>CP016211.1:3360500-5948500 GCA_001931535.1 Minicystis rosea
ATATCGACCCTTCCTGGAGATGCGTTGTCCGCTCGTCGGCCATCTGTTCGCCGGCGACGTGCGCCTCGAGGTCCGCAACGCGCTCGAGCCCTGGCACGTGCTCGGCGAGGAGACGACCACGACGGGGACCTCACGCTACGTGGACTCGTCCGTGGAGCGCATCGAGGTGCTCGCCGACGGTGTGGATCCCGCGCGCCATCGCGTGCTGGTCAATGGGCAGAGCCTGCCGATGGTGCCCACCGGCAAGGCCGGGCAATACGTGGGCGGCGTGCGCTTCCGCGCCTGGGCGCCGCCGCACAGCCTCCATCCCCACTTGGGGATTCATCACCCCATCCAACTCGATATCTTGGACACGTGGGGCAAGCGCTCGCTCGGGGCCTGCGCCTATCACGTGTGGCACCCCGAGGGCCGCGCCTTCGACGCTCCGCCGCTGACGCGCTTCGAAGCCTCCGCGCGCCGCGCCCAACGCTTCACCGTCGAGCCGCCCAAGCCGTGGCCGGTCGAGCCCATCGCCGGGAATGTGCACCCCGATGCGCCCTATTCGCTCGATCTGCGCCGCCATCCGGTGGATCGGCCGATGCCGAAGCCCAAGAAGGAGAATGCCTGATCCCAGACCGAGGCGCGTGCTCGTGTGGAGCACGCGCCTCGCCTGCCTGTCAGGCGCGCACGGACGCGATCACTTGCAGAGATGCGTCGTGAATTCGCAGCCGTTGTGACACCAGTTGTCGAACAGGCACGGTGACCCGGCCGGCAGATCATCGGGGCGGCACGTGCCGCCTCCGCACTGACCGCTCACGCATTTGTTGTCGGCGCTGCAGAGCGAACCGTTGAGCCCGTTTGCGATGCAGTGTTGGGTGGCATCGCAGCCCTGGCCTCCAGCGCAGGTCCCAGCCTCACCCGCAGGGTACGCGACGCACTGGCCTGCCCAGCTCGTGCCGAGCAACACGAGGTTGCACGTCTTGCATTCACCGCTGCAGGGCTGATCGCAGCAGATCTTCTTGCCCCCGCCGATGTCGACGCACGCATTGCTCTGGCAGTCGGCGCCCTTGCTGCAGGCCTTGGCGTCGTCGCACTTGGTCTTGCACACGCCGCCGCAGTCCGTGTCCGCCTCGTCCGTGTCGGGGAGCCCGTTGTCGCAGGCGCAAGTCCCAGCCGCGCCACATTTGCCGCCGTACTTGGTCTGGCACACGTCCCCCGGATCGGCGCCGGCCTTCGCGAGCGAGCACACGCCGTTTGCGCCGCCAGTGTCCGCGGCGTTGCACGACCAACATGCATCGGTGCACGCCGTCGTACAGCAAATGCCCTGCGCGCAGAACCCACCGCTGCAGTCGGTCGCCGCGTCGCACGGCTCTCCGGCACCGCACGGCATGCACTCCGGCCCGCCGCAGTCCTTGCCCGTTTCGTTGTTGTCCTTCTTGCCGTTCGTGCAGTGCGCGGGCAGCCCCGAGGAGGACGACGACACGCTGGAGCTCGACGTCGCGCCGCCCGTCCCGCCTGCTCCGCCGGTGCTGGAGCTGCTCGTGACGGCGCTGCTGCTGCTCGTCACCGTGGCACCGCCTCCCGTGCTCGCGCTGCTCGAGCTCGAGGCCGCGCCGCCGTCTCCTTTGCCCGGGCCCAAGGTCCCGCTCGTGGAGAATCCGCACGCGGCGGCGACGCTCAAAGCAACCATTCCGGCGGCCGCGAGATGGCGAGTCGAAGTCATGTCCTCAGTGTCGCCCGAGCAAACGGGTCACGTCACCTGATAAGCCCGATTCCCAGCTCCCGCGACCAGGCGTGCAGGCCGTCTCCAGCGCCTTTCTCCTCGCGCTCGCCACGAAGCCTCCCGCGGATCTCCAAAAGCGCGAGCCCCGTCCCGACGCTACGATCGCCCACGATGAACGGGCTCCCCTCCGTGCTCGCGCCGCTGCCCCGCGCCATCACCCCTCGACGTGTCGCGGTCGGCACCGTGGCGGCGATCACCGCGGTGCTGACCGCCCCAACGGTCTTCGCCATCGACCCTGTCCGCAACCAGCTCCACGCAGGCACACTCGCTCCACTCTCGATCGCGGTGGTGACCACGATCCTCGCGATGCTCCTCGCGCGCTACGCCCTCGGCGCGAGCACGAGCATGCGGGCACGGGTCCGCGTCATCGCAGGAGGCGCGGGCGCGGCCGGCGTCGCGGCCATCACCGGTTACGTGGTCACGGTGCTCCTCGGCGCGTGCACGCGCTATTCGATCCATGAGGAGCTGCCCATGGTATCGCTCGGTGGCTTCGCGCTCGGGGCGCCGATCGGCGAGGCCTTCGGGATGATGTTCATGCCCGTGATCGTCGCGGCGCGGGAAGCGCAACGCGAGCCCACCCACGATGGCCTCGATCGGGTGCTGTTCGCCGCCGGCGCGTCGATGGCGCTCGTGGGCTCCATCGCATGGCTCGGCAACATGCAGTGGGCGCTGGCCCTCGTGCTGGCCGCGGGCGGCGCGCTGCTCGCGATGATCGCTGCCCTTCGCCTCGTGGCTCGGGCGCGGCTGCTCGTGGCGGTCCGCAGGGGCGCGATCCCCGGCCTCACCATCGAGCCGCTGTCGGGACGCGAGGACGAGGCGGCGCTGCTGCCGCTCGTGCGCACCGAGGAGCCGCCTGCCGGCGTGCTCGTGGCCGGCGGGGCGATCTCGGCCTACCGCGGTGAGCGCGGCGCGCTCCGCGTGGCGCGGGTGCCCGCCAAGGACGCGCCCATCGCCCACCCCGTGGCCGCCCTCGTGGCCGATGCCTTGAACGAGCTCGGGGCCGCGGCCCTGGCCGTGCCGCTCGCCATCGTGGGGCTCACGGTGGCGATGTTCGCGGCCGCGCTCGCGCTCTTCACCCTGTCGGCGCCGTTCCGCTGATCGTTTGAGCTCAAACGATCTTCGGCGCCCCTGCTCAAGGAATGCAGGTCGCGTCCACGAGCCGCACCGCGAGGCGTTTGGTGGCGATCACCGGGCTCATCGCCTCGGCCCAACCGAAGGCCGCGCGGCCGCCGAAGGTCACCAACGCGGGGGGGTCCTTCACGCCGGTGCCGCCCTCGGACACCTCGATGCCGCGGGCCGAAGGCGCGCCGCTGCCCGCGAGACGCGCCGTGAGGAGACGTCCACCATCGGCGACCCAAGCGACGATCGGGGTCTCGTTGAGCGCGGACAGCGTGGCCCATTTGCCTTCGGCCACCGTCCAAATCGGTGACGCCGGACAGGCCGATGGATCGAGCCCGCGGGTGCGGATCTTGGTGCCTTCCATCCACATCGCCACGGCGCCCGTGGGCGTGACGGCGAGGGCCAGGCGCTCGCGCGGCGTGGGGCTCGCGGGCGCGATGGTGCACGCCGCGCCTTCCTTGCCGGCGGCGTCGAAGCGCGAGGCGACCAGCTTGTCGCCCTCGACCCACGCCACCAGCGTGCCCGTCGGTCCAGCGGCGATGGCCGGGCGATGCGGCTGCTTCGCGTGGTGCGTGACGCCCATCGCCTTGACCGAAGGCCCTTCCTCGGGCGCGAAGACGAAGAGCCCGAGCTGCTGCCGATCGGCGCCGAAGGGCGCGGCCGCGAGCCCGCCGCCCGCGGGCCAGAGCCCGAGGGCCACGTCGGCGGCCACCTCGGCCGAGACCGCGCCGACATGCGCGATCTCCGGCGGCGGCAGAGGCTCGGTGCGCGGTCGCGCGAACGCGAGGCCCTTGTCGTCGAACCACACCACCGCGAACCCGCCGCCGCTCGCGAGCACCCGCGGCGGCACGTCGAGCGTGGTGACACCGACGCCGCGCGGGCGCGCGACCGGACGGCCATCCTTGTCGAAGGTGGCGAACGCGATCTGCTCGTCGCGCTTGCCGCTGAGCTTGAGACGCCACACCGCGGCCACCACGTCGCCCTGCCCGGCGAGCGCGATCTCACCGCGCGTCTGGTAGCCCGCGACCTCGAAGGTCTGCGCGTGACACGCCTTCTCCGCCTTGGCGCCTGCGAACGTCGTGGGCGCGACGGCGCCCGGCGGCGGATCATCCGGAACCGCCGAGCCACGCGCGGGAGGCGTCGCCGGTGAGCCGGAGACGCTCGCCGGCACGACGGCTCCGCTCGCCGATCCGGCGGCGGGCGGCGCGCTCGTCGATGCCGAGGGCGATGGGTGATCGCCCCCACCACGCCCGCAGCTCGGCAGCGCGAGGAGCGCGAACAGCACGAGGAATGAAGGTCGTTGAGCGTTCACGCAGCGGCCTGCCGCGGGCCCGAGGAGACGTGCTTCGTGGACCCGGGCACAGGAATACCCCAGGCAATGGTGGCCCCGCTAGTTCTCCGCGCTCGGAACGGCGGAAAACGCCGCTGCGTCGCCGCCCGTCGCGAAAAATTCCGGTGAGCCTCGGGGATGCGCCCCATTGCCATGGGCAATGGCCGCCGCACCGCTCGTGACGCGCAGAGCTCGCAATGAGAAGGCCACGGCGCTGCGCCGACGCTCGCGACGCACCCCGGTCACATCATCGTCGCGTCACGTCGTCGTGGACGATGGCGATCTCCACCATGGCCCGGCCCATTTCACGCGCTCGTTCGGTGACGAGGAGCCGCACCGCCTCGCCCCGTTCCGCGCGGCGGCGAAACTGATCGAGAACGAGCACCAGCTCGTTGAGCGTCTGAAAGACGGCCAAGCGCGCGTCCTCGTCCGGTGTGCGCGAAGCGCGTGACGGCATGCCGCCGCGCGCGAAGGCTCGCAGCACATCACGAAGCGCGTGGAACGCAGGCGCTCCGAGGAGCCGCGGCGCATCCTCGGGGGCGCTGGAGCGCGACTTCACGAGCTCCCTCTTTCGCTGCCCGGTGCGCCGGCGTCGCTGCTCGAGCCAAGGTCCGCTGCGTGGGCTAAGACGCCTGGGTCCGGCGGCTCTGCTTCACGAGACGCACGAGGCGCACGAGACGCACGAGACGAGGGCGAGGGGCTCGGTGACAAGGGCTTGGTGGACGCATCACGCTCGGCGGCATCGAGCGCACCGGCGATGAGGGCGCGCACCACCGCAGCACGTGAGACCGACCGCGCCGGATGAGCGGTGCGGAGCTTTTGGACGAGCAGATCGAGCCGCTCGACGACTTCTCTCGGGAGACGGACGACGGCACGTTTCACGACGGCGACCTTACCACATCGTCAACGATGTTATACAACGTTTCAAATCATTGAGCCCGAAACAACCCTTATGACGAACGTAACCTCTGGCTTACAGTGCAACACCATGGCTACCAAGCACGTGGCCGTCCGGCTGGACGAGCAGACGCTGGCGCGGGTCGACGCGCTCATCCCCGTTCTCTCCACGCCTTGGCGTAAAGCGAAGCGCTCCGACGTGCTCCGCGCGCTCATCCACGCGGGCCTCGAGGTGCAGGACCGGACCGGGCCCGAGTGGCCGACGCGCGCCAAACGTCCGCGGCGTTCGCACGCGTGATGGAGCGAACGCGCGCGCCGGAAGGCGGCGCGTCCGAGCGGGACGGCGGGCTCCGGCTTCTGGTACCGTACGCCGCCGAGGACGACGTCCATGAGCGACAACGAGGCCAACGAGCAGGGGGAGCCGGCGTCGGAGCGCCGCGCGGATCCGCGTCATTTCGCGTGCTTTCCGGCGCACATCCAGCGCGCCGGCGGCTCGACGCGGATGGCGCTCATCCGTGATCTGAGCGTCTCGGGCGCGCTCCTCTTCACGCGGGAGAAGCTCGTCGTCGGCAGCGAGATCCTCCTCAACCTCTACCTCACCGAGGACATGAACCAGGTGCACCGCGTGGCGGCGTACGTGGTGCGGGTCACGCCGCTCTCGGGCAAGCGCGCGGAGGTCTGGCACCACAGCACCGCGGTGCAGTTCGTGGCGCCGCTCTCCGACTGCGAGGCCGAGATCAAAGAGATCGCCGCGCGGCAGGAAGCGCTGGGCGTCCCGCGGGATTGAGGCGCGGGCGCCCGGGCCGAGCGCAGGCTCGGGGCGACGATCCTTCGCGCGACGCGCAGCGCGGAGCGGTCAGCGACGGCGCCCCGCAGCGCGCATGATCCCGGCGTGATCGGACCGGCCGGAGCGGACGGGCGCGGCCGGCTCCCCGTCGGTGAGCGATCATGCTAGAGCGACGCGCTCCTATGACCACGTCCGTCGCCAAAGCCTCCGAGAACCCCAGCTCCGATCTGGTCCGCAAGACCTTCCTCGACTTCTTCGCCGCGCGGAACCACGAGGCCTGCGCGAGCGCGCCGATCATCCCGCAGAACGACCCGACGTTGATGTTCACCAACGCCGGCATGGTCCCCTTCAAGGACGTGTTCACGGGCAAGGATCAGCGGCCCTACAAGCGGGCGACCTCGAGCCAGAAGTGCATCCGCATCAGCGGCAAGCACAACGATCTGGAGAACGTCGGTGTCACCGCCCGGCACCACACGTTCTTCGAGATGCTCGGCAACTTCTCGTTCGGCGACTACTTCAAGGAGGACGCGATCGCCTTCGCCTGGGAGCTCCTCACGAAGGTGTACGAGATCCCGGCGAGCCGGCTCGTCATCACCGTGTTCAAGGGCGAGGACGGGCTCCCTGCCGACGACGAGGCGGCCGCGATCTGGCGCAAGGTGACGGGCTTCGGCGACGACCGCATCCTCCGCCTCGGCAGGGACGACAACTTCTGGACGATGGGCGACACGGGCCCGTGCGGGCCGTGCTCGGAGATCCACTTCTTCCACGGCAACGAGCCCGATCTCGCGCGCTTCGGCGAGGAGCCGCGGCTCGACGGATCGGGCTGGACCGAGATCTGGAACCTGGTCTTCATGCAGTTCGATCGCGCCACCAAGGACGCGCCGCTCGTGGCGCTCCCCGCGCCCAGCATCGACACCGGCATGGGCCTCGAGCGCGTGGCCTGCGTGCTCCAGGGCGTGACGTCGAACTACGACACCGATCTCCTCCGCCCGCTCGTGGAGAAGGCTGCGGCCATCTCCGGCAAGAAGTACGGCGGCACGTTGGAGAACGACGACGTGTCGATGCGCGTCATCGCGGACCACGCGCGCACCACGGCCTTCCTCATGGCCGAAGGCATCCTCCCCGATCGCGCCAAGCGCGAGTACGTGCTCCGCCGCGTGATGCGCCGGGCCATCCGCCACGGCGAGCGGCTCGGTATCGAGCGTCCGTTCCTCCACGAGGTGGCGCTCGAGGTGGTCGACCGCATGGGCGCGGTCTACCCCGAGCTGCGCGATCGCCGCGACCTCATCGCGCGCGTCACCGAGGACGAAGAGATCCGCTTCCGGGCCACGCTCAAGCGCGGCCTCAAGATCCTCGAGGAGCGCTTCGAGGACCTGGAGAAGAAGGGCGAGAAGACGCTGTCGCCCGAGCAGGCCGCGGACCTCTACACGACCTACGGCTTCCCCGTGGACCTGACCGAGGTCATCTGTCGCGAGCACGGCGTCTCCGTCGACGTGAAGGCCGCCAGCAAGATCGTGCGACCCGAGGACGAGGAGAAGGCGCACGGCGACATCAACGCCGAGGAGAAGGTCGATCCCGCGTACCACGCGGCGCGCACCAAGCTCGGCAAGCCGGTGACCTTCACGGGCTACGAGCGCGAGAACGGCGACAGCACCATCTCCGTGATCCTGAAGGTGGAAGAGGGCAAGGACGGCGCGGTGACGCGCTCGCTCGTGGACCGCGCCGAGGCCGGTACGAAGGTCGAGATCGTCGTGCCCGTGACGCCGTTCTACGGCGAGAGCGGCGGCCAGGTCGGCGACGTCGGCACCATCACGGCGAACGGCGTGCGCGTCGAGATCACCGACACGCAGAAGCCGCTGACGGGCCTCGTGGTGCACCAGGGCGTGGTGAAGGAAGGCGCGATCGCGGTGGGCGACGCCGTCCGGCTCGAGGTCGATCACGCCGCGCGCTCGTCCACGCGCCGCAACCACTCGGCGACGCACGTGCTGCACTGGGCGCTCCGCACCGTGCTCGGCGAGCACGCGCAGCAGAAGGGCTCGCGCGTGGGCCCGGACATCCTCCGCTTCGACTTCACGCACAACAAGCCGCTGACCACGGACGAGATGCAGAAGATCGAAGACCTCGTGAACCAGAAGGTGCTCGTGAACGCGCCGGTGGTGACCGAGATCCTCACCATGGATGAAGCGAAGAAGCGCGGCGCCATGGCCATCTTCGAGGAGAAGTACGGCGACACCGTCCGCATGTTGACCATGACCCCCGAGGTCGTGGAGCTCTGCGGCGGCACCCACGCGCGCGCGCTCGGCGACATCGGGTTGTTCAAGATCACGAGCGAAGGCGGCGTCGCGGCCGGCGTGCGCCGCATCTTCGCGGCCACGGGCCTCAATGCGCTCCACCACGTGCGCGAGCTGGAAGGTGAGCTCGGCCGCGCCCGCGCGGCGGTGAAGGGCGGCGATCTGGTGGACAAGATCACCCGCCTCGTGGCCCACGAGCGCGAACTGGAGAAGAAGGTCGCGGACCTCGATCGCAAGCTCCTCGAAGGCGGCAGCAGCGGCACCAACGGCGGCGGCATCGACGCGTGGCTCGCCGAGGCGCGCGACATCAAGGGCGTGAAGGTGCTCGCCAAGCGCGCGCCCGACGGCACGCAGGCCGGCCCGCTCCGCGACTACGCGGAGAAGCTGCGCGACAAGCTCGGCGGCAAGGCGGCTGTGCTGCTCGCGGCGGCGACCGATGGGAAGGCGACGCTCGCGGTGATGGTCAGCAAGGAGGCCACCGCGTCGCTCAAGGCGGGTGACTTGATCAAGAGCGTGGCCGCCCTCGTGGGCGGCAAGGGCGGCGGGCGGCCCGACATGGCGCAGGCCGGCGGCCCGGACGTCGGTCAGATCGACGCGGCCGTGGCGGCGACGTACGACGAGGCGACGAAGCTGATCCCGTGAGCTGATCGGTAGGCGCCGCGACGCCGGCGCGTCGAAGAAGGCGCAGGGGCCTCATCCCTGCGCCTTTTTTCATGTCCGGGTGCGCATCGCGTCCCCGCGTGCTCGCACCCGCAACACCCGACGCGGCGCTACGGCGTGCCGCCGCCCTCTCCCTTGGCGGCGTCCTTGGCCTTCTCCTTGGTGGCGGCGGCCTTGGCGCCGGGGCCGTACTGGTAGTCGTGCAACGCGGCGAAGGGGCCGAGCACCTCGCCGGCGCTGGGCGAGCGATCGGCGCGGCGGCGCACCTGGGCGGCCATCTCCGCGAGGATGGTGCCGATGTCGTGCCGCCGTAGGAGGCGCGCCTCCCGGAGGAGCTCGGCCATCTTGTCGGCGGCGGGGAGCACCTCACCGATGCGCTCGTCCTCCGCGAAGACGGCCCGGAGACGCTCGATCTCCTTGGGGTTGATGCCCGCTCGCTCGACGTCCTCCGGCTTGAGGTTGAGGACCTGTTTCACCGCCTGTTCGAAGCCGTCGCGGACCTTGGTGAGCTTCAGGATCTGCTCGGGGGTGATGTCGGTGGCCTTCACATCGCTCGCGTCGATGTGCAGCTCCCCCGGCACCGGGCGCTTGGGGTCGTTCATGGTTCCCTCCTGTCGACGCTGCGCCGCACGACCGCGGCGCGTCCGTCGGCGAGAGAGACGCACGGACACGCAAGGCCATTCCACGAAGGCCGAGCGTGTATTGCGATAGGCCCCGAGGAGTATCCCGATAGGCCCCAAAGCGTATTCCGATCGGCCTCGGAGGTATGCGGATGGGGGTGAAGAGGACGCGCAGGAGGTGGGCGTATGGCCGCCTGGTCTTGGAGACTGGTGAGATGGGAGCGACGAGGAGGCCAATGCGCGTGGAGGATCGGTGGATCGGCGCGGCGAGGATGGGGATGAGCGAGGAGGGCCGCCGGATCGGGAGCGAGATCACCAGCGTCAACGTGAGTCGCTGGCCGCTTGGGGACGGCGGGTATGGGAGACGGATGAGAGGCTGATGGCAGGAGGGCGGAGAAGATGGGAATGGGCGCCGCGAGGATGGGAATGAGCGGCCGGTTCATCGGGACGGTGTTTGCACAGCGCGCCCTGGTTCCGGCGGCGTGGTCTACGAGCTCGCGGGGGGCCACACGAGTGAGCTCAGAGGAAGCATGCAGAAGGCCTGGGCACGACGCTCCAGGGTCGAGGCAAAGCCTCTGAACGTCTTGACCGTCGCGGAGAGGATGAACGCGGCGACCGATCGCAGGTCGGCGTCCATCACCCGCACGTCCATCTCGTAGAACCCTCGCGGCGAGAGCGTGATCTCGAGCTTCGTCGGCGTGAGCGAGACCAGATCATCATACGAGGGCACGTGGACCGGCGGCGCGGTGCGCATGATGCTCGTCCGCACGTCCACGTCCCAGATGACGCGGGTATCCCGCGCGCTCTGGATGAGCGTGCCCTCGGCGTCCGAGAGAGAGACGAAGAGCTTGAATCCGGTCGTGGGATCGCGGTGCGACGCCGAGTTGCCCGGGCTCAGGGTGTACGTGTTGAACAGGTACGGGACTACCGCCGCGCTCGCGTCGAGGCGAGCGAGATCGGTAGGCTTGCCAGCGTCGACGATGGCTTGTCCCCGAGCCTGGCCATCGCTCACGGAAACGAACAACGTGTAGGGGACGGCTTGCCAACGGGCCTTGGGCATCACCGAGAGCAAGTACAACCCGGGAATGTTCAACGGGCTCACCTTGATGGTGGTCGGCACCGCCGGCGGATAAACGGCGGCGTCCCCCGGACCGATCTGCACGGTGAAGTTGGGCTGCGCGAGGCCGGTGCGTGGTAGACCGTTCGCGTCCGTCACCGAGACGATCAGCCGAAAAGGCCGGAATTCGCCGGTGTTCAACGAGGAGAGGTTGGCGGACGCCTGGACCGTCAAAGCACTCATCGTACGATCGTAACGAGGAGTGGCAGGGTGGCAGTCGGGGCTGCCCCGATCGCTTACGCGGGAGGCAAGATGGGCGCACAGCAAACAGCTGTGGCTCTCACCCCACGGCTGCCTCTTCCGCCGCGCGGCGCTGCGCCATGCGGTCGCGAAGCACGCAGGCCCAGTAGTAGGTCAGCGGCAGCACCACCAACGTGAGGGCTGCGGCGCTGATGGTTCCGGCGACGACGACGACGGCGATGGGCCGCTGCGTCTCGCTGCCGATCGCGTGCGACATCGCCGCGGGCAGGAGGCCGAGCGACGCGAGCAGCGCGGTCATCAAGACGGCTCGCAGGCGATCACGCGCGCCGCCCATCACCGCTTCGAGGAGCCCCTCCCCTGCATCCATTCGGCTTCGGATCGCGGCCACCACGAGCACGCCGTTCAACACGGCTTGTCCGAGGAGCGCGATGAAGCCGACGGCGGCGGAGACGCTCAACGTCATCTTCACGGCGGCCAAGCCGAACACACCGCCGATGAGCGCGAAGGGCACGTTGAGCAGGATGATGGTCGCGTCGAAGACGCTGCCGAAGGCCGAGAACAAGAGCAGGAACGTGATCAGGAGCGCGAGCGGGATGACCAGCTTGAGGCGGGCCATGGCGCGTTGCTGGTTCTCGAACTCGCCGCCCCAGGTCATCTCGTATCCGGGAGGAACGGTGATGGCGGCGGAGACTTTGTCTTGGGCTTCCTTCACGAAGGATCCGAGATCACGGTTGCGCACGTTCATGCGAACACCGATGTAGCGGCGGCCGCCTTCGCGGGTGATGGCGGCGCGGCCGATGCCCATGCGCACGTCGGCGACGGCGGAGAGCGGCACGAGCGAGCCGTCCTTGAGGGGGATGACGACACGACGGATGGCGTCGACGTCCTCGCGGGTGACGCGCGGGAGGCGCACCGTGATGTCGAAGCGGCGATCGCCGTCCCAGAGCTGGCTGGCGACGTGACCGCCCATCGCGGTCTCGATGTAGTCCTGCACGTCGCCGAGATCGAGGTCGTAGCGGGCCAGCGCGCGGCGATCGAGCTTCACCGAGAGCTGCGGCATGTCGCCGGATTTCACGAGGCCGACGTCGGCGGCGCCGGGGACGGCGTTGATCAGATCCTTGGCCTTCTCGGCGGCCTCCTGGAGCGTGACGAGATCGTCGCCGAAGATCTTGAGCGCGATCTGGCCCTGCTGGCCGGAGATGTTCTCGGCCACGTTGTCGCGGATGGGCTGGGAGAAGTTGAACTCGAGGCCGGGGATCTCGAGGAGGTTCTCGGTCATCTCGGAGACGAGATCGTCGAGCAGGGGCTTGTCCTTGCGCCACTGATCGAGGGGCTTCAGCTTCACGAAGACTTCGAGGTTGCTCGGCAGCTTGGGATCGGTGCCGTCCTCCGGGCGGCCGTGCTGCGTTTGCAGGCCGGTGACCTCGGGCGTGCGGGCGAGGAGCTCCTTGATGCGCGGCGTGAGCTTGCGGCCCTCGGTGAGCGCGGTGTTGCCGGGCAGCGAGAAGGTGACGTAGAGCGCGCCCTCGTTGAGCTCGGGGAGGAACTCCGATCCGAGGCGCGGGAGCAGCACCGCCGCGGTGAGCAACGCGCCGAAGGCGAGGGTCATGACCGTGGCGCCGTTCTTCATGGCGAAGGCGAGCGTGGGCTCGTACGCGCGACGCGCCCACACGAGGACGGGAGAGTCCTTGTGGGGCTTGGGCTTCTTGAGCGCGTAGAGGCAGAGCACGGGGACGAGCGTGAAGCTCACGAGGAGCGCGCCCACGAGCGCGCTCACCACCGTGTTGGCGAGCGGCGAGAAGATGCGGCCCTCCACGCGCTGGAGCGAGAAGATGGGCAGGTACGCCGCGATGATGATGAGCAGCGAGAAGAGCGTGGGGCGCGCGACCTCGCGCGACGCTTCGTAGATGCGATCGGCGAGCGGCTTGTGGGCGTCGTCGTGGGGATCGTGATCGGGGCCGGGCGAGAGCTTGTGGAAGAGGTGCTCCACCAGGATCACGGCGCCGTCGACGATGATGCCGAAGTCGACCGCGCCCATGCTGAGCAGGTTCGCCGACATGCCGCGCACCGAGAGGTAGATGAACGAGGCGGCGAGCGAGAGCGGGATGACGAGGGCGACGATGAGCGAGGCCCGCACCGAGAGCATGAAGACGAAGAGGACGAGCGTGACGAGGATGCCGCCCTCGGCGAGGTTGTGGAAGACGGTCTTCAGCGTGGTGTGGACGAGCTCGGTGCGATCGTAGAAGGCGTTGATGTTGACGCCCTTCGGGAGGATGCGGCCGTTGAGATCGCCGATGCGCTTGCTCAGCGCGCCGAGGACGATGGTGGGGTTCTCGCCGCGGCGCATGAGGACGATGCCTTCGACGACGTCCTGATCGCCGTCGCGCGTGGCGATGCCTTGGCGCGGCGTGTAGCCCTCGGTGACCCCGGCGATGTCGCGCACCGTGATGGGCACGCCGTCGTGGAAGCCGACGCGCACCGACTCGATGTCGACCATGTCCTTGAAGATGCCGAGGCTGCGGATGACGAACATCTCCTGCCCGCGCTCGACGTAGCCGCCGGTGGCGTTGGCGCTCGCCTTCTGCAGCGCGGTGAAGACGTCGGAGAGGCCCACGCCCAGCGCGGCCATCTTGGTGGGGTTGGGCTCGACGTGGATCTCGCGGATGAGGCCGCCGTACGAGACGACGTCGGCGACGCCGGGGACTTGCAGGAGCTGCGGGCGCACGACCCAGTCCTGCAGGGTGCGCAGCGACATGGGATCGCTGGTCTTGCCGTCGAGCGTGTAGCGATAGACCTCGCCGATGGGCGTGGCGAGCGGACCGAGCTGCGGCTTCACGCCTTCGGGCAGCTCGGCGTCGGCGAGGCGCTCCGAGACCTGCTGGCGCGCGCGGTAGACGTCGGTCTGATCGTCGAACGTGAGCGTCACGAACGAGAGGCCGAAGAGCGCGATCGATCGCAGGCGCATGAGGCCCGGCGCGCCGTTCAACGCGCGCTCCAGCGGGACGGAGACGCGGCGCTCGACCTCCTCGGTGGGCTGGCCCGGGAAGAGCGTGATGAGCTGGACCTGCGTGTCGGTCGGATCGGGGAACGCCTCCACCGTGAGGCCCGAGTACGCATACCAACCCCAGCACGCGATCAGCGCGGCGAGGAGGAACGCGGCCAGGCGGTTTCCCAGGGAGAACTTGAGGATGGCGTCGAGCATGGGCGGTCCAGGAGAGAGCGCGAGCGACGAGCGTGGGCGCGCTCCGCCGGAGGGCGGAGCCGGCCCGCTCGATCACCGCGACGGCGCGGAAACGTGGAGCGAGGAGGCGTCGATCCGGCCCGGGATCAGCGGCTCAACGCGATCTGGTTGTCGAGGAGGATGGCGCCCTCCTCGACCACGACCTCGTCGGCCTTGAGGCCGCTCAAGATGGGGACTTTGCCCTCGCGCGCGGAGCCGGCCACCACTTGGCGCCGCGTGAAATGCCCCTCGGCGCTCTGCACGTAGACGAACTGCTTGGCGCCGTCGGTGACGAGCGCGGAGGCCGCGGTCTCCACGCTGCCCTCGGCGGGCGCGATGGAGAAGCGCATCTGCGCGAAGACGTTGGGCTTGAGGTGGAGCTTGTCGTTCTCGAGGCGCACGCGGACCGGGATGGTGTGGCGCGCGGGATCGACGACGGCGGAGACCATCTCCACCTTCGCTTCGATGGCGAGATCGGGGATCGACGGGCTCGTGATGCGCACGGCGGTGCCCTCGTTCACGCCGATGGCGTCGGCCTCGAAGACGTCGGCGACGACCCACACGCTGGAGAGATCGGCGACGCTCACGAGGCTCGGCTCGCTGCCGATCTGCTGCGCGGGCAGCACGTTCTTCTCCACGATCACGCCGTCGCGCGGGGCGACGACGGTGAACTCGTTCTCCGCGCGGGACGAGACCTTGAGCGACGCGAGCTTGCTCTGCGAGAGCTTGAGCGCGAGCACGGCCTGGCGGTACTGCTGATCGGCGTCGAGCTCGTCCTTCTGCGGGACGGCGCGGGCCTCGACCATCGCCCGCGTGCGCGCGAGCCGCTCTTTCGTGATCTCGAAATCGACCTGCGCCTTCTCGCGCTCGGAGCGCAGGCCGGCGATGTCGGGGCTCGCCACGGTGAAGAGCGGATCACCGAGCTTCACGGGCTGACCGAGCTCGACGAGGACGTGCGTCACGCGGCCCGCGAGCGGAGAGCCCACGCGCGCGGCGTGGCTCTCGTCGATCTTCACGCGGGCGGGCACGGGCTCGCTCCAGCGCGTGGCGCTCGCCTTCGCGGGCCCGAGCTTGAGCACCTTCCACTGCGGCGCGCCCGCGGCGAGGGTGACGTCGTCCTCACCGACCTTCATGCCCTTCGCCTGCGGCGCGGGCGGCGGCGGCGGACGCGTGAAGCCCGAGGCCGCGACGATGGAGACGATGCTGACGACCACGGCGCCGATCACGCCTGGCAGCATCCGCGAGAAGGATCGCGGGCCGGGTGCCGAAGGCCCCGGATCGGCAGTGGGACCGCTCACGCCTCCCTGTTCGGGGGCAGCATTCGCAACGGACAAGGACGGATTCATCATGAGGTGCACGAGGGACCAGAGGTCACCTCGCACTCAGCACGTCACGTGCCATCCGCAATCACGCGCGCGAACGGGACCGCAACAGGCATGCGGGGCAAGTTGTCGCAAAATACCACGTACGTTTCTTTCAGCGCGCGCTGCGGCGCGTGAAAATCGCTTCAGAGATCCGCGTGGAACGCCGAACGGAATCCGCGTGCTCGCAGACGGATCGCGATCACCGACGCGAGGCTCGAAATCGCGGAGCGCACGCCGGTCTTCGTGCGCGACGGCTCACTCGCGACGTGCTCGAGCCGCTCTCTCGGAGATCAGCTACGACGACCGCGGACGAGGCGCAGGCCCGGCTTCGGGAGATCACGCGGGGGGCGTGGCGGCGCAGACACCGGCGCGTAGGCGCCGATCGTGGCGCGGACGATGGGCGGCATGAAGACGTGCTCGAGGTCCACGCCGGCGAGGGCTTCGGCGACGGTGGCGATGCGCTCGGGCAGAGGGAGCTTGGCGTCGACGAGGATGATGCGCTCACCGCGCAGCGTGCAGAGGCCGCCGCGCGGACGCTTCACGTCGGAGAGGTTCGGATCGAACGCTTCGCTCCGCACGCGGATCCCTGCCCGCTCGGCAGCGCGCGCCAGCTCGTCGAACAGACGCGGAAGCTCCATCGCTCGAAGGTAGCACCTCCCGCGAATGCGCGATCCGCGGACGTTTCCTGATAGGCTGAAGGCGGCTCCGGGTCGCCTGCCTGGGGCCGCTTCTGGAGGCTCTCTTGCTTAGAACGCCCGATGCCGATCCCGATGAGGTCCCTCGCGGGCCGCGACGCGCCTCGCGCCGCCCGCTGCCAAAGCGCCGGATGCGCTGGGGCATCGTGCTCTTGGCCGCTTTGATGCCCGTGGCGTGGCTTTCCCCAGGCTGCGGATCGCGCAGCGATCTCGGGATCGACGACGGTGTCGGTGGTGAGGGCGGCGAAGGCGGCGGCGATGCGGGAAATGACGCGAAGCCCGACGTGCTCGTCGATGTGCTGATCGACGTCCCCATCGACGTGCCGTTCGATGTCCCCATCGACGTGCCAATCGATGTTCCCATCGACGTCCCTTTCGATGTTCCCATCGATGTACCGATCGACGTTCCCATCGATGTGCCGATCGATGTTCCCATCGACGTACCGATCGACGTTCCCATCGACGTACCGATCGATGTCCCCATCGATGTGCCGATCGACGTTCCCATCGACGTCCCCATCGATGTGCCGATCGACGTTCCCATCGACGTGCAGCCCGATGTGCAGCCGGACGGGCCGTGCCCGGACAACGATGGTGACGGCTACACGATCTGCGACAACGATTGCGACGACAACAACCCGAAGATCAACCCGGGTGCGTTCGACTTCCCCAACGGCGTCGACGACGACTGCGACGGCGGCATCGACAATCCCATCCTCGATTGCGCGGCCGGCCTCCAATACACGTCGCAGAATCCGTTCGACTACGCCAAGGCCATCGACATCTGCCAGACGACCACCGCGACGGCCACGGGCGCGAACAAGAAGTGGGGCCTCATCAACGCGGAGTTCCGGCTCGCGGATGGAACGGGCGTACCGGCGTCGAAAGCGCACGCCATCATCACGAGCTTCGGGAACGTGCTCGGTCCGCGGAAGAACGCGAACTTCGTGCTCCTCTCGTCGGGCGCGGCGGCGACGCCCTCACAGGAGTACTTCATGGGTGGGCCGCAGGGCGGCTTGCAGACGTTGCCGCCGGGGCCGGTGGGTGGCGGGTACAACCTCCCGGCGGGCTTCCCCACCAACAAGACGGGCTGCCCCACGCCCAGCAACGCGGCCTTCGATCCGGTGAACCTCAAGCTCACCATCCGCGTGCCCACGAACGCGTCGAGCTTCGCCTTCGATCATTCGTTCTTCTCGGCCGAGTATCCCGAGTACGCGTGCACCGGGTTCAACGACATCTGGGCCGTGCTCCTCGACACGAAGGCGCCGGGCATCGCCAACAACAAGGACATCGTCTTCGACGCGCAGGGCACGCCGGGCTCGGTGAACCTCAACTTCTTCGATCGCTGCGTGGCCGGGCCGACCGGGTGCTCGGGCGCGCCCGTGATGGGCTTCAACTTCTGCGCGGGCGGCAAGGCGGAGCTCGCGGGCACCGGCTTCGGCGATCCCGACAGCCCCTGCGGTCCGCCGAGCTCCATCGGCGGCGGCACCGGGTGGCTGACGACGGAGGCGCCGGTCCTCGCCGGCGAGACCATCACCGTGCAATTCATGATCTGGGACTCGAGCGATGCGATCTTCGATTCGTCCTCGATTCTCGACTTCTTCAGGTGGCAGCAGACCTCCGTCAGCAACCCCGGCACCCACCGCTGATGGCAAACCCCTGGGCGCGCTTCGGGCGCGCCCGCAAAGCGCGTCACCGGCGTGCGACACATCTGACACCTCCGCCGACTAGAGCATCCAAACCTCCGCTGCGAGCGCCGATCCTCGGAGCGCCGGCCAATCCCGACGCCCGGATCCGGAAGCTCCCAGCGGTGGTGGCCCGGAGTGCTTGGTAGACGGAAGCAAGGTTCGAGGAGGTGGCGTGGTGGCTACGACGATGGACGTGACGGAGCTCGCGCGGGAAGATCAGCAACGTCAGGTCCGGCATGCACGCGGCGGCGCGGCGGACGCCGACGCCGATTCGCCCGAGGCGATCCTCGATCTCGCGCGGCAGCTCGCCGACCGCCTCGCGCGCCTGCAACACCACGACGGCGACGACGATGCCGTGCGCTTGGCCCGCGCCATGGCCTTGAACGTCGTCGATCTGCTCGAAGGAATGCGCCGCCGCTGAGAAGGTAGGTTCACGCACCGCCGGGACGATCCGCGCCAATCCCCACGAACCCAGGGACGACGGTCACAATTTGGTGAGGTCGTCACGATCGGGCGAGGCGAGCACGCCCGCTCGGGTTATTGAGTGGTGGGATGATCCGGCCGGCCCAAAGGGTGACGTGGACAAAGTTCTGATCGATGCCTGGCTCGCAGGGCTCGAACCCATAGCGACCGTCGACGCGACCTCCCTTGCGATCGGCGAAAGCAGCGTGCGCGCTCTCGGAGCGAAGAATGGGCTCGACGCGACGCTCATCGATCGGGTCGCGTCGGCCGCGCGCGAGCTCTTGGACAATCAGCTCCGCCACGCGCGCCGCGGGCATCTCGCGATGCGGGCCACGAAGCGCGGCACGATCGCAGGGATCGAGATCGTCGCGGCCGACGGCGGCCCCGGGATCACCGACCCGGCGCGCGCGCTCGAAGGCACGACACCGGACCGCGGGCTCGCGGCCGTGCGCCGCCTGATGGACGAGATCGACATCGACGCGCGCGCCGGCGAGGGCACGTGCATCCGAGCGCGGGCCTTCGCCGCCAAGGTCCCGCGGCGGCGCGAGGTGGGCATCCTCGGGCGCCCGCTGCCGCGCGAGCTGGTGAGCGGCGATCACGCGGCCTTCGTGCGCGACGGCGACACGCTGATGTTCGCAGTGGCCGATGGAATCGGTCACGGGCCTCCGGCGCACGAGGCCTCGGGGCAGGCCATGGAGCGGTTCCTCGCGGAGTCGGGCGCGCGCTCGAGCCCGACGGCGATCCTCGAAGCCTGCGACGATCCGCTGAAGGGCACGCGCGGCGCGGTCATGTGCGTGGCGCGCATCGACGAGGCCACGCGCATCCTCGATCATGCCGGCGTCGGTAACGTGACCACGCGCATCGAGCGCGAGAAGAGCGCGCGCCTCTTCTCGGGGAGCAGCGCCACGCTCGGCGGCCGCGGCCTCAAGCGCCGGCCCTTCGCGGACAGCGTGCCGCTCGAGGACGGCGACGTCGTGCTCATGTACACCGATGGGCTCACGACGCGCGTCGATCTCTCGCGCGAGCCCGAGCTGCTGCGCGAGCACCCCATCGTGATCGCGCAGCGCGTGATGGTCGCCTTCGTGCGGCCGAACGACGACGCGCTCGTGCTCGTCGCGCGCTAGCAAATCGTTCGATCCCTCACACCCAGTCCCCTCGGCACAACGCGTCGTCCACGAGACGCGCGCCCTGCGAATCTCGATCGACTTCCGTCGAGCGCCGGTGTCGTGCTCGTGCCTTGACGGACGCAGGTGTCTTCCATTTACTGCGCGCATTCACGCTTCGGGGTGGCGGCGCGCGGTCGCGTCGTGCCGGAGTCGGAGGCTCGTTCATGCCTGCTTTTCTCGCTCGTGCTCTCCTGCGCGTCGTCGCGCTCGCGCTGTTCTGCGCGACCCTCGTCCTCGGATCCCGCGTGGCCCACGCGGCGACGACGATCAACGGCGGCAACGTCATCAACCAAACGTGGACCACCGCCGGCAGCCCCTACATCATCCAGGGCGACGTCACGGTCCCGAACGGCGCGTTCCTCACCATTCAGCCCGGCGTCGACGTCCAGTTCGCGAGCGGCGACAGCCAGGTGGCCGGCCTCGACAGCGCCCGCGCCGAGCTGATCATCAAAGGCACGCTCAACGCGAGCGGCACCGCCGCGAGCCCTATCACGTTCCGCGCGCAGAGCGGCACGGGGGCCGCGGTCTGGTACGGCATCGTCGTCGACGCCGCCGCGACCATGGCGACGATCGCCAACGTCACCATCCAGAACACGTCCATCGGCATCCGCAGCTCGGCCCTCGGCTCGGCGCTGAACGTGACCGCCACGAGCATCGGCAACACCAGCACCGGCGTCTACCTCACCGACGGCACGCCCACCTTCGACGGCCTCACCGTCACCGGCGGCAACTACGGCGTCCAGATCGATCAGAAGGCGAGCCCCACGCTGAGCAACTCGGTCATCCAGAGCTGTACCAACACCGGTATCTACGCCACGACCACGAGCGGGAATGCCAACATCCAGATCACCAACACCGTCGTACGCTCGTGTGCTTCCAAAGGCATCTATCTCTACGTCATCGGCGGATACACCGTCACCACGAGCATCCTCAACTCCACCATTCACCAGAATGGCAACTACGGTGTCGAGGCTTATGCGAGCTCGGGCAACTCGCACAACCTGACGATCAAGAACAGCATCATCAGCCAGCACGCCAGCATCGGCGTCTACCGCAACACCGGCGGCGGCGGCTCCATCACCGTCAACGCCACCTACTCCGACGTCTGGAACAACGTCACCAACTTCTCCGGCGTCACCGCCGGCACCGGCGTCTTCGCGGCCAACCCGATCTACGTCACCGGCCCGACCAACCTCCGGCTCACCTCGAACTCGCCGGCGCGCTACGCCGGTGAGACGGGCCAGGACATCGGCGCGCTGCCGTACGTGAACGATCCCACGCCGGGCCTCTACGGCACGCTGTGGACCAACACCACGCTCACGACGGCCGGCTCTCCCTACAACGTGCTGGGCGACCTCACGGTCGGGCCGGGCGTGACGCTCACCATCGATCCGGGCGTCACCCTTCAATGGGCCACGAGCGACATCATGGTGTCGGGCAACGACGGGGCCCGCGGCGAGCTGCGCGTGCTCGGGACGCTCTCCGCCAACGCGACGAGCGCGCAGCACATCAAGCTCACCTCGACGGGCACGGGCGCGGCGAGCTGGTACGGCGTGGTGCTCCTCCCGGCGATGACGGCGTCGTCGCTCACGCGCGTCGACATCGACGAGACGAGCATCGGCATCACCTCGGGGGCGACGACGGCGAACAACGTCATCAAGAACGTGACCGTGGGCACCACGAGCACCGGCGTCTACCTCACCGACGGCGCGCCCACCTTCGACGGCCTCACCGTCACCGGCGGCAACTACGGCGTCCAGATCGATCAGAAGGCGAGCCCGACGATCCTCAACTCGATCATCCAGAGCTGTACCAACACCGGTATCTACGCCACGACCACGAGCGGGAATGCCAACATCCAGATCACCAACACCGTCGTACGGTCGTGCGCTTCCAAAGGCATCTATCTCTACGTCATCGGCGGATACACCGTCACCACGAGCATCCTCAACTCCACCATTCACCAGAATGGCAACTACGGTGTCGAGGCTTATGCGAGCTCGGGCAACTCGCACAACCTGACGATCAAGAACAGCATCATCAGCCAGCACGCCAGCATCGGCGTCTACCGCAACACCGGCGGCGGCGGCTCCATCACCGTCAACGCCACCTACTCCGACGTCTGGAACAACGTCACCAACTTCTCCGGCGTCACCGCCGGCACCGGCGTCATCAACCAGAACCCGAACTACACGAGCCCGCCGACCGATCTCACGCTCCAGATGGGGAGCGTCTGCATCGACGCGGGCACCAGCGCAGGTGCGCCGGCGACCGATTTGCTCGGCGCGATCCGGCCCGTGAACGGTGACGGCATCAACGGCGCGGAGTTCGACATCGGCGCGTACGAGTACGTGCCCTCGGGGTTCTGCGGCGACGGCATCCAGCAGGCCGGCGAGGTCTGCGACAACGGCGCGCAGAACGGCACCTACGGCTTCTGCAAGAGCGATTGCTCCGGCCTCGGCCCGCGCTGCGGCGACGGCACGGTGAACGGGAGCGAGCAGTGCGACGACGGCAACATGGTCAACACCGACGCCTGCACCAACACCTGCCAAAACGCGAAGTGCGGTGACGGCTTCGTTCAGGCCGGCGAGGACTGCGACGACGGCAACTCGGTCAACGGCGACGGCTGCTCCAACACCTGCAAGCTGCCGAAGTGCGGTGACGGCGTCGTGCAAGCCGGCGAGGAATGCGACGACGGCAACATGGTCAACACCGACGCCTGCACCAACCTCTGCAAGGCGGCGAAGTGCGGTGACGGCATCGTCCAGGCCGGCGAGGACTGCGACGACGGCAACATGATCAACACCGACGCCTGCACCAACCTCTGCAAGACGGCGAAGTGCGGTGACGGCATCGTCCAGGCCGGCGAGGACTGCGACGACGGCAACTCGGTCAACACCGATGCTTGCTCCAACACCTGCCAAAACGCGAAGTGCGGCGACGGCATCGTCCAGACCGGCGAGGACTGCGACGACGGCAACATGGTCAACACCGACGCCTGCTCCAACACCTGCAAGCTGCCGAAGTGCGGCGACGGCATCGTCCAGGCCGGCGAGGACTGCGACGATGGCAACATGGTCAACACCGATGCTTGCAGCAACACGTGCAAGGCGGCGAAGTGCGGCGACGGGATCAAGCAGGCCGGCGAAGAGTGCGACGACGGCAACATGGTCAACGGCGACGCCTGCACCAACAACTGCACGGTCGCCATCTGCGGTGACGGCATCAAGCAGGCCGGCGTCGAGGAGTGCGACGACGGCAACATGAGCAACACCGACGGCTGCCTCAACAACTGCAAGACGGCCAAGTGCGGTGACGGCTTCGTCTACGGCGGCGTCGAGGGCTGCGACGACGGCAACAACGTCGACAACGACGGCTGCAAGAACGACTGCAAGCTCCCGGGCTGCGGCGACGGCGTGAAGCAGGCCGGCGAGGAGTGCGACGACGGCAACAACGACAACACGGACACGTGCCTCAACACGTGCCAGAACGCGAAGTGCGGTGACGGCTTCGTCCAGGCCGGCGTCGAGGCGTGCGACGACGGCAACGTCGACGACACCGACGGCTGCGTGAGCACCTGCGAGGTCGCGAAGTGCGGCGACGGCTTCGTGCAAGACGGGGTCGAGGAGTGCGACGACGGCAACGCGAGCAACACCGACGCGTGCCTCGACACGTGCAAGGCGGCGACCTGCGGCGACGGGTTCCTCCAGAGCGGCGTCGAGCAGTGCGACGACGGCAACACCATCGACGACGACGCCTGCCCCAACACCTGCAAGGTGCCCGGCGCCACCTGCGGCGACGGCATCAAGCAGGCCGGCGAGGCGTGCGACGACGGCAACTCGTCGAACTTCGACGACTGCCTCAACACCTGCAAGTTCGCGAGCTGCGGTGACGGCTTCGTGCACACGGGCGTCGAGGAGTGCGACGACGGCAACGGTGTCTCCGGCGACGGCTGCACGCCGAGCTGCATGCTCGAAGGCACCGGCGGCGCGGGCGGCAGCGGCGGCGCCGGCACGGGCGGCGCGATGGGCGGCAGCGGCGGCCAGGGCGGCGACGGCGGCAAGCCCGTCGACGAGCAGGGCGGCTGCGGCTGCCGCGTCGCCGGCGGCGAGGACGGCAGCTCGAACGGCGCGTGGTTGGCGATGGCGGCCGTGGCCGTGGTCGTGAGCCGGCGCCGCCGTCGGGCAGCGGCCTGATGGAGCGCGCGGGCAACCATCGAGCGCCGGCCCGGCGTTCGATGGTTGCCGTCATCGAGATCCACACGAGAAACGAAGGCTGACTCGAGATTGCGGGTCAGCCGCCCCTCCCCTGCGGCTGCGGCCCGCACGCGGCCTCGGCGACACGAAGCTCCGCGCATCAGCCATGAAGGCTCCGCGTCCTGCGGGACGCGAGGAGCTTCACCTATGAAGCTTCGGCGCCGCAGCATGGGCGCCGGCCTCACCCTCGACCCTCGTTTCGAGAGCAGCGTCAGCCGAGCAGCGCGCGAACGCGGTCGATGCTCACGGCGTACATGTCGGCGATGGCTTCGAGCGAGAGCGCCTGCGCCTGGGCGCGGCGCTTCGGGTCGTGGGGGTGGTGATCGAGGACCCAGGCGCCGAGCTGCTTGCGGATGTCGGACTCGCAGACGCCTTCGATGACGTCGATGCCCGCGAGCTCGAGGATGCGGGCGCCTTGGCCGTCGACGCGCGGATGTGGGTCGCGCATGCCGGTGACCACGCGCCGGATGCCGCTGTCGACGATCACCTGCGCGCAGGCCGGCGTGCGGCCGTGGAAGGAGCAGGGCTCGAGGGTGGAGTAGAGGGTCGCCTCCGCCGCGGGCGAGCCGTGCGCGCGGAACTGCTCCAGGGCCACGATCTCCGCGTGATCCTCGCCGGGGCCCTGCGTGTGGCCACGCGCGACGATGCTCCCTCCGCCGTCGACGATGACGCATCCGACCCAGGGGTTGTCGCCTGTCTTGCCGCGCGCCCGCTCGGCCTCGGCCATGGCGGCGCGCATGTTCGCTTCGAAATCGAGATCCACGACCCGAGCGTAGCGCGTCCGCGGGCATCGCGCGGAGGCATGGGTCCGTGAGCCTGGTAACGGGCATGCTCTCCGCGGGGCAACCCGCGACGAGCGCAGCGATGGGAACGTGATGATTTCGTCCGAGGAGGGCGAGAGCGAGGTCCGGGGTATCGACACCATGGCCACGCACTGCGCCGGCGCTTCGCGATGCTCGAGCGCGAAGCAAGGCGGCCTCGCCCGAGCGGGACGCGCGTCACCGTGTCCCCTCAGGCTTGCCGAGCTGGTCTAACGAAGAAACCGCTCGATGGACGACGCGAGCGCGACCGGGGTCTCGAACATCGCGTAGTGCCCCGCGTTCGGGAAGGCTTCGAGCGTCGCGTTCGGGTAGTGCTCGAGGATCGTCTGCTTGACGACCCCGGGGCCGAGCGCCGGATCGTGCTCGCCCGCGATGGCCAGGAACGGTTTGTCGCTGCCCTTGATCTCGGCCACGAAGTCCGTCTTCGCCCACGCGACGAGGTACGCCGCGAAGGCCTCCTTCGTCGAGGTGGCGAGGGAGTGGGCCACCATCTGATCGATCCACGTCGACGTGAGGCGCTTGCCGGTGGTCAGATCGATGATGCCGTAGCGGCTCCCCGCGGCCTCGGCAGCGCTCGTGAAGAAGCCCCACGTCGCGTCGTCGAACGGGACGCCGGTGGCGGGCACGGGGCTGATGCCGACGAGCTTTCGCACGCGCGACGGCGCGTCGGCGAGCACGCGCTGGATCGCCATGCCGCCCATCGAGTGGCCGACGAGCGAGAACGTGTCCCATCCGAGCGCGTCCGCGAGAGCGATCGCGTCGGCGCTGATCTCCTTCATGGTGAACGCGCCGCGGACGTCCTTGCTCCCGCCGTAGCCGCGATAATCCATGAACGCGTAGGTGAAGGCCTTAGGGTCGAGCACGTCGACGAACGGTCCCCAGCCTTCGGCGGAGCCGAACCAACCATGGAGGCAGAGGACTTTGTGATCGCCGTGACCAACGAGTCGATGATGGTTCGCCATGCGCCCATGATGCTGCGTGTCGCCGCGGACGTGAAGCGTAAGATGCGGAGAGTGACACCGCAGATGCGATTCACCGTGGACGACCGCGACGACGTGGTCGAGGCCGTGTTCGAAGGATGGGAGCTTCGGACGCAAAGCGATGTCCTCCGCTGGCGAAGCGCGGTGGAGCGCGAGCTCGCACGCTTCGGTCGCAAGGTGGACCTGCTCATCAACCTCGATGGCCTCGTGGTCCGTCCCGGGGTGAGCAGCTTCTTCGGCGAGCACCGCTCGGCCGTGCTCGCGACGTACACGAAGCGGAGCTTCCGATACGGCGGCGACTCGGCGACGCGCACGACCGTCTTCACGACCTCGGTCCTGACGGGCGCGGCGGCGAACGTCTACCCGTCGCGGGCAGCGGCCCTCGCCGCGCTCAAGGCCGCGCGCGCTGCGAGCGGCCAGTAGCGCCGCATCGCGACGGCGCGCATCGACGACGTTCTCGTCCGCACAGCGACACAGCGCTCATGGAATGCGGCCGCAGATCACGAGACGTGTCGGCGCGTAGGTCATGTTCGTCTCCGTGTCCATGCAGGAGCGCGATGAGCGCGAGCACCCACGGAGGTTCGTAGGGAGCTCGTGAGCAGGCCCGACGTCGCGCTCCCTCGCCTGCGTTTCGCGTGCCCCTTGCAGCCTCGACCGTCCCGCACCACGCTCCCCGCATGATCCAGACCATCCAGATCAAGTATTGCCACGTTTGAAACTACAAACCCCGTGCTGCGAGTCTCGCGGCTGCAATCAAGAAGGAAACGGGCGTCGACGCCAAGCTCGTGATCGGCACGCCCGGCCAGTTCGACGTGATCGTCGACGGTAACCTGATCTTCTCCAAGCACAAGGAGGGCCGCTTCCCGGAAGAGGAAGAGATCCTGCGCTCCTTGCCCGATTGAGCCTCACACGCTCTCCCCACTCGATGGCTCGACGGCGCATCTCTCCATCGAGCCTCCCCAAGCCAATTCACCATCTCCTTCCGTGAGCGCAGCGAGGCCCTCCGGCATCGCCCGATAGGCCCAGTCTCGTTCGGCGAGGTCTGTTGTCGTCGTCCGGAGAACGCCCGGTGAGCGGCCGACTTCACACTCCATGGAATGGAACGCGGCGGCGCATCCGGCGCCGCCGCGTAAGAACGAGACCGCTCTACAGCGCGCGCATGAAGGCGACGAGATCCCGTTTCTCGTCGGTGTCGAGCTCCAGGCGGAGCACGATGTTGAAGAGCTCGACGGTGTCTTCGAGCGTCAGGCAGCGGCCGTCGTGCATGTAGGGCGGGCTCTCCTTGATCCCGCGCAACGTGAAGGTCTTGATCGGACCGTCGCCCGGCTCGTTCGCGAGGAAGCGCTCGAGGTGGAGATCGTGGAGCTGATTGTCGAGATAGAAGGGCGCCGCGTGGCAGCTCGAGCACTGGCCCTTTCCGAAGAAGAGCTGCTCGCCGCGCAGCTCGCTCGGCGTCGCCTTCGTGCGGTCGAGGTGGCCAGTGGACACGTCGAGCTTGGGCGCGGGCGGGAAGTCGAGCATGTTTTGGAGCTGCGCCATGTGGCTGACCTGGATGCGGTCGAGGATGTTCATCCCCTTCTTCGTCGCGTGGATCTGGTCGCCGTTGAAGTAGGCCGTGCGCTGCTCGAACTCCGTGAAATCCTCGACGGAGCGCAGGCTCCGCTTGGAGCCGTGGATCTGCTGGTTGAACAAGCCGCGCAAGCTCACCGTGTCGACGCGGAAGCGCCGCTCCTGCGGGCGCATGTCCGGCGTGAGGTGGAATTGCCCGGTGGTGTGGCCGTTGATGTGGCAGTCGAGGCAGGTCACGCCGAGGCTCGGCTCACGCGACTTGCGATCATCGGTCGGGTTGAACTCCTCCTGCGGGAACGAGGTCACGAGGAGCCGGAGCCCATCGAGCTGCACCGGGGTGAGGAGGTCTTTGAACAACCGATAATAGTTGTTGATCGACACCACCTCGCCGCGCGACACGTCACCGAGCTCCGGCCGGTTGCTCAGGAACATCGCCGGCGGGAACTCGGGGAGGAACGCCTCCGGCAAGTCGAAGTCCACGTCGAAGCGCTCGAGCCGCGGGAACATGGAGATCTGCATCTTCGGAAAGACCTGGCCACCGTTCGCCTGCAAGGGATGCGGCAGCGAGGGATACGGAAACACGTCCTGCCGTTTGATCTCCGCAGGAGACATGACCGCGAGCTTGTCCCAGGTGAGCCCGTTCCGAAGGCGCGCCGTCGGCCCCACGCAGAGCGGCTTGCCGCGTGACATCTTGACGTCGGGATCGAGCTTCGGGACCAGGTCGTAGCGCTCCTCGAGGAGCTTTTGCTGCGCCCGCATCACACGAGGCTTGTTGGCGCTCTCCCGCCGCATGATGGCGAGCGGGTCTTCATAGGGCTTGTCCGCGTTCAATGGATCGCGGAAGAAGTCGAACCCCGAGACCTTCCCCTGTTTCGGTTGCCCGAGGAACACCGGAGACGACGGATCGGCCTTGTGAACGTTGAAGATGTCGGAGAGGTCGTGACGGCTCTTCTTCTGCTCCGGCCGCTGGACGGGCACGGCGCAAGACTCCTGGGCTCGCGCAATCGCGTCGGGCACGGGTTGTGGACAGCTGGTCTGTGCCCATCCACTGGCGATGCCGCAGCTCGCCAACGATGCCGTGGCGAGCGCGACATACCAAGCGAACCCGCGACCGCGCACGGTGGACGGTCGTGAAGTGACTGATCGGTTCCTTCCCACGCTCGTTTGCCTAACAAGCGCCGTACCGATTCCTGATCGCCACTCCCCCCTTCGAAGGACGAAGTGCAGGGGCCTCCCGACTTGAGGCCCTGACCTTCACCCGCAACGGAACGTCGTGCGATGACGCGCGGCCGTGCGCGGAGGTGCTAATCGCCCGAAGCGCGGCGGCGCTTCGTCGTGCCCTGCGCGCCGCCGCCGTGGAGCACCCCGCGGACGACCTCCACGATCGGCTCGACGAGCTCCGCGAGCCGATCGACCCGGTCCTCCTCGAAAGCCTCGAGCGTGAGCTCGTTGATGCCGCCCACGATCACCATCGCGACCGCGGTCGAGATCGGCGGCCGCCGCCCCTCCGCGTTGATCTCCCGCCGCAGGAAGGCCGCGAATCTCCGCATCACCCGCCGCCGGATCGCGAGCCCTTCGCTTCCCAAGTGCAGGATCTCGATCGCGAGCGCGCGGACCACGCGCGGCCGTTCCTGGAGGCGCGCGAGGTAGAACGTCGCGCCCGCCTCGATCCGCCCTTCGCCGCGCGGGAGACGCTCGATGGCGGTGTCGAGCTCGTCGAGCAGGTGCGAGCTCACGCTCTCGTACAGGGCGAGGAGGCACGCGTCCTTCGTCTCGAAGTGCTCGTAGAACGTGCGCTTCGAGACGCGCGCGCGGCGCACGATCTCGGCGATCGTGAGGTCGGCCCAGCCGACGTCGCCCAGGCCCTCGAGCACGGCGGCGAGGAGGCGTTCACGGTACTCGCCCTCGGCGAGCGTTTCGTCGGTGCTCGTCACGTTCTTCACGTTTGGTACTTGACGGTACCAGAGCCCTCGCTAGAGTCAATTTGGTACCGCGAAGTACCAACTAACCTGCTCCTTCACCCGCGAGAGGACCGATGTCTCCTTCCTCCCCCGAGCACTTCGATGTTCTCGTCATCGGCGCCGGCCTCTCCGGCATCGGCGCCGCCTACCACCTACAGACGCTCTGTCCCACGCGCACGTATGCCATCCTCGAAGGTCGCGAGGCGATCGGCGGGACGTGGGATCTCTTCCGCTATCCCGGCATCCGATCCGACTCCGACATGTTCACGCTCGGCTATCGCTTCCGGCCTTGGCGCGACGGGAAAGCGATCGCCGATGGTCCGTCGATCAAGGCCTATATCGAGAGCACGGCCGCGGAGAACGGCATCGCCGAGCACATCCGGTTTCGCCATCGCGTGACGCGCGCCGAGTGGTCGTCGGCGGAGGCGCGTTGGCTCGTCACGGCCGAGGTGGGCCCGGAGCGCAACGAGGTCCGCTACACGTGCAACTTCCTCTATGCGTGCACGGGATATTACGATTATGCGAAAGGCTACACGCCGGAGTTTCCCGGGCGCGAGCGCTTCCGTGGTCGCGTCGTGCACCCGCAGCACTGGCCGGAAGACCTCGATTACACGGGCAAGCGCGTCGTCGTGATCGGGAGCGGCGCGACGGCGATCACGCTCGTGCCGGCCATGGCCGAGAAGGCCGGGCACGTGACGATGTTGCAGCGTTCACCGACGTACGTCGCGTCGCTGCCGGCGCGCGACGCCATCGCCGACGTGCTCCGGCGCATCCTCCCCGATCGCGCGGCCTACGCGGCGACGCGGTGGAAGAACGTGCTCCGCGGAATGCTCTACTACGACCTCGCGCGCCGGCGCCCGGCGGTGATGAAGCGCTTCCTCCGCAAGGCGGCGCGCCGCGCGCTCGGGCCGGACTTCGACGTCGATACGCATTTCTCGCCGCGCTACGAGCCGTGGGACGAGCGCCTCTGCGTCGCGCCGGACGGCGACTTCTTCCGCGCGCTTCGGAAGGGCCGCGCATCGGTGGTGACCGATACCATCGAGACGTTCACCGAGACGGGCATCCGCCTTCACTCGGGCGCGCACCTCGACGCCGACATCATCATCACCGCGACCGGCCTCAACGCGAAGCTCCTGTGCGGGCTCTCGCTCTTCATCGACGGCGCGCCGGTCGATCTCGGCAAGACCACGGCTTACAAGGGCATGATGTACAGCGACGTGCCGAACCTCGCTTCGGCCATCGGTTACACGAACGCTTCGTGGACGCTCAAATGCGATCTCACCGCCGAGCACGTGTGTCGCATCCTCAATCACATGCGCGAGCACGGCTATGCGAGCGCCACGCCGCGCACGCGTGACGCATCGATGCCGACCGAGCCGCTCCTCGGCCTCAAGTCCGGCTACGTGCAGCGCGCGCTCCAAAGCCTCCCGAAGCAGGGGGCGCGCGCGCCGTGGAAGCTGCACCAAAACTACGTGAAGGATCTTTTCCTGCTGCGGTTCGGGCGTGTCGCCGAGGATGAGCTGGAGCTCGCACGTGCGCCGCGGGAAAGCGCGGTGTCTCGACGTGATCCGGTGCCCGCCGCGGCGGGAGGAGTGAGCCATGCGTGACGGAATGCGTCTCCACGATCGCACTGCAGTCATCACCGGCGCCGCGAGCGGGATCGGGCGCGCCATCGCGGTCTCGCTCGCGCGTCGCGGCTGCCATCTCGCGCTCGCCGACGTGAACGAAGCGGGGCTCGCCGAGACCGCGCGGATCGTTCGGAGCACGTCGCTCCTCGTGAGCGAGCACCGGCTCGACGTCTCCGATCCGCAGGCGGTCGCAAAGTTTCCCGCCGCGGTCGCCGAGGCGCATCCGCGGATCGATCTGCTGGTGAACAACGCCGGCGTCGCGGTGGGCGGCACGTTCGAGCAGGTGAGCGAGGCCGATTTCGAGTGGCTCTTCTCGATCAACTTCTGGGGCGTCGTACGGATGACGCGCGCGTTCTTGCCGGCGCTGCGCCGGAGCGACGACGCGCGCATCGTGAACCTCTCGAGCGTCTTCGGCATCGTGGCGCCGCCTGGACAAGCGGCCTACGTCGCCAGCAAGTTCGCGGTGCGCGGCTTCTCCGAGTCGCTCCGCCACGAGCTCGAAGGCTCCACGGTCGGCGTCACCGTCGTCCATCCGGGCGGCGTCGCCACGTCGATCGCGAAGAGCGCGCGTGTGCCGACGGGGTTCGATTCCGCGGAGGTCGAGCGACGGCGCGCAGGCTTCGAGAAGCACCTTCGCCTTCCGCCGGACGTCGCGGGCGAGACGATCGTGCGTGGTGTGGAGGCACGGAAGCCGCGCGTGCTCGTGGGCAACGATGCGATCGCGCTCTCGCTCGTCGAGCGCGTCGCGCCCGTCTCGTATTGGAAGCTGCTCGGCCGCGCGATGAGCGATTGAAAGGAATCGACATGACGTCACCTGCCCAAGAATCCCCCGTGGAGCTGCGATCGCCCGCCGCTCAGGTCTCGAAACAGGAAGGGCGCGCGCGCGCCGGGGCCGTCGACGTCGCCTATGACGTTCGCGGATCCGGCGAGCCGCTCCTCCTCGTCCCCGGTCTCTCGATGCGACGGCTCATGTGGCCGGACGAGCTCTGCGACACGCTCGCCGCCATGGGCTTCCGCGTGGTGCGCATGGACAACCGCGACGCCGGCGACTCTTCGCGCATCGATGCGCCGCCGCCGAACGTCCTCGCGATCCTGCGGCGCTCGTTCCTCGGCCTCGGCTTCGACGTGCCCTATCGCCTCGAGGACATGGCCGAAGATGCGTTCGGTCTCATGCGCGAGCTCGGGCACGAGCGCTTCCACGTCGCGGGCGCATCGATGGGTGGAATGATCGCGCAGACGATGGCGATCCTGCGCCCGTCGCGCCTCTCCACGATGACGTCGATCATGTCGGGCCCGGGAGGACGCCGCTATGCGGTGGGAAAGGTCTCCGCGCTCCGCGCCCTCCTCACGCCCCTGCCGCGCGAGCGCGATGCGCAGGTCGAGCACCTCGTGAAGACGTTCCACATCTTGAACGGCGACGGGCTCCCCTTCGACGAAGGGGCCGCGCGCACGCTCGCCGTCGCGCAGGTGGACGGCGGGACGTCCCCCGCCGCGAGCGCGCGTCACCTCGGCGCGATCATCGAGAGCTCGGGGCGGCGCCGCGCGCTGCTCCGCAACGTGAAGACGCCGACGCTCGTCATCCACGGCTCGCACGATCCGCTCCTTCCGCTCCGAGGCGCGGTCGCGACGGCGCGTCACATCCCGCGCGCGGAGCTGCTCGTCGTCCGCGGCATGGGTCACAACCTGCCCGCACAGGCGCTGCCCATCTTGGCCGGCGCGATGGCGACGCACGCGCGCAAAGCTTCGGCGTGATCCGTCACCGGTACCGGTGAAACGCTTCCTCGGCTCATCTCCTTTGCACGGACTTCTCCACCTTCGTCGTCGGTGCCCATGAACACCACCGCTCTTCCTGCCCCTGCCGTCGATTTGCCGCGCGCGGCGCGCTCGCTCCGCGCGCTCATCAAGAACCCCGACGACCTGCCGCAGGTCTTCGCGCTCATCGAATCGCTCTCGAGCGAGTCGCATCTTCGCCGCCTCCGCGCTGGCTTTCGCAAGACCGAGGCGGGCCGGCGCCTCCTCCGCACGCGACCGGACATCGTCACGGTCCTCGCCGATCGCGACCGGCTGCGCGCGATGCCCGAAGGTTCGCTCGGCCGCGCGTACCTCGCGTTCGTCGAGAGCGAGAACATCTCGGCGCAAGGCATCCGCGACGCGAGCGAAACCGGACGGCGCCGCGCGGCGATCGATGAAGAGATCACCTTCATCCGCGAGCGCATGCGCGACACCCACGACCTTTGGCACGCAGCCACGGGCTACCGCGGCGACGTGCTCGGCGAGGTCGGGCTCCTCGCGTTCATCGTCGCGCAGCAGTGGAGCACCGCGATCGCGCTCATCGTGGTCGCGGCGATGCTGAAGGGCTTGGGACGTGCCAATGTCGTCGGCGTCGTGCGCGACGGCTACCGCCGCGGCCGCAAAGCGGCCTGGCTCCCCTCGCAAGAGTGGGAATCGCTGCTCGAGAGGCCGGTCGACGAAATCCGTGCAGAGCTCGCGCTCGGCGCGCCGCCGATCTATACGCCCGTGCGGAGCCACGAGCTCCGCGCCCAGGGAGTCGTTGGCTGATCGAAGCACGGAGAGGAGCGCCGATGACCACGACCGCCGAAAGCACCATGCGCCGCGAGCGAATCAAAGTCCGCCGCATGGACTTCGAGTTCACGCCCGACATCCCCGAGCACTGGGCCGACGACAACGCCGTGCTCACCGCGCTGCTTTCGGGCCTCTCCGCGGCCTTTCCGCCGGGCGAGCGTTACTTCATCGAGAGCGTGCGTCACTTCGCGGACCGCGTGGACGATCCCGATCTCGAGGAGCGTATCCGCGGATTCATCGGCCAGGAAGCGAACCACACGAAAGAGCACCTCGCCTTCAACGCCTTCCTCGACGGGCGTGGGCTCCCGATCGGCAAGATGCAGCGGTTCGTGGAGAAGGCGCTCAAGCGGATCAAGCAGCGCAATTCGCCGGAAGAGAACCTCGCCCGGACCGTCGCGCTCGAGCACATGACCGCGTTCCTCGCGAGCGCGCTCCTCGAAAATCCCGAGATCCTCGATCACACGCACCCCACGGTCGCGGCCTTCTGGGCCTGGCATGCGATCGAGGAGATCGAACATCGCGCCGTCGCCTTCGACGTGTACAAAGAGCACGTCGATGACGAGCAGCTCCGGCTGCGCACGATGGCCGTGGTCACGGTCCTCTTCTCGACGTTGTCCGCGATTCGCACGCTCGTCATCCTGAAGGAGACTGGCAATCTCCTCAACCTACGTGCTTGGACGCGCGGCCTCGACGTGATGTTCGGGCCACAAGGCATGTTGCGGAAGGCCATGCCGCTCTATCGAGCCTACTACCGGCCCGACTTTCACCCTGATCAGCACGACAGCGGCGCGGCCGTCGAGCGCGCCAAGAGAACGTATCTCAGCGGCATGGCGATGTGACGTCGAGCGGGCGGCCGCCCGTCCTCTCACGACATCGAGCCTCGTCCTGCACGAAGAGCATCGAAGCCGGCGTCTCGAGACGTCGGCTTCAATGCTTCAGGCAACGCGTCTGCTCAGTCGCGAATCACCCAGGTGAGCTTGCGCTCGGCTTTGCCGGAGGTCGCCGTGAGCTTCGCGACGACCTTGCCGCCGGCGCTCACCTCGATGGTGCCGGGCCCGAGGACGTGCGCGGTCGCGCCGTTCGCCGTCTGCTCCACGCACGGTGCCGTCTTCGCGGCGTCGCAGGCCGAGAGCGCCTTACCTTGCCACGACAGCGCGAGCGCGCCGGAGGCTTCGGCCACGTGCTCGATCGCATACGACAGGCCACCTCGTTCCGTGAAGCTGCCGGCCGCACCGAGGAACGCATACACCACGCGATCGTCACCCACGCTGCTCGCATCGGGCACCGTCGGCGAGCCGTGCGTGAGCGTCATGACGCCGTCGGGGAACGTCGGCACCACCGTCCCTGCAGCCGCGTAGACGGGAATCTCCGCGACGGGAGCGTCGGCCGTCAACATCGCGCCGCCCTTCGCAGCCGCGCCGCCCGCCCACGGATACCACGTGCCCGCGGGCAGGTAGACGGACCTGCTGGTGGCGCCTTCCGTCATGACGGGCGCGAGGAGGATGCCGTCGCCGAGGAGCACTTCGTCGGTGATCTTCCACGCGCTCACGTCCTCGGGGAAGCGCAACATCAGCCCGCGCCACATGGGCAAGCCCTTGTCGGAAGCGACCTGCGAGAGGCCCTCGAGATAAGGCACGAGCGCCATGTGCCAAGCGGCGTAGCGACGAAAATGAGCGATGGTCTCGTCGTCCTTGTCCCAAGCCCACTCCAGCTTGGGCGCGGTGCCATGATGGGTGCGCATCACGGGAGACCAAGCGCCGACGGCGGTCCAGCGGAAGTAGAGCTCTTTCGTCGAAGGCGAGTTGGTGCCCGACTGATAACCACCGATGTCGTGTCCATACGTCGACACGCCCACGATGCCGAGCCCGATGCCGATGGGCAGAATCGTGGGCATGCCATCATCGACTTGGAAGTTGGTCCTTTGATCGCCGGCCCAGAACACGTCCACGAGCGCCGGTGTCCCGAACCAGCCCGAGCGCGCGAAGAACAAGCGCTCTTGTCCGTCGTTCACGCCGTCGATGGCCTCGCGGGCGATCTCCTGCCATTGCACCGCATAGGCGTTGTGCCGATCGAGCGACGGGCCCGCGGCCGTCACTCCATCGGTCGGCAGCCATTCGGCGAAGTCGTTCATCCATCCATCGGCGCCGACGGCGATGGCGTCTCGCATCTTCTGCACGGCCCAGGCGCGCGCATCGGGGTTGTCGAGATCGATGAGGCCGCTGTCCGTGAATTTGGCGCCGGTGAACGTGTAGGGCGTGCCGTCGGTCTTCTTCACGAGCCAGCCTTTGTGCGCCGTCTCGTTCCAGGCCTTCGACTCTTTGTAGACGAACGGGTTGAAGTAAACGTGCCAGTCGAAGCCGGCGGCATGGAGATCGTCGGAGAGCGATTTCGCGTTCGGATACAGGTTGGGATCGAGATCCCACTCCTCCGCGAGCCGGTAGCTGTCGCCCGACCACTCGCCGCCGCGCCAATCCTCGCTCCAGATCACGCTCGACGGGATGTTGTTGTCGCGGATCTTCTTGGCCACGGCGCGCACGTTGTCGCTGCCGAAGATGGCGTCGAACCAAGGTGCGAACGCCACCCGCGGCGGCAGGCGCGGCCGCCCGAAGGTCGCGGTCGCGCGCTCGATGGCCTCGGCCGGCGTGGGCCCGTCGAAGATGTGGACGGTGGTGGGGAGATCGAATTCGATGCGCGCCGCCTTGGGCGTGTCGCCCTCCGTCGCCGCCTCCGAGCAGAGCGCGAAGATGGATCGCCGATTCGTCTCCGTCGTGAGGATGTATCCGCGGCTCGAAAGATACTGCGGAATCGGCGCTTGGCTCGCGTGCCTCGTGCCTTGGAGGAACCAAGCGCCCGAGTAGGCGTCGTTCTCGCTCTTGCCGACGCCCTGCTCCTGCACCCACGTGGGCACGGTGAATCCGCGGTGATCCACGTCGAACGACTGCGCGCCGAAGCCCGCATAGTGATCCTTCTCGTCGCACGAGAAGCCCCACGTGAGGTGCTTCTCCGGCCCGTCCCCGGGCTCGATCGCGGCCACGAGGTGCCCCTTCTCCTTGGCCTCGAAGCGGATGCGCGCGAGCTTCTTGCCCGTGCCGTCCTGCAGATCGAGCACGCCGCCGTCACTCGGCGCGAGGCGCTCGGCCACTTGCCACGGGCCGTTGGCGTTCACGGTCGGCTTGAAGGTGCCGAACTGCATCTCGTACGTGGTGCTCTCGTCACGGACCGCGAAGCCCACGAGCGGCGGCGCGTCCTCGCCCGTGATCGTCGCCGGCGGCAGCCCGTCGAGGAGCACGCGTCCATCCGCCGACGAGACGACGAGTCGCTTGCCGTCGTGCACGCTGACGGCGAAGCCGCCGCTCACGTCGATGTCGACCGAAGAGGGTTTGGGCGTGGAGGTCTCCTCGGTGCCGGAGCAACCGAGGAGCGGGAGGGCGGTCAGGGCGAGGAGGACATGAGCGCGCACGATCGAGCCATAAACGGGTCGCGCGCAAAGGGGAAGGCGTGCGTGAGGGAAACGGGTCTCGAGGCGTGACCGAAAGGCTGCTGCGCGGCGCGCGTCATCGGCCGGTCATCCTCGAAATCACCGAGGATTTTTCGGCCGACCGCCCCTGCCCACTGCTTCGGTCACGTCTTCAGGGCGTGCAGCTCGCTTCGTCGCTGCCGTCGAGGCAGTCGTCGTAACCGTCGCACTGCACCGACTGCTCGAGACATTCGCCGTCACCGCACTTGAATTGGAACGGGGTGCATTCCCCGCTGCTGCACACCGGATCGATGGGATCTTCGTCCGAGCCGTCGTCGCAATCGGCCACCCCGTCGCACTCCCACGCGCCGTCGAGGCACTTGCCGTCACCGCATTTGAACTGGAAGATGGTGCACGCGCCGGTGCCGCAGAAGGCATTGGTGGGGGCTTCATCCGAGGCGTCGTCGCAATCGACGTAGCCGTCGCACCACCAGCCGCCCTTGATGCACTGGCCGTCGTTGCACTTGAACTCCCACTGGGTGCACTCGATGACCGGACAAGTCGTGTTCACCGGCGCCTCGTCCGACCCGTCGTCGCAGTCCGGGATCTCGTCGCAGGCGTAGCTCCCGTTGATGCACTGGCCGTTTTGGCACTGGAACTTGCCCGGCGCGCAGCCGGAGCCGCAGCTCGCGTTCAGAGGCGCCTCGTCCGAGCCGTCGAAACAATCCTCCTCGCCGTCGCAGGCCCAGTCGAGAGAGATGCACTCGCCGTTCTTGCATTGGAACTCGTCCGACTGGCAGAGGCTCGGACAGGCGAGGTTCACCGGCGCCTCGTCCGAGCCGTCGCCGCAGTCGTTGGCGCCGTCGCAGGTGAGGGCCTCGTCGATGCAGGTCCCGTTCTGGCACAGGAACTTGCCGGTCGTGCAGCCGCCACCGCTGCTCGAAGAGGAAGAGGACGACGACGACGATGAAGAAGAAGAGGACGAAACCACCGTGGAGCTCGACGTCGAGACCGACGTGCTGGTCGACGACGACGAGGTCGTCCCGCCCTGCCCTCCACTGCCCGACAAGCCCGTCTCGCCTTGGGCGCAACCCCAAGCGGAGACGAGGGCGACACTGACGACGGCACCAAGATGAAGCTTGTTCACGGCTTTCCTCACGGGTCTCTGCAGGATCTCCCCGTCCGGCGGGGTTCGATCACGGTCACGCGATTGTAACCGAAAGGACGTGCTCGTGGCGCGCCTCTCTGCGTCACCGCCACGCTGCCCCACTCTTCGCGATGCTCGCATCAGCGACGCCACACACGCGCACTGGAATCAGAGCATATCGACGTTCGGCTCGACAACCATGCTCCCGAGACTCGATATCGCGTCGATGCATGGATATCGCCGAATCACGTGCTCCGCGGGCCGAAGCGATGCTCGGATGCACGACGGCGGGGCGCGAGATCGATGAGCGCCACGTCGGCGTGATCCTCTTGCGCCGCTCGCACCGCTGCGGAGAACATCGGGCCAGTCCGGAGGATCCCAATGAGCAGCCTTGGTAACACCGATACCCATCCAGCCACGGTCCCGCAAAGCAACCTTCGCCGCTACACCCTCGCGGGGCGGCGCGGCCTCCGCATATCGCCGCTGTCCCTCGGCGCCGGCACGTTCGGCGACGGGTGGGATCCGGCGTGGCAGTCGCCGCCCGACGAGATCGACCGCATCATCGACTCGTACCTCGATGCGGGCGGCAACGTCATCGACACGGCCGATCGCTATCAGAACGGCAAGAGCGAAGAGGCCGTCGGCGCCTATCTCCGCAAGTCCGGTCGCCGCAACGACATCGTCCTCGCCACCAAGTACGGATACGGCGCGCCCGGCGACGTGCACCAAGGTGGCAACGCGCGGCTCACGCTCCAGCGCGCCGTCGAGGGATCGCTCCGCCGGCTGGGCACGGATGTCATCGATCTCTATCACGTCCACCTTTGGGACACGTTCACGCCGGTGGACGAGGTCATGTCCACGCTCGACGCGCTCGTGCGCGCCGGCAAGGTTCGTTATGTCGGCTTCAGCAACGTGCCGGCGTGGTACCTCGGCCGCGCGCAGACGCTCGCCGAGTGGCGCGGCTGGGAGCCGGTCGCCGTCGTGCAAGTGAACTACAGCCTCCTCGCGCGCACCATCGAGTACGAGTTCACCGACGCGGCGCAGGAGCTGGGGATTGGGCTCACGGCGTGGAGCCCGCTCGCGAATGGCCTCCTCAGCGGCAGATACCGCATCGACGATCAAGGCAAGCTCGAGGGCAACGGCCGGGTCACCAAGACTTGGACCACCGACAACACCGTCGACCCCGGCGCCCCACAGACCAAGCGCGTGCTGGACACGCTGATGGCGGTGGCCAACGAGCTCGACAAAACACCGGCGCAGGTCGCGCTCAACTGGGTGACCAACCGGCCGGGCGTGGTCTCCACCGTCATCGGCGCGCGCACGGAGGCACAGCTCCGCGACAACCTCGCGGCACTCGACTTCGAGCTCCCCGCGGAGCACGCGAACAGGCTCGAAGAAGCGGGGAGGCCTCCGGCGCAATATCCCTACTCGTTCTTCACGGACGCCTTCCACGACGCCACGGTCCGCAGCGGCCTGCCCATCCAGCGCGAGCCGCGCGGCTATCGAGGGCGCGGCTTCCGCTGAAGCAGCCGAAACACGTCGGCACAGCGTGCCCCGAACGAGCTTGGCTCGTTCGGGCGCGGTCACCTCTTCAACCTGCGACCAACACCACGCGCGAGACCTCGGGCGGCGCGCCCACGCGCGCGGGCGGCCCCGCCGTGCCGAACCCGCGGTTCACGTAGATCTGCGATCCGCGGAGCTCGTAGCGGCCCGCGATGTACGGGTGACCGAGCACGGAGTCCGCGAGCCGCACGCCGATGTTCACCTGCCCGCCGTGCGTGTGCCCGCTGAGCTGCAGCGCCACACGCCCCGCGTTCTGCGGGAACGTGACGGGGTTGTGGCAGAGCAGGATGCGCGGGAGATCCTTGGAGGCGGGCACGCTGTCGAGCGCGCGCTGGAGATCGGGGCCACGCGATCGCCGATCGGTGCGCGGGCCCCACACGTCGTCGACACCGAGGAGCGCGAAGCCCGCGGCCCCGCCGATGACGAGCCCCTCGTTGCGCAGGAAGCGCGCGCCGGCGCGGACGATGGTGTCCGCCACGACGTCGAGGCCTGCGTAGTAGTCGTGGTTGCCCGGGATGGCGACGACGCCGTTGCGCGCGAGCGGCGAGAGACGCGCGATCATGCGCCCGAGCGCGTCGGCGGCGTAGGCGTCGTGATCGAGCAGATCGCCCGTGAGCACCACCAGATCGGGCCGGGCGCGGCGTACCAGCTCTTCGGCGGCGCGGATCTCGTGGTCGCGGACGAAGAGCCCGAGGTGAACGTCCGAGAGCTGGACGATGGTGAACCCATCGAGCGCGCGCGACAAACCGGGGATGCGGATCGGCACTTCTTCGAGCGCGTAGTCGTGCCGGCCGATCGCGCTGCCGTAGAGCGAGCTGCCGCCGCCGATGGCCAGCGCCGATCCCGCGGCCGCCTGCGCCAAGAACGATCGACGTGGCACCGCCGCTGCTTCAGGCGACGGAAGCGCGGCGGCGGGCGCAGATGAAGCCGGCGCAGGATCATTGAGGGGTGAATGATCGAGCGGTGAAGGATCGCCCGCCGCGCCCGCTCGCGGAGGCGCAGGCAGGCGGCTCCGCAGGAAACGAGCGGTGGTGCTGACGATGTCGACGATCGCGAGCAGGACGGTGGAGACGAAGACGGCGAGGACGACGAAGAACGCGACGGACGCGAGAGGATCGAGCAGCGTCGCGGGCAGCCGGTGCTCCACCATGCGGGAGAGCACGACGACGAGGATGGATGCGAAGACGACGACGCCGAGGGCGCGGTGGGTGCGCGGCCCGAGGCGGAAGACGTCCTTGGATCGGCGCAGGAGATAGCGGCTCGCGGTCCCCATCACGATGAGGACCGCGATGCCGAAGAGCAGGAAGCGCGGCATCACGCGCCCTGCCCTCGTCGTCGTCCGCCGGCGCGCGGCGCACGCGCGCACGGTGAGAACAGTGCGATCCGCGCCGCCATCAGCCGAGCAGGATCTGCGTCGGATGCTCCAGGATCTGCCGCAGCGCCTTGAGGAACGTGGCGCCGACGGCACCGTCGACGACGCGGTGATCGCACGAGAGCGTCATGGCGAGGCGGCGCCCGGGGACCACGCTCTCGCCCTTCACGACCGGCTCGCGCCGCACCTGCCCAACCGCGAGGATGGCCCCCTCGGGCGGGTTGATGACGGCGGCGAACGCGTCGATGCCGTACATGCCCAAGTTCGAGATCGAGAAGGTGCCGTTCGCCATCTCCTCGGGCTTGAGCTTCTTGGCCTTGGCCTTGGCCGCGAGGTCGCGCACCTCGGCCGAGATGGCGAGCACGCTCTTGTCGTCGGCGTCGCGCACGACCGGCGTCACCAGGCCCTCCGCCACCGCGACGGCGACCGAGATGTCGACGCGGCGGTGCACGAGGATGGCATCCGGCGTGAACTGCGCATTGCACTCGGGCACGCGCCGGAGCGCGATGGCCGAGGCCTTGATGATGAGGTCGTTGAACGAGACCTTCGTGGCCTGCTCGCCCTGCGCCGCCGCGAGGTCGGCGTTGATCTGCTCGCGCAGGTGGTGGAGCGCATCCGCGTCGACGTCGATGGTCAGGTAGAAGTGCGGGACCTGCTGCTTCGACTCGGTGAGGCGCCGCGCGATCGCTTTGCGCATCATCGAGAGCGGGCGCACCTCGGGCCCTTCGAGCTCGCCGGCGGCGACGGGCGCCGGCGGACGCGCAGCCGGCGCCTGCGCCGGGATGCGGTCGAGATCGCGCGCGACGATGCGCCCGTTGGGACCGCTGCCCGCGACGCCGCCGAGATCGAGGCCGCGCTCGCGGGCCAGCTTGCGCACGTACGGGGACGCGCGCACGCGGCCCGTCGGGCTCGGCGAAGGCTCGGCCGGCGCAGGGGGCGGGGCTGCAGGCGCAGGCGCGGGAGCCGGCGGCGGGGCTGCAGGCGCGGGAGCGGCCTTCGCGGGCTCGGCCTTCGGGCAGGCTCCGCTTTGGGTGCCGGCTCGGCCTTGGGCGCTGCAGCCGGCGCACCACCGGCCGCGCCGTGCTGCGCGGCGAGCGCGCTCACGTCCTCACCGGGGGCGCCGAGGATGGCCACGGGCTGGCCGAGCTGAACGACGCTCCCGGCCGGCGCGAGGATCTTGAGCAGCGTCCCCTTGTCGAACGAGCGGTACTCCATCGTCGCTTTGTCCGTCTCGACCTCCGCGAGGAGATCGTCGACGCCGATGGAGTCGCCCTCTTTCTTGTGCCACGCGCTGATCTGCCCCTCCTCCATGGTGGGGCTCAGCTTCGGCATCTCGAGAACTTTGGCCATGTCGATCGTCCTTACCGGTACATCACCGCGTGGACCTTCTCGATGATCCGCGACGCTTGAGGAATGACGTGCTGCTCGAGCTTCGCGTTGTAGGGCATGGGCACGTCGAGCGTCGTCGCCCGCAGCACCGGCGCGTCGAGATCGTCGAACGCCAGACGCTGGATGCGATCGCTCACCTCGGCGCCCACGCCACCATAGGGCCAGCCCTCGTACGCGACCACCGCCCGATGCGTCTTCGTCACGCTCCGCACGATGGTCTCCTCGTCGAGCGGGCGCAGCGAGCGCAGATCGACGACCTCGGCGTCGATGCCCTCCTGCTCCAGGGCCTTGGCGGCCTCGAGCGCGACGTGGACGATGCGGCTCCAGGAGACGATCGTCACGTCCTTGCCCTCGCGCACCACGTTGGCGGCGCCGAACGGCACGAGGAAATCCGGATCGTCCGGCACCTCGCCCTTCACGTTGTAGAGCGTCTCGCTCTCCATGAAGAGCACGGGATCGTCGTCGCGGATGGCCGTCTTGAGGAGGCCCTTGGCGTCGGCCGGCATCGCCGGCGCGACCACCTTGAGGCCCGGGATGTGCGCGTAGAAATGCTCCATCGCCTGCGAGTGCTGCGAGCCCACCTGCCGCGCCGATCCGTTGGGCGCGCGGAGGACGATGGGCACGCTGAGCTGACCACCCGACATCTGCCGGAGCTTCGCGGCGTTGTTGAGGATCTGATCGAAGGCGACCGCCGAGAAGTTGAAGGTCATGTACTCGACGATGGGCCGGAGGCCGACCATCGCCGCGCCGATGGAGATGCCGGTGAAGCCGCTCTCGGTGATGGGCGCGTCGATGACGCGTCGCTCGCCGAAGCGCTCCAACATCCCCTCGCTGACTTTGTACGCGCCCTGGTAGTGACCGACCTCTTCGCCGATCAGGTACACGTTGGGATCGCGCTCCATCTCTTCGATCATGGCGGCGCGAACCGCCTCGCGGAAACGCATGACGCTCATCGGGCGAAGGCTCCCGCGTAGGTGGTGGGCTCCAGGATTTCGGGTCCGGGCTCCGGGCTCTCTTCGGCGAAGCGCACGGCGTCGGCCACGACCTCTTCGACCTCGGCCTCGACACGATCGATCTCGGCCTGCTTGCCGTGCTCGATGAGCCCGCTCCGGCTGCGGTGGACGGGATCGCTCTTCTTCCGCTCCTCGAGCTCCTCGGGCGTGCGGTACTTGCCGGGATCGCTCATCGAGTGGCCGCGGTAGCGGTAGGTGCGGATCTCCACCAGCGTGGGCTCCTTGTGGACACGCGCGCGCTCGATGGCCTCGGACAAGCGATCGCGCACGGTGAAGACGTGATCGGCGAAGAACCGATCGCGCGCCATGCCGTAGGCGAGCCCCTTCTGCGACACGTCCTCGACGCTCATCGTGCGCGAGAGCGGCGTGCCCATCGAGTACTCGTTGTTCTCGCAGACGAACACGATGGGGAGCTTCCACAACGCGGCGAGGCTCATGCCCTCGTGGAAGTCGCCGATGCTCACGGCGCCGTCGCCGAAGAACACGATCGTGACGCGATCCTCACCGCGATACTTCGACGCGAAGGCGGTGCCGGCGGCGACGGGGATGTGCCCGCCGACGATGCCGTACCCGCCGAGCATGTTGTGCTCCTTGTCGAAGAAGTGCATCGAGCCACCGAGCCCCTTCGAGCAGCCGGTGACCTTGCCGAAGAGCTCGGCCATCGCGGCGCGCGCCGTCATGCCGCGCGCGAGCGCCACGCCGTGATCGCGGTAGGTCGTGAGCAGGTAGTCGTCCGGCCGCAGCGCGGCGTTGGCGCCGACGGCGATGGGCTCCTGCCCGATGTAGAGGTGGAGAAAACCCCCGATTTTCCCTTGTGAATAGGCCCGAGCCGCCTCTTCTTCGAAGCGACGGATCGTGACCATCTGGCGGTAGAGCTCGAGGTGAAGCTCGTCGTTGGTCGGAAGGTTGGTCATGGCGGAAGCCGAGACGTGTCGTGCCACAGTCTTCACGCGGCGGACAAGCCGAAGTGATCCAACCGGCGTCAGCAGAGACCACGATCTAGCGCCTCGATCGCGTGGGAAACCCTGATGATGACCGATGGATCAGCGCATGAAGCAGTGCGTCAGCACGCCGTCAAATCAGCTAGTTCACAAACGATTTTGCACGGTCACGAGCGCTCGCTCGACGATGCGCAGGCGCTACGACATCGAACCGATGTGCTCCCCCGCTTGCATCGTGCAGCGCGGATCGCATTGCTTCGGCTCGACCGTCCGCCTCAGCTCAGCGTGCTCTTCGTAAAAGCGCGATGAAGCGTCTTTCGTGCATGGTTCCATACGAAGCATGCTCGTGATGGACGTGCTCGCTGCAGCACGAGACGGCGCTCTCCAGACACGACACGGATCGTCTGACGTTGAGAGCGATCGATGGATCGCGCATCAACGCGCGCGACGACGCGGCGATCGCCGGCTCATGCCGAGCGCGATCGTACCGAGGGCGAGCATGGAGAGCGCCGCAGCACCCTCGCCGAGCGCGCCCGTTGCGGGGACCGCGCAGCCGCCGCCGAACTCGACGTGATCCGGCGTCGCGCCCGCATCCGCAGCGCCTGCGTCGGGGACACCGCCGTCGGACGTGATCGCGCGGCACGCGCCTTCGACGCACGTGGTGCCCGGCGCACAGAGATCGTCGCCGTCGTCGGTCTTCGCGTTGCAATCGTTGTCCCGGCCGTCGCACACCTCGGAGGCGTCGGGGTGAACGTCGGGATCGGAGTCGTCGCAATCGTCGCCGCCGCATTGGCTCGATTGGAAGCCGTCGCCGTCGAGATCGACGCACGACGAGGCCATCGCATCGACGAAGACGGCGCCGCTCGCGGCCGTCATGTTGCAACCGTTCGAGCCACCGGTGACCTGCAGCATCAGGCTGCTCGGTGCCATCACGCCCTGCGGGAGGCTGAGGAGGATCACACCGCCGCTGCCACCGCCGCCGTTGTTGGCCGCGATCGGGTTCGCCGGGTTGGTGCTACCTCCGCCGTGCGCGCCGTCGCCGCCCTTCACCGCGACGATGCCGCTGCCTTCGAGCTGCGCCGCGATGATCTGCACGGTGCCGCCCGATCCACCGCCGGGCGCGACGCCGCCAATCGCGAAGGGCTTGCTGCCGCTCGCGCTGATGGTGCCGTCGATCTTCACCACGGCGGCTTGGAGGATGATCCCCCCGCCGCCGCTGCCTCCCGCGGTCGCCGTGACGGGCATCACGGTCGCTGCGCCGCCGGCGGCCCCCAGCATCGGCGTCTTGGTCGCCATGTCGAAGAAGGCTTGGCCACCGGGCGAGGCGCCGCCGTACGTCACGCAAACACCGGCCGTCGCTTCGCTGCTGCCGTCACCGCCCTTGGCGAAGAAGCCACCGCCGCCGCCGGGAAAACCTTGGTTTGCGCCCTTGCCACCGCCGCCGGTCCCCGTCGGGGATTGACCGTTGTCGCCTTCCTTGCCGGCGTAGCCCGCGCCGTCCGCCTCGATGATGCCGCCGGCGGCGATGGTGATGGTGTTCGCCTTCACGCGCAGCCAACCGCCCATCGGATCCGACGCGGAGAGACGCGTCACGTGGAGCTTGCCGGTCGCCGTCACCGTGAACGTGTCGGCGACGATGTCTCCTCCGAGGCTCTGATCGCTGGAGATCACGCGGTTCTCGCCGGCCGAGGCGAGCACCGGCACCATCAACGCGGAGAGGACGACGGAGGCTCCGACGCAGGCCGGACCGAAGAGACGCGGAAGCATGGCCCGGACTCTAGAGCAGCACGGCCCGCGCGATCATCAGAATCGCGCGGTGGGGCGCGGGCGATAGCCGTTCGCGCGCGCTCAAGGCCGCGAATCACCGGGCGCAGCACCGCCGTCGGACGGAGCCGCCGACGGCGCCGGCACGGCTGCCGACGTGGAAGGCTCTGGCGCGGCAGGCGCCTGCGATGGGATCGCCGAAGGCTCCGCGCGCGGATGGAGCCGCGGTCGATTGATGGGTCGCGGTCGCGCCGCGCTCACGCTCGCCGGCGGCGGTGGGCTCGCAGCCACCGCGGTGGACGGCGGCGGCGTCTCCGCGGAACGGGTCGCCGCGCGCATCAACAAGGCCGCCGTCGCGACGACGACGGCCGCGCCGAGGATCACCTGCCCGAGCTTGCGCTCCGTCGGCGGCGCTTCGCCGGCGGCCGGTATGGCCGGGCCTGCGCCGAGCGGCGTGCGGATGGACGCGCTCTCGATCGCCGCTGCTGCCGGCGCTTCGAGCGCGCGCGCCAGCTCGGCGCCGAAGGCCTCGCAGCTCGGGAAACGCTCCTCGGGGGCACGCGCCAGCGCACGCGAAAGGATGTCGTCCACCGCCGGCGGCAGGCCCAGCGCCGTCGCGAAGCGCTCGGCATCGTCGTGCGCGATCTTCGCGGCCACGGCCACGGCGTCGTCACCGGGGAACGCGCGGCGCCCCGAGATGGCCTCGTAGAGGGACGCCGCCAGCGAGAACTGATCGCTCGCCGGCGAGAACTTCCCCGCGCGAAACGTCTCCGGCGCGCTGTACGCCGGCGTCCCCATGAGGCCGCCTTGATGCGTCAGCGTCGAGTCGGGGATCCGTGCGATCCCGAAGTCCGCGATCTTCCCGCCCGTCTTGGCGAGCATCACGTTCTCCGGCTTCACGTCGCGATGAAGGATGCCCGCCTCGTGCGCGGTGGTCAGCGCCGAGCCCAGATCGCGGGCGAGCCGCGCGGCCTCGGGTGGAGGAACGCGCCCTTCGCGGGCCACACGTTGCTTGAGCGTCGGCCCCTCGACATACTCGAACACGAGGAAGAGACCGACCGCCGGATCCTCGCCCATGTCGTGCAGCACCACGAGGTTCGGGTGCGGCACGCGGGCAGCGGCGCGCGCTTCGTGGCGCATGCGCGTGAGCAGGCCTTCGCGGACGTCGCGCGGGATCTTCAAATCCCCTCGCAGGTGCTTGATGGCGACGTCACGATCGAGCACGGGATCATGCGCCAAGAGCACGCGGCCCATCGCCCCCTCGCCGAGGACGCGCACCACCTCGTAGCGGCCGATCGCGGCAGGCAGCGGCGGGTCGGAGATGGGGCGGGGCATGAAAGACACGAGAGACCCGTTTTACGCCGCGCAGCGGGAAGGGTCCACTCCGGTACGCCTGGCCCTCCGCGGGCGCGTGATTATGGTGCGACGAGCGCCGGGGATGGAGGAAACCGTCACCGGCGTTTCGGTGTCCGCCGTTCGGGGAGGCAGGAGCGAGCATGGCAGCGACGAAGACGACCAAGCGCGGGGGCGGATGGAAGTGGATTGTGCTGGGCGCGCTGGCGCTGGGCACCGCGCTGGCCGTGGAGACGGGTTGGGCCGGCTTCGGGGTGGCTCAGCTTCGCTCCTCCGTGTTCCCCCGCGATGAATCGCTGCTGTCCTGGCTGCCCGGCGACACGACCGGGCTCGTGCTCGTCGATCCCCATCAGCTCAAGCTCGAAGCCCTCGGCGCCGACAACACCACCGTGCGCACGGAGCTCCAGCGCAAAGTCGAAGACATCAAGAAAATCACGGGCATCGACTTGGCGTTCGACGTCGACAAGCTCGCGCTCTCCGGCTCGCTCGCGGTGGCGCGCGGCCGCTTCGACGCCAAGAAGCTGCGGGAGCGGCTCTCCGAGAATCGGTATCTCACCGCCGAGCACGAGGGCTACACGTACCTCGTCCGCGCGGGGGAGGACGCGCTCGCCGTCATCGACGACTCCGTGCTGCTCTACGGCGACGAGCCGAGCGTGAAAGCGGGCCTCACCGCGCACGCCAAGGGCACCTCGCTGGAGAAGAACGATCAGGCCACGGCGCGCCTCCGCCGCCTGGGCTGGGATCGCGCGGTCCTGGCGACGGTCCGGATGGCCGACGATCGGCCGAGCGTGCGCGAGGTGCTGCAAGGCTCCACGGGCCCGCGGGCGGTGACCGTCGGCGTGCGGACGCAGGCCGGCCTGGACATCGACACCGAGGTCGAGGCCGCCTCGCCGAGCGCCGCCGACGAGCTCGCCAAGCTGCTCGAAGAGAAGCGCAAGACCGACGCGAGCATCACGCTCCTCCTGGGCCCCGATGCCGCGAAGATCCTCTCCGAGGTCGCGCAGAAGGCAACCATCACGGCCGACACGACGGCCGGCGTGGTGAAGATCCACGCGCACCTCGATCAGGCTCAGGTCGACGCGCTGGCCAAGCAGGCCAAGACGAACCTCCCCGTCGGCGAAATGTACAAGACGTTGCGCCTCTACCAGCTCCTCGCCCCGAGCCGCTGAAGTCACGCTCTGGCAGGGTGCAAGGTCCGCGACGGCAGCGGCGTTCTTCGGGGTATCGTGCCCTCCGTGAGCCGAAGCGCGGCGGCCGGGCGTCGAAACTCCGGAGGCTCATGATCAAGCTTTGCCAGCGCGCCGCCGCGCTCCTGCTCGCCGCCGGTGCGCTCGTTTCCTGCGGCGGCGCCGCTCCCGTCGGGGCCGAAGCCCCGAAAGCCGAGATGTCGCTCGCCTCTCCGGAGGCTGCGCTCGCCGCGCTCGATGCAGCCGAGAGCAACCTGACCCGCGCGCTCGGCGCTCCGGGCGGCGGCGTCCCGATCGCGCGGTACGCGCCGGACCAGCAGCCGGCAGCGTCGGCCGTTCCTCAAGCCCCGCCTCCGCCGCCTCCTGCCGAGCCTCCACCTCAACCGGCAGCGGCGCCGCCCGCCGACATGCCGCGGCCTTCGCAAACGACGGCCGTTCGCGAGCCGCGCAGTCAGGTCAAGAAAGAAGACGAGCGCGACCGCATCTCGGCCAACGCGGGCTCGCCCTGCGTCACCGCGTGCTCGGCCCTCGCGTCGATGGAGCGCGCCGCCGATCACCTCTGCAGCCTCGCCGGCGCGGGTGACGGCCGCTGCTCGAGCGCGCGCGAGCGCGTGAAGAACGCGACCCAGCGCGTCCACGCGTCGTGCCCGGCCTGCGCGCGCTGACGTCTACCAGAAGATCGCCTTCCGCTCCTTCAAGCCGCGGTTCAGCATCGACTGGATCGTCCCCTTCACGCGCCCGACCTTCTCCTCGATGACCGCGTCGTCGTCATCGGGATCGCCGTCGAAATACATCGGCTCGCCGAAGTGGATCCGATACTTGGTCGGCAGCGGCATCTGCCCGCCGGGCACGAGCCACTGCGGGATCAACGGGAAGCTCGGCATACCGAGCGCGCGGGCCAGCGTGTCCACGTTGCCGAACGAGATGTATTGCTCCTCGGCACCGATCACCGCCACCGGCACGATCGGGGTCTCCGTCTCGAGCGCGAGCCGCATGAACCCGAGGCCGAAATCGGTGAGCTTGTAGCGCTGCGCGAAGGGCTTCGAGATCCCGCGCGCGCCCTCGGGGAACACGGTGAGGGCCTCGCCGAGCTCGAGGAGGCGGCGCGCGTTCTCGGGCACGCCGACCACTTGGCCGACGCGCGAGAACACCGTGCCCACGAAGGGCAGCGTCTGCGTCCACTTCTCCACCATGCTGCGCATGATCCGCGGAGGCTCGGCGTCGAGGAACATCGACGCCGCGATCATCATCCCGTCGAGCGGGAACTGGCCCGAGTGGTTCGAGATGAGGAGCACGCGCCCGAGCGGCACGTTGTCGATCCCGCTCACCTTGGTGCGGAAGTAGAAGCGGTGGAAGAACGCCGCCACGCCGACCGCATACTTCGCCCACTCGGGGTCGAGGCCGAACGGGTCCACGCCGCCGACGGCCATGGGCATCGGGACGCGGCGCAGGCGATCCTCGAAATCGCGCCCGAGGAGCCGAATGGTGAAGTCGTCGAAGGTCTCCCGCACCGTGTCCGCGGAGGCGCGCGCGAGCGGGAGCGCGTCACGGGTGGCGAAGCGGGTCAGCCGGGCGAGCGCGCGCGAGGTGTTCATCGCGCGGCCACGTTAGCAAATCGGGCGCGTCGTGGGAGCATGGGCGCGTCCCGATGGTGCGCCCGTCACTGCGCTCTCTTGACGATGGCGCGCGAGCGAACCACCGTGGGCGGTCATGAACGGAAACGACGAAGGTTCCGGCGGGGCTCCCGTAACCTCCACGTCGCAACCTCCCCCGCCCCTCCGGATCGAGCGACGCGCATCGCGCCGCCCGCCGCCCATGGAAGACACCGAGCGGCCCGTGCTCATCACCGGGATCTGCGGCCGCCTGGGGCGGAGGCTCGCGCGCAAGCTCCACCGCGAGACGCGCGTCATCGGCATCGATCGGCGCGACTTCGACGGGCGCCCCAAGGACGTCGAGCACCACAAGTTCGACATCCGCCGCAAGAAGACGCAGGACGTCTTTCGGCAGCAGCAAATCGCGGCCGTCGTGCACCTCGGCGTGATGCACGATCCCCGCGTCAGCCAAGCCGAGCACCACTCGTGGAACGTGGTCGGCTTCCAGCGCCTGCTCGATTTCGTGGCACAGTACGGTGTCACCAAGCTCGTCGTCCTCTCGAGCGCCAACGTCTACGGTCCGCGGCCCGACAACCCGCAGTTCCTCTCGGAGGACGCGCCCCTCCTCGGCGGCGCCTCGTTCAGCGAGATCCGCGACCTCATCGAGGTCGACATGCTGGCGCAGTCCTTCTTCTGGAAGCGGCCCGAGACGGAGACGGTGATCCTCCGCCCGGTGCACATCCTCGGCGGCGTGCGCAACGCGCCCTCGAACTACCTGCGGCTCAAGGCCATCCCCACGCTCATGGGCTTCGATCCGATGGTGCAGGTGATCCATCAGGACGACGTCGTGAGCGCCATCCAGGCTGCGCTGCGTCCGGGCGTGCGCGGCATCTTCAACCTGGCGGGGCCACCGCCGCTGCCGCTCTCGCGCCTCATCGGGCTCACGGGCCGGCCGCGGCTCACCATCCCGCATTTCCTCGCGACGGGGATCATCCAGAACCTGTGGCGCTACCGTGTGACCTCGTTCCCCGCGCCCGAGCTCGATCACATCCGCTACGTGTGCATGGTCGACGATCGCCGCGCCCGCGAGGTCCTGCGCTGGGCCCCGTCGCACGCCATCGAAGACACGGTGGCGGCGATCGATCAGGTCGTCTGATCACGATGCTCGGCCGCTCGATCGCAGGAGCGCATGATCGAAGGCGCGAGCGATCGCGCATCCTCGCGGATCGACACACCGTCGTCGCGACGCCATCGCCGCCCTTGTGGCGCGGCGATGGCTCGGGCACATCTCTCCCATGCTCGCCATCAGACCTGATCGCACGGGTGATCCCGAGGTGATGAAGCTCGCGGAGATCCCGACGCCCGATCCTGGGCCGGGTGAGGCGCGGATTCGCGTCGAGGCCGCCGGGGTGAACTTCATCGACATCTACCAGCGGAGCGGACAGTACAAGGTCCCCGTCCCCATCGCGCTCGGCCGCGAAGGCGCGGGCGTCGTCGAAGCCGTTGGCCCAGGCGTGACCGACGTGAAGCCCGGTGATCGCGTGGCCTGGGCTGATGGCAGCGGCTCGTACGCGACCCATGTCATCGTGCGCGCCGCCGTCTTGGTCGCGGTGCCCGAGGGCATGGACCTGAAGCTCGCGGCCGCGAGCATGTTGCAGGGCATGACGGCGCACTACCTAGCGCACGACACCTACCCGCTGCGCGAAGACGACACGTGCTTGGTGCACGCGGCGGCGGGCGGCGTGGGCCTCTTGCTCTGTCAGATGGCGAAGCGCGCCGGCGCGCGCGTCATCGGCACCGTCTCCACCGAAGAGAAAGCCGAGCGCGCCCGCGCCGCCGGTGCGCACGAGGTGATCCTCTACAAGCAAACCGATTTCGTCGCGGAGACGAAGCGCATCCTGGGCGGTCGCGGCGTCGACGTGGTCTACGACTCCGTCGGCAAGGACACCTTCGATCGAAGCCTGCAGTGCCTCCGCATTCGCGGCGTCATGGTGCTCTTCGGTCAATCGAGCGGCGCCGTCCCGCCGATCGATCTCCAGACGCTCGCCGCGCACGGCTCGCTCTACGTCACGCGCCCCACGCTCCACAGCTACGTGCACACGCGAGACGAGCTCGTCGCACGCGCCGGTGCCGTGCTCGGCGCCGTGCAGCGCGGTGAGCTCTCCATCTCCATCGGCGCCACCTTCCCGCTCGCCGACGCAGCCGCTGCACACCGCGCTCTCGCCGGTCGCGAGACCACGGGCAAAGTGCTGCTCGTGCCCTGATCGATCGACTCGGGCACACGCGGTCGGGGCGCGTCGCCCCGAACCTCGCGCTCGTCATCGATGCCGTGGCGTTCGCCATGTGCATCGGCTTCCATGACGAGAGCGAGGCGCATGCCTCGCGGGAGCGATCTTCTTCATGAGCATCCTTCGCACCGCGTGCGCATCGAGCGCCGTGATCCTCGCCGCGTCCCTCGCGGCCTGCTCGAGCAGCGACGACACCGGCACCGGCGGCTCGGCCTCGACCACGACTTCGAGCACGACCACCAGCGCGAGCACGACCACCAGCGCGAGCACCGGCACCGGCACCGGCGGCGCGTTCGCGACGGCGTCGCACACGGCGGCGCCGCAAGTGATCACGTTCGGCGGCCCCGTGCTCGCGACACCGAAGGTGCAAGCGATCGTCTACGCCTCCGATCCGCACGCCGCCGATATCGACGGCTTCCTCGCGGAGCTCGCCTCGACGTCGTACTGGAGCCAGGCCACCTCCGAGTACGGCGTCGGCGCGCTCCAGATCCTGCCCATCATCAAGCGCACGGACGCGCCGCCTGCGAACCTCAAGGACTCGGACATCACCCAGGATCTCGCGGATCACACGAGCGGCGCGAATCCAGCGTGGGGCGCGGCCGATCCCGACACCATCTATCTCTTCGTCATGCCCGAGGGCACCATCGTCGACGCCGGCGGCGCGTGCTGCGACAGCTACGACGGCTACCACGACGAGACCGCGGTCGGCGCCGCCAAGATCCCGTATGGCATCGTCTGCACGTGCCCCGGCCTCGATGGCCCGACGGTGGGCGACGTGCAGCAGATCACGGTCGCGATGTCGCACGAGATCATCGAGGCCGCGACGGATCCCTTTCCGTGGACCGATCCCGCCTATGGCCAGAACGACGAGGCCGATCTCGTCTGGACGCTGGTGACCGGCGGCGAGGTCGCGGACATGTGCGAGTTCGACATCGACGCGTTCACGATCCCGAACGGCTCGAAGTACATGGTGCAGAAGAGCTGGTCCAACGCCGCGGCCAAGGCCGGCAAGGAGCCCTGCCTCCCCGCGACGGGCGCGCCTTTCTTCGGTGCCTCGCCCGCGCTGCCCGACACGCTCGGCGTCCCCGGCGCGCCGTTCACCACGAGCGGCGTGAAGATCGCGAAGGGTCAAACGCGCACCATCGACGTGACGCTCTACAGCGAAGCGCCGACGAAGGGCCCGTGGACGGTGACGGCCTACGACTACAACGAGTACTTCGGCGGCACGCCGAACATGAAGCTCACGCTCGACCAGACGAGCGGGCAGAACGGCGACGTCCTCCAGCTCACCATCGAGGTCGACTCGATCAACAGCGACATCGGCATCGATGCCTTCATCCTCGAGTCCGTGCTCGACGGTGAAACGAGCCTCGCCATGGGCGTCGTCGGCCCCGGCTGAGAACGCGATCACGCGGGCGTCGTGTCGCTCGCCTCACGCGAACGAGCGACACGGCGGCCCGTCGATCGAAGCGCGAACGCTTCGCGGGCCGCCGCGCACGCGAGCGGCGCTCCGGATCGTTTTCGACGCAGCGCGAGCCGATCGAAGGCCGATCGTCTTCGCGCTCGCCGGAGCATGATGTCGTTGGGAATGGACGCGACCGGCCGGAGAGATGGCCGTCACGGGGCACGCGATCACCATCGTGATCGGCGCCCAGGGTCGAACCGTTCGGACCTCGCACGACGAGGCCCGACGTGGATCAGATGCGCGACTTCAGCGCTTCCTTGTCGAGCACCACGATGCGGCGCCGATCGATCTCGATGACGCCCTTGCGGCGCAGATCGCCGAGCGTGAGCGTCACCGTCTCGCGCGTCGAGCCGATCATGTTCGCCATCTCCTGGTGCGTGAACGGCGCGGCGATGAGGACGCCGCGCGGCTCGGGGATGCCCCAGCGGGCCGCCGCCTTCACGAGGAACTCGGCGAGGCGCGCCTCGACGTTGCGGAAGAGCATCGACGCCAAGCGATCCTCGGTGTCGCCGTGCCGCTCCACGAGCATCGACAGGAGGCCCGAGCCGAACGCCTGATCGGCCGCGATCAGCGCGCGCACCGTGGTGACGGGCACCATGAGCGCCTCGACGTCCTCCGTGGCGACCGCGCTCTCGCGGTAGATGCCGACGCCGCCGAGCGCGGCCTCGCCCACGAGATCACCGCTCCCTCGGTAGCCGATGGAGAGCGTGCGCGCATCGGAGAGCGCGCGCGTGAGACGAACGCGACCCATGCCAATCATGGCGATCGCGTTCGCTGGCTCACCCTGGCTGACGAGCGGACGGCCCTTGCTCACCCGCTGGATCGTCCCGGCATCGGCGAGCGCCTGCTGCGATGCAGGCAGCGCAGCGTTCGCCATCGCAGCGCGCTTGAGGATGCGGCGCTTGCGCGCCTCGAGATCATTGAGGCCATCCTTACCCACGACGCTGCCCGCCGGACGAGGCCAGGGAGCCGGAGCCACGTTGCTCATCGCCATCGATTTGCCTTCCTTGGAAATATCGTTGGAGGTCCAACATTCTTCAGGCGCCGGCATCGTGCGCCGCCCGACGACGGTCGAGCGTCCCCGACCGGCATGGATCGATACGGGGCGATTGATGAGGTTCTTAAGCAACAAAACGCGATCTCGCGCGCGCGGCTTCGCCACAAATCGGAGCATTCTGTGAGCGCTGGAGAATCTGCTCCATGCTCTCCCGACTGTCCTCGTTCGTGCTCGATGCAGCGTCGCATCGCGGTGATCGATCGGGCCCGGACGAGGCCGTTCGTGTGCTCGTCGATCAGCGCATCAGCTCGCGCGTTCGTCTCTACATGTCACGACGACGATCGTCGCATTCCTCTCCATCGTGACGACGCGCGCTGCTCCGCGAGCTCTTCATGAAAGGGACAGCCTCCCCTGCGCGCGTCGATCAAGTCGATCAAGAGGAGGTCGATCCCATTCTGGATCATGCGAAGTCGCGGGAAGATAGCGCGACCGCGCGCAACCGAGACAAGCCGCGCTATCCTCTTCTGCACCATGAGGACGCATCTCCGGCTCAGCATTGTGGTGGCGCTCACCATATTCGCGATCGGCTGCAGCTCCGCGCCCGGTGGTCACGACACGCACCATCCGATCACCGGCGCGGGTTGGTGATCGCATGCGCGCGACCTCGATCGTGATCGCCGTCCTCGCGTGCGCGCTCACGCTTGCACCACTCGTCGATGCAGCGCCGCCGCGTCGCATCGTGCCCGCATCGCCGCCGCCTGCGCCTCCAGTCGTCGACGTCTCCACCGCAGATGGCGTCGCCGTGCTGCGCACGCCCGGCTCGTCGGAAGTGCTCATCCGCGCGGGCACCTTCACGATGGGATCGACGGACGCCGAGTTCGCCACCGCGCTCGCGCTCTGCCGCGCCGAGCCTCGCCGCGAAGACTGCAAGGAAGAGTGGTTCGCGTACGAGCAAGCCCCGCACGAGGTCTACCTCGACGACTACTGGATCGATCGCACCGAGGTCACCGTCGCGCGCTATCGACAATGCGTCGCCGCCGGCCAGTGCGCGCTGCCTCCCTACGCCGACGGCGGCGAGCGCTACGATCGGCCCGACTATCCGGTGGTGCTGGTGACGTGGACCGATGCGCGCCGCTTCTGTGCGTGGGCCGGCGGACGCCTCCCCACGGAAGCGGAGTGGGAGCGCGCCGCGCGCGGCCTCTCGGGCCGGCGCTATCCGTGGGGCAACGTCTACAACCCGTTCCTCTCGAATCACGGCGCGTGGGCTTTGGAAGAGCACGACGCGCGCGATGGCTTCCTCGAGCTCGCGCCCGTGGGCTCCTTCCCGGATGGGCGCACGCCCGACGGCATCGACGATCTCGCCGGCAACGTCGAGGAGTGGGTGCAAGACTGGTTCGCGCCTGAATACCCGAAGGCGAGCGCGTCCAATCCTCATGGCCCCGACGCCGGTGATCGTCGGGTCGTGCGCGGCGGCGCCTACCTGCGTGGCCGGCCTTGGCTGCGCGGCGCCGCGCGCAACGCGGAGCCCTCGAGCGAGCGAGCGCCTTGGATCGGCTTCCGCTGCGCGCGCGACGCCGGCCCGCGACGCTGACGGGAGCCGCGATCAACGTCCCCGATCCGCAGCTCCCGTCGCGCCGTCGCATGCGCGCGGCGACGGCGCCTGCCGCCTCGTGGCCACCGATCCGCGTCGTGGCTGCCCGCGTGTCTTGCGGCACGCGGCGCCCCGAGCATACTGGCCAACCGTGAGGATCGCGCACCTGTCCGACCTGCACCTGCTCTCGCTCGAGGGCGCGGTGCCGTTTCGCCTCTTCAACAAACGGCTCACCGGCTACGTGAACCTCCGCTTCCATCGGAAGAGCGTGCACAAGCCTTTCGCGGTGCGCGCCGCTGCGCGCGAGATCCGCAAGCTCGACGTCGAGCACGTCGTGATCACGGGCGACCTCTCGAACCTCGCGCTGGAGACGGAGTTCGATCTCGTGCGTCGCTTCCTCGCCGAGGATCTCGGCCTCCCGCCCGAGCGCGTGAGCATCGTGCCCGGCAACCACGACGCGTACACCGGCGGGGCGCATCGATCGCGCCGCTTCGCGCGCACGTTCGCGTCCTATCTCGCGTCCGACCTGCCCGAGCTGACCGTGCCCGGCGAGGTGTTCCCCTTCGTGCACCTGCGCGGCCCCGCCGCCATCATCGGGCTCTCGACGGCGCTGCCGCGCCCGCCGCTCGTGGCCTCGGGCGCCTTGGGCGCCGCGCAGCTCGCGGCCCTCGAGCGGATCCTCGCGCACCCCGAGGTGGCTTCACGCACGGTGGTGATCCTGCAGCACCACCCCATCCACAACCCGCCCTCGATCGCCAAGCGCACGCTGGAGGGCCTGACCGACGCCGACGCCGAGGCGAAGATCCTCCGGCGCGTGCCGCGCGGTCTTCTCCTCCATGGCCACTTGCACCGCCGCATCCACCGCAAGCTCGCCACCGACGGCGGCCACGTGGACGCGGTCGGCGCGACGAGCGCGTCGCTGCTGCACGAGAGCGACGAGCGCATGGCCGGCTTCAACGTCTACGACCTCGCCGACGACGGCGCCGTACGCGGCATCGTCTCGCATCGCCTCCACGGCGACGCAGAGCAGTTCCGTGAGGTCGCGATCCCCAAGGGCTGACGTTGCGCGCCGCGGAGCGCAGCGTGTCGGCCGCCTCTCGCGTCGAGCCTCAGCGCACGATGGACCGATGGCAACGACGGGACGGGCTTCGTCCGCGTGCTCGGGTTCGTCTGTGTGGAGGGATGGGCGGGCTGGAGAGGCCCGCCGGCCGGCTCTGCTTGGCGAGCCGGCCTTCGGGGGGGAAGTCAGGTCAGTTGGCCGCTGCCTGTAGGCGGTTCACGTTGACCGCCTGAAGGCCCTTCGGGCCTTCCTTGATCTCGAACTCCACCGTCTCGTCCTCGAACAGACGGCGGCGACCCTCCCCATTGATCTGCGAGTAGTGCACGAAGACGTCCGGGCCGGACTCCTGCTTGATGAACCCCCAGCCCTTCTCGTCGTTGAACCACTTGACCTTGCCAACTGCCATGTTTCCTCCACTTCCGGACTCGTCGATACCCGGGGCCTCGAGAGCCATCAGACTCTCTCGGTGACGGAGTCGCGGCGCGGCGCCGGTGCCTCCGAGCATGCTGCTCGTAAGTGCGATTACGTCCCTCGAGGGACACCGGGCCGTGTCGATGATTGTCGTCCTCATCTCGACATGCCTGAAATTCCGAAAGCCCCCGGTCCGAGCGGGCGCCAAGGTAGACGGCCGGAAGAGCGCAGGTCAAGACACGAAAAACGTGGCAAATCTCACGCAGACGCCGCGCTTACGCGCTTTCTCCAGACCCGCGTAAAAACATACGCGTGAGCCCAAAACGCGAACGGCGCTTCGCAGATGATGCAAAGCGCAAACGTGGTTTCGCCGAAGATTCGACAGCGGGCGTGAGGCACGCCGTTTGCTGAAACACTGGATTGATGGCCCTCCACTTCGCGTCTGCAGAAGAGTCGACCGCGTCCACCAACCCCGCCGATCTCGGGCGTGCCTCGCGTGACCCGCGCGCGCTCCGCATCCTGGCGAAGAGCATCTACCGCGAGCTTCGCGGTGGTGGCTTGGCCGAGGAAGATGTCATGGCGATCGCCGGTGATCTCCTCGGCCTCGTGGCCGGCGACGTGAAGGATCGCCGCCGCAACGCGACCGACACCACCGCGCGCTGAAGGCGCGGCCACGCCCCGCCACGGTCTTCCAGCACGGCGTATCTCCGCGCCGGCGCTCGTTTTCCCCATCTCGTTGACACGCTTCGCCCCTTGGCCTTATTGCTCTCGGGCAGCGTCCGGCCCCTGTCGAACGAAGCCCCGAGCTCGTCGATCGGCGACGCCATCGCTCCACCGAAAGGCGCGACATCGTGGCGGTGTTCTCGGTCATCATCAGCGAGAAGGGCGGAGCGGAGCGGAGGGAGACGTTCGATCGGAACGAGATCAACGTCGGCCGGGTACAAGGCAACGAGCTCGTCCTGCCCAAGGGCAACGTCTCCAAGCGGCACGCGCGGCTGCTCCACCGCGATGGGCGCTTCATCGTCACCGATCTCAAGAGCACCAACGGCACCTACGTCAACGGCCGCAAGATCGCGCAGGCCACGATCGTCCGCGAGGGCGACAAGATCTACATCGGTGACTTCGTGCTGCGGATCGAGGCGGGCGCCGGCGCGGCGCACTCGATCGGGCACTCGTCCGACGAGCACGCTCCGCTGCTGAACCCGAGCTCGTCGATGCCGCCGGACGCCGCGGGGCCGAGCCAGCCGCCGCTCGCTCCTCCGCCGCTCGCGCCCCCGCCGCTCCCGGCCGCGCATCCCGTCACGTCGGCCAGCCTTCCGCCGGCCGCGCACGTGTTGGGCGGCCCGCCGCCGCTGCCGGAAGCCGCACGCCGTGTGACGGAAGCGCCTGCGTTCGCGCCGCCCACGCCCTTCGCGCCCGGTGTGGCCCCGCAGGTGGCGTATGCGCCCGTCGAGGCGAAGCCGCCGAGCCCCGTCCCCGGGGACCCGCCGTCGTCCTCGCAGCCCTCGTCCGTGGAGAAGGGCCTGCGCGCGCCCGCGCCGCGCATCGAGCCGAAGACGGGTGATCGCCACGAGGTGATCAGCCACTTCCCGCTCGAGAACGATCCGGACGAGTCGGTGCACGTCGCCGTCCCCGCGCCGCCGCGCGTCCCCTCGCAACCACAGCCGCGGCCTCTCGCCGGCATCGGCGGCAAGACGTTGCCCGTGCCGCAGGGGCCGCTGCCGACCGGAGCGACGCGCACGGCGCCTCCGGCCCCCGTGGTCGTGCAGCCGAGCGTCCCCCAGACGGGCGCGCTCGATCGGCCGACCTCGCCGAGCGTCGGCCTGGCCCCGCTTTCCGGGATGGGCGCGCCGGCGATTCCCCCGCCGCGCCGCCCGATGCCATCGTCACCGAGCGAGCTGGAAGCGCCGCCGCCGCGCCGCCCGATGCCATCGTCACCGAGCGAGCTGGAAGCGCCGCGCCCCGCGTTGCCGCGCACCGGCCCGAGCGCATCGCAGGTGCCCGCCACGATGAGCTCCGGGTACATCCCCGCGCCTCCTCCGCCGGGGTTCGCGCCGTCGGCGATCGCGGGACGCGCGTTCGGAAGCGCGGAGCCCTCGGTGGATCGTGCGCCGGTGGATGCCGCGCGCGGCATCGCCCAGCGAGCGGCCATCGTGACGCTGCTCGATCGCGTCGCCGAGCTCTGCGATCTGCGCCCGCTCGCCGACGGCGCTCCGCCGGACGAAGCGCTCACCGAGCGCGTGGAGCGCGCCCTCGCCGACGCGGCCGGCGCGATGCGAGGTCAGGGAGACATCGATCTCGACGCGCTCCTCGTCGAAGCGCGCCGCGAGCTGCTCGAGCATGGTCCGCTGACCGTGCTCTTCGACGACGAGGACGTCACCGAGATCCAAGTCGTGCGGCACGACTACGTGGTCGCCATGCACGGGCGGAGGCAGGTGCCGTCCGAGATCGGCTTCAGCAGCGAGGCCGCGGTCGGGCGCGCCATTCGAAGGCTCTGCGTCGCTGCGGGGCGGCCGCTCCAGCCCGGCGAGGTCTTCGTCGAGCGGCGCCTGCCCCGCGGCGGGCGGCTCTTCGCCGTGCTCCCGCGCGCCGAGGACAGCGGCCACATGGTCGTGATTCGCAAGCCGCAGCGCGCGGATCTCACCCTCGAGGATCTGGTCCGCAGCGGCACGATCTCCCGCGCGATGGCCGGCCTCTTCACGCAGTGCGTGGCCGCGCGCGCCAACATCCTCGTCACGGGCGCCGAGGGCGCGGGCGCGACCACGCTGCTCGGCGCGCTGGCCGCTGCCGGCAGCACCGACGATCGCGTCGTCGTGCTCCAGGAGGACGACGAGCTCATCTTCAACCAGCCTCACACCATCTCGATCCTCCTCGGCGACACGCCCGAGGAAGGCGGCCGCGCCGTGCAGGCGGCGGCGCGGGTGCGGGCCGATCGTCTCGTGGTGGGCGCGTTCGCCGGGCCCGTCGCGGCGGAGCTCGTCGACGTCATGGGCGACGGCGTCGACGGCGTCCTGGCGGGCGCGCGGGCGCCGACGTTGCGGCAGGCCGTCCTGCGCCTCACCGCCGACATCGCGGCCACGCGCCCAGGGCTGATGCCCGAGGTCGCCCGCGAGTGGCTCGCCAGCGTCTTCGATCTCGCCATCGAAATCGCGCGGCTGCGCGACGGTCGCCACCGCGTCCTCCGGGTGAGCGAGCTGTGCATCGAGGGCAATCGCATCGCGCTGCGCGACATCTTCAACTTCAACGTCGAGCGCACGGCCGCGGGCGGCGCCATCGAGGGCACCTTCGCGCCCACGGGCACCGTGCCCGGAATCATCGAAGATCTCGCGGCGCGCGGCTTCGCCGTCGATCCGTCCATCTTCCGGCGGCACGGGAAGAACGACAGCATCGTCTCCACGCCGAACCGCTGATTTCCCGCGTCACCTTGACGGAAGCCCGCTCACGGGCGACCTTTAGGGACCGTCAGGTAACCTGCACATGGCCATCCGTAGCATCCTCCACTATCCCGATCCCCGCCTCCGCGAGAAGGCTGCGCCCGTCGCGCAGATCACCCCGGAAATCCACAAGCTCATCGACGACATGGCGGAGACCATGTACGCGGCCCCCGGCGTCGGCTTGGCGGCGACGCAGATCGGCGAGCCGCACCGGATCTTCCTCATCGACATCGCGGGCGACGACGAGCCGAGCAAGCTCTACGTCTTCATCAACCCCGAGATCACCAAGAAGGAAGGCGAGTGCACGAGCCCCGAGGGCTGCCTCTCCTTCCCCGGCATCTCCGAGGACATCAAGCGCGCGACCAAGGTCACCGTGCGCGCCCTCGATCGCGACGGCAAGCCCTTCGAGCTGAGCGCCGAGGGCCTCCTCGCCGTGGCCGTGCAGCACGAGAACGATCACCTCGACGGCGTGCTGATGATCGACCGCATGGGGATGCTGAAGAAGCGCATCGTCCAGCGAAAGATGCAGAAGCGCGCCCCCGAAGATCGCGCGTAACCCCTCGCCGCTCCGTCTTCGGCACTTGCCGGTCACCCGCGCCGATCGAGCGCGGCTCCGAGCGCCCCGCCGACAAGCCTCCCAGCGCGATGACGCCTTGCCAGCAAGCCTCACGGACCGTTCCCGGTCCCAAGAGCCTTGCCGGCAAGCCTCGGTGACCGTTTCCGGTCTTCAGCGCTTCCCGGCAAGGATCACAGACCGCTTCCGGTCCCAAGAGCCTTGCCGGCAAGCCTCACGGATCCACTTCCGGTCCCTGGCGCCTTGCCGGCAAGCCACCGGTGACCGTTTCCAGTCCAAGGCGCCTTGCCGGCAAGCCTCGCGGCTCTGCGTTCGGGCTCTGGGTGCCTTGCCGGCAAGCCATCGGTGACCGTTTCCGATGCTGAGTGCCTTGCCGGCAAGCCTTGGGCACCGCTTCCGGTCCTCGGTGCCTTGCCGGCAAGCCATCGGTGACCGTTTCCGGTGCTGAGTGCCTTGCCGGCAAGCCTTGGGCACCGCTTCCGGTCCTCGGTGCCTTGCCGGCAAGCCCTCGCGTGCTGCCCTCGGCTGCGGGTGCGTTGCCCGCAAGCCCCAGCGCCCCGCCCGAAAGGGACGAGGCGATGCGCAGCGAGCCTTCGTCGGCGTTACTGGCGCGAGGGGAATGCGAGGGGGCCGCTGACGTAGGCGTCGCGGCCGCAGAGCTCCCAGCGGGGGTCGACGATGCGGGGGGCTTCGGTCGGGGTGTCGGGGCCGGCCCAGTCGACGGCGCCGGGACGGCCGCGGGGGCCGAGGAGGATGGGCGCGATGAAGGCATGCAGCTCGTCGGCTTGGCGGCTGGCGAGCAGGCTGCCGGCGAGCTCGGCGCCGCCTTCGACGAGCACCGAGACGATGCCCTGGGCCGCGAGGAGGCGGAGAGCGGCGCCCACGTCGACGCGCCCTTCGGCGGAGTTCGGGACCCGGAGGACGGCACAGCCGGCGTCGACCAGGGCTTGCTCGGCGTCCTCGGGGGCGTCGCCGCCGGCGAGGACCCAGGTTGGGACTTCACGCGCGGTGGTGGCGAGGCGGCTCGAGAGCGGGAGGCGCAGGCGCGAGTCGAAGACGACGCGCACCGGGGCGCGGCCGAGGGGCAGGACCGCGACGTCGCGCACGGTGAGGCGCGGATCGTCGGCGAGGGCCGTGCCGATGCCGACGGCGACCGCGTCGTGGCGCGAGCGGAGCTCCTGCACCTTGGCCCGAGCCTCGGGGCCGGTGACCCACTTGGAGGCGCCGGTACGCGTGGAGATGCGGCCGTCGAGCGAGAGGGCCAGCTTCAACGCGACGTAGGGGACGCCGGTGGTGATGAACTTCGTCCAAGGCGCGATGAGGGCGCGGGCCTCGGCTTGGGCGACGCCGATCTCGACCTCGACACCGGCCTCCTTCAGGCGATGGGCGCCGCCGCCGACGACGGCGGGGTTGGGATCGAGACAGCCGATGACGACGCGGCGGATGCCGGCGTCGAGGATGGCGTCCACGCAGGGGGGCGTGCGGCCCTGGTGGTTGCAGGGCTCGAGCGTGACGTAGAGCGTGCCGCCCTGGGAGGCCTCGCCGGCTTGGGCGAGCGCGACGATCTCGGCGTGCTCGTCGCCGGCGCGGGCGTGGAAGCCCTGGCCGACGACGCGCCCGTCCTTCGACACCACGACGGCGCCCACGGGCGGGTTGGGCGAAGGCAACGCCTTGCGCGCCTCTTCCAGCGCGAGGCGCATGGCGCCGGCGTCGAGCTCGGGGTCAGCCTTGGTCGTCATCTGAGCCGGGATCTACTAGACATCGGGCCGGTTGGGTATTGGACCGTCACGATCCCCCTCCCCGCTCCTTCACCAGCTTGCCGAGCTCCCGGAGGAACTCGTCGACGTCGCGGAACGAACGGTACACGCTCGCGAAGCGGACGTAGGCGACCTCGTCCAGCTCGCGCAGGTGGTTCATGACCCGCTCGCCGAGCTCGCTCGCCGTGACCTCGCGCTTCTCCGCCTCCTGGACTTCGCGCTCGATGGCGTCGGCGATCTGCTCGACGCGCTCCACGGAGACGGGGCGCTTGTTGACGGCCGTGCGGAGGCCGCGGACGAGCTTCTGCCGATCGAACGGCTCGCGGCGGCCGTCCTTCTTCACGACCGTGGGGAGGACGTCCTCGACGCGCTCGTAGGTGGTGAAGCGGCGGGTGCAGGCCTCGCACTCGCGGCGGCGGCGGATGACCTCGCCCGTCCCGGCCGCGCGCGAGTCGATCACTTTGTCTTCGAGGTGGCCGCAGAAGGGACACTTCATCGGCAGATCACTCCTCGAACTTCGAGAGCACCAGCGAGACGTTGGTGCCGCCGAAGCCGAAGGAGTTGCTCATCACGTGCTTGAGCTTGCGCTCGCGGGCCGTGAGCGGGACGTAGTCGAGCGGGCACTCGGGATCCTGATCCTCGAGGTTCGCCGTCGGGGGCACGCGGCCGTCGCGGAGGGCGAGCGCGCAGAGCGCCGCCTCGACACCGCCGGCGCCGCCGAGGAGGTGGCCCATCACCGACTTGGTCGAGCTCACCCACAGCTTCTTCGAGAGCGCGTGGTCGCCGAACATGCGGAGGATGGCGTGCGTCTCCTCGATGTCGCCCGCGGGCGTCGAGGTGCCGTGCGCGTTCACGTAGTCGATCTCGGAGGCGTCGAGGCTCGCGTCCTCGAGGGCCATGCGCATGGCGCGGTAGGCCCCTCGCCGTTCGGAGAAGGCTTGGTGATGTGGTAGGCGTCGCACGAGGCGCCGTAGCCCACGATCTCCGCATAGATCTTGGCGCCGCGCTTCTTCGCGTGGGGGAGCGACTCGAGGAGGAGCGAGCCCGCGCCTTCGCTGCACACGAAGCCGTCGCGGCCCTTGTCCCACGGGCGGCTCGCGCGCGTGGGCTCGTCGTTGCGGCGGGAGAGCGCGAACATGGCGCCGAAGCCGCCGATGCCGAGGCCGGTGATGGTCGACTCGGCGCCGCCCGCGAGCATGATCGCGGTGCGGCCGCGACGGATCCACTCGAACGCTTCGCCGAGAGAGTGCGCGCTCGACGAGCACGCGCTGGTGTTGCAGTAGCTCGGGCCGCGGAGGTTCTGCGCCATGGCCACCTGGCCGGCGCCGAGGTTCGCGATGACGTTGGGGATGAGGTACGGCGAGAGCTTGCTCGGCCCCTTCTCGTGCAGCGTCACCGAGTGCGAGTAGAGGAACTCGAGGCCGCCGATGCCGACGCCGATGAAGGTGCCGCACATGTCGCGGTCGGCCTCGGTGAGCTCGGCCGCGGCGTCGCGCATGCACAGCTCCGAGGCGGCCAAGGAGAGCTGCGTGAAGCGGCCCATCTCCTTGATCTTCTTCTTCGGCATCCAGTCTTCGGCCTTGAAGCCTTTGACCTCGCCGGCGAAGCGGGTGCTGAAATCCTTGGCGTCGAAGAGCGTGATGGGCGCGATGCCGGACTCGCCGGCGAGCACGCTGCGCCACGTCTCTTCGGTGCCGATCCCGTTCGGGGTGACGAGACCCATCCCCGTGATGACGACCCGTTGCATGGACAACTGAATCCTCCTCCGCGAGCACGATGTCACGGCGGAACCGGAGCGAAGGCCGCACTCGTGCGGCGTTCCGCTCCGACCAGGATCGTGATGCGACCCCGGTGTAACCTCGACTCTGCCAGCTCGAGATGTGACCTGCGAAGCTGCTACGCGCCCCGCCTCGTCGGGCGGGTCGTGAGGCCTCTTCGCTCACATCTTCACTCCAGATGTGACCGAACGCCGCGCGCGTGTCGATCGCTTCGATCGACGCCGCCCCATGCGACGTTTTCCCGGTCCCATCGTCAGCCGCGAGCGGCCGCACGGTGAGCAACGAGCCGACCAAGCTCCGCAGGCACGGAGCTGCTCACGGCCTCGTCTGAAGATGTGACCGGTCGGCCTCCCTGGCGGCGGGACGCTCGCGATGCTTCTTCGGTCACATCTCGACAGCTGCCTGCGAGCACGGGGCCGCTTGCGCCCCCGTGCGCTGGGCTCCGTCCGATGAGCGCGGCGCCTGCGCATCGCCGGTCGAGCTCGCTCGAAATACGAACGTATTCCTCACGCGCTCCCCCACGCTGCGCTGCGCTCGCGACCTCTTCGGACAGAGCCTAGGCCGGCCGGGTGTGGAGCCGCGTGACTGCACACGGCTCCGATGATCACCGCACGCGCCCGGCGGCGCGCTACTTCTTGACGTGCGCCTCGAGGTAGCTGATCGCGTCCTGGACCGTACGGATCTTCTCCGTGTCCTCGTCCGGGATGTCGATCTCGAACGCCTCCTCGAAGGCGAGGACGAGCTCCACCAGGCCAAGCGAATCAGCCCCGAGATCGTCGATGAACGACGCCTCCGGCTTGATGTCCTTCTCGTCGACGTCGAGCTGCTCCTTGATGATCCGCTTCACTTCGGCCGTGATGTCGCGACCTTCAGCCATGTGATCCTCCGAGAAAAAGGCGACCCCCACTTAGTCTATCAAGCGGGCCATTGCACCAGCGAAGTGTGCCCGCCGTCGATTTTTGGACGCCGCGTCCGCGCGCCGGCACGAAGCCGAGCACGGCACGTGGGCTCACACGTACATGCCCCCGTTCACGCGGAGCGTTTGCCCCGTGACATAGGCAGCCTCGTCCGAGCACAGGAAGACGACCGCGGCCGCCACCTCCTCCGCGCGGCCCGTGCGGCCGAGCGGGATGCTCTTGAGCATGTTGTCCTTCATTTCACCGGCGATCGACGTCGTCATGTCGGTGTCGATGAAGCCGGGCGAGATGGCGTTGACGGTGATGTTGCGCGAGGCGTACTCGCGGGCGAGCGTCTTCGTCAGGCCGAGGAGCGCCGACTTCGACGCCGAGTAGACCGCCTGGCCGGCGTTGCCCATCTCGCCGACCACGCTCGACAGGAGCACGATGCGGCCCGTCTTGGCGCGCATCATCACCTTGGTCGCGGCGCGCGCGCTGGCGATGGCGCCCTTCACGTTGACGGCGAAGACGCGATCGATCTCGTCTTCCTTCACGCGGAGGACGAGGTTGTCGACCGCGATACCGGCGTTCGCCACCAGGATGTCGAGCCGGCCGAGCCGCTTGGCGACGGTCGCGATCGCGTCCTCGGTCGCTTTCATGTCGGCGACGTCGAAGCCGACCGACTCGGCCTTGCCGCCGCGCGCGGTGATGGCCTCGACCACCTTGGCCGCTTCGGCTTCGCCCTTCACGTAGGTGATGACCACGTGGGCGCCTTGCGCCGCGAGGGCCTCCGCCGTGGCTCGACCGAGGCCGCGCGAGCCACCCGTGACGATCGCCACCTTCCCGCTGAGATCGAACATCGCTCCCTCGTCCTTCACGTTGCGAGGAACGCCGGCACCTTCTCGATGGCCTCGGCGTCGCTCACGTTGAGCACCTGGATCCGCCGGTCGATCCGCTTCACCAGGCCGGCCAGCACCTTCCCCGGCCCGATCTCCAGCGCCTTCGTCACGCCCTCGGCGGCCATGCGCTCGATGATCTTCACCCACTGCACCGGGCCGTCGATCTGACGCGTGAGCAGATCGGCCACGCGCGTGGGATCGGTGTTGGGCTCGGCGTCGATGTTGGCCACCACCGGGAAGGCGAACGGCTTCATCGCCGCGCTCGCGAGCTCGGGCGCGAGGCGCTCGGCGGCCGGGCGCATGAGCGCGCAGTGGAAGGGCGCGCTCACCTTGAGCGGCGTGAGCTTGCCGCCGCGCGCGCCCGCGAGCTCCTTGGCGCGATCGACGGCGCGCGCGTGGCCGGCGATGACGATCTGACCGGGCGAGTTGAAGTTGGCGGGGCTGAGCACGTCGCCCTGCGCGGCGTCCTCGCAGAGCTTCACCACGCCTTCGGCGTCCATGCCCATGATGGCGGCCATCGCGCCCTCGCCGGGCGGCACGGCCTCCTGCATGAACTGCCCGCGGTGACGGCAGAGGCGCACGGCGGCCTCGAGATCGAGCACGCCGGCGGCGACGAGCGCGCTGTACTCGCCGAGCGAGTGGCCGGCCGCGAACGAGGGCACCACCAGATCCGGGTGGCGCTCGCGCAGGGCGGCGACGAGCGCGCTGCTCGTGGCGACGAGCGCGGGCTGGGTGTTGGCGGTGAGCGTGAGCTCCTCCATCGGGCCCTCGAAGCAGAGCTTCGAGATGGGCGCCGACAGCGCCGCATCGGCGCGGGCGAAGACGTCACGCGCGGCGGCCGAGCTCTCGGCGAGGGCCTTGCCCATGCCGACCTCTTGCGCGCCCTGTCCAGGGAAGAGCCAGGCGACCTTCACGAGGGGCGCTCATAGTGCGGAAGAGGGCGGACGTCCACGCCACGCGCGTTACGCAGCGGAGGGTGCTCGTCCATGTGTCCGGAAGCGAAAGACAAGCGTCGACGCGCATGCTCCCATTGGACACCCGTCAGCAAATGACGCGCCAAATACCGGGCGCGCGCATGCTTCAGATGGCTCGTCGCCGCGCCGCGTGAAGCGCTGGGCTCGCGCGTGCGAAGCGCGGTGCGCATCACCACACGCAGCTCGAGAGATCGAAGCCGCACATGCTCTCGATGCAGGCGGCGCATGTGCCGAGCGCCAAGTGTCCGTCGCAGAAGTCCGGTGTCGTCATGCCGTTGGTCTGCATCGAGCAGACCTCGCCGCAGCCGTTGTCCGCGAGCGAGCGGTGGCAGGCGCACTCCAAGCAGCTCCCCATGACGGCGCAGTCCTCGACGCAGGTCACGTCGTTCTCGTCGGCGTCGCATCGTCCATCTCCGCAGCGCGACGCGGAAGCGCAGTAGAGGCCCGGCGAGCGCGCGCGCTGACACGTCTGTCCGGGGATGCTGCCGGCCGGCGGGCAGAAGAGATCGCGTTCGCACTCGTCCGCGCCGGAGTCGCAGAGCGCGCCTTCGGGCTTCCGCTTCAAGCAGGTGCCCTCTCCGCTCGCGATGGACGCGCAGTAGTAGCCGTCGACGCAGGGCAGGACGTCGGTGTGGTTGCGCGGATCGATGCAGCTCGCGCCGGGGGCGATGCGATCGCGGCACGGGGCGATGAAGCCACGCACGTCCGTCAGCGCCGAGACCACGCCCGTGTCGTTCATGGCGAGGAGGTCGCAGAACTTCCCGTCCGCGCAGACGTGGAGCTCGTTCGACGACGAGAAGGAGCAATGCTCCGTGTCGACCACGACGGCGACGCAGAGGCCGAAGCCGCTCGTGGGCGGCACGCCGAAGTAACAGGTCGGGTAGTCGCCGGCGCGTGCGCAGGTCTCGTCGGAGCCGCACATGGATCCGGGTGGCTCGAAGCCGGTGACCATGTTGGCGCACGCCTTCCGGTGCGCGAACGTGTCGGGCGGCGTAGGCCAGAAGTCCGTACATGCCGAGAGCTGAAAGAGGCACTCGTCCGCGGCGTCGCCGTCCCATTCGATGCCATCGGTGATACCGGCGACGCCGACGCGCGCTTGCTCGCGACAATCGCGGGAGAGCTGTCGCTCGCACGCGACCGAGTCGAAGACGCTGCCCGTCTCGCAACACGTCGCGAGGGCCTGACAGGTCTCCGCGGCCCAGTCGTCGCAATATTCGGACGGGCTGTCGGCGCACGAAGTGCTCATCGAGATGCAGAACGCCGCGAGCCACGACGACCAAAGCCTCGGTATCACCACGCCTCCCGGGCAGCGCTTCGCATGGCCGGGCGCTGAGCAACGCGCATACCGCCCGGCGAGGACGGCGGCGATCGACCCGATCGCGCGGCGAAGGTGACGAGAATCGTCACTTTGCCACGCGCCGGTGACGATTCTCGACCACGCGCGCCCGCGCGTCGCTCGCTTCGCGGCCCGTGGAGCGCGAGCGATGTTCGCGGTGGCGACGTCAGGCCTCGCGCAGGATGCGGCTCAACCGCGGGGCGCGGTGCAGATGGTCGCCACCGTCGCCACGAGCGACTGGAGCTCCTTTGCGAGCGCGGAAGGCTTGGGCATGGCGGTGCCGGTGTGCGCGGCCATGCCGGTGACGAGCACGCGGTGCGGGTGATGGGGCGCGAGGGCGGCGCGGATCTTCTCCGCCTCGAACCAAGGGATCACGTCGTCGTCGCGGCCGTGCAGCACGAAGACCGGCGCGCGCACGCGCGGCAGATGCGGGCGCGGATCGAAGAAGTCGTAGGCGTCGCCTGCCGCCCGCAGCGTGGTGTCGACGAGCTCGGGCGCGCCTTCGCGCAGGCCGCAGCCGAGCAGGAAGAGCTCGCGCAGATCGGGCGCGAGATCGCGGGCGATCGCGTGAGCGATGGGATCGCGCTTGCCCGGCGCCTTGAGCTCCATGCGGCCCCACGTGCGCTCGACCATGGTGCGCCACGCGGCCTCGAGCGCGACGCGATCCCCCGTGAAATCGAGGTGCGGGAGCAGGTTGATGAAGACGGCCGGGCTGTTCAACGGATCGCGGGTGAGGACGAGCTGCTCGCCGCGATGCTCGGTCACGCCGCTGACCGCGAAGCGCACGGTGGCGCCGAAGTCGGCGAAGCCGCCGAAGACCACGAGCGCGCCGATCCGCTCGGCGTGCGACGGACGCGCGCCGAGCGCGATCGCAGGCAGCGCGCCGAACGAGATGCTGAAGAGCGCGGGCTTCGGCAAGCGATGCGCGGCGACGAGCGGCTCGAGATCGTCGAAGGCCGTGGCGAGGTGATCGGTGAGCGTGGGCGCGAGGCGAAGGCGCAGGAAATCGGGCAGAAACGGCGCGTAGACGAGGAGCCCCGCGGCGGCGAGGACGCGGCAGAAGCGATCGAGCCGCGGGTCGTCGGGGCCGAGGTAGTGCAAGCCCGGCGTGACGAGGTACGCGCCGGCGGGCGCGCGATCGCGCGGCGTGTAGACGTAGGCGCGAACGAGCTCGGAGGGCGTGCGGAGCGCGCGCGAGACGCGCTTCGGGACGGCGTCGCCGGCCCACGGGCCGAGCCAACGGAGGAGCGTGGCGAGATCGACGAGATCGCGGAGCCGTTGCATGTGTCTCCGTTGGCGCGGCGAAGGAAGATCGAGCGTCGCCCCGCGATCGCGTGCCGAGCGCATGGCGATCGCGGGACCGTGGACACCTCGATGAAATCAGAACGCGGCTTCGATCGCAGCCATGTCCGCGGCCGAGAGCGTCACCGAGGCGGCCTCGGCGCTGTCGCGGATGCTCTCTTCGCGGCGTGCGCCGGGGATGGGGATCACCACGGGGCTCTTCGCGATCATCCACGCGAGCACCAAGCGATGCGGCGACATTCCGCGGCGCGCGGCTTCGGCCGACAGGGACGTGCGCTCGCCGAGCGTGGCCGCGCCCCGCGCGCCGCCGAAGGGCGAGTACGGGAGGAACGCGATCCCCGCCGCGGCGCAGGCGGCGAGCACGCCGTCGCGCTCGGGGTTGCGGTGCCCGGGGTTCCATCGGTTCTGCACGCTGGCGATGGGCACGATGCGCGCGGCCTCCGCGAGCTCCGCCGCGCTCACGTTGGAGAGGCCGACGCGACGAACCTTGCCCTGCTCGCGGAGGCGCGCGATGGCGCCGACGCTGTCGGCGAAGGGAACGTCGTCGTCGGGCGCGTGGAGCTGGTAGAGATCGATGGCGTCGACGCCGAGCGCCCGGAGGCTCGCCTCGCAGGCCGCCGTCAGATGCTCCGGCCGACCATCGCGCGTCCACGCGCCGCCCGGCCGGCGGAGGCCGCCCTTCGTGGCGACGACGACCTGCTCGTGCCGGCCGGCGAGGGCCTTGGCGATGAGGCGCTCGTTGTGACCGATGTCGCCGTCGTCGAGGCAGTAGACGTCGGCGGTGTCGATGAGCGTCACGCCCGCGTCGAGCGCCGCGCGGATCGTGCGAATGCCCTGGGTCTCGTCGGGCCGCCCGGTGATGGAGAGGTACATCCCGCCGAGACCGATGACGGAGACCATGGGGCCGCCGGGGCCGAGCTGTCGTTCTTGCATGGAAGGCTCCTCTTGGGTTCGGGTGCGCGAGGAGCGGAGCACGACACGCCGCGCGCGGCGAGGAGGTTCGCAAGGCAGCTCGCCCGGCGCGCTTGGTGGGTCCGCTCGCTCGCGCTCGCGGCTGCTGCCGTTGCTGGTGGTGCTGCCGTTGCTGGTGGTGCTGCCGTTGCTGGTGGTGCTGGCGTTGCTTCGATGCGGGGGAGTGGTGCTGGCGTTGCTTCGCGCGCGGCGAGCGAGCGCGGCCCCTACTTCGGCGCGCGCGGCTGCAGATCCGGGAAGCTCGCCGCGACCGCTTGAAGGTCGGAGGGGAACTCCGCCATCTCCTGCACCTGACGGATCTCGATCACCTCGTTGTCGGAGGCGGGACAGCGCGAGGCCCACGCGATCGCTTCTTCGCGCGACTTCACCTGAATCATCCAGTAGCCGCCGAGGACCTCCTTCGCCTCCGCGAAGGGCCCATCCGTCACCTTGGGCTTGCCGCCCGAGAACGAGACGCGCGCGCCCATCGACGGCGGATGGAGCCCATCGAGCGCGATGAGCACCCCGGCCTTCTGGAGCGACTCGTTGTACGCCATCATCGCCGCGACGGCCTTGGCATCGGGCATCGTCCCCGGCGCCGCGCTCTCGTAGCCCTTCGGGATCATCAGCATCATGAATCGCATGGTCATGTCTCCTTGGCGTGGTCGGCGCAGAGCCCAGGTCCGGTCTCTCGCTTCATGGTCACGACGAACGGCGCAGGACGCGATCGACACGCGGCGCGACTTTTTTTCGAGCGAGCCGCAAGAGAGCGAAATCACCGCGCTTTGCCGGTGAGCGCCGCGGCGGTCGGGGCCGGCGCCGAACCCTTCGGATCGAAGCGCCCTTGTGATAGCGAAGGACGGAGAGACCGCTCACGACGCACGCGCGCCGCGACGTGTCTCCATTGAAGGAAGGCCCATGCGTTACCCCTTGATTTTCGCGGCGCTGCTCGCCGTCGGCTGCAGCTCCTCCGACGACACCCCAGCCGGCATCGATCTCCAGGCGATGGATCAGTCCGTCGATCCGTGCACCGATTTCTATCAGTTCGCCTGCGGCAATTGGATAGCGACGCACCCGGTCGGGTCGGACGGCGTCGTCGCCGCCAAGTTCCACGAGCCTTACTACGAAGCGCTCCCGCGGCTGCGCGACATCGTCGAGCAGGACGCGGCCGGCGCGAGGGCAGCGGACGATCCCCACGCGGATCTCATCGGCAACTACTTCGCGAGCTGCAACGATGCGCCGGGCAACCTGGACGCGCGGAGCACGCTCCGCGCGCTCCTCGACAACATCGACAAGCTGAGCACGCTCGACGACGTCGCGCGCCAGACGGCCATCCAGCGCGGCATCGGCTCGGTCACGCTCTTCAGCTTCTACGTGGGCGTCGATCCGGGCGACGCGACCCGGAGCACGGTCCGGATCGATCAAGGTGGGTTCGAGCTCGACGATCGCTCGTACTACCTCGACCCGAACAACGGGGATCTGATGGCGCGCTACCGCACGCACATCGAGACGATGAGCGGCTTGATCGGCGGCACGCCCATCGACGCGGCGGCGGCCATCCGCGTGGAGAAGGCCATCGCCGAGGCGTCGCTGCCGCGTGACGAGCGGCGCGATCCCGAGAGCCTTCATCACCCCATGAAGCTCGGCCAAGTCATCGCGCTCGCGCCGACGTTCCCGTGGGCGACGTACTTGCAGGAAGAGGGCATGTCCGACCTCGACGACGTCGACGTCGCCGTGCCCGAGTACCTGACGGCGCTCGACGCCATCTTGAAGAGCACGCCCATCGAGGATCTGAAGAGCTACCTCCGCTGGCAGCTCCTTCAGGATCTCGCGGCGGGCCTCGATCAGGCGTTCCTCGATGAGGACTTCGCGTTCTGGAGCGAGTTCACGGGCCAATCGGCGCTGTCGCCGCGCTGGTTCACCTGCCTCAATGCCACGCTCGACGCGCTCGGGTACGCGGTGGCCGAGCCCTACGCGGCGCGCTTCTACGACGAGGAGACGACGCAGGCGACGTCGGCCATGTTCGACCGGGCGCGCGGCGCGTTCGCGAAGCGGATCGAAACGGCCGCGTGGCTCGACGAAGCGACGCGGACCGAGGCGCTCGCCAAGCTCGACGTCATCGTGGCCAAGATCGGCCACCCGGCGCAGGGGCCGGATCTCGCCGGGCTCACGCTCACGAGCGGCTCGTACCTCGACAATCGGCTGAGCCTGCGGCGTTTCTCGGTGGCCCGAAACAAGGGCCGCCTCGGGCAGCCGGTGGATCGTTCGACGTGGAACCTGTCGCCCGTGACGGTGAACGCCATCTACACCTGGAGCGCCAACGATCTGACGTTGCCGGCGGCGCTCCTGACGTCGCCGTTCTTCGTCGGAGGCCGCACGGACGCGGCCAACTTCGGCGCGCTGGGCGCCATCATCGGCCACGAGATGACGCACGGCTTCGATGATCAAGGCCGGCACTACGACGGCAACGGGTCGCTCCGCAACTGGTGGACGCTGTCCGTGGAGACGCGCTTCGTGGAGCGCGTGCAGTGCGTCGAGCAGCAGTTCGACGCGTTCACCCTGCCCTCGGGCGAGCACGTCAACGGCACGCTCACGCTCGGGGAGAACCTCGCCGACCTCGGCGGGATCCGCACTGCGCACGGGGCGCTCTTCGACGGGAGCAACGAAGAGAGCGGGGGCAACGGGTTCGACGCCGCGCAGGTCTTCTTCATCTCGTACGCGCAGACGTGGTGCGAGAACGTTCGCTCCGACTACGCGAGCCTGCTGCTCCTCACGGATCCGCATGCGCCGGGCCGCTTCCGCGTGAACGGGCCGCTCTCGAACATGTCGGAGTTCCGCGAGGCCTTCGAGTGCTCGGCCGACGCGCCGATGGTGCGCGCGAAGCCGTGCGAGGTCTGGTGAGCCGGCGCGCTCACGCTTGATCGCCGCTGGGATCCATCTCCGCTACTCCAGCAAGCGCTCGTCCACGTAGCACCAGCACCAGCTCTCGCCGGGCTCGGCCGACGAGACGATGGGGTGCTTCGTCCGATGGAAGTGCGCCGTCGCGTGGCGGTTCGGCGACGAGTCGCAGCATCCGACGTGACCGCAGGAGAGACACTCGCGAAGGTGCAACCAGCGGGCGCCGATCTTCATGCAGTCCTCGCAGCCCGGCGCGGGGCGAGCGACCGAGTGGATCGTCGCCTGCCCCGCGTGCTCGCACGGCGCGGTCATCGTCACGTGGGTCTTGGTGCTCATCTGGTCCTCCTCGATGGGTGGCTGTTCGGCACGCTCGTGTCCAGCCGAGATCGGTTCGAGCGCACCGACGATGGTCCCGTCCGCTCCTCCACGCCGACGCCGGCCATCCTCTCTCTCGGCTCGCTCGTCCAGTTGTCAATCCGGAGGTCGGCGACTACGGGCGCGCCATGTTCGAGACCGCGGTGCCGCCGTCCGTTCGCGGTCCATGCCGCTCGGCCGGCCGCGATCCACGCTGGACCCTCGCGGTGGCCATCCTCGGCTCGAGCATGGGCTTCCTCGACAGTACCGTGGTCAACGTCGCGCTGCCGGTGATGCAACGCAACCTGGGCGCGAGCGTCGCCGGCGTGCAGTGGATCGTCGAAGCGTATGCGCTGCTCCTCGCCTCGCTCGTGCTCGTCGGCGGCGCGCTCGGCGATCGGCTCGGCCGGCGGCGCGTGTTCTCGGCGGGCGTCGTGCTCTTCGCGCTCGCCTCCGCCGGCTGCGGCCTCGCGCCGACGCTCGGCACGCTGGTCGCCGCGCGGGCCATCCAGGGGATCGGCGCCGCGCTGTTGATCCCTGGGAGCCTCTCACTCATCAGCGCGGCCTACCCCGAGGAGACACGCGGAGCCGCGATCGGCACCTGGTCTGCGTGCAGCGCGGTCACCTCCGCGGTGGGGCCGGTGGCGGGCGGATGGGTCGTGGCCCATGCCTCGTGGCGCTGGCTGTTCTTCTTCAACGTCCCGGTGGCGGCGCTGGTCGTCGCGCTCTCGATCCTGCGGGTCGGCGAGACGCGCGACGAGGAGGCATCCTCGCGCCTCGACGTGCTCGGCGCCGTGCTCGTCACGGCGGGCCTCGGCCTGATCGTGTACGCGCTCATCGACTCCGGACGCGCCGGCGGGCTCGGCTCCCCGAGGACCCTCGCTCTGCTGCTTTTCGGCGTGCTGACGCTGGCAGCGTTCGTCGTGGTCGAGGCACGTCGGGCCGCGCCGATGGTCCCGCTCTCGCTCTTCCGCTCGCGCACCTTCGCCGGCACCAACCTTCTCACGCTGCTCCTCTACGCCGCGCTCGGCGGTGCGCTGTTCTTCGTCCCCTTCGATCTGATCCAGGTGCAGCGGTACTCGCCGGCCGCCGCGGGTGCGGCTCTCCTGCCTTTGGTCGTGCTCATCTCGATCATGAGCCCATGGGCCGGGAGCCTTTCGGCCCGCATCGGGCCGCGTCCGTTCCTCGTCTGTGGGCCGCTGTTGGCGTCCGTGGGGTTCGCGCTGCTCGCGGTCCCGAGCACCGGCGGCGACTACGTGCACACGTTCTTTCCCGGCATCGTCGTGCTGGGCTTGGGGATGGGCGCCACCGTCGCGCCGCTCACCGCCGCGGTCATGGGCTCGGTGGATCGCCGGCACGCCGGTGTCGCCTCGGGGATCAACAACGCCGTCTCACGAACGGCCGGCCTGCTCGCGATCGCGGGGCTCGGCGTCCTCCTGCTCGCCCGCTTCGACCGGGTCCTCGACGGCGAGCTCGCCGCGCTCCCGCTGCCACCCGCGCTGGTCGGTGCCGTCGATGCGGAGCGCAACAAGCTCGCCGGCGCGGACTTCTCCGCGTTCGCCCCTCCCTTGCGCGACGCTCTTCGCCGAGCGTTCGATCTCGCCTATGTCGAAGCCTTCCGCGCGCTGATGCTCGCCAGCGCAGCGCTGGCAGCCCTCGGGGCGCTGGCAGGGCTCACGATGATCGAGCCTCGCCGAGCCGATCCTGATGGCCGTGCTCACTGAAGCTGCGTGCATCGGACGATGCTTCGTTCCTCACCGGACAGGCGCTCGTCGTCGACCGCAGTGACACCGTCGTGCTCGGCAGTGAGGTCGCCTGAAGAGAGAAAGCAGCCGGCCTCCAGCAGCGGCCCTCGATTGACGCGCGCATCGTGCGTCCCACATCGCCGCGATGCCGGTCGAGATCAGCGTCGGGCCGCCGGTCCTGGTGATAAGCCAAGGCCGGACCTTTCTGGTCACCGATCTCAGCGGGGAGATCGCCGCGGACAGCGAGCAGGGAGCCTTCGCCGCGGACACGCGCTTTCTCAGCTACTACTCCATCTCCGCCAACGGCGAGCGCTGGGTGCCGCTCAGCTCCAGCCCGGTCTCCTACTACGCGGCGCGCATCCACCTGACGAACCCGCCGCTCTCGACCGAGGGCGGCGACATCCCCGGTGGGACGCTCGGACTCTCGATCAGCCGAGCCGTCGGAGACGGGATCCACGAGGACCTCGACCTCGTCAACTACGGGCAACGCTCGGTGTCCTTCAACCTCGAGATCGCCACGCGCTCGGACTTCGCGGACCTCTTCGAGGTGAAGTCCCACAAGTTCGTGCGCCGCGGTCGCATCGAGAGCGACTGGGATCACGAGCGCGACGAGCTGCGCGTCACCTACGACAACAAGGACTTCCGGCGCGCGTTCCTCTTTCGGCCGATCCACAGCAGCTCTCCGCCCCACTACGCCAACGGCCGCGTCACCTTCGAGGTCACGCTCGCCCCCGGCCAGAGCTGGCACTCCTGCTGTCACTACGTGTTCGTCTTCGACGAGCAGAAAATGGAGCCGCTCCATGGTTGCGATCACCTGAGCGGAGAGCTCCCGCTCGATGCGCTCCAGCGGCAATGGCAAGAGCGCGCGACCAAGCTCACCTCGGCGAACGAAGAGATCTACCGGCTGTACCGGCAATCGGTCGAAGACCTCGGAGCGCTTCGCCTCTACGACCAGGACTGCGCGTCCGACGCGTGGGTGCCGGCCGCGGGGGTGCCGTGGTTCGTCGGTCTCTTCGGCCGCGACAGCTTGATCGCGAGCTTGCAGAGCATGCCAGTCGACCCTGGGTTCGCCCGCGGCGCGCTCGAGACGCTGGCCCAACACCAGGCGACGGAGATCGATGCCTTTCGGGACGCCGAGCCGGGCAAGATCCTGCACGAGCTCCGCGTCGGCGAGCTCGCCCACTTTCATCGGATCCCGCACACGCCCTATTACGGCACCGCGGACGCGACACCGCTCTATCTCGTCACGCTCCACGAAGCGTGGATGTGGCTCGGCGACGAGGCGCTCGTCCGTCGCTATCGAGACGTCGCCGAGCGGTGCCTCGAGTGGATCGACCGCTACGGCGATCTCGACGGCGACGGGTTCCAGGAGTACCAGCGGCGAAGCGAGGGAGGCTACGAGAACGTCGGTTGGAAGGACGCCGGCGACGCCGTCGTCTACCCCGACGGCAGCCAAGTCCGACAGCCGAAGGCGCTCTGCGAGCTCCAAGGCTACGTCTTCGACGCGTGGATGCGCATGGCGGCGCTCTACGACACCTTCGGTACACCGGCTCGAGCGACGGCGCTGCGTCGCAAGGCAGCCGATCTACAGCGACGCTTCGAGGACCATTTCTGGTGCGAGGATCTCGGGTTCTATGCGTTCGGTCTCGACCCCGAGAAGCGACGCATCGACAGCATCGCGTCGAATCCCGGGCATTGCTTGTGGAGCGGCATCGTCCGGCCCGACCGCGCGGCGCGGGTGGTGGCGCGGCTGCTCCAGCGCGACATGTGGAGTGGCTGGGGGATCCGGACGCTCTCGGCGGACCACCCGGCGTACAACCCCTTCTCGTACCAGCTCGGATCGGTGTGGCCGCACGACAACGGCATCATCGCGCTGGGCTTCAAACGATACGGTTTCGCGGCTGAAGCGGCCCGGATCGCGCGCGACATCAGCAGGGCGGCGAGCTACTTCGTGGGGCACCGGCTCCCCGAGCTGTACGCCGGCGTGGAGCGAGGGTCCGGCAGCTTCCCCGTGCAATACCTCGGCGCCAACGTGCCGCAGGCTTGGGCCGCCGGCTCGACCTTCCATCTCCTGCGAGCGATCCTCGGGCTCGCCGCCGATGCCCCGCGCGGCCGCCTGCACGTCGACCCTGCGCTCCCCACGTGGCTGCCCGACGTGACGCTCCTGGGGCTCCGCGTGGGGCAGACCAAGGTCGATCTGCGGTTCTGGCGCGATGGGGATCGGACCCTCTGGGACGCGACCCCGCGCGAAGGGCGCATCGAGGTCTCGCAGGAGCCTTGGCAGCCCTGGTCTCCAACAGCCACGTAAATCGCTCGGGCGAACAACGGACGACGACGAGGTCCCGATCGCGCCGCACGACGACACACGCGAGCTCGGCACCCATGGCGCGCTCTCGCCGTGGAGCTCAGAGCGATTGCTCGCTCGCGATCGAGACGTTGACGCGATGGCGCGGGATGGGGAGGAGCGCGGTGAGGTCGTTGCAGCCCACGTTCGGGATGGCGTCGCTACGGCCCGCTTGATCGCGATCCATCGGCCGGCAGGGCATGGCCTTGGCTTCGCCGGTGAGCATGCGCGGCACGGCGGTCACGTCGGCGTCGACGGCTAGCTTCACGACGGCGCCGTGCGCGCCGGGCGCAACGCGGAGCCGGCGTCCGGCGAGCTTGGCTTGGAGCGCGCGCGCATACGCTTCCCAGCTCGGGCTGGTGGCGCTGACGCGGGTGACGTTCCCGCCTTCGTCGATGTCGATGCGCACGGTGCCGTGGCCACGCTGCGGCGCCGACGCATCGGCGACGGAACGCGCGAGGCCGATGAGCTGCGGCGCAGCGCCGGATGCGGGGCTCGCTTCGTGCGGCGCCGTGAGCGCATCGAAGACACCGCGCGGCGCATGCACGGCGCGAGGAACGAGCGGTGGCGGGAGCGCATCGCCCTTCGCGCCCTTCGCAGCGGGGCTCGCGCTCACGTCGCCAGCGCTCGGTGCAGCGTGATCACCGCCGACCTCCGCTGCAGCGACGGGGCCCGCGGCGGAGGGCACGGCGCCCTGCCCGGGGCCATCGACCTGCGGCGCGGCGGAAGGTTTGCGAGCCACAGAGCGCGGCGAGGTCGCACGTGCGACGGTCGCGGGAGATGCCTCGGTCGACACGGACGCGCGTGGAGCCTCGATCGACGCGGGTGGATCCGAAGGAGGATCGATCGCGAGGTCGATCGTCGTTTCGGCGCGCATCGCCGAGGGTGTCGAAGGCAGCGGTGGACGCGCGAGCCTGAGGCTTCCGAGCACCAAGAGATGAAGCGCGACGGCGACGGCCATCGATGAGCCGAACCTCGGCGTGCGCTCCATGCGGGCATGGTTGCACGGCGTTCGGCGCGCGATCAGCGGAGCTTCGCGCGCGAGCACGATTTCGGCCGGGACAGCGGGCCGCTCGAACCTGAAGGAAAGACGCTGCGGACGCCCGCGAGCCTTCGATCGCGGCCTCTTTCGAGCATCACCGCGCCGTGATGCGCACCGCTTCGGCGTCGGCCCCGATCGCGCACAGCTTCTCGGCGACCGCGACGGCGTCGTCGCGGCTGGCGGCATCGAGCACCACGCACGGCAGATCCGCGAGCCTTTCGCGCGCCTCGGCGAGCGGGAGGCCGGTGATCTCCCGCAGGACCTTGAGCGCGGAGACACCGGCATCCTTCGCATCCCAGAGCACGGCCTGCCACGTGCCCGGAGCGCGCGCGTCGCCGCCGCGCATGGACGCGAGCGGATCGGCGCCACCGTGGAGCGCTTCGGACACGCGGAGGCGCAGGGCGACGCCGTGGTCGCGGGCCACGCGTGTCACCTCGGCGACGCCGTACGCGAGATCTTGGAACACCACGCCGAGATCGAGCGCGCCCCAGGCATCGTGTGCCCACGCGGGCTCGATGGGTGGGCGCGCGACATTCGTCGGATCCACGAGGAGCGGCGGCAGAACCTCGGTGGCGAGCGTGCGTTGCAAGGCGGCGAGGCTCTCGTCGGCCGCTTCGCGCCGCTGCGAGCCGCCCGCCACCCAGAACGAGAAGTGGGCGATCACGGGCTCGTGCGCGTGATCGAGCTCCACGTCGACGCGCCCGCCCCTGCGATAGAAGAGCTCTCCGAACGTGCGCGGCATGGTGACCGTATAGGGGGCGTGCACGAGCACCTGCGTGCCGGCGAGGGTCACCTCGGGCGGGCTGCTCCACGACGCCGGCCAATCGTCGTCGAGCGCGAGCCGATCCGATTCGAGCGTGAGACCGTGCGCGCGCACGAAGCGATGGAAGGGCGGTTCGAGACCAACCCTCTCTTCTTCGGGCGTCTCCATGAACGCGTCGTGCTCGCTCACGATCGCGTCGAGCTCCTCCGCGACGGCGCGCGCCGTCTCCGCCGACTTGAACGAGCCGACGATGGTGTAGCTGCCGCTGTTGTTGCTGGCGAACGCGGTCCACAGCCGGATGCGCATCGAGGTTCGCCGAACCTACAGCACGGGGAGCCGCGCGCCGAGCCCATGCGCCGGGAGCCGCGCGCAGCCGGGGATCTGCGCGGGCGCGGCGAGGCTCGCGCGCTCGCGCTCCCACACGGCGATCACGTCGGCGGCGGTCTGCACGGGGAACGCGCGCTCGTGAAAGCTGCACGGCTGCACGCGACGATCGGACGTGAGGACCACGAAATCGAGCCCCGCGCCGCAGTCGTCGCCCGAGAAGAGCCGAGGCACGGCGTCCAGCCTCTCGCCCCAACACACCGACAGCTTCACGACGGCGCGGCGACCGAGGCCGCGTGCGAGCGCACCGACGCGGCGCGCGAGATCCCGCGACTGCAGCGCGGTGAGGTGCTGCGCGACATCGCGGCCGTTGTAGCTGAGCAAGAGGATGTCGGTGCAACCGAGGTCGACGGCACGAAGCACCACGCGCTCCAGCCACGGAAGGCGCTCCGGCGTGACGAGCCAGTTGAGCCCGAAGCGTGCCCGCTCGTCCGCCAGCAGCGCGATGCTCTTCTCCCAATCGTTGTCGTCGTAGGCCGAGACGCGGATCTGCCCGTACGTCCCCGCGATCGCGCGCAACCTTGCGCGCGTGAGCAGGAGGCCGTTGGTGGTGAAGCTCAGCGCCAGCGGTGTCTCCGCGTGGAGGCGCTGCGCCAGCGCCTCGATGCCACGAAACGCGAACGGCTCACCGCCGCCGAAGGCAACCTCGAGCACGCCGGCGCGCGCGAGATCGGCGAGCATCGCGAGCGCGCTCTCGACGGTCCATGCGCTCGCCGCGTCCAGCTCGCGGCAGCAGAACGTGCACGCGAGGTTGCAGACGTTGGTGATGCCGAGCTGCACGACCCGCGGCGCGCGCCGCCGGAGGTGAGCGACCTCGGGGCCATCGCAGAGCGCCGAGAGGCCGGTGTCCCGATCGAAGAGCAGGAGCGCGCCGTCGAGCGCATGGCGGCGCAGACGCGCAAGCGCCGCGGGGACGGTGACGAGGTCCTCGGGACGCGGCTCCACGTGCGGATGGTAGCGCGGCGTGCGACGTGCGCGCTTCGGATTGAAGGGATGGAGATCGGCGCGGACTGCCGATGCCCGCCAATGCCCGCAGGCTCGTCGCTACATGCGGACGATGGCCGCGCCCCAGCTGATACCGGCGCCCAGCGCGCAGAGGAGCACGTTCTGGCCGGGCTTGATGCGGCCGTCGCGCACGGCTTCGTCGAGGGCGATGGGGATCGAGGCGCTCGACGTGTTGCCGTACTCCTCGATGTTGAGCACGAACTTGTCGAGCGGGAAACCGAGCCGATCCGACACCTGCGTGATGATGCGCAGGTTGGCCTGATGCGCCACGACCCAATCGAGATCCTTGCTGGTCAAGCCCGCGGCCTTCATCGCCAGCGTCGAGGCGCTGGTGAGGTTCTTGATCGCGACCTTGAAGACCTCCGAGCCGGTCATGTGGACCTTGTTGCGCTTCCGCGTGAGGCCGTCGGGCGTGAGCGGCTCCTGCGATCCGCCGCCCGGGATGTGGAGCGCGCCCGCGAGCGATCCATCGGTGAAGAGCTTCGTCGAGAGGATGCCGCGACCATCGCCCTTGGCCGGGCCGAGCACCACCGCGCCTGCGCCGTCGCCGAAGAGCACGCAGGTGGTGCGGTCTTCCCAGTTGAGGATGCGCGAGAGCAGCTCGACGCCGATGACCAGCACGCAGCGGGCCGCGCCGGTGGCGATGAACTGATCGGCGATCGTCATCCCGTAGACGAAGCCGGCGCACGCCGCGGAGATGTCGAACGAGGGGATCTCGTCGGCGCCGAGCTTCTGCTGCACGTGCACCGCGCAGGCCGGCATGGGCGTGTCACCGCTGATGGTCCCGACGATGATCATGTCGAGATCGGCCACGTTGAGCCCGGCCGCTTCGAGCGCGGCGCGCCCGGCGGCGGCGGCCATGTCGCTCGTGACCTCGTTGTCGGCGGCCATGTGACGCCGGCGGATGCCGGTGCGCTCGGCGATCCAGGCGTCGGACGTGTCGACGACCTTCTCCAGATCGCCATTGCTGACGACCTTCGCGGGCACGTAGTGCCCCGTGCCCAGGATGCGGCTGTGCGGACCGACGTCGGACGTCATCGTGGTGGCTCCTCGGGAGGCAGGCACCGAGCTCGATCAGCTCGGCGATTTCGTGTCCAGAAACGAACATACCGCGAGCGGTAGCGAGCAGATCGTCACCGAAGCGAGATCCGCCCCCGACCGTCGCGGTACGGTTGCCGACAGAAGGGACCACTCCGGTCCCATCACGTGGGTCGAGCTCGGCCCGGGATTCGAGCACGCTTCCAACCCAACACCTGGGCCGGCTTGCCGGCCCGGGGTTTGGGGCCGCTTGCGGCCCCATCGAGACGAGAACTAGGAGGCGCTGACCTTGGTCGCCTTCACCTTGCGGCCCTTGTAGTGGCCGCAGGCGCCGCACGCGCGGTGCGGGAGGACCGCCTCGCCGCAGTGCTCGCACTTGGCGAGCTGGACGGGGGTCACCTTGTCGTGGTTCGCGCGGCGCATGTCGCGCTTGCTAGCGGTGGTTTTCCTCTTGGGGACGGCCACGGTCTACTCCTTGTCCTTCTTCGTCTTGCCCGCGGCCTTCGCCGCGATCTTGGTCTTTTTCTCGGCGGCGGGAGGGGGCCGGGAAGGCCTCTTCGCCGCCTGGAGCTTTTCACGCAGCGCACTGAGCGGTGCGAGGCGAGGGTCGACGCGCGGCCCGGTCTCCTCGGGAGCCGACGCCGGGGCGGCGGGACGGATACCCGGGCAATCATCCGAGCACAAGGGGAAGTTCGGCACCTCGAGCAGGATCGCCTCCCGCACGAAGGGGTCGAGCACCACCGTTTCGCCGTCGTACGTGTCGAGATCGGCCTCTTCGGAGCTGAACTCGTACTCCTCGTCCTTGTGGGCGTCCGCCTTGCCTTTTTCGCCGTGCCCGTTGGCGTGCGACGGCGCGTGAGCGTGCGGGCCCGCGCCGCTCGGCGCCGGACGGAGCAGGAGCGACAGCTCGGTGTCGACGAGCACGCTCGCCGGCTCCAGACAGCGGGCGCACGGCGTGCGCAGGTCGGCCGTGACCTTGCCGCGCACCACGATGTCGCTCCCCGATCGGGAGAGACGCGCGTGCACACGGCCGGGTGCGTGGCCCTGAAGGTCGGCGTCGGCCAACTCTTCTTTGAGCCACACGAGCGGCAGCTCGGCGTCGAGGGCGAGGCCGGCAGCGTCGATGTCGTGAGCGGAGATGGAGAGGAGCGCCACGGTGGCCGGCCGCTATAGCAACGACCTGGCCACTTGGCCAGCGAACTCGTGCGGACCACCACCCGAATCGCTCGGGTGTAGCCCCCTCCCCGACTCCCGAGTAGCGTCCGGCCTGGTCCACCTTGGGGCGCTGCCCCAGCCCCGAGCCTGCTTTCGCGCCGGCTCCACGCGAACTTCTCATGCCCCGTCCCCGGCGCACGCTCCATCTCGCACTCGGCATCTACGCGCTCGTCACCTTCGTCTGCCTGCTGACGACGGCGCCCGAGCGGCTCGCGACACACACGCCGTACAACCATTTCGCGCTGCTCGCCGAGGGCTGGGTGAAGGGCCGCCTCGATCTCGGGCGCGCGCCGCCTCAGTACACGGGCAACAACGATTTCGCCTCCTACGGCGATCGCTGGTTCATCAGCTTCCCGCCCTTCCCCGCGGTCTTGATCGCGCCGCTCGTGAAGCTCGCCGGCAGCGCGGAGGCCGTGCGTGACGGGCTCTTCTTCGGCGCCCTCACGGGCGTGGGCCCGGCCGTCCTGTTCCTCGCGCTCGACAAGCTCTCGCGCACCGGCCGGAGCCGCCGCAGCACCGCGGAGAACGTCGCGCTCGCGCTGCTCTTCGCGTTCGGCACCGTGTACTGGTTCTCCGCGGTGCAGGGCACCGTGTGGTTCGTCGCGCACGTCGTCGGCGTCGCGCTCGCGTCGATCTACCTCTACGCCTCCATCGACGCCGCGCACCCCATCGTCGCCGGCCTCGCGCTCGGCCTCGGCTTCGCCACGCGCACCTCGCTCGGCTTCGCGTTCCCGCTCTTCCTCTACGAGAGCTACCGCGCCGCCGCGCGCTCCGACGCCCCCGCCGATGCCGCGATCGCGCCGCGCCTCGGCCGCGCCGATCTACGCGCGCTCTTCGATCGGCTCGCGCCCTTCGGCACGGCGGTCGTCGCGGTGCTGGGCGTGCTCTTCTGGCACAACCGCGCGCGCTTCGGCGATCCGTTCGAGTTCGGCCATCGCTACCTCGCCATCACGTGGCGCGGGCGCATGGATAAGTGGGGCCTCGAGTCGTACCACTACCTCGGCCGGAACCTCGCCGTCGTCTTCACCTCGCTCCCGTACACGAAGGTCACGGGCGCGCCGTTCCAGATCAACGTGCACGGCCTCGCGCTCTGGATCACGAGCCCGTGGTTCGCGTGGGCCGTGTGGCCGAAGCGCACGAGCGCGTATTTCTGGGCGCTCGCGGCGACCGTCGCCGGCGTCGCCGTCCCCGTCCTGCTCTACCAGAACAGCGGTTGGATCCAGTTCGGCTATCGCTTCTCGAACGACTTCGCGCCCTTCGTGATCGCGATGATCGCCGTCGGCGGGCGGCATCTCTCAATCCCCTTCCGGCTCCTCGCCGCGATCGCAATCGTGGTGAACGCGTTCGGCGCGCTCACGTTCCAGCGCGGCCCGTACGACCGCTTCTATTACATCGACGGCACGCAGAAGATCCTCCACCAGCCCGATTGACGCGCGCGCCGGGCGCGTGCGCGTTCACGTCAATCAGGCCCACCGGTATCGCGGCGCGAGCACGGACCGATGCTCGATGTCGGGGTGACTCGCAATGCCGGCCGGCGACGTGGAGGTCCACCAACGTCGGCTCTATGCTGGGCGCGTGGGCAACCCGTATCGCGAGCCCCCGCCCCTCGAGCCGCGCGGCGCCGGCGGGAGCCTCGGCCTGCCGACGGTGATCTTCGGGTCCCTCTGCGTGCTCATGGGCTATGCGCTCGGCGGCCCCGCGTGCGGCCTCTTCGCGACGATCGCGGGCGTCGTCCTGATCCTCTCGCCGAGCCGTCTGCCGCGCTGATCGCGGCCTACGGGCGACGAAATCTTGCTTCGGCGGCCAACGGGGCTGCGCGGCGAGACGGCGCGTTGGGCATCTTTGTAGAGTGCGCCGCATGAGAATCCATCTTTCCAGGACGGGACTTTCCGTCGCTCTCACGAGCATCTTGTGCGCGGCTTGCGGCCCCTCGTCGTCCCCCATCGGGACGGGCGGCGACGGCGGAAGTGATCCGACCACCACCTCGAGCACGGCGACAGGCACCGGGGGTGCGGCGACGAGCAGCAGCAGCAGCAGCGGCACCGGCGGCGCGACGACGAGCAGCAGCAGCGGCACCGGCGGCAACGACACGACGAGCAGCAGCAGCGGCACCGGCGGCAGCGCCTCGACGAGCAGCAGCAGCGGCACCGGCGGCAGCGCCTCGACGAGCAGCAGCAGCAGCAGCAGCAGCAGCGGCAACCCGGCGATGTGCGGCAACGGGATCGTCGAGGCGGGCGAGGATTGCGACGACGGCAACCACGTCAACACCGACGCGTGCACGAACGAATGCAAGAACGCCGCGTGCGGCGACGGCTTCCAGCAGCCCGGCGAGGAGTGCGATCTCGGCGCGCAGAACTCCAACACCGGCGCCTGCACGATGGCGTGCAAGAACGCGGTCTGCGGCGACGGCTTCGTCGGCCCCAACGAGGCCTGCGACGACGGCAACCAGCTCGACAACGACGGCTGTACGAACGCCTGCAAGCTCCCGGGCTGCGGCGACGGCATCGTGCAAACCGGCGAGCAGTGTGACATCGGCGCGCAGAACTCCAACACCGGCACCTGTACGCTCGCGTGCAAGCTCCCCGCGTGCGGCGACGGCTTCCTGCAAGCCGGCGAGCAGTGTGATCTCGGCGCGCAAAACGCCAACACCGGCACCTGCACGCTCGCGTGCAAGAACGCGGTCTGCGGCGACGGCTTCGTGCAGCCCGGCGAGCAATGCGACCTCGGCGCGCAAAACTCCAATACCGGCACGTGCACCACGGCGTGCAAGCTCCCCGTGTGCGGCGACGGCTTCGTGCAGCCCGGCGAGCAGTGCGATCTCGGGGCGCAGAACGCCAACACCGGCACCTGCACCATGGCGTGCAAGCTCCCCGTGTGCGGCGACGGCTTCGTGCAAGCCGGCGAGCAGTGCGACGACGGCAACACCACGAACGGCGACGGCTGCGACAGCACCTGCAAGTCCTCGCCGGGTGCGCCGGTGTGGACGCAGCCCTACAACGTCGGGACCGACGACGGTTGGAACGCGGTCACGGTGGACCCGTCGGGCAACGTGATCGTGGCCGGCTTCCGGACGGTCGGGACGACGACGGACGCGGTCGTCGCCAAGTACGGTCCGACCGGCAACCAGATCTGGGTCCGCACGTACAACGGCGCCTACAACGGCAACGACGTGGCCTTCGGCGTCGACACGGACGCGCAGGGTAACATCGTGGTGGTCGGCTACGAGACGTCGGCTGGCACCCAGTACGCCAACACGGACATGTGGATCCGCAAGTACGACGCGAGCGGCACCACGATCTGGACCAAGACGTACCTTGGGTACAACGACACCACGGTCTTCGACGAGAACGACGTCGCCTACGGCGTCGCGCTCAACGCCGCGGGCGACGTCTTCGTGGCCGCGGCGAGGGCGTACGACAGCGCCACGGACGACACCGACATCCTCATCTACAAGCTCTCGGGCGCCACTGGCGCCTTCATCTGGGGCGACGCCGACTTCAGCGATTACACCGACAAGGGCACGTCCATCGCCGTCGACGCGGCCGGCCGGATCATCGCGGCCGGCTACAAGACGAACGCGGCCGGGGACATCGACATGTGGATCCGCAAGTACCAGGACGGCGCCACCGCCCCGACCGTCCTCTGGACGACGCTCTACGACGACGCGGCCCACGACAACGACTACGCCTTCGGGGTCGCCACCGACGCGTCGAACAACGTGATCGTCGTCGGCGCCGAAGCCGTGAGCGGTCAGATCGACGCTTCGATCCGCAAGTACGACGCGAACGGCAACTTCCTCTGGACGCAGCGCCGCGCGGGCACGGCCGGCGGAACCGACGCCGCCGGGGCGGTGGCCTGCGACGCGACGGGGAACATCTACGTCGGCGGCTCCGACACGGTGGCTGGCAACACCACCAACGCGTGGACGATGAAGTACGCGGCCTCCGGCACCCCGATCGTCTGGAGCGACGTCTTCAACGGCACCGGCAACGGCGACGACTACGTGAACGGCGTGGCGCTCGACACCACCGGCAACACCTACGCGGCCGGCTACGTCACCAACGCGACCCCGGTCGCGTGGCTCCGCAAGTACAGCCCCTGATCCCATGCGCTGTCGTGATCGAGCGAGCGCCTCCCCGGCGCTCCTCGGTCACACCGCGGTGCGCGTCGCGAGCCCGTGACGCGCGAGCCTCTCCGACGACGCCCCGCAGTCACCAAGATCCCAAACGAGCTCGACCCGTGATGCGGAGCGCAGTCTTCGAACAGCCCTCAGACGACGGGCCAGAGCGTCGCCTTGCCACCTGCGTAATCGGGGAAGAGCTTGGTGTACGCGGCGAGGAAAGCGCCCGCCTCGGCGACGCTCCCAAAGCTCAAGAAGCCCTTGTCGGGGTCGAACACGGAGACCCGACCGTCTTCGACGATGATGCCGACCTGGTGACCGGGGCTGCCGTCGATCGTGTGGAGATCGAGGGCCCAGCGTCCGTCGCCCTTGCAGAGGGCTGGCAGCATCCTCGCGAGGTCGGAGGACGGCCCGCCCCTCCCGCCCTGAAGATGTCCTTCATAGAGAATGAGGGGAATCTGCGCGGCAAAGCTTCGAGCCTTCTCGATGAGCGCGAGCGCTTCGGCCTCGGACTGGGCGTCCGCGACGGCTTGCTTGAGCGCCGCGAGCCTCGCGACCGCCGCCGCGTACCTTTGGTACGCCTCGATGGTCGGGCCGAACCCGTGCATGGCGAAGTCCATGAAGAACTGCTCCGGGCCGAGCAGGAGAAAGCGCGCCGCCAGCGCAGCGCAGAGCTCGCCTCCGTACCCGGATGACTCATAGATCGAGCGGAAGTCGCTCCTGACGGCACCGCCATGGGCCTTCACCATCGCAACATACGCGCTCCAGTCGAGGCCGTTGCTCTGCGACGAAGACGAAGACGAAGACGATGACGTGGATGACGCGCTCGTCTGCGGCGGGCCGCTGATGGGCGGATGCGGGTGCGGGTGCTGCGAATACGCCTGCATGACGTACCCGCGGAGCGGGGTGGCGCCGCTGGGATTCGTGCTCGTGTTGTTGTTGCTGCTCGAGCTACCGCCTCCCGCAGACGGATGCCCGCTGAGGTTCGTCGGCGTGTGCGAGCCGCCGGTGTTGGTCGGAGTGGGGCCGGTGTTGTTGTTGTTCGGCGGCGTAAAGGAGCCGCCGGGCGTTTTGTTTCCCGGCAACATGAGCACCGAGGATAGAGAGGTCCGGCTTGCCCGTCATGCCCCTCGCGTCCGGCGCCGCGCTCGCGCCGAGCCGGATCGAAAATCAGCGGCGCGCGCCGCACGCGCGGCTCATCGCGCCGTGCGGAGCTGCTTCGTCATCACGACGAACGACTGCCACGCCATCCAACCGTGGCCGAGCAGCCAAGGCAGGTTGGGCGCGATGAAGATGAAGAAGGCCCACGGCGTCTTCTCCGGCATGTTGATGTAGCCCGAGACGTGGTTCACCCAGAAGTAGAAGACCACCGAGTACGTCAGGTACGACGACACGAGGAGCTGGAGCGGGTGACGCCACGCGCGCCCCTTCACGATGGCCCACGCGAGCAGGAAGTTGAGCCCCTGCGTGAAGAACACGTTGAGCGTCTCCAGCGCGAGCGGCACGTAGATGTCACCGCGCCCGAAGTACGCTTGATCGCCCGCACCGTAGATGCCGTACGCCCGCGCGAAGAAATGATCCTGCTCGCGGATGTCGCGGTAGTGGAGGATGAAATAGAGCTCGATGGTGAAGGCCATCAGCACGAAGAACGCGAGGAGCCCGAGGGTCACCCGGTCCACGAGCGGCAGCGCGCGAGGCCGCTCCGCAGGGTTGTCGTCGACCCGCCCATCGATGATGTCGCTCGTCCTCGTCGTCATGGCTTCACCTTGCTCGGCTGTCGGCGCGAGCATCGCCGGGCAGGCGATCCCGGGCGAAGGGAAAACGATCGCAAAAGCCTTGTTTTCTCGCTGATTGACGTCGGTCGACGCGCGAACCTTGAAGCGCTCCCTCCCCTCGGCTAGCCCGTCGCCCATGTCGGAAGCCCTGCTCGACCCGACGGCGATCGCCCGCGGGCTGCGCCGTGTCGCTGTGGAGATCGCCGAACGTGGCCGCGGGGTGAAGGATCTCGGCTTGGTCGGGATCCGCCGCGGCGGCGTTCCCCTCGCCGAGCGCCTCGCCGCGCTCATCCACGAAATCGAAGGTGTGAAGCCGCCCGTCGGCGCGATCGACATCACGCTCTATCGCGACGACGCCGCCACCGCCTTGCCCAACCCGCGCATCGGCCCGAGCAACATCCCCTTCCCCGTCGAAGGCCGGCGCATCGTGCTCGTCGACGACGTGCTCTACACCGGCCGCACCATCCGCGCCGCGTTCGACGCGCTCCTCGACTACGGGCGGCCGCGCCGTATCGAGCTGGTCGCGCTCGTCGATCGCGGCGGCCGCGAGCTGCCCATCCAGCCCGACTACGTGGTGCGCACCGCCGAGGTGGACAACGCGCGCCGGGTCGAGGTCGTCGAGAAAGAAGGCGAGCTCTGGGCCGTGGTCGTGCCCTCGAGCAGCGCAAGCCATCCCCCCGCGGGGACGGAGGTTTCGTCGTGACCGCACGCACCGCCTTCACCCAGCGTCATCTCCTCGGCATCGAGGGCCTGGACGCGCCCGCGATCACCTCGCTCCTCGACGCGGCCGAGTCGTTCTTCGACGTCTCGCGCCGGAGCGTGCGCAAGGTGCCGACCCTGCGTGGCAAGACGGTGATCAACCTCTTCTACGAGGCCTCCACCCGCACGCGCACCTCGTTCGAGCTCGCGGGCAAGCGGCTCAGCGCCGACGTGATCAACATCAGCGCGTCGTCGTCGAGCGCGGTCAAGGGCGAGACGCTCCTCGACACGGTGAAGAACCTGGAGGCGATGCACCCCGACGTGCTCGTCATCCGCCACTACGCGTCCGGCGCGCCGCACTTCGTCTCCGAGCGCACGCGGGCCGCCGTCGTCAACGCCGGCGACGGCACGCACGAGCACCCCACGCAGGCGCTCCTCGACGCGTTCACCATCCGGCGCGCCAAGGGCAAGCTCGAAGGGCTCGAGGTCGCCATCTGCGGCGACGTGGCCCACAGCCGCGTGGCCCGATCCAACGCCCACCTGCTCCGCGCCATGGGCGCGCGCGTGCGCTTCGCCGCGCCGCGGACGCTCCTGCCGGCCGCCGCCGAGGAGCTCGGGGTCACCGTCCACGATCGCATCGAGCCCGCGCTCGAAGGCGCCGACGTGGTGATGATGCTGCGCGTGCAGCGCGAGCGCATGGAAGGCTCGTACCTGCCCACCACGCGCGAATACAGCCGCACCTTCGGCTTGAACCGCGCGCGCCTCGCCCTCGCCAAGCCCGACGCCATCGTCATGCACCCCGGCCCGATGAACCGCGGCGTCGAAATCGATCCCGCCATCGCCGACGGCGAGCGCAGCGTCATCCTCGATCAAGTCGAGGCCGGCGTCGCCGTGCGCATGGCCGTCCTCTGGCGCCTCGCCGCCGAAGCCAACGAGCACCCGCCGGGCTGAAGAAAAGCGGCGGCCCGCAGCCTCGGCGGCGGGTCGTCGCGGCCAGGCACGCGACCGTCAGCCGAAGCCCCCACGAGCAGCGCGAGCCATCGCAACGCCCCCGCGAGCAGCCGAGGGCACGGCAGCGGTCTGGACTGGCCGCCGAACGCCGCGCCCCAAGCCACGGCGCCCTCCTTCGCCCTGGGCCTAGTACAGCTTCGTCTCTGCCCCGTTACAACCTCGTCGGTCAACGAGGGATGAACGAGGCTGTAACGAGGAAGCAACGAGGCTGTGGCGAGGCTGTCGTAGGGACCGACCGAGCCTGGAGCGGCGGACGAGGCCCACTCGCAGCTCGTCCCGGCGCGACCGCGGCGCACGCTCGGCGCAGCGGCAGTCCCGGCGCCTTCGATCTCGAGAGGGGCCAGCTCGCCGTTCGTCTTCGCGGTCGTGCTCCGGCTCTGCCCCTGCCTCCCCGCGCGACGACGCCGTCTCGCTCACGCCGGCTGCGTCTCGTCTTCGCGCGCCTCCATCGCGACGACGGGGAGCGTGAAGCGCACACGCGTCACCTGGTCCGGCGTGCACTCGATCCAGATGCGACCTCCGTGCGCCTCCACGAAGCCCTTGCAGATGTAGAGGCCGAGCCCGATGCCGGGCGTACCGCTCGAGCGGCTCATGCGGCTCCGCGCGAAGCGATGGAACAGGCTATCCATCTCGTCGGGCGGGATCCCGCGCCCCTCGTTGCTGACGGTGACGAGCACGTCGGTCGCGCGTCGCTCCAGGTCGATGATGATCGGCGTCGCCGGCGCGCCGTACTTCATCGCGTTGGTGAGGAGGTTGCCGAGCACTTGCTCGATCCGCCCGGGATCGATGAAGAGCCTCGGGATCGCTTCCGACGCTCGCACGGAGATGACACGCTCCGAGACGTCGCTCGAGAGGCGAAGCGCGACCTCCTCCGCCAGCGCCACGACGTCCACCGGCCGGCGATTGAGCACGAGGCGTTGCGCTTCGAGGCAGGAGACGTCGAGCAGCTCGCCGATCATCACCTCGAGCCGGCTCGCCGCCGCCACGATGCGCTCGACCGCCTTCGCCTCCGATTCGTTCATCCCGCTCGCGTGCGCCTTGGCGACGAGCCCTGCAGCGATCTTGATCACGGTGACCGGCTGCCGCAGATCGTGCGCGACCACGCTCGACCACTCCTGACGCATCCGCGCCGCTTCCTGGATGGTGGTGATGTCCTGGAAGACCGCCGTCGCGCCGATCACTTCGCCGCCGGCTCCGTGCACGGGCGCGGCGCTCACGCACAACGAGATGAGCCGGCCTTCGGGCGTGCGGGCGCGGACGTCCGCGCCGAGGACCCCTTCGTGCTGCACGAACGCCCGCACGTGAGGGAGATCCTTGGGCAAGACATGCTCGCCGCTCGGCCAGACCAGATCGAGCGAGACGCGGTTGCCGAGCGGATCGACCTCGCTCCCCGATCCGATCGAGATGTGGCTCATCGCGCGGTTCTGTGCGCTCACGTGCCCGGCGGCATCGAGGACCATCACGCCCTCGGGCATCTGATCGATCACCGCCTGCAACCACACGCGCTCGAGCACCTCGCTCTCGTAGAAGGACGCGATCTCCACGACCGTCCCCGCGCGGGCCGCGATGAGCTCGACGGTGCGCTGATCCTGCTCCGAGAACTCCACCGCGTCGCGCTTGTTCGTGAGATAGATGTGCCCGATCGCGCGAGCGCGCGAGCTGATGGGCACGCCGAGAAAGCTCGTCATGATCGGGTGGCCCGCGGGAAAGCCGCGGAAGTCCGGGTGCTCCCGCAGATCGCGGAGACGAAGCGACGCTCCCTCGCGGATCACGACGCCGAGCGTGCCCACCGGCCGCGGGTGACGCCCGAGCCGATGCGCCATCTCGTCGTCGACGCCGACGAAGACCCAAGGATCGAACGGCACCTCCGGATCCGTGCCGATGCCGAGCCCGACGAACGTCGCGCCCGTGACGGCCTGCGCCAGCACGGCGATCGTCGACAACACCGCGCGCAAGCTCCCGTGCGGCTGCGCCAAGACGGCCTCCGACGCGAGCTGACTGGCCTGACTGATCTGCTCGACCTCGTGGCGAAGCTGCTTCTCGATCTCGTGCGCTCGCCGCAGCGCCGCCTCGATCGCTTCGTGCTCACCCCTGCTCCGCACGACGATCGACACCCCCACGGCGCGCCCGGACGCGTCCCGGATCACGGTGGCGTCGACGGCGACCGGAAAGACAGTGCCGTCCTTGCGAACGTGCTCGGAGTCCCACGTGTGGATCCCGCGCTGGTACACGCTGCGGAGGTGCTCCGAGATCCGATCGCGCGCGCCGGGCGCGACGACGTCGGCGATCGAGCGCCCCGTGAGCTCGTCCACGGTCGCCTCGTGCATGCGAGCGAACGCAGCGCTCACCATCGTGAAGCGACCATCCCGCCGGCTGAACGCGGCTGCGGCCGTCGTGCTGTCCACGAACTGGCGAACCCCAGCAGGCTCGCGCCGCAGCTGCCGCCGCGCGCCTGCGTATCGCGGCCGAGCGCTGCGGCTCCGGACCAAGAGCCCGACGGCGAGCGCCACCCCCGACGCCGCCGCGAGCGCCGCCCTCGCGCTCATCGCGCCGCCTCGCGCGGCGATCGCTCGACGGCCCTCACTCCATCGAACGCGGCCGCTGCTCGAAGCTCGGCAGCGCTCGCACGCTCCACGACCGATACGTCGCAGACATCGGTCGCGGAGCAGAGATCGAGAACACGCGCACGCTGCATCGCTGAATGTCCAGCGGATCTGGGCGCTGCCGCAAGCGCTCGCAATGGTGGATCCCCCGCATTCGACACACCGAGCCATCGCGCTCGACGACATGCGGCCGCGATCGGCAGACGGCCAATCCAGCTACGTCCCCTCGCCTTCTACGCAGCACATCGAGACATCCTCATCGCAGCACGACGAGCCCCTCCACCTCGCCGCCGAACAACCCCACGAGCTTCCGGTGCCGGTTCTCGAACACCAGATGAAGGAGCGGCGCGAGAAGCGCTCCCGTGCCGGGGATCTTGGGCTCGAACGTGATGGTGTCCGAGACCCGCACGCCGTCGTCCGTCGGCTCGAGGCGGCGCACGTGCTCCGTGGCAAAGCACCGTTCACCATCGACCCATGTCGCCTCGTGCGAGAATCGCACAAAGCCCAAACCAACTTCACAGTCGCGTTGTGGAGATCCAAGCGGCGACGCGCTCGACGCTTTCGCCTTTGCCGATCACCCCATCACGAATGACACGCAGGGCGCATCGCCGCCGCGTCTGGCTACTCCGCTGCCGTGGCGAAGCCGAGCTTTGGATTCGTGAGCACCTCGATGAACGTGGGCTCGGCGGAGACGCCGGGCACGTCCTCGAAGCGACGGTAGAGGTCGAGCACTTGCTGCACGAGCTCGCGGCGCACTTCGCCGTCGGCGGTGTAAGGCTTGTTGAGCGTCACGGAGAAGTAGGCGTCGGGGCGGTAGGGGTTGCCGCAATCGCCCTCCACGAGGAACCACACCGTGTAGTTCAAGCGGCCTCCCTGACAGCTCACGGGCTCGGCGCCGAAGAGCACGCCGGTGCAAGCGCCGATGTCCAAATGGCAATGGTGATCCTCGAAGGCACCAATCTGCCAGGAGGTATATCCATCCTCCTCGTAGAGCGAGAGCCCAGGCCCGAGCTTCTCGGTCTTCATCTCGACGAGGAGCTTGTGGCGGAAGATCACGAGCGACGCGTCGCGGAAGGCCAGCGCCCCACGGAGGATGTCGACGACCGCGGGCATCGCGAGCTTCGGCTCAAGCATGAGCGCCGTCTCCCAAGGCAGATCGCATGGCGAGCGACAAGGCTTCCGGCCCGAGCACCGCGGGCCCGCGCGCGCCGCCCGCACCGCCCGCGCCACCCGCTTCGACCCAACAGTCGTACACCTCGCGCCAACTCTCGGGCTCGGTGCTCGCGTGGTACGCGCTCGTCTCGATACGAAAACGAATCACGTCCCGATGACGCACGTGATGCGCGAGGAGCCGGCGGAAATAGGGCACGAGCGCAGCGCGGTTGGTGCGGCGCCCGTGGTACGGCTCGCGGAGCCCCATCGAGAACGCGACCGCGCCGCTGGCCGCGTCGCTGAAACGGATCTCGAACGAGGGGCGGTATCCATAACAGACCGAGGGCGCCACCGCGTAAACGACGGTGCCGAGCTTGGCGAGGTCGAGATGGAGATGGTGCCCCTGATCGGCCAGGGTGATGTCGCGCAGGCCCGAGAACGGCTCCGGATAGCGCGCGCCCGTGAGCACGGCGCGGCCCTCGGGGAGGATCTCCATGATGGATCCGCTCCGCCAATCACCGCAGAAGAGCGTGATGTCGGGCTCTTCGAGCCAATCGCGGATCACGGCTTCGATCTGCGCGATTCGTGTCACGTCACCCACGCCCGGGCCCCTTTCGAATGCTTGCGTTCATAGGCCACCGCAATGGCCTCTCCAAGATTGAAGTGGACGCGCACGCCGCGTCATTTCCTACGTTCGACCATCGCGCGCGGCTCCGCGCCGGCTCGTCCGGAGGCCGTTCACCCTTCTGATTCACACGGCGGGAACTCACGTCCCCGCCGCCCCATGAGCAAAGCCCATGGGGCCCCACCACCCCGTGATCCACCCATCATTTCCAGGGCGTTTCGCCGCTTCGGGCCTGGCGCTCGTCGCATCGAGGATGAGTGAGACGGCGTCACTCGACCTCGACGGTCGTGCCCGGATCGGTGATCTCGATGCTGCCCGTCCAGGTGCAGTTGCATTTCGAGTCGTCCGAGAGGGCCTTGATTCCCTGCACGGTGACGATGCCCGCCCCCGGCGACCAAGGCGACGGGAGGACGGGGATGCAAGGCTGCGGGGTGAGCGCCCCCATGGCCGCCGACGTGGCCGCGGCGACCTGAGGGTTCGCCGTCGTCTGACACATCCCGAAGGGCGCCACGTTCACCATGGGGACATGATCCATGATGGTGGCCGCCGGCTGATCGTCGGCGCTGCTGCCATTGGCCGGGAGCACCGTCAGCGTCGACGGCGCTGCCCCCTGACTGCATTTGAGCTTTGCCCCATTGACGACGAGCTTCGGCATGCTGGCGGCTCCCTCGCGGCCGAGCCTAACACGCACCCCGCCACAAGGTGTTGAACCGGATGACACGATCGTGTCACGCTCCCGTACGAGGATGGTGACCAGCAGCGATCCGGTCATCGCGGGCGTTCCGCTCGCACAATTCGCGGCGGTGACTGCCGCTCTCGCCGAGGGGTTCCCTCTGCGCGCGGTCCTCTCCGTCGAAGGCCTCGACGGGGCCCGCTGGGCGGAGGCGGATCGCGGTTGGACCGAGCGGCTCGATCAGGATCCGACGCTCCTCGCTCGTTATCAGACCGATCTCGCGACTGCGCAGGAGCGGCTCCTCTCCCGAGACGAGCCGCCGACCGAAGAAGGCGCGCCGCCCAAACCCCCGATGCGCGCCGGCAAGGCCCGCCTGATCCGATCCGGCACGGGGATCGTACCCGTGATTGCCGCGCCGACGGCCGCGAGCCTGGCGGCACCGACGCAGGCCCCTTCTTTTTTGGCCGCCGCGGAGCAGGGCGTGCACGCGCCGCGCGCGCCCTCGTATCTGACGTCGCCCGAGCCGGCGCTCGGCATTCAACAGCCCAAAGCGCCTTCCTACCTCTCGGAGCCGAGCCCCATTCCAGCGCCTGCGCCCTCGCCGCCGCCGCTCGCTCCGCCCGCGCATACGCTGCCTCCCATCGATCTCGCCGAGCCGCGCGGATCGCGATTCGACGCCGACGACGAGGCCGGCACGAAGGTCGGTTATCAGCGGCCGGAGGTCTTTCCATTTCGTGCCTCCGCCATTGCGGTGGGCGCGCCCGCGGGTGCGCCCGTGAGAAACACGATCGCGGCCCAGCACGTCGAAGCCGAAGTCCTTCCCTTCCGCGCCCCCGAGCATGTCATCGAGGATCCGCCGACCACGATGGACGACGAGAGCCTCCGCGCGCTGGCAGCGCCGAACGTGCTGCCCTTCAAGCCGGCCTCCGCGGTCCCGCTCCAGGAAGCGCCGGCCCACGCCCCCGTGACCGAAGGCGACGGCTCGGACGGGATGACGGTCGCGCTCGGTGCCGCCCCCGCAATCGCGGCCCTGCGCGCGCTCCACGTCTCCGAAGCACAGCCCACCGTCGCGGCGACTCCATTTCACGCGCCGGCTCACGCGCCGGCTCACGCGCCGGCTCGATCACCGACTCCAGCACCAACGCCGGCACCGACAGCGCAACCGCCCATGTCGCTGCAGCGGCATGCATCTCTATGTCTGGAGCTCGCCGTCGATCCTGCGCATGCCAACGAGGCGCTGGCTCGTTATCAGGTTTCGCCGGCCGAAAAGGCCCTCGCCGACGAATACTACCGCGCTCGGATCGCGGCCGATCCCGAGCTGCGCGCGCAATGGAACCACGCCTACACCGTCTACCACGCTTGGTTCAGGTCGCGTCCCCGTCCTTGATTGCGATGGGGCCGCGCGCGGCCCCAAACCCCGGGCCGGACGAGCCGGCGCTGATTCGGAAGTCCACCCCAACCATTCTCGCAGATAGCATCGAGGCGTCATGAGCTCTGCATCCATCTCGTCGCGGGTCGGCGCACCGAAATCGGAGGGGCACGCTTCGCTCTACGTGCTCCGGGCCGGCCCCTTCGTGCAAGGCGAGCTCAGGGTCATCAAGTTCAAAGGTCGTGAGACGCTGTCGAAGCCGTTCGCGTTCGAGATCCTCTTCGACACGGACCTGCCCCCGTGGGAGCTCGAGGCCGCGCTCGTCGGGCAATCGGCGACATTCGTGATCCACGCGCCGGGGCACGCCACGCGATTGGTGCACGGTATCGCCGCTTGGCTCCGGGCCGAGAATGCGTGGAAAGACGATCACATGCCGCGCAAATACACGCTGCGGCTCGTCCCCTCCGTGTGGAAGCTCGGGAAGAGGGTCAACACGCGCATCTTCCAAGACCAGGCCGCGTCCGACGTCATCACCACCGTGATGCGCGAGGCGGGGCTCGCGGTGCGCTTCGATCTCTCGGCGCCGCTGCCGCAGCGTGCCTATTGCGTTCAATATCAGGAGAGCGATCTCGCCTTCATCACGCGCCTGCTCGCCGAAGCGGGTTGCTACTTCTATTTCGAGCCTCCCTCCGGCCTCCTCGAGCAGGTCGGCCTCGGCGCCGCGGGTGGCGCCGTCGCGGGCGCGGTGGGCGCCCTCGGCGGGCTCGCGGGCGCTGCGGGCGGCGTCGCGGGCGCGGCGGGTTTGGTCGAGACGCTGGTCGTGAGCGACGCGGCGAGCTTCTATCCGGCCATCGCCGGCTCGCTGGCCGACGAGCTGGTCGAGCGCGCGGCAGGCGCCGTCGGCAACGCGGTGGTCTCCAACATCGCCGCTGCGGCGCCGTCGCTCGTGCACCGCGATCCCCAAGGCATGCAGCACGAGGGGGAGAACGCGGTCACGCGCATCAGCCTGCGCCGCGCGGTGCGCACCAACGCGGTGATGCTCCGCGACTATCTCTACGAGCGGCCTCTTTACGACGCGCGCGGCACGGCGAGCTCGCTGCTTCCTTCGGGCACCGCCGCGGCGGGCACGCTCGCCACCGCGGCGCTCAACGACGTGGGATCCGCGCTGCGCGGCGGCGGGGCTGGAGGCAACATCGCGGGGGCGGCGCTCGACATGCTCGCGAGCTTGCCGGCCGATCTCCAGCAGCGCGAGGTCTACCGCCATCAATCGGACTTCTTCGAGCAGGACGCGAAGACCCCGAACGCGCAGCGCCAGCTCGAGCAACACCGCCGGCGCGCGCTCGAGGCCGAGGGCGAGAGCCGCTGCCGCCGCCTCTCCCCGGGCTACAAGTTCACGCTCACCGAGCACGAAGAGCCGCGGATGAACCGCGCCTGGGTCGTCACCAGCGTGCGCCATCGCGGCGTCACCACCGCGCTCGCGCACGAGGCCGGCCACGAAGGCGGCGACATCGTGCAGTACGAGAACTCGTTCACCTGCGCGCCCGCCGAGCTCACCATCCGCCCGCGCCGGCCGCCGCCGCGCGCGATTCAAGTGGCCGACACCGCCGTCGTGGTCGGGCCCGCCGGCAAAGAGGTCTACACGGACGCGCTCGGGCGCATCAAAGTCCAGTTCCACTGGGATCGCCTGGGCGCGAAGGACGAGCACAGCTCGTGCTGGATCCGCGTGCTCCACTCGTGGTCGGGCTCTTCGTGGGGCACGCAGTTCATCCCGCGTATCGGGATGGAGGTGCTGGTGCTCTATCACCAAGGCGATCCCGACAAGCCCGTGGTCATCGGCTGCCTGCCAAACACCGTGATGCCGCAGCCGTTCCCGCTGCCGGAGGACGCGACCCGCAGCGGCCTGCGCACCAACACGCTGCCGAGCAACGGCGGGCACAACGAGCTGAGCTTCGAGGATCGCGCCGGCAGCGAGCAGGTCTTCCTCCGCGCACAGCGCAACTACGACGAGCTCGTGCTCCTCGATCACAGCGTCGACGTCGGCCGCAACGAGCAGGAGACGGTGCGCGGGAGCCGCAACGCGACCATCCACGGCAACGAGGCGCTGGTCATCGGCGGCGAGCTCGCCACCACCGTGGCCGGCGATCGCACCGAGAGCGTGCGCGGCGATCGAACGAACCGCGTGGAGGGCAACTCCAAGGACACCGTCGACGGCATCGAGCATCGCGCCATCGGCGGATCCACGTACCTCACCACGCGCGGCAACTACCAGGTCATGGTGGCGGGCTCGTCGGGCATCGTGGTCGGCTCGCGCGAGAAGCCCGGCGAGAGCCACACCGCGGTGTGGGGGAAGAACGAGCTCTTCGCCAGCGACGAGATCCGCATCCAATCCGAGAAGACCATCGTGCTCGAGTGCGGCGACAGCCGCGTGACGCTCTCGCCCGACGAGGTGCGCATCGAGGCCAAGGCCATCGTCGTCGACGGCCACGAGTCGACGTCGATCTTCGGCAAGAAGCCGGTGATGCATTTCACCGACAACGTCACCCTGGCCTCGGATCAGATCACGCTCACGGCCAAGGGCGCGTCGCTCGATCTCGGGACCAACGCCACGCTGCTCGGCGCACAGGTGAAGCTCGCCAAGGGCAGCTCGGCGAGCACGCAGACGCGCGATCCGGCCAAGGGCGAGACCAAGCCCTTCAAGCTGCAGCTCACCGACGCGTCGTTCGAGCCCTACGCCAACAAGCAGTACGATCTCATGGCCGGCGGCCAGCGCTTCCACGGCACCACCGATGGGAGCGGCAACGTGAGCGAAGACATCCCCAAGGGCGCCACGGTCGCGGACCTGACGCTCTGGCTCAAGCCCCCGCCGACGGGCACGCACCTCCGCTGGCAGGTGCAGATCGACGACGAGCTCCCGCCGGCCTCCGACGTGCGCGGCGCGCAGATCCGCCTGCGCAACCTCGGCTACTTCACCGGGGATCCAGACGGCAAGGAGACCGACGGCCTGCGCGACGCCATCCGCGCGTTCCAGCGCGATCAGGATCTACCCAACGACGGGAAGCTCGGGGCGAGACGCTCGGCAAGCTCACCCAGGCGCACGGCACCTGACGCCCACGCGGCGAGACGGAAGACACCACGATGGGAATCGGCGACGTACTCACGGGCGTAGGCAACAGCATCTCCAACGGCGTCAGCGCCGTGGGCGATGCCGCTGGGCGCGCATACGACTACTCCTCGCGGCAGGTCGGCCGCGCCTACGACTACACCGCGCAGCAAGCGCAGGCCGGCTACGAGGCCGCGCGGCGGACGGCCTCGCGCGGCGCCCTCTGGGTCTCCGACACGTACGCGACGACGTCGGACTTCTTCGGCGGATACCCGGAGAACGAGCAGTTCCCGGTGCAGATCAACTACGAGGTCTTCGACCGCGCGGGGCCGCCGATGCCCGCGTCCGGCGCGTGGTCGGCGACGGGCGGCCCGAGCACGCTCTCGCCGGCGGAGCGCAGCTTCCTCTACCTCGACGTGGGTCGCTGGGGCGGCAGCCAGTTCTACCCGTCGGCGCGCGACTTCGGGATCGTCTGCGGCCGCACCGCCGTGCTGTGCGCATTCAAGACTGACAAGGGCAGCGCGAGCCCGATCCCCAACACGTACAACCGCCCCGAGGTCGATCACATCAACGCGCTCCTCGCGCACCTCGGCACGGGCTCGCTCGGGAAGGTGAAGGTGCGGCGCTACGACACGGCGCGCACGCTCCTGCCCGGCAACGCCGACGTCAATCCGGACCGGATCTTCGTCATCGTCGGCGACATGCACCTGCCGGTGATCACGAACATGCGCGACACCCACGGCGCGCGCATGGGCCGCATCCCCGGCCGCGACGATCGCGACACGCCCGAGCAATGGATCCCGACGGGCGAAGGCCCAGTGATCCACATCCCCGCGCACACCTCCAACGGCGGCATGGTCGAGCAGGACGCCATCGATTGGTACCGCGCCTTCAACGGCGCCAACGCCGCCGGCGTGCACGAGCACAAGGGCGCCGACATCTTCGAGGAGGCCGGCCCGGATCTCTCGGAGCTCACGCGGCTGCTCAACGCGTTCTCGGCCTTCCCGCTGCACCTCTTGCAGCTCGGCGACATGGTCGATCTCTGGATCGGCCTCGAGCGCTTCTTCGTCGAGCACCCCAGCCGCGTCGTCCTCGACACGAGCAAGCAGAACCCCGATCCCGTGACGTGGATCAACCACTGGACCGATCGCACGCTCAACGGCACGTCGCAGTCGGATCACGTGAAGCGCTTCCTCGCGTTCAGCAACGGCCACAAGAACTGGCTCTACGGCAACCACGACAACTACCTCGCGGCGCACAACCCGACGGTGCTGACGCAGGCCAGCGGCGGCCTGAACCGGCAGGAGACCTTCGACGAGCGGCAGACGCGGCTCTTCGCGTCGCACGGCCACAAGTGGGACAGCTCGAACCGCGACGGCGCCACGCGCGGCCAAGCCATCACGCAGCTCGCGTTCTCGCACCCGTCGGTGCGCAGCGTGGAGCCCGGCGGGCGGCGCGCCACCATCACCGGCGCGGTGGAGCTCTTCCTGAGCCGGGAGGCGAACCCCTTCTGCGTGTTCGCCATGGGCCACACGCACGTGGGGATTCTCACCCGCGTCACGGTGCTGAACCGGACCTGAGCGGCAGACGACGTCGATGCCGATCTTCATGCTCTATGCGTTCGTGGGGCCCTACCTCTGGGTCGCGCAGGTGGTCGTGGTGATCACGCTGAGCGCGCTCGGCTGGCGGTCCCCGTCGCCGGAGTGGCCCGCGTTGCTGCAAGGTCGGACCGCATCCTCGGTGGCGACCGCGATCGCGGCGGTGTTCACCGTGCTCATGGTGCCCGTCGCGATCATGGTCGCGCTGCGCCGGCATCAACGAGACTTCCCCACTTCGTGGACCGATCCGCCCGGCCTCGCGTGCATCTTGCAGCTCGTGCTGCTCGCGGCCGCCGGCGTGAACGCGTTCGCCATCCATCACCGCGCCCCCTGAGCCCGAGAGCCTGTCGACATGGTGCCCGAAACGATCACCTTCGCGAACATCCCCATCCAAGTCGGGCAGGTGACGCTGCGCACCTCCGAAGAAGAGACGCGGATGGCGTTCATGGTCCCGAGCGCCGAAGCCGCACCCATCACGGTCATGACCACGACCCGCGCGCGCCACGTGCGTCGCGAGGAAGTGGTCGCCGTGCGCGAGGGCGCGGCCGAGCGGCTGCGCGTGACCTTCATCGAGGACGTCAGCTCGGTCGACACCGACGGTCAGGTCGACCGCACGGTGGGACCGCTCGCCGGCCACACGTTCGAGGTGGAGCGCAAGAGCAGCCAGACCGCCGTCGCCGTGTTCGAGGCGAGCGGCGCGCCGGCGCGCTTCGGTGTCGCCGCGCAGGTCGCGGGGCAGTACCGGCAGCTCGGCCGCACGCGCTCGCAGACGCCCGAGCTCCCGACGGGCCCGCAGAAGATCGGCCAGAGCTCGCGCGAGCTCGCCGAGGCGCTCATCGCCGGCATCGCGCGCGGCGCGACCGTCACCGGCGTCGAGACCGCGTCCGCCACGCTCATCGACATCCGCCCCGCGCCCGAGGGCGCGCTCCACGGCATCTACCGCGTGGAGATGAAGGTCACCGGCTCGTCGGGCGGATCCAAGGTGACGATGGATCTCGCCGGCACGCTCGTCCTCCGCAACGTCGACGGCGGCATCCTCGAGGTGAAGCTCTCGGGCCCCGTCAATTCCGAGCCCGAGCCCGGCCCCGACGGCGCCGTCGATCCCACGATCCCGCCCGGGGCCGGCGAGTTCAAGCTGACCCAGACCATGGTATACGCCGAGGCCTGATCCGGCCTCGGATCGTGCGCGGCCACTTCGGAGATCGCGCGAGCGTCATCTCCCCCACGGAGCAACATGGACACGACCACGAACGATCCCGAAGGCGCGCGCCGCGTGCCGGTGACCATCCTCACGGGCTACCTCGGCGCCGGCAAGACCACGCTCTTGAACCGCATCCTCACCGAGCGACACGGCAAGCGCATCGCGGTCATCGAGAACGAGTTCGGGGAGATCGGCATCGACAACGAGCTCGTCGTCGGCACCGACGAAGAGATCTTCGAGATGAACAACGGCTGCATCTGCTGCACCGTGCGCGGCGATCTCATCCGCATCCTCGGCAACCTCATGCGCCGCAAGGATCGCTTCGACTACATCCTCGTGGAGACCACCGGGCTCGCCGATCCCGCGCCCGTGATCCAGACCTTCTTCGTCGACGAAGAGGTGAAGACGCAGACCGCGCTCGACGGTCTCGTCACCGTGGTCGACGCGCGCCACTTGCTCCTGCACCTCGACGACAGCACCGAGTGCCAGGAGCAGGTCGCGTTCGCCGACGTCATCCTCCTCAACAAGACCGATCTCGTGACGCCCGCGGAGCTCGACGAGGTCGAGGCCCGCATCCGCGCGCTGAACCGGTTCGCCACCGTGCACCGCACGCAGAACGCCGCGCTCCCCATCGATCGCGTGGTGGACATCGGCGCCTTCGATCTCAGCCGCGCGCTCACCATCGATCCGAAGTTCCTCGACGACGGGAGCCACGAGCACGACAGCACCATCGGCTCCGTCTCCCTCCAGTTCGACGGCGCCCTCGACGAGACGAAGCTCGAAGCGTGGATCGGCAAGCTGCTGCGCGAGCGCGGCACCGACATCTTCCGCATGAAGGGCATCCTCCACGTGGAAGGCCGCGACGCGCAGCTCGTCTTCCAAGGCGTGCACATGATCTTCGACGGCACCTTCGGCCGCCCTTGGGGCACGGACAAGCGCGAGAACCGGCTCGTCTTCATCGGTCGCAACCTCGACCGCGACGAGCTCCACAGCGGCTTCGCGTCCTGCGCAGCGACGGCGTAGCGCCCTCACGCGATGCACGGCGCCCGTCCGCTCTGGTCCCTCACCCTCCCCGACTACGCGCCCGACGTCCGGTTCTCGCCCGACGGGCGCTCCCTCGCCGCGGCCACGGTGGCCGGCCCGGTGGTCGTCCTCGACCCTTGGTCCGGCACCGAGCGCTTCCGCACCGACGGCCATGAAGGCGGCGCGCTCTCCCTCGCGTTCTGCGTGATGCACCCGCTCGTCGCCACCGGCGGCGCCGACGGCGAGGTCGCGATCCACCGCGCCGGAACCGGCGTCCTGCGCGCGCGCACCTCGCTCGGTCGCGGCTGGGTCGAGCGGCTCGCGTGGTCACCGGACGGCGCCGTGCTCGCCGCCTCGATGGGCCGCTCCGTGTGCTTCTTGTCGACCGATGGCACCGTGCGCGGCCGCTTCGACGGCCACCCGAGCACCGTCACCGGCCTCGCCTGGCACGTGCACCAAGGCGCCTTCGTCACCTCGGCCTACGGCGTCGTCACGCTGCTCTCTCCCGACGATCCCGAGCCCAGAACGCAGCACTACTTCCGCACCTCGCTCCTCACCGTGCACCCTTCGCCCGACGGTCGCTTCGTCGCCTCCGGCACGCAGGATCCGATGGTCCACGTGTGGGATCTCGACGACGACAGCAACGAGGTGAACCTCACCGGCTACGCCGGCAAGGTCGCCGTGCTCGCCTGGTGCCCCGCGTTCCCGCTCCTCGCCACGGCCGCCGGCGCAGGCGTCGTCACGTGGGACTTCGCCGGCGGCGATCCGTTCCGCCGCCCGCCCATCGAGCTCTCGCTCGGCACCACGGGCCGCATCACGTCGCTCGAGTTCCTGCGCACCGGCGAGCTCCTCGCCGGCACCGACGCCGGCGTCGTGTGGCTCCTCGAGCTCGGTCGCTATGGTGAAGAGCTCGCGCGCTCCGTCTTCGCGCGCGTCACGGGCGCCGTATGCGCGCTCGTCCCCTCGCCCGATGGACGCGCCCTCGCGGTGGTCGCCACCGGCGGCGGCATCTCGCTCTGGTCCCTCGTGGACGGCGAATGACCCTCGCCGCCACCGATCCGAGCCCGCTTCCCGATCGCCCCGAGGCCGTATCGGTGACGCTCGGCAGCGCGCCCGACGCACGCCCTGCGACGACGCGCCCGCCCTCCACCGCATCGTTTCTCTACCTCGATTGCGGCGCATGGATCGGCGACGGTCGTCACGTCGCAGTCCAACGATCCTTCGCCGTGGTGTGCGGGGAGCACGCCGTCTTGTGCGAGTTCCAAGCCGGCCGCGCCGCGCGCGATCCCGGCCACACCGGCCCCGAAGCGCAGGCCATCACGCGCCTCCTCGCCGCCCTCGCCGGCCCGCAGCGCATGGATGTCGCCATCCGCCGCTGGTGCATCCGCAGCCACGATCGCGCGCCGATCGCGGGCCCTCCGACACCGACCATCTTCCTCCCCGACATGCACCTTCCCCTCGTCGGGAAGATGCCCGACCTCGATCCGGATCTCGTCCCCGATCCGATGCAAGCGCGCTGCTGGTGTCACGGCCCCATTTTCTCGCGCCTCGATGGAGCCGCTGCCCGCGCCTCCGTCTACCGCGCCGTCGGCAGCCGCCTCACGCGCAACCCCAACGAGTGGTTTTACGCCATGGCCGCGAGCTACAACGCCGCCGCCGAAGATCTGATCCGCTTCGTCGATCGCCTCGGCCGCCACGCCGCGAGCACGCCTTGCCACCTCGTGCACCTCGGCGGCCTCTTCGACGTCTGGGCCGGCTACAAGTGCATCTTCCACTCGCAGGGTTTCGCCGGTTTGGTCGAGCCGCGCATCGTCGCCGGCGCGGGCGAGCGCGAGCTCACCTCCCGCTGGCAGGACGTGATCCTCGACGGCCGCCCGAAGACCGCGGTCACGCGTCTCTTCGGCCTCCCCGCCGATCGCCGCACGCTGCTCTCCGCACCGCAGGGCCACTTCGCCGGCAACACGCCTCCCATCGGCGACGCTCCGCGCTCGCTCCGCACCGAGACCTTCTTCGCCGAGAGCCGCCCCGAGCCCCTGCAATGCTGCGTCGATCAGCCGCCCCACGCGCGCGTCGGCGTGCTCGAAGGCAAGGCGCAGTTCCTCCCCTGGACCCGCATGCGCACCCCCGGCTGGCGCCGCGAGCTCCTCACCGCCGCCGCCTCACGCTGGGTCGAGCAGCCCTTCTCCGCCTACGTCATGGCCCACACCTACGAGCCCTGCCTCGCCGAAGTGTGGGTCGATCCGAGCTGAGCTTCATCGATCGACCGCCGCGCGCCCGCATCATCGGTCGAGCTCATCGCTCGCTCGTTGCGCTGCGCTCGCGACGTGTCGAACGCAGCGACCGCATCAATGCGGATGCTCGTGCTTGCCCGCCGCGAGCGCGACGATGTCCTCGCGGGTCACGTCGGCCGACGCGCGATGAATCTTGTACTTGGTCGGCTCCTCGCGGCCTCGAAACAGCGCGATCACCGTCTCGATCGGCGGGCAGCCCGGCTCGCTGCACGTCAGCTCCGACACGAGGATGGTGACGTCGTCGCCAGGGCTCAGCACCTCGCGGACCCAATCCTTGATCCTCCGCGCCGTCGCCGCCCCACCCGCGTTCGCTGCACCCGCCGATCGGAACATCGTCGCTCCTCCGTGACCTCCACGGAGACTACCCGCGATCGACGATCGCTCACAGCATCCGTTCGTCGAACGCATCGGCTCGCAAACGACGCCGGGCAGAAATCCGGCCGTGCCGACCAGACTTCTGCCCGCCGTACGAAGTCGTGCAGCGCACGCTCCGCTTCGTGATCGGGGCCGCTCGCGGCCCCATCGTGATCACGCCGCCTTCACCGCCTGAATCTCGATCTCGATGTCGATCTTCTCGCTCACCAGCACGCCGCCGGTCTCGAGCACCTGGTTCCAGGTCAGCCCGAAGTCCTTGCGGTTGATGCTCGTCTTCGCCGCGAAGAGCGCGCGCGTGTTGCCCCACGGATCCTTGTTGGTCCCGTGCGACTCCACCGCGAGCGTCACCTGCTTGGTGACGCCGTGGATCGTGAGATCGCCCGTGACCTCGAGATCGCTTCCATCCTTCTCGACCTTGGTCGAGGTGAAGGTCATCTGCGGAAACTTCTCCGCGTCGAGGAAGTCCGGCGACTTCAGGTGTGTGTCGCGCTGCGGCTCGCGCGTGTCGATGCTCGCGATCTCGATGGTCGCGGACGTGCTCGACTTGGTGATGTCGGCCTTGTCGATGTCGATGAAGCCGGCCCACTTGGTGAAAGTGCCGCGGACTTTGGTCACCACCAGGTGACGGGCCACGAACTCGACGTTGGAGTGAGAGGTGTCGATGTTCCAGCGCTCGGTTGCCATGATGAGTCTCCTGTTCGTTCTCTGAAAACGTCGGAGACCCCTTCAGCAAGGCGCAGGCCGTCGCCGAGCCCCGCGCTTTTCGGCTCGGCGCGCTCGGCTGGGCTATCAAATTGATAGCCCCCATGATCGTTTCGAGCTGGCCCGCTATTCGAGGTCGAAGGGCGCGACCGTGACGCTGGTGAGGTTGGGGATCGCCTTGGTGATGGTCTCACCAATCTCCGCGTGAGTGCCGACCACGCCGATGACCAAGTCGTCACTGGAGAGGCGAGCGCGCACAGCCGCGTTGGCCGCCTCCGGCGTCACGGCTTGAATGGTGGGCAGGTAGCGATCGTGGTAGCCGGCCGGCAGATCGTAGAGCGCCGCCTCGAGCTTCTGGTGCACGCGCTTGCGCGCCGTATCGGTGTCGAAGGCGTGCGAGCGGACGAGGTAGCGCTTCACGAACTCGAGCTCCTCCGCCGTCACCCCGCCGTCGATGAACGACAGCAGGAGCTCGAGCTCGAGCGCGAGGCAAGCGGGCGCATCGGTGGCCGACGGCGCGGTCCACATGGTGAACGCGTCCCGCCGGCGATCGAAGCCGACCCGCGACGAAGCGCCGTACGACCAGCCGCGCTTGGCGCGAATCTCCTGCATGAGCCGCGAGGTGAAGGTGCCGCCGAAGACGGTGTTGGCCACCATCAGCGGGAAGTGATCGGCGTCGTGCGCGTCGGTGCCGAGGCCGCCGATGACCATCTGCGTCTGCGTGCGATCCGGCTTGTCGACGAACACGAGGTGACGGCCCGGCTTGCGCGCCGGCGCCGGCACCGGATCGGGAACGGCCTCGCCCTCGGGCAGCCCCGCGAGCAGCCGATCGGCGACGGCCTTGCCCTCCTCCTCGGAGACGTCGCCCGAGACGATGACGATGGCGTTGGCGCGGCTGTAGTGCCGCTCGTAACAGGCGCGCACGTCGGCACGGCCGATGTCACGCAGCGTCTGGATCTTGCCCGACGTGCGCCGGCCGTACGGGTGCCCATCGAAGAGCGTGCGGCGGAAGGCGCGGTTCGCGAGCGAGCGATCGCTGTCGCGCGCCTCGATCAGCTCGGCCTCGGACTCACGCAGCAGACGCGCGAGCTCACGCTCGTCGAACGCCGGCCGCGAGAGGAGCGTGGAGACCAGATCGACCATCGGATCGAGCGAGCGGCGGATCACCTCGAAGTGCACGCCCGCGGAGCTGACGCTGACGTCGGCCGCGAACTCGCCGCCGAGGGCGTCGATGGTCTCCTCGATCTTCTCGGCGGAGTACCCCTCCGCGCCGCGGCGAAACATGCGCGCGGTGACGCGGCTCAAGCCATCTTTGCCCTCCGGATCGTGGGCCGATCCGGATCGAAAGCTGATGCCGACGCTGACGATCGGGAGCGCGTCGCTCGGCTCGACGAATACCAAAGGCTTGCTCACGCCGACTCCTCCTCTTCCCCCTCTTCGTCCGCATCCGATCCGTCGGGGAGCACTTCGATCACCGTGCGCGCGCTCTCGACGAGGTAGCGACGCGACACGCGCAGCAGGTCGCCCAGCGTCACGCGCCGGTACGCCGCGAGCTTGTCGAAGAGCGCCGCGGGATCACCGAGCACCGTCTCGTAGAACCCGATCTGCTCGGCCTTGCCGGCCACCGTCTCGAGCCCTTGCAGCGTGCCCAGCTCGAGCCGCGCCTTGGCGCGATCGAGCTCGGCCGCGGTCACGCCGTCGCGCCGCACCTCGGCGAGGATGGGATCGAGCGCGCCGAGGAGCTCCTCCACGGTGTGGCCTTCACGCGCCGACAAGTAGATGTCGTAGAGCGCGGGATCGCGGAACGCGCCCACCCACCCGCGGATCTCCGACGCGATCTCCTGCTGCTGGACGAGCGCACGATGCACGCGCGACGACCGGCCGCCGAAGAGGATCTCGTTCAGCAGCACGAGCGGCGCATGATCGAAATCACCGAGCGCCGGGCTCTTGTAGCCGATGGAGACCTTGGGCGTCGGCGTCGGCTTCTCCACGCGCGCGCGCCGCTCCTCGGTCTGCGCGGGCTCCGGCTGCACGTCCTCGATCGGGATCGTGGCCGGCGGAAGGTGGCCGTAGTGCTCCTGCACCAGCGCCAGGATCTCGCGCGCCGAAGCGTCGCCCACGATCACGAGCGAAGCGTTGTTGGGCGCGTAGTACGTCCGGTAGAACGAGGTGCAGTCATCGGTGGTGAAGCCCTGGATGTCCGCCATCCACCCGATGGTCGGCCAGCCATAGCCGTGCTTCTCGAAGGCGTGCTTGTAGAGGATCTCGCTCACCGATCCGTCGACGTCGTCCTCCACGCGCTGGCGCCGCTCGTTGGCGACGACCTCCTTCTCGCTCGACACCTGCTTGTCGCGGAGCACGAGCCGCGCGATGCGGCCCGCCTCGAGCTTGAGCGCGAGCGGCAGCGCCTCCTTCGGGAGGTTCGTGTGGTAGTACGTCCAGTCGAGGAACGTGGCCGCGTTGGTGTCGGCGCCGGCCTCTTCGAGGAGCCGATCGAAGGCGCCGTGCGCGACGTCCTCCGTCTCGCCGAACATGAGGTGCTCGAAGAGGTGGGCGATGCCGGTCTTGCCCTCCTTCTCGTGCCGCGATCCGACGCCGAACCACGTCTGCAGGCAGATGACGGGCGCCGCGTGATCTTCGAGGATCAGCACCTTGAGCCCGTTGCCCAGGACGAACCGCTCGACGCGCATCGAGGGCCCGAACGCGATGGTGGCATCGTGACGGACCTCCGCGAGCGCGGTGCGGCCTAGATTCAGCTCGGCGAGGAGATCGGCATGAGGCCCGCGGCGGGCGCGCGCGGGCGTGACAACGTCGCTTTGCATAGGGGGGAGCCGGTGTATCACGGCTCGCGCGGAAGCTCACGCGCCGGGGAAGCGACGAAGCGCCTTCCATGGGAAAGGTGCCCAGAACGGCGTCGCGAGCGCGATGTCTCCAGGCTCGACCACGAACCACGGCCCGTCGTGCCCGCTGGGCCGCAGGACATGAAAGCTCTGCGCCGGCATGAACCCTTGCCCGAGCAAGAGCGCGCGCCGTCCATCGGGCGCGCGAGCGACGTCGAGCACCAGCACCGCATGCCCGGGCGCGCCCGGCTGCACCACGAAATCCCCGGTCGCAAATCATCGAGCGCAACGGTGCTCGTGTCACGAGCGAGCGATCCCGTGTTGGCCCAACCGAAGACCGCATCGAGCCAACCGCGAAAGGATGCGCGCCCCGTATCGGGCCGCGCACGCGGAGCCCAACGGAACGCGATCCCCTCCGGCACGGTGCGCTCGCCCTGCGCCCAACGCGCGAACGGCATCGGCGCCCCCGACGCCGCGCGATAGCTCATGTCCCTTCGGCCGCGCGCGTAGAGCCACTCCGCGTGCAAGCGAATGATCGAATCGGCGCACTGCTGCAGATCACGCGCGCCGATGTCGAGATCGACGACCGCCGCCAGGTTTGCGTGATCCGCGGGCAGGATCAGATCCCCGCGATAGCTGACGACCGACGTGCCCGGCGGCGCGAGCGGCAAGCGCCGCAGCCACGCGCCGAAGCCGTCCGCATCCAGGGCAACCCGCGTGAAGCCGGAAGGCGCCGCGAAACGATCAACGAGCGCATCGGCCGGCGGCGGAAGCCCCGCTGCCGGATCATCGAGCCACGGATAAGCCGTCACCGGCGCGGTCGCTTGCGGAGCCTGCGCAGCTCGCACCAGCGGCGACACGGGCAACGAAGTCGCCGCTGCGATCGAGGATGACGATGTCGAAGGAGCTGCCGGCGGGGACGGCGGCGCTGGTGCCGAGGGAAGCGCTGGGTAGCCGGAACGGAGCCCGCCGTCGTCGAGCGGGCCCGCGTACAGCCCAGCAACAAGGAGATCGTGATCGCGCCCAGAGCTCGCCGTCGCATGTAACCGCATCATCGCGGAAGCGAGGCGCTTCGTGACAGGCAGGGGCAACGTCCGGGCTGGCCGGACGTGAGGCTCACTTCAAGCGAGCGATCGGTGCGCCTTCGGTGACGGCCTGGCCTTCGGTGACGAGGATCTCTGCGATCTCGCCCTCGTCTTCGGCCTCGACGGGCATCTCCATCTTCATCGATTCGAGGATCGCCACGACGGTGCCCTCTTCGATCTTGTCGCCGACTTTGACCTCGATCTTCCAGACCGTGCCCGTGATGTGCGCCTTGATTTCCTTCGCCATGGGCGGGCGAACCTACCGGAGCGCTCGGACAAAAGAAACGGCTTCGCGCTCACGTGAGCACCGCCCACATTGTCGCCCACGAAGGCGTCGCCCCCACGCAACACCAGCAGTGGGGCGCACTCAAGTGTTGCGACGCTGGGCCACCTGGGTAATCTGTGAAGTCGAGCGGCGCTGTAAAGATTGCTCGCAGACGCCCTCTCGCGCGATAATGGCGCCAGCCGAACGACCGGCGCGCGCGGCCGCCGTCAAGGAGCCCAGAGGTCATGTCGGAACAGAAGGAAAGCTCGGTCCTGTTCTCTCTCAAGGAGCTGATGAACCTTGAGGAGGACCGCATCAAGAATGAAGAGGCCGAGAAGGCCGCGACGGTCGCCGCGGCCGAGAAGGCGCGTCAAGACGCCGAACGCGCGGCGCGCGATGCCGAAGAAGCGCGCATGCGTGCCGAGGCCGAGCGCCGTCGGCAAGACGAGGCGCGCGCCCGCGAAGAGGCGGCCCGGCTCGACGCCATTCGTCACGCCGAGGTCGAGAAGGCCCGCCTCGAGGCCGAGCAGAAGGCTCGCCTCGAAGCGATGGCGTCCCAGCAGGCGCACGAGGCGAACCTCGCCAAGCTCCAGCACGACGAGGGCAAGAAGAAGCTCCGCAACACGCTCATCGGCGGCGCGATCGCGGTGGTCGTGATCGGCGGCGCGGCGGGCTTCTTCGCGTTCAAGAACCACGAGGAGAGCCAGCGCCAGCTCGCTGCCGTCGAGGCCGCCAAGAAGGACGCCGAAGACAAGGCGAAGAAGCGCGAGGCCGAGCTCAAGGAGCAGCAGGCCAAGGTCGACGGTCTCCTCGCTCAGCTCGCCAGCGCCAAGGACGAGGCGACCAAGCTCGAGCTGCAGAAGAAGCTCGAAGAAGAGCAGCGCAAGAGCGAGACGATCCGCAAGGGTGTCGGCGGCCCCGGCCCGAGGGGCGACGCTCCTGCCGCGCCGAAGAAGAAGTGCACGCCAGGCGACCCGCTCTGCACCGACATCTGAGTTGCGGGAAAGGGCTCGCGCCCTTTCCCCCGCCGGCCCTCACACCCCGATCTACCCGCGCTTCGCACGGCCGCTTGCTGTTCGGCATGACGTCCGCGCGACCGTGCATCCGCGGCTGACGTGCGGCGGGCCGGATTCGCAGGCTAAGCTCCCCCACCATGACGGAACACCTTCGGACGCGCCCTGGGCTCTCGGCGCGTGATCGGCTCGTCTTCCCGCTCGATTTCCCCACGCTCGACGACGCACGTCGGGCCGCGACGCCGCTCGCACCGGCCATCGGTGTGCTCAAGGTCGGCCTCGAGCTCTTCGTGCGCGAAGGGCCCGCCGCCGTGCGCCTCGGGCGCGACCTCGAGCGCGACGTGTTCCTCGATCTCAAGCTGCACGACATCCCCGAGACGGTGGAGCGCGCCGTGGCGAGCGCAGGCGCCCTCGGGGTGCGTTACCTCACCGTGCACGCCTCCGGCGGCGCGACGATGCTCGCGCGTGCCGCCGCGCAGGCCGCGCGCGCACCGACGCCGCTCACCATCCTCGCGGTCACGGTCCTCACCTCGCTCGACGCCGCGGACCTCGCTGCCCAAGCGATCCCAGGCACCGCCGGCGAGCACGTGATCCGCCTCGCGCGGCTCGCGTGGGACGCCGGCGTGCGCGGGTTCGTGTGCTCGCCTGCGGAGGCGCGTGCGATGCGACAAGCGCTCGGTCCGGAGGCGATCCTGGTGACACCGGGGATCCGACCGGCCGGCGCGGATGCCGGGGATCAGAAGCGCATCGCGACACCGGCCGCGGCCATCGCCGACGGCGCCGATCTCCTCGTCGTGGGCCGCCCCATTCGGGACGCGGCTGATCCTCTCGCGGCCGCACGCGCAGTGGTCGCTGAAATCGAACGCGCAGCAGGCACCTGATGACACGTCTCGTTTACGGAATTCAACCCGCGCGCGAAGCCGTGCGCGTGCACGGCGATCGCATCGAGCGCGTCTTCATCGAGCGCAGCGGCGGCCCCAAGCTCGACGCCCTCGCGCGCTTCGCCGAAGGTCGAGGGATCCCGGTCGAGTTCGTCGGCCGCGGCGATCTCGATCGGCGCTCCACCGGCGGGCGCCACCAGGGCGTCATCGCGGTCGCGCCCGATCTCGTCCTCGCGCACCTCGACCGCGTGCCGACGGGCCCGGGCAGCATCACGGTCGCGCTCGACGGCGTCATGGATCCGCAGAACTTCGGCGCCGTCATCCGCAGCGCGGTCGCGCTCGGAGCGACCGCCATCCTCTGGCCCGAGCACGCCTCCGCGCCGCTCTCCCCGGCGACCTTCCGCGCCTCGGCGGGCGCCGTCGAGCACGCCCTGCTCTGCCGTGTTCCTTCGTTGCCCGGCGCCCTGGAGGAGCTCGCCGCGCGCGGCGTCACCGCGATCGCGCTCGACGCGCAGGGGCCGACCGAGCTCGGGGCGGTCGATCTGCGCGGGCCGGTGGCCATCGTCATCGGCGCCGAGGACAAGGGCACGCGACGCGGCGTGCGCAAAGCGTGTCGCTACACCGCGCGCCTGCCCATGGCGGGGCCGATCGCATCGCTCAACGCCTCGGTCGCGGGCGCCATCGCGCTTCATGAAGTGGTTCGACAACGGCGGCCCGTCGCCGTGGCCGAGCCCACGTCGCCGGCCGGTGACGGCGACGGCTGATCCCGTGCCGCGCGCCGCGTGGGCCATCGTGGCCGCCGCGGTGCCGGTGCATCTCGGTCTGGCCCTCGCCACCGATCTCTCCCCCGACGAAGCCTACTACTTGTGCGCCGCCCGCCTCGGCGGGCGCATCGTCGATCACCCGCCGCTCGTGATGTGGCTCCTGCGCCTCAGCGATCGCTGGACGGCCGCGCCGGTGGAGCTGCGCGTCCGCATCTGGGCGATGGCCGCTTCGCTCGCGACGGGGCTCGCCGTCGTCGCGCTCGCACACCGTCGCGGCGCCGGACGCGAGGGCATCCTGCTCGCCGCCTGGCTCGGCACCTGGGCCCTCCTCCCGATGGCGGGCGGCTTCGTCACGACCCCGGATGCCCCCTTTCTGCTCGCGGTCACGCTCGCCCTGCTCGCCGCCTCCCGTGCGCCGGCCGCCGTCGCGCTCCTCGTGGGCGCGCTCGCGAAGGTCACCGCCCTCCCCGTGGTGGCCGCCTTGGCGCTCGGCGATCGCGGCCGCTCGCCGGTTGCCCGCGCCCTCTCGGCCCTCGTGCCTTGGCTCGCGTTGCCGTTCTTGCTCCCGAGCCTCCGGTTTCAGCTCCGTCACGCCTTCATCCAGACCGCACCTCTGGGCTGGTCGGCCGGCGCAGCCGTAGGCGCGCTGGTGGCCGCGGTCACGGCGCAGGCCTTCTTGTGGTCGCCCGCGATGCTCGGCTGGGGCTTTCGCGGGCTGCGCGCGCTGCCGTCGCCGGACCGGGCGCTCTGGTGGAGCCTGACCGGGTTGGTGCTGCTCTCCGCGCTGGTACGCGGCGTCCCGCCGGAGCCGAACTGGTGGGCCCCCGCGGCCATCGTGATGCTGGTCGCCTTCAGCCGAGCTGCCGAGGATTTGTCTCTACGCGCGCGCCGGGTGATCCTGGCCGCCGTGCTGCTGCCCACCGCGATTGCGGCGGCGCACACCGCGAGGCCGTTCCTCCCTCTCCCCGAGCGCGCCGATCCCACCGCGCGCTTGCATGGCTGGAGCACCGGTCCCGAGCCTCTCGCTGCGCCCGGCCTCGGTCCGTACAGCGCCGCCGCCGAGCGCTGCGTGTACCGCGGAACGTGCAACGAAATATCTTCATATTTCAATCAGTTGCATGTTCATGAATAAAGTCGTCTCGCAGGCCTTCGACAGCTTCCCACAAGCTGTCCACAACGGCCTGAACGCGTTCCCAGCAGCCCCTCCGGCGCGTTCCATTCAGTGGATTGACCCCCGCGGCCTCGAGCTCCGACGAAAAGAATAACGATATCGATAAGTTCAAAATCATACCGGTAGCTGTTACCGCACTTGGACGGAAGACCTCGTGCAGCGTCTGAAGGACCGGCCCCAGACGCCGAAGTCCGCGCGATGGCAGCAGATTCATCCGAGAAACCACTGCACCCTGGGGCTGTGGACAAAATCACGCGAATGCGGCCCGGCCGGCGGCACCTCGCGGGCAGGTCGGGCACGCACGACGGCCGTGCGCACACCGCGTGAGCGGAGCACGGCGCCGCGTTCGGGCTCACATCGGTGAGCGGTCGTGGAGACGGGGCGCGATCAGGCGGCGCGCTGGCGTTCGAGCACGCGCTCCCAGCGCTGGAGCGCTTCGGCGAGCGCTTCGCCGGTGGTCTCCTCGCCGAGCGAGACGCGTACGGCGCCGCGCGCGCGGGGCTCGCCCAGCATGGCCGTCAGGACCGGCGAAGGCTCGGCCGTGCCGGCGCTGCATGCCGAGCCGCTCGATACCGCGACGCCCTCCAGATCGAGGGCCGCGCAGAGCTCGTCGCCGCGCCATCCAGGCCAGGAGAGATTGCTGACGTGGGGAGCTCTCGGCGCATCGCCGTTGCGGGCCGGAGGCTGCCCATGGCGGGCGCCCAGCGCGATCAGCGCGGCCTCGAACGTGTCCCGCAGCGCCGCCAGCGCGGCGTAGCGCGCGGGGGCTTCGCGGGCCCGCTCCGCAGCCGCTGCGAAGCCCGCGCAGGCCGCCGGATCCTGCGTCCCCGGTCGGAGACCTCGCTCCTGGGCGCCGCCGAGCAGCACCGGCCGGAGGCGGATGCCCGGCTGCGTCGCCAGCGCGCCCACGCCCTTCGGCCCGCGAATCTTGTGAGCGGCCACCGTCACCAGATCGGCGCCCGCCCAAACCGACGGATCGAGCCGGCCCACTGCCTGAACGGCATCTACGTGGAGCTTGGCGCCGCGTGCATGCGCGAGGTCGGCGACTGCGGCGACGGGCTGGATCACCCCCGTCTCGTGGTTCACCGCCTGCAGCACGACGAGCCGCAGCGGCGCCCGCGCGGCCGCCCGATCACACGCCTCGGCGACCGACGCCGGGTCCAGGCGACCGCTGGCATCGGGCGGCGCCCACTCGACCACCACACCCTCGGCCGAAAGCCGCTCGGCGGCGCGGACGACCGACGGATGCTCGAGCCGCGAGAGCACGAGCGAGCCCTGTGGGCCTTCGCGCGGAAACGCATGCGCCAGCGCGAGGTTGTTCGCCTCGGTGCCGCCCGAGGTCAGCACCACGTCGCGCGCATCGAGGCCGACGAGCTGTGCCACGGCCTCGCGCGCTTGCTCGACGTGCGCCCGCGCGCGCCGGCCGGCGCCGTGCACGCTGGCCGGGTTGGCCCAAGCCGTCTCCAGCGCCCGGCGCATGGCGTCGATCGCGTCGGGATGGGGCGGTGTGGTCGCGTTCCAGTCGAGGTAAATCACGCCTGCTCGGACGTGAGCGGCGCCCGCAGCGCCACGGTCAGGTAGAACGCGGCGCCCCGCAGCGCCACCCCCTCGATGACCTCGGGGCTCGGCGAGGCGACCCGCACGTCCCCACCCAGACCGCGCGCCGTGCGCCGAGCGATCGCGAGCCCCACGCCGACCCCGCCGTGCTCGCGCGTGGGCGAGCCATCGACCTGATAGAACGGCTCGAAGATGCGCGCCGCGCGATCGGGCCGGACGCCCGGCCCGGTGTCGGCCACGCAGAGCTCGTAGTGGCCGGACGGGAGCTTGCGCACCCGCACGCCGACGGCGCCGCCCGCGGGCGTGAACTTGGCCGCGTTCTCCAGCAGCGCCGTCATGGCGCGCTGCAAGCGGGCAGCATCGCCCCAAGCCGTGAGCGGCCCGCGCGGCAGGTCCTCCACCAGCGTCAGGTTCGCCTCCTCGATGCGATCGGCCACCGAAGCGATGGTGCGCCGTGTCGTGTCGAGGAAGTCGTAGTCCCCGTGGTGGAAACGCAGCCGGCCCGTCTCGATCCCGGTCACGTCGAGCAGGTTGTCGATGAGGCCGCGCAGCCGGCGCACGCAGTCGTCCATCGACCGAAGGGCCTTCTGCTGGGCCTTCGTGAGCGGGCCGAGCTCCTCGTCCTTGAGGAGCTTCACGTAGCCGACGATGGGCGTCATCGGCGTGGCCAGCTCGTGCGAGATGTTGCGGTAGAACTCGGTCCGGGCGTGATCCAGCTCGCGGAGGCGGGCGTTGGCGCGGCTGAGCTCGGCGACCTTCTCTTCGAGGTGGGCGACGATGCGCTGGCTCTGCTCCATCAAGCGAGAGGACTTGGCGTCCGGGGCCGGCGCTTCCCGCGTGCCCGTGAGATAGCGCTGGATCACGCTGGAGAAGGAGCGCGCGTCGATTGGCTTCTGGAGGAAGCCGTCGCAGCCGACGGCGAGGCTCGTCTCCCGATCGCCCTCGGCCGTGATGGCGACGATCGGCACGCCCGCGAGCGACGCCTCACCGCGGAGCCGAAGGGCGACCTCGAAGCCGTCGAGACCGGGAATGTTGAGGTCGACCAACACCAGGTCGGGCCGCTCGGAGAACGCGAGACGCACGCCCTCGAGGCCGTCGGCAGCGTCGATCACCTCGTGCCCGGCGGCCTGAAGCAGCTTGCGGACGAGCAACCGGTTCGCGGGATCGTCCTCGATGTGGAGGATGCGCGGCATCGGTCAGGCGCTCGATCAGAGCTTGAGGGCCTTCTTGAAGCGCTTCGCGTCGGCGAACATGTCCACGTTGGTGAACACGTAGGTGGCGTCGGTGTGCTTCGCGCCGCGAGCGATCTCGCCGAGCCGCTCGATGGCGGGGTCCTCGTAGCGGGACTTGTGCCCCGCCGGCCCGTGGAGGCGGTAGTACGCGACGGGGAGCTTGGAGAGCCCCGCGGTCAGCGGATCGCGGGCGGCGATGGCGCCGACCTCTTGGGTCAGCTCGTCGCACTCGTCGGCGTCCCAACCGGGCGGCGGCTCGAAGACCACGCGGTCGAAGCGCTGCTTGACGCCCGCGAGGAACTCACGGACCACGCCCTTGTTGGCGCGGGTGTGGGCGAACTCGGGCGGGCCGACGAAGACCGCAGTCTTGGCTTCGAGCTCATCGGCGACGGCCGAGATGCTCTTGAGGGCAGTCTCGATCACCTTGCCGTCGCGGAAGCCTTCCTGCCCGACCTCGCGGGGACCGAGGAGCGCAAAGCGAAACCCATTGGGCGCCTCGCGCCTCCAGCGCCGAATGGTGCCCGGCCCGGGGAGGGAGACGTGGGTCTCCTGCACCTCCACGAAGGAAAACTCGCGGAAGTAGCGTGTCGCCGGGACGGGAAAGCCGGCGCAGCCGACAGTAATCATCGGGCGGTACCCTAGCCCACCCGCGCCATGGCGCAAAGTACGACGGCAGACTCTCGGGGCTGACGTTGCGCTTTTCGGCAAAGCTCGGCACCGGGCCCGCACGACGATCACCGCAGGAGAGATGCGGCGCGAGCGCCTGCGAGCGGCGCAAACATCGCCACCTGCACGGGCCGAAAGGCACTCGGCGCTTGACAAAGCGCGCGGAGCGTTCACGAGCGCCGCGAGGGAGGCCGCGAGAATGGCTCATTTTTCCGTGGTCCCCTGACGTGTCCGGTTGACGAGGAAATTGGCAAATTGCTAGGCTGTCGCGGCCTGGACCCACCTGTTTCGGCGTACAGTGGGCGGGAGCGTCGTTCCGACGGTGGAAGACCCCGCCTGGATGGATCTGCCCATGGCGGCGAAAAAGACCCGAAAACCCAGCAAAACCAGGGCGGCGAAGCCCGCGCGGCGGAGCGCTTCCCGCCCGGCGGCCAAGCCCAAGAAGGGCGCGTTGACCCGCGCCAAGGCCAAGGCAGCACGCAAGGTCGCCAAGGCGAAGGCCCGCCAGGCGGCGCCCAAGGCGCGCGCCGCGAAGCCGGTTCGCAAGCCTGAAAGGGCTGCCAAGCCGGCACGCAAGCCCGAGAAGGCCGCGCGCCGGACGGAAAAGGCCAAACCGCGCAAAGCCGAAAAGCCTGCCCGCAAGGTCAAGGCTTCGGCCAAGGCCGGCCGCCGAGCCGAAGCGGAGGCGCCGAAGGTCAAACCCTCGAAGCGTGAAGCCGTCGCGGAGAAGGCCAAGCCGTCCAAGCGCGAAGCGGCCGCGGAGGCGCCGAAGAAGGCCTCGAAGGCCGAGGTCGCCAAGGCGAAGCCGTCCAAGCGCGAGGCGATTCCGGAGGCGCGCGCGTCCAAGCGCGGGACCGTCCCGAGCGAGCGACGCTCGGCGCCCGGGCTCAAGCCCTCTCTGAAGGAGAAGGGTCGGGGCTCGAGCCCGCCCAGCCGCGGAGCCCCGCTGCGCGAGCCGCCGGCTCGGTTGGTCTCGTTGCCGCTGCCGATCCTGACGCCGACCAAGCGGCCCAGCATCGAGGAGCGAGCCGGGCAGATCGAGCAACGGCTCGCCGCGGCCTCCCCCGAGTTCCGCAAGCGCTACGAAGACAGCCTGGACATGTCGTGGATTTATCACGACAGCGCGCTCGAAGGCGTCGTCTACACCTTCGAGGAGCTCCGCACCGCGCTCTCGGGGCAGGCGCCGCCCGTCACCGACTCGAGCCTGCAGCCGACGTACGACGACATCCGCCGCCACAAGGAGTCGATCGAGTACGTCCGGGAGCTGGGTCAGAACAAGAAGGTGCCGGTCACGATCGACGACATCAAGAAGTTCTACCTGATCCTCCATCCGGAGGAGGGGGACATCAAGACGGTCAAGTACCGGAAGGACATCCCCCAGCACCGGCTCTACTTCCACGAGTACGCGCCGCCCGACAAGATCGCCTACAAAGTGCGGCAGATCGTGGAGTGGCTCAACGATCCCGAGACGCGCAAGACGCGCAACGGGATCCGGATCGCGGCGCGCGCGCACTACGACCTCCTCCGGGTGTACCCCTTCCCCACCGACAGCGGGAAGGTGTCGCGCCTCTTCATGAACCTGCTCCTCATCCGAGCGGGCCTGCCGCCGTCGATCATCCACTCGACCGAGCGGCAGCGGTACTACGAGGCCCTCAAGGGCTCCGCGACCACCGTGCTCCAGATGGTGCAAGAGGCCGTGGAGAACGCGCTGTCGAGCGTCGAGAAGCTCCTCGACGAGTACGAGACGAAGAAGCGCGCGTTCGTCTCCTGAAGCATCCCCACCCACGAGCGATCCGCGGCGAAGCGGTCGAGCCCACGGGCTCGGCCGCGGCGCGGAGATCTGCCCACCGCGATCCGAGCACGACGCGGCTGGAGACAACGGCCGCCGGGCGCGGTAACGAAGCTGCCGCCACGCCGAGGCCACGATGATGTCAAAGCAAGAGACTGCAAAGGCGAGCGCCACCAAGTCGGCGAAACGCGTCGCGAGCGGCAAGGGAGCGATCCCGGCGAGCAAGCCCGCCAAGACGGCGAAGCCCACCGCCGGCGGCACCAGGTCGAACGCCATCAAGACGACGGCCGGCAAGCGAGCGAGCAAGGCGAAGCCGGTCGAGGGCCGCAAGGGAGCAGGCCCGAGCGAAAAGGCCAAAGCGTCCGGCTCGACGCGCGCGGCGACCGAAGGTCGAGAGCGCAGGGCCCCGAGCAAGACGGTGAAGCCGGTGCGGCTCACGCGCGCGGAGATCAAGGCGGCGCGGGAACACGCGCGGGCCACCTACGCCAAGCTGCGGGGCCTCTATCCGGACGCGCACTGCGAGCTCGATCATCGCGATCCCTTCACGCTGCTGGTGGCGACGGTGCTCTCGGCGCAGACGACGGATGTCCTCGTCAACAAGGTCACGCCGCACCTCTTCGCGCGGTACCCGGACGCGCCGTCGCTCGCGGCGGCCGATCCGGCCGAGGTCGGCGAGCTCATGCGGGCGCGCGGGCTCGGGATGTACAACCAGAAGGCGAAGAACATCGTCGGGCTCTCGCGCGGCCTGATGGAGCGTCACGGCGGACAGGTGCCGCGAACGCTGGCGGAGCTGGTGGAGCTGCCCGGCGTGGGGCGGAAGACGGCGAACGTGGTGCTGGGCGTGGCCTTCGGCACGCCGGAGGGCGTGGTCGTCGACACGCACGTGCAGCGGCTGTCGCAGCGGCTCGGGTGGACGGTGCACACGGATCCGCCGGAGATCGAGCCGGACCTCTGTGGGCTCTTCCCGCGGGAGGATTGGGACATGCTCTCGCACACGCTCATCTTCCACGGGCGGCGGGCGTGCTTCGCGCAGCGGCCGGCGTGCGCGTCGTGCGGCGTGAGCGGCGATTGCCCGAGCGCGTTCCGCGCCGAGACGATTGGGCGGAAGAACCGCGGCTAGTCGGCGGGCGCCCCCGGCGACCTCCGGGGTCCTCGGATTTCCCGAGAAAACGGCGAACGACCTGATCATGTGATCAGGAGTCTTGCCACCGCCCCGCGCGGAAGCTAGGAGCGCGGCGTGCCGCCGAACCTCACCCCCCAGGCTGCGTCACCCATGGCTGCTGCGCGAGAGCCCGACTTCATCGAGGTCGTGGGCGCGCGGGAGCACAACCTCGACATCTCGGCCCTCGAGGTGCCGAAGCGGAAGCTCGTCGTGTTCACCGGGCCGAGCGGGTCCGGCAAATCGAGCCTCGCGTTCGACACGCTCTATGCCGAAGGGCAGCGGCGCTACGTGGAGACGCTCTCCGCGTATGCGCGCCAGTTCCTCGGGCAGCTCGAGCGGCCGCACGTGGAGCACCTGCGCGGGCTCTCGCCGACGATCGCCATCGAGCAGAAGAGCGCGTCGAGCAACCCGCGCTCCACGGTCGGGACCATCACCGAGATCTACGACTACCTCCGCGTGCTCTACGCGCGGGCCGGCGAGCAGCACTGCCACGTCTGCGGCGAGCGGGTGTCGGCGCAGAGCCCGGAGCAGGTCGTCAACGAGCTGCTCGCGCTGAAGGAGGGCAGCAAGCTCACCGTCGTGGCGCCGCTCGTGACCCACCGGAAGGGCGAGTTCCGCGAGCTCTTCGACGATCTCAAAGCCCGCGGGTTCGCGCGCGTGCTGGTCGACGGGAAGCTCCACCGCGTCGACGAGGTGCCCAAGCTCGACAAGAAGCTGAAGCACACGATCGAGCTGGTCGTCGATCGCGTGACCGTGCGCGCCGAGGATCGCGGGCGCATCGCGGAGAGCGTCGAGCTCGCCCTCAAGGAGGGCAAGGGCGAGATGCGCGTGGATCGCGAGAGCGGCAAGTCGCTCGCGTTCAGCGAGCTGCGCATGCACTGCGGGGTCAGCTTCCCTGCCCTCAGCCCCAGAGCTTCTCGTTCAACAGCCCGCTCGGGATGTGCGCGGCCTGCAATGGGCTCGGGACGCGGCTCGAGGTGGATCCGCTGCTGGTGGTGCCGGATCCGACGCTCTCGATGCGCGACGGGGCCATCGCGCCGTGGGCCACGGGCATGGCGCGCGGCGAAGGGTGGACGTTCCGCATCGCCGACGCGGTGGCCAAGGCCTGCAAGGTCGACATCGACACGCCCTGGAACAAGCTCCCGAAGAAGAAGCAGGAGATGGTGCTCCACGGGCTCGACGGCCAGAAGATCGCCGTGTCCTGGGGCAAGGCCGGGAGCGAGAGCCACGGCACCTTCGGGATGAAATGGGAGGGCGTGATCCCGGGCCTGATGCGCCGCTTCCGCGACACCGAGAGCGAGGCCGCGCGCGAGCAGTACCGCAAGTTCATGAGCGAGATGTCCTGCGACGCCTGCGGCGGCCTGCGCCTCCGGCCGGAGACGCTCGCGGTGAAGGTGTCGGGGAAGTCGATCGCCGAGGTCACCGAGCTGACGGTGCGCGCGGCCATGAGCCACGTGCAGGCGCTCGCGCTGCCGAAGGCGCAGCAAGCGATCGCCGTAGGCGTGGTGCGCGAGCTCGTGGCGCGGCTCTCCTTCCTGCTCAACGTCGGGCTCGATTACCTGACGCTGAGCCGATCGGCGACGACGCTCTCGGGCGGCGAGGCGCAGCGCATCCGCCTCGCGAGCCAGCTCGGGAGCGAGCTCTCGGGCGTGATGTACGTGCTCGACGAGCCCAGCATCGGGCTGCACCAGCGCGACAACGTGCGGCTCATCGAGACGCTGCGGCGGCTGCGCGATCTGGGCAACAGCGTGGTCGTGGTGGAGCACGACGAGGAGACGATCCGCGCGGCCGATCACGTGGTCGACTTCGGGCCGGGCGCGGGCCATCTCGGGGGCAAGGTCGTCTTCAGCGGCACGCCGGAGGAGCTCGAGCGGGACGAGAAGAGCCTCACCGGCGCCTTCATGTCGGGGCGGCGGCGCATCAACATGCCCGAGGCGCGGCGGGCGTCGAAGGGCGCCATCACCATCGTGGGCGCGACGGAGCACAACCTCCGCGGGCTCGACGTGAAGTTCCCGCTCGGCGTGCTCACCGCGGTGACCGGCGTGAGCGGCGCCGGCAAGAGCTCGCTGGTGAACGGCATCCTCCTGCCGGCGCTGGGGCGCGCGCTCCACGGGAGCACCGATCGCATCGGGGCGCACAAGGGCATCAAGGGGCTCGACGCGATCGACAAGGCCATCGCCATCGATCAAAAGCCCATCGGCCGCACGCCGCGATCGAACCCGGGCACGTACACCAAGGCGTTCGATCTCATTCGCGACATCTTCGCCGAGCTGCCCGACGCGCGCGCGCGCGGCTTCGAGGCGGGCCGGTTCAGCTTCAACGTCAAGGGCGGCCGCTGCGAGACGTGCCACGGCGACGGCGTGGTGAAGGTGGAGATGCACTTCCTCGCCGACGTCTACGTGACCTGCGAGACGTGCGGCGGGAAGCGCTACAACGCGCAGACGCTGGCGGTGCGCTACAAGGGCAAGAGCATCGCCGACGTGCTCGACTCCAGCATCGACGACTGCCTGGCGATGTTCTCGAGCTTCCCCGCGCTGAAGCGCATCCTGGTGACGCTCGCCGACGTCGGCCTCGGCTACATGAAGATCGGCCAGCCCGCGACCACCATGAGCGGCGGCGAGGCGCAGCGGGTCAAGCTCTCGCGCGAGCTCGGCAAATCGCAGACGGGCCGCACGCTCTACGTGCTCGACGAACCGACGACGGGGCTCCACTTCGAGGACATCGACAAGCTCCTCGGCGTGCTCCACCGGCTGGTGGAGGCCGGCAACACGGTGGTCGTGATCGAGCACAACCTCGACGTCATCAAGTGCGCGGATTGGATCATCGACCTCGGGCCCGAAGGCGGCTCGGGCGGCGGATCGATCATCGCGGAAGGGACGCCGGAGCAGGTGGCGAAGGTGAAGGGCTCGTACACGGGGCAGTTCCTCGCGCCGATGCTGAAGGCGCCTCGCTGAGCCTCCCAAAGCCCATCCGAACATGGCTCGTAGCCACAAAAGGTGGCTGCGACCCATCCGAACATGGCTCGTAGCCACAAAAGGTGGCTACGAGCCACCCGGAGGTGGCTACGAGCCACGAAAACCTGCTGACGACCCACCGGGAGATGGCTCGAAGCCGGCCGAAGATGGCTGCCCTCCACTGCGGGGCGGCTCGAGGCCACTCGAACGTGGCTGGACGCGCTCTCAGCGGCCGAGCTGGGAGACGAGGTCGGAGGGGGCGCGGACGGTGACGCGGAAGAGGCCGAGCCAGGAGCTGCGGCGGTCGGGCTCTTCGATCGGGGCGGCGTCGTAGTGGGTGTAGTAGCCGGCGAGCGAGGCGGCGAGGAAGCTCGTGGTCCACCAGCGGATGGCCGCGGAGCCGGCGGTCGCGCCGCCCGGTTGCACGTCGCGCGCGCCGCGGCCGAGGACCAAGCGCTCCGCGCGGACGCCGAGCTCGAGGCCGCCCCAATCCCAGGTGCCGATGGCCGCGTCGACGGGCCAGGCGCCGTGTCGCCGGTGCGGGCCGAAGATCATCCAGCCGAGCTCGACGACGCCGCCTTTGGAGAGGACCGGGGCCTGCGGGGCGCGTGGGGTCGCGGGGTTGCCGTCGGTGTCGGCGGTGCGGCCTTCCTTCGCGAGCGCGGCTTCGATGGTGAGCTTGATGGGGCCGGCGTAGGCGACGAGGTGGCTCTCCGCGAGGTAGCGGGGGCCGGAGACCGTGGCCGGCCGGTAGAACGCGAAGCCCGCGGGGGTCGTGCCGCCGACGCCGAGGCGATCCTCGGCCAGCTCGGCGTGGAAGCCCGATCCGAAGCGGAGACCGAAGGGCACCGTCGCGGGCACGCCCACGCGGGCGCGGCCGAGCGCGACGTCGAGGCGCGCGTCGAGCGCGTAGTCGCGGTTGTCGTTCCCGAGCGCGCTGCCGGAGCCGTTGCCGATGCGGAGCCAGCCCTCGATGGGCAAGCGCGGCGTGGGCAACCGGTGGACCTCGAGGCCGACGTCGTATTGCGGCCAGAAGGCGCGCGCCACCATGGAGAGCTCGGGCACGGGGAGCGCCCAGATCGCTTCGTCGCGCGCCGAGGAGAAGAGCGGTGTCTTGCTCGCGCCGAACGAGATCTCCCACGCCGGCGTGGGGCGCACGGCGACCATGGCGTCGAGGATGACGGGGTGCTCGCGGTTCACGAGCTCGATCTGCGCCGCAGCGCTGAACCACGTGGACACGCCCATGCGCGCGCCGAGGCGCAGCCGGTTGGCGGCGAAGCCGCTCTCGCCCTCGATGTCCGGGATGGAGTGGAGCCGGTAGTCGATCTCGCCGACGAAGATCGGCTGGAAGTCGACCAGGCCGGCCGCGCGGGCGAGCGAAGGCGCGCCGATCGCAGCGACGGCGCAGAACAGGGCTGCGAGCACGCGCATCAGTCGACGGGCAGGATGCGGAGCGCGCTCTTCGTGCCTTCGGGATCGTGCTCGGCGGCGAAGAGGCGCTTGTTCTGGGCGTCGTAGGCGACGCCGCGAATCTGGATGAAGCCGCCCGCGAAGGTGCTGACCGTGCCGTCGCTCGCGATCCGACGGACTTCGCCGTTCGAACCGCCGGTGAAGTACGTGCCGTTCGGCCCGGCGGAGAGCAGGTCGGGGCCGTCGAGCTGCGCGAGGGTCGTCACGTTGGTCGGCGACGCGATGGGCGCCACGAGCACCGCGGCGCTCGTCTGATCGCTGATGATCAGGTTCGATCCCGCGGCGAGCAGGCCGACCGGCTTCTTGAGCGAGGTGACCACGTCCGTCTCGGCGCCGGCGAGATCGAGCCGCGCGATGGCCCCGATCTGCTTCGAGCCGGTGATGTTCTCGAAGTAGGAGTCGTAGAGGGTGCCGTCGTCCGCGATCGCGAGGCCGATGCGGCGCTTCACGGGATCGAGGCTCGGCACCATGCCGGTGCTCTTGTCGGGCGCGATGAACGCGACGCCGCCGGTGGCCCCGAAGCCGAAGATGGTGACCGCGATCGTCCCGTCCTTGGCCTTCACGAGCTGCCCGAGGCCCGCGCTGTTCTGCGCGCCGCCCGGGAGATCCGCGACGAGCCCGATGCCGGCCGCGTCGGTCCACTGGAGCACGCGGTTGTTGTGGTTGTCGGCGATGTAGAGCGTCCCCGTCGGCGCGTCCCAGAACAGGCCGTTGGGATCGCCGTCGAGCACGATCGAGGTCGGGCCTCGATCGACCATCGCGTGGGAGCCGCCGGAGCCGCCCGAGCCGGTCTCGGTGCTCGTCCCGCCGCTCGTGGACGCCGGATCGCCGCCGCACCCGATCGGGACGGCGACGGCCAGCACGAAGAGCAAGTCACGAACCATCGAGCGCCGGGTCAGCATGCGAGCAACCTTCAGTTACGGGTAACAATAGGGAACATCGGGCTCCTACAGGGAACCTGTGAGGAGGTCAACGAAGGCGCCGGAGCCCGTCCACGCGCTGCGATGGCCAACACGAGCCCGACCTCCGATGCGCGCGGCGTGCTCACCGGCGCCGCGGCTGCCGTCGTGCGGATGGCTTCGCCGAAAACTTGGCCCTGCGCTCCCGTTCACGTGAGCGTGGTCACGCGTGGATTTGCGTGGCGTCCCGCCCGAGCTTCTTCTCGCCGCCGTCGCGACGGTGGCGTTCCTCGCGCTCGTCCAGACGTTGCGGCTCGCGTTTCGGAGCTGGTCGGCGCGCCGGCGGATGGCGCTGGCCCGCGAGCGCGGCGCGGCCGGCGAGGTGCGCGCGGAGGCGATCCTGCGGAGGCTCGGGTTCCGCATCCTCGGGCGCCAGGTGGCGATCCGCTACGGGCTCGGCGTCGACGGCGACGAGGTGATGGTCGAGCTGCGCGCCGACTATCTCGTGGCCGCCGATGGGCGCAAGTACGTCGCCGAGGTGAAGACGGGCACCTTCGCGCCGCGCATCGAGACGGCGACGACACGCAGGCAGCTCCTCGAGTACCGCGTGGCCTTCGACGTCGACGGCGTGCTCTTGGTCGACGCGGACGCGGGAAAGGTGCGGCGGGTCGAGTTTCCCCTGCCCTCTGCATCGCGTCACGGGGGCGCGGCGGGAAGGTTCGGCTGGCTCGTGATGGGGATCGCCGCCGGCGCGCTTGCCGCCTTCGCGGCGCGCGCGCTATGACGCTCGGGCCCATGGACAGCACTGCCGCCTTCGTCGACAACTACCTTCGCGAAACCGCCGAGATCGCCCTCTCCACCAACCGGGAGGACATGGCGCGCGTCATCGACGTCCTCTTCACGGCTTACCGTGAGGACCGGACCATCTACACGTGCGGCAACGGCGGCTCGGCGGCGAACGCGAGCCACCTCGCCTGCGACATCGCCAAGTTCACCTGGGCCGACGGCAAGCGCCGGTTCAAGTGCACGTCGCTCTGTGACAACGCGGCGCTCATCAGCGCGCTCACCAACGACGTCGGGTTCAACCGCATCTTCCTGGAGCAGCTCGACGGCCGCATGGTGGCGGGCGACGTGCTCGTGTGCCTCTCCGTGCACGGCGGCTCGGGCGCCGACAAGGCCGGCCCCTGGTCGCAGAACCTCGTCTCCGCGGCCGACTTCGTGAAGAAGAACGGCGGCAAGGTGGTGGCGCTCGTCGGCTACGACGGCGGCGCCCTCCGCCAGATGGCGGACGCGAGCGTGATCGTGCCGCGCGCGCAGAGCGGGCACACGTCGACGCCGCACGTCGAGGGTTTCCACGAGGTCTACCATCACCTCATCTGCGAGCGGCTCCTCCAGATGGTGAAGGCCGAGGGCCCGGCCGCCACGACGTGAGCCGTCGGGGGATCATCCTCGATCGCGACGGCACGCTGATCGACTTCCACCGCGATCCCGAGCTGGGCGCGGTGGTGAGCGCCTTTCATCCGGATCACCTGCGCTTCCTCCCCGGCGTGCTCGACGGCCTCCGTGCCCTGCGCGACGCAGGCTTCGTGCTGGCCATCGCGACCAATCAGCCGGGCGCGGCCAAGGGGCAGATCCCCGTGGAGGCGATTCATCGAACCAACCGCGCGCTGGTCGAGCGGCTCGCGGCCGACGGCATCACCATCGCTGCGCTCGCGGTGTGCCTGCATCAACCGGCGGGCGGCCCGGGCGGCGATCCCGCGCTCGCGGTGGCCTGCGCATGCCGCAAGCCCGCGCCGGGGATGTTGCTCGATCTGGTGCGCGATCTCGATCTCGATGCCGCCGCGAGCTGGATGGTCGGCGACGGCGCCGTCGACGTCGAAGCGGCGCGACGCGCGGGCATGCGGGCCGCGCTGCTGCTCGACACGAGGCGCTGCGAGCTGTGCCCGATCAAGGATGCTGCGGAGAGCTGCGCGCGCATCGCGCCGGATCGCGTGGCCGCGCGGTTCGATGCGCTGGCGGCGGCGATCCTCGGCGCGTGATCACGAGGGGGCCACGAGCGGCCCGCTGATCACGATGGGCCGCAAACGGCCTTCCGAGGTGACGCGATGAGCCGATGTCGCTTCGAGGAGCGATATCGAGCTCCGCCCGCCGGAGCGCAAACCGGCCGGCGAAGCTCATGCGTCGCCCCGACGGACGACTGGCATGTTGGTATCGAGCGCCCCAACAGAGGGCTTGTGGGCCGGCGCCGCCCGTCAATGGGCATCGCGCACGCAAACAAGGGTCACGCGGGCGAGCAAGTGCCGCGCGCACCAACTATCGTGGCTTGGAGCCGGCGTATCCAACACGGCATCGCGGGCTTCAACCATGCTCCGCGGACACCGGTCCTATCGAGTCGCTCGACGTTACCTTTCGCTCATCTCTGGCCGTCGGCCATCATCGGATGACGAGGCGGCGATTCAACCGCAGCGGCCACACCAGGTGTACACGACGCACTTCTTGCCCTTGGTGCAGTCCGAGTCCGAGGTGCAATTGCACGCGGGGATCTCGGGCTCGGGCGCCATGAGCTGGGACTTCAGCGCGTCGTCCGGAGCGGCAGGCGTCTCGACATCGGTCGTCGAGTCTTCGCCATCGCTCTCCGTGGGGCCGGCCGCAGCACAACCCACGAAGATGGAACAGGCCACGAACAACGAGGCGAGCAGGTGCTTCGTCACGAGAGTCTCCTCATCTGCGCCGCGGGAGGCGGCGCTCCATCGAGGAACCGTCAGTATTCGATTCATCGAGGAAGCACGAGCCCGTTTTGCGAGAGTGGGAAAGAAAAGCACCGTGCGACATACGATGTCGCAGCCAACGAGGATGAGAGTCGAATGCGACATACGATGTCGCGCCCATCATGCATGGTGGAGAGGCCGTGCGGCCCTCGCCGTTCATCACGTCTCGCACCACAGGCGTCGAAGAGATGCCGTGACCGGCGCCGCATATCGTCGGTTGGCCTCCGTCGCCGCACGCTCGGTAGGGCGACTGCTGCGACGTCGTCACGCAGAGCCGAAAGGCTCGCGCGCGGCGCGTCGTCGTCACGGCCTCACTTGCTGGTGCTGGCGGGCGGCGGAAGCGATTTGCCCGCCTTGGCTGCGACGGTGCTCACGGGGCGCGAGGCCGACGACGGCTTCGAGGTGGCGGGGCGCTCGAAGGGGGTGAGGCCGAGCGATTTCTCCACGGATTCGAGGCGCGCGTTGGCTTCCGCGCGCAGCTCGCCGAGCTCGCGGAGGATGGTCTCGATGTTGACCTCGTTCTTGAGGTTCACCTTGAAGTCGGTCTCGGCGGTGGCGCGATCCTTCAGCACCTGGCGGTTTTGGCTCATCACGATGAGCGGGCCTTGCAGCGCCACGAGGATGGCGAGCACCAGGTTGAAGAAGACGTACGGGTATTGATCGAAGGGCTCGCCGTGGAGGAGGCCGGGGCGGTTCATGATGAACCACATCACGCTGATGCCGAGGAGGAGCCCGATGAAGCCCCAGCTTCCATTGAACTCGGCCACCTTGTCGGCGAGGCGATCGCTCCAGGTGAGCTGCTTGTCCAGCTCTTCGACGACGTTCTTCGCGGCGCGCTCGGAGAGCATGGCGTTCGTCTCGCGGAGGCGCTCGGCCATCGTCCGGAGGATGGCCATGGCGGCGCGGGGGCGGCGCTCCAAGTAGGCGGAGAGCGTCTCGCGGGAGAGCTCGAGGAGCGAGGCGTCGGTGGTGGCGAGGGCGCTGGCGCTGCGGGGCTTGTCGTCGAAGAGGGCGAGCTCGCCGAAGTACTCGCCGACGGTGATGTCCTTCAAGGACACGCGGCGCGAGCTCTCGCCCGGCAGGTGAATGTTCACGTGGCCGCTCGCCACGATGTACATCTCGGTGCCGGCGTCGCCTTGGTGGAAGATCATCTCCCCGCTCGCGAAGGGCCGCTCGACGAGCGTGTTGGCGAGGTGATCGAGGTCCTCCTGGGCGAGGCCTTCGAAGAGCGGGATGCTCCGGAGGAGGTCCGTGTTCGGCACCGCGGCGGAGTATCGCACGAGACGCGCGACCTAGGCACGGGGGCAAAGCCCGTCTCGGCAAGCGAGCCCCCATCGTGATCGACGCCGGCGCGGCCGGCGTGGGGTATGGGGCCGCTCGCGGGCCCATCGTGATCGACGCCGGCGTGGGGTGTGGCCCATCGCCGGCGCGGGCAAAGCCCCGCGCACCCCTTCCGAGCGGCGCGGCGCGCGAAGCCGATCCGTTCGGTGCACTGGATCATAGGCCGGCCGCTCGGGGGCTGCTAAGGTCGCGCCGAGGACACTGATGTTTTTTCTCGACAGCTCCGACCCCAAGGAGATCACGGACATCTTCGCGTGGGGCGTCGTCAGCGGGGTCACCACGAACCCGCTCATCCTTGCTCGCGAAGCCGGCAACGTCGATCTCGAGCAGCGCATCCGCGACGTCCTGGCCGCTTCGACAGGGCCGGTGTCGGTCGAGCTCACCGCCGAGACCGAAGGCGCGATGCTGGAAGAGGCGCACGCGTACCACGCCTGGGCACCCGATCGGATCACCATCAAGGTGCCTTTCGGAGAGATCGGGCTGCGCGTCACCCACGCGCTGGCGCGGAGGGGCGTGGCCACCAACGTGACCGCGCTCATGAGCTTCAACCAGGCGTACCTCGCGGCCCTCGCCGGCGGCACGTACGTGTCCATCTTCAGCGGGCGCGTGCGCGACATGGGCTACGACGTGCGGCCGATCATCGCGCAGACGCGCGAGCAGATCGATCGCGAGCGCCTCGCCTCCAAGATCATCATCGGCAGCGTGCGCCACTTCATGGATGTGAACGAGGCGCTCGCCGCAGGCGCGCACATCGTCACGGTGCCCCCGCCGATCCTGCGCAAGATGCTGCACAACCCGAAGACGGACGAGACCATCCGCGAGTTCAACACGGCCTGGGCGAACCGGCAGGGTCGCGGGTCATGACCAACGGGGTCCCGCACATGAGCGCGCACGCGAAGAACGGCGTCGCCGTGCCCTCCAGCGTGGAGGCCGCGCCCGACGCGCCCGAGAAGTACGTCGTCGAGGAGATCAACCGCGCCCTCGTCTCCGTCGTCGGCCGGCCGCGCACGGTGCTCGACGTGGGCTGTGGCATCGGCCTCAACGGCGCCGCGGTGAAGCGTACCGGCGCGCGCGTGACGGGCATCGAGATCGTCCCGCGATCCATCGAGCGCGCCAAGGGCGTCCTCGACGAGGTGATCGCGGCCGACATCGAGAGCGACGCGTCTCTGCAGAACGCGCTCGGCGGTCGCCGCTTCGACACCATCCTCCTCGCGGACGTCCTCGAGCACACGAAGAGCCCGCGCGCGGTGCTCGAGCGCGTGCTCCCGTACTTGGAGGACGACGGTCACGTCATCGTCTCGCTCCCCAACGTCGCCGCGTGGCCGGTGCGGCTCGGGCTGCTCTCGGGGAGCTTCGACTATCAGCCGAGCGGCATCCTCGACGACACGCACCTGCGCTTCTTCACGCGCGAGAGCGCGGTCCGCACGGTCGAGTCGGCCGGGCTCGAGGTGCTGCACCTCGGCCAGAACCCGATGCTCGTCCGCGCCCTCAAGGACGTGATCCTGAAGACGATGGTGCCCGCGGGCGCGCCGCCCACGCACCTCGGCGAGTCGCTCCCGTACAAGCTCTACCAGCTCTTCGTGCGGCCCATCGAGGACGTGATCGCCGCGCAGGCGCCGGGCCTGCTCGCGTTCCAGAACGTCATCGTCGCGCGCAAGCCGCCGCGCAAGCGCAAGATGAGCCTCACCGTCGGCATGCTGACGATGGACGAGGAGGAGAGCATCGAGGCGATGATCGGCGAGATCCGCCGCGTGGCGCCCGACGCCAAGCTCCTCTGCGTCGACAGCTCCACGAAGGATCGCACGCCGGAGATCGCGCGCCGCCTCGGCGCCCGCGTGCTCCGCCAGGTGCCCCCGCGCGGCCACGGGCCCGCGATGGAGCTCCTCATGTACACGGCGGCGAAAGAGAGCGACATGCTCATCTACCTCGACTGCGACTTCACCTATCCGGTGGACATGATCCCGGTGGTGCGTCGCATGGTCGAGGAAGAGGGCGCCGACGTCGTCAACTGCGCCCGCACCCGCACGCGCCCCGCGGCCATGCCGGTGCCGAACTACCTCGCCAACCGCAGCTTCGCGGCCATGGCCCACGCGCTCCACGGCGTGCCCACGTGCGACGTGCACAGCGGCATGCGCGCCTATCGATCGGGCGCCATCCGCGGCTTCGACTTCGACGGCGAAGGCGACGCGCTCCCCATCGACACGCTGCTCTGGCCGGCGAAATGCGGCTATCGCGTGGTCGAGATGCCCATCGACTACAACGAGCGCGTCGGCCAATCCAAGCTGCGCAAGCTGGCGGGCACCGTGTGGACGATGATCCGCCTCGCCAAGACGCTCCCCGTCGGCACCCGCGGCGGCGAGCGCTTCGAGCTCCGGTAATCGCATGAAGCGCCGCACGATCATGAAGGTCGCCGCGGCGCTGGCGCTCGCGCCCTCCGCGCGCGCGGACGAGCCGCCGTGCGCGCGTGTCGTCAGCAAGATTGGGCAGAACCACGGCCACGTGCTCGAGGTGAAGCCCGCCGACGTCGCTGCCGGCGTCGAGAAGACCTACGATCTGACGGGAAGCGCGGGCCACGCGCACGCCGTCACGCTCACCGCGGACGACTTCAAGGCCATCCGCGGCGGCCGGATCCTGCGCAAGCCGTCGACGCGCGACGGGCATCTCCACCGGCTCTACGTGCGCTGTGCCCCCGCGGTGGATCCGCCGGAGGTCGTGAGCGTGTGCACCGTGGAGATCGGCGGGAAGGACGATCACGAGCTCGTGATCAACGCCGACGACATGGCCGCGAAGCGCGAGCGGACCTACGACGTCCAAGGCGTCGCCGCCCACACCCACGCGGTGACGATCACGGCGGCCGATTTCGAGAAGCTGCACCGGGGCGAGCAGATCACGGCGCGCACGACGATGGCGACGCCGGGTGAAGATCACACCCACGTGGTGTTCGTGCGCTACCAGAAGAAGTGAGCGCTTCCAGGTCGTCGGGCACGCGCGTGCTCACGGCGCGAAGCGCGCGATCGAGAGCGGTGGCAACACCTCCCCGTAGCAGTTGGGCGCGAGGTAGATATGGGTCGCGATCACCAGCGAGCCGCAGCCGTCGACGCTCGCGGTGAGCTTGGTGGTGGAGAAGTGATACGAACGGCTCCACCGGTGTGCGCCCGAAGGGGAGTAGCTGGCGACGATGGGGTCGTGCTCCTGGGCGACGACGGCGCCTCCGCCGAGGTCGACGGCATGGACGCCGATGGGCTCGCTGGGGCCCTGGAAGCTGGTGACGAGATAGACGTCGCCCGCCCCCGAGGTCCACACGGTCGCGCGCTTGTTGGAGCCCACGCTGGCGAAGGAGATGCCCGGGCCGCCGAAGCGTCGGCTCCAGAGGTGATGCCCCGTGACGTCGAGCTCACCGAGGACGAGATCCTCTTCGCCGAGGGGCGCGAGCGGGCTGCCACCGAGATTGACCGGCGCCACGCCCACCGCCCCGCTCACCACCACGCGTCCGGTCGCATCCATGACGGCATCGAGGTTAGGAACGGACAAGGCGCGGGTGTAGATGCAGTTGCCCGCAGCGTCGACGCGGGTGACGAACGTGCTGCCGCCCGGCGCAGCGGAGACGGCGCCACAGCCGAGATCAACGCTCGTGGTCGAGGTGGTGACCTGAAGCGAGCCGATCGGCGACGTCCACGTGGGCGGCGCGATGGTCGTCCCGTCCGGCGCGTCGACCTCACTCTCGTCGGGAGGGCAGACGGGCGGCGCCGCGGCGCCGTAGCAAGAGTTGCCGAGGGAGACGAAGAGATCGTTGGTGGGGCCGATCGAGAGGCTCGCGAAGTACGTGTTGACGTCCTGCGATGCGGCCGAGTTGAGGTTGAAGGACCGCGCCGTGAGCCGTGCCCCGGATCCGTTCAGCCGAACGTAGTTGGCGTCGCCGTGGAGGTACGTGCTCTCGCACGTCGCGCCGACGACGACATCACCGGTCGGTCCGGTGGTGAGCCTGAACGGGAACACGCCGTACGATGCTGCGGGGCAGTTCAAGAGCTCGATGTCCGTCACGTGCATCCACAGCAGGTCTCCGCCGTTCTTGGTAGGATCGACGCCGGCGCTGCAATCGGCCCAGCTCGTTGCGGGCGAGGCGGGTGTGGGTGCATCGCAGATCGGAAGCACCGGCTTCTCCGCCACAGCGGCGCACTCGTCGCCTGCGGGCGCGTCCGTCGCGTCGTACTCGAGCACGACCACGCCGGCCCCATTGCAGACCCCCCTGGCACAGTCGCCCGCCGTCTGCGCAGCGATCGGCGTGCCGGCGGGAACGGGGCCGATGCCGCAGGCGCCGGCGTCGCAGGTGCGCGCGACGCACACGCCGTCCATGCCTGGGCAGTCGTCCGCCGTCACGCACTGACCGGCGCCGGAGCCGCCGCCTCCCTGGCAGCCCGTCGTGATCAGTCCGGCGAGGATCATCGAGGTCGCTCGCCACCGAGGGATCATCTTCACGCCTGGCTCCTCTCCTCCACAGCCTGGGTGGGGGATTGGTTGCAGGTGCGATCCCGTCGTTCACGGCGCGTGGCGGGTCCGCCCAGACGGCTCCGGCGCCGCAGAAGGAGGAACCCGATCGACGGAGTCGCGCCGCTCGCCTCGGGAATGGGATCGGCGGGGGTCGTAAGAGATCGCGATGGCTGAGGGAGCCTCGCGAGCGCGGTCACATCGTCAGTTCTTCCGCTGGTAGATGCACCAGTTGAAGCCGCCGTCGAGCGGCACCTTCCCGGCCATCTGGTCGTGGAAGCGGCGGTCGCCGATCGACGGAGTCGCGCCGCTCGCCTCGGGAATGGGATCGGCGGGGGTCGTAAGAGATCGCGATGGCTGAGGGAGCCTCGCGAGCGCGGTCACATCGTCAGTTCTTCCGCTGGTAGATGCACCAGTTGAAGCCGCCGTCGAGCGGCACCTTCCCGGCCATCTGGTACTGGTCGTGGAAGCGACGGTCGCCGATCGACGGAGTCGCGCCGCTCGCCTCGGGAATGGGATCGGCGGGGGTCGTAAGAGATCGCGATGGCTGAGGGAGCCTCGCGAGCGCGGTCACATCGTCAGTTCTTCCGCTGGTAGATGCACCAGTTGAAGCCGCCGTCGAGCGGGACCTTGCCGGCCATCTGGTACTGGTCGTGGAAGCGACGGTCGCGGTAGAGGACCTGCGAGCCGGGCACCGAGGGGTGCGTGCAGTCGTTCTGCGCGGAGATGAGCAGCAGGTACTTCGGCTTCTTGTCGAAGAAGCGCTGGTTGAAGCCGGGGCCGAGCTTCTGCGTGTAGCCGCCGGGGAGCTTGCTGATCACCGGGTCGACGAGGCCGAGCAGATCGAGGATCGGGTAGTCCGTCTCCCAACCGACGTAGCCGATGTCGCCGATGGCGAGCTCGCCGGGCGTGGTGTTCTGCTTCAGCCACGTGGCCGTGCCGCCCGCGGCCATGTCCCAGAAGCGCTTCTCCTTGTTCAGGAGATCGGCCTGCGCGTCGCGGATCATCCCCGAGCGATGGCCGGTCACCACCACCGCGAAGATGGCGACGGCGACGTTGGTCGCGAGGTCGCGACGATCGACGGCGCGCCGCACGCCCACGCACACGAGCAGGAAGCAAAAGGGCTCGAAGGGCGCGAGGAAGCGGAAGTATTTCATCCAGTCGCCGCCGACGAGGACCACGTAGCCCATGACGGCCGCGCCGATGGTCGCGATGGCCAAGAGGTCGCGGCGCTTCTTCGCCAGGCCGAGGCCCAAGCCGAGCAGCGCCAGGTACACGACCGGGCCCGCGTGACCGAGGTAGTTGTTCACGTACCCGAGGCCCGCCTGGAGCTGGCCTTGGAGGTTGCCCGTCTTGGCGCTGAGCGTGTTCGGAACCCAGGAGCCGTAGTACGCGTGGCGGAAGAGCAGGTGCGCCGCGATCGGCGCCGCGAAGACGACGCCGCGCAGGATGTTCTGCTTGCTGAAGAAGCGGCGCCCCAAGAAGAGCATGAGGATGCCGATGTACATCGGCGCCTCCGGCCGGGTCAGGCCGGCCAGCGCGAAGACCACGCCCGACCACGGGAAGCCTTCGCGCGCGGGCGCCGAGGCAGGCTCCACATCCGGGCGCAGCGTCGCGTCCGTCTCGCGCAGGAAGAGGTACGTGCCCGCGAGCACGAAGAACACGAACGCGCCCGTCTCCAACCCGAAGATCGCGTAGCCGGAGAACACCACCGTCGAGGCCAAGAGCCACGTGGCCACGCAGGGCAGCGTGCGGTACGGCGCGAGACGGTTGGAGATGGCGTACGTGAGCGACATCGATCCGAACGCCGACGCCGCGCCGAGGACCTTGGCGACGTTGTTGGGATCGAAGCCGAGCTTGATCCCGCCCGCGAGGATCACGGTCCAGAGGAAGTTCGTGTACCCCTCGATGCGCTCGCCCTCGTTGTAGACGAGGCCCCATCCACGCGCGAGGTTCCGCGCGTAGCGGAAGGAGATGTAGCTGTCGTCGACGGTGAAGGCGTGGACGCGCCACATGTTCACCGCGAGCAACATCGCCGGCAGCACCAGGCCGAACAGCAAGGCGAAGTCGCGCGGTATCCAATCACCTGCGACCCAGCGCTGGAACGTCCGGGCCACGTCGCGCTCCGAGCCGTCGTCGTCACGGCCTTCCGCTTCGCTCGCAGCGTCCGTGTCGCCGGCCTCGGCGTCCGCCTCGTCCGCGTCGCTGCCCGCTCGGGTCTTCGGCTCTTCTTCGGCCGGGACGCGCGCGTCCTCCGCCTGCCTCTTCGCCTTCCGTTCTCGCGCCATCGCGGCCCTTCGTAATACATCCGCAGGCGCGTGGCTGCGGATTCCGTCCGGTGCCGTGCGGAGGTGTCACGGTCGCGCCTCGCCCTCTTCGGACGGTGCGTGATCGGCATGTCGGGGCCGCGGCTCACCGTGGCGCACGCAGCCGCGGCGCGGTCTGGAAATCGCGGGTCGCGCGCGAGCCGGTGGGGATCCGATGCCGTCGCTTCCAGGACCGAGGCGCGCGGCACGGAGTCCGTCGCGATCGTTCCGCGCGGAGCGACATCGTCGGGGCGCGGCTTCGCGCGTTCCGGTCGCGTGCGGAGCGCGGCTCGGGATCTTCGGCGAGACGATGCGCGAATGCTGAGAAATTCCGAGTGACCTGCGATCGGCGTGCTATCCATCGGCCGGGTCCGGATCGCTGGATCCACGAGGGGGATCTGTTGATTCCGCTCTGCGAACACAGAGTGATCGCAGGCAAGTACCGTCTCCTGCGCGAGCTCGCGCAGGGCGGTATGGGCGCGGTCTGGGTGGCGCATCACCTCGGGCTCGACGAGGACGTGGCCATCAAGTTCATGAGCGCCGCGCTCCCCGAGCCTGCCGATGCGCGGGCCCGCTTCGCGCGGGAGGCGCGCGCCGCCGCTCGCCTGCGCGGGCCGCACGTCGTGCAGATCCTCGACCACGGCGTCGACGGTGACATGCCCTACCTCGTCATGGAGCTGCTCCACGGCGAGCACCTCGGCGAGCGCCTCCGCCGCGAGGGCCGCCTCTCGCTCGCGGCCACCGTGAGCATCGCCGATCAGATGGCCACGGCGCTCTCCCGCGCGCACCGCGCCGGGATCGTCCACCGCGATCTCAAGCCGGCCAACATCTTCCTCGCGCACGACGACGACGACGAGGTCGTGAAGCTCCTCGACTTCGGCATCGCCAAGGAGATGGGCCGCGCGATCGGCGACGTCACCCACACCGACGTGCTCATCGGATCGCCGCAGTACATGAGCCCGGAGCAGGCCCGCGGCGCACGCGACGTCGATCCGCGCGCCGATCTCTGGTCCTTCGGCGCCATCCTCTTCCGCGCCATCACCGGGTCGCCGGCGTTCGAAGGCAGCACCGCGGTGGACGTCATCGTCCGCATCTGTGCGGGCGCGCCTCCCCTGCCCTCGCAGGTGCTCCCCGGCCTGCCGGTGGAGCTCGACGCGTTCTTCCGGCGCGCGCTGGATCGCGAGCCCGGGCGTCGCTTCGCCTCCGCGCGCGAAATGGCCGATGTCTTCGCCGCGCTCGTCGGCCAGCGCGATCCCTCCGTCGCGATCGGCTCGGGCCCGCGCAAGGTGGACATCTCCCGCGAGATGGCGCCCACGCAGGTCACGGCGCGCATCGCGCGGCCCTCCGGCGCGCAGCGTTCGGAGAGCGCGCCGCCGGCGGAGGACATCGGGGCCTTCGTCGATCGCGCCTTCGACGCCATGGTCGCCTTCGAGCCTTCGCTCGGCGACGCCGCGCTGATGACCATGCGGCCGCGAGCCCCGTCGAGCCCGGGCCTCGACGAGCCGACCTCGAGCCCCTCGCTCGGCGACGCCGCGCTGATGACCACGAGGCCGCGCTCCCCGTCGAGCCCCGGCTTCGACGAGCGCGCCGTGATCGCGACGGGGCCGCGAGCGGGCTCGGACCCCGGGCTCGACGAGCGAGCTTCGATGGATGGGCGAACGCAGTACGAGCCCGTCGCGAGCGGATCGATCGCGCCACCGCGCGCGCCGCTCGAGAGCACCGACGAGCTCCGCGCGCCCGAGTCGACGGTCCCCGTGCTCCGCCGCCTCAGCGTGCGGCCGCGGCGCGCCTCGGCGGCTGCGCCGGCGCTCGCCGTCGATCTGCGCACGCGCCCCGACAGCGAAGCGCCCTCCGGCGCCCGCTGGATGGTGACGCCCGCGCCGCTGCCCTCCGGCTCGCTCCATCGCGGCGCGGTCGCCATGCTCATCGACGAGGGCTTCACCGCCTTGCGCCGCGGCGAAATCGACGTCGCCCGCCGCGCCTGGGAAGAAGCCCTCAGCCTCGATCCCACGAACCGCATGCTCGCGCTCAACCTCCGCCGCCTCGACACCCTCGGCCGCCGCTCGCGCGAGTAGCGCGCCCCCCTCACGCGCAACCGCGCTGGCCACGCAACCACGTTCACTACGCGTTCGCGCTGGCCGCGCGACCATGTTCGCCACGCGATCGCGCTGGCCACACAACCACGTTCACCACGCGGCTGCGCTGGCCACGCAACCACGCTCACCACGCGGCTGCGCTGGCCACGCGACCGCACTTGCCACGCAGCCGCGACCGCAAGGGAGCGGATCCCATCGAGCGTTCCGCTCGACGAACCACCCGCTCACATCCCGCTCCTGCGCGCTCGCGCCACGTGACCGCACCTCGCGCCCACGCACCATCGCATCGTGTGCCCCCGCGCTTCTGCCCACGGCGGGCGATGCCAGGAAAGCACTGTATTTCGCGGAGGCGTCGCTCCGCCGGGCGCGCGGCGAACTATAGTGCCGAGCCTCCGGGGCACGCGGGTCACATCCCCGAGGGGCGAGGCCGTATGGAGACGCTCTTCACCTGGCTTCATCTGTCGGATCTGCAAATCCGCGCCGCGCACGACGAGGGGCAGAGCCCCGGCGAGCGCGTGCTGGCCGCGCTTCGCTATGACGTCGAGGAGCGCGCCGGCGATCCCGTCGACGCCGTGCTCGTCACGGGCGATGTCGCCGCCACCGGCCAGCGCGACGAGTACGTCGAGGCCGATGCCTTCCTCACGCAGCTCGTGCGCGCCGCGGGCCTCGGACCGGAGCGGGCGCACCTCGTGGCAGGCAACCACGACATCGATCGCAGCGCCGATCGGGCCCCGCTCACCGCCAAGCTGGTCGCGGAGCTGCGCCAGGGCCGCCGTCGCTTCGACGCCGCGTTGGAGCACGAGCGCGCCCGCGAGGTGCTCGCCTCGCGCCTCTATGGGTTCACCGTCTTCGCCGCCACCTTCGGCCCGCCCGTAGCGGACGACGCTCCTCCGGAGGAGCTCTTGTGGTGGTCGCATCGCGCCGAAGGGCGCGCCGGCCTCAAGGTCCGCTTCGTCGGCTTGTGCACGAGCTTCGTGGCCGAGGGCGACGGCGATCGCGGCGTGCTCCGCATCGGCGAGCGCCAGCTCCTCGATGCCGCTGCCGCGGCCCGGAGCGGCGAGCTCGTCGTCGCGCTCAGCCACCATCCCGCGCGCGGCGGCTGGCTCGCCGACGAGCGCGACGTGGACGCGTGGCTGCGCGAGCACGCCCACGTCCACCTCACCGGCCACGTACACGATCCCATCGCCGACGAAGCGCGCGCCGGATCACCGGGGACTTACGTGTGGATCGCCGCCGGCGCCACGCCCGCCAAGCGCAAGCTCGGTCTCGGCGCCGAGCGCCGCTTGGGTTACGCGCGCGTCTCCGTCGTGCGTGCCGACGACGGCGCCCTCTCCCTGCGCGTCGAGCCGCGCCGCTGGTCCCCCGAGGGCAACCGCTTCGTCGCCGACGATCGCAACCTCCCGAAGGGCGAGCCCGCCGTGCTGCGCGCCCTCCGCATGGCGCTGCCGATCACGACCACCGCGCCGCCACCGGCGCTCGGCACGCTGCCACCACCGGCCGCCACACCTGCCAGCATCCCGCCGCCGCGCGCGAGCACATCGCCGGCCGCCACGCGCAGCACGCCGCCCGCGCGCGCCGCCCTGCCCTTCGCGCCCACGCGGCCTGCCTTCGAAGCCTCCGATCCCTCCGCCGAAGCGCGCCCCATCACTGTCGCGCCGCCCGCCGCGCGCCCCATCACCACCGCGCCGCCAGCCGCACGCGCCCGGCTCGATCCACTGCAATCCGCCGCGCGCCGCGACACGCCTGGCCTTCGCAGCGCGCTCTCCGACGCCACGCGGCCCGCGCCGTCCGCCGGCCTCTTCGAAGGCCCGGGCGCGTTGCCGGCCATGCCCGTGCCGCTCTTCGGCGAGCGCGCCGAAGCACTCGCGGCGCTCGAAGATCTGCTCGCGGATCCCGCCGTCACCGGCGTGGTCGTCGCGGGCCCGGGCGGCGTGGGCAAGACGGTGATCGCGCAGCAGCTCGTCGCGACGCGCGCCTCCGAGCGCTTCGACGAGAGCGCGTGGCTCGACGGGCGCGACCTGCCCGCGGAGCTCGGCCGCGTGGCCAAGCGCTTCGGCTTCCGGCCCGAGCGCGCGCCCCGCCCCGAGGAGACCGTGCGCTTCCTCCGCGCCGCGCTCGAAGAGCGCCGCGCTCTCCTCGTCGTCGACGATCTGAGCCCCACCGACGTGCGCCTCGTGCCCATGCTCGGCGGCGCTTCGCGGGTGCTCGTCACCTCGCGCCTCCTCACGCTCCACGAGGATCTCGGCCGCGGCGCGCGCCGCCTGCATCTCGACCTCTGGCACGACGCCGCCTGCCGCGCGCATCTGCGCGCCCTCGTCCCCGCCCTCGCCGCCGAGCCCGACGACATCCTCGATGCCCTCGCGCAGCGGGTCGGTGGTCTTCCGCTCGCCGTGCGCTTGGTCGGGCGGCAGCTCGTCCGGCCCGACGTCACCCCCGAGAGCCTTCTCGCGCGCCTCGATCGCGATCCGCTGGCCACGCTCGACGGCGGCGCGCGCGGCGGCGAGAGCACCCTCTCGTCCACCTTCCGCCCGACCTTCGAGACCCTCGGCGCGCCGCTCCGCCGCGTCCTCGTCGCGCTCGCTGCGTGCGCGACCGCGACGCGCGCCGACGTGGTCGCGGAGATCGCCGGCGTGCGCCAAGACGAGGCCGCGCTCGCCCTCGAAGGCTTCGCCGAGCAGTCCCTCGTCGAGCATGCGCCCGACGCCGAGCGCCCCTTCCGCGCGATGGCCGCCGTGCGCTTCTTCCTGCGCGACCAGCCCGGCGCCGCCGAAGCCGAGTCCACGCACGAAGGCCTCGTCCTGGCTTCGGTCCTGGCCCATGGCCCCGATCCGGCCCGCTGGTCCGCGCTCGCGCGCGACCTCCCCGAGGTCCTCGCCGTCATCGACCGCCGCATCGAGCGCGGCGATGCCGCCCCCGCCTGGGAGATCTTGAAGGCCATCATCGGCGTCCTCGAGCGCCACGATCGCCACGCCGACGTCGCGGCGATCGCCCGGCGCATCCTCCGCATCACGCCGGAGGGCAGCGCCACCGCCGCCGCCGTGCTCGCGGATCTCGGCCTCTCGCAGTGCTCGCTCGGCGATCTCTCCGGCGCCCAGAAGAGCCTCGCCCGCGCCCTCGCGCTCGCCGAAGGCCATGGCCACCGCGAGGCCGAGGCCCTCGCGCTCGGCGGCCTCGGTCGCATGCACGCCACGCTCGGCGAGCTCGACAAAGCGCTCGCCCACCATCGCCGCGCCGCCGCCATCCACGAAGCGCTCGCCATGCGCACGCTCCTCGCCGTCGATCTCGGCAACGCCGGCCTTGCCCTGCGCCGTCTGGGCAACGTCGCCGACGCCATCGCTCACCTCGAGCGCGCCCTCGCGCTGCACGAGGAGAGCGAGCTCGACGGTCGCGCCGAAGTCCTCGGCGGCCTCGGCCTCTGCTTCCGCGATCGCGGCGACCTCGCCGCCGCCGTCGATCACTTCCAGCGCGCCCTCGAGATCCACGACATGCTCGGCCGCCGCGCGGGTGCCGCCACGATGCTCGGCAACCTCGGCAACACCTACCGCGCCCTCGGCGAGATCGGCCGCGCCGTCGAGCACCTCACGAGCGCGCTCTCCATCTACGAAGAGCTCGGCCTCCTCGAAGGCCAAGGCCTCGCCCTCGCCAACCTCGGTGCCTGCTTCCGCTCCATCGGCGAGACCGAAAAGGCCCGCGAGCACGCCGAGCGCGCCCTCTCCATCCTCCGCCGCCTCGGCCTCCCCGACGAGCACCCCCACGTCCGCACCCTGCTGGCCACGCTTGTCGAAGCCCACAAGAAGCCGCGGCGCTGAAGACCACGGCGCCGCCACACTCATGGGTGCGACGGCGAACGCTCACTGGTCGGGCGTGTCAGTACCACTCCCAACCGATGCTGCCGGATGCAAAGCCGAGGGCGCGCGGCGCGGGCGGCAGAACAGGCACGACCGCGTGAATCTCCGCCGCCAGGAACAGGCCCATGCGAGACCGATCGGCGGCATGCGTGCGATAGAGCGCGACGGCGGCGCGCGCGTGTCCGCCGAGCCCGAGCACGGGTGTGAACCCCACGGTATCTCCCGTCTCGGTGTCGAAGAGGGAGGTATCGAACGCCGGGCCGACGGCCAACTCCACACGATCGGCGAGCATCCAGGCGAAGAGGGCGGAGCTCTGCACGCCACCGCTCACGTTGGCGCTGCGGCGGTCCCAGAAGACGAACGGAGATCCTTGGTAGTAGACCGAGAACGATGGCCCCAAGCGCTTGCCGATCCGGAACGAGAGATAAGGACCGGGACCGTGCGCTGCAGGGACACCAAAATCATATCCAGCGCCGAGCCCGATGCCGGCACGCAAGCGTGGGAACGGCGCATCGGGTGGAACGTCGGACGGCGGCTCTTCGGCCGACGTGGCCCCGGCGGGACAAGCCATCGACAACGACGTCGCCACGAGGGCGGATGAAAAAGCGAAGCGCATGGCTTCCTCCTGAGCGGCATGATGCTGAGAAAAAAAGAAGGGTCGAAGACTAGCCCTCTCGCGCTCGAGAACCAATGCGGTCAAGCCATGTCCCATGGCATCGCGCTCACGGTGTATTGCGATTGCGACACTTCAGCATTCGAGTCGTGCCCTCGGGCGGCACCGTGTGGCGCGATTGCCACACTTCAGCATTCGAGTGGTACTCGTGGCACCACGCACTGTGATGCGTTTGCCACACGTCATCCGATCCAAAAGTCGACGCACTCATCCCTCGAACGACTCGAATGCATCCGGCTGCGTGATCGCACCTGGCAATCGCCTGATGCCCATGGCGTCGCGCTCACCGCGCCGCATTTGCCACGCGTCATCGAATCACCATCCACCCACGCGCGCCCCTCGAACGCATGCAGCCTCACAAGCTCGCGCCGGCGCGCCGACGACCACTTGCCGGAGCCGGCCACACGCCGCCGTCACGACGCGTACGATCCTTGCGCAGCGCAGGTCTTCGACAGCGGCATCGCACATGCCGCGTGCGCGCGGCGAACGATACACACACCGTGCAGCGTACGATCCTTGCGCAGTGTGCACGCTCGAACAGACGTCGCGCGCACGCATGATTCCTCGGGCTGATCGCCGCTCGCTTTGCTAGAAGCGCCGCCCCGAGGACGGCGAGCATGGCGACGAAGCGCACCCAGAAGAACGTGGACAGCACCCCCGAGGTCACGCGATCGCCGCTCGAGGCTTCGCTCGATCGCTTCGCGGCCGCGTATGCGCGTCACCTCCTCGAAGGCACGCGCCCGCTGCCCGAGTTCACCGCGCGCCTCGACGGCCCCATCGTTCATCTGGAAGTGAAGGCGCCCGACGGCGTGCAGACGGTGCGGCGCCGAGCGAGCGCCTTCCTGCTCCTCGTCGGCGAGCTGTGGGGCGCGAGCCGCGCGAAGGAGGAGCGCGCTCTCGCGCCCGCGCTCGTCGCCACCATCACGTCCCATCCCGATGGAGGCAGCAATTCGTGGGGGAAGTTCTCCGACTTCGCGCACGACGCGGACGCGCTCGACGGCCTCCTGGGCATCGCCGGAGCGCTCGAGCCCGTGGCGCGCGAGGAAGCGCTCCTGCTCGTTCGCCGCCTCTTCGACGTCGACCTGTTCGGCTCGGGCAGCATCGCCCGCGGCTCCGACGGCAAGGACAGGGTGCCGCCCTCGTCGCTTCGGCCCGAGGCCGTGGCGCCTTCGGGCCTCGCCGAGGCGAGGAAGGGGTCCGGATCGACGACGCCGCTCGCCGAGCTGAAGAAGGCAGCGACGTTCGCCACGGCGCAGCCCGCGAGGGATCGGCTCGCCGCCGCGATGCGCATCGAGAGCACGATGTCGTATCTGCTCTATTCGAACCACCTCACGTACTTCGCGCACGCGCGCCCGGCGCTCGCGGCGCTGCTCCAGGAAGGCGACGGCGCGATCTTCGAAGTGGCGCTCGGCGCCGCGCAGCAGCTCGGCGCCAAGCTCGTGCACCACGGCGCGTACGCGGAAGGCAAGGAGCTGCTCGACTGGGTGATCCCTCATCACGTCGCGCTCGCGGAGTCGCTGCGGTTGCGGTGGGAGTGTCGCTTGTACGCCGGCGATCCCGCGGCGGAGGAGGACTGGACGCGCGCGGCCGCCCTCGATTCACCGTCCGATCCGAGCTACGTGGGGCGCTGCATGTTCTGGTCCGGCGACGTCAGCGATCGGCGCCACGTCGTCGAGTCGCGCGTCGCGAGCGCGCTCGTCACGAAGGCGAACGGCGGTGATCCTTGCAAAGATCGCAAGCCGTCGAAAAAGAACCCGCCGCCCAACGAGGCCGAGCGGGCGAAGCTCCTCGCGCGCGCCAAGGTGCTCGCGGGCGGCGCGCTCGAGGGCGCGGCGCCGCGCATCGAGAAGGATATCGAGCAGGCGCGGCAGGAGGGCGCGGTCACCGAGCGCGGGTTCCAGGCCGAAGAGTACGCGGCCCGCGCCGAGGTGCGCGAGGCGTCGGGCGAGCTCGCCGGGGCGCTCGCGGACTTCGAGAAGGCGCGCGAGATGCGCATCGCGGCCGCGCTCCCGTGGCAGAGCGACATGCATGGCCCCGACATCCGGCGCCTCCGGCAGCGCCTCGCTGGCGGCGTCGCGGCCGCGCCGCTCTCGTTCGACGTCGATTACCTGCTCGACCCGAAGCGCAAGCCCGAAGAGCGCGAGGCCGCGGCCGCGCGTTGGAGCAAGGAGCCGTGGCGCACCTTCCCCGAGACGCCCCAAGCGGCGATCGGGCGGCCGTATGCCTACGTGCTCCTCCGCGACGTGGTCCGGCACGGGAGCCAAATCTGGGAGTTCGCCGAAAAGCACGGTCGCGCGCTCGGCGATCGCATCGCCTTCTCCACGCGAGCGTTCGCCCTGCTCGACGCGTGGGCGGATCGGCGGGACGCCTCGAACCTCGAGGACGTGCTCGAGGACTCGCACGAGATCCTCTTCTTCGGCGACACGCTCAACCTCGCTTCGCTGTCGGCCGACGAGCTCTCGCCCCTCCTCTCTTGGGTGAAGTCCCTGGTCGACGCGCCTCGCCTCGACGAAGCGACCGTCCTCGCGGGGCTCGAGGGAAAGCCCTGGGAGCGCCTCGAGACGCGCTTCGAGAAGAGGGTCCGCAAGTACGACCAGACCCGTGATCTCTTCGACGCGCTCCGCGCGGCCGGCTTCGATGCGGACGCCGTCGCCAAAGTCCTTCGCCCCTACCGCGAGCTCCTCCGCAACGACTGGTCGACCATCGCCACGCCGAAGCCGGCGTGGCAGAAGCTCGCCGCGCCCCTCGCCTCGCTCGACGCCGCGCGCCTCGCGCCCGCGCTCATCGGCTGGACGCGCGGCCACCAGAAGGTCCGCACCCCCTTCGGATTGCCGCGCCTCGCGGCGAAGTGGCTCTGGCCCTTCTACTACGCGTTCTCGAAGGAGCACGTCGTCCCCTTCCTCGCGGAGGTGAAGAAGGGCGGCCTCGACAACGGCAAGTCCCTCTCGAAGAACCAGCGCGCCACGCGCAACGCCTGCCTCGCCTGGCTCGACGAACGTCGCTGATCCTCGCATCCACGTCGAACGGGCGCCGCTTCCAGCGATGGAATCGCCGAAACCGGTGCCCGTTAACGCTTTCCCCGCGTCAACGACAGATGGCACTTCGACGCCCAGCCGCTGAGGCGCGCTCTTGCTCTCGCGATCCCCACCGGAGAGCGTGTGAGCCCGCCGCGCGAGCCGCTGTCGACGACAGGCCCTCTCGGCGGCGAGCCCTTCCTGCTCGGGTTGGATTGGTAGATCACGCGCGGCCGACGGCGCCGCGCCTGGGAATCAATTGCAGCCGACGGTGACGAGCGCGTCGTTGGGCACCGGGTAATAGACGCCCACGAAGATGCACATCTCGTTGGATTCGGCCGACTCGCCGAACGTGAGCGCCTGGGCCGAGTCGTTCTTGAAGGTGCACGAGAACGAGAGCGGCTCACCGCCCTTCACGGACATCGCCGGGCTGAAGAGGGCCGGCGTCGGCTCATCCCACTGGGTCGTGTTGAACACCGGCTTGTCGCCGATGGTCGAAACGAAGTTCGTCCCATGCTTGTGCATGTGACTGCTCACCTTCACCAGGTTCATGTCGAAGGGCAGGTTGCAGTCGTGCTTGACCACCCCCGTCTGTTGGGGAGGAATGTTGATCTTCGGATCCACCACGAAGAGCACGCCCGCGTGCGCGGTGACGGTGCCCGACTTCGCCAGGTGGAACGTGATGCTCACCTTGGCCGTGAGATCCTGCCCCGTGGTGTTGAGATAATGCGACTGCATGCGAAGGCCGGTGGTGGGCGGAATCAACGCGGCCACGCCGTCGGGATACGTGATCTCGTCGTCGGGGAGCTGGGTGCTGTAGGGCGTCGCGGCGAACTCGAGGCCCGAGCAATCCTCCTGCGGAGAGTCGGTCGCACCCTGCTTGTAGAACAAGAGCAGGTGATGAGACCCGGGCGTCATGTGCGACTCGAACTTCGCCACCTCGGCGCTCTGGCCGCCGAAGGGATTGCTGAAGTTCTGACACTTGTAGACCTCGCCGCCCGCGGGCACGACGAAGGGCGTCATCTCGACGGTGACGGTGTCGCCGACGCTGCCACCGGTGCTGCTCGAGGTGGTCTCGCTCCCGGTGCCGCTGCTGCTGGTCGCGCCCGAGCCCGACGACGCCGAGGCCACGCTCCCACCCGTCCCTGCGGTGGTCGATTCGCCACCTCCGCTGCAAGCCGAGGCCGCGAGCAGGATCGTCGTCAGTGAAATCAACGTGATCGTCTTCATGCGGTGGCGCTCCTTGGGCCGGCAGCCTATCAGACCCTCGCTTCGCGAGCGATGAAACGAGCGCTCCGCGCATCGAGCGTGGCAGTCGCACATTGCCGTCGATGGGGCACGTTGCAGCGGCCGAGGCTCGAGACGGGAAGCTTCGGGTCGAGTGATGGTTGGAAGCGCGTGCTCGACCTCTTCTTGGCCCTGCTCCTCGCGCGGACGCTCTTCGCCGCCGGGCGCGCGCGATCGGCGCAGGCCATCACCGCGGCGCTCGGCGCCACGCTGCTCTGGATCGCGCTCGCCCTCGCCGGATGGTACGGGCGCATGGCCGACACGCTCGGTCCCCAAGGGGCTTGGCTCCTGGCCTTCCTCGGCCCGAGCGCGCTGCCCGGCGCGACGAGTCGCGTGCCGGCGAGCGCGTTACTCGCGGCCTATCCCTCGCTCGCCCGCGCGGTGCTCGCCGGCATCCTCGGCGCGGGCTTCGCGGCCACGTGGCGTTGGGCCGAAGCGGTTTCCCCACTGAGCGACGAGTCCGTGCGCCGGAAGGAGATCGCTTTGACGTTCCTCCTCCCGGCGCTCCTCGTCGGCGTCACGGTCCTGATGGCGCTGATGGCCAGTGTCCTGTCGGACCCCTATTGAAGGGCGAGCGTGCCAGTCTCACCCGGGCGGTCAATTCCCGAACACGGTCCCGCCGCAGTAGAGCTCACCCTTCGAGTGGATGACACAGCGGTTGTCGTAGCCGAGCCCGACGTCCCAGGCGTCGTGCATGTTGATGGGCTTCGCCGCGTCGTCCCCGACGGTCCAGCACGAGACGTCGCGTGCGGCATCGATGCCGCAGACTTCGTATTGCCCTTGCTTCACCCGCGTGATGTGCTCGAAGCCGGGAATCTTCTGGTAGTGGCCATTCATGCTGCACCACACCTCGCCGGTAGCGCGGAGCATGCAATCCGACGTGACGGCAATGGCATCATCGATGGAAGGACTCCCGCTGGCCAAGCTCCCGCCCACACCGAAGCACGCCACGTGTCCCGATGCGCGCAAAGCGCACAGGCCCGAGATGGCGACGGCGTCCGTGAGGCCCTGGACGTCGCTCGGGACGAGGGCGTCGTGATCGTAGCACGAGACCTGTCCGCCCTTTCGGATCATGCACAGCGAATAGTCGAAGATCGGCGCCGAGAGCGCGGTCACGTCGGCGACACCTGGGAGGTCCGTGGCCGTGGTGAGCGCCATCGCGTCCACCGAGCCCCAATCCCCGAAGAGGACCCTGCCCCAACAAGCCACCTTCCCGGACGCGCGGAGCGCGCAGGCCGCGTGTCCCTCCACGACGACCTCGGTCGCGTCATCGATGCCCGGGACCGTGGTCAGCTCCCCTTTCGGCTGCTCCTCGAACACCCCCTGCACCGGCTGCCAGCAAACGACCTTGCCCGAGCTCCGCACCGCACACCACGATAGCTCTTTGGAGAACCGCACGAAGCTCTCGGGGCCGCTCGGCCCGCCTCCAATCCCGATGCTCGAGCCCCCCGCGCCTCCCGCGCCGGTGCCGGTGGATGCCGAGGACGACGTCGCCCCGGAAGGCTCTTCGACAGCATCCGCGCAAGCAGCGAGGAGCACCGACGCGATCACCGCGACCCAAGAAATCGTGCGCATGTCCGTGAGGGTAGCCGGCGACGCGGGAGAGGCGCCTTATTCCGATCTTATTGCCCTCGGGGCGCACCATCGAATCGATATGTGGCGGCGCCTCGCGAGCGCATGAGAGAGGGCGGGCATGCCCTCGCTGAAGATGTGACCGAGAAAGCTGCTGCGCGTCGCTTTCTCGGTCACACCTCGAGTCTTCAGCCCTTCCGCGCCCGCCGGCGGCGGCCCATGACGGAGAGCGCGAGCGCCGCACCGAGCAACGCCGGTACATCGCTGCTCGGGTCACCGGCCACGCGGCAACCGCAGCTCGACGACTGCCCGTTGCCACCACCTCCGAACCCACCGCCGCTGCCGCCGGTCGCTCCGCCGTGACCGCCGCTGCCGCCGCTCCCGCTCGCGGTGGTCTCGCTTCCGCCGACACCCACGCCGACGCCGGTCACGCTGCCCCCGCCGCCAGTGCCGCCCTGCGTTTCGGTGCATTGGCCGGCATTGCACGCCTGGCCCATGGGGCAGACGACACCGTCGCACGGGCCGACGCAATTCCCCTTCTCACAATGCTTGCCTCCGGCGCAATTCACGCCCGCGCAGGCGGCTTCGATGCAGAGGCCGGTGGAGGGCACACACGTCTTGCCCGCGGCGCAGGGCAGGCAGTCACAACGATTGACGCACACGCCGCCGTCGCAGACTTGACCGCTCCCACACGTGATGCCGGCACAGGGATCGAGGCACACGCCGACGCGGCAAACCTGGCCGAACGGGCACACCACTTCGTCGCAGGGGCCTTTGCACTTGCCGTCGATGCACACGAGCCCGGCGTCGCACATCACGTCTTTGCAGAGCGGATCGACGCAATGCCCATCCTCGCTGCACACCGTGGCAGGCGGGCAGGTGAACTCGCCGCCATGGCAGCTCTCCACGCACTTGCCCTTGTCGCAGATGCGCCCGGCCGGGCAGATGTCGCCTTCGTCCGTCTGCCCGTTGCAGTCGTCGTCGAGGCCGTTGCACTTCTCCTGAGCGGGGGGTGAGAGGTCCTGACAGACCGTGCCGGTCGCCGTGCATTGGGTGATGCCGGAGGCGCAAATCCCGAGCTTCTGGGTGTCGCACGGCTGCCCGCCGCCGACGCAGGTGACGCCGCTGATGAAGTAGACGTCGTCGTTGAAGTCACCATCGTTGTTGAACGAAAAGGTGCTCGTCGGCCCATCTTCGAAGGCCAGATAAAAGGCGCTGGGCGTCTTCTTCGAAGGATAGATGAGCGTCGTGATCCAAGACGCCTGCGGGTTACAGCCCGAGCAGTTCTGGTTCCACTTCGGGTTCGAATAATGGGTCTGGGTGCAGAACTGGCTGAAGCTCCCCACCAGCGCGAAGCCGACGAGCCCGCCCAGATAGGCAGGATCGTTCTTGATGTCGGTGCCCGTGAACGACGTGCCCACCGGCGCATAGGCCGGAATGATGGTGTGGAGATCGCTCGCCGAAGGCGGCTGCCCCGTCTCGTTGTACCAGGCGAAATCGAGCGGACAGTCGGCACCATGGAGCAGGAAGGTGGCGCTGAAGCCGCACAGCGGCGAGAAGGCATTGGGCGTGCTGGCCGCGTCCGCCAGCCAGTCGATGGGCTCGCCCTGCTGGGCGAAGAAGGTATTGAGCTGGGTCACGTCGCTCGAGGCCTTCGGCACCGTGGTGCCGTCCGGCTCGCTCACCGCCGCCTGCGCCGCCGGCGCGGCGAGCACCAACGACGCGGCCAAGAGCCCGCGAAGAGACCGGCGCACCCAGGCACGCCCACGAACACCTCTCATCCCCATCGCGCTCCCTTTCATGGCCTCACCTCCAACCCACCTGACGCCCGACACACCCGCACCCCGAATCCACATCTCCGCGCGGCGACTCCCCATCTCACTGCAACATGATGGTGGCGCTCACCGGCGGCCACGTCTGGTTGTTCCCGTCTTGGAACTGGACGTAGACCGTCTTCATGCCGCTCGCCGCGTCGAGCGTCCACGGCAGCGTGGGCGCGAAGGCCTGATAAGCGCTCCAGTTCACGTTGTCGTTGGAGAAACGCACCTGGTACGTGCCCACCACGACGCTCGCCCCATCCATGGTCGCGCCGTAATAGCCGTTCCAGAACTCGGCGTCGTTGCCGCCGTCCTCGAAGTAGACGTAGCGGAGCCCGGCCCCGTAGGCGGAGAGCGTCTTCGTCGCGACCTGCCACGTGGCATTCGTGGTCACCGGGCTCGCCTGCGTGCCGAGGCCGTACGAAGCGAGGACGTTGTTGCTCCCGTCCCGCAGCTCGACCTTCAAATAGTACTTGTCGCCCGTGTTGTAACCGCCCCCGTGATACCACTCGCGCACGGTGAGGGGCGGCGCCGCGTCGAGCTCTGCTTGGGTCAAGCCGACCGTCGTGAGATCCACGAGCTGGCTGCGGCTCCCCATACCGTACGACGTGATGAAATTGAGCGTGCCGAAGAGGCGCAGCGCCGGGTCACCCACCGCCGCCGTCCAGCCGTTCCCGCCGCTCAGGAGCACTTGCCATCCCGTGAGATCGCCGGTCTCGGCGCCCGGGTTCTGGAGCAGATTGCCGGGCTCTTGCAGGTAGAGCGTGACCGCGGTCGACGCGGTGGTCGTCGCGCCTGCGTTGATCGACACCTCACCCGGCGTGCCCAAGCCCACCGGCGTGCACGTGAGGCCGTTGCCCGCATACCCCTGCTTGCAAGCACACTTGAAGGTGCCGGGCGCGTTGTCGCAGGTGGCGTTGGGATCGCAGTTTGCCGTGCCCGTCTGGCACTCGTCGATGTCGGCGCACGTCTTCCCGTCGCCCTCGTATCCCGTCTTGCAGGTGCACGTGAACGATCCCGGCGTGTTCGCGCACGTCGCATTGGCATCGCAGCCGGCCGTCCCCTGCGTGCACTCGTCGAGGTCGACGCACGAGGCGCCATCCATCACGTAGCCGGTCGCGCACGTGCAGGAATACCCGCCATCGAGGTTCTTGCAGGCGGCGCCGGGATCGCATTTCGCCGTCCCGTCGGCGCACTCGTCGACATCGGCGCACGACTTCCCGTCGCCCGTGTAACCCTCGTTGCACGAGCACGTGTATGCGCCCGGCGTGTTCTGGCAAGTCGCGTTGGCGTCGCAACCCGCGGTGCCCTTGGCGCATTCGTCGACGTCGGCGCACGTCGTGCCATTGCCCGTGAAGCCGTCCTTGCACGTACAGGCCGGCCCACCGGGGCCTTCGGCGCACGTCGCATTGGGATCGCATTGAACGGTGGAGCAGCTTGCCGGCGCGCCGCCCGTGCCCGTGCCCGTGCCAGTGCTCGCGCTCGACGAGGTCGTCCCCGTCCCACCGCCGCCCGTGAGATCGGACACCTGCCCCGAGGCACAACCGGCCACGAGGATGCTCAAAAGCCCCAGTACGGACCAAGATGAACGCGTCATGAAACCTCCCATCGACGGTCAATCAAGGCCGGCGCACCCGGCCTGGGGGTCATGGGGCCTTATCGTGCCCCCATCGTGACCAAGGCCGGCTCGTCCGGCCCGGGGCATGGGGCCTTATCGTGCCCCCATCGTGACCAAGGCCGGTTCATCCGGCCCGGGGTATGGGGCCGCTTGCGGCCCCATCGTGACCAAGGCCGGTCATCCGGCTCGGGGTATGGGGCCTTATCGTGCCCCCACCGTGATAAGGCCGATTCATCCGGCCTGGGGTATGGGGCCGCTTGCGGCCCCATCGTAATGAAGACGACTCACCTGCACGAGCAAACGTAAGCCAACATCCATCGACTCAGGCGAAGCAACGAACACCCCAATTCACGCCGGCCATCACCCGCGATCCCGCTGCCATCCCAATGATGCTCGAATGAAACCCTTACTCCGAATCTTTCAAACCCGGAAGACAGATTTCACGATCGCGCGCGTCTCACACCCCCTTGCGACACCCCACATCGAGCGTCGGAGTGTGTCGGCGCAATGGCGAGCTTGCACGGCGTCAGTATATGTTTGCCGCATGTATGAACAGACGACGCTCCCCGGCACCGGGCTCGTGGGCGGCGCCTCGGCGCTGGCCCTCGCGCCGGATGACGGTGCGGTGCTCGGGCTCGGCGAGCTGGAAGCCGCGCCCGGGGACGACGAGCTCGAGGACGACGAGCTCTACGTGGAGCCGCACGCGGGCGCGCTCGTGCGCTTCGGGGAGCGCGGGCCGGAGGTGCTCCTCCGCGATCGACGGCGCGGCGCGGCGCTCGGGTGTGGAGACGGGTTCGTCGTCCTCGTCGAGGAGACGGACGAGCGTTACGTGTTCGCGGCCTTCATCTACGATCGCGCGACGCGGGCGGTGACGCCGCTCGATCTCGGGCGCGACGGCGCGGGGCTCCTGCCGTGCGCGTCGTTCGCGGGCGGCGTCATCGTCTCGGGGAACGATCAGCTCTTTCGCGTCGACGGGCCGCGCGCCGCGCCGCGCCCGCTCCTCCGCGGCGACGTGGCCGGCGCGCGCGTCGGCATGGGCATCGATCTCGCGGTCTCCGCGGACACGATCTTCTGGACGACGATCGGTGACACGACTGCGCCGACGGAGCTCCATCGCGTCTCGGTGCACGGCGGCGAGCACGACGTGCTCATTCGCTGCGCGAGGGACGAGAACGTGCGGCGGATCGCGCTCCACGAGGACGAGCTCGTCTTCGAGCACACCCGCGACGATCCCCGCGTGGGCCGCATCCTGGCGACGGAGATCCGCGCCCTGTCCCTGCGCACGGGCGGCGTACGCACCGTGGCCCGCCTCGACCCCTACGCGCTCGCCGGCCTCGTCGCGCGCGACGGCATGGCGTACCTGATCCCGCGAAGCATCGGCGTCGACCAGCACCGCACCGGCCTCCACGTCGTCGATCTCGCGACCGGCGAGGTGACGACGCCGCCGAGCCTCGCTTCCGTGCGCGCCCGGTCCGCCTTGATCGCGGACGATCGCGCGCTCTACAGCGCGACCTTCAAGGACGTGCTGCGGATCGACATCGGGCCTCGGATGCGCATCGGTTGATGCAGGCCGCGCCATCCCTCGAAACGAGCTTCGCCTCGATCCCGTGACCTCGTAGCAGCCTTGCCTGACACGAAATGGGGCCGAAACCGGGGCCGAGGCGCCCGTGTCACCTAGGGGTTCACCTGATCGGGAAGCCAGCCTACAATCCTGGCCCGTGGACCAGGACGACAGGGCCGACGTTGCTCGACATGGGGAGGAGACCCAGCGAGATGCGCCTCTCGTGTCGATGACCCGCGTGCACGCGCCGCGGCCGACGGTGCCATCGGTGATCCCCGACGACGAGGAGCGCGAGGACACGCTCGCCACCGCGCTCGCGCCGCTTCGAGCCGCGGAGCTCGGGCCGATCGGCCCGGCCAGCGATCCGATGCGCACCACGGCGCTGCCGCCCACGTTGCCGGCGGCCGACACGTCGGAGCCGAGCATCGTCGTCGAGCCGCTCACCGATCTGCGCCCCTCGCGCCCCGAGCCGGAGACCACGCCCACGGGCCTCGAAGCCTGCCTCTCGCACATCGGCGTGGCCGTCATCGAGACCGACGCCGCAGGCACCGTGCTCGGCCTCAACGTCGCGGCCGAGCGGCTCACCGGTTGGCCCGGCGCCGAAGCGGCCGGCATGCCGCTCGACGACGTGTTCTCGCTCCGCGCGCCCGATTCCGAGAGCCCCGAAGCCATGCTCGAAGCCACGTTGGGCATCGCGTCCGCGGAGCACACCGCGCTCCTCGAGCGGCGCGATGGCCGCGTGATCCCCGTTCGCCACGTCATCGGCACGAACCGCGCGCGGCCCGACGATCTCGCGGACACGCTGCCCGGCTCGACGGGGCAGCTCGTCGTCTTCCGCGACGTCAGCGGCCAGCAGCTCATCGCGCTCCAGCTCGCGCGCCAAGCCCGCTACGACGCGCTCACCGGCCTCCTCAACCGCAAGGCCTTCACCGAGCGCGTCGGCGAGCTCGTCGACGCGGGCCGCGGGAGCCGCGCGCGCCACGTGCTCTGCTATTTCGATCTCGATCGCTTCCGCCTCGTCAACGCCACCTGCGGTCACGACGCCGGCGACGATCTCCTCCAATGGGTCGCGACGCGGCTGCACGAGTTCGTGGGCCCGAACGACGCCGTCGGCCGCATCGGCGGTGACGAGTTCGCGCTCCTCTTGGCCAACCGCGAGGCCCGCGAAGGCGAGCGCGTCGCGCGCGAGCTGCAAAAGCGCCTCCTCGAGTTTCGCTTCGGCTGGGAGGACAAGACCTTCGCGGTGGGCGCGAGCTTCGGTTTGGTGGCCTTCGGCGCGGAGACGAGCCACGCCGCCGAGGTGCTGGCCGCCGCCGATCACGCCTGTCGCGTGGCCAAGGACGCGGGGCGCGGGCGCATTCAGCTCTACCGCGACAACGATGATCAGGTCACGCAGTCACGCCGTTCCATCCAATGGGTCGCGGGCATGCAACGCAACTTGGAAGAGGGCCGGCTCCGCCTCTTCGCGCAGAACATCCACCCGCTCGCCATCCGCGGGCCGGTGGGCGCGCATTTCGAGATCCTGGTGCGGATCGTCGACGAAGCTGGGCGCTTCCAATCGCCGGTCGGCATCATCCAGGCGGCAGAGCACAGCGGGATGATGGACACCATCGATCGCTTCGTGGTCAAACAAGCCTTCCGCACCATCGGCGCGCTCCCGCAAAAGGCCATGCGGCGACTCGACACCTGCGCCATCAACCTCTCGGGCGTCTCGCTGCTCCGCGAAGGCCTCCTCGACTTCATCGTCCAGGAGATGAACCGCGCCAACGTCCCTCCGAGCAAGATCTGCTTCGAAATCACCGAGACCGCGGCCCTCGCCAACCTGGGTGAGGTGCTCTGGGTGATGCAGGAGCTCGGCGCCATGGGCTGCCGCTTCGCCATCGACGACTTCGGCAGCGGCCACGCCTCCTATGGCTACATCGAGACACTGCCCGTCGACTACGTGAAGATCGACGGCGTCTTCGTGCGCGATCTCACGGACAACGCCCTGCACCGGGCCATCGTCGAGTCCGTACATCGCATCGGCTGCACACTCGGCATCAAGACGGTGGCCGAGTCGGTGGAGACGCAGGCCATCGCCGATCTCCTCGAAGGCATCGGCGTCGACTACGCCCAAGGCTGGCTCTACGGCAAACCCCAGCCGCTCGGCGACGTCTGCGCCGCGCTGGAAAACGACTGACAGCGCAGTCGCGTCGATTGAAAAGAGCTTGCCGAGTTGGATCTCACGTCGTCGGACGCACGCCTGCTCCACTGCCGGCAGCGGTTCGCCAACGCTTCATCGACGCCCGGCGCGCAACCTCGATCCGAGTGTTCAGCGTTGTCAGCGGTCGTCGTATCCATCTTCCGCCTCGAGGGCGCTGACAGCGAAACGATGGGCTCGAACAGATTCGGCATCTCGGGGATTCGCGCTCGCACTTGCACATGTGCGAGCATGCTCCCATGACCGCGACTACGAGCGCCCCCCACCGCCAAGCGCTTGACCCGTTCGGTGTCTCCGGCTTCCAGCGTTTGCTCGTTCTCGGAACGTCACGGCGCAAAAGCATCACGATCTACACGCAACAGCTTCGCGCGCTCGTGCTCGCCCACGGGCTCCATGCCCAATACGAAACGAAGCCGCCCGCCTCCATCGCGATCGTTGGAGGTGGCATTGGGGGGCTGACCCTCGCCCATGCGCTCGGGTGGGCATTTCCCGAGTGCAGGCTCCACGTCCTCGAACGACGCTCGACGCTGCTCCACATGCTTCTCGGTTGCCGCACGCGATGGCTTCACCCCACGGTGAACTACTGGCCCGGACCGGCTCCAGCTGCCCCGATCAAGTTGCCGTTCTTCAACTGGTCGAGCGGCGGCTTCGCGCACGCGGTTGCCTCCCGCTGGCTCGAGAGCTGGGAAGGCTTCCGCAAGCGACGTGGCGGTGTCTCCGTGTATCTCGGCGTGGGGAGCGTGGGCTCCCCGCAGGAGCACGGCGACGCGATCTTCCTCGATGTTCCGGGGATGGGACGGGCAGCCTTCGATCTCGCGATCCTCGCCGTGGGGTTCGGCATCGAATCGCAATTTCCCGGCGCGGAGAGCTCTCCCTCGTACTGGGCGGTCGACGACCTGGAGCAAGAAGGACCGCGAGCCATCCGAGGTCGCCGTCGGGTGCTGATCTCCGGGATGGGTGACGGAGGGCTCATCGACTTCGTCCGCGCCCGCGTTCGCAACTTCGACCACAATCGAACGATCGGGGACTTTGTCTTCCGGGCGCGCCACCTCGAGAAGCGCTTACTTGCATCGGGCGTCCGCGACGATCCGGGTCGAATCGCGCGCGCTTGTCGAACTGTCGCGGGGGACGCCGATGATGCGTCGCTCAACGAGTGGCTGGTCAAGCAACTGCGAGACGATACGGAGGTCACGCTCCTCGGCGATACGATCGTGCCATTCTCCACGCCGAGCGCCGAAATCAACCGAGCGTTCGCCATTCGCTTGCTCGAGAACGACGTCTTCGGCTCGACCCACATGCGCGGCCGCCTCCTGAGCGTCGAGCCGGCGGGCGCGCGGTTCTCCGTGCGGGTGAGCAGCCGACCGAACGACGAGCTCGCCTTCGATCAAGTGATCATCCGCCACGGCGCCGACTCGGCAATTCATCGCGACTTCCCCGACGTCGCAGAGATGCATCAGCGCCATCTTGCCGAGCACGGCGGGGCGTCGGAGGTGGACGAAGCGCAGATTACCGCCGCGCTCGACTTCTTTGCAAAGCTCGAGACACACCCGCCGGTGGGACATGAAACCTCCGCGCGCGACGCCATCTTCGAGACGGCGAAGACGGTCGCCTGGCATATCTCGGACGCCGACGTCATCGCCACGCTCCGTCGCATCGATCCGAACGCCGATTGGGCGACGCCGCCACCGAGCCTCGCTTGTCCGCCGGCGACGCTCGCGCTCCGCCTCGCGGAGACCCTCGAGACCCGGCTCCCATCCCTTCCGCGCGGCGTCGGAGACATCCGTCGTCTCCATGCCCTCGTCCGTCTTCTCCTCGAGGCCAAGCAGCCTCGGCGCGCTCTCGACGTGTTCTACGGCCGTGTTCGCGGTGACGCCCATCGCAGCGTGTACGATTACGGGCTCTACGAAGAAGATCGCGCGCTCCTCGGAGAGCTCTTGCGAGCGTGGCCCGCGGCGACCGAGCCGCTCACGCACGCTCGGCTCCTCAATTCGCAGGGGTTCGCAGAGCTGGCGCTCGGACAGCTGTCGCGAGCTTGCACGTCGTTGAGCGAGGCGGCAAGCCTTCGCCGGACCGGCGGTGACTGGCTCGACGAGGCGACGTCGCGCATCAACCTCGCGGAAGCGTTACGTCTGCTGGACAAGCACGACGAGGCTGGCAAGGAGATCGAGCAGGCCGTACGCCTGATCGGGACGAGCAGCCATCTCGGCCTCTATCGGTACGCGCGCGCCCGACAGGCCATGCAGCAAAAGGACGCGGCGCTCGACGAGATCGTCGGAGAGCTCTGGCGCCTGCCAGACCCGCCCATCACCAACGCATACGAGACGGTGCTTGCGAACCTGAGCGACGTCGTCGTCTTCGCCTGCCGCATTCGCCACGCCGCGAGCGACGGCATGCGCCGCGCGATCGCGAACGAGGCGCTGCGCCACTTCGGAGTGACGGGCCCGGCACGCCGCGCATGCGTTACCTCGCTCGATCGCGCGATCGTGACGTTCTTCACGACTGCTCTTTCGCTCGCCTACTCGATTCCTGGTCGCAACACCACGCTCGGAGAGGCACTCTGGGAGGTTGAGCGCGCCGGAGATCTCATGTGGAGAACACGATGTGAGCTATGCGCAAGTCGCATTGCTCCGAGCGACTTTCCGGCACCGGCGCTGCCGGCGGAAGCAACCGCTTTTGCCAAGATCGATCCGAAGCTACCGCTCGACCCGCTCGCCGTGTGAGCGCTCGCGCTCACGGGTAGTCTCCGAGCTCATCACGAACGCGAGATCCGGTCGTGGTGGGGAGAATGCGATGAGATGCCGAATGCGACGTTGGGCGCAGATGGGTTGTTGCGTGGCCCTGCTCGCAGGTACGATGTCGAGACGATGCCGAGCCTCACGGAAGAGCTCGAGGCGAGAGAGGCAGCGGCGGTGTCCGTGCTGATCGAGAAGTGTCGGGTGCTCGGCAAACGGATCACGATCGCCACCATCGTGCTCGCCTTCGCGCTGACAGCCTTGTGGATGACCGTCACGCTCGCGCTCGCCGGCGCCCGCGAGGTGCGGCTCGCTGCGCGCGGGGCGATCCTCGTGTTCGTGCTCTCGCTCGTCGTGGTGAATCGCGCGGGCAACGCGCTCTTGCGGCGGCGCGCCAAGGCGTGGGCCGCGGAGCTCGCGAGCGCCATGGCGTGTCGCGCGAGGCGATGGCGGAGACGGCGCGGATCTTCGGGTGAGGAAGCGCGCTGGGCCTTCACCCAGCGCGCTTGAGGCGGATCAAAGCGCGGGAGCGCCCGACTCGAGATCGCGGTGGAGACGGCCGACGAGGGCGGCCACGTCGGCGCGGCTGATGGAGCTGCCGGCGCCGAAGCGCTCCACGCGATCGAGCGTGGCCCGCGCGAGGAGCACGGGGAGCGCGGTGAAGCTGACGATGCCGCGCGGCGCGCCCGCGGACTGGAGCGCGAGCACGTAGTCGGAGGCGGCGCGGAGATCGTCCCGCGCGATGGCGAGGATCTCGGCGCGATCGAGGCCGGCCGGGAGGTAGACGCGGCCATGGCGCGCGTCGGAGTCGGCGTCCTTGAGGATGTTGACGAGCTGGAGCCCCTCGCCGAAGGCAATGGAGTTGGCCTCGAGCGCGGCGCGCGCGCTCTCGAGCGGCGCGAAATGCAGAAACAGCTCCGTGAGAAGCTCACCCACGATGCCCGCGACGATGTAGCAATAGTGCTTGAGATCGGCGAGCGTCGCGAGGTGCAGGTTGCCTTCGGCGTCGCCGCGGGAGACGAAATCGGCCATGCCCTGCGAGGTGCGGAGCGTGTGGCGGACGATGGCGGCGCGACGCGTGGGATCGAATCCATCGAGCTCCGCGAAGACGGCGGGTGTCTCGCCCAAGAGCTCGAGGTAGCCCGCGTGATCGCAGGGGCGTGCCTTCACCCACGCCGCGGCGAGCTGCTCCACGCCGGCGTGATCGGGCGCTTGCAGGACCCGATCGAACTCGGCGAGCGCCGCGAGCCGCTCGGCGCGCGGCCAGCAGGTGGCGTCCTCGAAGGTGTCGGCGATGCGGAAGAGCAGATATGCGACCCCGACCTCACGAGCCAGCGGCGCGGGCAGGAAAGGAATCGCCAGCGCGAAAGTCCTGCTGGTCCGAACGAGCAAACGATCGATGTCCGCCATATGCCTCTCGCCCCTGTCGGGCCTCCACGAGACTCCGTGTCTCCGCACGCTGTCCGTCAATCGACTCGGGTCATCCAAAGAGATCTTCCATCGGGGCCGACCTGACTCTCGTCATTGGCCTCATGTCGATGCATGACGTCAGTCTCTGACTCGACTGCACTGACTGACGCGTACCGAACAAGCCGCCCGGCGGCCGCGCCCAGATCGCTCGCTTCCCTGCATTTTCCGAGGGAATCGAGGATCTCGAGGACGGCAGACCCTGCATGGAGCTCCCAAGACAGATGCTACACGTGACCCGAGTCAACGCGAGTAAAAAGCGCCGTCGCGTTCCTGCCGAGGAGTCGTTTACATTTTCAGCAACAACGAGGTTTACTTCCCACTTCGCTCTGCACTAGAGCCGAAGGAGATGAATCGAGCAGACGTGGTGATCGTCGGCGGCGGCTTTGCCGGCTTGTGCGCTGCCCGGGCCCTCGCCAATGGGCAACGTCGCATCCTGGTGCTCGAAGCCCGCACGGGGATGGATCCGCGCTTTCGCGGCGAGCTGATGCACCCGCCCGGCGTGGAGGTGCTGGCCGAGCTCGGTTTGCTCGCGCCGCTCTTGGCCGCGGGCGGCACCACGGTGGACGGGTTCGCCGTCGTCCTCGAAAACGGGCGGCCGCCCATCACGCTGCCCTATGGCGAGATTGCGCGCGGCCCGCACGGCGGGAGCCTCGGCCGCGGTCTCGCCATGTCCCATCACGACATGGTCGCCTGCCTCCGGCGCGAAATCGTGAAGGCGCCCGGCGTAACGCTCCGCCTCGGCGTGCGCGTGACGGATCTCATCACCGAAGACGGCGAGGTGCGCGGCGTGCGCACGGCGACGGGCGAAGAGATTCGCGCCCCGCTCACCGTGGTGGCCGAGGGACGCCATTCCAAGCTCCGCCGCACGCTCGGCGCCGCCGAAGAGACCACGCTCCTGTCCTTCACGGCCGCCCTCCTGCTCGAAGATGCCGAGCTGCCGAGGGATGGATATGGCCACGTGTTTCTGGGCACGTGGGGTCCAATCCTCGCTTACGACATCGGTGGTGAAAAGGGGCGTGGCCGCGTGCGCATGTGCATCGATCTGCCCATCGATGCCGGCAAAGGGCAAGAGGCCGTGCAGGCGTTCCTCCGCACCGAAGGCGCCCGCAGCGTGCCGGAGCCGCTCCGCGGGGCCATGCTGCGCGCGCTCTCCCAGCAGGCGCCGGAGATCTGCGCCAACCATTCGATTCAAACCACCCGCTGCTCCGCGCCCGGCGTGGTCCTGGTCGGCGACTCCGGTGGTTGCTCCCATCCGCTCACCGCCACCGGCATGACCGTGGCGCTCAACGACATTCGCACGCTGGCCGCCGAGCTCGATCGGGGTCCGTCCATCGACGCGGCGCTGGCTCGTTATCAACACCGTCGCTACGGCTTCGTGCGCGCGCGGGAGATCCTGGCCGAGGGGCTTTATGACGTCTTCCGTCGCGGGGACGACGGGGCCCGCGCGCTCCGACATGGCCTCTTCCGATACTGGACCTCGGGGTCGCGGGCGCGCGCGGCTTCATTGTCGCTCTTGAGCGGCCACGAATCGCGGCTTCGCGCCTTCATCGGGGAGTACTTCTCCGTCGTCGGGCAAACGGCCGTGAGCGTCATCGGCGGCGCCGACGATACCGTCATCGAAGGCGGACGCGGCCCCGCCGCCCGCGGCCTAGCCCGCACGGCGTACGACCAACTCCGCCGCACGGCCGCGCTCGTCTACAAGGACGTACGCAAGCGCCGGCCGCTGACGTCGAGCCTTCCGGGTCTGCAGCCCCGCGCCTGACAGGGCCGACAGGGCACGAGGGCTCGAATGCTCTCGCGCCCTGAAACATGCGCCCCCAAACCATGAGGCGCACAGATTGGCAATCTCGCAATCATCGATGCTTCTGTTGCTTTTGAACGAGCAGCGTTTGCGCGAGTGCCAATGAGGCTCCTTGGGTCACGCCCTGCCCCAACGAGGGACTCGCCACCCGCCGGCATTGCGCGCCGCCCACGCATCGCAGCCGCTTGCCGGAGGCGGGTCGTTCGATGCTAGCCTCGCGATCACCGGCTCGACGATGCAACCGAAGAGGCCCCGCGCGACGGACTACGCGACGCGCGTCGAGGATGTGCGTGACCTGCTCGCGTTCGTGCGTGCCAGCGATCTGCGCTCGCTGACCGCGGCCGCCCGCGAGCTCGGTGAAAGCAAGGCCACGCTCAGCCGGCGCATCACGCGTCTCGAGGAGGCGCTGGGCACGGCGCTCCTGCGGCGCTCCTCGCGCGGCATCGAGACGACCGACGACGGCGCCCTCTACCGGCAGCGCATCGGTCCCCTGCTCGAGCAGCTCGGCGACGCCAACGCCGCGGCCGCGCACGGGGGCCACGCCACGCCCTCGGGGCAGCTCCGCGTCAGCGTGCCGCCGGGGTTCGCCGATGCGCTCTCGCCGCTGTTCGCCGGCTTCTGCGAGCAGTTTCCGCATGTCGTGCTGCTCATTCACAGCTCCTCGCGCTTGGTCGATCTCGAGGCCGAGCACGTCGACGTCGCCTTCCGCGCCACGTCGCGGCTCTCCGACTCCTCGCTCGTGAGCCTGCGCGTCGTCGAGCCGAGGCCCGAAGGGATCCTCGTGGCGGCGCCTTCGTACCTCGCGACGCACCCGCCGCCGCGCCGCCCGCAGGATCTCCTCGCGCATCGTTTCCTCGCCGTCGGTGAAACGGGCGCAGCCTTCACGTTGCCTTTGATCAAACGCGGTACGACTGACGTCCTCGAGGTGAAGGTGCCTGTGGCCATCGCCGGCTCCGACCTCGGTCTGTTGAGATCGTTGGCGCTCGCCGGCGCCGGCATCACGTGCTTGCCCCGCGTGAGCGCCGCGGACGCGATCGCCGACGGGCGGCTCGTCCACGTGCTCCCGGCCTGGGTCTGGCCCGACGTGAACCTCTATCTCCTCCATCGCGGCGGACGCCACGTCCCGCCCAAGGTCCGCGCGTTCCTCGACTACATGCGCACCGCGCTCGAGCTCCGCGCGCGCAAGATCGATCGCGTGAATCGATAGGCCATCACGACGACGCGTTTCACGATCGGCAACACCCCGTTGCAGCAAACGGCATGGTGGAGGCCGCTCGAGGGCCATAGATCCTCGGCGTCCGCATCAGGAGGAACCATGTCGAAGTTGAACGGAAAGGTCGCCGTCGTCACCGGCGGCAGCAGCGGTATCGGGCTCGCCATCGCGCGCCGCTTCGTCGCGGAAGGCGCACACGTGATCATCACCGGACGCCGCGCCGAAGAGCTCGATCGGGCGCGCGCCGCGATCGGCAAGAACGTGACGGCCGTCCGCGGCGACGTGAGCGACGAAGCCGATCTCGACGCGCTCTACGCGGCCGTGCGCGCTTCCCACGGACGCATCGACATCCTCGTCGCCAACGCCGGCGCGAACGACATGAAGCCTCTCGCCGAGGCGACGCCGGAGCACTTCGACCGCATCTTCGACGTCAACGTGCGCGCCACGTTCTTCACGGTGCAGAAGGCGCTGCCGCTGCTCGCCGACGGCGCCTCGATCGTGCTCGTGGCCTCGGCGCTGCACGGAAAGGGCCTGCCGGGCTACAGCGTCTACAGCGCCACGAAGGCCGCCGTCCGCTCCTTCGCGCGCACGTGGGCGGCCGAGCTCAAGGGTCGCAAGATCCGCGTGAACAGCCTGAGCCCGGGCGGTGTCGAGACTCCGTTCCTCGTCGGCGCCGACACGACCCGAGAGGAGGCCGAGAAGCTCCTCGCCATGTATGCCTCGTGGATCCCGCTCGGGCGCGTCGGCCAGCCCGACGAGATCGCTTCGGCCGCGCTCTTTCTCGCCTCGAGCGACGGAAGCTACCTGACCGGCAGCGACATCGTCGCCGACGGTGGCTTCACGCAGGTCTGACGGCAAAGCACGCATTACGACATCGAGTTACGGTCGTCGGCGCGGCGAACGAAGATGGTGAGACGAGACTGGCCGACGTGGCGAGGAGCCGTGAAGCGTCGGTGATCAGGCAGCGATCCATCGTTGGGAGCGCCGGGTTTCGTGGAGAGCGTGCGATGGTGGCGCGCCCTCCACGGACCCTCGATGTCGTCAGCTCGCGGCGGGGCTGACCGCAGGCGCTTGCGTGGAGCGCGATTCGGCGCTCTTGCCCCCACGGTCGGTGAGCTTCGAGCCGGCGAGCGCGGAGGCGAAGACACGGCCCAAGGTGCCACGCACGGTGGGGCTGTTGTAGAGGGTGGCAATCCCGTCGAGCAATGGAGTCTGCACCAGGCCGCGCACCGCATGGCCGACGACGAAGCTCGCGGTGAAACGACGGCGGCAGGCGCGCGCATAACGCTTCATCGCTTCGGCCTCCGGCGTGCCGGAGAGGACGGCGGCCATGGCCTCGGCCGCGTAAACACCGCTCTGCATCGCTTGATAGATGCCCTCCCCCGTGGCGTTGTGGGTGATGCGCGCGGCCTCGCCCAAGTACACCACGCCGGGGCCGTGGGTGTGATCGATCCAGGTCGTGTACGAGATCGGGTGTCCCTTGAGGCGGCCGACTTGGTGCCCTTCGCGGAGCCGGGCGGCGAAGTGATCATCGAGGAAGCGTTGGAAGACCTCACGCACGTTGCGCGTGGTCTTCGTGCCGTCCTGCCCTTCGCCATCCATGCAGATGCCGATGTTGACGCGGCCGTCGCCCTCGGGAAAGAGCCAGCCGTAGAGCGGAGCCAGGTTGCGATCGAAGATCATCTCCACGGCGTTCGGCTCGTAGGGAACGCCTTCCCACCAGCCCATGAGCGTGGAGATGGTGCGCTTCGGCCGCGGATCGACCGAGAAGATCGAGTGCGCGCCGTCGGCGCAGAGGACCCATTCGGCGCGGACCTCCTGCCCGTCGCGGCTCTGCACGCCCACGACGCGACCGTTTTCGCGCAGCAGCTTGGTGGCGTGGAAGCCGGATCGGAAATCGACCCCCAAGCTCTTGGCGCGCTCGACGAGGAGGTTGTCGAAGTGCTTGCGCAAAAGCACGATCGCCGCCTCTTCCGAGACCAGGCGAATTTCCCGATGGCCCGGCGTCACCAGCCGGAGGCCGTTGATCGGATACCCGAGGCGGCGCACGTCACCGCCCACACCCAGCGAATCGAGCAACTGAACCGCATTGGGCGACAGGCCCGATCCACAGGTTTTGTCGCGGGGGAACGCGTCTTTGTCGAGGAGGACGACATCGCGCACGCCCCGCTGCGCGAGCGCCACGGCCGTAGCAGCGCCGCCAGGGCCGGCGCCGACGATCACGACGGATGAAGGCATGACCGCGGGCTTACTGCGCCGGACCGCGAGTGGCAATCTCCGCGCGGGCCTTTTCGTCGACGTGGGTCATTGACGAGATCGGGGCAGAAGGCCGACTCGGGTCATCGACGTGATTCGGATGCACGAGTCGATTCAGGAGGATCCGAGAAGCTTTGATGCGGTGTCGATCGCTTCGATCACGGGAATCCAGCGTGCGCGCGCGAGCCGTCCAGGCGAGGCGTGCAGATTGCAAAAGGCGCAGGTGGAGAGAACAACCATGCTCCTCGCGCACTCCGGGGGTGCGCTCGACGCGGACGCGCCGAGCGCAGGCGGGCCATGACGTCTCCGGCGACGATGGAGGTCCCGCGCCGCACGATCGCGTTCGCCGTCGCGGCGGCCTTGCATCTCGTCATCGTGATGCTCGCGGCCGCCGGCGCGAACCTGCGCGCCGGTGGCCCCATCGGTCGCGCGGCGGCGCACTACGCCTCGCTCTCGGGCGCAGACACGGCACATGGGTATTTCGCGCCCGATTTCGCGCTCGAGCCCTTTGCGACCGTGGAGGTGACGGAGCGCGACGGCCGGGTGGTGACGGACGTGGTCCGCACGGGCGACAGCCGCGAGAGCGATCTGCGCATGCGCGGCGTGGTGGCGGCCTCGCTCCTCGACGGCGACGCGTCACCGCACGCGCTCGCGCGGGCCTGCGCGGGACGCGTGCTCTCGCAACACCCCTTCGCGGAGCACGTGATCGTGCGGCTCGCGACCTACGATTTGCCGACGATGGAGGAGCTCCGCCGCGGGGCGCAGCCGGGGTGGACCATCTACTACGAGGCGCGCTTCGTGCGGCGTGTGAAGGTATGAGCCGGCGTCCGCTGCATCGCGCGGCGGACGCATGTCGCCGCTTCGCGCTCGCGCCCGCGTCGCCTCGGCCCACCGCGGCGCTGCGGCTGGGCCTCGCCGTCGTGCTGCTCGTGCAGGCCGCGCAGACGGCGCCGTCGCTCGTCGAGCTGTACGGGGACGGCGGGCTCCTGGCCGGCCCGCTGCGCGAAGCGCTGGGCGCCGCGACGCCGCTGAGCGTGCGCCGCTTCGCCGAGATATTGGCTCCGATCGGCGCGCGTGAAGCGCACGTGATCGCCGGCGCCGGCGGCGTCTACGTGGCGGCGTTGATCGCATTGCTCCTCGGTCATCGTGCGCGCGCGGCGGCCTTCGTCGCGTGGCTCGCGCACGCCGTCCTGATGAACGGCGCGCCCGGCGCCACGTACGGCGCCGATGAGCTCGCCAATGTCGGCCTCTTCTATCTCGTGTGGATGCCGTGCGGTGGCGCGCTCTCGCTCGACCGCCGCCGCGGCCGCGCGACGGCCGCCGCGACACCGGCCGCGCGGATCGCGCTCCGCGTGCTCCAGATTCACCTCTGCATCGTCTCGGCGTCGAGCGGCGTCGGCAAAGCGTGCGGCGAAGCGTGGTGGAACGGAGAGGCCATCTGGAGAGCCTTGATGTTGCCGGAATATCGCGGCCTCGATTTCTCCTTCTTGGCCGCGCATCCCTGGCTCGCGGCCATCGTCGGCTGGGCCGTGCTGGTGGTGGAGATTGGTTATCCCGTGCTCGTGTGGCCGAAGCGCACGCGGCGCCTCTGGGTCTCGGTCACGGCAGCGCTGCACCTCTCCATCGCGATCTTCATGGGCCTCGCCACGTTCAGCGCCGTGATGATCGTGCTCACGGTCGCCGCCTTCGGGGTGCGCGCCGATCCCGAGAAGTCTTGATTCACCGTCTGCATCGCGCGATAGCCGAGGACGCGCCGTGCACGTCCTCCTCGTAAGCCCCGAGCTCTCGCCCATCCAGAAAGTGGGCGGCGTGGGCGACGGCGTGGCCGGCCTCGCCAAGGCCCTCCATCGCTTCGGTCATGCCGTGACCATCGCACTGCCCTGGGCCGGCGCCGCGCCGCCGGTGGGCTTCGAGGCGCATGGCACGATCAGGTTGGCAGGTCCGGACGGCGCCGAAATCACGGTCGATCGGCACGACGGTCGCCTCGATGCGGGGCTCGACGTGATCCTGCTCAGCGCACCGAGCGCGCCTCCGCGACGCGGCGTCTACGGCTCGGATCTGGGCGACGATCTCGCGGATGCGCGTCGCTTCGCGCTCTACGCGCGGGCCGTGATCGACATCGTGATCGATCGCCGGCGCACGGGTCCACCGTTCGACGTCGTGCATGCGCACGAGTGGCCCGCGGCGCCCATTCCCTATCTGCTGCGCCGAATCGATGGCCCGCGGCCACGCACCGTGATGACGGTGCACAACCTCGCCTTTCAAGGCGTCTTCGCGCCCGAGGCGCTCGCGTGGCTCGGACTTGGCCGCGAGAGCTTCCACCCCGAAACCCTCGAGCTCTTCGGTCGCGTCGACTTCCTCAAGGCGGGCCTCGTGGGCGCCGACGTCATCACCACCGTCTCGCCGACGTATGCGCGCGAGATCCGCACGCCCGAGCGCGGCGAGGCGCTCGACGGCGTGCTCCGCGCTCGCGCGCGCGATCTCGTGGGCATCACCAACGGCATCGACACGGACATCTTCAATCCCGCCACCGATCCCGCGCTCACCGCGCGCTTCGATCCCGACGATCTCGGCGGCAAGGCGCGCTGCAAAGCGGCGTTCTGCGAGACGGTCGGGCTCGCCGCCGATCGCCCGCTCGTGGCCTCGCTCGGTCGCCTCGTGGATCAGAAAGGCACCGATCTACTGGCCGAAGCCCTCCCTGCAATCGTGACAGCGGGTGCTGTCGTGATTGTGGCGGGCGCGGGAGATCCGGCCCACGAGCGCGCCATTGCGGAGGCCACGGCGCGGGCGGCGGGCCGCGCGGTATTCCTCGGTCGCGTCGATGACGACGACGCGCGCCGGCTCTTGGCTGCGGCCGATCTCGTGGTGATGCCCTCGCGGTTCGAGCCCTGCGGCGTGGTGCAGCTCGAAGCGCAGCGCTACGGCGCCCTCCCCATCGCGCGGCGCACGGGCGGGCTCGCCGACACCATCGCCGATGCCTCGCCGGACCTTGCGACGGGGACCGGCTTCCTCTTCGACGAAGCGACCGCGCCTGCGCTCGCGGCCGCGACACGCCGCGCGCTCCACGCCATGACCCTGCCCGGCTGGGACGCGCTGCGCGCCCGCGCGATGCGGGCCGCGCCGAGCTGGACCGGCGTCGCCCGCCGCTACGAGGCAGTCTACCGAGGCACGGTGCGCGGACCGCTGCTAGGGTGAGCCCATGCGCGAGCGGCTTGCGACCTTTCTCGGCGAGGTGTTCTGGAGCGATCTCGCCGCCCACGCGGCGCGTGATGCGCTGATCATCGTCGCCGATGATCTCGACATGCTCGACGTCGGCGTCGCCGTGGCGACCGACGACGCGTCGCGCGTCGGCCGCTGGATCGAAGAGCAGCGTTTGAAGAAGCCCACTTCGCAGGATCTCGCCCGCTTCCGCGCCGAGCCCGAGGCCAAGTTCGAGAGCCTCATCGTCCAGCCCTTCGTGCTCGTGCGCCCGTTGATCCGCCGCCCCGACGCCGCGTTGAACTGATCAAGCGCCGCCTGGTCCGGCGCGGGGTATGGGACCGCTTGCGGCCCCATCGTGATCGCTCGGCCTGCGGATCACCGCACCTTCTTCTCGGCGCTTCGATACAAGGCGCCCATCACCACACCCGGGCCGAAGCCGACGATCACGTCGTCCTCCACCGCGATGGTGGGCACGGTGTTCTTCGGGTTCAGCTTGCGCATGGTGGCGAGGGCAGCCGCGTCCGCATCGACGTCGATCTCGGTGAACGTGTACCCCTTCGTCTTCATGAAGTCGGTCGCCGTTCGGCAGAGCGCACAGTCCTTCGAGACGTAGACGCGAATCGGCATCTCCCGCATTTTCCGCTCGATCGCCGCGCGTCGCTCGTCGACTTCGCGGGCCTGGACGCGGGCGCGCTCCTCTTCCTCCGGCGCGCTGCGATCCTCGATCGGGTCCGCCGGCCGAGGAGCGGACGACGCCGCGACCTCGACGCGCGCCACGGGCGGCTCCCTCGAGCCCATCGTGCCTTTGTAGAACAGCACGCAGGCCACGACGAGCGCGAGCAGGAGCAGCGCGCCGACGGCCCTCCGCGCACTGGTACCCTCTTCACCGTCTGCATCCTCGCGCTTGCAGATGACGCAGTGACCGAACGGATCGAGCACGACGCCGTGCTTTTCGCACCTTCGCGGCACCGGCTGCGGCACGGAATCCATCCCGCGATGCTACCACTCACCCGGCGCGCCATGCACCGGCTGCCGCGCTCCGAGACGCTCAGGCAGAGAACGCGATGGAGGCGTGGCTCACGATCGAGCCCTCGTCGGGATCGATGTGCTGATCGTAGTTGAGCCGCTCCCCGCGACCGCCCGGAAGCACGCGCAACATCGTGTAAATCGGCCCGAGCCCACACACCCTTCGGGTCGCGAGATCAGCGGCGACGTGTTTGAAGAAGCCGGGCGCGTCGCGCCGGAGCGCGAGGTCGATCGACTCTCCGTCCCGCGCGCCGAGCCGCTCGCGGGCGCGCTCGTCGAGCGGGCGCGCATCCCCGAACCGCGGGCCCACATGCGCCAAGTCGGCGCCGGCAATGATCATCACGCGCCCGTCGCGATCCTCCACGAGCCGGCGCAGCGCCGTGATGAACGACTCGGCATCCGCATCGAGCGCCGGATCGCGGCCGCGTGCCTGCGCATCCCCGAGCCCGCAGAGAATGGGGACGATGCGCGCGTCCGCCGCCCGCGCCCCCAGTGCGTGCCGCAGGAACACGGCCTGGAACTCCAGCGAATGCTCTCCCTTGTGCAGATACTCGTCCTCGCGCACGTCGAAGCGGCTCGCCGACGAGAGCGCATCGAGCGCCGAATGATCGGGCTCGAGCGCGCCGAGCGGCGTGTCGAAGGCCTTGGCGCAGATCGCGAAGGGCCGGCCCATGGGCGCGTGCGACGTCCCGAGGAGCACGAACGTGTCCACGCGCTCGTCGAGCCGCTCCGCGAGCGCGCGGTACGCGTGCCCGTAGCCCGCCGCCGCGCGCCATAGATCCATGTGCGGCGCGCACAGCCCGACGATGGCTCCATCGCGCGGACGAGCCGGCGCGCGCGCGAGACACTCGTCCTCGATGTAGCGCACGAGATCGCCTGGATCGGAGTGATAAGCGCCCCCTGCATGCGACGCCGGCCGCACCGTCGCTTCGGTGAACGCGCGCACCACTTCGTCACGACGCGCGCGGAAGCGCGGCGTCTCGAGCATGAAGGCCGCGTCGAGCTCGCTCGCGATCTGCGTGACCAGCGCCGCCGTGATCGCGTGCCCGGAGGTGCGGCCGACATCGGCCGCGATCTGCGCAGGCGTTCGGCGTCCATCGAAGCAGGCGATCACGACCGCGAGGTGCGCAGGCACGACCACGGCGCCCGGCGCGATGCCCTCGGTGTCGCGCAGCATCAGGACGCGTCCGCGCGCCCGATCCTGCACGAAGATGCTCTCGACGGCACGAAGGCGGGGATGCGACGAGGCCATGTTCGCCATGATTCGAGCGTGAGCGTAGCGCTTTCCCAACATCCGCCCAGCCCGGCGGCCACCGCTTGGCGAACGCGGCCGCCCCTGGCAGATTGCGCCCGCATGTCTCGGCGAACCACGCCCGACCCGACGGACGACCTCCTCACCGCGCTCACCGAAGTCTACCGCGACGCGGACGCGCTCTTCTGGGGCTGGAGCTGCCCAGCCTCGACGGAGTGCTGTCGCTTCGGCATCACCGGCCGCGAGCCCTACGTAACGTCCATCGAGCTTCTCGCCCTGCGGCGCGCCATCGCCGCCCGCGGCGGCATGCGCTCGTGGAAGCGCGCCCCCACCGTGGGCCGCGATCCCGATGGCACCTCGACCTCACGCGTGACGTTGCCCGTGATCTCCGAAGAGCGGACTTGTCCGATGCTCGACGCCGCCGGCCGCTGCGCTGCTTACGAAGCGCGCCCCCTCGGTTGTCGAACCTTCTTCTGCGATCGCGCCGACGCCGGTGGCAAGGTCAAGCAACGCGACGTCAACACCTTGGTCCGCCGCATCCAGGACCTCGCCGCCCGCCACGAGCCGAACGGCGACAAAGGCCGCCCCCTCACCCGCGCGATGTGAGCCCCCGCCGCCATCCGATTGAGCAGGATCGAGCAGCTTCCCTCTACGACATACGTTGGAATCGACGGCATGCCCGCTGCGCCGCAGCGACCGACTTCGTTGCTCGTCGCATTCCCATTTTCACAATGGCTCTCGAGCAGATCATCGACATGGCATCACCTCGACGTTCATCGGAAGAGGCCATGTCGACACGTTTTTTTGAGAAGACATCGAATTCCACACCGATCCTACGGCTCACGCTCCCTCATCGAGCATGGCTGTCCGATGCCTGCCTAGCAAGAGCCTCGCGGCCCGCGCGCCGGAGCGCGTCTATCCCTGGCCTGCTCCCTGATCGTCCTTCGCGGCTCCACGCTCACGCACCAACCGCAAGGCTGCGATCGGTGCGCGTCGTGAAGGTGGCCGTTCGGGTCAGGTGCGCTCGACGGCCATCACGCCGGGGATGCGCTGAATCTGGCGGATCACGTTCTTGAGCTGGGCGAGGTCCGAGCAGAGGAACGTGAAGGTGTTCATGGCGCGGCCGTCGTCGCTGGCGCGACAGCTCGCTTCGCTGATGTTGATGCCCTGCTCGTGGAAGGCGTGTCCGACCGTCGCCAGGATGCCGGGGCGGTTGGCCGTCATCACGCGGATCTGCACGGGCCGGTTGATCTTGGCGCGCGCGTCCCACGAGATTTCCACGCGGCGCTCCGGATCGGTGTCGAAGGCCTTCGGGCAGTTGCGCCGGTGCACCGTGATGCCGCGACCGCGCGTGATGAACCCGATGATCTCGTCGCCGGGCAGCGGGTTGCAACACTTGGTGTAGCGGACCAGGACGTCGTCGATGCCGTTGAGGCGGATGCCCTGCGCGTCCTTGCCGGTGACCTTGCGGACCAGCGACTCGATGCGGCCCTCTCGGATGGAGGCCGGCGGCTCGGCGCCTTTGTCGCCGTCCTTCGGCGGCGCGAGGAACTCGGTCACCGCGCGCGGGCTGACCTTGCCGTAGCCCAGCGAGATGTAGAGCTCGGTCTCGTTCGAGACGCCGAACTTCTCGGTGACCTTGCGCATCTCGTCCGGCGACTTGCTGAGCTTGGCGAGGCTCATCTGCCGGGAGTGCATCTCCTTCTCGAGCAGCTCCTTGCCGAGCTTGAGCGAGCGATCGCGCTGCTCCGTGCGGAGGAAGGCGCGAATCTTCGATTTGGCGCGGCCGGTGGCGGCGAAGTCGAGCCAGTCCTTCGAGGGATGCTGGCTGGGGTTCTGCATGACCTCGACGACGTCGCCGTTGCGCAGCTTGTAGCGGAGCGGCGCGATGGCGCCGTTGACGCGCGCGCCGCTGCAGTGATCGCCGACCTCGCTGTGGATGGCGTAGGCGAAGTCGATCGGCGTCGAGCCGCGGGGGAAGACGCGGACGTCACCCTTGGGCGTGAAGACGTAGACCTCGTCCTGGAAGAGGTCGACCTTCACGCTCTCGAGGAACTCGGCCGGATCCTTGAGCTCCTTCTGGAACTCGAGGAGCTGCCGCAGCCATCCGAAGCGGGCCGCGTCCTTCGGATCGATGCCGCCGGAGTTGTTCTCCTTGTACTTCCAGTGCGCGGCGATGCCCTGCTCGGCGACGCGGTGCATGTCGTGGGTGCGGATCTGCACCTCGATACGCTCGCGGCCGGGGCCGATGACCGTCGTGTGGAGCGACTGGTACATGTTCGGCTTGGGGAGCGCGACGTAGTCTTTGAAGCGGCCTGGGACGGGCGTGTACTGCGAATGGATGACGCCCAAGGTCGCGTAGCACTCGGCCACCGACTCGACCAAGCAGCGGAAGGCGATGACGTCGTAGACCTGGTCGAAGTCGCACTGCTGCGCCTGCATCTTGCGCCAGATCGAATAGAGGTGCTTCGCCCGGCCGGTGACGTCGGCGGCGAAGCCCTGCTCGGCCAGCTTGCCCGTGAGGATCTTGGAGACATCGGCGATGTACTTGTCGCGCTCGGCCTTGGTCGTCTGGATCTTCTTCTCCAGGTCGGCGTAGGCGTCGGGCTCCAAGTAACGGAAGCTCAGGTCCTCGAGCTCGCTCTTGAAGCGGGCGATGCCGAGGCGGTTCGCCAAGGGAGCGTAGATCTCCATCGTTTCACGGGAGATCCGATCCTGCGCCTCGGGCTTCATGTGCTCGAGGGTCCGCATGTTGTCGAGGCGGTCGCAGAGCTTCACCAGGAGCACGCGGATGTCGCGCGCCATGGCGACCACCATCTTGCGGAAGTTCTCCGCTTGGCGGTCCTCCTTCGAGGCGAAGTTGATCTTCGACAGCTTGGTGACACCATCGACGAGGAAGGCGACCTCCTGCCCGAACTCGCGCTCGATGTCCGTCGTCGTCGCGAGGGTGTCCTCGACGACGTCGTGCAGTAGGCCGGCGCAGACGCTGGCCGTGTCCAGCTTCAGCCCGGTGATGATCCCGGCCACGCTCGCGGGGTGCGAGAAATACGGCTCCCCGCTCTTGCGCGTCTGACCGTCGTGGGCCCGCTCCCCGTAAGCGTACGCCCGCGCAATCAGGTCGACGTCGGCCCCCGGTTGATATGTACGTACCCGATCGACCAGCTCGTTCAACGAAAGCATGTTGCTCGTGCCTGCGGCACTGTGCGCCTACATCGCGACAACATCCGCATTTGTCACGCTAACACTGCGATCCGTGCATCGCAAATCTGCTGGGCCCGGTTTTCGCAAGCGGTCGGCCGCTGCGGCCCACGGGAGGCGGCTGCCCGGGATTTCGCGTGAATTTCGCGGGCGCTCGGCCGCGGGCTGAGCCGAACACCACGCACCGTGCGTCTAGGCGCCGGCGGATGTAGAACGCGCCGATGCAGCCGATCGGCGTGTACGTCCACTTCCCCTACTGCCTGAAGAAGTGCCCGTACTGCGACTTCGTGTCCTTCGCGCGCGAGCGCGAGACCATCGACCACGTGGGCTACGCGGATGCCGTCATCGCGGAGCTTTCGCGGCGGCGCGCTGCGCTCGCGGGGCGGCGGCTCGCGACGATCTTCATCGGCGGTGGGACACCTTCGCTCTGGGAGCCGGCGCAGCTCGGGCGGGTGGTTCGCGCCATCCTCGACGCTTCCGACGCGCGGGATCCGGAGGTGGAGATCACGGCGGAGTGCAACCCGACGTCGCTCGATGAAGAGCGGGCCCGCATGCTCGTCGATGCCGGGGTGAACCGCCTCAGCATCGGGGTGCAGGGGCTCGACGCCGATCGGCTGCGATTCCTCGGTCGATTGCACGATCCAGACGGCGGCCTCGCGGCTGTGGCGGCGGCCGTGCGCGCAGGCGTGCCGCGGGTGAGCGCGGATCTGATCTACGGGGTCGCGGCCGGCGCCAACGCGGATGCACCGGCGACCGCAGCGGCCGAGGTGGCGCGGGTGGCCGATCTCGGGGTCACGCATCTGTCGGCGTACAGCCTGACGATCGAGCCGGGGACGCAGTTCGGCGATTTGGCGAAGCGCGGGAAGCTGCCCATCGCGGCCGACGATTCGGTGGCCGAGGCCTTCTTCGCGGTCGAAGAGACGCTCGTGCAGCGCGGGTTCGCGCACTACGAGATCTCGAACTACGCGAAGCCCGGCCAGGAGGCGCGGCACAACCTCGGGTATTGGCGCGGCGATGATTACCTCGGCCTCGGATGCGCGGCGTTCGGGACGCTGAGCACCGAGGGCGGCGCGGCGGTTCGCTATCGCAACCATCGCGATCCCATCCGCTGGGCGGCGGCGGCGCAGTCCGGCGATGCGCTGGAGAGCGAGCGCGAGGAGCTGGATGCGGAGACGCGGCTGCGCGAGCGCATCATGCTCGGGCTCAGGCTCGCGGATGGATTGGATCTGGATCGCGCGGCCAGCACGCTCGGCGTGGATGCATGGCCGCCGGCGCGGCGGCGCGCGGCCGACAAGCTGCTCGCGCGCGGCCGGCTCGAGATGGAGGCTGGGCGGGTGCGGGTGCCGGCGCGCGCGCGGATCTGGACGGACGGCGTGGCGTCGGAGCTGTTCTAAGCGGCGCGATCGCGAGCTGCTGGGCGGATGCCCGTGATCGCGCCGCACGCGCGCGGCGGTCGTAATGCAGTGACGCGCGAGCGGCGTCTCGATCCTCGCGATGGAGAGCGCACGCGACGACGCTCACCCCACACCATCAGGGCTGCTCCCGATGTCTCGAGGAGCCTTCGGTGCAGCGGGCCACCACGCCACCCGAACCTCTGTCTGCGATCTCACCGCGCCCGCAGGAAACACGCTCTCGAACGCACACGAACCTCGCCGACGCTGTATCTCTGAAGGCTTCGCCGGCTCAGCGCGCGGAGCGCTCACCTGAGGGTGCTCTCGCGGGTGGGGAGCGCGCGGCGCGCGCCGGAGCCTGCGCCTCACGAAGAACGAAGAAGAGGAGGGATCGTGTCGGAAAGCGTAAACATCGCGGTGATGACGCAAATGCTGGATCGCATGCCGGGCGCAACGTTCTGTTCCCGGATGGATCCGGCGACGGGGAAGAGCAAGTGGCTCTATCTCAACGCTCGTGCGGCCGCGTTCTACGACGTCCCCGAGGAGCAGCTGTGGGCCGACCCCGACGTCATCAAAGGCATCATCGTGCCCGAAGATCTCCCGGAGCTCGAGACGGCGATCCAAGAGGGCATTCGGTCGGGCGCGCCGATGGTCTATTGCTGCCGCATGCGCCGCCGCGACGGCGAGCTCCGCTGGATCGAGAGCCACGCCACGGTGGAGAAGGACGACGAAGGCTTCGTCCTCTGGTACGGCCAGGCGCTCGACATCACCGATCGCAAGCGCTTCGAGCTGGCCGCGCTCGAGGCCGAGAAGGCCCGCGCGCGCGCCGAGTCGCTCTACCGGCAGATCATCGACGCGCTCCCGATCGGCGTCATGGTCGTGAACCAGCAGATCGAGACCCTGCACATGAACCCGACGCACTCGCGGTTCATCGGCGGTATCACGCAGCACACGAAGGACGACGCCGCGAACGCCTACGGCATCTTCGAGCTCGACGGCGTGACCCCGCTGCCGATGGAGAGCAGCGGCATGGTGCGCGGCCTGCGCGGCGAGGACGTCGAGGAGGAGGTCATCGTCCGCAACTCGCGCATCAGCGGCGACAAGCGCATGCAGGCTGCGTGGAGCCCGCTGCGCGACGAGGCCGGCAACGTGTTCGCGGCCGTCGGGTGCATGCTCGACGTCACCGTGCAGCGCGCGCTCGAGGCGGAGCTCCGCACGCGGAACGAGCAGCTCGCTGCCGGCGAGGAGGCCAAGAGCCAGCTCATCGATCGGCTGCGTTACTCGATCGACGAGCTGTCGAACCCCGTCCTCGAGGTGTGGGAAGGCGTGCTCGCAATGCCGATCATCGGCGTGGTCGACTCCCGCCGCACGGCGGACATGGTGCAGCGCCTGCTCGGCGAGGTCGCGCGGACGCAGGCGAGCTTCGTCATCGTGGATCTGACGGGCGTGGACATCGTCGACACCAAGACGGCGGACCACCTGATGAAGCTGATGCGCAAGGTCGAGATCATCGGCGCGCGCTGCGTGCTCACCGGGATCCGGCCCGCCGTGGCCGAGACGCTCGTCGACATCGGCGTCGACTTCGGCGACCTGGGCACGCTGCGCAACCTCAAGCACGGCCTGCGTGAAGCGCTCCGGCTGGCGCGCCGCGACGGCTCGCGTGGGAGCGAGCTCGAGGACGACATGGCCGAGGACGCGCAGCAGAAGCGCCGCGCGAATTGAGCCTCGCTCCATCGGTGCGGTCATCGTCGACGCCCAGCATCCTGGGCATCGGCGGGCCGCGCCGTGGGCTCAGAAGCTCCCCGACAGCGACATGCCGTAAAACCCCGGCCCGATGAGCGGCACGGCGGACATCTCCATCGGTCGATCCTTCGCGGGCGTGGGCGACGGCGATCCAGAGCTCGGAGCGCTGTCGCGATGGGCCTTCTCGATCGTGGGCTGATCGAAGATCGCCATCAGCACCGCGGTGCCTCCGAGGACGATCGCGCCGCCGAAGGCGACGGCGGCCGCGCCGCGCAGCTCGTCCCGGCGGCGCTGATGGGACTTGTATTGCTCGAGCTCGTCGGACGTGAGGCCGCCCTTGGCCATGCGCTTTTGGTCGAGGGTCTGCGCTTCCTGTTGCTCGTGAATGGCGAGCGCGGCGACCCCGCCGCCGCCGAGCGCGGTGGCCGCGCCGACGCCCATGAGCACGTAGGCGCCGATGCGCTGCTTGGTGAGCTCGATGTGGGCGTCGACGCGCCTTTCCTCGCCGCGGCCGAGATCGATCTCGTCCGTGAACGCCTTGTAGCCGCGCCTGGTGACGGCCACGAAATGTCGGCCCGGCGGGACCTCGATGGCGCGTGCGAGCGGCGTGGTGGCCACGAGGCGACCGTCGATGGAGACGTCGGCGCCGTCGCGCGAAACGACGGTGAGCAGGCCGGGCCTCTCGCGCATGGCGATGTCGAGCGCGACCACGCCACCCTCGGCGGCTTGCACCTCGCGTTCCTCGGGGAAGAAGCCGGGCGCCTCGAGGTGGATGCGGTGCTTGCCGGCCTTCACTTCGGCGATGAGCGGCGCCTCCAGAGGCTTGCCGCCGTCGAGCGTGATGGTCGCTTCCTTCGTCTGCGCCGAGACCATGAGCTGCGTCGGAGCGCGACGCTCGGGCGCGGCGGGCGTAGCGGGCGCGGCGTCGCCCGAGGAGCCGAGGCGCTCGGCCATCGGCTCGAGCTCGCTCAAGGCCTGCACGGCTTCGGCCCTTCGTCCGCCCTGCTCCACCTTCGCAATGTATTCGCGGTAGTGCTTGATGGCCGCGCGCAGGTTCGCCGCCTGCTTGTCGGCCGTGAACTGCCGCCGATATGCCTGCGCGATCGAGAAGAGGATCCCGGGGCGCGGCGAGAGCCGATAAGCCTCCGTGAAGGCCTGAATGGCGGCCGGGTACTTGCCGCTCTCGTAGGCCGCCGCGCCGACGTTGAACATGGTCTTCGCCTGCTCGGTGGCGTCCTGCGCGAGCGCGGTCGCGGGCGTGAGCGCGAGGACGGCGGCGGCCGCCGCGACGCGGATCCAGCGGTTCATTGCGCGTCTCCCGAGGTGGTGTCGACGTCGGCGAAGCCGCCGGCAGGGACCGAGTTGCCGTAGTACACGTCGAGGCCGTTGCTCTCGCTGATGATGACGTCCTCGATGCCATCGCCGTCGAAGTCGGCCGTGGCGATGGCGTAGCCGCCGGCGAGATCCAGACGACACGAAGCCTCGAGCTCACTGTTGCGGTAGGCGATCGCATAAGCCGCGTCCGGCTCCACGGCCAGGATCGTGGCCTCGCCGCTCGGCGAGACGAGCACGGTGGCGGCGAGAGAAGGCCGCATGTTCGCAGGCGCGTTGATGCTCGTCATGCCGCAGCCGAGCTTTTCGAGCTCCTCCATCGTCACCCGCTTCGGCACGGACACGTCGAGCGCGTTCTTGCCCTCGTCCCACAGCACCACGGCGATGCCGCCGGTGGGCGAGACCAGGATCACGTCGAGGTGTTCGTCATGGTTCACGTCGGCCGTGATCAGCTTCGCTTCGACGCGGTTCGCATCGTCCATGATGCCGATCCCCTCGAGCGACGCGGAGCTCGCCATCGCGAGGGCGCCGTCGGCGACGGTCGCCGTCACGAGCAGCGTGGCGCCGGCCTTCTCCTGACCGGCGAGCACGAGCACGTCGTGCCCACCCTTCACCTGTGGGCCGAGGTTTCCGAGAAGCACGTCCCTCGCGCCGGAGAGCGACGTCGGGAGCGTGGTGACCTTGGGCGCGTTGGGCGCGTCGGAGGTGGCCGGCTCGATGGAGGCGCTCTTGCCCGTCGGCAGCAGCCACAAGCGCGAGACACAGCTCTCCGGCGTCGGACAAGCCGCCTCGATGGGCCTCGCGAACACGGCGATGTCGCGGTAATTCTTGTCACCGCTGAACGATCCGATCACCGAGCGGGTGGGCACGTCGATGTTCGACTTCGCCAGCGGCTGCACGAGGTAGTAAGGCGCGTCGATCTGACGGCCGGTGTCGCCGGGGAAGACGTAGAGGTTCGTGCTCATCATCCCCTCCGCGCCGGAGGCCGAGACGACGTAGAGGTCGCGGATGAGATCGGGATAGATGCGCTGCTCGTACGTCGGCAGGAGCTGCGACACACCGCGGATGTCGGCGATGGCCACGGGCTCCGTCGGCGCGCCGACGATCGCGCCGAACGACATCAGCACCGTGTCGTACGGGAGGTTCGTCTCCGGATCGACCTGGCCCAGCTCGACGAACGCCAGATCGTTCACCATGTCGCCGTCGAAGTCGCCCACCGTGAGCTCCTTGATCGGCGCCGACGTGACGATGCGGAACGGGTTGAACAGCGTCATCCCCGTGCCGGCGTACAGCGTGATGCCCGAGCTCTGCGACGAGGCCACGACGACATCGGGGATGCCGTCCTTGTTCATGTCGGCGATCTTCGCCTCGGTCCAGCTGTGCGGATCCTCGGTCTTGGCGAAGTCGACGTACACCCCCGTGGAGCGCACGCCGTCGGCGGCGCAGTCGCCCTGGAGCAATCCGTAGCTGAGCCAGATGCTCTGATCGTCGACCACGTCGAGCGCACAGTCGCCGTTGAGATCGCCCACCGCGATCGGCGGGGACTTGATCGCGTTCGACATCGGGTACGCGAGCGAGAAGGCGTTGTTCGTGAGCGCGGGCGTGGCCCCGAACGTCCCGTCGTCGTGACCGAAGGCGAGGTGGAGCTGGTACTTGTCGTCGACCGCCACGAGATCCGGCCGCCCGTCGCTGTTGATGTCGACCACGTGCAGCGGATGGCAGCGCTGGTTGGGCGGCGGCATGTCCATGCCGCTGTCCACGCAGAGCTTCACGCTGGGCGGGAGCGCGACGTCGATGGGCGTCACCGCCGTCGGCGGCTTTTCGAGCACGGCGCACGGCGAATAGACGAGCACGTGCCCGCGGCTCTGGTCGTTGAACGGCAGCGCGATGCCGTCGCACTTGCCACCGTCGAAGCGCGCCACGACGCCGTCGCCCGCAAGGGTCTCCGCCCCGGGAAACGCCGCGAGGGGGATCGGATCGTCGGGCGGCGTCATCGCGACCAAGCCCGTCGCGGTGTACGCGAACAACCCGGTGAGCGGTACGCCGAGACTGAGCCCGTCTTCGTAGAGGAAGGGCGCGACGCGGTAGTTGGCCTTGTCGAGCGACACCGACGCGTACGCCGAAGGCGCGAGCGTGCGATCACTCTGCCCGGTGAAGAGCGAGAGACCGCGGCTCAGGTTGACGGCCAGCGTGGGTGACGCGGTGGACGAGCTCGAGGTGCCGCCGTCCATGGTCTCGGTGGGCTGCGTGAGAGAGCCGACGGACGCGTGCGGACTTTGAATGACGAGCGTGTCGCCCTGCGTGGAGGCGCGGCTCTTCTCGAAGTAGTGGACCGTGACCGTCGGCGGCGCGACGGCGATCACGTCGTTGATGCCGTCGCCGTCGAAGTCGGTGACGAGCAGCTCCTCGCATCGGCCTTCGGGGATCGACACCTGCGTCCACGTCATCGGATCGACGGGCTTGCGACAGATGTCGTCGTTGCCGCAGCGGAAACCCTCCGGGCACGAGAGGCCACCGAGGTGCTTGCAGATGTAACGACACTCGCCGCTGGTGTCGGGCTGGCCGCACGCGTCGCCCTCGGACGTGCCGTCCTTCTGGTCGCAGTCCTCGCCCTTCTCGACCACGCCGTTGCCGCACATGCCCTCTTGCACGACGCTGAGCTCGGTGCAGCCGAGCGTGCCGAGCGCGAGGATCCCCGCGGCCTTACCCCAACGCAAGACAAGCATCACGCGTGCTCCTCGGAGCGCAGGCTCCGCTGCTCGTTTCCCTGCGAGCCAGCATCAAAACTCGAGATCCGACTTCTTCTTGGCGGCGCCGCCTGCGACCTTGGCGAGCTCGACGCCCACGATGGAGTTCGCGGACACGGGCACTTCCAGATCGCGCGGCGTGTAGCCCTGCGCCTTGAAGGTGAGCTTCACCTTGCCATCGGAGCGCTTGATCTTGATGGGTGTGGCCGAGGTGCCGAGCTTCGTTCCGCCGAGGTAGACGTCGACTACCTTCGGTGTCGACTCGATGGTGAGCTCCACGTCGGCGGCGGCCGCAGGCTGCGGCTCGGCGGCCACGATCGGCGTCACGGTCGGCGCGGGATCGGCCGTCTTGACGACGGGCGTGGTGGTGGCGATCGCCGCGGGCGCGGACGGTGCGGCCGTCGTGATCATCGCCGCCGTCGCCGGCGTCTTCGAGCGCGACATGGCGAAGGCGCCGACCGCGAGCAGGCCGACAACGCCGGCGATGCCATAAATCATCGTCCGACCACCGGCGGGCTTGGGCGCGGACTCGGCGGAGAGGATCGTCTTCAAGCCGTCGTCCTGCAGCACCGTACGCGCATCGAACATCGCGTTGTCGCCGGGCGTCGAGCTCCCCACGCGCACCTGCGCGCCGCTCTTCGAGCTCACGCCAGAGGCCGCGCGCGCCGAGACCTTCACGTCGAACCCCGCCGACGCGGCCGCCTGCGCCAGCGCATCGAGGCCGGCGCCGAGCGACGCGGGACGCTGCGCCGGATCCTTTTCGAGGAACGCGAGCACCGGCGCGTCGAGCGCGGCCGGAAGACCGGGGCACACCTCCGACGGCTTGGGCGGCGGCGCGCTGGTGTGCTTGATGAGGAGCTCCATCACGTCCTCGCCCTCGAACGGGAGCTTGCCCGTGAGCGAGACGAAGACGAGGACGCCGAACGAATAGAGATCGGTGCGGTGATCGACGTTGCGACCGCGGCACTGCTCCGGGGACATGTAATACGGCGTGCCCAGCGGCGCGCCGGTGCGCGTCTTGTGGCTGCTCGTCGCCGACTCGCCGAGCAGCTTGGCGATGCCGAAGTCGAGGAGCTTGGGGAAGACGGTCTCGTCGTCCTCGATCACCAAGAAGACGTTCTCCGGCTTGAGATCGCGATGCGCGATGCCGGCGGCGTGGGCCGCGTCGATGGCGCGGGCGATGCCGCGGAAGATGGGCATCGCCTCCTCCGGCGAGAGGCGTCCCTTACGGTGTAAGTACGCGTCCATCGGGGAGCCGTCGAGCAGCTCCATGACGTAGTACTGCCGGCCGTCCGAGAGCGCGCCGAACGAGAAGATGTCGATGATGTTGCGGTTCCGGATCTGGTTGACCGCGCGCGCCTCGGCGACGAAGCGCGACACCATCTGCGGGTTCGACGAGTACTGCTTGTTGAGGACCTTGATGGCCGCGGCCTTGCCGATGAGCGGGTGGACCGCGCGGTACACCGCGCCGAAGCCGCCCTCCCGAGCTTGCCTTCGACACGGTATTCGCCGACGGTTTGCCCGGGCGCGAGCTCGAGATCGGCCGCGGCGACGATCTCGTCCGGCACGAGCACGGCGCCGTCGGCAGCGCAGGTCTGGACGTCGTCGGGGTAGCGGACGCGGCAAGTGGGACAGGTCGCCATGTGCAAGGAGCGCCGCACGCACAGCCGACGCCACCTCAGCCTACACGAGTGAGGAGACCCGCGGCAAACGAGGCGCCGCGCCGCGAACGCGCGCCCCCTTCACGTGGCCACGCGCACGGAACGCGGCAACGCGAGGCGCGAACGGCATCGCCCACAATCGCGGGCATCGCGGCCGAGAGCACGATCCGGTCGCGATCTTCGCACGGGCCGAAGCCGCGACGGTTGCGCTCTCCTGTCGCCCGGATACGATCCCGCGGTGCGCGCGCTTGCTCCGGTCCTCGCGATCTCGGCGGCGTTCCTCGTGTCTCGCCCCGCACGCGCCGACGTTCCGCCGCCGCCTTCGACGAGCTGGGCCACCACGCAGGCCGCCGAGCTCGCTCGCCAAGCCCGCGATCACACGGCGCGCGGCGAGGCCGAGACCGCCGTCGCGCGGTACGTCGAAGCCATTCGTCTCGATCCCACGTACGCGACCGCGTATCTCGGGCTCGCGGCGCTCTACGAAGCGCGGGGCGACACACGCGAAGCGGAGCGCACGTACGCCGTCGGCCTCGACCACGTCCCCGGCTTCGCCGACGCGCTCACGGCCCGCGGTCGCCTGCGCGCGAAGCTGCGCCGGACCGACGAAGCCATCGCCGATCTCGAGGCCGCCGCCTCCATCGCGCCGGATGCGCTCCCGGTGCTGCGCGATCTCTGCGCCGCCTACGTGACGGTGCGCGCGCTGCCCGCCGCGCTCGCCGTGAGCCGGCGCATGGCGGCCCTCGCCGAAGCGCAGGCGGACACCGCGACAGCCGCGGAAGCCAAGGTGCGCGTGAAGGCGCTGACGCTGCTCGTGGCGGAGGTCGATCCGGTCACCGCCGGCCGATCGGGGCGAGGCCCCGTACGCAACGCGCTGGCGATGATGGGCCGGCGGCGCTGATCGGATCACGCTGCGTCGAAGCGATACTCCGTCTCCCGCGCGCCCGCGCGCTCGCCGAAGCGCGCGCAGAACGCAGCGAGCCGCTCGTATGCCGCCACATCCATGACCTGCCGCCACGGGAGGTGCGTCAGCGTGGAGAAGAGCGCGACCTCCAGGAAGCTCAGCGTGCGCTCGGCCGGGAGCGCGGCGAGGGCGCGGTCGATGTTCTCGTTCAAGAAGCCGAGCGCGTTTTCGAGGCTGCGCTGGACCTTCGGTGGCACCGCACGATCGTCGCCCCCCATCTTCGCCATGATGACCGCCACCTCGGTCGCCATCACGTGCAGCGCCATCTCCTCGGCGTTCATGACGATCCGCGCAGTGACGTCGCCGCGGAGCACGACGCTCGATCGCTTCCCGGACCGAAGCGCCAGCACACGACAGATGTTCTCGGTGCCCACGAGCAGACCATCCTCGTCGACGAGCACAGGCACCTTCAGGGCCGGGTTGCCGGAGTAGGTCGCCGCGTCCAGCGACATCATGTCGAGCACCGGACGGAACACGTGCGCGACGCCGAGCTCCAGCGCGAAGATGCGCGCCACCCGCGTGTAATGAGAGCTGCTTCGGCCCACCAAAACGAGATCGCTCATCGTCTGCCTCGCGCGTGAGCGTCGCATGGAATCGGGCCGCGCAGGGCGATCAATCTGCGCCGCTTCCGCGTTGCTTGCCGCGCCCGCCGCGCACGCTTACACCATCGGTCCATCGCGACGCCGCGCGCACCATCGCGGCCGCGCCCCGAGCCTCCATGAAACGATCCATCGAGCGCCCCAAGAGCGCGCTGAAGAAGCTGCAATCGTCTCTCGCCAAGGCGCTCCCCAACGGGTTGCCGGACGAGCTCCGTCGTTTCTACGAAGCGGGAGACGGAATGACCGTCACCATCGAGCACGATGGAAAGACCGAGACCGCGACGATCGAGGGCCTGAAAGGGATGTTCGGTGGCGCGTTCCGGCCCCCGACCGTGGTGAAGAGCCTCGATGACGCGGACGAGGCGCTGAACGACGGCCCGTTTCAAGATGTCTTCTACAACCAAGAGCTCGATCTCGACGGCAAGGGAGCACGCGCGCGTCTGAACCTCTTGCTGCGGCTCAAGCTGGTGACGGCCGTCGCCGGCGAATCGACGGCCATTGGCATCGATCTCTACGACGAGGCCGGGCCGCAACTCTATCTCGTGCAGGATGCGTGCGACGCGTTCCCGCTCGCGCTCGGCTTCGGTGAATTCGTCGCGTGGTTCGAAAAGCTCGGCAACCGCCGCTGGACCTTTGCGTTCCTCGACGCCAAGGCGGAGCGCGCCATGAACATCGATCTGGCGAGCGAGCTCGATCGGAGCTTGGCGGGCTTCGCCGACGAAGAAGTGGCCCCGCTTCGCGCCCGACTCGCCAAAGCAGCCAAGCCCAAGAAGACGGCGAGCAAGGAAGTCGAGAAGACCGCCGAAACACCTCGCAAAACGACGAAATCGACGCCCGAGCCGACCCCGCCGAAATCGAATGGCAGCGTGACTGCGAAGAGCATCCAGGGCTGGCCTCTCGTGCTCCCTCCGCTGAAGGCACCGTATCTGGCCGATCCTTGGCAGCGCGATCACGACGCGCTCATGGCCTTGGGGACCGAAGCGGTCGGGCGCGATCAAACCATCGCGCTGGCGGCGCGTGGCGTTCGCGACGTGCTCGGCAAGAAGCGGTGGGCCGAGCTTCAATGGGCCGCCGTCCTGCTCGCCTCCTCGGCGCTGACGGAGGACGAGGTCGTCAAGCTGGTGGAGCTCTACATGCCTGCCGATGCCATCGCGGTGCTCGCCAAGCTGCGCCGCTGGAACGGCGCCAAGCTGCGGCAGCTCTCCGCGGACACGAAGTTCGGTTGGAAGAAGAAGCCCGTGCCACCACACGTCAGCGAGACGTTCGCAACCGCTGCAACGAAGCTCGCCGCGAAGCCCTGAAGCGTGCCCCTCACGGGCTCGCGCACTGCACCTCGGCCTCGAGCGTGGCGTTCGCATCGGCGGCGGCGTTCGCGCACGCGGTCCCGGTCAACACCACCTCTCCGTTGTCCCGGTTTCCCCAAGTCCAGCCATCGACCCCCATCGGATCATAGGGAATCTCTACCCCACCCATCCGCATCACGATCGTACCGCCGTCATTGGGGACCGAGGTGGTGAGGAACGTGCAACTCCCCACTTGATCGCGGATGGCAGCGAGCGCCGCCGTCAGCTCCGCGCCCGATCGGGCCGCATAATAGTGCTGCTCGGAGCCTGCTTTGGGGCGGCCGCCGGCGTCGGCCATGGCATCGAGGACGCTGGTGAATTGAATGTCACCTTCCTCCTGAATCCCGATGACGTACGTGGGCAAGCCCTTCTCGTAGAATGCGGCGATGCGGTCCACGGTGCGCGCGTCGTCGAGACACATCTTGCTTTGTTTGCAGCCGTTGCCCGACGCCGCGCAGGTGCATTCGTCCGGATCCAACGCCTCGTTGCAGTTCGGCCCGCCGTCGGTGGCGAGCACGAGGGCGCGCGCCGTCGTCGCCGCGTGGATCACCGAGAGCGCCCCGGCCGCCGTGGCCAGCGCGTCGGCCGTCGGCGTCCCGCCGCTGGGCGGCAGCGCATTCATGGCGCCGATCAGCGGCGCCACGTTCCCCGTGGCTGGCATGAGCTCGGGAATCGCCGGCACCACACAGCTCAGATCGCCGCCACCCCCCGATCCCGCTGGATAGAAGAGCGCGCCGATCTCCATCGATTGGTCCACCGCCGGCAACGTGGACGCGAGCGCGTCGATGAGCAGGCTCCAACGGCTCCCCTGCCCGTCGCCCTTCCCGAGCTTGTCCTGCATCGATCGGGATCGATCGATGACGAACATCACCGCGGGGTGCGCCTTCTCGAGCGTCACGATGCCCGTCATGCACGGCACCGCGCCGCCTTCGCCCCCGGCGCCGCCGTCGCTCTCGACCACGGGCGCCGTGAGCTCGCTCCGGGCACCGCAGCTCCACGCGGCGAAGAGGACCGCAACAGCGGCGGCCATGCGGTATGCGACTCGGATCATTCGCCCACGTCTCCATCGTCACCTCGTGCCACCCGCACCGGCCGGGCGTGAGGGACGCTCGCCCAGCTTGTCCGCTCCCGCGCCGGCCCTTCGCGAAATTCATCGCCGCCTCGAAAAGAGGGACGATTCGCCCGGCGGGGCCCAACGCCGTCCGCGACATCCGTGCCCGCGGGGTACGCGCCGGCCATCGCGCCGAGGCTCGGCGCGCCCCGCGGCAAACGAGGATCGATGAAGCCAAGGTTCGACTCCATCGTTCGACATTCGGAGACATCCCTCGAGCAAGCTTCGTCGACGCCCGAGATCGATTATGCGACATTCACCCCTTCACTTCGCGCAGCACGAAAGCCGTCACGTCGCCGAAAGCAACCGTCGTCATCGACGACGATCGAGGTAACCGCTTGTCCAAACGGCTTTCGGCCTTGTAGTAATTGGCCTTCTGACACCTTGCATGGGAGCTACACATGTCCGAATCCAATCCTTCGAGCCGAACGGCGTCGGCCTGCGGTCGCGAACATTTTCCGCTCACGTCACCGATGCTCGAGGATCCGCGCCCGTTTTATGCGCGGGCACGCCGTGAAGAGCCGGTGTTTTGGAGCGAATCCCTCGGCCTTTGGGTGGTGACGCGGCATGACGACGTCTGCGCCGTCGCCAAGGATGCGGTGCGGTTTTCGTCGATGGATTCGATCACACCGCAGGTGGCGCCGCCGCCGCCCGAGATGCTCGCCGAGCTCGTGAAGGGGTTTCCGCTCCTGCCGAGCCTCGTGACCAGCGATCCGCCGGCGCACACCCACCAGCGCGCGCTCGTCACCAAAGCGCTCTCGCTGCGCCGGCTGGCCACGTTCGAGCCGATCCTCCGCGGGATCGCCGACGGGCTCGTCGACGGGTTTGCCGCGAAGGGCCGAGCGGAGATCGTCGAGGCCTTCGCCATCGCGTTGCCGGGCAACTTCATCGTCGATCTGCTCGGCTTACCGCGGGAGCATCTCGCGCAGGTCAATCACTGGACCACCGACAGCGCCGAGGTCTTCGCCGGACACAAGCCGCTCGATCAGCTCGTCGTGCACGCGCGCGGCTTCGTCGAATATCAACACTACCTCGCCGCAGCGATCGAGGAGCGGCAGAAGAGCCCCCGCGAAGATGCCCTCTCCGATATCGTCACGGGCGCGGCCGCCCTCAATCCGCCGCTCGGGATGCCCGAGATCATCAACATGCTCCTCCAGGTCATCTTCGCAGGTTACGAGACCACGGCCGGCCTCATCGCGGCCTCGGCGCTCGAGCTCGCGCGCGATCCGGAGCTCTTCGCCGCCGCGCGGAGGGACCCATCGATCATCCCGCCCATCATCGAGGAGGTGCTCCGGGTGGCCTCGCCGATCCACGCCATGTACCGCACGGCGAACGAAGATGTGGAGATCGGCGGCGTGCGCATCCAGAAAGGCGAGCGTTTGCAGATCGCTTACATCTCCGCGAACCACGACGAGCGGCGGTTCGAGGATCCGCTCCGGTTCGACATCCATCGTACGACACCGCACCTCGCCTTCGGGCACGGAATCCATTTCTGCATCGGCGCGCCGCTCGCACGGCTCGAAGGCCGCATCGCGCTGGAGGTGCTGACGCAGCGCATGCCGGGCCTGCGCCTCGTCCCCGGTCAGAAGCTCTCCTATTTCCCCAGCGCCACCGCCCGGCGGCTCGACTCCCTGCTCCTCGAATGGCCGTGATGTGCACGTGCCAATAGGATTACGGAGCGCTCACCCCTTCACGAGCGCTCCACATCCATCGACGTCGCCAAAGACATCTCCCCTGCCCTCCAGCAACCCCTAGACTCGATATCTCGCAAACGATGAATCGAGCCGGCCGCTCACTTGGCCACGGGCATCGTTCGTACTGGGATGCCGGCCTCGGCGATCCAGCGCCAATTGTCGATGAGGGTGGTGGTGTCGAGCGCGCCGTCGCCCGAGTCGTAGACCGAGAGGCGAATCGTGATCTCGCTGTTCGGCACGACGGGCGCCGTGGTCACGAGCCAGTCGGTGGAGCCGTGATCTTCGTGCCCGGCGTTGCCATCGAACCCGAAGCCGGTGCCGAGGAGCTGCGTGTCACCGAGGCTGCAGGGGAACGCCTTGCCGCCGGCCATGCAGTCGTCCGGCGGGTTGTTGAGACAGCCGCAGACTTCGAGGAAGGCGTTGTTCACGCTCACCGGGTTGCCCAGGCTGTCGAAGGAGATGTTCCCGTCGGCCTGCCCCGCCGGGATCGGCGAGAGGAGCGCGATGAAGAAGTCGTTGTACGTGCTGCAGATGAAGTGCGACCACTCGTAGGTGAAGAAGTCGAAATCGAACGAGAAGGCTTTGGCGTTCGAGGGGGTGTGAATCGTCAGCTCCAGGCCGGCGGCGTCGTGCGGCTCGCCGGAGAGCTTGTCGGGGCACGCGGGAGACTCTTTGGGAAAGCCTTCGGGGCTGTTGACGGTGTAGCCCTTGTCGAAGCCGTCCACCGGCATGAAGTCCGGATCGGTGGGCTGGCGCGCGGTGCCGCTCGAGAGGGCGAGCACGCGCTCGCCGTGACGCGGCTTCACCACCAGGCCGAAGCGCGGGAGCAAGCCATGACCGAGGTGGTAAAAGGTCGCCGCGGGCTCCGCCACCGGCGGCGGCGCTCCATCGGGCATCACCCACTTTGCGGAGACGAGGCCCCAATCGTTAGCGGCGCCGGACGAGAGCTTGCACAGATCCATGGCCTTCGCGGCGCTCAACGGATCCAGGTCGTCGATCACCAGGCCGACATCGCAGGTGTCTGCCGGCTCGTCGATGGATCCGTTGCAGTTCTCGTCTTTGGGCACACCGCCGTCCGGCGTCGCGACCTCGACCGCATTCGGGCCCACGTTGGGATCGCAATCGTCGCAATCGCCGTCGGCCCGGGTGAAGCCGTCTTGATCGACGTCGTCGAAGGCAGTCCCGGGCACGCAGACGATGCCGCCGTCGGGCAGGCCGCCGCCCACGAGCCCACCGTCGAATTGGAAGTCACCCGCGCCGCTGCCGCCGGCGCTCGTCGAGGTGGTGACGGAGGTGCCGTTCGTGGCCTCGCAGCCAATCGCGATCACGAAGGGAAGCGCACAGAAGAAGGCGTGGACAGGGCGCATCGTCGAGCTCCTCACCAGCAGATGTCCTCGGCGATCCCGACGCTCTGGCAGGTGTAGCCCGCGCGGCACTCTGCTTGTGACGTGCAGGTCGCCATGCACACCGTCTCGCCGGCCGGCCCGGCCGGGACGCAGACCGAGCCTGCCGGGCAGTCGTCGGGGAACGTGTTGCAGACCTCGGAGCAGTAGCCGTCCGGGAGGCTCAAGCAGATGGGATCGTGGTGATCGGCGGCGCAATCGGTGTTGGCCGTGCACGGCGCGCCGGCCTTGTTGGCGCCGGGCGCGCACGCCGGCTTCGATTGGCAATCTGGGTCGGCACAATCGATCTTGCCGTCGAAGTCGTCATCGGTTTGGTTCGTGCAATCGGGCTCGGGCTCGATGGTGCACACCTTCTGTGCGAGGCCGAGATCGACGCAGGCGTAACCCGCGCGGCAATCGCTCGCGTCGATGCATGCTGTGAGACATACCCCGTGCACCGAGTCGAGAAGACCGGTGACGCAAACGCTGGAAGGCCCGCAATCGTCCGCGACCGGGTCGCAGAACTCGGAGCAATAACCGCCGACGAAACCTTGAATCGGACCGAAGCAGATGGGGTCGTTGTGGTTTGCTTGGCACTCGGTCGCCAGCGCACACGGCTCGCCCACGGGTGTCGGACCGGGGACGCACTCGGGGCGTGTCTGGCAGAGGTCGGCGTCGTCGCAATCGACGTAGCCGTTGCCGTCGTCGTCGCTGAGGTTTTTGCAGTTGCTCTCGGGGCGATCGACGACGAGCTGGAAGAAGCCCATGTCCTCGGGCGTGTTGCCGTCGACCATGACGAAGTACGTCGTCCCCGCGGTCACGGGCACCACCAGCCTCTCGAGATCGACGCCGTTGCCATCTGCCGGCTTGTTGGCGCAGGCGATCTCGCTCGCGTCATCACCGCAGGCCGTGCGCACCGAGATGCTGAAATCGGCGACGTTGCTCGAGAGCTTCACCACCAGCTTGCCGTCTTGGTCGGCGATGATTCGGTAAATCATCTCCTTCCCGCTCGCGGCCGAGCAGGACGCCGCGTGCACCGCGGGCCGGCCGGCGGTGCTGCTGGTGATGAAGACATGGATCGCCGCGGGCGTCGACGGCGTGCACGTGTCGGCACAGGCGCTGTTGCCGTCGCACTCCGGGTCTTCGCAGTCGAGAAGACCGTTTCCGTTGTCGTCACCGCCGTTGAAGCAGTTTTCGAGGAGGTGGCACTTGGCGGCGATGACGCTGCAATAGCCGTTGCACACGAGCGAGCCCGAGGCGAAGCCGAACGACTGGCAGGTGAGGTCGCCGAAGTCCTCGTTGTCGCACTCCTCGCCGGGCTCCTTGAACCCGTTGCCGCAGAGGATGGGCCGCCCGGTCGACGTGCTGCTGGATGCGCTCGTGGTGCCGCCCGACCCGCCGCCGCCGCCACCACCGGTGACGACGGTCTCCTCGGTCCCTGCGGCACAAGCCACGAGGCCGGCGAGGCCGATTCCCATCATCCCTATCCAACGCATGCGCATGTCGTCTCCGCGTCGAGCGTTCGTGGCCAGCGACAGGGATTGTGTTCAGAGGAATCGATGCGTGCGCAGCGAAAAGAGGCGCATGCTTGTCGGATCAACGGACGGTCAGCGCCTCACGTCTTTGAGAAAGACCCGCTCGAGGACGAGCACGTCACCGATTTCGTCGCGCGGGACGCGGGCCGAGCGGCCGTCCGCCGAGAACGAATAGATGCCTTTCTCGACCGCGACGCCGAGCGAGGCCCAAGGCGCCGCGAGCTCGACGATGTTGCCGTTTCTCATCTCGAAATGGTGCGGGCCGCAGATGATCTGACGCGAGGATGCCTTGGCGGGGAACACGACGGGCTGGCCGGCGCTGCGAGCGCGCTCGGCCATGGCGACGCGCACCGCGATGCCGCGCTCGATGGCCATGAAGAAGCCGCGAATCCATTCGTTCCACCAGCGATCGCCCGGCGTGGTGGTGGGCGTGATCGGGAATCCCTCCCGGAGCGCCGCGGGCGTGTAGCTGACGAAATGGCTGCCACGCTCGGCCCACGAAGCGCGATCGTACACCGCGAGGGTGTGGCGGACCTGATTGGCCTCGCGATTCGACACGTCGTGCGGGCCGCTGCTGAACACCACGTAGTCGTTCACCTTCCCTTCGATCCACACCACGGAGGGATCGTCGTAGCGGAAGACCTCGAGGCGAAGGGTGCCGCTGCTACTGGTGCCGATCTGGAAGCCTTCGGTGCCGACGATGATCGATTTGCCGTCGCGATCGGGGCCGAAGAGCCAACCGAAGACGAAGAACCCGATGGCCCCACCCACGAGCGCCCCGATGACGGCGGCGACCTCCGAGCCGAACAGCACGCCCGGAAAGCCGAAGAGGACAGCGAGGATGCTGCCCATGAGAATGCCATTCTTGCGCTTGAGGGCCGCGCCCGCGTCGTCGCCCTGGAGGAGCTGGTCGTTCTTGAAGATGCCGAAGCCCTGGACATCGAGGTTGCTCGCGGCCGTGATCGGCGAGCCGATGCGCGGCGACGGCGCGCCGATGAGCGCGAGCCGGCTGACGAGCGGCGGCATTCCGCTCGGCATGGTGCCCTGGAACGGTACGAGATCCGCCCGCTCGAACGATTGCATGACAGGCTGCATGTCGGGCGCGCATGATGCGGCGTTGTGCGCGCAAATACCAGATGCGGTGTTGCCCGCCGCGGGCCCGAGCACGAATGCGACATGCGCACCGACGCCGCGCATCGCGCATCGGTCGTGGCGATCGTGCGTCTCGAAGGCACGCGAGCGCCGTGGGCCGCGCGGCTCCGCGGCGGCGCTTCGAGGGTGCCATTCGCCGCGCGTCGCGCCGTGGTGGGCGGTTTGGTGTACCGTGCCGGACGCGTGAAGCGAACGGCTCTGCTCGGCGGCGAAGCGACGATGAAGCTCGATGCGGGTGCGCCGCGCGTCGAGGTGACGGCGAGGCTCGATCTCGTGCCTCCCCTTCCGGGCAGCGTCCTTTGCCGAATGGCGCCGGCGGCCATTCAGGTGACTTGGGACGAGCGACGGCCGAGCGAAGGCGCGCGCCTCGTCGTCCGCGGGAAGAGGCGAGCCACGATATCGCTGTTCGAAGGAGGAGAGCAGGTGATCGTCGCCGATCTCGCCCCTTCGAAAGGCGGCGAGATCGAGCTCGCGTGCGCGCGGCTCGGCGAAGGCATGCGGATCGTGGTCGACGACGGCGAGCCGCATGCGTGGCAGTTGCCGGGGATCGCGCCGGCGATGCGCGTGTGGTTTCGAGATGCAACCGCGGTGTTCGCCGACCTCGCCGCCGCCGAGCTCCACGTCGATCTCGATGCCCGCGCCATCGCGCTGTTCTGGCGCGGCGAGGCAGCGACTCCGCGCGAGTTGCACGATCTCGTGCTGGACGACGTGCGCCTCGAAGGAGCCTTCGTTCCCGCGACGCCGGTCTCGGCGATCACGACCGATCTCGATGCGCCGCCCCCTCCTCCGCCGGGCGCTGCGCTCGTGTTCGACAACCGCACGGGGCTCGCCGCGACGAGCTTTGCGTGGCAGCTCCGGCCACCCACCGACGCGGTGATCGTCGTCGTCAAAGGCACCTTCGATCTCGTCGACGGCGTCGCGGCGCGCCCTTCCGAAGCGCCGTCGCCACTGTCGGGCGAGCGCCGAGCCGGCAGCGAAATCGTCACGTATCCAGGGGATTTTGCGCCGTTCAAGCCGCGCGCGGACGTGATCGTCCAGGGGCACGCGCATGCGAAGCCCGGCGCGCGGGTGGCGCGGGTAGAGGTGCGCGTCGGAGCGCTCTCGACGAGCCTCGTGGCGCTCGGGCCGCGACGGTTTCTGCCCGGCGGCGCGCCCAGTGAGCCCGAGCTCTTCGATCGGGTCGCGCTCTCGTGGGAGCACGCGTTCGGTGGGCGCGAGATCCCCGCGAATCCCGCGGGAACCGGCGTGGATCCGAGCTCGGCGCCGCCGCAGATCGAGAGGCCGGACGAGCTGCTCCGCCGGCGCGGAGATCGGCCGCGCCCCATCGGCTTCGGCGCCGTCCCACCTTCGTGGGAGCCACGCGCGAAGAAGCTCGGGGCGTATGGACGCACGTGGCAAAAGACGCGTTGGCCTTTCTTTCCCGAGGATTTCGACTGGAGCTATTGGAACGCGGCGCCCGCCGAGATGACAGTGGAGCACCTCCGCGGTGACGAAGACTATCGGCTCACTTCGGTGCTGCCGGGCGGCGGCGATCTCGAAGGGAGCCTCCCCGGCCGAACGCCACGCGCATTCGCGGTGGGCGCGAAGACGTTGACCGAGGTGCCGATGCGGCTCGATACGGCGGTGTTCGACGCCGATCGGAAGCAGGTCGTGCTGGTGTGGCGCGGCGCGCTCGAGCTGGATCGAAGCGAGGCGCCGCCGCGCGAGATCCTGCTCATCGAAGATCCCGTCGACGCGCTCCGATCGATGGAAGACGTCGAGCGCATCCGCGTCGCGGGCGAAGCGCAGGAATCGGAGCCCGCGACGAAGGCCAAGGGATCCGCGCCGTCGTCGCTGCTCCGCGAGATCCGCACCGCCCTCGCCGCTCGGCGCCCTTTGCCGAGCGCGGCGAGCGCCGCGGGATCCGGCGCGCCCGCGATGGTGCGGCCCGAGGCGCCACGCGTGAGCCGCGGCATGGTGCAGCGCTGGCTCGCGGCGGGCGAGCGCCTCGCCGGGCGCGATCTCTCGGGCGCCGATCTTTCGGGGCTCGATTTCTCGGGTCGTGATCTCACGGGCACCGTCCTGCGCGGCACCAACCTCGACGATGCCAACCTCGACGGTGCCTCGTGCGAAGGGCTGCGCGCCACGGATCTCCGCGCGCGGCGATCGAGCTGGAAGGGCGCGAAGCTCACGCGGGCCGACCTCGCGCGGGCCGATCTCTCGGGTGCCGATCTCTCGGGCGCTCACCTCGATCAAACGAGCTTCGCGGACGCCGAGCTCACGGGCGTGACGGCGCGCGGCGCTTCGGCGAGCGGAGCGCAGCTCGTCCGTGCTCGGCTCATCGATGCTCGCTTCGACGAAGCCAAGCTCGACAAGGCCGATCTCTCCCACGCGACGATGGATGGCGCCCACCTCGTCGGAGCGACGCTCGATGACGCGAAGCTCTACGAGGTGCTCGCAGAGGGCCTCGTCGCCGATCGAGCCTCGCTCGCCGATGCACGCTTCGAGCTCGCGCGGCTCGATCGCGCATCGTTCAAGGCCGCACGCGGGGCAGGCTCGATGTGGGAGCGCGCCTCGCTCGGCGGCGCCGACTTCACGGATGCCGTGTTGATCGAGTCGGGCTTTGCCGGCGCCGATCTCGTGGGCGCGCGGTTCGGCGGCGCCGATCTCGCGGGCGCGCGGTTCGTGTCGAGCAAGCTCGAACGGGCCTCCTTTGTTAGGGCGAACGTGATGCGCGCGAGCTTCGAGGACGCGGACATGAGAGGTGCCGACTTCTCGGGGGCGAATCTATATCAAGCAGAGACGTGGAGAGCGCGAATGGAGGGCGCGAAGCTCGCAGGGGCGCTCACGAAGGGGACGAAGATCGGGAGTTGAAAGCTCACGATGTGACCGACGACGCTGCTCGGTGTCGTGGTTCGTGCCTCGCCATCATCGCTCTCGTCACGTGCGGGTGAATCGGAGGCTCGCGCTGCCGGCCTTGGTCTTGACCTCGACGACGGCGTCGCCGGCCGCGCCCGGCGGGATCCGCATGCGGATCTCCGTGCTGCTCCGCACGTCGGCGCCGTCGACAGCGCCGATCACCGTGCCATCGACGCTCACCGTGGTTTGCGTGGCGACGAATTCAGTGCCTGCAGCGACGATATCCACCGCGGCCCCCGCCGGGCCGCTCGCCGGGGTGAGCGACGTGACGGTCGGCGGGTCCATCATCATGTTCCAGCGGTGCAGATGGGGCGCGATCCGGTGCCAGTCGGCCGGGTGCATGCTCTTCAGTTTGTCGAGGAAGTCCCGCGTCTTGGGCAGCTTGTGAATCTTGAGCTCCTGGAGCGGCGCCCAGACGGCCGATCGCCACCGGTCCTTCACGTCGCGGGAGATCCACGTGGTGTCGATCCGACCATCGTTGGTCTCGGCGACGACGCGGCCGCCGATGAAATTCCGATAGACGTCGAACATGCCATTGGCGAAGGCTCCCTCGCAGCGCTCGCCGCGGTTGTCCGCGGGAGGCGGCCCGAGCGGGATCGCGGGGTCGGTACCGTCGTTCAGCAGCCTCACGTTGTATGGCTGGCCGGTGAAGATGGCTTCGATGATCTCCGCCCATCCCTCGACGAGCGGGGGAAACCCATCCTTCAAAAGCATGTTCTCTTGGTGGTACAGGTTGTAGTGGCCGCGAATCAGGCTCTCCGCGAGGTTGACGACGGTGACCCCGGCCTCCTTCCACATGATCTGATGAGACAGCTCGTGGGCGATGGTGTCGCGGGCGAGGCGATCGGTGGAGGCGAGGTTGACGTTGCCGAGGCCGATCGAGCTGGACCGCGCGCCGAGCGTCTCCGGGACGACGGTATAAGGAAAGATGGTGAGGTTCTCGATGCCCTTCCAGGCGCCGTCGGTGATCACGGTCAGAAACTCCGACCACTCCGAGAGCACCTTGAAGACGTACATGCACACCGCACGGTCGCCGACACCTTTGAACTCCCGCGGCGCGGCCTGGGAGCCGATGGAGGTCAGTTGGTTGTTCTCGATGCTCGGCGAATCGGCGTCATCCTTGCTCGACCACCAGAAAGGGCCCGGACCGACATGGTCGAGCTTCGTGAGCGGGAGACCGATGTTCGGGTTTCGGATCATCGGTGAGACCTCGACGACCAACGAATCCCCGGGCTCGGCGAGGAAGGTGAGGCCGTGAATCTCGCCGTTGCGATCGGTGAGGAACCGGCCGATGGGATCATGGAGGAGATGCGTGAGCGCCACGTGCACGCCCTCGACAGCGTTCCCCGTCGTCAGCGCCCCCCTGGGACGCTGGAAGGCGTAGGTGATGCGAAGGTGGAAGTCGAGGCCGACACGGAAGACGATGGGATCCGCCGCGGTGCCGAGTGAAGCGCGGGAGAAGCCGCGTTGGAGTCCGTCTTCACCATTCGTGGATTTCCAACCCTTGGTGCGCCACTCGTCGGGGAAGGTGACGCCTCCGATGACGCGCTTGTCCGGCTTGGCGACGAACGTGAGGTTGACGGCCGCGCCGGGCGCGCGCGTGTCCCGCGTGACGATGAAATGGGCCATGCCGCCGGCGTCGGTGACCCGCCGGTCGAGCGAGCTGTCGATGACCCGCCCTTCATCCAGCATCTGGACAGCCATGTCGGGAATCGGGACGAAGGTGTGTGTGGCGACGTTCCAGGCCTCGAATCGAACGAACACCTCCAGGGTGATGTCCTCCAGCGGAATCGCCGGCGGAGGCGCGGCGGCGCCGCCCAAACCACCGCTCCCCGCGCCCCCTACCGGCGGCTGAGCGATGCCAGGATCCGCGAGCGTCGAGGCGTCGTCCGCGGCGACGAACGCGGCGCGCATGACATGGTGTCGCGTCCGCGCGGCGGGGAGCGGCGGAAGGGCCTTGTCGTCGTTGAAGCGGATGAGCCGCGTTTCCTCGTCTTCCAGCTTGCCTGTCTCCCGGCGAGCATAAGCACGCTGGAAGTCGCCGATGTTGCCCTCGAGGTCGGGGCGCTGCGCATAACCGAGGTTGTGGAGCCGGCGGCGGGCGGCTTCCTCGCGATCGACGGCGGAAAGATCGACGTAATGGCGTTTGCGAAATGGATATCGCGGCTCGAGCGGGGTGCTCTCCGGGGCCCACTCGATGAGCACGAGCTCCGGTAAACGCCGCCACGTGAGCTCGATATGGCCTTTCCCATCGGCATAGGGCTGATCCTCGTTGGCGAGGATGCCGTCGGCGAGGACGCGGACTCGCGCGTTGGGCATGCGGCGCGCGTGCTCGTCGCAGAGGAGGATGGAGAATTTCGTGGGCTCGACGTCGTGCTCGTGGCCGCCGGGGCAGGCGCAGAAGCCGGAGGCGCATTCCCACGTCGGCTCGGAGCCGATGGCCTCGTGCGACTCGACGTCTTCATAAGGCCACGTGGGATCGAGGTATCGCCCGTCGTCGTGGTCGTCGTTCATCGGCTGTGAGATCCGATCACGAGCCCGCCACCACCTTGGTCTGCGAGGGGCTCACTTGCTGCCCGGAGGGCATGTTGGCGTTGTCGCCGTTCTGCGCGGTTTGGGCGCCGTGGAGGATGACGCGCTTGCCTTTGGCGTAGACCTTCGCGCTCGCGGTCTTGAACGTCGCGGGGCCGCGGAAGACGCCCGAGACCACGCCGCCGAGCGAGCCGGCCTCGTCGCCGGTGCTGCTGGGGATGCGCGAGGACTCGACGACGACCTCTTTGTTGGTGACGAGCACGCTCGCGACGGTGCCGTCGGCGTTGCGGCATTCGGCCGTGTTGGGGAGCGGGGTGGGCACCGGGCCGCCGGGGGAAGGCACGTTGCACACGTCGGGGAACGCGAAGCACTGGCCGCCGGCTTTGGTGGTGACGAAAGGCATGGTTCGGCTCCTCGTCCGCGATCAACCGAGCAGGACGCGCTTGCCGTCGATGACGGCGTCGTCGTCCGAGAGGATCGAGGCGCGCCCCGTGACGACCTCGAACGCGGCCTTGGCCAGCGTGCGCACGCGATCGGCGCGGGTCTCGGCGAGCTCGGCCTCGCGATAGGCTTCCGCGGCGCGCTCGAGGAGGCGCTCGACGCGCACCTCCCAGCGACCGACGGCGTGCGCGGCCTCCTCGGCGACGACGCGGACCGCCGTCGCGGCGAGCGAGGCCTCCTCGGCGTGGAGGTCGGCGCGGCGGGCCGTGACGTCGAGATCGGGCGCCGTGATCGCGGCGCGGGAGCGGGCGCGGAGCTCGATCTCGTCGGCGTCGAGCGAGAGCTTGCCCTCGGGTACGGCGATGGTGAGCGCGGCGACGGCGCCGATGCGCAGCGCGCCGGCCTCGGGATCGTACGAAGCGACGAGCTCGCCTCGCGGATCGCGCAGCACGAGCGCGCCGCCGTCGATCGAGGCGCTCGCGCCGGAGGCGGAGGCGATGCGCGCGGGCGCGTCGAGGACGCCGATCACGCAAGCGTCGCCTTCGCCGACGGCGAGCGCGACGACGCGATCGCCGACGCGCGGGGCGTAGCCGGGGACCGCGACGCGACACGCCACGAGCACCGAAGGCCCGGCGAGCGACGGCGCGCCGATCGATCTCCGCACCTGCAGGCGCCCCGTCTCGTCGATGTCAGCCACCTCTGCCACGAATGCGCCCGCCTCCGCGGCGGCGGGTGCGCGTCGCTTGCGCTCGGCCCTCTCCATGCTCAGGTGCTCCTCTGGAAGTCTTCGGCCTTGGCTCGATCGGGATCGGTGCGGCGCGCGCCTTCGAGGCGGGCGTCGGTGAAGTCGGCGGAGCCGCTCGCGCGGTGGAGATCGGCGCCGCGCAGATCGGCGAAGGCGAAGGTCGCGCCTTCGAGGATGGCGTGCGCGAGATCGGCGTGCGCGAGGCGCGCCTCCGCGAAGGACGAGCGCGCGAGATCGGCGCGGCCGAGGCGCGCACCTACGAGCGAGGCCGCGCGGACGATGCAGGACGAGAGCTCCGCGCCTTCGAGGCAGGCATCGTCGAGCACGGCGGAGGTCAGGTCGGCGCCGTCGAAGCGCGCCGCGCGCGCATCGGCGCCGGTGAGCGTGGCGCGCATCAGGCGGGCACCGCCGAGGTTCGCTTCGCGCAAACCGATCTGTGGAGCGTGGAGCCCCTCGGCACGCGCGCTGCGCAGATCGGCGCCGTGCAGCGTCGCGTCCTCGAGATCGCAGCCGGAGAGATCGATCCCCTCGGCGCGCGCGCCCGAGAGCAGGCAGGTGCGGAGCGAGGCGCCGGCGAGGCGCGTGGTGGTGAGATCGACGCCCGTGAGATCGGCGCCCGCGAAGCGCGCTCCGGTGAGATCGGCGCCGCGCAGATCGAGGCGAGCGACCCGGCGTGCTTCGGTGAGATCCACGCCCGCGAGATCGGCGTCGCGAAGGATCGCGTCGACGAGGAGCACGCCCGCGAGCCGGGCCTCCGCGAGCGTGGCGCCGGTGAGGTCGGTGCGCGAGAGATCGGCGCGGATGAGCGATGCGCCGCGGAGCACGCAGCCCGTGAGATCGGCGCCCGTGAGATCGGCGCCCGTGAGGTCGGCGCCCGTGAGATCGGCGTGGGCGAGCTTGGCGAACGAGAGACGTGCGCCCGTGAAATCCGCGCTGGAGAGCCGCGCGCCGCGAAGGTCGACACGACGCCAGCGCGAGCCGCGCGCGTCGATGCCGGAGAGATCGAGATCGGCGGCGGTGAGCCCCTCCACCTCGACGTCGACGAGATGGCCTGTCTCCGCGAGGTGCCGAACGAGCGCGCGATGCGTGCGGATCGGACGCGAAGGAGTGCTCGGATCGGCGGTGATGACGTCGCTGCCGAGAACGTCGAGCGCATCGAGCAACGCCGCGCCCGCTTCGAGGAGAGAATCGACGCCCTTCGAGGGAGCCCCCGCGCGACGGGCGCCGAGGGCCGCGCCGAGGCCGAGGACATGCGCTTCGACGAGCGCCTGGAGGCCGCCGCGCCCGAGCGCGTGCGCGATGGCGCGCTGGGCGCGTGCGGTGTCGGCTGCGAACGTCGCGTTCGCGGGGTCGTCGCCGAGCGCGACGCGGGCGCGCAGAACGCGCACGAGCGCGCGCTCGACGTGGGAAACCCACGACGCGATCACGCGACACCCTGCATCGGCGCGCGCCTCTCGAGGTCGGCCGTCATCGGCAGCGAGGGGCATCCTAGCGAAACTTGCGAGGCACGGGGATCGTTTCGAGCCGCGCCGGCGTCTTGACGTCGCCGTGTCGATTTGCGGCAATGAGGGTGCGACCGATGATGGACCTCGAAAGCCTCGCGCGCTTCCACGCGGCGCTCACGGCCGGTGCGACGTGGGACGATCTCTTCCGCAGGGAGCGCGTCACGCGCGCCCAATGGCTGTCCGCGGAGCGCGCTTGGCTCGAAGCGCTTTCGGCCGAGGCCGCCGCGGGTCGCTTCGATCTCGCGGACCGCTACCTCCGCGCGCTCGCCGGCATGGGCGTCGAAGCGCTGCCTCCCGCGCCGCCCGCGCCCGAGATCAAGCCGGCGCCCACCGCGCCGAGCATCGTGCCGGCATTGCCGCCGATGCCGGCGATCCCCGCGGCGATGCTCCGCTTCACCGACGTGCAAACCACGCAGGACTCTTCGGCCGCGCCACCGTCGAGCCCGGCCTTGCCCTTCGATCGCGCGGCGGCTCGAGCCCCGTCGTCGAAGCCCGCCCCACCCCGCCCCCAAGCACCCACGCCGCCCGCGAATCCAGCGCCGGGATGGATGCCCAAAGGGCTCCAAGGCATCACCGATCTCGAAGGCACGCGCGCGATCTCCCCCGACGCCGCGCCAACAGCGGCGCTCCCCTTCGCGGAAGCGAGCGCTGCTCCGGCAGCAGCTTCGCCGACGGCAGCCGCGGCGCCGGCATCATCCACGTCGCCGCAAGCACAGGCCGCGTGGCTGCCCAAGGGAATGCGTGGATTCACGGACGTCGACGCCACGCAAATGGTGACAGCCGGTGCTGACAAAGCTCCGCCGCTGCCTTTTGCCAAGGAGGCCGAGGCGGCGAAGACGGCGCCCGCCGCGGTGAAGGCGCCGCCGCGGCCCAACACGCCGGCACCGGCGGCATGGATGCCGAAGGGCATGGCCGGCATGACCGACGTCGATGGAACGCAAATGGTGACAGCCGGCGCTGACAAGGGCGCGGCGTTGCCATTTGCGAAGGACGCGCCGGCCGAGGCGACGAAGACGGCGCCCGCCGAGGCGAAGGGATCACCGCCCGCGCCGCCGCGCCCCGACAAGCCGGCGACGGCGGCGTGGATGCCGAAGGCCATGGCCGGCTTCGCCGACGTCGACGGCACGCAAATGGTGACAGCCGGCGCTGACAAGGGCGCGGCGTTGCCCTTCCCATCCACGGGAGAACGCGCCCCGACACCGGCCGCCGCCGCGCCGCCTCGACCTGCCCCGGTGCCCGCCGCGCCCGCAGCGCCGGTATCCGTTCGCGCGGCCGCGCCCGCACCCATCGTCGCAGCGCCCGCGTCGACGCCCGCGCCCATCGTCGCAGCACCCGCGTCGGCGCCGATGCCCGCGCCTGCCTCCGTGCAGCCGCGCCTTTCGCTCGAGGCGCATGCGCGGCTCTGTGTGGAGCTCGCGGCGTATCCGGGCCATCGCGCCGAGGTGCTGCGCCGGTACAGCATCGACGAGGAGCAGGGGCGGCAGGCCGATGCTCATTGGACCGCGCAGATGAAAGCGGACGCGAGCTTGCGGAGGGCGTGGGAAGCGCATTGCAGCGCGCACCAAGCGTGGGTTCGGAGCGTGCAGGGCGGGACGCGCTGAGGCGCGGGTCGATCGCGCTCGCCCGCGATCGACCGAAGGCGCCCGAGGAGCGCCGAGCGCGTGGGATCCGAGCCGTCGCGGGATGCGATGCGCTCGCGTCTCGCTTGACCCCATCGGAGAGGTCAGGCGTCATGGCGGCCCATGGTCGACACCCCTGTTCGCGAAGGCGACGTCCTGGCCGGCAAATACCGCGTCGATCGCGTGCTGGGCACGGGGAACATGGGTGTCGTCGTGGCCGCGACCCACGTCGATCTCGGGCAGCGCGTGGCGCTGAAGTTCATGCTTCCGGGCAAGGAGAACGGGCCCGAGCAGCGGCAGCGTTTCCTGCGAGAGGCGCGCGCCGCGGTGCGGCTGCGCAGCCAGCATGTCGCGCGCGTGCTCGACGTGGGCACGCTGGAGAACGAGTCGCCGTACATCGTCATGGAGTTCCTCGAAGGGCGCGATCTCGCGGACACGCTGCGAGCGCGCGGGCCCCTGCCCTTCGACGAAGCGGTCGAGTACGTGCTCCAGGCCTGCGAGGCCGTGGGCGAAGCGCACGCCGCGGGCATCGTGCACCGCGATCTCAAGCCGGCGAACCTCTTCCTCACGGTCGACGTGGGCGGCTTGCCGTGCATCAAGGTGCTCGACTTCGGCATCTCGAAGTTCTCGGACGCCGACATGACGCTCACGCAGGAAGCACAGGCGCTGGGCTCGCCGCTCTACATGTCGCCCGAGCAGATGAACTCGTCGAAGGACGTGGACGCGCGCAGCGACGTGTGGGCGCTCGGGACCATTCTCTACCAACTCGTCGCCGGCAAGACGCCCTATCACGCGGACACGGTGCAGCAGCTCTGCGCGCGCGTGCTCTTCGGGCAAGCGACGCCGCTCGCCGACCTCCGGCGGGATGCGCCGCCCGGGTTCGAGGCGGTGATCGCTCGGTGCATCGAGCGTGATCGCGAGAGGCGCCTCTCCGACGTGGCCGCGCTCGCCGCGGCGCTCGCGCCCTTCGCGCCTTCGCGTGCGAGCACCTATGTCGCCCGCGTGGCGCGCGTGCTCGGCATCTCGCCCCCGCCCGTCGCGCTCGCGGCGCCGCCGCCCGCCCCCGAGCCGATGGCGCCAGCATCGTCCGCATCGGGAGGCGCCATCACGGGCCGCACGATCGCCGCCGTCATGTCACCGCAAGGCACGGCGGTGATGCCCGGGCTCGCCTCCGCCGCCCGCGCGTCGTCGCCGGCGCTGGTGGCTTCGTCGCCCAACGATGTTGGCTCCTCACCCAACATCGTTGCGTCGCCGCCCAACATGGTTGGGTCTTCACCCAACATGGTTGCGGCGTCGTCCAACATGGTTGCGCCCGTGGTCGCCCAGACGGGTATCGCGCTCGCGTCGTCGCAATTGGCAGTTCAGCCCGCGGTCGGTGCGCCACCCAAGGCCGCGGGGCGAGGCCTCCTCGTTGCCGGTGTCGTGCTCGCGATTGCCGTGCCGGCAGGCCTGTTCGCCGTCATGCGCACCAGCGGATCGCGTGGTGTGGAGGCGCCTCTGGCCACCGCCCAGCGCGAGACGCCGCCGGCCGCCGTGGCATCGAGCAAGGATGAGCCCGTGGTGAGCCCGGGCGCGAGCGCCGTCGTGGCCGCGACGGCTGCCTCCGCGGATCCCGCGGCGCCGTCGGCATCGGCCACGGTCGCGCCGGCCGCGGCCACGGTCGCGCCGGCGGCGAAGGGCCCGGCGCTCCCTCGATCACCGGGCAAAGCAGCAGCGCCGGCCCGCGCGGGAGCGAAGGGCGCGCCGGCGGTTTCGTACGACGAGCGGCAGTGAGAGGCGATGAGAGCATCGCTTCGCGTGCCGCCACCGTGATAAGAAAGCCGGGCAAATCCGGACCCATCGGCGCCTCCGCTGGCAACGTCGGCGGAGCGATGTCCGCTGAAGGTCCGCGCCGCGCAGGCGGGCAGCGATGCCTTGCCGGCGGCGATGGAAGGTGTCGTGAAGGCGTCTGCGAGACGCCATCCTCGCCATGACGGAGCTCCGAAGTGCCTGACATGCGATTGCGCTCGCTCGCCGGTGGAATCTTGCTCGTGGGCTCGCTCGTCGCGGTCGATGCGAGCGCTGGACCGGCCGAGGATCGGGCCGCCGCCGACACGCTCTTTCGCGAAGGCCGCGCGCTGGTGAAGCAGGGGAAATACGCCGACGGCTGCCCCAAGCTCGCCGCCAGTCAGAAGCTCGATCCCGCGATCGGGACGCTCCTCGCCCTCGGCGACTGCTACGAGCTCGCCGGGCAGACGGCGAGCGCGTGGGCGACCTTCAACGACGCCGGCGCGATGGCGCGCAAGGCCGGCGATCAGCGCCGCGGCGACGAGGCCGCGCGCCGCGCGGGCCTGCTCGAGCCGAAGCTCTCCAAGCTCGTCATCGAGATCGCGCCGGACGCGCGCGCCGAGGGGCTCGAGGTGCGCCGCAACGGCAAGACGATCGACACGGCGTTGCTCGGCGCGGCCATCCCGATCGATCCCGGCGAGCAAACCATCGAAGCCACCGCGCCGAACCGCAAGCCGTGGGTGACGAAGGTGCAAGTCGAAGCCAAGCCGGGCGCGGTCACGGTGCGCGTCCCCGCGCTCGCCGTCGCGCCGGCCGAGGTCGCGAAGCAGGATCCTCCGAAGGGCTCGCCTCCGCCTCCCCGCAAGGCCCTCCCCCGCAGACCGAGGCTCCGCCGAGCTTCTGGAACGGGCAGCGCATCGCCGGGATCACGGTCGGCAGCGTGGGCTTGGTGGGTGTCGTCCTCGGGACCATCGCGGGCGTCGCGACGCTCGGGAAGATGAGCAAGATCAAAGACGCCAACGCCTGCACCAACGACGATCCACCGAAGTGCACGTCGGAGGGGATCGCGTGGCAGCGCGACGCGAACACCTCGGCCAACGTCTCGAACGCGAGCCTCGCCATCGGCGGCGCCGCGTTGATCACCGGCGTCGTGCTCTTCGCCACGGCCTCACCGAAGAAGCCGGTCACGGTGGGCCGCGCGCAGCTCTCGATCGAACCGATGGTCGGTCCCGGAACGGCGGCGCTCTCGATCCAGGGAGCGTGGTGATGCGTCGGCTCGGCTACGGAATCGGCCTCGCGGTGCTGGGGAGCGCGCTCCTCGCCGCCGGCTGCCAGCTCATCGCCGGCGTGCGCACCGACGCGACACCGATCGAAGGACACGATCCCGACGGCGGCGGCTGCAAGAGCAACGGCGATTGCGCGAGCAACCTCTGCACGAACGGCACCTGCTGCATCCCGGGCCCGCAGGAAGCGCTGTGCGCCGGCAAGTGCGGGCAGCTTCAAGACGAGTGCGGGCAGATGGTCGCGTGCGGCGGCTGCAACCCGCCGGAGACGTGCGGCGCTCTCACGCCCAACGAGTGTCGCTGCGCCCCGGGGTGCCCCATGTGGGCCAACGTGTACGGCGGCTCCACGTCGGGGATGAAGGGCGCGGCCGTCGCGCTCAACGCCGCGGGCCACGTCGTCCTCACGGGCGACTTCTTCAGCAGCATCAACTTCGGCGGCGGGACGATCAACCTCGTCGGCAACGGCGACGCGTTCTTCGCCGAGCTCGACGGGACGGGGAGCCAGGTGACGGCGCGCTCGTTCGGCGTGGCCGGCTCCGACCAGTACGGGTCCGCGATCGCGGGCGACGCCGCGGGCAACACGCTCCTCGCGGGCAACTTCCACGGCGACGTCGACTTCGGCGACGGCATGGTCACGGACGGCATCGGCCTCGACCTCTACGTCGCCAAGCTCGACGCGTCCGGCAAGCACGTCTGGAGCAAGCGCTTCGGCGACATCGGCGATCAGTCGGCGCGCGCGCTCGCCGTCGATGGCTCCGGCAACGTCATCGTCGCCGGCCACTTCTCCGGCGTGCTCGACTTCGGCGGCAACAACGCGCTCCCGGGCGTCGGCGCCGACGATCTCTTCGTCGCCAAGCTCGATCCATCGGGCGACACCGTGTGGGCGAAGAGCTTCGGATCGACCGGCGACGACGAGCTCGGCGGCATCGCGGTCGACGGCACCGGCAACGTGATCCTCATCGGGACCTATCCGAACGACATCACGTTCGGCAGCACCCTTTCGAACCAGGGTGGCAAGGACGTGTTCGTCGCCAAGCTCGATGCGTCGGGCACCCCCGTCTGGGCCATCCCGCTCGGCGATGCCAGCGATCAGCGCGGCTACGGCGTGGCCACCGACGCGGGCGGCAACATCTTCATCACCGGCGGCTTCCAGGGCACCATCAACTTCGTCGGCGGCGACAAGGTGACGAGCGCGAACAACGACGGCGTCTTCGTCGCCAAGCTCGACACGAGCGGCACCCCCGTGTGGACCAAGGCCTTCACCGGCGACGCCTCGACGAAGGCCCACGGCCGCAGCATCGCGATCTCCAAGATGGGTGACGTGGTCGTCGCCGGCGACATCGACGGCTCGCTCGACTTCGGCGGCGGCGCCCGCTTGGCCTATCCAGGCTTCTTCGTCATCGGCCTCGACCCGAGCAACGGCGACCACGTCTGGAGCCGCACCTTCGCCGGCGGCACCATCGTCCAGCCTCCCGCGCTGGCCACCGACTTCAACAGCGACGTCATCATCAGCGGCAGCTACACGGGCGCCATCGACTTCGGCTTCGGCCCCGTCACCGCCAACAACGGCGTGGCGAACCTCTTCTTGATGAAGCTGGGCCGGTTCTGAGGGCGCGGGATCAAGCCCGCGCGCCGAGACGCGGCGCCGCGGAGCTCGTCCGTGCGGTACGCCCACAAGCAAAGCTTCCACCATCCGGCACCGCACCGTGTCGTCGCCGGTGCCTGAAAACACCGCGATTGCGCCGGCCATCACGCGTGACTCGGTTAGGCTCTGGCGGTGGTCCAGCGCCTCGCCACCGGATACGTGTTCGACCCCGCCGATCCGCGCGCGCCCGCCGTCGAGGAGTGGGAACGGATGCTCCCCGACGAGCGCGCCCGCGTGCTCGACCTACTCCCGTCGGCCGTCCCGCTCGACCTCCTCGCCAACGAAGGCGATCTGCACCGCAAGGCCAAGCAAGGCGCGCTCGACGCGCTCGACGACTTCTTCCGGCGCGCCGGCCGGCGCATCTATCTCTCGTCCGAGATCGCCGTGTACTACCCCGGCGAGCGTCGCTTCGCGCCGGACCTGTTCGCCGTCACCGACGTCGAGCCGTACGAGCGCATGCGCTGGGTCGCGGCGGAGGAAGGCAAAGGCCTGGATTTCGTGCTCGAGGTCCACGTCGCCGGCGATCGTCGCAAGGACGAGAAGCTCAACGTCGAGCGCTACGCGCGCCTCGGCATCCAGGAGTATTTCTATTTCGATCGCACCACGCTGCGCATCGTCGGCTACCGCCTCCCCTCGAGCGAGAGCGGTGCGCCGGCCCGCGTGTACCAGCGCATCGTCCCCCAGGCCGGCCGCTTCACCTCGACCGTTCTCGGGCTCGATCTCACGCTCGACGGCTCTCGCCTCCGCTTCTTCGCCGGCAACGCGCCGCTCGAAGATGCGCCGGAGATGATCGCGCGCCTCGGCAGCATGATCGACGAGGTGCTCGCCCGAGAAGAGGATCTCACGAGCAGGCTCGCCGAGGAGCAGCGACGACGAGAAGATGAGCAGCGCCTGCGCGAGGAAGAGCAACGTCGCCGCGAAGCGATCGAGCAAGAGCTCGCCGAAGCCCGCGCCGAGCTCGAGCGCCTGAAGAAGGGTACCTAACGGCCGCGACGATCGATCGCGGACGCGTGCCGGTTCACCCGCGCCGCTTCTTGATGATGCCCTCGTTGAGCCAGTAGCGCATGAAGTCCATGCTCGACCCGACCCAGCGATAGTTCATGAACTGGTCGCCGATGAAGCGGCGACGCCTCTTGGTGGGGGACGAGATCGTCGTGAGGATGATGACCTGGAGCGCGTCGCGCATGTTCACGGCGTGCACGGGAATGCCGCGCACCGGGCGGCCGACGCCGAAGAGGACCCTGATCGGGCGCGTCGTCTGCGTGACGACCACGGCGCCCATGTCGCTCCAGGTCCGATCCACTTGGGCGTACTCGCGGGCGACGATGTTCGAGTTGTGCCCCTTGCCGAAGCGGCGCACCGTCTCCTGCACGATGCGCTCGGCCATGTTGTCGGTGACCCACCAAGCGCCGGCCGCCGCGTCCGTCCAGCTCGACTGCGTCTTCGCGGCGGCCCACCGCACGAACACCTTGCCCGCCGGCACGTCCACGAGCCGCGCGCGCGCGGTGACCTGGCGGTCCGTCGGGTTGCGATAGGCCGCGAGCCACGGATCAGCGCCCGGCGCATCCTCCAGAGGGCCCGCGTAGATGCCTCCGTCTCCGAAGCCGTTCGGCGCATCCGCATCCAGGCTGAAGGCGATGCGCGCGTAGTCTTCGATCTTGAGCTGCATCAGAAGGTCGGCGTCGGCAGTCATCGCGGAGGTCCCCCGTGAGCCAGGTGTCCGCGTGCAAACGTATCGAAGAATGAACGCCGCGGGGAGACGTGATGTGCGGCACGCGATCGCGAGGGCCCCCAGCATCTCCTCCTGGGCGGCGGCGCCTCGGGGCGAGGCGCGGACGACATGAGGATCCACGCGGCGAAACGTGCTGTTTCGTGACGATGAGGCGCCCCCGGCGGACCGGCCGGCACACGGGAGGGACGCCGGCGCGACGCGGGGCGGTCACCCGAGGTCGAACTTCTTCAGCCGGTCGATGAGGGCCGTGCGGCTCAATCCCAGGCGGCGCGCGGCCTCGGTTTGGTTGCCGCTCGTGACGGCGAGGGCCTTCACGACCAGGTTGCGCTCGACGGCGTCGACGTACTCGCGGAGGGAGAGCGCGCCGTCCACCACCGAGTCGGCGTCGGGCTCGGCGTCTGGGCGCGGAGGCGCGTCGCCGAAGGCTTCGGGCCCGATCTCGGGGCTCGCCGTGAGCGCCACCATGCGGGCCACGGCGTTCTCGAGCTGCCGCACGTTGCCGGGCCAATCGGCGGTGCGCAGGAGCTCGATCAGCGCGGGCGCGAGGCGGACACCTTCGATCCCGAAGCGCTCGGCGTAGCGGCGCGCGAGCTCCACCGCGAGCGCGGGGATGTCCTGCCGGTGCTCGCGCAGCGGAGGCACTACGAGCTCCACCACGGCGAGGCGATAATAGAGGTCCTCGCGAAACCGCCCCGCGCGCGCTTCGGCCGCGAGATCGCGGTTGGTGCAGGCCACGACGCGCACGTCCACCTTCTCGACGCGACCGGCGCCCACGGGCTGGATCTCGCCCTCCTGGAGCGCGCGCAGGAGCTTGGCCTGGAGTGGCAACGGCAGCTCGCCGATCTCGTCGAGGACCAACGTCCCGCCGTGGGCGTCGGCGAAGTAACCGCGCCGCGTCTGCGTGGCGCCCGTGAAGGCGCCGCGCGCGTGACCGAAGAGCTCCGACTCGGCGAGCTCGGCGGGGATGGCAGCGCAGTTGAAGCGCACCAGCGGATGCGCGGCGCGCCCGCTCTGCGCGTGGAGCAGCGAGGCCACGAGCTCCTTGCCGGTGCCCGTCTCGCCGCGCACGAGGACGGTGATGTCGCGCGGCGCGACGCGGTTCACCGTGTCGAGCAGCCGGCGCATCGGAGGGCTGTCGCCGATGATGCGGCGGCCGAGCGCCTTCTCGGCCGAGAGCCGCCGGTTCTGGAGACGCAGCGCGCGCGCTTCGAGGGCGCGATCGACGACGATCGACATCTCGTCGATGTCGAAGGGCTTGGTGATGTACTCGTACGCGCCCGCCTTCATCGCGCGCACGGCGACGCGCTCCGATCCGTGCGCGGTCACGAGGATCACCGGCAGCGACGCGTCGCGCTCGTGGATCGCTTGGAGCAGCGCGACGCCATCCATCTCGGGCATCGAGAAGTCGGTGACCACCGTGTCGACGTCCTCCAGCTTCGACAGCGCCTCGGGGCCGGAGCGCGCCGTCACCGTCGCGTGCCCGCGGGAGCGCACGACTTGGTCGAGCGCGTAGAGCATGGCCTGCTCGTCATCCACCAAAAGCACGCGCGCCATTCGAGCTCTCCTTTCGCGGGGCGATGGGCAGGCGTCCCGTCGCGATGGTGCCTCGTCCCGGAGCGCTGCTGAGCTCCAGCGATCCGCCGTGCTGCGTGAACGCGGTCCGCGCGAGCAGCACACCGAGGCCCGTCCCCTGCTCGCGGGTCGTGAAGAACGGCGTGCCCACGCGCGAGAGCACGTCGGGCGCCATCCCGCGGCCGGTGTCTCGGATGGTCACCTCGACGAAGCCGCCTTGCTCCGCGATCTGCGCCACCACCTCGCCCTTCCGCGGCGTCGCCTCCACCGCGTTGGCGACGAGGTTGAACAAGGCCTCCTTGATGCGCCGCGGATCGCCCTCGAGCTGGGCGTCGCCGGCGCGTTGCAGGCGCACGCCCGCCGCCGCCGCGCGCGCTTCGAGCAACGCGAGCACGTCGTCGAGGACCTCGCCGAGCGCGAACGGCTCGAGGTGCAGGCTGTCGATGGGGCGCGAGAACGAGAGGTAGCTCTTCATGATGGCGTGGAGGTGATCGACCTCCGACTCCACCACCGCGAGGCGCTCGCGCTGCTCCGGATCGGTGGTCGCGCGCGCGGAGACCTGCACCAGCGCCTTCACCGCGCCGAGCGGGTTCTTGAGCTCGTGCGAGAGCTTGGAGGACAAGAGCTCGAGATCGCGGGCCCGCGTCATCGCCTGCGAGGCGGCCTCTTCGCGGGCGCGCACCATCTCGCGGATGACCTCCCCGAGCATGCGCCCGAGCTGCGTCACGTAGTCCACCGTGGAGACGATGACGAGGATCAGCACGCCGAGCATCCCCACGGTGTGGATCCGGGCATCCATCGGTGGGCCGAGCCACGCCGCCGGGACGATCGCCATGGCCGTGCCGGAGACCACGAACAGGCCGACCAGCGAGAGCGTCGGGAGCCCGGCGCCGTAATGGATGGCGGCCTGGACCACGGGGATGAGCAGCGCCAGCAGCGCGGGGCTGTCGAGCCCGCCGGTGATCCAGACGTTGAAGATGTTCATCACCGCGCTCACCGCGAGCTCCACCAGGTCGTGGCGCGGGTCACCGTCTCCATGGCCCCGCAGCGAGACGACGAGCACGGCGATCTGGATCACGGTGATGATCGCGGTGACCGCCACGCGCCACGCGGGGTAGCCGGTCATGGCGAGCGCGATGATGAAGGCCGCGCCCAAGGCCATGAAGCCCAGGATGAGCACCGACCGGGAGCGCCGGTAGCGCCGGTTCAGCGCGGCGCCCATGCTGCCCGTCCACCACTGCGCTGGGCTCGTGTCATCGACCATGGTCATGGATCTCGCAAGATGCGAGCCGGGGCCGCCGTCGAGCATCCGCGGACTATGTCGTGGCGCGCGCGGCCCCGCCATCGTGCCGGGATCCCGAACGATCGGCGCGCAGCGCTGTATGCCAATCCGACAGTCGTCGCGCCGCGCCCCGGGTGATGCGTGGCTCCGCGGTTGGCCCGCGGGCTGCAAAGGCCGGGGCCGCTCGGGCGCCTCGGCGCCTCGTGACCAAGACAGCGCCGCCCTCTCGTCGAGCGCGCGGCGCGCACAGGGGTTCGATGATGAAGAAGCTCGCCCTCGCGCAGCTCGTCGCGGCGCTCTCGCTCGCCGGCTGCCACGGTGCTTCCGCCAAGGAGCAACCGGCTGCCGCCGCGGAGGTCCCCGCGGTCTCCGTGATCCATCCACAGGAAAAGCTCGGGCACGCGGCGTCGAGCGCCAGCGGCCGCGTGCGATCGGTGCACGAAGCCACGCTGAGCGCCCGCGTCTCCGGGCCCATCGCGCGCGTCCACGTGGGCGTCGGCGATCGGGTGCGGGCCGGACAGCCGCTCGTGGAGATCCAGAGCACCGCCGCCGCCGGCAACGCCGCGGCGGCCCGCGCCTCGCGCGATGCGGCCGCCGCCGATCTGCGCCTCGCCGAAATGGAGCTCGAGCGCGTGCAGAAGCTCGCCGCCGAGGGCGCTCTCCCACGCGCGCAGCTCGATCAAGCGCAGGCCACCACCGAGGCCGGGCGCGCGCGGCTCGCGAGCCTCAAGGCCAACATCAGCATCGCCGAGAGCACCCTCCGCGATCACGTCGTGCGCGCGCCCTTCGACGGCGTCGTCACCGCCTGCCCCGCGCAGCTCGGCGAGTCCGTGTCCGCGGTCCCGCCGACGGCGCTCGTGACCGTCATGGATCTCGACGATCTCGAGCTGCGCATCGACGTCCCCGAGGGCGCGATGACGGGCCTCGCGGTCGGCGCCACCGTCACCGCCAGCGTGAGCCCCGCCGGCAAGCCCTTCGCCGCGCGCGTGAAAGCGCTCGGCGCCGCCGTCGACACCCGCACCCGCACCGTCGAGGTCATCCTCTCGATCCCCACCGACAAGCGCAGCCCCGGCGACGAGATCCGCCCCGGCGCCTTGGTGAGCGTGCAGCTCGCGGCCGCGGCCGCGCTCACCGGTCCCTTCGTCCCCAAGCAAGCCGTGCGCAGCAACGGCGACGGCTCGTTCGTGTGGGTGATCGAGGACGGCGTGGCGCACAAGAAGCCCGTCCGCGTCGAGCCCATGCGCGAGGACCTCCTCCGCGTCCTCGAAGGCCTGCGCGGACCGGAGGCCGTCGTCCTCGCCGCCGACGACCGCATCACCGAGGGGGCCCGCGTGCGGGCCGTCGAATAGGAGCCTTCTCGTGAACCTCCAGACCTTCATCCGCCGGCCGGTCTTCACCTCGGTGATCGCCTTCGCGTTGATCGTGTTCGGCATCTATTCGCTGCCGCGCATCGGCGTCGCCCTGCTCCCCAACGTCGAGTTCCCCGTCGTCACCGTCACGACCGTGTACCCGGGCGCCGACGCCGAGACGATGGAGCGCGACGTCTCCAAGATCCTCGAAGACCGGCTCGCCACCGTCTCCGGGCTCGACACGCTGCAGTCCGTGAGCGTCGAGGGCGTCTCTCAGGTGATCGCGCAGTTCAAGCTGGAGAAGCCCGCCGGCGAGGCGGCGCAGGAGGTCCGCGACAAGGTGGCCGCCGCCGCCGGCGAGCTCCCGCGCGACGCCAAGGCACCGATCGTGGAGAAGTTCGACATCAACGGCGGCTCCGTGCTGGAGCTCGCGCTCTCGGGGCCGGTGCCGATCGAGCGCCTCAGCCAGATCGCCAAGGACGTCATCAAGCCCGAGCTGCAGCGCCGCGACGGCGTCGGCGCGGTCGACGTGGTCGGCGGCCGCGAGCGCGAGGTGCGCATCGTCCTCGATCCCGATCGCCTGCGCGCGCACGGGCTCACCGTGTCGGATGTCGCCGGCACCGTCCGCGGCCAGAGCATGACCATCCCCGCCGGTCGCACGCAGGAGGGGCGCGTCGAGCGCGCCGTCCGCCTCGACTCCGAGGTCCGCACCGTCGAGGAGCTCTCCGCGCTGGTGGTGCAGAGCCCCGGCGGCGTGCCCGTGCGCCTCGCCGATCTGGGCACCGTCGTCGATGGCCCCGAGGAAGAGCGATCCCACGCCACCTGGAAGGGCGCCTCGGCCCTGACCTTGGAGATCCACAAGCAGTCCGACGCCAACACCGTCGCCGTCGTCCAGGATCTCCGCGACGCGATGCCGACCATCACGAAGCGCCTCCCGCCGGGCGTGAAGATGGAGGTCATCTCCGACAGCTCGCGCTTCATCCACGCCTCCATCGCCGCCGTGCAGGAGGACCTGGTGCTCGGCGCCGTGCTCGCCGTCGTCATCGTGCTCGTCTTCCTGCGCAACGGGCGCTCCACGCTCATCGCCGCCGTGGCGCTGCCGACATCCGTGGTGGGCACCGTCGCGGTCATGGCCGCGCTCGGCTTCACCTTCAACCTCATCACGATGCTGGCCCTCACGCTCTCGATCGGCCTGCTCGTCGACGACGCCATCGTCGTCATCGAGAACATCGTGCGCATGATCGAGGAGGGCACGCCGCCCGCCGAGGCCGCGCTCCGGGGCACGCAGCAGATCGCGGTGGCCGTCCTCGCGGTGACCTTGGCCATCCTCGCCGTCTTCGTCCCCGTCGCCTTCATGCGCGGCGTGATGGGCCGCATCTTCTACCAGTTCGGCGTCACCGTCGCGGTCGCGGTCGCCATCTCCTACGGCGTCTCGATGCTCGTGACGCCGATGATGTCGGCGCGCCTCCTCCGCCACGACCACGGAAAGCCGAGCTTGATCTCGCGCATCATCGAGCGCGGCCTCACCGCGATGGAGTCGGGCTACGCCGCCGCGCTCCGGGTCCTGCTCCGGCACCGCGGCAAGACCATCCTCGCCGCCGTGGGCGCGCTCGTCGGCACGCTGGCCCTCACCCCGCTCCTCAAGGTGGCGTTCTCGCCGTCGATGGATCAGGGCGCCATCCAGGTCGCCGTGAAGCTGCCCGTCGGCGCCACCGTGGAGCGCACGCAGCGCCAGCTCGCCGACCTCGAGGCCCAGGTGCGCGCGCTGCCCGGCGTGGAGAGCGTCTACGCGTCCGCCGGCGGCGGCGTGCAGGGCAAGGTGAACGAGGGCACGCTCCGCGTGAACCTCGTCCCGATCTCGAAGCGCGCCGAGACGCAGCGCCAGATCCTCGGGCACATGCGCAAGACGCTCGTCGCGCCGCCGGGGGTCACCCTCGCGTACCAGGAGATCGACATGATGGGCACCGCCGCACGCGCGGTGCAGTTCGTCCTCCGCAGCGACGACTGGCCTGCGCTCACCCGCGAAGCCGACAAGCTCGTGGCCACCATGAAGAAGAAGCCGGGCTTCGCCGACGTCGAGTCCAGCGTGTCCTCGGGCAAGCCCCAGATCGACATCCGGCTCGATCGCGATCGGGCCGCGTCGCTCGGCGTTTCGGCGGGCGCCGTGGCCCAGGTGCTGCGCGCGTACCTGGGCGGCGACGACATCGCCGACTTCCGCCAGGGCGGCTCCACCTTCAAGGTCCGGATCGCGCTGCCCGACGCCGTCCGTGCCGATCCGGTGGCCCTCGCGTCGCTCCAGGTCCGGAGCGCCACCGGCCAGCTCGTCGAGCTCGCCAACGTCACGCAGTCCGTGGGCTCCGAGGGGCCCTCGCAGATCGATCGGAAGGCGCGGCAGCGCACCATCACCGTCTTCGCCAACCTCGACGACTCGAGCCTCGGCGAGGCCATGACCTGGCTGAACCAGTACGCGAAGGCCGAGCTCCCGCCGAGCGTCTCGACCCAGTCCGACGGCGACGCCAAGCAGCTCGCCGACTCCGCCGCGGCGTTCGGCTCGGCGCTGCTCCTCGGCGTGGTGCTCGTCTACCTCATCCTCTCGGCGCAGTTCGAGAGCCTCCTCGATCCGCTCTCGATCATGTTCGCGCTCCCGCTCGCCCTCATCGGCGCGCTCGGCGGCCTCATCCTCGCCCGCATGGAAATGAGCATGTTCGGGATGATCGGCATCATCATGCTGATGGGCCTCGTCACCAAGAACGGCATCCTCCTCGTCGAGTTCGCGCGGCAGCTCAAGGAAGAGGGCAAGCCGACGTACGACGCGCTCGTGGAGGCAGGGAAGGTCCGCCTTCGTCCCATCCTCATGACCACGGTGGCCATGGTCGCCGGCATGATCCCGGTGGCCATGGCGCACGGCGACGGCGCCGAGATGCGCGCCCCCATGGGCGTCGTCATCATCGGCGGCCTGGCTTCGTCGACGGTGCTCACCCTCGCGGTCGTGCCCGCCGTCTACTCGGTGCTCGACGCGATCCGCGCGCGCCTCTCGCGCCCGCGCGCGGCCCAGCCTCCCCTCGTCGAGGCCCCGCACGGCGCGTAGCGCGGCGACGCGGGGAGGCTCGATCGCGTGGAGCCTCCCCGCGCGCGCACCACGGAAACCATCCCTCGGGTCTGGAGCTCACTCGCTATGAACCTCTCGGCAAGCACCGCGCTCTCCACGTATCGGCACGAGGTCGCCCGACAGGAGATCATGACGCCCGCGCGGGAGCGGGAGCTCCTCGCCCGACACCGGAGCGGCGAGCGCGACGCGGCCCGCCGCCTCGTCGAAGGCTGCCTCGGCGCCGTGCTCGCCATCGCGGTCGAGTATCGGTACTGCGGCCTGCCGATCGAGGACCTCGTGCAGGAGGGCAACGTCGGGCTGCTCAAGTCCCTCGCGAGCTTCGATCCCGAGCGCGGCCTCCGGCTCGCGGCCTACGCGGGCTACTGGATCCGCGCCGAGATCCGCCAGTACGTGGTGCGCCACTACCGCATCGTCCGGCTCGGCACGACCAAGAGCGAGCAGCGCGCGCTCTGGCTCTATCGCCGCACCAAGGAGGCCTGCCCCGAAGCGCTCGCCGCCATGAGCGGCCTCACGCCCGAGCGGGCCGCCGCGCTCCTGCCGATGCTCATGTCCGGCGACGTCAGCTTGAGCCCCGCGCCGCACGACGAAGGCCGGAGCTGCGCCGATCGCCTCGCCGATCACGCCCGCTCCCCGGAGGACGCCGTCGGCGACGTCGAAGAGAAGGCCCGCTTCCGCGCCGCGCTCTCCGAAGCCATCGCCGAGCTCTCCGAGCGCCAGCAGGACATCATCCAAAGGCGCGTCCTCGCCGACGATCCGGAGACGCTCGAAGCGCTCGCCCTCACCTGGAGCGTGAGCCGCGAGCGCGTCCGCCAGATCGAAGAGCAAGCGAAGGCACGCCTGCGCGCCCGTCTCGAAGAGCTCGCCGCCGACGTGATCCCGAGCGGGCGCGCGCCCGCTCGCGAGGCACGCCCCACGCGAGCCCGCGGGCCTCGTCTGCCGAAGAGCCGAACGAGGGGCTCGTCCAAGCACCCGGCGACGGCGAGCTTCGCGGGTCGTCGCGCCGTCGACACTTGTCCGCCGCATTGATCCCGCCGCGCAGCAGCGGCGATGCCGTCAGGACGCAGCCTTCCGACTTCCCTTGGGCTTGCGCGGCGGGGCCTCCGGCTCGACGAACCGCGTCACGCGGGCCACGCGCTTCACCCGCGCAGCGCGCAGGTACCAGCACCAACCCGCGAGCGCGACGCCGAACAACAGCGAGCCCACCAAGAGCGCGATCGGCGACGCTTGCCCAGGCCGCCGATCGACCGCCCCGACGAGATAATTGTACACGCCGAATCCGCCGCCTAGCCCGAGCCACAGCAGACACAAGAGCACCGTGTTCTGCCGGTAGAGCGCGGCGTCGTCGGATCGCGCGCCGCACTTCGGACAAGGCAAGAGCTCGAATAAGAGCTGCTGCTCGTCCGCGAGGTGCGCGTCCGCGCGCTCGTGGGCCTCCCTCGCGAGGCGCTCTTCGGACGCCGTGATCGACTCCTCGGCTTGCGCGCGCACGGCCGCGAAGATCTCGACCTCGGCGCGATGACCGCAGCTCGCGCACGAGAAAGGCCGCCGCGCCGTCCCCTGCTTCTCGACGGTGACGCGCCGGCTCACATGGATGATGGGCACAGGCATGCGCCATGATCCGCCGCTCTCCCGCGCCCAGCAATGGGCGGATGCCGGCGCAGGATCGTCCCACTCTCGTCGCGCCTCGCTGCGAATCCCGCGTGGGTGGTGTAAGCAGGCGCGGCGCCACGCGTCTCGATATCGCATGCGGCCGTACCTCCTCCTGCTTCCCTTCGCCTGCGCCTGCGCCCCTCCGCGCGCGCCGCTCACGCCAACGCCGACGCCACCCCCGCCGCCGCCGCCGCCGGTCGTTGCCACCGCCGCCCCGGCCCCGGTGTGCCAGGGCCGCGCGACCGCCTGGCATCCGGTGGCCGGCTCGGCGCCGGCGGGGCCCGCCGCGGGGCTCGGTCAGGCGTTCGTCACCGCGAAGACGATCCAGGCCGTGGCCGTCACGTGGGGGAACGGGCAGCCGGCCGTCGCCTGGGTCGACGAGCGAGGGCTCCACGCCCGGCGCCTTCAAGGAGACGCGTGGCGCACGCTCGGCGAGGGGCCGATGCCCGCCTCGTTCGCCGGTCGCAACCAGATGACGCTCGCGCTCGACGAGCAGGGAGCGCCCATCCTCGCCTGGGTCGAGGACGATCGACCAGAGCTCCACCTGCGCACCGTGCGCTGGAACGGCGGTTGGACGGAGGCGCGCTCGCCCGCGTTGCCGCTGCGTTGTCGCAGCTGGGACCCCGAATTCAGCGAAGGACGACGCTCGCCGAGCATCGCCGTCGACGGCGAGGGCGGCGTCTGGGCGGCCTGCGTCGGCGCCGTCTTCACCGGGCCGCGCCCGATGGGTTTTCCCAGCAACGGGCCATCCGGCTACGCGCAGCTCGAGCTCGTGCGGTGGCACGGCGCGCTCACGCCCTACCCGCCGCAGCGGCTCGCCGACGGCAGCCCCACGATGGTCGACCTGATCCCCGAGGCCGATCGCCTGCACCTCCACGTCACCGACGGCCGCGTCACGCGCGGCGCCGTCCTCGCCGCGCGCCGCGGCGCGAAGGGCCTGCGGTTCCCCGTGTCGATCCCCGCGCTCGCCGACAGGAGCGCGGCCGAGGTGGCGGCGATCCGACCGCCGATGCCACCCCTCGACGTCGTCATCGATCGTCCCGTCGCCGCCGATCACGATCGCGGCGTGATCGCGCTGGCCCTCGCCTCGGGCGGGCGCGCGACCCTGCACCTGCGCCTCCGCGATGGGAGCACGTGGCGCGATCTCGGCCCGGGCACGCGCAGCGAAGGCGCGTCGCGCTCCTCGTTCATCCCATCGGCGCCGGCGATCGCCCTCGACGAGCGCGGCCTGCCCGTGATCGCTTACATCGAGCAGGAGCCCGGTCGGCCCGCCACGCTGCAAACGCGGCGCAGCGACGGCGTGACGTGGAGCGCGCTGCCACCCTGGACGCTCCCCTCCGGCGCGCCCGGCGAGGTCGCCGTCGCGGTCGTCGACGGCGCGGTCGTCGTCGGCCTGACGGGCCGGCAGCTCACCCTGCGTCGCTGGGACGGCGCGGCCTGGGCCGACCTGCCCACCGACACCCACGGCAATTTCCGCAAGCCGACCCGCTGGGATGGGTTGCGCGTCCCGCTGCGCGGCGGGCAGGTCATTCGCCTGGCCGGCGGCGCCTGGGATCTCGACCCCGCGCCCGCCCCGCCGTCACCGCCGCCGTGGCCCGCCGATCGGCCCGGCCTGCTCCGCGGCGACGTCGCGATCTGGGACGCCGGCGAGCCGCTCGCGCCCCTGCGCGCAGCCGTGGCCCGCGACGGCGCCTGGATCGATCTCGCCCCCGGCGAGGACCTCACCTGCGGCACCCCGCTGCCCAGCGACCTCGCCGCCGCGGTCCGCGATGGCCACGTGTGCGTCGCCTGGACGGCGCTCGGCACGACCGGCCGCCAGGTCTTCGCCCGCTGCCGGGACCTCCCGTAGCGGCGGCGCCCCGAACGGGGTGGGTCCGCAACACCGCGGAAGCGCTGGCGCCGACGGCCGCGGAGCGGTGCAGCGGCACGTCCCGACCGTCCTCCGCCGGACGCGATCCGCCGGATCCGCGGTGCTTCAGCGCCCGCGCCGCGTCGGCGAGGCCGCTGCAGCGCTGCAGCAGCCTCGCCAAAAGTCGGCGAGCGCCCTGCACGCGCAGCAGCACCCTTTGCCGGTGACCGGACGACCCCGCTGCGGCAGCCGCAGGGCGGTCGCCAACTTTCGGCAACGCCCCTGCACCGCTGCGGCGCCCTCCGCCGGCCGCCGGACACGCCCGCTGCGGCAGCCGCAGGGCGGTCGCCGACTTTCGGCGAGGGTGCTGCGGCAGCCGCAGGGCGGTTGCCGAAAACCGGCAAGCACCGCTGCAGCGCTGCAGCGGCCTCGCCGAAGCGGCGCGAGGGGTGATGCACGTTCGATTCGCCGTGGAGCCACGGTGGGAGACGCGCGCCGGCGGCTTGCCGCCGGTGGCGCCCTCCACGCGGCCCCGGTGCGGACGGCGTTCGCGAATGGATGATGCCTGGGGACGAACGCTCAGGCCGGCGTGGAGCCCTCTGAGGCTTGGGGCTCTTCCTCGGCGCCGAGGTCTTTCTCGATGTCGCTCTCCACGTCGTCGAAGAGGAGGTCGACCATCTTCTTGTCGTGAACGAAGAGCGCTTTGACGCCGAGCGATATCTCGGTGTAGCCCTTCACGAACGCAAGCTTGGCGACGTTCCGCGCCGCCCGCAGATCGCGCGCCTTCTGCCACGTCTCCGTGCGGCTTTGGAGCGCGGCCTCGTACGAGGTGCGGAGTCCCTTCACCACCGCTTCCTCCTGCGCGGCGCCCGGCCAGGTGGCGGCGAGCGCATGGAGGATGCCTTCGAGGTCGACGAGGATGTCGACCTGCTTTTGCCCGAAAGGCCGAATGAGCGCTGTTTGCCCTTCCGGCGCAATGGCTTTGTAAATGGGCCCGCCCGCCCTGCCGTCGGCCAGCTCCGCGCGGCGGAGGAGCTGTTTGATCTCGGTGTCACTGAAGTAATCGGCAAACTTCACGTCGACGCGCGCCTGCACGATGGTGATCGCCGACGCCTCGTAAGCCCGATGGGCCTCGTCGAGGGCCTCCGTGATCTCACCCATCTTGGTGGCCAAGCCGGCAAGCGACGGGTTCTGGGGAAACCTCCCCAGCGCCCGCTCCGCATACAAACCCAGGGTGATGCATCTCGGGATTGGCGTCTTGGAAGTCGGGTTCTGCATCCACGAAGGGTTCGAGGAGGGATGGAGTCGGTCAAGGAGAAACGCGGAGAGCGTCGTCACGGCGACCGACCGCCACGCCACCGCTCGATGCTGCATTAAAAATTGATAAGTGGGTGGGCGCGCGGCGCGGGTTATCGAGATCCCGATGATGTCGCGCGACGCCCGAGAGCCCGGCTCGGCACGCCTCCCGAGACGCGAGGCGCGGCGCCGTCCGTGGGCGGCCAGGCTGCACACCGCCGTTCGCCGCGCGTGTGCCTTGTCGCTGGGGGTGTCCTGCTTCGCGCTCTCGAGCCGGGCCCACGCCGCGCACGAGGGGGAGCAGTTGTTGATGCTCCTGGTTAGTTGCGTCGGCATCCTGCCGGGGGCCGCGCCGTTCCTGGGGGCGGCCTCGTCGAAGGATCCCGGCTTCGGGATCTTCGGGGCGGATATCGGCATCGGCCAGCGCGGGACGTCGGCGACCTTCGACCTGGACTGGGGTGGTTATCCGCGCGGGCGCTGGCCCGTGGGGTTCCTCGGGCGCACGCACACGGACGTCGGCGGCAAGAAGGCGGGTCTCGCCGCCATTCGCATCGACACGCTGGCGCTCTTGGCCGTGGCCGGAGATTTCCGTGGTCCCTTGGTGTTGGAAGGGATTGGCGGCCTGACGACCATGCCGCGGATCACGAAAGACAACGGCTGGTACGGAGCCATCGGGCCGACGATCGGGGCGCGCGTTCGAGCCTCCGCCCCGCACCGCTGGGTCGGCGCGGAGGTCGAGCTGATGTACACCCCGCTCTTCGGAAACCCGTTGAGCGGACGCCTTCACCACGTCAGCGGCACGAGCGCCTTCACCATCTCTCGTTTCCCCGGCAGGAACGAGTTTCCGAATCTCTCCATCGAGCTTCGAGGACACGTCGGCTGGGCCTGGAGCACCCACGTGGACGGCGGCCGGCCCGACGCGAGCCTGCTCATCGGCCTTCGATATCAATACGATCGCGGGAAGCGCGCCCAGTGAGGTCGGCGCGAGACAATCACCGACTGCATTCGATGTTGGGATAGAGGTTCGCGTCGATGCTGATGGTGCACTGCCCGGTCGCCAGGCACTTGGTGAGATTGGCAGCTTCGGTGACGCAGACGCCGGGTGTGTACAACGTGCCAGTGCACTGACCCTTGGAATCGGTGCAGGCCACGAGCGCGCTCAGCTCGGCGCCGCAGCCGACCGCGGAGGCGGCGTCGTCGGCCTTCGTCGCGGAGTCGACGCAGGCGGTGTGCACCGAGTCGGAGCACTCCGAGCACGTGCATGAAGCGTCGCAAAGCACGGCCACGGAGCTGCCGCAGCCGGCGGCGAGCACGGATGCCGCCACGGCCACGATGGCGAGCGCCGACGCGCGGTACATCGAGGGTGAGCAAGCAGCGATGAGCACTGGGATCCTCCTTTTGGATGCGGTCCGCCCGCGCCGGCTCAAGGTACGACAAGCCCGCGCGGACGGTCTCGGATTCGCTTCGCCTTCGTCGCAGAGAGGGTGGTCACCACACTCGCCATCTCACGATGGCTCGCGCCGGCAACCGCGGTTCAGACAGGCTCGAAGCGCGCCCCGCTCTCGGCTGCAGCGACGAGTGAGGCCGGAGGCGCGAGGTGCGCGCCGTACCGCTCGGCGAGCTCGCGCGCCCGCGCCACGAAGCCACGCACGCCGCCCGCGTAACCGTTGATGTATTGGATCACGCCGCCGGTCCATGCGGGGAAGCCGATGCCGAGGATCGATCCGACGTTGGCGTCCGCGACCGAGCGCAGCACGCCTTCGTCGAAGCACTTCACCGTCTCGATCGCCTCGGCGAACAGCATCCGCTCCTTCATGTCCTCGAACGGGATCGTGCGGGCGGAAGCGCCGAAGTGCTCGGCGAGGCCGGGCCAGAGGCGGGTGCGCTTGCCGCCTTCGTACTCGTAGAAGCCTCCGCCCGTGGAGCGGCCCTTGCGCCCGAATTCGTCGACGAAGCGGTCCATGACCGCGTGGCTGCCGTGCGACACGATCGGCTTGCCCTCGGCCCGCAACGCGGCCTCGGTCTCGAGCCGGATCTTGCGGGAGAGCGAGATCGTGAGCTCGTCCATGAGCTGCAGCGGCGGCGCCGGATAGCCGGCCTGCGCGCCGGCCTGCTCGATCGACGCCGCCGGCACGCCCTCGCCCACCATGGCCATCGCCTCGTTGAGGAAGGTGCCGATGACGCGGCTCGTGAAGAACCCGCGGCTGTCGTTGACCACGATGGGCGTCTTCTCGATCTGCGCCGCGAGATCGAAGGCCTTCGCGAGCGCCGCCTGGCTCGTCTTCTTGCCGGCGATGATCTCGAGCAGCGGCATCTTGTCGACCGGCGAGAAGAAGTGGAGGCCGATGAAGTCCTCCGTCCGCTTCACGCCCTCCGCGAGCCCGGTGATGGGCAGCGTGGAGGTGTTCGATCCGAGCAGCGCGTCCGCGGCGACGACGTCTTGGATCTCTTGGAAGACCTGATGCTTGAGCGCGACGCTCTCGAACACCGCCTCGATCACCAGATCGCACCCGGCGAGATCGGCGGCCTTCGCCGTGGGGTGGATGCGCGAGAGGAACGCGTCCGCCGCCTCGCGCGTGGACTTCTTCCGCTCGATCGCCTTGTCGAGGATCTTGGCCGAGTACGCCTTGCCCTTCTCGGCCGCCTCGATCGTCACGTCCTTGAGCACGACCTCCATCCCCGCCTTGGCGCAGACGTACGCGATGCCCGCGCCCATCATGCCCGCGCCGAGGACGCCGACCTTCCGGAAGACGTGCTTGGGGATGTCGCGCGGGCGGCCCGCGCCCGACTTGATCGCCTGCATGTCGAAGAAGAACGCCTGGATCATGTTCTTCGCGACCTGCCCCGTGACGAGCTCCACGAAGTAGCGAGACTCGATGGTCCCTGCGCTCTCGACGTCGACCTGCGCGCCCTCGACCGCCGCGGCCAGGATCGCGCGCGGCGCGGGCATGTTCGCGCCCTTCACCTGCTTGCGGAGGTTCGCCGGGAAGGCCGGGAGGTTGGCCGCGAAGGCGGGTGTCGCGGGCGTGCCGCCGGGGATCTTGAAGCCCTTCGCGTCCCACGGTTGGGCCGCGGTCGGGTTCGCTTTGATCCACGCGCGCGCGGCGGGAAGCAGCGCGTCCGCGGTGGCGACCGTCTCGTGCAAGAGGCCGACCGCGACGGCCTCCGCCCCGCGGTAGCGCTGGCCCTGCAAGAGCACCTTCATGAGCGCGTCGGTGATGCCGAGGAGGCGCACCGTGCGCACGATGCCGCCGCCCCCGGGCAACAGGCCGAGCGTCACCTCGGGGAGGCCGACCTCGGCGCGCTCCACCGCGATGCGCCGGTGACAGGCGAGCGCGATCTCCAGCCCGCCGCCGAGCGCCGCGCCGTTGATGGCGGCGACGACCGGCTTGCCGAGCGTCTCCAAGATGCGGAGCTGCGCCTTGATCTCCTCGCCCAGCGCGAAGACCTTGGCGGCGTCCTCGCGCTGGGCCGCGAGCAGATCGCGCAGATCGCCGCCGGCGAAGAACGTCTTCTTCGCCGAGGCCACGATCACGCCGGTGATGGTGGCCTTCTCCGCCTTCAACCGCTCCACCGCGGCGCGCATGGATCGGACGTAGTCGGCGTTCATCGTGTTCGCCGACTGGGAAGGGTCGTCGAGGGTGAGGGTGACGATGCCGTCGGTGTCGCGCTCGTATCGAATGGTGTTCGTTTCCGTCATGGCTCCGGCTCCACGCGAGGGGTTCAGACGCGCTCCACGAGGGTCGCGACCCCCATGCCGCCGCCGACACAAAGGGTGACGATGCCGCGCTTCGCGCCGCGGCGTTCGAGCTCGTCGACGACGGTCCCGAGGATCATGGCGCCCGTCGCGCCGAGCGGGTGCCCCATGGCGATCGCGCCGCCGCAGACGTTGAGCTTCTCGTCGGGGATGTCGAGATCGCGCTGGTACTTCAGGACGACGGAGGCGAACGCTTCGTTGATCTCGAAGAGGTCGATGTCCTCCGAGCGAAGGTTCGCCAGGGAGAGCAGCTTGCGCGTCGCCGGCGTGGGCCCCGTGAGCATGATCGTCGGGTCGGCGCCCGAGGTCGCGACGGCGACGATGCGCGCGCGCGGCGTGAGGCCGAGCTCGCGGCCGATCGTCTCGGATCCGACGAGCACGAGCGCGGCGCCGTCGACGATGCCCGACGAGTTGCCGGGCGTGTGGACGTGCTCGATCTTCTCGACCCAGTGGTACTTCTGGAGCGCGACCGCGTCGAAGCCGCCCAGCTCGCCCATCGTCGTGAACGAGGGCGCGAGGCCGCCGAGCGCGGCGAGCGTGGAGTCGGGCCGCATGTGCTCGTCACGGTCGAGGATCACGAGGCCATTGCGATCGACGACGGGGACGATCGAGCGCTGGAAGTACCGCTTCTCCCACGCCTCGGCGGCGAGCCGCTGGGAGCGGAGCGCGTAGCGATCGACGTCCTCGCGCGTGAAGCGCTCCATCGTGGCGATGAGGTCCGCCGAGATGCCCTGCGGGACGAAGGAGGTGTCGTAGTTGGTCGCCGGATCGAGCGCCCACGCGCCGCCGTCCGAGCCCATGGGCACGCGTGACATCGACTCGACGCCGCCGGCGATGACGAGCCCCTCCCAGCCGGAGCGCACCTGCTGCGCGGCGAAGTTCACGGCGCTGAGGCCGGAGGCGCAGAAGCGGTTGATCTGCACGCCGCCCACCGTCTCCGGCAGCCCCGCGGCGAGGACCAGCGTGCGCGCGATGTCGGCGCCTTGATCGCCGACGGGCGAGACCACGCCGAGCACGACGTCGTCGATGCGCGCGGGGTCGAGCCCGGGGTGCCGCGCGCGCAACGCGGCGACCAGGTTGGCGAGCAGATCGATCGGCTTGACGGTGTGAAGTGAGCCCTTTTTCCCGCGCCCGCGGGGGGTCCGGACCGCGTCGAAGATGAACGCTTCCTGATGCATGAGGTCTCCGATCCTCGTCAGAGCGAGCGAGCCCCGAGCTCCCTCATGAGCGCGTGGTCGCCGGCAGGGATGGAATGAACGGCCTGGATGCGGCGCACGTGTGCGTCCGCGAGGAGGCGCGGAAGCCCCCTCCGCTTCTCCGCGTGCGCGACGTGTTCGCCGTCGCCACGCTCTCCCGTGCCAGTTTGCATGCTGTTGACGCACCGTCAACAACGATCTGCGCGCGCCACGAATGCGCGCGGGCCGCGAGGCTCGCGGGCGCGGTGGGCGTCGGCCTCCCGCGGCGCTACGGCTTGCGGCGAGCGCCTTCGCGCCGTCGCGGGGGCGCTTCCTCGCGCAGCTCCGGCACGACCTCGCGCACCAGGCAGATGAGCACCCGGCTGAGGATCAGGTGCGCCTGCTCCCGGGTGAGCGCTCCCTCGAGCGCCCATTCGCGAATGACGGCGCGCACCATCCCGCCATACGCGAGGATCGGAGCCCGCCGGGCGCGGTCGCTGCCAATCTCGTCGTGCAGCCCGACGAGCCGGAGGATCTTGGTCGCGGCCACGTTGTCCGCAGCGCGGAGGATGCGCTGCACCTCCGGATCGTCGCCCATGCCGGTGGCCCCCGAGACGGCCACGAACGTCTTGCCGTGCTTGCCGACGAGGTCGAGGTACCACTGCACGCTGCGGTCGATGCGCTCCTCGATGGAGCCGGTCGCGGGCACGGCGTTCTCCACGGGCGGGAGCTGCACCATGCGCCGCACGACCTCCAGATAGAGCTCGCGCTTCGAGCCGAAGTAATGGTTCACGAGGGCGCGGGCGACGCCGACCTCCCGCGCGATCTCCGTCGTCGACACCGACGCGTACGGGCGCTCGCCGAAGATCTGGATGGCCGACTCGAGGATCTGCTCGCGGCGGGTGTCCGGCTCGAGCCTCCGGCGCGGCGGTCGGGAAGCAGCGGTTTTCATGCGGTGCAGCGCCCCCAGCGAAGTCGCGCGGCGCGCGTGGGCGAAGGCGGACGGTGCGGAACGGAGAACATGATCCGCGCCAGGGTAGACGGATTCGTCGTCGCGGTCGCGTACAAGCAGCCCGATACGGCGAAGAGAAGGCGCGCTGCGGCGCTGTGTTGGCGCCGCGTCAACAACTGGGATGCTCGGCGGCTCTGCTCAACCGACTTTGGAAGCCGGTGTCACGTGGGACCGGCGTTGCCCTTCAGGCCGCGCCGGTCTTCGCGTCGAGCAAGTTGCGCGTGATCAGGGCGCGATCCGCTCCACCTTGATGGTGGCCGACTTGATGTATCCGCAGCCGATGCACGCGTCGGTGATCGTGGCGATGATCGCCGCGCCGCACGCGTCGGATCCGGTCGTGCTCGCCGCGAGGGGCCGCTGAAAGCGGAGGCCACCGGCGCCGTTCAAGTGAAGCAGATAGGACACGTCGGTGAGCGGGCCGCCGCCGGGATCGACCGTGCCGCTGACGTTGCCTCTCACGTAGACGCCGCCGCTCTTCTCGGCTTCGAGCCTCCCGTTCAGCGTGGCGCCGGCGCCGCCGATGCGCTTGCTCCACACCGTCGCGCCCGTGCTGCCGTCGAGCCGCGCGAGGGCCAGATCCTGGACGCCGACGGCGGCGAGCGGACCACCGCCGAGATCGACGGCAGCGTTCGCCTGCGTGGCATACACGATGTCGTTCGGACCGATCGTGGCGATGGTGGGCGACGTCGCCGTGAGGCTTCGGCTCCACACGCAGGCCCCCGTCGCGTCGAGCCGCGCCACGAGGAAAGCGCTGCCGGCGCCGCTCGACACCGGACCGCATCCGACGTCGACGCTGCCCGTGAAGGTCCCGGAGAGGAGCGGATCTCCGGAAGGCAGGAGGCTCACGTTGGCGCCTTGGACGCTCTTGCTCCACACGCAGGCGCCGGCGGCGTCCAACGCGGCGACGTACGTCGCGCTCCCTGTCCCGCTCGTCATGGCCCCGCAGCCGAGATCGACGGTGCCCTGGAACCTGCCGAAGACGAGATCACGCGCGCCGCCGACGAGGATCTGCGCGCCCGAGGGGACGGCGCGGCTCCACACGCACGCGCCGCTGGGGCTGATTCGGGCCGCGAAATCCCCCACGCCCGAGATCGGCCCGCAGCCGAGATCGGCGCCCAACACCAGGTTGCCAGTGACGTAGGCATCGCCCGCGGCGCCGGCCGCGAGGCCTGTCACCGAGGGCAGAGGCTTCGTGTAGATCGTCGCCTTGCTGTCGTCGATGCGCAGGAGGTCCGTGCCGTTCGCGCCCGCGACGAGGAGATCACCGGCGGCATTGCCCGCGGAGATCGTCCGGCGGGTCGGGATGGAGAACGGGCTTGAATAGGGCCCGGTGAAGGAGCCGCTGTCGCTGTCGACGAACGACGTGCCATCGCAACCGCTGGTGCCGAACCAATTGTCGAAGGCGTAGTGCTGCGCTCCAAACGTCTTGGGGATGACGTTCTTCGAGAGGCCCTGGCTCTGCCCGCAATTCTCGTGAACCGGGTGATGGGCGCTCGTGAACGGCGTGCCATCGCCCTCGAGCCCAAAGAGGCCATAGCCCCACGGCGAGCCCGGAATCTCGCTCGGGACGTCGTACGTGATCCCGAACAACGCTCGCCCCGACGCGCCGACCGCGAGCGGCGACAGCTGCCAAGCGACGATGCCATCTGGATATTGCGTGAAGACCTCCGGTGACTTGACGTCGGTGGACCAAACGACCGTGCCCGGAGCGACGGATGTGCACACGCCCGCCTGACACGTGCCCGCGAGCGAGCATCCGGTGCCATCGTCGCAAGCCGCGCCGTCAGCCTTGGTGGCGTACGAGCAAAGGAGGGTGACCGGATCGCACGTGCCCGCCTCGTGACACGCATCGGGCGGCGGGCAGGAGCAGCCACCGCTGCTGCTGCTCGAGCTCGCGGTGCTGCTCGATGCGGTCGTCGGCGCACCGCCGGTGCCACCGCCGCTGCTGCTCGATGTGGTCGTCGACGCGCCGCCGGTGCCACCGCTGCTGCTCGATGAGGTCGTCGGCGCGCCGCCGGTGCCACCGCTGCTGCTCGAGCTCGCGGTGCTGCTCGATGTGGTCGTCATTCCGCCGCTGCTCGATGCCGTCATGTTCGGGGATGCGCCGCCGTTGCCGCCTCCCGCGCCGCCGGTGCCACCGCCATTCGTCTCGTCACAACCCAAAGCCCCCACGAGCAACGCCGAGAGAGAGCAAATCCGGTAAATTCGCATGCCGTCCTCAAGAGTTAGGCCGTTCCAACCTCGCTCCTGTTGCCCAGGAGAGCTGGAGCATTCACCAGCGTTTGGAGCTCGCGCTGCCATCCTCCATCGCAAAGAATGTTTGACAGCAAGAACGATTTCGACATGCCCCCTTCACGGAAGCACGGCAAGCCGCCATCAATACACGTCGACGCGCTAACAGGATGGCACTCATCCGTCTTTGACAAGTCCAATCGTCATTGTCGAAGAGCGAGGTCCGCCATCCATCTCGAGCGACAGGCCCAGCTCAATCCATTTCAGGATTCGTATTTCGAGGCTCAGATTCTGCACGCATGAAGGTTCGCTGAGGAACGGAGCGCCTGATGCCTTGTGTGCAGCCGTCGACGCCGTGCGCCTTTCGACGAGGAGAATCGACCCGGATCGCCGTCACGGCGCGGAAGGTGCCAATCGTCACCCCGCATGCATGCGCGCAGGTGCAGCGAAAGGGTGCGTCCCGGGCGCGCGATCGGTATATCGCTAGGAAGTGAGCACCTTCATGAGAGCTTCCGGGAGCGCCGTCGTCATCGCGACGCTGCTCGCAGCTTGCGGTGGGCGCGTCGTGGTCGATGCGCAAGGCACCGGCGCAGGAGGCGCGACGAACGAGCCGACGACCACGAGCAGCACCGGCGCGAGCAGCAGCACGACCGCCAGCAGCAGCGCGAGCAGCAGCGGCGTGAGTAGCAGCAGCGTGAGCAGCAGCAGCAGTGCGAGCAGCAGCGGTGCCGTCGAGGGTCTCGTGGAGCTCGCGCTCCTCAACAGTCCGTACGCCGTCGCGGTCGATGCCGAGTATGCGTACGTCTCGGAGGGCTGGGGCGGTCGGGTGGTGAAGATCCCGAAGACGGGCGGCGCGCCCATCAAGCTCGGCGAGATGTCCAATCCCGCCTTCCTCGCCCTCGACGACAACCGCGTTTACGTCACCGCGAGCTTGCCCTCGGGAAGTCAGGTGGTCGCCGTGCCCAAGGCGGGAGGCACAGCCACCGCGATCAGCGAGCTCGACGAGGTGTGCTCGGGGCTCGCGACCGACGCGACGCGCGTCTACTGCAGCGGCTACAACAAGGCGGCCATCCGCGCGCTCGACAAGACGAGCGTGAGCGGCACGAGCCTGTGCTCGACGCCGAATGTGCCGCGCGGTGTCTTCGTCGACGGCGACTTCATCTACTGGGGCGCCGAAGAGGGCGCGACCGTGGGGCGCGTGCCGAAGGGCGGCGGGGCCCCGACGATCCTCGCCAAGTCGATGGAGTTGGGAGGCTGGAACGTGGCGGTCGACGCCACGCACGTCTACTGGTCGGGCATGACCGGGAACGGCATCACGGTGAAGTCGATCCCGAAAGCCGGCGGCGGCACCCCGACGGTGATCGCCACCGAGCCGACGCCGGGCATCGTCACCGTCGCCGTCGACGACGAGCACATCTATTGGGCGAACGGGAACGCCGGAACCGTGAGCGCGATCCCGAAGGGCGGCGGCCCCGTGACGGTGATCGGGAAGAACCAAGGCAACGTGTACTCGATCGCCGCGGACAACTCGGCCGTCTACTGGGTGAGCAACACGACGGAGCGATTGATGCGCTTCACGTGGTGATACGCGGCTCGCGGCGCGGGTGTCGCACTTCGCGACGGGCGCCGGCGACGTGGGCCGAGCCGACGTCGGAAGACACGAGGCGCACCTGCTCCACGCGTGGCGATGGGCTCCCTCGACACCAGTCGCCTCGCGTGCGCGAGCCCTGCTAGCCTCGCGCCGTGAGCAAGATCGAGCTCGTCGTGGCCTGGGTCACTCGCATCGCCGCCTGGATGGGCCGACCGATCTGCGCGGTGATCGCGACGGTCCTGATGCTCTGGATCATGAGCCGGCTGGGGCGGATGCTGGGCCGAGCCGCCGACCGGATCGACGTGTGGATGAAGGGGCGCGGGCGCGGGGTGGCGTTCCGCTCGGTGGAGCTGCTCTCGGTGCAGTCCATCTCCCAGTTCTCGCGGTCGACGGTGGGCATCGTGCGCGTCGCGCTGTCGCTCACCGTGTTCTACGTGTGGCTCGTCGCCGTCGCCTGGGCGCTCGACCGGAGCAACCGCGTCTTCGACTTCATCGTGCGGCCGCTGGTCTCCGCGTTCGAGGCCTTCTGGAACGCGACGGTCGCCTTCATCCCCAACCTGCTGACGCTGGTGGTGATCGTCGTCATCGCGCGCTTCGCGACGCGGACGATCGACGTCATCTCGGCGGCCATCGAGGATCAACGGCTCCAGCTCGCGTCGCTCGAGCCCTCGCTGGCCGCGCCGGTGCGGCGCCTCGGGACCATCGCGGTGTGGCTCTTCGCGCTGGTGATGGCCGTGCCCTACCTGCCGGGCAGCGAATCGAAGGCGTTCCAGGGCGTCTCGCTGGTGGTGGGCGTGCTCCTGTCGCTCGGCTCGTCGAGCGTGGTGTCGAACCTGTTGTCCGGGCTCGTGCTCACGTACACGCGCGTCTATCAGGTCGGCGATCGCATCAAGCTGAGCGACGTGATCGGGGACGTGGTGACGCTCGGGACCTTCACGACGCGCGTGCGCACCATCAAGGACGAAGAGATCGTGATCCCCAACGCGGTGGTGCTGAACGGCGCGGTGACGAACTTCTCCGCGTACGCGCACGACCGCGGCGTGCAGGTGCACACGCAGGTGACCATCGGCTACGAGACGCCTTGGCGCACGGTGCACCGGCTGCTGATCCAAGCCGCGCTGGCCACCGACGGCGTGCGCCGCGTGCCCGAGCCGTACGTGCTGCAACGCGCGCTCGACGACTTCTACGTGCGCTACGAGGTCTGTGCCTTCACCAACCGGGCGAACACGATGCACATCGTCGAAGCCCAGATGAACCAGGCCATTCAGGACGAGTTCTTCCGCGAGGGCGTGGAGATCTGCTCGCCGCACTACGAGAGCTTCCGCGACGGGAACAAGCCGGCCATCCCCAACGAGATGCGCGGCCCGGCCCCGTCGTCGCACGCGCCGCACGCGGTGCACGGGCGGATGGAGGGGAAGCGGGCGTGATCGAGGCGCGCGGCGCGCGGGCGAAGCGCCGCGGTTCGGCCGTTCGATGCGTGGGCGCGCAGACTCCGCATGCCTGACGGATGTTCAATCCGGCGAGCGTGCCGCCCCAGCGATTGACCGTCCCCTGCCCTGCTCCTAGGCTGCGCCGCCCCATGGCCAAGCCTTCCGCTCTCGCGACTCAGTTTCCGGCCTTGCTCGCCGAGGTGCGCGCCGCCGTCGATGAACGCCTCGCCACGCTGTGGGACGCGGAGATCGGATCCCTCCGGCAATACGGCGCCGACGTGGTGGCCGCGGCCGATGCGGCGCGCGATCTCACCATGCGCGGCGGCAAGCGCTACCGCGCCGCGCTGCTCGTCGCGGCGTACGCGGGCATCGCGCCCGAGGCTTCGCTCGAGCCGGCATATCAGGGCGGGATCGCGCTGGAGCTCTTGCAGAGCTACCTGCTCATGCAGGACGACTGGATGGATGGCGATCTCACGCGCCGCGGCGGCCCGGCCGTGCACGCCACGCTCGCGACGCGCATGCGCGACGCGCACCGCGGGGCCTCGTTCATGATCCTGGCGAGCGACTACACGTGGGGGCTCGCGGTGCGCACGCTCTCCGACGTGGCGCTGCCGGCGCCGCGCGTGCTCGCCGCGGTGCAGACCTTCGCGCGCTTGCACGCGGACGTGGTCGTGGGGCAGCAGCTCGACATGCTGGGGAACGCGCCCGACGTCGACGTGGTGCACGATCTCAAGACGGGCGCGTACACGGTCCGCGGTCCGCTGGTCCTCGGAGCGACGCTGGCCGGCGCCGACGCGACGACGCTGGACGCGCTCTCGCGCTTCGCCAAGCCGGTGGGCGTGGCCTTCCAGCTCCGCGACGATCTGCTCGGGACCTTCGGGACACCGGACCAGACGGGCAAGCCCGTGGGCAACGATCTGCGCGCCGGGAAGCGCACGGCGATCCTCGCGGAGGCGGAGAAGCGGCTCTCGCCCGAGGGCCGCGCGGCGCTCGATCGCGCGTTCGGGCGCGCCGAGGCGACGGAGGCCGAGGTCTTGGCAGCAACGGCTGCCTTGGAATCGTGCGGCGCGCGCGCGGCCGTGGCGAGCCGCCTCGCGCGCTTGTGCGCCGATGCCGAAGCGCAGGCGGCGGCGCTGCCGGTGACGGACCACGCGCGGGTGCTGCTCGCGGGCGCGGCGAGCGCGCTCTCGCCGGGCATCGCCTCGGGCACGATGCAGGAGCCGGCCGCGCAGCGGGCCCACGCTTGAAACGCGCGGGCGTCCGGCGGTACGACGAGAAGGCATTGCGCGCGCGACGGAGGATTTCGTGAAGGGGACGGGACGAGCCTCGGGAAAGGTGATCCTGCTCGGCGAGCACGCCGTGGTCTACGGATCGCCGGCGATCGCCGTCGGCATCGATCGGGGCGCGTCCGCGACGGCGACGCTCTCGCCGAGCGGCGAGCCGAGCCGGATCACGATCGGCGACGCGACGGTGATCGCCGACGAGGCGAGCGAGCACAAGCTCGGGCGCGCGCTCGCGGCGCTCCTCGCGCACGGCAGCGCGCTGCCCGCGATGGCGATCGAGGTGACGAGCGACCTCACGCCCGGCGGCGGCCTCGGCAGCTCGGCGGCCATCGGCGTGGCCACGGCGCGCGCCGCGATGGAGGCGGCGGGCCTCACGCGCGACGACGAGGCCGCGCGCGCGCGGGCGGACGCGTGGGAGCGTGTTTTCCACGGGAATCCATCGGGCATCGACACGGCCGCGGCGGCGCTCGGGCGCCTGTTCCGCTTCACGCGCGCGGATGGACCGGCGCCTCTCGAGGCAGGGCGCGCGATGGTGATCTGTGTCGGGCTCGGCGATCCGGCGCCCACGGACGTGATGGTCGGTGGCCTCGCGCGGCTCCGGCAGAGCAATCCCGAGCGCGTCGATCGCGAGGTGCAGGGCATCACCGCGCTGGTGCAGAACGCGAAGCTCGCGATCGAGGCCGGCGATCTCGTGGGCCTCGGCCGGCTGATGGATCTGAACCACATGATCCTCGCCGGGCTGATGCTCTCGACCGAGCAGCTCGAAGAGCTCCGCCGCCTCGCGCGGGGGGCCGGCGCGCTCGGCGCCAAGCTCACCGGCAAGGGCGGCGGCGGCGCGGTGATCGCGCTCGCCGACGGGCCCGAGGCCGCCGCGCCGGTGCTCGCCGCCTGGCACGGCGCGGGCTACCAGGGTTTCTCCATCGAGGTCAGCACGAGAACGTCATGAGCCAGATCCGCCGCGCTTCCGCCGTCGCCCATCCCAACATCGCCCTCTCGAAGTACTGGGGGAAGCGCGACTACGGCCACAACCTCCCCGCCGTCCCGAGCCTGTCGGTGACGCTGGCCGGGATGACCACGACCACGACGGTCACCTTCGATCCCGCGCTCGACGCCGACGCGTTCCTCCTCGCGGGCGAGAAGGTGGACGGTCGGCCGCTGAAGCGCGTCATCGATCTGCTCGATCGGGTGCGCGCGGCGGCGGGCCTGCGCGATCGGGCAACTGTTTTGAGCTCAAACGATTTCCCCACGGCCGCGGGGCTGGCGTCGAGCGCCTCGGCGTTCGCGGCGCTGTCGCTCGCGGCGTCGAGCGCGGCAGGCCTCGGCTGGGGCGAGGATCGGGTGAGCGATCTAGCGCGGAAGATCTCGGTGTCCGCGGCGCGATCGGTGCTCGGCGGCTTCTGCGAGCTCCGCGCGGGGCAGCCGGGCGACGAGGATCTCTGGGCCACGGCGGTCGCGCCCGCAGATCACCTCGATCTGCGCGTGGTGGTGGCGGTGACGCGCGAGGGCCCGAAGCCGACGCTCTCCACCGAAGGGATGCTGCACACGCAGCGCACGAGCCCGTTCTATCCCCCGTGGGTGGAGACGGCGCCCGCGCTCTTCGAGCGGGTGCGCAGCGCGGTGCTCGCGCGCGATCTGGAGGCGCTCGGCGTCGCCGCCGAGGAGAGCGCGCTGCGCATGCACGCGGCCGCGATCGCGGCGTGCCCGGGCCTCGTGTACTGGGCCGGCGCGACGGTCGAGGTGATGGATGAAGTGCGCCGCCTCCGCCAGAAGGGCACGCTCGCGTACTTCACGATCGACGCGGGGCCGCACGTGAAGGTGCTCACGACCTCGGAGCAGGAAGCCTCGGTGGCGCGCGCCCTCGGCGCGGTGCCCGGCGTGACGCGGATCCTGCACACGCGGCCGGGGCCTGGCGCGGCGCTGATCGAGGGCGCGTCGTGATCGCGCGCGCACCGGGGAAGCTCGTCCTCTCGGGCGCCTACTCGGTGCTGGAAGGCGCGCCGTGCTTGGTCGCGGCGGTCGATCGCTACGTCGTCGCCGATGCCGCGCGGGCCGCTGACTTCGTGACCGACGAGGTGCGCGCGGCCATCGAGGCCGGCGCGATGGATCGGGCCGTGTGGTTCGATGCTTCGGCGCTGCGCGAGGCCGCAGCGGATGGCACGAGCCGGAAGCTCGGGCTGGGATCGAGCGCAGCGATCCTGGCGGCATCGCTGGCCGCGGCGTGGCACGGGCGGTTCGCGGATGAATCGGCGCTGCGCGCGGCGATCTTCCCAGTGGCGCTCGCCGCGCATCGGAAGGCGCAGGGCGGCGGGAGCGGCGTGGACGTGGCCGCGAGCGTTCTCGGTGGGGTGCTCCTCGCACAGATCGGGGCCGAGGGCGCGCTCGCGGCGACGCCGCATGCGCTCCCGGCGGGGACGGTGATCGAGGTGTATGCGAGCCCGGTGTCGGCCTCGACGCGCGATCTGCTCGGGCGCGTGCGCGCGCTGCGCGAAGCGGATCCGGCGCGCCATCGCGCCTACCTCGACGCGGCCGGCGATGGGGCGCGATCCGCAGTGAAAGCGCGCACGGTCGCGGAGCTGGTGCGCGCCGTGGCCGCGCAGACGGACGCGCTCGGCGCGCTCGGCGAAGCGGCCGGCGCCGCCATCGTGACGCCCGAGGTGGCGACGCTGCGCGCGGCGGCGGAAGCCGAGGGCGGCACGTTCGCGCCGAGCGGCGCAGGCGGCGGCGACATCGCCTTCTTCGTGGGGAGCACGTCGCCGAGCGCGGCGTTCCGTGAGCGCGCCGCGAGCGTCGGCCTCGCGTACGTCGAGCTCGCGGTCGGCGCCGATGGTGCCGGCGAAGCGCCGTCGCGCTCATGAGCGGGCGCGGGCACTGGCTCGATCACGTGGTCGCCTTCACGTCGGGACGCGCGCGCGTGTTCACCGGCGGCTGGGGTGACGACGCGCTGATCGAACGGCTCGCGACCGCGCTGCGCTTCGAAGACGAGCCCCCTGCCCTGCACGTGCGCTGGCAGTCGGCGATCACCGAGGGCGCCGTCACCGTTAGGGATGGCTGGTTCGATGCTCCCGTGGTGGAGCTGCCCCGCGGCGCGCGCTCGGGCGTCGTGCGCTGGCTGGCGCCGAGCACACGCGCAGCCCAGCCGCGGCCCGTGTACGTGGTGCTGGCGTCGTCGAGCGACGAGGGCTGGTCACTGCGTGATCGCCTGTGGCGTCCGCTCGTGGCCGAGGGCGCGATCGAAGCCATTTTCCTGGAGAATGCGATGTACGGCGCGCGCCGCCCCGACGGGCAACGCGGCTCGAACATCCGCACCTTCAGCGATCACCTGCTCATGAACGTGTCCATGGTCGAGGAGGGCCGCGGGCTGCTCGCGTGGCTCGCGCGACGAGGGCACGATCGCACGGGCATCGCCGGCTACAGCATGGGTGGCAGCATGGCCGCGCTGGTGGCGGCGCTGACGCCGGAGCCCGTCGCCGCGGCGGTGTTCGCCGCGGGTGCGTCGGGGGTGCCGGTGTTCAACGAAGGGCTCCTGTCGCGTGGGATCGATTTCGCAGCGCTGGGAGGGGATCGGGCGCGCGATCGGATCGCGCGCGTCTTCGGCCTCGCCGATCTGCAAAAGCACCCGGTTCCGCGCCGGCCCGAGGCAGCGCTCCTCGTGGCGGGACGCCGCGATGGATACGTGTTCGCGACGCAGGTGGACGCGCTCCACGCGCGCTGGCCCGGGAGCGAGCTGCGTTGGGTGGATACGGGTCACGCCGGCGCGCTGCTGTTCCACGGCGACGTGCTGCGGAGCGCAGCGCGCGACGCGATCCATCGATTGGGTGAAGGCGATCTCGTTCGCGACGCGTGAGCCTCGAGCGATGCGCACGAGCGCGCGCGGCCGACGGCGGGATCGGCCGCGACGCGCTCGATCCGATCAGATGGCGTCCTCGGGGCACTCCTCGCTGGGATCGGGATCCGCTTCCGGCGTGCCTTCGGGGGCCGCTCCTGCGCTGCCCTTCGGCGCCTTCTTCGCGGGCTCGACCTCGGGCGCCTTCTCGGACGGCGTCTGTGAGCCGACCTCGGGCGTGTCGATGGGCGTGGACGGGCCGACGATGCCGGGCTGCGGGGGAACGATCGTCTCGCTCCCACCACGCGCACGACCACCGGCCACCGTGCGGCCGCCGCCGTGGCTCATCGTGCTCCACACGTGGCAGGCCTGATCGAGCTGCGTCTCGGTGAGGAGCCGCTGCCCTTCGAGGTGACAGCGCACGTCTTGGTTCTTGCTCTGCGAGACGAGCGTCTCGAGCAGCATCAAGGCGCGCTGCTGCTGCTCGACCTGACGGGAGACGAACTCGCGATCGAAGTCGGCGTCCTTGGCGATGGAGCTGAACTCTTTCTGGAACCCGCCGCCGACGGCGCGGCTCTCGGCCGTCTCCTCCGGGCGCAGGGAGAGGCGCTGCGATAGATCGCTCTGCGCGCTCTGGAGACGCGTGTGCGAGCGCATCACGAGGTGCGCGAGGTCACGCACCATCGGGTTCGTCGCCGAGGTCTCGGCCGCGGTGCTCTGCCGGATCATCTCCTGGTCGTAGGTCGCGAGCAGACCCACGATCTGCGCGTCCGAGCGCGCCGACACGGCGTTCGCGCAGCGGTTCCGGGTCGAGCGCCGCGACGTGCGGCCCTTCTCGGCGGAGCAGACCTGATCGGCGAGCTTCTCGCGCGCGGCGGTGCTCAGGTTGCTGGGCCCGAAGCACTCGACATTCTGCGCCTCGCCCGGCTTCGCCCCGCCCGGCCCGGTGGTGCCGGTGGGCTTCCTGGTCGTGTCGGGCCCCGTGCTGCACGCGACGACGCCCGCAGCACCCATGATGATGACGCAGAGGCCCTTGTGGAAACGAGAGTTCATGCTTCCCCTCCTCAACCGCGACGCCGATCGGCTCCCGCGTGAACGGAACCTTCGCGAGACCGCCGCCGTCCGCAGGCTCGCGAAGCCACCTTGGGCGCGAGGGCCGAGGCGCAAGGCCGCACCGAACGTGATCGCGCTCGTGTCCGGAGCGCTCGCGCGCATCCCCGACGAAAGGCGATGTCCCGCGCGGAAGCGCGGGGGCCGTGCGCGCAAATCACCTACGGGCGCAGAAGGATTCGCCGCAGCTCGGCGACATGCAGGCAGACATCCTCGGCATGGACGATGACCGCGCCGACGAGGACGAAATCATCGTGTCCGAGACACCCATCCTCGATCCATGCGACCCCGCGCGGAGCCGGCCTGCGCACCGGAAACGCCGCCCTGCTCGCGGTCGCGAGGGACGCGAGATCCTCGATGACGTGCGCGCGCACCGCGCGGATCTCCGCGTCGATGGCCGGCGGGAGCGCGCGGTATCTCACGGCGCCGAGGCTCTGCGCGAGGCTGAGAACGGCGTGACAGAGGCCCTCGGTCTCGCGCACCAACGCGGCGGCGCGGCGCCGCGCGCCCGAGAAGACGCTCTCGTACCCGGAGGCGACGAGGCGGCTGCGCAACGCATCCGCGCGCCGCAGGAGGGCCCACGTCGCGTCCACCGAAGGCGTGGCCTCGGCCTCGATCAAAGACCGACACGCGTTCCACAGATCGCAGAGCTCGTCGTCGAGCTGCTTCCCGGCGCCGCTCGGAGGCACCAGGCTCGCCGCCGACAGCGCGGCCACGCAGCCCGCGGCGGTGTCTTGAAGCCGAACGACGAGGATGCCGCGCAGGTTCGATCGATCGAGCGTCGCAAAGAGGAAGACGACGTAGATGCTGACGGAGAACACCATCCACGGGTACGAGCCCGCACCCGCCGCGAGCCGGAAATAGGCCGCGAAGAACACGCCGACGAAGAGGAAGACGAGCTCGACGTCCGGGTGATCCGCGACCGCGACGTGGATCAACGCGCCCGCGAAGCAACCGAGCGCCGTCATCCCGAAGCGGTGCACCGCGAGCCGCACGCTGTCCCCCCAGGTCTGCCCGACGATGACCACCGCGACGAGGATGGCCCAGTACGATCGCGGCAACGCGAAGACCCGCGTCAGCACGACCGCGAGCGCGGCCGCAAGCGCCGCCCGGAGCCCCATGCGCGCGCTCTCGCCCATCATGCCCTCCTCGCGCGGCGCCGCGCCTCGGCGAAGCGCGCGCGGATGGCGTCGAGGCGCCGCGCGAGCGTGACCACGATGGCCGCGCGCACGACGCGCTCCGACGACGGCGAGGCGATCACCCCCCGCTCGAAGGCGTCGATGTCCGGGAGCGCGGATCGTGCCGTGCGACCTTCGGCCGCGCCGGCGAAGCCGCGCGCCAGCGCCTCGAGCACGGCGGCGAGCGCGCTGCGTGCGCAGCCGGCGTGGGCCGCGGCGACGCACGCGCCGCGGCGGAGCGTGATGGCGGCGTGGAGGATCTCGTAGACGTCGCGCAGGATCGGCTCGACGAAGGGCCCATCGCGCGCGGGCAGCTCGTCGGCGACGGCCTGCGCTCGGCTCGCCAGCGCCGTGACGCGGCGGAGGTGCCGAGGGACGCTTCGGGTGGCCGCGCCGCCGCCGCGGAGATCGACGGCGAGCGCATGGAGCAGGCTCGCGAGCTCGTCGGTGAACGCGATCAGCACGTCGGTGAGCACGCGCCGCGGCGATTGCGGCAGCAGGAAGAAGTGCACCGCGGTCGCGATGACCGCCCCGCCGAGCACGCCCCCAGCTTCGCTTGCCGCGCGACCATCGAACCCCGTCGAGACCACGAAGAGGATGAACGTGAAGATGGTGGGCGCGACCAACGCCGCGCCGAAGCGACGCACGTAGAACGTGAGGAACGCGACGATCACCACGAGCACCGTGTCGATCGCCGGAAAGCGCCGCGACGCGGAGCCCAAGGCCACGAGCACGCTCATCGCCAGGCCGGTGCCCACGAGCACGGCGAGCTGATCACGACGGCGGCCGCCGGACGGACATTGCACGAGCGATCCGGACGCGATCGCCGCGAAGAGGTTCGCCGGCGTCTCCAGGGTGCGGAACAAGCCGAACGAGAGCAGCACCGCGACGATCGTCTTGATGGCATGCCCGGCGCGCGCGAGGCCTGGATCGCTCGCTCGGATCCACCGCACAGCCCGGCGAAGCAGCGCGCCCACGCGCGGAGCCTAGGCTCCGCCGGACGGCGTCGCGAGCGCACCCGAGCGAGAGAGCGCGCGTCTTCGAGCGAGCTCGACCGACGACGCGAGGCGCTCGCAGTCGTGAGACAGCGCCGCGCGCCGCATGCCGGCGCGTCCATCGCGGTCCGCTCGTTCGCGCGCTGAGCGCGTGCCGAGAAATGTGGCGTGGTGCGATGGCGCGCGCCGAAGACGAGCTCGCGCGCCGATGAGAAGCGCGCCCGCGACGCGTGCGCGGCGGGCGCCCGGCTTCAGCGAACGCCGAGGAGCTCGACTTCGAACACGAGCGTCGAGCTCGGCGGGATCGCGCCGGGGAAGCCGCGATCGCCGTAGCCGAGGTGCGGCGGGATGGTGAGGCGGCGCAGGCCACCAACCTTCATCCCCGCGACGCCCTGATCCCAACCCTTGATCACGCGCCCCGCGCCGAGCGGGAAATCGAAGGGGGTCCCGCGATCGCGCGAGCTGTCGAACTTCTTCCCGTCCGCGTGGAGCGTGCCGACGTAGTGGACGCTGACCGTCTGCCCTGCCTTCGCCTCCGCGCCCGTGCCCGGGCGGAGGTCCTCGATCACCAGATCCGTGGAGCTCATGCTTGCCGCCTTTCTGGCCGCGCAGATGAGCCACGAAGGCCTACGCCGTCAAGGCGAATCGCGCCAAGCGAACGGACCGACCGAGGCGCGAGCGTCGCGTACGCCTGCGAAGCGCCGCGCGATCGCCGCTGCCGTCAACGAAGCGGTTGAGCCTGCGCGCCGCCGTTGCGCCGCCAGTTCGCCGCCGCTTGATTCACGAACGGAACGCGGACCGCGGGGTTCGGGTGGGAGTCGGCGAAGGAGAGGAAGAGCTTCTCGGCGGTGAGCTTGTCGAGCCGCGAGAAGAAGTCGAGCGTGAGCAGCGCGCCCGTTTCGGTCCAGTGATAGCCCTGCCGCCGCGCGCCCGCGGTGAGGAGGTTGGTCACGCCCGCGACGTCGGCCGCGACCTCGTTGGGCTGGTTGGCAAAGGGCACGATGCGCTGGCCCATGCGGAAGAGATCGCCCACCGTGACCTTGCGATCGCCGCTCTCCCCCACGGCGCAGCCGGTGTGGCCGAGGTGGTGATGCGCGAGCTCGTGCCCGAGCACGAAGGCCATCTGCTCCTCGAGCAGGTGATGCTGGCGGATGACCTTGCGGTAGTCCGCGTGCTGCACCGGATCGACGAGGCCGGGCGGCGGCGTGACGATGGGCTGTTTCGGCTTCTGGTTCTGCGCGAGGTACTGCAGGTAGGCGTCGAGCTTCTGTGTGCCGAAGACTTCGTCGGTGGCGCGCATCTGCGCGATGTAAGCCTCGATCTGGAGGATGCCGTCCGTCATCGCCATGAGCGGCATGTGCTCGCGGTTGCACGCGGCGTAGGCGTTGACCTCGCCGACCGTGGGATCGGTGATGAAGGGCACGCCCTGAACCTTGGCCTGCGCCTCCGGCGGGAGCGCCGCCGTGAGCTCGGAGAGCACGCCGCCCGCGGCCGCGCGCAGCCACGTCATGTCGATGTTGTTGATCGGATCGTTCGCGACCGGCGGGCCCGGCGGAATCACGGGCGGCGGCGGCGGCCCCGGAGGGAGACCGGGATACCCCTGACCCTGCGTGAATTGACCTGGATTCAATTGACCGGGATTGGGCTGCCCCGGATCCATCGAATACTGGGCCGGCGCGGCATTGCGCTCACAACCAGCGAGGAACATCACCGTCGCGAGACCGAAGGAGACCAGGGCGAGCGGGCGCATTACCGCCGACTATACCGCACGTCGCTCGGTGGTCGCCCGCTTCGGGTGGCGGAGAGCACGGAAGCGACACGTCCCGCGCTCCTCGCTATGCTGGAAGGGCGCGATGCCAACCGACTCCGCACGCCGCCCCGACCCGAGCACGCCGCCGACGCGACGCGAGCCGCTGGTCGAGCATCTGCACGGCGTGCCCGTCGCCGATCCGTACCGCTGGCTCGAAGATGGAGAGAGCGCCGAGGTGCGCGCGTGGTCTCGAGCACAGACCGATCGCACCGAGCAGATCCTCGCTGCGCGCCCCGACACCGAAGCGCTGCGCGCGCGCTTGGAAGCGCTGCTCCGCATCGGCACGGTGGAGCCGCCCGTGGTGGCTGGACCGAAGGGTGGCCCGCGACGGTACTTCCACCGGCGACAAGCGCCCGATCGCGATCAACCGACGCTCTACGTGCGCGACGGCGTGGACGGCGTGGATCGCCCGCTCATCGATCCCAACGATCGATCGCCGGACGGCACGGTGGCGCTCGACTGGTGGGCGCCTTCGTGGGACGGGCGGCTGCTCGCGTACGGCATCTCCGAGCGCGGCAGCGAGGACAGCACGCTGCGCGTCCTCGACGTGGACACGGGCCGCGATCTTCCGGACACCGAGGTGATCCCGCGCGCGCGTTACGCGTCCATCGCCTGGCTGCCCGACGGATCGGGCTTCTACTACTCACGCTACCCCGCGCGCGGCGCGGTGCCCGCCGGCGAGGAGCACTATCACCGCGCCATCTACGAGCACCGGATCGGCCGCAGCGCCGCCGAGGATCCGCATGTCTTCGGCGCGGGGCGCGCGCTCTCCGACATGCCTTACATCGACATCTCGCCGAACGGCCGCTGGCTCTTGGCGATGGTGCACATGGGCTGGAGCCGGCGGGAGCTCTACCTGCTCGATCGTCACGCCGGCCCGAGCGCGACCTTCCAGCCGATCGCGGTGCCCGAGGGCGAAGGCTTCTACGAAGCGTTGATGCGCGATGATCACCTGCTCGTGCGCACCAACGACGGCGCTCCGACCTTCCGCCTCTTCCGCGTCGATCCGGAGCGGCCCGAGCGCGCGGCGTGGCGCGAGATCCTGCCCCCATCGCGCGAAGTGCTCGCAGGCGTCACCGAGATCGGCGGCGACATCGTGGCCCTCTACATCCGCGACGCTTGCTCGGTCGTGAAGCGCTTCACCGCCGACGGCACGCCGAAGGGCGAGATCGCGCTCCCCACCCTCGGCACGGTGCGCGGCATCCACGGCGAGCCCGACGGCAGCGAGGCCTTCTTCGACTTCAGCTCGTTCGCGATCCCGGCGCGCGTGTACCGGATCGATCTCACCACCGGCGCGACGCACGTCTGGGCCGACGTGGACGCGCCCATCGATCCCGACGCGTTCCTCGTGGAGCAGGAGCACGCGATCTCACGCGACGGCACGGTGATTCCGCTGTTCGTCACGCGCATGAAGGGCGTGCCCCGCGACGGCCGCGCGCCCGGGCTGCTCACCGGTTACGGCGGCTTCAGCGCCAGCCAGACGCCGACGTGGAACGGCGCGCGCTACGCCTTCTTGGAGCGAGGCGGCGTGTGCGCGCTCGCCAACCTGCGCGGCGGCGGCGAGTACGGACAGGCGTGGCACCGCGCCGGCATGCTCGAGCAGAAGCAGAACGTGTTCGACGATGCCATCGCGGTGGCCGAGCACATGATCGCCAGCCGCCTCACGTCGTCCGATCGGCTCGCCGTCGTCGGCGGCTCCAACGGCGGGCTCCTCGTGGGCGCGCTCATCACGCAGCGCCCCGATCTCTTCCGCGCCGCGGTGTGCCTCGTGCCGCTGCTCGACATGCTCCGCTACCACCGCTTCCTGATCGCGCGGTTATGGGTGCCCGAATACGGCAGCGCCGACGATGCGGCGCAGTTCCGCTTCCTGCACGCGTATTCGCCGTACCACCACGTCGTCCACGGCACGAAGTACCCGGCGGTGCTCTTCGCCACGGCCGAGAGCGACACGCGCGTCGACCCGCTCCACGCGCGCAAGATGGCCGCGCTGATGCAATGGGCGAGCGACTCGGATCACCCCATTTTGCTGCGGATCGAGGGCCGCGCCGGGCACGGCGCCGGCAAGCCGATCTCGAAGCGAATCGACGAGGCGGCGCTGAGCTACGCGTTCCTGTTCTGGCAGCTCGGGCTCGAGCCGAAGGCCGGCGCCGCAGAGAGCGTCGCGCCGCGTGACGCCGGAAGCCCCCACGCGTAGCCCCTGTTCGCCGACGTCACGAGGTCATGCGCTCGAAGCCGACGACGAGCCCCGCTCGCGCTGGGTCGAAGCTCGTGGCCGCCCACGCGTCACATCGTTTGCTCGGACGCGGAGCAGCGAAGCGCGCTCGATCGACGGCGCGCGGCCACGCCATCGCCCAACGAACGACAACGGCGTGACGCCGAGCACGATCACGATCACGATCACGACGGCGCGAGCATGTTCTACAAGGGTTGGGGCAACGGGCAGCTCTTCCGCACCATCGCCGCGATGATGCGCGGGGCATGACGGAGCTGCCTCCCCGTTCACGCGAGCGCGCGTGCTCTCTCACGCTCACGGACCATGCTCCAGCCGCGCTCGGCCGGAGCTTTCATCGAGGGAGACCATCATGATCGAAGAGACGTTCAAGGGTCACGACGGCATCGAGCTGTTCGCGCGGTCGTGGAAGGCCGAGGACAAGCCCCGCGCGGTCGTCATCCTCCAGCACGGCTTCAAGGCGCACAGCGGTGTCTATCGGTGGACCGCGGAGCAGCTCACCGCGCGCGGCTTCTCCGCGTACGCCATGGATCTGCGCGGGCATGGGAAGTCGGGCGGCGAGCGCTACTACACCGAGAAGTTCTCCGACTACGTGGCGGACCTGCACATCTTCATCCAGATGGTGAAGGCGCGCGAGCCGGGCCTGCCGGTGTTCCTCCTCGGGCACAGCGCGGGCGGCGTGGTGTCGTGCATCTACGCGCTCGAGCACCAAGAGGAGCTCGCGGGCCTCTTGTGCGAGAGCTTCGCCCACGAGGTCCCCGCGCCGGACTTCGCGCTCTCCGTCATCAAGGGCCTGAGCCACATCGCGCCGCACGCGCACGTGCTCGAGCTCAAGGCCGTCGACTTCTCGCGCGATCCCACGTTCGTCGAGGCGATGTCGAACGATCCGCTCATCCCGCAGATCAACTACCCCTCGAATACGGTGGCCGAGATGGTGCGCGCCGACGAGCGGCTCAAGAAGGAGTTCCCGCAGATCACGCTGCCGGTGTTCATCTTCCACGGGACCGCCGATCGCGCGACGAAGCCGAGCGGGAGCGAGCGCTTCTACCGAGATGCCGGCTCGGTCGACAAGACCCTCGAGCTCTACGAGGGGCACTTCCACGATCTGCTCAACGACGTGGACCGCGAGCGCGTGTTGGCCGACGTCGTGGAGTGGGTCTCCAAGCGCATCCAGAAGCACTGAAGCGGATGCGGCGCGCGCCGGATCCGCCTCGAAGACAGGCGGATCCGCGCCCAATGCCGCGCGGTCACGCGGCGTCCGTCACCCCCGAACGTCGAAACGATCGATGCGGCGGGCCGCGTCTCAGGCGCTGGGAACCGGCGACGGGCTGTTGTGCGCCGGCGCGCGGGTGCCGAGCGGGCCGTCCGGCGTGATGGGCACGGAGGCCGCCTGGAAGGCGCTGGTCACGTCCTCGCTCGGCGGATCGACGGGCGCATAACCACGCGACGGCGCGAGCATGTTGAAGCGACGGTTGAGCCAGCCGGGGATGACGAGCGCGTACGTGCGCGCGAGGCGGCGCGGGTTTTCGAGCGTCCGCAGCATCGCCTGGTACGTCTCCTCGCCGTAGGTGGCCTTGAAGGCGGCCGCCTGCTCGGGGCGGGCGACCCAGTTCATCACGCCCGGCCGATCGGCCTCGGGATGGAACTGCACCGTCTCGATGCCGGGGCCCGCGTCGAGCGCGAGGATGGCGCGGCCCTTGGAAACACCGTCGCGGCTCTCGCGCGCGAGGAGCTTGCCGCCGAGCGCGTTCAAGCGGCTCTCGTTGAGGTCGATCGCTTCCCAGTTGCGGTGCTCGAAGGCGAAGAGGCGATCGCCGAAGGCCGAGAGGAGCGGGTGCTTCTGCCCTTCGCTGGTCGTGTAGATCGGCATGACGCCGAACTTGCGCTCCGCGCGCGGCGCGATGCGCGCGATGTCGAGGTGACGCACGACCATCTCGAACGAGTAGCAGATGGCGAAGAGCGCGCGCTGATCGGCGCCGCCCTTGGCCGCCGCGTCGAGCACGCCTTCGCAGAAGCGACCGTAGTCGGCCACCCACGGTTGACCGTCACCATCGAAGGGCGATCCGGGGCCGCCGGTCGAGAGATAGAGATCGCAGTCGAGCGGAACGGGATCGTTCGTGTCGCGCGGCGAGACCTCGACCTTCTCGCAGACGAGATCGGGGTTGTGTTTCCGCACCTCGTCGAAGAAGTTCGACACGAGCCCCCGGAGGCAGCGCATCGCCTGATTCACGTGCGCGTTGTTCATGTCGACGATGCAAATGCGGAGCGGGCGGAGGGTCATCGATTGCAACCTTGAAATGCAGACACGACCGGCGCATCGGTCCATACCATGTGCCAGAGCTTCCGGAAAGAAGTTGCCCCCTCGCCCGACGCGTGGATCAGGCACGCGCCTCCGTGGGAGACCGCGTACAGCAGAGCGAGCCGAAGCGAAGCATGGTGAGCCGCGCAACTGCGCGCCCTCACGGCGTGCTCAAGCGTCGGGGGCAATGGTGGTCGGCACCTGCGCGACGCCGCCGCGGAGGCCGCTCCACACGGCGCGCGCGCGACCGAGCAAATCCTGCTCGCCGTCGGGCGGCCACATGCCGTTGGCGATCGCTTCCATCCCACGAGCGATGAGATCACCGAGATCGGTGTCCTGCTTGTTGGTCGCCTGCCACAGCTCTTCCCACACGATCATCTGCTTCGACTTCGCGAGCGTGAGCACGCGGCGCGGATCGAGGCCGAGCGTGCGCAGGCCGGGCTCCATGGCGCGGTTCGACGCGAGGAGCCAGAAGGTCACCCGCAGCGCGAAGGCGGTGAGCTGCGCAGCTTCGATGCGGTTCATCCGCCGCATGAGGATGGGGAGCACCTGCGTGCCGAGGCCGACGTGGCGCGCCTCGTCCTTCTCGAAGTACGGGAGCAGCTCGCTCAGCACCGGACAGATGTCGACCTCGCGCGCGTGCTGGAAGACGGTGAGCGCGGTGGTCTCCACCTGAAGCTGCATGCCGAGCAGCTTGTGCGCGAGATCGTCCGTCTCGAGCACGATGCTGAGGAGGCGCTCGCTCGCAGGGTGCATCCCGCGTGGGACGCCGCCCGTCGCGAGCGTGAGGTAGTCGTGCATGACGTAGAAATGGCGGGCTTCGTCGTGCGCCTGACTGGTCGCGGCCATCTTCGCTTCGAGCGGCTCGAGGCGATCGGCGAGCTGCGCGGAGATCTTCCACGCGGCGAGCTCGCCCCAGAGCACGGGACCGAAGATTTGGCGAAGCGCCTCTTTCTTCGCCGGAGGCACGCGCGTACCGCCGTGCTTCTTCACGAGCGACGCGAGCACGTCCCGGCCGCTCCACGCGAGATCCTGGCCGCGGTGATAGATGTTCTCCACCCGCTCGAAGCGGCGCGCGTCCGCGGCGCTCCGCTCGAGATCGAACATGTCGTACGGGAGCGCGGTCATGGCCCGAGCATGGGCGGCCGTGCGCCGAGCCGCAATCGAGGCCGCGTCGAGGTGCACGGGCCACCCGTCACCGACAGTGACCCGCGCCCCCGACGGAGCGCGACGCTCCCCCACACCGCCCGAGTTGGGGTAGAACGCACGCCCCATGGCCGGCCAGGACGACGCGAGCGAGCTGATTGCCCGGCACGCCACGGATGATGTCGGGAGCGATCGCGAAGACACGCCTCCCGAAGGCGATCCCAAGCCCGCCCCGCAGCCCGCGACGACGGGACGATCGGCGGCGCTGGTCACGGCGGGCATCATCCTGTCGCGGCTCTTCGGTCTCGCCCGGCAACGCTTGATCGGCCACTATTTCGGGCTCTCCGGGCTCGCCGACGTGATCGCCGTGGCGTTCCGCATCGGGAACATCACGCAGAACCTGCTCGGCGAGGGCACGCTCTCGGCGTCGTTCATCCCGGTCTACGCCAAGGCACGCGCCGCGGGCCGCAACACCGAGGCGGTGCGCTTCGCGCTCGCGGCGCTCGGGTTCCTGCTGCTCGCGGCGGGCACGGCGTCGGTCGTGGGCGTCGTGCTCGCGCCATTGCTGACGCATGCCATCGCTTGGGGCTCTTCGGGTGAGCACTTCGATCTGACCGCGAGCGCGGTGCGGATCCTGTTCCCCATGACGGGGCTGCTCGTGCTCTCGGCGTGGGGGCTCGGCGTGCTCAACGCGCACCGCCGCTTCTTCTTGCCGTACGCGGCGCCGGTACTGTGGAGCGTGGCGCAGATCGCGGCGCTCGTGATCTTCGGCGAGGTGCTCGGGCAGCGCGGCGAGCCGTTGATGATGGCCCTGATGTGGGGCGCGCTCCTCGGCGCGGCGCTCCAGCTCGTGGTGCTGCTCCCCGCGGCGCGCGCGCTCCTCGGCAGCCTGCGGCCCCACCTCGATCGCAGCGATCCCAACCTCCGCGAGGCTGCGGCGCGGCTGCCGGGCGTGCTCCTCGGGCGCGGCGTGATCCAGCTCTCCGGCCTCATCGACACGGGGCTCGTGAGCTTCCTGGGCGCCGGCGATCAGGCGGCCATGAACGCGGGGCAGCTCATCTATCTGCTGCCGATGAGCATCCTCGGTACGGGCGAGGCCGCGGCCGCGCTGCCCGAGATGGCGGGCGACACCGCCGACGAAGACGTGGCCCGCCGCAACGAGAGCCTGAAGAAGCGCCTCGGGGCTTCGCTCGCGCGGGTGACGGTGCTGACGGTGCCCGCGACGCTGGTGCTCGCACTGCTCGGCGGCGAGGTGATCCGGGTGCTGCTCCAGAGCGGCAACTTCGATCGAAGCGCCACCGAGCGCGTGCAGAACGTGGTCCTGGCCTATGCGTTCGCGCTGCTCGGCAACGCGTCGGCGCGCGTGCTCACGACCACGGCCTATGCGCTCGGGGACACGAAGACACCAGCGCGTTATGCGATCTATCGCGTGGTCGTCTCCACGATCGGATCGGTCGTGCTCATGCAATGGTTGGGCGTGGTGGGCGTCGTAATCGGCGCGGTGATCGCCGCGTGGGTGGAGACGTTCGCGCTCGGCCACAAGCTCTCGCGCGAGCTCGGCGGGCTCGGCCTCAAGCAGATCAAGGTGACGCGCGTGGCGGCGCTCGGCGTGATCTCGATTGCGCCGGCGCTCGTCGCGAAGCACCTCCTGCCCGCGGATTTCGAGCAGACCTTCGTGGGAGCGGCGCTGGTGCTCGTCCTCTTCGGCGCGGCCTTCGCGGTCGCAGCACCGGCGCTCGGGCTCTTCGATCTGCGATCGCTGTTGCGGCGGAAGCGGTAGGCCGGATCAAACATCGTTCGGCGGCTTGGGCATCGAATCCGAACGACTCAGCCCGGGACGGTGCCGGCGCGGTGCGCGGCGATGTACTCGTCGACGAAGGCACGCTGCACGCGGCTCAAGGACACGCGCGGTCGCGCCTTCTGCATCGCGGCGAGCGTCGCGCCGACGTCGGCGTCCTCGTGCGTAGCGAGGTAACAGAGGAGGAGCACGACGCTGCGGCCCGCGCCGCTGGCGCAGTGGACGTAGACCTTCCGCCCGGCATCGACGTGCCGCGCGATGAAGCGAACGCCGCGCGCAGCCTCGGCGAGGGTGGGCACGCGGCCGTCCCAGCAGGGGATTTGGAGATAGTCGAGGCCGGCCGCCGTGATGGCGGCGCGCGGCTCGATCAGCTCGCGGGTGACGTTGACGACGGCGCCCACACCCTCGCGCGCGATCGCGGCGACATCGTGCGGCGCGAGGAAACCGCCGAGCAGCAAGCGCGGGCCCACCCACGTGCGCCACGTGCCCCCGCTCTCCGGCAGGATCGCGGCCTTGGCGCGGCGGAGGAAGAGGAACGGATAGAAGACTGCGAGGTACGGCGCATAGAGGGCGGCGCGAACGGCGCTCGGGAGAGACACGCCCCTCCCATACGGCGGGACGTCCGCCCGCGCTAGTACCGCCCGTGCGAAGCGCCAACGAGGGCTAGCTCGGAGCGGCGTCGGAGCCCCGACGCGCTCGCGCAGATTGCACGCTGAAGGACGGCACGAGACGCGCTTGTCCGCGATGCGGAAGACCGAACTTGCGCACGCCTTCACCCTCCGAGAGCCTCGCCGTGCATCCGCTGCTCGTTGCCTTCCCCTTGGGGATGCTGGGAGCGTCGGTGCTGTTCGACGCCGCCGCGCTCGCGCTCGTCGAGCCGATCTTCGCGGACGTGGCGCGCTACGATCAAGGCATCGGCCTCGTGGCCGCGGTGATCGCGAGCCTGATCGCCGTCGTCGATCTGGCAGTGACACCGCGCTCCGCAGAGATGGGCCGGATCGCGATGGAGCGCGCGATCGCGCAGGGCGCGGCGCTGCTTTTGTTCGGCGCGGCGCTTTCGCTCCGAACGTCGGCGCATGCTCCCCTGCCCTCGCCGGGCTTGCTCGTGTTGGGCGCGCTGGGCGTCGTGCCGGCCGCGATCGCAGGCACGCTGGCGACGCGCCTCGCGGCGCGTGCATGAGCGACGCGAGCATGCGGCACTCGAGCGGTGTCGGCCTGCGCTAAGGGCGTACGGCGCGCACGAACTTCGACGCGGGTTGATACCGGACGATGTCGCCTGTGTGCGTGGCCGCGATGACCCAGCCTTGTCCGACATAGAGACCCACGTGGCCGGGGCGCCAGAGGATGTCACCGGGCTGCACGGCCTCCATCGGGATCGGCGTCAGGTGCGCGAGCTGCGCCTCGGACGTGCGCGGAATGTTCCTGCCCGCAGACATCCACGCGGCGCGCGTCAGGCCCGAGCAATCGAAGCAACGAGGCCCGTTGCCGCCCCAACAGTACGGCGTGCCGATGCGCGAGTAGGCATACGCGACCGCATGAGCGGCCGCGGAGCTCGGCCCCGCGAGGCCCCAGCCGACGTTCGGTTGGGTCATCATCGCGTAGGGATACGGCGGCGGCGCGTACGGCCCGTAATAGCCCTGAGGGCCATAGGCAGCGGGGCCACGATACGGTTGCTCAGCGCATCCGAGCGCGAGCCCCGCCACGAGAAACAAGGGCGCGACACGCACGAAGCTCATGTCCGCGAGCGTGTCGCGGGCCGCACGGGTTGGTCAACAAAAGCGCACGGTCGTCGTGCGTCGCAAACGTGCTGCGCGAGGGGTGAGCCAGCAGGCTGGTGATCTAGGATCCGGGCCGCTCAGGGCCGCAACGTGATCATGGCAACGTCGGGGTGAAGTCGACCGGGTTCGTGGTCGTCTCGTCGCCGTGCACCGCGACGCCGTCGCGTGACCAATGGATGAACGTGGGCTGCGCCTGACCATCGAGCAGCATGTCGATCTCGATGCTGGCGCCCGGATCGGTGGTGAACGTGACGCCGTCGAGCCGCGACGCGGTGCCCGTGGTGATGCGGAAGCTGCCGTCGGCGCGGAGCTCGATGGCGTCGACGGGCTCGGCATCATGAAGCGTCGGTGCTGCGATCGAGCCTCCCGAAGCCGACGAGATGATCACATCGAAGAGGCAGGGACGATTCGTGAGATCGGTGTCGCAGGAGGTGTAGACGTCCCACGCGCCATCGCCGTGGTACTCGACGAAGAGCCCCGCGCCCTGACCGGCGGCGACCTGCAAGGAGGCGCCGGTGTCGACGATCTCCTGCGAGGGCGTGTCGCTCGGCGGCGCGGGGCTCGCGCCGTTGTCGGTGACGATGAAGCAGCCGGCGGCCCCGGCCGCGAAGGCGGCGACGACCGCCGACGCGACGGCGGCTCGGACGAGAGGACGAAGCGCGCGGGCGACCATCGACGATCCTGGGGCTAGCCGCCGTTGAGCTGAGCGAGGAAGGCGGTGGCCTCTTCGAGGTGCGGATCCTCGGTCTGGGCCTTCTTCGCGAGCATCTGCGCCTTGCGCAGATCGCCCTGATGCTGGGCGATCATCGCCTGCCGCAGGTAGGCCATGGCGCGGCTCAGCGGCTTCGGGGACTTCATCAGCGTGATGGCCTTGAGCGCCTTCAAGGCTACCTCGAGCTGACCGAACTCGGTGGCCACGTCCGCGAGCGCGGCCGCCGCTTCGCCGTTCTGCGCATCGCTCTCGAACGCAGCGTTGAGCCACGCGAGCTCGTTGCTGCGATCACCGACCGCGCGCGCGATCTGCGCCATGCGCTGCTGCATCATCGACACCTCGCGCGAGCGACGGCCCTTCTGCGCTTGGATCGAAGCGTCGAGGAAATCAGCCGCCTCCTGCAGGCGGCCCGACTGGATGTACGCGTCGGCGAGGAGCATGGCGACCTCGCCGTCGCGCGGCTTGAGCTCGCGCGCGGCCTCCAGCGGAGCGACGGCGGCCGCCGGATCGCCGGCCGACTCGAGGAGGAGGCTGCCGGCCTTGCGCAGCGACGCGAAGCGCTCCGCAGTGTCGTTGGTGAGGCGCGCTTCGCTCATGAAGAGCTCGGCGAGCTCGCGGTGCGCGCTCGTCGCTTCGTAGATGCGACGCAGGTGATCGCGCACGCGCGCGTCGCCCGGGCTCTCGGCGAAGACCGCCTCGAGCACGGGACGCGCATCGTGCGGGTAGCCCGCCTGCGTGCACGCATCGGCGAGGCGGAGCGCCGCTTCGACCTTGTCAGCGCCCTGGGCCAAGCCGACGAGGCGCTCGCACAGCTCGACGGCAGCGTCCCACCGGCCGGCGCCGCCTTCGATCTCCGCCGCTCGGCGCAGCACCACGACGTCGTGCGGAACGCGCGCGAGGTAATCGCCGATGACGAGGCGTGCGCGCTCCTGATCGCCGAGGTCGAGGAGCAGCGCCACCAGACGGAGGAGCAAGGCCTGATCGACCGCTCCGCCCGGCACCGCGCGGCGATGCTCCAGCGCCACCGCGAGATCGTGCGCCACGACCGCGGGCGCGAGCCCGTAGGCCGTCTCGAGATCCTGGACGGCACGATCGAGATCGTCCGCCATGGCCAGCTCGGCGCGGAGGCGCAGGAGGGAGACGCGATCCTCCACGCTGGCCGGGCCGCGATCGAGCGCCGCACCGACGTGCGCGACGGCCGCCTCGTACTGCCCGGCGCGCCCGAGGCAACGCGCGAGCTGCACGAGCAACGCGAGATCATCGGGCGCGATGGCCACGGCCTGCGCCAGCGCCGCCGCAGCATCGGCGGGCTGATCGAGCTGATCGAGGTAGACCGCCGCCGCTTCGCGGAGACGAGCCACGCCGGCCTCGCCCGCGAGGACGGAGCCTTCGAACGCGAGCATCGACGCGAGCTCTGCCCAACGCCCGCGCTCCGTGTAGAGCGCCGCCAGCCGATCACGCAGCGCCGTGAACGACGGATCCGCGCGCACACCGAGGTCGAGCGCGCGCAGCATGCCGTCCTCGTCCTCGAGCCGCCGCCGGATCTCCGCCAGACCGAGCGCGCGCTCGGCGGCCGCGCGCCCCGTCTCCAGGGCGAGCATCCGTTCCATCATGTCGGCGCGATCTTCGGGGCGATCCTCGGCTTCGTAGAGCGCGATCAACCGCTCCATCACCGCGGTGCTCGCGGGCACGACGTCGAGCGCGGCGCGGTAGACGTCGATCGCTTGATCGCGGCGATCCCGCGCGAGCAGCTCGCCGAGGCGGAGCGAGAGGTGGAGCACCGAGTCCCCATCCTGTTGCGCGCGCGCGATGGAGAGGCGCCGCTCCATCAGCTCGGCGAGCGCACGCTCGTCGCCGTTCTGCTCGTAGATCGTGGTGAGGAGCGCGGCGGCCTCCGCGTTCTCGGCGTCCTCCTGGAGGACCTCGTCGAGCTCGCGCGCGGCCTCTTCCGGGCTGCGATCGAGGAGCAGCTTGGCGCGCTCCATCCGCAGCTCGGAGCGCCACACGGCGTCGAACGCGCACTCGATGGCCTCGCGCAGCTTGGCCTCGAGCACGCCGAGATCGCCGATGCGACGGTAGAGCGCGAGGAGCGGCTGCCACACCTCGCGATCGTGCCGGTCGCGCGAGAGCAGGCGCTCGTACACCTCGGCCGCGAGGCGCGGCGTGCCGAGCCGCTCTTCGGCGATCACGAGCGCGCGCGCGGCGAGACGCTGGGCCTCGTCGTGCTCGGCCGCATCGATGGCGCGGCCCAGGAGCGAGAGCGCCGCCGTGTTCGCGCCCTCCGCCTCGCGACGCTCGGCGAGCCGCGCGAGCGCCCACACGGCCTCGCCCATGCCGGCCGGGTTGGCCTCGCCGAGCTCGATCGCGCGCGCGAGGAGCGCTTCGACGCGTCCAGCATCGCCCGCCGAGATCGCGAGATCGACGGCCTCGCGCACTACCTCCATGCCGGCCGTCCCGGCCCGCGCCGAGCGATCCAGCGCGTCGAGCAGCATGCTCGGATCACCCGACGATCGCGCCACGCGCTCGTAGGCCGCGAGCACCGCGGGATCGGCGCTCACCTCGATGGCGTGTTGGAGCATGCGGCCCGCGCGATCCCAGCGCGGCTCGCGGCCGAGCGCCCACTCCAGCGAGGCCAGGCCCTGCGTCTGATCCGCCGACGATGCCAGCTCCAGCTCGGCGAGGCGGTAGATGGTCTCGGTCTGCGCGTCCGCGTCGCCGGCAGCGTCACCGGCGAACACGAGCTGCCGCAGCACCCGGATCTGCGTGGCCACGTCGCCGACGACGCCGCTCACGCGATCGAGCGCGCGCCACACGACGACGGGTTCGGCGCCGAGCAGCTCGGCCCGCAGATAGAGCGGCAACGCCGTCGCCGCATCGCCGAGATCGCGCTCGTGGATCTCGGCCAGCGACAGGAACAGCCCCGCTGCGAGCACGGAGCGGCCCTCGGCCTCCTCGCGCTCGGCGAGGCCCGCGAGCACCTCGGCCCAGCGCGCCGCCGAGCCCGCGCGCCGCGCCATCGCGGCCGCGCGATCGCGCAGCGCCGCCGAGCCGGGATCGAGCGCGAGCGCATCGAGGAGCGCGCGGAACGCCTCCTCGGGACGAGCCAGCGGACCGCCGAGGATCTCCGCCGTCTCCGAGAGCAGCGCTGCGCGCGCCGAGGCATCGAGATCGGTGCGTTCGAGCCGCTCCGTCAGCGCGCGGAGGAGGAGCGTGTGATCGCCCGCCTCGCGCAGCGCGGCCAGGAGCCGCTCCGCCTCGAACTCGCTGCGCCGCGCCGCTTCGAACGCCGACGCCAGCATCTCGTCGCTGCGCCCCTGCTGCGAGAGCTTGGCGAGGATCCAATGCAGGTTGATCATCACCTCGCTGCGCGCCGGCCGCTCGGGATCCTCGTCCACCCCCGGCTTCGCCTGCCGCAACGCGATGAGCAGCAGCGCGCCGTACATGCGCTCCGCCCGCGTGAAATCGCTCGCCGCGCGGTAGAGCCCCGCGAGCATCCGCAGCGCGCCCGCGTGCTCGGTGCTGATCGACGTCGCCGTCTCGAGCTGAGCCTTCGCGGTCTCGCCGTCGCCGGCCGCCATCGCCACCTGCGCGAGCTGGAAGTGCACCTCCGCGCGCTCCGGCGATCGACGCCGCCCGTACTCCTCGAGCAGCTTGGTGAGCAGATCGCGCGCCCGCTCGACCTCGCCTGCGCCGCGCCACGCGCTCGCGAGCGTGAGGCGCGCCGGCCGATCGGTGGGCGCGAGCGCGATGAGCGCCTCCAGAATCGGGATGGCACGCTCGCGCGATCCCAGCTTCTTCAAGCAGATGTCGGCAGCTTCGCGGAGCTGCTCGAGCGTGGGCGCCGCTTCACCGTCGCCCGTCAGCAGACCGACGAGCGCATCCCACGCACCCGCGGCCCGATAGAGCGCGCGCAGCGGCTCGCGCAGCGCCTCGGCGCCGGGATGCTCGGCGAGCCCCTTCTCCAACACCGCGCGCGCCGCGTCGGTGCGACCCGCACCACCGAGCGCCTCCGCGAGCCGCGCGACCGTCGCCACGCGCTCGCCCGAAGCCCCCGGCTCGAGCGCTTCGAGGCGCTGTTCCAACCAACCCACGGCCGCCGCATGCTCACCGCGCGCGGTCGAGAGCCGCGCCAGCGCATCGAACGCCTCCGCGGTGGGATTGCCCCGAATGGCGCGGTTGCGATCGGCGAGCGCCCGGCCCGTGTCACCGAGCTTCTCTTCGGCGATCTCCGATGCACGCGTCCACAGCGCCGCCGCGCGCACGCCGGCGCCGGCCGCGTCGACCAGCTCGGCCTGCGCCTCCAGCAACGTCGCGAGCTCCGCATGCCGGCCCTCGTCCGCGAGCAGCCCCGAGAGATCCGCGAGCGAGCGCGGGTGGCCCGGCTCGTCGGCGAGGTTGTCGCGCAGCGCCGCGAGCCGCGCCTCCGCATCGCCCGCGCGCCCGAACAGCTCGGCGATCGACAGCCGCAGCGCGAGCTTCGCTTCCACCGAGTCCGCCAGCGACAGCTCGTGCCGGCGCAACGCCAGCAGATCGGCCACGCGCCCCGCGCTCTCGAAGATGCTCCCGAGCCGCGCGAGCGCCTGCGCATCGTCCGGCGCGCTCTCGAGAATGCGCTGGTACAGCGTGACCGCGCGATCGGCATCCCCGAGGCGCTCCTCCGCGATCGCTGCAGCGTCGCGGAGCCGCGCCCGCGCCGCGTCGTCCCCGAGCGGCAGCGCCGCGGCCTCGACCAGGATGGACACCGCGTGCTCGTGATCTCCCGCGGTCACCGCGATCTGCGTGAGCTCGCGGATCGCGAACGCGGCGAGCGCGCCGAGATCGACGTCCGCCTCGCCGCCCGCGGACAGGCGCGTGCCCACCTCACCGAGCAGCCGCTCCAGGATCGATCGCGACAGCACCTCGTCGTGGAGCACCTCGACCGCAACGGTCGCCGCCTCGTGCAACGACGCGAGCACGTGCTGCCCAGCGTCCGCGAGCCCGAGCAACGTGCCCACCAGCGCGCGGCTCGGCGCGCGCCGCTGCACGCCCGCGAGCATCTCGAGCGTGTCCACGCCGCCGCCGGCGCGCCCGAGCGCCTGCGACAGCGCATGCTCCGCGGCCGCGGGATCGGAGCGCCGATCCCGATGCCATGCGGCCACCGTGCGCAACAGCTCACCCGCCAGCGCCGGCGCGAGCTCCGTATCGGCCGCGACCGCGCCCGCGAGGGCCGCCGTCGCCGCATCCCACGCCGACGCATCCTCGCCGGCCGCGCCTTCCATCCAAGCCACGATGTCGCCGTCGACCGCGCCGCGCGCGCGGGCCGAAGCCACCAGCGTCTCGGCCGCCACGTCCCACCGACCGAGCCGCGTGGCCGCGCGCACCGCCGCGTTCGCCGCATCCGCGCGATCGGGCGCCGCCGCCAGCGCCGCGAGGTACGCGTCGAGCGCGCTTGCCGCATCATCGATGCGCGCATCGAGCACCACGCCGCGCTGGTAGTGCAGCTCGGCCGCGCGCGGCCCCGGCGGACACGCCGTCACCGCATCGCCGAGCGCCCCAGCGGCCGCGCCCCACAGCCCCGTCGCCGCCGCGAGCCGCAGGATCCGCTGCTCGATCGCCGTATCCTCCGGCGACAACGGCAGCGCGCGCGCCAGCGCTCGCAGCGCCGCAGGCGCATCCCCGGCGCGATGCTCCTCGAGCTCCGCCGCCTCCAACAGCAGAGTGCTCCGCTCCGCCGCGTTGCCCGCCGCGGCCAACCGATGCTCCAGGAGCGAGAGCCGCCCGGCCCAGTCGCCCGTCGCCTCGAACGCCGTCAACAAGAGCGCCACCGCGTCATCGCGATGCGCCGCGTCCTCGAGCAACGCCCGCGCGCCCGCCTGCGCACCGGCGCGCGCCGGCTCCTCGGCCAGCACCGCCTCGTAGCTGCGGAGCGCGCCGGCCGCGTCACCGAGATGCGTGCGGCGCACGTCGCCGAGCTTCTCCTCCAAATCGAGCCGCCGCCCCGGATCACGCGCCTCCGCGAGCCCGCGCTCCAGCACCTCGGACAGCTCGCGGAACCGCCCTGCGGCCCCGAGCAGCGCCGACAGCGCATCCACGCTCTCCTCGCTCGCCCCGAAGATCCGCTCGATCTTCTGCCACGCCTCGACGGCGGGCCCGGCCGCGGACAGCTCGTCGGCATACACCCGCGCCGCCCGCACCAGATGCGCGCGCGACGCCGGCGTCTTGCCCTCCGAATCCGCCGCGCGCGTGAGCGCCGTGATCAGCTCTTCCCAGCGGTGCTCGCGCTCGTGCAGCGCGATGGTCGCCTCGTGCGCCTCGGTGTCCGTCGCATCGTCGGCCAGCACCAGCGCGTACGCCGAGAGCGCGCGATCCACGTCGCCGAGCGCATCGGAAAGCCGCGCCGCTTCGCCGCGCAGCCGGCGCCGCTCCTCGGCGCCCGGCTCCAGCGTGGCCCTTCGCTCCAGCACCTCGAGGCGCTCCGCGCGGCGATCCGCCTGCCCCAGCAGATCATCCAGCCGGCGACAGGCCGCGAGCATCGCGCCGGCCTGCACATCCGGCGCGCGGAACACCCGCAGGTAGAGCTCCGTCGCGCCCGCGGCGTCGCCGATCGGGTGCTCGCGCACGCTCGCCGCCTCGAACAGCAGCGCCACCGCACGCGCATGGAGCGCCGGCCTCTCCGCCTCCAGCGCGAACGCCGCCTGCGCCGCGCGCGCCAGCGCGTCGGCATACGCATCGAGCCGCCCGCTGCGCTCCCCGAGCGCGCGCAGATGAACCCGCGCATCATCGGCCTCGGGATCGAGCGCCAAGAGCGACGCGTAATGCTCCGCCGCCTCGTGGTCGCGCCCTTCGCCGACCAACAGCTCCGCGATCTCGCGGTGCAGCGCCGCGCGCGCCGCCGGCTCGGCCTTGCCCAGCGCCACCCCGAGCACGCGGATGATCTCGCCCGTCTTCCCGCTCGCCGCGTAGTGCCGGCGCAGCTCACCGAGCGCGCGCTCCTGCACGTCGGCCGGCGCATCGGGGAACGCGAACACCCGCTCGATCAGCGCGATCCCCTCACCCTCGCTCGCCGCGTCCGCCGCGATGTGGAGCGCCTCCTCGAGCGCCTCCCCCGGGCTCGCCAGCTTGTCGAGCAGGCACGCCGCGATCTGCGCGCGACGCGCCGTCACCGCCGCGCGATCCTGCGATCCGAGCCGCGAGCGCCAGAGATCCACGAGCTCGCGCCAGCGCCCCTCGCGCTCCAGGAGCCGCTCCAGCGAGCCCGAGATCTGCCCGTCGCTCGGCGACAGCCGCGACAGCGCCGCCAAGTACCCGATGGCGCGATCCGCGTCGCCCGCGAGGTCCTTCGCGATCTGCGCCGCCTCGCCGTACAGCTCCACGCGGCGCGCGGCGCTCTCGGTCGCCGCGATCACCTTGTCGTAGAGCCCGAGCAGCGCGTCCCAGCGCCGGTCGACCGTGAGCTGCATCGAGAGCCGCTCGAACGCCCACGAAGCCGTGGGGTCGAGATCCAGCGCCCGCATCAGCACGGTGGCCACGCCGATGCCGCCCTCGAACCACTGGCTCACGAAGTCGTGAGCACGTTGGCAGAGCTCGAGCGCGTAGGCCTTGTCGAGCGGCTTGTAAACCGCTTCGGCGTAAGCCCGCGCGACGTCCTCTGGACGATCGTGCGTCTCGGCGAGGCGCTCGGCCTCGTCCCAGAGCTCGGGCTTGTCGGGTTCGAGCAATGCCGCAGCAACTGCTTGCTCGAGATCGGAAGGCGCGGGCGTAGCCGGAGGGGGAATGGACTGGCTCATGGTGTGCGCGGGGCTCGAAGACTAACAGGGCACCCCGCGCGCCGGGGAGACGCGATCGAACGCATCCCCTGCGTGCCCCGAAGTGCCCGCAAAACCCGCAAAACACGCGCGCCGCGACGATTGGTGTTGTCATCGGCGGCGCGTCCGTGGTGAGCGCGGCGATCGCGTGCCCCACGCGCCCCCTTCACGTCGCGCGTCACGCGCCGATCGAGCCTGAATCCCGCTCGCACACGCTCCCCGAACGAGCGCGCTTGACCTGCGCCTCCGCGCTCCGTATTTAACCAACAAGTTGATAACCCATCGGTTGAATACCGATCGGTTGAGAACGCCATGACGACCGACCCGCTCAGCGCCACCCTCTTCGCCCTCGCCGATCCGACGCGGCGCGGGATCCTGTCCCGGCTCGCGACCGGTGACGCCACGGTGAAGGAGCTCGCCGCTCCTTACGACATGAGCCTCGCCGCGGTCTCCAAGCACCTCAAAGTGCTGGAGAGCGCCGGCCTCATCTCTCGCGGTCGAGACGCGCAATGGCGTCCCTGCCACCTCGAAGCCAAGCCCCTCCAAGCCGTCTCCGACTGGCTCGAAGACTATCGCCGCTTCTGGGACCACAGCCTCGACAGCCTGGCCGACTACCTGAAGGTCATGCAGCAGAGCACCAATGAAGCCCCCGCTCCGGCACGGAAACCGCGCCGCAAAACCCTCACGCCCCGCCCGAAGCCTACGAAAGGACGAAACCGATGAAGATGGCTATCGAAGCTTCCTCCGCCACCGAGCCCGTCATCGTCATGACTCGCATCTTCGATGCTCCGCGAGACGTGGTGTGGCTCGCCTTCACCGATCCCAAGCACGTCGTCCGCTGGTACGGTGGCCGCGGCTTTTCGAGCCCTCGATGTGAAATGGACGTTCGCCCCGGCGGCCTCTGGCGCCACACCATGCGTACGCCCGACGGCTCCGAACATCCGCTCGAGTTCATCTACGTCGAAGTCGTGAAGCCCGAAAAGCTCGTTTGGCAAAACGTCGATCACGGCAAACGCACGAGCGGCCCGCCCACCTGCTGCAACACCATCACGCTGGAGGAGCACGGCAAACAGACGAAGTGGAAGCTCGTCGCCCGCTTCAATACGATCGCCGATCGCGACCTCGCCGCACGGAGCGGATTCACGAACATCATCACCCAAGGCTCCGAGCGCCTCGAGGCCGTGGCCCAAGAGCTCTCGCGTGGGGCCGCGACCTCATCCTGATAGCGAATCTCCCCCATCTCATCATCGGATAGCCAAGGAGGCAGTCCCGTGAAGCTTTCCATCCACACGATGGCCGTCGACACGTTCATTCCCATGCTGCGTATGCTCTCCCATGTCCTCGACCGAGGCGCGGAACACGCGCGCGAAAAGGCCGTCGATCCGAGCACGCTCGTCGAAGGCCACCTCGCCCCCGACATGTACACGCTCGCCCTGCAAGTCCGACTCGCCTGCGATCATGCCCAGAATGGGACCGCGATCCTCATCGGCCAGGAGCCGCCGCGCCCGAAGCACACCGACGAGAAAACCATCGACGATCTCAAAGCCCGTATCGCCGAGACGATCGGCTATCTCGAGAGCGTGCCCGTCTCCGCCTTCGCCGCCGCGGAAGATCGCGACATCGAGCTCCCGCTCCAAGCCGATCTCGCGATGCAAATGAACGGCGCCCGCTTCCTCAAGGACTGGGCCCTTCCCCATTTCTACTTTCACGTCGTCACCGCCTACGACATCCTCCGTCACAGCGGCGTCGAGATCGGCAAGCGCGACTACCTCCGTCACATCGGCGACGCCATCCGGCCGCGCAAAGCGAGCTGACGGCGAGCAGACTCCTCATCTCGAAGACCGTCGGCTCTCCCGCCCGACGCGCCGGACGAGATCCGTTTCGGCTTTACATCACGACCGGACATTGACCGTATCGTCCTAAACGCCTGTTTCAACGTCGCGTCGGGAACGAAGGGGCAGACACGCGTCTCTGCCATCGGATGCGGCTCTTGTCACACTTGCGGGCGTCCGGCCGATCCCTGTCGGTGCCCGCCCCTTCCGACACCACCGAGCCTTCCCGGCGGCCCCGCCGCTTTCGGGCCCTCTCCATGGCTCTGGGCTTGTGCGCCGGTCTCGGGCTCGCCGAGCTCGGCTTCCGCGTCCGTGACGGCGGCGCCTTCCCGCTCGTCAATGTCTACGAGCGCGACCCGAAGCGCGGTGTTCGCCTCGAGCCGGGCACCGAGACCGTCATCGGATCTCGCGGTGTCACGCCCACCCGCGTCCGCATCAACGGCGATGGCTACCGTGGTCCCGAGTGGCCGAAGCCCTCGCGCGACGAGGTGATCGTCATCGGTGATTCGCTCTCGTTCGGCCTCGGCGTCGACGAGGATCAGTCGCTCGCGGCGCGCCTCCATGCGGTTTTCCCCAGCGGTACGCGCGTGCTCGATGCATCAGTACCGACGTATGGTCCCCCGAGTACCTCGCGACCCTCGAAGAGGTGTTGAAGACCCGCGCCCCCGCAACGGTGGTGATGATCGTCAATGCGATGAACGACTTCGCCGAGCTCGGTCACCCGAACACGGAACGTCACACGGCCGTCGACGGCTGGGCGGCCCGCATCACCAGCAGCTCGCCCCCTCCGACATCGCGCCTGCGCGAGCTCTTGATTCGACGCTCGCACATGACCTTTGCGCTCTGGCGCTGGCAACGCACCCGCGCAGCGGCCGCGCTGCCGGAGCCTCCCGACGACGGGCTCGATGCGCTCTTCCGCGCCGCGGACGATGCCTACATGGCGGCCCTCTCCGAGGCGCGGCGGCGCGAAGAGATACAGCAGCGCGCGGCCGCTCGCGCCGCGACCCAAGCCGTCCTCGACGAGACGCGACAGCACCTGAAAGAGCTCTTGAAGCAGCTCGCGCCCCGCGTCGCCGGTGCGGGGATCTGGTCGCAGGAGTGGACGCTTTATCAAGGCTCGGAAGGAGATCCCGAGGCTCGACTCCTCTATCGATACTACGGCGGCTGCATTCCATCCGATTCACCTACGTATCGAACGCTGTTCGCCTCGTACAAAGTCCGCAGCGACGTCGAGGCCGCTTATCGCGCGAGCGCGCAAGCGCCCCCGCCGGAGCTGATGCGCGATCTGGAGCTCACCTTCGCGCGTCGCGCGAATGCCGAACGAGATCTCGACCTCGGCCGCGGGGGCTGGAACGAGAGCGCCCTCTTCGCGGAGCAGCTTGCCGAACAGCCCATCCGCGCCTTCCTCAAGATCGAACCCGTACTCGCGCGCGCGAATGCGATCGCCACCACGCGCAATGCGCGCCTCGTGGTCGTGGCCGTGCCGCTCGACGCCCAGATCTCTCGCGACGCCCGCGAACGCCGCGCGCTCCCGGAGCGTCGCGTACTCTCTCTCGATGCGCTCATGGCCGCGCTCGCCGAGTCCGCGCGCGTCGTTGGCGCCGTCGGCGTCGATGCGACCGCGGCGCTCAGGCAAGCGGGCGACACGGCGTATCTTCGCGACGGCCACCTGGCAGCCGCCGGACACGAAGCGTTGGCCCGAGCCATCGCCGAGGCGCTGCGCGAAGGACGGTGAGCGCACGGCTCCGCGCGTCCGTGATGACCTTCGACCCAACCCCCAAAAGAAGAACGGCGAGGCTCCTCGCGAAGACGTGCTTGCTGCACGCCATGCGGGCTCCTCGCCGCTCGGACACGAGGCTCGATTCGGCGAAACCGATCCGAGCCTCACGATGATGAATCGGCGCGGGCTGGGAGCCCGCGCCGTGGATGTCAGTGCACTGCGTGCGCGTCGCCGGGGGCGGGCCGCGGCGGCGTGGGCTCGCCCGGGCGCGGCGTCTCCGCTTCGCCCGGAGCCTCGAGCGCGGCGGCGATCACCTGGCTCATGTCGTCGGCCAGGATGAACTCGATCGCCTCGCGCGCCTCCTTCGGCACGTCCTCCAGATCCCGCTCGTTCTTCAGCGGCAGGATCACCCGCGTGATCCCGGCCCGGTGCGCGGCCAGCACCTTGGCCTTGATCCCGCCGACGGGGAGCACGCGCCCGCGGAGCGTGCATTCGCCCGTCATCGCCGTGTCCGGCCGCACCCGCCGCTGCGAGAGCAGCGACGTCAGCGCGGTGAACATCGTCACGCCTGCGCTCGGCCCGTCCTTGGGCACCGCGCCGGCCGGCACGTGGATGTGGAGATCCTCGTCGTCGAGCCGGGCCACGTCGATCCCGAGCTGCTCCGCGTGGCTCTTCACGTACGAGAGCGCCGCCTTCGCGCTCTCCTTCATCACGTCACCGAGCTGGCCCGTAATCTCCACGCGCCCCTTCCCTCGCATCCGCGACGTCTCGATGAACAAGATGTCTCCACCGACCGGCGTCCAAGCGAGCCCCGTGGCCACGCCCGGCGCCTGCGTCCGCTCGGCGACGTCGCTGAAGAACCGCGGCTTGCCGAGGTACTTCGCGAGATCGGCCTCGGCCACGTGGAGCTGCGGCTTGCTGTCCGCCGCGCGCGCCACCGTCACCGCGAGCGCCCGGCAGAGCTTCTTCAGCTCGCGCTCGAGCTGCCGCACGCCGGCCTCGCGGGTGTAGTCCCGCACGATCGATCGCAGCGCCTCGTCCGTGATGGTCAGCGTCCCTTCGTGGATGGCGTGCTGCGTGAGCTGCTTCGGGATCAAGTGCTGCCGCGCGATGTGCACCTTCTCGTCCGCCGTGTAGCCGCTCACCTCGATGACCTCGAGCCGATCGCGCAGCGGCGGCGAGAGCGTCCCGAGATCGTTGGCCGTGCAGAGGAACAGCACCTCCGACAAGTCGAAGGGCAGCTCCAGGTAGTGATCGACGAACGTCTTGTTCTGCTCGGGATCGAGCACCTCGAGGAGCGCCGCCTCCGGCGAGCCGCGGAAGTCCTGCCCGAGCTTGTCGATCTCGTCGAGCAGCACGACCGGGTTCTTCACCTTGGCCTTCTTCAGCGCGTGCACGATCCGCCCTGGGAGCGCGCCCACGTAGGTGCGGCGGTGGCCGCGCATCTCGGCCTCGTCGCGCACGCCGCCGAGCGCGATGCGCACGAATGGGCGGCCCGTCGCGTCGGCGATCGACTGCCCGAGCGAGGTCTTGCCCACGCCGGGCGGCCCCGCGAGGCAGAGGATGCTGCCACGCACCGAGCCCTTCAGCTTGAGCACCGCCATGTGCTCGACGATGCGCTTCTTCACGTCGTCGAGGCCGAAGTGATCCTCGTCGAGCTTCTTCGTCACCGCGTCGAGATCGTCCTTGGCGTCGGCGCGTGCGCTCCACGGCAGATCCGCGATCCACTCCAAGTAGGTGCGGATCACGTTGTACTCCGCTTGCTGCGGCGTCATCGCGGCCAGGCGACCGAGCTCGCGGTCGGCGACGGTCCGCGCCTCCTCGGGCAGGTTCGCCTTGTCGAGCCGCTCGCGCAGCGCGCCCACGTCACCCTCGGTGCGATCCTCGCCGAGCTCCTTCTTGATGGCCTTGAGCTGCTCGCGGAGGATGGCTTCGCGCTGGTCCTTGCCGATCTCGCGGCGCACGTCCTGATCGATCTTGCGCTTCACGTCGGAGAGCGCCTTCACCTCGACGATGAGCCCGGCCACGAGGCGCAGCCGCGCCACCACGTCGAGCGTCTCGAGGACGGCGATCTCCTTGTCCGTGGAGAGGCCCAAAGCTGCGGCCACACGATCGGCGAACGCGCCCGGATCACCGTCGGGCTCACCGACCTGGCTCAGGCTGCCCCCGCCCTTGCCGAGCTCGCTCACCTGCTCGGCCAGCGCTCGGGCGAAGAGCCGTGCCTCCTCGGTGTCGCCGCCGGTCTCGACGGCCAAGCGACCATCGGCGACCCAATACGGATCGCTGCGGACCAGCCGATCGAGCGCGAAGCGAGCGGTCGCCTCCAACGCGACCCGGAAATCACCGCTCGGCAAGCGGACCAGATCGACGACCCGCGCGAACGTGCCAACCTTGTAGAGATCGGAGTCCCCGGGATCGGCGACGCTCGGCTCGCGCTGCGTGGCGATGCCGATGACGTCACCCTTGCGCAGATCGCGCACCAACGCGACCGACCGCTCGCGGCCGATCGGCAGCGTGATCACGGTGCCCGGGAACAGCACACCATTGCGCAGCGGGAGCAGCGGGAATGGAGAGGCGGACGGGATCCTGCCCTGCGTGGACGTGGACATGATGGGGGGCTCCTTGACGGGCGGGGACGAACCGGGGTCTCCCGACCGATGAACGAAAACTAAATTCGTTCACGAGTCCGTCAAGGTGCCTTCATTTTCCGCGCCCTGGATGTCCGGGTCGGCGCGCGCTTTCACGCGCGCTGCTCGCGAAAAACAGCGCTCCGCTCGCGCGCGTGGCCGAGAAGGCGAGCGCCGCGCAGGGAGAGGCCGCCTCGAGAGCCGGCGGCGCGAAGCTCAGCGCCGGCGATCGCTCTTGCGCGGCTTCGGGGCCGCTTTCTGCGCGACGCGGCTCGCGGACGCGGCCTTCTGCGGTGCGCGCGGGGCCTCGGGCGCCGGCTTCCCCCCGGCGCGGCTCACCACCCCATAGAGCACGATCTCGTGCATGAGGGCGATCGACCGGCGCACCTCTTCGCGATCGCGCCCGGTGATCCACGGCGGCGAGAAGCCCGCATAGGCGCGCAGCACGGCCCGCGCGGTCGCCTCCGGATCGCGGACCGCGAGCTCGCCCGCGGCCGCGCCGCGCCGGAGCACGTCGGTGACGAGCGCGATCTCTTCCTCCCAGAAGCTCTGGAGCGCCGACTTCACGCCGGGGATCGCCGGCGGCGCCGCCGATCCAGGCGCCGCCTTCGCCGCCCCGACCGCGCAATGCACGAGATCGCAGGCGTGCACGCCCTCCTCGACGATGGCCGTGTACGCCTCGAGGCGCGCGTCGAAGGCCGTCGAGAGCCGCTCGCGAAACGTGCAATCCGCCGCGTTCACGGCCGCGCGCATGGAGGCGAGGACGATGCGATGACGCGATCGCGAGAGCTCCTCCACGATGGCGTCCTTGCTCGGGAACTCCAGGTACACCGTGCCCACGCCGACCCCGGCCTCGCGCGCCACGTCCGCGACGGTGGTCTTGTGCGGGCCGTAGTGGCGGAGCAGGCGGTCGGCCGCTTGGAGGATGAGCGCGCGTCGTTCGGCTGCCTCGGTCATTCGAAGTGTGAACGATCTTATCCTTTGTTCATCCCGCAGGGAGCCGGAATTCGCCGCCACGGTTCCGCCACAAAACCTCCGCCCGCGATCCTCTTCCGCTCCCCCGGACCGCGACGAGGGCCGGGCAGCCTCGTCGGTCATGCGATCCGCGTTTCGACTCTTCGCCGTCGCCGTCGTCTTCGTCATCACGAGCATCGCCTGGCTCGTCCTCGGCGGCGTGATGAGCAGCCGCTCCAACACCCAGAGCAACGAGCTCCGCAACAAGGTCTCCGATCTCTGGGGCCACCCTCAGGCCCAATCGGCGCCGACCCTCGGCTTCGAGTGGACCACCGAGCAGGACGTCGTCCACACCGAGACGTCGAACGGCGTCCAACGCGAGGTCAAACAACGCGTCAGCCAGGAGCACAAGCAGAACGTCTCCGCGGCCAAAACGCGCATCGACGTCGATCTCCACCTCGATCAACGCCTCAAAGGCCTCTCCTGGTACTCGCTGTACGACGTCGGTTTTCGCGGCGCCTGGTCTTACGTCCACACGCGGCCCGAGAGCGGCAAGCTGCGCGTGAGCTTCCGCTTCCCCGACGCGCAGGGCATCTACGACGCGTTCACCTTCGTCATCGATGGGCAGATGCAGGATCCCAAGCCGGAGGCCGGCGCCGTCGAAGCCCTGATCCCCGTGGCGCCGGGGCAGCGCGTGGAGATCGCGGTCGCGTACAAGAGCCGCGGTCTCGACGAGTGGCGCTACGTCCCCGACGCGGGCGTGGCCAGCCTCAAAGACTTCTCGCTGCGGATGAAGACCGATTTCGCCGACATCGATTTCCCTGCGTCCACGCTCTCGCCGAGCACGCGTGATCGCGATGGGACCGGCTATCGCCTCGCGTGGACCTTTCAGCAAGTCGTCACCGGCCACGCCATCGGCATGGCGATGCCCACGCGCGTGCAGCCGGGTCAGCTCGCGGCGTCGCTCTCGTTTTCGGCGCCCATCTCGCTCCTGTTCTTCTTCGTGCTCCTGCTCGTGCTGGCGCGGCTCCGCGGGCTCGATCTGCACCCGATCAACTATCTCTTCCTCGGCGCCGCGTTCTTCTCGTTCCACCTGCTCTTCGCGTACACCGTCGATCACCTGCACATCGTGCCGGCCTTCGCGATCGCCAGCGTCACCAGCGTGGCGCTCGTGACGAGCTACCTGCGGCTCGTGGTGTCGCCGCGCTTCGCCTTCGTCGAGGCCGCGACGGCGCAGATGGTTTATCTGGTGGGCTTCTCGCTGGCGCATTTCTGGGAAGGGTTCACGGGGCTCGCGGTCACGGTGCTCTCCGTCCTCACGCTGTTCCTCCTCATGCAGCTCACCGGCCGCATCCGCTGGAGCTCGCCCAGCGCGCCCGTCCGCCCGCGCGACGGCGACGCGATCGACCAGGCCTGACGCGGCTGGCCAGCGGCGGAGCGGCGTGCGATAAACGCCGCCATGACGACAGGCCCCGTCCCGCCTGCGGCCGGAGTCGAGCTCGGCCAGGTGCTGAGGGCGCTCTCGTTCGCGGCCGAGAAACACCGGCATCAGCGGCGCAAGGATCGCGAGGCGTCGCCTTACATCAACCACCCCATCGATCTCGCGCACATCCTCGTCAACGAAGCGGGCGTCACCGACGAGATCGTGGTGATCGCCGCCATCCTCCACGACACCGTCGAGGACACGGACACCACCTCCGAAGAGCTCAGCCTCACCTTCGGCGCCGAAGTCGCTGGCATCGTCGCCGAGGTGACCGACGACAAAGCGCTCCCGAAGGAAGAGCGCAAGCGCCAGCAAGAGGTGCATGCCCCGCATTCGAGCCCTGCGGCCCAGCAGGTGAAGCTCGCCGACAAGATCTCGAACCTGCGCGATCTCACGAGGAGCCCGCCGGCGACCTGGGATCTCGAGCGGCGGCGCGCCTACTTCGAGTGGGCCAAGCGCGTCGTGGACGGGCTCCGCGGGCGCCATCCCCGGCTGGAAGCGCTGTTCGACGAGGCCTATCTGGCCAAGCCATGAACGACGACGAGGACGACATCCCGGCGCCGCGCCGTGCCGTGCAGCTCGGCTTGTTCGAGCTCGCCCGACACGACGCCTCCGAGGCCACGCAGCGCAACGCCTACGAGCTCCCGCGCGGCGGCGACGCGGAGAACGCCGCACAACGCCACGCCGCGCGACGGAACGCGCCCGAGCCTGCGCCGACCAACGAGAAGACCGAAACGTCATCTCCGCGCAAGCGCCGGAGCGCCTCCGAGCCGCGCTCGGCGGACACCGGCAAGCGCCGCTTCACGCCCCGCATCGAGCCCGCGCCGCTCGACGAGGAGGAAGAGCTCACCTCCCGGCACGGCACCGATTGGGATCGCATCCCCGACGTGCGCGATGGGCTCACGCGGGTGGAGCGCGTCATCCTCGTGTGCCTCCAGAAGGCGCAGGAAGAGAAGCGCGGCCGCATGGTGTCGACGGCCATGCTCTACGGCCGCGTGGTCGAGCACGTGAACATCAGCGTCCCTGAGTTTCAGCGGCTCCTGCAGCGGCTCGTGGGCTTGCGATGACGTTGCGACCGCCCGTGGACGGCACCGTGGATCGGTGGGCGTTCGATTACGTGACCGCCGTCGATCTCGCGCACAAGCTCGCGCCGCCGGCCCCGCCGCGCGTCTTCGTCGAAGGGGCCGCGCCGCTGCGCCTCGATCGTCCCGGCCGCCCGCCCGAGCTCGAGGTCTCCGCGCGCGCGCCCAAGACGCCGGGCCCCGACGCGATGCGCGCGCCCGAGCGACGCGCGTCCCTCGTGCACACGTTCCTCCATCACGAGCTCCAGGCCGCCGAGCTCATGTGCTGGGCCATCCTCGCCTTCCCCGACGCGCCCGAAGCGTTTCGCCTCGGCCTGCTCGGCATCGCCCGCGACGAGATCCGCCACATGGCCATGTACGGCGAGCACCTCGCCGCGCTCGGCTCGCGCGTGGGTGCCTTTCCCGTGCGCGATTGGTTCTGGCAGCGCATCCCCAACGCGGCCTCGCCCGCCCATTTCGTGGCTTCTTTCGGGATGGGTCTGGAGGCGGCGAACCTCGATCACGCGGCCCGCTTCACCACGCGCTTCGAAGCCGTCGGTGACGATCTCGGCGCCGCCATCGAAGCGCGCATCGGCGCCGAAGAGATCCCGCACGTGCGCTTCGCGTTGCATTGGTTCGAGCGCTTCACCGGCGCGGTGACGTTCGAGACCTGGACGCGGCACCTGCCGCCGCCGCTCTCGCCGCTCCTGATGGCCGGCGCACCGCTGAACCGCGAGGCGCGCATCGCCGCCGGCTTCCCGCCGGACTTCGTCGACGCGCTGGCCGCATGGCAGCCGGAAAGCCCGTGATCCGGGCCTGGTTCTTCAACTTCGACGCCGACGCCGAGCTCGCCGATCCTTCGGCGCGCACGCCCTCACGCGCCTCTCTTGCCCGCGCCCGCGCGCTCGTCGAGAAGGTGCGCGCGCTGCTCGCTCCCGGCGACATCCTCGTCCCCGATCCACCGAGCGACGACGCCCTCGCCGCCGGCTGTGTCGGCCGAGCCTGGTGTCCGACGCCGCGCGCCCTCGACGCGCTCACCCGCGCCGGCGCGCGCCTTCCCCCGACACCTTCGCCGGCCACGTTGCGCCGCGTGAACCATCGCCGCTTCTCCACGGATCTCGGCCGCGCCCTCCCCCAAGCACGCTGGATCAACACGCGCGCCGATCTCGATCGCACGCTCGCCGAGCCTTCTCCCACCGGCCTTTGGCTGCTGCGTCGTCCCTTCGGCTTCGCCGGCCGCGGCCGCCTGCGCCTCGATCCTTCGCGTCGCGACGCCGTCACCGAACGTTGGATCGAAACCACCCTCGCCGCCGGAGAAGGCTTGGAAGCGGCACCGTGGGTCGAGCGGACCTTCGATTGCGCGCTTCATGGACACTTGTCTCGACAAGGCACCTTGGTCCTCGGTGCGCCGACCGTGCAACGCTGTGACGATACCGGCGCTTGGCTCGGGAGCGATCCCGCCGGCGCCGGCGATCTCGCGCCCGGCGAGCGCCTCGCCCTCGTCGCCGCCGCCGAGCAGGCCGCCGAAGCCTTGCGCGAAGCTCGATATTTCGGCCCCTTCGGCATCGATGCCTTTCGCTTCCGCGACGCGGACGGCGCGCTCCGCTTCGAGCCTCGCTGCGAGATCAACGCACGTTATTCGATGGGATGGGCCGTGGGCATGGGGGCGTTGCGCCCCGACTGGGACGACTGACGTCGCCTCGATTCGACGCATCTGTCCGAAACGAGCGAACGCGGCGATACACGTCCTCCGCAAACCTCCCTGCGAAACAGACAACGCACCTCCGAGAAGGTGAACGTCAGGCCCCCGGCGATGACGACGGGGCTTGCAAGTCGATGAGGATTCGGAGAGCGTTGTAGAGGTTGGGGGGTGGCTTGGTCTTGTCTGCTTATCGGGGCGGCCGCGACGACAGTCGGTCGAGCATGTCGGGCGGTACGCTCCCAAGGGTGCTGTCTTGAAAAGCAAACACAACTGCCATTCATGGCTCGGTGGCCTCGTGGTCGCGGCGGTGTCGACGGCGTCGTCCGTCGCCCGTGCCGACGTATCGGACCAGACGTGGAGCAAGCTCCAGGGTGGCGACGTCATCGTCGAAACCAAGAGTGGTTCGCTCATCGGTGGCAAGCTCTTCGACGTTCATCCGAGCAGCGTTGCGCTGCTGCTCCCGAGCGGCGAGTCGCTGACGCTCGATCGTACGAACGTCCGCTCGGCGCGTGCGACGAAGGGCGAAGCCTTACCCGCCTATCCGCAACCCTCCGATACGCCCCCGCCTCGTGAGCCTCCGAAGCAGATCGCGCCTGGGGTCCTGGAGTGGCGCGAGGGCGACGAGATCCGGATTGGCTATCGCAAGACGACCACGAGCCGCGGCTGGTTCATCGTGGCCGGCTCGATCGTCTTCGGCACGGCGTGGGTTCCCATGGCGGTCCTCGGGGTCATGCTCCATCCCACGCTGGCAATCCCCGTCGCCGGGCCGATCATCGACGTCGTCCCCCATGGCGGAGGAGGGGCGCTCTACGTGCTCGACGGGGCCCAGCAAGCCGTGGGGCTCGGGCTAATCATCTTTGGTCTCGCCGCACGGAGAACCGTCCTCGAACGCGGCCCCGTCGTGGCGACGAAAACCTGGTGGATGCCGACGCCGATGTCGTTCGGGAACGGGGGCATGGGGCTCGGCATCGTAGGAACGATGTGAGCATCGATGAGGCGCCGAATAGGCTCCTCCAGCAGCACAATCGGGATCGTCGCATACGGCTCGCTCGACCAGGCGGAAGCGCTTCTGCGCGCGGCGAAGTCTCTGCTACATCGGGCGGTCCATGGCCCTCGACCTCCCGCCGCCGTGCGTCGAGCAACACCTACCCTCGCGATCGCATGCAATGTCGGTCGCGGAGCGTATGATTCCATACAGCCCAACCGCGAGCAGGACATCGTGCCTCGCATGCAATGACACTCTCGCTGTGAATGCACACAGAGCCTCGTGCAACATTCACGCGACCTGGATGCCATGCGGCGCCCCCGGCCGCGAGACAGCGCAGGCAGGAACGGGACGACGCAATGACCCAATGTGATGTGAAATGGCAAGCGCCCCGCCTCGGGCGCAATCTCACCCTCGCCACCGTCGCGCTGGCCGCGGCATTCGCGGGCTGCGATGGATCCAGCGGAGGTGGGACCGGCGGCACGGCCACGAGCAGCAGCACGGCGTCCGCCTCCGGAAGCAGCAGCGCCACGAGCACCGGCAGCAGCGCCACGAGCACCGGCAGCGGCGGCACCGGCAGCGGCGGCGCGAGCACCGGCAGCGGTGGCACCGCGAGCACCGGCAGCAGCAGCTCCAGCAGCGGCAACGCGTGCATCAGCACGCCGCACCAATGCACCTACGGCACGGGGAGCGGCGGCGCCGATCCGATGTGTCCGGCGGGATACGCCGACTGCAATGGCAGCGCGGGAGACGGGTGCGAGACCGCGATCGCGAACAACCTCTACGCCTGCGGCGCGTGCGGCAACCAGTGCCCCGGCCTCGTGAACCCGAGCCACGGGACGCCGGTGTGCGCAGGAGGCCACTGTGGCTTTCAGTGCAACGTCCTCTTCAACGATTGCAACTGCGACCCAAGCGACGGGTGCGAGTCCGATGCCCTGAACGACCCTCAAAACTGCGGCGGATGCGGGCACGTGTGCTCGTCGGGCGTGTGCGAGCAAGGTCTTTGCAAACAGACCACCTGTCCCGTCACGGACTTCGTGCCACAGCCGAGCTCGATGGGCGTGCGGTGGTTCTCGATCCACGGCGGCAACATCTACTGGTTGCAGCAAGATGCCCCCGTTTCGCCCAACGTCGCAGGCTACTCCCTGCACAAGATGCCGCTCGCCGGCGGGGCCGACACGACGATCACGACGACGGCGAGCACGCCCGCGCTCACGAGCGGCGCGTTTGCGGGGCCGATGGAGATCGCGGCCGACGATGACGCCATCACCGTCCTCGTGCCCGGAGGGCAGCTCTTCCGCGTGCCACTCGCGGGCGGCGCTCCAACGACCCTCGTGACGAGCACGGCGTCGGACGCCGGCGCGCTCGCCGTCGTCGGAAGCACGGCTTTCTGGCGACAAACCCCGACGACGACGCCCGTACAACACACCATCGCCAGCGTGCCAATCGCGGGCGGCACCGTGCAGACCATCGTCACGCAGGACGTCGCCGACGTCGGCTTCGCGGCGGACGCGGGATACGTCTACTGGCTCTCCAACAACGACGGTAGCACCGTGAAGAAGACCCCCGCGGGAGGGGGCAGCGACATGGTGCTCGGCCAAGTGGCCCTCGCCAACCGCATGAGCGCGAACGCGAGCGACGTGTTCTTCGCCTGGGGAACGACGAGCCCGAAGGCGTTGCCGAAGGCGGGCGGCGCGCCCGTGACGCTCGGTGGCAAGTGCGGCGGCCAGAGCAGCGACACGCGTCTCGCCATCGCCGCCAGCCCAACCACCGTCTACTGGTCGAGGCCGAAGCTCCAGCAGCCCAATGGCACTCTCCTCGTATCGACGCCCGTCGCGGGCGGCGGCGAGCTGCTCCTCGCCACCGAGACGAAGACCATCTACCAGATCGTCGCCGACACGACCGGCGTCTACTACACGCTCTGGGAAGGCAGCGGGATCCGCAAGGTCTGTCCTTGATACGATGGGGCCGCAAGCGGCCCCAAACCCCGGGCCGGACAAGCCGGCCCTTGATCACGATTGGGCCACAAGCGGCCGCCCTGATTCGTCCGGACGCGATGAACGCTAGGCCCGAAGCAGCGAAGCGTGCTGGAAATCTCGGGTGGATCGCGGGGTGGTGGGGCCCCAGCGGCTTTGCCGCTGGGGCGGCGGGGACGCGAGTCCCTGCCGTGTGAACGAGCGCGCTCTACGGCGCCGGAGCAGGCGTGGGCGGGGCGGCGGGAGATGCGGTATCGGCGGGAGGGAGCTGCGTGGCGAGGCCGATGGTGTCGGCCCCGGCCTGCTTGGCGCCGTCGATGGTGCTGACGAGCAAACCGTAGCTTGCTTGATCGTCGGCCACCATGAACACGAGCTTGTCGTTCGGTGCCTTCTTGGCGAGCAGACCGCGGAGGCGATCGATGTACTCGGATTGAGGGACCTTGTTGTTGTTGATGCTCAAATCGCCCTTGTCGTCGATGCGCACCACGAGCTGATCGGGGGGCACCTCGTCGTGCTGCTCGACCTGCTCGGTGGCTGGGACGCGGACGCCGATGTCCTTTTCGAGCAGGGGTGTCACCACCATGAAGATGATGAGCAGCACCAGCACGATGTCGATGAGCGGCGTGATGTTGATTTCGGCCGCGGGCGGCGATCCTTTGATGGAGAGCTTGCGGTGGTGGATCATGGCCGCCTACTTCTTGAGCTCCTGCACGCCGAGGCCGATCCCCTTCGCGCCCGCCTTCCGCGTGATCTCGAGGATCTTGCGGACCTCGCCGTAGGTCAGGCGCTCGTCGCCCTTGAGGAGGATCTTGCGGCCCGGTTGGGCGGCAAACTCCTCTTTCAGCTTGGCCTCGAGGCCGGCTTCGTCGAAGCCCTGCTGCTCCAAGAACACCTTCTTGTCGTCGGTGACGCTGAGGATGAGCGGATCGCCCTCTTTGTTCTCTTTGTCGGGCCGGTTCACCTGAGGCAGGTGCACCGGCTTGCCGCGTTGGAGCATGGGGGTGACCACCATGAAGATGATCAGCAGCACCAGCACGACGTCGACGAGCGGCGTGATGTTGATATCGGCTTTGACTCCCTGGTTGGAGCCGCCAACGCCCATTGCCATGGTCGTCCTCCTCGGTGGGCCGCGGGGCGCTCACGCGCGCCGATCGCGACCGCGATCCACGCGCCTTCTGCCCCTCGGGCGCTACGCCGCCTCTTCGTCGCTCGCGGACGCGCTCGCGCCCTTCTTCTTGCCCTCGGCCAGCGCGCGGGCCACCACGTCGAGGAACTCGTTCGCGGACTCGGTCAGATCGACGGAGCGCGCGTCCACCCAGGATTGGAGATAGTTGTAGAAGATGACGGCCACGATGGCGACGCCGAGGCCGATGGCCGTGGTCGCGAGCGCCTCCGCGATACCCGCGGAGACCGTGCCGAGGCCGCCGGAGCCGGAGGCCGCCATGCTCTGGAAGGCGTTGATGATGCCGACGACGGTGCCGAGCAGACCGACGAAGGGCGTGATCGATCCGACCGTGGCGAGGAGCGGCAAACCGCGCTTCAACGTGGCCACCTCGCGGCCTGATTGCCGCTCGAGGGCGCGCGCCACCGACTCGAAGATGAACTCGGAGCTACCCGCCTGACTGCCCTTGAAGGCGGCGAGCCCGGCCATGATGACCCGGCCGAGATACCCAATCTCCCCGCTGTTCTTGGCGCTCGCGGCGCCGAGAAGATCGCCGCTCCCCAAGAGCTTGCCCATCTTGTTGGCGAACGCGCGCGACTCGTCGCGGGACTTGTTGAACATCACCAGTCGCTCGCCGGCCACGAAGACCGAAGCGAGGGACATCACCACCATCACACCCACGATCAAACGGGCAAAGAAGCCCATGTGATGCCAGATGTCGCTCAACGTGAATTGCATGGGTTCTCGTCGCGCCTCCTGGAGCGCTTTGGGGATTGGGAGATCGGACCGCAGCCACGGCGCCGGCGCAGCGGCCGGCGCATGGTGCTAGGGCAATTTGAAGGTGAATGGGAAGGTGTAATAAACCCGCTGCGGGTGCCCCTGATACATGACGGGGGAGTACTTGCGCGAAGCCAGGTTGGCGAGCACCACGCTGTCGAGGAACGGCAGCCCCTTGATGATGCGGCAATCGACGAGGCGGCCATCCTCGGTGATGGTGCAACGCGCGATGAGCTTGCCTTCGACTTTGGCCTCGAGCGCTTCGCGCGGATAGGTGACGGCCGTCGAGCCGCTTTGGAGCGACGGCGGCGTCATGCTGCCGCTGTCGTAGCTCATCGTCGTCATCGGCTGGACGGTGGGCACGGGCGCGGTGCTGCCGAGCTGCCCACCGATCTGACCACCCACTTGCCCCCCGCGACACCGCCGTCGACACCGCCCTCCATGCCGCCCGGCTGACCTACGGAGTCGTCTTTCTTCTCGGGCTCTTTGGGCTTCTCGTCTTCTTTGGGCTTGTCTTTGGACTCGACGAGCGTCTCGGGCTTCTTCACCGGGATCGGCTTCTTCTGCTGCTCGACCTTCGGTTTGCTCGCGCCGCCGGCTGGAGGCGGCGGCGGGGGTGGCGGAGGTGGCGGCGGCGCCAAATGGGCCGCGACGAACTTCACCTCGGTCTCCTTCTTCGCGACGGCGGTCGGCCGAAGGCCGACATAAACGCCGAAGCCAACCAGCACGACGTGCGCGGCGATGGTGAACACGAGCCCCTGCCCCAGCTTGCGCTGAGGGGCGTTCCCGCCGGTGAGCACTGCATCGAACATGTGTCGAACCGCGTCCTTCCCGGTGTTACTCCTGTGTCATACCTGGAGAGCGAGCCTCCTGGAAGCCCTTACGAAACGCCGCTGTGAGGACGTCGCGTGCGGAGCCCTCCTCTGCCTGGTCACGAGAAGCACCACCGCTGTAAAAAACCAAAGGAAGCACCGGGACACGATGCCTCCGGAAGTGTCGATACGGTGACGCTCTCGAAAAGTTCTGATTGACAGAACCGCTGAAAATCGGGTGTATGGGGCGTCGCTGTTGGTGATGTTTGCCCATTGCGGGAGGACCCTGTGAATCTCCTGGACAAGAAGTGCGGCCTGTGGGCCGCCATGGTGCTGCGCTGCAGAGCCGCTCACCTGCTCCCCGCTGCGTCGGTTGCGCTGGTGGGAGTGTTGGTCTCGGCGCCGGCCGTTGCGCAAGGTACTGCCGTCATGACCGGTCAGGTCATCGATAGTGCGACCAAGCGCCCCATCCCGGATGTCGTCGTGACAGTCACATCGCCTGCCCTGCAAGGCGAGCAGACCGTGGTGACCGACAAGGCAGGTGCTTACCGCATCCCAAACCTGCCTCCGGGTGATTACACCCTTCGTCTCGAGGGCGATTCGTACAAGCCCTATTCCCGCGGCGGTATCGCTCTCCACGTGAACACCACCATCCGCGTCAACGCGGAGATGCTCCCCGAAGGCCTGAAGGCCGAAGAGGTGGTGGTCGTCGGCAAGGCGCCGACAGTCGATGTCGGCTCCGCCAGCACCGGCGTGACCCTGAACCAGGATTTCGTCAGCCGCATCGCGCTGAACCCGCCGGGCGGCAAGGCCGCGGCCTCGCGCTCCTTCGAGTCGCTCGCCGGCGTGGCGCCGGGCGCCGCCGCGGACACCTATGGTGTCTCGGTCGCCGGCACGACCTCTCCGGAGAACGCGTTCGTCATCGACGGTGTCTCCGTCAACGACCCTGCCTTCGGCACCCTCGGCACGCCGCTCTCGGTCGAGTTCGTGAAAGAGCTCGGCGTCATCACCGGCGGTTATCTCCCGGAGTACGGCAAAGCCACCGGCGGTATCTTCGACGTCGTCACCAAGAGCGGGTCGAACGAGTTCCACGGCTCGGTCTTCTTCAACATCACACCCGGCCAGCTCGAAGGGCCGCGTACGCCCATCAAGTCGGCGTCCTCCGTCATCGTGTCCAATCCGAAGCTCGGCTCGCTCCGCGACTTCGGCGCCGACATCGGTGGTCCGATCGTCAAGGACAAGCTCTGGTTCTACGCCGGTGTCCAGTTCGCCTTCAACCGGCAGCGGTTCGAGCGTGGTTTGAGCCAATTCAACTACGTGCCCGATCCCGCGCACCCGGGCGCGTTCATGCAGCAGTTCGACAAGGATGGCTTCCCGGTCACCTCGCCGATCAACTGCCAGATCGGCCAGACCTGCACCACCGGCCCCAACGGCACGCCCCTCCCCGCGGGCTACAAGGTCCCGGCCGCGCCCATCTACTACGCCGACGAGACGTCGATTCAGTACATCGGCAAGCTGACGTATCACATCAATCAGGACCACAACCTGACGTTGTCGGTTTACGGCACCCCCACCCGCTCCGGCGGCAACGGTGTTTATGCGTTCGACAACACCGGGACGCCCCAGGTCACCGCGTTCAACCTCAACGGCTCTTACGAGTCGCTCGCCAACAAGTACGCGGCCGACGCCAACGACGTCTCGCTGAAGTACTCGGGCGCCTTCAACAACAAGCGCCAGCTCCTCGACATCACCGTCGGCTGGCACCACCAGCACCAGGCCACGACGACGACCGACGGCAAGGGCGCGGCGGACGTGAACACGCCGAACGGCGGCCTCGCCAACATCCCTTCGATCATCTATCGCCGCAACACCCCCGGCTTCCGCGCCATCACCGACTTCCCCAACGAGCGCGTCCCGAACGGCTATTGCCAGCCGGTCCAGGTCTGGGACGACAGCATCGGTGGGCTCCGGACGACGACGCCATGCCCCGTCGAGACGTACAACGCCGGCGGCCCCGGCTACCTCGACGACATCACGCTCGACAGCTACCAAGGCCGCGCGATCTTCACCAACCTGCTTCAGGCGGCCGGTCACCACGTCATCAAGGCGGGTGTCGACTTCCAATTCAACTCCTTCCGTCACGACAAGGCGTACACCGGCGGTGACGCCTACCGCGAGGCGGTGGACTCCTCGCGCTACGACGATGCGCGCCGCTTCGGCTTCCTGAAGAGCCCGGACGATCCGGTCCTGCTCAATCACTACGTCGCCAAGTCCACGACCATCAGCGTCGGCGGCTTCGTCCAGGATAGCTGGAGCATCTTCGACAAGGTCACGTTGAACTTCGGTGTTCGTTACGACGCCCAGGTCATCAACGGCGCCGACGGCAAGCTCGGCCTCGCGCTGCCGAACCAGTGGTCGCCGCGCGTCGGCGTGATCTACGACTTCACCCAGCAGGGCCGTTCCAAGCTCTTCGCGAACTTCGCCCGTTACTACGAGGGTGTTCCTCTCGACATGGCCGACCGCTCGTTCCCGAGCGAGCCGAGCGTCTATGCGCGCCACGGCGCGGACGTCTGCGACCCGGCCAACACCGGCTCCACCTCGCCGAACCTCGCGGGCTGCGGCCGCAAGGACGCCGGCGCGCTCCGCCCCGGCTACTGGACGACGACGAACAACCCGACCCAGTTCTGGAACCGCGGCGGCAGCTCGAAGACGCCGGTCGATCCGGACATCGCGCCGCAGTCGTCGGATGAGTTCGTGGTCGGCGGCGAGTACGAGGTCTTCTCGGATGCGCGCGTGGGCGTCACGTACACGCACCGTTACCTCAACAAGGCCATCGAGGACATGAGCCGCGATGAGGCCAATACGTACTTCCTCGGTAACCCCGGTTATGGCATCGCCAAGGACTTCCCCAAGGCAGTCCGCAACTACGACGCCATGACGGTGTATTTCACCAAGAACTACTCCAACACGTGGCTCCTCCAGGCGAGCTACACGCTCTCTCGCCTGTACGGTAACTACGCCGGTCTCTTCCGCCCGGAGACGGGGCAGCTCGATCCGAACATCACCTCGGACTTCGACCTCATCTCCCTGCTCCGGAACCGCATGGGGCCCCTCCCGGGCGACTCGACCCATGCCATCAAGATCTACGCCGCCAAGGACTTCTTGCTCCCCGCCGGGCAGGACATCCTCATCGGTTTGACCTACCGCACGCGCTCGGGCCGTCCGCTCAACGCCCTCGGCTCTCACCCCATCTACCTCGCCGACGAGGTGTACGTCGTCGAGCGTGGTCAGGGCGGTACGCTCAACCTGCCTGGGCCGGGCGTGGCGAAGAACAAGGAATTCACCATCAACCCCGGTCGCGGCGACTGGGTGCACAACATCGATCTTCGCGTCGGCTACTCCATCCGCCTCGGCAAGGAGAGCACCCTCGGCGTGACGATGGATATCTTCAACGTCTTCAACTTCCAGGCCGCTGCGAGCCGCGATCAGCGCTACACCAACTCCGACGTGCTCCCGTGCGCGAAGGGCGGGACGGTTCCGACGTGCGTGAAGCACGCGGATCCCAGCCAGGGTGACTTCGACCCCGCGAAGGAGGTCAACCCGAACTACGGCAAGCCCACCCTCTACCAGGATCCGCGTCAGTTCCGCTTCGGCGCCAAGGTGACCTTCTAGGCCACGGCCTTTCTTCACAGAGGAAACGAGAGATGAAGACGAAGACTCTGGGATGGCTCTTGGCCGTGGGCATCGTGGGCGGCTCTTTCGCCGCCTGCTCGCAACCTCAGGCCGACTGTCAGGTCGCGCTCGCCAGCACGACGTACGCTTACGTGGTCAAGTACACGGTCAAGAACTCGCCGGCCTGCACCGACAAGGTGAAGATCGGTGAGCTCATCGGCATGGAGTCGTATCACCCGCCGAGCGACGACAACACCACGTACAACCCCGACATCACCACGGTCGCGCTCCAGTCCGACGACCTCGGTTATTACTCGGGCAACTACGCATCCGTGGGCTTCGGCGATCCGTGCGCCGCGGTCGGACGCTGCGAGAAGGACGCGGACTGCTTCGACGACGCGCTCAAGTGCACCACTGGGTTCTGCGTGTCGAAGAGCTGCTCCGCGTCCGAGCCGCACCAGCTCTGGGGCCTCGGCAAGTTCGAGACGACGAGCCCGAGCGCCGACAACTTCTGCTCGATCAAGACCACCTCGGCGGCCCAGCAGGATCTCGTGGGCGGTGAGGACACGCTGGGCGCCGGCATCCCCGACACCCAGGCCTGCACCACCGACGCGGATTGCCAGATCCCTGCGGATCCCGAGGATCCGGAGAGCATGGTCGATCCGGCGAGCGGCTCGGTGTGCGACACGACGGCGGGCACCTGCAAGGTCGGTTGCCGCGCCACCGACGAGAACGGCGATCCCGCGCCCAACAGCTGCGTGGCCCCGTTCTCGTGCGACTCCGCCGACAACACCGTCGGCAAGTGCGTGCTCGCGCCGGCCAAGTACAAGTACGAGTGGAAGAACCTGAAGTTCTACGTGACGGCCGCCGCGCCGGGCACGCAGTTCACGGGCGACCTCACGTACACCGAGGATGGCTGCACCATCGAGTACAGCGCCATCGGCATGTGGCCCGCGGTCTACTGCATCAACGAGAAGGGCGAGGCCGACGACACGCTCTGCAGCCCCTGCCCCGACTCCGAGGCCGGCCGCGTCTACGGCTCCGGCATCAACCCGGACTTCCCCGTGAAGTGCGATCCCGACATGGGCTACTGCACGCTCCGGAACGGGAAGGACCTGACCAAGGACGCCGACTCGATTCCGCAGTTCCTGCCGGAAGGCATCAACTGCAACGAGTGATGGGCTGATTGGTCGAGCGCGATGGGGCCGGACGAACCGGCCTCCATCGTGAAGCGCCGCCCGCGGGAGACCGCCGGCGGCGCTTCGCTTTTGTGGCGATCCGGTCGAGCGAGATGGCCTCTTGGGTGCGGAAGGCCCAGCGCCGTTCGGAGGCGCCGCGAGAGATATCGAGTCTCGCCCGAGCGGCCGTGAGCCGGATCACGACATGGCTTGATCTCGCTGCTCGATTCATGCGAAGTTCCGCATGTTTGGAGCCAACATCCCTCACCTTCGGCGTCGTCCCGTTCACCAACGATCAGAGCGCGCGCCTGGTTCTCAAGGACTTCTGCGTGGCCCTCGGCGCCGCGTTGGACGTGACGGTGCAACCGCACCTCTCACCCTCGCCCGTGGCCCTGGCCTCGGCGATTCACGCAGGAAGGGTGCACGTCGCGTGGATCTCACCGACGCTCCTCGTGACGTCACGAAACCTCGGGGGCGTCGTCCCCATCGCGAGCACGGTGCGCGCCGGGCTCACGTCCTATCACGCTGCCCTCTTCGTCCGGCAATCGTCGTCGATTCACACACCGGAGGAGCTCGAGGGAGCACACGTGGGCTGGGTCGCCGCGAGCAGCGCCGCGGGTTACATCTTTCCCCGCCTGGCGCTTGGCCGGCGAGGCCTCGATCCGACCGCGCTCTTCGGGATGGAGTCCTTCCTCGACACCCACGGCGACGTGGCCAAAGCCGTGAGCCAAAAGAACGTGGATGTCGGCGCCACGTTCGTCGTCTTCGAGAATGGTGATCCGTCGCGATCCGTCGTTCGCGCGGGCTTCCTCGAAATCGAGGCGCCACCTCCGTTCCGTATCGTGCTGACGGCCGGGCCCATTCCCGCCGACGTCATCGTGGCGAGCCCCACGGTCTCCGCGACGCTGCGCGCCCGCCTCCTCGGCGCGGCACAGGCGCTGGCACGCGACACCGCATCTCGATCCATCATAAGCACCCTCTTTGGAGCACAGGAGTTCGCGCCGTTCTCCGCGTCGTCGCTGCGCGCGCTCGAAGAGCTCGTGGGCTGAAGCGGAGTCGGTCTCCGCCGTCGCGGAGTGGATCCAGGCCCATTGGCGCTCTCGTCTGCGACGGGGGTTGAGCCATCGCATGAAGATGCGATGACGCAAACGCTTCATCGTCGATAACGTGGTGCCGTATGAAGCGGACCTCGATCACCCTCCCCGCGCTCTGCCTCGCCGTCGCGGCCTGCGGCGGCGGATCCACCGACGGCTCGGGCGGCGGCGACACCATCGGCGATTGCAATGCGCTCGCGAACATCGGGCAGGTCATCGCCGAGACCGCCGATGGTGGTCCGGTCCCGACCATGACCGGAGGCACGATCGCCGATGGGATCTACGTGCTGACGTCGAACGTCCAGTATGCGGGAAGCAGCGCCGATTCCCGCACGCACCGGCGCACCATCCAGATCGCGGGCAACTCCGTTCAGATCGTCAACAGCGACGACGGCGCGCCCGATGTGCATGCCACGCTCGAGCTCGCGCCGTCCGGCAACGCGCTCGACGAAATGGCCGTGTGCCCACCGGGCCTCGTGGCCGAGATGGGGACGTACACGGCGACCGCCACCTCGCTGGCCATTCTCAAGAACGGCACGAACCAGGTCGAGACGTACACGAAGCAGTGATTGGCCATCTCGTGGTCGGGCCACGATGAGCGATATCGATGCTCGCGGGGGAATGGCGCTTTCAAAGACAGCTCATATCGGGCGCGGGCCGTAGAGGGGGAGCTCGAGCATGAAGAACGAGCGCGGAAGCGGCGCGGATCAGACGGGCGACGCCGGCGGACGACCTCAGGCGGCGAGCGCGCACCTTGCCGAGCGCGCACGCGCTGCGATGCTGACGCGGTGCCCGTACGCACGAAGCGCTGGAACGATCCCGCCGAGCCCGAGGATGGTTTCCGGCTCCTCGTCTGCCGTTATCGCCCGCGCGGCGTGCGCAAGGAGGACGAGCCGTGGGATGGGTGGTGCAGCCACCTCGCGCCCAGCCCGGAGCTGCACGCTGCCGCGTATGGGAAGTCGGGTCCGCCGCTGTCGTTCGCGGAGTACGAGCGCCGCTTTCGCGAAGAGATGGAGCGGCAACAGCGCTTCTGGATCAGCGGCTTCGCCGAGCGCGTGAAGCGCGGTGAGACGCTCACGCTCCTGTGCTCGTCGGCGTGCACGGACCCGGAGCGCTGTCACCGGACCATCCTGAAGGCGATGATCGAAGCCGCCGCCGCCCCACCGCCGCCGCCCGCGGCGGCTGGGATCGTCCGCCGGCGGCGCGCCTGACGCGGGCCGAAGACATCTTCGGGATGCGTCACCGTCGCAGCGTGAATGCGACGGTGACGCGCGTCCCTGCGTGCATCAGAACGATCCCGAGGCCGTGATCCCGACCATGCCTTTGCCGACGTTGGGCGTGACGCGGAGCTTGGCGGCGCGGGTGATGGTGCGCGTCTCGGGGAAGAGGAAGCCGCTCGCGATCTGGAGCACGCCCACGCTTTGGAAGATGCCATTGGCCACGAGGAGGACCTTGTTGGCCGTCTCGTTGACGCCGCAGCCCGGACCGCGGCAATCGCCGCGGTTCATGAGATCCATCCAGGGGCCGGCGACGGGAACGTAGAGGTGCTGATCGCCCTCGCGATCGCTGACGGACGCGACGATGATCGAGCCGCCGTAGGCGAGGCCGAACATCAACGAGCCGCTGCCGATGAGCGCGCTGTTCGGGGTCTTCTCCTCGTACGTGATCACGTCGTGCGTCGGGGTCGTGACGATCACCCGCGACGGCGGCGAGCTCGGCGTCCCACCGTAGACATCGTCCGCGAACGCGGCCGCCGAAGGTGCGAGGACAAGGACGGCCGCCGAGGCCGAAAGGGCACGACTCACGATACCATTCATGCGAGGCCTCCTGTTCGAGCCCGCGTGCCGCGAGCAACGTGTGCCCTGGCGGTGCTCGCCCTCGCGCTCATGGCAACGGTGGTGCCCGGGACACTGTGTGCACGTCGGAGGACGAGAAGCGCCGCTCGGCCGCCGCGAGGCGGGCTATAGGTGATCGCGGTGCGCCGATTCACCACGCTCGCTGCTCTGCTGCTCGTCGCCTCGTGCGCACCGATGCCTCGCTCGCCCGCGACGCGCGCCGACGAGCCCGAACGCGAAGCTCCGCCGACGAGCCCGCTCGCCGCCGCGCCGGCACCGCCCCACGACGAGCCGCCGCACCCTGCGCCCAGCGCGAGCGCCGAAGCGAGCGCGCCAGCGATCGACGCCCCGCCGGGCACGCTCGTCGAGCTCCCCGTCGCGGGCCACGCGCCCGCGGTGGTGGCCATGCCGCGCGAAGGTCGCCGGCCCGTGCTGGTGGCGACGCACGGCGCGGGCGGCACGCCGGAGGCGCATTGCGCGTATTGGCGCGCGCTCGTCGACGACATGGCCTTCGTGCTCTGCCCGCGGGGCGTGACCATGGATGTGTACGCGCGGCCCGAAGCGCGCGGGTGGTTTTACCCGGCGCACCCGGCGCTGGAGCGCGAGGTGCGCGATGCCCTCGCCGCGCTGAAGGCGCGCTTTCCCGAGCGCGTCGATCTCGATCGCGCGGTGTACACCGGCTTCTCGCAGGGCGGCGTGATGGGCGCGCTGGCCTTCTCGCGGGCGCCCGCGCCCTTCACCGCGCTGGTGCTGGTCGAGGGCGGCGCCGAGGAGTGGGCGACCTACAACGCGCGGAGCTTCGTCGAAGGCGGCGGGCGCCGCGTGATCCTCGCGTGCGGGCGGCGCTCGTGCAGCGACGCCGCGCAACGCTCGGCCGCGATCCTGAAGCGCGCCGGCGTGGACGTGCGCGTCATCGACGCCCGCGGCGCCGGCCACACCAACGAGGGACGGGTGAAGACGGGGCTCGTAGAGGCCCTCCCGTGGTTGCTCGAAGGCGATCCGCGCTTCTCGAAGTGAGCGTTCGCGACGGCGGCGCCGGAGACGAAGGCGCGTTACCGATCCTTCACACATGAAGGATTGCACGCGTCGGAGCGGGATCCTTCACCCATGAACCATCGACCCCACGTGCGAACGTTCACCTGTGAACGTTCCCGTCACGGTGGGCGAGGCGCGCGCGGCTACTTCGCTTCGGACTTGGGCAAGCGGAGGATGGCCATGCTCCGGTCGAGCATGGCGTAGGTCTCCCCGGCGCGCGCGACGGCGTGCTCGGGCGGCTCGGCAGAGCGGGTGTCGACGAGCACGTCCCATCGCTCGCCCCAGGGCGCGGCCGGGAGGACGAAATCGATGGCCTCGGCGCTGCCGTTGACGAGCACGAGGAGCGTGTCGCCCACGATGCGGCGGCCCATGCGATCGAGCGACGGAAGGGCGTCGCCGCCGAGCAGCATGCCGAGCGCGCGCCAATGCGGGTGGGACCAGTCGTGCGGCGTCATCTCGCGGCCGTCGGGCCCGAACCACACGATGTCGGGGAGCTCGCTGCCGCGCACGTATCCGCCCGAGAAGAAGCGCCGGCGCCGCAGCACGGGCTCGGTGCGCCGGAGGGCCACGAGGCGCTGCGTGAACGCGAGGAGCGCGCGGCGGGAGGCGTCGAGATCCCAGTCGTGCCAGGTGATCTCGTTGTCTTGGCAATAGGCGTTGTTGTTCCCGCGCTGGGTGCGGCCGAGCTCGTCGCCGCCGAGGATCATGGGCACGCCCTGCGAGACGAGCAGCGTCGTCAGCAGGTTGCGCACTTGGCGGGCGCGGAGGGCCTCGATCGCCGGGTCTTCGCTCTCGCCCTCGACACCGTGGTTCCAGCTGTCGTTGTGATCGTTGCCGTCGCGGTTGTTCTCGCCGTTGTCCTCGTTGTGCTTGCGGTCGTAGCGGACGAGGTCGTGCATGGTGAACCCATCGTGCGCGGTGATGAAGTTCACGCTGGCGTGCGGGCCGCGCCCGCCGGGCGCATAGAGATCGCTCGAGCCCGTGAGGCGATAACCGAGCTCGGCGGCGATGGCTTGATCGCCCTTCCAGAAGCGGCGCACGGCGTCGCGGTACTTCCCGTTCCACTCCGTCCAGAGGATGGGAAAGTTGCCGACTTGATAGCCGCCGGGCCCGAGATCCCAAGGCTCGGCGACGAGCTTCACCCGCGAGAGCACCGGGTCTTGATGGATGATGTCGAGGAACGCGGAGAAGCGATCGAAGTGCCGCGGGTGACGCGCGAGCGTCGTCGTCAGGTCGAAGCGGAAGCCGTCGACGTGCATCTCGTTCACCCAGTAACGCAGGCTGTCCATGATCAGCTTGAGCGTCTGGGGGTGACTTGCGTCGAGCGAGTTGCCGCAGCCGGTGTAGTCGACGTACTCGCGCGGATCGGGGGGCGCGAGGCGATAGTAGACGCGGTTGTCGATGCCGCGCAGGCTCAGCGTGGGCCCGCGGCGGCCGCCCTCGGCGGTGTGGTTGTAGACGACGTCGAGGATCACCTCGATCCCGGCGCGGTGCAGCGCCTTCACCATCGCCTTGAACTCGGTCACCTGCTGCCCGCGCCGGCCCGAGGACGCATAGCGGCCCGCGGGCGCGAAGAAGCCGAGCGTGGAGTAGCCCCAGTAGTTCATCTTCCCGCGCGCGACGATCTCGGGCTCGTCGGCGATCTCGTGCACGGGCAGGAGCTCGACCGCGGTGACGCCGAGCGCGCGGAGGTGGGCGATCGCCGGCTCGGATCCGAGGCCGGCGTACGTGCCGCGGAGCGCCTCGGGGACGTCGGGGTGCCGCGCGGTGTAGCCCCTGACGTGGAGCTCGTAGATCACCGTGTCGCGCCACGGCGTGCGCGGGGCGCGGTCGTCCTCCCACGGGAAGGCGTCCGCGACGACGACACCCTTGGGCGCGCCCATGGCGCTGTCGCGCAGGTCGCGCTCGGCGTCGGCAGCGTCGAGGTAACCGAAGATCGGCGCGGTGGGATCGATCTCGTTGGCCACCGCGCGCGCGTACGGATCGAGGACGAGCTTGGCGGGGTTGAAGCGGTGCCCGTGCCGCGGATCGTACGGACCATGCACGCGATAGCCGTACATCTGGCCCGGCGCGAGACCGGGGACGTAGCCGTGGAAGATGTGCGCGGTGCGCTCGGGCAGCGTGATGGCCTCGCGCTCGAACGCGCCCAGCGCTTCGTCGAAGAGGCAGAGCTCGACCTTCTCGGCGTGCTCGGAAAACAGCGCGAAGTTGACGCCCGCGCCGTCGAACGACGCGCCGAGCGGATAAGGTCGACCAGGCCAGATGCGAGCGGACACGAGATCTCCACGCCCCCCGTATCATTTGTCGTCGCATCGGGTCGACTTTCGGAGGCCGAGAAGCGACCATGGCGCCGATGGCCGAGCCCAAGAGCCCCAATCTTCCCCGCCGTGTCGCCGGCGTCACCGTGCCCCTCTTTTCGCTGCGCACCGCTCGCTCCTGGGGCATCGGCGAGATCGGTGATCTCCCTGCCTTCGCTCAATGGATGCGCGACGCGGGCCTGCGCGTGGTGCAGCTCCTCCCGCTCGGCGAGATCTCGGGCGGCGAGACCTCGCCTTACGCGGCGCTGACGGCGTTCGGGATCGATCCCATCTACATCAGCCTCGCGGACGTCGCCGATCTCGGCAACGACGCGCAGGAAGCGCTCGATCGCGCGCGGCTCGTGCGCGCGCCGGCGATGGTGTCAGGCCCCGGTGACTCGGCGTATGCGCAGCTCGCGCGCGCTCGCGAGAGCCGCACCGTGGACTACGCGGCCGTGCGCAACCTCAAGCAGCATGCGCTCCGCGCCGCGTTCGGGCGCTTCTACGAGGGCGAGGTGCTGCGCGGCACGCCGCGCGCGGCCGCGTTCCGAGCCTTCACGCAGCAGAACGAAGGATGGCTCGCGGACTACGCGCTCTTCCGCGCCCTCAAGGACGCGCACACGGGCGTGGCCTGGTGGGACTTCCGTCCGGACCTCCGCGATCGCAAGCCGAAGGCGCTCGCCGAGGTGCGCGTCTCGCTCGCGCGCGAGGTGCTCTATCACCAGTACACGCAGTGGATCGCGCACACGCAGTGGTACGACGCGCGCGCCCGCCTGCGCGCCGTCGGCGTGGAGATCATGGGCGATCTCCCCTTCATGGTGGGCCGCGACAGCGCCGACGTGTGGGCCAACCAAGGCGAGTTCCGCGACGACGCGTCCGTGGGCGCGCCGCCCGATGCCTTCAACGAAGACGGTCAGGACTGGGGGCTCCCACCCTACGACTGGCGGGTGATGCGCGCGAACGACTTCGCCTGGCTGCGCCGCCGCTGCCGCTACACGGCCTCGCTCTACGATCGCTTCCGCATCGATCACCTCATCGGCTTCTACCGGACGTACATGCGCTCGCACGACAAGCGCGTGGACGAGCGCGGCAAGCTCCGCCCGGGCTTCTTCGATCCGAGCGAGGAGGCGATGCAGCTCGATCACGGCGAGCACGTGCTCACCGCCATGCTCGAGGCCTCGCGTGAAGGCGGCGCGCAGCTCATCGCCGAGGACCTCGGCGTGATCCCGCCCTGGGTGCGCCGCTCGCTCGCGAAGCTCGGCGTGCCCGGCTACAAGGTCCTCATTTGGGAGAAGGATCACGTGAGCGGCAAAGAGGTGTTCCGCGATCCTTCGGCCTATCCGTACGTGAGCCTCGCCTGCTTCGGGACGCACGACACGAGCGCCGTCGCCACCTGGTGGGAAGGCCTCGGCGCCGAGGAGCGCGCCGCCGTGAAGGCGCTGCCCCAGCTCGCGCCCCACGCCGCGGATCTCGGGGAAGCGTTCACGCCCGCGGTGCATCGCGCGCTGCTCGATCTGCTCAACGGATCGGCGAGCGAGCTCGTGCTCTTCCTGATCCAGGACCTCTTGGGCACGAAGGATCGGATCAACACGCCCGCGACCATCGGGGCCCACAACTGGACCTACCGCCTCCCGGCGACGGTCGACGAAATGCGCGCGGATCCCGCCGTTTTCAAGCTCACGGAGACGATGCGCAAGAGCGTGGAGAAGGCGGGGCGCTGATCCGCCCCCGGGCACAGCGACGCGCTGTCTCGTGACACAACCGCGTCGCCCGCGACGGTCCCGATTGGCCCAAGGTGGGCCACAGGACGCGGGCACGCGATCGCCAATCAACCTCGATTTCCCGCAAATTTGCGCTGTCGAAGCGCTGGCCGGTCGCTTGCTTTGGAGCGCGGAATGCTGGCCAGCGTCCCGTCCATCGCTCGTTCCCTCTTCCTCGTCCCATTGGCTGCGGCGGCGTGCCTCGCGCTCGGATGCGGCACCACCGTGGTCGGCGGCAACAGCGGAGGCGCAGGTGGCGAGACCAGCCACGGCGCAGGCGGGACGCTCGAGATTCCGGGCGACGAGCCGCCCCAGAGCACCACCGGCGGCGGCCCTGCGACGCTCACGCACCAATGCAGCGGGTGGGGCGGCGCGTGCAGCTCGGCTCCACATCCCGAGGACGAGAGCTGCTTCGCGTGCTCGTGCCGGTGCTGCAACGACGCGACGCTCATCGAGCAGTGCCTCGCCGATGCCGCGTGCGTGGCCTGGCTCGACTGCCTGCGGGGGTGTGAAGGCGGAAAACCGTGCGGAGATGCGTGCGGGTTTCCGTGCGACACCGGCAAAGAGCCCGGGTGCTACCTGCTCGATTGTCACAATTGGATCTGCGAACACGCGTGCGGGCAAGCGCCGTGAGGCAATGTCCGGCGCACGGGCGGCCTCGACGGCGCTGAACGGCGCTCGAGATCGGCGCGCGTCGGGACCGCTTTCGCCCGCGCGAGGGATGCTCTAGGACGCCCTCCCATGTCCGATCACCCCACTTCGTTCAAGGGCGACATCCTCGCGACCCTCCGCGCTGCCATCGAGTCGAAGGTCCCTGATTCCAAGGCCGAGGTGAGCGGCGGCGGCGGGCACTTCAACATCGTGGTCACGTCGCCGGTGTTCGCCGGCAAGAACATGCTCGAGAGCCAGCGCCTCGTGTACAGCGCCATCGCGCACCTGATGAAGGGCGACGACGCGCCCGTGCACGCGGTGGACAGCCTGAAAACGAAGGTGCCTTGAGCCGAAAGGTTTGAGCTCAAACGATCTCCGTGGGGAGGCCCCAGCTTCGCCGACCCCGGTAACCACCGGCTGGTAACGGAGCCGCCGTCGCTGGTAACCCAGCGCGGAACGGGCCTCGAATTCTCGTACATTCTCGAAGAGATCGCGCGCCCGGCCGAGCGGCACGAGGCCTGCTGAAGGCGGGGCGCATGAACCTGCTTCGATTTCTTCCGGCCCTCGTTGTCTCGTCCCTGGTCTCCGCGATGGCTCTCGCGGGCTGCGCGTCCTCGACCGTGACCGTCGAGCCCCACTCGACGGGGCGCGCCCTGGGCGAGGCCTGCGCGTTCGACGATCAGTGCGACTCGCTGCGGTGCAGCGGCGACGCGACCGTGGGGACCTGCGGCGCGTGCGTCGCCATCCAGCCCCTCGGCGAGCCCTGCACGGGCCCGCTGCAGGGCTGCTCGCGGTCGGCGATCTGCGCCGACGGTGTGTGCCGCAGCCTGCGCAAGGTCCTCGGCGAAGCGTGCGCGCTCGGCCCCAAGGGCGAGGACACGAGCGACTGCGACGACGAGCTGTACTGCGCGCGGATCGACGGCTCGTCGATGGCGGGCACCTGCACCGCGCGCACCCCGGAGGGAAGCGCGTGCGAGAGCTACCTGGGCACGTGCGCGCAGGGCACGAGCTGCGGCGTCGCCTCGCATCGGTGCGAAGTCCCTGCCCCCGGCACGTGCGTCGACGGGTGGAGCTGCCCGGCAGGCTTCCACTGCGACGCGAGCGAAACGTGTCAGCCGGGCACGCTGCAGGAGGGTGACCTCTGCGGCATCGTCGATGGGAGCCTCGTCGACGACGAGTGCGCGGCCGGGCTGGTCTGCGGATCGCTCGCGTTTCCCGACGGCGGCGGCGGTCCGGGCACGGTCACGACCTGCCTGAAGGTCCCGAACGAGGGCGAGCCCTGCATCTCCGGCGCGTGCGGAGCAGGGCTCTTCTGCCGCCACCTGGCCTACGACAACGTCACGCTCCCGCGCTGCGAGCGCGGGCGGAGCGAAGGAGAAGCGTGCCGCAACGACAATCTCTACCGGATCGCGTGCGCAGAAGGGCTCGAGTGCCGGGGCGACACGTGCCAGATCGCTTGTCATTGAAGCGTCGCTTCCGCGCGTGAGGCGCGCTTCGATCGCCGCCCTCGCCTCACGCCGCGTGCTCGTCGGCGAGGGCGGCGGCGGCGAGCTCGTCCATGCTCATGCCGACGGCGCGCCGCAGCTCGCGATCGGTGTACTGCACCCGCAGCATCTCCGGCTCGACGCCGACGAAGCGCACGATGAGAGGGCCCATGACGGCGCGCGCGACAGGGTGCTGGTAAGCGGTGAAGAGGGCTTGGACGACGCGCGTGAAAGGTCGCCGGGCCGCGCCGGGACGGCGGAGCACGAGCTGGAGGCGCTTGACCGCATCCTTGATCCTGCGGCCCGAAGGGTCGACGAGCGTCATCGGATCGAAGAAGACCTGTTTGAAGAAGGGCCGCGCGTCGCGAATCATCCGCGCGAGCGCGACCGCTCCCCAGAGCTGCTCGGGGAGCGATGCCGAGGGCGCGGAGGCGCGGCGCGCGGCGTACGCGTTCGACGCGTAGAGATCGAACATGTGGAAGTCGACGGCGATGTGGCGCGACTCGTCGTGGTTGATGCGCTTCATCACCTCGCACGTGACCGGATCGCCGAGCGCATCCGCGATCGATCGGAGCAACGCCACGTCGAGGATCAGCTCCCCGACCATGATGTACGCGTTGGCGATGTCCGGCGGGAGGTAGCGCGCGGCGGTGACGAAGCGCGCCGAGAACCGCGATAGGACCGGGCGCTCCTCGTAGCGGTGGAGCCTGTGCACATCGAAGCGCTGCGCGAGCTTGCACGCAGCATCCGCGTGGCGCAGCTCGTCGACGACGAAGCTCTCGAAGATGCGGCGGAGCACCGGATCCTCCGCGCGGCGCGCCTGCTCCGCGAAGAGCGCGGCCGCGAGGCGCTCGATGCCGGCCATGTCCACGAAGCACTGCACGATGGCCTTCTCCATCGCGGGTCTCATCGGCTCGACCGGACCGGAGAAGCGGAGATCGTCGAGGCTCCACTGCTCGGTCACGCATCGATCCAGCATTTTCGCCAGGTCCACATGACCAAAGCGAGCAACCGAGGTGCCACGAAGGTCGTGCGAGATTCGCGCGATCACGTCGAGGTGAGGGTGGATCGGGCCTCCATGTCGACCGGCGCGCGTTCGTGAAGAACCGAGCAACGCGCGGAAGCTCACACCCATGTCGTCGTCAATCCCATCGCGGTCGTGGACGCGGCATCGAAGCAAATCCGGCGCGATGGAGATCGGAAGGATCCTTCACGCCGCCTCTCGTCGTGCGCCGGCGGCAAGACACCGGAAGCCGCGCGTCATCACGAACGATGGATCGCTCTCCACCGTGCGCCGTGCGAACGTGTGCGGCGCCCGTGCGAACGTGTGCGGCGCACGGCCTTCGAGCAGCGAGGATCCGCGAAAAGCAGGGAAATCCAGGGCGGCATCCGCATTGCTGAAGGGGCCTCCAACCAAGGAACGGGCAGGAGGTCGAGATGAGCACGAAGCGTGGAAACGGGGGTCTCGGGAAGTGGACGGCGGCGGCGATCGCGATGGCGGGAGCGATGTCGGCGCGCGAGGCCGCGGCGCAGACGATGGAGAACGTGCTCATCAGCGGCCCTGGTGGGACCCAGCTCTTGGCGCGCGTCTACAAGCCGGCCAACCCGACGTCGGGGATGCCCGGCGCCGTGCTCCTCCACGGGTGCTCGGGGATGTGGAGCAACTCGGTTCCTCCCGACATCACCTGCACCGCGACGCCCTGCACGGTGGGCCAGACCAAGTACGCGCAGTCGCACATCGAGAAGTGGGGGCGACAGCTCGCGAGCCATGGCTACTGGGCCATCGCGGTGGACAGCTTCACGACCCGCGAGAAGGGGACGCAGTACCAATGCGGCGGCGGCGGCGAGGTGAACCCGTACATCACGCGCCCGAAGGACTTCTACGCGGGCAAGGATCACCTCCTGGCCACGTTCGACGCGGCGGAGCAGGGCGTGGCGGTGATCGGCTGGTCGCAGGGCGCAGAGGCCGCGCTCATCACCGCGGCGGAGACGCCGCGCGACAGCGACACCACGTACTGCAGCATGGGGGTCTCGGCGTGCGAGGCGCGCGCCGAGGATCGTCCCGCGGCGGCCGTCATCTTCTATCCCGGGTGCGGCGCGGACCTCGGGTTCGGCTACGAGAAGGGCACCGGAACCGCGGCGAATCCGCAGGATCCGGGCTACTTCCGCCCCGACATCCCCGTGCGCTGGAACCATGGTACCGGCGACACCACGGTGCCCATCGGCGCGTGCCAGGCGCGCATCGACGAAGCGATCGCCACCTACGCGAGCGACATCACGCTGGATGCATACGCCGGCGCCGCGCACAGCTTCGACATGAACCCGGGCACCACCAACGCGGAGCGCTGGGCGTTCCCGACGACGAAGTGCGACGCCGCGGAGCTCGCGAACACCGCGAACGCGGATCTCTGCGCCCGGCGCGACGCGGACATCGACTCCTGGGCGTTCATCACCGCGAACGTCAGCGGCGACTGAGGTCGTCGACCGCATGGCGATCGTCGCGCGCGAGATGCGCGCGGTGTAGCGCGGGGATCATCAATACACACCGCCGCGGCGTGCCCTATGCTCGCCTCATGCACGGCGTCCTCAACGGCGAGATCTTCTGGTACGCGATCGGTTGCTTCTACGCGTGGTCCGACGGCTCGGTGCAGGACGTCGGCTACTTCGCGCGGCTCGGCGCGCTGCCAGGTCCGCTCTTTCGCGGCGCGCCGAGCGCGGCGACGGCGTTCTTCACGTTCTCCGCCGATCCATTCACCCCGATCGCGCTGCCGCCCAACGACGCGGCCGACACCTTCGCGGCGTCGATCGATCTGCCGGGCCGCTTTCATCTGTACTTCCACGCGGAGGGAGGCGCCGACTTCGCGCAGCCGCAGAGCTTCGCGCGCGGGATCGAGATTGCCACCTTCGAGCGCGACGGCGAGGTCGTCGGCGCGTCGACGGTGACGAGCGCGGCGAACCTCTTCACGGCGCGGCTCGTCGGCGCGACCGCGTTCGAATTCGGCGGGCAGCGTGTCGAGGTCGAGACGCTGTTCGGCCGCGGCGTCACGCAGATGGGCTTCGCCGGCGCGCCGTTCACGCCGAGCGCGAAGGGCGCGACATCGGCGCGATCGTTCGTGGGGAGCGCGGTGCGGATCGGATCGGCAATCGGGGCGGCGCGGCCCCATCGCGATCAGCCTCTCGGATAATTGCGTACGCGCTCGGCGAGGCGGGCGGCGAGGAACGGGCTCGCGGCGCCGAGGGTGTCGAGGATGAGCTGCCCTTCCTCGCCGTAGGCGGCGATCTTCGCGGAGCTCCAGTGCGGCGGCGGGGGCGTGAGGTTGGTGATGCGATCGCCGAGCTTGACGATGGCGATCTCCGGAGGCTGTTGGAGGATGCGGGCCAGGCTGTCCTTCATGGCGGCGCGCTTGTCGAGCGATGGGTTCTTGGACAGGGCCGAGACGCCCGCGGCGACGCGCGGACCGAACGCCTTCTCGATCTCGTCGAGCGTGGTCGACGTGTCCTCGACGACGTCGTGAAGGAGCGCCGACATCACGGCCAAGTCACCGTCGTGACCGGGCTCGGCGTAGAGCGCGACGATGACTTCCATGGCGACCGATGCGACGTGGGACACGTAGGGGAGACCGAGCGGCGTCTTCTGCTCGCCGTGCGCTCGGGCCGCGAAATGAAGGGCTCTGACGTACTCGTTCTGCGAGAAGGCCATGGGCGACGAGGGTAGCAGAGGGCGCGGCCGGGCATCATGAGGCCCCGAGCGCGACGAGATGAAGATCGCGCGGGCGGCGCGACAGCAGCTCGGGCTCGCAGCTCGTGCTCGCTCATCGAGGCGCATGGCCACCGTCGGCGAGCGCGCTCCCCGCCGGCGGAACGCTCTCCCCGACCTCCACGGCGTCGTTGCACCGCGGAGCAACGTGCGGCACGCCGTTGGGCCGCCGGTTCCCCCGCGGTGCAACGGGCGCTCTGCCGCCTCAGCGCGCCGTTCCCTCGCGGCGCAACACGCGCACCGGCGGTGTGCGCCCCGCTCCCCGCCGGCGGACCGCGCGGCGCGCCGGGCATGCGCGTCGTTTCTTCCCGGAGCAACGCGCGCGCAGGCGGCGAGCGCCTCGTTCCCGCGCGGGGCAGCAAGCGCAGAAGCGAGGTGCCACGCGCTCCGGCGCGACGGAGCGCGATCGGGCGTCGGGATCGTGCTCGCCTCTGTTCACGCCATCGACGATCCGTCCGGCGCGACGCAGCTTGCAGCCGTTCGAACACGGTGGGCACGCCGCGCGCGCGCCCAGCCGCCCCTTCGATCACGAGGAGGTACCATGAAGAACGTTCGTCCCACTGACGGCACGGGCCCCCACCGCCGCCACAGCCGCTACCACATAGGTGCGCTCGCGAGCGGCGGCGCACCCATCCATGCTCAGCTCGCCGCCGAGATGAAGGCCCGCTACGCGGACCTCAAGGCCACGGCCCGCGCCACCGAGGACGCCGAGGATGATTGGCTCGGCGCCTCCGCGACCAGCGACGCCTCCGAGATCGTGCTGGAGAACGCCGTCCGCAGGCTCGATCTCGAGGCGCGCCGCGCGGATCAGAGCGATGCGTCGCGGAACGCGCAGAAGACCATCTTCCCCGACGGGTTCGGGCCCGTCATCGCGCCGGAGGGCGAGGTGCAGCGCACGACGCTGCCCGCGCTCTACGTCCGCGCCTCCGCGTTCCTCGGCATCGCGGACGTCGCGAGCGCCGTCGACGCGGTGAAAAAGGCGGACTCCGCCTTCGCGGACGATCTGCAGAAAGAGCAGGCGGCGCTGGCGGCGTGGGACATGCGCTTCGCCGAGGAGCGCGAGGCGCGGCGGCAGGTCCGCGAGCAGCTCGAGAGCGCGCACGCGCGGCTGCGTGACTTCTACAAAGGTCGCGCGGGCTTGGCCGAGGATTTCTTCTACCGCGAGAAGCGCCGCCGCGCGGTGAAGAAGACCGACGGCGAGGCCCCGCCCCAAGGCCCGACCGGCTGACCTGCACGGAGGAGCGGCGGCGGCAGCGATCACCCGATCGCGCCGCCGCTCGCTCTCGGCGACGCGCATCCCGCCGCGCGCGCTACTTCTGCACCACCTTCTTCCCCTCGGCCCGCGCTTTGAACGCCATCACCGCCGTGCGGGCGCCTTCGATGTTCTCGCCGTTCACGACCGTCGCCGGCAACGGGAGCTTGGGGTGCATGAAGACTTCGACGACGAGCTGGGTGGTCTTCTCGTCGATGGGCTTCACGCTCCAGACGGCTTGCAGATCCTTGATGTTGCCGTCGATGAAGCGGGAGCGATACGTCTCCGCGCCGTCCTCCAGGGTGGGCTTCTGGACCTCAATGCGGGCCCACATCTTCACCACGCCGCGCACGGCGCCGATGCGCATGTACACGTCGTGACCGCCGGCCTTGGTGGTTCCGAGGACGCGGCACGTTTCGTAGTGGGGCATGAACTCGGGGTAGTGGGCGAAGTCCAGGATCACCTCGCGCACCCGCGCGGCCGGCGCGCGCACGTTGACGACGGCGCGGCCGCGCACGAGCGAGCTGCCCGCGATCGGGATCCCGCTGGTGCGCGGCTCGTCGCCCGGGTCCGCCGCGGGGATGTACGCCGACGGCGGCCGCGCCTCCGGCGGCGCCGGGACCACGCGCGCGTGGGCCGGAGCGACGGCGACGAAGATGGCAAGAGCGGCGACCGAATGCGCAAAGACTCCACGGACGGGCGGCATGATCGAGGTCCGTGCGAGCGGCGTGCCGCTCGTGATCGAAGCGAGAAAGCGCCGCGAGCGTCGCGTGGGTGGAGAGGAAGCCGGCCGACACCGCGCGGACCACGACTTCTCGGTCAGATGTTTCAGCGAACGGCGCTCACGGCGTCTTTTCCAGACGCCTTCGCCCTGAACATCGCGCGGTCGGCGGCCTCGACGAGCGCGGCGCCGCCGTCGGCGTCCTCGGGGAGCGAGGCGACGCCGATGGAACAAGTGACGGAGGCGCGCTTGCCGTCGCCGAGCGCGAAAGGCTGCCCGGCGACGGCCTCGCGGAGGCGCGCGCCCACGAGCGCCATCGCCTGCGCGTCGGCGCCCGGGACGAGCGCGGCGAACTCGTCGCCGCCGTAGCGATAGATGCCCTCGCCGCCGCGCACGACGCCGCGCATGCGCTGCGCGAGGCCGGCGAGGAGCGCGTCGCCGGAGAGGTGACCGAGCGTGTCGTTGATGTGCTTGAAGCCGTCGAGATCGATCATGGCCAAGCCGAGCGGGCCGCGGCGCGCGCGGGCCGCGTCGATCTCGCGCGAGAGATCGGTCATGAAGGCGCCGTGATGGCGGAGGCCGGTGAGCGCGTCGGTGCGCGCGGCGCCCGCGACGGCCTCGAAGCGGCGCGCGTTGGCGATGGCGCGGCCGGCGTGATCGGCGACCATGCGGAAGACCATTTCGCAGACCGGCTCGAGCCGCCGCGCGGTGAAGCAATCGTCGGCGTAGAGCGCGCCGCAGATGCCGCGCCCGTCGTGGATCGGCGCCGCGATGGCCGTCGCAGGATGAAAGAGACCGCCGGCGTCATCGCCTTCGCGGACCACGAGCGCGTTGCGCTGGCAGGCGAGCGCGACGGGCGTGCGGCCGTGGGCGTCGAGGACGACCTCGCGCACGCGACGATCGAGCGCGCCGGGGCTGCGATGATGACGCAGGCCGGATTCGTAGAGGGTCTCGAGATCCTGCGCGGCGGCTTCGATCGAGCGCCACACGCGATCGGCCTCGGCGCGATCGATGGGGCCGACGGCGGCGACGCCGCGGAGCTTGTCCGGGTCGGCCGGGTCGGAGAGAAAGAGCATGGCGCGGTTCAAGCCGAGGCCGACGCCGGCGGTCGTCGCGGTCAAGACCGCATAGCAAGCCGGCTCGAGCTCCAGCTCGCCGCCGACGAGGATGCCGATGCGATGGAGGAGCTCGACCGCTCCACGCAACGACGCGACCTCGGCGCGCAGGCGAGCGATCTCGTCGCTCCTCGGGGTCCGTCGCTTCGCCGCTCTGCTCACGCGTTCTTCCCTGCTCCCTGCTCGGCCACTCAGCTCATGCCGCTCGGCGGCCCGCGATGGGACTCGTCACCGAGGTGAAAACGGCGGGCACGGCGATCACCCTACGGAACGTGCGCGACCGAGGCACAGGAAAGCAGCGCGCGCCCCGCAAGACGCGGCACGTTGGCGCGCTTCGAGGCAAGGATGCGGCGGTTCACGGCGGCGAGCTCGACGGCCGCCCATCCTCCATGGTTGCGAAATGCCTGGCAAACCCGGGCGAGCGGGCCCCATGGGAGCCCAGGGCGCAACGCGGCGCAGCTCACCAGGCCGGCGAACAGATCGACCAGGTTCTCCCACGCTACCCGGGACTCCGGTAGGATGCGCACCCTATGGATCTGTCTCCGAAGGCAGTGATCGCGGGCCGATACCGGGTCGACACCAAGGTCGGCGCCGGTGGCATGGGCGAGGTGTGGGCCGGCGAGCACATGGGCATCGGCGTGCGGGTCGCGATCAAGACCCTGCTCCCCGCGGCCGCGGCCAACAACGAGGTCATCGCCCGCTTCAAGCGCGAAGCCTTCCTGCTCGGCCGGATCCGCAGCGATCACGTGGCGCGCGTCGTCGACTTCGTGGCCGACGACGACTACGGCCTGGTGCTCGTCATGGAGTTCGTCGAGGGAGATCCGCTCTCGCGCCTGCTCCAAGAGAAGACGATGTCGGTCGAGGACACGATCGAGCTCGGCGTCGGCATCGCCAGCGCGCTCAAGGATCTCCACACCGCCAACATCATTCACCGCGATCTCAAGCCGGGGAACATCATCATGACGCCGCTCCCCGACGGGCGGCGCCGCGCGGTGGTCGTCGACTTCGGCGTGAGCCGGTTGATGAGCGACAAGAGCAAGGACGACGACGAGGAGCTGACCGGCATCACGCGCGCGGACATGGCCGTCGGCACCATCGAGTACATGGCGCCGGAGCAGATCCTGAACTCGCGCAACGTCACGCCGGGCTCGGACATCTACGCGGCGGGCGCGATGTTGTTCCGCGCGGTGGTGGGCCAGCACATCTTCGGCAACGTGCAGTCGGACGCGGAGCTCGCGCAGAAGAAGCTCACGACCGAGGCGCAGGCGCTGCCGCTCACGCGCAAGGACAAGGCCGCGGAGGGCCTCGTCCGCGTGGTCGGCAAGATGATCAAGCGCCGCCCGTCGGAGCGCTACAAGAGCGCCGACGAGGTGCTCGCCGATCTGGTGCCCGTGCGCGACATGGCCCGCGGCGCCGAGGCCGAGCTGGAGAGCACCACGGTGGACGCGCGCAGCCTCAGCGCGACCACGCCGTTCGCGCCCTCGCCCGTGTCGACGCCGTCACCGGTGAGCGCGGCGGCGCCCGTGTCGGCGCCCTCGCCGGTGAGCGCGCCTTCGCCGGCGAGCACGTCGGCGGTGAGCAACAGCAGCGTGAGCGTGGCCGCCGCGCAGGTGAAGACGGAGGCGCCGGCGAAGCGCGGCATCCCGCCGGTGGTGACGTTGCTCCTCGTGGCGGCGGCGCTCGGCGGCGGCGTGGTGCTCGGCCCGAAGCTGATGGCGCCGCCCGCGCCGATCGCAGCGCCCGCTCCCGCGGCGACGCAAGCCCCCGCCGCGACGGCGGCCGCAGCGCCGAGCGCGACGGCGACCGCTGCGACGACAGCCGATCCCGCGGCGAGCACGTCCGCGGCGGCGAGCGCTTCCGCGAGCGCAGCGCCGAGCGATTCGGCCGCGCCGAGCGCTTCCGCGAGCGCGGCGGCGAGCGCATCGGCTGCGCCGGCAGCGGCTGCGGCCGACGGCGGTGCTCCGAAGGTCCCCGGCCCGCTCCCGAAGCCGGCGGCGCCCGCCGCGCCGGCTGCGCCCACGACGGCGCCCAAGGTCCAGCCGACCGGCATCTGAGATCATTCACACGATGGAACGCGTCGATCGGATCGCAAAGGTACGCGAGCTCCTCGAAGGCGGAGCCGGCGAGGCGCTGCCCGGCTCTGCGGCCGAGCGCTATCTGCCGCTCGTGACGCTCGACTCCGGCGCGCGCGTCGGGCTCGATCGCGAAGCGCATTGGGTGATCGTGCCCGACGACGGCCGCGCGCCCGTGCGCTGGTCCGAGGGGGCGGCGCACCTCTTCCACGAGCCGCTCGAGTGGAAGCGCGCGCGCTTCGACGACGCCGTCGAAGACGCGGCGCGCGCGCTCGGCCTGCCCGCGGAGGACGTGCTGTTCTCGTTCCCGGTCACCGAGATCGTCCGCGCGGTGCTCGCGAAGGAGCAGCCTTACATGACGCGGCTTGCGCTCGAGTGGCTCCGGACCACGGATCTGCGCGCGCTGCGCCGCGAGATCCTCGCGGTGCTGAAGCAGGACAACATGCCAGTGCCGGTCAAGGATCTGGCGCAGCGGCTCGTGGTGCCCGAATGACCGCGCGTCACGATCGCTTCGTCGCGGGCCCGTTCGGGCTCTGATCCTGATTCACGGCCGCGGCGCCTCGTCGTTGCGAGGCGCGCACGACGTCGCCGCGCTCCGGGGTGGCGCGCATGTTGGAACGCAGGCTCGGCTGCACGTACTCCTCGAGGAGCGCGTTGATCTCGGCGCCGAGGAGGATCACGAAGGCGCTGATCCAGAGCCAGAGCATCAGCACGATGACGCTGCCGAGCGCGCCGTAGACGACCTCGTAGCGGCCGAAATGCCCGACGTAGAGCGAGAAGCCGACCGAGGCGAGGACCCAGAGCACCACCGCGACGACGGAGCCGGGCGTGACGAGCCGGAAGCGCCGCTCGACGTCGGGGAGGAAGTGGTACATCGAGGCGATCACGAAGAGCATGATCAGCGCGGCCACCGGCCAGCGCATCCAGAGGATGACCGTGCCGATGGGGCCGCCGATGGCGCGCGCGATCGGCGGCGTGGCGATGGCGATGGCGGACGCGGCGATGAAGAGCACCGCGCCGGCCATCGTCATGAGGAGGGCGATGCCGCGCGTCTTCCAGAACGGGCGGCTCTCGTGGACGTCGTTGGCGGAGTTGAGCGCCGTGATGAGCGCCGTCATCGCGCCCGACGCCGCCCAGATGGCGCCGACCGCGCTGACCGTGAGCAGTCCGGGCTTGGTGCCCGTGGTGAGCGCGTTGAGCCGATCGGCGAGGATCTCCGCGACCTGCGAGGGCGCGACCCGGCGGATCTGCTCGACCAGCGTGTCGAGCGTGGCCGGATCGATCACGAGGCTGGCGAGCGCGACCGCGAAGAGCAGGAACGGAAAGACGGCGAGGAAAGCCGAATACGAGATCGCGCCGGCGAAGTCCGCGATGTAGTCGTGATCGATCTCGCGGATGAGATCGCGGGCGAGCTGCTTCCACGAGACGTCTCTTGCGGGCCGAAACATCGCTCCTCCAAGGCTCGCCGAAAGGCGCCACGGGCGCGCCCCGGATCGCCGAAGGCCACCGCTCCTCGCGAAGCAGAAGGTGGATCGACGGCGCCGAGGCGCGCACGGCGATCGGTCAGGACATGAGCACGACGCTGCGGATCGACTCGCCCTCGTGCATGAGGTCGATGGCGTGGTTGATGTCGTCGAGCTTCATCGTGTGGGTGATGAGCTCGTCGATGCGGATCTTCCCATCCATGTACCAGTCCACGATCTTGGGGACGTCGGTGCGGCCGCGCGCGCCGCCGAAGGCAGAGCCCTTCCAGACGCGGCCGGTGACGAGCTGGAACGGGCGCGTGGCGATCTCCTCGCCGGCGCCGGCGACGCCGATGATCACGCTCGTCCCCCAGCCCTTGTGGCAGCACTCGAGGGCCTGCCGCATCACCTTGACGCTGCCGATGCACTCGAAGCTGTAGTCGGCGCCGCCCTTGGTGAGATCGACGAGGTACGGCACGAGATCGCCGCGCACCTCGGTCGGGTTCACGAAGTGGGTCATGCCGAATTTCTCGGCGAGCTCGCGGCGCTTGGGGTTGATGTCGACGCCGACGATCATGTCCGCGCCCGCGAGCTTCGCGCCCTGGACGACGTTGAGCCCGATGCCACCGAGGCCGAAGACCACGACGTTGTCGCCGGGCTGCACCTTGGCGGTGTTGATGACCGCGCCGATGCCCGTCGTCACGCCGCAGCCGATGTAACAGACCTTGTCGAAGGGCGCGTCCTCGCGGATCTTCGCGAGCGCGATCTCGGGGACCACCGTGTACTGGGCGAAGGTGGACGTGCCCATGTAGTGGTGGATCATCTCCTTGCCGATGGAGAAGCGGCTCGTGCCGTCGGGCATGAGCCCCCGGCCCTGCGTGGCGCGGATGGCTTGGCAGAGGTTGGTCTTGCCGCTCGTGCAATACGAGCACTCGCGACACTCGGGCGTGTAGAGCGGGATGACGTGATCGCCCTTCTTGAGGCTCCTCACGCCCGGCCCGACGTCGACGATCACGCCCGCGCCCTCGTGGCCGAAGATGGCCGGGAAGAGGCCCTCGGGATCCTTACCGGAGCGGGTGAACTCGTCCGTGTGACAGACGCCGGTGGCCTTGATCTCCACCAGGCACTCGCCGGCGCGGGGGCCATCGAGGTTGACGGTCTCGATCTTCAGGGGATCACCGGCTTTGTGAGCGACGGCAGCGCGGACTTGCATGATTCCTCCTCGGTGCGCGCGGAGCTTTCCAGGGCGCTCGCCGGAAGGCAAACGCAGAGGCTGCGCGGTCTCGCGGCGCCGCCGCATTCACGACGAGACGGCGCAGAACGAGGACGCGAAGCGCACGCCGGAGGTATTCTCCCGCCCATGGATCTCGCCTGGGATGACGCCCGCGCGGCCTTCGCGGCCGGCCACATGGGTGGGGCTGAGCTCGCGTGCGCGTTCGTGGCGGATCGGGTGCGGCGCGCCGCCGGTCGTCGCTGGCTGCAGGGGCCGCGGCGGCCGGCGCTGGATCCCGGCGCGGATGCGCCCGAGCTCGTTCGCTTGTTCGCCACGCGCGAGCTCTTCGGCTTGCCACGCGCCGCGCCGGAGGCCTTGGTGGCGTGGGCTGCAGGGCGGAGGCGTGTGGAGCTCGGCTTCTCGATGCCCTCGCCGCGAACGTTGCTCGCGATGCAAGCGCGCGGACGGCGCTGCGTTTCGCTGCTCGACGACGACGCCGCGCCGCCCGGGCCGAAGGCGGCGTACGGCGGCGGTGGGCTCGGGTTCGTGGTCCACGATCTGTGTCACTTGGAGAAGTTCGCCGATCCGGTCCATCACGAAGGACAGGTCGGCTTCTTCGCGGCGCTGGATCGCGCGCTCGAGGATCCGCGCTGGAGAGCGCTGGAGAGCGGGTTCTCCGATCCGTGGATCGACGAGCGCGATCACGTGCTCGCCGACATGAATGGATCGCCGGTGTTCCTCTTCGTGGTGCTGCGCAACAAGATGAAGCTCGCGGTGCGCAGGCGCGTGGCGACGGAGCGCGGCGAGCCTTGCCGGCGCGGCGAGCTCGACGAAGGCGAGGCGCGCGCCTACGCGGAGGCGGTGGAGATCCTCCTCGATGGCCTTGGCCTCGATGGTCCGTCGCGCGAGGCAGCGCGACGGCTGACGTCGCGCCACGACGCCGACGCGGTCGCCGCCGACGCGCTCGCCCATGCGTTCACGAAGATGGGCGCCGAGGTGCTGGCGCGCGGGTGATCACCTTCGCGGTTTGACCTTGCACGTGAGGCCCCAGCGACGGCCGGATTGACGCTCGCTGACCGAGAGCGGGATCGCCGTGGCGCCGTCGGCGGCGCCGCCCTTGCGACCGGGCGCGGAGGTGAGCGCCTTCGCCGGCGCTTTGCCGGCCGCGCCCTTCGGCTCGATCGGAAAGAACGAGGCCGTCTTGGCGGCGAACCCTTCCACGCAGGCGCGCCCGGGATCGAGGCGCACGCGCATCTCGACGCCGTCGATCTGCGCACGCGCGTTGTCGAGATCGATGGCCACCGCGGTGTCGGGCGTGACGTCGACCATCCATCCATCCTGCTCCGGCGTGCATCGCGGGAGCGCGAGCAACGGCGGCGTGTTGTTGGACGACGCCGACGCAGCAGCGAAGTCGCGGCGCGGGAGCGCGACCGTCTCGCCGAGCTCACCCGTCTCCGGGTTCACCGGGAGCACGTACCAGCTCCCCGTGCGCTCACCGGCGTCGGGCTGGCCACCCATGAGGATGCCGATGCCACCACTGAGCGCACGCCGCACGAGCCGCGGCGTCTCGTAGCCGTAGCGCTGCGTGGGTCGATGATAGGTGGCGAGCGCGCGGGCCACGCCGAGATCGATGCGCCACAACGTGACCGCTTCGTACGACGAGGATTGGCCGAGGTAGAACCACGTGTCTCCGACGCGCACGGCGCCGGAGGCGAACGGCTTGATGAAGCCGGTGGCCTTGCCGGCGACGTCGCGAACAGGGAGCACGGGCTGTCCTTCGGAGACGGCGTAGAGCGCGCACGTGCCTTGACGGCAGCCCGTCGCGAGCAGCGCGCGGCCGCCGGGATCGAGGAAGCCCGTCCACGTGATGTTGCCGTATGGGCCGCCGGCGACGGCGTCGAGCGCGCCGTTCTCGTCGGGCCAGAGCGAGGCGGAGACCGCGGCGCTGCGCACGCCGCCCGCAGCATCGAAGCGGTCGTCGAAGCGGACCAACCACTTCCCCGTGCGCGACCAGTCGGCGCCCTTCTTCCCCCAGGCATACGCGCGGAGGAACGCGCCTTCGCCGCCTGCGCCGTGATCGATGCCGACCTCTTCCGCGGCGATCGTGGGCGGAGGCGTGTTGCGGAACGAGGCCCAAACCGTCGACGTGCTGTGGGGCACGGGCCGCGGCGGTACGACGAGCGGCTTGCCATGAACGGTGCGCACCGGGGGACGCGACGACGACGGGGCCACGGGCGCGACCTTCGGCTTTTCGGGGAGCGGCGGCGTGGCGGTGGACGCGACCTCGCACGAGAGCGCGATCGTCGGCGAGACCTTGAGCGGCTGGTGTGGCGTGACCGGCGACTCGGCCTGCTTCATGTCCTCGAGCAGCTCGGGCTCGCCCCAACCGACGCGCACCCAACCGGGGAGCGCGGCGCCGACGGGCCCGGCCCCGCGCGATGGAAGGGCGCGCGCTTCCTCTTCGCGATCGGGCAAATCGAAGCTCTTGTACGTCATCCCGCCGTCGCTGGTCTCCATGCCGCGAGCGCCGTCGAAGAGGAGCACACCGAAGCGCCCGCCGAAGATCGCGCCGCTGGCCTCGGCTTGCAGCTCGCCGGCCTTCACCTTGCCATCGGCGGCGATCTCGACGCCCATCACCGGACCGCCGGCCTCGACCCAACCGCCGAGCACGCCGGGCGCGCGCTCTTCGAAGCCGTTGAGCCACAGGCCGCGCTTGAGCTGGCGCACGGCCTCACGCGGCTCGTCCGGCAGCTTGAGCGCGACCTTCGTGGCTTGTCCGTTGACCGAGACGATCGAGAGATCGCCGGGGCTGCCGCCGCGCGGCGGGACGAGCACGGCGACGCGACCATCGGCGAGGCCGATGATGCGCTCGACGCCGAGATCGAAGCCTTTCACGCGGATCTCGCGCGTCGTCCCCGAGGGCGCGCGGATGCAGTACCAGCGCGCGTCGGCCTCGTCCGCGGGCGTGCCCTCGCCTTCGCAGCGGCCGTCGATCACGAGCGCGCCGTTCCCGCTCGCGGAGACGACGCGCGGCTTCTCGAAGCGGAGCATGGGCTTCATCGCGAGCGGCGGCGCATACGCGTAGACGACCGTGGCCCCGCCGCGCTCGCCGCAGATGAAGCCGATGCCCGAAGCGCCGCCCTGCGCAACGCCGAGACGCACGGCGTGGCACGCGGCGCGCGCATCCGGATAGGCGTCCTCCGCGATGGCGACGACGCGACCATCGCGCAGCGAAATGCGCGCGAGGGCGCCGCCGCGGGCGACGACGGCGGTCGTCTTGGTGTCGGGCCAACCATCCTCCACAGCGGCGCGGAGCGGGCGCTTGCCGAGCGGACCGACCTTCTTCGCGGTGGGCTCGCCCTCGTCGTCGGAGGGACGGCGCTCGCGCGTGTCGGTGCGGTAGCTGACGAGCCCCCGCGCATCGACGACGTAGCGGCCGCCGTTGACGATCACCGCGGGATCGCCGTCGAAAATGCCGACCGCCGTGGGCTTGTCGGTGACGCCGAGCGAGCGCCAGGTGAGGCCGGCATCGAAGGTCGCGAGCGGCCCGCGCAGATCGGTGTCGACGATGGCGCGCCAGCCGTCGGCGAAGGCGAGCTGCCCATAGCTGCCCGCGACCGGCAAGGGGCCGATCGGCATCTGCTCGCCGGTCTCCTGGTTCAACGCGATGACGCGATTCCCCGACGAGAGCCGCACGTAGAGCCGATCGAAGCCCGCCACGACATCGGAGACGACCTCGTTGCGCTTCGTGAGCGGGCGGAGTCTGTCGAGCCACCCCGACGATCGCCACATCTCCGTCCCGCCGCCGGCGTTGACGTGAAACAGATAACCGCCGCCGAGCCGCGAGGGCAGCGCGACGGAGTGGACGGTGCCGTTGGGGAGGAGATCGTCCGCGCGCTCGATCGATCCGTCCGCGTGCGCGACGAGCCGCATGCGATCGACGAGGACACGCTGCTGGCCCTGCTCGGTCGCCACCACGCCGCGCCCACCGACGAGCTCGGGCAGGAGGCGCGAGGGACGGACCTCGGTGATGAGGCCCGCATTCGCGGCAGCCGAGGCTGCGCCCTTGGGCGCGCCGGCGGCGGCCGGGACAGCGGGTGTCTTGGCTTTGGTGCCGCACGCCGTGCCTGCGGCGACGACCGCGACGAGCGCGACCGCGGTCGAGGTTGCAGAAAAGCCGGAGGACGCGGGGCGCGGCAGGGCAGCCTGCCGCGAAATCGCCGCGGATTCCTCGGTCGGTTGGCCAGGTCGCGCGGCGCTCGCGACGCTGTTTCGGTCACATCTCGAGACCCGGGACCGTTCGCGCACGGCTTCGGATGCTAGCGCGCGATGCTCGTGAATGCCTCTCCGTTCTTGCCCTCGCCCGATCCCCGAGGCTAAGAACCGAACCATGACGAAGGTCGTGGCGGTGGTCGGGGCGACGGGCGTGGTCGGACGCGAGATGCTGCGTACGCTCGAGGCGAGGCATTTTCCGGCGACGCGCGTGCTCGCGCTCGCCTCGGCGCGATCGGCAGGGCAGAAGCTGCCCTTCCGCGGCGGCGAGATCGAGGTCCGCACCGCGGAGCCCTCGGCGTTCGAGGGTGTGAGCATCGCCCTCTTCAGCGCCGGCGCCGCCGCCGCGCGGGAGCTCGCCCCGGCCGCGGCCGCACGCGGCGCCGTGGTCATCGACAATTCGAGCGCGTGGCGCATGGATCCCGAGGTCCCGCTGGTGGTGCCGGAGGTGAACATGGAGGCCGCGTTCCACCGGCCCAAGGGCATCATCGCCAACCCGAACTGCTCGACCATCCAGATGGTCGTGGCGTTGAAGCCGCTCCACGACGCGGCTCGCATCAAGCACATCGTCGTCTCGACCTACCAGGCCGCGAGCGGCAAGGGCCACGCGGCGGTGGAAGAGCTCCACGATCAGATCCGCCACATCGCCCGCGGCGAGAAGCACACGCCCAAGGTGTTCCCGGGCTCTCTCGCGATGAACCTCCTCATGGACTGGAAGCCGGGCGAGCACGACTACTCCGAAGAAGAGCTCAAGATGGTGAACGAGACGCGCAAAATCATGGGCGACGCGTCCATCGGCGTCTCCCCGACCACGGTGCGCGTGCCCGTGGCCACGGGCCACAGCGAGTCGGTTCACGTCCAGTTCCACCGGCCCATGAAGGCCGCCGAGGCCAAGCAGCTCCTCAAGGAGGCACCGGGTGTGGTCCTGATGGATGGCGCCTACGCGCCCGGCAAGCACCCGCAACCCATCGATTGCGTGGGGACCGATCCGGTCTTCGTGGGCCGCGTGCGCGACGATCTGGCCGTCCCGGGAGCGATCAACCTCTGGGTGGTCGCAGACAATCTGCGCAAAGGCGCCGCGCTCAACGCCGTGCAGATCGCCGAGCAGTTGTAGTCCCGGGAGAAGACTCGCGTCCTTTCTCCCCATACCTCGAACCACCCGCGCCGGCTTGAAGGTCGCGCCGCTCGGGCCTGACGTCGGCTTTCTCCGTCACGTTCTCAGCTCAGTCCACTCCTTCCAAGCGAGCGTCGATCCTGGCGGACGATCCGCCTTCGAAGTCGCACCACGACGAGCCCGAAGTCGCCTTCTGCAAGCAGGCATCGAGTTCTGCGAGCAGGCATCGAGCGAGCATCGCCGCCCAGGTCGCGCGAGCATGCGGTGCCGGCAACTGGCCGGCCTTGCATTCTATCCCGTCCCGCCCGACGCGCGTTGCGGTATACGGTCGCGATCATGAATGACGGGGGCCGGGACCTGGTCGGCCAGACGTTGGGTGGGCGGTTTCGCATCACAGCCTTCCTCGGGGAAGGGTCGATGGCGGCGGTCTACCGCGGCGAGCAGGACGCCGAGCCGGCGGAGGTGGCCGTCAAGGTCATGCATCCCGAGCTGCTCCGCGACGAGACCTTCGCCAAGCGCTTCGCGCGCGAGGCCAAGGCGGCTGCGCGCATCGTGCATCGGAACACGGTGCGCATCGTCGAGCAGGGCGCCGACGGGCCTTACCTCTACCTCGCGATGGAGCTGCTCGTCGGGCAGGATCTGTTCGACACCTTGGTCCGCGAGCGCCGCCTCGCCGAGGCGCGCGCGGTGCGGATCGCCATTCAAGTCTGCGCCGCGCTGGAAGCGGCGCACGCGCACCGGATCGTGCACCGCGATCTCAAGCCCGAGAACGTGTTCCTCGAGCGTGATCCCGCCGATCCGGAGGCCGATCTGGTCAAGGTGCTCGACTTCGGGATCGCCAAGACGATGGAGCGCGACGCCTCCGACGAAGCGCCGCCGAGCAGCGAGCCGATGAGCGCGCCGCCGAGCTCGGTGCTCACCCGCGTCGGGTCGATCGTCGGGACGCCCGAGTACATGGCGCCCGAGCAGGCCATGGGCTTGCCGGTGGACGCGCGCACGGACGTGTACGCCTGCGGCGTGCTTCTGTTCCACATGATCACGGGGCGCCAACCGTTCGTGGGTCAGACGCCGATCGAAGTGCTCTTGCAGCTCAACGATCAGCCCCCGCCCGCGCCGAGCTCGCTCGTCGCCGGGATCAACCCCGCGCTCGAGCGGCTCATCCTGACGGCGCTCGCCAAGTCGGCCGTGGACCGCCCCGAGAGCGCGCGCGCGCTGCGCACCTCGCTCGAAGCGCTGCTGCCTGAGCTCGGTACGAGCAAGCATCGCCCGCTCGGCGCGCCCGCCTCGGCACCGAAAATCAGCGGGCTCCCCGGCGTGCCGGGCGCGGTGGCGATCTCGACGGATCCGAAGTCGGGGCGCCGCGATCCGAAGGCCGAAAGCGACGAGCCGCCCGCAACGCTCCGCTCGCTGCCGCCCGAAGAAGAAGCGATGGCCACGACGACGGCGCCAGCCGAAGCGCGCGTCGAAGCCGCCGCGTCGCGCGAGGGAACGATCCCACGCGTGTCGCTCGCCGAGCCCGATGAAGAGCCGCACGAGGAGACGAAGCAAAGCTACTTCGCACGGCCGAACGTCTCTGCGGCCACGTCGCGCGAGCCCGACGCGAAGCCTCGCGTCGAGGCTCCGTTGGAGAAAGCGCCCACCACCAAGCCGCGAGCCCGCGCCCCCGAGGCCGCGGGCTCGCCCCTCTTCGCGTCGTCTGCGGGGAGCGGTTGGATCCTGCCACCGTGGGTGTTGTTCGTCGGCTTGGCGGCGATCGTCATCATCCTCTGGCGGACGATCGGCGCGCGCTGAGCGGCGTCGGCGCGCGCCGTCGCGGAGATCACCGATGGGTGATCACGAGCTCCGTGCGGCGGTTCTTGGCCCGACCGTCAGGCGTGTCGTTGGACCCGAGCGGCCGCTCGGCGCCGTGCCCCGCCGTCGCGATGCGATCGGCGGCCACGCCGCGCGACACGAGCGCGTTCTTCACGGCGTTCGCGCGATCGACGGCGAGCTTCTGCGCCGCTGCGGTGGTGCCGGTGCTGTCGGTGTGCCCTTCGAGCAAGATCTGAACGGACGGGTGCTCCCGCAGGACCGCCGCGATTCCATCGATGTCCGCGAGCGCCCCCTGCGACAGGTTCGCGCTGGCAGTGTCGAAGGTCACGCCATCGAGGACGAACCGCTGCCCGGTGTCGTTGCCCGGCGCCGTGATGGTCTGGGAGAGATCGTAGACGAGCGTCCCTTCCGCAAAGCGCTGGACGCGACCGTCCGGGAGCGTGAGCTCGATCTCCGATGGGGCCGCCGGCTGAGGCGCCTCCACGCGCGGCGGGGCCGCGGGCGGCGCTTCCTGCGGAACGCCCACGCCGAAGCCTTCTCGCGCCCTCTCGGCCGGCACGGGCTCGCGCGGTCGGCGCAGCGCGAGGAAGGCGAGGAGCGCCGCCGGAATGATGAGGAGCAGCGGCCAGAGACGTGACGACGCGCGTTGCGTCTCGCGCACGGGCTCGGCCCGCGGCGTGGTCGTGCGCACCGTCGTGGTGCGGGTGGGCGGCGTGAAGCCGAACGCGTTCATCACCTCGGGAGGGAGCGCGTTGAGCACCGAGCTCTTCTGTTCGCCGAGGAACCCGGCGAGCCCCGCCGCGTCGAAGCGACGCGTGTGCACCAAGTTGCCGATCAAGCCCATGACGAGCGGAGCGGCGAGGCCGAGCAGCGAGTCCATCACGGACCGCTTCACGCCCGTCGCCGACGCCGACGCATCGACGATGGATCCCACGCGCCCGCCGAAGATCCGGCCGAGCATCTCCTTCCCCATGCGGATGAGCTCCTCACCGCTGCCGGCCCCGAGCCGGTCGGCGATGCTGCTCATCGGGCCGCGAAGACCAGCCTCGTCGAGGTAGCGGAGCAAGCGCTCCGCGCCGGAGACCGAGGACGCATCGTTGATCACGCCCGCGGTGACCGCGGGGATGGCCGTCTCCATCGCGCGATGCGTGCCGGCAGTGCCCTCTCCCACCAGCGCGCCCGCCCTCTGGATGAGCTCCGGCGTCAGGTAGCTCTTCGCGAGATCGATCAGATTCTTCTCCATGACTCCTCCCCATCGTCGGCGCCCGACCGGGATCTCTCGCGGCTCTCGCGTCCCCCGGATGCGCCCAATCACATCACTTCCACGACAAGCCGGCCGCGATCGCTCCGCCGACGAAACGATCGCGGCGCCGGTGCGCTGCCCGATCGGGGCCCCGCGGATCGCGCCCTCGCGGGCCATTCCCTGAGCCCGATCGATCGAGCAACGCACCGAAGATCAAGCTCCGGGAACGAGACCGCGTGTCCAACGCGCGCCTCGACGGCGCCGCTCGCCCCTGCGCCTCGATCCGGAGCCGCGCGTGCCCTCGTTCGGGTCACGCGGAGGATCGCGATCGAGGCGCGGGGATGACGTGCCCCTTCAGCGCCGCGACCCGCCCGTGCCCGTGGGCCGGAGCTGCGTGGTGTCGTTGCCCGGGGCCACTGCGCGGCGCACCGGCCCCGAGGTCTCGATCTCGGCGCGCTCGCGGCGCACGGTGGTGCTCGCCGTCTCCTCGGCTTGCTCGATCTCCTTCCCCACCACGAGCTCCTCGCGCACGATGGGTCGCTTCTCGATGGTGATGTGCTCCTCACTGATGGGAATGTCGTAGGTCTCCTTCTGGAAGACCTTGTCGCCGGGACGCGTGTCCTGGCTCACGGCGACGCGCTCGACGCGGAGCACCTCGCGCGTCACGGGGACCGTGATCTGCTTCTCCTCGGTGATGATCTCCTTGCGGACGTGGACCTCGCCGATCTTGTCCACGTGCTTGCTCGCGATCACTTCCTCCTCGACCAGCGGCACGTGGATCTCCCCGCTCTTGCCGAACTGCTCGAAGGTCCCGCGAACCGCGCGCTCCTCGCTGCCGAGCGCGGCGCGCGCCTCGGCCGCCGCCGTCTGGAGCGACTCCTTGGCACTGGCCACCGCGCCCGCGCTGCGAATCCCCTGCTCGCCGATCTCCGAGCGGGCGAGCGAAAGGAGGATCTCACCACTGCGGACATCGGAGATCCGATCGTAGGGCACCGTCCAATCCTTGGGGAACAAGAACCCCTTCTCCACGACGAAGCCGGTGGGCTGACACGCCACGACTTTGCCGAGCTTCTCTCCGTCGGAGCTCCTGACTTGCATCCCCTCGGACACGCGGCCTCTCCATCGTTCGACCATCGTTTCCTCCCTTCCTTTCGCTCGCCGAGCCGAAGCGTCCGCCTGCACCTGCCCGACGCCGAGCGCCGAGCAGTGAGCAGTCGGTCGTCACCGCTTCGTCACAGGCGAACGCGCTGCAATCCGTACGCCGACACCGGCTGAGAGCGCCGCGGCGCTCGATCGCAGTCAGCCTCGGGCACGCGAAGCGGCCCGCGACTTGGCCGTCCGCCGCGCGAATCCACGCCGCGCGCGCTCGCGATGAACCGGCGAGCGGTGCTCGAAATCTCGGGTGGATCACGGCTTGATGTGATCTCGACGACTGCGCGACGACGACGCGCTCCGTGCGCGCGTCGGTGACACGTGCCGGCGCACACCAGCGCCACGCACGACGATGCCGCCTTCGCCGTGATGCGCTTCGATCAGCGGGCGCCGGCCTCGCGGAGCCGCTCGCAGCTCCAGGCGTTGCCGCCGGTGCACCCGCGCCGCAGGAGCTCGATCCCGCGCGCGCGATCGCGCGTCGCGCCGCGGCCCGCGAGGTACGCCCAGCCGAGCCCGGCGCAGCCGGCGGCCGTCCCCGCCTCGCAGGCGCGCTGATAGAGCGCGACGGCGCGGCTCTCGTCGCGCGCGACGCCGCGGCCCGCGGAGAGCATGACGGCGAAGTTGGCGCAGCCGATCATCTCGCCGCCGTCGCACGCGCGCTCGTAGAGCTCCGCGGCGCGCTCGTCGCTCGGACCGAGGCCGCCCTTCCCGTTCTCGCTCATGAACCCGAGATCGTTGCAGCCGCGCATGTCACCGGCCTCGCAGGCGCGCTGATAGAGCGCGACGGCGCGCGCTTCGTCACGCGCGAGCCCGCCCTTGCCATGCTCGTAGAGCGCGCCGAGGCGACGGCATGCGTGCGCATCACCGCCGTCGCATGCATCCTGGTAGAGCGATCGCGCGCGGGCGATGTCGAGCGGAACGCCGCCGCGCCCGGCCTCGAACATCGCGCCGAGACTCCCGCAGCCGCGCGGCTCGCCGCCGTCGCAGGCCCGGCGGTAGAGCTCGGCGGCGCGCGCCTCGTCACGCGCGAGATCGCCGCGCCCCTGCTCGTGGAGCGCACCCAAGTTGTGGCAACCGATGAGCTCGCCGCCGTCGCACGCGCGCTGGTAGAGCTCTCGGGCGACATGATCGTCGCGCGCGTAGCCGCCGCGCCCCGCGCCGACGAGGACGCCGAGATCGCTGCAGCCCACGAGCTCGCCGCCGTCGCACGCGCGTCGATACAGCTCGGCCGCCTTGCGCTCGTCCCGCGCGAGCCCACCGCGCCCGAGCTGGTGAAGCCCCCCGAGATCGTTGCAGCTCAAAAGATCTCCGCGATCGCATGCGCTCTGGAACAGCGCCGCCGCGCGCACCAGATCCCGCGCCGTCCCGGCCCCGTCGCGGTACGACTCCCCGAGCAACGCGCACCCGCGCGCATCACCGCCGTCGCACGCGCGCCGGAAGAGCCCCACGGCGCGCGCGCGATCCCGATCGAGCCCGCCATTCCCGGCGCGCACGAGCCGCCCCAAGCCGGCGCATCCGGCAGCATCGTTGCCCGCGCAAGCACGCTGGTAGAGCGCCGCCGCGCGCACCACGTCGCGCGGCACACCGTCGCCGCGCTCGGCGCGTCCCGCGATGAGCGCGCACGTCGCCGCGTCGCCGTCGTCGCAGGCCTCCGCGCAACGCTCGCCCGTGGATCGACACGCGTCCCGCGCCGCGCTCACGCGGAGCCGTGGCACGATCACCACGGCGGCGACCGTCGCGGCAACGAACGCCAGCGCCGCGCCGATCGGCACGGCCCACCTGCGTGCGCGCGGCCTCCGCTGCGTGGGCGGCGCCTCCGCGCGCAACTGCGGCGGAGCGGGCACGAGCGGCGGCGCGCTCGACCACACGACCTCCGTCGCGCCACCCGAAGCCGCAGGCGGCGCCTGCGAAACCTCGGTCGCTCCCGCATCGGATGCGATGCTTCGCGACGCGCCCGCGATCCGCGCGAACGGCGTCCCTTCGCCGGCCGGCATCTGCGCGAGCAAGCGCCCGAGCGCCTCGGTGGCTGCGCCCACGCTGGGCCATCGCTCCGCGGCATCGGTCGCCGTGGCCCGCGCGAACCACGCGTCGAACCCCGCCGGCAGCAGCACCGCGCGATCCTCGGCGCGCACCGACGCCGCCTCGCGCGGAACCAACACCGCCTTCACCGGGATCTCGGCCGCCGTCTCCGCGCCCCAGAACTGCCCCGAGGGAAGCCCCGTGAGCAGCTCGTACGCCACGAGCCCGAGCGGCCACACATCGGTGGCGCGGGACACGCTCGCCGCCACCGCGATCGCTTGTCGCGCGGCCACCTCACGCATCGCCGCGCCCATCTGCTCGGGCGCCGCATACGACGGCGTGCCGACCTGCGTCGCCGTGCGCGCGGCGCCCGCCTCGATCACCTTGGCGATCCCGAAGTCCATCACCTTGAGCGTCGGCCGCCCGCGTCGCCCCGTGGTGAGGAACAGGTTCGACGGCTTCACGTCGCGATGCACGATGCCCGCGTCGTGCGCTTGATCCAGCGCCTCCGCGAGCTGCTCGAAGACGCTCTGCACCAGCGCGGGCGGCATCGGTCCGTGACGCTCGCACCACGCGTCGAGCGTCTCCCCTTCGAGCAGCTCCATCACGAGGTATGGCAACCCGCGCTCACCATCGAAGCCGGCATCGAGCACTTCGACGACGTGCTCGCTCTTCCCGATGCGCCCGAACGCGCGCGCCTCTTTCAGGAAGAGATCGACGAGCGCCCGCCGCGCCACGAGGTGCGGGTGCACCACCTTGAGTGCGCAGGCTGCGCCGGTGCCCGCATGACGCGCGCGATACACGATCGCCATGCCCCCCGTTCCGAGCAGGGCTTCGACGTCGTAGCGACCGTCGATCCGGTCACCCGGTGCGATCAACGCCCTCGGCGCGTGCATTCGCGATGGCCCCGATCATACGAGATACCCTCGCGTCGCGCTCGTGCTCGCCTACAAAGCCGAGAGCGCCGCGGCCAGCGCGGCCGCGTCAGTGTAGCCGCGCAGCACGGTGACCTTGCGACCGCTCGCGTCGAACAGGATCGTCATGGGCATCATGTCGACGCCGTATTGTTGCGCGAGCAGCTCGGCGTCGCCCTCGGCTTCGCTCACGTCGAGCCGCAGGGCCACGAACGAGCTCGCCGCCTGCACGACGCGCGCGTCGGTCCACGACTTCCGCTCCATCTCGAGGCCCGCGGCGTCCCAATCCGCGCGCACCCAGACGAGAAACGGCATCCCGAGACGGCGCGCACGCTCGCGCGCCTCACGCTCGGATGAGATCCAGGCGATCTCCTTCTTCGCCGCCGCCGGGGCAGGCCGCGCAATCACCGGCGATGCGCTCGGCGGCGCCGCCGGCTTCGCCGATCCGACCGCCGCAATCTCGACGGTCGCAGCCGGCGGACCGCACGCCGCGATCACGACACACACCGTGATCGCGGCTGTCGTTGCTACTTCGCGGAGCACTTCATGGCGCACATCAGGTCGCCCGCGGCGCAGCCGCAGTTGCCCTTCTTCGGCCCTGCCGGAGCCGCGGGCGCGGCCGGCGCAGCCGGAGCCGCCGCCTTGCCAGGCGCAGCGCCGGCGGGCGCGGCCTTGCCACCGCCCTTGGCGCCGCCGCCCTTCGCCGCCGTCTTCGGATCGGCCGAGGGCGCCGCGCTCGCGACGGCGGACCCCGTGGGCGCCGCGCTCGCCTCGGCGGTCGCCGACACGGTGGGCGCCGCCGAAGCCGTCGCGGTGGGCGCCGCCGAGGCCGTCTCGGCCACGGAAGGCGCAGGCTGCGGCGTGTTGCCCCCACCCTTCATCGCCACGAACGCGCCCACGATCGCGAGCACCGCGACCACGCCGCCGATGCCGAGGAACAGTGGCGTCTTGCTCTTCGGCGGCGGAGCGTCCGGCACCGCCGCGGGCGTGGGCGCCGCCGGCGCAGCGACGGGCGGCGCGCCGAGCGGGAAGAGCCCGCCGTCCGGAAGGAACGCCGCTGCCGCCGGAGCGGCTGCCGCGGCCGGCGCGCTCTGCGCCGCCGCCGCAGCAGCGAGGGCCTTGAGATCGATGATGCCGGAGTCCTCGCGATCGCGCGCCGTGGTCGCCTTCGGAGCGGAGGCCGAGGGCGTCGACGCGGCCTTCGCCGTCAGCGCGCTCAGCGAGAACAGCATCGAGTTCTCTTCGCTGCCGCGCGCCGAGGGCGCGGGCGCCGGCACCGCGCGCGCAGCGCTGCCATTCGAGTACGCCGGCGCCTCATCGGACTTGGCGCTGAACACGTCCTGCGCTCCTCGCCCGGGATCGCGACGCGCCGCTGCGCGCGGCTCCGGCTCGGCGGCGACGGCCACGAGCGACGGCGACGACACCGACGCGGCCGGAGCGGCCTGGTTGTGGAGCGCGGACACGATCGTGTCGACCTGACCGAGCGGCTGCCAATCGCTCATCCCATCGGCCCACACGTACGTCTCGGCGGTCACCACCGACGTCTGGTAGGCCGCGACGATCTCGGGCAGCGTCATCGACCGCTGATCGCCCTCGGTCACGTTCACCAGATACGACGCGCCGCCGTCTGCCTGCCCCCCGGATGACAGCGACACCGGATCGGCGGGCGCGCTGGTGGTCACGCCGCCGCTGTTCACGAGGATGGTCGCGCCGCACTTGCGGCACTTGATCTTGACGGTCTTCCCTTGGACCTTCTCGTCGGAGACGGTGTACTTGGACTGGCAGGACTGGCAGGTGATCTTCATGGGCTCTTGGCTCGCTGTGCTCGGGCTCCGCTCGCGCTGCTGACGCCAGCGTCCTCGGCGCCGTCCGATTCGGCTCCGGGGATCGTCCGCGATAGTTTACCTCGACTCGCGCGAATTACGCCCCCTTCCTGACGTTCTTCCTGCCCAGAGGATTTGAAACGCGGCGATTTCCGCCCCCCGACCGCCTCCTGGGAGCCTGGTCCGGACCCGCGTCGCTCCGCGACGGTCGCCGTCGGTGAGCCTGCCCCCAACGCGCCCCATGGCCGTCCCGACGCCTGTCCCGCGAACCGCCCCCGACGCGATGCGCGACTGGTCATGCGCCTCTCCATCGCGAATCGCCGAGCCGGCCCACCGTCGCATGACTCACCGGCCCTGCTCTCCATCGCCACATCAATCGAATGGGCTCCCGCGAAGAGGCACCGGCCGAGGCGGCGCCTCACCCTCGAATTTGGCGTCAGCAACATCTGACACCATCCCAGCCGAGGTCTCCCCCCGCGACGTGCTGTCAGCCCAGCGAGCAGCCTTGTCAGCGCCGCACATCACACCGCGCCGGCCGGCCCAACGAGGTCGACCCAAACCATTGTCGTTGGACGCCACGGGCCCGAGCAGCAGGAGGCGTATCGCCGACGCGATCGCGCAGAATGGTTATCCCGCGGAGAGACGCGCCCAGGAATCATCCAGACACGGAATGACACCGGCTCGACACCCAACCCCTACACGCCAACACCCAATCGTCGTTGCCTGCGATCATGGCTTTGCCGGAGCGCCGGAACTCGACGAGAGAGAGGTCGCCTCGAACAGTCTCGGCGAAGAGCCCCTCGGCGAAGAATCGGATCTTCGCCGAACGACACCGCAGCCTCAGCCGAGCGCCGCGGAGAGCGCTCGCACCAAGGCTCGTTGCCGGCACGTGAGATGGGTCGAAGGAGAACGAGGGCGCGCCATGCGCGGCGTGCCCTCGGGCGGTGGTCACGAGAGGCGGGGCATCTCCTCGCCTTCTCCGTTCGCTTCCGTCACGGGTCGCGACGAGGGGGCTTCGTCGACGCTCTCCGTCTGCTCCGCGGGCTCCGGCGCTTCCTGCGTGCCCACGTGCTCGCCGTAGGCTTGGAGCTTCGAATAGAGCCCGCGCCGGCTGATCCCGAGCACGCGCGCGGCGCGCTGCTTGTTGCCGCGCACGGCCTCGAGCGTGAGCAGGATGAGCTTGCGCTCCGCATCGGCGAGCCGCGTCCCCACCGGCAAGCGCAGCACCAGGGGGTGATCCCGATCCGCTTCGCGCTCGGGCTCGTGCGCCGCCGCGGGCACGGGCTCGGGTAGCGTGCGCGCTGGGATTTGGTTGGGCGGCAGCGTGGCCGGCGGCTGCGAAGCAGGCCCGCCGTTGCCACCATTGGCGGCCGGCGGCGGGACGCTCGGATGCGCCACCGGCTCGGCGCCGGGCAGCGCGGCGGACGGGTGCGCCGCGCGATACTCCGCAGCAGCCTGCGCGATCGCCGCGTTGGGCCGCGCGCCCGGCATCGTCTGATCCACCGAAGCATCGACCTCGCCCGGCCCGGGGGCGGCGGGCGCGGGGCGGGCGCGTCGTGACCGCGCCGCGGGCGCCGCTCGATGCGACCTTGTCCGAGCTGGATGTCGCCTTCGCCCACGATCTCGCTCGAGGCGAAGAGCGCCGTCTGCTCCACCACGTTGCGGAGCTCGCGCACGTTGCCCGGCCAATCGTGGTGCAGGAGCCGCTCGACCGCCGCGTCCGAGAGCCGGCGCGCCGGCGTCCCGTAGCGCTTCGCGTACTTCACGAGGAAGCGCTCGGCGATGGGCCGAATGTCCTCCTCACGCTCGCGCAGAGGAGGCAGCGTCACCGTGAAGACGTTGAGGCGATAATACAGGTCCTCTCGGAAGACTCCCTCGTCCACCAGGTCGAGCAAATCCTTGTTCGTCGCGGCGACGATACGCACGTCGGCCTCGATTTCCTTGCGTCCGCCGACACGGGTGAAGCGGTAGGTCTCGAGGACGCGGAGCAAGCTCACCTGGACTGCCGAGTCCATCGTGCCCACTTCGTCGAGGAACACGGTGCCGCCCGCGGCCGCCTCGAACTTGCCTTCGGCCGCCGCGAAGGCGCCGGTGAACGAGCCCTTCTCGTGGCCGAACAGCTCGCTGCCGATGAGCTCCCGCGGGATCGCGCCCGTGTGCACGGGGACGAAGGGGCCGTTGCGACGGCGGCTGCGCATGTGGATGGCGCGCGCCACGAGCTCTTTGCCCGTGCCGCTCTCGCCCACCACGAGCACCGGCGCCATCGTCCCGGCCACGCGATCGACGCGCGCGAAGACCTCGCGCATGCGCCGCGATCCGCCGACCATCCCTTCGAAGACCAGAGTCCCGCCGGGCGCGTCGTCGTCGTCGGCGTCGGCCTCGCGGACGTTGTCCGAAGAGAGCAGCTCGCGGATCAGCGACACGAGGCGCGCCGGATCGAGCGGCTTTTGCAGGTAGTCCGCGGCGCCCAGCTTGAGCGCTTCGACGGCCGTGTTCACGGTCCCGCCGCCGGTCACGACCACGACCGCGGGCGGCGGTTGCTTGGGCTCCGGCGCCTCCTGCGCTTCGATGGGCGCGAGGCGCTTCATCAAATCCACGCCGGTCATCCCGGGCAGGTTCAAATCGGTGACCAGCACGTCGGCCGGCGTGCGCTGGTGAATGTCGAGCGCCTGTTCTCCGCTCGCCGCCACCACGACGTCGAGCCCCTCGTGCCGGAGCACTGCTTCGAGGATCGCCGCCTGATCCGGCTCGTCTTCCACCAAGAGCACGCGGCCCTGGTGAGGCGGGTGATGCCCGCGCAACGACCGGAGCGGACGGCTCACATGCGCTAGTGCGTTGGCTGCCAACCCATCCTCCCCAAGGCGCGGTGAAGGCGCCGATATCGATCGTCGTGAAAGATTTCCCCCGCGTGCCGGCGCGGCCGGACCGCGGCGGCGAGCACACCGCGCGCTCGGGAAACTCTAGCCCGTACCACGTCCCCCGCCACACGCGCGGAGTGTTTCGGGAGACTTCATTTCTCGGGTACGGCGGCCGGACGGCTCCATCCTTTCGCCTGGCTGTCCGCGCGATTCACGTCCTCGCGTCCATGCCAACTCTTCATGTCCCGAGAGGCCCACGGCTCCGTTCGTATCATCCTGTAGAGGCTCGGCGCACTCGGGGAGACTCGATATCGTGACTCCGGACGTTCGCCAGGCCGGGCCCGGAAAAACCCGACGAGAGCGCGCGATCGGCCCCTTCTTCTCCGCCCAATTCGACGTTGACGGAACTCGTTCGTCTGCGATGCTCGCTCGGCCGCGCAGGCGAGCTCGGTTGTCCTCGGCGATGTTCGCGGAGAACGGTCGACATCCGATCAACGAGGTTCAGCGTGAAGCTCTTGCTCGTCTCCAACATCCTCGAGCACGAGGCGTTCCCCGAGTTTCTCCGGGCGGCCGGCGCCGCCCACCCCGACGCGGGGATTCTGTGCGCGGGCGATCTCCTCAACGTGTTCCCCGAGCCCGGAGAAGATTTCGCGGGGTCCATGTTCCACGAGATCTTCGGCGCGCGCGTCGTCGACGAGATGCGTCGTTTGGTGGACACCGGCTTCTCCGCTGCGGACGACTCGTGGCTCGTGGAGCCCCTCCGCGACATGTTCCTTCCAGGCGGGCAGAGCGCACGGCGCGCGCTCGCCATCGCCGACGCGCGCTATCAGCGCTTCTTCACCGAGATCACCGCCGCGCTCGCGGACCGGCCTTTCTATTTCATCGACGGCAACATGGATTATCCGTCGCTCTCCTGCGTCCGCGCCGCCGCGTCGCCGGGCCTCGTGTCCATCAGCGACGTCGTCGTCGACATCGGCGGCGTGTCCGTGGCTGGGCTCGGCGGCATTCCCAACACGGCCCATCCCTTCGCGGGCGTCGTGGAGATCTCGCCCAACGAGATGTCGGAGGCCGAGTACGAACGCCGGCTCTTCCGCCTCGCGGGCGCCGACGTCCTCTGCACGCACCTCTCGCCGGAGGAGGCCCCTGCCCTCGCCCGCTTCCTCGAGCTCGGCCACGCGCGCATCCTCGTTTGTCGCGCGCCCTTCGATTTCCGCCGCGCCCGCGATTACCGCGGTCGCTCCTCGGTCCGCCGCTTCGGAGACGCTTGGGTGATCACGGTACGTCCCTTCGAGTGGCCCGCGGGCAGCTCGCTCGTGGTCGATCTCCACCCCGGCGCCGCGCCCGACGTGGAGATCTTCTCCTACGCAGGTGTCGCTCGTCCGGCGGCCTGATCCGCGATGGCGATCGGCAAGCGCACCGTGAAGGTCGAGCCCGAGCAGGGCGCGCTCTCCACGCGCAGGCTGCCGCCGTGCGCCTCCACGATGCGCCGCGCGAAGAAGAGCCCGAGCCCGAAGCCGCCGTAATGGCGCGCCGACGAGGCCCGCTCGAACCGCTCGAAGATCCGATCGAGGTTCGCCTGCTCGATCCCCACCCCGAAATCACGCACCGTGATCACGGCGACACCGCCGCTGTCGGTGCACGTCAGCTCGACGGGCCGCCCGGCGCCGTATTTGAGCGCATTGACCACGAGACAGGTGACGGCTTGGGACACGCGCGCGCGATCCCACACGCCGCGCACGGAGCCGGGCAGCGCCAATGCGATCTCCGAGCCGGAAAGGCACGCGTCCGCGCGCAGATCGCTCGCCACCGTGCGCACGACCTCGGCCAGATCGACCTCCTCGCGACACAGATCGATCCGCGCCGCTTGCAGCCGTGACACGTCGAGCAGCATGTCGATGAGCGCGGCCAAGCGACGGCCCTGCCGCTCGACGACCTCGAGCGCCGGCCGGATCTCCGTCGTGCCCCCGGCGTGAGACGCGCCCTTCCCCGCGCGAATCAAATGCTGCACCGATAGGAGCAAAGACGTCAGCGGGGTTTTCAGCTCGTGCGACGCGACCAGGAAGAAGTCGTCCCGGGCCCGCACGGCGCGCTCGGCGGCCGCGCGCGCCGCCTGCTCTTGGACGAGCAGCCGATCGCGCTCCGTCTCCGCCCGCCGTCGATCGGTGACGTCACGGAAGCTCCACACCCGCCCGATGACGCGCCGGCCCACGCGCTGAGGCTGCGAATACCGCTCGAAGATGCGCCCGTCGCAGAGCTCGATCACGTCGAAGCTCTCGGCCTCCGGCATCTGGTAGAGCGCTCGGACACGAGCCAAGAAAGCTTCGGGATCCTGCAGCTGACTGCGCACGGCCTGGAGCGCGGAGCCATCGTCGTCGCCGGTCGCGATCCCCCGCGGCAGATCCCACATCTCCGCGAACCGCCGGTTGTACGCGGCGATCCTCCCGGTCCGATTGACCACGAGAATGCCATCGGTGGTGGAATCGATCGTGGCCCGAAGCAGGGAGAGCGACCTGCGGAGGACTTCGACCCGAGCCGCTTGGCGCCGAACGCCGCGGCGGGGGCTCCTCTTCGCTCGATGCAGCACAGACCTCCACTGTGACACGCGGGCACCGCGAAGCAGTCGGCCGAGCCGCGAAATCCCTCTTGTGGAGTCTGTCCGGCCGCGCCCACTTTGGGTATCATCCCAACCCCATGATGAGCTTCCAACTGAACGAAGAGTGGACACGGCTCCTCGAGGATTACCGCGAGGGGCATCGCGATCCACGCAACCAAGCGTGCCATCGCGTCGGCATTCCGATGATCCTGGCCAGCCTCCCCATCGGCGCCACCGTGGTGGGTCTCCCCCTCGCCGCCACGCTCTTTACCGTCGGCTGGGGTTTCCAGTTCGCGGGCCACTGGTTCGAGGGCAACGACCCGGCCTTCTTCGGCGACCGTCGCAACCTCCTCGTCGGCGCCCTGTGGTGGGCGCAAAAGGCCGGCGCCCCCATCACCGAGACGCCGCTCCCTGCCGCCGCGGAGTAGCGCGCCGGGGATCGTTGCTGCTCAAACGATCCTCCGCCCCGATCGTTGGAGCAGCCCGGAGCAGCAACGATTCCTCCACCATCGGCCGACGCGATGGGAAGGAGAAAAGAACGCCGAGACGCAAAGGGGCAAAGACGCCAAAAGGCAGGGAGACTCGTTTCTTCCTGCCTTTTGCGCGTCGTGCGTCTTCGCGCCGAGCGCGGGCCAAGCGCGATTTCTCATTCACGCGGTCGATGACTTCGCCCTCCCTCATGCGTCCGGACGCGACGAACGCTAGGCCCGAAGCGGCGAAGCATGCTGGAAATTTCGGGTGGATCGCGGGGTGGTGGGGCCCCAGCGGCTTTGCCGGGGGCGTGGGGCGGAGGGCGGCGAAGCCGACCCGAAGCCCCACGTGAAGACTGGGGCGGCGGGGACGCGAGTCCACGCCGTGTGAATCAGAAAGCGCTCTGACTCCCCATCAGCACGATTCTGCTCGTCCCCGCGCCCACGCGCAGCAGCACCCGCACGCCGCCGGCGGTGAACGCCACCGGCCCACCTTCGGCGGTTCGCGCGCCGCGCACGCGCATCCCCGCGACGATCGTCACCTGCGTCGGTGCGCGCGCCGCGATCGTCACGCGCCCTTCGCCGCCCTCTCTTCGATACGAGATCGTCACTGGGCTCGACGACAAGAGCCATGCTTCTCCGTCGACGCCGAGCTCCGTCGCCTCCGCCGCGAAGAAGCTCGTGGCCGCCGGTGATCGAGAGACCGCGGCCACCGTTCCATCGCTCGTGAGCCGCCCCGGAATCTGCGCCGGCCCGTTGCGGTGCGCGAACGCGGCCAGCACCGTCGCGCCGAGCGCTTCGACCACGAACGCGGCCTCGCCGGGCGTCTCGATGCGCGCGCCCGATCCCGCGGGCAGCGACGGCACCACCACCGCGCCGAACGTCGCGCGATCGGTGCGTTCCCGCGGGCTCACCGAGATGGCGTGATTCCAATCGTCGCTGCTCCGCGCCATCCGCGGATCGCGTGGAGACGCGACACGCAGGGTCGTCGTCCGTCCATTGAGCACACTGGTGAATCCATCGTGGCCGACGTCGAGCGCGGCGTCGGCGTGCACGTGGAACCGCCACGTGAAATCCACCGGTGCATCGGCCACGACGTCGTCGGACACGAACAACACACCGGGATCCACGAGCAACAAGCGACGCGCATAACGCTGGAGCCCCGGCGCATACGTCTTCGCGGCCTCGCCGGCGACCAGGCTCGCGGCGCGCGAGGCGAAGAACGCGGTCACCTCTCCATCCGGCCGGCCTGGATACTGCGGCGAAAACCGCGTGAGCTGCCCTTGCCCATTCACGAGGAGCGTGTTGGAAAACTCCGATCGATTCTGCCCGTAGCGCGGCATCACCACCGCGAGCTCACCGCGCGCCCACACCGCGAAACCGTTGGCGTCCGCGTGCACGTGCGTCGCCGAGTTGTTGAAGGGAGCCTCGTTTCCCGGCTGGACCATCGAGGCTGCGCGCCGGCCGATCAGGCTGTCGCTGCGGAACGCGATCACCGTCGCATCCATGTCCCAGCCGGTGCGCAGATAGGCCATCTCTTGGTTGTCGAAGAGCGCGCCCACCGGGAGATCGCGAACCGGCGCTTCCCGCACGTCGGGATCCATCCAGACGATCTCCCATACGGCCGTGTACGGATTGGGTGCCTTCTCCCACTCCCGCGCTGCCTGCCATTGCGCAAAGACATTGCGGTAGCGCGCCGCGAGCCAGCGCAGCGTGGGCGCGGCTTGGCGCGCGTTCTGCTGATATCCACCATGCGGCTGGCAATCGCCGAAGCCGAGGAAGCGCCCGTCCGGTAGGCGCGAATGGATGCGGAAGCCCGCGGTGCGCTGGAGCCAAGGGTGCCCGAGGAAGCTCGCCGCGCGCGATGGGAACCGGCGGCGGAAGGCATCCCAAAACGGGATTGCCGAGACCATCGCAAAGGCCCACCCACAAGGCCCTTCGGGCCAAGCCCCGTCCCCATCGAGCCAATTCAAGGCTTCGTTCAAGGCCCCGCGCGCGCGCTCCGCCCAAACGGGCGCCTCGACCAGCTCGTCGATCACCGCCATCGCGCCCACGCCGAGCCCGCCGATCGGAATCCACGTATCGTGATGAAGATAGGCGCCCGTCCACCACTCCCCTGCATCGACGCCGCCGAAGAGCCCGCGGCACACCGCGCCGATCTTGTCGCGAATCCGCGCGCGCTCGTCGTCGCTGTAATGGTGGTAGAGAAAATCGTAGGCCACCGCGAGCGCGGTCACCCCCCATCCCTCGGGATACGAACAGCTCGTGCATTTTCCACGCGGGTCGAGGGTGCCTCCCCAATCCCTCATTCCCGCGAGCGCGAGCGCCCAACGCTTTCCCGCCTCTCGGTAACGTGGGCTGTCGGTGACGAGCCCCAGAAACGAATAGACGAGCGTGTTGGCGAGAAACGAATTCTGCATCAGGTCGCCGCGCGGCTCCTCTTCGGTCGGGAGCGCTGAAGGCGGCGTGTCACCCAAGTGCGCATCCGCGTGCCGGACGAGCACCTCGAGCTGTGGTTTCATGGGCCCGGCCATCCGGGCTCGGAGATCCGCGAGATCCCCCGCGTCGAAAAAGAGATACGGCCTCTGCGCCCCGGGGTAGCTCATGCCATCTGGCTTGAGCCCGCCCGCCGTGGTCGCAAGCCACACGGACACACGCCGTGGGAGGGCGCGAAGGTCGAGATGCCGTGTCGCGCCGAACGGCGCGCGTTTACCAGCGCGCCGCGATGCCCTGCGCGATCCGATCGGCGAGCGCCATGCAGGTCAGCATCGGATTCACCGCGGGGCTGTCCGGGAAGATGCCCGTGTCCGTGATGTAGAGATTGTCCAGCTCGTGGCAGCGCCCATGCTCGTCGACGACGCCGTCCTCGGGGCGCTTCGACATCCGCGTCGTCCCGAAAGCGTGGTTTGCCGCAGAGATGGTATCGGCCGCCACGAGCTTCTTGGTCTTCAGAATCTCGGACTCCCGCTTCGTCCCAATCAGCTCCGGGACTCCATGGATGCCGGGGAGAATGCCAATCGCCCCCGAAGCCCAGCAAATGTCCGAGAGGATGCCGAGACCACGCTGGATCAAGGTCATGTCCTCGTCGTCGAAGTGAAAGGAGATGTCCGGATCCCAGCTCCCCCGGCGCGCCCGCACCGTCCCCCGCGAGCGCGCGGCGGCGATGATCACGTCGAAGGGCGCCATGCGATCGTATTGGAGGAGATACTGCTGGTAGTCGTGCCCGATGCCCGGCAAACGCGCTGCGAGAACGGCGGGCGGCGACCAGAGGACTTCGAGCTTGATGTGCTCTTCGATGTAATGGAGCGAGTGATATCCCTGCGTCGCGCCCTGCCAGGGATCGATGGGCTCGTCGTAGATGGCCATGATGGCGAGCCCGGGGTGGAGCTGCAGCTCCTTGCCGACCCAACTGCTCTGCTCGCAGAGGCGGCTCTTCTGCAGGATCACCGGCGTCTGCATGCAGCCGGCGGCGAGCACCACGGCCTTGGCCTCGATCTCGACGGCCTGCCCCTCGCGCCAGGAAAAAGGCTCGATCACGCGCCCGCGCACGCCGGTGACGCGGCGTCCATTGGCGATCACGTGCTCGGCGCGCACGCTCGTGTAAACGCGCGCGCCGGCGCGGATGGCGGCCGGCACGTAGCTCACGTCGGTGGATTGCTTGGCGCCGTTGCGGCAGCCGGTGAAGCACTCGCCGCTGCCCTTGCAGCCCTTCACGTTGCGATACGTCGGCTCGCTGCTGATGCCGAGCGCGTCGCATCCCTGCTTGAAGCGTTGGTTGCGCGCGCCCTGCACCTCGGTGGGCGTGGGCGCGACGAAGAGGAACTTCTCCACCCGCTCGTAGTGCGGATCGAGCGACGCGCGCGAGAGGCCGACGCCGCTCTTCTCCGTCCACGCGTCGAGCACGGAGATGGGCGAGCGCGCGCAGATCGCCGAGTTGACGAGCGAGCCGCCGCCGAGCGCGATCGCTTGCATCGTGGGCAGGTACGCGTTGCCGCGCGTGGCCCGGCTCCCGCTCTCGCGCATGGTGCGCCGCATGGATTCGCCGGCTTCCTGGCGGAAATCCTGGGCGCCAAAGGGCGGGCCCTCTTCGAGGAGGATGACGTCGCGACCGGCCTCGGCGAGCTCCTTCGCGACCACGGCGCCGCCGGGGCCGGAGCCGATCACGAGCACCTCGCACCGATCGCGGATCTCGCCTTTGTAGTCGGCGAAGACCTTCACCCCGCGGTGCGGATCCGCGGCGTCGCGCGTCATGGGCAGCGAGGTCACGCGAAGACCTCCTGCGAGGCGCGAGCGCCGGAGCGGCCCCGATCGAAGGGCGCGACGTCGCAGACCATCCGCATCTTCTTCGCCACGTCGGGGTGCGCGAGGTAGCCCATCGTCATCATCGCGCGCATCGAGATGAACGACACGCGCCGGAAGTACATCGAGCTCAAGCTCATCTCCTTGAGCATGGCGATGCGCTCGGCCGGCGTGAGGCGCGTGAAGCGCACGCGACGCGGGCCGAAGAGCCACGGCCCGTGCTCGATCGAGTGGAAGAGGAGCCGGCCGAGGAGCCGCGGGAGCGCGGGCAGCCCGGAGAGATAACGGTCCATGTACGCGACCAGGCCCGCCTCCGTGCCCGAGAGCGGAATGGGCCCACCAGGCGGGAAGAGCGCGTCCGCGCAGGCCGCGACCACCGCCTGCTCCTTGCGGTTCAAGAACGATCCCGAAGGCAACTGCGGCGGCGGATAACCGAAGACGATCGCGCGGACGACGAGCGCCGCGAGCACCACCAGAGGGATGATCCAGAGCAGAGCGATCATGTTCACCGCCTTTCCGATTTGGCCGTGGATGCGAGTTTTCTCTGGGCAGGGCGCGTGCCCTTTTTGGAAGCTTCGTTCGTGGCCCGACGCGCCAAAGGCGCGGCTTCGCGCTTGGAAGACGCCTTCGCGGCCGGCTCGCGCGCCGCGCTCTTCGACGAGGACGCGACGCGCGCCTTCGCAGCTTTCGCAACAGGCACCGTACGAGCAGCCGTCTTCTCGACCGGAGGAGAAGCCTCGGGAGCCGCGGCCTTCGTGTTTTGCGGAGCCTCGTTCGTGGACGGAGCCGCGAGCGCGAGCAGCATCTCGAGCTTGCCGACGAGCTCGGCGTCGACGCGCGCGAACCAGCGCGTCACGTGCGCGGAGGCCGCCGCGGAGTCACCTGCCTCGATGAGATCCATGAGGCGGCCCATCTGCTCTTGGTAATCCGGTGGGGTGAGACCGACGATGCCGGCGAAGCGATCGTGCAGCTCGCGCATCGGCGCCCAGAAGACGTTGGCGAGCCACACCGCGGGCCAGATGCCGCTCGCCGAGACGAGCGCGCGGAAGAAGTCGAGCTCGTTGATGCCGTGCGCGACCGGATCGTGCGCGAGCGAAGGCGCGCGCGCGAGGAGGGCCCGCGCTTCCGCGAGCGCCGCGCGATCGGCATAGCGGGCCGCGAGCCGCACCGCCTCCGCCGCGAGGAGCGTGCGCACCCCGAGCAGCTCGCGCGCGAGCACCGCGGCCGGCCGATCGAAGCGGCCCGACATGACGTACGAAGGCAGGAGCGCCGGCGTCCCCTCGCGACGGAAGTCGAGCACCATCGCGCCGGAGCCACGCCGGCTCTTCACCACCCCGAGGCCCGCGAGATGCCCGAGCGCTTCGCGCACCGTGCTGCGTCCACAAGAAAGCTCGGTCGCGAGGTCCGCCTCGGCCGGGAGCCGGAGCCCCGCCGGGTATGCCCCCGCCACGATTCGCCCGAGGATTTCGTGGGCGACACGCTTGACCTCTCCCTTCGGACCCATGAGCTGTCTGATAGATTAGTCTGACAACTTTTGGTGCGCAAGACTTTTCGCGGCACCCGGATCCGGGCATCGGCGTCCCCCTGACGCCGCGACCACCGAGCCAATCGTTTGAGCTCAAACGATCATGAGCGGGCGCAAAAAGAGCTCGCAACGCGAGGGTACGCCCATGCAAAAGGACCTTCGAGTCAGGTCCCTTCGCGCCTCTGCGCCTCCGCGTCCCGGCGTTGAAATCCGGCCCGCGCTCACGCTCGGGCCGGTCGATCCGTCAGAAGCGTGCCCCCGTCGACACGCCATGGAAACAATCGTTGGAGCTCCAACGATCGCGATGAGCCTATTTCTCGGCTTCGATGTAGCTCGTGACCCGGAGGCCGGGCACGAGCTTCTTGGCGTCGTCCAGGTCGATCACGACCTCGAGGATCTTGGTGTCGATACGCTCGGTGGGATCGTCGGTGCGCACGTTCTTACGCCCCATGCGGCGGCCGATCTCGGCGACGGTGCCGGTGAGCTTCTCCACGGGGAAGGCGTCGGCCACAGCGTAGGCGCGCTGCCCGAGCTTGATGCGACCGATGTCACGCTCGTCGACATCCATGCGCACGCGGAGGCGGCTGGTGTCGCCGAGGACGACCGGCGATTCGCTCGCGCCGGGCGTGTAGTACTCGCCGGTGCGGGCCTTCACCTGGAGGATCTCGCCGGCATAGGGAGCGCGAATCGATCGGCGATCGAGGGTGGCTTTGGCTTGATCGAGGCGGGCCTTCGCCGAGAGGAGGGCGGCGCGGGCGGCGATGATGTCCTCGCTCCGTGAGCCGGCCTGCGCGGCGCGGGCGCGCGCGTCGGCGGCGCGGGCCGTTTGTCGATCGGCGGCCGCGGTGTGGCGCGCGCGGTCGAGCTCTTCCTGCGTCATGGCGCCGCCCTTCCAGAGCTGCTCGGCGCGCGCGAAGGCGGTCTCGCTGAGCTCGGCGCGCGCGCGGGCCGACGCGGACTCGGCGAGCGCGGCGTCGCGGTCCTCGGATCGCTGGCCGTTGAGCGTGCGCGCGAGCGTGGCGTCGGCGGAGGCGACATCGGCCTCGGCGGTCTTCACGGCAGCCACTTCGACGGAGCTCTCGAGCGTGAGGAGGACGTCGCCCTCCTTTACGCGATCGCCTTCCTTCACCGCGATGGATGCGATCACGCCGGGCGCGGCGCCCGCGAGGCGAGCCTCGCGCTGCGCGGGCTCGACGATGCCCGCGCCGCCGACGGCGCCGACGGGCGGCAACGGCGCGCGCTCGTCGACGGCGCCCTTCGGCGGATCGACGCGGCGCTGCGCGGCGACGGCGTCCTTCTCACGGACGTCGTACGCCGGCCCCGCGGCGAGCGAACGAACCACGAGGCCGAGCATGCCGAGCACGGCCAACGCGAAGAGGATGCTGCGAACCCGGGTCGTCATGTTCCCTCCTGAATGAGACCGTCTTCGATGTGCACGATGCGATCGGCGAGGTGGAAGATGCGGTTGTCGTGCGTCACCACGACCACCGTGTGCCCGCGCTCGCGGGCCAAATCGCGGAGGATCTCGGTGACGAGGCGCCCGTTCTCGGCGTCGAGGGCGGCGGTGGGCTCGTCGGCCAAGATGACGGGCGGGCTTCCAGCGAGCGCGCGCGCGATGGCCACGCGCTGCCGCTGTCCGCCGGAGAGCTCCATCGGCTTGCGCGCGTGCTTGCCGGCGAGGCCGACTTTGTCGAGCAACGCGCGCGCCTCGGTGCGCGCCGCGGCCGAGTCGATCCCACGCAGCTCGAGCTGGAGCGCCACGTTCTCTTCGGCCGTGAGCGACGCCAAGAGGTTGTGCCCTTGGAAGATGAAGCCGATGTACTCGGTGCGGACGCGCGGCAACTCCGACTCGGGCAGGTGCGAGACCTTCTCGTCGCAGAGATAAACGTCCCCCTCCGTCGGCGCGAGCACGCAGCCGAGGATGGAGAGCAGCGTGGTCTTGCCGCTCCCCGAAGGGCCCGCGAGCATCACGAACTCGCCGCGATGGACCTGGAAGTCCACGCCCTTCAAGGCCTCGAACGCGAGGTTCCCCTTGCCGAAGACCTTGCGGACGCGGCGCGCATCGATGGTGGCGGCAGTGCTCATCGGAACACCATCGCCGGCTCGAGCTTGCGCAATCGAACCAGCGCGAAGGACGAGGCCATCACGCAGAGGACCAGCATCATGAACGTCGTCCCGAGTGCCAGCGCGGGCGTGATGATGATGGCGAACTTGGGCGAGCGGACCGCGTCCGCCACGCGCGTCACCAGCGTGAGACCGATGAGGCTCCCGAGCAGCGCGTACGCGACCGACTGCGCGAAGAGCAGCTTGGCGAGGTCCCACGTGGTCGCGCCGATGGCCTTGAGGGTGCCGAACTCGCGGATGTTGTCGATGACCGCAGAGAACGTGGTGAGCGCCACGATCACGAAGCCGACGACGAGACCGAAGATCGTCGACGTGCCGAAGGTGACGCCGATCGCCGATCGGATCAGCAGATAGCGGATCGTGGATCGCGCGAAATCCCGGCTGGTGACGACCTTCACCTCGGGGAAGCGCTGCGCGATCGCGTCGCGCACGGCGGCGGGGCTCTTCCCGGGCGCGACGCCGACGAGGATGAAGTTTGCGCGATCGGCGTCGACGTGGAGCAACGAGCGCGCGAGGTCGTATTCGGCGAACGCATAGGCAGGCCCGAACGGGAGCAGGCCCCACGTGAAGCCGCCGACCTGCACCTTGCGCCCGTTGACCTCGCGCACGCTGCCGAGGTTGAGGCCGCCGAGCGTGTCGCGAACGCCGTCCTCGAAGATCATCGTGTCGGGGCTCGCGAGCACGCGGGGATCACCGGCGACCATGTTCCACGGGCCGCCGCGGAGCCCGGGCAAGCGGGTGCCGACGATGGTGACGGCCTCCGACGATCCGCCGGGGATGGCCACCTGCCCGCCGCCGAAGAGCAGCGGCTCGCACCAGGCCACGCCCTCGATGCCACGGGCTTGCTTCGATAAGGCCTCGGGGAGCGGCTTGCCCGGCGCGAGCGTCTCCGTGTTGGGCGGGAGGATCCACAAGTCCGCGCCGGCGCTCTCGATGAACATGGTGTTCTTCTTGAGCAGGCCCATGAAGGTGCCGGCCTGCTGGTTCGAGAGCAGCACCGCGAAGACCACGCCCACGAGGGTGCCGAGCATCTTCAGCTTGTCGTGCACCATCATCCGCAGGCCGACGCGGACCATCGATCGAAAGCGGAGGAGCGGGCTCCGCGTGCGTGCGGCGCGCGCTGGAACGCGATCGATCGCGCTCGGGGCCGCGGCGCTCACCGCGACCTCCCGCTGTCGAGGCGCACCACCGCGCGCGCATAAGCCAAATCGGCCTGCGCTTGGATGCGCGCCACGGCGCCGGCGAAGGCGTCGCGCTCGGCCTGCTGCACGTCGAGCTGCGTCGCGGCGCCGGCCTGATAACGCTCGCGTGCGAGCTTGGCGGCGCGCGCGCTCGCGTCCGCTTCGGCGCGGGCGGCGCGCACGCGGGCGAGGCCGGCCTTCACCTCTTGCCAGGCCGAGTGCAGCTCGTCGCGCGCCTGCTGCGCGATCCGCTTCTCACGCACCTCGGCCACGGCCCGCGCGGCGCTCTGCGCGCGCGCCGAGAAGTAGGTCGACGCATCGAGCGTCCATTGCGCGGTCACGCCCACGGACCACGTGGAGGTGCGCCCGACGAAGCCCGTGGCGTTGGAGATCTTCTCCGCCGCGTTGGCCGACACGGTGGGCGCGAGCGCGGCCCACGCGGCACCGGCGTTCTTGTCGGCGGCGCGCGTGTCGAGCGCCGCCGCGCGAACCTGGGGCAGCTCGGCGACCGCGGGCTCGAGCGCGGCCAGCGCAGGCTCCTCGGCAAGCCCATCGTCGGGAAGGCCGACCGATCCTTCGCTCGGCATGAGCCCCGTGAGGCTGGCGAGCGATCGCCGCGCCACCGCGCGGCCTTGCTCCGCGGTCGCGACCACCTGCTTCTGCCGCTCGACCTCGGCGCGCGCGCGCTCGAGATCGAGCTCGGACGCCGATCCGGCCTCGCGTCGCGTGCTCACGATGGCGCGGCTCTCGACCGCGGTGCTGAGCGCGCGCTCGGCGGCCTCGCGTGTCGCCTCCGCGGCCACCACTTGGTAGTACGCGCGCACCACGCTCTTCTCGACATCGAGATCCGTGGCCTGCGCGCGCACCTTGGCTGCCTCGGCGCTGGCCGCGGCGCCGCCGATGCGCTGCCAATTGCCCACGTCGACGAGCGGCAGGTTGACCGAGAAGCTCGCCTCGAGCTGATCGTGTGGCGCGATCGTGATCGGCGTCGTCCCTGCCCCGCCCTGTTGAACCACGGTCTCGTATTGGTTGCGCGTGTACGTCGCGCGCGCCGAGAGCGTAGGCCCGAGCCGCCCCCACGCTTGCCGCGCCTCCTCCGCGCGTTGCTCCGCGGTCGCGCGCGCTTCGCGTTGATCGAAGCTCTTCGATTTGGCCGAGGTCACGAACTCGTCGATGGGCTGGAGCGCCGCGGCCTCACGCGTGATCGCCAGCACCGGGAGCGCCAGCACCGCGGCCACCGCCCAGCGAGTGAGTGAGTCATTACTCATTATGTTGGCAAGCTCATGCATGCGAATCTCCCCAGGAAGCGATGTCGACGAGGTCGAACGGAATCAGGCGCGCGGGCCGCGAGGTCGCGTGGCTGCGTTTGGCGAGGGCTCGATGCCCGTCCAGAGCAGGCTGACGATGCCGCGCACGTACGTCTCCGCGGCCATGGGCAGCTCCCCGTTCGCGCGCAGGAGGAGCTCGAAGAAGACGAAGTTGTTAATCGCGCCCAGGAACGTGCGGGCCACGATCTCCGGATCCTGCGAGCGGATGCGCCCGGCGCGCATCTCGGCCTCGAAGTAACCGGTGAGGCTCTTCATCACGCGCACCGGCGGCGGGTTGGGCCCGGCGATGGCGGCCGGCAGACCGTTCGGCGCCGGGTTGGACCACGACATCATCATGAGCGGCATGAGCTCGCGGAAGAACGCGATCATCTCGAGGCCGATGGCCTGGAGATGATCGCGCACGTCGCTCTTTCCCACGCGGCTCGACAGCTCGCGCACCCAGTCGGGCTGGTGGAGCTGATCTTCCATGGCCGCGCGGAACAGCTCGACCTTGCTCTTGAAGCGCTTGAAGACCGAGCCCTCGGAGACGCCGGCCCGCTGCGCGACCTCTGCCGTCGTCGCCTGGATGCCGCGCTCGAGGAACACCTCGCGCGCGGCGGCGATGATGGTCTCATCCTTGATGCTGACGGGGCGGGCCATGGGACGACGATCGATCTCCGAGCGAGGAACGAGAAGGAGCGTACCCGAAATAATGAGCGAGCGCTCACTTTTCAAGATCACCCGCAAAAATCCCAGAAATCACGGCGAATGCGGGCGCGATGTGCCGGACGTCGCCGAGGCTCGTCGCGTCAGGACGACGGGTACGGGAACGTCTCCGTGGGCTCGGTCGGGGTGAGGTCGTGGAACCTGCGCAGATCGAGCACGAGGACGCCGTCCGTGTCCTCGGAGAGGATGTCGGCGTGCCGCGCGCCCCACACCACCGCGCCGTCGGTGTACCTGACGCGCGCGTGCACCGTTTGCAGCGACATGTCGTCGAGGCCCACGACGCTCACCTGCAGCTCCACCTCGTCGCGCTTCAGCGTGGCGGGCGTCTCGCCGTGGAGCGGGCTCGCCGGCGAGATCGGATGCATCACCGTCCAGGAGCGCGAGAGCGCCGGTGAGCGGTCGCGCGTGAGGGCGAGATCGTAGGAACGATAGAAGCGCATGCCCTCGCGCGTGTGCTCGGTGCGCACCATCGTCACGCGGATGGCGGCCTCGATGATGCGGCTCGAGCGCTCGTTGCCGAGGCGGAACATGAGCGTGGGCACGCCGTTCATCGGGGCGATGACCGCGCTGTCGGCGAAGGCCACGCGCGAGGTGGGCAGCGAGAACTTCGCGAAGATGAGGCCCGTGGCCAACGCGGTCGTGATGAGGCTCGTGACCGACTCGACGACGACGAGCACGTTGGCGGCGGACGACTCGGGGAACATCGTGCCGTAGCCGATGGTGCCCATGGTCTGCACGCTGAAATAGAAGGCATCGGCGAACGATCCGGGCTGCGCATGGGCCACGCCGCCGACGCGAAGATAGAGGCCCGCGAAGATCGCGTTGATGATGAGGTAGGCGATGACGATGGCGCCGAGCGCGAAGGGCCAGCGCGCGTGCAGGAAGGTGTGATACGCGTCGCGCAGCGGCGTGGGGGGCGCGCCGAGGACGCGGACTTCGTCGTCCGTCGGAACGGGCCGCCTTCGCGACGTCATTTCACGTCGGCCGGAGGCAGCGCGGCGGTCGCCGGCGCGAGCGCGGCGCCAATCACGGGATCCTCGTCGGTGGTGCTGCTCTGTTGGGTGGTGAAGAGCAACGCGAAGCCCGTGAAGGCAACCACGCAGGGCTCGCGCGGCTGGAGCGCCTTGCCGGTACCATAGACGGGCGCGGCCGCGCGAAGGAGCGGACCGTCGACGCCGTAACGCGCAGCGAGGCCGATGGTCTGCTTTCCGGCAGCATCGACGGCGCCGTAATAGACGCGCAGGATCGGCTCGCCCACGTTGGACGTGGCGAGCATCGGGAACGGGCCGCCGACGGAGGCACCGTCGATGGGTGGATCACCGGCGTCGCTGGCGGAGGACGCGGGCGAGAGCACGGGCGCGTCACCGATTCGTACGAAGCTCGAACCATCGCTCGATTTCGCTTCGCCGATGGCGCTGCCTCCGTTCGGGAGCGGAACCTCGTAGAAGAGCCGGAAGCTGCCGTCGTCGAGCCGCACCACACCGGGGCTCCGCGGGACGGCGCCCGCTTCCCATCCGCCGGTGACCGGCGCGAGCACGGGGCCATCCATCTTGGTGAAGGAGGTGCCCTGCGCGTCGCCGCGCGCGAGGCCGATGCCACCGGCCGCGGCGTAGTAGAGAAAGAGCTCGGTGCCCACGCGCACGATCGCGGGCCCGGAGACGACACCGCCCTCCCACGACGCGTCGGGCGTGAGCACCACCGCTGCGGATCGATCGAAGGATCGCGCGTCGATCGCTCCGTAACGCACGATGGCGCGCGTGGGCGAGTCGGGCTCGGGATCGACGCCGTTCTCCTTGACCGAAGCAGCCACGAAGCCGGCGACGTCGTAGGTGTCCGGCTTGCCGTCGAGATCGATCACCGCGATGTCGCGCGCGAAGCCGCGGCTGTCGGTGAGCGCGTTGGGCGCCGATCGACTCTGGCCCAGCTCGCCGACGGCGAGCGCGCGAAACGGGCCCGCGCCCGCCGTGGGCAAGCCGACCTCGCCGCCCGGCGGCTCGGGGATCGTGGCGCAGGACGAGAGCGCGAGGAAAAAGGCCAGCGACGCGAGCCTCATCAGAACACCGCCGTCATCGTGGCGCCGATCCCCAGCATCGATCCACCGGCGCGGAACGAGCCCACGAAATCAGCAGGGTTGTCCTTGTGCGTGAGCCGCTCGGGCAAGATCGAGTATTGCCCGTGCAGGTCGAGCGTGAGCGAGCCGGCGAGCACCGATCCGGGCGCGTTGAGCGTGAGGCCCGCGCCGAGCGAGATCGTGTGTCGATCGGCGTCGACGAAGTTGGTGAGCCCCGTTTGCGGTGGCACCGGCGATCGCTCGTAGACGTAGCCCGCGCGAAGCGGGATTTCGAGCGCGCGGCGATCGATGTCTTCGCCGGGCAAACGACGATATCCACCCGCCGCGGGGACGATGTACTCGACGCCGATGCGCGGGACGAGGCGGTTCGCGAACGCGGGCGGGATCACGGTGATGGGCTTGGGATTGGGCGGCAGCGAGATGGGTACGCCCGGTGGAAGCTGCACTTGGAGATCCGACGTGGTGAGCGCGGTCGGGCTCTCGTAGGCGGCCCAGTTCACGAAGGTGACGTCGGCGTTCACCTTGAGGTTCGTGATGCGCGAGAAGGAGACGCCGATCACGAATTGCTGCGGGAGGAAGGCGTTCGCCGTGCGCGAGGAGAGATCGTAGAGCAGCGGGATGGCGAGGTTGCCGAAGGCGACGTTGCCTTGGAGGTGCGCTTCGAGCGAGAGCTGGATCTTGGTCTGGCCGCGGTACGCGAGGCCGATGGCGCCGAAGCCGTCGAGGAGGATGCGCGCGCCGACCTGCGGATAGCGCACGCTCGCGAGATCGGCGTCGACCTCGTGGCGGAGCTGCGAGTCGTACGGGTGGAGGATGTCGGCGGTGCCCGTGATCTCGAAGCGGCCGCGCGTGGAGGCGAGGAAGGCGACACCGCCGCCGATCTCCAGCCAGCGCACGGGCCGGATGGCGAGGTTCGCCGCGAGGAAGATGATGGATGCGCGCTCGTCGTAGAGGGCCCATCGCGGCGTCTCCTGGCGAAGGGCCTTGATGCGCGAGAGGCCCGCGTCGGGCATGTAGAGCGCGACGCCGAAGGCGAAGGGCACGTTGAAGATCTTGCCGGGGAGCGCGAGGCCGCCGACGAGGCCGTGGACGTTGGCGACGTTGTTGTCCTGGCCGTTCATGGCCAGGTGATTCCACGCGTAGACGTAGCCGATGGAGAGGCTCGGGCCGCGGGCGCCGACGAGGCCGGCGGGGTTGTAGTAGTTGGCCGAGAAGTCGGTGGCGTCGGCGACGACGGCGCCGCCCATCGCGGTGGATCGCGATCCGAGGCCGTAGGTGTCGGCCTCGTTGGCGCGCGCGGTCGATGCGCCGAAAGCGCCTGAAATCAGGGCGGAGAGCGCGGCGATGGAAGCGAGGCGGCGCATCAGAACTTCACCCCCAGCGTGACGCCGGCCGCGCCAATCCATCCTCCCGAGCGAGCGCTCGGCGCGCCTGGGTTGTCCGCCGCGATGCCCTTCGCCTTGACGTGATCGCGCGGGATCAGCGCCTGCGCCTGACCGAAGCCGTCGATGGCGAAGCGCGCCGACTTCGGGCCGAGCTCGACGCCGTAGCCGAAGGTCACGGCCGCGCGCGCGTTCTCGTAGATGTTGCTCTCCTTGGTCTGCGCGGGCGCGGGCGAAGGCTCGAAGAAGAAGCCGCCGCGCACGGCCATCTCGACGTTGGGCGCCGGCTCGAAGGTGCGCTCCACGCCGGCGCGCGGGACCACGGTGTCGTGCCAGCCGGGCTTCGTCGCCGCGAGCGCGGAGCACGAGTCCATGAACGGCTGGCTCGGGTTCATCGGATCGACGAGCGGGCAACGAACGGTCGCCTCGGCGAGGCCGGGGAACGCGGACCAATGCTTGTAGGTGACGCCGATCGCGCCGCGCCAAGGGCCCTTGACGCGCGCGAACTCGAGCGCGACCTGCAACGGATCGTATTGCGCGATGCCGGAGATGTTGAGCGGCGGGACGGTGAGATCGCCGAGGTCTTTGACGTTGATCACCACGTCGAAGCGCCCCACGAGCTTGCCGCGGAAGGTGACGCCCACGCGCCACGCGTCGCCGATGTCGTAGCTCGCGCCGACGATCGGCCCGTAGCTCGCGACCAACGTGTCGTCGACGGTGGTGCCGATGCGACCCGATGCGTCCGTGGCCACGAGCACCGAGCCCGAGAGCGCGGCCAGGGCTGCGAAGCCGCCGCCGATGCGGAATCCATGGCTCAAGTCGATGCCGATGCCCGCCTGCACGGCCACCGATTGGGTGCGATCGGCGATGGGGAACTGCGGGCGCTCCGGGTAGAGGATGCGACCGCGCACGACGAGGTTGAAGGGCGTGAAGAAGCCGAGGCCGATGGCGATGCGATCTTTGAGGAAGCCGCCGAAAGGCACGGGGAGGACCGCGCCGATGACGCTGCCATGAAGCGGCTCGTAGGCGATCTTGTCTTTGGCGGAGAGATCGAAGAGCCCCGAAACCACGCCGACGGTGAGGCTGCGATGGCGAGCGAGCGAGAGCAGCGCGGGGTTTCCGTAGACCGACTCGTAGCCCTGCGCGTCGGCCGCGCCGGTGGCGCCGAGCGCGCTCGAGCGGGCACCGAAGCCGAACACGTCCTCGGGCGAGGCCTTCGCGGCGCCCGCGCCGAGGCTCGTCGCGGCGAGGGCCGCAATCGCAGAGAGCCATCTCGCGCGGCGGGAACGGGCCATGGAAAGCGACGGTAGATGGAGCCCGGGGTCCGCGTCGAGAACGAGAACGGGATCGGACCCGAAGAAGGGCTATAGTCCGCCCCGCTGTGACCCTCGGTCCCCTCCAGGCGGTCCTCCCCGCCGATCTCGCGCGCGCCGCCGGCATCGATCTCACCGATGCCCGGCGCATCATTTCCCTCGTGCACCGCAAAGGTCCCCTGCCCGACCGCGCGCCGGCCACCATCCGTCGCGCCGCGCTCGACGCCGTGCGCGCGATCGGGAGCGTGCCCGCGCTGGAGCTGGCCGAGCGCCGCCCGAGCGCGGTCGATCCTTTCGTGAAATATGCGTTTCGCCTCGCGGATTCCGCGGTGATCGAGACGGTGCGCATCCCGCTGGAGAAGCCGGGTCGCTTCTCGGTGTGCGTCAGCTCGCAGGTCGGCTGCGCGCTCGCCTGCGCCTTCTGCGCGACGGGGCGCATGGGCCTCGTGCGCAACCTCGAGGTCTGGGAGATCGTCGAGCAGGTGCGCGCCGTGCGCGCCGATCTGGCCGCCGAAGCCGCAGCATCGGAGGGCGCAGGCCCCGATGGCCCGCCGCGCGGTCGCGTCCACGGCGTTCTCTTCCAGGGCATGGGCGAGCCGCTCTCCAATGCCGATCGGGTCATCCAAGCGATTCGCGTGCTCGCCGAGCCGAGCGCGCAGGCCATCGACATGCGCAACATCACCGTGTGCACCGCGGGCCTGCCGAGCGGGATCGAGCGGCTCGCGCGCGAGGTGCCGGCGGTGCGGCTCGGCGTCTCGCTGGGCGCGGTGATCCCGGGCCGGCGGCGCGCGCTGATGCCCATCGACAACGCCCATCCGCTCGCGGACGTGCTCGCCGCCGCCGGCGCCCACGCGCGCGTCACGGGCAATGCGCCGATGCTGGCTTATACGCTCCTCGCCGGTCAAAACGACACGGACGAAGATGCCAATGCGCTCGCCGACCTCTGTGTGCAGTTCCGGGCGGATCATGGCATCGGCGCGCGCCTCAGCCTGATTCCGTACAACCCGGTCGACGGCGCCGGATTCGTGCGCTCACCGCGTCTCGAGGCTTTCCGGGACGTCTTTCGGGCACGTGGTTTGGGGACGATCGTGCGTTATTCGGGTGGTGGCGACGTGGGCGCCGCGTGTGGACAGCTCGCGCGTCCGACCATGGGCAAAGGCAAGCTCGTGGCTCGGGGCGCGGTTGCGCCGGTGGAGTCACGCGACTAACTTCACCGCTCGACGTGAAAGCGTGGAAAGCGTGGATCGAGCGCTGCCGCAAGCATCAGCGCTCAATCGCCATCGTCGTGGTCGTCCTCGCGTGGGGCATCGCCTTCCGATCCTGCTTCATCCAAGGATGGAGCAATATGTTCGGGTCGGCGGCGCCGCCCACGCGCGGCAACGCGGTGGCGATCAAAGACAAGGACGTCGAGACCACCGCCGAGCAGCAAAAGCGCCTCGAAAAGCACAAAAGCGAGATCCGAGAGACGCTGTCGGGGCTCAAGACGGATCTCCTCGGCGACACCCGCAAGACGCGTGGCGACACGCCTCGTGAGAGCAAGACCATCCCGCGCGACGTGGCCCGCTACACCCAGCGTGATGCCTGCTTCCAAATGAAGCTCGAGTATCCCGATCGCTTCGGCGATGTCGACTGCATGGAAGGGGACTACGACGACACCGAGCCTTGGTTCAAAGCCGATCGCAGGGCGGGTCAGTGATTCGATATCACGCCTGAAGATGTGTCGACGATTGCGTAGCAGCAACCATCGACACATCTCGAGCCCGCGTCAGTCCCTTTCCCACATCACATCTCGATCCGGGCGCCCTCGCGGACCTCTTCGTTGGTGAGCGGCCCTCCCGACGGAGCACGATAACGACGCCCCGTCCCGAACGAGATCTCACCATCGCGCGCGGTGCCCGCACTACCCTGCGCGCATGGCTCGAGGTCCTTCGCATCGCGCATGGCTCCTGCTGCTCTCGCTGCTCGCCCTCGTCGGCTGCGGCGGCGGGACCGAGACTCGTCCCCACCCCGAGGTCGACGCCGGCACGGATGCCGAAGGCATGCCGGACGCGCCCATCGAAATGGACGCCGGGTGTCCGCCGGGCTCGTATCCCGACGGCGGCGCCTGCGTGATCGACGCCAAATGCTCGAGCGCGCCCTGCGGCCCCCACGGCACGTGCGACGACACGAGCGGATCGGCCGTGTGCACGTGCGAGAAGGGCTGGGCGGGCGCGACGTGCGCGTCGTGCGACACCGCGGGCGGTTATCACGACGACGGCAAGGGCCAGTGTACCAGCGATCCTTGCATGCCGAATCCGTGCATGTCGCCGGACCGCGTCTGCGTGGCCGGCGACGGCGGCTCGCTCTGCGTTTGCAAGCCGGGCACGCACGACGACGGCGGCGCCTGCATGCCCGACACCACGTGCCTCCCGACCACGTGCAGTGGACATGGCACCTGCGCCGAGAGCGACGGCAAGACGGTCTGCACCTGCGAGCCCGGTTGGTCGGGGACGGCGTGCGCGCAATGCGATGACGTCAATGGTTATCACCCCGACGGCAACGGCGGCTGCACCACCGATCCTTGCCTGCCGAGCCCGTGCACCGCGCCGCATCAGACCGTGTGCACCGCGGCCGGCGGCAACCCCACCTGCGCCTGTGATCCGGGCTATCACGATCAAGGCGGCACCTGCATCATCGACGAGACCTGCACGCCGACGAGCTGCTCGGGCCACGGCGCCTGCTCGGTGCAGAGCGGCCACGTGGCATGCGCCTGCGACCCTGGTTTCTCGGGTGCGGCGTGCGCATCGTGCGATACGGCGGGCGGCTATCACGACGACGGCAACGGCGGCTGCACCAACGATCCTTGCCTGCCGAGCCCGTGCACCGTCCCCAACAAGACGGCTTGCGTGGCGCAGGGCACGGCCTACGTCTGCCAGTGCATCGCCGGCTATCACGACGACGGCGCCGGCGGCTGCACCAACGATCCTTGCGTCCCGAACCTCTGCTTGGCGATGAACCAGGCTTGTCAGGTCGTGGGCGGCATGGCGCAGTGCTACACGCCCAACTGCAACGACGGTAACCCGTGCACGACCGACGCCCTCGTCGGCGGCAATTGCCAGCACACGCCGCTCGCCAATGGCACGAGCTGCCAAACCTCGTTGTGCAAGACCGGGGAAGCATGCCAGTCGGGCGTGTGCGCCGGCGGCGCGCCGCTCGTGTGCAACGACGGTAACCCGTGCACCGACGACACCTGCGATCCGATGCAGGGCTGCGTCTCGGTGCCGAACGACGCCAACGTGCCCAGCGACGGGATCGGCTGCACCATCGATACGTGCAGCAACGGCTTCGCCGCGCACGCCCCGAGCAACGCCGCCTGCGACGACGGTCTCTGGTGCACCGGCACCGAGGTCTGCCAGCCCGGGCAACCGGACGCCGACGCGCAGGGCTGCCGGCACACCAACGTTCCGCAACCGCCCGCGAGCAGCGGCGCCTGCTCGTCGTACGGCGCGTGCAGCGAGGCGACACACAGCTTCCCGCAGGTGTTCGCGCCGAATGGCACCTCGTGCAACGACGGCATCCCGTGCACGAGCGGTGACGTGTGCAATGGCCAAGGCGCCTGTCAGGGCACGGCCGGCACGGGCTGCAGCGGCGGCGGCGCATGCTCGAGCACCCATCCGGGCGACGGAAACGTCGACATCCCCGTCGGCGTCGTGCTCGGCACCATCACGCTCGGCGGCGCGCCGCTCCCGACCACCAACACCGATTACGACGGCGCCGACATCTACCTCGTCGCCAAGGACACCGGCGCGGCGCACCTCATCGGCGGCTACAGCTATCAATACCAGTCCGCCAACGTCTATTCGCTCCGCACTGGGACCTATGGCGGCAAAGTGATCGCCGGCATCTACGACGTGCTTTATCGCAGGTATTGGAACGGCACCACGAACAACACCGTTTCACGCACGCTCCCCACCGAGACCCATGTCGCCGGCTACAGGATCCTCCAATCCGGTGTCGTGATCGGCACGGGCACCACCACGCTCGACGTCGACATCCCCGTGGCCACCGTGACCGGCACCATCACGCTCGGCGGATCGCCGCTGCCGGCGACCAACACCGATTACGACGGCGCCGACATCTACCTCGTCGCCAAGGACACGGGCGCGGCGCACCTCATCGGCGGCTACAGCTATCAATACCAATCCGCCAACGTCTACGCCCTCCGCACCGGAACGTACGGCGGCAAGGTCCCGGCCGGCGTCTACGACGTGCTTTATCGCAGGTATTGGAACGGCACCACGAACAACACCGTTTCGCGCACCCTCCCCACGGAGACCCATGTCGCGGGCTACAGAATCCTCCAAACCAATCTCAACGTGCCCGCGGGTGCGACGACGCTCAACGTCGACATCCCCGTCGCGACGGTGACGGGCACCATCACGCTCGGCGGCGCGCCGTTGCCGGCGACCAACACCGATTACGACGGCGCCGACATCTACCTCGTCGCCAAGGACACCGGCGCGGCGCACCTCATCGGCGGCTACAGCTATCAATACCAGTCCGCCAACGTCTATGCCCTCCGCACCGGAACCTACGGCGGCAAGGTCCCGGCCGGCCTCTATGACGTGCTTTATCGCAGGTATTGGAACGGCACCACGAACAACACCGTTTCGCGCACCCTCCCCACCGAGACCCATGTCGCCGGCTACAGGGTCCTCCAAACCAATCTCAACGTGCCCGCAGGGGCGACGACGCTCAACGTCGACATCCCCGTGGCCACCGTGACCGGGACGATCACGCTCGCGGGTGCAGCGCTGCCGGCGACCAACACCGATTACGACGGCGCCGACATCTACCTCGTCGCCAAGGACACCGGCGCGGCGCACCTCATCGGCGGCTACAGCTATCAATACCAATCCGCCAACGTCTACGCGCTCCGCACCGGGACGTACGGCGGCAAGGTCCCCGCCGGCGTCTACGACGTGCTTTATCGCAGGTATTGGAACGGCACCACGAACAACACCGTTTCACGTACGCTCCCCACGGAGACCCATGTCGCGGGCTACAGAATCCTCCAAACCAATCTCAACGTGCCCGCGGGTGCGACGACGCTCAACATCGACATCCCCGTGGCCACCGTGACGGGCACCATCACGCTCGCGGGTGCAGCGCTGCCGGCCACCAACACCGATTACGACGGCGCCGACATCTACCTCGTCGCCAAGGACACCGGCGCGGCCCACCTCATCGGCGGCTACAGCTATCAATACCAATCCGCCAACGTCTACACACTCCGCACCGGAACGTACGGCGGCAAGGTCCCGGCCGGCGTCTACGACGTGCTTTATCGCAGGTATTGGAACGGCACGACGAACAACACCGTTTCGCGTACCCTCCCCACGGAGACCCATGTCGCCGGCTACAGGATCCTCCAGAGCAACCTCAACGTGCCGGCGGGCGCAACGACGCTGAACATCAACATCCCCGTCGCCACCGTGACTGGCACCATCACGCTCGCCGGTGCAGCGCTGCCGGCGACGAACACCGATTACGACGGTGGCGACATCTATCTCGTCGCCAAGGACACCGGCGCGGCCCATCTCATCGGCGGCTACAGCTATCAATATCAGTCCGCCAACGTGTACGCGCTCCGGACCGGGACGTACGGCGGCAAGGTCCCCGTCGGTGTCTACGACGTCCAGTATCGCAGGTACTGGAACGGCAGCACGAACAACACCGTTTCACGTACGCTTCCCATGGCGACCCACGTCGCTGGGTACCGCCTCCTCGATCAGTGCATGGCGACGCCCTGACGGCTCACGCCTCGCGGCGCCGTGCCCTCTGTGACACGGCGCCGTGAGCGCGAGGGTCGCTAAAGGCTCTTCAGATACGCGATCAGCGCCTGCTTGTCGGCATCCGACAAGGTCACGCCGAACTCGTGGCCTTGGTTGCTGTTGCCGAGCGCCGTCGTGTCCACGAGGAAGCCGTCCCGCATCCACGACACCGGGCGCTCGGCCGCCGGTGTCAACAGATCTTCCAGCGTGGGGACCGCGCCGTTGTGCAGGTAGGGGGCGGTGGCCCAGAGGCCGCGCAGATCCGAGGTGCGGTAGCCATCCGTCTGCCCCACCGAGAGGTGATGGCTGATGATGAAGGCGATGAGATCGGCATAACCATCGTCGGTCCCGGCATCGCCCGGAGCGCCGGCGTCGGGGCCGACCGAGTCGTCGACGAGCACGCGGTGGAGGATGTCGGTGCGAATCGAGCCCTTGGGGAAGGCCGGGTCCTCGCCCGGAATCCGATCCTTGCCGCTCGGATCCTTGTCGTAGGGAATCACGTCGTCGAGCCCGATGTCCTCGGGGTGGTGGCAGCTCCCGCACTTGGCCGTCTCGAAGACGGTTTTGCCCTTGGCCACGAGCGTCGAATCCAGCGCGGGGCCGGCGGGCGGCGCGAAGGCGCCGAAGAATGCCAGGAAGGCATCCACCCGCTCTTCGGCCGGGAATGGCACCTTGGCGGTCATGTCGTTGGGGCTGCCGGCGCCGAAGGAGTAGATGGCGAAATAGGCTTCGGTGCGCACGTTGGCGCCCGTGCCCAAGTAGTTCATGTGGGTGCGCTGCGAGAGCGTAAAATAGGGCGGAAAGTCGGCCGCGACGACGTAGGGATAGTCACCCGATTCGGCGTTGAAGCGGCCGGGGCCGAGGCCCAGTGCCTTTTGCTCGGCGAGCGGCGTGAGCAGGGACGGGTGCCCCGCGGCCACCCAACGCTTGTTGATCTCGACGCGGAAGCGGCCGACATCGAGCTTGCCATTGGGAGCGCCGAACCAGATGCGCCCGTCGGCGAGCTTTCCCGTGTGGCACATCGCGCAGGTCTCGTGGACCTTGGTGGGGCTGTGCAAACCGCGTTTGAGGCCGATGGGCAAATCGTCGTTCGGATCGGGGATGAAGCCGAATTTTTCGAACTGGTTGCCGAAGACGGCGGGCTCGTTCTTCAGGAGATCGAGCATGAAATCGGTGGTCGGCCACTCGTCGAGATCTTCGGTGCCCCAGGCGTCGAGGAGGAAGAGACATTGGCCCTGCGCATTGGGATCGCTCGGCCCGACCTCGTTGGCAGCGCCCACCGATTTGCATTTCTCGGGTGGGATGAAGACCACCGGCATCCCGCCCGAGCCGCCCATTCCACCATCGGGCGCGGCGCCGCCGGTGCCGGCGTCGGGCTTGCCGGTCTCGCTGTTGCTGCTGCAGCTCGGGAGCGCGACGGCGCCCGCGAGCGCGCCGCCCGCGAGGCAGAGACCGAGGAGGGACGCGCCCGCGCGCGAGCCGAAAGAGACCTTGTTCTTCATGCGATACCTCGCGCCGAGCCGTGCCGGCGGCGCCGATGGTAGCTTGCGTGGAAAGGAGGGTGTCAAGGCGGAGACATCGACGCGCGATGCGTCAAAGGCTCTCGAGATAGGCGATGAGATCGTCAATCTGCCCCGGCTCGAGCGCGCTCACGTCACCGTGCGTGGCGGCGTCGGGACGCGTGAGCAAATCGCGGAGATCACGCGCACGGCCATCATGGAAGTAGGGCGCGCGGAGAAACAGGCCGTGCAGCGCCGGGGTGTTGGCCATCGTGAAGACATCGTCCGCGTGCAGGCTCATCGGGTCGAGCACGGCATACGCTTGATCGTCGGTGAAATCAGGCCCGCCATGACACCCGGCGCAGCCGACCGCGGGGTCCACGAACGAAGCGCGACCGCGGGCGACGGCCGCGGGATCGCGCGACGGCGGCACCGGCGGCGCCACGATTTCATCGAGGTACGCTTGCACCGATTCGAACTCCACGAGCAGCCCGTCGCCGGCCATGAGCTGCGTCACGGTGGCGCGCACGAGATCGGTCATGCTCGGGAACGCGCCATCCCAATGAAAGGGCGCGGTCGCGGTATGGGCATTGGCGAGGTGCGGTGTGCGCCGGCGCTTGAGCGGAATGCCCGACGTGTGAATGAACCAGACGAGGCCATCGTCGCCGCCGCCGGGATGACAGGTGCTGCACGCGATCACGGCCGAAGGCGTGAGGTGCGGATTGGCAGCGTCGTGAAAGAGCTTGCGCCCCGCGAGCGCCGCCGGTGAGTAGCGTGCCGGCAACGCGCGCACGCGGGTGAGCTCGGCTTCGTGTCGCGGCGCATCCGCGCCGAAGCGAGCGCCGAGATCGAGGCGCGACACGGATCCGTCGAACGCGTTGTCGACATAGGCCACCTTTCCGAGCGCATCGAGCGCGACGCCGGAAGGGCCTGCGCCCACGGCGAAGCTGCCCACGACGCGCGCGTCGATCGACGTCGCCTCCGCATCGATCACGGTCACGTCGGCGGTGGACAGGTTCGACACGAGCAGGTAGCGATCGCCGAACGCCGCGAGCGCGGCGGGACCGTTGAAGACGCGCGCGCCGCCGTCGTAGCGCGCATAGAGCACCGGCGGATCCGCGTAGCTCGCGGCGCGATCCGCGCCCGGCACGAGGGCGCTCACCGCGGGGTTGATCTTGGGATTGCCATCCATGACGGATCCGTAATCGTCCGCGACCTTCTCCACCGCGGCGTTGCCGTCGTGATTGACGAGCTCGTGCGCGACATGGAGGCGCCCAAACGCGGGCAGCATCGCCGTCGCGAGGTTCGCCGTCATGGCCGTGAGCGCCGGCCGGTACGGCGCCGCCGCGGGCACGAGCGAGGTCACGGACGCGGTGCCGTCGGACGCCACGCGATGAAGCGATCCACCCGTGAAATCAGCGACGAAAACGCTGTCACCCACCGCTGCCACGGCGCGCGGGCGCGAAAGGCCCGAGGCGATGGGCGTGGCCGCGAGCGTCGCGGGATCGACGCGCAACGCGGTGCCTTCCCATTCGCAGGCCACGAGGATCGATGCGCCGTTCGCCGTCTCGGCGAGGCCCCAAGGCCCCGCGCAGACGGCGCGTCGATCGACGACCATGCGCGTCTCGGGATCCACGATCACGAGCTCGCCGCCGCGGTACGTCGTCACCGCGACGGCGCCCGAGGAGAGCTCGAGCAGGGCATGAGGCTCGCCGCCGACGTCGATGGTGGCGCGTTGCTCCAGCGTGGTCGCGTCGAGCAAGCTGACGCTGCCTTGATCGGGATTGACCACCACGACGTCGCCGGTGGAGGCGAGCACGGCGATGCTCGCGCCCACGCGCCCGGCCGGGAGCGGCGCGCGCTGCACCGCTTCCGCGTCGGCGCAGCCGGCAAGCACGAGCACGAGCGCCGTCGTCGCGACGCGCGCGAGCGCCGACCTCATCGTGCCCATGCCCCCCGGCGCGGACCGCGGAGGCACGGCGTCACTGCGGGTTCAGGATGGCGAACTCGACGGTCACCGGGTTCTTGTTGCAAGCCACCGTGTAGCCGCCGATGGGGAGCGTCACGGGATCGCCGTGCGAAGCCTCGCCGTCGCCGTCGAGATCCTGGGCGCAGAGGACTTGGTACTCGCCGGCGAAGAGCTCCTGCGTGACGAAGGTCGGCGCGGGGCCGGTCGAGAGATCCGCCTTCTCCAGCACGAAGTCTTGAATGGCGACCGCGCCCTTCACGGGGCCGGTGATTTCCACGTCTTCCTTGTGGAAGAGCGAGCAGTAGATGTTGCCGACGAGCGGGCCCATCAGCTCGGGGCTCTTCTTGATGGTGTCGCTCGCCTGGAAGGTGATGTCGAGCGTGCCCTTGGGCGCGGGCTTGATCGAAGGGTCGCCGAGCATGTCGCACGACGCTTCGGCGTTGGGATCGGGCGGCTCGATGGTGACGGCCTGATAGGGCACGAAGGGCACGTCCTTGAGCGTGTTGCGCGGCGACTCGATGGCATAAGCGACCGAGAATTGACCAGCGTTCCCTTGGACGATGACCTGCACCACGCCGCCGCCGTCGGGGTTGTCGTAATAGAAGGGCACTTGGAACGGCGTCGACGATCCGGGGACGTTCTTCTCCTGGTCGGTCATCGTCGTCATGTAGCGATCGACGAGCGCGCGGAACGTGTCGCCCGCGAGGATCGACGCGGGCGCCTTGGCCACGGGGACGCGCTTGCCGTCGGTGGTCACGACCTCGAAGCCGACGCTGACGAACTGCTCTTCGAGGTGCGGCTCGACCGTGAGCCGCAGCCACTCGTGGGGCACGAGCTTGAAGTCGGTGAAGTTCTGCTTGCTGGTCGCGCCGGATCCGTACGCGTGGCTGCTGAAGAAGTCGAACTCGCTCTTCTGCATGTGGAACCACACCGTGCCGGCCACGGTGTCGTACGGCTCGAAGTCGTCCGACGCCTTGCCGATCTTGCTCTTCTCGAGGCCGGTGTGCGGGCCGGTGATGTCGACGACGACCTTGAAGATCCCCTTCTCGCCGCGCACGCCGAACGACAGCCGCCCGCCCTGCGCCGAGGCCACGCGGTACTCCAGGTAGAACGCCTCGCCGCCGTTGGGATCCGCGGCCACGTCGGCCTGCATCTTCGCGAGCGCAGCCTCGACCGCGGCGATGAAGACAGCGCCGATCTTGAACGAAGCAGGCGCCACTGCCAGCACGCGGCGCGGCGTGGTGTTGCCGTCGTCGAAGGCGAACGTGAGCCGCGTCTGATCCGGGGTCGAAGGCTCGGCCGACGCCGTGAGGAAGACGCCCGGCGTGAGCTCTTTTTCAGGCGCGAATTTGCCGGCCTGCGCGTCGGTGCCGAACAACCCCGAAGCGAAGGCGTGGAACGCGGAAGCCTCGATGGGCAGCTCGGTGTGGAAACCGACCCACTCGTTGGCCGGCGCCTTCGTCACCGTCGGCGCCGGGCACATGCCCGAATCACCCGTCGCGCCGCTGTCCTCGGCGCACGAGGTGAACGTCACGCCGCTCATCAGCGCCACGCCGCTCATGATGGAGAGGTACGCAATCGGTCGGGCCACTCGACGCCACATTTGAGCCTCCGCCGGCGCTGCCGCGCCGATGCTGGACCGGCCGCGAGATTACATCGGCGAGGTTTCGCGTAAAGAGCGGCTCCACTTCACCATCATGGATTCGTGCGGCCATCGTCGGCGCGCGTGACGCGCGCAAGGGCAACGTGGCGCGACGCGATGCGCGAAGCGGATCTCGATCGATCGACGCGCGTCGGGCCCGTCGCAATGGAAGGCGCGACCTCGAGCGCGCGAGGGCACGCCTCCATGCGGCCCTGACCTCCCCGGCATTTCACGAGAGAGCGCGGTGAATGAGCCGGCCCGGCGGGCCGAAGCGTTCGACCAGGCGCGAGAGGGTCGACCCTGAGCGGGGATCGCGCTAGCGTCCCCGCCGTGAGCCTGGGCGAAATCGTCCTGCTTCTGCTGGTGGGCATCATCGTGGTGGGCCCGCGCAACCTCCCGCCGATGATGCGGACGGCGGGTCAATGGGTCGCGCGCCTGCGGCGCATGACCACCGACCTGCGGAGCCAAAGCGGCATCGACGACATTCTCCGGCAAGAGGGCCTGGACGAGCACATCCACCAGCTCCGCTCGCTCTCCCGGTTGAACGTCGTGGAGAGCCTGATCGCGCCGGTCGCCGCGCCCGCAGCGGGCTCGGCCGCGTCCGCCTTCGGCGGGACGCAGACGGCGCAGCAGGTCGCCCTCCAGCGCAACGAGCCGCTGCGCGAGCGCGAGTATCCGCTCATCGGCTGCGACTCGTACGGCGCGCTCCCCGACGATGCCCCCAGCTATCGCATGATGGCGTTGCAAGCGAAGGCGTCTCCAGCCGCCGAGCCGAGCGACTCCGCGGAAGATGCGAAGAACGACGCCGCGGCGGACGCGAAGAACGACGCCGCGGCGGACGCGAAGAACGACGCCGCGGCGGACGCGAAGAACGACGCCGCGGCGGACGCGAAGAACGACGCCCCGGATGCGAAGAACGACGCTGCGCCCGACGCCCACGACGAGGCGGCGACGGCCGACGTGAAGCCCGACCCCATGCCCGAGCCCGCCGCGGATCCCGGCGCAGCCGGAGGATCCTCGTCATGACGCAGAGCGCGCTCCCCGAGAACACCGAGCCGGAGCAAGACGATGAGGACGGCGAGGGCGGCACGCCCATGACGTTCTGGGAGCACCTCGACGAGCTCCGCATCCGCCTCATCCGCAGCGTCATCGCCCTCTTCCTCGGTTGCATCGTGGCCTGGCAGTTCCATGGCCGGCTGCTCGAGTTCCTCAAGAAGCCGTACGCCGCCGCGTGGACACGCGCCGGTCTGCCCGGCGATCCTTCGCTCCATCAAGCCGCGCCTGCCGCGGGCTTCGTCGCGTACATCAAGCTCGCGCTCATCGGCGGCGCGGCGCTCGCGGCGCCCGTCGTCTTCTACCAGCTCTGGTCGTTCATCGCGCCCGGGCTCTACGCCCGCGAGAAGAAGTACATCATCCCCTTCGTCACGCTCTCGTCGGGGCTGTTCGTGGGCGGCGGTTGGTTCGCGTGGCGCGTCGCCATCCCGATCTCGATGAACTACTTCCTCGCGCTGTCGAACGAAGGCGGCGGCGGGGGCGGCGTGGCCATCACGCCGACGTTCATGGTCGGCGAGTACATCGATTTCTGCCTGCAGGTGATGCTCGGCTTCGGGCTGACGTTCGAGCTCCCGATGCTGTTTCTCTTCCTGTCGATCGCCGGGGTCGTCAATTACCTGATGCTCATCCGCTACGCGCGGTGGTTCATCATGATCGCCTTCATCCTCGCGGCGATCCTCACGCCCCCGGACGTCATCAGCCAGCTCACGATGGCCATCCCGATGTGCATCCTCTACGGCGTCTCCATCGGCCTCGTGTACATCTTCGGCAAGCCGCCCACCGAGGCCGAAAAAGAGGCCTGGCGGAACCGCAAGAAGAAGCCCGCCGAGAGCTGATCGCGAAGGAAGCGCCCGCCCCTCCGGCGCATCCGTCTTCCATACTCCGCTCCCTCACGTTTCGCGTCATGCCCCGCTGCGCCTCACGGTCGCACGCATGACTTCTGCGGGCGAAGCGCGCGCCGTGGGCTATCCTCGGCGGCCCGATGCCCGACCATGCTCGAGTCGATCGTTCCGTCTCGCCGCCGCGCGTGGACGTACCGCGCGCCTACAACGCCGCCGTCGACTTCGTCGATCGCCACCTCGACGAAGGTCGCGGTGACAAGATCGCCTTCATCGACGACACGCAGAGCCTCACCTACGCCGGCCTCGCCGAGCAGGTGAACCGCGCGGGCAACGCGCTCCGTTCGCTCGGCGTACGCATGGAGCAGCGCGTGCTGCTCGTCATGCTCGACACCGTGCGCTTCCCGGCGATGTTCCTCGGCGCCATCAAGATCGGCGCCGTGCCCGTGCCGGTGAACACGCTGCTCACCGCGGAGGATTACGACTACCTCCTCCGCGACAGCCGCGCCCGCGTGCTCGTCGTCTCGGCCTCGCTCTACGAGAAGATCGCGCCCATCCTCCCGGGCCAACCGTTCCTCGAGCACGTCATCGTCGACGGCGCCGCGCCCGATTCGCGCTCGCTCGACACGTACCTCGCCGAAGCGAGCCCGGCGCTCGAAGCCGCGCCCACCACCGCCGACGACGTGGCCTTCTGGGTCTACACCTCGGGCTCCACCGGGCGCTTCAAAGGCGCGGTCCATCTGCAATCGGACATGGTGCAGACCGCCGAGCTCTACGCGGTCGCGGTGCTCGGCATTCGTGAAGACGATCGCGTCTTCTCCGCGGCCAAGCTCTTCTTCGCCTACGGCCTCGGCAACGCCCTCATCTTCCCGCTCCGCGTCGGCGCCACCGCCATCCTCATGGCCGAGCGCCCCACGCCGGCCGCCGTGCGCCGCTGCTTCGCCGCGCACGATCCCACCATCTTCGGCGGTGTCCCCACCCTCTTCGCCTCTCTCCTCGCCGATCCCGAGCTCACCACGGGCCGCGCGCTCCGCGTCTGCACCTCCGCCGGCGAAGCGCTCCCGCGCGATCTCGGCGAGCGCTTTCGCGAGCGCACCGGCGTCGACATCCTCGATGGCATCGGCTCGACGGAGATGCTCCACATCTTCCTCTCCAACCGCCCCGGCGCCATCCGTTATGGCACCACCGGCCAAGTCGTCCCTGGCTACGAGCTCAAGATCCTCGACGAGCACGGCCACCCCGCGCCTCCCGGCACCGTCGGAGATCTCTGGGTGAGCGGCCCTTCCAGCGCCGTCGCTTATTGGAACAAGCGCGCTCTTTCCCAAAGCACCTTCCAAGGTGCTTGGACCCGCACCGGCGATCACTACGTCTGTGACGAAGAGGGCTATTACACCTACCAAGGCCGCTCCGACGACATGCTCAAGGTGGGTGGAATCTACGTCTCCCCCTTCGAGGTCGAGGCCGCCTTGATTTCCCACGCGCTCGTCCTCGAGGTCGCCGTCGTCGCCCACCGCGACGATCATGGCCTGATCAAGCCCAAGGCCCTCGTCGTCCTGAAAGACCTCGCCGCCGCCTCCGAAGCGCTCGCCGACGAGCTCCGCGCGCACGTGAAGTCTCGCCTCGCGCCCTACAAATATCCCCGCTGGGTCGAGTTCGTGAAGGAGCTGCCCAAGACGGCCACGGGCAAGATCCAGCGCTTCAAGCTGAGGAGCCACTGACGGCATGGGTTTCGTCGACATCGGGGGACACCGCCTGGAAATCGATCGCATCGAAGGCCCCCCGCACCGACCAACCCTGGTGTTCCTCCACGAAGGCCTCGGCTGCATCGCGCGCTGGCGCGACTTCCCCCGCGCCGTCGCGACCGCCGCAGGCTGCCCGGCCCTCGTCTACAGCCGCCTCGGCTACGGCCAGTCCGATCCCGTCGCGCGCCCGCGGCCGGTGACATTCATGCACGACGAAGCGCGCGGCGACCTGCCCGCGCTGCTCGAAAGCGAAGGCCTCACCGATGTCATCCTGATTGGCCACTCCGACGGTGCCTCGATTGCCCTCATCCACGCGAGCGACGGCGACCGCCGCGTTCGCGGCCTCGTCACCATGGCACCGCACGTCTTCGTGGAAGACATCTGCGTCCACGCGATTCACGCCATCCGCACGCAGTATCTCGACGACGCCACCGACGTGAAAAAGAAGCTCGCCAAGCACCACGCAGACGTGGACGGCGCCTTCCTCGGCTGGGCCGACGTCTGGCTCGCCCCTGCATTCCGCAGCTGGAACCTGACGGGCTTGCTACCGAGCGTGAAGGTGCCTTTGCTCGTGATTCAAGGCGAGGACGACGAATATGGCACCTTGGCCCAAGTGGACGCCGTCTGCGCGGGTGTGAGCGGACCGAGCGAGCGACTGGTCCTGAGTGCGTGCGGGCATGTGCCGCAGAGGGATCGGCTGGAGGAAGTGCTGGCCGCGATCGTGGGCTTCGTGCAGCGAATCAGGGGCGCTTAGCTCCGCACGTACGCCCTCGAGAATGGGACGCTGACGCAGAGCATACGTCTCGGCGCCGGACACGTGTCGCGCCCACCGACAACACGGCTCACCGCGCGCTCCCCCCGATTCCGAGCGGAGCCGCCCACCCGACCGAGAGCTGGGCCCACCATCGCTTGGCGGCGTCCATCCTTGGGGATCTCGCGTTCCATGCCGCGAGAGCGTGGTTCCAGGTTGGTGATACGTGGTGCCAACGTGGGGATGTCGCGTTCCGGTCGCGGGCGCGTGGCTCCGACTTGGAGACACGTGGCTCCAACTTGGGGATGTCGTGCTCCAACGTGGGGAGGCCTGGTGCCAACGTGGGGAGACTCGATTCCGAGTTGGGGAGACTTGACTCCGACTTGGGGAGACTTGACTCCGACTTGGGGTGTCGCGCTCCGGGTCGGGGAACGTCGATTCCGACTTGGGGCGACCTGGTTCAAGCTCGGGTGGCGCGTTCCCCAAGGTCTTTTCCGATTGGGAGAGTGTCGTGCCCGACGCGGCCGGCGTCGTTTCGGCCCGAAACGGGCGCGTTCTCCAGAGGCCGGAGGCGCAGTACGCTCGGTGGTCGATGGCGATTTGGACCGACGGGAAAGACATGGTGCTGGCGACGGGCCACGGGATTGCCCGTTGGAGCGGGAACGCGCTGCAGGCGCTGCCCTATGCGACGGCGGGGCGGCGGCGGGATGAGGATCCGCCGGAGATGGTGTCGTTCGTGATGCTCGACGCGGCGGGAAAGCGGGCGCTGGTGCAGCGCGCCGGAGAGCCGCCGGCGTTGTGGACCCACGGCGCGGGCCGGCTCGCGCCGTGCGAGGGCGCCGAGCAGGTCGAAGCGATCGCCGCGGCGCCGGGGGGGCCGATGGTGGCGCTTTGGGCGACGCGTCCGACCGAGGGAGCAGCGCGGTTGTCGCTGCGGCGCGCAGCGCTCGAAGGGGCGCGGCTCGTGCTCGGAGACGAGATCGCGATCCCCGAGGCGCCGCGGCTCTCGTGGCGCGACTCGATCATGAAGGAGGGCGAGGGCTTTCCGGAGCAGCCTTTCGGAGCGGACGAGGACGACGAGCCCGAGCAGCCTCCGTTCGATCCGCGCGTGCTCGCCGTAGGCATCGAGCAGGGGACGCGCACGATGTGGCGCGGCGCGGTGCGGCTCTCGGCCAATCGCTTCGGCGTGGGGATCAGCTCGACGTACAGCGGGCTCGTGGGCGTGCTCGATCCGCGCACGCTCGCGTTCCGGATCGCGGCGCGGGCGCCGACGCTGCGCGAGCAGTTCGATCTCTTCGCGGCGCCGGCGGCCGCGGGGATGGTGGTGACGCTGGTGGCGAACTACCGGCACACCGAGCACGTGCTCGTGGACGAGCAGGGAGCGGTGCGCGGGAGCCGGCGCGCGTTCGGGAAGGACGTGGCGTGGGGCGGGCGCGGACCGGCGTTGGCGTGGGACGACGCGACCGTGCTGGTGAGCCAGAACCTGAACGACGACGAGGTCTACAGCCTCTCGCTGCCCGCGCTGGGCGCGAAGCGCTTCGGCAACGATCCGGGGATCCTCGTGGACGGCGGGTCGAGCGCCGATGGATCGGCGCACGCGATCGCGCTCACGCAGGCCAACTACATGCACCCGAAGAACTGGCGCATCGCGCTCTGGACGAAGCGCGGCGCCCGCTTTCGCGCGACCGAGGTGGAGGCGCCCGACTTCCGGCCGGTGGAGCCGCCGCGGCCACCGCCGGGCCCCGAGCGCCACAAGGGCGCGCCGTCGCTCGCGGTGAGCGCGGATCCGGCGACGCCGTGGCGCGGAACGCTGGGCGGCGAGATCACGCTGCGGGTGCGCGTGGAGAACCGCGGAGGGCCCGTGCGCGGGCTCTTCGTGGAGGTCTCCGGCGCGGCGCTCGCCGACGGGCTCTCGAGCGCGGTCGCGGTCGAAGGCGACGGTCCGCCGAGCACGCCGGTCCGGAAGGGCGCCGTCGCGCGGGCGGAGCTCGCGAAGAGCGAGATCCAAGCGGGCTTCGCGCCGAGCGAGCGGCGCGACAAGAGCGCGCCGCCCCTCCCGCCGCAGCCCGCGATCACGCTGACGCTCCGCGTGCGCGCCGACAAAGCCGGCCAAGGCCTGCTCAGCGTCCGTGTCGGACCGCTCGGCGCCTCGGGGACCACGAGCTCGGGAATGGTGGGACGAACCTTGGTGGTGACGACGGGGTGATGGCCGCAGCCGGCGCCGTGCACGGGTCGATGATGGTGTGAATGCGAGACACGGTATCGAGCACGTTTTTCGCGGGAGGGAGCCGGTTGACACTCGCTGTTTCGAATCTCAGCATCCGTCTTCACGCACCCCGAAAGGAGGTTCGGTCATGTCATTCATCCCCGTCACGGCCCAGGATTTCATCAAGATTGGTGAGCGCTTCGACTCCGCGGACATCGTCGCCGAAATCGATCGTCTGCTCCCGCTCGCCACGGCGGACATCGTGCTGCTTGCCACACGAGGTTACGGGCAATCGTTGCTGGACGAGCTCAAGGAACATCGCAGCGGGCTGATAGTGGCCGTCGCCGAGCGCGACCGGGGGCGCGGCACCAAAAAGGGCGCGCGCCGGGTGGAAGGCGACGCCGTCGACGCGGGGAAGCTCGTGCTCCGCAGCGGCGTCACGCTGGTGATGTCCGCGATCACGCACCGCAAGCCGGCCGCGGGCGAGATGCCGGAGCAGACGAAGCAGGTGGCCACCGATCTCGCGGCCAAGATCGAGGGCTTGGGTGGCCGCATCGGCAACGACTCGGCCAAGCTGCGGACGCGGCTCACGACGCTCGCGGCCCTGCTCGCCGAGCCGGTCCTCGCGCCCGCGCCGGCCGAGGCGCAGGCGCGCGCCGATTTCCTCGCCAAGGTGACGGAGGCGCTGGCCGAGCTGCCGTCGCTCGCGGAGCAGAAGAAAGGCACGCAGCAAGACGCGAAGCAAGAGACGTCGTCGGTCAACGAGCTCGACGGGCGCGCCTACACCAACGTGAAGACCCTGGTGCAGGTGGGCCGCGCCTATTGGAACGAGCACGCCAATCGCAAGCGCGCCGCGGAGTACAACCTGAGCGGCCTCCTCGAGACCACGACGAAGAGGAAGAGCACCGCGCCGAAGAAGGACGGAGCGCCGGCCTGATCAGGAGAGCGAGCCGCGCCGACGGGATGCCGAGGCGGGGCTCGCACGGCGCGGCGCCGTCGGCTCCGTGCCGGCCGGTGGTGCGCGACCGCGCTCCAGGTATCCTCCGCGCGATGCGTTTGCGCGACATCGAAACCATCCTTCGCAACACCGAGGTCGCGCCCCTTCCCGGGTGATGCTCATGGCCTCGATTCGATATCTGCCTCTCGGCCCGCTCCTCACCATCCTGGCCTGCGCCTCGTGCTCGCCGCCACCGGCGTCCGTACATCCGTCCGACGCAGCCTCCCCCGACGCAGGCGCTCCCGATGCGGCGTCTCCGCCGGACGCCGGCGCGCCCACGCCCGCGACGAGCGCGCCGTGGCCACGCTATCCCACGCTCGAAAACGCGGGTGCCGCCGCTTGCAAACCAGCTCGAACGGTGGCGCTCGGCCCCATTGAAGGGGACGCGCCCATCGTCGGGTTTGGCCCGGCCGGCGGTCTCGCCGCGTGGCGACCGAACAACACTTCACTGATCCTCCAACCGATCACCGCCGCGGGCGTGACAGGGACGACGGTGACCGTCGCGCTCGATTCCGATCTCACGGTCGAGCGCATTCATGCTCTCCGCGGCGGGCTCATCGTGGTCATCCGTCGCTGGGATTGGCAAAAGAAAATCGCGCGCTGGTGGGGGCTCCCCGTGGGTTACGACGCGCATCCCCTGGGTGCGCGCGTCGATCTGGGCCTCGCCGACATGGATATCCTCCTTCACCAGATCATCGACGATGAGCGCGTCGCGTTGTTGTTGTTCCCCGCGGCCATCGCTCCCGCGAGGGATCGTTTGCAGCATCGATGGCAAACGCTGACCCTCGGCGCCGGCGGCGTCATCGAATCGAAGCGAGGAGGCGATCTCGGCCACGTGGAGATGCTGTCGTCCGATACGTGGGAGCCGGCCACGCTCGGCCAGCGCCGCGGCTGGGCGGTCTTCCGCGACGGCGTGCTGCAGCCGGAGGGCATCTTCGATGGGCAGCGCATGAAGTCGGCGGGCGCGACGTCGGTGCGGCCCAACGATGCCATCGACGCTCGGGTGTATTCGCTCGCCGTTCCACCGCCGCGAGGCCCCGGCGGCCGCATTTACGAGGCCTTGCCGCAGCCCGCGCTCGTCCGAGAGCACCGAGGAAAGCGGGTTGGCACACCGTTCGATCTATCGTCGAACAACCACACCGATCTCAACGATGCGGTCTGGAGCGGGACGTACTTCGTTCATGCCTCCCGTGATCATCATCACGAGCCGGCCACGGCGGCGCTCACGTTCATCGATTGCGCGCCGTGATGCGGAGCCTCGCGACGACCTTCAGTGCGCGTAGGGCTCGCCGCGCAGGATGGTCATCGATCGATAGATCTGCTCGATGAGCACGAGCCGCGCGAGCCGGTGGGGAAACGTCAGCGGCGAGAGGCTCCAGCGATCGTGCGCGGCCTTCGACACGGAAGGCGGCAATCCGTCGGCGCCGCCGATGAGGAAGGCCACGACGCCCTTGTGGCGCGCCGAGGCCTTCTCGATGGCGGCGGCGAACGGCTCGCTGCCGAGCATGCGGCCGCCGATCTCGAGCGCGATGGTCGTCGCCTCCGCCGTGTGCTTGGCGAAGAGCGGCTCGAGCTTGGCGTGGGGAGCGTCGGCCAACTCGATCTCGTCGCAGGCCGTGTAGCGGCGCACCCGACCGAAGTAATCGTCGAGCACCGCGCGCAGGGCGCGATCCTTCACGCGCCCCACCGCGACGACGACGATGCGCATCAGTCGCCGGCCTTCGGCGCCGCGCCCTCGGCCTTGTCGGCTTCGGGCACCGGCACGCGGCTCGCGTCGATCCACAGGCCCTCGATGTCGTAGACGGCGCGCGCGTCCTCTTGGAAGACGTGCACCACGACATCACCGAAATCGATGAGGACCCACGTCGCGCCCGTGAGCCCCTCCATGGAGAGAGGCGCCATCTTGCGGCGGCGCATGGCCTCTTCGATGCCGGTCGCGATGGAGCTCACGTGCCGATCCGATCGGCCCGTCATCACCACCAGGTAATCGGCGTAGTCGACCTTGCCGGTGACATCGAGGATCTCGATGCCGATGGCCTTCTTGTCGATGCCGGCCCCCGCGAGCGCCAGCGCGAGCTCGCGCGATGCGCTCGACGGCTCGGGCGCGGGCGGCGGCACGCTGCGCTTCGTGCCGGGCGCCCGCTTCGGCCCGGCGAGCGGCGTCTTGCGGGCGCCGGTGCTCTTGGCCTTGGGCGCGGGCGTGAGCGTGCCGCCGGTCGGGCGAGCGCGCCGCGCCGCGGGCTTCTTTCCTTCCGTGTGCGAGGCGTGGATGCGCGGCTTGGGGGCCGTCTTCGCGGCGGTGCGGGTGCCCGTCTTCGCCGCCCCCGAGGTCGTCTTGGTCGACCGCTTCGCCGTCTTCTTCGCTTCGCCTTCCGAACGCTTCTTCGTCGTCGTCAAACTAGCCTCGCAATCAATCGCTGGAGAAACCCATCCTCAGCGCGTCTGGCCGTCGCCGTAGGCGATCCATTTGAGCGCGGTGAGGCTCTCGAGGCCCATCGGGCCGTAGGCATGGAGCTTGGTGGTGGAGATGCCGATCTCGGCGCCGAGGCCGAGCTCGCCGCCATCGTTGAAGCGGCTCGAGGCGTTCACGAGCACACAGCTCGCGTCTACCTCGCGGAGGAAGCGCTGCCCGTGATCGTAGCGCGTCGTGCAGATGACCTCGGTGTGGTTCGAGCCGAAGCGCGCGATGTGATCGAGCGCCTCGTCGAGCGAGCCCACGACGCGCACGGCCAGGATCGGCGCCAAGAACTCCGTCCCCCAATCGGCCTCGGTCGCCGCCTTCGCGCCGGGCACGAGGAGCACGGCCTCGGCGTCGGCCCGCACCTCGAGCCCGCGCGTCTCCACGAACGCGCCGAGACGCGGGAGCAGCGCCGTCGCCGATGCGCGATGCACCAGCAAGCACTCGAGCGAATTGCACACGCCCGGCCGCTGGAGCTTGCCGTTCTCGACGAGCCGCACGGCCATGTCGAGATCGGCCTCGGCGTCGACGTAGAGATGGCAAACGCCCTTGTAGTGCTGAATGACGGGCACCCGCGCGTGCTCGGCGACGAAGCGAATCAGGCCCTCGCCGCCGCGCGGGATGACGAGATCGATCTGCCCCGTGAGGCCGACCAGCGTCTTGATCTCTTCGCGCGATCCCGGCGGCACGATCTGCACCGCGTCGGCCGGCAGCCCGACGGACGCGATGGCATCACGCACCAGCGCGCCCAGCGCGGCGTTGGATCGCGCTGCTTCTTTGCCGCCGCGCAGGAGCACGGCGTTGCCGCTCTTGAGACACAGCGCCGCCGCGTCGACGGTGACGTTGGGGCGCGCCTCGTAGATCATCGCGATCACGCCGAGCGGGATGCGCACCTGCCCGATCAACAGGCCATTCGGCCGCCGCTTCATGCCCAGCACTTCGCCGACGGGATCGTCGAACGACGCGATCTCCAGCACGGCGTCCGCGAGCGCGGAGAGCCGCTTCTCGTCGAGCACGAGGCGGTCGACGAGCGACTCCGCGACACCGGCGGCGCGCGCCGCCGCGACGTCGGCGGCGTTCTCGTCGAGCAAGGCCGAGGGCCGAATCGCGGCCTTGCGCAACGCTTCGGCGACGGCGCGGAGCGCGCGATCCTTGCGATCGCGACCCACGGGCGCGAGCGCCCGCGCTGCAGCGCGAGCACGGGCGCAGATCGCGCCGAACGGATGGTCGAGGGGCTCCACGGGGCGAAACCTACTCCGGCTCGCTGCGGTTGGGTACCCTACTCGACGCGTCGGCCGAGGCCGCCCGGCCGTCCCGTGTCCGTTCGTGCTAGCGTGGGCACATGTCGCGTCGGACGACGCTCCTCGCTGCCCTCGTGCTTTCGTCTGCGGCCTGCAGCCGCGACGTGCCGGAAGATCTCGCGATCACCGGCCCCGCCGCGGGCATCCCGATGGGCGCCGTGGGCGCCTCCGGCGTGAGCTTCGATGCACCCACGGCCCGCCCCGAGGTGCCGCACGCGCCGCGGTCGAAGCCCGGAAAGCCGAAGCCCGCACCTGCACCCGAGCCCGAGCTCCAGGTGCCGCCCGATCCGTTCGCGGCGCCCTCGGACGACGACGACGACGAGCCGGCCCCCAAGCCGATCCCCAAGAGCAAAGGCCCGAAGACCCACTCTCCCTCGGAGACCACCCTTTGATGCGATCGCTCCTCGCGCTCACGATCCTCGCGTCCACCGCGGCCTGCGGCCCCGCGCAATCCGCGAAGTCGCTTCCGTCCGATCTCCCTCCGCCCGAGTACGAGAAGCCGCGCGGCTACGATCTCGACAGCGGCAAGAGCGCTCCGAAAAAGGCTCCCGACGCCGCACCGTCGGCGGCTCCCGCGGCGCCGGCCGCTCCTCCGCCTGCCGCGCCGAAGCCTTGAAGCCGCGTCACTGCGGCTTGGCGAAGGTCCACTCCCGGCACGTCGATCCGGGGAGCTCCGCGCCGATCTTCTGCGCGAACAGCGTGACCGCCTCGTCGATGTTCGAGCCCGAATAGCGCATCGCAATGCGCCCCACCGAGCGCTTGAGCTTCACCGAGTAGAGCGAAGCCGACAGCTCCAGCCCATGCCACGCCATCGTGGTCCCGCCGCCGCGATGACGGCGACGCGCAGCGCCCGCCTCGGCGCGGCTGCGCTGTCCTGGCATCGCCGCGGTGCGCGCGCCGGACACGGTGGGATCGTCGCCGACCGAGGGCGTCTTTCCCCGGTCGATGCGACCGTGCATCGACACCGTCATGATCACTTCGGCGTCAGTCTTGCCCGCCACCAAATCGATGATGTCGTCGGCGATCCCGTTCTGCGCGACCTCCTCGTCGAGCTTCTCGTACAGCTCGGCGTCCGCGTTCTTGAGCGCGTCGCTGAACGCCACGGGACACGACGACGAGGGCCGGCCGAGCACGCCGGAGACGCGCCCCGAGAGCGGCATCCACGCATCTTGGCTCATGCGGCCCGCTTGAAACACGCCGAAGATAGCCACCGACTTGCGCCCAGGCGCGAACTCCGGCGCGTACTTCACGGCGAACTGCGTCCCGCCTTCGCACGAGGCGACGCTCGCGGCGAGGGCCATCCCAATCATCGATCGAACGACGTTGTGCATGCGCATCGGCCGCCGAGCGGCCCGATCGAGGCCGTAACACGCAGGCGAGCGGCAGCCTAGATGCGTCGATCAGCGGGACGGGATGGCCATCGCGCTGCACCGGGTGGCTCCGCGGACGCGCCCATGCTAGCCGCGGGGCCATCATGACGACGTCGCCCCGCGAGCTCGTGCTCGTCCTCGACTTCGGCTCCCAGTACACACAGCTCATCGCGCGCCGCATTCGCGAGGCGGGCGTCTACTGCGAGATCCATCCCTTCAACATCCCGCTCGCCACCGTCCGCACGCTCGCCCCGCGCGCCGTCGTGCTCTCGGGCGGCCCGGCCAGCGTGTACGGCGAAGGCGCTCCGCGCATCGGCCCCGAGATCTTCGATCTCGGCGTGCCCGTGCTCGGCATCTGCTACGGCCTGCAGCTCACGGCCTTCCTGCTCGGCGGCAAGGTCGAGCGATCCGACGAAGGCGGCGAGTACGGCCGCGCCCGCGTCCACGTCGAGCGTCCGGCCGGCATCTTCGGCCGCTTCGCTCCCGGCGACGATCTCGAAGTGTGGATGAGCCACGGCGATCGCCTCGCCGCCCTTCCCGAAGGCTTCACCGCCATCGGCACCACCAAAGGCTCTCCGCTCTGCGCCATCGCGAACGAAGCGCGCCGCATCTACGGCATCCAATTCCACCCCGAGGTCGCGCACACCCCACGGGGCCGCGAGCTCCTCGAGGCCTTCCTCTTCGACGTCGCCGGCCTCTCCGCTTCATGGACGCCCGCGTCCTTCATCGAGGACGCGGTCGCCGCCGTGCGCGAAAAGGTCGGGAAAGATCGCGCCATCCTCGGCCTCTCGGGCGGCGTCGACTCCTCGGTCGCAGCAGTCCTCTGTCAGAGGGCGCTCGGCGATCGGCTCACCTGCATCTTCGTCGACAACGGCCTGCTCCGTCTCCGTGAGCCGGAGACCGTGGTCCGCATGTTCCGCGATCACTTCAACCTCCGCGTCGTGCACGTCGACGCCGGGGCCCGCTTCCTCAAGGAGCTCGCGGGCGTGAGCGATCCCGAGAAGAAGCGGAAGATCATCGGCCGCGTCTTCATCGAGGTCTTCGAGGAAGAAGCAAAAAAGGTCGAGGACGCGAAATGGTTGGTCCAAGGAACGCTCTACCCGGATGTCATCGAGAGCGTGTCGTTCAAGGGCCCGAGCGCCGTCATCAAGAGCCACCACAACGTGGGCGGCCTCCCCGAGCGCATGCACCTCGGCCTCGTCGAGCCGCTGCGTGAGCTGTTCAAGGACGAAGTCCGTGCCGCCGGCACCGCGCTCGGCATGCCGCACGAGGTCCTCTATCGGCACCCCTTCCCCGGCCCGGGTCTCGCGGTCCGTTGCCTCGGCACGATCACCGACGAGCGGCTCCGCGTCCTGCGCGCCGCGGACGCCATCTTCGACGAAGAGATCCGTTCCTCGGGCGACTACGAGAAGGTTTGGCAGGCCTTCGCCGTGCTCCTGCCCGTGCGCACCGTCGGCGTGATGGGTGACGAGCGCACGTACGACGAGGTCATCGCGCTCCGCGCCGTCGACTCCACCGACGGCATGACCGCGGACTGGGCGCGCCTCCCGCACGACGTCCTCGCGCGCGCCAGCTCGCGCATCATCAACGAGGTGCGTGGCGTGAACCGCGTCGTCTACGACATCTCGTCGAAGCCGCCCGCCACCATCGAGTGGGAGTGATCATGAAACGGCTGCTTCCTCTCTTCGCTCTCACGCTCGCGGCCTGCGCGGGCGCGGCCCCGCGCACGACCTCGTTGCGCGTCGGCGGCGCCCCGCCGGACGCGTCGGTGACGATCGACGACAAGTACCTCGGCGCCTTCGCCTACGTGCAGAAGCGCGGCGTGGCGCTGCCGCCGGGGAAGCATCGGATCACGGTCGAGAAGCTCGGTTATTTCCCGTGGGACAAGCTGGTGGAAGCACGTGAAGGCGATGCGCCGCTCCAGCTCGACGTCACGCTCACCAAGCTTCCGGATTAACCCACACCAGACCCATGATCCACGCCGGACGAGCCGGCGCTGGATCATCGAAGACACTTGACGGACGGATAGGCGCGAGCTATTGCGCCTGCCCCTCGAAGGACGAGCAAAGGAACATGGCGAACACCCCGAAGTGGAACATCCGTCTGCGGCACGAGTGGCTGGCGACCCCGCTGAAGAAGAAGCGGATCAAGCGTGGCCAGAAGGCGCGGATCGGCCTGCTCGAGGCCGAGGCGCGCAAGGCCGCGAAGCAGAAGAAGTCCCCCGCGTCCGAGTCCGCGGGCTGACCTCTCGTGTGAGGCGGCGCTCTCTCGACGAAGCGCCTGCCCCCACGAAGCACGCACGGGCGCCTTCGTTCGACGGCGCCGTGCGCACCTCTAGGTCGGTCACGCCGGCCTCGGCAGCATGCATATCCGCCGTTCATCGGCGGTCGCCGCGGCGACCACGCCCCGGTCGAGAGCACGGTTGCGACGCCCGTCGCTTCTATCTTCTGCACCGTGCGTGGTACATGCTCGTCCATACCGACATGAACACCCTCCGCAACTTCGCCGGCTTGGTCGCGCTTCTTCCCCTGGCCTTCGGCTGCGCTGCGCGGACCGCGCCGTTCGATCAACTCGATCGCGCGCAGGTCACCGTCCTTCGCCTCCAGGCGCCGCAAGCGCCGCAAGGCCCGCTGGGCGGCGCGCTGCCCGGCCTCCCCGGCGTCCCGCCGGAGCTTCAGCAGATGGGCCAAGCGGCCCTGCAGGGCCTGCAAAACGTAGTGCCCGGCCTGCAGAACGCGCTCCCCGGTCTCATCCCCGGGCAGCAGCAGCAACAGCAGCTCCCGCAGTTCAAGGGCTACTCGATCGTCGCGCAGATGCCGCTCGCGGACGACAGCTTGAAGGGTCAGCTGCTCGACATCTTCGGCAGCGACGCGAGCTTCACGCCGCAGACGCAGCCGTGCTTCACGCCGGGCATGGGCTTCGTGTTCCAGCAGCCCAACGCGCCCGAGGTCGACCTCCTCATCTCGTTCTCTTGCAACCAGGCGAAGATGGACGGCGCCCGCTGGCCCTACGCGGTCAACGGCTTCACGCCGCAGGCGCGCGACGGCCTCTCTCGCATCTACGAGAAGCTCTTCGGGCCGGTCCCCGCAGGCGCGTGATCTTTGAGTCACGATGGGGCCGCAAGCGGCCCCAAACCCCGCGCCGGACGAGCCGGCGCTGAGTCACGATGGGGCCGCAAGCGGCCCCAAACCCCGCGCCGGACGAGCCGGCGCTGAGTCACGATGGGGCCGCAAGCGGCCCCAAACCCCGCGCCGGACGAGCCGGCGCTGAGTCACGATGGGGCCCCAACCCCTGCGCTGGAAGTGCCGGCGCTGAGTCAGGGTGGGGCCTCAAACCCCGCGCTGGATGGCCCAGCGCTCATCTCGCCGGGAACATCCGACCCAGGCATACATAGGCCACCTCTCCAACGAGAGGTGGCCTGTTTCGTTTCCATCGTCCCCGTTGTCCGCGTCGGGTCGAGGGATGCTAGGCTGCACGGGACAAACGGCACCTTGGTGCTGCCGGCATGGGGAGCGCCGACAGCGTGCGCCTCACGTCGCGCGCCGAGAGCTCTCGCTCGCTGGGGACGGCGCAGGCAGGGGACGAGGGTCTGGACAGGAGAGCACACCGCTTCCGATGAGCACGAACGAGAAGCTTACGCCGGGGATGGTGCTGGGCCGTTACGAGCTCCTGCTCCCCATCGCACAGGGCGGGATGGCGACCGTTTGGGCGGCGCGCCAGCGCGGCTCGCGCGGCTTCCAGAAGACCGTGGCCATCAAGACGATGCTCCCCACGCTCTCGGAAGATCCGCAGTTCGAGCAGATGTTCCTCGATGAAGCCGCGCTCGCCGCGAAGATTCATCACCCTCACGTCTGCGAGATCCTCGACCTCGGTGAGCAGGACGAGATCCTCTACATCGTGATGGAGTGGATCGACGGCGAGGCGCTCAGCGTCATCCACAAGGCCGCGCGGAAGAACCAGGCGCAGCTCCCCATCCGGCTCACGCTGCGGATGCTCGCGCAAGCGTGCGGCGGCCTGCACGCCGCGCACGAGCTGCGTGACGAGAACGACATCCCGCTCCAGCTCGTGCACCGCGACGTGTCGCCGCAGAACATCCTCGTGACGTACGACGGCATCATCAAGCTCGTCGACTTCGGCGTGGCCAAGGCGATGGGGCGCGCGGGCGGCGAGACCACGGCGGGGCAGCTCAAGGGCAAGGTCCCGTACATGTCGCCGGAGCAGGCGCGCGGCGGCCTCGTCGATCGACGGACCGACATCTTCGCGATGGGCATCGTGCTCTACAAGCTCACGACGGGGCTGCACCCGTTCATGGGCGAGAACGATCTCGTCACGATGCGCAACATCATCTCGCGACCGCTGTTGCCGCCGCGGGTGAAGAACCCGAGCTTCCCGGCCGAGGTCGAGCAGGTGCTGATCAAGTGCCTGCAGAAGGACGCCGACAAGCGCTATCAAACGATGGCCGAGCTCGGCGCCGCGATCGAGCGCGCCGCCGCGACGCTGGGCGTGGGTGACGAGGATCTCGGCACCTATGTGCGCACGTTGATGGGCGAGCGCGGGGCCAAGCGGCGCGCGGCCGTGCGCGATGCAGTGCGCACCGCAGACGAGCGCTTCGCGACCGGCACGCATCAGGCCGTGGTCGTGCCGCAGACGGTGCACGAGGGCGTGTCCGAGATCGTCCTCACGAAGATGAACTCGGGCGTGAAGGAAGACCTGCTGGTCGACCGCACGTCGGTGACCTCCGGCGGTCCGACGTCCACGCCCGGGCAATCGTGGGCTCCGCCGACATCGGAGGCTGGGAGGACGGATCAACCCGTGGTCTCCGCCACCGGCGACGAGCTGCCGGGCCTGCGCAGGACGCGGGTGCCGTTGTTCGTCGGGGCGGCGGCTGCCGTCGCGGTGGTGCTCGGTGGCGTCGTGCTGCTGCGCTCCAACGCGCCGAGCGGCCACACGCAAGGCGTGGGCACGAGCCCGCCCGTCGTCGCCACCCAAGCAGCGGTGACGGCGGCGCCCACGGTCACGGCGAGCGCCGCGCCGACGGTCGCACCAACGGCAAGCGCGAGCGCCGCACCGACGAGCACGGCGCTGAGCGTGAACAGCCTCCCCGACGCGGACGACAAGGACAAGAAGAAGGCCGTGCCCGCAGGCCCTCTCCCCGGCGTTGCGCCGAGCGGAAAGGCGGCGGATTCGGACAAGCCGATCAAGCGCGTGTCGACGGACAAGGTACCGATCTTCACGAATCCCGGCTTCTAGGTCGATGGCTCCGCGAGCCGGAGAATCACCGGCCGGCAGCAAGCGCGATGGAGTGGTGCTGCTCGTGAGCGCGCTCGTCGTGCTCGGTGGAGCGGCGGCAGCGCGCAGCCTTCCGGCCAGCGCTCCGGCGAGCTCCGCGGTCACCACTGGTCCCGGCTTGCCGCCGCCGTTGCCGAGCGGAGCGCCGGTGCGCGGGCTCGAGGAGCTGCCCACGGACGACGAGCGCGCCGCGGGCTGCCACTTCGCGGATCGAGGCTTCGGTGACTACGGCGGGTGGCGAAAGGTGCCCATGGGGCGCGCGCTCGTGCCCGTGGGGCACGGCGTGGACGAGAACGGCGGCTTCCGCCTGCTCGTGCATTTCCACGGCGCCGAGCCGGTACGCAAGCAGCTCGCGCCCGAGGGGCTCGGGCTCGTCATCGCGGCGGTCGATGCGGGCGTCGGATCGCGGGCGTACGAGCGCGTCGTGGCCGAGCCCGACAGCTTCGACAAGATGGTCTCCGCAATCGAGGCAGAGGTCGCTGCCACGAATGGTCTGCCGAGCGCGCGGGCCCGCGTCATCGTCCTCAGCTCGTGGAGCGCGGGGTACGGCGCGGTCACGCAGATCCTCGCGCGCCGTACGCCGCGCATCGGCGCCGTCGTGCTGCTCGACTCGCTCTATGCGGGCTACGCCAACGGAGGGCGCACCGTCGAGCACGGGCAGCTCCCGGCCTTCGTCGAGGCAGCGCGCAATGCGCGCGCGGGCGGCGCCCCCTTCTATCTCACGCACACCGCCATCGCGACACCGGGCTACGCGTCGACGGCGGAGGTCGCGTCGTTCCTGCTCGGCGAGCTGGGGGCGACGGCGACGAACATCGAGGACAGCGGAGCCGCCGAGCGCTTTCCGCTCCGGCGTATGTTCGAAGAAGGCCACCTCTGGATTCGCGGCTACGCCGGCGCGGATCGCGATGCGCACTGCGCGCAGCTCCATCAGCTCGCGACGGTCCTGCGCGATGCGGTGCTGCCGAGCTTGCACGACTGACGAGCACGGGCGCGTCCTCGAAACCACGTTCGTCGATCGCCGAGGCTTTCCTTCTCGGCGTGGGGTCGTGCTAACCCTCGCGCGATGCCTGCGACCGAGCGCCTCTACTACGCTGATTCTCTCCACCTTGCCTTCGAGGCCCGCGTGATCGCGGTGAGCGCGTTCAACGGTGCGCCGAGCGTGATCCTCGATCGGACTGCGTTCTATCCCGAGGCAGGCGGGCAGATGGCCGATCGCGGCGAGCTCGCAGGACGACGGGTCGTGGACGTGCAGGTCGACGATGACGGCGTCGTACATCACATGCTCGAGGGCGGCGCGGCCTTGGCCGTGGGAGACGAGGTGGCGGGCGCGGTGGATCGTGCGCGCCGGCGGGTGCACATGGCGCTGCACACGGGGCAGCACATGTTGTCGCGGGCGCTCGCCGATGTCGCGCGCGCGGAGACGGTGTCGTCGCGGCTCGGCGAGACGATCTGCACGATCGATCTCGATCGCGAAGCCGTCGAGGAGGCGCGCGTCGCCGAGGCCGAGGATCTCGTCAACAGCGTCGTCGACGACGATGTGCTGGTGCGCGCGTTCTTCCCTTCGGCCGAGGAGCTCGCCGCGCTGCCGCTGCGCCGGGCGCCCAAGGTTACCGAGAACATCCGCGTCGTCGCCGTCGGTGATTTCGACTTCACGCCCTGCGGTGGGACGCATTGCACGCGGAGCGCGCAGGTCGGGCTCGTGCGCGTCGTCGGGCTCGAGCGCTACAAGGGCAAGGTGCGCTTGAGCTTCTCGGCGGGCGGTCGCGCGCGCGCCGAGCTGTGGCGCGAGGCCGCCGTGCTGCGCGAGCTCGGCAAGGGGTTCACCTGCGGTCCGCTCGATGTTCCCGTCGCCGTGGCGAAGCGCGAGCGCGAGCTCGGTGAAGCACGCGAAGCGCTCGGCCGCGTGCGCGGTCGCCTCGCCGATGCATTGGCCACGTCGCTCGCTGCGGAGGCTGCCGCGACGGGGCGCGCCGTGGCCGTCGTCGAGGATGCCGGCCCCGATCTGCTCCGCGCGCTCGCGACACGCATCACCGAGAATCCCAGCGCGGTCGCGTTTCTCGCGGGCCGCGGAGAAGGTGGGCTCGCCGTCATGATCGCGCGCGGCGCGGCGTCCACGTTCGATTGCGGAGCGTTCCTCAAGCGCGCGGCCGCGCATGCCGGCGGGCGCGGCGGCGGTCGCCCGGAGCGCGCGGAAGGTCGCCTTCCCGAGAGTGCGGATTGGGCCGCGCTGGTCTCGAGCTTCGCGACGTGAAGAGGATCGGCTGCGCGTCGATCGACGCGTGACGACGCGATTCGCTAGCGCTTCGCGGTGGGGCGCGCCTTGGCGACCTCGAGGACGGCGGCGTCGGCGTCCTCCAGCTTGATGGTCATCTTCGGCGGAGCGAGCTTGCGGCCGAGACGAGCGGCGTCCGAGGCGCGCTTGGCATCCACGGGAGGCTCGACCCACGGCAACGTCGCGCGACCAACGGGCACGGGCGGCTCGGCCCAGGGCAAGGTGAGGCGATCACTGCCCGGCGCCTCGGCATCGGGCGTGCTCACCAGCTCGACGCGGATCCCTTCGGGTGACGATGCCGGGCGCTGCCGAGGGCCGCGCTCCAGCTCGATCGCAGCGAGCGACTCGCGACCGAGCGACGCCTCGCCCAACGAGATATCCGGCGACGTCGCGCCGCTCTCACGACGAATGGCCGCGAGTGACTCACGACCGAGCGCGGCTTCGCTCACGGTGATGTCCGGTTGCGATCCCGCTGCTCCGCCGCCCTCGCGACGGATGGCGGCGAGCGACTCACGGCCGAGCGAAGTCTCGCCAATCGCGATGTCCGGCAACGACCCCGTGCGCCCAGCCTCGCGACCAATCGCGGCCAGCGATGCGCGACCGAGCGACGCTTCACCGATCGAGATCTCCGGTAGCGATCCCGTGTGCCCGGCCTCGCGACCAATCGCGGCCAGCGATGCGCGACCGAGCGACGCTTCGCCGATCGAGATCTCCGGTAGCGATCCCGTATGCCCGACCTCGCGACCAATCGCCGCGAGCGACGCGCGACCGAGCGATGCTTCGCCGATCGAGATTTCCGGTAGCGATCCCGTGTACCCGGCCTCGCGACCAATCGCCGCGAGCGACGCGCGCCCGAGCGGCGCTTCCCCGATCGCGATGTCCGGCAAGGATCCGGCGAGCCCGATGTCGCGACCGATCGCAGCCAACGATGCGCGACCGAGCGACGCTTCACCCAACGAGATCTCCGGCAACGAAGGACCGCGTGGGATTTCGGGGATCAACGATGCGCGCAGGTCGACGAACGGCGGTGATTCGCTGGGCGGTGTGGATGCGTGAGGCGCGCGATCGGAGTGGTAGGGCGAGCCTTTCGCGGGCTCGACGTCTGCGCCGGCGCGACGGGTGCTCGGTAGGCCGCGCTTCAGAAGCGGCGCGATGGATCGCATGCCGGCTTCGATGGCGGGCGCGACGCGAAGCTTGTCCGCCCAGGTCGCCATCACCACGCAAATGATGGCTTGTTCGGCGACCACGCCGAGGTAGACGTCGACCGGCGCCGCGCCGCCGTAGGGCACGATCTCCTCACGCGGGACGGTCACCTCGATGACCCGATCGGTGCCGAGCAGCGGGCGTGCGGCGCGCACGAGGCGGGCTCGACCTTCTTCCGGCATGTCGCGCGGTGCGCGATGGGTCACGAGGCGTCCCTTGCGGGTCAGCACGAAAGCGAAGTCGGCCCCCGACGCCGCGCGTATCTGCTCGACGATCTGCTCCACCGTGCGCACTGCCCAGCAGCATACGCGATCTGCCGCGTCGCACCCCGTTTTCGGAGCGGATATCGACACTCCCCCAGCACCCGGGCTGCCGCCTCGGCGCGCGGCGCTATACTCGCGGCCATGTTCCGTTCGGACCGCGACGCGCTCGCGGGGCAGGTCGACGACCTGCGCGCTGAAAACGAGCGTCTCCGTTCCCAGAACGAGGCGATGCGCGTCGACCTCCTCGCCCACCGGGCCGGCGCCCCGCCGCCGACCCCGACCGATGTCTACAACACCGACGTCGCCCGCCTCAGCCCAGGCGAGCGTGCCGCCCTGGCAGCACACTCGCTCGAAGCGTTCCCGGTCTGGGCAACCGTGGTTCTACATGTATTCACGCTGGGCTTCGCGTCGCTCGTGCGCTTCAACCTCCTGCACGATCGGTTGCCCCGCGCACAACACAACGATCCCACCGCCGCCAAAGGGATCGGCTTCAACTTCATTCCGTACTTCAATTTCTACTGGGTGGTCTTCAACACCATTCGCATCGCCGATCGCATCAACCTTCAATACCGCTTGCGTGGCCGCCCCAACGCGGTGCCGCGCGGGTTCGCGGTGGCGACCGGCATCTTCAGCGCGATTCCCTATGTGAACCTCTTGGCGGGATCGGTGATGTGGCTGGTGATGGCCATCTACCTCCAACGCGCGGTCAACCAGCTCGCAGCCGAAGCGAAGGAGCCGGTCGAGGTCGCGCGCGTGGCGGCGACGGGGGCGCGCATTCAAACGACGAACGACGCGCCGGAAACGGATGAGATCACCGCGCTGGCGGAGGCCGAAGCGGAAGAGGCCGCGGCGACGCGACGACACCTGTAGCGTTGGGAAAGCTCGCTCGGCCGAGCGAGCGCGCATGCTACGCCGACGTCGATCGGCCGATCGTTGCGAGCGGCCGATCGCGTCTCGAAGCGTTGGCTCAGTACGACTTGGCGAACACCACGCGGCGCTCGCTGGGCTTTCCGCAGATGATGCAGGTGCCCTTGTCGTTGAGGCTGCTCGCCCAGGGAGCGCCTTCGTAGCCGCCCATCGGGATGCAGCGGATGGTGACCTTGAGCGCTTCCTTCGCGTCGGTCTCGCACTTGGGATCGCCGCACCAGCCGGAGAGCGCGAAGCCGCCGTGGATCTCGCGCTCGTTCTTGGCGCTGAAGAAGGCCTCGAACTCGGCGCGCGTGTCGATGGGACGCGCGGAGGCGTCGCGGTAGGCGCGGGCGCGCGCGTAGAGCGACTTCTGCATGTCGTCGAGGATCGCGCTCACGGTGCTCACGAGCTCGGCGCGCGGCATGGGCTGCTTGTCCTTCGGGCCGCGATCGCGGCGGGCCACCATGACGGTGCCCGAGTCGACGTCGCGCGGGCCGATCTCGATGCGGAGCGGCACGCCCTTCTTCACCCACTCCCATTGCTTGTCGCCGCCGCGGATGTCGCGGCGATCGATCTCGATCTCCACGTCGCGGCCGCCGAAGCGCTGCGCGCGGAGCTCCTTGGCGAGCGCGTCGATGTACTCGTCCACCTTCGCGCGCGTGTCGTCGCCGCGGTACACGGGCAGGATGACGGCGTGCGCCGGCGCGAGGCGCGGGGGCAGGATGAGACCGTCGTCGTCGGAGTGGGTCATCACCAGGCCGCCGACGAGGCGCGTGGACACGCCCCACGAGGTCGTCCACGCGTGCTCACGCGTCTCTTCCTTCGACTGGAAGACGATGTTGCTGGCCTTGGCGAAGTTCTGCCCGAGGAAGTGGCTCGTGCCTGCTTGCAGCGCCTTCTTGTCCTGCATCATCGCTTCGATACAGTACGTGTCGACCGCGCCGGGGAACCGCTCGCTCTCCGTCTTCTTCCCGGAGATCACGGGCATGGCCATGAACTCCTCGGCGAACGTGGCGTAGACGCCGAGCATCTTCATCGTCTCGTCGACGGCCTCGTCGGAGGTGGCGTGCGCGGTGTGGCCCTCCTGCCAAAGGAACTCGGCCGTGCGCAGGAAGAGGCGCGTGCGCAGCTCCCAGCGGACGACGTTCGCCCACTGGTTGATGAGCAGCGGCAGATCACGGTAGCTCTGCACCCAGCTCGCGAAGGCGGCGCCGATGATCGTCTCCGAGGTGGGACGCACGATCAGCGGCTCCTCGAGCTCGGCCTGCGGATCGGGGATGAGACCGCCCTGGGGCCCCGCGACCAAGCGATGGTGCGTGACGACCGCGCACTCCTTGGCGAACCCTTCGACGTGCTCGGCCTCCTTCTCGAGGAAGCTCTTGGGGATGAACAGCGGGAAGTACGCGTTCTTGTGGCCGGTGGCCTTGAACATCCGATCGAGCTCGCGCTGGATGTTCTCCCAGATGGCGTAGCCCCACGGCTTGATCACCATGCACCCGCGGACCGGCGAGTTCTCCGCCAGGTCGCCGGCGCGGACCACCTGCTGGTACCACTCGGCGTAGTCCTCGGTGCGGGTGGGGGTGATCGCAGTCTTCTGGGCTTCGTTCTTGGCCACGGCAGTCTCTCCTCGGTGTCGGGTCGCGAACCTTAGAGCCTCTGCCGGCGTCCTGCCAAGCGCGGCCGGGTCATTCGCGCCGGGGACGCAAGCCCCACCGGCGACGGCGCCGCCCGGCTCGAGCGGCGACGGGCCCGCAAGGCCACGCGCGGCGCGTTCCCGTGCGGCTCCTCGCCGTTCGGCTGTTCGATCGCGGTTCGCCGCGGGCAGCATCGTCCGCGCTGATCGTGGGACGGAAAGTCGCCGGCGCGCCGCGAGGAGCGAGCGATCGCGACCTCGCGACGCCGCGCGGTCGACTCTCTTTCCGCGGTCGTGTTATGAGCGGACACGCCGCGGAGGTTCCTTTGTCCATGCGCTCGCTGCTCGCCTTCATTGCGCTGCTCTCGGCCTTCTCGTGCGGTACCCGGACGAGCCTCGACGACGGCGACGACGGCGTGGGCGGCGTGCAAAACGGCGTCGGTGGCGCGACGCAGACGACATCCGTCAGCAGCGGCGGGCCCTTCACGACGGGCGTGGGCGGCGCGCCCAACACCACCACCGTGGGCAGCGGCACGCCCACCACCACCACGACCGTGAGCAGCGGCGTCGGCGGCGCGCCGACCACGACCACGACCGTGAGCAGCGGCGTCGGCGGCGCACCGACCACGACCACGACCGTGAGCAGCGGCGTCGGCGGCGCACCGACCACGACCACGACCGTGAGCAGCGGCGTCGGCGGCGCGCCCACCACGAGTGTCACCACCGGCGTCGGCGGCGCGCCCACCACGAGCGTCACCACGGGCGTCGGCGGCGCTCCCAGCACGGGCTGCGCGGACAGCTGCGTCGTCAACGCGGACTGCCAGAAGACCTGCACGCCGCCGGAGCTCGGCGTCTACTGCTGCGATCTGCTGACGAGCGTGTGCTTCCTGTCCAGCGCGCCGATGTGCCCGAACGTGCCGCCTCCGACGACCTCGTCCGGCGGCCCGGGCTACTGATCCGAGGTTCGCAGGAGCCTTCGCTGCGCGTGGCGCCCGCTATCGCTTCGGGGCGCGCTCGTGATAATCGTCGGCCGCTTTGTCCTCTGACATTTCTCCTCCTCCCGCGCGCCACCCCAACAAAGGCACCCTCATCGCCATCGGCGGCGCGGAGGACAAGGCCGGTGACCGCGCGGTGCTCAGCCAAGTCGTGGCCCGCGCCGGTGGCAAGCGCGCGGTGATCGCGCTCTTCCCCACGGCATCGAGCATCCCCGAAGAGCTCTCCGCGACCTACGAGCAGATCTTCCGCTCCATGGGCGCCGAGGTCCGCACCGTCTGGGTTTTGGAGCGCTCCGACGCCGAAGATCCTTCACATCTAAAGCTTCTCGAAGGGGCCACCGCCATCTTCTTCACCGGCGGCTCGCAGGGCCGCATCGTCACGCTCCTGGGCGGCACGCCGCTGGCCCAGGCCATCCGCCGCGCGCACCGCGCGGGCGTGATCGTGGCGGGCACCTCCGCCGGCGCGTCGGTGATCTGTGATCACATGATCGCGCAGGGGAAGAAGGGGTACGCGCCGCGGCGCACGAGCGTCACGCTGGCGCCCGGGCTCGGGCTCACCAAGCGGCTCGTGATCGATCAGCACTTCGCGCAACGGCACCGCATCGGAAGGCTCTTCGCGGCGGTGGCGCACAACCCGTTCCTCATCGGCGTCGGCATCGACGAGGACACGGCCATCGCCATCGAGCCCGATCATCGGATCGAGGTCTTCGGCCGCGGGACGGTCACCATCGTCGACGGCGCCAAGATCCTCCACACCGACATTCACGAGACGCCCGACGCGCAGCCGGCCGCGCTGCTCGGCCTCTCGGTGCACGTGCTCACCCAAGGCTGCGGTTTCCGTGTCGACACACGCACGCCCACGTGGCCGCCGCAGCGGCGCGCCGCGCCCGAGCCGCCCCCTGCCCCGCCCCGCGCCGAGGAGATCCCGTGAAACTCGAAGAGACCCGCGTCTACCGCGGGCCGAGCAGCTACGGCTACCGGCCCGTCATTCGACTTACCCTCGATCTCGAAGAGCTCGAGCAATACCCGAGCGACAAGATCCCCGGCTTCATCGATCGGCTCCTCGCCGACATCCCCACGCTCGACGAGCACGGCTGCTCGTACGGCGAGCGCGGCGGCTTCGTGCGTCGCCTGCAGGAAGGGACGTGGTTCGGACACATCGCCGAGCACGTGGCGCTCGAGCTGCAGTGCCTCGCGGGCACGCCGGTGACGTACGGCAAGACGCGCGGCGCGGGTCGCGAAGGCGTCTACCACGTGATCTACAGCTACGAGGAGGAGCAGGTCGGACGGCGGGCCGGCGATCTCTCGCTGCGGTATCTGCGCAGCATCCTCCCGCCGGGCTTCGCGGCGCGGCTCGAGCCGAGCGTCGATCTCCAAGCAGAGATGGAGACGCTCGTGCGCCTCGCGGAGCGCGTGGCCCTCGGCCCCTCGACGCGCAGCCTCGTGGAGGAGGCCAAGCGCCGCAACATCCCCACGCTGCGGCTCAACGAGCAGAGCCTCGTGCAGCTCGGCTGGGGCGTGCATCAACAGCGCATCCAGGCCACCGTCACCAGCCGCACGAAGCACATCGCGGTGGAGATCGCGCAGGACAAGCAGCTCACGAGCTCGCTCCTCGAACGCGCAGGCCTGCCGGTGCCAAAGCACGAGCGCGTGCGCTCCGCCAACGAGGCCGCCGAGGCCGCGAACGATCTCGGCTACCCGGTGGTGGTCAAGCCCATGGACCTGTCGCACGGGCGCGGCGTGGCGCTGAACCTGACCGACGAGGCTCAAGTTCGCGACGCGTTCGAGAAGGCCTACGATCTGTCGAGCTACGTGCTCGTGGAGCGCTACCACAAGGGCAACGATCACCGGGCGCTCGTGATCGACGGCAACGTGGTCGCCGTCGCGGAGCGGGTGCCCGGGCACGTGGTGGGCGACGGCACGAGCACCATCCGCGCGCTCGTCGATCGGGTGAACGTCGATCCGCGGCGCGGTGTGGGGCACGAGAAGGTGCTGACACGGATCGAGATCGATCACCAAGCCGAGCGGCTCCTCGCGCTCGCCGGCCACACGCTCGATACCGTGCTCGAGGACGGCCACGTCTTCATGCTCCGCTCGACGGGCAACCTGTCGACGGGCGGCACCGCGGTGGACAAGACCGACGTGATCCACCCCGACAACGCCGAGATCGCAGCCCGCGCGGCCAAGGTCATCGGGCTCGACGTGGCCGGCATCGATCTCATCTGCGAGGACATCTCGAAGAGCGTGCGCGAGCACGGCGGTGTCATCGTGGAGGTGAACGCGGCGCCCGGCTTCCGCATGCACGTGGCCCCGACCGTGGGCACGCCGCGCAACGTGGCCGCGCCCGTGATCGACATGCTGTTCCCGAGCGGCGCGCCCTCCCGCATCCCCACCGCGGCCATCACCGGCACCAACGGGAAGACCACGACGAGCCGCATGGTCGCGCACATCCTCAAGATGAGCGGCAAGCGCGTCGGGCTCACCACCACCGACGGCATCTACATCGACGGCGAGCGCATCCTGAAGGGCGACATGACGGGCCCGTGGAGCGCGCGCGTGGTGCTCACCGATCCCACGGTCGAGGCCGCCGTGCTGGAGACGGCGCGCGGGGCATCCTCCGCGAAGGCCTCGGTTGGGATCGCTGCGACGTGGGCTGCGTGCTCAACGTGTCGGCCGATCACCTCGGGCTCGCGGGCGTCGAGACCGTCGAGGATCTGGCCTTCGTGAAGCGCCTCGTGGTCGAGGTCGTGCGCGACAACGGCACCAGCGTGCTCAACGCCGACGACCCGCTCGTGCTCGCCATGGCCCCCGAGGCCGAGGGCCGCATCATGTATTTCTCGCGCTCGGCGACCAACGAGCACGTGCGCAAGCACGTCCGCGAGGGCGGCCGCGCCGCGGTGCTCGAGCAGGGCGTGAACGGCGAGATGCTCACCATCTACGACGGCGATCGCCACATCCCCGTGACGTGGACGCACCTGATCCCGGCGACCTTCGAAGGCAAAGCCAAGTTCAACGTGGAGAACGCGCTCGCCGCGGCCGCGATCGCCTACTCGCTGGGCGCGACGCTCGAGCACATCCGCCAAGGCCTGCGCACGTTCACGACGTCGTTCTTCCAGGCGCCCGGTCGCTGCAACGTCTTCGACGAGCACCCGTTCCGGGTCATCGTCGATTACGGCCATAATCCCGCGGCCATGGAGAAGATGGTGGAGCTGGTGCACGGCCTTCGTCGCGGTCGCACGATCGGCGTGATTCAAGCCGCGGGCGACCGTCGCGACGACGACATCCGCGCGCTCGGCCGCGTTGCCGCGCGCGGCTTCGACGTGATGATCGCGAAGGAAGACGCGAGCCGGCGCGGCCGCCCACCCGGTGAAGTGGCCGCGCTGCTCCGCACCGGCGCGCTCGAGGGCGGCCTCGCGGAGGAGCGGATCATCACCAAGCTCGACGAGCCTGCGGCCGTCGAAACCGCGCTCGCGTTGGCGCAGCCGGGCGATCTCGTGGTCATCTTCGCCGATGACGTGACACACACCTGGAAGCAGGTGATCTACTGGGGGAAGGAAGGGCCGCGCCCGTGAACTACGCCATCCTCACGCACGGCGGCGCTGCCTCGCCGCACCATTTCTCCGACGGCTGCATCGCCGCGGCCGAGCGCGCCCGCGCGGTGCTCGACGAAGGGGGCGATGCGCTCGCCGCCGCCCTCGCCGCCACCGTCGCGCTCGAGGACGATCCGCGCTTCAACGCGGGCACCGGATCGAACCTGCGCCTCGACGGTCGCACCATCGAAATGGATGCCTCGGCGATGTCGAGCGACGGCCGCTTCGGCGCCGTGGCGTGCATCCAATCCGTGCAAAACCCGGTGCTCGTGGCCGCGCGCGTGATGGAGACCCCGCACCTGATGCTGGTGGGCGAAGGCGCGACCGCGTTCGCGCGGCGCCTCGGTTTCCCGACCTTCGATCCCACGACGGAGGGCGCGAAGAAGAAGTACGCGCGCGCCCTCGCGGAGCTCGCGGGCCACGGCGATGGAGACTATGCGGTCGACGCGGATCCCTTCCGGCGCATGGACCTCGCGAAGGTGTGGAACTTCGACGGCGAGCCGCCCCCCGTTGCGCGAATCACGAGCAGCGATGTCGAGGGCTGCGACACGGTCGGTGCGGTCGTGCGCGATCGCCATGGTCGCTTCGCCGCGACGGCGTCGACGGGCGGCACGCTCTACATGCTGAAGGGACGCGTGGGCGACTCACCGCTGATGGGCGCCGGTGTTTATGCCGGCCCGCACGGCGCCGTGGCGTGCACGGGCGTGGGCGAGGAGATCGCGAGAAGGTTTTTGGCGAAGACGGTTTACGACTGGCTCGTCGAGGACGTATCGCCGGCGCGCGCCGCCCAGCGGGCGGTTGCGATGTTCCCCGATGTCATCGATGCTGGGCTCCTCGTCGCCGGACGCGAAGGTCAGGCGGTGGCATCGAATCGCAACATGGCGAGCGCGATGCTGGTGGGCTGAGCGGTCGATGCGGTGAGCGCGCCATCGCCACCGCACCGTGGTGATGGCGCGGAGCCCTGCGCGGAGACGGTCGTCATGATCCCCACTCTCGTCGTCTCGTGCATGGCCGTGCTCGTGATGTCGGTGATCGTCTCGAGCTTGCATCATCGCCCCGAAGAGATCGCAGGCCGGCACGCCAAGGCGTATCCCCGTCATCCGATTCGCCAGTTCCCCGATGCCCAAGCGGGGCGAATCGTGGGTATCGCGCTCCGACGAGAGCCGCTCCTTCGATCACCCCTCACGGCACGTGACTGCATCGCCTACGTCGTCCGGGTCTACGAGCGTATCGAGGCCAAGAACGAATGGAAGCTCATCCTCGACGTGGCCGAGGCGACCACGTTCGCCCTGCGTGATGAAACCGGCCTCGCCGAGATCCGCGCCCGAGACGGCCGCATGGCGCTCACCGTCGATCACTTCTCCCAATCGGGCACGCTCTCCCGCGCTCCACGACAGCACGAGGTGTTTCTCCAAAGCCACGAGCTGACGAGCCTCGACACGACGCTCAAGTACGAGGAAGCCATCCTCACCGAAGGCGAGCGCGTCAGCGTCTACGGCTTCGGCCAGCACGAAGCGGGCAGCGAATCGGAGAGTGGGAAGGCGATCGGCTATCGGGAGCAGCCGCAGCGCCTGGTGATGGCCCCGAGCGCCGAGAAGAAGCTGTTCATCAGCAACATGCCTTCGACGTTCGAGTGACCTCGCACGAGCGACGGCGCCTCAGCTCCGCCCGATTGCTCGCATCACCAGATAGAGCGCCGATACGCCCGCCATCGCCGACTGCGCGACGACCGCCGCCGGGCGCTCGACCTCTTCGCCGCGCAACAGCGCCGGCAGCTTGGTCAGACCGCGCGCCGAGCCTGCGAGAGCCAGCGCAGCCACCGCCGAGCCCGCCAGAAGCGCGGCCGGCCGGCGCTTGCCCATCAAACCAATCCCGATGGCAACAGCCCCGAAACCAGCAGGGATGAGCGCCGTCTTGTGTTGCCCTTTCGTCGCAACGAAGCCGCCGATCCCGAGCCCCGTGAGCGCTGCCCCATATGCAATCGTCAGTGTCGCCAAGCGCGCCTCCTCGGGGCGGGAGGATACGCGATTCGACGACGCCCGCACTCCCCTCGCGGCCGCGTTCGCCCACCCGACGAACGACCGTGCACGACGAAGCGCCGAGAGCTGCGACGATCGAAGCCGGTTTCGTGGGATCGGCGACGGGCGCGTCCGACCTCAAGCCATCTTCGCCCCGCGGTCCGTGAACAGCGCACGCAGCACCGAACGGTGACAGCGCGCCTCGTCCTCGCAATAGCAACCCACTGAAAAGTCGGTCGTATGCGAGAGCGCGGCGAGCAGATCGAGCGTGCGCGCCGCATCGTGGGCGGCCATCTCGGCGCGGAATTTCCTCACGAACGCAGCCCACTCGCGATCGGTCTTCGCCGCCAGGGCGAGCTTCACCGTCTCCGCGCTGGGCGAGAGGTTCGGATACCAGACGTCGTACCAATCATCCGACGCGAAGCGCGATGCCGGCACGCCGCGCGGCGGACGGCGGACCGTGCCGATGCGCAGCCCCTCCGTGGGGGCGCGCGGGGTGCCGAGCCGAACGATGCGAATGCTCATGGTCGAACGAGGTTAGCGCGCCCGCGCATGGCGCTGAAGCCGTCGTGAAGCGACGCGCGACGCAGCGCGGATCGTCGAGAACCCGAGCAAGCGAGGTCGCCGTGGCTCTCGATCCAAGGTCCCTCTCGGTTTGGATGCACATCGATGCGACACCGCACATCGACACGCGTGCTCATGTGCGAATGCGGCGCCGCTCGGCCGCGACCTCGACCACGGCTCCGCTCGCGCGCCGCAACGTGAGCCGCACGGTGCTGCCCACGGGGCCGCGAATGCGCTGAATCGAGCCGTCGAATCCAAGCGTCGCGACGGAAGCGCCATCGACGGCGAGGAGGACGTCACCGGGCGCGAGGCCGGCCGCTTCGGCGCCGCCGCCGGGAAACACTTTGTCGACGCGCAGCCCGTCGCCGTCGACGGTGAGCACGGCGCCGATGCCGGCGAGCTCGATGCGTGACTCTTCACCGTTCTTGGTCGGCGTCAGATCGACGGTGATGGGACCGACGGTGGCGCCCTCGACGAAGCTCAGGCTCGTGAGGATGCGAATGTGGTGGGCATAGGCGGCGACCATGATGGATCGCGCGCCGGGAGGGATGCCGCCGAGCTCGAAGTCGCCGCGATCATCGGTGAGCGCGCTGGCGACGATGGGCACGGCGATGGTGGTGTCGCCGAAGGCATTCTCGATGGAGATGCGAGCGTACGCGAGCGGCGCGCCGCCCTCGACGTCGATCACCTTGCCCGTGAGACGACCGCCGCGACCGAGCGCGAGCTGAATGGGCGCGGCCTGTGTGGGCGGCTCGGGGATGCTCACGTCGAGCGGAGCCGTGGGCGCATGCGCGTTGGCGGCGGCGCGAACGCGGTAATCGCCGGGCTCGAGATCGGGAATGGTGAAGCGCCCGTCGGAGTCGATGACCGATCGCACCGCGACGGAGACCTCTTTCACGGGGCCCTTGCGGCGCGCGACGACGATGGTGAACGCCGGCACCGGTGCGCCGCCCTCGGCTTCGATCACGCGACCCGACAGCGAGCCGCCTCGGCGCAGGCCGAGCACCAGGTCGAGCGAGCCTGCGGACACCCGTTCGGCTGCGCTCGATGCGAATCCGGCGTGCGCCGCGACGACGGTGTGGAGACCGGGATCGAGCCCCTCCAGCGAGAAGTGCCCGGCCGCATCGCTGAGCGCCCGCGCGGAGGTGTGGAGCGCTTCGGGGCCGCGATCGGCGGGCTCCGCGCGCACCAAGGCGCCGGCGACGGGAGCCCCGCCGGCGTCGATCACGCGCCCGGCGATGCGCTCGACGCCCAGGGTTTCGGCGCCCTTGGGGCGCAGGCGGATCTCCATGCGATGGCTGGTCGCGGCGGCGCCGTCGAGCTTGCGGCGGCCGGGGCTGAAGTCGGGATGGCGCGCTTCGAGGAGCGCGTCGTCCGGCGCATGGAACTGGACCTCGCCGCGATCGTTCGAAATGAAACGATCGCGGATCGGGACCAGCGCCTGCTCGCCCTGCGCGGCGCCGAGCAGCGTCACCGTGGCGCCGGCGACGGGCTTGCCGCCGGGATCGACGACGGTCGCCACGTAGTCGATCGCGGGCACGAGGTAGACGGTGATGTCGCGCACGCGCATCTTCGGGCGCGCGAAGAGCTCGATGGGGCTGTGCCCCCACTCGGGCGCGAACGGCAGGTAATCGGGTGCGGTCACGAGCGCGATGGTGCAGCGCCCCGCGCGCGCCGGCGCGAGCTGGAAGCGACCTTCCTCGTCGGTGCTCGCGATCGCGGTCGCGCCGTCGAACGCGAAGGTGACCTCGGCGCGGGACACGCCCTTGCCCGATCCCCAATCGATCACCCGCCCTTCGAAGACACCGTGCTCGGCGCTTTCATCGGCGAGCGCGACGGCGGCCGTCAGCGGGAGCGGCGCCGCGTGCCCCGGCTCCACCGAGGGGCGCGCCACCTGCGGCGCCTTGGGCATCGTGAGGGACGCGCTCGCCGCCGAGGAGACCGTCGCATGCGACGCGTGACGCGCACGCCACCACGAGCCACCGCCCGCGAGGAGCAGGAGGAGCGTGGCCATCAACGTCACGAGCTTCGCGGTACGGCTCATCATCCATATCCCCTTCGAGAACGTGATCCACGACGGCTCCCGCGACACCACGCCGGGCGCGAGCAGGACGCACCAGCGCCGGCGATCACCGCCGCTCTCGCGATCGAGCGTGGTGCGGAGCCGATCGAGCCCCTCCTTGAGACGCCAGCGCACCGTCCCTGCAGGGACACCTTCGCGACGCGCGATCTCCGCGGCGGAGAGGCCCTCGAAGTAACGCAGCAGGACGGTCGCGCGAAACGGCTCTTCGAGCTCGGCGACCAGCGCTGCGAGGCGGCGCTGTGCTTGGAGACGATCGAGGAGCGCGTCGGCCGAAGGAGCGCTGTCTTCGGAGATGCGCACGAGCTCCGTCTCGCGGCGCGCGCGCCGGCCGGCGCCGCGGGCGCGCATGCGGGCTGCGTTCCTCAAGACCTCCGCGAGCCAACCGCGCGCGGGACGATCGGCGGCCGGCGGGGTGCGGAGCGCCGCGAGCCAAGTCTCTTGCACGAGATCATCGGAATCGCCGCCCACCAGCGTCGTGGCGAGACGACGTAGCCAGGCGGCATGCTCCAACAGCGCCTCGGGCGGAATCGGGGGCGAAGGCATGGTCTCGGTCGGATCATGCCGCCCGCGGAAGAACGTTGGCGAAAATCGACGAGGCCCGCGCCTCGTGGCGCGGGTGCGTGGCGCACGCATTGCCACGTCGCGAGGCCATGCCCGGATTGTTCGGCTGGATTGGCCTCGATCGCGACAGCGTAGACGACGCCTCGGACACATCGGCGCTCCTCACCGAGATGGCCCGACGCATGAGCCATACGGGTGACGAGGTGGTCGATACGTGGACCGATCCGGCCCGCGGGTTCGCCATCGCGCGCATCGCGCCGCGCCACCTCCGGCCGGTGCCTTGGCCGGCGCCGGCCGGGGAAACACCCGCGAATCGCGCCTTCGTCGAAGGTTTTTTCCATGGTGACGAGGGCCACGTCGACGACCGTGTGCGCGATCTCGCCCATCGCGGGCACACCGCGCTCGCTTCGCTCCGCGGTTCGTTCACGGTCGCTCGCTTTCAGCCGGAGCACCGGCGCCTCCTGCTCGCGGTCGATCGCCGCGCGTCGCGCCCGCTCGCCTTCACGGTCGCGCGCGGCCGCCTGTATTTCGCGCCTGAAGTGAAAGCCTTGTTGTGCGCGCCCGGCTTCGACAAAACCGTCGACGACGCCGCCATCGGCATCTTCCTCGGTGCGGGATATCTCCTCGCGCATCAAACGTTGTTCGCGTCCACGCGCCGTCTCGCCGGCGGCGAAGCGCTCCACGCCGAGCCCGGCCGTCGCAGCGTGGAGCCGTATCATCGATATCGCGTCACGGCGCGCGGCGACGGGACGCGGGCGCGCGATCTCGAGCACGAGATGTTCGAGATCGTTCGCGGCGCGGTGGAGCGCAACCTCGGTGATCCGCGGCGCGCCGTCGTCTTCCTCAGCGGCGGCGTGGACTCGCGCGTCATCGCGGAGGCCGCGCAGATGGCGGCGCGCCGGCAGGGCGAGCACATCCGCACGATCACGTGGGCATCGCCGAGCCCCAAGCCGGGGTCGGATCTCGAGATCGCGCGTCGCGTCGCAGATGCGCTCGGTACGCGCCATCGCACCGTCGTCCGCAAGGTCACCGCCTGGGGCGCGCGCCTCGCCGAGGTCACGTACCTGCTCGACGGGCTCAGCGACATCCCCGCCTATCACGCCTACGAATACGCCGTGATGCGCGATCTCGCGGGCGCGGGCGCGCACCTCGTGGTGCGCGGCGACGAGTGCTTCGGCTGGCAAGGCCCGGTGGGATCACTCGAAGAGGCGTGGCTCACCTTGAACCTGCGCAGCCTCGGCCCGCTGCACCTGCTCGATCGCGCGGTCCGGCGCGAGGTGTATCCGCGCTGGTGCGAAGCCAGCATGGAAGCGCTCGCCGAGGCCACCCGGCCCGTGGCCGGCGCGCATCCGGACGACGCCAAGGATCAGCTCTATTTTCGGCACCGATTGCAAAGCTACTTGGGCTCGGCCGCGTACTTGAAACAGGTCGCGCTCGATCATCGCGCGCCGCTCATCGACGAGGCCGTGCTCGATCTCAACGCGCGCGTGCCCGCGCGCCTCCGCTGTGACAAGCGCCTCTTCTGCCAAGCCGCGGCCCGCGGCGCGCCCGAGCTGTGGCGCATCCCCTTCGCGGGCAGCGGCAACCTCGAAGACTGGGAGGCGCTCCTCACGGACGACTCTCCGGTGCGCACGCACGTGGAGCTGGAGCTCGCGGACACCGCGAGCGGGATCTGGTCGCTCTTCGATCGCCAAGGTCTCCGCGCGATCCTGCCGCCGCTCGGCGCGCCGCCGAGCCGATCCGCGGGCGCGCGCGTCGAGCGCAGCGTGAAGACGGTCGCGCGCGCCGCGCTGCGCTTCTGCCCGAGCGTGGAGAGGCGCATCGTCGTCAGCCGGCACCGCGCCATCATTCGCATGGAGCAGGTGCTGCTCCGGGCCATGGTCCTGAAGAGCTGGCACGATCTCTTCGTCACCGGCGACGGCAGCCGAAAAGCGCTGCATGCGCGCATCGGCTCCACGGCGCCGTCGACGCGCGCGGCCTGATCAGGGCTGGCTCGTCCAGCCCGGGGTTTGGGGCCGCCCGCGGCCCCATCGTGATCAAGCCGCGGCCGGCGCCCGCCGCCGGAACGTCGGCGCCAAACAGATCACCCCGAACAGCGACAGCCCCACGAACACGCGGAACAGCCCGTTCCATCCCCAACGCTCGCTCACGCCGCGCGTGACCGCTTCTTGGAAGATCGCGCCCACCGAGCCGATGCCGTTGATGAGCCCCGCCGCGAGCGCAGCGGCCTCGGCGCCGCCCGCGTCCTGCGCGGCGGCGCCGGAGACGAGCGCATCCGGCCCGAAGAGGAGAAACCCAATCAGCGCGAGGCAAACCACGTTGGCCCAGATACCCGCGCCGCCGATGGACACGTAAAGCCCGAACGCCGCCGCCAATCCCACGAGCGAGATGCCCGCGATCACCGTCCTCGGCACCGTGCGATACCGATCGGAGACAATCCCGATCACGATGGCTCCCGCGACACCGCCCCACTCGAAGGCCGTGGAGATGTCGGCGGCGAGCTTGGTTTCGTAATGGAGAATCTTCTCCAGGTAATACTGCGAGGAGAAGAGCAGCGAATAGCGAATGAGCTTGAGCGAGAAGTAACACGCGCCGAGCGACCAGATCATCGGGCTGCGAACGAGCCGGCGGCGCGCCTCCGCAAGAGCGGCCTTCGCGGGCGCGGCGTCTGCCGCGTCCTTGCTCGGTTGTTTGCGCGCGAGCGGGCCGGGCTTGAGGAGCAGCAGCACCGCCACGCCGACCGCCGCGATGATCAACGCGGGCCCGTAAAACGCCCACGACCATCCCCACGCCTTGAGAAAGCGAACGGCGATGTTGGTCGCGATGATGCCGCCGATTTGGTAGCAGGTCGACCACATGCCCATGACGGCGCCCCGCTTCTCGGGCGGCGTCCACTCCGCCATCGCCTTGATGTTGCCGGGCCAGCCCGTCGACTGCGCGAGGCCGTTCGCCAGCCAAGCGACGATGAAGAGCGTCCCTGCGCCCGACGCTCCGAAAGCGAAGCACGCGAGTGACGACGCCAGCATCCCCACGCCGAGCAGACGGCGCGCGCCCACGCGATCACCGAGCCAGCCGTTGACGTACTGCCCGACCGCATACGACGCGAGGTACACCGTCTCGACGCCGTACAACGCCGCTTTGCCGAGCAAGCCTTCGAGCGTCGCCTTGGCGACGGGCAGGCCTTTGCGACCGAGGTAGTACGTCGCGTACGAGGTCCACGTGAGGGCATACGCGAGCCTTCGGCCCCGCGTCACGTCGGCATCTTCGGCCGCCCCCTCGCGCGGCGCATCCTCGCGCGGCTGCGCGTTGGGCTCACTCACGGCCGCGAGCGTACACGCGATCGTCGCGCGCACGCCACCCGCGACACGCCGCGAACGCTCGCTCACCGCGCGCGTTCTCGCGAAGGCCCCCGCCCGACACGGCACCGTGCTAGAGGCGACACGTGCCCGACGCGATCGTCATCGGCTCGGGGCCCAACGGCCTCACCGCCGCCGCATACCTCGCGCGCGCCGGCCTCTCCGTGCTCGTCCTCGAGTCCAAGGAAGAGCCCGGCGGCGCAGTGCGAACGCGGGAGATCACCCTCCCCGGTTACAAGCACGACCTCGGCGCCGCGTTCTTCCCCTTCGGGCAGACGAGCCCAGCCTTCGCGCCGCTCGATCTCCCCGGCGCAGGCCTCGTGTGGCGTCACGCATCCATCGACAGCGCCCACCCCGCGCCCGATGGCACGTGCGCAGCCATCGCCCGCGACATCGACATCGCGACACGCGCCTTCGGCCCCGACGGCGACGCTTGGCGCAAGCTCGCGACGTGGCACGCGGCCACGCGTGACCGCATGCTCGGCGCGCTCCTCTCCACGCTGCCGGCCATCGGCCCCATGCTGCGCTTCGGCCCCGTGAACCTGCTGCGCCTCGCGCGCGTCGCGCTCTCCAGCGGCCGCGGCTATGCGAGCTCGATCTTCCGCACCGAGGCCGCGCGCCGCGTGATCCCCGGCCTCGCGCTCCACACCGACGTCGGCCCCGACGACGCCATGGGCGCCATCGTCGGCTTCATGCTCGCGGTGCTCGCTTCGAGCGGTGGTTTCCCCGTGCCCGAAGGCGGCGCCGGCGCGCTCACCCAAGCGCTGTCGAAGCGCATCACCGAGTCCGGCGGCGCCCTTCGTTGCAACGCACGCGTGCAAGAGATCCTGGTGCGCGGCGGCCGCGCCGCGGCGGTGCGCCTCGCGAACGGTGAAGAGATCGAAGCCACCCGCGCCATCGTCGCCGACGTGGCCGCGCCCGCGCTCTATCTCAGGCTCTTGCCGGAGGCCGTCGTCCCGGCCCGCATCGCGCGCGCCATGCGTCGCTTCGTGCACGGATTCGGCACCTTCAAAATGGATTGGGCCCTCGACGGCCCCGTCCCCTGGAAGCACGAGGACGCGACCCGCGCGGCCGTCGTGCACGCCGGCGACAGCCTCGACGATCTCGCCCGCTTCACGCGCGAGGTGCGCAAAGGCCTCCTCCCCGAGAATCCCTATCTCGTCATCGGCCAGCAATCGCTCGTCGATCCCACGCGCGCGCCCGCCGGCCACCACACCCTCTATGCGTATTCGCGCGTCCCTTCGCGCATCGACGCGGACTGGAGCGACGCGCGGGAAGCCTTCGCCGATCGCATCGAGCAGCGCATCGAGGGCCTCGCCCCCGGCTTCAAGAAACGCATCCTCGCCCGCGCCATCTCGAGCCCCGACGATCTCGAGTCGATGAACGAGAACCTCATCGGCGGCGACCTCGGGGGCGGCTCGGCCGGCATTCGCCATCAGCTCTTCTTCCGCCCCGTCTTCCCCTACTTCCGCTATCGCACGCCCGTGCGCGGCCTCTACCTCGGCTCCTCGTACACGCACCCCGGCGCCGGTGTTCACGGCGCCTGCGGCGCCAACGCTGCGCACGCCGTTCTGCAAGACACGCGCTGAAGCTCGACGAGAAAGCGCCACTCACCACATCGATCGCACGAAGCAAAAGGACGCGAGGAGAGCTCTCCTCGCGTCCCTTCACATGAAATCGAATCCGCACCTCGTGATGCGGATTCAACCCATCAGTGCTTCGCCGACTTACGGAGCTTCGCGGCCACCGCTTCGGGCGTGAACCCGAACTTCTCCTGCAGCACCTTGTCCGGCGCCGAGGCCCCGAAGTCGTCGTGGCCGACCACCACGCCGTCCAGCCCGACCACGCCGCGCCACGGGAAGCTCACGCCGATCTCCACCACCGCGCGCCGCACGCCCACGGGCAGCACCGCGTCGCGATAGGCCGCGTCCTGCCGCTCGAACAAGCTCCAACACGGCGCCGACACCACGCGCACGCGCTCGCCTTCCGCCTCCAGGATCTTCTTCGCGCCGACGGCCACCTCGACCTCCGATCCGGTCGCGATGATCACCAGCGTCGGCGCGCCGGAGCTCGCCTCGGCGATCACGTAGGCGCCCTTCAGCATCGTGCGGTTGTCGAAGCCCTCGGGCCGCGGGATGTTGGCCACCTTCTGGCGCGTGAGCGCGAGCACCGTGGGCCCGTCCTTGCGCTGCACCGCGTGGGCCCAGGCCATCGCGCACTCGAGCGCGTCACAGGGGCGCACGAAATCGAGGTTCGGGATCACGCGGAGCGCCCAGTAGTGCTCCACTGGCTGGTGCGTCGGCCCGTCCTCGCCGAGGTACACGCTGTCGTGCGTGAACACGAAGATCGAGTGCAGGTGGCTCAGCGCCGCGAGCCGGATCGCCGGCCGCATGTAATCGCTGAAGACGAGGAACGTCGACCCGAACGGGATGAACCCATCGGCGGCCGCCATGCCGTTCATGAACGCGCCCATGGCGTGCTCACGAATGCCGAAGTGCACATTTCGCCCGGCGAAGTCGCCCTTTTTGATCGAAGGCGATCCCTCGATGTACGTCTTCGTCGACGGGTTGAGATCCGCCGAGCCGCCCACGAGCGACGGCACGAGCGCCGCGACGCGCTGCTCGATCACGCCGGCCAGCGCGCGGGTCGCCGCGTCCTTCGCGGGCGCCACCTTGCACAGCTCCTCGAAGAGGTTCTCCGGCACCTCGCGCGCCATGAGCTTGCGATAGAGCTCCACGTCGGCGCCGCCCTTGGCCGTGAACTCGGCCACGGTCTTGTTCCACGCCTCGTGCGCGCGCTTCCCGTCCTCGGCGCGCTCGGCGAAGATCGCGCGCACCTCGTCGGGCACGTAGAACGTCTCCTCCGGCCAGCCGAGCGCCGCCTTCGTCGCCTTGATGGCCTTGTCGCCGAGCGGCTCGCCGTGCGCCTTCTCGCTGTCCTGCTTGGGCGAGCCGATGCCGATGTGCGTGCGCGCCACGATCAGCGAAGGCTTGCCCGTGTTCGCCACCGCGCGATCGAGCGCCTCGCGGATCTGCGCGTGATCGTGCCCGTCGATGTGCTGCACGAACCAGCCGTACGCCTCGTAGCGGCGGCCCACGTCCTCCGAGAACGCGAGCTCGGTGTTGCCGTCGATGGTGATCTTGTTGTCGTCGTAGAAGAAGATGAGGTTGTCGAGCCCGAGGTGGCCCGCGAGGCTCGCGGCCTCGCCCGACACGCCCTCCATCAAGTCGCCGTCGGAGCAGATGCCGAAGACGCGCCCCGTGGAGATGGGCCCGTGCGCGTTGAAGCGCGCGCCCAACATCTTGATGCTGGTGGCGATGCCGACCGCGTTCGAGATCCCCTGCCCGAGCGGGCCGGTGGTCACCTCGACGCCTTGCGTGAGGTGGCTCTCCGGGTGGCCCGGCGTCTTCGAATCCCACTGGCGGAAGTGCTTCAGATCGTCGAGCGTGAGCCCGTAGCCCGCGAGGTGCAGCATCGAGTAGAGCAGCATCGACGCGTGCCCCGCCGAGAGCACGAAGCGATCGCGATCGGCCCAGTGCGGGTCCGTCGGATCGTAGCGGAGGTAGCGCGTGAACAGCTCGAAGGTGATGTCCGCGAGCGCCATCGGCGTCCCGGGGTGACCGGAGTTGGCCTTTTCGACCCCGTCCACGGCCAGCATCCGGATCGTGTAAACCGCCTTGTCGATCAGCTTCGCGTCGATGGTACGCATGAGCTCCTCCGCGTGCCCCGCCTCGGGTGCGCGCGGCGGCGATGTAAGCGAGATCCCGCCCGAGGGGAAGCGGGCAGGCTCGCAAAACTCCGGCACGCCATCGATGCACATGAAGCCGCCGGTCGAAATCGCCGAAAGCGCCTCGAAATGCCGGGGTTCGTCACACGTTCGACACCGCGCCTCGCAACACCGTCCAACTCGGAAGGGCACGACAAAAACACGAAGGGCGCGAGGTTTGGAGTTCGCATCTCCTCGTCCTCACGCCCCGCGCGCGGTCCGCTTCGCTCGTCCGTCGCGCGGCGCGACGACGCCCAACGAGAGCGACGCGATCAGAGCTTCTTCTTGGAGAGGTACCAGTCGGTGACGTTCAGATCCTTGCTCGCCGCGCGCTCCTCGGCGGCCTTGGCCGTCACGGGCGCGGGGACGATCACCTCGTCACCGGGACGCCAGTTCGCGGGGCACGCGACGGCGTTGGTGTCGACGGTCTGGAGCGCATCGACGACGCGGAGGATCTCGTCGAAGTTCCGGCCGACGTTGAGGGGGTAGTAGATCATCGCGCGGATGACGCGCTTCGGATCGATGAAGAACACGCAGCGCACCGTGGCCGTCACCGAGCTCGGCGTGTGCACCATGCCGTAGAGGCGGGCGACCTTCTGATCGAGATCGGCGATGACGGGGAACGGGATCTTGACCCCGAGCTTCTCCTCGATGTTCCGCGTCCAGGCGATGTGGCTGTAGATGCTGTCGATCGAGTTGCCGATCACGGCCACGTTCTTCGCGCGGAGCGCCTCGTGGTGGCGGGCGAACTCGATGAACTCCGTGGTGCACACCGGCGTGAAATCCGCGGGGTGGGAGAAGAGGATCACCCACTTGTCCTTCTCCCACGTCGAGAGCCGGAGCGGCCCGTGCGTGGTGTTCGCCTCGAAATCGGGCGCGGGGCCGTTGAGCTCGATGCGCGGGAGATCGATCGGTGCGCTGGTCGTCACGGGAACCTCCGTATTCGGGTGAATTGGTCGGGAACCTCATGCGCTCGGTGCCGCGCGGGCGCAAGGGGCAAACGCTCGTCCGTATGCCCATGCGACGAAATATGCATCGGATAGGTCAAGAATCGTTTCCCCCATGTTGCACCGCGCTTCGTCGCGCATCGAGCGGTCTGCGCCGCGCCGATCGCGCCCTTCAGCGCCGGTGGTCACTGGAAGCACCGGTGCGATGCACCAGCGAACAGCCGGGATCGGCGATTGACAAGGCAGGCCGCGCTCGGGTTTGTTTCGAGGGATGAATTCGCACAAGAAAGCCGTCCTGCGCGTCCTGGTCGCGGCCGCGATGTCGGTCCTGCTCACCGCCTGCGGCGGTGGCCTCAACGTGACCCTGCTCAACTCCGCGCAGAAGAAGCCCAACAACGTGTGGGTCTTCTTCACCGTGGATCGCGGCAAGAAGGAGCCGGTCGGCGGCCTGACTGCGGACGACTTCAAGATCTACGAGGACGGGGACCTCGTCTCGAAGTTCGAGAGCAAGCAAGTGATCCAGAACCCCGAGGTCGCGGCGGTGATGTACACGATGCTGCTCGTCGACATGAGCGGCAGCATCACCGAGTCCGGCCAGGCGGACGCGCTCGTCGACTCCGCCAAGTCGTTCGCCGATCGCGTCGGCAAGACGCAGAAGGTCGGCGTGTTCGCGTTCGACGGCGAGGCCAAGATCCACTCGGTGGTGCCCTTCACCGAGGCTCAGGGCTCGGTGCAAGGCGGCCTCGACGGCCTCCGCAAGTACAAGCCGAAGGACCCGTCGACGAACCTGCACGGCGCCGTCGTCGAAGGCCTCCGTGAGCTCCGCCGCTCGCTCGACAAGGAGCACAAGCCCCTCAAGTTCGGCACGCTCGTGCTCTTCACCGACGGCACCGATCGCGCCGGCCGCGTCTCGCGCGACGACATGAAGAAGGAGCTCGACGAGGACAAATACAAGGACTTCGAGATGTACGCCATCGGCGTCGGCGCCGAGATCGAGAAGGCGCACCTCGACGACGTGGGCCGCAACGGGACGGAGCTCGCGAGCGACAAGAACAAGGTCAAGGAGGCCTTCGACAAGATGGCCGCCAAGATCGAGGCGCACACGAAGCGCTTCTATCTGCTCTCGTACTGCACGCCGGCGCGTAAGGGCGAGCACGAGGTGACCGTCGAGGCCAACACCAAGAACCCGGATGGCTCCGGCTCGGTCAAGTACAAGTTCAGCGCCGACGGCTTCGGTCCGCCGCCGGATTGCGATCCCAAGACGCCGCCGTCGTTCGACATGAAATCCACCACGGGCGACGCGGACCACAAGGACAAGGCGCCTCCGCCCGCGGCCAAGGGCGGCGCAAAGAAGTAGCGCGCCTCTGCTACCATGCCTCCTCGCGTGGGCGCGTCCATCACGCGCCCATCGCCGCGGGGAGGCTCTCATGATCGTCACCCGTCCCGAGATCGCGCGCCTCATCGCGCAGGCCGAAGCGCAGGCCATGAGCCGCGAGCAGGGGCTCTTCGGCCCCGAGAGCACCACGTGGCGCATCGCGCGCGAGTCGGTGGTCTTCCTCGGCGCCGGACGGGCCGCCCTCCTCCAGCTCGCTCATCCGTACGTCGCGCACGCGATCGCGCAGCACTCGGAGACGACGCGCGATCCGGTCGGGCGCTTCAATCGCACGTTCCAAGCCCTTTACGGGATGATCTTCGGCGACCTCGGCACCGCCGTGGAGCTCGCGTGGCGCGTGCGCGGGATCCACGACCGCATCCACGGCCCCGTCGACGAGGACGTGGGCCGCTATCCGCGCGGTCATCGCTACCACGCCAACGACGCGAGCGCGCTCATGTGGGTGCACGCCACGCTCGTTGACACCGCGGTGATGGCGCACGAGATCGGCTTCGGCCCCATGCCCGCCGCCGACAAGGAAGCGTATTACTTGGAGCTCAAACGAGCTGCCGCGCTCTTCGGGATCTCGGGCGACGTCCTGCCGCCGAGCTTCACCGCGTTCCAAGCGTACTGCGCGCGCATGTTCGCCGGCGACGAGCTCGCGGTCGGCAGCGCGGCCCGCGAGATCGCAGGGTTCTTGATGGCGCCCGCGAGCCCGGCCATGCGCCCGGCGATTCGCTGGTTCACGACGCTCACCGCGGGGATGCTGCCGCCGCGGATCCGCGAAGGTTACGCGCTGCCTTTCGGCCGCGCCGATCGCATGGTGTACGCCGCGTCGATGCGCGCGCTGCGCCGAACGTGGCCGCTCATCCCCGCGCGCCTCCGCTTCCGACCGGAGTACCACGAAGCGATGCGCCGCCTCGCAGGCCGCCCCGGTCCTGATCGCTTGGGCCGCGGCATCGAGCAGATGGTGCTGCGCATGGTGCGGCCCAAGACGGCGTGACGATCAGGACGCGCTGCGCGCGAACAACGCGTTGGCTTCGAGGTACGAGAGATCGGCGGCGAGGAATGGATCGTAGAGGCCGCGATCGAGAAGAGCGCGCGTCGCGTGGCGGGCGGCCGCATACGCGACCTCGAGCACGCACGGACCGGCGCTGAGACGACGGACCCCGAGCGCACGCAGCGTCTCGGGCGCTGCGAGGCCGGGGACCATCATGACGTTGAGCGGCAGCGACGTGCCCTGCGTGACGGCTTGGATGGTCTCCATGTCCGAGAGGCGCGGGACGAAGAGCCCATCGGCGCCGGCGTCCGCGAAGATCCGAGCACGATCCAGCACCTCGCTCGCGGTGTCGGCCGGTGACACGAGCCCGCGCAGGACCACACAGGTGCGCGCGTTGATGAAGACGCGCGCACCGACGCGCCGGCGCACAGCCTCGATCTTCGCCGCGAGCGCAGCGGCAGGGCCGCCGCCGTCCTCGAGGTTCACGCCCTCGGCGCCTGCGTCGATCATGCGCGCCACGGCGTCGGCCGCGCCGTGGGGATCGAGCGCATAGCCGCGCTCGAGATCGACGGTGACGGGTCGCTTCACCGCGCCCGCGATGCGCGCCACCGCCTGCGCCAGATCGACGAGCGGCAAGCGCTCGCCGTCGGGATGACCATGGGCCCAGGCGACACCGGCGCTGGTGGTGGCGATGGCCTCGGCGCCCGCCTCCTCGACGAGGCGCGCCGAGAGCACGTCCCACGCGTTGGGCAACACGAGGAGGCGCCCCGGCGCATGGAGCGGGTGGAGGCGGGTCATCGCGGCGTCGCCTGGTAAGCGCCGGGGGCGTGGGGAACGCGATGTTGAAGCGGTTCCAGGTGTTGATGGTCGTCACCGCGAGCGTGAGAGCGACCAGCGCTTCCTCGCCCAGCTCGGCGCGCGCCGCCTCGTACACGGCGTCGGAGACACCACCGTGCCCGAGGACGGTGAGCGCCTCCGCGAAGGCGAACGCCGCACGCTCGCGGGGAGTGAACTGCGGCGCCTCGCGCCACACGCAGAGGAGCGCGAGGCGCTCGGAGGTCTCGCCGGCAGCGCGCAGATCCTTGTCGTGCATGTCGACGCAGTAGGCGCAGCCGTTGATCTGCGAGACGCGGAGGTAGACGAGCTCGACGAGCCGCTGATCCAGGCCTGACTTGTTCACCTGCCCCTGCAGCGCGAGGAGAGCACGGAAGACGGCGGGGTTCGTGTCCTTGTAAACGAGTCGGTTCATGCGCACTTGGTAGCGCCGCGGTGGTTCATCGGTAAGATCCACTTTCCGATGGATCGACTGGACCACTTTCTTCCCTCCCCTGCGCGCCGATCTCATGGCCCAGCGCGACGGTCGTTGCTCCTCGCTCTCGTTGCGGGTGGGCGCTCGTGAGCCGGCGCGCCGATCTACGTGAGCTCCCGATCGAGCTCGACCGCAGGGACGACGTCCCCATTCACAAAGCGCTCTACGATGCGCTGCGCACCGCCATGCTGACGGGACGGCTGCGTCCGGCTGCGCGGCTGCCGTCGTCGCGGGATTTGGGGGACCAGCTCGGTGTCGCGCGCGGGACGGTCGTGGCCGTGTACGAGCAGCTCGTGAGCGAGGGGTATCTCGAGACGCGGCGAGGATCGGGCACGATCGTGGCCGAGGGGCTGCCGGATCGGTGGTTCAAGGGAGGCGCGCTGCCGTTGCTCGATGCGCCTCCACGCACAGCACGGCGGAGCACGCAGCTGTCGCGTTGGGGGAAGGAGCTCGACGGCTCGCCGTTTCCCCTGTCGACAACGGGAAATCCGCGGCCGATGCGGCCTCACATCCCGGCGGTCGACGCGTTCCCCACGGAGGCGTGGGGGCGGCTCGTGGCCAAGCGCGCGCGGCGCGATGATCGGCTCTGGCTCGCAGGAGGCGACACGCGCGGATACCGGCCGCTCCGCGAGGTCCTCGCCGAGCACCTCCAGGTCGCGCGCGGCGTGGTGTGCTCCGCGGATCAGATCGTCATCCTCCCGAGCGTGCAGCAGGCGCTCGACATCGCGGCGCGCCTCACGATCGATCCGGGCGACGAGGTGTGGTTGGAGGATCCCGGCTACATCGGCGCCCGTGTGGTGCTCGCGGCGGCGGGCGCGACGATCGTGCCCGTGCCGGTGGACGCGCTGGGGATCGACGTGGCCGCAGGCGTGCGCCTCGCGCCCGAGGCACGGCTCGCGTACGTGACGCCCGGGCATCAGGCGCCGCTCGGCTTCACGCTGACGATCGAGCGGCGGCTCGCGCTCCTCGATTGGGCGCGGGAGCGGCGCGCCCTCGTCGTGGAGGACGACTACGACAGCGAATATCGCTACGAGGGTCGGCCGGTGCCGGCGTTGCAAGGACTTGATCGGGCGGGCGTGGTGCTCCACACCGGGACCTTCAGCAAGACGCTGCTGCCTTCCCTGCGGCTCGCGTATGCGGTGGTGCCCGACGCGCTCGTGGATCGGTTCGTGGCCGCGAAGTCGATCTTCGATCGCTTCACGCCGCCGCTCGGACAAGCGGCGCTCGCCGACTTCATCGAAGAAGGCCATTTCGGGCGGCACCTGCGGCGCATGCGCGAGATCTACGCCGAACGCCGCGCCGCGCTGCTCTCGGCGATCGAGGCCGAGCTCGGCGATACGCTCACCGTCGTCGGCGCGAACGCCGGCCTCGACGTGGCCGTGCAGTTGCCATCGACCATGGATGATCGCACCGTCGAGCGCGACCTGGCCGGCGCCGGCGTGGAGGCGATCGCCATCTCCCACGAAGCGCTCCGGCGACGGGACGTGAATGGGCTCTTGCTCGGCTTCGCGGCGTTCTCGCCGGCGCGCCTGCGGAAGGTCGTGGCCACGGCGGCAGCGACGATCCGCGCGACGCGGCGGCGCGCGTGAAGGAGGAGCCTTCGCCGGTGCTCGCTGTTGTTTGGGGGAGGTCAGGAACGCTTCGAGGAAGCGTGAAGACGCGGGGTGATGGATGAGGCGATCACCCCGCGGAACCCGAGATCAGCGACGCTTGCCGCGCCCGCCGCCGCCGTGCGCCGGGCCGCCGTGGCCACCGCGCGGCGGAGCCGCATGGCCGCCGCCGTGATCGCGGCCGTGACCCGCGCCGTGATCGCGGACGCCGTTGTCGTGGTGATCGTGGCGGCCGCGATCTTCCCGCACGTGACCATGCACGTTGACGCGCTCGTCGGCGCGGACGTGCACGCGCTCGCGCACCTCGACGCGCTCGCGCACGCCGACGCCCACGCGCCCGCCGCCCCGCACGCCGACGCCCGCGTGCACGCCGACGCCCGCATAGAAGCCGACGCCCACGTGCACGCCGACGCGCACGGACGGCGTCCAGTGACGCTCGACCATGAACGGCATCGCCACGGCGCGCACGCCGCAGCCGAGACGCGCGCCGAAGCTGAAGCCGACGATGCCGACGTGCACCGCGGCGGCTGCGCCCACGCCGACGCCGACCGCGAGCGTGACGCGCACGGGATCGACGTCCGCGCGCACGCGGCCCACGTAGTACAGCGTGCCGGGCTCGCGCTCGAGATCGAGCGTCTCGGTCTCCTCCGCGACGTAGCCGAGGCGCATGCGGCGCTCGCCCGGGTCGATGGGCTGGAGGTCCGGGCCGAGGACGTAGACGCGCACCTCGCCCGTGGTCTTGTCGGCGACGAGCTCCACCGGCTCACCGCCGATGACCTGAATGGTGCCGCCGTTCGGGCCCTTCTTGCCGGCCGGGATGTTGACCGCGTTCGCCGCGGTGGCGTCCGCTTCGATCGCGCGCGTGCCGCCGCGCGGAACGTGAAGCGCGCCGCTCCAGGTCTTGCCCGCGATGACGAGGTCGTACTGGATCTCGGTGAGATCCGCCTCGAGCGCCGGGCCCGCGGCGACGATGTGCCCTTCGGGCGTGAGCGTGACGTACTCGATGTCGTCCGCGGCCTCGCCCGGCCAGGTGACCACGCCGGTGATGTCCTTCGTGATCGGCTTGCCTTCGGTGTCCTTGACGATCGCTTCGACGCGGCCGTCGGGCGTGACGCTCCAGGTGATGGTGCCCTGCTCGCTCTCCTCGACGATCGTCGACTCGGGCGTCATCTCGGCACCGCTCCCTGCAGCGGCGGGCGCGGCTTCCGCCGACGCGCTCGCGCTCGCCACAGCCTCGGCGCCGCCATCCGCCGACTTCTTCGCGCAACCGGCGAGCGACGCAGCGCAGACCAGGGACAGAACGACGCCGATGCACGTGCGCTCGAACATGAGTTACCTCCTCGACACAGGGGTTTGGCTGCCAGGGGGCAAGGCCAGAGTCTGAATCAGTGTCGACGTGTGCTGACCATAACTCCATCCACACCGCATGAAACGCTGGAAATGCGCAGCGATCGTGCTCGGCACGAATTCGACGCGTGGTATCGAACGATGGTATCGTGACCTGGTATTGAGATCTGGTATCGGCACCTGGTATCGCGAGCGACCATCGTAATCGTGAATTTATCCGACGCGGGCGGCTGCCGTCATGCTTTCTCGCGCATGCGTCGACGCAAGGTGCCCCGCGTCACGCCGCATCAGGCCCATCGCGCCAAGCGACGGGCGTCAGCGACGACTCTGGCCGAGCATTCGTGTCGCGGCGACGAGCCCATCACTCCCAGCGAAGCATGGTTTTCGGCGAGCGCGTGCGGAGGATCACGTCGCGTGGGCCGTCGGTCGCGGTGCGACGCGCGGCGATCCAGACATCGCGTTCGCCCACGACGCGGATGTCGAACATCTCCCAAGTGCCGGCGCCGAGCGGCGCTTGCTCCCATGATCCGCCGGCGGAAGCGCGACGCCAGAGCGCGTGATCGGTGACCAACCAGAGCACGCCGTCGGCGGTGCCGGCGAGGCCGCGCACCACCGCGACGCCGGCCGGAAGCGGCTCCGCACCCCACGTCGCGCCGTCGAAATGATAGAGGCGCGAGGCCGACGGCGGCTTGCCGATGTCTTCCAACGCGGCGACGTAAACGTCACTCGCGCTGCGCGCGAACATCGCTTGGTGCGCGAGCGCGCTCGAGACGCCGGGGAGCACGTCGACGATGCCCACCGGGCCTGTGCCCGCCGCATCGACGGCAGCGGTATCGATGGCGCCGGCGTCGGTCGTGGTGGCCGAGGCCACCGCGGCGGCGACGGCTGCGGAGGCGACGCCGACCGATGCCGCCGCCGCCGATCCCGCCGCCACCGAGCCGGCATCCCCTACGAGCGGCACGCCTGCATCGGAGGCCGCGACGCTGCTCGACGCTGGCCAGCGGATGACGACGTAACGCTTCGCCGATGCGCCCGCGCCCGCGGCGATGTCGGGCTTGCACACGCCGGGCGCCCACACCTCGCCGGTGCGGACCGCCGCGAGATCACTGACGACGAGCGTCTTCTCGCACGATGGATCGGCGAGATGAACATTGGGTAGATCGTCGGGCGGCTTGGGCAGGCTCGGCTCGACGACCTTGATCTTGAGGTGCCCCGACGACGTGGAGGCGGCGAGGATGCGGTGCTTCGACCACGGGGCGATCGCTGGCTTCCAATCCTCCGCGAGCTGTTTGAAGCCGTCGCGACCGAGCCGGAAGAGCGGGTGCGCCTCGGGCTTCCCATCGTCCTTCTGCTTCTCGAACGAGAGCCAGATCGAATTCGGCATCCGCCCCGAAGCACGCAGAATGCGTCCGGGTCCCGATGGAAGACCAGCCGGCATCGGGCCATCGGCGAGCTCGCCCTCGCCGGTGGCGCGCGCCCATCGAGCTCGCGCGGCGTCGGCGACGACGACACCGTTCTCCAAGGCCGAAAACACGACCGGCGCGCGCGACTCGAGCACGACGGAAAACGGCCCCGGCAGCGCCTCGGGTGACGGCGCCTTCTCGACGGAAGCCGTGGTCGTGGGCGCGGGCGGCGGTTGCTGTTGATCCCGGCCATTGCCGCAGGCGACGAGCGGCGCGGTCAGAGAGAGGAGCAACGCGGTCCGCAAAGCCAGGCTCGATGTCATCGGAGCCGCCGACTCTATCATCCCTTCACCCTTCGCCGCGGCGCGATCGCTTCGCGAAGAAGCCACGGGATCCCGGGCGTCGGCGGCCGGCCGAGCCTCGCGCGGGTGCTCTTGACACTCCGCGAGGCCATCGGGCCTCCTGGCGAGCATGGGGCGAGTGGAAGACACCGACATCGACACGACGGCGGTGACCCAGGGCGAGCCGCGCGAGCCGATGGTGGAGCGGGCGAGCGCCCACCCGAGGGACGTGAGCCTGACCGACGCATCCGAGACCTCCTCCGCGGCCCGCTACGAGAAGCGGCGACAGCTCGGCCTCGGATCGATGGGTGAGGTCGATCTCTGCCGCGACGTGCGCATCGGCCGCGACGTGGCGCGCAAGGCGCTCCTCCCGCACCATCGCAGCGACGCCGTGCTCCGCGCGCGCTTCCTGCGCGAGTGCCGCATTCAAGGGCAGCTCGAGCACCCGTCGATCGTGCCCGTCTACGACGTGGGCGTGGACGAGGAGGGCGGGACGTACTTCACCATGAAATGCCTGCGCGGCCTGACGATCAAGGAGATCGTGCGCGGCCTCCGCGATCGCGATCCCGAGGTGCAGAGCAAGTTCTCCCTGCGGCGGCTCCTCACCGCGTTCTCGTCGGTCTGCCTCACCATCGACTTCGCGCACGCGCGCGGCGTGCTCCATCGCGATCTCAAGCCCAGCAACGTGATGCTCGGCAACTTCGGCGAGGTGTACGTGCTCGATTGGGGCATCGCCAAGCTGAAGCAGGAGGTCGCCGCCGCCACGCAGTCGAAGGCCGAGCAAGCGCTCCTCGAGCAGGAGGACACCGCGCGAAGAAGGCCCGTGGACGCGTTCGACGACATCCAGACGGCCGCCGGCAAGATCCTCGGGACGTTCGGGTACATGGCGCCGGAGCAGGCGCGCGGCGCCATCGGCGATCTCGACGCGCGGAGTGACGTCTACTCGCTCGGGGCCATCCTCTTCGAGATCCTCACTCTCGAGCCGCTGCACCCGAAGACCTCGTGGAAGGAGATGCTCTTCTCCACGCTGAAGGGCGTCTCCGCCCGACCTTCCGTGCGCGCTCCGCAGCGCGACGTGCCGCCCGAGCTCGAAGAGATCTGCGTGAAGGCCACGCGCACGGAGCCCCGCGAGCGCTATCAATCCGCGCGCGAGCTGCACGAGGCGGTGGAGCGCTTCCTCGATGGTGATCGCGACGTCGAGCTGCGCCGCAAGATGGCGCGCACGTACGCACGCAAGGCCGAGGATCGCGCGGCGCAGGCGATGGCCGACAGCCCCGATGCAGAGGACGCGCGCCGCCGCGCGCTGCGCGACGCCGGCCGAGCCCTGGCGCTCGATCAAGAGAACGACACGGCGGTGGCCGTGCTCGGCAAGTTGGTCGCGACCCCGCCCGCGCGCGTGCCGGCCGAGGTCGCGAAGGAGCTGCGCACCACGGCGGCGCAGCGGATCCGCTTCCAGCTCAAGCAAGGGATTCGCTTCGATCTCGCGACGCTCGTGCTCCTCCTGCCGCTCCTCCTGTGGATGGGCGTGCTCGACGCGCGCGTGCTCGCGGCCGCGGCCATCCTCGTGCTCGCCTCGGCGGCGACCAAGCACCTGGCGCGCAACGCCGAGACGCTGGAGCGCGGGCACTACCTCGGCGTCGTCGCCTATGCGCTCAACGTGCTCGCGCTCGTGTGCGTGAGCCGATCGTTCGGGCCTTTGTTCTTCACCCCCGTGCTCTTGTCCGTCTACACGATCGGCTATTGCATGTCCCCCGCGGGTCGCTATCGGGCCGTGATCTTCGGCACGGGCGGCGCAGCGCTGCTCAGCTCGGTGGTGGTCGAAGCGCTGGGGATCATCCCGCGCTCGTACCTGTTCGACGCCGACGCGCTCACGATGACGATCGCCGCGCATGCGGTGCGTCTCCGCGAGCTGCCCACGATGACGGCGCTCACGCTCGGCGGCCTCTTGATGGTGATGGGCCCCGGCATCATGGTCGCGCGCCAACAAGCGGCGGTGAGCGCGGCGGAGCGCCGTTCGGCGCTGCAAGCGTGGCACCTCCGGCACCTGCTGCCCGCGGAAGCGCAGCGGGCGAGCCGCGCGAGCGGGTGAGCGGAAACGCGACGTCGAACGCCACGATCACGACGCTCGCTCCTTCACGAGAGACGATCGAGAAGCTCGCATCGTTGCACATTCGTCAACGAATCGTCCGAGGCTTCCGCTTCGAAAGCGGCATCACGTCGCGCATGCACGACGCGCAGAAGCGCCGAGACCGTGCGTGGATCGAGTATGCTCGCGCCGGCGATGACGAAGGTGACGGTTCAACGGCGCGCCGCCGCGCTGCTCGCGGCGCTCCTGCTGCTGGGTGCGGCAGCTTGCGAAAAAGGTGAGAGTCAGGGCGCCGCCGGCGGCTACGGCGGTGAGGGCGGCGAAGGTGGCGAGGGCGGCACCGGCGGCGAAGGCGGCGGCGTCCCCGCGTGCGGGACCTGCGCGTTCGTGTTCACCAACGGCGGCACGCCCTGCGACGCGGCGTCGAGCGATGCGTACACCGCGCTCTACGCCTGCGGATGCGGCCCCTGCGCCTCGGCGTGCGGCGGCACGCTGTGCACGAGCGCTCCGCCGGACGCGACATGCGGAAAATGCCTGGAGACGAGCTGCGCGGCCCAGGCCGCCGAGTGCGCGCAAAACTGAGGGGTCCGACCGCCGTCCGCGGCGGCTCCGAACAGGAACGACAGGACGACCACAGGCAGGGCTTGCACAAACAGCAAGAAGACGTGCTAGGGTCGCGCCGTTCGTGAGGGTCGATAGCTCAGTCGGTAGAGCTGCGGGCTTTTAACCCGTAGGTCCAGGGTTCGAGTCCCTGTCGACCCACCAAACACTTTCCCTATTCATCAGCAGCGCGCACGTGCAGCTCGATCACGGCGCGAATCCAACGTGATTTCGAGTACGCGTCGCGCTGCACGCGGACGTGGGACGTGGTGCTGCGGTATGCTCGCCGCGTCGCTACCACGCTGAGCATGGAAACCCTCACCAGCCGGATCGCGCGCCGCGGCGCGCTCACGCCCCTCGATGCTGTCGGCTGGATCGTTCGTCTGGCGCGGAGCCTCGAGCGCGGCCACGCCCGCGGGCTCATTCACAAGCGCGTGTCACCGCACTGCTTGCTGATCGAGGACAGCGCGCCCGCCTCCGCCGGGCGTCTCGTCGCGCCGGAGGAGGCGCCGGATCTCATCGCGTACCATTCGCCCGAGCGCGTCGCGGGCAAGGAGCCCGCGCCTGCGGACGACGCGTGGGGCGTCGCGGTGACGCTCTACGAAGCGCTCACGGGCATGGCGGCCTACGAGGGCGCGGACGACGACGCCGCGCTCGCGCACCTCCAGGACGTGCGCCCGGTCCCGCTCGTGGCCTTCGGCGTGGACGATGCGGCGCTCCAAGCCATTTTGGATCGCGCGCTCATGCAAGATTGGATGGCGCGCATCAACAACCTCTCCGCGCTCCGGCGCGCGCTCGAGGCCTGGCGTCCCGCGGCGCGCTTCGGTGGGCTCGCGCCGCTCGACGATCCGCGCCTGCCGGGAGCGCGGGGAAGCGCCACCATCCCGCCGGGCGTGCTCGCCGATTTTCGCTCCGTGGCACCGCCGCCGCCGAGCACGGACTTTCGCTCGGTGGCGCCGCCGCCATCGAGCACGTTGGAGCCCGCGCACGAGGAGCGTGCGGCGCTGCCGCTCGACGAGGCTCCCTCGGACTGGGATGCCGACGCAGAGACGAGCATCTTGCGAGCGGATCGTTTCCCGCTCCTCTCCATTTTCGAGCGCCCGCCTGCATCCGCACCCACGCGGGCTGCAGAGCCCGAGCCTGCGCGTGCCGAGCCAACACACGCCGCGGAGATCGAGCCTGCGCGTGCCGCAGAGCCCGCGCCTGCATCCGCACCCACGCAGGCTGCAGAGCAAGCACCGGCATCCGCGCCCACGCAGGCTGCAGAGCCCGCGCCTGTATCCGTGGCCGCACATGCCGCAGAGCCCGAGCCTGCGTCCGCGCCCGCACATGCCGCGGAGCCCGAGCCTGCGCTCGCATCTGCACGCAAACCCGAGCATGCACATGAGACGCCGACGATCGTCGCGCCGCCGCCGGCGCGCGGTGGCTCGCGCACCATGATGATGGTGGCAGGTGCCGTGGTGCTCGGAGGGATCGCTGCGACGGCCGCGCTCCGGAGCAAGCCGTCGAGTGCCGATGCGACGCCGGCCGCGACGGCGATCGAAGTGAGGACGACGCCTCCTCCCCCGTCGCCGACCTCGTCGCCCGTGACGACGGCGATGGCGACCGCGACGGCAGCAACGACGGCAACGGCAACCGCTGCGGTCGCCGCGGCGCCGGTGGACCTGAAGGCGTGCGTTCGTCAGGTGTACCCGGCGGACACCTTCACCACCGGCACGACACCGGACTTCGCGTACCTCTGCGAAGAGACCGATCCGCGCCGCGGCGCCACGAGGACGAAGACCAAGCTCGTCGTCGGCAGCGGCGGGCACCTCTCCGAGGCGATGCGCGAGTCGGCGTTGATGGGCTGGTATCAGATGGCTTCGTTCGCGGTGATCCGCGCGCGCTGTTGCAGCGCGCCGCCGCCGCTCCAGCTCCCGGAGATGCCGGGCCCGTGCCCGCGGATGGAGCAGCAACTGAACGAGCTCGGCGCGGCCGCGGTCACGGCGACGGACATGAAGGACGCCAAGCTGAAGGCCGCCGTGGACGGCTACACGGACGCGATCCACTGCCTCGTGCGCTCGAACAGCACGGGGAACTTCGAGTGGCACGACAACCCGCACGGCGGCGAGGACACGGCGTTCCTGAACGCACTCGGACGCGTGGTGGCGGCGAAGCGCTGACCGACGAGCGAGAGCGGCGCACGAAGACCTCGACGCACGACGGCGTTGTCGCGGTCAGCCGTGAAGCACGGTTTGCCGTGCATCAGAAAAATGGAGTGGGCTCGAGCGGTTCAACGAAAATGGATATCGCTGTCGCGACTCCGACAGTGACAGGCCAAACCGCTCATCGTCCTCGCCAAACATCACCGGGCACAGCCGCTCGCCGAGAATCGGAATCTCGGCGAGCTGCCATGGATCGCATGCGGGCGCGCGGTCGCGGCTCAAGCGGGCATGCGCTTCTCGATCCACCCGGTGATGTCGGCCATCACCTTTTCGCGGTCCACGTCGTTCAGCAGATCGTGCGCGTGTCCTTCGTAGAGGTTCAGCGTCTTGTCGGTGGAGCCGGCGGTCTCGTAGAAGAGCTTACTGCCGGCGGGCTTCGTCACTTTGTCGGCCGTGCCGTGCATGATCAGCACCGGCAGCTTGATCGAGGGGAACTCTCGCTTCAGCCGCTCGTCGGCGCGAACCAGCTCGGCGACGGTGCGCGTCGGCTGCACTTCGTGGGCGATCAGCGGGTCGTCGAGCATGACCTGCACCGCCTTCGGATCGCGCGAGAAGTCCTCGGTCTTGAGATCCAGCACGTGCGCGTGCGGCGCCAGGTGGCTCAGGCCCTTGACGACCGCCAGCGCGAAGTCGGGGGCGTAGACCTGGAATGCGAAGCTCTCGCAGATGAATCCGGCGAGCTCCGCCTGATGCTCGAGCGTGTAGCACGACGAGATGACGCCGCCGGCGCTGTGGCCGAGCAGGAACACCGGCAGCCCCGGCTCGCGCGATCGCGCGACCTTCATGAGCGCGTCGACGTCGTCGATGTAGTCCTGCATCTTCTCGAGGTAGAAGCGCTCGCCGTCGGACTTGCCGCGCCCGTGCAGATCCAGCGCATAGACGGCGAAGCCTCGCGCCACGAGCTGCTCGGCGGCCCACCCGTAATAACCGCTGTGGGACTTCACTCCATGGACGATGGTGATCACCGCGCGAGGCGCCGTGGCCGGCCTCCACGAGCGAATGAAAATCCGGAGGCCGTTCGCTTTCTCGACGCGTTCTTCATGTGCTTTCGCGAGCTGGTTCATGGGAGTCTCCTTACGGGCGGACACGAGTCCAAACGAATTTCGAAACGGGTTTGAGACGAGGTTGTTCGATGGTGGCAATCACCGCCTTTTGCGGCCGAATCGGAACAGGACCGGTCTCACCCCTCCCTCCACCGACGGAATCGGCGCAGGCAGGGGTGAGCGTCAATCCGGAGCTCGCGCTCGCATCCTCTTCGGCCACCGACTTCGGCGCGCGGCGCATCAATCCTTGCTGAAGTCGGCGAGCGTCGCGACGAGGTCGGCGGGCGTGGAGAGAAAGGGCGAGTGGCTGGTGTTCAGCGTCGCAGTCCGCGTGAGCGGCACGCGTGCCGACATGCTCTGTTGGAGGCCGGGCGAGATCACCCGATCTTGCGAAGTGTAGATATAGGACTTGGGGATGCTGCCGAATCCATCGCTGGTCAAGGTCAGCTTCTCGGCCGCCGGGCCGAGGGGCTCATCACGGTATTTCGCGTCGAGCAGCGCGAGCTCCGGGTCTTTGCAGTCCGCGCAGAAGATGGCGTCGAGGTTCTCCATCGGGACGCGGGCGATCCCCTGCTCCGCGTCGATCTGGAGGACCGGGGCGAGCGCCGAGTCGGCGTCGGTCTGCACGAGATCGAGCACGCTCTCGCCGTTCGCCGGGATGAAGGCGGCCAGGTAGATCAGGCGATCGAGGTTCTTCGGCCGCGCCTCGGCGGCCTGCGAGATGACGGCGCCGCCGAAGCTGTGACCGACGAGGATCACCGGCGACTTCGCGGCCTCCACCGCGGCGCGCACCTGCTCCGCGTTCTTCGTGAGCGAGGTCTCGCTGATGGGCGTCATGTCGTCGCCGTGCGCGAGGAGGTCGACGGAGGTGACGCTCGCGCCCCTCGCTTCGAGCTGCTTCGCGACGTCGCTCCACACCCACGCTCCGTTCCAGGCGCCGTGCACCAGAACGAAGGACTTGCCCGCGAGGTCGGCGGACGCGTTGCTCTCCGTCTCATCGCTGCAGCCGAGCGCGACGAGTGAGATGGCGATCGGCGCCATGAGCGCGGCGAGCTTTCGGAAGCCGAGCGCAACGCTGTTCGTGGACTTGATGTCAGCCATGATGATGCTCCTTGGGGACGACGTTCACTGCAGCCCTCCGCTGCGTGCGCCGTTGAAGACACCAAGAGCATCGAGCGTGCCGCGCACTTGAGATCGGCATTCGCCGGCCAAACGTCGTTGCGCAGAAGCGTGAGAGACGCGTTGTCTCCTCGTCGGGTGGTGGCCCGCCGACAGGCGTTGGACATCGTGTCCAACGATGGACACGCCCCGGTCATGGTGCCCGGCGGGTCACGAGCTCGACCTATACGAAGGTATAATGGTCGAGGGAGCGCGATCGGCGCATGGTGCGAGCCTCGAAGGGCCACAGCGCCGGCTCGTGGGCTCACGTGCCCAGCGTGTGAGGCACGCGCGACGAGCCAGCTTCGACGCGAGGTAGACGATGACCGCTACGACCCCGCCCATTTGCATCGTGGATGATGACGAGTCGGCGCGAGAGGCCCTCACGGGTCTCGTGCGATCGGCCGGGTTCCAGGCCGAGGCGTTCGCTTCGGCGCGCGAGTTCCTGTCCAAGCCGCCGGCGCGGCGGCCGGGCTGCCTCATCCTCGACGTCGATCTTCCCGAGCTGAGCGGCCTCGCGCTGCAACGTCAGTTGAAGGGTCAGAGCTTCGACGTGCCCATCATCTTCGTCACGGGGCACGGCGACATCCCGATGTCGGTTCAGGCGATCAAGGCCGGCGCCATGGACTTCTTCACGAAGCCGTTCGACAGCGAGGCGCTCCTCTCCTCGATTCAGCGCGCGATCGCGGAGCGGGATCAGCTCGGCTCGGGGCCCGATGCGGTGTCGAGCGACGAGCCGAGCTGCAAAGGCATCGTGGGGACGAGCCATACGCTCGCTCACGTGTTGCGTCAGGTCCGCACGGTGGCGGGCGCCGACTCGACGGTGCTCATCCTCGGCGAGACGGGGACCGGCAAAGAGCTCATCGCGCGCGCCATCCACGATCACAGCCAGCGGAGCGCAGGACCTTTCGTGAAAGTGAACTGCGCGGCGCTCCCCCCGGGGCTCCTCGAGAGCGAGCTCATGGGCCACGAGAAGGGCGCGTTCACGGGGGCCGTCGCGCAGCGGATCGGCCGTTTCGAGCTCGCGCAGGGCGGCACGATCTTCCTCGACGAGATCGGCGAGCTGCCGCTCGATCTCCAACCGAAGCTCCTGCGCCTTTTGCAGGAGCGGGAGTTCGAGCGGGTCGGTGGCACGAGGACGCTGCGTGCGGACGTACGGGTCGTCGCGGCGACGCACCGCGACCTACCTCAGATGGTGCACGAGCGGACCTTCCGAGAAGACCTCTATTATCGGCTCAGCGTCTTCCCCATCGCGATTCCCGCGCTCCGCGATCGAAGCGAGGACATCCCGCTCCTCGTGCAGCACTTCCTTCGCACGATCTCCGCGCGCATGGGCAAGTCCCCGCCGAGCGTGCGCGTGGCGACGCTCGCGCGTCTCTGCCAATACGATTGGCCGGGCAACATTCGCGAGCTTCAGAACGTCGTGGAGCGCGCGGTGATCCTGGGTGAGGAGCCGACGGTCGATCTCGCGCCTCGACGGTGGCCGGCGGCGCCGGAGATCAAGGCTCTTCCGCCGCGGCGCGAAGACGTCGCACCGCCTGGAGGCGAGCCGCAATCCGATGCGCTCGCGGAGTTCAGCCGAGCACACATCGTCCGTGTGCTCGAAGCGACCAATTGGGTGATCGCGGGCCCGAACGGCGCGGCGGCGCGGCTCCAGATGAAGCGCTCCACGCTGAACTTCCGTATGAAGAAGCTGAACATCTGCCGGCCCGAGAGGCGCGCGATCGGCGTGTAGCGCTCGAGGCTCGAAGAATGAACCGACCGACACGCCGACCGGATGAAACCACCGGCGATTGCGCGTGCTTCGATCGTCAATCGGGCGGCTTCAACCGCTCGGCCATCCGCACGAGATCCGGGAGCGAATCACATTGCATCTTCCGCATCACCTGACCGCGCTGGACTTTGACCGTGACCTCGCTCGTCCCGAGCTCGGCCGCGATCTCCTTGTTGAGCCTGCCGGCGACGACGAGCGCCATGACCTGTCGCTCGCGCGGCGTGAGCGACGCATGGAGCGCGCGGAGCGCCTGCATCTCGGCGCCGGCCAGGCGCGCGGCGCGACTCCGTTCGATCGCCTGCGCCACTCCGGCGAGGAGGGTCTCGTCGTTGAACGGCTTCGTGAGAAACTCGATGGCGCCGGCCTTCATCGCCTTCACCGACATCGGGATGTCACCGTGACCGGTGAGAAAGATGATCGGGATCGCGCCTGCGCCTCCCGCGAGCTTCGCCTGAAGCTCGAGGCCGCTCAGCCCGGGCAGCTCGATGTCGAGGATGAGACAGTCGGGCGGATGCATCGCAGCCGCGCTTCCGCTCGACCGATCCAAGAAGTCTTGCGGCGCCGCGTATGCCTCGACCGCGAAGCCGGCAGAGCGGAGCAATCCATCGAGGGCCTCGCGCACCGAGGCGTCGTCGTCGACGACGGCGACGAGCGGCGGTTCGGGCGAGTCTCGATGTCCTTCGTCGAGCGCCGGCGGCTTCGCATCTGATCGTTTGGTCGTGGAGGACACGTCGAGCCCGAGCCTAGATCAACTGGAGGGTCCAGGGACCTAGACCAAAGTAGGGTGACAAGCTGGGTGGTTCGTTCGTTGCACCGTCGCCTCGCGAGAACCTGCAATGATTGTTTGTATTGTTGACGACGACGCGTCGATTCGTGAAGCGCTGAGCGGTTTGTTCCGCTCGGCAGGGCTCGACGTCGCGGTGTTCGCTTCGGGCGAGGCGTTCCTCGAGTCGGACGCGATCGATCGGACCTCGTGTCTGGTCCTCGACGTGCAGATGCCCGGGATGACGGGGCTCGAGCTCCAGGCACGGCTCACTCGAGACGGGCACCGGATCCCGATCGTGTTCATCACCGCCCAGACGTCCGAGGTGCTCCAAACCCAGATCACCGCGAGCGGCGCCGCGTTTCTACGGAAGCCGTTCGACGAGGAAGAGCTCCTTCGGGAGGTCGAGCGCGCCGTCTCCACGAACGGTGCGCCTACGCGCTGACGGCCTGCCGCCGGCGGTGACAGCCTGCCGGCAACGGACACGACGACGTCTCGACAGCAGCGGATCACGCCTCGCGCGCGGCGGATTCGTACGACGGCACGGTGAAGTGGAAGGTCATGCCGTGATCTTCGTTGCGCGTCGCCCAGAGGCGCCCCTTGTGATCGTCGACGATGGTGCGGCTGATCGAGAGGCCGATGCCCATGCCGCCCGCCTTCGTGGTGTGGAATGGGTTCCAGATCTGACCGAGCTCGAGGTCCGGAATGCCGGTGCCCGTGTCTCGAATCGTGACCAGCACGTGTCCCGTTGAATCGAGGTCGGTGCGTACGACGAGCTCGCGCGGGCGGCCTTCGATCTCGCTCATCGCTTCCGCCGCGTTGAGCATCAGGTTCATCAAGACTTGCTGGAGCTGCACCAGATCGCCGAGCGCCGTGGGGCGTGACGACGCGAGCTCGGTCCGCACGACACACGCGTTCTTCTGGAGCGCGCCGCGCAGGAGCACGATGAGCTCGTCGACGGCGGCGTTGAGATCGACGGGTTTGCGATCGCCGCCCGCCTTCTTGAACATGCCGCGCAGGCGCGCGATGACCTCGCTCGCGCGCTTCGCGTCCCGCTGCGCGCGTTGCGCGGCGCTCTTGGCCTCGTCGAGGTTGGGCACCGCGGCCGAGAGCCAGCGCATGCACGCGCCTGCGTTGGCGCTGATCGCGGCGAGCGGCTGGTTGATCTCGTGCGTGATGGAGGCGGTCATCTCGCCCAGGGTCGCGACGCGTGTCACGTGCGCGAGCGTCGCCTCGGTGCGCGCCCGCGCCTCGTCGGCGAGCTTGCGCGCAGTGACGTCCTTCACCGCGCCGACGTACGCGAGGACCACGCCGCCCTCTCCGGTCACGGCGTGCGCGAGCACGTCGACGTGCTTCACCGTTCCATCAGGCATCCGGAGCCGGCCCGCGAGCTCGAAGTCCTCGCCGGCCGCGACGTGCCGCGCGACGCTCGCGCGGAGCGCATCGCGATCCTCGGGATGGAAGCGCTCCTCGGCGCCGGCGACGGTCGGCGTCGTCGTCGCTCGATCGTGGCCGAGGATGCGGAAGACCTCATCGGACCACGCGAGCTCGCCGCTCGTCGCTTCCCACCCGAAGCTCCCGGTCGATCCGAGCCGCTCGGCTTCGGTCATGTAAGAGCGCGCGCGCTCGAGGTCCGCATAGAGTCGCGCGTTCTCGAGCGACGTCGCGGCCGGCGCGGCGAGCAGCTCGAGGATGTCGAGGCGCTCGCGCGTGAATGCATCGCGCACGAGGTCGTTCTCGAGGTAGAGCACGCCGCTGAGCCTCCCCTGGTTGATCAGCGGAAGCGCGAGGGCGGATCCCGACGCGTTGCGGAAGCGCGGCTCGTCGGCGAACGGCGCCGGCGGTGCGGCCACGTTTGCGATCACGACACGCGTCCGGGCGCGAACGACGTAGGCGAGGACGCTCTCGGCGAGCGGAGCGCTGGCCGAGGAGGGGCGCTCCTCGAACTGCACGCCGTCGGGCGTCGTCCTGGCCTCCGCCTCGAAGCGGAGCGCGTCGCCGTGCGGCAGCAAGAGGACGGCGCGGCATGCGCCGGCGTGCTCCAGCACGACGGTCATGAGCGTGCGCACCAGCTTGCCGAGGACGAGCTCGCGGGACACGGCCTGCGAGACCTTGAGCACCGTGGCCAGATCGATCTTGTCGAGGCGGGCCTCGATGGTCTCGGTCGCGAGCGCGCCCTTCGCCTGCGCGCGGAGGCTCGGGTGCTTCGCGTCGAGCTGCCGGACCTTGCGGCCGGCGCCCCAGCGTGAATAGCAGTAGCGCGCACGCTCGAGATAGAGCCGCGCCGTCGTGTCGAAGCCGCTCGCCCGATGGACCTCGGCGGAGCGCTCGTAGCCGATGGCCTCGAGGTGCAGGGCGTTCTGCTCGTGCGCTTCCTTGATGGCAGCCTCGTAGAGGCGGAGCGCGTCCCAGGCTCGCCCCTCGACGCGCGCGATCTCGGCGGCGAGGATGTCGGCACGAGGACCGAAGGCTTCACGCGTGCGCGTCGCCAGCGCGGCGAGCGGGGCCGCGTGGGTGGAGAGGCCTTCGCGATGCGCAGCGCGCGCCTCCTCCGGCACCTCGTCGTGGCGCATCGCGTGCGCGAGCGCGGTGTAGAAGTGAAACTCCGCGCTGTGGAAGAACGAGAGCGACGTCCAGAGGAGCGCCTCGGCCTTCGGGACGGCCTGGAGAGCCGAAGCCGCGTCACCATCGAAGACGCGCTTCTGGACGACGTGGATCCAGTACCAGCACGCGGTCACCGCGTTGAACGGGTCCTCCATGTAGCGCACGAAGACGTCGGGATCGGAGACGGGGCCCCAGTCTTCCGGCTGATCGCAGAGCACGCGGAGCGTGTTGATGAGATCGAGCATCGGCACGATCATGCTGTCGAACTTCACCCGCGCGGCGAGCCTCAAGAACTCGGCGGCGTCGGGCAGGATGTCCGGCATCGGCTCGCCGCCGTCGATCCGGTTCTGCAGCGTGTTGAGCTGCGAGAAGCAGGTGAAGGGCATGTCGCCGGCTTCCTGCGCGGCTTCGAGCGCGCGGCGCAGCAACGAGCGCCCTTTGACGAGCCCGCTCGACCACGGCATCACGAGGCAGCCCACGTAGTCGAAGACGCGCGGCCGGAAGCGCACGAGGCCGCGCTGGTCGACGAGGTCGACCGCGAGCTGGCCGAAGCGCATGCCGCGATCCTGATCGCCGAAGTAGCTCCCGACCAAGGTGCCGAGGACGGCGTAAGCGAGCGCCGATCCATCGCTGTTACCATGCTCGAGGCTGAACGCCACGGCGCGCGCGGCGATGACGGCGTAGAGGCTCGCGGTCGTGAACAGCGCGGGCGTCATCATCTCGGTGAGCACTTCGAGGGTGCCGCGCGCGGTCGGGTCATCCATCGGCGGCAGATCGATCAAGCTCTCGATCGGACGCTCACCGATGAGCTGCTGCGTGCGCATGAACTCCTGCGCGACCTCGTCCTGGGAGGGCCGCAGCACCCAGACGATGCCCACGCGCGCGAGGTACTCGAGCCCGACCTCGAGCGCGCGCTCCAACCGAATCAGGGTCAGGTTGAGCGGGATGCGCAGGCCGGCGACCATCGCCAGCTCGGGGAGCTTCTTCGTCCGCGTCGACAGGACGATGAGACGCTCCTCCGCCTCGGGCGAGCGCCCCGTGAGGAACTCGCACTCGGCGCGACCGAAGGAGAGCGCGAACGCGAGCGCGTCGTCGGTCTCCCATGCGTCCGGAGGAAGCCACGCTTCACCGGCTGCGAAGTACGCGAGCGCGGAGGCAAATGCAGTGGCGCCGCGCGCGCGTCGTCCGGCGGCGAGGTTGAGGCGCGCGAGCACCGCGCGTTCATCGCTCGAGGTGACGAGCTCGCGGCAGCGGTTGAACTGATCGACGATCTCGAACACCTGATCGCCGAGGCTCGCCGCCGGCGTGCGAGCGAGGAGCAGGCGCCCGATCTCGAGGTGCGTCTGGCCGCGCTCGCCTTCCGGGATGGAGGCGTACGCCGCTTCCTGCACGCGGTCGTGGACGAACGCGTAGCGGTGCTTGGCGCGCGCGACGAGGCCGGCGCGGACCGCGTCGTCGAGCAGGCCATGCAGCTCTTCCTCGGAGGCCGAGGCCATCGCGCGCAGCACGTCGGAGCTCGCGGCGTTCCCGATGCAGGCGAAGCGCTGGAGGAGACCTCGTGAGGCCGGCGGGAGACGGCCGACCTTGCCGAGCATCAGATCGACGACGTTGTCGGTGAAGCGCTTTTCGGCGATCCGATCGAGATCCCAAGACCAGCCGGCCATGGCCGGCTCGAACGCGAGCAGCTTCTCCTCTGCGAGCGCGGAGATGAATTGGAGCGTGAAGAACGGGTTGCCGCCCGCCTTCTCGAAGACGAGCGAGGCGAGCGGCGCGGCTCGGGTCGCGTCGCAGCGGAGCGCATCGGCGACGAGGCGCCCCGTCTCGCCGGGCGAGATCGGACCGAGGTGGATCTCGCAGAGCGATCCCGAGCCCGAACGGAGCCTGCCGAGCATGCGCGAGAGTGGATGCGAAGCATCGACCTCGTTGTCGCGATACGCGCCGACGAGCAGGAGATGCCCGAGCTCCGCGTCCGCCGCGAGGACCTCGAGGAGCTCGAGCGACGCGGCATCCATCCACTGGAGATCGTCGAAGAAGAGCGCGAGCGGATGCTCCGGGCGCGCGAAGACGCCGAGCATGCGGCTCATGACGCGCTGGAAGATGAGCTGCGCATCGCGAGGCGGCAGCTCCGGCGACGGCGGCTGAGGTCCGACGATTCGCTCGAGCTCCGGGACCAACCGAACGACGAGCGCGCCGTGGTTGCCGAGCGCGCGCACACACGCGTCGCGCCATGCACCGAGCTCCGACGCGCTCTTCACCAGGAGCTGCTGAACCAGGCTGCCGAGCGCCTGCGCGAACGTCGCGTAGGGCACGTCGCGGTTGTACTGATCGAACTTGCCGGAGGCGAAGAGACCACGCGTCGGTACGAGCGCCTTGTGCAGCTCGCTGACCACCGACGACTTCCCGATGCCCGAGTACCCCGCGACCATCACGAGCTCGGGAGGCCCGCTTCCGAGAGCGCGATCGAAGCGCTCGCTGAGGAGCGCGATTTCGCGATCGCGCCCATAGAGCTTCTCGGGCAGCACGAGCCGCCGCGCGTGGTCGCGCGCCCCGAGCTCGAAGGACGACACCTCCCCGGTGTCGGACCAGGCCTCGAGGCATCGGACGAGATCGTGCTCGATGCCATCGGCGGTCTGGTAGCGATCTTCGGGTGCCTTGGCGAGGAGCTTCATCACGAGCGCCGACACGATCTCCGGCACCTCGCTCCGCCGCTCCTTCGGCGGCGTTGGACGCCGAGCGACGTGGCAGTGCACGAGCTCCATCGGATCGGTGGCGGCGAAAGGAAGCTCGCCGGTAAGCATCCGATACAAGGTGACGCCGAGCGCGTAGAGATCGCTGCGCGAGTCGATCGAGCGGTTCATCCGCCCGGTCTGCTCGGGCGCCATGTACGCGAGCGTGCCGGCGAGGACCTCGGGCGGCTCCGGCGCCTGGCGCTGGCGAGGAAGCCGAAACGCGAGCCCCAGCCCCGCGAGATAGGCGCGCGCGTTCGCCGCATCGACGAGGATGTACGCCGGCTTGATGTCCCGATGCGTGATCCCCTGCGCGTGGAGCTTGCCGAGCGACGACGCGATGGCTCTCGCGATGCCCAGGACGTCACCGATCGCGAGCGTCGCGCCGAGCATGCTCTCGAGCAGCTCTCCGCCTGGATCGTGAATCACATGGATGAGCCGCCCTCGATGTTGCACGAGCTCGAGGGACGACGTGGCCCAGGCGGCATCGAGCGCATCACGCAGGCCGTACGCGGAGCGGAGGCGAGCGAGGCTCTCCGGCGCCGGCTGATCGGCCGACGGCGTGACCGCGAAGACCGGCAATCCATCGCTGATCCGTGTGCCTCGACAAATCAGGTACTCGCCGTTGTCGACCATCGGCGCGAGCTCGTATCCGGGCAGCTTCAGCATAGGCTCCGTGAAATCGAGCGCGGGCGCGATCACGGGTGACCGTGACCGGTGCCAGGCTCCGGCATCGGGTTCCTCCGCTGTTATGGACGGGTTCTTCGGCTGGGAGAACCCGACCTAAGTCGGGTCTCCCCCTGAGTCACACGCCCACGGCTTCGGAGACGCGTCGACGCCATCGCGGAGCGACGGAGAGCTGGACGCCCATGCGATTTCAGCCCTTGGGCAACGCCTCGACGAGCTCACGGGTGCTCAGGATCGCGTGCGCGAAGGTCGGCCCGTTGATCATGTGCGCGGCGTTCATCGCCTCCTTGGTGAAGGCGGCGGTCGCGTCCTTCACGAGGGTCACGTGATAACCGAGCTCCGAAGCGAAGCGGCCCGTGCACTCGATGCACGTATTGGCGATCATCCCGACCAACACGACGTGCGAGATGTCGTGTTGCTTGAGCTGCACGTCGAGATCGGTGTTCGCGAAGCCGCTCGAGGCCCAGTGCTCCTTGATGATGATGTCCTCCGATCGCGGGGCGAAGTCGGGGTGCCACTCACCTCCCCAACTGCCTTTGGCGAAGACCTGCTTCTGCGCGGCGCCGCGCTGATACGGCGTGGCCCGTTGCCAGGTGACGAAATCATCCGGCTCGGCGCGATGATGAGGAACCACGAAGACCTGCATCTTGGCGCTGCGCACCGCGGCGACGATGGTGCGGAGATTGTCGAGGAGACCGACCTCCCCGGCGACGTCGCGGAGCCTCGGCCAGAGCTTGCCGCCTTCGGAGAGGAAGTCGTTGTAGGGATCGACGAAGAGGAGGGCAGTTCGCTGTTGCGGGTAGCTGTTGTCGGACATGAGCGGTCTTTACGCATTCCTCGTGCCGCCCCTCGTTTCACGCTTCGTTCGCCCTTTCGCAGAAGAGCGGCGCGGAGGCTCGACGCGCGCACGCTCGATGCCCACGGGCCGTCACGAGATGACGGCCGGCGGTCAGCCCCGTGTCTCCGCGCGGCCCAGCAAAAGCTGCTCACCTGCGAGCTGATGCGAAAGAACCGTGCGGTCGGGCTCTGACGTCGGAGGCTTCATGTCGCGGCCACGCGTCGCGTCGCGCGCTCGAATCAGGCCCCATCGGTCGCTCGATGAATGGCATCGAGCAGATCCTGCGGCAGGAATGGCTTCGTCAGGAATGCCAGCGCGCCGGCGCGGAGGCACTGTTTCCGAACATCCTCGTCGCCGTGGGCCGTGAGGACGACGACGGGGAGCTGCACCTCGCGTCGCGCGAGATCGACGAGGAGATCGACGCCGCTCATGCCGGGCATGCGAACGTCGAGAACGAGCGCATCCATCGTGTCGAGCGTGCCGGCTTCGAGGAACGCCTCCGCCGATGCGAACGTCTTGATGAGAAAACCCGCCGATCCGAGCAGATTTCCGAGCGATCGCCGTAGCCCCGCGTCGTCGTCGACGATCCCGATGAGCCGTTGCGTCGTCATCGTCCCCCCTTCCCTTCGGCCTGCGCGAAGTGGCCGAGGCGCACGGCGAAGCGCACGAGCTCGGCGGTGGACGCCGCCCGCATCTTCTCCATGACCTTTCCGCGCTGCTCCTTCACCGTGGCTTCGCGCGTGCCGAACTCCGCCGCGATCTGCTTGTTGAGCTGCCCCGCGACGACACCGCGCATCACCTCGCGCTCACGGGCGGTGAGCGATTCGTAGCGCCCCGTGATCTCCGCGAGCTCCGCCCGCTCGAGCCGCTGCACGCGATCGCGCTCGATCGCATGGCGAATCGCGCTGATGAGATCCGCCGGCTGAAAAGGTTTGGTGAGAAACTCCACGGCTCCGGCCTTCATCGCCCGCACCGACATGGGGATGTCCCCCTTCCCGGTCAGGAAGATGATCGGCAGCGTGATCCGAGCATCGACGAGTCGCTGCTGCAGCGCGAGACCATCGAGCTCGGGGAGCTGCACGTCGACGATCGCGCACCCAGGCGCGTCGGCGAGGCTCGTCGAGAGGAAGCCCTCGGCGCTGGGAAAAGCCTCGACGGCGAGGTCGACTGACGCGAGGAGCCTGCTCAAGCCGTCGCGGACCGCGGGATCGTCGTCGACGACGAAGACCTTCGGAGCGGGAACGAGGTCTTGGGAAGCGGGGGATGCGGTCATGACGAAGTCCACTGCGAGGGGCGTGAGATCGCGGCGAGCGAGAATCCGAACGTGGCGCCCGCGCCGGAGGTGTTGGGACGGGCCCACAGGCGCCCCCCATGTCGCTCGACGATCGAACGGCTGATCGCCAATCCCATGCCGAGGCCGTGCGCCTTCGTGGTGAAGAACGGCTCGAATAGCTGTGCCGAGTCGATGGCTTCGATCCCGACGCCGCTGTCTTCGACCTCCACGACGACCGACGCGTCGGCGTCGCTCCCTTTGACGAACGTGCGCACGACGATCCGCCGCCGGCCCGGCTCGACGTCATGCGCCGAATCCTTGGCGTTGAGGATCAGGTTCAAGACGACCTGTTGGAGCTGCACGGGATCGCCGACGACCGGGGGCAGGCTCGGTTGCAGCGAAGCCTCGAGCACCACCTCGGCCTGGAGGAGCTGGCGCCGCACGACCGGCAGTACGGCGTGGACCACGGCAGTGAGATCGCACGGATCGGTCTCGACCGGCGAACGCGAGAGCAGCGCGCGGATTCGCCGCAGGATCTCGCCGGCGCGATTGCCCTCGGCGGCGATCGCCGAGAGCGACTCGCGCACGAGATCGAGCTTCGGCGAAGGCGCGGCGAGCCAGTTGTTCGAGGCCGCGGCCTCGGCGACGATCGCCGTCAGCGGCTGGTTGATCTCGTGCGCGATCGACGCGGCGAGCTCGCCCAGCATGGTGATCCGAGTGACGTGGGCGAGCTCGGTCTGCACGCGGTGCAAGGCCGATTCGGATCGCTCGAGATCGAGCTCGGCGCGCCGGCGCGCGAGCGCATTGGCGAACACCTCACCGAGGATCCGGAGCTGCTGTCGGATCTCGTCCGTCCAATGAATGTGCCGAGAGGTGCACGCGAGGTTCATCGAGGCGATGGTCACGCCGCCGACGACCATCGGAAACCCGATGACGGATTTGATGCCCATGCTCTCGAGCGCGAGGCGTTCTTCGCGCTTGTAGTCCGGCATGTGCGCCACGTCCGAGACTGGAATTTCGTGCCCGCAACGAAGCTCGGCGACGCTCTCGGGGAACGCGGTGACCGTGTCGGGCGGAGGCGCGACGCCGGTCTTCGCCCACGTGTGCGTCGCCACGGCAGCCGCGCCCATCGGCGGAAACCAGAAGATGAAGATGCTGTCGACGTCGAAGAAGGCGCCCACCTGCGCCATGGCGGCATCAATCTCGGCGTCGAGCCGATCGATCGACGACGCCGAGAGGCGCGCCGAAATCGACGATCGCAGCGTCCAGAAGCGAACGCGCGCGTCGAGCTCCATCTCCGCTCGTTTGCGAGCCTCGATGTCGGTGCTCGTGCCGTACCACTCGACGATGCCCTGCTCGTCGTAGAGGGGATGCACCCGAATCAAGAACCATCGATACGCGCCGTCGGCGCGGCGCAGGCGGGTCTCGAACGAGCCGGCCTCGCCCGATTGAACGAGGCGCTGCCACGCGACCCGCGCCGCGGCGGCGTCGTCGGGGTGGGTCGCGCTGGGATGACGCTGGGCCTGCGCCTCCTCGAGCGAGAGGCCGGTGTAGTCGAGCCACTGGCGGTTGAAGAACATCGCCGAGCCATCGGGCCGCGCCGACCACGCGAGCGTCGGGATGGTGTCGATGATCCGCGCGAGGCGGCCCTCGGAGCGGTTGACCTCCGCGTAGAGGCGCGCGTTTTCGAGCGAGATCGCCGCCTGCGACGCGAGCAACGTCAAGAGGGCGATCCGCTCCGAGCTGAAGGCGTGGGCCGTGAGGTTGTTCTCGAGGTGGAGGATGCCGGAGAGCTCCGCGTGCTTCGCGATCGGCAAGCACAGGAGCGAGCGGCAAGGACTCCCGGCGAGATACGCGTCGCGCGCGAATGGATGCGCTGCCCGAGCGTCGTCGAGGAGCACGCTCTCACGCGTCCGCACGACATACTGAATCACCGTGTCGGGGAGATCCGCCGAGAGGTCCTCACGGGATCGCAGCCGGATGGAGACGCCTTCCTTCCCCATCATCGCGATCGCGGCGACCTCCGGCTCGCGGGTCGAGAGCATCACGAGCACGCCTCGCGTCGCGCCCGCGCTCTCGACCGTCATCCGCATCAGCGCCTCGATGAGGCGGTCGAAAACGATCTCACTCGAGAGCGCCTGAGAAGCTCGGATGGCCGCGGCGGCATCGAGTCGCTCCACGAGTGACCCGGTCGACGAGCGGAGGACGCGGCCGGAGCGGAGCCGCCGTTCGAGCAGCTCGACCTTGGCGCGAGCGCCCCAATGCTCGTACGCGTCTCGCGCCTCGCGCGTGTACGCCGACGCGATCGTCGCCAATCCGCGCCGCTCGTGGAAGCGCGCGGCGAGCTCGTTCGCGGCCGCCGCCAGCTGCACGAAGCCTTCGTCGCGCGCGAGGCGGATCGCCTCCTCGTAGAGGCGCTCGGCGTCGAGCTCGCGCCCTTCGAGACGGGCGACCTCCGCGCCGACCATCGCCGCCTGGCACCCGAAGGTCTCTGCGGAGTCCTCCGCCCAAACGACGAGCTGGGCGTGATGGGCTTTCACCACTTCGATGTGATCGGGGACCTCCGTCGCCGGCGCCGAATCGCAGATCGCCGCATGCGACAGGGCGGCGTAGAGGTGAAACTCCGCCTCCTCGTAGAACAACGCCGCGAGCTCGATGAGGGCGCGCGCTTTCGTGGCGACCGCGACCGCCTCCTCGTAGCGTCCGACGTGGAAGTGGCCTTGAAGCTCGCGGATCCAGCGGAACACCGCGAGGAGCGCGCCGGCGTTGTCGCGTGCGCCGGCGCGGCGACCTTCGTCGAGCAACGACGGCGCAGCGTCCAGCGGCGCGCGCAGCGTTCGGATGAGATCGAGCTGGGCGCTGATCAGATCGACCGCGAACGCATACCCTGCACGACGCGCAAAGCGGAGGGCGCTCTCGGCCTCGGGGAGGACGTCGGCGAGCGGCGCGCCGGACGCGAGGCGATAGGTGATGGCGAAGCCGGCGCAATACGAAGCGTACGTGAGATCGCCGCCTTCGAGCGCCGTCTCGCCGGCCTTCTTGGTCACGGCGTGGCTCGCGCGGAGGTGGCTCGTCCACGGGATCACGTTGGTCGCGAAGACCATCTGCACGCGGGCCGCATAGCGATCGAGCCCGCGCTTCTCCACGAGGTCGGCGCTGAGCCGCCCGAAGCGGTGAGCATCGCGATACGCGGCGAAGCGTGGTCCGATGAAGGTGCCGAGGAGCGAGAACGCGAGCGCCGACCCATCGGTGTTTCCATGCTCGAGGCTGAGCAGGACGATGTTGACGATGAGGAGCGCGTAGAGGTTCTTGTTCGCGAAGTACGCCGGCGTCGTGAAGAGCGAGAGCACGTCGACCGTCGCGCGCCGCCGCGGGTCGGTCATTCTCGGCAGGTCGAGGAGCGCTTCGATCGAGCGGTCGCCCATCCGCGCTCGCATGTGTCGGTACTGCGCGTGCACCTCTTCGTCGGTCGGCGCGGGCGCGAGCTCGATGCCGACCCCGCGCAGATAGTCGAGGCAGATCGGGACCACGCGATCGAAGCGATCGGTCGTTGTGTAGAGGTGGATCTGCATGCACACGATCGCCGCGAGATCGATTGGGCAAGTGACGTGCGGCACGAGCCGCGAGAGCCGCGCTTCGGCGGCGTCGTTGGCCCCGCTGAGCCGCTCGCACTCGGCGAGCGCGAGCTCGATCGGGAACGCGAGCGAAGGGCAGCGCTCCCAGCGATCCGAGGCGAGGAGCGCGCTCGCCTGGGTCAGGTATTTGAGCCCCTGTGCATAGGCGCTCGATGCTTTCGCACGAACGCCCGCGAGCAAGTTGAGCTCCGCGAGGAGCTGACGCTCTTCCTCCTCGACGACGAGCGACGAGCCGCCATTGTACTGGTTCACGATGTCGAACACCGCCTCTTCGCGACGCTCGGGCGGCGTGCCCGCGAGGAGGCGCTGCCCGATCCTGCGATGCGCGACGGCGCGCTCGGGCTCGCCGAGGAGCGCATACGAGGCCTCGCGGACGCGGTCGTGGAGGAACGAATATTCGCCGTCGAGATGGAAGACGAGCCCCGATCGAATCGCCTCCGAGAGCGCGGCGTGGACCGCGTCGCCGTGGACGATCTCGAGGGTGCGCGCCGGCGCGGTGCGGCCGAGGCACGCGAGATCCTTCAACGCCTCCCGCGTCACGGCTGGAAGCGTGGCGAAGCGCGCCATCATCAGATCGACGACGCTGTCGGTGAATCGCTGGGCCTTGATCCGCGTGACGTCCCACGTCCACGTGCCGGACACGGGGTCGAGCGCGATCAGCGCGTCGTCGTAGAGCGCGGTCACGAACTGAATCGCGAAGAACGGATTGCCGCTCGTCTTCTCGTAGACGAGCCGCGCGAGCGGGCGCACGTGCTCGCGGCTGCAGACGAGCGCCCCGCCGAGCATCTTCTCGAAGTCGTCCACCTGAAGGGGCGGGACGGCGATCTCTCGAAGCGTGGCGCCCGCCGCGGTCATCCTCGCGAGTGACAGCGAGAGCGGATGGCTCGCGCTCACCTGCATGTCGCGGTACGCGCCCACGATGAAGAGACGCGGAACGTCGTCTTGACGAACCACGTGCTCGAGGAGCACGAGCGTCGCTTCGTCGGCCCATTGCAGATCGTCGAGGAAGAGAACGAGCGGATGCTCCGGCGTCGCCAGCACGCCGAGGAAGCGCCGAAACACCGCGTAGAAGCGATTGTTCGCCTCCTCCGGTGGAAGCTCGGCGACAGGCGCTTGCTCACCGACGACGAGGGCGAGCTCCGGCACGAGGTCGACGATGAGCTTGCCGTTGGGCCCGAGGGCGCGCTGCAACGACTCGCGCCAGCGCGCGACCTCGTCCTCTCCCTGCGCCAGGATCACGCGCACGACGGTGCGAAGACCCTGCGCGAACGGCGCATAAGGGACCTCGCGCGTCGACTCGTCGGCCTTTCCGCTCGCGAAGAGCGCGCGCGGTGGCAAAAGCAGACGCCGCAGCTCGTTGACGAGCGAGGACTTGCCGACGCCCGGATAGCCCGTCACGAGCACGAGCTCCTTGGCGCCGGCGGAGACGACCCGCTCGAACGCCGCGAGGAGCTCGCAGATCTCGCGATCGCGCCCATAGAGCTTCTCCGGCACGCGCAGCCGCCGCGAGACGTCCTGCGCCCCGAGCTTGAAGGGCTCGACGCGCCCGAACGACTCCCACTCGACGAGGCAGCGGCGGAGATCGGTGAGCACGCCGCGCGCGGACTGGTACCGATCCTCGGGCGTCTTCGCGAGGAGCTTCATCACGATCGCCGAGACCGGCGCGGGGATCGCGGGCACGATCTCGTGCGGCGGCGCGGGCTCCTTGGCGAGATGGGCGTGGAAGAGCTCCGCGGGCTCGGCCGCGCTGAACGGCGACGCGCCGGTGAGGAGCTCGTAGAGCGTGATGCCGTACGAATAGAGATCGCTCCGCGCGTCGATCGACCGGTTCATGCGCCCGGTCTGCTCCGGCGCCATGTACGCGAGACTCCCCGACGGCAGAGGCGTGCCGGCGTGCTGCTGCTCGCGGAGCGATCGCAACGCGATCCCGAACCCGGTGAGCCACACGCTGCCGGCCTTCGTGTCGACGAGGACGTTCGCCGGCCGGATGTCCTTGTGCGTGAGACCGCGATCGTGAACGCGATCGAGGGCGATGCCGAGCCCGATCGCGACGCGAAGGAACGCCGTCATCTCCCACGGACGACCGACGAGGCGTGACAGCACTTCGCCGCCGGGATCGGCGAGCACGAGCGCGAGCCTCCCGCGATCGCGCGCGAGGAAAATCGGCCGTGCGCCCCATGATGGCTCGATCGCGTCGCGCAGCGAGAGCTCGTGCTCGAGGCGAGCAACCGGCCCGGTGACCGTGAGGATCGGCGTGTCGTCGCGCTGAAGGCCGCGGGACAACACGACGTCGCCCTCCTCCCAGATCGGCTCCATCTGGAGCGCGTCGAGGAGCATCGGCTCGATCGCGCTGCGGCCATCCGGACTCTCGGGCGAATGTGCTGTCATCGTCTGGGCGGACCATTCACCGGCACGGAGGAGCGCCGGCCGCTCGATTGTCCTGCCGGGACGGGCCCAATCTACCCGACCTTCGTCGGGTGGATCCTCGCGGTTCGAGATTTCGAGCCCACACGCTCGTTCCATTCTCCTCACCCGGGCGCGCCTCGACGCATCGGAGGTGGCCGAAACCGCCGCTCGAACGAGCCATGCTCAGCGCTCGAGCAGCGCGACCGCGCCGACGCCCCCATCGGCGCAGATGCTGACGATCGCGCGAGCACCGCGCCCCATCGCGGCGAGCTCCTTCGTGGCCTGGCTCAGGATGCGCGCGCCGGTGGCGCCGAAGGGATGCCCCAGCGCCACGCTTCCACCATTGGGATTGAGCCGCTCGCGCGGGACGACACCGAGCTCGACGTCGACCTTCACGCGCTCCTTCACGAACGCCCGCGAGTCGAGCGCCGCGAGGTGATAGAGCACCTGGCCGGTGAATGCCTCGTGGAGCTCCCAGAGCTGCACATCGGCATAGCGCAGGCCGTTTCGCGCGAGCAGGCGCGGGATCGCGAAGGCGGGCGCCATCAAGAGACCGTCGCGCGCGATGTCGACGGCGCCGAGCTCGAAGTCGACGAGACGCGCGCGCGGGGTCTCCGGAGGCAACGCCTCGAGGCCGCTCTCGGTCGCGACCCACAGCGCCGCCGCGCCGTCGGTGAGCGGCGACGAGTTGCCGGCCGTCGCGGTGCCGCGCTCCTTCGATGCATCGAACGCCGGACGGAGCTTGGCGAGCTTTTCGAGGGACGTGTCGCGCCGGGGAAACGCATCCTCGGTGACGTCGTCGAGCGGCATCACGAGATCCGCGAAGAAGCCGCGGTCCCACGCGGCGATCGCACGCTGATGGCCGAGGAGCGCGAGCTCGTCCTGCTCGGCGCGACCGATCTTCCACTCGTAGGCGGTCTCGTCGGAGTGCTCGCCCATGCTCTTGCCGGTCGAGCGGTTCTTGATCGACTGGCGCTCGAGCCCGATCTTCCCTTCCCAAGCGCCGAGCCCGCGCACGACCTCCGCTCGCTTCTTCCAGTCCTTCGCCTGCCCGAGCCGGCGGAGCGCGTCCGAGAGCGGCTGGGTCAGACCGAGCTGCACGTGGGTCATGCTCTCGGATCCTCCGACGAGCCCCAGATGCGCCGCGCCTCGGCGAAGCACGCCGGCGACGTCGAAGGCGGCCATCATGCTCGTCGCGCACTGCATGCTCACCGACCACGTGGGGACGGTCGGATCGAGCTCGGCGTCGAGCCAGATCTCGCGGGCGATGTTCGCGTAGCGGAGGCTCGGAATCACACTTCCCCACGCGGCGCAGTCGATCCTGGCCGAGCGGGCGACCCGCTCGGCCATCGCTCGAACGACCGGAACGCTGAGCTCGATCGCGTCACGTCCAGCCAAACCTCCATCGACGCGGGTGAACGGCGTGCGCACGCCGGCGGCAAACCAGATCGGGGATGTCATCGCAGGTCTCTCCTTCTTCTCTCCGGCCCTTCGAGCAGCGCTCATGCCACGACGCCCGGGAAGGCGCAGCCCGCGGACGCGCGCCGCCTCGTGCCTCGTGCATGTCAGCCGTTGGTCTCACGAGGTGACAGCCCGTGGCCACGGTGGGCGATTCGTGGTCACGACGGCCGACACATCTCGTAGGGGCATGTCCGCGAGGATCTCAAGACGCGATTGCCGCGACGGGTCGTGGCGGCCCGCTGTCTCCACGAGCCCATCGGACAACGCGAGGTGACCGCCGACGGACACTGCCGACGACAGGTATCCGCGATTTCACCACGAAGCGCACCGTCTCCTTGTTCGCCGGCAAACGGCACGGTCTCTGCGTAGGGGCGGCAGAGCACACGCGCTCGACCAAACGCTTCGAAGGAGACGACGATGAGCACCATCACGACCAAGGACGGCACCGAGATCTTCTATCGTGACTTCGGCAAGGGACAGCCGGTCCTCTTCTCGCACGGCTGGCCGCTCAGCGCCGATGCTTGGGATGCGCAGATGGTCTTTCTGGGCCGGCGCGGATACCGCGTCATCGCGCACGATCGCCGGAGCCACGGCCGCTCCACCCAGACGTGGGATGGCAACAACATGGATCAGTACGCGGACGATCTCGCGGAGCTGATCGAGAAGCTCGATCTGACGAACCTGGTGCTCGTGGGTCACTCGACCGGCGGCGGCGAGGTCACCCGCTACATCGGTCGCCACGGCACCCGCCGCGTGGCGAAGGTGGTGCTTCTCGGCGCCGTCCCGCCGCTCATGGTGAAGACTCCGGCCAACGAAGGTGGCCTGCCCATCGCGGTATTCGATGCGATCCGCAAAGGCACCTACGACAACCGGAGCCAGTTCTACAAAGATCTCGTCATGCCGTTTTATGGATACAACCGCGAGGGTGCGAAGCTCTCCGAGGGCATCCGCGACTCGTTCTGGCTGCAAGGCATGTTGGGCGGCCTCAAAGGCCAGCTCGACTGCATCCACGAGTTCTCGGAGGTCGACTACACCGAGGATCTCAAGAAGATCGACGTGCCCACGCTCGTGGCCCACGGCGACGACGATCAGATCGTTCCCATCGGCGCATCGGCGATGCTCTCCAGCCGCTTGATCCCGAAGGCGACCCTCAAGGTCTACAAGGGCGGCGACCACGGCTACGCCCAAACCCATCAAGACGAGTTCAACGCAGACCTTCTGGCCTTCATCCAGGGCTGATCGATTGGCCCCATCGGGCCAACGAACGCTCGCCACGACGCTCCACGCGACGAGCGAACACGTACCAATTCGCGGCAATCACTCCTGCCGCCAAATCGGTTGTCTCGCCTCGCGCGGAGCCTCGGCGACAACTCGTCGAGCAACACGCAGCACCGGCCCCGGGCTTCGCTCCCGGGGCCTCGCCGCTCCGCTCAGCCCTTCACGGCAGCGCGGATCCGCGCCACCAGGCTCTCGGTATCGAGCCCGTGGAACCGCAGCACCTCGGCGTTCGTCCCGCAGGCCGGCACCTCGTCGAGCCCGACCTTGTGCACGCGCGCGCCGCATCCGGCCACCGCCAGCGCCGAGGCCACGAGATCCCCTTGCCCGCCGATGCGATAGTGGTTGTCGAGCGTGACCACGTGCCGGCTCGCGCCGACCGTCGCCACGAGCCAAGCCGGATCCACGCGGTTGAGCCAGGGCAAGTTCACCACCTTCACGCTGATCTCCCCGCGCAGCGTTTCGGCCGCGCGGTAGGCCTCGGAGAGCAGCACCGGCCCGTAGCCGAACACCACCACGTCGTTTCCTTCGAGGAGCGTCACGCCGCGGCCCTCGACGAGCGAATGGCCTTCAGGCAGCGCGAACGGCACATCCCAAGGCACCGAGACGAGCCGCAGGTAGCCGCTGCCCGAAGTCCCGCTCACGCAGTACGAGAGCGCGAGCGACACCTCGGCCTCGCAGCTCGGCTCGATCATCACGAGGCCGGGCACCGCCGCTACCGCGGAGATGTCGCGCACCGACTGATGCGAGTGGCCCGGCCCGCCGGGGAGGCACCCCGCGAGCGACGCCACGTAGATGACCTTCGTGTGCTCGGTCGCGTTGTTGTAGATGTGCTCGTTGGCGCGCGTGGGCATGAAGCACGCGAACGAGTGGCAGATGGGGATGAGCCCGCGGAGGGCCATGCCGCCGGCCTGGCTCACCATGTCCATCTCGGCGATGCCGCACTCGAGGAACTGATCGGGGCAAGCATCGCGCGACGGCTTCTGCCCGGTGTCGACCATGAGGTCGGCGTCGAGCACCATCACCTTCGGGTTCGCGCGCACCGTCGCGAGCAGCGCGTCGCTGTACGCCGGAATGAGGCGCTGCGGCGGCTTCGCCGGCGGCTTCACCGCGGGGCGCTCGGTCGTCTCCAGAGACAGCGTCGGCAGGCCGTTCGCCTCCCAGCGGCGGCGGATCGCGGCGACCAGCTCGTCGACCGCGCGCGAGTACGAGCCGGCGTCGGGCGCACCGGAGTGGAAGCGGTAGAGCGCGACGTCCGACTCCATCGCGGTGTGCTCCATGAAGGAGACGCCTTTGCCCTTCACGGTGTCGGCGATCACCACCTTGGGCTTGTTCGTCACGCCGCGCAGCTCCGCGAAGAGCGCCGCGAGGCGCGGCAGATCGTGCCCGTCCACGCGGGACACGTGCCAGCCGAAGGCCGCGAACTTCGCTTCGAGATCGCCGAGCGCGCTGGTCGCGTCGACGCGCGCGTCCGACTGCACCTTGTTGTGATCGACGATGACGGTGATCTCGTGGAGGTTCTTGTTGGCCGCGGAGAGGAGCGACTCCCAGATCTGCCCCTCTTGCAGCTCGCCGTCGCCGGTCAGCACGAAGATGCGACCATCGGCGCCGAGGCGGCGGTTCGCCAGCACCATGCCCTTGGCTTTGGAGATGCCCATCCCCAGCGAGCCGGTGTTGGTGACGATGTTCGGCGTGCCCACGTCGGGATGCCCGGGGAGGCCGCCGAGCTGGCGGAGCTTGTGGATGCTCTCGAACGGGAGCTTGCCGAGCGCGGTGAGCACGGCGTAGAGGCCGGGCGCGTCGTGCCCCTTCGAGGAGAAGTAGAGGTCGTGGAGGTGCGTGGCCGGCTCCTCGCGCAGCTCCTCGAGGTGCAGCCAGGTCACGATGTCGAGGCTGGAGAAGCTCGATCCCACGTGCCCCGAGCCGGCGCGCGCGATCATGTAGAGCGCGTTGAGGCGCGCGAGATCTGCGTAGAGCGCCGCGCGCTCGGGCGCGGGCATGCTCTCGGCGCGCACGGCTTCGAACGCGCGCAGCGGCGCGTAGGTCAGCGTTCCTTCGACGGCGTTTCCGATCAAGTCTCCCATGGCGCGGGACACAAACCACGCCGGAGCCCCGAGAGCAACTGATCCGCCCGATCCCGTCGTCGTTCGGACGGGCCCGCACCAAGGGCCAACGCCCGCGCGCCGGCACGCTCGCGTGCTCACCCGCGAACGGCGCGCGTCCCCTCCCCTCCTCGATTGCGAGCTTGCTTGGCGTAGCTCGTCACACGTCCGACACGAAGCGCGCGAGGAGCGTCTTCTGCCCCGCGGTCTCGAACGCGATCACGAGCTTCGTTTCGCCGTTCTCGGTGCGGGTCTCGAGGACGCGGCCGCGGCCGAACTTGGGGTGCGCGACGAACCGCACCGGCTCGGCGCGCGCCACCGGTAACGCGCCGACGAGCGCAGGACGGAACGTGTCGTCGGCGAGCGGCAGCGCGGCCTCACGCTGCAGCGCGCTCAGCCATGAAGCGCTGTCGCGACTGTACCAGGCCGCGATCTTCTCCCGTGCGAACGCGGCGAGCGTGGTCTCCTCCTCCGCGTGCCCATCACGCACGATCAGCACGCGCGACGACGACCGCGAGGCGTCGCGCGGGATCGCGATCACCTCGTAGGCGCCGCCGTGCGCGTCCTCCTCGCGCTCCGCGAAGGGGTCCTCGTACACGAACGCGATCGCGACGTGGTCGTCGGGCACGCCGTCTCCCCAGTCCTCGGCGGCGTCGAGGATCGCGTCGAGCGCGAGCCCCGTCGCGCACGCGAGATCCCCATCGCCCATCGTGAGCACGATGAGCGCGTCATCGGGGAGCGTCGCGCCGAGCTCCGTCTCGATCGCGTGGACGGCCGCGACGTCGAGCGTCCTTGCGCCCGGGGCCGCGCCCAAGGCGCGCGACAGGCGAAGCAGCTCGAGCATGGAATCCGTGGGGTGGAGCGGGCCGGCCTCGACATGCATGGCTCCGCGTTTGTCGCATACCCGTCGAGGTCCTCACACGACTTTTCGCGCCGCTTTCGTGCCCGTTCGTGATGGGCAGCTCCGCGACGTGCACGCGATGAACGAAGGCTGCGCTTTCGGGCTTCGTTACGCTAGGGTCCGGGCGATGGCGTCCTTCACCACTACGATCACCGCCAGCCCCGAGGACATCGACATGCTCGGCCATGTCAACAACGCCGTCTGGGTGAAGTGGATTCAGGACATGGCGGTCGCGCATTGGCTCGCGATCGCGCCCGCGGAGCATCGCGAGGCCTTCGTGTGGGTCGTGACGCGGCACGAGGTCGACTATCGCGGCAACATCCGCGAGGGCGAGACGGTGACCGCAGAGACCTGGGTCACCGACCCGCCGCGCGGCGCACGCTTCGACCGGCACGTGCGCTTCACCGGCACCGACGGCAAGGTGCGTGTCGAAGCCAAGACCACTTGGGCGCTGCTCGACAAGGCGACCGGACGCCCCGTCCGCGTCCCTGCGGAAGTCGCCGCGCCCTTCCTCGCAAAGTAGAAGAACGCCCAGCGGCTCGACGACGATCGCTCGCGCTATGCGCCGCGTTTCCGCTCGATGAAGCGCTGCTTGTTGCGCGCGCCCACCTTCTCGAGGATGGGCCGGAGCCGCGTGAAGAGCTGAGGCGAGAGATAGCCGAGCGTCGCCAGCTTGCCCGAGAGCACGGGCACGTCGATCTCCTCTGCGCGAAGCTCGATGGCATCGAGCACGGCATCGGCGACCTGCGTCGCGGTGCTCATCGGTTGCGAGAACACGAGATCGGGGACCGTCGACAGGTCACCGAAGAAGCCGGTGTCCACCGGCCCAGGGCACACCGTGGCGACGTGAATGTCGCGTTCGTGGAGCTCCACGGCGAGCGCGCGGGAGAACGCGCGCATCCCCGCCTTCGAAGCGCTGTACGTCGCCTCGTGCGGGACGGGGACCTTGCCCGCGAGACTGGCGACGTTGATGATCGCGGCGCCGGGGCCGAGATGAGGCTGCGCCGCCCGCGTGAGAAGAACGGGCGCCGTCAGGTTCGTGTCGAGGATCATGGCGAGCTCTTCCGCGGTGCGCCCTTCGATGGCGCCGCGATGGTTCACGCCGGCGTTGTTCACCAGGAAGTCGAGCCGGCCGAACCGCTTCACGACTTGCTCCGGGAGCGCCGCGAGACGCGCGCGATCGGCGACGTCGAGCGGGAAGCTCGCCGCGCGATCGGCGCCCAGCTCGCGGACGAGCGCGTCGAGGTTCGCCGCCGTGCGCGCCACGAGCGCGACGCGCGCTCCGCGAGCTGCCATCGCACGAGCGACCTCCAACCCGATACCGCTCGATGCCCCCGTGATGATCGCGACCCGTTCACGCCAATCCATCTGCCGGGCTCCTGCTTGCTTTGCAGCCATGCTCACCTGTCCTCTCGACCGTGTACGCGCGCGATGATGCCACGCCGCCCGTCCCGCTCGGCGGCAATGACCACTCACGTCATCGATCTCGAACGCGCGCCCCAGCAGCGCCTCGCCCGTCGACTCCGCGAACGGTGACAGGCAGAACGTGCTCCGTTAGCCTCCATCGATTGGCGCCCACGAGGGTGTGCCACCAAGGAGCAGACCATGCCGATGCAGATCTTCGCCAAGTGGCAGGGAAGGACCGTCACGCTCGAAGTCGATGGATCGGACACGATCGCAGCGGTCGCTGCGATCGCGAGCCCGAAGCTCGGCATACCGGCTGATCGTATAGGCTTCATGATGGGCACCGGCGGCACTCTGCCCGAGGACCAGACGCTGGCGCAGCTCGGCATCGAGGGAGAGTCGACGCTCCAAGTCGTGATCTTGAACAAGATCATCCGCGAAGACGTCTGCGCCGAGCTCCGCGGAGATCTTGATGCGCTCCTCGAGCACCTCGAGAACAATTACATCATCTTCATCGGCGTGGGCTCCTTCGACAACGGCCACAAGAACGCCGCCGTGCTCAAGCGGCAGCAGTGCCGCGACGCGCTTCTGGAGTTCTGCAAGCGAGAGCGATTTGGCCTGACCATTCTCCTCATCGACCCAGGCTTTCAACCTGGCAATGAAGACCCGGCCCAAATCTACGATGTCGCGGCGCAAGGATGGATCAACAGGCCCGTCGCCACGTTCCTCAACGGGCAGGTCCGACACTATCGAAACACGCTGGCAGACATCACGGGTCGAGATTGCCACATCGTGACGTACGGAACTGGCATCATCGAATACGACCCTCTCAAGAGCATCACCAACAAATATCATATCGCGGGGTGGAAGCTCATTCAATTCATGGTGAAGATCAAACAGAAGAAGGTGAACAACGTCTGCGTCATCAGCGGCAACTTCTTCAACGAGACCCCCAACAAGGATCAGTTCACGACGATGGGCGATCCGGCCATCATCGCGGAGTGCGGGTTCACTCCCAATCTCTGATCGCTCCCAACGCGCTCGCGGTCATCGAGCCTCCGCACCATCGTCGCCAAGCATCCGGGTGGGCCGGCATGACCGTCCGCCGGCGCCCCTGATTCGCGCGGTCGAAGAAGTTGCGCATCCACCACGATCGGCCAACGATGTGCGGCACGGCGCCGTGCACAGGACGAAGGCTGCGCAGTGTTCGATCCTTGCGCAGTTGCGCAGGCCGCAGGCAGGCTGCTAGCACAGCGTCGTCGATGTCCGTTCGCAAACTTGCGCGGCGGCACGGCCCGTGCACTCGCGGCCGGCATGAACCGCACGAACCTCGTTCTCGCGACCGTCCTCTTCGGCGTCGCGGCGTGCTCGGGGAGCGACGGAGGCTCGAGCACCGGATCGGTGCCAGCGGACTGCCCCGCTCCGCCTGAGCCCACACCCGTTCACGACACGCTGAGTTACCCACGGCTCCTACGGAGAGTGACGCTCTCCATCAAAGGCACCACCCCCAAGTCCGAAGACTACGAGAAGCTCGCGGCGCTCGAGACCGACGAGGAAAAGCAGGCTTTCATCGACCAAGCCATCGAGTCGGCGCTCGGCTCGACGGACTTCTACTCGAAGATGGTCGAATTCGGGCACGACTGGATCAAGGTCGCCGAGTACACGACCGGGGCCGTCGCCGACGCCTACCAAGGCAACATGTCCGGCGATCTCCTCAAGTGCGAGTCCAATACGAAGCACCCCGACATCTATTGGCCCTTCAACGAGAGCGGCCAGGGGATCTGCAACGATCTGGACCCCGATGGGAACGCCGTCACGCCGGTCGTCGAGCAGGTGGAGCCGTGGTGGGCTCCAGGCACGCAGGTCCCCGTCCTCACCATGAACGGGAATGACGTCGCGACCATCAAGGACAAGAATGGGAACGACGTCGACTGCGGTCACGCGTACGGCGGATATTACAACCCCGGGCTCGCGATCGGCTGCGGGTGCGGGCCCAACCTCGCTTGGTGCTTCCCGTACGGTGGCCTCGATTCGGGCGGCAACGACTTGGCCCACCAGCGACGGCATCCATGGGACGAGCCGGCCCGGCTCTTCGCGCACATCGCGTGGTACGACCGGCCCCTCTCGGACATCATCCTCGGCAACTACTCGGTCGGCAACAACATGCTCCGGGCCTTGTACCTGCGCATGGGCCGGCAGAACTCGGCCAACAAGGCGCTCGACAAGAACACCACTTGGTGGAAGCCGGACGGGAAGGATCTCCGCGACCCGCTCCACACCGAGCCGAACGACACCGACGCTTGGCGCGAGTTCGTCGTCGCCACGCTGAACCCGAACATGCTCTCCCTCACGGACGGCGACGCGCGGAGCGGGAGCCTGGACCGCACCTATGCCTACGATCCTCGGAAGTCCGACGAGGGCCCGAAAGGCATGCCGACCGCCGGTGTCCTGACCTCGATGGGGTTCCTGTCGTCGTTCGCCCGCGAGCGGCCGCGCGCCGCGCGAGCGCTCGAGATGTTCGCCTGCAAAGAGTTCACGCCGCCGGACGCAAACATCAAGTTTCCCGACTACGATGGCAAGGATCCCGCGGTGTCCGGCACCTGCGTGAATTGCCACACGAGCATCGACCCCGCGGCGATCTTCTTCAAGCGGTGGGACTTCGGACAGGCCTATTACGTCCCTTGGCCGTTCATGCCCGACGTGGGCCCGTGGAAGGTGACGAAAGAGCAGCTCTCGATGATCTATCCGTACACCGAGCTGCCTTATCCGCGCTGGGTCCAATCGTGGATCCCGGGGACGGTCCTCACCCCCATCACCGAGGCCGAGCTCGAAGCCCACCCGGGCGCGATCTTCCTCGACACGCTGCCGCCTGAAACGTCGCTTTACGGAGAGACGAGCGATGGAACGATGGGGCCGCTCGGCCTCGCCAAGATCCTCGTGAAGTCCGGTGAGTTCGATCGCTGCGCGGTGCAGCGGCTCTATCAGCGCTTCGTCGGACGGTCGCTCGACAAGGGCAAAGAGGCTTTCTACATCAAGAAGCTCGCGTCCAAGTTCGTCGAGGGAGATCGGAAGCTCCGGCCCTTCATCAAGTTCCTTTTCGCCACCGAAGAGTTCGGAAGGGGGATCTGACGTGCTGCGACTCTCACGACCCATCCTCGCCATCGCCCTGCTGACGATGGTCTCCGCGTGCAGCAAAGACGGTGGCTCGTCGGCCGACGATCCCGCGCACTGCGCCACTTCGAAGAACGACGAAGTCCGGCTCACGCTCGCGAAGACGTGCTCGGGCTGCCACGGCGAAGGCAGCAACAAGCCGTTCTTCGCGTCGCTCGAGAGCTTCGAGGCGTCGCTCGTCTACGAGCCCAAATTCGTCGTCGCCGGCAAGCCCGACCAAAGCTATCTCGTGAAGCTCCTCGAGGGCACGTCGACCAGCGTCTTCAAGCAGATGCCGCCGCAGGGCGACACCTTCGCGGCGCTCGACAAGAAGGGGAGCACGTCCATCTCGATGGACGACATCCGCGACTGGATCAAGGACCTCCCGGAGCCGGGGCCCGAGCTCTCCAAGCCTCTCGCCGATGCCCCGACCACGCGCCGCCTCACCGCCGAGGAGATCGCGCGCGCGCTGGTCGATCAGCTCGGGCTCGAACAAGCCGATTTCGTCCGGCAAGACTACTACCTGTTCTGGGACAACGCCGTGCCGGTGTATTCGCCGGACGGGATCAATCCGCCCTACGATCACGGGACGACGCCTTCGCACGGTTGGCCGACGGATCGCTTCCTCGCGCTCGGTGGCCCTTATTCGCTCCACTACCAGAGCCGGGACAACTCCATCACGCCCGGCATGGTGCAAGCGCTCGTGGTGATCTCGCAGGCGTGGTGCGGGATGTCGTTCAACAAGATGCCGGCGCCGCTGCTCAAGTACGCGACCCTCACGGACACCACCACCGAGAGCGCGGACAACATCAAAAAGAACATCGGGTACATGCAGACACGCATGCTCGGCGAGGCGGACAGCGCCGAGACGAAAGCCCTTTACGACGTCTTCAAGATCTACGAGCCCCAGGGAGCGAACATCGCGTGGACGGCGGTGTGCGCCACCCTCGTTCGCCATCCCCAATGGATGATGTTCTGAGGAGGATCGCATGAAGCTCTCTCGAAGGGCCCTGCTCACCACGGCGTTCGGGGCCACGCAGCTCGCGCTGCTCGATCGGTTCGGCCTCCTCCGCGAGGCCAAGGCGGATGTCTCGTCGGACGCTCCGACGAAGTTCCTGACGCTCTATCTGCGCGGCGGCACGCGCCCGCAATACTTCTGGTGGCCGCTCGACGTCGCCGACGCCGACAAGTACCTGCCTCCGCCGGGAGGCTACGAGGGCGAGGTCGCCTTCGGCACGCCGGACCGGATCGCGACGCTCGGGCCGGGAGATGGCAAGTACGCGCCGCTCCAGGTCACGAAGCTCTGGGACGACGCCGATCCGAGCACCGTGGGAAATGGGAATACGCCGCTCGGTTATGGCTGGTCCAACTTCAAGCTCTGGGAGCAGACGGCGGTGCTCCACGGCATCGACCAGGGGACGAACGCGCATACGAGCGCTTACATCGCCGCAATGAGCGGCGTCGCAGGGGCCGACTACCGCGCTCCCGCCATGCAATGTGTCGTCGCCAATCACTTCCTCACCAAGTTCGCCGACTCGCGCCCTCTGCCGTGCGTCGCGTTGAGCGCCGAGGGCATCCCCCAAGCGCGCGATCTACCCGGACGAGCAGGCGCGATCCTCGCGCCGAGCATCGCCTCGCTCGAGAGCATGCTCTCCGCCGATCCAGCGAAGAACTGGTGGTGGAAGGGGCTCGATGCGAGGACCGAGGCGCCGCTCGTCGGCTTCGATGGAAAGGCGATCGGGGGGAAGCTCTCGGCGACCGATCTCGAGGCAGCGACCATGGCCTCCGTGCAGCGGTTCCGTGGGCGCTCGACCGCGGCGACGGACGCCATGCTCCAGCAGCTCTACGAGAACTATCAGGGCATGAGCCGCGTCCTCGCCTCCGACGTGACGACGATGCTGAGCAAGATCACGCCGGTCGAGCACGTCACGCCCAAGCCCGACTACCTGAAGAACATCACCACCTCGGGGGTCTTCGGGTACAACTTCGGCGCGAACTTCTATCAGTACGCGCTCGAAGACACGCTCAACATGACGCTCCGGTTCCTGAAGTCGGATCTGGCGACGTCGATCCACGCGAGCCTGGGATCGGGGTTCGGCTTCGATACGCACAGCGGCATCCTCGGGCACACGCAGGGCGCGGTGCACCAGCGCGGCATCTTCGACGCGATTGCGCGTCTGCTCGGCGAGATGAAGCTCTCGCCTGCGCCGGGGAAGCCCGGCAAGTCGCTGCTCGACGACACGCTGGTGATGATCTTCAGCGAGTTCGGCCGCTCGTGGGCTTCGGGGCCGGGACACGCGCAGACGGAGGGCTGGCTCTACCCCGACGATCACCACCCGATCACGTCGGTGACCTACGTCGGCGGAGGCGTCGCCGGCAACCGAATGATCGGCGGGTTCAAGATGCCGGCGGCGAACGGCGTCGACGTCGACATCGACGAGCTCGGGCAGGCGGTGAGCCGCGTGCCGCGCGCCTCCGACGCGACCGCGACGGCCTTCCGGATCATGGGCATGGAGTTCGACGACTTCTTCCTGCCCGGCGGCTTCGGCGAGGTGGTCGGCCTGCGCCGCACGTGATCACGATGGGACGAAGGCCGCAGCGACGCCGATAGGCCCGTTGCGGCTTCGACCAAACAACCAATCTCCCGAGATCAGACTGCCAATCTCGGGAGGCGATGAGCCCTGTTCTCCAGGGCATCTCTTTGGTTTCACCGCGTGCCGCGGGGCGGCGCGCACGCGATCGATTTCGAATTCGCATTTTCACGCCGAGTTGAGCTCATGCGTCATCTATCTGGTCCTCGACTGTTCCTTCTACCCATCGCCGCCGGCCTCATGGTGGCCGCGTGCGAAAGCAGCCCCGACGACTCGCACACCTCCACCGGCGGGCGCGGCGGCAACGGTGGCGGCACCGGCGGCACACCCATCGATCCGACCCCCACCGACAGCCTCACGCTCACGTGCAAAGCGAGCTCCTCGTCGGCGCCGCTCGACATCCCGGCGAACACCCTGACCAAGCTCGACACCGACACGACCGGCGTGCGCGGGCTCGCGCTCGTGTACAGCCGTGATGGCAAGGTGGTCCTCGCCTCACCCACGGCCGATCCCGGCAGCGAGCCGGCGACCGCGACGCGCAGCCGCGTGATGAATTTCGATCTCGCGACGCGCTCCTGGTCGACGACGGAGACGATGTTCGCAGCGTCGCTCACGAGCACCCTTCAACCGGCGATCGCGAAGGACACGGCGTACTCGTTCACGAAGGTCTACGGGACGAAGACGCTGCTCGAAGCGATCGACCTCCCGGCGCTCACGAACACCGCCGTCGACGACGAGTCTTGGAAGACGGCCGACACGCCGACGTGGTCCGCGTACCGCGACTACGGCGATCCCTTCACGAGCATCGTCGACACGAACCTCGTATGGGACTCCGTCAATGCGCAGGTGTTGCTGCTCGGCGGCCTGGCGGGCGGCGCTCGCAAAGGCACCTACGGGAACTGGGCGTTCGATCCGAAGAGCAAGACCTGGAAGGCGGCGTCGAGCGGCACGGAGACGGCGCGCACCCTCTTCGCGGATCTGGAAACGGCCTCGAACGACCTTCGGCTCGTCGTCGCGCACGCCCGCGGCCTGTGGCATCGCGGCCTGTCGGCCGAGGATCTCGCGGCCAAGATCCAAGCCGACGTCGTCCCGGCGTGGCAGGCGCTCGACGCCGAGCTCGAGGAGCTCCAGGGCCGTGTGGGCGCGCTCGGTGGGAAGTCCGGGCTCGATGCGAAGAGCATCGAGAGGGGGAAGGCCAAGATCGGCGACGCCGTCACGGACTATGCGGCCGGCACGACGCTGCTCGCGTCCGCGCTCGAGGGCGAGACGCTGACCGCGCTCGATCGCGTCGCCGTCACCCTTCGAGAGGCCGCGTGGGCCCTCGCTCCCGAGCCGCCTCCGCGCATGAGCGCCGCCGTCGCCCCGCTGCCGGATTGCAGCGGCTTCGTCCTGTTCGGCGGCACCCACGGAGACTTCGCCACGGCCGACACGTGGATCTACGACTTCGCCACCCAGCGCTATCGCCAGCTCTGGCCCGAGCAGTCGCCGAGCCCGCGGTTCGGCGCGACCTTCGTCGGCATGACGGGCGGGCGCGCGCTGCTCCTCGGGGTAAGAAGTTCCGCGGGAGCATCTCGCCGCAATCACCGGACGAGCCGCTCCCGACCGAGGCGTGGCTCTTCGACGCGACGAAGATGACGTGGTCCTTCGTCGGAGGCGTGGCCGCGGAAGAAGAGACGACGCTGATGCGCATCGTCGGCGCGACGCACGTCGGCGGCGACACGGTGCTCGCGGTCGCGAACGGCGGCTCGGAGTACCCGAGCCTGCAGCGATCGAGCACGTGGGCGATCCACGTCGATCCGAAGTCGCTCGACGCGGAAGCCACGGCCACGAAGAGCGTCGGCCCCGGCACCTCGGTCTCCCGCGCCGACACCGCCGGCGGTTGGTCCCCCGCGTGGTACGACGAAGCGCCGCGCGATCCGGCGGGCACGTTCGGCGCGTGGGTCGACGCGCTGCCCGCGAACGTGTGGACGGCGCTGCCGACGATCGATCGCCCCAACACCGCGCGATCCTGGGGCCGCACGCTCTTCGACGACAAGAACCATCAGCTGCTGCACTGGACCGGCGGGCACCAGTCCGACCCGACGAACACCGTGCAGCACTTCCACCTCGAGACGGGTCGCTACAGCATCGGGCACGTCGCCGAGGCCCTCGCCCTCGGCAACATGTACAGCGGGCGCCCCGACTGCAGCAACCACACGTACCACGCCGTCGCGGTCGACCCCATCTCCGGCTTCCTCATCGCGCCGCACCGCGCCGGCACGCACGTGTACGATCCGGCGCTCGGGGACTGGGTCGATTTCGTTCCGACGCAGCCGTTCGGCTACGACCTGTATTCGGTGAAGGTCGTCCCGACCCCGGTCGGCGTCGTGGCGTGGACCGGTGGCCCGACGGCGGGCGGGTACTTCGGGCGATTCATCGCCGACAAGCACACGTGGGAACCGCTTCCCGTCACCGGCGAGATCGCGCCCATCGTCGGCGGCGACGAGAACGGCTTCGTCTACGACTCGAAGCGCAATCGTCTGATCATGTTCGCCGCAACGGCCTACGCAGATGCGGGCGGACAGGTTTGGTCCTACGACTTCGCGACCGGCACCGGGGCCGCGCTCAATCCGTCGAACCGCGCCTTCATCGACGACAGCGCCCCGGGGCTGTCGCTCGAGCGGGTGCGCGAGACCGTCTACATCGAGGGCCTCGATCTCGTGCTCTTCGCGCTCATGTGGGTCGACGGCAAGCAGGTCGGCTACGACGTCGCCAACAACCGCTGGGTGAAGACGAACATCGACCGTCACGCGAACCAGGATTTCGGCAGCGTCGACTGCGGCCTCGCCCTCGATCCCGGCCGCAACCGGCTCTACTCGCTCTGCAACTACTCCGAAGGGTTCGTGATGCGCGCGGACCTCTCGAAGATCACCACGACGCCGCTCTGAGCAGCGCGGGCGGGGCGAGGTCAGGCGATCGGGAGACGTTCGAGCCCGATCGCGCGACCTCGAGCTGCCGGTCTCGATCGCCGAGACCGGCGGCCATCACCCCGGCACGGAAGTGTGGGCGACATTATGCTGGCCAAACGATGTGCCGCCGGAGAATCCCCGGCCATCGAGCTGCGAAAGCGTAGGGCGGGGCTGGGGGCCCCGCTCGGGGCGCCCGTTCGCCGTTCATGTACGCGCGAGTCGTGGTAGCATCATCTACGATGGCCGAGGGCGGCGACTGGCAAGAGCATGTCGCAACCGAGCGCGACGCCCTCCAAGGCGTTCTGGATCTCCCCCAGGAGACGGCGGTCGTCATCTTGCGGACGAGCGAGGGCACACGTGCCTTCGAGCTGTCCGAGGGCACGGAGCTGAACGTGGGGCGCCTCGAGAGCGCCGGGATCTCGATCAACCACCCCAGCGTGTCGCGCCGGCACGCCGTCCTCCGCTGCCGCGCCGGGGTCGTGACCATCGAGGATTTGGGGACGCCCAACGCCACCCGGCTCGACGGCGTTCCGCTCCCGCCCGGGCCTCGGCCGTTCGCGGCCGGCTCCGTCGTCACCATCGGACCGGCCGAGCTCCGCATCGCGCTCTCCGCGCGCGCGCCGGCGCGCAGCGTGGTCCTCGGCACCGGCCGGCTCGAGCACGAGTTCGCGCAGCTCACCGCGTCGCGCCGCCGCGCCGCGCTCTTCCGCATCGCGCTCCGCGATTCGAGCGAGAACGCCCTCGCCGTCATCGCCCGCGAAATCCCGAGGCTCGTGGCCGTGGAAGCCGTGGGCGCCAACGAGCTTGCCGCGCTGATGCTCGCCCCGAGCGCCGAAGAGGTCGCGACGAGCGTCTCTCGCCTCGCCGCCTTCTCCGCGACCGCGACCACGGCCACCTATCCCGATGACGGAGCGACGATCGCTTCGCTGTGGGAGAAGGCACGCGCCCGCGCAGACGAGGAGCCGTTGGATCTGCCCTCGGGCATCGTCGCCGCGGACCCTGCGATGCTCAAGGCACTGAAGGTCGCCCGGCGCCTCGCCGCGACGACGACCACGGTCTTGCTCACGGGCGAGACCGGTGTCGGCAAGGAGGTCGTCGCCGAGCTGATCCATGGAGCCAGCCCGCGCGCGGCGCGCCCCTTCATTCGGCTCAACTGTGGCTCGCTCCCCGAAACGCTGCTCGAGAGCGAGCTCTTCGGTCACGAGCGCGGCGCGTTCACCGGCGCGATCCAGCGAAAGGTCGGCTACTTCGAAGCCGCGCAGGACGGCACGCTCCTGCTCGACGAGATTGGCGAGCTCGGCCTGGGTCTGCAAGCGAAGCTCCTCCGCGTCCTCGAGAGCCGGCGCGTCACCCGGCTCGGCGCGACGGAGGAGATCCCGATTCGGGCGCGCCTCCTCTTCGCGACGCACCGCGATCTGCGCGCCGCGGTCGAGCGCGGCACCTTCCGTGAGGACCTCTTCTATCGGATCAGCACCTTCACGCTCCGCGTCCCGCCCCTGCGCGAGCGATCGACCGAAATCCTCCTGCTCGCGGAGCGCTTTCTCCGACACTTCGCCGCCTCGATGGGCGTCCCCGTTCCATCGATCGACCCTGCCTTGGCGAACGCGCTGCTCGCGCATCCTTGGCCGGGGAACGTCCGCGAGCTGAAGAACGCGATCGAGCACGCGCTGGTCTTGGTCGACGGCGGCGACGTGTTGCAGGTCGAGCACCTGCCGGAGGGGATGGTCGGGCCTTCGCCGTCGCGCAGCGGTGCATCGCTGGGCAGCGTGCGCACCGAGCTCGAGCAGGTCGAGCGCGCCCGGATCGCCGAGGCGCTCTCGCTCGAGGACGGGAATCGCACGCACGCGGCGCGCCGCTTGGGGATGTCGCGGCGCGCGTTGATCTACAAGCTCGCGAAATACGGGCTCGGTCGCTGAGCGCAGGACATGTCGAGGCCCGAACCAACCAGTCACGTTTCTGGAGCGCTCCCGGCAGCCGAGAGGAGCCCCGACGCGCACGCGCCCCCGGAGGCGAGCTATCCGCACCGCGTCGGGCGCTATGCGTTCTACGGCGAGATCGCCAGCGGCGGCATGGCGACGGTGCACCTCGGCCGCATGTTCGGCCAGGTCGGCTTCGCGCGGACCGTCGCGATCAAGCGGCTCCACCCGACGTTCTCGAAGGATCCCGCCTTCACGGCGATGTTCCTCGACGAGGCGCGGCTCGCCACGCGCATCCATCATCCGAACGTGGTCACCACGTTGGATGTGGTGATGGAGCACGGCGAGCTCTTCCTCGTGATGGAGCACGTGCTCGGCGACTCCCTCGCGGGCCTCATGCGCGCGGCGGCCGCGCACGGCGGCCGCCTCCCCACGCGCATCGCGGCCGCCATCGTCATCGGCGCGCTCCACGGCCTCCATGCGGCGCACGAAGCGCGGAGCGAAGAGGGCGCCCCTCTCGGCATCGTGCACCGCGACGTGTCCCCGCAGAACATCCTGATCAGCGCCGACGGGGTCCCGCGCGTCCTCGACTTCGGTGTCGCCAAGGCCGCCGGCCGGCTGCACACGACACGCGAAGGCGAAGTGAAGGGCAAGCTCGCGTACATGGCTCCGGAGCAGATCCTCCTCGGCGAGATCGACCGGCGCGTGGACGTGTTCGCGGCGGGCATCGTCCTGTGGGAGGCGCTGACCGGCCAGAAGCTCTTCGGCAGCCACAACCCCGGGCACACGCTCAACGGCGTCCTGCATCGCGAGGTGCCCGCGCCGAGCACGATCGTGCCCGATCTCCCGTCTGCCATCGACGCCGTGGTCCTGCGCGCCCTCCAGCGGAACGTCGACCTTCGCTTCCAGACCGCACGCGACATGGCGGTCGCTCTCGAGGAGGCGGCGTCGTTCGCCAGCGCGCGCGAGGTCGGCGAATACGTCGCTCGAATCGCCGAGAAGGTGCTGCGCAAACGCGCCGCGGCCGTCTCCGAGGTCGAAGCGTCGAAGCCGGTCGAGCTGAGCTTTCCCGTCGAAACGGAGTCGCGCAGCATCACCTCGCCGGCGCTGGAGAGCCTTGCGTCCGGCGTCCGGCTCGGCGCGGGTCAACCGGTCGACGTCCCGACGGTCGCCGACGCGCTGTCCGCATCACGCGCCGTCCCTCCGCGCCCCAATCGTCGTGGGCCCGCCTTGATCGCGGGTGCGGCCGTCGTCGCGCTCCTCTCCGTGATCGTGATCGTCGTGAAGGTGTCTTCACGAGCGCCCGCGGTGCCCCCTTCGCCGCTGGGGGCCAACGCGGAAGCGCCCAGCGCGGCCGCATCGATCGCAGCTTCGTCGAGCGCCTCCGCATCGACGACCGCGGCATCGAGCGCAGAGGCGCCTCCCGTGGTCACGCCGGTGCAGCCTGCGCCGAGCGCGCCCGCGGCATCTTCCAGCAGTCAGGCTCCGCTGCCGTCGGCTTCGACGTCATCGGCTCCGCATGGCAGCGCGCCCCCCATCGGGGCCCCGCGCGCGGCCAAGGGCGGCGCGGCGAAGAAGCCCGATTGCTCGCAGCGTTTTCGCGTCGATGCCAACGGCGTCCGCATCCCTCGTCCGGAGTGTTTTTGAATATGCGAGTGACTCATCTTCTGCTCGGCGCCGCCGTCGCGCTCATCTCGGCGACCGCAGGAGCAGACGAGAAGCAGCAGTGCCTCTCCAGCTACGTCGACGCACAGACCCTGCGAAACCAGAAGAAGCTCACCGACGCGCACCGCGCGCTCTTGAGCTGCGCGCGTGACGCGTGCCCGAAAGAGATCTCCGCCGATTGCACGACGTGGCTCCGCGAGGTCGACGCGAGCTTTCCCACCGTCGTCTTCGACGCGCGCGACGCCGATGGGCGCGATCGTCTCGACGTTCGCGTCACCCTCGATGGTCAGCCCTTCCTCGAGCAGATCGACGGACACGCGAAGAACATCGATCCCGGCGTCCACGTCTTCCGTTACGAAGCCGCCGGCGCCCTCCCCGTCGAAGATCGCGTGGCCATCCGCGAGGGCGAGAAGAACCGGCGGCTCAGCGTGGTCTTGAAGAAGACCATCAGCACACAGCTCCCGCCGGCACCACCGCCGCCGCCGTCGCGTCCCATCCCGACGCTCGCGATCGTCTTCGGAGGGCTGACGCTCGCCGGTGCCGGCGTCTTCGCCGGATTCGGCCTCGCCGGACGTTACGGCGATCCCAGCCTCCGCACGCTCGACGCATGCAAAGGGCATTGCTCGAACGACGACGTCAGCTCCGTGAAGCTCAAGTTCGCGGTCGCCGACGTGGGCCTCGTGACGGGCGTCGTCTCGCTCGCGCTCGCCACGTATTTCTTCGTGACGCGCCCCACGGCCTCCGCGCCCGCCCGCAAGACGAGCGCGTTGGAAGACGTGCTCCGCAGCGTCACGGTGACGGGCGTCCGCTGAGGCCCGACGACGCGGGCCCGAGCCGCGAGCGCCTCACTGCCGCTGCATCATCATGACTTCGCCGCTGGCGTTGTTCGTCCAGTAGATGCCGTAGTCGTCGACCGCGATCGAGACGGGCAGGCGCTGCTTCTCCGCGAGCGTGACGACCTCGCCGCCGGCCTTCGGCACCATGCGAATCTTTCCCGAGGGATCGTTCGCGTCGGTGAAGTACACGCAGGCATCATCGAGCGCGAGGCCGGTCGGCCCGGGCTCGTCCTGGGCGAGAGACACCGGCTCGCCGAGCGCCTCCTTGTCGAGCTTGAGCACGCGCCCGCTGTCGGACGTCCAGTAGACGAACTGCTCGTCCGCGGCCATCGCGCTCACCACGCCTTGGTTCATGGCGACGATCTCCGGATCCCCGCCGGCCTTGCTCACGCGGAACACGACGCCGTCGCTCGTCCGGCTCGCGTAGACACGGGTCGCGTCGGTGACCAGCATCCACGGGCTGCTCCCCTTGGCGATCACCGCGCTGGTACCACCGCTGAACTTGAGGACTCCCCCCTCCGTCCCCATGCTCGCGACGAAGACGCTGAGCCCGTCGACGACGATGCCCGAGGTCGGCCTCGACAGGCAGTCGTCGTACCAAATCTTGGCCGCGCCATCGCCCGTCTTCTTCACCGTGAAGACTCGGTTCGAGCAGATGTTGGTGTTGTTGCCCGTCCAATAGACGGCATCCGAGCTGAGCGCGAGGCGCATCGCGCTCAGCGTGACGTCCGGAGGCTCCGAGAGCTGCGTGGTCGTGGCGAGCTTGGCGGACGCCTTGGTCTTCTTGTCGACCTTGTTGACGGTGGTGTCGCCGTCATCGAGGAAGTACACGGAGCTCGTATCCGCGGCGATGCTCTTGGGAGCGGTCGCTTGGTAGAGCACGACCGGGCTCTGGAACGTGCCGCACGGCGACGCGGCACCACCGGTTCCTCCCGTGCCGCTGCTGCTGGTGGTGCTGGTCTGCGAGCCTGTCGTCGTGCTCGACGTCGCTCCGCCGGAGCCGCCGGAGCTCGTCGTCGGCCCCGGCGCATATCCGTCGAGAGAGATGAGCGAGCACCCGAAGCCCATCCCGAAGATGGAGAGCACCAAGAAAGAGCGGCCGGTGAGCTGACGAAGACCCAAGGATTCCTCCACGTCGAGCTGAGGAATATAGCGCGACCGCGTCAGCGAATGCGGCACACAGTTCGAGACGCGCGAGCGCCTCGCCGATCACGGCCACCATCGAGCCATGGCAACGGGACCTTCCACCCAGCAGGCGTGGGAGCCCGAAGAGATCCGTGATCTCGACAGCCGCCATCCACGGACGCAAACACCGCAACCTCCGGGCGAGGCGTTGGCGGCCCATCGCACATCCCGAGATGCATTGCGGATCATCGACCTCGGCCCCTGCCCTGAGGCCGGCCACCGTTTGCCGACAAAATCTCAGCGCCCCGTACTTTTGCGTGCTCGCGCGCTCGTTCGAGGCTTGCGCGCGCTCGCGGGCGCGGTGTCGGCCTTCTCGGAACCGTGGCCGGCGAGCACCGCGTCGGCGGTGCGCGCGACGTGCTCGACGAACAGCGCGCACGCGCGGTCCGCATCACGGGCGAGCGCGGCGCGAGCGAGCGCATCGTGCTCCTCGGCCACGTCACCCTCGCGCGCGCCGAGCGCGAGGGAACGGTAGCGCTCGCTCTGATCGTAGAGCACCTCGCGGAAGCGCAGGAGCCACGGTGATCCGCACGCGCTCACCAGCGCGGCATGGAAGGCGCGGTGCTCGGCGGCCCACGCGTCGTCGAGCGCCCGCCGATCACCGGTCCGCGGCCCGTCGAGCCGCGAGAGGCGATGGAGGCTCGCCATCACCTCGCCCTCCCAATCGAGCCCGCCCTTGGCGATGGACGCGCGCAGCGCGAGGCTCTCGATCTGCTGCCGCGTTCGCGTCAGATCGACGAGATCCTCCCGCGAGATGGTCGAGACGCGGAAGCCGCGCTGGTCGACGATGACGACGAGCCCTTCGGCGGCGAGCCGGCAAAACGCTTCCCGCAGCGGGCTGCGCCCCACGCCGTAGCGCGCCGCGAGCTTCTCCAGACGGAGTTTCTCACCGGGCGCGAGCTGCCCCTTCACGATCGCGGTGCGGAGCCGGTCGACGAGCGTCGTCGCCAGCGTGGGAACGGAAGGCGCAGAGGCAGCGGAGTTCACCGTTCGCATCGAGCGTGGCCCCACTCTACCACGCGCGTGGATGTCGCTCGTACCGAGCGTCGCGCCGGATGCCGCGCCGCGGCGTCATTTTGTCGACAAAACGATTGATCCGCTCCAAAGACCGGCCGCATCATCTCCGTCGTGCGTATCGCCTCCATCCTCATTCACGACGAGCCCGCGCTCGCCGTGCGCCGCGACGGTCGCCTGTTCGACGTGACGGAGGCCGCGCGACCGTTCGGTGGCTCCGTCCACGCCGTGCTGGCCGCAGGCGCGCTCGGCGCGCTCGAGCGTGCGGCCGAGAACGCGCGGGAGATCGACCCGTCGCAGGTGCGCCATCGCCCGCTCCTCCCGGCCCCTGGCAAGATCGTTTGCCTCGGGCTCAACTACCGCGAGCACGCGGACGAAGCGCAGTACGAGCGCCCCTCCTTCCCCGTCCTCTTCCTGCGCGCGGCGACGAGCCTCCTCGGTCACGGCGAGCCCATCGTCATGCCGCGTTGCTCGACCGCGCTCGATTACGAAGGCGAGATGGCCGCCGTCGTCGGCCGCCGCGGCCGCCACATCGCGCGCGCCGACGCGCTCGCGTACGTCGCCGGCTACAGCGTCTTCAACGACGCCTCCATCCGCGACTGGCAGAAGAAGACGCACCAGTGGACGATCGGCAAAAACTTCGACGGCACCGGCGCGTTCGGGCCGGAGCTGGTGACCGCCGACGAGCTGCCGCCCGGCGCCGCCGGGCTCCGCATCTCCACGCGGGTCAACGGCGAGATCGTGCAGGACGCGCGCACCGATCAGATGATCTTCGACGTCGCCGAGACCATCAGCATCCTGTCGGAGGCGATGACGCTCGAGCCCGGTGACGTCCTGGTGATGGGCACGCCGAGCGGCGTGGGCGCGGCGCGCACGCCTCCGCGCTTCCTCGCGCCCGGTGATGTCTGCGAGATCGAGATCGAGCGAATTGGCCGCCTCGTGAGCCCCATCGCGGGCTCCGCCGCGCCGGCATGACGTGGAGCCGTGAACACCTCGGAAAGGTCGGTGACCCGATGACCCAGAAACCTCGTCCGGACTTCATGAAGATCAAGAACCTCCATCACCACGCGTTCCGCGCGCAGGACATGGAGAAGACGCGGCACTTCTGGGAGGATCTCTTGGGGATGCCTCTCATCGGCACCTTCGTCGAGACCGTCGATCCGGTGACCGAGAAGCCGTCGAATTACATCCACACCTTCTTCGAGCTCGCCGACGGGAGCTGCCTCGCGTTCTTCCAATTCCAAGAGGGGCTCTATCACGCGCCGAGCTACGGCCTCGTCCCGCAGGACCCGTTCGATCACCACGTCGCGCTCGAGGTCGACGGCCTCCCGGCGGTCGAGGCGTGGGCGGCGCGGCTCGAGGAGGCCGGCGTTCCGGCGATGCGGATCGATCACGGCTACTGTTACTCGATCTACTTCCACGACCCGAACGGGATGGAAGTCGAGATCACGACCCGCGTCGCCAAGACGAAAGAGATCATGGACGCGGCCCGAGAGAGCGCCCACGCCACGCTCGCCAAGTGGCTCGAGGGCGTGACCGAAGCCAACAACCGCTGGCGCACGATGCGCAGCGAGGGCACCTCGACTCAGCACTGAGCCTTAGGAGAAGGCTCCCTCCAGCGCGCAGGCTCAGAGCGGAACCACCGCGGCGGCTTGAACGTCGCACCGCTTCGGACCTGGCGTCGTCTCCTTCGGTCAGCCTTCGAGCGATCCTCATGACCACCCTTTCGCTCTCGTTCGACAACGGTCCCGATCCGGACGTCACGCCGCGCGTGCTCGACGTGCTCGCGCGGCGCGGCGTGCGTGCGTCGTTCTTCGTCCTCGGATCGAAGCTCGAAACGAGCGCCGGAAAGCGCCTCGCCGAGCGCGCGGTCTCCGAGGGACACTGGCTCGGCAACCACTCCTACAGTCACGTGACGCCGCTCGGCGAGGACGACGACGGCGCCGTGGAGCGCGAGATCGTCGCCACCGATCGCCTCGTCGCGCCCTTCGCGGTAGGCCCGCGCCTGTTCCGGCCCTTCGGGCGCGGCGGCAAGATTGGGCCGCACCTCTTGAGCCCCGCGGCGCTCGGGCACCTCACCGCGCACGCCTACTCGTGCGTGCTCTGGAACGTGGTGCCGGAGGATTGGATCGATCACGAGGCGTGGGTCGCACGCGCGCTCGACGGCGCCCAACGCGAAGCCGAGGCGCTCGTGGTGCTGCACGACATCGTCGGCCCGGCGATGGATCACCTCGACCGCTTCCTCGGTCTCGTCGCCGATGCCGGCATCGCGATCGTGCAGCCCTTTCCCGAGCGCTGCGTGCCCGTCCGCGAAGGCGTGGTCGTGGCCGACGTGAGCGGGATCGTGGCCGCGTGATTTTGTCGACAAAACTTCTCAGCGAGAGGATTCGAGAGTGATGCGACCTTTCCGCGTGGTCGGGAGCCAGGGTGTGACGCTCGCCGGCGTGGAGGCCGGTCCCGTGGACGGCGCTCCGCTCGTCTTCGTGCACGGCTTCGCGCAGGACCATCGCTCGTTCCAGCGCACGCTCATGGGGCCGCTCGCGGACCGGTTTCGTCTGATCGCGTTCGACCTGCGCGGGCACGGCGGCTCCGATCGCCCCGAGCCGAGCGCGGCGTACAGCGAGGGCGCGCGCTGGGCCGAGGATCTCGAGGCCGTGCTGCGCGCGCGCGGCGCCGAGCGGCCGGTGATCGTCGCGTGGTCGTACGGTGGCATCGTGGTCGGGGACTACCTGCGCCACGCCGGCGGCGATGCGCTCGGCGGTGTGGTGTTCGTCGGCGCGCCGCTCGGCGTGGGGCGCGCCTCGAAGCCGTGGCTCGGCAGCGCCATGCTCACGCACACGCGCGCCATGCTCGCGGATGCCGCCCCGGAGCGCGTGGCCGCGACACACGCGTTCCTCGCTGCGTGCTCGGCCGCGCCGCTCGACGACGAAGCACGGGATTTGATGATTGCGATGGCCTCCGCGATCCCGCCCCACGTCCGCCGCGGCATGTTCGCGCGCAACGAGAGCTACGAGAACGAGCTCCGCGCGCTGCGCCGCCCCGTGCTCGCGCTGCACGGCGCCCGCGACGAGGTCATCCTCCCCGCTGCGAGCGAGCACGTGACGCGCACGGTGAGCGGGGCGCGCGCCATCGTTTACGACGACGTGGGGCACATGCCCTTCATCGAGCGCCCGCGCGATTTCGAGCGCGACCTCGCCGCCTTCGCGGACTCCGTCGGCGAAGGCGCCAAGCGCGCTGCGACCTAAAACGGGACCGTGGTTTCGGGCCGGGTGAGCCGGCCACACTCTCAGCACGTCGGATCAGGAGGAGAACATGGCTCTCAACACATGGACGCTCGACACTTCGCACTCGACCGTGGGCTTCTGGGTGCGTCACTTGATGGTGACCAAGGTCCACGGCGCCTTCACCAAGTGGAGCGGCACGCTCGCGCTCGACGAGGACGACGTGACGCGCTCGCAGCTCGACGTGCGCATCGACGTGGCGAGCATCGACACCAAGGAAGCGCAGCGCGACGGGCACCTGCGCTCGCCGGACTTCTTCGACGTGGAGAAGTATCCGGAGATGATCTTCAAGAGCACCTCGGTCGAGCGCGCGAGCGACGGCAACCTCAGGGTGCGCGGCGATCTCTCGCTCCACGGCGTCACCAAGAGCGTCACGCTCGACGTCGAGGACTCCGGCCGCGCCAAGCATCCGATGACGGGCGATCTCCGCGCGGGCTTCTCGGCGCGCACCTCGATCCTCCGATCCGACTTCGGCCTGACGTGGAACGCGGTGCTCGAGGCCGGCGGCGTCGCGGTGAGCGACAAGGTCGAGATCAACCTCGAGATCCAGGCCTTCCGCCCCGCGTGATCCTCGAGCGCGGAGCATCTTCCGCAAGCGCAGCCCCACGCAGCCCGTCTTGTTGACGTCGCTCGATCCGGGCTACCGTCCGCCCGTGAAGCTCCGCCGCGCCTCTGCCCTGCTCTCAATCATCCTCCTCACTGCCGGGTGCAGCGACGATCCAACGCAGCACCCGGTCGAGGACGCGGGCGCGAGCGGAGACGGCGGCGTGGACGATCCGACCTCGCACTGGCACATCGGCGATGGCCCGCTCGCTCCGATCTCGGGCAAGGCGTTCCTCTTCGGGCCGACCAACGGCGAGATGCTCGTGGGCGCGAAGGTCTCGGTCGCGGAGGCACCGGAGCACCAAACGACGGTCGCGGCCGACGGGACCTTCGCTTTCGAGGTGCCGAGCGGCGCGCCCGTGAGCTTCGTGATCGAGCAGGCCGGCTTTCATCCGAACCAGAGCGCGACGCTCGCGATCGATCCCAAGGGCATCGAGATGCTCGGGTTCCAGGTGCCGACCGAGAGCACGTTCGATCTGCTCGCGAACTTCGCGGACATCGAGCCCGATCCGACGCGGTGTCAGATCACCACGACCGTGTCGCGCGCCGGCACCGAGCCCTACGGTGGGTCGGGGCTGGGCGAGCCCGACGTCGTGGTGACGATCGACCCGCCGCTCCCGAGCGAGTCCGGCCCGGTCTACTTCGAGTACGTCAACGAGTCGCTCATCCTGCCGCTGCCTTCGCTCACGGCGACGTCGCTCGACGGCGGCGTGATCTTCGCCAACGTTCCGCCGGGTGAGTACGCGCTCACGGCGACGAAGCAGGGCAAGCAGTTCTCGACCGTCGCCATTCGCTGCCGCGCAGGCCTGCTCATCAACGCGGCACCTCCGCACGGCTTGCAGGAGCTGTAGGCTCAGTCCGACGACTGCTACGCGCCCCGCATCGTCGGTCGAGCTCGCTCGAAATACGAGAGTATTCCTCGCTCACTCTCCCTAGCTGCGGTGCGCTCGCGACGTCGTCAGACAGAGCCAAGCACTGCCGCGGTCGCGGCTCGTCACGCGAGAGCGGGCTGACGCGAGGGCAGCGACAGGCGGACGATGCGCGCGGCGACCGAGCCGAGCTGCTTCGCGAGCGAGCCGGTGTTGTAGCGGAGGCCGTACTTCTCGGCGATCGCGCGCACCTCGGGTGCGATCTCCGCGTAACGATGCGCCGGCAGATCGGGGAACAGGTGGTGCTCGATCTGGTGGCTCAGGTTGCCCGAGAGGATGTGGAAGAGCGGGCCGCCCTCGATGTTGGCCGAGCCGAGGAGCTGGCGCAGGTACCATGCGCCGCGCGTCTCGCCCTCGATCGAGCGCTCGTCGAACATCTCGACGCCGCTCGGGAAGTGGCCGCAGAAAATGATGGCGAACGCCCACACGTTGCGGATCGCGTTCGCGATCACGTTGCCGAGGAGCACGCCGAGGAACAGCGGGCCGCCGAGGAGCGGGAACAGGACGTAGTCCTTGAGGACCTGACCGCGGGACTTCTTCGCGATCGCCTTCAGCATGGGGATCGCGTCGCGCCACGGCTTCTCGCCGCTCGCGACGCGGTCGGTCTCGAGATCGTGCAGCGCCACGCCCCACTGGAACAGGAGCGCGAGGAGCAACGCGCGCAGCGGGTTCGTGAGCGCGGACGGCGTCCATGGCTGCTCGTCGGCCATGCGCAGGATGCCGTAGCCGACGTCGCGATCCTTGCCGATCACGTTGGTGAAGGTGTGATGCATGTAGTTGTGCGAGTGCCGCCACTGCTCCGAGGGGCAGGCGGTGTCCCACTCGTACGTGCGCGAGTCGAACGACGGATCACGGAGGAAGTCGTACTGACCGTGCAGCACGTTGTGGCCGATCTCCATGTTGTCGAGGATCTTGGCGACGCCGAGCGCGGCGACGCCCAGCGCCCAGAGCGGCGGGATCGGCCAGGCGAAGATCAGCGCGCGGCCCGAGAGCGCGAGCAGGCGTTGCACGCGCGTGACGCGGCGGATGTAGCGCGCATCGCGCTCGCCGAGATCGGCGAGCACGCGGGCGCGGATGGCGTCCATCTCGGCGCCGAAGGCTTCGATCTGCGAAGGCGTGAGGGGATGCATGAGGTCTCCTTCAGAGGTCGAGCGTCACGTCCGACGCAGCGGCGGTGACGCAGATCTGGATGTCTTGATCGGGCTCGCTGGAGAGCTCGCCGGTGCGGAGATCGCGCACGGTGCCGGAGAGCTTGCGCCGCGTGCACCCGCGGCAAATGCCGCGACGGCAGCCGGACTCCGGACGAAGGCCGGCCTCCTCGGCGACCACGAGCAGCGGGCGCCCGTCGCAATGCCGGCGCACGCCACTCCGCGCGAAGCGCACCTCGCCGGCGTCGTTCGACGACGCGACGAAGCCCACGAAGCGCTCCTCGCGCAGCGCCGTCGAAGGTGGGATCGCGGCGCGCACCGCGGCCATCATCGCGGGTGGGCCGCAGAGGAACGTCTCGAAGCCGAGGTAAGGCGCGACGTGGTCGGGCCGGAAATGCGCGCCGATCACGTTCACGATGCGCACGCGATCGCGTAGGCCGTCGAGCTCGGCGGCGTAGATGCGCTCTTCCTCCGAGCGCGCGTAGTGCAGGAAGACGAGCTCGCCGCGGTGGCCCTCGTCGAGGAGCGTGCGCATCATCGACATCACCGGCGTGATGCCGCTCCCACCGCTGAGGAGGAGGATGCGTGACGGGCGCTCGGACGGCAGCACGAACTCGCCTCGCGCCTGCGAGATGGCGAGCTCGTCGCCGGGCTTGGCCTCGAACGCGAGGTGGCTCGACACGCGGCCGACGGCGCGGATGGTGAGCGTGATGCGGCCGTCGCGGCGATGCTCGGAGCTCGAGATCGAGAAGCAACGGCGGTGACGGACGCCGCCGAGATCGACGCCGACCTCGACATGCAGGCCGGCGCGATGGCCGTCCCACGCGAGGTTGGGCTTCAGGGTCAACGTGGTCGCGGTGGGGGTCTCGCGAACGACGCGCTCGATGGTGGCGCGGACGTCGTGGACCATCCAGCGCGGGCTCAGCGCGCGGAGGTAGGCATCGACGCCGTGAGGGGCCGCGAGAGCGCTCGCGATCGGGCTCCGCAGGATGGCGCGCAGGGGCATCTCGTTCTCCTTTGTGAACGACTGTGCACTGAATGCTGCGGCCGCCTGTTCGTTCTGTCAACACATGTACACCGAGTTTCTTTCGGACCCATTCAATGCCTACGGATTCCATCAACAATTCGGTGTACACATGTATCCAATGTCCAGGCGACGTCACGAGGAAGAGCGCGGATCGCGCGCCGAGCAGAAGCAGCTGACGCGGCAGGCGCTGCTCGACGGGGCGCTGCGGCTGCTCGAGACGCGGAGCTTCGACGGGCTGTCGCTGCGCGAGGTCACGCGCGAGGTCGGCTTGGTGCCGACCGCGTTCTACCGACACTTCGAGAGCATGGACGAGCTCGGCCTCGAGCTCGTCTCCGACACGACGCGCACGTTGCGGCGGATGATGCGCGCCGCGCGCGACGGCGGCGATGAGACCAACATCATCCGCCGCTCGGTGCAGACCTTCGTGCAGTACGTACAGGCGCACCGGGCGCAGTTTCGCTTCCTGCTCCGCGAGCGCTACGGCGGCGCCGCGACGATCCGCAACACGATCGGCGCGGAGATCCGTCTGTTCACCAGCGAGCTCGCGACCGACCTCGCGCGCCAGCCGGCGGCCGCGCAGTGGAGCACCGAGGATCTGCACATGCTCGCGGGGCTCTTCGTCAGCACGGTGCTGACGGCGCTCGAGCACATCCTCGACAGCCCGCGTGGCCCTGATCTCGACGCCGTCGCGCGCACGACCGAGCGCCAGCTCCGTCTCATCGTCCTGGGCGCGCTCCAGTGGCGATCGGACGCGAAACCTCGGTGAGGACGCGAGGGGCGCCGCCGGCGATGGTCGCGGCCGAGCTCCGCGCGCCTACATCCCCGCCGTGAGCCGGCGCCGATCGCCGCGCAGACCCGCCGCGGGCTCGCGTATGCTGCCGCGCGATGTCGTTCGGGTTGGTGAGTGACACCGTCTTCGCAGGTCGCTACCGCGTGGTGCGCGCGCTCGCGTCCGGCGCGATGGGCGGCGTCTACGAGGTCGTCCACATCGAGACGCAGCGCCGTCGCGCGCTCAAGATCATGCTGCCGCACATCGTCCACGATGCGGCCATGCGCGAGCGCTTCCTCTTGGAGGCGCGGGTGGCCGCCGACATCGAGAGCGAGTTCATCGTCGACGTCTTCGACGCCGGTGTCGATGAAGCGACGAAGATGCCGTTCCTCGTGATGGAGCTGCTCCGCGGCGAGGAGCTCGGCAAGCGGCTCGAGCGCACCGGCCGCCTGCAACCGGCGGAGGTGCTCAGCTACTTGCACCAAACCGCGTTGGCGCTCGACAAGACGCACCGCGCCGGCATCGTCCACCGCGATCTCAAGCCCAGCAATTTGTTCCTCACGCAGCGCGAGGACGGCGCGCCGTGGATCAAGATCCTCGACTTCGGCATCGCGAAGATCGTCTCCGACGCGACCTCGCAGGCGAACGCGACGAGCTTCGTGGGCACGCCGCTCTACATGGCGCCGGAGCAGTTCCGCGGCGGCGTGCCCCTCACGGGGGCAGCCGACATCCACGCACTCGGCATGATCGCGTACACGCTGCTCGCGGGCGAAGCGTACTGGGCCGACGATCTGCGCACCGCGGGGAACGTGCTGGCCTTTGCGCTCATCGCCGCCGGCAGCCCGCGTGAGCCGGCGTCGGCGCGCGCGGCACGGCGCGGCGTCGTGCTCCCTCCGAGCTTCGATGCGTGGTTCCGCGGAGCCACGGCCGCGCGGCCCGAGGATCGCTTCGCGAGCGCGACCGTCGCCGTCGCGGCGCTGGCGGAAGCGCTCGGGCTCCCGCGCCCGCAGGCATCCACGCAGTCGTGGTCCGGCGCGATGCCACCGCCGGCCGCATCCGCTCCGCCTCGATCCGCCGAAGCGTCATCCCTCGGAGGCGCGGTGTCGGCCGCCGCGCCTCGCCGGAGCACCGGCCTCGCCGCATCGATCGTCGTAGGCGTCGCGATCTCTGCGGCAGTCGCCGCGGGCGTGGTGCTCCTGCCACGCTGGCAGCACGGCGCGGCCGTCGCGACCCCCGACGCCGCGGCGACGCTCGCTCCCCTGCCCTCGTCGAGCGCCGCGACGACCACGAGCGACAGCGCCGTTCCCAGCGTGAGCGCGGCTCCATCGACGAGCGCAGCAGCGACCGCAAGCGCAACAGCGACCGCAAGCGCAGCTCCATCGACGAGCGTCGGTGCCGCGACGGCGAGCACGGCACCTTCGGCGAGCGCCGCCGCGCCGCGATCGAAGTCGGTGCCGAAGGCGACGGCGACCGACCCGGTGTACTCTCGCCACTGAGAAAGCCGATGAACCGCGCTCCGATCTTCGTGCTCGCGCTCGCCTCCGCCTTCAGCGTCACCGCCCGTGCCCGCGCGCAGAGCACGGCCACGGCCGACGCGCTCTACAATCGGGGGCTCGCGGACATGCGCGCGGGCCGCTACGAGACGGGCTGCCCGGCCATCACCGAGAGCTACAAGCTCGATCCGCAGCTCGGCGCGCTCTTCACGCTCGCCGAGTGCGAAGCCAAGCGCGGCCGCGTCGCCACGGCGGTGGCCCGCTACCGCGAATACCTCGAGCTCTTCGCGCGGCTCCCGCCGGCTCAGCGCGCGCAGCAGGCGCAGCTCCACCGCGATCGCGTCTCCACGCAACAAGCCGCGGCGCTCGCGGCCGAGGTGCCCGAGCTGACGCTGGAGCTGCCGGCCGATGCGCCCGCAGGGACGGTGGTCAAGCACGGCGACGAGGTGCTCGGCGCCGCGGCCCTCGGCATCGCGCTCCCGGTGGATCCCGGCGATCACGTGATCACCACGCAGGCGCCGAACGGTCCGATCAAGGAGCACAAGGTCAGCGTCGTGCGGCGCGAGAAGAAGAAGGTCGCGCTCGAGGTGGTGCGCCCCGCGCCGCCACCACCGCCACCACCGCCGCCTCCGCCCTCGCGCGCGCTGCGGGTCGGCGCATACGCGGTCGGAGGCGTCGGCCTCGCGCTGCTCGCGGCAGGCGCCGTCACGGGCGGCATCACGCTCGCGAAGAAGGGCGTCATCAACCGCGAGTGCGACATCTCGGCCTGCTCGCTCGAAGGCGAGGCCGTCGCCAACTCAGCGAAGAAGATCGGCGTCGTGAGCACGATCGCCTTCGTCGCCGGCGCGGCCGGGCTCGGCACCGGCGTGGTGTTGTTCTTCGCGGATCCAGCGCGCCGCGCAAAGAGCACTTCGTCGGCCACGGTGCCGTGGGCACGCGTGGGTCTCGTCGGCGCAGGCGCGCCGCTCGTCGGCGTGGAGGGTTCGTGGTGAAGAAGCGCGGAGCCATCGCAGCCATCGCCCTCGCAGCGACGGGGTGCAACCAGGTGGCCGGGATCGACAAGGACTTCCACGGCTGCGTGGACGGGCCCGACGGCGATCTGTGCCGCACCGTCCAGCTCTTCGAGGCGCCGGAGGGCGACGCCAAGCCGTTCGGCATCGCTGTCGACGACACGTACGTTTATTGGACGCTCACCGTGGACGGCGTCGCCTGGGGCTGCCAGCCGCAGGCGACTGCCAGCCAGGTGATGCGCGCGAAGAAGAGCGACGGCAGCGGCGCAACCTCGATCCTCGACGCGAACAGTGCGGCGTACGTGGCCGCCGACGACACGCACGTCTACGTCACGGAGTTCGTGGTGAACGGCGGCATCGCCCGCATTCCGCGCGATGGAGGAGCCGCCGATCTTTCCATCGTCGATCAGGCCTGCCCGAACGCCATCACGGCCCATGCGGGCTCGGTCGTTTGGGCTAACTACGGTGGCGACGCGAGCGTGGGCTCGATCATGCACGCACCGGCGAGCGGCGGCTCCGCGACGGAGATCGCGGGCAACCGCCTGTCCCCCTTCGGTATCGTCGTGAGCGGCAATTCCGCATACTGGCAGGATCAGCCTGGCATGGCCGGCACGGAGCAACTGCGTCGCGCACCGCTCACCGGCGGCACCGTCGACAGCGGCTTTGCGACCGTCGCGTCGTGTGCGGGCGAGCTCGCGGCCGACGACCGGTACATCTATTTCGGGAGCAAGCCCAAGCCCGGCGACTGCGGCGGCAACGACTACGTGGTGAGCCGGATCCCGCTCGCCGGCGGCGAGCCGGAGCCCCTCGCAACTGGTCAGAGCGAGCCCGCGCATCTCGCCGTCGACAAGGCGTTCGTCTACTGGACGAACACGGGCAACGGCACCGTGATGAAGGTGCCCCTCGAAGGCGGCGATCCCGTCGTGCTCGCCATGGAGCAGGACACCCCCTTCGACATCGCCGTGGACGACAACTACGTTTATTGGACAAACCGCAGCTCCAGCCATGGCGCGGTGATGAGGGTCCAGAAATGACTCCATCGTCCCAGCGCAGACAGGGACTCACCGCTGCAGCACACTCGCTCTCCAGATAGGATATTTCCGATCACCAATGGGTGATCGTTCACGGCTGGCAAACGCGCTAGCTGCGGCCCTCGAAAAGCCCCTCGCCCCCCAAACCATGTGGAGAGACGACATCTCATCGTCTCTCCAGGCCCGGGGGCGAGCACGCGCCATCCTTCACTCGTCGGCCCGATTCACCTCCAGAAAGACATCCACCCCAATCGCTGTCAGAAACGCCCGATCGTGGCTCGCGACGACGAGCCCTCCCGGCCACGCGCGCAGCGCTTCCGTCATGGCCCGTTGGCCGACCAGATCGAGGCTGTACGTCGGCTCGTCGAGCACGAGCACCTCCACCGGCGGCCTGCGGCGAAACAGGCAGATCAGCGCCGCCCGTGCCCGCTCTCCTGGGCTCAGCGAGCGGAGCGACCGCTCCCCCAGCGCGAGGGGAAACTTGTGTGCCGCGAGGAGCTCTGCCGACGCCTCCAGCGAGAGCGATGAGTCCTCGACGCAGAGGCGCCCGAGGAGCGTGTCTTCGAGCATCCAATCCGCCGCGCCTTGCGCGATGGATCCGATCCTCGGCGAATCGCGGAACGCGCTCCCCGTCGCAGGCGCGCACCGGCCCAGCACGACGTCGAGCAACGTCGTCTTCCCTGCGCCGTTCGGACCGACGACGGCGACCCGATCACGCCGCACCCGGAGATCGAGCGACGCAAAGAGACGGCGATTGCCCCTCTCGGCCGAGACGTCTTGCAACGCAATCACGTCGGGTCCGGCCTCGGCAGGCAGCGTGGGCACGAGCAGGTCGAGCGACAGGCTCACGCCGAGGGCCTGCCGCGTCGACTTGCTCCAGGCACGGAGGGCATCGATTCGCTGCTCGCGAACCTGCGCGAGTCGACCGTGGCTCACCTGCGCATGATCCCTCTTTTGATTGAGCCGCATGCGCGGCGTCGCCCGATCGATCTCGCTGCATCGCCCGTAGCGCTTCTTGCGTGCCTTGCGATTCGCCACGTGCAGCGTGTGCGCTTCTTGCTCCACGAGCCGGCGCAGGTTGCGCGCATAGCGCTCCTCCGTTTCGTGGTGCTCGCGCTCGAGCTCGGCTTCGAGCGCCGCCGCCGTCCCCGAGAAGGCGCGGCAGCCCGACTCGCTCGCGATGAAGAAATGCTCGAAATCATCGAGCAGACGACGATCGTGCGAGGCCACCACGAGGCAGCCCGTCCACTTGCGGAGCCAGCCGCGGAGCCACGCGACAGAGGCGTCGTCGAGATCCTCCGTCGGCTCGTCGAGCAGTAGGATGTCGGCGCCCGATCGCGCGGCGTCGATCAGCGCGAGCTTGCGCCGCTCGCCGTGGCTCAGTGGCCGCGAGCGAATGGGCTCGGGCAGCGAGCCCACCGCTTGCGGAACATGGTGCGGCTCGCTCCACGCCCGCACTCGTCCCGCCTGCGGCTCGATCTCGCCCGCGAGAACGGCGAGGAGCGTCGACTTCCCCACCCCATTTCGACCGATGAGCGCGACGCGCTCCCGGCCGAGCCGCAGGTTCATCCCCGCGAACAACGGCCGCCCCGACGGCGTCGTGATGCTCACGTCCGAGGCCTCGAGCAGCGTCGTCATCGCGCCACCTCCTCGAGCTTGGCGCGAATGCGCGCGATCTCCGCCCCCGGCCCTTGGATCCGGAGGCTCAAGCCATCCTCGCTCGCGACGCTTTCGAGCACCCGACACGCGCGATAGACGATGGCCAAGACCTCGCTCGCCGCGTACGGCACGAAGATCGAGAGCTCCTCTTCTTCGCGACGCACGGCCCGGAGGAGAGCCTCCGCCAGGTCCGCGACCGCGACCGCATCGTGGCTGCTCAGGACAGCCCATGGATGGCCTTCGCTCCATCGCTCGAGCTCCTCCGCTTCGGGCCGCGACGGGAGGCGATCGAGCTTGTTGAACACGTAGAACCGCGGGACGTCCTTGGCGCCGATCTTCTCGATGAGCTCCCGGGCCGTCCGCAAATGAAGCTCCCGCTCGTGGTCGGATGCATCCACCACGAGCACGAGGAGCGACGCTTCGACGATCTCGGCCAACGTCGACTCGAAGCTCGCGAGCAGGCGCTCGGGCAGCCTGCGAATGAAGCCGACCGTGTCGCTGATCAAAACGTCGCCGCCGTGTCGCGTCAGGCTGCGCGAGGTCGTGTCCAGCGTCTCGAAAGGCATGTCGCGCGCGGAGAGGTCCGCGCCCGTGAGCGCGTTCATCAGCGACGTCTTGCCTGCGTTGGTGTAGCCCACGAGCACCATGCGCTTGCATGCGCCGCGCTGTTTCCGCTGCGTGCGCCCCGAGGCGTCCAGCCTGCGGAGCGCCTTGCGCAGCTCTTCGAGCCGTCCGTCGAGCTTGCGCGCCATGAGCTCGGAGGCCGTTTCGCCCGGGCCGCGCGCCCGCGCCATCCCACCCGTCTGCTGATCCATGTCGAGCCCGACGCCGCGGATCCGCGGGCGCAGATACTCGAGCTGAGCCACCTCGATCTGAATCCGCGCCCGGCGCGTCCGCGCGTGGCGGAGGAACACGTTGAGGATGACGGCTTCGCGATCGGCGATGGCAATCCCCGCCGCGTCCTCCAGATTGCGCATCTGCGACGGCGACAGCTCGGCATCGAGCACGAGCATCGTCGCGCCTTGCGCCCTGGCGCGCGCGGCGATCTCCTCCGCCGTCCCTTGCCGAGGAGCGTTCGCGGGTTGGGCTCGCTCAGGTGACAGATCTCCTGACCGACGACGCGATCGCCTTGGCTCTCGACCAGGCGGACGATCTCCGCGAGCTGCGCCGATCGCACCAGCGGATCGCGCGCCGGCCCGACCGACACGACGTAGCTGTCGTTCCCATCCTCGTCGCGCTCGACGAGCGATCTCCCGCGCGCCTCCCAATGATCGACGATCGCCTCGAAACGGCCCTCGTCCGCGAGGGGGACCTCTCCATGCTCCGCAATGGATTTCGAGCTGAGCTTGACCATGATCTTCTCCAAGCACCGATGTCTTCGGCGGCGGCGCCGCATGCGCACACCGCGGCACGCGCTCCCGGCTCGGGGAACGCGGCTTGGCATCGGCACGCGACGAACCGCGGCGTTGGAGGCTCCATCCGACGACGGCCACGCACGCGGACAGCCGGTCGAGCTGGCGCGAAATACAGCCGTATTCCTCGCTTGCTCTCCCGAGCCGCGGTGCGCACGCGACGTCGTCGGACGGAGCCGGGCGCGATCTCGGGGCCACGCGTCCGCGGGCCCGGATCGAAGCGCCTACGCTCGATCGTTCGTAGCGATGCCCATGCCGGACGAGCGCGAGGCGCTGCCGAAAAGGGCGCGCCTCAGCCTCGAGCGGATGGCTGCGATCTCTACAGGAAAGACAGCATGAACATGGCGCGCGTGAAGCTAGCGGGTCGTTCGCGAAAGGCAAGCGCGCATTCGGATCGTCCGCACCACATCACGCCGCAGGCTCGCCGGCGGCCTGCTCTTCACGCCGATATCGCCAGAACGCCGGCAGCACCGGAATGCAGAGCAGCACCGCGACCACGCAGATGCATCCACCGCACACGATCGAGAACTCGTTCGACACGGCCGTCGCCATCCATCCGGCCCGCGCGTTCCCGAGCAGCGGCCCGGTCATGTAGCTCAGCATCTCCACGCTCGCGAGGCGCCCGCGGAGATGCGAAGGGATGGTCTGATTCCAGATGGTGGTGCGAAACAACCCGCTCACCATGTCCGCAGCGCCGGCGATCGCGAGACACGCCACCGCCACGATCAGGTTGGGCGCATATCCGAGCGCGATGATCGCGACACCCCACGAGGCCGCGGCGATCACGACGGCGGCGCCGTGTCGGCGCACACGGCCGCTCCAACCGCTGAAGACCGTGACCACCAAGCTCCCGACCGACATCGCCGAGTACAACCACCCTGCGGCCTTCGCTCCCCCCAGCGCTGCGCGAGCGCGGGAAAGAGCGCGGCCGGCATGGCGAACGTCATGGCCACGATGTCGACGACGTACGTCCCGATGAGCTCGGGCCGGCTCCGCGCATAGCGGAGACCTTCGATCACGCTGCGCAGGCCGGGCTCGGGCGCCGCGTCCGAAGGAGGCATCACGGCCATGGCGCGGATGGCGAGCAACGAAATGGCGAAGCTCGCGAAGTCGATGAAGTACGTCGCCGCGATTCCATAGCGGGCGATGCAAATGCCACCCAGCGTGGGCCCGACGATGGCCCCGATGCTCCCGCGGAGCCCACTCAAGGCCGCGACGGCGGGCAGCTCGTCGGCCGTGACGAGGCGCGGCGTCATGGCCTCGAGCGCGGGCCGATGAAACCCGTTCACCGCCGACATCAACGCTGCCACCACGAACACGAGCACCGCGCTGGGCCGCGGCAGCAACGCGTTCACCGCGAGGAGCAACGCGCCCGCGGAGAGCGTCACCTCGGCGATGGTGAGCAGCCGCCGCCGATCCATGGCATCGGCATAAGCGCCGCCCCAAAGCCCGAAGAGGAAGAGTGGGATGAGCTGCGCGACGCCGAGGAGCCCGACGAGGAAGCTCGAATGCGTCAGCTCGTACACCTGATACGGCACGGCCACATACGTGACCATGCTGCCCAGAAACGAGACGGCCTGGCCGACGAACAAGAGCCGAAAGTCGCGGTGCCGGCGGAGTGGCGAGATGTCGAGGAGCATCGAGCGAGTGGCCGAGGATGGTGGCCCGACGCGATCGTGTCAAACGCGCCCGCACACGGAGACGGCGAACATCGGCGCGACGCTCCCTGCGCAAATCGCCCCAGATTCGGCCTTCATCGGCATGCGGCGCGCGATTCGATCTTTTCGCGTCGCGATCGACGTGGAGCTCACGCCGCGCCGCGATCCATTCCCTGCGTGTCGTTGACGTGCCCCGCGGTCTGCGGCGGGTCCGCTGGGGCGCCGTGCTTGGCGATTGCGGCCACGCGCTCTTTGAAGTCGGCCACCGCACCGTCGCAGCGCGCTTGGGAGACGCCGCGCCGCGCGGCCCAGTTCACGAGCTTGCTGCGCGCGAGCTTGTACGCCTCCTGATCCTTGCGCTCGGCCGCGGCCGCGCCCTCGGCGACGGCCATGTTGACGGCTTCCCCGAGCGAACGAGCCTCCCCCGTGTTGGTCGTGTCCGTGAGGTAGTCGACGAGCAGGTCGGCGAACTTCGCGTCGGGGCGCGGCACGAGCTCGCCGATGGGCAGCGCGCGCACGCGGCTCTTGTCCACGCGCAGCACGTTGCCCGGGTTCTCCATGTACACGAAGAGATCGGGCTCGTAGTCGAGGCCACCGCGCTGGACCGGGGCGAGGCCCATCTTGGTCGGCTCCTTCTTCCCGTTCTTCTCCACGAGATCGTAGTGCGTGTGGGCGCGCACGGTGAAGATCACGTGGGCGCCGGCGCTGAGGATCTTTTGGAGCAAGCGATTGTGCTCCGGTGTCATCGCCTTCCAACCGACGTTGAACGCGTTCTTGCTCTTCGAAGCTTCCGTGAGCGCGTCGACCTGCTCGAGCACGCCGTTGATGCCCGTCCAGGCGTGGGTGAGGCTGTCGATGATGATGACGCCGGCGCCCTTGGCCTCACAGTGCGCGATGGCAGCCATGTAGGCCGCGGGGCTGTAGTCGTCCTCCGGCATCGGCACGTGGAGAAACCGATGACCGTCCTGCGAGCGCTCGCTCCAAGCGTAGCGGAGCGCGCTGCGGGATTCGCTGTCGATCACGAACACGCGCCCGATCCCCATGCGCTCCGTCATGCGGGTCGCGATCCGGAGCGCCGTCTCCGTCTTGCCGGAGCCGCCGACACCGCAGATCCCCATGCGGAGGAGGATCCCCTCGCGCTTCGCCTCGTTCGACTCGAAGGTGTACTGCTTCGCCCTGGTCATGGTCTCTCCGTTGCGCCGGCGCATGCCGGCGCGGCGCGTCCACTACGTGCCAGATCTTCGGCATCGCGTTCCACGCCAACGTGACGAAGACCACGCACACACGGCCAATCTATGTCCGACGTAAACCACCTCCCTCGATGGGTCCGAATCCCCCGGCCTCCATCAACCTCCGAATCTCACCCGCGCCGGCCCGCCCGCCGCCTCGAAATCGCCATGACTTGGACGGCAAATCTCCCAAGGCCGTTCGCTGCATCGCCTCATCCATCGACACAATGTCCACTGCCATGCAGACAGCGTCCTCCCCCCAAACCCATGGGCCCATCGATGCTCACCCCTTCACGCCGCACCGCGCGCGGTTTCGCAACCGCGCCCTCCTCGTGGCGGTCATCGTGGTGAGCGTGCTCGTCGCGGGCGCAGGCACCGCGGTCGCCATCGATCAGCTCGGGGATTCGAGCGGTGACGTCGAGGGGTATTGAGCCGTGGTGATCTGGTGGCTCCTCTTCGGCGTCGCGAGCCTCGTGCTCATCGGAGCGCTGATGGTGGGTTGGGAGGCGCTCCGCGGCGCGCCGGCACGAACGGAGCCGCGCGCGCGGGTCGGAGCGGCCGCCGGGCTCTACCTCTTGAATCAAGGCCTCATCGCGCCGCTGCTCGCGGTCGGCCTGGCCACGATTGGCACCCTCGTTCATCCGGAGAAGCGCGCCACGAGCCCGGGAATCACCGAGATCGCGGTGGGATTCGTGACGTTCGAAGCCGTCACCTATCTCCTCCATCGGCTCGCCCACCGCATACCGCTTCTGTTTCGCCTGCACCGCGTTCACCACGACGGCGACGATCTCGGTTGGATCGATGCCTTTCGCCAACACCCGATCGAGTTCGCGATGTTTCAGGGCCTCGGGAACCTTCCGGCGGTGATCCTCTTCGGCCCTCTCGGGCATGTCTCGTTGTGGCTCAACATCGGGCTCCGGCTGTGGACGGCCTGGCTCCATGCGCGCGGGCCGGTGGAGCTCGGTGCTTTGGAGCACGTGCTCACGAGCCCGGCCATGCACCATCTCCATCACCGAAAACGCCGGCCGGGCGAGGATCGGAGCACCTCACCCACGTGCAATTACGGCGGCATCCTCTCGGTGTTCGACTGGCTCGGCGGCACCGTCATCCGGCGAGCGCAGCCGGCCGCCGCAGACGATCGGGTAGCCACGTGATGGCGTGAAGCGCGAGGTACGCGAGCACCATGCTCAAGTAGAGCGCGGTGTGGATGAAGGTCGAGAAGAGCTGCTTGTCGAATTGATCGCTGAGGTGCCCCATCGAGAGGTTCATTCGCGCGGTGGTGTGGAGCACGTCGATGACCATGAGCGCCGCCCCCGCAGCGGCCACGCGGAGCCCTTGCGGCGGCCGGAGACACGCGATGCGCAGCGCCGCGATGACGAGGCCCGAGGCGAGGATCACCTTGGCCAGAATGAGAAACGTGGCGCGCCAGAAATCGAAGCCGTCGCTGCCGAGGAAGCCGGGCGCCAAATCGAGATCGACGAACCCGTAGCCCGGCGCCGGTGAGTCGGTGTGGCCGAAGAGCTCGAAGAGCGCCTGTCGGCTACCGGTCATCGTCAGCGCGGCAATGCCGATCGCGAGCTCGGCGCTCATCTCCGAGAGGTGCTCGGCGACGGCGAGGATCACGACGGCGATGGCGACCACCGACGGGATGTCCTGAGGTTTGCTCAACGCCGAGAGCGCAAAGGCGAGGAGCGTGGCGCGGAACGACCAGGTCGCCGTATTTCCCGGCGCGGGATAGACCATCAGCGCCACGGGCGCCGCGAGAGCGAAGGGGAAGAGCGCATTGACGGGCGCCACGACGAACGCGCTCGTGATGGCATATCCAGCGAGGACGACGCGCGGCGCGCCTCGGGAGATCGCGATTCCGGACAGCGCACCGAGTGACACCACGGCCAGCGCCCGCGCGGCGAGATGCTCGTCGGCCCCGAGCGGGATGCGTCCGAACGGCGCGACGAGGAGCAACGTGAGGAGCGCGGCGCGCGCGACGCGATCGAGGACACGGAGCGGCCCGAAGTGAACCCAGGCGGAGGCGATCGCGACCGCGAGCAGCGCCCAAACGAGCCGCGGAATCATGGCTTCACCGAGACGCGGCAAGACCACATGGCTGCCCAAAGCGAAATAGGCCGTGAAGATCGGGAGCGCGAGCCAGGCCGAGGTCCGCACGCGAGCATGAAACAACGAGGTGGCGAGCACGCAGAGAAAGAGAATGCCCGCGTTGCTCAAGGACGGGAGCGCCGAACAGAACGTAAAACAAAGCAGGATGGCGCCGAGCGGCCGAGACACGATATCTCGGAGCGCGCCCCCCATCGATCGACGGTACGTGACGAGGATCCATCCCAGGGCGACGAGGATCACCGGACCGAGCGCCGCCGCTGGGCCGAGGCGCCCACGGCGTACTTGGGCGAGCAACGCCTTGATGGGAACGGCAAAGCCGTAACGAGAGATGAAGAGCGCCTCGCACGCGAGCACCCCGACGACGAGCCAAGCCCGCGGCGCAGTGCGGGTCGCGCACGACAAGACGCAAAGGCACACCGCCACGACGGCGATCAACAGGGCCCACGCGATGCCGGCGACGCTCGCTCGGCGCGGCGTGTCCAGCGCGAGCGTGAGGCGCGCAATCCCGCGATGCGCAGGATCGATGGCGTCCGCGGCACGGCCCTCGGCGACGAGGCGATGAAGCGTGTCCATCTGCGCTCGATGCTCGGCGGCGATGTCCGCGCTCGGTCCGACGGCGAGGAGGTGCTCGTACGCAGCTAGCAACGCGCGCGCCTCCTCCGAGGCGTCGAGCGCGAGCGGTGCCGTCGCCGGGGCGGCCAGCGCGCCGCCCGGCAAACGGGTGCCGAGGAGCAGCGCGATCGTCGCCGGCATGTCGACCCCATTCATGCTCACGTCGTGCGTCGGGCGAATCCCCTGCCCGAACATCCACACGGGGACACGGCGGTAGACATCGGCGGAGCCGCCGTGGGTCCCGAGCTCGTCGTTGCCGTGATCGGAGGTGATGATCACCGCCGTTCGCCCATCGAGCGCGCGCTCCACGAAGGCGCCCAGGGCGTCGTCCCAGCGGCGGATGGTCTCGTGATAACGAGGGTCCCGCGTCCCGTAGCGATGAGACACGTGATCGGTCTCGGAGATGTGCATGACGGTGAGCGCGGGCGGGCTCGCCGATCGCAGCTCCTCCTCCGCGTGCCGGAGCGCGCCCGCGTTGTCGCCGAAATCGGTGCCGCCGCGGCCGTCGCTCGCGTGGTTCTTCGATCGACGGTTGCCGAAGAGGGTCGCCCACATCGGATCGCCGTTGAACGACAAGCTCTCTCCGCGATCGTGGATGTCGTCGAAGATCGTCCAGCGCGCGTATCCCGTGCTGCCGAAGATGCGGAGTGAGTCGGCGAGGCTGCTCGGCATCCCCGTCGCGAGGCCCAGAATCCCGGGCAACGTGCTGGTCAGCTTGGACGCCCAGAGCACGCCCGAGGCGCCGCGCTCCCGGAGCGCCGTCATGCGCGGCATGAGCCGCGGATCCTCGGCGATGCGCACCGGGAGCGAGTCGACCACGACGAGCACCACGCGCTCGGCCTTGCGCGGTACGAAGGAGGCGTAGGGCTCGGCGGTCCGCTGCGCCGCCTCCAGCGCCATGGCCTGAGCGACCAGGTGAGCGACGACCACGACGACGGAGAGCACCAAAGCCATGAAGACAGCGCGGCGCGCCATACACTCCCTCCGGAGCGCGAGGCTCGTATCGGCAAAACGCTCCCGCCCGCGGCAGAAGCGGTGAAGTCAGCAGAAGAGCGCCTAACAGAATCGGACCGAGCAGGCGAAGGAGACGCGAGCGCGTCAAGGCGCGAAGGCGAAGGCGTACAGCAGTACGCCGAAGCCGAGCAACGCAGACGCGCGCCGCGTACCCGTACGCCGGCGACGGGAGATTCTGTTGGACGCTCTTCGTGCCGAAGTCTGGATTCGAATGTTGCGCGCCGGCCGCCGTCGAGCAACCCGCGAGGGAATGCGCGTAGATCCGGGAACGTTCGCGGCGCTCGCCGAGTTTCGATGGCCGAGAGATCGTGCCGCTCGATTCTCGACCACGACGATATCGATGCTCGACGCACTTGCGGCCGAGACGGCGCGGCCCAACGCCGTCCCTGGAGGATGCCCATGCAACGGAGGGTGTCGCGCAATGCCATGGGCGCGGCGCAATCCGTTGTGTGGGCGTTTTCGTGAAAAGCCGAGACGACGGCGAATCCGCGGTCCACACGGGCTCATCCAGCGGATTCGGATCGCCTTCGCGCGACGAGAAGCGTGACGGCTTCGACCCGCGCATCGCCCCCGCGGAGCCGAGCCTCGCTCTTCGCATCGAAAGGGTGATCGCGCCCGCCGCGCCACCCTACCGACGCGGCGCTGGTCGCGCCGGCGCGAGGGCCGCTATGCTGGCGCCGAGCCCTCATGACCGTGTATCGAAGCGCGCCCGTCACCACGCCCGTCTCGCTTCGCGTCGCGTGCGCGCATTGCGGCGTGCTCGCCGAGGTGCGGCGCAGCGACGACACCTTCCGCTGCCACAAATGCGATCAGGAGCAGCCCACGCGGCGCGAGACGATGCCTCGCGAGGTCACCTCGCTGCGCGCCGTCTCGCACACGACGGGCACGTACACCGAGCTCGTCGCGTTCGCGCGCTCGGTGGGCGTCGACGCCCAAGCCCTCATGGTGCGCGTCGCCTGCGACGGCATCCCGTGCGACGTGTCGATCGGCATCAACAGCGGCAGCGTCGATGGTGTCTATTTGACGGCGGCGACACAAGGGCTCCCCACCGTCACGCTGCGCCACGAGACCCTGACGGAGAAGCACGCCACCCGCGAGGGAATCACGCACGAGGCGCAAACGGGCGACAAGGCCTTCGACGATGCCGTCTTCGTCGCTTCGGACGACGCGGACGAGGACGTCCTCGCGGCGCTGAGCGTGCCCGCCGTGCGCGCCGCGATTCGGCAGTTGCTCACCGAATCCGATCGCGTGAGCCTCGCGCCGCACGGCGTGAGCGTGCACATCCGCTGGGACGTGAACGGCGTCTTCGATCCCGACCGCATCCGCGCGCGCCTCAACGCGGTCCGCGTGATCGCCGGCGCGCCGCGATCCATGGCGCCGCGCGCCGCCACGGCGGACGTATGGGGCGTGGGCGCCGCAATCGCGGTGGTTGGCGGCGTCATCCTCGGCCCCATCATCACCGGCGCCGCATGGACGGCTTTTCAGCCCGTGTCCTCGCGCCTCGGCCACCTCGCCGTCGCCGTTGGGCTCACCCTGGCGCTGCTCCTGCAACCCCTGCTCAAACGCAAGCTGCGCGGCCGCTCGGACTCCCACACATCGCTCCTGTTGGGCCGCGCGGCGTCCGTGATCGTCCTGACGGAGCTCTGCATCAGCCTCGCCGTCTTCGTCAACGCGGCCTTCGATCATTCCACGGCTTCGTCGCACGATCTCGTGATCGTCTCGGTCTCCCACGACGACGAAGATCACGAATCCAAGGTCGTGGCGCGCGGCGATGCCGGGCTCGAAGAGCAGGAGCTCCAGTTCAACGATCGCGAGCGCCTCGTGGCCCCCGGACAACACGTCATCCTGCGCGTGAAGCGCGGCGCGCTCGGCTTTCCGTGGCGCAGCGCGCCGGGCGAAGCACACGCCGGCAAGCAGATCCTCATCGAGAAGTGAAGGCGTGACCAGCGCCGGCAGCCGGCCAACTCTGGCCAGCCGGTCGCCAGATTTGGCCGCGTGCGGGAGCCGCCGGCCGAAATCCGGCGCGACATCGCGGGCAACGGATGGGCACGGCAGATGCTGAGGGAGCGCCCAGATGGGTTGTCGTGCGCCGGCCCGAGCCGGCGACGACGAGGAGGCCCCGATGGGTTTGAGCGACGAGCTTCGACGACTCGCAGAGCAGGTTCGGAAGCGGCAAACACATATCCGCGGCGAAGAGGCGACCAAGAACGCTCTCATTCTGCCGTTCTTGAGTGTCCTCGGATACGATGTCTTCGATCCGACCGAGGTCCAGCCGGAGTACACCTCGGAGATGGGCAAGCGGCGTGGTGGGCCGCCGGAGAAGGTCGATTATGCCATCCACCTCGGCCCGGCCCCGGTGATGTTCGTCGAGTGCAAGGCGGCCGACGTCGAGCCCCATCAGCACAGCGGCCAACTGGCCCGGTATTTCAACGCGACGCCTTCGGTGAAGGTCGCCGTGGTGACGAATGGGATACGCTATCTGTTCTTCACCGATCTCGAAGAGCAGAACATCATGGGTGACAAGCCCTTCTTCGAGCTCGACGTCCTCGCCTTCACCGAGCGGGACGCCGAGACGCTGGAGGCCTTCACCAAAGCGCGCTTCGACCCCACCACCGTCCGCGCCCGGGCGGAGGACATCATTTATACCGGCAAGGTCACGACGTATGTGAACGAGCTGCTCCGGAATCCCTCCGACGCGTTCACCCGCTTCATCCTGGGAGAGATCGACATCACCACCGGCAAGCTGACGGCGAAGCGCGTGGAGAAGTTCGTACCCATCGTCAAGAAGGCCATCCAGTCGACGCTGCTCGACATGGCGACGCGCTCCATCAAGCTCGAGACCGATGAATCCACGGTCCCCGCGCCGGCGCCCGCGCCCCAAGCACCGGCACCTCCGCCGCCGGCTCCGGTGGAAGCACGTGGCATCGTGACGACGGCCGAGGAGCTCGACGCATTCGACATGATCCGCCGGCTCTGTGCCGACTCGTCCTTCGCCGAGAAGTATCCTGTCGCCTACAAGGACGCGATGAACTACTTCGGCGTCAACATCGGCAAGCCCAAGAAGTGGTTCTTGCGGCTCTTCCTCGACGGCAAGCGCAAAGCCATCGTCTCCAAGGTGCCTGCCGATCGGGCCACGATGCTCGCGCCCGGTTTCGAGGTCGAAGCGGCCCCGGAGGTCTTGGGCAAGAGCCGAGTCTACATCAGCGGGAACAAGGACTTGGACCGGCTCCGGCCCCTCGTGCTCTTGGCGTACGAGGACGAGGTGCGCCGCGCCGAGGCCGGCGCCTCCGAGGAGGAGGACGCCGCCGAAGCAGCACCGCTCCCCCATTGAACGAGCGCCACGAGACGGCGCCTCCGGATGCGCTCGACGGCGGCGGCCCGATTTTTCAACGACTTTTCAACCACGCGCCCGCCGCCGTCGCGCAAGGGTCCTCCCCAGCCGAAGCAAAACGGCTGGAGGCGAAAGAATGCGCATTTCTTACTTCATCACCCTCGCCTGTCTGGCAGCGGTGATCGGGGGTTGCTCCGGCGACCCCGAAACGAACGGCAGCACGTCGAGCTCGGGAACGGGCGGCAGCGGGGGCTCGGGCGGCGGCGCGGGTGGCTGTCCCCGGCTCGAGGTCTCGAGCACGAACCTCTACTACTTCACCGACGCACGCACTTCCGTGCAGGCGACGGCGTCCCCCCTCATCGAAGGCAGCAGCCGAACGCAGGTGGTGCTGGAGCTCTACGACACCCACGTCAAAGACTTCCTGCCCGAGCTTCAGACTGGCACGTTCGATCTGTCCACCGCACCGAACGACACGTACACCTCGTGCCAACACTGCATGACGGTGATCACGCCCAGCTACAACGAGATCCCCCAGCGCACCTTCTTCCAGACGGAGGGCAAGCTCACGCTGAGCATGCTCGATCCGCTCGATTGGACGCGGGTGCAAGGCAAGCTCACCGACGTCAGGCTCATCGAGGTGGAGCAAAAAGAAGGCTTCGTGTGGGAGCCTGTGAAGGGTGGTGACTGCTATACCGTGCCGGAGTGGTCGTTCGATACGACCCCTCTCGAGGGCATCCCCTGCGAGAAGGCAGAAGACTGCGGTAACACGCGCCAGCAGGTGTGCAGCCCGACGACCAAGACCTGTGTGCCTTACGAATGCTGGATGACGGATCCCGAGACCTGCCCGTCCGGTCAAACGTGCTTCACGCAGGCCGTGGGGGAGGACAACGCAGGAGCCTGTTATACGCTCTGCACGCCCGGTGCGTCGGGGGAATGCGATCAAGGCTCCGACTGCATTCCGCTCGATCCCACCCAGAGCTATGGCAGGTGCATGGTCCGCGGGAAGGTCGAGGCAGGCGCGCCGTGCAGCGAGTCCGACGTCTCGACGGGGTGTCAATCGGGCAGCATCTGCGCGGGCCATCCGGCGCGATGCGAGGTGATCTGCGATTACCTCACGCCGAACCCCGGCTGCCCTGCCGGACGGCTCTGCACCGCGGGCAACATCTGTCTTCCGCCCGAGGCCGGCGATCCGGCTCCGCTCCATAAAGCGTGCGGCCCGTCCTGGGCCGGCGCGAACAACTGCGATCCCGGCAATGGCACCTTCGAGGGCTTCTGCTTCAGCGTGCTCTACGAGCCCGCGACGTGCGAGCAGCTCTGTCGGCTCGCGGATCCGGCTTGCCCGGCCGGGCAATTCTGCAACGCGATCCTCACGAGCCCCGATGTCGGGCTCTGCCGAGAAGTCCCGGTGTGCGGCGACGGCAAGCTCGATGTCTTCAACGAGACCTGCGACGACGGAAACACCGTCTCGGGTGATGGTTGCTCGGGCAACTGCGCTGAGGCCGAACTCGACGTGCTCTGCACGAAAGCAGAGCCGCTGTCGCTCGACACCACCGTCACCGGAACGACGGTGGGTGGGGTGACCGGCTACTGGAGCAGCTGCAACCTTTACCGCACGCACTCCAAGACCTACAGCCTGGAAGTGCCGGGCCCGGGGCAGCTCGCGGTGACGGTCAAAGGCGCCAAGAACTTCACGGTGCACATCCTCGAAGATTGTAAGAGCCTGGATTCGGAGCTCGGTTGCAGCGCCGGATCGGGGGAGCCGTTCACGCACGAGCAGACCTTCGCGCAGAAGCCCGGAGAGCCGATCATGATCGTGGTCAGCGGCAGCCGCGAGGACGACCTCGGCCCCTTCGAGATCAGCGCATCGTTCACGCCCACCGTCTGCGGCGACGGCAACATCGTGGGCGCCGAAGAGTGCGACGACGGCAACACGACGAACGGCGACGGCTGCTCGTCCGATTGTTTGGTCGAGTGGCCGCTCATCTGCGCCGGGCTCCCCACCCTCTCGACCAGCGCGCCCAACATGGGAGACACGACCTCTTCCCCCAACTGGAACAACACCGGCTTCTGGTGCACCGACGACACCACCGGCAACGAGATCATGTATCGGTTCGTGGCACCGAAGGACGGCAAGCTGAACCTCCGTGTCGCGCAACCGACCCACGACTTCGCCATCTACGTCATCGACGGCTGCGGCCTCGCCGACGGCGTGAACATCTTGGAGTGCGGAAGCGCTTCGAGCCCGCCCAACGGCGTCGAGGAAATCCACGTACCCTTGACGTCGGGACAGCTCATCACGGTCGTCGTCGACGCCGAAACCGCCTCCCAGAACGGCCCCTTCGTGCTCGACGCGACGTTCGAATAGGACCCACGGCTGCGGGCTGAGATCTTTCACCAATCAGCTTGCCCTCGCCCCCTCGCCCCCCGCGACGTAAGCGGGGCGGCGGGGGCGCGCGGCGAGTGCCGTCTCCAGATGCGACCAACGTCAGGCCCGAAGCGGCGAAGTACGCGCGGAAGAGGCGGGGCCCGGACGTCGAGCCGATCGACACCGCCGCGTGGGCCCGATGGTCAGCGCCCCTGCTCAGACAGGCCGAGCAGCCCGGCGGCACAAGGGCCCCGCTGGCCGCTCTCCTCGGGCGCGGAAATATCATTTCCCGTCACGCGGCCATCCTTCTCGACCGAGAAGCGATTGGGTTCTGCTGGAACGTCATCCTTCTCTGCCGAAAGAACAGCTCTCCCTGCTGGAACGACATCCTTCTCCGTCGAAGAGACATCGTCTCCTCATGAAAGGATATCCTTCCCTGCTGGAAGGACATCGTCCTGTGCCGAACGAACATCCCTCCCTGCTGGAAGAGCATCGTCCTCTGTCGAACGCACATCCTTCTCTGCTGAAGGAACATCCCTCTCTGCTGAACGAACACCCTTCTCTGCTGGAGGGATATCCTTCTCTGCTGAACGAGCATCCTTCTCTGCTGAACGAGCATCCTTCTCTGCCGAACGAACATCCTTCCCTGCTGGAGAGACATCCTTCTCTGCCGAACGAACATCCTTCCCTGCTGGAGAGACATCCTTCTCTGCCGAACGAACATCCTTCCCTGCTGGAGAGACATCCTTCTCTGCCGAACGAACATTCTTCTCTGCCGAAACGATGCCGCTCTTTGCAGGAAGGCCATCCTTCTCCTGCTGCGGGCTGCCGGGGTCGGCGAGGTGACGGTGCGCTCCGACGACCCCGGCTATGGGTAGCTCGGCGCGAACACGACGGACTGGACGATCACCACGGGCGTCTACGTGCGGCAGGCCGCGGGAGACCAGCTCTACCTCGTCAACGCGACGATGTACTTCACGTTCAGCGCGCAGACGGGCGCGGTCACCTTCTCCATCCGCCCGGAGACCTACCCGGAGGCCAAGCTGCCGCTCCGGAAGGAGCCCGACGCGCTCAACTCGTTCACGTTCACCCTCACCGACAGCACGCCGATGTAGACCGGCACCGTGTACGGCGCGGCGTTGCCGCACGCCTCCGAACGCCACTCGAAAGCACCCGGAGCCGCGCCGTCACATCACCCGTTCTCGTGCGCATCGCCGCTTCGGGCCCGACGCTCGTCCGATCCCCATCGAATTCGAGTACGTTGCCGGCTTCTTTCGGCGGCGCGTGCACCGTCGCGAAACGCTGGCTTGCGCGGCGTGCACCCCTATCGTCACTGCGCCTGCGCCGACCGGATCGGCGACGAGACGGCCTACGGTCCGGGCTTCGTGGCCCATCTCATCACGGCCAAGTGCGGCGACTCACTGCCGATCTATCGACTCGAGAAGCAGTGTGCGCGCGAGGGCGTCCCATCGCGCGGAGCACGATGAATGACCTGCTTCATCGCGGAGGCGCTCGCGCCCATCGCGCGTCACGTGCTCTCGCGGTGAGCGTTCCGCAGAAGGGTTGAAGCTTGGCGACGACATCGTCGCTCCCTTTCTGGGCTGCGTACAGGAACACCGCACACTCGGTGTTGCGATACAGCTCGACGTCGCCGTCGTGCGCGGCCGGGCCGCCCTTTCTCGCACCGAACCGGATCGCGCGGCGCGCGCTTCTCTCGGCCGGCACCTTCCTCGCCATCCTGATTGCCCTGCTCGTCGCCTACCAGGCCTGGGCACACCACGAGCATCACGCGGCGCCTTACCGCGTTTGACTTCGCTTAACTCGATTGACTCCCGACGTCCCGGTAGGGTCGTTTTCGCGGCCGGCTCGTTGCCAATACCAACGATGGAGCGCTGGCCGCCGTCAAGAACGCAAACACGAACGGCGAGGAGCCAATCATGAGCCAGATTGCAAACGACACGCTGTCCACTGGTAGTACCGGCGTACCCTACGTCTCGGGAAACTTCGCGCCCCTCATGAACGAGATCACGGCCTTCGATCTCGAAGTGATCGGCTGCATTCCCGACACGCTCAACGGGCGATTCTTCCGGATGGGACCCAACCCCGTCGACGAGCCGGATCCGGTCTTCCACAAGGGCTACCACTGGTTCATGGGCGCTGGCATGGTGCACGGCGTGAGGCTGCGCGACGGCAAGGCCGAATGGTACCGGAGCCGCTTCATCCTCGACGCGCACGCAGCGAAAGCACGGCGGGTCAAGCCGATCCCCGGGCCTGGGGAGGGGAAGCGAGACCTCCCCGTCAACACGAACGTCACCATCATCGGTGGCAAGCTCTGCGCGGTGGCCGAGGCCGGCGGCCTCCCCGTCGAGCTCGACTACGAGCTCGAGAACGTTGGGCGCACGGACTTCGGCGGCACGCTCGAGGCTGGCTTCTCGGGTCATCCGAAATACGACCCGCTCACGGGTGAGCAGCTTCTCCTGGCCTACGAGCCGTTCCAGCCCGTGCGCTACATCTCGGTGGGTCGGGACGGTCGTGCAACGACGAAGGCGCGAATCGATCTTCCGCACATTCCGATGATTCACGACATGACGTTCACACGCTCGTTCATCATCGTTCCCGATTTTCCGGTGACCTTCCAGCCGGAGAACGCCCATACCAGTTTTCCGTGGCTCTGGGACGAGCGGCGGCCTTGCCGCATCGGTCTCCTGCCGCGGGACGGCGACACGTCGAAGCTGCAATGGTTCGAAACGCCGCGGTGCTTCGCGTACCATTTCGCCAACGCCTACGACGACGGCAATCTGACCATCATCGATCTGCCGAAACATCCCAGTATGTTTCGTACCGACCAGAACGGTCCCGACGAAGGTGCCCCCGTCTTGGTGCGCTGGACGCTCGATCGCACCACGGGGCGGTTGAGCGAGACGCTCTGGGACGATCGGGGCAACGATTTCCCGCGGATCAACGGCCGAAATGCCGGGCAGAGCTACCGCTACATCTACACCGCTCACTGGGGCAACCACGTGGAGTTCGGCCCCGCGATGAAGCACGACCTCCAACGGGGGACGACCGAGGTGCACGACTTCGGGCGTGGGCGCGTGACGTCCGAGCCAGTGTTCGTCCGCAAGCCAGGCGCCACCGTCGAGGACGACGGCTGGATCATCTCCTGCGTGTACGACGCCGCCCGCCATCGGAGTGACATTGTCATCTTCGAAGCCCAAGATTTCGCGGGCGAGCCCATCGCGACCATCCGCCTCCCCGTCCGTGTGCCGTTCACCTTCCACGGTGGCTGGGCGCCCGACGGAGAAGCCGTCCCCCCCGTCCTGTGATGTGAATCGTTGCAGCGTCTCTCCTTCGACGGCCGCCCTCGTCGTCGGGGCCATCCTCTCGCAGCGACCTGCGTAGCGGACAAGAAGCCACCGTCGCCCACGGGGGAACGAGAGGACATCTACGTCCTTCGGAGCCTTCGCGAAGCAGCGCAGCCCACCGCAGGCTGGTGCTCGTCGGCGAGGACAGGGTTCGAGCCGTTCCCCGTCGACGCCGAGCGTTTCTTCTCGTTCTGAAGCGTTCGGTCGCGTCCCCAGGACGGGAAGATCGTCGAGGCGCAGGATAGACGCATCGCCGAGCTACGTGGCTGCTTCGGCCCAACCGACGAGCGCGCGCGGCAGAGCCCCCCGCCCACGGTCCGTGTCTTCATCGCCGTCGACCCCATCGACATGCGCGGCTCCTTCGACGCGCTCGCCGGCGCCGTGCGTCGCCTCGACCTCGACCCGGTCAATGGGTACCTTACCTCTTCCTCAACAAGAGGCGACGAATCACCAAAGCGATCTGGTTCGACGGCTCGGGTTGGTGCGTCCTCGCAAAGCGCCTCGAGGCTGGGAGTTTCCAACTCCCGCTCGAAGGTGACCTGCGACTGGCTCGCTTGGTTCATCCACCAGAAGTTCGGCCTGCTCTCGCCGCTCGACCGGATCCGCCGCGACCTCGCGGAGCGCGGCATGGAACGCGCGGCCGACCTGCTTGCGCCGATCGATGGCCACCATTGGCGAAAGCTGTTGTCGGGCACGTGGATGGCCACCGATGGGACCGGCCTCGAAGTGCTCGTTCCCGGCCTCCCGGCCGCGCACGACGGCGACGTCGAGCTGTATCGCAACACCGAGTGTGCGGTGTTCCCGTACGCAGCGCAGAAAGGGAGCGACGATGTCGTCGCCAAGCTTCAACCCTTCTGCGGAACGCTCACCGCCGACGCCGAGCACCGTTACAACGCCGTCTACGCGACGGGCCGTGTGATCGAAGCCGGCTGCAACGCGCATGGCCGCCGCAAGCTCCGCGACGCCGAGCAGACCCAACCTGTGCTCGCGAAAAAGGGCGGCGCCTTCATCGCCGCGATGTACGTCGCCGAAGATGAAGCACGCAAAGCCGGCCTCGTCGGCGAGGCGCTGCGCGCTCACCGGCAACAGCACATCCAGCCGATCGCGGACGACTTCGCGAAGTGGCTCGCTGCCGTCGAGCCACCACTCCTGCCCTCCGACCCACTGACCACGGCGGTCGACCGAAAGCACTGGAGCGCACTCCTTCGCGTCATCGCGGATCCCGAGGTGCCCATCGACAATTCACCGACGGAGCGCGAGCTCCAGAACGTCGCAAAGCTGCGGCTCAACATGCTGTTCGCGGGCAGCACCGAAGGAGCACACCGCGCCCGCGTGCTTCGTCGCGACGTGCTGCACCGTCGGCGTTCCGATGCAGGCTGATCTCACATGGGTGTTCGAGCGCCTCGGCACCCACCGTGAGATGTTCGGCCTCGCGCTCGAAGCGCTCACCCCGGCTGCCGTCAAGGGGTCGTACTTGCAGGATCGGGCTTCCTCGTCTTAGCCTCCGGCGCACCGGGGCACGCTCATGGCCTGCCTTGACACACCGAAGCGTCACCGCTCACCAGGAGATGCCCCCGATGTCCATCGACCTGTCCGCCCTATCGCCCGAAGCTTGCGAGGCGTACATCGTCGTCGGTCGCCTGTTCGGCTCCCCGGACACCACCGCGCAAGGTGCCCGGCTCGCCGATGCGCGCGTCGCGCTCGCGGGCGCGGACCGGATCGGGGCCGTGGGGAACAAGAAGATCACGAACGCGACGCTCGGTGCCGCGCTCCAGGAGGGGAAGTCCCAGCGAGAAAGCGCGCGCTCGATCCTCGAGAACACGCAGCGGTCGCTCGTCGAAGCCGGCGGTGCCGCGGCCACGGCCGGAGCGAAGGTGTCGTGACGAGCGACGCGATCGGTGCTTCGAGGACCTTTGCCTTCGGGCCGTTCACGCTCATTCCGGCGCGCCAGCTGCTTCTCCGCGACGACAAGCCCGTTCGCATCGGTGGTCGCGCGCTCGATCTCTTGATCGCACTCGTCGAGCGTCCCGGCGAGCTCGTGTCGAAGAGCGAGCTCCTCGCGCTCGTGTGGCCCGATACCAACGTCGACGAGGCCAACCTCAAGGTCAACATGGTGACGCTGCGTCGCGTGCTCGAGGACGGGCCGGCCATGCCGTACATCGCGACCGTCGTCGGCAGAGGCTACCGGTTCGTCGCGCAGGTTCATCTCAGTGGCGCCGTCGAGCTGCCGCCCGAAGCCAATGCTCCGACGACGCCGACGAACAACTTGCCGGCGTCGACGACGCGCATCATCGGACGCGAAGAGGCGATCGCATCGCTCCGCCGCGATCTCGATCAATCGCGACTCGTGTCGATCGTTGGTTCGGGCGGCATCGGCAAGACGACCGTCGCCATCGCTGTCGCCGAGCGGGCGATCGACGCCTTCGCTGATGGCGTGTGGTTCGTCGATCTCGCTCCGTTGACCGATGCCGAGCGGATCGCGAACGCGATCGCTGCAACGCTCGGTGTTCGATCTCATTCGACGGACGTCATCACCGTCGTCTGCGAGTTCCTTCGCGACCGACAAGCGCTGCTCCTGCTCGACAACTGCGAGCACCTCATCGATGGAGTCGCATCGTGCGCGAACCGCATTCTGACGAGCGCCGCCGGTGTGAGGATTCTCACGACGAGCCGCGAAACGCTGCGGATGGCCAAAGAGCGCGTCCGTCGACTCGCTGGGCTCGAGACTCCGACGGAGTCACTGGCTGTTGATGCGCGGAGCGCGCTCGACTTCTCCGCGGTGCAGCTGTTCGTCGAACGCGCGACGGAAGGCCACGCTGATTTTCAGCTGAGCGACGCGGACGCACCGATCGTCGCGCAGATCTGCCGCAACCTCGACGGGCTTGCATTCGCGATCGAGCTCGCTGCGTCGCGCGTCGGAGCGTTCGGCGCCGCCGGCATTCTGCGTCAGCTCGACGATCGATTCCGCCTTCTCGCCGGGTGGCGCACGGGACCGGAGCGACAACGCACGCTCGCGGCGACGCTCGACTGGAGCTACGCGCTCCTCGACGCGCACGAGGCGAAGCTCTTGCGTGCTGTCTCGGTCTTTGCCGCGTCGTTCGACCTCGACGGTGCGTGCGCGGTTTCTGCCGGCACATCGATCGAGGTGCTCGACGCGCTCGCGAACCTCGCGGCAAAATCGCTGCTCGTCGTCGAGCCCGTGGGCGACGGCATCGCGTGCCGCTTGCTGGAGACGACGCGTGCCTACTCGGTGCAGCTCCTGCGTAGTAGCGGCGAGGAAGGGAACGTCAGGAAGCGTCACGCAGAGCACGTGTGTGTCGTCCTCGAGCGTGGAGGAGCGGCGTGGGCTCGTTCTCCGACTCGCGAGTGGGACGCGACGTATCGTCCCGTCATCGACGATCTTCGCTCGGCGATCGCGTGGGCCGGTATGGACGAGGCCAATCGCTCGCTGCTGGTTCGCCTCACCGTCGCTGGTCTGCGATTGTGGAACCACCTGTCGCTGAACGAGGAGAGCCGCGACAGCGTCACGCGCGCGCTTGCTCAGCTGGACAAGACAGATCTCGCTGGAACGGCGCTCGAGATGCAGCTGCAGACCGCGCTCGGCGACGCTCTGCTGTTCACGCGCGGCCCGACGGCAGGCGTAGAGGCGGCACTGACACGAACCCTCGAGATCGCCGAGCGTCTCGGCGACGTCGAATACCGTCTCCGAGCGCTCCGTACGTTGGCCACGTGCCGGAGCTTCGCGGGCCACTCGAAGTCGGCCATCGCGACGGTCGAAGAGTTCGTGATCGTTGCCACGGAGCTCGACCGCTCTGCGTTGCCGGATGGTGAGACGCATCTCGGCATCTACGAGGTGTACGTCGGCCGACTCGACACTGCTCGTCGGCGTCTCGAGCGGCTACATCAGCGCTCGACGAGTGAGGACGACGCCCGGCTCGCGCGCTTTCACTACGACAAGAAGGTCGACATCGGAAACGTCCTCTCGTACGCGCAATGCCTGACCGGACTACCCGACACGGCAGCACGTACCGCGGTCGCGACGGTCGAGCAGGCATTCCAAGTGAAGCACGGCTTGTCGCTCATCAACGCGCTCGCCGTCGCAGCGTGTCCCGTGTTCTTCATGAGTCGCCGTTTCGAAGAATGCGAGCCATACGCCGCGTTGTTGGACAGCGAGGTCCGTAAACAGGGCGTCGTCGTCTGGTCCGCAACGGCGGCATTCTTTCGCGCTGCGCTCGCGTGTGCGCGACCGGAGGTTGCAGCGCGCGACGTCGTCGACCTCGAGAGAGCCGTCGAGAAGTTCCGCGTTCTCGGCATCGGGTCGCGACGGCCGTATGTGCTTGCCGTCCTCGCGGATGCTCTGGCGCGGAGTGGCCGCCTCGACGACGCCGTAGCCACGATCGACGAGGCCATCGAGTGGAGGCGGTCGCTCGACGAGGAATGGTGCGCACCCGAGGTGTTCCGTATCCAAGCGAGCATCCTCCACGCGATGGGCCAAGCAGAGAAGGCGGAGGCGGTCCTCCACGACGCGATCGAGCTCGCGCGAACCTACGGTGCCTTGGGCTGGCAGCTTCGCGCGGGGATCGATCTCGCGCGCATGTGGCGGTCCCGTTCGCGGACAGACGACGCACGAAGCATGCTGCGCGCCATCCATGGCAAGTTCACAGAGGGATTCGGCACACGTGACATGGTCGAAGCAGCTGAGATCATCGCTACGTCCTGAGGTTCCCGGTCCAGAGCGCCGAACCGCCTACGTAAAGCGTGGTAAAACGCGGTTAAGCTGGCGTTCGCGAGGTTGACGCTGGTGACCAGCCTCGCAGAATCGAATCGCTATGAGCGATCGATTCACGAGTGATCGAGTCATCGGGCGCGAGAAGGTCATCGAGCTCATCGACGGCGAGGTGAGAGGGGCTCGATTGGTGTCCGTCGTCGGTGCGGGTGGCATCGGCAAGACGACGGTTGCACTCGCCGTCGCCGAGCTCGCCGTCGAGTCATTTCGCGATGGCGTGTGGTTCGTCGACATCGCGCCGGTGCGTGAAGGCACGCTCGTGCCGAACGCGATCGCGGCTGCGATCGGCCTCGTCGTGCACTCGGCGGACATCATGACAGCGCTGTGCAGATTTCTGCGCGACCGCCAGACGCTGCTCCTGCTCGACAACTGCGAGCACCTGATCGAGGCCGTCGTGCCATGCGTGACGCGGCTGCTCGAGGCATCGAGCGTTCATGTCTTGGCGACGAGCCGCGTTCCACTTCGCATCGCCGGCGAGCGCGCGCATCGGTTGCCCGGGTTGGAGAGTCCTCCTGTCTCGTCGGAATTGACGGCCGCCGAGGCGCTCGCGTTTCCCGCGATCGAGCTCTTCGTTGCGCGCGCGACCGATCGCCTCGAGTCGTTCACGCTGACGGATGCGGATGTTCCTTTCGTCGCCAACATCTGCCGCAGCCTCGACGGTATCGCGCTGGCGATCGAGCTCGCTGCGATGCGTGTCGACGTCTTCGGCGTGCGCGGGCTGCAGAGGCAACTCGAGGAACGGCTTCAAATCCTCGGCGAGCGGCGCGCAGGCCTCGAACGACACCGGACGCTGACGGCAACCCTCGACTGGAGCTACTCCCTACTTCCACCCGACGAAGCTGCGGTTCTCCGCGCGGTTTCGGTCTTCGCGGGTGTGTTGCGGCTGGAGGACGCGCGAGCCATCGCGAATCGATCGCCCGACGACACCGCGAGGATTCTCACCGAGCTCGCTGCACAGTCGCTGCTGTCCGTCGATGAAAGTGCAACCGAGGCGGTCTATCGACCGCTCGAGACCACGCGTGCGTACTGCCTCGAGAAGCTCCGAGCAGGCGACGAGGAATCAGCGGTTCAAAGGCGGCACGCCGAGTACATCTGCGACGTCGTGGAGCGAGCTGCCACCGAAGTGGCAACGCTTCCGGCGCAAGAGTGGGGCACGCGGTACGGGCGCTATCTGGACGATCTTCGATGCGCTCTCACCTGGGCCAACACGGCAGGTCGCCCAACGCTTCTCGTTCGCCTGACGGCGGCGGGGACTGCGCTCTGGAATCACTTCTCGCTCACGTCCGAGAGTCGCACGCACCTCGAGCGTGCGATCGCACAGCTACGCGAGACGGAAACCGACAGTGGGGTGGAGATGAACCTCCAGCTCACGCTCGCCGGCGCCATTCTCTACACGCAGGGTATCGTCCCTGCCGCGCGAGAGGCGATGGAACGCGCTCGCGAGATCGCGATTCAGCGAAACGACGCTGTCTATCACCTCAACTGCCTGCGGATGATCGGGACATACCAGCTCTTCAGCGGGCAGAACGACACGGGGATCCAGACGCTCGAGGCGTTCGTGGCGATGGCGATCGAACGCGATCCGGCCGCCGTCGCCGAGGGGGAGACACATCTCGGCTGCGGTGAGCTGTTCATCGGTCGTCTCGCCGATGCAAGGCAGCGACTCGAGCGGCTCTACGCGCACGGGCTGCAGGATCTGAACGACGGCACCGCACTTCGGTTCCTCTACAACAACAGCATCAACATCATGGTCGTGCTGTCGCACGTGCAGTGGTTGACGGGGGCTCCCGCCGCCGCTGCTCGGACCGCGACGATGGTCGTCGAGTACGGGCTCGCGGCTCACCACGAGCTCTCGCTCAGCATCGGCCTCGCCTGGGTCTGCCTGGTGAACTTCTGGACGGGGAGCGACGAGGAGTGCACACGACACGCCGCGATGCTCGACGATCTCGTCGAGCGGCACGGCATCGTCACCTGGCGCCCGGTCGCCTCGTTCTGTCGCGGAGCGCTCGCGAGCATGCACGAAGCGACGCTGTCCGCGGGGATCGCGGATCTCAAGCGGACGGTGGCCGAGTGCCGAGAGATCGGACACATGGCTCGGCTTCCGTACTACATGAGCGTGCTCGCAGAGGCGCTCGTGAAGCGAGGCCGTCTCGGCGAGGCCGAGGCCACGATCGACGAGGCGCTGGCGCTGGCGACGAAGTGGAATGACAACTGGAGCCTTCCCGAGATGCTGCGCATTCATGCCTTCGTGCTTGCTGCGAAGGGCATCGTGCAGCAGCAAGAGACCACGCTCGTGGCAGCGATGGCTCTCGCCGAGAAGCACGGCGCTCTCTCGTGGCGGCTGCGCGCAGGCATCGATCTCGCGCGACTGTGGCGGACTCGCGCGAGAACGAACGAGGCGAAGCAGATGCTTCGCCCCATTCTCGACGCATTCACCGAAGGCTTCGAGACGCGCGACGTCGCAATCGCGACGAAGCTCCTCGCAGAGCTCGAATGATCACGGCGCGCGTTCATCGACGCGATTCGCACGCGCCCCTGATCGGCCGAGGCGGTGGTATCGTGGGTCGTGTGCCGCGATGGGCGGACACGGAGGAATCGTTGGCGAGCGACGCGATCGGTGCTTCGAGGACCTTCGCCTTCGGGCCGTTCAAGCTCATTCCGGCGCGCCAGCTGCTGCTCCGAGATGACAAGCCCGTTCGCATCGGTGGTCGCGCGCTCGATCTCTTGATCGCACTCGTCGAGCGTCCCGGCGAGCTCGTGACGAAGAGCGAGCTCCTCGCGCTCGTGTGGCCCGATACCAACGTCGACGAGGCCAACCTCAAGGTCAACATGGCGACGCTGCGTCGCGTGCTCGAGGACGGGCCGGCTACGCCGTACATCGCGACCGTCGTCGGCAGAGGCTACCGGTTCGTCGCGCAGGTTCATCTCAGTGGCGCCGTCGAGCTGCCGCCCGAAGCGAGTACGCCGCCGACGCCGACGAACAACTTGCCGGCGTCGACGACGCGCATCTTCGGACGCGAAGAGCCGATCGCATCGCTCCGCCGCGATCTCGATCAATCGCGGCTCGTGTCGATCGTTGGCTCGGGCGGCATCGGCAAGACGACCGTCGCCATCGCTGTCGCCGAGCGGGCGGGCGACGCGTTCGCCGATGGCGTCTGGTTCGTCGATCTCGCTCCATTGACCGATGCCGATCGGATCGCGAACGCGATCGCGGCAGCGCTCGGTGTTCGATCTCACTCGACGGACGTCATCTCCGTCGTCTGCGAGTTCCTTCGCGACCGACAGGCGCTGCTCGTCCTCGACAACTGCGAGCACGTCATCGATGGCGTCGCGTCGTGCACGAACCGCATCCTGTCGAGCGCCGCCGGCGTGAGGATTCTCGCGACGAGCCGCGAACCGCTGCGGATGGCCAAAGAGCGCGTCCGTCGACTCGCCGGGTTGGCGACACCGAGGGAGTCCGTCTCGCTCGATGCGCGAAGCGCGCTCGACTTCTCCGCGGTGCAACTGTTCGTCGAACGCGCGACGGAGGGCCACAGTGCCTTCCAGTTGAGGGATGCGGACGCACCGATCGTCGCGCAGATCTGCCGCAACCTCGACGGGCTTGCACTCGCGATCGAGCTTGCTGCTTCGCGGGTCGGAGCGTTTGGTGTCGCCGGCATTCTGCGTCAGCTCGACGATCGATTCCGTCTTCTCGCCGGGTGGCGCACGGGACCGGAGCGACAACGCACGCTCGCGGCGACGCTCGACTGGAGCTACGCGCTCCTCGACGCGCACGAGGCGAAGCTCTTGCGTGCCGTCTCGGTCTTTGCCGCATCGTTCGACCTCGACGGTGCGTGCGCGGTTTCTGCCGGCACATCGATCGAGGTGCTCGACGTGCTCGCGAACCTCGCCGCAAAGTCGCTCCTCGTCGTCGAGCCCGTGGGCGATGGTATCGCCTGCCGCTTGCTGGAGACGACTCGCGCGTACTCGATCGGTCGTCTCCGCACGAGCAACGATGAGCACGATGTTCGGGTGCGTCACGCCGAACATGTCTGCGCGGTACTCGATCGAGCGAACGCCGAATGGCCTCGGTGTCCGATCCGCGAGTGGGACGTGAAGTATCGCCCCGTCATCGACGATCTGCGCTCGGCCATCGCGTGGGCCGGCTCGAATGCAGCGAACCGTACGCTGTTCATTCGCCTCGTGGTGGCCGGGCTTCGGCTGTGGAATCACCTCTCGCTGACCGACGAATGCCGCACGATCGTGTCGCGCGCTCTCGGCGAGCTGGCGTCCGCGGGGCTCTCCGGCACAGCGATCGAGATGCAGCTGCAGATGTCGTTCGCCGATACGAACATGTTCACGCGCGGACCGAGCACCGAGGTGCAAACCGCGTTGCTGCGAACTCTCGAGATCGCCGAGCGCATTGGTGATGTGGATTATCGTCTCCGGGGCCTCCGGACGTTGGGCTCCTATCAGAGCTTCAGTGGCAACTCGAAGGCGTCGCTCTCGACGCTCGAAACGTTTGTCGTCGTTGCGACCGAGCACGATCCCTCTGCGTTGCCGGATGGTGAAACTCACCTCGGCATCAGCGAGCTGTTCGTCGGCCGACTGGCGCACGCTCGCCGTCGCCTCGAGCGTCTGCACCAACGCAGTGCGGTGAGCTCCGACGATGCGCGGCTCGCACGCTTCCTCTACGACCGGAAGGTCGACATCGGAAACGTCCTTTCGTACGCACAGTGGCTCACTGGATCTCCAGACACGGCGATGCAAACCGCGGTCTCGACCGTCGAGCAGGCCCTCGAGGTGAAGCACGGCCTGTCGCTGATCAACGCGCTCGCGGTGGCGGCCTGCCCGACGTTCTACTTGAGTGGGCGCTACGACGAGTGCGAGCAGTACGTCTCCATGCTGGAAAATGAAGTCCGAAAGCAGGGCGTCGTGATCTGGTCTTCGATGGCGCGTTTCTTTCGCGGGGCACTCTCGTGCGCTCGACTCGATTCTCCCGAGCGTGGGCTCGTCGATCTCGAGCGCGCGATCGCCGAGTTCCGCGTCAACAAGATCGGAACGCGGCGTTCGTGGATCCTCGCCGTCCACGCAGACGCGCTCGCGCAGAGCGGCCGGCTCGAGGATGCCGAGCTGACGATTCGCGAAGCTCTCGAGTGGGGACGCACCTACAGTCAGGGATGGTGCGCGTCCGAAGTCCTCCGCATCCAGGCGAGCATTCTTGGCGCGCAGGGCCACGTCGAGCAGGCCGAGAAGGTCCTCGGCGAAGCAATCGAGCTCGCGCGTGAGAACGGTGGCTTGTCGTGGCGCCTTCGCGCCGGAGTCGATCTCGCACGGTTGTGGTGTGCGCGTTCGCGTACGGACGAAGCTCGTACGATGTTGCTCGCCATTTACGCGGAGTTCACCGAGGGGTTCGCGACCCGCGACCTCCGTTCGGCCGCCGAGCTCATCGCTGCTTGTGACGGGTGATCGTGCAATCGAACACTAGGCGTACGCTGATCGGCATCGTCCTCGTGTGCACAGCCGCGGCGCTGTCGCCGGTGGTGATCGCGTTGGTTCAGGTCCTGAGTCCTCGCTACGGGAACCAACAGCTCGTGTGGGCGAGACAGCTCTCGCACCTCCTGTTCCTACTCGTTGTCTTCGGCCCGAAGCTCGGAGTCGAGGTGATCCGCACGCGTCAGCTCAAATGGCAGCTGCTCCGCTCGGCACTCCTTTTAGGCACTACGCTGCTGCTGTATGCGGGCGTCCGGCTCCTACCGCTCGCGAAGTCCACATCGATCAACCTCACAGGGCCGCTCTTCGTCGCGTTGCTCGCGGGGCCGCTGCTGCACGAGCGGCTCGGTTGGCCGCGAATCCTTGCCGTCGCTATCGGCCTCATGGGAGCACTCCTGGTCATTCGTCCGACGAGCGGCATGTTCCACCCTGCGTCGCTGCTGATCGTCGGTGCATCGCTTTGTTATGCGTTGTTTCAGATCACGACGCGGTTTGTCGGGAGAGTCGATCGGCCCGAGACGTCCGCCGTATACAGCGTTCTCGTCGGTACCGTTCTTCTCTCGCTGTATGTTCCATTTGCGTGGAGTCCGCTCCAGTCGCTGAGCGATGCGACGCTGATGTTCATGCTCGGAATCCTCGGCGGCTTCGGCCACTACTGCCTCGCTCGAGGACTCGTCTACGCGCCGGTCAGCGTGGCCGCGCCGTTCATCTACGTGCAGATGGTCGTGGCGATCGTCATCGGCTACATCGGCCGAGGCGAAGTGCCCGATCGCGACACCGCGATCGGCGCACTCCTCATCGTTGCCGCCGGCGTCTTCCTCACATGGAAGGAGACACGCAGGTGATCACGGTGCAGCGGCGCGTGCCGCTGCATCGATCGCGTCGGCGGTCGCTTCCGGCTTCGAGATGTAGACCGCGTGGCTCGCTGCGACCTCGGTGATCGTCGCGTTTGCTCGCGTCGCCATCTGTCGCTGCGCTTCCGGCGGAATGATTCGGTCCTCCGTCGACAGCACGTACCAGCTTCGTCGGCTCTTCCACGCCGCGACCGAGACCGGCGTAGCGAACGTCGCGGCCGCGGGGGGGATCTGGGAGGTCGCGAGAAACGCCGCGTGTGGCGCGGGAACATCCTGCGCGAACGCTTTCGGGAACACCGCAGGATCGAAGAACAGGAAGCCGTCGCTCGACGGCTGCACGGGCGGCGGTGCTCCGCTCTCGGTCAACTTGCCGACGGACTCGCCGACGTCGGGGACGAACGCTGCGACGTAGACGAGACCCGCGACGTTCGTCGCATCGCCGGCTTCGGTGATGACGACGCCGCCATACGAGTGACCGACGAGCAGAGCAGGGCCATCCTGTCGTTCGAGCACGCGGTCGACGGCGGCGACGTCGTCGGCGAGTGAGGTCAGCGGGTTCTGCACGATGCTGACGTTGTATCCGCGCTCCTGCAGAAGATCGTGTACGGGTTCCCAGCCGGAGCCATCTGCCCACGCGCCGTGGACGAGGACGATGTTCTTGAGCGTGGGAGGATCGATGGGGGTCATATTGTCTTTCTCCGTGCAAGCCGAGAGAGCGAGAAGGGTGAACGTGATGTGGAGTTTGAGTTTGGACATCGCTATTCTCCGATTCGGTTTCCGAGGAGACCCATACGCACGACGGTCACTCCGCCATCCGCGAGGTCAGGAAGTTTTGCGAACCACTCCTTCACGTGTGGTGTCGCGTTGTGAGCTTCGAAGTCCGCGCGCGTCGCGAAGATCTCGTAGAAGAGGAAGTGTCCCGGCGTCGCGCGATCCTCGTGGAGGAAGTAGACGAGGTTGTTCGGCTCGCCACGGACCTTCTCGACGAGCGGCAGCGTCACGCGGCGCAGCTCGTTCTCCTTGCCCGGCTTCGCCCGCACCTCGGCGACGACGGCGTAGGCGTCGGTGGGAAGCCGAGCGTAGCGAACCGTCGTGGTGGGGCCCGCACACGCCGCGAGCGGCGCGAGCAGCGCGAGCACTGCACAGCGCGCCCTCATCGGCGCACCGCCTTTGCACGCGCGTCGCGAGCGCTGTCGAAGACCTTCTTGACCGGCCCGAGCGCCTGGACGAACTCGAGCTGCTCGCCCTCGGAGCCGGTGCAGTAGATCAGCCGCCAGCCATTCGAGAGACCTTCCGTGATCCCGTTGCTGTTTGCGTCGAGCGGTGCAGCGAGGCGCTGCTGCTCCGACGCCACGGTGATCACGCGGTTCGCGCGGACGTGCGTCATGCCGCGTCGTGCGGACTCCGCCTCGAGGTCTGCGATGAACTTGTTGAAGTCGACGTCGTCACGAATGTGAAAACAGATGTGCATCATTCGTGGTTGCGCCGGGCTCATGTGATCGAGAGGCTCGGCGAACGCGGCGCCGCTGCCGGAAGGTTGCTCGGCGTCGCGGTACTGCAGGAGCTCGATCACGACGTTGTCGAACTGGATGAAGCGAACGTCGAGCCGCTGCGCGCCGCCACGCAGATCCGGAATGCTCATCGTGCGCGGGTTGACCTTGCGGGTACGCGCTTCGATCTCCTGTGTCGTGAGCAGGGTGTTGTGAATGCGCTCGCCGTGGAAGTCGCCGTCGCGCATCACCTCCGTGCCGCCGAGCACCTCCGTGTAGAACGCGAAAGCGCGATCCATGCTCTGCACGGTGAGGCCGAAGTGCTGCACGCCTTGCAGTCGCGCACCGAGGGAGGCGCCACTTCGGGTCGCGGGTTGCCCCTGCGCGAGGGCGGGCATGCATGCGCCCACCAATCCGCCGAGGACCGCGACGCCGGCTCCTTGCAGCACGTCTCGTCGCTTCAGGTCGTTGCCGTCCGTCATTGTCCGTTTCCTTTCCACAGGCGGATCGTGGCGATCGAAGCCTGTGCGTAACCAGGTGGGTTCGAGTCGCCGCCGAACGCGGCCTTACTCGTCAGGGTGTTGGTGGTGAGCAGTCCGCCGACGAACGGCGCGGGCGTGGTCAGCCGGAGCTGACAGCGCACCGGGTACATGCCTGCCTCGGGACGATCGACATCGAGCGCGAGGCACTCGCCATGTCCGATGGCTCGCAGCGCACCGAGCTCGATCTCGGCGTAGAAGTTCTGCTTCGCGGGGATGTCCGTCGCGCCGAAGCACGCGCGCAGCTCCGCGACACGGGCCGTCTTCGCATCGACGACCTTGCCGCTTTCGGTGCGGATGCTCCAGAAGGAGAACACGCGCTCGGCATCGGTCGGGAACGGCTCGAAGCCGGTCTTGGTCGCGGAGCAAAAGCCGGCTTCGGCCTCTGCCGGCTCGCGAATGCTGCGGAGGATGTAGATCTCCTCGCGCGCGTTCGCCGTCGGTGGCGTGCGCGGCATCCAGCCGATCGAATGCGCGTGGAGACTGTGGATGTAGATGCGATCCGCGGTCTCCGTGGCGCCGGTGGCCTCGGGATAGGCACCGCTGGGATCCTGGAGGTTCTCGACGACGACACCGTTCTCGTCGATCGCGAACACGTGCCCGTACGGTTTGCCGAGCGGCACGAACGACTGCGGCAACCGCACCAGGACTTTGCGCAGGAACGGCCGGTCCGAGAGGCTATCGGCGGCGGGATTGCGCGGCTTGAACAAGCCAACCCACAGCCGTCCATCGCGACCACGCATCAAGTTGTCGGGATAGCCAGGAAGGTTGTCGAGGAGGACACGCGCACTCGGCGATCCGGTTCGCGCGTCGACGTTCCGCGCGTGACCATCGACCTTCCAGACGCGATAGCGCCCGGTCTCGTTCACGAACAGCGTGTGTCCATCCGCCGACAACGCGATCCCGTTCGCGAACGAGAAGCCGTGGGCGACGATGCTCGTCTGCTTCGTCGCTGGCTCGTACGCGAGGACGCGTCCGGTTTGCGACTGTTCGATGATGTCGAGAAAGCTCGCCTCGAACGTTCCGCCCCACGATGCCGGCGCGAAGCGGGTCGATGCATCGGTGAAGTAGATGGTCCCGTCGGGCGCGACCACGACGGCATCGGCATAGCGAATCGGATCCGAGGGACTCACGCGATCGGTCAGCACGCTCACGCGCGCATCCGCGGTGATCGCGAGCAACCCTTTCATCGCGTCGGCGGCGATCATGGTTCCGGTCGCGTCGAAGTCGAATCCCAGTACGCGACCGCCCGTGTTGGCGAAGACCTGCTGGTTCTTGCCGTCGGGATCCATGCGCAACAGGTTCCCGCTCGTCATCGCGGCGTAGAGCTTTCCGTCGCGTCCGATCGCGATGTGCTCGGGCCCGTGCTCCTTCCCGATCTCGATGGTCCGAAGGCCGGACAGCTTCGTGTTTCGAGCGAACGCCCCGGTGTAGCCCGGAGCCGTCGGTGCCGACCATGCTCGTGGCTCGACGGGAACCGGCCACAAGCACAGGTACGCGAATACGACGAGCATCAATACGCTCGAGCCGAGCCCGATCTTCTTCAGGACCGGCTTCACGAGAGACCTCCGACGAACGAGCCGTGGAAACCGAGTGGAATCGCGCGATCGATGTCGGCGCGCGCGAGGAGCGTGGTCGTCTTCGCGTCGATGATCGCGAGCGTCGACGTCGTCGTTCGCATGCTCGTGCCGACGGACAGCAGGACGCCATCGTCCTCGTCACTGGCGCCCGGTCGCGCGACGAACACGGGCTCTCCGTAGATGTTCTCTCCGTCCGAGAACTCGGCGGCGGTGCCCGTATGGACGTCGACCTTCACGATCGAGGATCCGTATTCCGCGTTTGCGCGCGGGCCATCGGCAGCGCCCCACGCGTAGCGATAATCGCGTCCGTTGACCCTGCGATAGTTCGTCGACGGGAACTCGAACCCGACGTCGCTCAGTTTCTCGACGTCTGCGCGCGCGCGTCCCGGTTGCATGCGGAGCCGGACCAGCGACGGGCGCAGGTCTGGAAGCTGCTCGACCATTCGGTCGACGCGGAGCTCGCTGACGATGCGAGCGCTCGGATACGCCAGCACGTCGAGGACCGTCTCGGTTCCGCATTCGAACGCGTTCACCGTGTGGAACACGAACATCGGGTCGGTCTCGTACTCCGCGACGGCACCCGTGGAACGTTTCATCACGACGAGGCGAGTTCCATCCTGTGGTCGCCACTCGAAGTGATCGATGTAGCCGCGATTCGACCACAGCATGTCGAGCGACCTCGCCGTGAACGGATGTGCGACCAGGATCGCGTGCGCGGGCGTCAGCCCGAACGCGTGCAAGTACGGCACGCGCGTCGTCCCCCACGTGCCGACGATCTCGCGGCGGCGCTCGGCGGCGCGATGCTGGTAGACGGAGACGACGCCGCTCGAGCCGAACTTCGTCGCGATGTTGACGACGCGCTCTCCGTCGAAGTGCGGGTGCGCACCTGCGACGGCGCCCGTCAGATGATCGCGTTCGAACGACACATCCCCGATCGCGTGCAGTGACACGGGGTCGATGCGTTTCTGTCGATCACCCTCGGTGAGCGCGACGAGATCGTCGCCGAGCTTCACGATGTTGACGTTCGTGTTGTCGGTGATGTGTTGCACCGGCTGGATCAGCCGCTCCCAGAGGTGGCGACCCGTCGGTGTTCCGAATGCACTCAGGCGCGAGCGCCCGTCGTCGGCGATCTCGCGCGCGGCGTCGCTCTCGAGCAGGCGCGAGCGGAACGAGATCGATGCGTGTCCGATCCGGAACGCGTAGAGGAGGCACAGGCCATCGAACCAATGGCGCGCTCTCCACTGACTTCCTTCGAACACGGCCGGACACGTTCGAACCAACTCCCCGCGCAGCCACTCGGGAAGATCACCGGTGACGATCGCGTCCGTTGATTCCGGGATCTCGGACGAGCTCCGAAACGGCGGTACTGACTCGATGCTTCGAGACATGACACTCTCCTTTCTTGCGAGCAGCTCAGTACACGGGCGGCGGCGCATCCTGATCGGGCGCCCAGCCACCGTGGAACGTGAATGGAACGCGGACCGGAAGACGGATCGTCGCGATCGGATCGCCTGCGAAGTCCTGCGCGTCGCGTTCGTCGACGGGGTTGGGGCCGATCCGGAAGAAGCGTCGATTCAGCTTGTCGGGAATGCGGCCGATCACTTCGAGATCGAACGCCGTGACTTCATTCATGAGCGGCGCGAAGTTGCCCGTGAGGTAGGGCGCGCCGGTGCTGTTCGCAGAGAGAAGCGGGTTGTCGTCGAGCTGCATGAGCCCACCATGCGGGCGTGCTCGAAACTTCGCGAGTCAAGCATGGTAAATCGCGGTAGTTCGCGCCTTGACCGAAATTGACCAGCATCGATTCCCGGTCCTCCAGGCACCGCCGCTAGAACGAGAGCATGGGGACTTCGATCCGTTGAGTCGTGAGTCCGCGGCGATGCAGCGACTGCTCCAGTGCGCGGAGCGCGTCGCGATGAAGGACGTCACCGTCCTCGTCCGTGGCGAGACCGGTACGGGAAAGGAGCTGATCGCGAAGCTGTTGCACCTCCTCGCGGAGCTTCTTGGCGTCCTCGGTCGTGCCGGTCAGGAACCCAGACGGGATGATGCAGATGCCGAGGCCGCCGGCGCCGAGGAGATCGAGACCGCGGCGCAGGAGGTAGACGTCCGCGCGGTCGTATCGATACCTGCGATCCAGATCCTCCGTGAGCGCCTGATTGCGCTGCCCATGAGGCGGGTTGCTGATGACGAGTTTCAGCCGCCCCGCGAAGTCCTAAGCCCGTTCCGCGATCCAGCGCTCGAACGGCCCGTGGAAGAGGTCGATGTCCGGCCGGAGCAACCGCAGCATCTTGTACGAGACCGTGGAGAGCTCGACGCAGTGCCAGGCCAAGGCCTCGAATCCCGGCCCCGAGAGCGCCAGCGGGAACCTACCAATGCCCGCGGACGGCTCGAGCGCGTGGACCTTGCCGTCGTTCGACACGAGCTCCGGCAACAGCGGTTTGACGATACGCGCGCTCCTGACCACCATCCGGTGCGGCCCAGACATCAATGTCATTGGGCTCCGTCGCGTCCACCCGCGTCACGCGGCCTGAGAACTCCACCGTTCCATGCTAACGTCGGTTGACGCAGCGGGCGACTCCACGGAAGATGAGCGCAGGGCGAGGGGCGCGCGGGCAAGTGAGGTGTCAGGATGCGATCTACGTCAGGCCCGAAGCGGCGAAACGTGCTTGTCGGCGAGGGTGGTTCGCGGGGTGGTGGGGCCCCGACGGCAAAGCCTGCGGGGCGGCGGGGGCGCGCGGGCGAGTGACGTGTCAGGATGCGATCTACGTCAGGCCCGAAGCGGCGAAACGTGCTTGTCGGCGAGGGTGGTTCGCGGGGTGGTGGGGCCCCGACGGCTTTGCGGGCGGGGCGGCGGGGGCGCGTGCCCCCCGCCGTGTAACCAACCCGTGCCCCCGCCGTGTACCTAAGGAATCGCGACGGTCGTCGGCGTCGGTACCCCCGAATCCATGGCCGGCACGCCGCATTGGCCATAGACATTGTCTCCCCAACACACGAGCTCGCCCGATTTCTTCACGGCGCACGCGTGTCCGGGGGCGCTGAGATCCGCGCCGCCGAGATCGAGCCGCACCACGTCGATGAGCCCGATGGGCTGGGCCGTGGCGGAGTTGGTGAGGCCATTGCCCAGCGTCCCCGTGCCCCACATGAGCACCTCTCCAGACTTGGTCAGGGCACCGCTGTGGCGGTAGCCGAGCGCGACTTGCTGCACTTCGGTCCCCGCGGGGAGCGGGATCGGCTGGGGCGCGGGCACGAGCGTCGGACTACCGGGAATCCCGAGCTTCCCACTGTCTCCCTGCCCCCAACAGAAGATCTCCGTATCCGTCCAACCACAAGCGTGGCTCGTGCCCGCAGCCACGTTGGTGAAGAGCACGGAGAGGAACTGAGGGCTCGGGAAAACACCAGCCGTGCTCCCATTCCCGACCTTGCCATATTTGGCATCGCCCCAGCAGAATGGCTGGCTCGCGCCGTCGACGACGCAGGAGAAGCCTTGGCCCGCCGCGAGGCTCACCGGCGTCGCCAAGCCTTGAACCGGGCGCGGAATGGGCTCTTGGGAGGTGCTCGCTCCGATCCCGAGCTGCCCCGACGTGTTGTTTCCCCAGCAGAACAGCGCGCCGCTCTTGCTCACGGCGCACGTCTGCGCGGCCCCTGTCGTGATGTCCACGGCCGGGCCGAGCAGGTCGTCGACGACCTTGCTCGGCGGCATCACCGACCCCGCGCTGCCATTGCCGAGCTGTCCGTACGTCCCGGAGCCCCAGCAGTACACGCTCGCATCCGCGAGCACGGCACACGCATATCCCGCCGGGTTGCCGCCGGCGCTGATCTTGCGAGCCTGCGCCGGCAGCGGGACGGCCTGCGGCACGGCGGTGGGGCTGATGCCGCCGTTGCCGAGCTGGCCGTCCTTCCCGTAGCCCCAGCAAAGCACCTCTCCAGTGCCGAGCAGGGCGCAGGTGAAATTGCCTCCCGTGGAGACGTCGATGGGATCGCGACAGATACCCTTCTTGCAGGTGCCGTAAAAGCACGCGACCCCGCAGGCGCCGCAGTTCTTCGGGTCGCTGCCGAGATCGGTCTCGCAGCCATCTGCGGTGCCGCCCGTGCAATCGGCGTAGCTCGGCGCGCACTCGAGCTCGCAAGCACCCTTGTTGCACGTGGCCGTCGCGTGCGGGGCGGGCGGGCAATCATCGGCCGTCTCGCACCCCGAGGACGATCCCGTCGACGACGAGGTGGTGCTCCCGCCGCCGGTGCTGCTGCTCGTGGACGGCGCGCCGCCGCTGCCGCCCGCGCCGCCGGTGGACGCCGACGTCGTGCCCCCACCGCCGTCCCCCGTGGCGAGCTCCCGCTCTTTCGGGGAGCACGCCGCCATCGAGAGCAACAGCACGCCAAAGCAAGCACCACCACGAGCACGCATCGATCCTATTCTCCCGAGCGCCGCGACGGCACTCTGTCGGGGCGATGCTACTCCGACTGGGGCAAGACGTACACTCGCCGGACAGCGCGCCGCGCGAGGCGATCGATTTCGTTGGATCCTAGGAATGGCGCGTCCACGCGCGCAGCCGCGAAAAGGGCGCGCTCCTCGGCCGGGGGGAGCCGAGGAGCGCGCGGCGATCACATCCTCACATCTCCTCGCCGGAGATGCCCACGCACGTGAAGTTGCGGCAAGCCGCCGTCACGCCGCGGCACGGATCGGCGATGCACACCGCATTGCTCGGCGGCAGCGTGCTCCCGACGGGCGCCGCCACGCAGGAGCACGTCTCCTCGTCGCGGAGGAGCGTGCACTCTTTATCTTCTTGGCAATGGGGAGAGGGCGACTTCAACCAACCGAGGATGCCATTCCAGAACAGCGAAGGAGCATTCTGGGCCAGAAAGACATCGCTGTGACCGATGTCGTGGAGCTGATCGGGCGTCAGGCTCACCACGAGGGAGCTCACGTCCGCGCTCGCGAGCAGCGTCGTCGTGTAAAGGCCGCTGTCGCCGAAGCCGCCGCGCGCGCCGACGTACAGAATCGGCACGGCGATCGACGAGAGGTGCGCGTCGATGGTCGACGCCGGATCACCGCACGTCGCCGCCTCCGCGTCGATGAGCAATTGAACCGGCTGATACGGCGCCGCCTGCGACTCCGCCGCGAGCCAGCGCGCGGTGCTGGAGACGTAGGCCACGCCCGTGGGGAGGCCGAAGCCATCGAACGTCCCGCCGACCCAGTGATAATAGGGCGTGGGCGGCAAACCACCTTGCAAGGCGAAGGTCTGGCTCCCGGCGAGGAGCGCGGCCTGTTGGTTGTTCAAACCGGCGACGATGGGCGACGCGCCCGTCGGATCGATTTGACCGAGCTGTCCGAGCGTCGCAATCAATACGCCCGTGTTGGCGTAATACCGATCGGCACGTGTCGAATCGGCGTACTGCGCGCGATCGGCCGCGAGCCGCGCGCAAGCGGCGTCGCGCTCGCGCACGCCTTCGGTCGTCGAGAGATCGGGCTTCAGGTAGATGTCCACCGGGATGAAGCCGTTCACGTGCCGCTGCGCCGCGGGGATGGTGGTCTCTTGAGCGAGGAAGGCATAGCCGAGCTGCCCCCCGCGGCTCCACCCGAGGAGCTTCAAGGGGAGCTGGTTGCTCCCCGTCTTGCCGCGGTTCGTGCGCGCGATGGAGAGCGCCACCCCGAGATCCTGCGCGTCCTTCGCCATACCCCAGCTCGCCATGAAGGAGAGATCGGCGGTGGCCGCGGGCACGCGCGTCCAACGCAGGTCGATGCCCCACACGTCGACACCGTTGTTGGCGAGGAAGGCAGAGAAGGTATTTCCCTGCGCGGTGTCGAGGAACGCGCCGCGGAAGGGCCAAGCGTCTCCATGCACCAGCATGACGGCCGTGCTCGACGCGGCCGGCTGGTACGGGGAGATCTCTTTGACGACGCGGTGCAAACCGATCACGTCGTGCGCGCCGGGCCCGACCTGCACGTCGACTGCATATTCGTAGATGGCATTGGGCGCGTCCACTGCCGTCCGCGTGAAGCCGGAGACGACGCAGGTGCCATTCGAGTAGCCGGCGGGGAGAGACCCTCCGCACGAGCTCGTGAACGAGGCTTCGAGATCGGCGAGGGTGAACGCCGCAGATGCCGTATCGACGGCGTCGTCCTCTCGAGTCTCCGGGCCCGCGACGCATCCCGCGCTCAGCGTGAGCGCAAAGGAAGCGGCGATGGCGCCGGTGCCTCTCCCGATCTTCGAGACATGATGACGAATGACACTGCCCTTCTTCATATCGATCATTGCGATGGACCTCTGGTTAAGAATTCGCTGCACGAGAGCACCGCACCTCGTCGGCCGATCCGGACCGAGCATCGCAAAGCGATCTCGGGCCGGCGTCCGGCGATGAGACGTGGAGCGCTCCAAAGCGACGACCGATGGGCCGTCGTGCCCAACACCTGGCAAGCAACGGGCCACGTGGATGCGACCACGCCGGCCATGCTCGATGATGAATCCGCGAGCCTTGGTGATCGCGCGCGTCCGCCGGCGAAGGAGATCCCCGATCAGCGCGTCGTGCCCGCGCCCTGCATCATCGGCTTACCACCCCATCTCACATGGAGGGCCGTCGAAAAGCGGCTCTGCTCCCCGATCGTGCGCGGGTCGATGTAGCCTCTGCTTCGGACCGGCAGCCCGTGCGCGCGTCGGCCCTTCAAGGAGGACGAGCCGTGCAGCTCAAGCGAAGCGTTCTGGCAGTGATGATCATCGGCTCGATGGCCGTCCTCGGGTGCAAGCGGCGCGCGAGCGCCACGGCCGAGGACAACGGCAACAGCGATCCGCAACCGGCCGACAGCGCCACCGCCGCCGCGAACGGCGAGGAGGACGTGTCGGCGACGGCCCGTATCCCGGAGCCCCCGGCCGATCGCGCCGAGGAACAGGGAACGGCCCCGAGCGACCGCCACGTCTGGGTCAACGGCCACTGGCGCTGGGACGGAGCGCAGAGCCAATACGTGTGGGACGCCGGTTACTGGGAGGATCGCGAGGCCTACGCCCCGACGCCTCCGCCGCCGGTGCGCGTCGAGGAGGCGTACCAAGCGCCCGGCCCCGATTACTTCTACTCCCCGGGCTACTGGCGCTGGAGCGGCACCGAGTACGTCTGGCTCGGCGGCTACTGGGGCCGGCAACGCCCGGGCTACGAGTACACCCATGTGTACTGGGAGACGTCGAACGGCCGCTGGTATCGCCGCGGTTGGGGCTGGGAGCGGCGCGACGCGGCCTGGGAGCGCCGCTACCACGGCTGGGAGCGCCGCGGCACCGTGTGGATCCACCCGAGCCAGCGGACGCACTGGTGGTGGGGCAACCGCTACGATCGCCACGTTCGCTGGGAGCGCACCTACCAAGCCCGCTGGGCGCGCGCCGACGTGCACACGCGCGAGCGCTGGGAGCGCGAGCGTCGCGATCACTGGGACAACCGCCGCCGCGAATACGAGCGCCGTGGTCCCGCGCAGTCGGCCGCGCGGCACGATCACGATCACGATCACCACCCGGGCCCTGGCCACGATCACGACCGCGATCACCACCCGGGCCCGGGCCACGATCACGACCGCGATCACCACCCGGGTCCGGGCCACGATCACGACCGTGATCACCGCCCGCAGGCCGGCCAGGATCACGATCACCACCCGAGCGCGGACCGCGATCGACGCCCCGATCAGCATCATCCCGCGCAGCCGACGACGCACGATCAGCATCGTCCTGCGCAGCCGCAGCAGGCCGCGCAGGCCCACGAGCATCGGCAGCCGGACGCGCACCCGGCGCAGCAGCGGGCGTCGCACGACCAGCAGCAGAAGCCGGCCGTGTCGACCGAGCGCAAGCAGCAGGCGTCGAGCCCCTCCCGGAGCTCCTCGCCGACGCCTTCCAAGAGCGCGGGCACGCGGCACCGCTGATCCCACCTCGCGGCGCGCATCCCGCGCGCCGCCTCTCTCCCGCACGACCATCAGGACACGCGCCGCCGTCGGCGATCGCGCCCACGCCATGCGCCGACATCGCGCGCGCGAGCGCGAGCGAAGCGCATCGATCCATCTCGAACGAGATCGCCCGATGATGCCTACGGCGTCAGGAAGCGCGCGAGGCGCAGGCCGACGGTGCTGAAGCACTCGTCGGGGCGCGCGGCGAAGCGGCTCGCGGCGCTGCACGTCGTCGGCGGTGCGGCGCTCCACGCACCGCCGCGAATCGATCGCAGGCCGGGATCGCCGTCGGATGCGCGCGCGACCGCCGCCGCGCCGAGCGTCACATCCGGGCCCTCGGGCGTCCACGGATCGGCGCACCATTCGCGCACGTTGCCCGCGAGCCCGCGGACGCCGTAAGGGCTCTCGTCGGTGGGATAGTCCTCGATGGGCGCCGGCCCCGCTTGGCCCGGGCGGCTGCTCACCATGCACGCCCACGTGGTCTCGGGTTGATCGCCCCACGGAAACGCGCGCCCATCGACGCCGCGCGCGGCCTTCTCGCGCTCGAGCTCGCCCGCGAGCCGCCACGGGAAGCCGGTGCGCTCCGCATACCAAGCTGCATAGAGCGACGCACCGAACCACGTCATCGACGCGGCCGGATGCGAGGCGTGCTCCACGGGCGTGTGCGGCCCGGGCTGGAAGTGGCCTCGTTCGTCGCGCGGAAAGAGCGGCACGTCGACGCCGCCCGAGGTCGCCCGGGCAGCGCGCGGACACGCGGCGATGGCCTCGGGCTCGCGACCGCGATCGACGAGGTCGTTCAAGAACACCAAGTACTCGGCCTGCGTGACGGGGTGCCGCCGGATCACGAAGCCGTCGAGCCACAAACGCCGCCCCGGCAAGCTCTCGACGGCCGCGGCGTCGCCGCCCGAGAGGAACCAGCCTGCGGGAACGTAGATATCTGCGTCACCAAGGGTGCTCGACCGGGCTATCGGCACCACGAATGGCTCCGTGGCCCCGGGGCGTATGCCGTCCCAGGGCGCGCCGCGCCCGATCAGCACCGGATAGCGCATCTCGTGGTGCCCATCGGCGCGCACGTGGAGCATGTAGCTCCCGCGTGGGAGGCGCGCGCCCAGGATCGGTGTGCGCCCGAGGTGCCCCGCGGGCTCGAGCACGAGACGGCGATCGCGCTCCACGTAACGCGACACGGACACCTCCGCGCCCACGGGCGACGTCAGGAGCCAGAAGGCGCCGTCGCCCGCGAGGAGGGCCGCGTGCCGGCCGCGATCGTGCTCGCGGAGCAACGCCTCCGCCCGCGCCGTGGCCGCGGCATCACGCGCGGTCTCCGCGGCGCGGAGCTCGGCGGCGTGCGCGTCCGCGAGCGCCTCGTGGGCCTCGTCGAGATCGGGCGCCTCGTCCAGCGCGGCGCGCAGCTTCCGCTGCCAGATCACCTCTTCCTGCGCGGCGCGGAACTCGAGCGCGCGCGCTTCGTCCTCGAGCGCCCATCCCGGCGCTTTGCGCGCCGCCGGATCGAACGCGTGCACTTGTCCGAGCAGCGCCTGCGCATCGGCCCGCAGCGTGCTCGATCGCGCGCGCAGCGCTTGGATGGAAGGCGCGAGCCGGCGCGCCTCCGCGACCAGCGCGCGCGCCCTCTCCCGCCGACGCGCGCCGTCGAGGAAGCCGCGCATCTCGTCGGCGAGGATGCGCGCGTTCGCCGGTCGATCGGCGGGCTCGCGCGCCATCGCCCGCTCGCAGAGGGCCACGAGATCGAGCGGGACCGGCCCGCGACAGCGCGCCTCGAGCGACGCCGGCGGACCGAAGATCACCGCGGACCACGCGCCCGTGCCCGCATACGGAGGCTGCCCGCAGAGGATCTCGTAGAGCAGCGCGCCCAGCGCATACACATCGGTGCGCCGCCCGATCCGCTTGCGATCGCCGAGCGCCTGCTCCGGCGCCATGTACGACGGCGTGCCGAGGATCCCGCCGGCGTGCGTGCGGCTCGCAGGCCCCAAGATCGCGGCCATGTCGGGCGAGCTCTCTTCGACGTCGCGCGGCGCTTCGGGCCCGGGAACGGCGGCCCGCGCGATCCCCCAATCGAGCACGAAGACCGCGCCGAACTCGCCGATCATCACGTTGTCGGGCTTGAGATCGCGATGCACGACCCCGTGGCTGTGGGCGTACGCCACGGCCTCGCACACGCGCGCGTGGATCTCGAGCACGCGGCGCATGGACTCGGGCGCTGGGCCCGAGTCGCCGGCGTCCGCGTGCAGCGCTTGGATCACCGCATCCAGCGTGCGCCCGCGGATCTCCTGCATGGTGAACCAGAGCCGGCCATCAGACAGCGCGCCGCAATCATGCACGGGCACGATCCCCGGGTGCTGCAAGCCCGCCGTGAGCCGCGCCTCCGCGAGGAAGCGCGAACGCATCCCGGGCGTGCGCTCCAGATCGGGAAACAGCAGCTTCATCGCGAGCACGCGGCCCATCACGCGATCACGCACGCGCCGGACCTCGCCCATGCCGCCGCGCCCGATGAGGCCGAGATCCTCGTAGCGCTCCCAAGGAGACGAGATGGCCGGCTCGATCAAGCCCGACAGCGGCTCGGGATCCGAAGACGAAGGTACCGGGGTCACTCCTTCGACGGGCGTCGTGCTCTCGACGGCGGTCGCCGAGGGGAGCGCGACGGTGTCATCGGTCGGGGAGCTCGGGGTGGGCTCCCTTTGGGTTTGGACCTCGAACTTCGGCATGCTGCCGCCCGCTGGCGAGCGGCACATGCTAGCGACGGCAGCGGGAGCGGTCCATCGTCCTTCTCGCGGCCGAAGCGCAGCGCCGACTCGAGATGTGACCGAGGGAGCGTCGCGAGCGACGCGCGGAGAGCGAGGACGACCGAGGAATCCTCGGCGATTTCGAGGGGAAACGACCGGCGTGCGGCGCGCCGCGCTCACGTCTTCAGCGCTGCATCGTGATGAAGTACCAGGCACATTCACGAACCAGGTTCGGATTGGTGGACGGCCTTCCGCTGCGGTCGAGCACGAGGGTCAAGGGCTGGGTGAACGACTGCGACTCGAACGCGCGCCCCCTCTCGCCGGGCGGGGAGCTGCGATACCAACCCGTGAACCGAAGCGCTTCGCGTTCATCCTTGGAGACCAGGATCCCCAGGTACTCACGCTCGTCGTCGGGGTGAGGCGTCATGAAGAGAAGCGTCTCGCCGGTTTCGGGCGCGCGCATCTCGCCCGCCGACCACTCGTCCGCCCCCACGTCACGGCGGTTCGAGAAGGCCAGCGAGAGCGGCGACGTCCACGTCCTGATCGACTCTTCCGTCTCTGCGCCCAGCGGGGTCACGATGATGCTCGTCCCGGGGGCGAAGGTCGAAGCCGTCTGCGACATGGTCGCTTGGGAAAACCAATGCTCCATCGAACCGGCGTAGCCACCAACCTCGGTGCGGAGCGCCACCATGGCGAGGAAGGGCGTCTCTTGGGCCTCGAGCCGCAGCTTGATCGGGGGCGCTTGCAGCTTGACCGGGTCGAGGTCGACATCGTCATCAGCGGCGGCGAGGCCGGGATTCATCCCGTTGACGTCGCTGTCTTGATCGAGAGCACAAGCCGAACCCAGGGACATGATGAGTGCAGAGATAAGCAAGGATGCGATACGCATGGGATCCTCCGGGGTGGCGCGCCATTCGCGCGCCGTCGCAGCGCACCAAAGCAACCTCGTTGCCAGCGCCCCATGTCAGCGTCCAGCGGCGCGAGGCGCCGCCGCCGCGGCTCCCCTCCCCTCCGTGCACCCACGATTTCATGCGTGATTCGCCGCACCGTAGCCACGGCTCATCATTCTCAATGACGTAACGTCATCGAGAAACGGCCCCCGCGCCGTTCCCTTCCCCGCAGCGTTCGACACAGCCAGCGCGCGCTTCGCGCGACTTGTGCCAGACCTGCACAAGGCGTGATCGCCGCCTCCGCGCGGAGCTCACGTCGTACCGCGCCGGACGCAATCATCGCCTCACCGGCCGTCGTCGGCCGCCGCTGGGCCGTGACTGGCACGCTTGCTCACGTCACTGCGGATATCCCTGCAGCGCCGTCTTCACGACTTGCCCAGGTGCATTGGGAGCGCCCGACCAGTCGTTGAGGAGCGCGGGGAAGCTGCACCCGCCCGGATACCAGGCCCACGCCGTCCAAGAGGCGTTGTGCGAATCGAGATATTGAATGAGCTGAGAGTAATACGTGGTCGAGCAGTCCATCGTCCCGAACTCCGAGGCGATGACGGGATCCGTGCTCGTCACCCCGCCGAAGTCGGCATCCCAATTCCCCGGCTGCTTGTTGGAGAAGTTGTAGGGGTGGGTGGCGTAAACGATGTTGTACCCCTGGACCCGATGCGAGGGGACACCGCTCAAATTGTAGGCGTAATCCAGGCCGCCGATGATGACGACGTTGTCGGCCCCGGCGCCGCGCACCGCGTTGTAGAGCTGCTGCATGCCGGCCACGGTGAAGCCGTCGCCGCTCGGTCCGCCGCTCAACCACACGTCCCAGGAGACGTCGTGAGGCTCGTTGTAGAGCTCGAACATGACCCGGCCATCACTCTTGTACTTGTTGGCCACGTCCGCCCAGAAGGTGACCGAGTTCTGATCCGCCATCCGCTGCTGGCCCGGCCCTTGGTTGCCGAGATCGCCGCGGTCGGACCAGTGGAGATCGAGGATCACGTCGAGGCCGGCCACCTTGGCCCATTGAATGGCCTGATCGACGTTCGATTTGTAGGCGGCGTCGTGCTTGGCCGCGCCCGGCAGCCAGAAGTCTTGATTGAGCGCGAAGCGGACCACGTTCGCGCCCCAGCTCTTCATGAGCTGGAGATCGGAGAGCCCGATGTGCTCTCCGGCCGGGTTCCACTCGAACGACGGCCGCGCGATGCCATGGAAGCGATGGGGCTTGTCACTGGCCGTGTAGATGGTGTTGCCCATGACGTAGTAGCCATTGGGCGCCATCGGATGCGTGCCACCGCTCGAGCTGGTCGTGGATGAAGACGAGCTCGAGCTCGACGTGGTGGCGCCGCTCGACGAGGACGACGTGGTGCTGGAGGCCGAGCTCGATGTCGAGCTCGAGACGGACGTCGATCCCGAGGTCGATGCTGCGCCGCCGCTCGACGACGCCGAGCTCGCCGCGCCGCCGGTGCCGGGGATGGTGCCGCCGCTCCCACCGGCTTCCTGCGAAGTCTTGCCTGCGTCGCAGCTCACCGCCGCGATGAGCACGAGGCTCGCGGCCAGAGCACCTGACATCGTGGATACGTCGCGCATGAAGCCTCCGTGAAACCGCGGTACACCGAAGATCCAGGGCGGTGCTTCGGCCCATTCGCCGGTCGATTCTCGACGACGCGCTCCCAATCGCAGGTCGCCCTCGACATCGGAGCGCACGCGACGAAATCGACAGGCTCTCCTTCGCCGGTCGATCGGCTGCCGTGCGCTCCGAACCGTCGCTCACCTTCCCTCGAAATCCACGAGGATTTCTCGGTCGAGCTCACGAGCTTCGGAGCGCTCGAGACGAGATCGACGGGCGGTCATCGGAGCACCGCCCGGGCCAATCGCTCACTGCGTGAACCCGATGTAGGAAACCCAGACATCGAATTTCGCGCTCTTCGCGACCTGGAAGTGCACCGAGTAGAGCGCATTGGTCGCCAGCGCGGTGACGCCGGTGTTCATGCCCCAACCCTCCTGGGCGAGCTGGCTCCAGGTGAAGGTGTATTGTTGCCAGGCGTTCGTCAGTGTCACGCCGGTGCCGAAGGCGTCGTTGCACTGGTTCTTCGTGGTCGACGCAGGATCGCACTTGCCGCCCTCGGGCGCGGTGTTCACGTCGACGATGCTGAAACGGATGCTCTGCCCGGTGGCGTCGCCCTGCGAGCCGGCCTTGGCCCAGAAGGTGATACCCGTGTACTTCGCGCCGTCATAAGCGCTCTTCTTGCCGGCGACGTTGTTGAAGTCGAAGCCCATGCCCGCGCCCCAGACGCTGAATCCGGATCCGAAGGTCTGGGCGGCGAAACCGGCGGTGAGGCCCGCGGACGCGTCCGTGACAGCCACCTTGACGAAAGGCATGGTGTCGCTCGTCACCGGCGTTTGCGTGCCCGAGCCGTCGTTGTAGGTGTACCAAGCGCCCGTGCGGCCGCCGGCCGTGAGGATCGACCCGGTGTTGCTCGCCATGTTGTCGATCGGGTCGACGTTCCCCGTCTGGCCGCTGCCCGTGCTCGACGTGGTGGACGGGTTGGTGGTGCCCGTGGAGGTCGTCGGCGTGGTGGTGCCCGTCGTGGCGCTGGTGCCGCCGCCGCCACCCGCGTTCGTCTCGCTCGTCCCACTGTCGCAGGCCATGAATGCCAATGCCGCGAGCCCACCGGCGAGCAGGCCCAGGGTTCGGAAGGTATGCTTGTGATCCATATGCTGCACCGGAACCTTTCGAGAGGTGATGTCGATCGTTCGACCAGGTGAATTCGTACGTCAGTGTGGCGGCGGCGGCGCAGGCACCGCGGGCGGAGGCGGCGAGATCGCATGACAGATGCGATCGGCACCGCAGCGCTCACCGGCGCCGCAAAGTGGATTGCAGGCAGAGACGCATTTACCGCGCAGGCACGTATACCCAGGGCTGCAATCCGGCTCGCAGATCAGGGGGTTTGGGGCCGCTTGCGACCCCATCGTCACGCCCGGCCCGGGGCTTGGAGCCGCTTGCGGCCCCACTGGCATCAGGGCCGGCCCGCTCGCTTGTAACCCCATCGCAACAGGACAGGAGAAGAGGCGCGCCTTGACCACCCAAGCAGGCATGTAATCCGTGTCGCGCGGCCCGCTGGAAGAATCGATGAAGAGGTAGTTGCCTCCGCCGAGCACCGCTTGCCTGCGCAGATCGAGGACCGCCTTTTCATAATACGGCCCGCCGGGCACCCAGCGATCGGCGTCCTTCCCTTCGAGCGCGGCGAGCAGGCGGCACTCCGCGGGCGGTGCGCCGGCGGCGCTGATTTGCACGGCGGACACGGCTTTGGGATCCGCGGTCGGACCGCAGGCGACGAAGAGCACGGACGCGATCACGGCGCGCGCGGCCCTCCCCCTCCGCGGCGACCCGAGACTCATTTCCCCTTCTCGTCCAGGAAGGCGGCCACCCACGCGAGCGGCGCATTCCAGTTGATGGTGATCTCGTTGACCGACCAAGCTTCGATGTTGTCGACGAAACACTTTTGGGGCGCGCATCCTTTGAGCCCGGCAGCCTGCACATACGGATCTTCGAGGCCCGAGTTCGGCCCGCCCGAGACCGCGCCCGGCGGCGCGACCGGGAACTTCGCATCCACCTGATGGGCCCAGAAGCGATGGTGCGGGTTCCGCAAGGGATTCGCACCGTACCCGGTCACGTAGGATTGCGCGAGCGGGTTGCGCCCGAGGATGTAGTCCATGCCTTCGACCACGCCGTCGAGGTAGGTTTGCTTACCCGTGATGTCGTGCGCCAGCGCCAAGATGACGAGGTTGTTGAGCACGAACGAGTTGGACCCCCACGGGTATTTCGAGCCGGCGCCGGGCTTGAACGGCAGGCGATAGCCCTGCGTCTCGATGACATCGAGGTAGCTGTCGGCCGCGGCCACGATGGTCGCGCGCGCCGCCGCCGTCGCTTGCGCGTCGCCGTGCGGCACGATGGCCAAGGTGATGGCGCCGAGGGCCTGTGTCACTTGCCACGTCATCGACGATCCACCGGCGTTGCCGGCCGTCGCCGAGGGGATCGACTTCGCATGAGGAGATCCCTTGTGGAACGTCTTGTAAACGTCCTTCCCCGTGGTGGCGAAGAGCTCGGCCGCGGCCCAATAGAATTCGTCGGTGACCTCGCGATCGTCGTACGGGCCGCCGCCGCTGTTGTCGCTCCCGGGCGCGAACACGTCGGGGTGCGCCTGCGCGGCCGTCCACGCGCGCTCCGCCGCCGTGAGGCACTTGGCCGAGAAGGCAGGATCGATGGTCTTCCAAATGCGCGCCGCCTGCGCCGCGGTGGCAGCCACGTTGAGCGTCGCCGCCGTGCTCGGCGGGCGGAGGAAGCGCTTCATCGGATCTTCGTGGGGCGGGAGGCCGAGCGCGGTCCACTTCTCGTCATGCACCTTGTGGTGCACCATGCCCGCGAGCGGATTGCCCTCCGGCACCTGCATCTTGAGCATGAACTCGATCTCGACGCGCGCCTCGTCGAGGATGTCCGGCGCCCCATTCTTGTTCTCGGGGATGTTGAGCTTGCCATCGCCGAAGTCGGCGCTCGACTTGCCGAGGAGCTTTCCACGCTCGAATTGATTGAGCATCGTCCACACGGAGATGCCGCCGTTGACCACGTATTTGCCGTGATCGCCGGCGTCGTACCAACCGCCGGTGACGTCGAGCGAGTAGCTGCAACCGGAGCCCGGCGCGCACGGAATGCTCTTGTCGGAGAGGTGCCCGGCCGGCCGCGCCCACTTGACCTCACCCGCATGGGGCATGGCGATGGGGATGCCGCTCCGGTTGTGATAGAAATACGCGAGCGCGTCGTACTTGAGCTTCTTGTAGAGCCCGCGACCGACGGAGAAGGGATAGCTGGTCTCCTCTCCGACCCTCAGCTTGAAGCCCTCGCCGGTGGCTTTCATCGCAGTGAAATCGACGAGGTGCACCTGCTCGCCGGAGGCGGCGTCGCGGCCGTTGAAGAGCGTATCGCCGCTCGCCACCACGGAGCCGGACGACGAGATCACCTCCCACTTGAGGGGCGAGCTCGACGGGCTCGAGACGATGGCGCGCTTGTTGAGGCCGGGGAAATAGCCAACCTGATTGACCCGCACCTTGGGCACGGGAGGGGCCTTGTGGGCGACGGGCGGGGTGAACTGCGGATCGTCGAGGTGGACGTCGTCGATGCAAACGCTGAACGCGCCGCTCGGCTTGGCCAGGTTGCCGCCCAAGTGGAACGTCAGCTCCGCGGTGGCATCGTCGGCCGCGCCCATGGTGAATTGAGCCGCGTACGTCTGCGGGGTCGTCGAAAGATCGATGGCCGCGGCCCAATACTCCGCATACGGCGGGCCCGCCATTCCGAGCTTCGGGCGCGCCCGCGTGGGCTCGGTCGCCCAGGCTTTGAAATGAATGGTGTAGGTGTGCCCCTTTTGAATCACCATCTCGCGGTGACGCATCTGCGCGTCCCACGCGTTCGTGCCCTTGTTCTCGACGCGCAGGCAGAAGGCGCCTTTTTCGATGGTGGCTTTGCCGTCGGCCGGGGCGCTGAACGACGTCGTCCACGGGAGGCTCGTGCCGTCGTCGAACGTGCCGTTCTTGATCAGGTTGTTGCCGGCGCCCTTGGGATTGCCCGGGGCCCCTGCTTGAGCCGCGGGCTCACCAACCGCAGGTGACGGCTGCTCGGTGGAGGCGCCGGCACAGCCCGAGGCCGCTGCGGCGCCGAAGGCGAAGAGCCAGGGAATCGAAGGGGCAAGTCGCATGTGCTCGCTCGCGATCAGGGGAAGAGCCAACCGTAGGTGGCATAAGCCAGCGCGCAATGGGCTTGCGCCCAGAACCGATGATAGACGAAGGAGGGCGGCTGGCCACCGTCGAGATAAGCCTTCACCTTGCCCCACGAGGGATCATCCTTGTACTTCGATCGGATGCTGAAGAACGTGGACTTCGCATCGATCACGTCCCCATTCGGCATCTTGCCCGTGAAGCCCGGCGGGACGTAGAGCGGCTCGTTGAAGCGTTTGTAGTCCTTGCGCACCTCGGGGTTCGTCAAGCCCTTCTCCGTGCGGTGCTTGGCCCACATCCGATCGAGGAGCTCCTTCGCGAGCTTCTGCGCCTCCTTGTCCTTCGCCTTCGCCGCATAGAAGGTCAGCGTCTGGGCATAGGCGGCCGTGGTGCCCACGTCGTCCGTGGAATTGAGCACCTTGACGTGGAGACCGGCGTTGAAGCTCTTGTCGTTCGTGAAGGTCCGCGTCTTCTCGTTCCAATCGAGCGACGGTTGACCGGACCACTGGAGCGTGGACGGGATCTCGTAACCACCGTCCTTGAGGAGCTTGGTGTTGGCCTTGGCCCAGGCGACCCACTTGTCGAGCACCAGCTTGGCGTTGGGATCGCCGCTCGCATAGTAGTACTCGGCGACGCGCTCCACGCTCCAGACCTGGAAGCCGAACCACTCGTTGCTCGGCGGATCGACGAAGACGGGCGCCTCGTCGTAGGCCATGCCGTAGAACGTCTTGGTGCCTTTGGGCGGCGCCTCGTAGCGGCCCTTCCAGCTGTTGGTCGCGCCGCCGGCGATGGCGCCCTCGGAGGACTGGAGCCAGCGATAGAACTCGATCTGCCGCGTCAGGCTCGTGTCCCAGTCGCGCGCGCCGTTCGGTGAAACCGGCTTGAGCGCCGGGCTCTTGGCGAGCGCATAAGCGGCCATCGGGTTCTGGTAGCCGGAGTGGTTGTGGCTCGAGGCGATGCGCCAGGCCCAGCCACCGCCCGGCGGCGCCGAGCCGCCCCAAGCATAGAACCAGGAGATGAGATAATGGGCCGAGCCGTAACCCTTGCTCGTCGGGCAGCTCGGGCTCGTGCAGCCCATCGTCTTGAAGTACTTGTCGAAGAACGAATAGCGCGTGTAGTCACCGAGCTTCGCCGCCTTCTTGGTCACGGCGTCGACGGACGCATTGCCGCCCTGCTCGTCGGCCCACACCTTGGCCCAATAAGCCGCCTGCACGGCGCGCGCATCCGCGTCGGGCGCGGCGCTGTACTTCCATTGCTTGGCGTACGATCCGGCCTTCTGGAAGATGTCGAGATAGCCGTGCGACCCGCCCCATTTGAAGTCTTCCCAGGTCGGCTGGGTGACGGCCTCCCAACACGACTCCTGCGGGCCGCGCTGGAAGGTGTTGATCAGCACGGCGCGGGCCGAGGGGTCGCCCGAGCGGCCGAATCCATACCAGTTGTCGACATCCATCAGCCAGTGCATGCCGTAGATGTCGGGCGTCCCATAAGCGGCCTTGAGCTCCGTGGCGATCGGGTCCGTCCCGATGGCGACCGAGCTGTCGAGCGGCTTCGGATACTGATTTGGAAGATCGCCCTCCTCCGCGTACGTGGCCGGCTTGGCCGCGCTGTACGAAGCATTGGTGGGCTGCTCCGACGGCCGCGGGATCATGTAGTATTCGAGGCTCGACCAAGCCCTGTCGAGAAAGCTCCAGTCCTTGGTGGCGCGGCCATACGCCGCTTCCAACCAGATCCAGTAGCTGTACGCCTCGGAGGTCGTCTCGTGGCCGTGATCGGGGGCCTCGACGATGAGGGTCTCGATGGAGTGATACGGAATGCCCTCGGGGCTGAAGTAGCCATTCGACATCTTGTGGATGTCGGTCCAGAGGGCGAGAAAACGATCGGTGTTGACGTTGCCCGTCTGTTTGGTGGGCGGCTCGGGCGCGGCGGGCGGCGCGGACGGAGACGTGGGGCCGGCAGGCTTGCTCGGCGCCTGAGCCTGCGATTGCGCGGGCACAGGGGCATCGGTCGCCGGCGCATCGGCCGCCTGCGAAGGAATGCAGGCGGCCCCGAAGAGCGAGGCCAGCGCCGTGAAGCCCAAAGGAACGACAATACCGTGGTGCGCTCTCATCTCCCGCCTCCAACCCCTCTCCGTCACACGGCGGGGGCTCACGTCCCCGCGATCGTGGGCAGAGTCATCGACCGCATCAATCACGGGCAGCCGGTGAGCTCGATGTCATCCACCCAGACGTCGTAGGCGGCGCCGGGCGTGTTCACCTGCCATTGCACGCCGTACATCTTCGTCCGCTCGACGGACGCCGGGTGCGGCGCGCCCCAACCGGCGAGCTGGCTCGCGCTCCCGAAGGGGATGGTGTACTTCGTCCACGTGGGCGTGAGCTCCAGATCCATGCCGAAATCGTTGAAGCAGGCCGTACACACCTTGCCTTCGGGATCGGTGTTGCCGTCCGGCAGCTTCACCCGCACGCGCGTGGGCGAGTTCGACTTGGCCCAGAACGAGATGCCTTTGTAGGCCGAGAGATCGTGTGGGCCTTTGGGGTCGACGAAGTTGAACCCCATGCCGACGTAAACCACGTCACCCGTGCCCACTTTGCCACTGATGTGCGCCGCGAATTTGGACCCGTTGGCGCCGCCCGGCGACATGGCGAACGTGCCGCCCGCCGCCGGTGCGATGGTGGAGCCCGCCTTGTCACCGAAGGTGTACCAGTAACCGCTCCGGCCTTTGTTGAGGGCGATCTGGTTGTTCTCGTCCTCGGCGTCGTCGAGCATGCCGTCGGGCCCGCACCTCTTCGCGTCCGTCGCGCTCACGGCCGCGGCGGTGCCGCCGTTCGCGGGTGCGCCGTCGGGGATGCACCCCAGCGGGCCGAGAATGCCGATCACGCTCGCGAGCAAAGATCCGTATCGATTCATGTCATTCTCCACGTCGCGAAATCAGCCTACCACCACATGCTCGCCTGGAGCTTCAGGACGTTCAGATCCGGACGCGAGTTGGGCGCGCCGCGCTGATCGGGATCGAGCGAGAGCGTGGGCGTCCCGAAGCCGCTCGGGAGCGTGGGCGCGGGCGGCGGCTGCACGCAGTGGAGCCCGGTGTCGCCCGTGGGACACGCGCGTTGGTTGTACATGTAACGAGAGTACTGGAACGAGATCTCCTCGTGCGTGACGAAGGCCGTGCGGAACACGATGCGCGGCGAGAGGATGCCGAACGACTGCTCGGGGATCTTGGAGTTCGGCTGTACGCGGTCGTAACGGATACCGATGCCGAGCCACTTGAGCGGCGTGCCGAGGAGGTCGGCGCCGTACTTGAGCTTCTTCACTCCATCCATGTCCGGATCGTCGCTCGACACGGAGTTGAACATCATGAAGAAGGAGGCGGCGAGGTCCGGCCCATCCCCCCAGAATTGGCTCCTCGGCGACTTGAGGTTGGCGAGCAGGTTGGCCAGGCTGAAATCGTATTGGAGGAGCAGCGTGTTGATTTTGCCGTTGCCGTTGCTCGACTTGGTGGGACCGTCGAGATAATTGCCCTGGAGGCCCTGCGAGTAGGTTTGGCCACCGCCCGAGTGGATGACCTCGACAACGTCGGTGACGACCGTCGCGTGGTTCGCCCGGATGTGGGAAAAGCCGAGATAGAGCTCGCCGGCAGGCGTGTTGCTCACGCGGATCTCGGGGCCGAGGATGGTGACGCTGCCGTCGGGGAGGCCCGTGAACGGCTGGGGATTGGCCGAGTTCGCCGTCCGATCTTCCTCCTTCGCCCACGCGTGCAGGACGTGGAAGTTGAGGTCGATGATCTTGTTCCAGCTCACGCCGCCGTGGCCGTGGAAGAGCAGAGAGAACTTGGACGGGTTGTACATGTTGGGGTCGGGCTGCTTGACGCCGAACCCCTGCTCCGCCCAAAGGGTCACCTTGTCGATGTCGATGGCCATGCGCACCGACTCGCCCATCGCGTGGGTGCGGCCGAAGAGGTACGTATCGTATCGACCAGCGTCGTATTTGCCGGAGCCGCCATATCGATTCCAGAAGCTGCCCACCTTGGCTTCGAGGCGGACGTTCTGATAGCCGAGGTGCGGTGTCAGCGTGACCCACGCTTGGGCGATGCCGAATTGGGCCTTCGCGTTCTGCCAAGCAGCATCGGTGAAGTTGAAGCCCTGGAGGCCGACGGTGCCCTTCACCCACGAGTTGCCGTAGGAGAGGAAGACCTCGGACCAATCCTTCGCTTGAACGCCGGTGTACTGCCAGCTCAAGTATTGATCGTCGGGGACGAGCGGATAGTGAACGGTGCTCGCCGACTGACCCGTTGCCGGGTTGTCGTTGTGCCCGAGACCGATACGCATGGGAGCCCGGAAATAGCCATGGAAGTCGAACTTCCAATCACCGGGCACCGAGATGCCGCCGAACGTCGACGGCCCGCGCGCAGCCGGCGGCGGTGGCATTGGTGCGGCTTGGGCGGGTTGTGCGACTGGCGCGCCCGGCGCCGGCGCCGCGCCCGGTGCCGAATCGGCGGGGGGCGGAGCTGCGGAGTTCCCCATTTGCACCACGGGGGCCTCCTGGGCGCGAGCAATCCCGGGCGCGATCAGCGCACAAACGAAGACCGCCCTTGTCAGCGTACGCATCGGTATCTCTACCTCCAGTTCGCCATCACACGAAGGCTGGCTCGTCCAGCCTGGGGTTTGGGCCCGCTCGAGGCCCCATCGTCAATCGAAGGCTGGCTCGTCCAGCCAGGGTTTGGAGCCGCTCGTAGCCCCATCGTCAATCGAAGGCCGCTCGCGGCTCCATCATCATCGCGCCAAGGCCTCGGTGTCGGACATCGTGAATGTCAGAGCCCGAACGCGTACCCGAGCTGCAAGGAAAGCGCAGGCGCGAACGCGCCGAGTAACTGCATGTATTTGAGCTCGACGAGCGGCCCCTGACGCGCCGACACCGGAACGAGGAGACCCACGCCTCCGGTGATGAAGCCCGTCCCCGCCTTCTTCCAAGCCTCGAGACGAGTGCGGGTGTCGCTCATGTAATCTTGCGCGTTGTTGTAGATGACCACACCAACGCTGCTGTCCACCTGGGCCATGCCGCCGCCGAGGACGACGTACGGGCGAGGGCCTTTGCGCGCAAACGGATCCGCCCCGAACCAGTAGGCGACGCGCGCCTCCCCGTGAAACGGCAAGAAGCCACGGCCGTTCGGCGATTTCGGGCCGCCGCGGAGCGCGACACCGACCCGGGCGCCGACGGTGAAAGGGCCGATGGCGCGATCGTAGCCGGCGAGGATTCGTGACGTCGCGGCACCGATGCCGCCGCGGATCTCGTCACCGGACATCGGATAAGGGATGCCACCGTAGTAGGTCGACGAGGAGTCGAAGCAGGTGTAATCGCTCGTCGGGGGCCTGCACAAGTGGCCTTGTTGCCGGCGAAGACGAGAAAGTCCTGCTGGAAAGAGAGGCTCAGCCAGTTCTTCTTGCCCTCGGGCTTCGGCGCATTGCACTCGGCGCCGGGCTCACAGGGAGGCGGCTCGTCCGTCTTCTTGTCGTGACAGCCGGGGAACTCGGGCGGGCAGTCGCCCACGTCGGGACAGCGCGCCGGCGGCGCTTGCCCGGGGAGATGCGGCGCGTCCCCCATCAGGGTGAGGCGAATCGCCACCTTGTTGGGCACGCTCCGCGAGCCGCTCCACGAAACGAGGTTCTTGTCGGCGTCGAAAGCCTGGATGTAATACGATAGCTCGCCCTGGGCGCTCCCGACCTCGGTACACGGGATCTCGACGCCGTAGCCTTTGCCCATGCCCCGCATCTCGGTCGCCTTCCATTCGGTGGCGCCGAAGGGCTTGAAGAAGACCTGCATGCGAGCCGCGTTGGTGGCGGCCGGCATCTCCGCATAAACGGGGAGCGGCGTGAGCGTGGCCTGCTCGGCGATGACGGTGTGGACCAAATCACCGCTCGCGCCGGGCTGCGGTGGCACCGGCTGCGGCTGCGAAGGCTTCGGCGGCGGCCCTTTCGGCGCGGCGCCGCCACCCTTCTTGGCCTCTGCAAAGGCGGACTCGATCTCGGGAGAGAGGAGGTCGGCATCGGGCGACACGCTCGCATCCAACTTGAGCGCGGCGGCAAATTGTGCCTTGCCCTGATCGACCGCGTTCATGCCACCGATGTAGACGACGCCGAGATCGCAGAGGAGCTGCGCACGCACCTTGGCCGAGCAAGCATCGTTGGCCTCGCACAGCGCGACCGCCTGCTTCAGCTTCTTCTCCGCGTCGGTGAACTTGGTGCCGAGGTAGTCGGTGTAGATCGCTTTCTTGGCGAGCTCGAGCGCCTCCGCGTCCTTCGCCCCGTCCTTGGGCGGAGCGGCCATGGCGCTCGGCAGAGACGCAGTGAGCACGAGAGCACCGGCGAGCCCGGCCACCCCTGCGATCGTTTTGCATCGCGCGATAAGCGACGACATGGATCGACCTTACACCCACGCATCGAGCGGTGACAAGAGCTTGAGCAAGCGCGAAGTGATGCTTTTGCGCTTTCTGCGACGCGTCAGAAGACGCTCCGTGGGACGACGTTTATCGCGTTCGAAGAAGCTGCGATCCATCGGGAATTCATGGCATTCACGATGTGTCAGAACCGAATGACGCGAAATCGAACGAGGGTTCCCGTTCGTGTCAGCAACGACTGACGCGAAATATTTCAGGGCCTCCGGAAAGGGCCTTCGGGATCGGGGCAGCGACGAGTGCCTCGAAAACGGGACGGGTTCCATGCAGCGCCGTGGAGACGGCGTGCGCCGTGACGTACGAGGCCGTGCACTCCATCGCGATCGCGCCGTGGCGCTCCGCGTTGCACCCGCGTCGAGGCCGCGAGAATCTTCCCCGGCGCAGTCGTTTTGGTAGCATCTCTCGCACGAACGCCGCGAGGCGGAGGCTGCCGAATGGATGGGGAAAGCGGAGGCGCGCGGCCGTCGGGTCGGCCCGTGATCGGGCTCCTCGTCGACTGGCTCGAGGACAACTACCAGAACACGGTGGTGTCGGGGGTCGCCGATGCAGCGCGCGAGCTCGGCGTCGATCTCGTGTGCTTCACCGGCGGCGTGCTCCGCGCGCGCGCGGCGCAGCGCAACTCGGCCTACGATCTCGCGGGGCCGGCGAACGTCGACGGTCTGCTCGTGATGTCGGGCACGCTGGCCAACACCGTGGGGCCCGACGCGCTCGCGCGCTTCTGCGAGCGCTATCGGCCGCTGCCCCTCTGCAGCATCGCGGTGGCGCTGCCCGGCGTGCCCAGCGTGCTCGTCGACAACGCGGCGGGCATGCGCGAGCTGCTCCTGCACCTCGTCGAGGATCACGGCTACCGGCGCCTCGCCTTCATCCGCGGGCCGGAAGCGAACGCGGAGGCGGAGCGGCGCTTCGGCGTGTTCCGCGACGTGCTCGCGGAGCACGATCTCGGGCTCGATCCGGAGCTCGTGGTGGCAGGTGATTTTCAGCGCGAGGCCAGCGCCGCGGCGGTGGGTCGCCTGCTCGACGAGAGGCCGCGTGCGTTCGACGTGATCGTGGCGGCGAGTGATCCGATGGCGCTCGGTGCGCTCGATGCGCTCGGCGCGCGCGGTCTCCGCGTGCCCGAGGACGTGGCGGTGGCGGGCTTCGACGACGTCGAAGAGGCGCGCTTCGCCACGCCCCCGCTCACCACCGTGCGCCAACCGCTCTACGAGCAGGGACACCGCGCGGTGGAGACGCTCCTCGCGATGCTCGCGGGCCGCGACGTGCCGCTCCAGATCACGCTGCGCACGGAGCTCTGCACGCGTCGCTCGTGTCGGTGTGCCCGGCGCGGCGCGCGGCGGGGCGCGCATCGCGAGACGATGTCTCTGGGATCGGGCTTCGAGGTGTCGTTCGCGGCGCGGCGCGCGACCGCGATCGCCGAGGTCTCTCGCGCGCTCCACGCTACCGCGCCCGAGCGCGAGCACGCGACGGCCGAGGCGGTGGTCGAGGCGTTCTCCGCGGAGCTCGGCGGCGGCGCCCACGGCGCGCTCGTCGCGGCGTTCGAGCAGGCGTGGGCGCGCTCGTTCGCGGCGGGCGTCGATCCGAGCGCGTGGCAAGCAGCCATCTCCGCGCTGCGACACGAGGCCATCCGCTCGATCGACGCGAGCAACGCCGAGCTCTGCGCGCGCGCCGAGGATCTGCTCCACGATCTGCGCGACGTGGCCGCGGAGACGGCGGACGCGGCGCGCGCGCAGCAGCGGCTCGCCGTGGAGCGACGCGCGCGCGATCTCGGCAGCACGAGCGAGGCGCTGGCGGCGAACTTCGACGTGGTGGCGCTGGCGCGGGCCGCGGTCTCGCACCTGCCCCGCCTCGGCATCGAGAGCTGTTATCTCTCCCTCTACGATCACACCGAGCCGCACGGCGAGTCGGCGCGCCTCGTGCTCGCCTACGACGCCGCGCGCGAAGCGGACGCGGCGCCGAGCGGGCTCGTGTTCCCCGCGCGCCAGCTCGCGCCGCGCGGCGCGCTCCCCGAGCGGCGCGCCACGTTCGTGCTCGCGCCCCTGTGCTTCGACGACGACCAGCTCGGCTTCGTGCTCCTCGAGATGGGGCCGCGCGAAGGCACCATCTACGAAGCGCTCCGCGAGCAGCTCAGCGCCGCGCTGAAGGGCGCCATCCTCGTGCGCGAGGTGGTCGAGAAGGATCGCGAGCGCCAGCGGCTCCTCGACGCGTTGGAGAAGCGCGCGCGCGAGCTGGAGGAGGCGAACCGCGCCATCCGCGAGAACCAGGAGAAGCTCCTCACCTCCGAGAAGCTCGCGTCGCTTGGGCGCCTCACCGCCAGCATCGTCCACGAGATGAACACGCCGCTCGCCGCCGTGCGCGCCGCGCTCGTCGATCTCGGCAAGCTGGTGGACGAGTACCAACAGTCGGTGAGCGATCCCGAGGTCACGGTGGCGGACCACCGCGAAATCGCCGAGGAGATGCGGCGGGCCATCGAGCTCGCCTCGAGCGCGTCGGCGCGCGCCGCGCTCTTCGTGCGGGGGATCAAATCGCGCACGCGCGACATGGGGCCGCACGAGCGGCGATCGTTCGACGCGGTCACCGCGGTGCGCGAGGCGCTCCTCCTCCTCGGCCATGCGCTTCGCAAAGGCAATTGCCGCGTGCGCTTCGAGCCGCCGGCGCCGCGCATCGAGATCGACGGCTCCCCCGTGCGCTTCGGCCAAGTGGTGACGAACCTCGTGGAGAACGCGGCCGACGCGAGCTTGCCGCGCGGCGGGGGCGTCATCACGGTCGAGCTCGATCCGCAGCGTGACGCGCTCGTGCTCCGCGTGCGCGACGCCGGCACGGGGATCGATCCGGAGATCCTGCCGCGCATCTTCGAGCCCATGTTCACGACCAAGCCGTTCGGCCAAGGCACCGGTCTCGGGCTCGCCATCGTGCACGACGTCGTGACGGCGGACTTCGGCGGCACCATCGACGTCGAGAGCCGCCTCGGCGTCGGCACCACGATCACGATTCGATTTCCGAGGTAGGGGGCGTTCCTATGGCGCGCAAATACAGGCTCGCGAGCTCCAGTGGGTACACGATCGTGCTCGCCGACGACGATCCCGATTACCTCGAGGCGACGAGGCTGCTCCTCGAGTCCGAGGGGCACGAGGTGCTGTGCGCGACCAACGGCGACGAGTCGCTCGCGCTCCTCCGCGAGCGGCCCGCGCACCTGCTCCTGCTCGACTACTTCATGCCCGGCATGACGGGTGAAGACGTGGTGGTGCGCCTCCGGCAGCAGAACCCGTTCATCCAGATCATCTTGCAAACGGGCTACGCCAACGAACGGCCGCCGCGTGAGATGCTGCGGCGCCTCGACATCCAGGGCTACCACGACAAGAGCGAAGGCCCCGATCGACTCCTGCTCTGGACCGACGCGGGCCTCAAGGCCGCGAGCGCCATTCAGCGCCTCTACGAGAGCCGCGAGAACCTCCGCTACATCCTCGACGTGACGCCGGCGATGCACCGCATCCAGCCCATCGAGGAGCTGGCGACCACGATCCTCGAGCCCTTCGCCGGCATGCTCCGCGCGGGCAAGAGCGCGGCGGCGATGCGCGCCGACGGCCACACCATGCCGCCGCCCTCCGGCGAAGTGGACGGCTTCATCGCCCTCGCGCAGGAGGACGCGGAGCTCTCGATCTGGGCGGCGACACGCGCCTTCACCATCGGCGACAAAGTGACCTCCGCCGTGACGCCGGAGGAGCTCGCCGAGCTCACCGCCGCCATCGACGAAGGCGAGGCGCGCTTCTCGCGGGCGGCGACCATCATCCCGCTCCGCGTCGGCGAGATCAGCGCGGGCGCGCTCTTCCTGCGCGCCACGGCCACGCTGCCGGCGCCCGATCTGGAGATGCTCCGCATCCTCGCGAACCAAGCGGCGGTGTCGATCCAGAACATGCAGCTCTACGAGATGGCCGCGCTCGATCCGCTCACCGGCGTCTACGCGCGTCGCTTCTTCGAGCGTTGGCTGATGCGCGAGGTGCGGAGCGCGCTCCGTTCGCGCCAGTCGCTCGCCGTGGTGCTCCTCGATCTCGACGAGCTCAAAGGCATCAACGACACGGCCGGTCACCTCGCCGGCGATCAAGCGCTGGCGATGATGGGCAAGGTGCTGCGTCAGGTCACGCGCGAGAGCGACATCGTGGCGCGCTACGGCGGTGACGAGTTCGTCGTCATCCTCCCGCATGGCACCGCCGACGACGCGGAGCACACGGGCCGTCGCATCCTCGAGTGCTTGGCCGACAAGGTGATTCCCGGCACGAGCGGCACGCACACGCTGCGGAGCAGCGCCGGCGTGAGCGAGCTCGTCGTGCCCCCGCGCGCGCCCGCGGACGGGCAACCGTCGCTCCCTTCGAGCTATTTCCAAACCATCGCGCAAAGCCTCATCCGCGCGGCCGACGCGGCGCTCTACGAAGCCAAGCGCCAAGGCCGAGGCCGCCTCTGTCGCGGCGCCTCGACCACGTGGGACCGACTCGGCTGAACGCGAGACGAGCCCCATCTCACGCGCGCAAACGGGAGCCCGAGGCTCCCGTTTCATATCCACTTATCGATGTGATTGAGTCGATGAAGCTCGACTCTGCGCTACTGCGTGGGGCTCAAGGCTCCACGCCCCAGACCAGCGCCCCGTCCTGATAGAGCGTGATCTTGTCCCACGTGCCGAACGCGGTCTTGGTGGCATCGAACGAGTAGTCGTTGCCCTGCGTGAACGTGACCTGAAAGCCCGAGTCGTGGAAGCGGGTCTGGATCTCGCCGCTGTTCGCACCCGGTGAGAGGGTGCCGGCGCCGGCGCCGAACGTCACCTCCAGGTAGTGATCGGCGTTGGTGCCCGTGGCGGTCCCGAACGAGCCGCTCAGGTTGGCGCAGCCGAGGGTGGCGTAGTCGCAGTTGAAGCCGAGGCTCGTGCTGCCATCGCTGGTGAAGTAGTAGCGGATGGAGAGGCTGCTCAACGCGACGCTCGACGAGCCGCCGTTTCCGATGCGGAAGTGCGGCTTCATCTCCTTGTCGCTCGCCGTCGTGTTGGCGCAGCGATAGTCGAGGTAGAGCCCCATCACCGGCTCGCCCGACGAGCTGCTCGCGGAGGACGAGCTGCTCGAAGAGGAGCTCGACGTCGTGGCGTTGCCCGATGACGAAGAGCTGCTCGTCGTCGCGTTGCCCGATGACGAAGAGCTGCTCGTCGTCGCGCCGCTCGACGAGACCGAGGTGGTGCTCGTGGAGCTCGACGGCCCGTCACCGCCGGCGCCGCCGGTGCCGGGTCGGATCGGATCGACGCCCGACACGCAAGCCGCCATCGCGACGGCGTAGCAACACCCCAGCGCCCCGATCCCCAGATTGGTCCAGCGTCCTCTTCGCATGAGAATCTCCCCGATTCGGGATGGAGAGTGCGCCCGTGCGTCCAGCCCGACGCGCGCTCGCCGGGCCTCTTCGACACGAGCGCAGCCCTCTCCTTAAGTACGGCGATCGAGGTTAGCTCCATGGAGAGCTTCATGGTCAAGCGCGAACGCGGAGCACGGCGTGCGTCCGGCAGATCGTGCATCGTGTCATTCTTTGATGACACGAAATGCGCCCACCACGATCGCATCCGGACCTACAAAAATGCTGGTTCGGAGATGTGGCAGAGGTGAATGACGCGAAAATTGAAACCGGCACAGAGAGTCAATCGCGCTGCGCCGCGTCACCCACCCAATGAGGAGATCGTCTCTCTGTGGTCGCTTGACAGGCTACGCGTGCGACCTTTAGCATCTTGACCCTGCACGGATTGCGCCCGCCCTGGTGACGGAAGCGCGAGAGTGTGCACCGAACCTGCTCCGTGGCCTCGACGGTGCCGGCCGCGTGTCCGCCGCACCGTTCTTTGGCCCTCATTTGGGAGAACAGCATGGTCAAGGTGAGCTTTCCCCAACACTTCCTCTGGGGCGTGGCGACATCCGCGTACCAGATCGAAGGTGCCGCGCAGGAGGACGGGCGTGGTGAGTCGATCTGGGATCGGTTCGCCCGCGCTCCAGGGAAGGTGGAGGACGGGAGCAACGGGGATGTCGCCTGCGACCACTACCATCGCTTCGCGGAGGACGTCGCGTTGATGAAGCGGATGGGGGTGAAGGCCTATCGCTTCTCGGTGGCCTGGCCTCGCATTCAGCCCACCGGCCGCGGCGGGGTGAACCAACGCGGGCTGGATTTCTACAACCGACTCGTCGACACCCTGCTCGAAGCCGGCATCGCGCCCTGCGCCACACTCTATCACTGGGATCTGCCCCAGGCGCTTCAGGACGCGGGCGGTTGGCCCAACCGGGCCACGGCCCAAGCCTTCGTCGAGTACGCGCAGATCGTGAGCCGCGCGCTCGGAGATCGGGTGAGCACGTTCATCACCCACAACGAGCCCTGGTGCGCGAGCCTGCTCAGCCACCAGCGCGGTTTGCACGCCCCCGGCCTCAAGGATTGGGGCGCGGCGCTGGCCGCGAGCCACCATCTCCTGCTCTCCCACGGTTGGGCCGTGCCCGTGATCCGAAGGGAGAGCCCCAAGGCCGAGGTGGGCATCACCCTCAATCTCACGCCCTCGGTCCCTGCCTCGCCGAGCGCCGCCGACTACGACGCCTACCGGCACTTCGACGGCTATTTCAATCGCTGGTTCCTCGACCCCCTCTATGGCCGCCGTTATCCCGCGGACATGATCGCCGACTACATCAAGGCCGGCCATCTACCGCCGGAGGGGCTCACGGTGGTGCAGCCCGGCGATCTCGAGGTCATCGCCGTCCCGTGCGATTTCCTCGGCATCAATTACTACAACCGCGCCGCCCTCCGCAGCGAGACGCTCCCGGAGGATCAAAACGCGCCTCGCACCGTCCATCTCGCGCCGCAATCGGAGTGGACGGAGATGGGTTGGGAGGTTTACCCCGAAGGCCTCGAGCACATCCTCATGCGGGTCCACCACACGTATGGACCGCGGAAGATGTACGTGACCGAAAACGGGGCGAGCTATTCCGATCCTCCCAATGGAGAGGAGCGCGTCCCCGACGAGCGACGCCGCATCTTCCTGCGCGATCATTTCCTCGCCGCGCGCCGGGCGATGGACGCGGGCGCGCCGCTCGCCGGCTATTTCGTGTGGTCGTTGCTGGACAACTTCGAGTGGGACCGCGGCTACACGCAGCGCTTCGGGATCGTGTGGGTCGATTATCGGACGCAGCAGCGCATCCTCAAAGACAGCGCGCGTTGGTACATGGGCGTCATTCGCGAGAACGCGGTGGAGCTACCATGATGGCGCGCCACCCCGCCTCTTTCCTGTGGTTGGCTGCACCGTTCGTGCTCACCCTCCATTGCGTGCAAGGCGTCGAGCCCGAGCGGCCCGGCGGCGCCGGCGGCATGGGCACGAGCAGCGCGGTCACGACGGGAAGCGGCGTGGTGAGCAGCTCCTCCTCGGCGAGCGTGTCGTCGAGCAGCAGCGCATCGTCCTCCTCCAGCAGCAGCGCTTCCTCTTCGAGCAGCGCGACGTCGTCGAGCAGCAGCAGCGCATCATCCTCCAGCAGCGCGTCGTCGTCGGGCACTTCGAGCGGAGGCACGTGTGATTTGCAGAACATCCCCGACACGTGCCCCAACTGCGCGACGATGAACGCGAGCGACAAGCCCAAGTGTCAGGAATACCTCGCGTGCTTCGCGGCCAACGGCTGTAACCCGGCGGACCCCTGTGGGCAGAGCAGCGGTATTTGCGGGGTGAACACCATTGGTGGTGGCAATGCGCCGCGTGACGCCGCCATCCAAACGTACAACTGTGCCTGTCCGTGATTGGGTGATCCATGACACCGAACGAGAACACGATCACGGCTCCGCGACCGCGCCACCCCATCACGTGGGTGCCGACGGCGTACGTGGCGGAGGGGATCCCCTTCGCGATGGTGACTTGGGCCATCGGGACGATGTTCAAGGACCTCGGTCACTCCGACAGCAAGGTCACCTTGTCGACGGCGACCATCGGCATCGCGTGGTCCCTCAAGCCACTCTGGGCCTCGTTCCTCGACATGTATCGGACGAAGCGGTTCTTCGTCCTCGCCATGGAGCTCTTCATGGCGCTGGTGCTCGCCGGCGTCGCGCTCTGCCTGCCGTTGCCCAATCACTTCCAAATCATCATCGCGGCGCTCTGGGTCTTCGCCTTCGCCTCGGCCACGCAGGACATCTGCGTGGACGGCGTGTACATCACCACCCTCGACAAGAAGCAGCAGGCGGCGTGGATCGGGGTCCAAGGCATGTGCTGGAACGTCGGGCGAATCTTCGCCACGGCGGCCGTCGTCTGGTTCGCCGGCTCCCTCAAGGACCGTGGCTTCGATACCAAGATGGCATGGATGTACGCGCTCGGCCTCGCCGCGGCGACGATGGGCGTGCTCTCCGTCTATCACTTCTTCGTCCTCCCGACGGGCTCGCTCACGCGAAGGCCGGAGAGCGCGCGTGAGGTCGTCGACACCTTCTCCGACGCCGTGACGGCGTTCTTCAAGAAGGAGTCGATCTGGGGGATGCTGCTCTTCGTCTTCCTCTATCGGATCGGCGAAGGCTTCCTGCTCGTGGAGGCGCCGCTGTTTTTGCAAGCGCCGTTGTCCGCAGGCGGCCTCGGGCTCACGCTCTCGCAAAAGGCGATCATCGACGGCACGGTGAGCACCACGGTGAGCATCGTCGGCGGGCTCCTCGGCGGCGCGTTCGTCTCGCGGCTCGGGCTCAAGCGATCGCTGCTCATCCTCGCGTTCTGCATGAACGTGCCGCACCTCTGCTACGTGTACTTGAGCCACGCCGTCTCGCCGACCGCCCCGCTCTCGCTGCACACGATCTATCTCCTCGTGAGCATCGAGAAGTTCGGCTACAGCTTCGGCTTCGTCGGCAACATGCTGTACATGATGCAGCAGATCGCGCCGGGGAAACACAAGATGACGCACTACGCGTTCGCGACGGCGCTCATGAACCTGGTGCTCGTGCCCACGCAGTCGGTGAGCGGCCCGCTCGCGGATTGGCTCGGTTACAAGAGGTTCTTCATCTTCGTGCTGGTCGCTTCGCTTCCCAGCCTCTTCGTCGCGTGGCGCGCGCCCTTCCCCAACCGCGAAGGCGAGGTCGAAGAAGAGGCGGAGCCCGCCGAAGGACAGCTCTCGAGCGGCGGCGCCGGCTGAAGGCGTGATCGACCAGCTCTGACAGCGAGTCGCACGAACTGTCGAGATCGCCTGAAGCACGGGAGTCGCAGGTGGGTTGCAATCGTGCCCTGTCCCGATTCACGCTCGCGCGGTTCGTGAGCTTGGTCACGGCCTCGATTGTCGGAGAATGCCTGACGAGATCGTCGACGCACCGCGTCTCCGTCCCGCGACGAGGCGCGCGGCCCATTGCCGCAAAAGGCGGCGGCGGCCTCGATTCGCCGCTGATTTCGAGCGCGCCTCGCCGCTCTGGGGCCGGTTGTTCGCTCGATCGAAGATTGAGGGCACTGGCATCAACGAAAGCAGCATACGTCCGCATGGTGTGATAGCGTCCGGACGCTTTGTGCCCCAATCATTGGAGTCATCCGTGACGACAGAGCCGCCCCGAAAAGGACCTATCGCCTCGCCGCTCGCGCCGACGCGCGTGACGAGCGCCGCAAGCGCATCCTCGATGCTGCGTACGAAGCCTTTGGTGCCCGCCGTTATGAGGACGTCACGCTCGCGGAGGTGGCCACGCGCGCCGGTCTCAGCGAGCGCACCGTCTACCGCCTCTTCGGCACCAAAAAACGCCTCCTCACGGCTTGGTTGAAGGAGATTGCGCCCAACATCGGTCCGCCGCCCGAGCCTTCGCTGCGCAACGACAGCCGCGCGTTCGTGCGCGTCATGGTCGAGTTCTACGAGCAGCGCGGCCCCGCCCTCCTCAACATGCTGGCGCAGGAGAGCTCGGTTGCGGCGCTCCGGCCCATCCTCGACTGGGGCCGGATGCGCTACGACGAAGGCATCGAGCGCGGCCTCGGCCACCTCCTCCGCGGTTATCGCGGGGCCGCGCGCAAACGACGTCATCACCAGCTCGTGGTGATTTGCGATGTCTACACTTGGAGCCTGCTCCGTCATGGCCGCAAGCTCTCGCAGAACGAGGTGGTGAAGGTGCTCGAGGACATGCTCGCCATCTTCGAGACCACCGCCCTCCCCGGCTGACGACACCCACGCAGCCGCGCTCTGCCCCGCTCGGATTCCGCGACATCCCCTCTCCTCCCGTTCCGGCGCGTCAACCACCATGACGCGCTCGCCCCGGTTTTCGCCGCACGGCGTCGACACCGCGTCGCCTCTCATCACGTTTATTTCGTGTCAGTTGTCACTGCCAAATTGCTGGTAGAAGCCCCGGCGGCGTGAGAGACTTCACGGGTCGGGACTTTCGTATACTTCGAGCTCGCAGACTTCTGAGGAGGGTGAGTGATGCGCATCGTTATCACCGGCAGCATTTTGGGCATCCTCGCCGCCGCCGGCTGCACGGCGGGCGGGGACAACACGTTTCACAACACCACCGGCAGCGGCGCCGGCTCCGTGGGCGGCAGCAACGGCACGGGCGGCGAAATCATCAGCTTCGGTGACGGCGGGCCCGGCACCGGCGGATCCACCAGCGGTGGAGATACGGTGGTGAAGCCGGGCTGCACGTCCAACTGTCAAGACTTCCCCGCCACACCCATCCTCGACGGCGCCGTCCCCGCCGACCCGGGAAGCTTGTTCGGCGCGCCGGGCACCTTCTCCTCGGAGCTCTGCGTCGCCGAGCCGCAGCTCGGGAGCGCCAATGCCCCGGGCGCGCTCGTCCCGGCGAACTGGCTGCGCATGCGCTTCCGCGTGAAGCCCGCGAACGGCGAGAACCTCTTCGAGATTCGCATCAAGGCGCCAAGCCAAGCGAACGAGCTCGTCGTCTATACGACCAACACCATTTGGTCCATCCCCAAAGAGATCTGGGAGGCGATGGGCGTCAAGGGCAACGCCATCGATCAGCCCATCACGGTCACCATCCGCGGCGTCAACTCCGCTTCTCCCGGCACGCCCACCGGGGCCACCGGCACGTTCACCATCGCTCCGGTCACCGCCGGTGGATCGATGGTGTACTGGGCGGCGACGTCGTCCGAGGTCACGCCGTCGACGAGCAAGCTCGTCGGCTTCTACGTCGGCAACGAGACCACCATCGACGCGCTGACGATCCCGGAAGTCCAGCAGACAGCCATTCTGGCCGAGGGCGGGCGCGATCTACGCGGCATGTACAGCGATCCGAAGGGCGTCCCCGCCGGTCACGTGCAGTGCATCGGCTGCCACGTGTCCACGCCCGACGGCCTCGCGGTCGGTTACACGGATCACTGGCCGTGGAACAACGTCATCACCACCATCGAGGACAAGAAGGCTGGGCAGATCCCGACCTGGTACACCCAAGGCGCGCAGCGGCTCCTGAACCAGCCTTGGATGGGGATGATCACCTTCTCCAAGGCGCACTGGAAGGATGGAGATCGCGTCGGCATCACCTCGTATGCGTCGCGCGACGTCGGCGTGGGCTTCACGGACAGCTGGGGCACGGGCGGTGACAAGCTGGCTTGGTTCGAGCTCGACACCACCGTGAGCATTCCGTGGACGCAAGGTCAGAATGCGCCGACGAACCAGGCCATTCAGGCCGCGCAGGGCACGGCGTGGGGCTTCATCAACCTCACGGGCGAGACGCGCGCCGCGTCCACCCCGAGCTGGAGCCACGATGGTCAGACCATCGTTTACACCTCGACCACCAAAACGCAGGACGGCCGCCTCGGTGACGACGCCGAAACCGACATCTACACCGTCCCTTACAACAACCGCATGGGCGGTCAGGTCGCGCCGGTCCAAGGCGCGGCGACCCCGGGCGTGTCCGAGTATTATCCGTCGTTCTCGGCCGACGACAAGCTCATCGCCTACAACCGCGCCGGGGCGACCAACGGCAAGATCTATTATCGGCCGGACGGCGAAGTGTACGTGATCCCCGCGGCGGGCGGCACGCCGGTGCGCCTCGCGGCCAACGATCCTCCCGCGTGCACCGGCCAGAAGAGCCCGGGCATCATCAACAGTTGGGCCAAGTGGTCGCCGACCGTACTGACGCACGGCAATGGAAATTCGTACTACTGGATGATCTTCTCGTCCGCGCGCGATTACCCGGGTGCGTTCATCGTGCCGGCCAATCAATACAGCCCGGCCGATACCCGATCTTCGCAGCTTTACATGGCGGCCGTGGTCCGCGACAAGGATGGGAAGATCACCACCTATCCGGCGGTCTACATCTGGAATCAGGGCCCCTCTTCCAGCAACCTGACGCCGGCGTGGGACATCTTCCAGATCCCGCCGCCGCCGCCGGTCAAGTAGCGTGATGTGACCGAAGCGCCCTCCACGGGTCGTGCCGTGGAGGGCGAGCGGGCATGTTCATCTATCTTCAATCGAGCAGCGCGGACTTGAGGGCGGCGTTCCAACTGCGGGTCTGGCGGTCGTAGATTTTGAAGGTGCCGCCATCGTCCCAATAGGCCCAGCCGATGCCGAGGCGCTCGGCGGAGCGGCGGACGGCGCATGTCCAGGTGACGCGCGAGGCCATGTCGGCTTTGTCGCCGGCGCCGAACTCCCCCATGTAAAGGCGCAGCTTGGTGCGATCCATGTAGGCGCGCGCCATTTGGAACTCTTGATTCACCGTGGCCATGCCGCCGGGGTTGTCGGACGCGGCAACCGTGTTGTAGCCGCGGAACCAGGCGGCGACCCAATCGATCTGCTGCGCGGCCGGCGCGGGCTGGATGGGCGCGCTCGGCGGGCCGGGGAAGACGACGCCGGTGGTGGCGTATTCGGGCGGCATCCACGACATGCCTTGATGGGTGAAGAGGATGGGCTGATAGGTGTGGAAGCTCGCGACGAGGTGCGGATCGCCGGTGGGGATGGTGAGGTTCTGCAGCTCTTTGGCGGCCGCCCAGAAAGTGCTGTCGACGATGATCTCGCGGGCGGGGTCGATGCCGCGGACGACGCGAATGCCTTCGGCGAGGAGGGTATTCCAGCGGTCGGCGGTGAGCTTGTCTGTGGGCTCGTTGAGGAGCTCGAGAAAGACGGTGGCGGGGCGGCCGCGATAACGCGCGGCGATTTGACGCCAGAGGCCGAGGAAGCGGGCGGCGTGCGCGTCGGGCTCCTTCATGAGCTCTTCGTAATGGTGCAAATCGACGATGGCGGCGAGGCCGCGGCTCTGCGCTTGATCGATGGCCCAATCGACGCGCTGGAAGAAGGCCTCGTCGATGGTGAAAGGCGCCGTGGCCTGCGCGTGCGCCGAGAACCGCACGGGGATGCGCACGTGATCGAAGCCTGCTGCGGCGATGGCCTCGAAGAGCTCGGGGGTGAGCGTCACGCCCCAAGCACCTTCGGTGGGCGCGTCGAGCGCATTGCCCACGTTCATCCCCCGGCGAAGCACGCCCGTGGGGCGCGGGCCGCCGGGGGGACAGCCGGTGAGCGGCGATTGCCCTGCTCCACCGCCGCCGGTGGGCGCGGCGGTGGGCACATCGGGAATGCAGCCGAAGAGGCCCGTGAGGCTCACGAGGCCGGCGAGACCGAGGAGTGGTTTCAGCACGGATCGCAGCGGCATCACGCGGACGATATCACGCGCCTGGTTTCGCCGGCTGCAAATGAAGTCATTCTTGGGTGCCACGAAATGAAGCGAATGGGATGCGGGCCGAGCGCGACGCGGCGCATCGCGAGGAGGCCGTGGACGGCAGCGTGGATGGGAGGAGCGGAGAGGTGCCGTGGGAACATGGTCCGGGTGCACCTGTCGGTGCCCACGTGCAGAGATCCGGGTGCGGACGAGGATGTCGGAGACGTTGGGTGTGCTTCGTCGGTGGGATGTTCGGCGCGGCGATGATGGGGTGCGGGGCGCCGGCCGCGATGCCGGCGAGCACGGTCGCGCTGGATCCGGTGGTCGCGACGGTCGAGCCGCCGTCGCCTTCGGAGCGGCTTTTGGCGCTGCTGACGGAGGACAATCCAAGGCTGCTTCGCGTGTCGATGTCGATCGTGGCGATCGGTGATGACGGCGCACGACGGAGGGCCGGAGCGCGTCTCGTCGCGCTTGCGCGTGCGGTCGGATCGCCGGCGTGGCGGGAGGCGGATCTGGCGCGGTTCGTCGAAGAAAGAAGCGATGCGGAGGCGGCGGTCATGACGGCGGCGCAGGCCGAGCGACGCGAGGAGGAGCTGCTCGAGAGGGTCTTTTCGGCGATGAGCGTCGTCGGTGGAGCCGACGTGGTGGCGTTGGGGATGTCGATGGCCGAGGATGAGGCGGCGCCGGTCGAACGAAGGCGCATGGCGCTGCGTATGGTGGAGCGGGCGCTCGATGCCCGCGACGAGGTTGGGCACGTGCGCGCCGCGCGGATCGCGGCGAAGCTGCCTGCGTCGATCGGGCCGAATGGAGCGAGCGTGCCGGCGGTGATGGCGTACCTGCAGCGCGCGGCGAAGAGTTGTTATCTGCGCGCGTTGCGGGATGACCCAGCGCTCTCGGGTCAGGCGCGGGTCACGTTGCGGGTCGATGCGCGCGGTCGGGTGGTGAGCGGCGTCGCGGGAGATGCGTTGCCGGATGCGCTCCGGCAATGCCTCACCGAGGCGGTGCGGCGGGTCCAGACGATGGATGCACAAGGGGAGATGGTGGTGCCATTCCTGTTCCGAGCGCAGTAGGGGTGCGAGGATTGGGCACGGCAGGTGTCGATGCGCCACCGCACGCAATGCGGGTACGCATTCAGCGATGCGCCGATGGTTGCCGGGATCTCGTGCGCGCCGACGTCGAAGGCCGACGGCAGCAAAAGGATCTTTCAGGCGGGCGCGCTGTCATACTCGCACGCCGTCCTCGACAATCATTCTCGATCCGTAGAAGGCTTTTTCTGCGCGCCGGCGTACCGCCGGCCACCACCACGAGGGCATGCCATGCGACGGATCCCGCTCTCTTATGGACTCTTGCATTACCTCGAAGAGCTCGAATACACCGAGTCCGCGCTCCTTGCCGACGACGATACCCAAGCGCTTGCTCTCGCGTTCACGCAGGAGATCCACCATTGGGATGGCATCTTCAAGATCGAGCGGATTTCCCGGCGGGAATTGATCCGCGCCGAGGCCGTGGTCGCGGTGCGGAACGAGCAGCTCGACGCGACGACGACGGCCTTCGCCAGCGCGGCGCGCGAGCTCGCGCCCGAGATCTTGCCGCGGGTGTTCACCATGGCGCCGGGTCGCTTCATCCGCACCAAGCTGCGTGATCAAGCGGAGCGGACGAGGATGATCGTGGTGAAGGAGATAAGCAAGCTCCCCCCGGTAACCCGGTGTCGATGTTCGGTGAAAAGCTCATGGATCTCGCCGAAAGCACGCTCGATGCGCTCCACGCGCGGGCCCTCGCCAAAGGCGCCACCGCGACGGCCGACAACGACATCGACGAATGGAAGGAAGGCATCAATTCGCTGCGTGCCCTCACGTGGGCCGAGCTCCTCACGATCGCCGACGAGAAGGGCTATCCGAAGAGCTGGGCGGAGGCGTTTTATCGCCGGTCGCACGAGGACGAGAAGAAGGGCGCGGGCGCTTCGGCGGTGCTCAACCCCGTCGCGCCGTGAGCGGCGCGGTGTGAGGTCACGGCACCGATTTGCAATCGGCGGCGCAACCGTCGCCGCCGATGGTGTTGCCGTCGTCGCACGCTTCACCGGCGTCGAGGATGCCGTCGCCGCAGCGGGGCACGGTGCAATCGGGGCGACACGGGGCGGGCTCGTCGAGGGCGATCAAGGTGACCGTGGTGGTGAGATCGAGCGGGACGAGGGCGCCGTCGCCGTCGATGAAGCGGAAGGTGTCGATGCCCACGAGGAACGAAGGCTCCACGTCGATGATCCACGTTCCGGGGAACGGGAGGGCCGAGAAGGCGCCGCCGTCGGTGTTGCCGTCGAAGCTCCAATCACCGAGGGCGGAGGTGTCGCCGTCCATGAAGAGCTCCTCGCTCTTGTCGTCGGCGACGGCGATGACGACGCCCGCGGGGAGGCCGAAGAAGCGCTGGATTACGTGGGATTTGGGCTGCTTCTGGCCGGAGGCGTCCACGTCGACGCCGTGCTCGGTGACGAGGCTGAGCACGCCGGTGGCGAGGTTGCGGTGAAGGAAGAGCTCGCTCGCGCCGAGGGCCTCGAGGCCGGTGTGCGCGCTGGACGAGCTGTAGGAATAGAAGGTGACGATGTCGCTCGGGCGATCGAGCGGGCGCACGGGCCGGAGGAGCGAGCCTTGGCGTAAGAGGATGGCGGGACGATCGGCGTTGGCCGGGCCGGCGTCGCAAGCTTCCACACCGGCGTGAACGAAGCCGTCGCCGCACTTCGCGAGGAAGCAACGCGAGGTGCAGGCGTCGGTGTCGTCGGCGTTGCCGTCGTCGCATTCTTCGCCGGGATCGAGGACGCCGTCGCCGCAGGTGGGGATGGCGCAGTTGTTCCGGCACGCGTCGGTGTTGACGGTGTTCGCGTCGTCGCAGCCTTCGACGCCGCTCCACACCACGCCGTCACCGCAGCGCGCGAAGCGACACGTGTGCAGACACGTATCGGTGTCGTCGGCGTTGCCGTCGTCGCATTCCTCGCCGGCGTCGACGATGCCGTTGCCGCAGGTGGGCTCGGCGATGAGGGATGGCGCGCTCAAGCTCGAGCGCGCGCCGCAACCGGGGATGAGCGCGGATCCCGCGAGGAACAACGCTGCGCCGAGGTACGGGCGATCGAGGAGCATGACCGCACGATGCCGATGCGGCGCGCCGGCGCCAAGCACCGGCGCGCGCTGCGGATGGGTGGATGCGTGGCTGCGATCAACCGCCCCAGGCGGCGCCGTTCCAAGCGATGTCGACGGACTTGCCCGAGATGGGGAGATCGACCTCGGTGCTCACGAGCTTCGGCGGCTTGCCGTCGCCGTCGGGCACGAGGGCGTCGACGCGCACCTTCGTCGGGCGCGCGGGCGCGAGCTCGGAGGGGCGGCGGAGGCGGAGGACGGCGTTGGATCCATCTCCGGGATCGAGGCGGAGCGCGTAGAGGCCGATGCCCGCGGCGTCGACTTCGGGCGCGCGCTCTTCGCGTGCGTCCTTGGGGCCGCGGAGGAGCTTCGCGTCGATGGTGTGCGCTCCCGCGGGCGCGCGGAGGAGGATGAGCGTGGCGCCGGGCGGGCGAGGCAGCTCGAGGGCGGCGCGGATCATCTGGTCCTGCTCGGCGGGCGTGACGCCCGGGCGGGCGCGCGCTTCGGCGAGGAGGGCGAGCGCGAGGCGGCCGGCGAGATCACCGAGGCGCGCGTCGGCGGCGCGACCGCCGGTCTGCGCGACGCGGGAGAGCATGCGCTCCGCGATGTCGATGCGGCCGGCACCGGCGTGCGCGAGGGCGAGGCGCAAGGCGCCGGCCGGCTCACCGGGGACGAGCTGCTCGAGGGCCGCGTAGGCGCTCTCGGCGTCGTCGAACCAACCTTCGTTGCGCAGGCGATCGCCGAGGAAAGCGCGCGCCCAGGGATCGGACGGGGCACGCTCGACGAGCTCACCGAAGGCGCGGCGCGACTCGGCTTCGTCGCCGAGACGGCGCAGCGCGGAGGCGCCGTCGGCGAGCAGGCCGGCGTCGGCGAAGGGATCGCGACGAACGAGGCGGATCTCGTCGGCGAGCTCGGCCTTCTTGCCGAGCGCTTCGAGGAGCGCGAAGAGACGGCGGCGGAGGCGCACGTCGTGGGGCGCGAGGGAGAGGTAACGGCGCACCACGGCGAGGCGGGCGGTGTCGTCGCCGACGGCGCCGTATTGCTTGCGGAAGAGGCCGACGGGGTAACGCTCGTCGCCGAGGAGAGCAACACGTACGCGGCGCATCTCCTCGGGTGAGCGCGCGCGGCGCACGGCCTCGCGACGGATGAGCGCGGCGGCGTCGGCCTCGCCGTTGCGATCGAGCTCGCGGGCGAGGAAGACGCGGGCGACGCCGTCCTCCTGTTGGATGAGGATGAGCTCGATGAGCGCGCGTTTGTCGGTCCACGTCGGGAGCTCGCAGGAGCGCTTGGCGTCGAGGTAGACCGCGGCGGCGGCCGCGCGATCGAGGCGCTCGCGCCACACGCCGCGGCGGAGCGGCATCGGCAAGGTCGAGGTCGGCGAGCAGCGGCGGCCGCGCGGGCCGGTGCGCGGCGCGGGGAGATCGATGACGGAGTGGACCGCGATCTTCACCTTGAGGCCGCTGGCGGGGAAAGAGAGGCCGAGGACGACGCTCTCGACGCAACGATCGAGGGCCTCGTCGTCGGCGCCGGAGGAGCCTTTGACGCGCACCGCGAGCGCATGGCCGTCGCCGTCGACGTCGAAGGCGACGTCGAGGCTGCCCGCGAGCTCGGGCCGGAGGGCGGCGCGCGAGTCGCGGCAGGCGCGCACCGCCGCGGTGGCGTCGTCGAGCACGCGGCGCGCAGCGTTGGCGATCGGGCCCTTGATGGCGTCCTCCTTGTCGTCGGCGGCGCCGTCGTCCTCGGTCTCGTGGATCACGCCCGTGAGCGCGCCGAAGGTGGCGCGCGGGGTGGCGAAGGCCGCGGAGAAGCCGGCCTCGCGGCCCACCGCGAGATCGAGGATGCGCGTGTCGAGGCGCGTGGCGTTGTAGCCGTCGCCGAGGCCGATGACCCAGCCGGTCCACGGCGTGAGCAGACCCGCGCGGAGCGCGACGTCGGTGGCGGCTTCGCGGCCGCGGCCGGAGAGCGCGATCTCCTCGACGCGCGCCGCGGCCCAGCGACGGGAGACGTCGGCTTCGCGCTCGGCGCGCTCGACGATGATGGGACGGCGCTCCTCGTGCGCGCCGTTGGCGTCGCGGTAGCGGAGCGTGACTTCGCGCGGGAGATCGCCGCGGAAACGACCGACCGCGGTCACGGTGTCGCCGGCCACGACGGCGCGCGGGCCGCGGGGATAGACCCGCTCGACCGCAGGGCCGAGATCGATCTCGACGCCCGCGACGGTGGGACGGAGAGCGTCGGAGAGCAGCTCGATGGCCGCGCGCGCGGCGTCGCTCGCATCAGCGATCTCGAGCATGGGACCGGAGCCGCGCGCGAGGGCGGCGAGCGCGAAGCGGTTGGCGAGCGGGCCGACGGCGACCGCGCCCACGCGCGGAGCGCCGCCTTTGCGACGCGCGAGGCGGGCGCGCACGAGATCGACGGTGGTGTCCCCGACCGTCGGCCAGCCGTCGCCGACGTAGACGACGAGGCCTCCGGACGCGGCATCGCCGGCCTGGGCGAGCGCGTCGGCGCCGGCCTCGAGCGCGCGGCCGAGATCGGTGGCGCCGCCGGGCGCGACGGCGGCGAGGGCGGCCGTGATGGCCTTGCGGCGTGCGTCGTCGACCGGGCCAATCGTTTGAGGTCCAACGAATCGCGTGCCCTGGTCCGCGGCGATGACGACGGCGCGATCGCGCGGACCGAGGCCGGCGAGCACGGCCTCCACGAGGGCGCGCTCGGCGTCGAGGAGCGCGGGCTCGACGCTGGCCGAGGCGTCGACGACGAGGGCGAGCGTGACGCCGCCTTCGACGACGCGACGCGGGGCGAGCTCGGTGCGCACGAGGAGGGTGCCGGCCTCGTCATCGCCGACGGGCGGCGCAGCGTAGAGACGCGCAGACGGGGCTGCGGTCTCGGGGTTCGCGCGGGAGGGCTCGATCTCGACATCGACGACGAGGTCCGCGGTGGGGCGGAAGTCGGGGCGACGCAGCTCGACCGCGGCACCGTCGACGCGCGCGCCGAGCCCGGCGGCGAGCGACAGAGGGCGCGATGGGCCGGCGTCGACGCGCGCGAGGAACTCGCCGACGAGCGGCGGCGCCGCGTCGCCGACCATGGGGTAGCGATATTGGACGACGAGGCTGTTGCCCTCGGCCTTGGGGCGCGGGGAGAGCCACTCGGCATAGCCGACGATCACGGTCACCACGGCGCCCGGCGCGATCATGGGAATGGTGCCGCGAACCCAGCCTTCGCCGGCCCACTCGAGCGCATCGGCGCCGAGGCTCCCGCTGGTCGATCCGCGCGCGGCGAGCGCGACGCGGCCCTCGGACACGTTCTCGCCGCGGGCGACGGCGAAGCGCGAGACGATCGCGCCCGGCGGGAGGGCCATGCGGAAGTCGCCGACGACCGCGGCGCTGCCGCCGTTGAAGAAGGTGGTGCGGACCTCGGTCTCGGCGAGCTCGCGCATGACGGTGGCCCGCACCTCGTGCGCGCGAAGCGTGAGCGGCGCAGCGGGATCGTCGGCGCCCGCGTGGCCCCACAGCTCGCCGACGGCGCGACGAGGCGCGCCGCTCACCGTCCACGGAGCGGCCATGCCGGCGGTCCAGTCGTCGTAGCCGCGCTCGGGAGCGACAGTCACCTTGCCGCCGGACAACGTGGCGGTGTCGCCGGCGCGAACGGAGGTCTCGGCGCCGCCCGCGCGCACGGTGATCTCGGCGCGCGCCACGTAGACCTTGGCGTCCGATGCGGAGCGCGAGACACCGATGTCGGCGCCGCTCACGACGGCGCTGCCGCCGCCGAGATCGATGTCGGTGTGCGCGCCCGGCGCGCCCAGCACGAAGATGCGGCCGGAGGCGAGAGAGATACCGTTCGCGCGCACCTCGAGGCGCGTGCTTCGATCGATGACGATGGCGGTGCCGTCGTCGAGACGGAGGCGCGCGCGACCACCGTCGTCGGTCTGCACGACGTCGCCGACGGTGAGCCGCTCGGCGCGGCGGACGGCGTGCGCGCCCACGGTGACGCCGGCGTGGACCGCGGAGAGATCGGCGATGGTGGGCACGAGCGGGCGGCGCACGGCCGGCGCTTGCCCGCGAAGGAGCACGATGGTTCCGATGATGGTGACGAGCGCGGCGATCGCGGCGAAGAGCACCGGCGTGGACGAAGGACGGTAGGGCGCGGACGAGCCGGCGCCGAACCAGGTGGGCTCGCCCGGAGACCACTCGGCGATGTCGTAGCGATCACCGCGCGTGACGACGATGCGCATGCGTTCGCCGCTCATCGCGACACCTCCTTCACGTCGTGCGCCCCGAGGGAGAAGCGACGAATCGCGGGCCCTCCTCGAGCAAAGCGGATGGGTGTGCGGAGGATCTTCTCCCCTTCCCCACCTTCGTCGAACACCACCGTGAGGATGGCCTCGGCGCCGAGACGCGCCGCGTGCTCGACCTCGTCGGGCTCGAGCCGCACCTCGACGAAGGCACCGTCGCGATCGGGCACGGTGGCCGCCGCGACGCCGAGGGTGACGTCACCTTCGGGCGCGGGCATGGCGGCGCCGAGCGCGTTGGTCCACAGCGTCGGGTGCAGCTCCGGATGCGCCCACACCAACGTTGCGCGCGTGCCGCGAAGCGTCTCCGAGGAAGCGCGCTCGGTCGATCGCACGCGCACGAGACGCGCAGCGAGGGCCTCGGCCTCGCTCTTGCGGCCGGCCTCGAGCGCCTCGAGGCGCCCCCATGCGAGGTACGTCGCGGCGAACGCGCGCGCCGTGCGGGCCGGGCTTTGCTCGGCATCGGGCGCGCCCGCGGTGCCGCCCTTCTCGGTCCACTTCACGGCCTCTTCGAGCCGGCCCTGCCCCTGCGCGGCGGCCGCGAGCAGCAGCGGGACACCGGCATCGTCGGGCGTGAGACGCGCCAGCGTTTCGTATTGGCGCGCGGCCTCGGCGTACCAGCCGTGGGCGCGGAGGAGATCACCGATGGTCCGGCGCGCGATGGGATCGTCCGGTGAGAACTCGACGATCTCGCCGAAGGCGCGCCGCGCTTCGCCTTCGAGATCGGCCTTCTGCGCGGGCTCGGCGGCGCGGGCCGCGAGGCGAAGATAGAGCTCGCCGACCGCGATGCGCACGCGCGCGCCGGCGTCGGGACGAGCACGGAGCGCGCGGCCGAGCTCGCGGGCGCCCGAGTCGTCACTCGCGTCCTCGAGCGCGTCGAGGAGCTTGAGCGCGAGCGCTTGATCATCGGGCCACTGCGCCGTGAGGCCGCGCAGCTTGGTGACGCGCTCGCCGGGCGTCTTGGCCTCGGCGAGGAGCTTGCCGAGGACGCCGGGATCGATGGTGCGCAGACCGAGCGCATCGTGCAGCGCGCGCAGCTCCGCGGGCGCCCGCACACGCGCGAGGATCCCGCGATAGAGCGCGTCGGCCGCGCCCAGATCGCCGAACATGATGCGCCAGAGCGCGACGCGATCGGGGATGCGCGGGAGCGCGTCGAGGAGCATGGAGAGCAGCCGGCTGCGCTCGCGGTACGTCGGCGCCTCGCACGCCGCGAGCGCGCGGCGATACACCTGCGCCACGGCGTTCGGCTGGCCCGCGACGGACGCGAGACGCTCGCGCCACAACGCCACGCGCTCCTCGAGCGGCAGCGACGCGGCGCCACCGCAACGACGGACCACGTGCGACACGTCGCCGATGCGCACGATGATCTCGGCCTCCGGGCGGCGCCTGTCTTCGGCCGTCTTCTGCATTTTCTGGCTGAGGTTGGCGAGCTCGTCGCCGTCGCCCTTCCAGCGCATCATGCGCGCCGGCTTTGCGTCTCGCGATTTCGATCCGTGCCCGATCGCGCCGATCGATCCGAGCCCGATGCCTTCGCCGCGGCCACCTCCACCTTCGCCGATGCCGGAGAGCGGGAGGCCGGCGGCGAAGCCGGACGCGAGGTCGACGTCGGGCTCGCGGGGCGCGTTGCCCGCCCACAGGTCGCCCTGAGCCCGCTCTTGTTCGGTGACGATGGTGGTCACCGCGCCCGGCACTCCATTGCTCTGGTCGACGTTGACCGCGCGATGCGTGCCGCCCAAGCGGCCACGCTCCAGCTTGGCGTCGGTCGGCTTCGCCGCCTCGGGCTCGCGCCGCGGCCCACGCGCCGCCGTTTCATCCATCGGTGCCGCCGACGGAGCCGCTGCAACAGCGGCCGGCGTGGCGGGCGCAGCCGTCGCGAGCGCCTGCGCCTGCGCAACCGCAGGCTTGTCCTCGGTGGTCGATCCGAAGGTGCTCCCACGCGGCGCACCGGTGCCATCGGCCGAGCGCCGATCCCAGGTCGAGGGACGCTTGCCCATCGACCCCTCTTCGCCCTTGGCGCGCGCGCCTGTGCCGCCTTCCTTGTCAACCGCCTCGAGGCTCTTTTCGCCCTCCCCGTCTTCATCGCGGTGCGCCCGGTTCTTCGACACCGGGGGGCGCGACACGCGCTTGTTGCGGGCCTCCTCGAGCTCGCTCCGCTCCTCCGTCGTCATCTCGTTCTTCGTGGGCACGTAGAGCGAGGTCACCGGCGTGATGATCCCGTTGCGCGTGCCCAGATCGACCATGGCCGCGCGCCCCACGCCTTCGTCGATCATCTGCGCGAGCCGCCCTTCGGCCCACCGGCGGCGGAGGTCGCCGTGATCGTCGATCGTGCTCACGCGGATCGGCACGCGTTGCTCGCCGGCGGGGCTCTTCACCAGCATGACGGACGGCGCCGCGCCCGTGAGGCGGCCGATGACGACCTGCCCGTCGCCCGCGATGACGGCGCCGAGATCACGCGGGAAGACACGCTCCACCGTGGGGCCGAGATCGACGCTCGCGCCGAGACGCGCGGGACGCTCGGCGGCCTCGAGCAAGCGCAGCGCCGCGCGCCCCGCCGCGTTGGCGTCGCCGATGCGCTCGGCGAACGAGCCTCGCGAGAGCCCCTTGAGGATGGCCATGTCGGCGCTGTCGCCGACCCCGAGCCCGAAGATGCGCACCGGACGCGGCAGCTTGTCGAGCCGCTCGCGGAGGTCCACGAGCGAGAGCTCGCCGACGGTGGGCGCGCCGTCGCCGATGTACACGACCGCGCTCCGCCGCGTGGGATCGCCGAGGCGCGACGCCGCCGATGCCAGCATGGCGCCGAGATCGGTGGCGCCTCCGCGCGGCGTGGCCGCGAGGCGCGCGAGGATCTCGCGGCGCGCGGCTTCATCCACGGGCGCGAGCTGATCGCGGCCGGGCACGATGGGACGCAAGCTGCTGTCGCCGGCCCAGACCACGGCGCGATCGTCCTTGCCGAGATGCGCGAGCAGCGCGCCGGTCGCGGCACGCGCGATCGCGAGGGACGCGGGATCGGTGGCGGCGGAGGTGTCGACAACGATCGCGAGATCGAGGCCCGTCCCCGTGGCTCCCGGGATGTCGCCGTCCCAGACCGGAACCAGCACGTAGTCGGCCTCGGCGCCCGCTTTGCGCCGCGCCTCCGCGCGCTCCGACGGCGGCAACGTCTCCGCGTCGATCACGTGCGACGCGCGGTATCCGCGCCACGTCTGCGGCCCTTCGTCGAACAGCTCGATGGCCAAATCGGCGCGCGGCACGAAGTCGTGCGCGCGCACCACGAGCGACTCGCCGGCGCGTACCCCGGCCATGCCGGCGCGCACGTCCTTCGCGCCGGCGCGCGACAGATCGATGCTCGCGTACAGCTCCTCCACGTGCGGCAGGCTCTCCTCCGCGCCGTCGGCGGCCATCGGATACACGTAGAGCCGCCGCTCGTGCTTCTCGCCCGTGCGCGGCAACCACTCGGCGTAGGTCACCACCACGCGCCGTGCCTCGCCGGGCCCGATCGGGTAGAGCCGCGCGCGGTACACGCCGGGCGCGTCCCACTCGAGCAGCGCCGGATCCTCGGTGGATCCGCGATACACGTTGGCCTGGTATTGCGCGGCCGCGGCCTGCTTCTCCTTCACGCGGCCCCACTTGATCACGCCGTCGCGATCGACGCCGAAGCGTGACAGCGTCGCCCCGTCGGGCGTGCGGAAGCGATACACGCCCTCCACCGTCTCCGAGCTCGGGTTGAAGAAGACCTCGTCGACCTCGGTGATCGCGAAGTCCTGCTCGATGGTGACCTTCACGTCGAGCTTCTGAATCGCGAGCGGGAAGTGCGGCGCTCCCGTTTCGCCGGGGCGACGCGCGCCGACCGTGCCCACGCCGTACGGTGACGGCTCCGCCGTGCGATCCGTCGTCGCCAGCCCGCCCGTCCAATCGTCCCAGGCCAGCACCGGTGCGGTGACGGCGCGCGCATCTTTCCCCCCCTTCAGCGTGAGCCGCTCACCGGCGTGCGCGGCTCCCGATCGGCTGCCCGGCTCGTTCGCGCCCTCCGCGCGCACCTCGCCGGCGAGCACGTAGATCTCGGCGGCGTCCTTGCCCACGTCGAGGCTCGCGCGCACGTGCGCGAGGTGCAGTGGGCCCGCCGGCGTATCGATCGCGACCACACGATCGGACGGCGTATCCACGAACACGCGCCCTTCGCGCAGCTCCACGCTCTCCGCGCGCAACGTGAGCTCGGCCGGGCCGTGCACGAGCAGCGTCGCGCCGCCGTCGCGTCTGAGCCACGCGAGCCCTTCGGGTGCGACGCGCACCACCTCGCCGTCGACCAGACGCTCGCGCGGATACGGCGCGCGATCGCGCTCCTCCGGCGGCTTCACGGTGACTCCGCGCCGGATGGTGCGGAGCTCGGCCCACGTCTGGGATCGAGGCAGGAGCGGCCGCTCCGGCGGCGCGCAGGAGAGCGCCGGCACAGCCAGCGCGATGAGCCCGAGAAAGCCGCGCGCCACGCGCGCACGCAGGACCGCAGGGAGCATCGGATCGAACCTCCGCGGAGAAGACGGCGACGGCGGTGAATCGATCTGACCCCCCGCGTCGCGAATGTACCAGGACAGCTCCGGGCAGCGGCGGTTCCGCACACTGCCGACGCCCAGGTGGCGGCGGCGGCGCGATTCGTGACCGATTTCGTGAGAATCGTGAAAAACGGCGGCGAATGAGGCCTTTTCGAGGGGAAGGCCCGCCTCCGAGGACGCGGGCTCGCCGCGTCCTCGGACCGTCGTCGCGCTATTGCTTCGGCGGGGCGGCGGGCGCGGGCGCGCCCTGGGCCGGTGCGGCGGCGGCCGCCGGCGTCCCCGGGTTCTTGTTGCTCTTCAGGATCACGAACTCGACGCGGCGGTTCTTCTGCTTGCCGCCGATCGACTTGTTGTCCGCGAGAGGCTTGTCGGGACCGTAGCCCTTGGCCACGAGCCGCGACACGTCGACGCCCTTGCTCACGAGGTACTTCACCACGGCCTCGGCCCGCTTCTGCGAGAGCTTGCGGTTCTCGTCGGCGGGGCCCGCGTTGTCGGTGTGGCCGCCGACCTCGACCAACCACACTTCCTTGTGCGCGCCGAGCACGCCGGCGACCGCGTCGAGCACCTTGAAGCTCTTCGGGCCTTGGATCACGTCCTTGCCCGTGGCGAACTCGACCTTCTCGAGGATCTTGATCCCCGTGTCCGAGATCTGCACGAGGCTCGGGCCCTTGTCGGGGCAGCCGTCCGCGTCCTCGTAGCCGTTGAAGTTCTCCGGCTTGTCCGGGCACTTGTCGAGCCCGTCGGGGATGCCGTCGTGATCGCGATCGGGCGCCGTGTCGGGGCAGCCGTCTTCATCCTTGAAGCCGTTGTACGTCTCCGGCTGGTCGATGCACTCGTCCTGCTCGTCGGGGATCTTGTCGCCGTCGTTGTCGGGATCGGGGCAGCCGTCCATGTCCTGGAAGCCGTCGGTGTCCTCGGGCTCCTTCGGGCACTTGTCGAGGTGATCGGGGATGCCGTCGTGATCCGTATCGGGGCAACCGTAGTTCGGCCCGTGGTTGCGGATGATGTCCTTGCCGCCGGCGTCGGGGCACTTGTCGGCGTCGTCGGGAATGCCATCCTTGTCGCGATCGGAGACCTCGTCCGGGCAGCCGTCGGCGTCCTGGAAGCCGTTGATCGTCTCGGGCTTGTTCGGGCAGCGATCCTTCTCGTCGGGGATCTTGTCGCCGTCGTTGTCGGGATCGGGGCAGCCGTCCGCGTCCTCGAACTGATCTTTGTCCTCGGCGATCGTCGGGCACTTGTCTTCCGTGTCCGGGATGCCGTCGCCGTCTTGATCGCCGACCTCGCGCGCGAACGTGAGGCCCACGAAGGCGCGCGCGTTGGGCACGCCCACGCCTTGAATGATGCCGGCGCCGCCGCCCGCGCGGATGATCAGCCGCGAGTCGAGCGTGCTCAGCTCGAGCGCGCCGTCCGTCTCCAGGGTGTTGGTGCCGTTCTTCGCCGTGAACTGCGTCGAGCCGTAGCCCTCGGCGATGATCCGGAAGATGGGGCTCACCTTGAACCCGAGGCCCACGCCGTAGCGGAAATCCACGGGCCCGACCTCGGTCGAGCCGAGCGTCGCCTTGTCACGGAAGACGCCGCGCAGGTTCACGCCGAACTGGAGAGGCCCGACCGCGCCGTCGAAGATGCCGCGCAGGCCGACGGTCACGGGGGACGAGTTCCCCAGGTAGTACTGCTTGTTGTTGGCGCTGTCGCTGAACGCGTGCCCCACGGGGAAGCTCACGTCGACCGCGGCGCCGATCAAGAACGGGTCCTGCGCGCCGCCGAAGATGCGCACCTTGCCCTCGAGCATCGGATCGCCCACGCCGAACTTGGCGATGCCGCCCTGCAGCGGGCCGCCCGTCTGCGGGTCGATGCCGTCGCCCTTCACGTACGTCACCGGCAAACGCAGGCCGATCTGGAGGCGCTTGATGGGCGAGATCGCGGCCAGCAGATCCCACTGGAACATGTCGCTGACGACGTGCGTGTCGGTCTTGTTCGTCGCGTTCTTGTCGGAGCAGTTCGTCTCCGAGCGACAGCTCAGCACCACGAACGGGTTCTTCGCGTAGTTGAAGAACAGCCCCGCCGAGAAGCCCCAGTTCCCGTCCATGCGGAGGGTCTCGACGCCGATGAAGTTCTTCGTGCCGGGCGCGGGCGCGAAGTTCTGGACGCTGAACTCGCCCTTCTGCGCGGCCGGGGTGGTCTGGGCGTGGGACGTCGCCGGCAGCAGCGAGAGCCCTGCCGCGCTCACGGCGAAGAGCAACAGCGCACGTATCGTTCTCATCAATCCTCGTTTTGGGGGTCGGGATGGGGTACGGGTGGTTTAGCCATCCTACGCAAGTGCTTGCGATTTCCAAGAGGCGCGCCCAGGACGGCACGTGTGAGATCGGGTGACCGCCGTCACCTGATGGGCGCACTGCACCGTCATGCCTCGCCTGTCGGCGATTCGGGTTGCCCACCGAGCGCGCGTCTCCGCACGTGAGCGCCGCCGCTGCCGAAGCTCGCTTGGAGGCACATCGCTCGTCTCCACGCGCGGGCCAGCTTGACCACACCGGCCGGGCATGAGACATCGCCCGTGCTCGCGCGCCCGCCCGCTGGGCTTTCTCCGGCATCCTCCGGACCCAGGCGCCTCGGACGAGCCCCGAGCAGCCGTTCGCTCCTTCAACCTCTCGACCTGCGCCCCGCATCCCGCCGGCGCGCGAAGAGAAGAAACCACGCCGATGCGGATTCTTTCGCGGTTCTTGGCCAAGCTCAGTCGATCGAACGAGGTGCTGCCCGGGCTCGTGGGCGGCTGTCTCACGGCCGGCCTCGTGCTCTCGACCTCGCCCGCAGCCGCGCAGCCTGCGCCCGCCGCGCCGCCTGCCCCGGCCCAGCCTGCTCCGGCCCAGCCTGCACCTCCCGCGCAACCGCCGGCCGCTCCCGCCGCGAAGGCTGCCCCCGCGGATGCGCCGCTCATGCCGGCCGCTCCGGCCGCCCAGCCCGCGCCGCCGCCCGCGCAGGTCGCTGCACCCGATCCGGATCGCGACGCCAAGGCCCTCACCAAGCAAGGCCTCGATCGCCCTGCGCCCACGGGCGAGATCGGCGCGAAGCCGAGCGACGTCTTCGCCGAAGATTGGTGGACGCAGGCGCGTCCCGTCTTCGAGATCCACGGCTACTACCGCGTCCGCTCGGAGCTCTTCCACAACTTCGCCCTCGGCCGACTCGACGCACCCTCCACCACGTCGCTCTGGCCCCAACCGCCGGACAACGATCATCAGCCCGCGGGTCAGACCGGCAACGTCTCGGGGCTGCACAAGGTGGTGCTCTGCGGCTCCGACCCGTCCCTCAAAATGGCTCAGGCCTGCAAGAACAACACGCAGGCCGGCGCGAACATGCGCTTCCGGCTCAACCCCGAGCTGCACATCAGCGACAACCTACGCGTGATGGCGCAGATCGACATGCTCGACAACCTCGTGCTCGGCTCGACGCCCGAGGGGTACTCGAACGTGCCCTACGGCAGCGGAACCGTCGGCGCGTATCAGGCGCAGCAGCGCGGCGGGTACTCGGCCCTCGGCGCGTTCGCGACCACGCAATGGACGCCCACGGCGAGCCAGAACAGCACGCAGAACTCCATCTCCGTCAAGCGCGTCTGGGGTGAGTACGTGACGCCCGTCGGCCTCCTGCGCTTCGGCCGCATGCCGAGTCACTGGGGTCTCGGCATGGTGGCGAACAGCGGTGATGGCCACGACTCCGATTGGCAGTCCACCTCGGACCGCATCATGTTCGTCACCGGCATCAAGAAGTACGACCTGTACTTCGCTGGTATGTGGGACTTCGCCAACGAGGGCGCGACCAGCGCGAACCTCAACCAGCAGCAAGGCCAGCCCTACGATCTGTCCCAATACGACGATGTGAACCAGTACGGCCTCGTCCTCGTGCGCCGCCGCAACCCCGAGTTGCAGCGCCTCGAGCTGGCCAAGGGCCAAGTCGTCGTCAACGGCGGTATCTACTTCGTCTATCGGAACCAGTTCCTCGCCAACGACACCAGCGGCGCGACCGGCCCCGGCCTCGGCGTGAGCTCGGCCCAATACAACCAGGGCCTCACCCGTCGCGGTGCACAGGCCTACATCCCGGACCTCTGGCTGCAGATCCTCTACCGCAAGTTCCGCTTCGAGGCGGAGGCGTCGATGATCTACGGATCGATCGACAGCACCTCGATCACCGGCGGCACGGGCGCGAGCAACTACGCCAACAAGGATGATCCGAAGAACCCGGGCTACAAGATCCGTCAGTTCGGTGTCGTCACGCAGAGCGAGTTCCGCGCCATCGAGGACCGCCTGCGCATCCAGTTCGGCTTCGGTTGGGCGAGCGGCGATGCAGGGTCGGAATCCATCCGGCCCGCTCCTCAGCAGCTGGAGACGAAGCACGGGACCGATCGCTCCTACACGGAGTTCCGGTTCCACCCGGACTACCGCATCGATCTCATCCTCTTCCGCAACATCCTCGGCCGCGTGCAGGGCGCGTACTACTTCCGGCCCAGCGTCGAGTACGACTTCCAACGCGACAAGAACGGCCAGCGCATCGGCGGCGGCGCCGCGGTGATCTGGAGCCGCGCCAGCGAGTTCATCCAGACGCCCGGCCACGCGCGCGACCTCGGCGTGGAGCTCAACGGCAAGCTCTACTTCCAGTCGAAGGACGGCACGCTCAACGACGACCATGAGAAGATGGGCGGCTTCTTCACGTCGCTCGAGTACGGCGTCCTGTTCCCGCTCGCCGGCCTTGGGTACATGCAGTACCAGAAGGACAACTACGCGACCTCCGTCGCGCCCGATGCGGATGGCACCAAGCCGAAGCTCGATACGGCCATCGCGCAGACGCTGCGCTGGTACCTCGGCATCCTGTTCTGATCGCGTGTCCGCGACGGCCCGTCGCGGATGCGGCCTCCCTCGCGAACGCATCCGTCGTTCGCTCTCCCTCCCCTCCACGCATCACGGACGCATCGCTCACCGCGTGCGACGCGCCTGCCGAAACAGGCTGCGTCGCCGTTGCGGACGCACCGCTCGAGGATCGCGCGCTCGGCCGCAGCGCGAGCGTGGCCCTCCATCATCGAACTGCGTGGCTCGCCGATTTCGAGCTCGGTGTCCGCCGATCCATCGCGCCGTCACGGCCTCGCATCACGGACCCGCACCTTGGTCATCGAATCGCTGCGCCCTCTCGGGGCTCGGCGCTTCATCGTTGCGACGCGTCACGCACGCTTTCCTGGAGGACGCATCGATTGCATCGCTTCATGCACGCACCCAGGCGGATGGAGTTGTCGTCGTTCAGCGATGGGCCGATCCCAAAGGCATCATCGAAATGCATTGTGGCTCGTGGTGAACGACATCACTGCGTCAGCGCCGATGTGGGACACAGTGTGGGTGATTCGTGTCACTCGGCCCTGCCATGCTTGATTCGAAGACCGGTCTCCTTGATGATTCGGGGCTCGGAAGCGGGGGTGCGCGTCGCACGTGGCCCAACCGGCGCGCGACGCGGGCGTCCAGCGTTTGGATTGGGCATATCGGGGCGCACGAGGAGACGCGTGGTGGCTACGCACAAGATCGCGGGATCGAGGGCGAACAGGGTCGCCACCGCGGTGATCGCGGGGCTCCTCGCCGCGCTATCGACGCTCGGCTCGGTGCCGGTCTCGCGCGCGCAGGACGACTCGTCGTACTTCCGCGACCTCGCGACCGGGGGCGATTTCCGCGTGCGCGTGGCCGCCGCGCTCGCGCTCGGCAAGTCGAAGAACCACGGCGCGCGTCCGGCTTTGGAGAAGGCGCTCGGCGATTCTCATCCGGCCGTGCGCTCGGCCGCGGCGGCAGCGCTGGGCGCGCTCGGTGATTCGGGCGCCGCAGCCGCGCTGCGCGCTGCGGCGGGGCGCGAGTCCGATGCCGGCGTGAAGAACCAGATGGAGCAGGTCGCCAAGCGTTTGTCCGGCGGTGGGGCCACGCAGGGCAAAGCCAAGTTCCTCGTGTCGCTCGGCAAGGTCGAGAACAAGTCCGGCGTGACGGGGCCGACGCTGGTCGGCGCGCTCAAGGCGAGCGCGCGCACGCGCATCGCGCAGGTGCCCGGCGTGGAGATGCTCGCCGACGGCGCCGACGCCGCGGCCGAAGGGAAGAGCCGCAACCTCCCCGTCTTCGCGCTCGATGGGTCGCTCATGCAGCTCGCGAAGAAGCAAGGCTCGGACGGCGTCGGCTACGCGGCGCGGGTGGAGTTCCTCATCCGCAAGGTGCCCGATCAGACGCTCAAGGGCACGATGAGCGGCGCCGCATCCGCGCTCGCCGATGCCGCGCAGGTGCGTGGCCCGAGCGAGCTCAACCAGCTCCAGATGGATGCGCTCGATGCGGCCGTCGACGGCGCGCTGAAGAACGCCTCTTCGGCGCTGGCCGCCGCGACGAGGTGAGCCGCGCGCGCGATCGCGGTGAGCGCATCGCGCGCGCAGGATCGATCAGCTCTCCGAGAAGCGACCGTCGGCCCAACGCACGAGGCCGCCTTCGAGCCTGTCGCCTTCGCTCCGCAGCCAGATGAGCGGGCGCTCCGGCGAGAGCGGCTGGGTGCACGCGAGGTCGGCGTACGCCGGTGACCACGATCCGGTGTTGCCGTGGAACACGCCATTTTCCCACGAGCCTTCGGGCTTGTGCGTGTGCCCGAAGACCACGGCGCGGGCGCGATGGACACGAGCGACGCGACGCGCGACCTGCTGCACGCGACGCCACGTCTCGTCGAGCTCGAGCTTGGGCACCGCGATCTCGTACGTGACGAAGAGCGCGGGCACCACCGCGGCGCCGACGACGAAGGGACCACCCGCGACGAAGAACAGCAGGAGCCCAAGCGCCACCGTGACCGCGACGAGCGCGATGCGATCGACCCAGAACTCGCGGAGGACGAGCGAGAGACGATCCTCCGACGGCGCCGCGAAGAGGCGCGCGTGGCGTGCGACGCGCACCAGAGGGCTCTGCGTCTCGCGGGCAGCAGCGAGCACGTCGGCGCGACGACGGGCGCGATTGCCCGGGAAACGGCGGCGGACGAGCTCGGCCAGCGTGCGCGCGGCGCCGGCGACGTACGCGAACGCCAGCGAGCGATTCGAGAAGAGGTAATAGCGCGCCCAGTGGGCCAAGTAGCCGAACGCCGAGAGCATGAACGAGCTGTCGACGTGCGGATTGAAGAAGCCCATGCGCGAGAGGAGATTGCGCGTGCAGAGCGAGCCCATCGTGGGCTGAATCTCCTTCGAATCCGGGCCGAACGGCGCCATCGGCGTGCGGTAGGAGCAATACGCGTCGTACTGGTGACCGTGCTCGAGGAGGATGCCGTCCGTCGTCTCGTGGAACCACGCGCGGAAGACGATGCGCTCGAGCACCGAAGCGCGCGGTGCGCCATCGCCCGCGGCATCGGCGAGGCGCGCGGCGAGCGCCTCGCGGATCTCGGGCAAGGTGAGCTGCACGTCGTGGTTGCCCGAGATGAAGACGACCTCGTGCCCCTCGGCGAGCACGCGGCCGAGCGCGGCGACGAACTCGGGATGATCGTCGAGGATGCCGTGGAGCGCCGGCAAGGCGTGCTCCGCGGTGCGCGGGAGGTCGTGGAAGACGGTGCGGCCGTCGATGACGCGGGGCGCGTCGAAGTCGAAGACGTCGCCGTTGAGGACGAGGCTGAGCTTGTCCTTCCCGACGCGGGCGCGGAGCGCGTCCAGCATCGCAGCGAGCTCGCGATCGGGCGTGAACGGGGCCTGGCGATAGCGCATCCACAGGCCGTCCGTCGGCTCGATCTCACAAAGGTGAATGTCCGAGATCGCGACCGTGTGGCGCATGCCTTCGAAGATACGCCCCGCGCCGAACACGCGCGTGTCAGCGATTGGTCATGCTCTCGGCAACGCCGCGGGCAGCCTCACCCGTGGGTGTAGACCATCGTCCCGCCCTCGGGGTTGACCGCTCCGTGCCAGTCCGCCGGCACCCCCGGGTCGGTCCACTCGAACAACCATGCGGCATCGGTCGGGGCGAGGTTGATGCAGCCGTGGCTGCGCGGCTTGCCGAAATCGTTGTGCCAGAAGGCACCGTGCAGCGCGTAGCCCTCGTGGAAGTACTGGATGTAGGGCACGTCCCGGAGGTCGTACGAGTCGACGCCCGGATCGCCGTCCATCGTGCCGGAGACGTGCTTGGCGTGGATGTAGAACACGCCCCGCACGGTGGCGTGCGTCGTCTCGGGATCGCCCATCCCACCGCGGCCGCTGGAGACGAGCGTGGCGTAGACCGCGCGGCGGCCCTCGTAGGCGACGAGGAGCTGCTTCTTGATCGAGACGTCGATCCACTTCTTCCCCTGCGCCGCGAAGCCGACGGGATCGTCGTGCGGCTCGGCGATGAGCAGATCCTCCGCGGCGAGCCAGACGCCTTCGGTGGTCTCGCGCAGGCCGCCTTGAACCTTGCCGGTGAGCACCCAGCCCGATCGGAACTGCGCGTGGCCCTCCTCGCGAAGGTGCCCGACCGCGTCCATGCGGAGCTTGGTCGCGCCTTGGTGGATCACGAACGCGGGCGTGCCCTCCTGCTCGACGGCGACGCCGTGGAAGTCACTCGCCCGCGCGGCGGTGGTGCGATCGAGCGGGATGAGATCGAGCTCGGTGGTGAGCCCGAAGCGGCGGTTCGTCCACTCGAACGACGTGATGAGACCGAAGGCCGTGGCCTCCTTGGCGCGGCCCGTGTGGACCGAGTAGTGGAGCTTCTCCTCGGCGCCGTATGGCTTCGGCAAATCGCGTCCATCGGCGAGGAACTGCGGCACCGGGTCGAGCGGCATGCGCGCGAACTCGGCGTCGCCGCCGAGCGCGAGGTGCGAGCCGAGCGTCGATCCTTCCACGCGCTCCTGATCCTTGCGCGAGGGCAAGCGGAAGTAGAGATGCGGCGGCGGCGCGCGCGAGGTGACGTACTGGTACGGGAGCGGCTCGTGGCGCTTCGGGCCGCGAAACGCGGCCGCGACGACCTGATGATCGAGCGTGAGCGAGGCCCCCTTCCCCACGCACACGTAGCCGCGCGGCTTGACGCGGTACCAGCCGCCCGCGCAGTTGTCGGTGCCGGCGGAGGCCTCACTGCGATCGACGACGGCGCCGGCGCGGAGGTAACCGAGCTTGGTGGAGCGATCGTGGGGCGCCACGTAGATCCACGTGTGCATCGCAATGCTCGCGATGCGCGCGCCGTGACCGGGCTCGAGCGCCTCTTTCGCCGGGGCCACGCGCGGGGCGGGCGCCGCCGTCGCGGACGCGTCCGGCAAACGCAGGGCAGATGCAGGCCGTGCGGTCTCGGTGCTGCGCCCGGGCGGATCCTGCGCGGGGGCACACCCTGCGAGCGCGAGGGGTACCGCGAGGACGATCGACGTGCAGCCGGAAGACGGCGACCGAAGCATGCTGGCGGCGCGCTTCTTAGGCCGAAGCGCGCGACAGGGCAACGAAAGGGAGCGCCCCTCGCACCGAGCCCACCCCGATCGGGAGCAGCCCTCCCCGGGTGGCCGGCGCCGCCCAGCCGACGGCCGGGGGTGGGAGGCAAATATGCGGGTCCCTTTGGCTTTTGGCTGTCGTCTTTCGTTCGATGGGGGCTGCTTTCTCCTACCGCGCGGGCGTCGTCCGACTAACCTTCGGCGCGTGCGTGAGCGGCTCGTCGACGGCCTCCTGCGGGGGGATCGCGCTTCCTGGGGTGCGCTGGGCGCGCTCTGGGCGCTGACGGCGATCTTGGTGCTCCTGCACCGTCCGCGGCACGACGGTGAGCCCACCGTGCGGCGCGGCGCGATCGCGCTCACGTTCGCGCTCCTGATCGTGACCACGGCCACCTCGCTCGCCGGCCTGCCGCTCGCGACGGCGCTGTCCGTGCCGCGCGTGCGTTGGAACGCGGTGGAAGCGCCCGAGCTCATCGCCGCGAACGCCGGCGACGGCTTCCGCAAGCTGCGCGGACCGGTGGTGGTGATCCCCGGCCCGGAGCCCGATCTCGCGGTGCCCACGCTGGATGCATCGGATCACTGGGTTCTGTTCGGGATGCTCTCGGGGCAGCCCATCCCCGGTCTTCCTCCGGCCGAGGCCGCCGCGGCCGCGCCGGGCGCGCCGCGTTTGTGCCGCGCCGAAGGGACCGAGTGTCGAGCCTGGCCGGTCGCCTGGCCCGATCCCGCGCGACCGCCGGCGCTCGGTGAATTGATGTGGAGGCGCACCGCGCCCGGCCCCCAGCGGCACGCGCTCGCTTACGACGTGGAGACGGGCCTCTACCTCGATCGCATCGATCCCGCGCCCGGCGTGCCCGCGGGCCTCGCCGGTCCGCACCTCGAGATCATCGGCCGCCCGGGCGCGGACGCGAAGCTCGATGGGCCGAGCGTGGTGCTCGTCGTGCGTCGCGTCGCCCACGGTCATCTCCGCGCCGCGCGCGTCGCGGCCACGCCCGATCCGGCACGCACCGGCGGCTACGCGTTCCAGCTCCACCGTGCCGACGTGTCGCTCATCGCCGCGCCGCGCGCGTTCGCCTGGGTCGCGCAGCCGCTGCTGTTGCTCACGAGCATGGCGCTGCCGCTCGGTCTCCTCGTGCTCGTGATCGCTCGCCGTCGCCGCGCCACAGGCCGCGTGTTGCCTTGGCTCGAGGCCGCCGCGGCCTTCGCTGCGGGCCTCGCCGCTGCCGCGCCGGCCGTCGTCGCGATGGCGAGCCTCTGGGCCTCGCGCTGAGCCGAAGCGCGAGGAGATCGCATCGGCGCGCTGCGCGCTCACGCGCGCATCACATGCACACGTTGCTCTGACACACGTTGCTCTGGCACCAGCCGTTGGTGAAGCAGAACGAGCCGGAGGCGAGCTTGTTCTGGCACTTGCCGAAGAAGTCGCAGTAGTCGGTGCTCACGCACTTCGCGTCGTCGAACGCCCCCCCGGTCGCGCAGCTCGCGTAACACGCGGTCGGGCTGCAGACGAAGTCATCGGCGCACGGCGCGGTGGTGCCGCCTTGGGTACACGCGCCCATGCCATTGCATGTCTTCGCCGACGTGAGGGTGTTGCCCGTGCACGACGCCGGCGTGCACGTCGTCTCCGCGAGCGCGCGGGCGGCAACGCGTGGGTCGCCGCCCGGCCCCGCGCCGCGCGCAGGCGGCGCGGCGAGGGCCAAGCACACGAACGTGATCGCAGCGCACGGAAATCGCATTGTCCCCCCCGGGCGATGCTACTCGCAGTTGCCCATCGTGCAGAGGCCGCTCGTGCACTCGGCGGGCCGACCGCAGCTCGCGTCCTTCGCTTTCTTCGGTTGGCAGTCGCCGCCGCTCACGCCGTCGCAGTAAGCGGTGTCGACGCACCGCGCGTCACCCGTCGCGTTGGCGTTCCCGCATGCCGTGAGGCACGCGGTCCCCGCCGCGTTGCACATCAAGCTGTTCGGGCACGTCATGCTCGTGCTGTTGCAAGCGCCCGTGGCGTTGCAGGTCGTGAGCGTCGAGACGAGCGTGTTGGTGCCGGTCGTGCACGTGGTCTGGGCCGAGCAGAGGGCCGTGCAGCAGACGTTGTTGGAGCCGCAGAACCCGCTCACGCACGCGCTGCCGCCGGTGCACCCCATGCCGCCGTCCGCGATCGTGGGCTTGCACGTGCCCGCGTCGCAGTAGTTGCCGGCCACGCACTTGGTGTCGTCGGTGCCGCAGCTCGACAGGCACGACGCCATGGCCGCGTCGCACTTCAAGTTGCCCGTGCACGCCGTGGTCGCCCCGCCCTGATTGCACGAGCCCGATCCATCGCAGGTCTTCGCAGTCGTCTGCTGGTTGCCCGTGCACGACGCCGCCTGGCACACCGTGCCCATCGCCGTCACTTCGCACGCGCCGGCCGAGCACATCCCCGTCTGCCCGCACGGCGGCGTCGCCGTGCAGATGCCGCGCGGATCAGCTTGGTTGTTCTTTGCGTTGCCGCACGTGCCGGCGCCGTTGCCGCTCTGCTTCTTCGCCGCCGAGCAGGCCTGGCAGGCCCCGGTGCAGCTGGTGTTGCAGCAGACGCCGTCGACGCAGAACCCGCTCGTGCACTGGTTCGCGGCCGTGCACGTGCCGCCGTTGGCCAGCTTCGTGACGCACGTGCCGTTCGAGCAGTAGTTGCCCGAGGCGCAGTCCGTGTCGCTCCCGCACATCGCGAGGCACGCGTTGCTCGCGCACACGTAGGGCGAGCAGGCCTGCGTCGGCGTGCTGGGCGCCACGCAACCGCCGGTCCCGTTGCAGGTCTTCGCCTTCGTCAGGGTCGAGGAGCTCGCGCACGACGCCGCCGTGCACACCGTGCCCGAGGTGTACTTCCGGCACGCGCCCGCGCCGTCGCAGAAGCCGTCGTTGCCGCACGACGTCTGCCCCTGATCCTGGCACTCGTTGTTGGGATCGGTGCCCGTCGCGATGGCCCCGCAGGTGCCGTCCGGGCCGCTGCCTTTCAGGGCAGCCGTGCACGCCTGGCACGTGCCGGTGCACGCGCTGTTGCAGCAGACCCCGTCGACGCAGAAGCCGCTCGTGCAGTCCGAGCCCGCGCTGCACGTCTTGCCGTTGCCGCACTTGTTCCCGCAGGTCGTGCCGCCGCAGTCGACGTCGGTCTCGGTGCCGTTCTTCGTCGAGTCGTTGCAGTTGAGCGTCCCCACGCAACCGTCCGACACCGTGCCGCACGTCTTCCCGAGCTGCGCGCAGGTCTTCGGCGTGCAGCCGCAGACGTTGGGCGCGCCGCCGCCGCCGCAGGTGTTCGGCGACGTGCACTGGTTGTTGTTGGTGCAGCCGGTGCACTGCCCCGTGAGGCAGGCCTGCGACATGCCGCACCCGGTGCCGTCGACCAGCGTCACGTTCGCTTTGGTGCCGTTCGTGCACGTGTCCTGCGTGCACGCGTTGTTGTCGTTGGGCAGATCGGTGTCGTCGACCAACGTGGTGCGACCGCCCGAGCCGTCGCACACGACCTTGTGGCAGTCGAACTGCGTCTGGTGGTCGGCCGCGAGCGTGCCCACCGGATCGAACTCGGTGCCGCACGCGAAGTTGACGCACGCCGGACGCTGACAATCGTCGATCGTGCCCGGGCACTCGTTGTCGACGGCGCACTGTTGGCAGGTGCCCGCGCCGTCGCAGAAGCCGGGCTGGCTACCGTTGAAGGTGCTGCACGGGTTGTCGAGCGCCTTGGGCGGGTTCGACTTCACGCCGTTGTTGCAGACCTCGGTGTCGCAGTCGGTCGTGGTGAGCGGGACGTCGCTGTCGTCGATCTGATCGACGTCCTCCCCGCCCAAGCAGATGCGCTGGTGACAGTCGCCCTTGACCTGCGTCACGTTGGGCGTGTCCATGCCGTCGGGCAGCGGCACGTAGACGCACTTGTTCTGCGACACGTCGCAGCTCGGCACGACGCACGGGTTCGTCGTGGCGCACTGGCTCGACTCGGTGCACACGACCGAGCACTCGCCCTGCATGTCACAGCGGCCCGCGTTGCCGCCTTCGTCCACGCAGACCGTGTTCGTCGGCTTCGGCACGTGCGACGCCACCATGTTGGCGCACGAGTCGATGGTGCAGGGCTTCTTGTCGTCGGGCACGTCGTCGTTCTGCGCGACGTCCGTCGGCTCGCCGTTCTTGCACTGGATGGTCTTGCAGTCGCCGGCCGTCTGCGCGGCGTCGGGCGCCGGCTTGCCGTCGACGATGGTGAACGCGCAGGTCTTGTCGGCGCCGCAATGCTCGATGGTGCACGGGTTGTCGTCGTCGCACTGGCTGTCGACGTTGCACGGGATCGTGGGCCCGCCGCCTCCGCCGCCGTTGCCCGTGCCGTGCGTGTTCAAGCCACAACCGGCGAACAGGAGCAGCGCGGCGCTCATCGACAAGAGCCACGCGCTCGAGGAACGAGTGAACACCGCGCCGCGGCGGCTCGTGGCAGATCTACGAACGTTCATCGAAGCGTCTCTCCGCGGGGCGGCCGATCGTGGGCCCCGATCGCGAGGAAGGAGCGACGCCATGATCGCCCAACTCGCGGGCGACGTGCGGGGAAATGTGGATCTCGGCCGCGGATCCGCGGCCCTTCCGAGAGGCTACGCGCCGGCCTTGGCGGCCGCGGCGCGATACACGTGGGCGTAGCGACGCGCGGGACGATCCCAGCCGAGGTCGAGCCGCATGACGCGACGGCGGAGCGCGGGCCAGCGCGGCGACGTCATGGCCGCGAGCGCTCGCTGCACGCCCGCGAGCAACGCGGCCGAGGTCGGCTTGTCGAAGAGGAAGCCCGTGCCCGTCTCCAACGCGGCGTCGCAATCGACGATCGTGTCCGACAGCCCGCCCGTGCGGCACGCGACCGGGATCGCGCCGTAGCGTTGCGCGTAGAGCTGCACCAGACCGCAGGGCTCGTAACGCGACGGCACGAGCACCACGTCCGCCGCCGCGAAGAGCCGATGAATGATGGGCTCCGGCACCGCGCCCACGTACGCCGCGCGCTCCGGCGCCTTGGCCACCGCCGCTTGCAGCTTGGCCACGAGCGCGGGATCGCCCGTGCCGGCGATCGCCACCGACACGTCGCTCTTCAAGATCTTCGGCAGCGCCGCGGCCAGCAGATCGCTGCCCTTCTGCGGCACCACGCGCCCGATCGAAACGATGAGCGGCCGCTCCGGCCTGATCTCGAGGCCGAGCTCCTGGAGCAACGCCGCCTTGCAGCGACCCTTGTTGCTCGCGTCCTCGGCGTCGTAGTGAGCGATGATCGCCGGATCGGTCATGGGGTTGTAGACGGCGTAGTCGATGCCGTTGACGATCCCCGTCAGATCCTTTTGCCGGAGGCGGAGCACGCCGTCGAGGCGCTCCCCGAGCTCGGGCGTGAGGATCTCGCTCGCGTACGTCGTGCTCACGGTCGTGATCGCGTCGGCCGTGAGGATGCCGGCCTTGAGGTAGCTGACCGAGCCGTAGAACTCGAGCTTGTCGAGCGAGAAGTGCTCCGGCCCGAGCCCCGCGTGCGCCAGATCGGCCGCGGGGAAGATGCCCTGGTGCGCGAGGTTGTGGATGGTGAGCACCGTGCGCGTGCGCGGCAGCTCGGCGGCGCGCTGGCGGATCAGGTACGGCACGAGCGCCGCCGGCCAGTCGTGCGCGTGCACGATGTCGAAGGGCTGGCCGGCCTGCTCGCGCTGGCGCACCACCTCGGTCACCGCGCGGGAGAAGAGGCCGAAGCGCCGCCCGTTGTCGGGGTAGTCGGCGCCGCCCTCACCGTAGATGCCGGGGCGATCGAAGAGACCGGGCACGTCGAGCAGCAGCAGATCGACGCCGGAGCCGAGCCGGCCGTCGTACACGGTCACCTCCGCGCCGGGGATCCCGTGCGACGGCACCGCCGGCACCACCACCGGGGTGAGCCGCCGGGCGAGCATCAGCCCGCCGGCCTCGACCGCCGGGTAGCGCGGGAGCGCGATGGTCACCTTGTGGCCGAGCAGGCGAAGCGCCTTGCTGAGGGCCGCGACCACGTCCGCGAGCCCGCCGACCTTGGCCATCGGTGCGAGCTCCGAGGCGACGAAGAGGATGTCCATGGGCCGGCGGCTCTACCACAACCGCGGCGCTTGGGGCATGCCCACGCGTGGGTCGCTCTCCTGCCCGGGCAACCGGGCTCCCGGCGATCCATGCGACATGTCGCACCTTTTGGGCCCCATCCGGGGGTATCCCCGAGCACGGCACGCCGGGCGGGCTCACCACACGCGTCGCAACCGGCATGCGTGCTTGCAGAGACTGGACGCTTCTTTGGTATGGTGCGGTGAGACGTTCTCCCGTCCCATCGAGGTTCCGCTCTCGGCAGCCTCGAAGACGCCCGAGGATCGCGACGCGCATGCGCCAGAGCCATCTCATAGGCCGCCAAGTGGCGGGACGCTTCACCGTCAAGCGCTTCCTCGGCGAGGGAGGCATGGCCACGGTGTACGTCGCCGAGCAGGCGGAGGAGCCGCGGCTCGTCGCGCTCAAGGTGATGAACGACGAGCTGAACTCGGACCGCACCTTCGTGAAGCGGTTCCAGCGGGAGGCCAAGGCGGCCCAGCGCGTCCAGCACCCGAACTCGGTGCAGATCATCGACTACGGCGTGGCCGGCACCATCAGCTACATCGCGATGGAGCTGCTCGCCGGGGACGATCTCTACGTCCTCCTCGAGCGCGAGGGCGCCATCACGCAGGCGCGCGCCGTGCGCATCCTCATCGAGGTCTGCGACGCCTTGATGGTGGCGCACGAGCTCGGGATCGTGCACCGCGATCTCAAGCCCGAGAACATCATGGTGATCACCGATCCCGCGCACCCGAACGGCGAGCGCGTGAAGGTGCTCGACTTCGGCATCGCCAAGCTCCTCGCGCCCGATGCAGCGGCGCCCGATCCGCGCATCGATCCAGGCTCGGCCGTCACGCGCGCGGGCACGTTCATCGGCACGCCCGCGTACATGTCGCCGGAGCAGTGCGCGCTCCTCCCGGTCGACACGCGCGCCGACATCTACACGTGCGGCGTGCTCCTGTTCCAGCTCCTCACGGGGCGCCTCCCGTTCGAGGGACAGACGCCGCTCCACACCGCGACGCTGCACATCCACGAGCCCGCGCCCAAGCCGAGCAGCTTCGCGCCCACGCTCGATCCGCGCCTCGAAGCGATCATCATGAAGGCGCTGTCGAAGAAGCCGACCGATCGTCATCAGACGGCCCGGCACCTCGCGTCGACGCTGCGGAAGCTCCTGCCCGATCTGCCCGACGTGCGCGTGGCCAAGGCGGGCCGACCGTCGGCGGGCTCGCTCCGCCAGAGCTCGCGCGCGCGCTCCTCCCGCGTGGACGCGCCGCCCTCGCCGCGCGTCGAAGAGGGCATCGAGTCGGCCAAGACGATGATCGCGCAGGGCCCGGCCGCTTCGCCGCCGTCCGTGGTGCTGCGCGACGACCTCGGCCCGTCGTCCGACGACGTCATCGACTCCGCGCCGGCGCGCATTCGTCCGCCGCGACCGATCCCGCCGGCGCCGCCCGCGCCCCCGATGGACGACGACGATCCTTCGTCGGAGGACGACTCGGCGCGCACGCTGATCCGCGCGCCCGTCGAGGAAGATCAACCGCGCCTGACCGGGCCTCAGAACACCGAGGTGATGGTGGCGCCGTCGGAGGCGGTGAGCGTGTTGACCTCCCCGACCGCGGCCGGCGCGCGCGCCGCGGCGGCGTTGCAGTTGCCCGCGATCAAGCCCGCCGCGGGTGAGCCCGCCGTTCCGCGGGTCGTCGTGGCACCGCCGGCAGCGGTCGCGCCGCCCGCGCCGAGCGCCGCGGAGAAGGCCGCCGCGCCGAAGCCGGCCGCGGCGTCGACGTTGAAGTCGACCCTGAAATCGTCCGAGGACTTCAAGCCGGCCTCTCCGACTGCGGCCGCCAATCCGCCCGAGAAAGAGGCTCCGAAGCCTGCGCCGTCGGCGCCCGAGAACGGCACCGCGCCTGCGCGCGCCGACGCCGCGGAGTCGGGCGAAGACGAGGAGCCCACCGCCGAGCCGGCGTCCGTGGTCGTCGCCAAGCCGAGCGTCTTCAAGGAGACGACGAAGATGGAAGCGCCGGTGGCGCCCGCGGTGAACCCCACGGCCCAAACGGTGCCGATGATCTCGTCGGCGGTCGTGGCCTCCGCGATCGTGGGCGCCAAGGACGCGACGAAGGCGAGCGCCGCGCAGACCACGCCGTCGGCCATCGCGCCGCCCGCCCCGCTCCTGCCTCAGACGCCGCCGGTCTTTCCGCTCGGGCCCGCGCCTCTGCCCGACGCGCCCGGCCTCTCGAAGATCAGCGGCGCGCGCGGCCTCGTCATCGGCTTCCTCGCGGGCGCGCTCATCATGGCGCTGCTCGCGGGCGCGTACGTCATCTTCGTGCGCTGATCAGCGCCGGGCCGCTTGCGGCCTCATCGTGATCGCCGACGTTTCACACGCATTCGCGCGTGTTGCGCGTCGCCTGCTTCGGGGCCCGGCAGTGCCGCAGAATGCAGCACCGTCGCTCCGTGGTAAGCGACGATCGCAGGGCATGGAGCCGCGACGCTGTGCGGATTCCAGCGTGAACCGCCCTACGCGCGTGTGCCCGTGACGACGTTTCAGCACGCGGCGGATTGTCTCCAGGCGCGGACCCATATAAGGCTTTCTCGGGGCGATCCTGTGTCCGAGACAGGGCCGCCCGCACTTGGAGGATACATGATCTCGAGGATCACGTTCTTGACGGCCACGTTGCTGGCGTGTGCCGTGGTGTCCGGATGCGCGACGGGCACACCTCAGGGTCCGGGCGGCGGGATGAGCACATCCACCACCGGCGGCAGCGGAGGCACGGGAGGCAACGGCACCGGCGGCGCGGGCATGGTCGCGTGCGGTAACGGCGTCATCGAAACCGGCGAGGATTGCGACGACGGCAACCTCTTCCCCGGTGACGGATGCAGCTCCAAGTGCGCGCTGGAGACGGGCTTCACGTGCAGCGGGATGCCGAGCATCTGCGCGGCGACGTGCGGCGACGGCTTCATCGGCGGCCCTGAAGAGTGCGACGATCAGAACACCACGGCCGGCGACGGCTGCTCCGCGAACTGCACCGTGGAGGTCGGCTTCTCGTGCAAGGGCGTGCCCAGCAAGTGCAGCACCACCTGCGGCGACGGTGTCGTCGGCGGCACCGAGCAGTGCGACGACCACAACCTCGGTGACGGCGATGGCTGCAACAAGAGCTGCCAGACCGAGCTCGGCTACAAGTGCGTCGGCGCGCCGAGCGACTGCAACACCGTCTGCGGCGACGGCATCATCGCGGGCGCCGAGGTCTGCGACGACGGCAACGGCATCAACGGCGACGGCTGCGGCAGCACGTGCGTGGAGGAGCCGGGCTTCAACTGCTCCGGCGAGCCCACCATCTGCACGTCGGTGTGCGGCGACGGCATCGTGGCCGCCGACGAGGAGTGCGACGACAAGAACACCGCCTCCAACGACGGCTGCTCCGCCATGTGCCAGAAGGAGCCCGGCTGGGCCTGCAGCGGCGCGCCCAACGTCTGCACGCCGATCTGCGGCGACGGCAAGATCGTCGGCGCCGAGCAGTGCGACGACGGCAACATCATCCCCGGCGACGGCTGCAGCGCCCTCTGCAAGACGCAGTACGGCTACACCTGCACCGGCACGCCGAGCGTCTGCAAGATCGTCTGCGGCGACGGCGTGATCGCCGGCTCCGAGGTCTGCGACGACGGCAACAGCGCGAACGGCGACGGCTGCTCGTCCACGTGCAAGGTCGAGCTGCACTACACGTGCACGGGCGTGCCCTCGGTGTGCAACGGCATCTGCGGCGACGGCATCAAGGTGTCGAAGGAGCAGTGCGACGACAACAACACCACGCCCGGCGACGGCTGCTCGCAGACCTGCACCGTCGAGAGCGGCTACACGTGCACGGGCTCGCCCAGCACGTGCCAGACCGTGTGCGGCGACGGCGTCGTCGGCGGGCAGGAGCTGTGCGACGACGGCAACAGCGTGAGCGGCGACGGCTGCTCCAGCCAATGCACGCTCGAGGGCGGCTACACCTGCACCGGGACGCACCCGACGGTCTGCGTCGGCGTCTGCGGCGACGGCATCCTCGAGCACGGCGAGCAGTGCGACGACAGCAACAAGAACAACGGTGACTGCTGCTCGAGCACCTGCCAGGCGGAGGCCGGCTGCGAGATCGAGAGCAACGACAGCATCACCAAGGCGAACGACTTCGCCACCATCGGCCAGAGCGGCAAGGTGAAGGGCTTGGTGAGCCCGACGAGCGATGTCGACTACTACTACGTCGTCATCCCCACCGGCTCGCCCAGCGGCTCGCTGACCGCGACGATCCTCGACGGCCCCATCTCCGGCGACACCTGCGCCTCGGGCAAGGTCGACACGATGGTCAGCGTCCTCGACCCGAACGGCAACTTGATCGCGTCGCACGACGACATCAGCACCTCGAACAAGTGCTCGACGTTGACGGTCCCCGCGCTGCCGCCCGGGAAGTACTACGTGACGGTCAAGAACGGCGTGGCTTCGACGAAGACCTACAGCTACACGCTGCAGATCTCGACCACGCTCGCCGTGTGCGGCAACGGCACCAAGGAGCCGGGCGAGCAGTGCGACGACAGCAACGTCGTCGGCGGTGACGGGTGCAGCGCGACCTGCACGATCGAAGGCATCCCCAGCGAGGTGGAGCCGAACAGCACGTTCGCGCAGGCCGACGCGCGCGCGGCGGACCCGACGCCGGTGCTCTTCACCGCGCCGACGCTCCTCGCGGGCTCGATCCCGGCCAACGACAAGGACATCTACAAGGTGCAGCTCGCCCAGTCCGGCGTGGTGCGCTTCGAGACGTTCGACAACATCAACCCCGCGAACTGCACCATCGCGGCCACGCGCTTCCGCCTCTACAACGCCTCGCAGCAGCAGATCTACACCGACGCCACGAGCGGCATCGCCAACTGCTCCGCGCTGGTGGTGAACCTCGCGGCGGGCACGTACTACCTCCAGGTCGAGGCCGCGAACGTGGGCGCGGCGATCGCGGGTTACTTCGTGGAGATGAGCTTCCCGACGGACGACGGCGCCGAGGTGGAGCCCAACAACACGAACACGCAGGCCACGGCGCTCCCGGGCACCGAGATGTACGTGCTCGGCGGGCACCTCACCAACTCGGACGCGGACTACTTCGCCGTCACCGTGCCCGCGGGCGCCTCCATCCGCGCGGAGGTCATCGAGGGCGCCGCGGAGACGTGCGAGTCGCTCGAGGTCGACAGCCGCCTCACGCTGTACAGCGCCGCCGCCCCGAGCACGGCGTTGGCCGACGACGACGACAACGGCCGCGGCTCCTGCTCCCTCCTGGACGGCACCGGCACGACGCCGCTGCACACCGCGGCGCACAACCTGGCGGCGGGCGTCTACTACCTGCAGGTGCGCGCGTCGGTGCTCGCGTCGAGCGGGACGACCGGACAGTTCGACTACCGCCTGGTGGTCACGATCCGGCCCTGACACCGCGCAATCGAGCCCGGAGCAGCCGCTCCGGGCTCGATGCGATCCTCGCCATCCTCCGATGGCCCGCGCCCCCGGCTGCGATCCACGTGCAGCCACTCCCCACGAAGATTCTTCGACGTGATCGACGCCGGCGTCAGGCGTCTTCCTGCGGGAGCGGCAGGACGTGCTCGACGAAATGCTCCAGCACGTCGTGCGGCGTGATGATGCCGACGAGGCGCCCCTGCCGGACGACCGGCAGGTGATGAATGTGCCCCTCACGCAGCAAGCTCATCACTTCGTCGACGGTCATGAACTCGTCGGCGACGAGCACCGGATGCGACATGATGTCGCGCGCCGTCGCCGTCTCGACGCGATCGGCGAGGATGGCCGCGAGCAGATCGCTCTCGCTCACGAAGCCGATGACGCGCGTGTGATCGTCGACCACGGGCACGCCTCCGTGCTTCGCGGCCACGAGCACCCGCGCGATCTCCGTGAGCGACATGTCCGGGTGCACCGAGAGCACGTGATCGGTCATGAGGTTGCGCGCGTGGCCTTTCATCTCGTCCTCTCGTCGATGCCGGAGGCCGCGCGGCATGCCCTGCCCGCCCGCTCCCTTCGGCTCATGCGCCGGCCATGGAACCGCGGAGGCGGAGCGTCAATCCTGACGACGACCGCGCGGCGTCCGCGGATCACGCGCTCTCCCGGCTCACCGAGCTGAGCCTTGGATTCCGTCCCGAAACCTCCATCGGAATGCAGGCCGTCGAGCCAGACGTTACCTTGGCCAACACCTCGCCGGGATGATACCGGCGATGCACGGGACGGGCTCGACGTGGCTGAGGCGAAGAAACAGAAGAAGTCGCGATGGCGCCGGCGCGCGCTCATCGGTCTGGGTGTGGTCGGCGTCGGCGTTCCGGCGCTTTGGTACGCCATTCACGAGGTGCCCGGCGTCGGCCCTGCGGTCGCCGACGGCGTGCGCGCGGTGCTCGGCCCGGGCGTCGTCGCGTGGGCCGAGGACACGGCGTACGACCTTCAAGATCGCTACGATCGCTGGCGCTATCAGGACGCCAAGCCGAAGACGTTCTGGGAGGCGCCATCGTCCAGCGCGACCGCGCCGCCGCCCGCGAGCGCCGCGCCGCCGCCCGCGAGCGCCGCGCCCTCCACCGCGCCGAGCGACGCGCCTACCGCGGCGCCCTCGGCGGCTCCCGCGGCGCCGTCGGCGGAAGACGCGTTCCCTCCGTCTGCCTTCACGCCGCCCATTCCGGCGGTCGCGTCCGACGGCGACGGCACGTGGATCGCCGTCAAGGACGAGTCCGCCGGTGGCCAGCCGCTGGTCATGTACAAGAGCTTGGTCCACCCGGATCCGAAGCGGAACTTCGCGGCCGTCGCGGTCGTCGCCATCGACTTGAAGCGCGTCGATCTGCACCTCGTGGCCGGCTCGCAGGAGCCGGCTTCGGACAAGGTGCCGGCCGAGCGCCGCCCCGGCGTCGTGCCGAAGGAGGCGCTCCCCGATCTCCTCGCGGCCTTCAACGGCGGCTTCAAGGCCATCCACGGCCACTGGGGGATGATGCTCGACGGGACGACGTTCGTCGTCCCGCGCGACGTCGGCTGCACCGTCTCGATGTACAAGGACGGCGTCATTCGGATCCGCAGCTGGCCCGCGGTGAAAGACGACGAGCAGAAGCTCGCCTTCTACCGGCAGACGCCGCCGTGCCTCGTGGAGCAGGGCAAGATCAACAACACCCTCGAGACCACGGAGTACAGCAAGAACTGGGGCGCCACCGTCAGCGGCGACACGGTCATCCGGCGCAGCTCCATCGGCATCGACAAGAGTGGCCGCGTGCTCTTCTACGGCCTCGGCGAGGCCGTCACCGCGCAGGCGCTCTCGCGCGCGATGCGGGCGGTGGGCGCGGAGGACGCGGCGCAGCTCGACGTGAACTACTCGTATCCGCGCTTCCTCTTCTTCACGCGCGGCACGGGTGAAGAGGTGCCGCACGTGGCGTCGCCCATCATCCCCGGCATCAAGTACCAGCGGACCGAGTACGTCGGCGGCGCCGAGGTGCGCGACTTCTTCTACCTCACCCGCCGCCGCACCTCGTCGTAGCGCGAGGCGCCGATGGTTTGAGCTCCAACCATTGGAGCTCGAACCATCACGGCGAGCGCTGCTCGCTCAGAAGAAGTACCGCATCGTCACGAGGCCGGAGAGGACGTTCACCCCCGGCAGCGCCGACCCATCCGACGAGGGCGACGCGAAGCTCCCCACGAACGCGGCTCCGAGCACGAGATCGCGACGGCCCGTGTAATAGAGGCCGGCGGCGACGCCGTGCTTGATCGTGCTCGTGGAGCCGCTCGCATCGGCGCCGGTGGACGAGGGCACGGAGAACGACTCGTTCGCGTACTCGAAGCGGTACTCCGCGGAGATCCCGATGGGCGCCGCGGGCGCGAAGTCGAGCGACGGGGCGACGCCCGCGTAGATCGCGATCGGCGTCGAGCCGATGGTGGATCCATCCGGGCTGCTGGAGCTCCCGCGGGCGACTTCGACGCCGGCCGTGCCTTGCAGGCCGAAGTGCGATCCGAACGCTTGGGCGACGCTGGCCGAGACGCCGCCGCCGTACGTCGCGCGCGCGATCTTGGTGGCGGCGAGCGCGTCGAAGCCTTCGCGCAGCGCGCACGCGAGATCGCCGACCTGCAAGCAGGCGCTGCGCTCGTTGTCGGCGGCGATGGCGTTGATGTCCTTCGCGACCTCGGCGATGACGCGCGCCGGGCTCTGCCGCGTGCTCCGCGAGAAGGCGCCGTAGGCGCGCACGCCGAACGCGGTGCCGCTCCCCGGCGAGCGGACCGCGGTGATGCGCAGCCCCGGCCGCACGTCGAAGGAGCTCTGCCCGCCGAAGAGGATCGCGCTCTGCGCATCGCCGACCGCGTGGCCCGCATACGACGCGTCGAGGCCGATCTCGAAGCGCTCCGCGAAGCGCACGCCCGCTTGCAGGCGGCCACCGATCACGGTGAGCTTGGCGTCGTAGTCGAGCTCGTGCGCGACACCGATGGCGTTGGTCGCAAGCACGTGAATCCCCGGGCTGCTCTCGGAGCCGATGGATCCGGAGAGATCGACGTGCGTGGAGACGAACGCGTTGTCGAGGAGGAGCGGCGGGCGGAAGGCATGGCCGCGGAGCGTGCGCGTGTCGTCGCGGCGCGCGGGTGACGGCGACGCGGGCGGCTCGATCGCAGGCGGCGCAACGGGCGGCTCCGCAACCACGGGCGGGGGCTTGTCGATCGAAGGCGGCGGCTTGTCGGCCGAGGGCGGCGGCTCCGGCGGGAGATCGGCCGGAGGCAGCGGCGGCGGCGGATCTTGCGCCGCGGCCGGCGCAGCGAGGACGAGCACGGCGACGGCGACGATCGAAGCGAAGCGCATCGGCGCGGAGCATACTCGCGCCGCCGCAGTTGGAAAGCTCCACCAAGCTCGCGCTTGCCGCGCGATCGCGGCGCGACCAAGCAGGGCACATGATCTCGCGTACGCGTGTTGCTCTCGGGGCCTTCGCCCTCGCCGTCCTCGGCGCCTGCTCGCCCCGCTCGTCCTCGTTCGAAGGCCCGACCGGCCGCTTGATCGCGGAGGCCGCGAGCGCCCACCGCGTCCCCGCCGATTTGATGGCGGCGATCGCGCACGTCGAGGGAGGGCTCGCGCTCCCGCCGCTCCGCGAGGCCCACGACGACGACGCCGTCCCGGTGGCGGGCGTGCTGGAGCTGCGCCACGGGCGCTTCGACTCACTGGCACGCGGCGCGGCGCTCACGGGCCTGAGCCAGCAGGATCTGGTGCGCGATCTGGCGCGCGGCACGGACGCGGGCGCGCGCGTTCTCGCGGAGCTCGGGGCAGTGCGCGGCGCATCGTCCGGCGATCTCGCGGCGTGGGCGAGCGCGGTCGAAGAGCTCTCGGGGCATCGCACCGAGCGCGATCGCATCGCCTATCGCGCGCGCGTCTTCAGCTTGCTGCGCACGGGCGGCACGCTGCCGGTGCGCGGCGGCGAGGTGATCACCCTCTCGCCGCACGACGAGATCCCGATCGAGCTGTGCATCGCGCCGCCCGCGCTCGCCACCCAAGGCACGCCCGAGTTCGCGGGCGCCATCTGGTTCGAGACGCCGCAGAGCGGGAAGTGGATGGCCGGTCGCGACGGCAACCCCGTGACCATGATCGCCATCCACGACACCGAGGGCGGCTGGGAAGCGAGCGTCGCCACGCTGCAGAACGATCCCGGCAAGTCGGTGCACTACATCATCGACGCCGACGGCAGCCGCGTGGGCCAGTTCATCAGCGAGGCCGACACGGGCTGGCACGTGGGCAACGGCTATTACAACCGGCGCATGGTCGGCATCGAGCACGTGGGCTACGTGGCCGAGCAGTACGAGACCGCGCTCTACGAGACGAGCGCCGCGCTGGTGCGCGACATCGCGGCCCGCCACGGCCTCGGTCCGAACGGCGATGGATCGAAGCTCGATCGCAGCGTGCTCGTCGGCCACCAAGAGGTCCCTGACGGCGGCCAGATCGCCGAGAGCAGCCCGCCCTGCGCCGACTCCCCCGGCACCTGCGTCCAGAGCCCCGACTACGGCGGCGCCAACAACCACCGCGATCCCGGCGTGCACTGGAACTGGTGCCAATACACCGAGATCATCGGCAACGGCGCGCACTGCAAGTGCAACGACGCGTACACGCACTTCAACTGCACGTACGACAAGTCGGAGCGCATCAAGTGCAACGACGGCGAGAACGTGCTCATCGATCACTGCGCCAACCAGAGCTGCATCGTGAAGCCGATCGGCGAAGACGACATCTGCGGCGAAGAGGCGACGAGCTCCTCGAGCAGCAGCTCGGGCGGCACCGGCGGCCAAGGCGGAGCGCCGAGCCAAGGTGCCGGCGGCGATGGCGGCACCGGCGGCGACGGCGGAAAGGGCTCGGGAGGCGGCCTCAATCAGTCGTCGGGCTGCGCGGTCTCCATCGCATCGGAGCGCGGCCTCGCACCGAGCGCCGCGCTGCTCGCCCTCGGCGCGCTCGCCGTGCGACGGCGCCGCCGCACCACCTGACGATGTGATCGCGAACGCTTCGGCGCACCGTGCGGCCTCGCGATCCGCACGGCGCGCGCTTCGTCGGTCATCCCTCGATGATCTCGCGGCTGCACCCACCTCTGCGCAGCCAGGTCAGCGCCCCATCTCCACATCATCCGATGCTGCTTGCCCGCGGATGCCCCCGCGCCCGGCAAAGCAACGGCAGCAGCCGCGACCGCAAGGGAGCGGGCTCAGCAACCGGATCGGGAACGCGACCCCACGGTTCCCGCACACCAAAACCATCCGCCCCAGCCCAGAGCTCGAAGCCTCATGGGGACCGCTTCATGAAGCACATCGACAACCGACGTCGTTCGCGACGACACAAAGCGCCGATGCGCGCCGGCTCGTGGTGAGCTCCAGCGCGCATCGCGCATCGCTTCACGAAGTGAATCAGTAACCGAGATCGTTGCCCGCCGCCTTCTTCCCCGGCGGCTTGGCCTTCGGGGCGGCGGTCGTCGCGGCCTTGGCCGTGGGCATCTTGCCGGGCACTTTCGCGGGGACGGCGGGAGCGGCTGCGGTGGTGGGGGCCGCCGCGGTCGTGGTGGGCTCGGCGGTGGGTGCGGCCGTCGGCGCAGCGGAGGCCGTGACGGCAGCGGTCGCCGTCGGAGTCGTGGTGACCGCGGCGGTGACGACGGGCGCGGCCGTCGCGGTCACGGCCGTCGTGGCCGCAAGCTTGGGCGGGTTCGACTTGCCCATCATCGAGGCTGCGAACACCGCAGCGCCCACGCCGACGAGCGCGGCGGCGCCGACCACGCCGATGAGGAGCGGCGCCTTCGACTTCTGCTTCGGGGGCTCGGCCGAAGTGCTGCCGCCCCACGAGTTCGCGGTGGCCGTCGGCGGAGCGCCTGCGCCCGCGGCGGCTGCGTTCGGCCAACCCGCGCCCGACTGCGTGACCACCGGCGCGGACGCGCCCGAGCCGGTCATGCCGGCGATCGGGAGGCCCGGCTGCAGCGGCAGCGTGCCGTCCGACGACATCAACGACGCGGCGCTCGGCCAGCCGGCGCCGCTCGGGTTGCTCGGCAAGCGGCTCGTGTCGAGCACCTCGGTGCGCATCCCCCCGGACTCACCGTGCAGCTTCGGCAGGGTGTACGCCGGGAGCGGGTTCGCGCGCGTCGCTTGGAACTGCTGGAGCGCATCGCGGAACTGCGCGCAGCTCTGGAAGCGCTGCTCCGGCTCGCGGGCCATCGCCTTCTGGATGATGGCGGCGAACTCGGGATCGAGATCGGGCACGAAGGTCTGCGGCGGGGGCGCCGCTTCGAGCACGATCTTGAAGAGGAGCTCGTTGAACGTCTCGGCGTTGTACGGGACCTGCCCCGTCGTCGCTTGATAGAGCAGCACGCCGATCGCGTAGATGTCGGTGCGCTGATCGATCGCGGAGCTGCCCTTGGCCTGCTCGGGCGACATGTAATAAGGCGTGCCCACGACCGCGCCGGCGCGGGTCACGTTCATCGCCTCGCCGCCCATCTGCGAGAACTTCGAGACACCGAAGTCGAGGATCTTGACGAAGTTCTGGATCCCGCTCCGCTGCGGGATGATGAAGACGTTGTCGGGCTTGAGATCGCGATGGATGATCCCCGCGGCGTGGGCCGAGCCGAGGGCGTCGAGGATCTGCACCAGGATGGGGATGCTCTGCGGCGGAGCGAGCCGACCGTTGCGCTTGATCAAGCCGGTCAGCGTGTCGCCCTCCAGGTACTCCATCACCATGTAGCGGGTGTGGTCGGGCATCTCGCCCAGATCGAGCACCTCGCAGATGTGCTCGGACCCCACGAGGGCCGCGGCCTGCGCCTCACGCTCGAAGCGGGCGATGACCTCCGGCTGGCTCGAGACGCTGGCGTGCAGCATCTTGATGGCGACCTTGCGCCGGATCCGGACGTTCTCGCCTTCGTAGACGGCGCCCATGCCGCCTGTACCGAGGAGCCGGGTGATGCGGTACTTGCCGTCGATGATCTGGCCCGGCTGGCCCATGTCCGCGGTCATTGACCACCCATCTCTTGTGGCGCAGCCAGCCTCGTTCACCCCGAATGAGCCGGCCGTGCAGCGGAAGGAGGATACTCGCGTCAGCCAGCCTAGCACGGCACCCGTCGGCCAGCCTAGCGGCCTTCGCAGCGGAGGCTCGGCCCCCGGGCTCACACTCGCCCGCTCTCGCCCGCTCTCGCCCAGTCTCGCCCGCTCTCGCCCCGCGCCCCCGGCCCGATCCGGCGCGTCCGATCGTTCGTCGCACGACAGCGCGTCGAACCTCTCTTCCTTTCGAGCCTTCGTGATAACGTCGCCCCCGTATGGCGCTCTACGAGCTTTCGATCGACGGCCCCTTGGTTCGCGAAGCAGAGAAGGTCGTCTCGCTCGAAGGCCGCAGTTTCCCCACGCTCGTCATGCGGTGGGACTCGCGGATCTTCGACCAGGCGTGGGTCACCACGATCGTCCTCGACTATCTGATTGCACTGCCCCCGCTCATCATCGGCCAGTCCACGTTCAACGAGGTCAAGCTCGCGGCGTTCGTCGGCGGCGCACCGACCAAGTTCATGTACTTCGGGACCGAGATGACGGCGAACGTGCCGCGCATCGCGCCGGAGATGGAGAACTCCATCGCCCCCGCGAAGGTCTGGCAGGAGTTCCGTCTCGAGGAGCAGACCTGCCCCCTGCCCTACTTGAAGCTGATCCAAGCGACGCCGCGCATCTACGGCAACGGCCCGCAGGATTACTACTCGCCGCCGATCAAGGTGGAGCGCTACGACGGCGTCGTCTCTTCGACCGACCACGTCGCCGACTTCTTCTCCAGCGTCGTCGCCAACCTCGACACGGTGAAGGGCTCCGTCCTCATCGATCCGGCGCGCGGCTTCTGGAACGGCGCGCGCTACGTCGGCGTCACCAAGATCGCCATCGTCCGTCAGGGCAAGGTCGTCGGCATGCACCAGCGCTTGGGCCGCGCCGACAAGGATCCGCTCCCGCCGGAGATCAAGAAGCGCGATCCCAAGCTCGACGTGCTCTCCGAGTGGGTCGGCATCGACGTGGGCGCCGCGTCCACGGTGGTCGCCCTCCGCGGAGAGAAGTCGCAGGCCGAGTTCGTGCGCATCGGCGAGAGCGGCCCCGTCGTGGTGTCCGCCGACTACGAGTCGCCGAGCGAGATCTCGTTCGACAACCTAGGCCGCACGGTGAAGGCGTGGCGTGATCGCGTCATCATGCCGCTCACGCGTTGGGGCGACGTGCTCGTCGGACAGGCCGCGCGCCACGCACGGCAGCAGCCGGGCGAAAACCAGCACCTCCAGATCGCGGCCACCGTCGGCGCGGTCCCGCTCCTCCGCGAGCGCATCGAGCGCCACGAGCCTTACAAGTTCCGCGGCCTCACCGACGCCGAGACCAACGAGGTCTTGAAGAGGCCGGCCCCGCCGATCATCGACGAAGAGGGCATCGGCTCGCACGACCCGTTCGATCCGGTCGAGCTCTACGGTTACTACATCGGCCTCACCGTCAACCATCGCCTCCGCGGCATCCACCTCAAGTACGCGGTGACGATGCCCACGGGCTGGTCGCACGAGCGCCGCCAGAGCGTCCTCGTCGCCTTGCGGCGCGGCATCTTCCGCAGCCTCCCGGCGGGGATGATCGAGTACCACGATCTCGATCGCCTCCAGGTCGTCGACGTCGGCCCGGCCTCGATCCCGCTCAGCGTGCACGCCTTCCGCACGTTCAACATCCAGCCGAAGACGGATCAGATCGTGTTCGCCACGATCGACGCCGGCGCGAGCGAGATGGGCATGCTCTTCGGCATCCTGCGCCAAGCCAAGAACGACGAGCGCAGCGAGGGCTACGAGCGCATGGTCGAGTACCTCGAGCCGCACTCCATCCCGTGGTTCGGCGGCGAGCGCATCCTCCATCGCCTCGCGTACCGCGTGTGGCGCAACAACGCCGCCGCGGTGAACGCGGCCCGCGCGCCCTTCGAGCGCCCGCTGGAGGAGCCGGCGGACGAGGGCAACGATCTCCTCACGCACTCGCCCGAGGCCCGCGCCAACGTGCAGATCATCAAGGATCTGCTGCGCCCGATCCTCGAGGCGCCGGCCACGCGCATGCGCCTCCCGCTCTCGGCCCGCCTCGCGAGCACGAACAACGGCGAAGCGCACGACGTCACGCTCGAGATCGATCGCGAAGGCCTCACGCGCGCGCTCGAGAACTTCATGAGCGAGGCCATCGAGATCTTCAAGACGCGGCTCGGCGAGGCGCTCACCAAGATCGGCCGCGACCCCGATCCGTACGACGGCCTGCGCGTGATCCTGGGCGGCCGCGTCGGCCTCTACCCGTTCTTCGGCGACGAGCTGGTCCGCCAGCTCCCGTCGAAGGTGCAGGTGCACCGCTTCAAGGAGCCCGAGAAGAACAACCTCATCACGCCGACGGTGAAGACCTCGTGCGTGCTCGGTGTCCTCGGCCTCAAGCACGATCGCATCGGCGCGCTCCAGCGCGCGGAGAAGCGCGACGCCTTCCGTTACCGCGTCGGCCGCAACCGCCACGGGCAGCTCAGCGACGTGCTCGATCCCACGGTCGAGTACGACACGTGGCGCGAGATGGGCGCCTGCACCAAGCCCGACGTCGAGGTCCTCTTCATGGAGGCGGTCGACGACGGCGAGGTGGCCGCCGACGATCCGCGCGTCCGTCGCGCGACCGCCGGCCTCGGCCAGAGCGCCGTCGGCCTGCGCCTCTACATGCGCGCCGTCGGCCCCGCCAAGGCCGAGCTCGCGGCCGGCCCGCCCGGCGGCGAGCCCCAGAAGGGCGCCCCCGTCTGGGCCATCGATCTGCGCGGCGGCGTCGCCGAGAAGATCTGAAGATGTGTCGATAATTGCGTCGCGAGCGCCCCGCCGTTAGGGCGGCCGACCGAGGAATCCTCGGCGATTTTGAGGGAGGCCAACCGACGCGGCGGGGCGCGTAACAGCAATTATCGACACATCTTGAGCCCTCGGGCTTGCAGCCCTGGTCACGATGGGGCCGCGAGCGGCCCCAAACCCGGGCCGGATGAACCGGCCCTGCGAGCCCTTCGCTTCGCTCCGCTCCCCCCACCGAAAATCCCCCCGCCCTCGCCCCGGTTTGCAACGCCGGGGCGAGAGGTGGGACACGCGCCACAGCTCCACACCTTTGCCCAGGGATGGGTGTCACGAGAAATCGTGCCAAACCTCCGTGCGGTTGGCTCCCAGCTCCGCGCGGTTGGCTCCCAGCTCCGTGCGGATGCTCCGGACCTCGGTGCGCTCGGCTCCCAGCTCCGTGCGGACGCTCCGCACCTCGGTGCGCTCGGCTCACAGCGACGTGCGGACGCTCCGCACCTCGGTGCGCTCGGCTCACAGCGACATGCGGACGCTCCGCACCTCGGTGCGCTCGGCTCACAGCGACGCGCGGACGCTCCGCACCTCGGCGCGCTCGGCTCACAGCGACGCGCGGACGCTCCGCACCTCGGCGCGGTTGGCTCACAGCGACGCGCGGACGCTCCGCACCTCGGTGCGCTCGGCTCACAGCGACGCGCGGACGCTCCGTGCCTCGGCGCGGCCGGTTCACGGCGACGCGCGGACGCTCCGCACCTCGGTGCGGTCCACTTCCACCGACGTGCAGACGCTCCGCGCCTCGGTGCGGTCCACTTTCAGCGACGTCCGCCTCCGGCTGCGCGGTTCCTTCGACGTGACGTCGTGCGCGCCCCGCGAGCGCGTTGCTCTCTCGGATTTCAACGCAAAGGCCCCACGGGGCAAAGGCGCAAAAGGCGCGGGAGAATCAGCCTCTCTTGCCTTTTTGCGTCTTTGCGTCTCTGCGACTTTGCGTTGAAATCTCCTCCGGCCGGCGCTCGGGGTTCGCGTCAACCGCGCGCGCGCGGAGGTCGGCGCGGACGCGCATCAAGACTTCACCGAGCCAGTTCTTTCCGCGCCAGGCGGAGCGCTTGGTGGCGCGGGGATCGTCGGCGGCGAGGCCGATGCCCCAGATGCGATCCTTCGGGCTCGCTTCCACGAGCGTCTTGTTCTCAGTCGCCAGGAGCAGCTCGCGGAGGTCGGCGTTCTGCTCGAACTTGGCGAGGTTGCCTTGGTAGACGATCTCGCGGCAGGCGTTGGTCCAGCGGGCTTCGTCGAACGGCGTCACCGTGCGTCCGAGGGCCTTCTGCTCCGCGGGGTGTTGGGCCTTGAGGATCAGCCGACGCGTGGCCTTGTCGCCGAAGAGGCGCGCCTTCTCGGCCATCATGAACTGCTCGGTGCACGAGTAGGTGACGCCGTCGATCGCGAAGACGGCCGGGTACCACTGCGAGGGCCACCCGCTCCAGAAGAAGACGAAGCCCGCGCGCTCGGTCACATGGCTCATGCGCCCGAAGGTAGCGCGTGGGTGCGGGCCCGTCGCGCTTACTCGTGGATGACGACGAGCGTCCCCTCGCCGGTGTCCTCGCCCGTGTTCACGCCGTGCCAGCCGGGAGGCACCGAGGGCTCGGTCCAGAAGAAGATGCGGTGGGCGTCGACGGGCGCGAGGTTCACGCAACCGTGGCTGCGCGGGGTGCCGAAGACGTCGTGCCAGTAGGCGGCGTGGAGCGCGTAGCCGCTCTCGAAGTATTGGATGTAGGGGACGTCGCGGAGCGCGAAGGTGCCCTCGCCGCGGCGCTTGGTGACGCCATACACGCCGTCGCCCTTCTTGGGGATGGGCTTGTCGTGACCGCCGGCGGCCGCGGCGGCCGGGGGCTTGCTGCCCTTGTCGCCCTTCTGCGCCTTCGCGTCCTTCGGCGCGGCCTTGCTGCCCTTGCCGCTCTTCGCGGGCCGATCGTCGTCACCGGACACCGCGACCGAGGTCTTCGCCGCGGTGGTGTTGGCCTTGCCGCCGACGCTCGACGACTCGTTGGAGTCCATCATCGCGGAGATGTGCTTGTTGCGGATGCGGAAGGTCCCGCGCACGGTGGCCGTGGTCTTCTTCGGATCGTCGAGGCCGGCCTGGCCGGTGGAGACGAGCGTGGCGTAGACCGGCTTCTTCCCTTCCCACAGCACCAACGTCTGGTTGGTGATGGAGATCTCGAGCCACTTCTTGCCCTTCTCGGCGTCGTCGGGCCACGTGGCCGGCTGCACCGCGAGGCCCACGTCCTGCGCGCTCAGCCACTGCTTGTCGGTCGTGCGGTAGTACTTCACGCCCTCGACCGTCTTCATCTTGCCGTTCAAGCCGTAGACGCTGCGGTACTCGAGCGCTTCGCCGGTGGAGAGCTTGCCGTGCGAGATCTTGTACGAGCGCGCGCTCTGCGATCGGATGAACGCGAGCGGGAGCGTGACGGCCCCGCCGAGCTCGAGGCCGTGCCACGGTGAGCCGGTGTCGGGCTTGATCTTGCTCGCCGGGACGAGGCGCAGGTCGGCCATGACGGCGAAGCGACGGTGCATCGACTCTTCGCCGGTCGGGAACGATCCGATGAGCGAGAGGCCGGTGTGGCGGCGCGCGCGGTCGGCGAAGATCTCGAAGCCCTTGGTGCGGTAGTCGCTGATGTTGGGGATCGCGCGCTTGCCGCCGTCGAGCCAGAACGGGATGGGATCGTCGTTGGTCTCGCCGCCGAGGTGCTGGCCGAGGGAGAGCTCGAGCGAGTTCTTGCCCATGCCGAGCTCACCGAGCTTCTTGTCGACGATGGGGACGCCGCGCTCGTCGATGGGGACGTCGTTGGCGCCGAGGATGACCTTGCCCGCCTCGGCCTCGTTCTGGTGGTACCACTCGAGGTGCTCCTTGAGCTTGAACTCGGCCTTGAGCTGCTCTTCGGAGCTGGGGACGCGCAGGTACATCGGGAGCACGGCGCGCACGAAGGCGTAGTGGAACGGGAGCGCCGTCTTGAGGTTGGGCAGGCGCGCAGCCTTGAGGATCGGCGTATCGAGATCGATGGTCGCCTCGTCGCCGGCGCACATGTAGCCGCGGGGCTCGATCTGGTACCAGCCGCCGGGGCAGCCGGCCTTGCCCACCGGCTCGGCGGAGCGCACGACCTTGCTGCCGACGCGCAGGTAGCCGAGCTTCTTCGCGGTGTCGCGCGGCTCCTTGTAGACGGTGGCCACGAAGGCGGTGACGCCGATCAGCGGCTTGTCGCTCGGCGGCTCGGCGCCGGCGCTCGCCGGTGTCGTCGGCGGCGCCTCCGCCGAAGCCGACGCGCTCCCCGCCGTCGCAGCCGCGCTCGCGCCGGCATCCACGCCTGCATCGCCCGAAGATCCAGCGCCGCGGTGGCACGCGGCGAGGCCGGCGCCGACGATGGAGATCGTCAGCGCGGCGAAGAAGGATCGGGCGCCAAGGAGCCGGCCCATGGGGCGGTCCATGCCAAATTCGAGCGGCGGACGCAACCGCGGGGCCACGGGCGGGCCACGACACGTGACCGGCTCGACACGGGGCCCGGACCTCGATCATCATCGAGGCCGTGATCCGATACGACATCGCAGGCGCGCTCACGCTCTCGATCGCGATGTCGGGCGCCGCGCTCACGGCCTGCGGCGGCGCGCAGGATCGTCCCGAGCCGCCTTCGGGCGCGGTCGATCCCGGCGTGCACGGGCTCGCCTCGGCGAACGACACGGCGCGCTCGGCGCCCCGCAGCGCCGCGCCGAGCGACGTGGGCGCCGGATCGATGGGATCGATCGCGGGCAGCCTCCCCGGCGTGCTGCCCGGCGGCCTCCCCGGCCTGTCGCCCAGCGCTCCGGCCGCGCAGCCCAACGCGGCGCCGGCCACGGGCGAAGCGACGGGCAAGATCACCATGACCCGCGAGCACTGCGAGACGCTCGGGCGCAAGTTCGGCGAGCTGGCGATGGCGCAGGCGCCCGGCGGCGGCTCGGCGATGGAGCGCGAAGCGTCGTCGGTGAGCCGCACGTTCGCCGATCGCTGCGCGCACGACATGGTCGGGCAAGCTGTCGAGGCCGCCGAATATCAATGCATGCTGCGCGCGCCGAGCGCGGACGCGCTGCTCGGCTGCAAGCGGTAGTCGATCGGAGCGCGCTCACGCGGCCGAGGACTTCGTCCTCGATACGAGGTGCCCGCGACACCCATGCTGTCGAGCTGCGCGCGTTGCTATTGCGCGGCCGATCTCGCGCAGCGAAAGCCGATGACCTCCGAAAACGGGTTGCCCGTCGCATCGACGTCCGCGCGGAGCGCGGCCCGGAGCTGGGACCCAGGGTGCCGAAAGTTCGCCCCGCGAATCGTGTACGCCTTCGGGGCGCCTTCGGCCACGCACAGCGGATCGTAGGACACGGGCTCGCTCCAGCAGGGCTCGCCCTGCTCCGCCCAGGCGTCGGCGACCCACTCCGTGAGGTTGCCCGCGAGATCCACGATGGTCCCGCCGTCGAGCGCCAGCCGATCGAGGACGCCGCTGCCGACGGGGGCCACGCCGGCGCCGAGCGCGAGGCACTCCTTGGAGACTGCGGCCGCCTGCGGCTCATCGCTCCTCGCGAACACCGCGTCTCCACAGCCGGCCGGATCGTTGCCCCACACGGCGTACGCGCTCCGCCGCGCGCTCGCGACGAACTCCCACTCGGCCTCGGACGGGAGCCGAGCCCCTTTCTTCGCGCAATAGGCTTCGGAGGCCGCGCGGGTGATGCAGTTGACCGGGTGCTGGTCGAACTGATCAGGCGCGGCCGTGTAGGTGCAGCCAGGGTCCGAGCTCGAGTGCGGGGCCACGTTGCCAGACGTCGGGAGGCCGGAGGCGCGCCACCCACCGACGGTGACCTCGGTGGCGTCGAGGTAGAACGGTGAGACCACGACCAGGCGCTCGGACGAGACGCTGCCGTAACTCTCGCCAATCGTGAGATCCCCCATCCAGTAGGCGCCGCCGCGCACGCACACCTCGCCTGGGCCGGCGGCGCCCGCACAGTCCCGCTGGGCCGCGGCCGCCCAGGTGCCGGCGAGCCCGCCCGTTGCCGGGCCCGGCGACGCGTCGAGCGGCGACGCGAGCGTGCCTTGCGGTGCGCCGAGATCGTCGGTGCGCAGCACCACGTGCACCGCCACGATGCCCTCGTCGCGCACCGCCGGCAGGCGCACCACGGCCTCGAGCGTGGAGGTCGGGCGCGGCTCGAAGATGTCGGATCCGACGGTTCGGTAGAGGCGCACGCGCGCCCGGTAACCACTCTCCCCCGGGCGGGTGACCACACCGACGCTCGCGCGAGCCTCGAAGACCGTCGGGTGATCGATCCCGAACTCGCGCGAGCACCCGGCGCAAGGATCCATCGCGCCGGGCTCGAAGATCTCGATGCGGAGCCGCTCGAACAGCGCGGGCTGATCCGGAGCGGCTTCCCGCGGATCGGGGAGGAGCGCATCGGTGTCCACGAACAGCAGCACCTGCCCCTCGGGCGGGAGCGTCCCGGCGCTGCACCCGGACAGGAGGGCCGCGATCGACGCGGTTGCGGCGCGGCGGAGAATCACGGGCCGACCTCGGCGTAGGCGCAACGGAACCCGACGGGGCCGAACCTGCCTTCGGCCTTGTCCGCGAAGCGCGTCGTGCTGTGCACCATCTCGGGCATGAGGTAGTTGGCCCCGCGAATGGATCGCTGCAGCGACGGCTGCTCGGGATCACCGCACCGCGGATCGATGAGCGGCGCGTCGGTCCAGCACGGGGCGTCGTAGGCGAGAGGCAGGTCCATCACCCACTCCGAGAGGCCGGCGGCGAGCGCGTTGACGCCGAGCGGAGAGAGGTCCCTGTCACTGTCCTCGGGTGGCGGCGGCGAGGTCCCCTTGCCGATGCACTCGCCCGTGTGTCCGCCGACGAACGCGCGACCGTACGCGGCGCGCTCGCAGTCGGGCGGCTCGTTGCCCCATGGATAATGGGTTTTGGTGGCGTGGCCCGCGACGGTGGCGGCGTGCTCCCACTGCGCCTCGGTCGGCAGGTCGCCACCGATGAACCGGCAGAACGCGCGGGCCGTGCTCCACGAGATGCAGCTCATCGCGAACGCCTCGCGATCGAGGGGCTCCTGCGAGAAGGTGCAGGTGGTGGTCCCCTTCGATCCGAGCGGCCCATCGTTGGCGATCGGCATCTGGGGCGGCTTGAACCCGTCGGCGAGCGCTTGCCGGAAGCGCCCGACCGTCACCTCGCGCCGATCGAGGAAGAAACGGTGGAGCCCGAAGGTGCGCACCGGCTGCGCCGCGATTTGAATGCTGGAGAGCAGATCCGGCGTGCCGAGGACCGTCGCTCCCCCGGGGATGCACACGCGCTCGCTGGCATCGTCCACCGACGGACAGGGCGGCTCCGAGAGCCACGCCGCCGTGCGCGAGGTGGGCGGCGGATCCCGCTCCAGCGCGAGGACCTCGACCTTCGTGCGCGTCTTCTCGGTGTCGACGCAGCTCTCGGCCTCGCCCATGACGAGCCGCGCCGGATCGACGCCGAAGACCGCGGACGTTCCGAGACACGCGGCCCGGAGCACGACGGGCGCATAGCGCTTCGTGGCCGGCTCGAGCTCGACGAGGACGAGCCGATCGATGGAGAGCAGCGGCTCGGGCTCGCTCGGCGGGGTGACGTCCTCGCCGTCGCGAACGAGGCGTGGGGCGCCGCCTTTCGGGCTTTGCGAAGGCTGGCCCCACGTGTGCGGGTTCTCTCCGCGGTAGTCGCGCGTGTAACCGTCGAGGTAGGCGCGCAGCCGGACCCAGACGCGGCGCACGTGCATCGCCTCGGCGTCGTCCGAGTAGACGCTGAAGCTGGCGGGCCAGTCGCGCGCGTCGGGTCGCGAGAAGTCCGCCGACTCGAACCAGACGCCCTCCTCGGTGTACAGATCGATGCGCAGCTGCGACGCCGCGAGGGGGATGGGCAGATCCGTGTCGACCACGACGACGGTCTCCGGCAGCGGCGGCAGCGTCCTGTCGCACCCGGGCGCCGACAGCAGGAGGAGGCCTGCGGTGAGCACAGGGGGCGCGAGGGTGCTCGAAGCGGGACGCCGGCGGGATGTCATCTCGGTGGAGAGCAACGGTAGGACGTAGGCTGCCCCGACGCGAGCCCGTACCCATCTCACGGTCACGCTCGTCGGAAGCGTCGGAAGGGGTGGAGAGCTTCGGCATGATCGCGAAGAAGGCATCGGCCCGCGCCGCAACGTCAGGCAAGGAAGCTGCGCGGGAGACTTCGGTGTGGAGTTGCTCGCAGCCATGCGTCACGCCGTCGACCTGACCGCGGGATGACATCGCCCATGGCGCCGCGTACCGTGCGCCATGCTCCATGGACGCCTCCATGACGGCCTCCCCGCCGTGATTGCGCTGCCCGTGACGCTCCTCCTCGCCGGGTGCGCCGGGGCCGGCGCGCCGCCGTCGCCGAGCGTGGGCGTCATCGAGGTCGCCGCACCGCCGAAGGCGACCGGCCCTGACCCGAAGGACGTCGAGGCGAGCGCGATGCGGCTCTTGGTGGCGAAGCGCTTCGACGAGGCGCGCGCCATCGCCGACGACTGCCTGGCCGCTCGCCCCGAGGCTTGCGAGTGCCTGGAGCTGTTCGCGGACGTCGCCGTGCGGCAGCACAATACGAAGGCGGCGTACGCGCGCGCCCGCGCGGCGGTGGAGCGATGCCCGACGCGGGGGCGCGCGGCGGCGCTCCTGGTGACGGCGCTCCTCGAGGAGCGCGCACCGGCGGAGGCCGAGGCCGAGGCGCGGCGGAAGCTCGCCCTCCTCGGCGATGATCCGGACCTGATCCTGGTGCTCGCCGTCACCCTCCAACGGCAGGGCCGCGACGACGAGGCCCTCGCGGAGGCCCGGCGCGCCGTGGCGATGAAGACTGGGCGCGATGCGCTCATCCTCGTGGCCGCGCTGGCGATCAACGCCCGCCAGCTCGACGAGGCGGAGCGCGCGCTCGAGCGGATCGTGGAGCAGTATGCGGACGACGCCGACGCGCACTACAACCTGGGCCTCGTCGCCGACCGGCGCGGCGACGTGGAGGGCGCGCTCCGCGGATACGAGGCGGCGCTCCGGGTCGATCCGAAGCACCACGAAGCCCTGAAGAACAGCGCGATCGTCTGCCTGAAGGCCGCCCGCGTCGACGACGCGCGCGCGTACGCCAAGAGGCTCGCCGAGGCACACCCGGCCTCCGCGGACATCGAGCAGATTCAGCGGCTCATCTCTCCCCCGGCTCCGCGCCCACTCCGACCCCACACGGGTACCGTCGAGCCGAGCCCCGATGATCCGCTCCACGGCAAGTGGACGCTCGCCGAGGCGACGAGCGGCCTCCCGCCGGGCAAGAGCCTCGTCGCCGTCCTGGAGACCACCAAGGGGTCGCTCGAGTGCAAGCTGTTCGACCGGCAGGCCCCCCTCACGGTCGCCAACTTCGTCGGTCTGGCCCGCGGCAACCGGCCCTGGAAGACGCCCGACGGGCGCTGGCAGAAAAAGCGCGCCTACGACGGCGCGATTTTCCACCGCGTCGTCAAAGGGTTCATGATCCAGGGCGGCGATCCGAAGAAGGACGGCACCGGCGAGGCCGGCTACTTCATCCCCGACGAGATCTGGGACGGAGGCCGCCACGACCGCGCCGGGCTCCTCTGCGCGGCGAACCGCGGGCCCGACACCAACAGCATGCAGTTCTTCATCACCGACGCCGCGGCCCCGCACCTGGACGGGGGATACACGATCTTCGGGGAGTGTGCCCCCGTCGACGTCGTCCACCAGATCGCCTCCGTGGCCGTCCAGCGGGAGCGCCCGCTCCAGCCGCCGGAGATCACCCGGGTGACCGTGCTCCGCAGGTGAGGACAGCGGGGCGGCTCGATCTCGACATGCGGCGCGAGCCCGAGCGCGGACGCGCTGCTCGGCTGCAAGCGGTAATCGATCGCGTCTCGCTCACGCGACCGAGGACTTCGTCCGCGGTCGCGTGTCTCGATGCGAAGACCTCGGACGCCGTAGCCTCTTCGGCAAAGGCCAACGCGGCGGGGCTGCTCGAAATCTCGTTTGGTGCGGGGCGGGGATCAGCGCCACCGGCGTGGGTGGGGGACTTTGACGCCGCGCGATCGCGCACGGCGCGGTGGCACTGTCGGCGAGGGGCGGGGAGGGAGCGGAGGCGCGTCGTCGTTGCCGCCTACGGACGAGTCGTGGGAGCCGTGCAGGTCCCGTCGCCGAGCGCCACGGCCTGCACCTCCGAAGCGGACAGCTCACGATTCCAGATGCGGAACGACTCCATCTTCCCAACCATGCCGTCGTTGGGGACGTTCACGTGCCCGCACATGCGCGGCGGGTCGGGCGTGAGCGGTCCCAGCATGTCGAGGCTCCCGGACACCAGCACACCGTCCCTGTACGCCTTGATGACGCCGCCGCCACGGGTGACCGCGACGTGCACCCACTGGCCTTGCGGGAGCGTGAAGGTGTTCGTGCTCCTGACAGCACCGGAGTTGTCGCGGAGATACCAGTAGGCGCTGCCGTCGGTGGTGCAATGGAGGCTGACGAGGGGCTGTCCGTTGGAGAACCCCGCGTACTTCCGGTCGACGATCCACGCATCGTTGGTGCAGGAAGTGCGGTTGACCCAGAGCTCGTAGGTCCACGGCCCATTGGAGGAGACGTTGGGACGGGCCGAGGCCTCGACGCTCTTGCCCGCGCCCGAGGTGCCACTGCACTGGAAGGCCTGTCCGGTGGACTTGCCCGCGGCATAGGTCATGTCCGGATACACGGTCGCGTTGTTGCTGCCCACGGAGTCCGCGCCGTTGCCATCGCCTCCCCAGCAGTCGACGAGCCCCGGTTGTCTTGCGACGGTGGGAGCCGCGCACGTCCCGTCGCCCTCGGCCACGCGCTGCAGCTCCGTGCCGGACAGGGCGCGGTCCCAGATGCGGAACGACGCGACCTTCCCGACCATGCTCTGGTTGTCGGAGGTGAAGATGCTTTGGCCGCTGTTCGCGACGACGGTCCTCCCGCACAGCCGCGGTGCGGTGGGCTCGATCGCGCCGAGATTGTCGCTCATCACGGACACCGGCGAGCCGTTGAGGTACGCGGTGAAGTAGCCGTCCCCGCGGGTCACTGCGACGTGCGCCCACTGGCCTTGCGGGAGCGTGAAGGTGCCCGTCTTCACGGGGAACCCGATGGCGACGGGATTCGCGGCGGCGTCTCTGATGGCCCAGTAGGCGCTGCCACTGCTGTCGCAATGGAGGAGGACGGCCGAGAGGCCCGAGCTCCCATCATTGTCGCCGACGATCCACGTATCCTTGTCGCAGCTCGTCCGGTTGACCCAGAGCTCATACGTCCACGGCCCACTGGGAGAGTACTTGGGACGGGTCCCGACATTGATGCCCGCAAGCGAGCTCGTGCTACGGCTGCACTGGAACGCCAGTCCCGCGGACTTCCCCGCGGCGTAGGTCACATCCGAAGTCATGAGCGCCCAGTTGTCGCCCACGAAGTCCATGGAGTTGCCGTTGCCTCCCCAGCAGTCGACGAGCCCCGGCTGTTTCGCGACGGTGGGAGCCGTGCAGGTCCCGTCGCCGAGCGCTACGGTCTGCACCTCCGAGGCGGACAGATCGCGGTTCCAGATGCGGAACGACTCCATCCTCCCCACCATCCCCTGGTTGGGGGTATTCACGTGCCCGCACATCCGCGGCGGGTCGGGCGTGAGCGCCCCCAGCGTGTCGGGGCTCGAGGACACCAGCACACCGTCGCTGTACGCCTTGATGGCGCCGCCGCCACGGGTGACCGCGACGTGCACCCACTGGCTTTGCGTGAGCGTGAAGGTGCCCGTGGCAACGACAGCGCCGGAGTTGCCGCGGAGATACCAGTAGGCGCTGCCGTCGGTGGTGCAATGGAGGCTGACGAGGGGCTGTCCGTTGCCGGAGAATCCGGCGTACTTCCGGTCGACGATCCATGCATCGTCGGTGCAGGAAGTGCGGTTGACCCAGAGCTCGTAAGTCCACGGCCCATCGGAGGAGACGTCGGGACGGGCCGAAGCCTCGACGCCCTTGGTCCAGCCCGAGGAGCCGCTGCACTGGAAGGCCTGTCCGGTGGACTTGCCCGCGGCATAGGTCGTATCCGGATACACGGTCGCGTGGTTGCTGCCCACGGAGTCCGCGCCGTTGCCATCTCCTCCCCAGCAGTCGACGAGCCCGGGCTGCTGCTTGCACGTGCCGGAGAAGCACACCTTGCTCGCGCAGTCGCTGTCCACGTTGCACGCGCTGCCGATCGCGCACCTGGCGCAGGGGCCGCCGCAGTCGATGTCGCTCTCACCCTGATTCTTCACGCCGTCCTCGCACGAAGACGGTTGGCACACCCCGTAGAAGCACACCGCGCTCGCGCAGTCTCCCCCCACTTTACACCCTTTGCCTTCCGCGCACCCGGTGCAGGGGCCGCCGCAGTCGATGTCGCTCTCACCCTGATCCTTCATGCCGTCCTCGCACGAAGGCGCCTGGCACACCCCGTAGACGCACACCCCGCTCATGCAGTCGAGCGGTGTGTTGCACCCTTTGCCGTTCGCGCACCTCCTGTTGGGGTTGACCGCGCAGGGGCCGCCGCAGTCGACGTCGGTCTCCGTCTGGTTCTGCTCACCGTCCTCGCACGAAAGCGTTGGGCGGTAGTTTCTTTCCCACCAGTGGCCCCAGGTCGTGTCCTCGCCGAGGCTGCACCCGCGAAACACTTGGGGGACACCGTTGAGATACTGCGTGAGAGGGTAAACGCAGCTTGTTTGGCAAAAGTCGACGGCGATCAGGTTGAGAGGATAGTTCGACCACTCGTTCTTCACCCAGCCGAGCACCACCGGGTTCGACATCGCCGCGAGATCCTTGAGCGTTTGCGGGTAATTGGCGTCAATACTCTTGCCGACGAGGGCGCTGTCCGGCGTCCCCTGGCCCGAGAAGATGAAAAACTGGTCCGGGTCGATCTTCGCGGGGATGTACGACGAAAGGATATCGTGCTTCGGACCGCGGTCCCAAGCCCCGCCACCCCACGAGTTGACGATGTTGTCGGGGAGGAACCTCGGATCGTGTGTGTAGCCACCCGGTACGGCGCCGGGGTCATCCGCGTAGACGACGATGACCGATTGCCCTGTTCCCCAGATCTGTTGCAACGTCGACTTGGGCGTCACTCCACTGGCCGTGACGTCCACCAGGTGCGGCCCGAGTATATTAATGATCATGTTGGTGAGGGCCTGGTGATCCTTCACCTCCATGTTGTTCGCGTCGTTGGCCCACCCGTGGAAGTGCGACACCTCGAGGATCACGACCTCTTTCGGATGAGCGTCCGCGAACGCCCTCACGTCGTTCAGGATATGGACCATGTACGTGGCGTACAAGCTGTGGCACGTGCGGAGCGCGTGCTGCTTGGTCGCGCAGGCGCGCAGGTCGAAGGCGCGCACGCCATCGTTGAGCGTGTCGAGGACGGTCCTGTCCTGCGCCCGCGCATAGCCCTGCGTGATGCCGAGGACCGCCCCAAAGCGGAGGAAGCCGTTCCCGTTGTCGTCCGGCGCCCACGGGTCGGAGCCGAACAACCATGTCGGATCCTCAAGATAGAGCGTGCCCGTGTCGTGCGAAGCAGGGATGTAGATCTTGTTCAGCGACTTGTTCGCGAGGCCCGGCGTCTGTGTCATCCAGTCGGAGGGCCAGATCTGGTTGGGGTTGTTGGTGACGACGAGCGACGAGAAGTGCGCGACGGGAACGTCGAGCTGAATCATCGGAGCTCCGTTCACCTCCACGGAGCTGAGCTTTCCGGGTGCCGGCTCGCAGGTGACGCCGCTGTCGTCGCAGAGCAAGACGACTGGATTCTGGATGGCGTTCGGATCGAGGGTGAGGCTCACGTCGAGAGGCGGCGAGAACTCGGCCCCTGACGGCCCGAGGACGACCTTGGAGATCGGGGCGAGGTTTTGGGGCATCGTCGGCGGGAGCTTGATGTCCGACGCGGCGAGGACGTTGCTGACGGTCATGGGGAGGCTGCCATCGAACGGCACCCCCTTCACCTTGACGGTGGTGTCCGCCGGGATGGTGACGTGCACGCCGCTCGACTTGATGATCTGCGGCTCCGGGGAATTCGTGGCGATGTGGACCTGCGTGGTGACGCTGCTCGGGTTCTTGGCGCTGGGGCTGCCGTCATCGGTGCTGTCGCCGCCCGCACCTCCCTCTCTCTCTGCCGAGCCCAGCGCGCATCCGTACATCGTCGCCAGCGCCATCGCGGTGAGCGCGGCTCGGATCTTCCTCGTCCCGCCGACATGACGTCGAACCTCTGCATCCGCAGCGCCCCGATGAGGACGTTGTCGCATACGATGTCTCCTCTGATCATGGACCCACGGTCGAACAGTCGAGAAGGGACTCCACCGCTCCGTACAGGCGCCGGCCTCGTACGTTCCGAAGGTCGTTCTGAGCTCCCTCTAGGCAGCGCGCGTGCCACCCGCGGAGAGGGGCTCGATCACGCGGATCCAGCGCTTTCGAGCGACGCCGGCCCGCGCGCTCCCCCGAGAGAGTGTCCGTCGCCTCGGGGCTTGGACGTCCACGCGGACACTCCGCGGCGCTCCGCCCTGTCCCGTCGTGTTACTCGCTTCGCGGCGGCCGGCGGTACTGGGATGGGTCGAGCCCGGAGGAGGTCATCCAGCGATAGAGCTGCTGTCGAGAGCAATTGAAGTAGCGCGCCACCTCGGCGATGTTGCCGCAGAAGCGCTGGAGCGCGCCCTCGATCTCGAGAGGGTCGGGCACGCGCGGCTCGGAGGCGGGCGCGGCCCTCGGGGCGCTCGGCGGGCCCCACGATTCGAACGGCTGGGCCGGCGCGCTCTCCGGGGGTGAGAGTGCCAATCGGCGATCGGCGGAGAGCGCTTCCTCCACCTCGGGCGTCAGGGTCAGTTGCGCGTCGGGACCGGCGGCGATGGCGGCGATCGAGAGCACGTTGACGAGACCGCGCACGTTGAGCGGATAGGCGTGGAGGAGGAGCTTCTCGGCAAAGATCACGTCCACCTGGCGTGAAGCAGCAGAGCTCCGGGCGAGCAGGCGCTGTGCGAGGAGCGGGATGTCGTCCCGCCGCTCCCGGAGCGGCCGGATGTGGATCATCCATTGCGCGAGCCGCGCGTAGAGGTCGGACCGGAAGGTGCCTTTGAGCACCTCCGCCACCACATCGCGGCTGGTCGCCGCCACGACGCGCACGTTGATGGGAATCTCGTGCTCGGCCCCCACGGGGCGAATCTTCCGCACCTCGAGCGCGCGGAGCAGCTTGGCCTGGAGCGACAGCGGCATCTCACCGATCTCGTCGAGGAAGAGCGTCCCGCGCTCGGCAGCGCGGAACAGGCCCTCACGCGGAGCAGCTGCGCCGGTGAACGCGCCGCGCTGATGACCGAAGAGCTCGCTCTCCAGGACGCCCTCCGACAGCGCGCCGCAGTTGATCGGGACGAGCGCCCCCGGCCGCTCGCTCCTCCAATGGATGGCGCCGGCAACGACCTCCTTGCCCACACCCGTCTCGCCGGTGATGAGCACGGTGTTGTCGTGAGCGGCCACCGCCTCGATCGCGCGGGCCACCCGCCTCGTCGCGGCGCTGTCGCCGGCCAGCCCAGGCGGGGTTGATGACGCCCTCTCGGGGCGCGGCAGAGAGACCACGAGGAGCGTGCTCCCCATCCGGATCACGTCGCCCACGGCAAGCGCCTGTCGCCCGACGGCCTCGCGGCCATTGACGAACGTCCGATTGCGGCTCCCGAGATCGCGGAGGACGATGCACTCTCGCTCTCTCCGGATCTCGACATGGCGGCGCGAGAGCTGAGGATCGTCGAGCGGCGTGTCTCCGAAAACGGCGGCACTGCGGCCGAGAACGAGGCCCTCCGCGGGGATCGAGCAGCGATCGTGGCCGAGGAAGCACTGGCGCGCGAAGGCCAGGAGCAGCTCGGGCGGGCCCCCGGGTGAGAGCCCATCGGCGAGCTCGTTTGGACGCGTCTCGGTGCTGAGATCGCTCGAGAGATCGGTCCGTCCGCGTGAGTTGGCCATGGGGCAGGGAGCTCTCTCCGAGCGCTCTTCGACGAGACGGTATTCCCTCCGAGCAAGGCGGTAAAGGGAGCCCCTGATCGCACCGCCTCAGGATCGGGTGGGTGGCTCCGCAGAGCTCGTCTTGGTGTCCGGGAGCAGGCGCCGGAAGTGCCAGGCATGGAGGAACAGCTCGCGCCGGGCGTGGTTGAGCGCGTCCCGCACGCGACCGAGGATGAGCGGCGGGAAGAGGATCCAGGTGACGCTCGTGTACGCGAGGATCCCCAGCGTCCACCCCGGCGAGAGCCGGTAGGCGCGCGGGAGCACGATAAGCTTCCCCGCCTCGAAGGCATAGGACGGGGACATGATGCCCGCGAGCTCGAGGCCGAACGGGACCAGGACCGTGAGCACGCCGAGGAAGATCAGGACCAGTCGCTCCCGGCGCATGGAGAGCGTGACGAAGTTCAAGGTCATCACGGCCGCGATGATGGGGACCAGCATGAACGGCCCTGCCCACACGCTGAGCGACCCCGTCGAGAGCGCCGCGAACCCGGCGAGCAAGTAGTTCTGGATCTGTGTGAGGCGCCCGTACCGGAAGAGCCACAGCGCATAGCAGAGCGCCACGAGGGTCACCCCTGCCGTGAAGGCATATGCGGTCCAGCTGATCACGCCGATGAGCGGCCCGACCGGCGCGAACGAGAGCCACACCGCGAAAGTCACGATGGCCATCTTGGCGCCCTCGCGCCGCGACAGCTCGTCCGCCTGCTGGAGCTCCTTCTCGACCTCGGCGGGCATCTTCTCTGGCATCTTCACCAGGAGATCGACCAGGGTCCGGGTGGCGCTCGTCTGCGTCGGATCGATGGTGAGCGCCTGCACGACCTCGCTCATCGCCTCGGCGCGCGCCGCTTCGGCGGCGGGCTCCTCGGTGTCCGCGGCGGTCGCGCGCGCTGCCGCCCGGGCGGCGCTCTCGGCGTGCCGCGTCGCGGCCTCGCGGCGCCGCTCGAGGTCACGATCTCCCTCGAGGAACCGCTCGATCGACGCCGCCATCTCCTGGGCCGTGCCGAACCTCCCGGCCGGATCCCGCGCGGTCGCGCGCGCGCAGACGGCGTCGAGCTCCGGCGGGACGTCGTTCGCGTAGGCCGAGGGGCGCGCGTCGAGGCCGGTCAGCGTCGCCTCGGCGATCTCCGCCCGGTCACGGCCCGTGTGCAAGGCGCGGAGCGCCAGCACCTCGAAGAAGATCATGCCGAGGGCGTAGACATCGGTCCTCGCGTCGATGACCCGTTTGCCGAGGAGCTGCTCGGGGGACATGTACGAAGGGGTGCCTAGGGTCGCGCCGTCCTGCGTCACCTCCGTCGCCGCCGTGGCCTCGATCAGCTTGGCGATGCCCCAGTCGAGGACGTACACCTCGCCGAACTCGCCGAGCATGATGTTCGAGGGCTTGAGGTCGCGGTGGAGCACGCCCTGGGTGTGGGCGTAGTGCACCGCGAGGCAGACGCTGACCATGGCCGTGAGGAGCTTGTGCCGCGAGTACCGGCGGACCATCTCCTCGTCGCCGTGGCCGAGCGCCGTGAGGATCTGCCGCAGCGTCTGGCCGCGCACGCGCCGCATCGTGAAATACATCTGCCCTTCGGCGTCGACACCGAAGTCGTAGACCGGCACGATCGATGGGTGCTCGAGCCGCCCCTGGACACGCATCTCGCGGAGGAAGCGAGCGCGCGCCTCGGCCGTGTCAGCCTGGATCTCGCGTATCGTCTTGAGCGCCACCTCGCGGTCGACCCAATCGTCCTTGCACAACGCCACCTCTCCCATGCCGCCGACGCCAAGGATCTCCAGGCGACGGTAGCGCCGGGCCGGATCCCACTCCGTCACGTGTGGCGGCTCGTCGAGCTCAATCGCGTCCTGGGGTGGGAGAGGCGCCTCCTCACGTAAAGGGCGCACCGGCTCGAGCAAGGTGTCCGCCATGTCGACGGGCTCTCGGTCGTGGTCGTTGATCACGGTTGAGAGTTGCAGGACCCCGGGGGCGGCCGTCAAGACTTGCCACGATGCGCGCTTGCGACCGGAAGGTCGACCGCGGTGAGCATGCCGCGGGCAATGCCATCCTCGATGCGCGAAGCGATGCAGCGCAGCATCGTGCGGAGGGGCGCGGTGTCAGGCAACATGGCCAAGCCAGCCGTGTGGGGGAAAGCCGCACGCACGGTTTGAAGAGCTCGATACCTCCTCGCGACGACGCATCGAGGCATGCTGCGCGCAGCTCGTGCTCGATTCGATCCGCGTTTGCGCAACTCGCGCTCCATCCGGGCAATCCACGCCCCCATCCGCGCGTGCTCGCGCTGAAATTGCTTGGTCTATCGATTGCAATGAGGCCCGCCGCGCTTGTCGCAGGACGCGGAGAGGTGTCGGGGCATGTCCAGCACGCAGAAGAAACGCATCCTCCTCGTGCAGTGCGGGCCTGGGCCCGGGCCGCTCCATGGAGATGCCGATATCGAGCGCTTCGGCTTCGAGCCCGATCGAGGGCTCGAGCGGCGCGAGGCTCCCGTCGTCCCCATCGCCTGCGCGACCATCGCCGCGCTGACGCCCGACGATTACCACGTCGACATCTGGGACGAGAACCTCCTCGGGCAGATCAAACGGCACACGCCGATCGAGCCTTATGACATCGTCGGACTCTCCGTCCTCTTTTCGTATCTGGGGCCGCACGCGCGGGAGGTTGGTCGCATCCTTCGCTCGCGCGGATTCGTGGTCGTCGCCGGCGGGCCGGGCATCTCGGCGTCGCCCGAGAGCTTCGGAGATGTCTTCGATGCCCTCTTCGTCAACGAGGCCGAGCGGACCTGGCCCCAGTTCCTGCGCGACTACGAGCGAGGCGAGATCCAACCGTCCTACCGGCAGATCGACAAACCGAATCTGACCGAGAGCCCCAAGCCGGATTACCGCGCCGTCGCCGCGAACATCCCCCGTTACGACTGGGGCGCGGTGCAGACCACGCGGGGGTGTCCGTTCGATTGCGAGTTCTGCGACGTCATCTACCTCTACGGGCGGCGCCAGCGGCACAAGGCCATCGCCCAGGTGCTCGACGAAGTCCGGGCCCTCCAGGAGCTCGGCTCGCGCACCATCTTCTTCACCGATGACGAGTTCGTCGGCGATCCGGCCTATACCAAAGAGCTTCTCACCAAGCTCGTGCCCCTCAACGACTCGTTCGAGGTTCCGCTCCGGTTCTACACGCAGCTCACGCTGAACCTGAGCCGGGACGACGAGCTCCTTGGGCTGGTGGCGGATGCGAATTTCTATTCGGCGCTTTGTGGTATCGAGTCCTTCGACAAGGCATCTCTCCGGGAGGTGGGGAAACACCAGAACGCCGCGCGCGACCCCATGCGCGACGTCCACCACATCCAGAGTCATGGGCTCGGACTCTGGGGCAGCTTCATCGTGGGCTTCGACAGCGATGACCCTTCGGTCTTCGATCGGCTCTACGAAAACATCCAAGAAGCCTCGGTCCCCATGGGGGCGGTGGCGCCGCTCACTGCCTTCGAGAACACCAAGCTCTGGGCGCGGCTCCGCGGCGAGGGGCGCGTCGCGACCGTGCGCCTCCGCCGCAAGGAAGAGCCTCTCGGTCTGATCCCGAACATCACCCCGCGCGGGATGAGCCGTGTCGAGCTCATCGAGGGATATCGCGGGCTCTGCGAAAAGATCCATGCGTGGGACGCGATCTTGGCGCGAATCCGCGGCTTCGTCTCCGGTGTGCGCCGGGCCCCGCGCGCGCGGGAGGCGCCTTTCACGGACGCCTCGCGCGATCGCTTCCTCGCGGAGGCCTCGCGCGCATGGCGCCTGTCGCCGAGCGAGCACGCGGCCATCGGCGATACGCTGGAGCACACGAAGCGCGTGGCGCCTCACCTGCTTCCCAGGGTCGCTTGGTACCTCGTCCAAAGCGAGTGGTTGAGTCGGTACAGCAAACGATTCTTCATCGGGTACGAGCGGCTCTTGGAGCTCGAGAAGACCGGTGATCTGGTGGCGGACACGAGGCCGCTCCTGCTGCCGCCCTCGTTCGGTCCGGCCATGACGGGGATGTTTCCGGAGATCTTCACGAGGCTCGCGCGGAGCCTGTCCCACGAGCAGCAGATCCCGGAGGCGATGAAAGAGGTCTTCGTCGACTTCATCGTTCGCTGGGGCTCGACGTTCCAGAAGCTCGAGCCGGAGCACCGCGCGTACCTCCTCGAGCTCTGCGATCGCGCGGCGGCGAAGCTCGGAGGCCGGCTGGGCAGCGCGCCGCGCGAGGGTGAGATGGATCTGCTGCGCGACGCGCGTAGGCGCCGCCTCCTCGACGCCGTCCTGAAAGACGTGCGCGACGAGATCGCGACCATGACGGCGGCTTGAACGCGGCCGTTCGCCGCGCGTCCCGCCGAACCGTCGAGGCTCGCCCGTCGAGCCGCGGCACGACCGCAACCAAACATCGAGGAGCTGCTTCCATGAAAGACCGTGCTTCGCCGACCCAAGCGCAGATGATCGCCAAGGCCTGGCTCGACGAGGGCTATCGCGCGAGCCTCGTCGAAAAGGGGATCGACGTGCCGGCCCGCCCGGACGACCTCGAGGACGCCGAGCTCGACGCCCTCGCGGACGCGCGTTGTCCGGCGCCCCCTTGCGTCACGGCCTGCTGAATCACCGGCATCGACCCGTATCGACCCGTACAACCATGAAGGAGATTCGCTGATGAAAGATGAAGCTTCGCTGACCCAAGCACAGATGATCGCCAAGGCCTGGCTCGACGAGGGCTATCGCGCGACGCTCGTCGAAAAGGGCATCGACGTGCCGGCCCGCCCGGACGACCTCGAGGACGCCGAGCTCGACGCCTTCGCGGGGGCCCGTACCCCGGCGCCGCCTTGCATCACCAGTTGTTGAATCGCCGGCGGTGAGCCGCACATCGATGAAGGAGATTCGCTCATGAAGGATGGAGCTTCGCTGACCCGAGCGCAGATGATCGCCAAGGCCTGGCTCGACGAGGGCTATCGCACGACCCTCGTCGAAAAGGGCATCGACGTGCCGGCCCGCCCGGATGGCCTCGAAGACGCCGAGATCGACGCGCTCGCGGACGCGCGTTGTCCGGCGCCGCCTTGCGCCACGTTCTGCTGATCGTCACCGCCGCTGCCTGCGAGCGCTCGCCGGCACCGCGTCGTTCTTCTGCGGCGCGCTCCTCATCCCTCGGAGCGCTCGCGAGGAGCTCGGCGTCGGCTCGCCCGCGGGCAGCGGCCTCTTTCCAAGTGGGTTGGGACGCGAGGATTGTCACCATGGATAGGCCCCGAATCAAACACGCTTATCATTGCGAGGTCGTCCCGGCGGCGGGCGTCTTCCTCCTCTCGGAGACTGGCCATGTCGGGCTCCGGGGAGCGGCCTACGAGCACCTCGTGCCGCTGCTCGACGGGCGCCACGGCCCCGAGGATCTCGCGGCCATCCTCGATGGCAAGGTCTCTGCGCCCGAGGTCTTTTATGCTCTCTCGCTCCTCCAGAAGAAGGGTTATCTGGTCGACGCCCGCGTGCCCCTCGCGCCCGAGCAGGCGGCTTTCTGGGAGCTCATCGGCGTGGATCCGACGGTGGCCGCGCGGCGGCTCGGCGAGACCACGGTCGCGGTCACGGCGATCGGCGGTGTGGACGCGGGCCCGCTCCGCGCGGAGCTCGAAGCCATCGGCGTCCGCGTCGGCGAGGGTGGCCATCGCCGGGTGGTGATCACCGATGATGCTTTGCGACCGGAGCTCGCATCCATCAACGCGGAGGCGCTCGAAGGCGGGCGGCCGTGGATGCTCGTCCGGCCGGTGGGCATCGAGGCGTGGCTCGGGCCCATCTTCGTCCCCGGTCGGACCGGCTGTTGGGCCTGCCTCGAGCACCGCATCGCGGGCCACCGGCTCCTCGAACGTAGCCTCGCCGCCCGCCGGTCGTCGCCGGAGCCGCTCGGCGTGACGCGTGCCGCGCTGCCGTCGCAGGTCCGCGCGCTGCTCGCGCTGGCCGCGACCGAGATGGCCAAATGGATCGTGAACGAGCAAAGCGCGCTCGAAGGAAGCGTGGTGACCCTCCACGCCGCGACGCTGGAGAGGCGCGAGCACGTGCTCACCCGCCGCCCGCAGTGCCGTGCCTGCGGCGATCGCGAGCTCGTCGCGAAGAACCAGCTCCGCCCCGTGGCGCTCGGCGCCGCCGCGGCATCGTTCACCGCGGACGGCGGCCACCGCGTCGCGCGCCCGAACGAGACGCTCGCGCGCCTCGATCACCACCAGAGCCCGGTCACCGGCATCGTCGGGAAGCTCGAGCGAGTCTCCGACGGAATCACGGTCTCCTACGTCGCCAACCACAACTTCGCCTTCATGGACGACGAGCTCTCCTTCCTGCGCAAACACCAGCGTGCCTATTCGGGTGGCAAAGGAAAGAGCGACGCACAGGCGCGGATGAGCGCCGTCGGCGAGGCCATCGAGCGCTATACCGGTGTCTTCCAAGGGGACGAAGCCCGCGTCCGCGCCCGGATGGCCGACCTCGGCGAGGCCGCCATTCACCCCAATGCCATCATGCTCTTCAGCGATCGCCAGCTCGGCGAGCGCGAGCAGCGGAATCTCCGCGCCTCGCCCTTCAACTGGATTCCGGCGCCCTTCGACGCGCGCCAGGAGATCGAGTGGAGCCCGCTGTGGCCGCTCGCCGGTGGGGCCGCGCGCTATGCGCCGACTGCGCTTTGCTACTTCGGTTATGGCCGCAAAGCCGCCCCCTTCGCCCGCGGCGACTCGAATGGATGCGCGGCCGGGGCCACCTTGGAAGAGGCCGTGTACCAAGGCGTGATGGAGCTCGTGGAACGCGATGCCATCGCCCTCTGGTGGTACAACCGCCTGCGCCGCCCGGCCGTCGATTTCGCGAGCTTCGGTGATCCGTATCTGGCGGAGCTCGAAGCCCATTATCGCTCGCTGCACCGTGACGTCTGGGCCCTCGATCTCACGAGTGATCTCGGGATCCCCGCCTTCGTCGCGCTCTCGCGCCGGACGGACCGGAAGACCGAGGACATCCTCTTCGGCTTCGGTGCGCACCTCGACGCGAAGGTCGCGCTCCTCCGGGCGGCGACGGAGCTGAACCAGTTCCTCCCCGGCGCCCTCCGCGTCACCGCCGAAGAGCCCGACGGATACGACATGAACATCGAGGACGCGATTCGCTGGTTCAAGACGGCGACGCTCGCGAGCGAGCCTTACCTCGCCCCCGATCCCTCGGCGCGCCCCAAGCGGCTCGAGGACTATCCCACGCTGTCCACAGGCGATCTCCGCGAGGACATCCACCGCTCCGCCCGGATGCTGAAGGACAAGGGCCTGGAGACGCTCGTGCTCGACCAGACGCGGCCCGACACCGGACTCCACGTGGCCCGCGTGGTCGTCCCCGGGCTGCGACACTTCTGGGCGAGGTTCGCGCCGGGGCGGCTCTACGACGTCCCCGTGGCCATGGGGTCGCTCCCGCGGGCGCTCCGTGAAGACGAGCTCAATCCGATCCCGATGTTCCTGTGAAAGGGTCCGTCATGGAGAGCGAAACCACGCCGAGCCTCGCCTACGCGCTCGCCTTCCAAGATGGGCTCACGCTCGCCGAAGCGGACGGCGGCGATCTGGAGCTCTGCGCGGCGGGCCAGCGCATTCCGCTCCGGCGCGCGGCGCCCGGCCTGCGCGCGGCGCTCGAGGCGCTGGCATCGGGTGGCGTGACGGCCTCGGATCTCGGCGCGCTGGTCTCGCGACACGACGGCGGCGCGGGGCTTCCGAGCCTGTTCTTCTATCTCGAACGGTTCGAGCAACGCGGGCTCCTCACCTTCACCGCATCGTGGGAGGGACAGGCCATCGCGACGCTCGTCCCCGCGGCGACGCGTCGCCCCGCGAGGCCCGAAGCGCCCGTGGCCGGCGCGCGATATGGCATCTCACGCTTCGCCTTGCTCCGCTGCGACGCCGGCCGGTTCGTGCTCGAATCGCCGCTCGGCTTCGGGCGGGTGGTGCTCCACGATGGAAGGGCAGCGGCGCTGTGCCACGCGCTCTCCACGCCGCGAACGCTGGAGGAAGCCGGACGCGCGGTGCCCGAGCTGCCCTCCCCCGCCCTCGAGCAGCTCGCCGGGCTCATGCTCGGAATCGGCGCGCTCTCGCGCGAAGGGTCACAGTCGGATGCGCTCGCGACGTGGAGCGCGCCCGATCTCTGGTTCCACACGCGGAGCCGGCAAGGCCGGCACGACGCGCCCTATGGCGCGACGTATCCGTGGAGGCATATCGATCCTTCGCCCGCCCTCAAGGCACCCATGGAAGGCGAGACCATCCCGCTCTTCCGGCCGGACATCGACGCACTGGCCACCTCGGACCCGCCGTTCACACGTGTGCTGGAAGCGCGGAGATCGCATCGTCGCTGGGGTGCACGCCCGATTCGGGTGGCCGAGCTGGGCGAGTGGCTTTACCGCGCGGCGCGGGTCCGCGCCGTCCTCGAGCGCACGGCCGAGCGGCCCTACGACGCCACGAACCGCCCATATGCAGGCGGTGGCGCGTGCTATCCGCTGGAGCTCTATCTGGCCGTCGACACCTGTGATGGCCTCGCGCCTGGGCTCTACCATCACCACGCGCTCGAGCACACGCTCACGCGGCTCTCGGGGCGGACACCCGAGCTCGACATGCTGCTCGCGCGGGCCCGAGGCGCGATGCGCGCCGCATCGGTTCCACAAGTCCTGGTGGTGGTCGCGGCGCGCGTGCAGCGGACGATGTGGAAGTACGAATCGATGGCCTACGCGGCCATCCTGAAAGACACCGGATCGCTCTACCAGACTCTGTATCTGGTCGCGACGGCGATGGGGCTCGCGCCCTGCGCGCTCGGCGGCGGCGACGCCGAGCTGTTCGCCGCCGCGTCGGGGCTCGATCCGCTCGTCGAGCCCTCCGTCGGCGAGATCGTGATCGGCACGAGGGCCGAAGGGGTTTCGCCGGGCGAATGAAACAACGAGTCTTGTTGGAGGACGGATGATGTCGAAACCTCATGGGATCATCGACGCGGACGCCCACGTGGCCGAGCCCGTGTCGATGTGGGCCGACTACCTCGAGCCCGCGTTCAAGGCCCGCGGACCGCGGCTCGCGCAGATCTCCCCGGGCGGCGACGGGCCCCAGGGCTTCGCGTCCGGCGGGCTCGAAGTGGATGGGACCTCGATCTGCGATCGGGTCACCGGCGAGCTCGAGGTGCGGAGCGCATTGCACTTGATGCGTGCTTATCCCGAGGCGGTGCGCGCCGGATGGACGCCCGCGTCGCACGTGGCCTCGCTCCGCCGGATCGGCGTCGACATGGCCTTCCTGTATCCGACCGTCGGATCATGGGTGTTCGCCATCGACACCATGGAGAGCGATCTCGCCGCCGCGCTCGTGCGAGCCTACAACCGCTGGCTCCACGACTTCTGCAGCCACGATCCGAGCTTCCTCCGCCCCGTGGGCGTGGTGTGCCGGCACGATCCGCGGGAGATGGTGGCCGAGGTCGAACGGAATGCCACCCTCGGCTGGCGGGCGGTTTATCTCCGGCCCAACCCCATCCGCGGTCGCCTCTTGAGCGACCCAGCCTACGAACCCTTCTGGTCGGCGTGCGAGCGGCTCGACATCGCCGTGAGCGTCCACGAGGGCACGCACGCGCGTGTCCCCACGACGGGCGCCGATCGATTCAACACCCGCTTCGCCATGCACACCTGCTCTCATCCCATGGAGCAGATGATGGCGCTCCTCGCGCTCATCGAAGGCGGCGTGATGGAGCGCCACCCCGGGCTCCGCTTCGCGTTCCTCGAAGCAGGCTGCGGGTGGCTGCCGTATTGGCTGTGGCGGCTCGACGAGGAATACGAGCAGCTCGGCTGGGAGGTGAAGCGGAACGTGAAGCAGAAGCCCTCCGCGTATTTCCGGCGGCAGTGCTTCGTCTCCATCGAGCCGAGCGAGCCTTATCTCGACCGGATCATCGACCTCGTCGGAGAGGACAACCTCCTCTTCGGATCGGACTATCCACACATGGATCACGGTCCGGCGGCGCTCGCTGACGTAATCCGGACGAACACCCAGCTCCCGCCGCACGTGATGCGGAAGATCCTCTGGGACAATCCGCGCCGCTTCTACGGGCTCGATCGTCGGGCCGAGGGGCCGTCCATCATCGGTTGACGCGTCCGCCGCGTCTCGATCTCGCGCTGGGCGCGACGGAACGCGCTACAACGCTCCGGCACCCCCAACGAGGAAGCTCCACGATGAGTGAATCCAGCTCGTACACGCCGCCGAAGGTCTGGGTCTGGAACAAGGGCAATGGAGGGCAATTCGCGAACATCAACCGGCCCGTGGCCGGCCCGACGCACGACAAGACGTTGCCGGTGGGCCGACACCCGCTGCAGCTCTACTCGCTCGCGACGCCCAACGGGGTGAAGGTCACCGTGATGCTCGAGGAGCTGCTCGCCCTCGGGCACGCCGGCGCCGAATACGATGCCTGGCTGATCAACATCGGTCAGGGCGATCAGTTCGGGAGCGGGTTAGTGGACGTGAATCCGAACTCGAAGATCCCCGCGCTGATGGACCACTCGACCGACCCGCCCACGCGCGTCTTCGAGTCCGGCGCGATCCTGCTCTATCTGGCGGAGAAGTTCGGCGCGTTCTTGCCGGCCGAGCACCGCACGCGAACGGAGGCCCTCTCGTGGCTCTTCTGGCAGATGGGGAGCGCGCCCTATCTCGGCGGAGGGTTCGGCCACTTCTACGCCTACGCTCCGACGAAGATCGAATACGCCATCGATCGGTTCGCGATGGAGGTGAAGCGTCAGCTCGACGTGCTCGACCGCCGGCTCGCGGATCACCGCTACCTCGCGGGGGACGTCTACACCATCGCCGACATCGCGGTCTGGCCCTGGTACGGCGCGCTCGTCCAGGGGCACGTCTACGGCGCCGGCGAGTTCCTCGACGTCCAGAGCTACACGCACGTGAATCGCTGGACGAAGGAGATCGCGGAGCGCCCTGCGGTGCAGCGCGGTCGCATGGTGAATCGGTCCTTCGGTGACCCCAAGGGGCAGCTCCGCGAGCGCCACGAAGCGAGCGACTTCGAGACGAAGACCCAAGACAAGCTGGAGCCCCAAGGCTCGTAGTCCGTGCTCTCGGCCCGCTCGTGAAGCGCCGCCGCTCGGCCGCTTCATGGGCACGGTGAGCGCGATCACGAGCGTGGTCGTCAGACGCCGCGGCCCACCCGCCGCACCGCTTCGGCGAAGGCCAGCGCGGGGGGGCTCCGCGGCGCGCCTTTCCTCCAGAGGAGCGCCGCGAAGTGCGATTGCGGCGCGGGCGCCAGCGCCACCACCGCGAGCCGCTCCGACTCCAGGAAACGCGGCTCCGGCAGCACGGTGAGGCCGACGCCCGCGCGCACCATCGCCAGCACGGTCGCCACCGCGTCGGCCTCGAACACCACCCGCGGCGAGAAGCGGGCGCTGCCGAAGAACGCGTCCACCATCGCGCGCACGCGCATCCCGGGGGCGAGCAGCGAGAACGGCTCGTCGGCGAGATCGGCGAGGCCGACGCGCGGCCTCGCGGCGAGCGCGTGCCCGCGCGGCACCACGAGCGCGAGGCGGCCCTCGAAGATGGGCTCGGCCTCGACCTCCGGCGCGCGGCTCGGCGCGAAGCCCACGCCGACGTCGAGCTTACCCTCGACGAGGCGGCGCTCGACCCGCCGCGTGGTGCCCTCGCTCGCGGAGATCTTGATACCCGGGTGGTTCTGCAGCACGGCCGCGGCCGCGGGCACCACGAGGCCCGCGGCCAGGCTGGGGATGTGGCCGATGCGGAGCGCGCCGAGCTCGAGCCCCGCGAGCGCTCGGAGCGCGCGCTCGCCCGCGTGCACGTCCTCGAGGGCGCGCGTGGCGTGCGTGCGGAACACCTCGCCGGCCTGGCTGAGGCGCACCCCGTGCGACGTGCGCTCGAAGAGCGGCGCGCCGAGCTCCTCCTCGAGCTGCTTGATCTGCTGCGAGACGGTGGGCTGCGAGGCGTGGAGGCGACGCGACGCGCGGCCGAAGTGCAGCGTGTCCGCGACGGCGAGGAAGTACCGGAGGTGCCGCAGCTCCATCGCGACTCGCGGCGATAGTTAACACGAATCGGCGGCATTCGATCAAACGAACGCCGGGCGGCTCGGGGGTGCGCAGACTGCGCCGCGTGAAGGCATCGGATCTGTTCGTGAAGGCCCTCGCCGCCGAGGGCGTGAAGTACATCTTTGGCCTACCTGGAGAGGAGAACCTCGACATCCTGGAGTCGCTGCGAACCTCGGGGATACAGCTCGTCGTCACGCGGCACGAGCAAGCCGCCGGCTTCATGGCGGCCACGTGGGGGCGCCTCACCGGGCAAGCGGGCGTGTGCCTGTCGACGCTCGGCCCGGGCGCGACCAACCTCGTCACCGCCGCCGCGTACGCGCAGCTCGGCGCCATGCCCATGCTGATGATCACCGGGCAGAAGCCGATCCGGACGAGCAAGCAGGGGCACTTCCAGATCGTCGACGTGGTCGACATGATGCGGCCGCTGACGAAGTACACGCGCACCATCGTCTCGGCCGACGCCATCCCGGCGCGCGTGCGCGAGTCGTTCCGCATCGCGCAGGAGGAGCGGCCCGGCGCCGTGCACCTGGAGCTGCCGGAGGACGTGGCGCGGGACGAGAGCGAGGCCATGCCCATCGCGCCGAGCCCGGCGCGCCGCCCCATCGCCGACGAGAAGGCCGTGGCCCGCGCCATCGACGCCATCCAATCGGCGCGCCGCCCGCTGCTCATGATCGGCGCGGGCGCGAACCGCAAGCGCACCGCCGAGATGTTGCGCGCGCTCGTGGATCGCGCGGGCATCCCCTTCTCGAGCACCCAGATGGGCAAGGGCGTGGTCGACGAGAGCCACCCGCTCTGGCTCGGCTGCGCGGCGCTCTCCGAGGGCGACCTCGTGCACCGCGCCATCGCCGAGAGCGACTGCATCATCAACGTGGGTCACGACGTGACCGAGAAGCCGCCCTTCGTGATGCGATCGGCGGAGCGCACGGTGATCCACCTCGACTTCTCGTCGGCCGCGATCGCGCCGGTGTACTTCCCGCAGATCGAGGTGACCGGCGACATCGCCAACGCCGTGTGGCGCATCGCCGAGGGCCTCACGCCGCAGCCGCACTGGGACTTCACGTTGTTCGATCGGGTGCGCGAGGCGCTCGCGGCACACCTCGAGAAAGGGACCGGTGACGATCGCTTCCCCATCCACCCGCCGCGGCTCGTCGCCGAGGTGCGCCGGGCGATGCCGGACGACGGCATCGTCTGCCTCGACAACGGCATGTACAAGCTGTGGTTCGCCCGTTACTACCGGGCCCGCCGCCCGAACACGCTGCTCCTCGACAACGCGCTGGCCACCATGGGCGCCGGGCTGCCCTCGGCGATCGCGGCGAAGATCGTCCACCCGCGGCGCAAGGTGATCGCCGTGTGCGGCGACGGCGGCTTCCTCATGAACTCGCAGGAGCTGGAGACGGCCGTGCGCCTCGGGCTCGACCTGACCGTGCTGGTCGTACGCGACGGCGGCTACGGGATGATCCGCTGGAAGCAGGGGGAGATGAACCTCCCGAGCTTCGGCATGGATCTCGGCAACCCCGACTTCGTACGCTACGCCGAGGCGTACGGCGCCCACGGCCACCGCCCCGAGAGCGCCGCCGAGCTCGGCCCGACGCTCGCGCGCTGCTTGGAGGCCCGCGGCGTGCACCTCATCGATCTCCCCATCGACTATTCGGAAAACGCGCGCATCCTCGGCGAGGAAATCGCCGATCTCGGCGCCAGCATCTAGCGAGTGGAACCATGCTGAAGGACCGCTACCCGTACTACCTGGCGAACCACCCGGCACAGCCGAACGCGGACCTCGCCGTCACGGACAAGTACACCGGCGCGATCGCGACCCGCGTCGCCCTCGCCGACGCCGCCGCCGTCGAGCAAGCCATCGCCGCCGCGGCGCGCGCGGCCCGGCCGATGCGCGAGCTGCCGCCCTTCGCGCGGCAAGAGGTGCTGGAGCACTGCGTGCGTCGCTTTCGCGAGCGCTCGGAGGAGCTCGCCGAGGCGCTCTGCATCGAGGCCGGCAAGCCCATCCGCGACGCGCGCGGTGAGGTGACGCGGCTCATCGACACCTTCAAGGTCGCCGCCGAGGAGGCCGTGCGCATCGACGGCGAGGTGTTGAACCTCGAGATCTCGAAGCGCGCGACCGGCTACCGCGGCTTCACCAAGCGCGTGCCGGTGGGCCCGGTGTCGCTGATCACGCCCTTCAACTTCCCGCTCAACCTCGTCGCGCACAAGGTGGCGCCGGCCATCGCCGCCGGCTGCCCGTTCGTGCTCAAGCCCTCGGATCGCACGCCCGTCGGCGCGCTCGTCATCGGCGAGGTGCTCGCCGAGACGGCGCTGCCCGAGGGCGCGTTCTCGGTGATCCCGTGCCGCATCGAGGACGTCGCGCCCTTCATCGAGGACGCGCGCTTCAAGCTGCTCTCCTTCACCGGATCGGGCAAAGTCGGCTGGGATCTCAAGGCCCGCGCCGGGCAGAAGAAGGTCGTGCTCGAGCTGGGCGGCAACGCGGCCTGCATCGTCGACGCGGACCAGCGTGATCGGCTCGACGCCGTCGTGGATCGGCTGGTCTTCGGCGCCTTCTACCAGTCCGGCCAGAGCTGCATCTCGGTGCAGCGCATCCTCGCGCACGAGTCGATCTACGAGGCGCTCCGCGAGCGCTTCGTCGCCAAGGTGAAGGCGCTCGTGGCCGGCCCGCCGCGGGACGAGTCCACCTTCCTCGGCCCGATGATCGACGAGGCCGCAGCGGCGCGGCTTCAGGGCTGGATCGACAGCGCGCGGGCGCGCGGCGCCAAGGTGCTCTGCGGCGGCGGCCGCGCGGGCGCGATGCTGGAGGCCACGGTCGTCGAGGACGTGCCGGCCGACGAGCCGCTGAGCAGCGAAGAGGCCTTCGGTCCCGTGGCCGTCCTCGAGCGCTTCCGCGATTTCGACGAAGCGCTGCGCATCGCGAACGACAGCCGCTACGGCCTCCAGGCCGGCGTCTTCACGAACGATCTCGCGCGCGCCATGCGCGCCTGGGACGAGCTCGACGTGGGCGGCGTGGTGGTCGGCGACGTGCCGAGCTTCCGCGTCGACAACATGCCTTACGGCGGCGTGAAGGGCTCCGGCGTCGGCCGCGAAGGCGTGCGCTACGCGATCGAGGACATGACGGAGACGCGGCTCCTCGTGCTGCGGCAAGGCTGATTCACATGGCGGGGACGCTTCGGACCTGACGTCTCTCGATGCGACGCACGTCAGGCCGAGGCGGCGACACGTGCTCGCCGGCGAGGGGTGCGCGGCCGGACCGTGTCGTACGCTGGTCGGCCCTCATGCCCGCGCGAGGATCCGCCGGAGCGCGAGAACGCCGACGCCGAGCAGCGCCGCCGCGTAGACCAGCCGGCGCGCCGTGTCGGCCCTCGACTGGGCGACCATCCCCGCCACGGCCCACGCGGGAGGCGCGGTGCGCGGCGGGGCCGACATCGCGTGCGGCGGAGCTCCCGCGGGCGCCGCACGCTCGCGCGTCGCGAAGAGCTCGATCATCGCGCGCGTGAACGCGGCCAGATCCTGCGGACCGCGGCTCGACACCCAGTTCCCGTCACGAACGACGTCTTCGTCGCGCCAGATGGCGCCGGCATGGACCAGGTCGTCTCGGATACCGGGCCACGAGGTGACTTGCCGCCCTTTCATGCGCCCCGCCGACGCGAGCACCCAGGGCCCGTGACAGAGCGTGGCGACGGGCTTGCCGGCCTCGTCGATGGCCTCGACGAACGCGCGCGCCGAGCGGCTCTGCCGAAGGAAGTCGGGGTTGATGAAGCCGCCCGGCAGGAGCAGCGCGTCGTACTCGGCGGGATCCGCGCTCTCCACCCTTCGATCGACGCGCACCATCCGGCCGGGCCAGTACAGGTTCAGGCCGCGGATCTTGCCCTGGCGAAGCGAGATCACGTCGACGGAGGCCCCCTCCGCGCGAAGCGCCTTCATGGGGATCGTGAGCTCGACCTGCTCGAATCCGTCGGTCGCGAGCACCGCGACGCGCAACCCTTTGAGCCTCTTTCGAAACAACATATCGACCTCGTGACGCGCGAGCGCGTGCCTCGGCTCGTTGCAAGGCGTGTGCGGCACCTCCGTGGCGGCCTGGACGATGAGGCTCGACGGCCTGCGCCCCTCTCGATCGGTTGGACGCGCATGTCCCCGATGGGCACACCGTGACGTGTCGGAGCGCCGGAGGATCACGGGCGTCCGGTGTGGCTCAGCGACGGTTCGCGGCGCCTCGCCCGAACGCCGCGCCCGTGACGAGCGTGCTGCGCCGCCCGCGCCTTCCCGATCAGCCGGCCTCCGCTGGGCCTTGCACGAACCACGTCACTGCCTCGCGAGCGATGGCCGGGGGCACGGTGTGGGGCCCGTCGAACTCGCGGTAGCGGACGTCGTAGCCGGCGAGCTTCAACTCGGGCACGAGCCTGCGGCTGCAGCTCGCGACAGGGAGCACCTCGTCGCGCGTGCCATGGGCGATGAAGAGCCGCGGCCGCCCGCGCCGGTCCGCCCGCGCGGCGGCGAAGCAGGGCGAGAACGCGATGACGTGGGTGAACAGGTCGCCGTTGATGAGCCCGAGCGACAACGCGTAGGACGCCCCGTCGGAGAAGCCGCCGATCGCGATCCGCATAGGCTCCACGGCGTACCGCGCGAGCGCATGCCCGAGCGCGCTGTCGATGGCTTCGACGTCGGGCCCGTACGCGCTCATGATCACGTCCCAGGTCGGTTCTCGGGCCTTGGTTGCGAGCAAGAGCAGACCGGCGTCGTCGGCGAGGCTCCGCAGCAAGCTCAGGCCGTGCTCGGCGGTGCCACCTGCGCCGTGCAGCATCAGCGCGAGGGGAGCAGGCCGATCAGGACGGTAGCCGCGCGGGACGTAGACGAGCTCGCCACGGCCGGCGCCGGGCTCGAGCAGCTGCTCGCCGTAAGAGGGCATCTCCGTCGCGGGACCACGAGGCCGCGCCTCGATGCGCCCCTGGGCGTGAGGCCCCTGCGGGCGGCGCGGGAAGCTCGTCCAGGATCGAGGTGACCGGCGCATCGCTCCAGTCTCCCCCGCGGCGATGTCCACGGCACGCCGCGGAGAGGTCGCGGTCCGAGCGCCGAGGCCGAGCACCTGCCGGCGCGAAGCGATGCATGGGGCTCGAGATGACCTCGTGATCACCAGCAGAAAGAAGGAACACGCGATGACCGAAGCACGACCTCACAGCATGGCGAGGTCCCTCGCCCGCGGCCCCGGCGACCGCCTCGGAAGATCGGGCTGGGCGAGACGAGGCCAGGAGCCGCAGGCGCACGGCACGAGCCTCGCCGTGCGACTCAATCCATCTGAAGCACGAGGGGCCAGCCGCACGCGGAGTGGGCCGCGGGGAGCGCGCCCTGCGCGTCACAGGTGAACGGGTTCACCGCGAACTCCTTGGAGACGATGCCCTCGTTGCGACACGTGCACGCGTAGTTCCCGCCCTGGAACGAGCAGGTCAGCGAGTAGTGCGAGCTGTCGCTGTCGCAGCTGAAGCCGATGTCGCAGACGACGCTGGGATCGGTGGCAACCGGCGTGATCGCGACGCAGCCCTCGTAGGAGCTGGTCGTGTCCGCCGTGAGGCAGCCGGGGACGAGGAGACCGATCGAAGCGAACAGAACCAGCGCCGAGCTCTTGAGCATCACCTACTCCGAGGAAAACCGCGCGCAGCCTAGAGACCCGACCCGTCAGCGTCAAACGCGGCGTCGGGTTGCGCAGCGCGGATTCTCGAGATGTGACCAGCGAGACCGTGGGGCACTCTGACAGCGGTCACATCGTCGATCGGGCACCGTGGCCGTGCGACGAAACGCGCGCCGATCAGGTTCGAGAGCGCGCGCGGCCCCGGCGTGATCACACCTCGGGGAGCACGTCGACGCGACCGTCCTCGGAGACGACCACGGCGATGGTGGCGCAGCCGGCGGTGCTCACGTAGCGCTCGGCGGAGTTGTAGCGGGCGCCGCGCGCGGGGCGGCCCTTCTCGGTGGCGCGTCCGTCGAGGATCACGCCGACCGCGTGACAACGGCCCTCGGCATCGAGCAGCACCGCACCGTCGATCGACGTCACCCGCCGCACCATGTCGTCGCCGAGCACCACCGGCTCGACGCGCGTGCATTGGCTCTGGAGGCGCAAGGCCTCCTCCGCGGCGCGCTCGCTCACCACGATCATGGTCCCGTGCGGCTGGGTCATGGCCGTCTCGACGATGCGCCACAAGCGCTTGTCGACCTCGGGCGACGTGTCCGGGAACGTGCGGGCGATCGCCGCATGAAAGGCCGCGCGACCGAGCGGCGGATGCGGGAGGCCCGGCGTGCCGTACTCGACGCGCATGAGCACGGTGTCCGCGTGGCTGACTTCCCACTTGTAGTGATCGGAGAAGGAGACGACGAACAGATCCTCGGCGGACGCGTCGTACTCTTCCGAGACGCTGCCGATGCCGAGGACGTGGGCCGAGTCGGAGATCAACGCGACGCCGCCCTCGGCCATCTCCAAGAGCTTGCGGGTCCATTGCGGCTCACCGAGGGGCACGGGCGCGGCGAGCCGGAGCTTGTAGCGAAGGGCCGGATGATCGGGCCGCGCCACCACGATGCGACCGCGACCGACGCGGCGCTCGTACGACGTCGCCGAGATGACGTTGAGGCGATCGAGGAGCGCGTGCGCGTCGCCGACCTCGTGACCGGCGGCGGCGACCTCGAAGAGCAGCGCGGTGCCGGCCGCGCGCGAGAGCACGTCGGGATCGAGCCAGTAGAGCGAGCGGCCGGGGCTCGGCTTGCCCAGCTCTTCCTCGGCCGAGCGCAGGATCTCGCGAACGAGCGCGTCGGCGAAGCCGAGCACGCCGTGGCCGGGGCCGCGTTCGTCGGCGCGCAGCTTGGGCAGCGCTTCGTAGGCCTCGCGCCGCACCTGGAGCACGGGGATCACGTAGTGGGCGCGCATGCGCACCGCGCCCGCGCAGAACATGAGCCGATCGGCGCGGCGGCAGCTCACCTTGAGGAGCTCGGTGACCGCGGCGGAGACGATCTCGGCGCGGCCCAAGCCGAGCCGGGATCGCTCGGAGTCGCCGATCGATTTCTCGATCTCTTCGATGCGCGCATCGAGCGCCTGGAGCGCGCCGGCGATGGGCGCGTCGGCCGGCTCGACGAGCACCTCGCCTTTGCCGCGGATCACGGGCACCGCGATCACGTACGTGGTCGGCGCGAGATCGCCCGGCAGCCGCCGCAACGCGCGCGGCGCCGCGGTCTGAAAGCCTTCGCGAAACACCTCGAGCCGACGCGATGGCTTGGGCACCGAAGCGGGCGGCGGCGAGCTCGGGGGGCGTCGCTTGCTTTCAGGCGCTGCGAGATCCAAGGGCACGATGGGGGCCTCTCCGATCGAAGGGCCCGAGGGTAGCGTGGCTCGCGCCCCCGCGGGGAAGGATCGACGATCGCGGGGCGCAGGTCGTTCGGGAGAGCACACGCGCTCGGTCGGCGACGAAGGCGCGCACCGAGCGGACGGAGCGGCTGCGCCGGCAAGGACGACGGTCACGCCGGCCGTGGACGGCCGCAGGCGTTTGCACGGACTCCCCAGGCGGCAGGCCGCGACACCGGAGCCTCGCAGGCGCGCGCAGGAGAATCGCGGACGGCAGTGACGATTTACCGAGAACGCGGAGCACGGGCGGCCATTCACGAGCGTTCGGCGACCGACCGGCTCGAAGAGCCTGTCGTGCGTCGCTGCGCACCCTCACCAAGGAAGGCCGTGAAATGACCACTGCAATGATTCGCTCCGCGCTCGGAGCCCTCTCGCTCGTCGCTCTCCTCGTCGGACCGGTCGGATGCGCGGAGGTCGACGAGGAGGGAGGCCCCGTCGGGGAGGCTGCGCAGGCCGTCCGCTTCTCCCACCTCAGCGCCAGCCCGTCCCCCATCAACTTCGGGACGATCGCCAGCGGCGCCGACAAGACGCTCACGATCACGCTCACCAACATCGGCGAGCTGGACGCCTCCAACATCGAGCTCGACGTCCCGCCGGACCCTTACCGCGTGTTCCACAACCCGCCGGGCTATCTCGTCGCCGACGGCTCGTCGATCGAGACGCAAATCACGTTCGCGCCGACATCGACAGGCGTCTTCGCGAACAACATCGTCTTCTGGTATCGCGACGCCAACCCGCTCAGCCCTGGCACGCTCCGCTCGCTCACCGTCCCGGTGACCGGCACAGCCAACTGAAGCGGGCAGCCCGTCGATTTGTGTGGCGAGCGCGCCCGATCCACGGCGCGATATCGCGATGATTTCGAGCCAGGACGACGGCCGACGCGGAGCGCGTCGCCGTCGCTCCACGAGCCGCTCTCCGGTCCCGATGGGATCGCGAAGTCGAGCTGCACCTCACCCCCACACCCCGTGTCACGCGAAGCGAGCTCGTGCTCGGCCGCGCGTCGTGGAGCGCGCGGAAACGAAGCGCTGCCACGACGCGCAGCGAACGGCGCCGATCTCGACCGTGTTGCTCCCGTCGAAGAGGCGTGGGCTGCCCGCGCCGAGGATCGATGCTCCCGCCGGCGCGCGCCGTGACCACCGAGCGGCGCTCGATCACGAGGACGGACGTACCGGCGTCGATCCGTCGCTACGAGCGGCCGAGGAGCGGCGCGCGATCGCGCGAGGTGCAGAGCGCACCGTGATCGGAATCCTTCGAAAACGTCGGACGCGCGCTCCATTCACCAACCGAGGGCCGCACGGCGGCTGCCTCGGAAAGAGAGGGATCATGCATCGCTTGCTCTCGCGCGCTGCGGCGCGCTCGTCGGCGCTCGCCGGCGCCATCTTGCTCACCACCGGCTGCATCACCGGCGTCAACGTCGGCCAGGACGCGCTGGGTGGCAGCACGACGACGACCACCACCACGGACGCGCCGACGGGCGCCTCTTGCAAGAGCCCGGCGGCGCTCCTCTGCCCATGGGGAAAGGCCGGCGGACCGTGCGGCGGCAACAAGCCGAACAAGAAGGACTGCGATTCGGAGCATGTCTGCGTGGGCGCGACCGCAGACACGGAGGGCACGTGCGTGTTGCCCGGAGCCAGCTTGGCGCTCCCGGGGGACGCCTGCGGCGCGGGCGTCCCCGAGGCCCGCCCCTGCCCGTGGAACTACGCGTGCGACGCGCCCATCGCGCCCGACGGCGTGGGGACCTGCGCACCCAGCAGCTGCGTGCTGGGCGACGGGTCGCCGATCGTCTCCGAGGCGTCGATCACGGTCGACGGCGACGGACCGACCCAGCACCACGATTTCGGCTGCTCGCTGCTGTGGGGGGCCAACATCACCGGGGAGGCGGGCGCGTACATCACCCACCACGTCCAGCCGCCGTCCGCGGAGTGGCTCTACATCAACGGCTGCCAGAGCCCCGATGGGGACGAGGTCCTGGGATCGCTCCGCCTCATGGCGCCGATCACGGGCGTGGGCACGACGACGGCGAGCGAGGCCGATTACCGTGCGGCGAACGCGGGGAATTACCTCACCTCCGCCGCGACCCCGGCGAGCGTCACGGTGACCGCGATCGACGCCGATCGCGTCCGCGGATCGTACGACGTGACGGTGGAGGGCCTGATCCCGGGCGACACGAAGCACCTCACGGGTACCTTCGACGTCTGCCGGCTGCCCTACCACTACCCCAACTGATGTCGCGCGCTGCGCGTGAAACGGGCTCCGCGGCGTGGCGCGCTGCTGCATAATCCGCCCGCATGCGCCGCCTCGTCCGCTCCATCGTGATCGCAGCGGCGCTCTTCGGGAGCGCGGGGCGCGCGCGGGCGTCGGAGCCTCCGCGCACGTCCTCGCTCGGGTGGGTGCGGCTCCCGGGCGCGGAGAGCTGCATCGGCGCGCGCGAGCTGGCGCGGGCGGTGGAGGAGCGGCTCGGGCGCACGGTGTTCGTCTCGCCGGCGCAGGCGGTCGCGCTCATCGAGGGGCGCGTCGAGCCGGCGCCCGCGGGACCGACGAGCGGCGGGGCTCGGTTCCACGTGCACCTCACCGTGTCGGACGCGGACGGCACGGTCCGCGGCACGCGTGATCTCGACGCGCCCGCCGCCTGTCGCGCGATCGACGAGCAGCTCGCGCTCGTGGTCGCGCTGCTCATCGATCCGGACGCCGCGCTCGCCCCGAAGGCGCCTCCACCGGCGCCCGTCGCGCGCGCCGCGTCCATCGCGCCTGTCGTCGAGGATCGCGCGTTCGTTCCGCTGCCCGCGCCTCCACCGCTGCCCGCACCGATACCGCCGGTGCGCGAGCCTTGGCGCGCGAGCCTCGCCGTCGGTCCGGCCGGCGCGCTCGGCTTGCTCCCCGGGCCGGGGCTCGCGCTCGCGCTGCGCGGCGAGCTCATCCCGCCGAGGCTCTTCCCCTTCGAGCTCGGCGGCGCCGTGTGGCTCGACGCGCGCGCCACGCCGGCCGGCGCCTCCGGATCGGCGGCGAAGGGCGCGCTCGTGTCGCTTTCGTACGGGATGGTCGGCGTCTGCCCGCTCGCGTGGAGCTCGGGCGGCACGCGGGTGCGGGGCTGCCTCGACGTCGCCGTGGGCGCGCTCCGCGCCGTCGGGTACGGCTTCACGCATCCGGCCGGCGCCGGGCAGGAGCAGCCGGTCGTTCAGGCGAGCGTCGCGGGGCGGGTGACGCAGCGACTCGTCGGACCGCTGGAAATCGGGGTCGGCCTCGCCGTGCTGGTCCCCCTGCACCGGGTTCGCCTCTTCTACCTCGACGCCGACGACCACGAGCAGGAGCTGTTTCGGATGGCGGCCGTCGCCGGGATGGCCGACGCCGGGATCGGGCTCGCGTTTCCTTGAGAAGCTCCGGCGCCTCGCTCCATTCACCGCCGTGAGCATCGCTCTCCCCCTCGCGGAGCCCGTCGTGCAGCCGGCGGTGGCCAGCTCGTTCGAGGCGCTGTTCGCGCAGCACGCGCCCTTCGCGGGGCGGGCGCTGCGGCGGCTCGGCGTGCGCGAGGCCGACCTCGACGATCTCGTGCAGGAGGTCTTCCTCGTCGTCCACCGCCGCCTCGCGACCTTCGACGGCCGCTGCGCGGTCAGCACGTGGGTTTACGCCATCTGCATCCGCGTCGCCTCCGACTACCGTCGAAGGGCGCATCGCACGCGCGAGCGCCCGCTGGACGAGGCGCCCGAGGGCGCCGTCCCGCCCGAGCAGGACACCGAGCTGGATCGCCGCCGCGCGCTCGCCTGGCTCGACGCGGTGCTCGACACCCTGGACGACGACAAGCGCGCGGTCTTCGTGCTCTTCGAGATCGAGCGCGTCCCGATGACCGAGGTCGCCGCCGCCGCCGGCTGCCCGCTGCAAACGGCGTATGGCCGCCTCTACGCGGCACGAAAGCACGTCGAGGCGGCCGCGCGCCGCGAGCAGGCGAAAAGGAGCCCCCGATGAACGATCGTGATCCGCCGCCGCTCCTCGATCCCGGCTCGGGCGCCCCCGACATCCTCCGCGACGCGCTCGGTTCCGCGCGCGCCGACGTGCTGGATGCGGACAGGCTCGCGCGCATCGCCGCCCGGCTCCCGCAGGGCGGACCGCCCGGCGGAGGCGGCGCTGCGGGGAGCGCCGCGCCCGCCGCGGGGGCGTCCGCTGCGGCGCCGGCGTCGATGCTCTCGGGGGCGCTGATCGGCGCCGCGCTGGGCGTGCTCGTCTCGGGCTCGGTCTTCGTATGGGACGCGACGCGCGCGCCGGCATCGCCTCTCGCAGTGCCATCTGCGGCGCCCGCGATCGCTCCCCGCGGATCGGCGGAGGCGCCTCGCGCGGCGACCGAGGCGCCGCCCGCGTCGAGCGCGATCGCACCACGGCCCGCGGCGCTCGCGACGGCCTCTGCGGCACCTCGATCGACGTCGTCGATCGCGAGCGCTTCCGTGAGCGGCACGCCCATCGCGCCGGCCGAGCCCGCGCCTTCGGGGGCGGGCCCAGCGCCCGGGCCCGCCGAGGCCGAGACCGAGGCGCACCTCCTCCAGCGCGCGCAGGACGCGCTCGCCGGAAGCCCAGCCGACGCGCTCGCGCGGACGCAGGATCACGCGGCGCGCTTCCCGGGCGGTGTGCTCGTCCAGGAGCGCGAGCTGGTGGCCATCCAGGCGCTGGTGCGGCTCGGACGCGTGGACGAGGCGCGGGCGCGCGCGGCCCGCTTCTTCGCGGTCTACCCGGGCTCGGCGCACCGGCCCCGGATCGAAGCGCTGCTCGGGCGCTGACGATCGTTTCGCGCCGCGCCGCGCGCGTCTCGCCGGCGCGCGCTCCGTAGGCCCACGCGCTCCGGCGACGACACGCCGCGCGCGCAGCACGAGATCCCCGAAGTCACCCCGCGGTGAGCGCCGGCGCGCTGCCTTTCCGGAGACCAATGCTAAGGTCGCGCCCCCAATGTTCTGGCGTGCCCGCTCTTACTGGCTCGCCGCCGCGGCGGTCGCGTACGTGGCGTTCGCCGCCATCGGCGTCGAGGGCACGCCTTCGCCCTTTCCGAGCCCGCCGCCCACGGTCTTCGGCCGCGGCCTGCCCTGGTTCGCGCTCGCGGCCCTGCCGGCGGCGCTCGCGGTTGCGTGGCAGCTCACGGCGCCGCCCACGCGCGGCGAGGATCGCGTCGAGAAGGGCGCGCGCTCGGCCGCGCGTGCCTGCTTCGCGGGGACGGCGATCCTCCTCACCGCGCTCACCGGCCCGTGGAGCCCCGGCTTCGCGGCGCTCGCCAACATGGGCGCCGCGCTCGCGTCGATGTCCTCGCTCGTCGCGCTCGCCCGCATCGCGCCTTTGGGCGGCCTCGTCACGCCGCCGCCCTGGGCGCGCCGCCTCGATGCGGCCGCGTTCGCCTCGCTGCTCTGGACGATCGCGGTCGCGCTGCCTTTGGCGCGCGCGCTCGCGCCGAGGCGCGCGGCCGGGCTCGACCCGATCCTCCTCGACTACGCCACCGTCGCGGCCGCGCTCGGATCGCTCGGCCTCGCCATCGTGATCGCGTTCCGCGTGCGGGTCGGCCGCCGCCTCGAGCTGGGCGTGGCCGAGCGCGCCACCGCCGCGCTCCTGCTCGCGACGACCGCGCTCGCCGTGGGCGTGCTCGCCGCCGCCGTCGGTGTTTCGGCCCCCGAGCGCACGCTCCCCGTCGCCGTCGTCGCGGCGTCGTCGGCGATCGCGGCCAGCGTCGTCACGCGCGAGCCCACCGCGGTCTCGCGCGCGCTCCGCATCACGCTCGCGCTCGCGCTCCTCGCCGCGCCCATCGCGCTCGCCGCCGTCTACGCCACGCAGGCCGCGCCGCGCAGCGCGGGCGCCGTCGTCTTCACCGCTTGCGCGCTCACCGCGCTCGCCGGCCTCGCGGCGCGGCCGATCGCGCTCCGCATCGATCCCGAAGGATCGCGCTGGCTCGACGCGCTCGCCGTCGCCGGCCAAGGCGCCATGAGCCCGGATCCCGACACCGCCGTCGAGGCCGCGCTCCTCGCCCTCCGCGCCGTCGCGGTCCGCGCCGGGCGCGAGGATCCAGGCGAGCCCGCGCTCTTTCGTTTGACCTCCAACGAAATCACCACCGTCGATCGCGCCGGCTACGCGCGCACCGAGAAGACCGAGGTCCCCGACGATCTGCCCGACGTCGCCGACGGCGAGCCGGAGCGCATCCTCCGCACCGAGGTGGCCCGCGAGCTGATGGTGCGGCGGCCCGAGCTCCGCCCCCTCGTGGCGTGGATGGATCAGCGCGGGATCGCGGCCATCGCTTCGGTGCGCGACGAGCACGCCGCCGTGGCCCTGCTCGCGGTGCCGCAGGGCGCGCGCACCACGCCCGTGACGCTCGACGAGGTGCGCGCGCTGCGCTCGCTCGCCGATCGCTTGGGCGCCATCCTCGGCGTGTCGGCGTCTCTCTCCCGATCGCGGGCGCGCGAGATCGAAGCCCGAAACGAGGTCGATCGCCTCGCCGGCGAGGCGCAGCGCCTGGCCTCCGCGCGCGATCGCGACGCCGGTCGCCTGCAAGCGTTGTCGCGCATGCTCGAGCGCCCGGCGCGCATCGCGGCCTACAGCCCGGCCGCGCGCACCACCGTGGAGCAGCTCGAACGGCTCGGCGAAGCGGGCCGTCCCATCACGTTGCTCTCGGCGCCCGGCGTCGACGCCGTGGCCTGGGCCGCGCTCGCCCACTTGGCCTCGCCGCGACGCACGGGGCCGCTCGCCGTCGTCGACGGCACAAGCCCCACCGAGCACGATCTCGATCGCTTCCGCGATCCCGAGGTCTCTCCGCTCACCGCCTCCGCCGGTGGATCGCTCGTGCTCGTCGACGGCCACGCGCTCCCGCTCGACGTGCAGAGCTACATCGCGGCCGCGCTCCCGGAGGACACCGGCATCATCGTGTCGGTGCCCGCCACCGTCGATGCGCTCGTCGCGTCCGGCCGCTTGAACGAGCGCCTCGCCGATCGCCTCGGCGACCGCGCCGTCGCCATCCCCACCCTCGCGTCCCGCGCCGAAGATCTCCGCGCCCTCGCCCTCGAGCACCTCGCGCGCATCGCCGTGCGCCTCGGCCGAAAACCGCTCGGCCTCGCCCCCAAAGCCCTGGCCGCGCTCCTCGAGCACACCTGGCCTGGCAACGACGCCGAGATGTACGCGACGCTCCTCAAAGCCGCGCTCGTCACCGAAGGCGATCTCATCAGCCCGAAGGAGCTCACGCAGAGCGGCTTCAAGCGGTAGCGACTCATCGCTACGCGTTCATGCGCCTCCTCCCTGCGTGACGCGCCTCGAATGCCGCCGCCATCGCGCGCAACGCACCGAGGTCTGGAGCCCAGGACGAAGAACATGCGCGCATCGAAAACGGCCGCCCTCGGCGACATCGGATTGTTGCTCACGTTCCTTTGCCTCGGCACCACCGGCTGCGGCGATGAAGGCCCACGCAGCGCCTCGTCCTCCTCCTCATCGAGCGCCGGTGCCGGCGGCACCGGCGGCGAATCATCCACGACGTCTTCTTCATCATCGGGCAGCAGCGGCGGCGGCGCTGGCACCGGCGGCGAATCATCCACGACGTCTTCTTCATCATCGGGTAGCAGCGGCGGCGCTGGCACCGGCGGCGAATCATCCAAGACGTCTTCTTCATCATCGGGCAGCAGCGGCGGCGCTGGCACCGGCGGCGAATCATCCACGACGTCTTCTTCATCATCGGGCAGCAGCGGCGGCGGCGCTGGCACCGGCGGCGCCGCTACGACGGCATCCTCTTCGTCGTCATCGAGCGGTGGCACCGGCGGCGCCGCTACGACGGCATCCTCTTCGTCGTCGTCGAGCGGTGGTACCGGCGGCTCGGACGGCAGCGGCGGCACCGGCGGCGCGCCGTCCGCGGCGTCGTCCTCGGGCAACGCCTCATCGGTGGTGTCGTCCAGCAGCGGTGGCACCGGCGGCGCTGCGGGCAACGACACCTCGTCCTCGAGCAGCGGCGGAGGCGCGAGCGCTTCGACGTCCAGCTCCACCGGAGGGGCCGTCGGCTGCGTCACGCCGCTGGATTGCCCGGGTACCGACACCGCCTGCGCGATGCGCACCTGCATCGACGGCACCTGCGGGATGAGCTTCGTCGCGGCCGGCACGGCGCTGGCCGCGCAAACCCTCGGCGACTGTCAGACGAGCACGTGCGACGGCGACGGCGCCGTCGTCGTCGCGGCGGATCCGACGGACGCGCCGACCTCGAGCAACGACTGCCTCGCGGGCTCGTGCGCCGGCGACACGCCCGCGCTGGTCCCTGTCGCGGCCGGGGTCACGTGCACCCAAGGCGGCGGCGCCGTGTGCGACGGGAGCGGGAGCTGCGTGCCGTGCGTGAGCGACGCCCAGTGTCCGAGCGGGATCTGCACGGCGCACGTCTGCCGGCCGCTCTCGTGCGGCAACGGCGTCAAGGACGGCACGGAGACCGACGTCGACTGCGGCGGGCCGGACTGCGGGCCGTGCGCCATCGGCAAGCAGTGCGCGAACAACGGCGATTGCGCGGGCGAGGCTTGCCGCACCGGCGTGTGCAGCGCCTACCCGTTCCCGCCGACCGGCGGGCCGACGTCGAGCTGGAGCGATTGCAGCGTGGGCCTCGATCCCGCCAAGAACGGCGGTGACCTGCTCTGGGCCAAGACGATGTTGATCAGCGGCGTGTTCGGCACCTGCGCCGACGGCCTTAGCTACGGCCAGCAGCTCGCCCTCGGGCCCACCGGCGACATCGTCGTGGGGGAGGAGTGCCACTACATCGGGAACGAAACCCTGGCCCACTACGATCGGCTCAACGGATCCGGCGTCCTCCTCGACGCGAGGAGCCACATGCCGGCAGGGTTCGGCGCCTCCAACCACTACGGGTGGACCCGTCTCGTCATCGACCCCGACAACAACCTCTTCGCCGCGGCCGCCGGCAACGAAAGCTGCCCGGATGGACCGTTCGGGTACTGCCCCGTGTCGGTGTCGGAGGAGATCTCCCCCGGCGGGCAGATCGTGAGCCCGAGCTGTCACGAGCACAGCACCCAGGCGCTCACGTCGGTCCAGGACTTCGGCTGCGGCCCGGTGACGCCGACCTCGCCGTCCGGCGGCGTGATCGTGCACAAAGGGCCCTCGTGCGGCTGCCTCTACAGCCGGGCGCTCCCGGTCGTGACATCGGTCGACTGGCGCGCGAGCGCCGGCGCGGTGCTCTACGTCACCTCCAGCACGCCCCTCGATCTGGGCTGCGGCACGCTCCCCGCCGACGCCGGCGGCAGCACGCTGGTGACGCGCCTCGATCCCTCCGGCCAGTGTGTCTTCGGGGCGTCGCTCGGCGCGCCGAACCTCACCGCAGCCCTCGATCCCGCTGGGCGAGTGGTCCTGAGCGGCCTCGTGGGCGCCGCGCCCGTCGATCTCGGAGGCGGCCCGCTCGCTCCGCTCGGCAGCCAGGACTTCGTCATCGTCGAGCTCGACGCCTCCGGCAATCACGTGTGGAGCCGTCGATTCGGCGCCTCGGGCGTCACCTTCGCAAAGTCGAAGGTCACCGTCTCGCAGGCAGGCGACGTCTACCTCCGGACCAGCTTCAACGGCGCCGTGGATCTCGGCGGCGGTCCCATCTCCGCGCTCACCGCCGACACGGTCGTCGGCAGCTACGATCCCTCGGGCGGCCACCGGTGGAGCCGCGATTTCCCCATCGCCGGCAACTACCTGGCCGGCATCGACGGCTGCGGCTCGCTCGTCGTCGCGAGCAACGATTTCTCGCATTTCGACGCCGGCTACGGCTCGTTGTACGTGCCGGGCTCTCCCTACGCCGTCTGGTACGCCGCAATGGTCCGCTTCGCGCCGTGATGCGGGCCGGCGCCGCCATCGACGCGGGCCGCGGCGGACACGAGCCATCCGCTCCCGAAGATCGGCCGTGACTCGAGATGTGACCGAAAAAGCGTCGCGAGCGCCCGTCTCCAGGGTCGGATGGCGAAGCGACGGAGCTACACGAAGGAGGAGCGCGAGGCGGTGTTGGCGGACGTGCCCGCGCTTGGGGTCATGGAGGGTCGAGGAAGCACGGCGTTCCGCGGACCACCTCGACCCAGCGGGCCGTGCAGGGCCCCGCGGGCGCGCTGTCACGACCCGCGCGAGCCGTGCAGCTACTGAATGCCCCCGCCCCCGCAGACGTTGGCGACGCCGCCGCCTCCGCACGTCTGGGTGCCGGTGCACGCGCCGCAGTTGATGATGTTGCCGCAGCCGTCGGTCGCCTTGCCGCAGTTGTAGCCGAGCTGCGCGCAGGTCTTCGGGGTGCAGGGAGGCTGGTAGCACTGGCCCGGGGTCTGGCCGCCGCAGACCTCTCCCGACGGGCAGTTGCCGCAGTTGATGATGTGGCCGCACCCGTCGCCGACCGAGCCGCACACGTAGCCCAGGTTCGCGCAGGTCTTCGGCGTGCAGTTGCCGCTCGAGCACGTTCCCGCGTTGCAGGTCATGCCCGCGGGGCAGTTGCCGCAGTCGATCGCGTTGCCGCAGCCGTCGCCCTGCATGCCGCACGTGAAGCCCTGGTTCGCGCAGGTCTTGGGCGAGCAGCCGGCCGCGCACGCGCCGCCGATGCACGCCTGCCCGGGCGCGCACGAGCCGCAATCGATGATGTGGCCGCACCCGTCCGTCGCCGGCCCACACTGGGCGTTGGCCTGCGCGCAGGTCTTCGGCGTGCACGTCGGCGCGCAGGTGGAGACCCCGGCGCCGATGATCTTGAAGCCGACGTTGGCCACGTACGCGAGGTCGACCGCGTTCGTGTTGGGGTTGTACTGAATGACGCTGCTGTTGGTCGAGTTGCTCGCGTTGGGGTTCGCGTAGAGGTAGAAGTTGCCTCCCCAGAACGAGAACGCCCAGTAGCTCGGGGGGTGGAGCCCTGGACCTGCGAGTCCGAGATCGCGTTGCCGTTCGTCTTGTCGAGCTGGGCCACGCGAACGTACGGGGACGTGGTGAAGTAGCCGTAGAGGAGCGCATTGCCGGTGCCCGTGAGCTCCGCGCTCTGCCCCGTCAGCTTCGGGTCGTTCGAGAAGTTGCCGATCGGGATGACGGTCTTGGTGGCCATGTCGACCCGGGCGAGCCCGGCGCCACCGATGCCGTCGAGGTAGAGGGTCTCGGTGTTGCCGCCCGGCGTGTCGGACGAGAACCCCATGCCGACCTGGGTGAAGCCCGACGGGATCTGGATCCCGCTCGCCGTGCAGCCCGTCTTCGTCTTGAGATCGAACTTGTAGATGTATTGGTTCGGCGTGCCGGCGCCCGGGGTCAGGTAGTTGAGCCACGCGACGAGGTCGCGATCGATCGCCATGGAGTTCGGGTCCGAGGCGAGGCAGTCCGGCGTGGCGACGACCGTGAAGGTCTTGGTCGGCGGATCGAAGCTGTAGATCTTGTTGTTGAGGCCCCACACGTACACGAGCTCCGTACCCGCGGCGCAGCCGTTGCCGCCGCAGACGTTGGTTCCGCCTCCGCCGCAGATCTGACCGGCCGGGCAGCTCGCGCCCATGCTGCAGTCGAGCACGTTGCCGCAGCCGTCCGTCGCCATGCCGCAGTTGAAGCCCTGATCGGCGCACGTCTTGGGGACGCACGTGATCCCGCAGATGCCGTTCTGCGGGTTCGCGCCGCCGCCGCACGCTTGGTTCGCGGCGCAGGTGCCGCAGTCGAGGGCGTTGCCGCAGCCGTCGCCCTGCATGCCGCACTGGTAACCCTGGTCGGCGCACGTCTTCGGCACGCAGACGCCGCTGCCGCAGGCGTTCGCGCTCTGCGCGCCGCACGTCTGGCCCGTGCCGCAGGTGCCGCAGTCGAGCGTCCCGCCGCAGGTGTCGCTCGCCATGCCGCAGTCGAAGCCCTGATCGGCGCACGTCTTCGGGTTGCAAGGCGGCGTCCCGCACACGTTCTGCTTGCCGTTGCCACCACAGACGGCGGGTGCCGTGCACGTGCCGCAGTCCTGCACGTCGCCACAGCCGTCCGGCGCCGCGCCGCAGTCGTAGCCGAGATCCGCGCAGCTCTTGTACGCGACGCACGTGCCGCCGCCGTCCGTGCCGGCGTCGGGCAGCGTGATGATGCCCGTCCCCGTCGATCCGCCGGTGTCGCCGGCGCCGCCTTTCCCGGAGGACGAGGAGCCGCCCGTGCCGTTCGAGGTCGAGGAGCTGCCCCCGTGGCCGTCGCTGGGGGTGGAACCACACGCGGCGACCGCGACGATGGGGACGACGGTGGCCAGGAGATACGGGAGCGCGCGCATGAAGAGCAGTGGAGGAAACGAGCGCGGCAGAGTCAATCCCCATTTGCCCGGCTCGCCGGGGCTTGCCCGGACTCGCCGGGGCGATTCGACTGCCCAGGTGGGTGGTCAGGCATCTTCGGGGTACCGCGTCACGTCAGCTCCGGCTCGGCGCATTGCTCGTGAAACGTTCACTGCGCCAAATCAGCGAGCGTCGCCCGTATGGAGGACGTGCTCGACCTCCACGCGGAGCCGCCGGCCCCTCACCGACCCGTCGTCAACTTCGACGAGTCACCCACGCAGCTCATCGGCGAGACGCGTGTGCCCACGCCATGCAAGCCTGGTCAGCCCGCCCGCGTCGACTACGAGTATCGACGTAACGGCACTGCCAATCTGTTCGTCTTCTTCGACGCCCATCGCGCATGGCGGCACGTGAAGGTCACCGAGCATCGAACGGCGCAAGACTTTGCGGCGTGCATGCGCGACCTGACCGACGTGCGCTACCCCGAGGCGGAACGGATTCGTGTGGTCCTCGACAATCTCTCCACGCACAGCGAGGCCGCGCTCTACCAGTCCTTCTCGCCCGAGGAAGCACGGCGCATCCTGCGCCGCATCGAGCTCCACTACGTCCCCGAACACGCGAGCTGGCTCAACATGGTCGAGATCGAGATCGGCGTGCTCAAGGAGCAATGCCTCAGCCGTCGCATCGGCGACAAGGCCACACTCATCCGCGAGATCGCCGCCTGGGAGCAGCAGCGAAATGCGGCCCGCGCCACCATCCGCTGGATGTTCACCGTCGAAAAGGCCCGCTCGAAGATGGGCCGCTCGTACCCGCAAATTTCCGGGCCGGACGCGCCCGCGCCGAAAATCGACGTGCTCGCGGCCTGAACCGGTCAGGTCCTCAGTGCCGAGGTACTAGCCCTACCAGGGCTCCAGCGTCGCCGCGTCGAGGGAAGCGCGGACTCCCTCCGCCATCATCGTATCGAGCCCGGGGTAGCTGCTGGCCTTCACCGCATGCGCGCTCAAGGCGTCAGCCTGCGCACGGACTTCGGATTCGAGGCCGAACGCTTTCGCGTGGCGTGCGACGAGCAGGAGATCCCGTTCGCGGAGCATCGGACCCTCTGCGAATCGACGAAGGAAGCCTTGGAGGAGCGCACGCACCTGCGGATCGCCGGGCTCGCTCGCGGCAATCACGCGCTGGACGGGCGTCAGATGATCGTGGAGCCAATAGGGTTGCAGGACCTGAAACGCGTCAGAGTGAGTCAAGAAGAACGCGCGCACGGCGGGATCGGTCACCAGCTCCGGATGCTCGGGAAGAATCCGGAGCATATCTTTTCCGTCTTTCGAGAGCGTCGAGCCGGTGGAGAGCGTTCCCTGCGCGAGGCGGTCGAGGAGCTTAGGCAGCTCGAGCTCCTGGGCCGTCTTCCCTTGGCAATCGAACCCGCGTTCGTACAGAGCGGGGATGAAGAGGCTCTCGTCCAGGCTGCTCGACCTCCTCGTAGTCGCGGTCGAGCGCGGCCTTCGTCTCGGCGAGGATCTGGTCGAAGAGAGTAATCGAGCTCGAGAGCGGGCGCTCGAAGTGCCGCTCGACGGCGGGCTCGAGCAGCCGACGCTCGATCGCGTCTCTTGCGCCGCGCCGCTGGGCGAGAGCGGCGGCGTGAGCCTCGTCGTAGTTTGTACTCAGATGGCGAGATGCGAGCTCGCCCAGCGCGAGGCGCCGAAACATTTCCTTGTCCAGCGGTGGACCGCGCTCGCCGGGCGTCGATTCGTAGTCGGCGATGTCTTCGGGGCGGAGTGCGGCGAGGCGAAGGAGGACGCGCGTCTTCTTCGGCTTGTAATCACGCAGCTCCTTCATCCCCGTGATCCCGACGACTCGCGCAAGCTGGAGGCGATTGTTCGCGATCGGCGAGTGACGGAAGAAGTCGGACTCGAGACGGTCGACGATCTCCTCTGTGCACGCGGGCGCATCGGGCCTCTCGTCGGGGTAGCCGTGCGTGATCACGAGCTCCGTGGCGCAGATGCGCGTCTGCCAAGAGCCCGTCGGCTCCGTCGCATCGTGCCAACCCTGGCGAACCCACCGTGTTTCTGCGCTGTCGCCCTTGAGGCACGGCCGCGTCGTCCACGGGCTGCACGCCGCGACACCGATGGCAAGGAGCCCGAAGAGCCGGCGCACGATACGGATCGTATGCCGAACGCTTAGGAAATAACCCGCCAATTTCCACACTCGCGCAGGAATCGTCACCCCGCTGCTCCCCCACCGCGGCCGTATCCCCGGCCACAGCATGACGCCACCACGCGTGGGCCGAGCAGCGCCAGCGCGAGGATCGATCCAGTCCACGCGCGCGGAGACATGGCGGTCGCGATGCCACACGCCGTCGCGCCATGGCCGTGGGGCAGGAGGAGGGGCGAGCTCGTCTTTGCGACGAGCGATCCCACGAAGCGGACCCAGCAAAGCGCACTTCGACGGCGTCCGCGCGCCGGGGCGAGATACCATCGAGCATCATGCGAGCAGGAAGGTTCATGGGCGCAGCGACCCTCGCGTCGGGGGTCCTCGCGCTCGGGGGATGCCAAATCCACTCCGGCCCGAAGATCGATCTGATCGGCAAGCTCGACGGCGAGGTGCTGGTGTCCGACGTGCCGTCCAACATGGAGATTCCTGCGCGCGCCGATGTCGCCACCGTCGTGTTCGTCCGTCCCTCCTCCGATGCCGAAGGGCTGACTCCGGTCGTGCTCGATGAGCAGGGCCGCTTCCTCGGGCAGAGCTGGACCAAGTCCTACTTCGCCGTCACGGTCGCGCCCGGGGAGCACAGGTTCGTCGTGTGCAGCGACCGTCACGCGGGGCTGCGCGCGCGGCTCGCGGCGGGGAAGAGGTACGTCGTCGAGATCGTATGGGGAGGCCGGGGCTCGGGGCGGATGATCCCCCGCGCGATGCGGCCTGGCAGCGAGGGGTGGGGCGAGCTCGGTCGGTGGTACGGAGAGTTCACGCACTTCGGCGCGAACGGGGAGGCATGGCAGGCCTACGTGCGCTCCCGGCCCGAATTCCCGGGGAAATGCCTGCGGGCGGCAGACTCGGAGCTGGGAGCGCTGGACGAGAAGGCGCTCCGGGAGCGCTCGCTCGCGCCGGAGGACGGGGAGTGATGAGCACGATCTCACGATGGATGGCGCGGAGCTCCCTCCTGAGCGTGCCGGCAGCGGCGGCGCCGCTGACCCTCGAGCAGGGCACGTGTGGCGGGAGCACCCCGAACGAGACCGATGCCTCCGGGCGGCGGTGCGCCGACGACCGACGCGTCGTCGAGCACGACCTCGTCGACGGGGGCGGGCGCAGGCCCCGCGCTCGAATGGACACGGGAGAGCAGGTCACCTGCACGTCGCCGCCGGAGGGCGCCGTTCCTCCGATGTGTTGACCCGGCGACAGGTCGCCGCCTGGGAGCAGCAGCGAAATGCGGCCCGTGCCACCATCCGCTGGATGTTCACCGTCGAAAAGGCTCGCTCGAAGATGGCCCGCTCGTACCCACCAATTCCCGGGCCGGACGCACCCGCGCCGAAAATCGACGTGCTCGCTGCCTGAACCTGTCAGGTCCTCGGTGCCGAGGTACTAGTCCGTGCAGCGCACCCGAAAACGGAGCCGAGCGCATTGTTCGCGCTCGCCCGTCACCGAGATCCAAGGGTTGCGCTGCTGGTCGGCCTGCACGTTCGCTGTCCGGAGCCTGCGTTGCGGATCGTTGCCTATCGCGCGCGGATGCCGCTCGGCCGTGACCGACCCGACGACCCCGGCGAAGTCTCGATCGCGTGCGAGCACGAGCTCGAGCTCGTCGAGCGGCTGGAGACCGTGGACGCGCTGGCGATGGTGCCGAGCTACTGGGATCCCGACGAGGTCGTCGACGCGTCGCAAACGGTCGTCGTGCACGACAGCTGGTTGAATTCGAGCGGCGGGGAGGACGTTGCCTCGGTGACGCTGCGCGCGCGCGCCGCGCACGGCTTCACTGCAGCAGAGCTGCTCTGGGCGATCCTGTTCGCGCTGAACGCGAAGGAGCGCGCGGGCCAGCCGCACTTCGACGGCGACACGCACGGACTCGGAAAGCAGCGATGTCTGTTCCAGCTCGGACGCGCGCGGGACCGCCCCGGCGAATGGCACGCGTCGTTGCGAAAGTGAATTCCCGCGGCGCACGCACCCGGCAGTCAGGAAGCCGTGGAGGACTCATCCGGTGCGTCATCGAGCCCTCGTGCTTCGGTCGTGCCCTCTTCCCACCCTTCCCCCGCGCCCCGCGCCGCCTAGGGTTTCGCTGCCCCGTCGCACCTCCCGCGCCGCGGCGCCCTCGGCCACCCGCCCCAAACCTCCCTCGGCTCCCAGGCTCCCTCCGCACGACCTGCCCACCTCGCCCCCGGCCACCAAGGCTCCTCCGGCAATCCCATCCCATCCTTCCTCGGGCGCCGAGTTGCTTCCGGCACCCGCGCCGATCGCCCTCACCTCCCGAGAAGCCGCCCCCGGCAGCCAGCGCTGCCGCCGCCACCGCAGCCGCGGAGCCCTCGACGGGAGAACGCATCCGTGCCGCAAAGACCGCCGGCGCCGTCGCGCACCTGCGCCGATACCACCTCGCACCCAAGGGCCCTCTCGGCATCCGCCGCACGCGCGGCCCTCCGCGAGCTGCCTCGGCACGGCCCGCAAAACGAGCGCGCCCCCGCGCTCCCCGCCGCCCTCCGCGACCCTACCGGCCGCGCCCACGCGCTCCCCGCCGCCTCCATCCCCGCGAGCACCGCCGAGCATCACCGCGCGGGGTGCCGATTGTCATACTCGCGCGTGGTTCCTTGTGCGGGTCGCCTCGGGCTGCAACGTTCAAGACATGTCCGTGAGAACACTCCGATACGACACAGGGTTATTCACGCTCCTGCGGGAGCTTCTTTACAGCCTTGCCCAGATGGGTGAGGAGCCGCTCGCCGCCCCTCACGTCCCGAAGTTGCAAGCGCTCCGGGACCAGTGGCAGCCCGTGCTGCTCGAGGAGATTGGCCTCATCGAGCAGTTGGCGAAGGCGCAGGCCGCGGTGGACCGGGCCGATGGCTTGCTCGATCGGTTCGTCAACCGAGCCTCCAACGCCGTCGACGAGCACACCGGCGGCCCGACCCAGAGGCAGCTTCGCAAGGCGCTCTTGAAAGGCAAAGCGCCGAGCCGCTTCCGCCGGCCGGTGCTCGGCCGGCAGCTCTTGGACATGGCCGATTGGTCCGAGATCCTCGCCAAGTCCGGCGTCCCCGCGCTCGAAGCGATGGCGCCGGAGGCCGCCGCGCTGGTCACCGCGGGCAACGCCGCGGACACCCTGCGCACCGCTGCGCAGAGCGCGAACCGGACGTTTCGCGATGTCGGCGCGCGCCGGCAGTACATCGACGCGGTGAACGCGTCCCGGCGCGAGATCGAGGGCGCGCTCGCGAAGCTTCCCTTCGAGAGCCCCGCGCTCCCGCAGGACTTCTCCGAGGGCTTCTTCTACAAGGAGCCGCCGCGCGAGGAGGACGAGACCCTCGACGACGTCCGCGCGGCCATCGACGATCTGACGGCGCAGCTCGCGGAGCGGAAGAAGCAGCTCGAACAGCTCGAGCACGACGCCGCCCTCGCGGCCCAGGCCGAGGCGGAGCGAAGGGCGCACGAGCAGGAAGCCGAGACGCTGGAAGAGCAGGCCCGGGCGCTCCTCGCGCAGGCGGCGGCGAAGCGGGAGAAGCTCAAGAAGTAACGCGACACGGGCGTGGATCGAGCTGCCGAGAAGCCGCTCGGTCCACGGCCCATCAATCCGCGAAGATGGCCTCGCAGATCTCGACCTTGGTCGGATCCGGCGTCGGAATCGGAATGCTCGGCGGCATCATGTGCGGGACGCTCGTGAAGTCGAACATGTCCCAAGGCACCTCGGCGTTCGCGTCCCTTCGCGTCATGGCCGGGAGACCGAAACGAGCCTCGATGAAGCGGGTGATCGACGTGTGATCGTAGACCCGATGCGACACGTGATGCGCCTTGGCGAACGGTGAGATCGCGATCATCGGGACACGGAATCCATAGCGATCGAAGGGCTCGTCCGGATCGTCGTTCACGAGCTTGGGCGCGTGACCGTCGGGGATGCAGGCCGGCGGCGGAGGGACGTGATCCCAGAGCCCGCCATGCTCGTCGTACACGAGGAACGCCGCGCTCGAGGCCCAGAGCGAGCTCTTCATCAATGCATCGAGGATGCGGGCGATGTGAGCCTCGCCGATCGGCGCCATCGCCGGAGGGTGCTCGTCGATCGAGCTTTGGTCGTGGTTGCCGAGGATGGGATCGACGAAGACGACCGACGCGAGCTTGCCCGTCTCGATGTCGGTGACGAGATCCGCGAGCGGCTTCACGTGCGCCGAGTGCGCCGCCAGATCGGGCGAGAAGACCACGATGCCCGGCATCTCGTCGGCGTAGATGGTGTAGCTCACGCCCGCTTTGGCCAAGAGGTCGAAGATCGTCTTCCGATCTTCCTTCGCCGGCACGTTGCGCGTGATGCCATAAGACGAGGCCGCATAAAGGTGCATGCGATTGGGCCACGTCGGCCCGAGCAGCGACGAGAAGTATCGGTCCGCGATCGAGAACTGATTGGCGAGCTCGTAGTAATAAGGCAGGTCGGTCGCGTCGTAGTACGACATGGCCCGCTCGCCGCCGAGCATCTCCTGCGGCAGGCCGGGCGGCAGCTCCTCGTCGTCATCGAGCTTGCCCTCGCTGGCGAGGACGAACCCATCCATCTTCCCGTAGTTGTATTGATGATGCGACGCAGCCCACGAGTGGGCCGTATCGAGAAAGCAATACGCGGTGTCGTGGAAGATGGTGACGGGATTACCATTCTCGTCCGGGTTCGAGAAATCCGCCGGCGCCACGTCCACGTCCGGCTGGCCGTATTCGGGCAGCTTCTGGAAATAGTGATCGAACGATCGGTTTTCCTGCATCAAGACGAGGATGTGATCGACGGGGATCGTCGCCCCCGAGGGCGCCGCCGGATCATGCGTGTCGGCCGCGAGCGTTCCCGCTCCATACGTGCAAGAAGCGCGGTTCGTCTCGGCATCACCGGGGATCGGGAGCGGTTGCAACGAGCAACCGAGGAGGAGCGGTATCCCCGCGAGGAGCCACGGTGTCTTGAGCATGGTGCCTTATAGCGGAGGGCCTCGCGCGTCGCATGCGGAGCGGGGAGCAGGCGCGCCCTGGCGCACCTCCGGATGTGCCTTGCACCGCACGCACCGGGTCTCCTTGCGCTGTGTGGCTCGAACGACGTCGATGCGCTCAGGGAGCAAGCCGAAGCACGAATGCATCGGAGACCGACGAAGCCGCAGTCGAGCTGAACGCCCCTGTGCCGAAGTCCACGTCGCCCTGGAAGAAACCGCCGGCGGCCAGAACGTTGGCCCCGAACGCGACGCTGATGCCGCCGTAAGAGCCGTAGCCTCGGCTCCAGAGGTGCGAGCCATCGCCGGCGAGCTCGACGACGAAAATGCCATCCAGCGGACCGCCGCCGAAGTCCGTGCTCGCGCTGCCGTACCCGCCGAATGCGAGGTTGTCGGCGGCGTCGACCGCGACGACGCTGGTTCGGATCGTGTTGCCCGACGGAAATCCCTTGGTCCAGACGGGCAGTCCGGAGGCGTCGAACTTGGCAGCAAACGCGCCGTTCGACCCCGGCAACACGTCGCCGCCGAGATCCTGCCCGGCGGCGGAGTAGCTGCCAACGAGGACCGGCTGACCGAGCGAGTCCATCGCGACACCGCCGGCCGTGAGCTGCGTGCCACGAACCCAACTCCAGCCGGGGCTACCGGACGACGAGAAGCGGGCCAGAAACATCCCAGGGCCCTTCGGGTTCCCGCCGTCGAAGCTCACAGTCCCGGCGACGTTCCCGGACATCACGATGTTGCCCTGCGCGTCCACGGCGACACCGGAAGGCGATGACATCCACTGGTTCGCCGTATCGGCGAAGGACTTGCTCCAGATCGCGTGTCCATCGTTGCCCGAAAGCTTGGCAAGGAGGATGTCGCCCTTCCCCGCGCTGACGTGCGCTACGTCACCGCAGTTCGCCGTCCCTTGGAAGGATCCCAGAACGACGACGTTCCCACTCCCGTCGAGTGCGAGGGCATTCCCACCGGCGCTCGCGATGGATCCCGTCGTGCCGCCGCAGCTCATGGACCAGAGATGCTTGCTGGTAGCATCCAGCTTCGCGACGAAGACGCCAGCGCTGACGGAGCCGCCACCGAAATCCACCGCGTCGTCGGCCGCTCCCGTGAGCACCACGTTGCCAGAAGGGTCCACGGCGATCGCGGTGGCCCTCTCGTTGGCGACATCGCCGTACTGCTGCGCCCACAACACGTTGCCCTTCGGATCGAACTTCGCCACGAAGACATCGGAGCCGCCGGCGGAGATCAGCGTGGTGTTGCCGATCTTCATCGACGCGCCGGTCGTGGCGCCGCCGAAGGCCCCGGCAGCGTAGACATTGCCGGACGGATCGACGGCAACGGCCGCGACGAAGTCGGAGTTCACGGTGCCGAATGCCTGCGCCCACTCCGTCTCACCGCAGAAGAAGCCGTCGCAGTTCGTGTCCGCCGTGCTCCCGCACGCCTCCGCCGACGGAAGCGCCTGGTCCATACAGGGGCCATGAGTCATGCCGTCTTCGTTGCAGACATGCATCCCGCCGTGGCACGTGCCCACGGCTTCGGTCCCCGCCGGTCCATCGTAGCAAGCGCTCGCCTCGCCCGGCGTGCACGGGCAGCCATTGTTCACCACGCCGTCGCAATCATCGTCGAGCGTGTTCGAGCAGATCTCGCCGGCCGCGCTCGGCGTGACCTCGCCATCGCAGGCCGACCACGACAACCCGTCCTCCGCGCACGTCTGCGTCGCTGCCTTGCATACCCCGATGCCCTCGGTCCCCTGCGGGCCGTGATAGGCACACGCCTGTCGCGCGCCGGGAGTGCACACCGCATCATGAAAGCGGTTGAGTCCTATCAGGTCCGCACACGAGGCTACGAGCAGGGCGAGCGACAGGACACTCACCGCATGGCCAACCTTCGACAAACGCCGCATGCTCGCATGCTGCACGATCGCCTGCGAACTTGGCAACCGGAGGGCGATTGCGCGCAGCCACTGACGCGCGTGGTGCCTCATGCGCACGCGCCCCGATGGCTCTCGCATCCAAGCGCGGGCTCGCGATAGGATCAGCCATGCGCCAAGCTTCGTCCCTTACGCTGTCGCTCAGCATCCTGCTCGCTGCCACCACGGCGAGCGCCACCGTGACCGAGCCCAACGGCCTGCAAGTGCCCATCGACACGAGCGGCAACAACGGCGAGAGCCAGCTCTACACGCTGTTCTCCAACCAAGGCGACGCCGTCGATTGGCAGGCCGACGCGCACACGACGCCGAACGCGTTCTCGCCGCTCTGCGGCTTCACCGCCACCTTCGTGCTCAACCAAGCCGGGTCGCACTTCGGCCTCGCCTGGTACAACGAGACGGGCACGATCCCGCAGACGAGCGATCTCCACATTCTCGTTCCCGCCAACTCGGCCGTCGGGACGACGTTCAATGGCACGTCGATCAAGAACGATCCCAACTACGCGGGCGGCCTCGTGGGCTTCGCGCTCGTAGGCGGCGAGACGCACTACACGAACCCCGCGTACAACAGGATCTGCTCGGGCTGCAACCCGGCTGGGCCGTGGATCACGGCGCTCATTTACGCATCGAAGAAGACGCCCAACGCGTACTACATCGCCTTCGAGGACGGCGGCACCACCGCGAGCGGTTGGAGCAACGACGGCGACTTCAACGACGACGTCTTCTTCCTCACGGGCATCACCTGCTCCGGCGGCGGGCAGCCGTGCGACACGGGGAAGGACGGCATCTGCAACGCGGGCCTCACGCAGTGCACGGCGAACGGGGTGACGTGCCAGCAGCTCTCGCAGCCGAAGACCGAGACGTGCAACGGCATCGACGACGACTGCAACGGCGCCGTGGACGACGGCGCGACCTGCGAGGCGGGCTTCGTCTGCGACAAGGGCACCTGCGTGCAGAGCTGCGCCGGCGGCGAGTTCGGCTGTCCGCCCAACAAGGTGTGCAGCAAAAACGGTTACTGCGTCGATCCCGCGTGTCAGGACAAGACGTGCAACGCCGGCCAGGTCTGCGTGGAAGGCACGTGCAAGGCGCCGTGCGACGACGTGGTCTGCCCCTACCCGACCGTGTGTCGCGTGGGCGCGTGCGTCGATCCGTGCGCCGGCGTGACGTGCGATGCGGGCCAGGTCTGCGACGGCGGCGTGTGCGTGACGAACTGTGATTGCCAGCCGTGCAGCACGGGCAAGGCGTGCGACAGCGCGAGCGGCGTGTGCACGGATCCGGCGTGCGTGGGCGTGAGCTGCGATCCGGGCAAGCACTGCGCGGGCGGGACGTGCGTCGACAACTGCGAAGGCACGGCGTGCCCCTCGGGCCAGGAGTGCATGGCCGGGCAATGCGTCGAGTCGCAGGGCGCGACGAGCTCTTCGTCCTCGGGCCTGTTCGGGACCGGCGGCGGCGGCAACAACGCCGGCGGCGCCGGCGGCGCGGGCGGGAACGCCTCCGGATCGGGCGGCGCAGGCACGGGCGGCAACGCCTCCGGATCGGGCGGCGGCAACAACGGCAACGCGAGCTCGTGCGGCTGCGTCGTGGTGGGCGGCGGCGCGCCGGAGAACGCCGCGTGGGCCGCGCTCGGTTTGATGGGGCTCGCGGCGATGCGGCGGCGTCGTGATGCCGCGAAGCGGGCCGCGCGCTGACGAGGAGCGGGCCGCGTCGCAGCGATGCGGCCCGCGCGGTGAATCCAAGGGGCGCGCGCTCGGTGCGGCGCCCGATGCTTCAACCGAACTTGATGCCCTGGGCGAGCGGTAGATCCTCGCCCCAGTTCACCGTGCAGGTCTGCCGGCGCATGTAGGCTTTCCATGCGTCCGATCCGGACTCGCGGCCGCCGCCGGTGTCCTTCTCGCCGCCGAAAGCGCCGCCGATCTCGGCGCCGCTGGTGCCGATGTTGACGTTGGCGATGCCGCAGTCCGATCCCATCGCGGAGAGGAAGCGCTCGGAGGCGCGCACGCTGTCCGTGAAGACGGCGCTGGAGAGGCCCTGCGCGACGGCGTTGTTGGCGGCGATGGCGTCGTCGAGGGAGTCGATGGTGAAGATGTAAAGGATCGGCGAGAACGTCTCCTCCCAGGCCACCGGGAACGCGTCGTGACGCGGCGCCTTCACCAGCGTGGGCTCCACGAAATGGCCGGCGCGCTCGAGCACGCGGCCACCGCAGACGATCTCGCCGCCTTGCGCGCGCGCCGAAGCGAGGGCCGCGACGTGACGCTCGACGGCCGCGGCCGTGACGAGCGGGCCCATGAGCACGCCGTCTGCGAGCGGGTCGCCGATGGAGACCGTGCGGTAGGCGGCGGCGAGCCGATCGAGCAAGCGGTCCGCGATCTTGCGGTGGGCGAGCACGCGCCGGGTCGAGGTGCAGCGCTGGCCGGCGGTGCCCACGGCGCCGAAGGTGATGGCGCGGACCGCCAGATCGAGGTCGGCATCGTCGAGCACGATGATGGCGTTGTTGCCGCCGAGCTCGAGCAAGCTCCGGCCGAGGCGCCGCCCGATGCGCGACGCGACCTCGCGCCCGACCACGGTCGAGCCGGTGAAAGAGACGAGCGGAAAGCGCGGATCGTCGCTCATCCACGCGCCGGCCTCGGCGCCGCCGACAGAGAGCGTGAACACGGAGGCCGCGTCCTCCTCGGCCATGGCCTGCTCGCAGAGCCGCTGCACCGCGACGCTGCAAAGCGGCGCGAGCGGCGAGGGCTTCCACACCACGGTGTCACCGCAGACGGCGGCGAGCGCGGCGTTCCACGACCAGACCGCCATCGGAAAATTGAAGGCGGTGATCACCGCGACGGGGCCGAGCGGGTGCCACTGCTCCATCATGCGGTGACGCGGGCGCTCGGAGGCGATGGTGAGGCCGTGGAGCTGGCGCCCGAGGCCGACGGCGAAGTCGCAGATGTCGATCATCTCTTGGACTTCGCCGAGGCCTTCGGCGCGAATCTTCCCGACCTCCAGCGAGATCAGAGCGCCGAGCGCGTCCTTGTGGCGGCGGAGGAGATCACCCAAGCGACGCACGAGCTCGGCGCGGCGCGGCGCGGGTCGCATGCGCCACTCGAGGAAACGCGCCCGCGCGGCTTCGACGACGGCGTCGTGGTCGGCGCGGCTCGCGCTCCGGACCTCGCCGAGGACGGCGCCGGTGGCCGGGTTCTCCGAAGCGATGATCGGGCCCGAAGCTTCGCGGATCGCGCCCGCGGAGACGCCGGACACGACACCTTGGATACCGAGATCTTCGAGGATTCGCCGCGCGTCGATCATGTCGCTCTGCCTCCGAGGCGCGGAGCATAGAGCATCGCCGCGAGCGACCTCCGCATGTATCCTCCGCGGCCTGATGAAAGGCCGAATCATCGTTCTGGGCGGCGGCATGGTCGGCTCGACGATCGCGATCGATCTCGCGCGGAACGGGCACGAGGTGACCGTCGCGGACCGGCGGGCCGAGCCGCTCGCGGCGCTCGCGGCCGAGCACGGCGTGCGCACCGAGGTCGCCGATCTCGGGAGCCCCGAGGCCGTCGAGCGCGCCGTCGCGGGCTTCGATCTGGTGGTGGGCGCGCTGCCGAGCTTCCTCGGCCTTTCAACGATGCGCGCGGTGATCGAAGCGCGGCGGCCTTACTGCGACATCAGCTTCCTCGAAGAGGATCCCGTCGCGCTCTCGCCCCTCGCCGAGGCGCGCGGCGTGACCGTGGTGTACGACGCCGGCGTCGGTCCGGGGATGAGCAACATGCTCGTCGGCTGGGCGGCGGCGCAGCTCGACGTGTGCGAGCGCGTGGAGATCTACGTGGGCGGCCTGCCCGCGGTGCGCCGCTGGCCGTTCCAACACCGGACGGCGTTCTCGCCGATCGATCTGCTCGAGGAGTACACGCGCCCGGCGCGCCTCGTGGAGCACGGGAAGATCGTGGTGCGCGAGGCGCTCTCCGAGCCGGAGCTGATGGACTTCCCCGTGGTGGGCACGCTGGAGGCGTTCAACACCGACGGCCTGCGGAGCCTCGTGCGCACGCTGCCGCACGTGCCCTTCATGCGCGAAAAGACGCTGCGCTACCCGGGCCACATCGAGCTGATGCGCGTGTTCCGCGAGGCCGGGTTCTTCTCGAAGGACACCGTCGACGTGCACGGGCAGCGGGTGCGTCCGATCGACGTCACGTCCACGCTCCTCTTCCCGAAGTGGGCGTACGACGAGGGCGAGGCCGACATCACCGTGATGCGCGTGCTGGTCGACGGGACGCGCGGCGACCAACACGTGCGCTACAGCTGGCACCTGTTCGATCGCTACGACGCGGAGACCGACACGCGCAGCATGTCGCGAACGACGGGGTTCACGGCCTCGATCATGGCGATGCTGATGTTGGACGGGCGCTTCGTGAAGCCGGGCGTGCACCCGCCCGAGATCCCTGCGCTCGAGCCCGGCCTGCTCGACACCATGCTGGCCGAGCAGGAGAAGCGCGGCGTGATCTACGAGCCGATGATCCAGATCCGCTGACGCGCGGGAGCGGCGCCGGATCGTTGGAGCTCAAACCAAATCGTTGCAGCTCCAACGATTCGCGCGCGACGAGGTAACTGCGGGCGCGGATCAGGTGGTGCGGGTGGTTTCGTCTTCGGCGAGCGCCGCGAACGCCTGCTCGGCGGACGCGACCATGCCGTCCGCGAGGCGGCGCGCTTCTTCGAGGCGCGGGGGCACTTGCGCCGCGGCGCGGCGGAGGACGCCGAGGACGACGTCCGCCGGCTCGCGGCAGAGCGCGCGCAGCGCCAGCGCCTTGCCCGGCGGCGTGGCCACGAGCGAGAGCGTGGACGCCGACCACGCGAACAGCGGGCTCGATCGCACGGCCGTGGCGAGATCGGTGAGCGGCGAGCGGCCGAGCCAGAGCGCCAAGAGCTCGGCGTAGTCGTCCGGCACCACACCCGCGACGCCGGTGGCCATGTCCGCGAGCGGGACCTTCTGCGTGTCGACGCGCACGCGCCGCACCTCGCGCCACGCGAGGAGGCGCGCGGGCGGTGGCTCGCCGCGGAAGCGCGCCGATCCCGTCCACCACGAGACCGTCGAGTCGGTGCGCGCGATCTCCAGCACGCGCGCGAAGGTCGCGTGACGCGAGAGCGCGCCCTCGACGTCGCGCGGCGCGGGGATGCGGGCGCAGAGCCAATCGAGGTTGCCCGCGAGGCGCAGGTAGCGGCCGCGCGTGAGCGCGCTGGCGAGCCGATGGTTGCTGATTTGGATGAGATCGTTGAGGGCCGCGAGCAGGGCCCAGTCGCCTTCGTCGAGCTCGGGGAGCGCGTCGACGGGCGCGTAGAGGCGCGCGCGGCGCACGCGGGCGACGTCGAGCTGGAGCGCGAGATCGCCGTCCGCGATGCGCCGATCGACGCCGCAGCGCAGGGCGAGCGGGCCGCCGAAGGGACGCACCGGGTGCACGGGCCCGCCGAGCACGAGCGGGGCGAGGACCGCGTGCGCGAGCTCCTCGCAGCGCAGGCCGAGCGCCGCGTCGTCCATGGTCACTCGCTCCCGCTGGGAAGCTGAGGCGCGGCCTTGCCCGCGCCGCGCGCAAGCTCCTCGACGGAAGGGACGTCGCGCAGCGGCCGGAGGCCCGCGCCGCCGAGGAACACTTCGGGGAGCTCGGTGGCGAGCGCGGCGGTGAGGCCCTCGGACAACGCCGTCAGCGGCGCCCACGCCTGCGCTTCGAGGAGCGCCGTCTCCAGCGGGACGAACGCATCGCTCGGCACGCCGACGGCGCGACCATTGCGGTCGAGGAAGATCACTTGGCCCGACGGCGAGCCGAGCGCGCGATGGAGCACGTCGGGCGCGACGGCGGGGACCGCGTCGTAGCCGGCCGGAATGTAGAGCCCCGCGCGAATCTCGCGGAAGAACTCGCCCACGGGGATGCCTTCGATGCCGTTCGCCTGGCGGAGGAACGCGCCCTCGTCGGTGAGCGCGATGCGCGTCTTGCGCAGCGACTCGGGGCCGAGCGCGTACGCGACGCGCCGCAGGAGGGGCATCTCCTCGGTACGGACCCAGCTCGCCGTCACCGAGCGCCACGGCTCCGTGCTCGGCATGAGACGAAGCTTGATGGAGACGGCGTCCGCGCGCGGCGCGATCTCGGGCGCGCGCGCCGAGGCCACCTCTTTGCGCAGATCGACGCGCGCGAACGCGCCCACGTCGCCGAGCGCGGGCAGGCGCGAGAGCTCGAGCACGTCGCGGCCGCCGCCGCGAAACAGCACCAAACCGGCTTCGTCGAAGACCGGGCACGCGCGCAGGCTCACGGGATGCCGGTACCCGACCTCGACCGCGGCGCCGGGCGCGACGGGCACGAAGACCCCGAGCCCCGGCGTGCTCGCGAGCAGCGGCGCCATGCGGGCCGGCACCTCGGGCACGCGGAAGAGGTAGCGAACCACGGGCGCATCATCGAAGCTCGATGCGGGCGGCCACTCCGCGACGCCGACCTCGGCGTCGACGCCCGAGCGCACGAAGTAATGAATGAGCGCGGGGCCGAGCCCCGCTTCGGCCGCGATCCAACGCGCGCCCGGCTCGCGATGGGTCGCGGGATCGAGGTGCGGCTCGAGCCGCAGGAGGAGCGCGCGCACCTCGATCTGCCGCTCCACGTCGTACACCTGCGAGAAGGCGTTGTGATAGAGCGAGAGGGCCGCGTCGCTGGGCGTGATCTGCCCGATGTCGTAGCCGAAGGGCGCAGCCGCGTCGCGGTACTGCACGAAGTGGCGGCTCGTGCCGGTGAACGTGTAACCGCCCGCGAGGCGCGCGACCTCGGCGATCCGGTCGAGACGATCGCTGCCTTCGGCGGAGAACGTGAGCGTGACCTCGCGCGCGCCGAGCTTGGACCGGACCACCTCGACGGTGAGGGAGCGGAGGATGTCGGCGAGCGATCCCTGCCGCGTGTAGAGCGCGAGGAACGCGACCAGCCGATCGATCGAGGGCAGGAGCACGAGCCCCTTGGCGCCGAGCGCGACGCCCTTGGCGTCGAGGCCGAGGCCGGGGGTGCGCAGGCGGGTCTGGTGGACGGCAACGCGATCGAGCATGCACGGAGCCGGCTACGCAACCGCGGCGCGCTGGATCGCGCCGAATCGGGTGCGGTGCCGAGACATGGGCGCGAACCGTAAAAGCCTCGTTCCGGGCCGTCAAGCGCGCCTCCCGCGAAGACCTCCCGGATCTCCGCGAACCGGGAGCGCGCGCGGGAACGGGTGCCGGTGAGGGGCCTCGCACCGCCCCCGGGCCGCGCTGTCATACTCGCGCTTCGCATCTGGAACACAGCCGTCGCCCCGCGTACCCTGGGGGCATGGCTGGACCTGGGGTCTTTCCCTACCCTCGCCGCCAACGCTCGCGGGTAACCCTCTCACGGCGAGTTGCGCGGCGATGATGGACACCGCGTCGACGAGCCTCGTCGCGGGGCGCTTTCGCATCGAGCGCGAGATCGGTCGCGGCGCGGCGGGGATCGTGTACCGCGCGACCGACACGCTGAACGGCATTCAGGTGGCCCTCAAGGTCATCGCCGCCACCGGCACCGACGCCGTCGAGCAAGCCCGCTTCGCGCGCGAGGGGCAGGTCCTGTCGGAGCTGGATCATCCGGGGATCGTGCGGGTCGTGGCCTTCGGCTCGCTCGAAGCGGCCTGCCCCGACGGCCTCGGCCGCCGCCTCGACGAGGGCTCGGCGTACATCGCCATGGAGTGGCTCGACGGCGAGGATCTCCAAGCCCGCCAGCGCCGCGCGCCGCTCCCGCTCCGCCAATCGCTGGAGATCGGGCAGCAGGTGGCCCTCGCGCTCGCGGCCGCCCACGACGCGGACGTCGTGCACCGCGACATCAAGCCCTCGAACATCTTCATCCTCGGCGGCGGCGAGGCGCAGCCGGCCTCGGGCGTCGTCCTCGGCGACACCGGCGGCCGCGCGCGCGGCCAGGCCCTCTACGCCAAGCTCGTGGACTTCGGCGTGGCCTCGTCGAGCGACGCGCTCCTCACGCAGACGGGCTCGCAAACGGGCGCCGTCGGCACGCCCGCGTACATGGCGCCGGAGCAGGCGCGCGGCGACGCGACGGCCGACGCACGCAGCGACATCTACTCGCTGGGCGCGACGCTCTTCGAGCTCATCGCGGGCCGACCTCCGCACATGGGCACGAACTCGATCGCCACGCTCGCCCGCTTGGTGACGACGCCGGCCCCGCGGCTCTCCGAGCTGCTCCTCGACGTGCCGCCTCGGCTCGACGATCTCATCCACCGGATGCTCTCGTCGAACCCCGACGATCGCCCCGCGTCCGCCACCGAGGTGGCGAGCGCCATCGACGATCTGCTCCGCGACGAGAACCTGTCGGGCCTCACGCGCGCGGCCGAAGCGCCCGCGCAGGATCGGGCCTCTGGGACGGGCACGCGGTTCGTGACCACCATCGTCGCGCTCCACGTCGCGCGCGGCGACGAGCGCGCGCAGGAGATCGATCGCCTCCGCGAGCAGGGCGCCGACGCGCTGCCGCTCGGCGACGACTCGATCGTCGCGCACCTCGGCACGCAGCGCTCCTACGGTGACGAAGGCGCGCGCGCGCTCGAGCTCGGCTTGGCGCTCTCCGCACGCGGCGCGCGCGTCGGCGTGGCCACGGGCCGCATGCGGCTCGATCGCAAGCGATCGACCGGCGAAGTGGTCGATCGCGCCGCGGCGCTCGCCCGCGAGGCGGGCGGCGGCGGCATCCTCGCCGATACGACCACGGCCGATCTCGCGCGCGGCCGCTTCCAATTCAAGGTCCTCCCGCGCGGCATGGCGATGGTCACCGGCCTCGCGCTGCGCAAGGACGCCGGCGCGATCGCGCCCTTCGTCGGCCGCGACGCCGAGCTCATCGCCACCCTCAACGCCTACGATCGCTGCACCGAGGATGCGACGCCCGTCATCGTCACGGTCTCCGGTCCGCCCGGCATCGGCAAGAGCCGGCTCGGTCGCGAGTTCGTCTCGCGGCTCCTCGCGCGCCCCGAAAGCAAGCCCGAGCGCCGCCATCAAGCCCCTCGCTTGATGCACGTCCGCTGCGAGTCCTACGGTCGCAGCCAAGCGCTCGGCGTCGCCACCGACGCGCTCCGCAGCCTCCTCGGCCTCTCCAAGGGCGCCTCGCTCGAGCAGGCCGAGCAAGCCGTGGCCGAGCGGCGCTTGCAGCAACGCGACGGCGGCCTCCTCGCGCGGCTCCTCGCCAACCAACCGTTCCCCGAAGGCATCGATCCGCGCGGCGCGCGCGACTCGCTCTACCTCTCGATGACGGAGCTCGTCCTCGGCGCCGCGGCCACCGAGCCCTGCGCGATGATGATCGAGGACGCGCAGTGGTCCGATCCCGAATCGATCGCCTGGGTCGACCACCTCTTGGCCCGCGGCGCGAACCGGCCCTTCTTCGCCATGCTCCTCATCCGCCCGTCGTTCTGGCGCGGCCAGGGGCAGCGCTTCGTCGGCCGCGATCACGTGCGCATCGAGCTCCGCCCCATCGCCCGCCGCGCCACGCGCGAGATCGCCCGCGCCATGATCGGCGCCGCCGCCAGCGACGCCATGCTCGATCAGGTCGCGCAGCAGGCCGCGGGCTCGCCCCTCTTCGCCGAAGAGCTGGCCCGCGTCATCGCCGCCGGCAAGGACATGGGCAAGGCCCCGACCATCGAGGCCGCCATCCAGGTCAGCCTCGACGCGCTCGAGGAGACGACCCGCGACGCCGTCGTGCGCGCCAGCGTCTTCGGCATGTCGGTGTGGGACGGGAGCCTGACCGCGCTCGGCGTCGCCGAGCCCGAGTCCGCCCTGCGCAAGCTCGTCGCCGCGGAGATGATCGTGGAGAACGCGAGCTCGCGCTTCGCGGGCACGCGCGAGTTCATCTTCAAGCACGCGCTGGTGCGCGACGTGGCCTACGCCTCGGCCGGCGAGGATCTGAAGAAGGATCTCCACGCCTCCGCGGCCCGCTGGCTCGCGGTGATGGGCGAGGACGCGGCCACCGTCGCGCAGCACTTCGACCTCGGCGGCCTGCACGAAGAGGCCGCCGATCACTGGGAGAACGCCGCCCGCCGCGCGCTCGCCACCAACTCGCTGCGCGAGGCGGTGACCATGGCCGATCGCGCGCTCACCTTCGCCGAGCAGCGGCCCGTCGCCTTCGCGCGCGCCGTGCTGCTCGACGAGGCGTACAGCCGCCTCGACGCGCGCGCCAGCGAGCGCGACTCGGCCATCCGCGCGATGAGCGAGAACGTCTTCGACGAGGCCAGCGAGCTCCGCACCATGGGCGCCCGCGCGCGCTACGACGACGCCTGCGCCTCCGGCTCGCCCGACATCGAAGATCGCTTGATCCACGTGCGCGATCGCGCGCGCGCCCTCGACCTCGTCGACGAGGAGGCGCGCTGCTCCGCGACCCTCGCCCAACGGCACGCCTTCGCCGGCGCGCTCGTCGGCGCGGAGCGCGAGGCCGCGGCCCTGCTCGATCTCGCGGAGCGACGAAGCATCGTGTGGGCCGCCGTCGACGCATGGCAGGTCCTCGCCGTCGTGCACCAGACCCGCGGCGAGCTGGCCACCGCGCTCGAAGCGCGCCGGAACGCGGCCCGGGCCGCGCGCGCCGCCGGCCTGCAAGAACGCGAAGCCATCCTCACCATGAACGTCGGCTTCGCGCTCACGACCATCGGCGCGTGGGAAGAGGCCCTCTCCGAGATCCAGACCGGCCTCGGCAAAGCGCAGGAGATCGGCAGCGCCGGCGGTGTGCGCCACGGGCAGATGGTGCTGCTCTGCTGGGCCGCGACGTACGGCGCCGACGCGCGCCTCGACGCCGCCCTCTCCGAGCCGCGCGAGAGCGCCGACGAGGCCGCCGCGGGCACCTGGGTCGTGCGCGATCGCGCCACGCTCGGCGTGCTCTTCTATCGCGGCTGCGAGCTCCTTCGCGGCGACACCTCGACCTTGCCCAAGGCGCGCGCCCTCTTGAAGACCGCGGCCGAAGCCTATCGCTCCACCGACAACCGCGACGTCCTCCCCGTCGCGCTCGGCTTCTGGGCCGAAGCCGAGCGTCGCTTCGGCCACGCCGATCAGGGCGTGGAGATCGCCAGCGAAGCCGCGCGCCTCATCGAAGCCGGCGCGCCCTGCCTGCTCAACGAAGCGCCCATCTACCTCGCCCTGCACGACGCCTGCGTCGACATGGGCGACCTCACCGGCGCCCGCGACGCCATGCAACGCGGCGTCGCCCCGCTGCTCCGTCGCTTGAAGGGCCTCGAAGGCACGCCCTACGCGCGGAGCTTCCTCCTCGGCCTGCCCCACAACTCCGCGCTGCTCGCCGCCGCCGAAGCCTACGGCTGCATCCCCGAAGAGATCGAGCGCCTCCTCCGCCGCACCGAGAGCTGACGGCGCCGCAGCAACGATTCGGCCGCGCGCGATCGGTGCACGCGGCCTTCGAGGCGCCCGACGTCTTCGTGTCGATCCAACACGAAGCAGCGCACGCGAAGCCGTGATCGCGCCCGCGCCTCGCCCTCCCGAAGCGCATCGCGATTTCGTGGCGCGCGCGATCCATCCGCGAGACCATCGCCGTCCCTCACGGCAACAGGTGCCTCGCGAACATGCACATCCTGCACACCGACCGTCTCTTCCTGCGCTGGGTCTCGACGAACGACGCCGCCTTCATCCGAGCGCTGCTCAACGAGCCCTCCTGGATCCAGAACATCGGCGACCGCGGCGTGCGCACCGTGGAAGAAGCAGGCGCGTGGATCGAAGCGCGCCTCGTCGCGAGCTACCGCCGGCAAGGCTTCGGCTTCTGGGCCATCGAGCGACGCGCGGACGGCGTCCCGATGGGCATCTGCGGACTGACGAAGCGCGATGGGCTGCCCGACATCGACATCGGCTATGCCCTCCTGCCCGCGTTCTGGGGCTCCGGCTACGCCGTGGAGGCGGCGTCCGCGACGATGGGCTACGCGCGTCGCGTCCTCGGCGAGGGGCGCATCCTTGCCATCACCTCACCGGGCAACGCGCGATCGCAAAAGGTCCTCCGCGTGATCGGGATGCACCACCTGGAGACCCGCGCGCTCCTCGGCGACGACGACGTGGTCGACGTGTTCACCTCGAACGACGCCCCGCCCCGCGGCGACGATCGCGCGCAGATCGACGCGCTGGCCACGCGCTTCTTCGCGCTCTTCACGAACCGCGACGGCGCCCTGCCCGCCGTCGTCGCCCTCCCCCACTTCTTCCTGCCCGGCGCCGTGATCACGCGCGTCGCTCGCGACGACCTCGCCGTGCTCGACGTCGACGGCTTCATGATGCCGCGCGCCGAGCTGCTCTCGAACGGACGCCTCGTGGGCTTCTCCGAGCGCGAGATCGACGCGCGCACGGACGTCTCCGGTCGCATCGCCACACGATGGATCCGATACCGAAAGGCGGGCACGCTCGACGGTGCCCCGTTCGAAGCCGAAGGCACGAAGACGATGCAGCTCGTGCGCACGGACCGCGGGTGGAAGATCGCCGCGCTCGCATGGGAGGACGCGCCGGCTTGATGCTTCGCCGGCGCTCTCGTCACGCCTCGTAGCCATCGCCCCTTCGTGTCCAAGTGACACGAAGACGCTTCGTGCCGAACGCCACGAGCCACGCGACACGCCACAAAGCACGAAGCCCCACCCGGACGCATCCGGATGGGGCTTCGCTTCGTGTGCTGGTCTGTCAGCCGTCGACGGCGATCTGGAGACCGAGCGCGGCGCGGAGCGCCGTGTATTGCGGCGACACCGAGAACAAGAGCAGCTCCTTGAGCTTCTCCTGCGCCGTCAGATCACCGGGCTGCTGCGGCTCGGCCGCGATGATCTTCTTGGCGATCTCGAGGTCACCGCAGAGGAGCAGACCCGTGCGCGCGGAGGTGATCTCGACCGTCTGCACCCAGCGCTTGATGTTGGCCTTGGCGCCCTCGGCGAGGAACTTCTTCACGACCATCCGGAGCCCTTCGAGCTGCATGGGCTGGATGAAGCCGCGGAGCGTCTGCGCCGTCGCCATGATCTGCTTGTCGATGTCCGGCGGCGACGGAGCATCCGGCGCCACCAGCTTGATGCCGGCGAAGAGGAGCACCGTCAGCTCGGTGACCGTCGGGAAGAGCGTCTTGATGTAGTGCTCGCCGCGGTACATCGCGAGGTGCTTGCCCACGATGAAGAGCAAGTCCTGCGTGGAGAAGCCGGTGAGCACCGTCTGGCCGGCGACGCTCGTCGGCTGATCATTGGCCACCGCCACCAGCGCGCCGGGCACGTCGCTGCGCACGTAGAGGAGCGGGCACGGCAGGCCGAGGACCTGCGCCGCCCACCCGAAGGTGCGCGCCAGCGTGACCGTCGACGTCGCCGGATCCTGCCGGAACGCCGGGGGCAGGACGGGCATCTCCTTCTTCGCCTTGAGCGTCTCGATCTTCGCCCTGAGCGCGGCGGCCGCGATCATCTCGAAGATCTTGCCGACGTAGATGTTCTCCTCTTCGTGGAAGAGGCTGCTCACCCACTGCTGGTTGTCGAGCCGGCCGCGCACCTGCGGCATGCCCTTCGGCCGGTAGTCCTCGAAGAACTGCGTCTCCTCCTGATCGGCCTTGCGCATGAACGAGAGCGCCGCCGCCAGGCACCAGGCCTCGTCGTACGCCTTCTTCTCCAGCTGGAGCTGGTAAAGCTTGCGGTACGGGTCGACCTTGAGCGCGTCGAGCTTGAGGATCGAGAAGTACTCCTCGATGGCCTCGTCCACCTGCCCGCCGGACTCGAAGAGCTCCGCGAGGATGAGGTGCTCCTGCGCGTCCTCCGGCTTGAGCCGCGAGGCCATGCGGAACGCCTCGAGCGAAGCCGTCCGATCGGTCAGACGATCGCGGTAGATCAAGCCGAGCGCGTGCCAGAGGCTGTACTCCAGGTCCGTGTTGCCCTTGCCGGCAACGCGGTGGAGCATCTTCCGGTAGGCGCGCTCGAGCTGCTTCCACTCCTTGAGCGTCGTGAGGATCTTGTTGATGCGCTCGAAGGCCTCGAGGTACCCGGGGTTGAGATCGAGCGCCTCGTTGAAGAGATCGACCGCGCGGAGCTGATCCTCGAGCTTGTCGCGGTAGAGCTGCGCCATCGTGTAGAGGTAGCGGCTCTTGCGCTCCGGAGAGAGCTCGAGATCGGCGATCCGCTGGAGGATGTCGACCATCCGCTCCCAGTTCGAGGTCTTGCCGTAGAGATCGAGCAGCCGGTGGAGCAGCTTGTGATCCTGCGGCTCGAGGTCGAGCGCCTCTTCGAGGGCTTCGATGCCCTTCGCGGAGTTGCCCTCCTTGTCGATCCAGACATTGGCGATGTCGTGGAGCATCCGATAACGCTCCTGGCCATCGACGATGTTGTCGAGGATCTGCCGCTTGTAGCTCGAGACCTGCTTCCAGTCCTTGAGCGCGTCGTAGACGGCGACCATGGCGTCGAGCGTCTCGCGGTGCGCGGGCTCGAGCGCGAGGGCCTTCTCGAAGTTGTTGATGGCCTGCTTGGCCTGGCCCTGGTTCTGCTTGATGAGGCCGAGCTTGTAGTAGACGTTGGCGCGCGCCTCCGTCTCCTCCTCGCCCAGGCTCGTCAGCACCTTCTGGTAGTTGGTGAGCGCGCCGGCCCAGTCACCGAGCTTGAAGCACACGTCCGCGAGGCCGCGGATGGTCTCCTGCGCGGTGAGATCGAGGTTCAGCGCGGCCTGGTAGGCCTTGAGCGCGCCCTCGTTCTCGTTGAGCGCGGCGAGCACCCTGCCGAGCGTGTTCTGCAGGCGGTGCTGCTCGGAGCGCTCGCGCTTGCCGCTCTTGCGAGCGAGCATCTCGGCCAGCGGGCGCGCGCGTCCCCACTGCGTCGTGTTGACGTACTCATTGACGAGCGGGAGCGCCGCGTCCTCGTTGTCGCCGTCGCTCGCGAGCGCCATCTCGTAGGCCTGGACCGCGAGATCGTGCTCGCCCAGCATCTCCTCGCGGAGCTTGCCGAGCTCGACCAGGAGCTTCGCCTTGGCGCGGGGCGCCTCGGTGTTCATCTGCTCCTGATCGAGGTACCGCGCGGCGCGATCCCAGTCGGCCGAGTCGACCGCGATCACGCGCAGCGCCGAGAGCGTCGGCAGGTGCGTGGGATCGAGATCGAGCGCCATCTCGAAGCGCTCCTGCGCGGAGATGCGATCGCCGAGCTTCTCGTCGAGCTGCTTGCCGATGCGGTAGTACATCTCGACGCGCTGCTTGCCGTCCGCGGTGAGGTCCGCGACGCGCGTCATGTACTCGATGGCCTTGGCCGCATCGTCCTGCTTCTCGTAGAGCTTCGCGAGCGCCTCGAGCGCGGGGATGTTGGTGTCCTCGAGATCGATGATGTTGAGGTAGGCGTCGATCGCGCGGTCGAGGTCCTGGACCTCCTCCGCGTAGACCTTGGCCGTCGCGCCCCACAGCTCGATCTTCTTGTGCCGATCGTGCGTCGCGTTGATGTGCCGATCGAACGTGTTGATGAGATCGAGCCACTGGCGCAGGCGCCGGTAGCAACGCGCGAGGCCCTCGAGCGCGACCTCGTGGTGCGGATCGATCTCGACGACCTGCTCCAGCCGGACCGCCGCGAGATCGGGCTTCAGGAACTGCTCCTCCTGGATGCGCGCGATCTTGAGGAGGACGTCGATGCGCTCGCGCTCGGTGGTGACGACGTCGAGCTGCATCTCGAGGACGCGCACGAGGTCGGGCCACTGCGCCGTGTGCGAGTAGACGCGCTCGAGGCCGCGCATGGCGAGGAGGTTCGACGCGTCGATCTCCAGCACCTCGCGGTACACCGAGCCGGCCTTCTCGATCTGGCTCAGCGCCGACTCGTAGAGCCCGCCGGTGCGGAGCTTGGTGGCGGCGATCTGCTCGGCGTTGGTGAGGGCCTTCGCCTTGCGGGTGAGGATCTCCACGAGATCCACCGACTGATCGCGATCGCCGTAGATCCGCTCCAAGGCCTCGAGGGCCGGGAGGTGGAGCTGATCGACGTCGAGGGCGCGCTTGTAGAAGCCGAGGCCCTGATCGACCTCGTTCATGCGCTTCTCGAGCACCTCGCCGATCTCGGTGAGGATCTCCTTGCGGTCGTAGTCGGCGACGGCGACCTGGAGCGCGCTCTGCAGCGTCGCGCCCTGCTGCTGCCACTGGCCCTGCTTCTTGAAGAAGTTGGCCATCTGCCGGAGCACGGCGACGTTGTTCGGATCGAGCGCCAGCACCTGCTGGTAGTACGGCTGCGCGAACTCGGGCCGGCCGAGGTCCTCCGCGTACCACTTGGCGAGGCGCAGGCAGAGCGCGATGCGCGCGTGCGGCTCGGTCTGCTGCTGCAGCCAGCCGTTGACGGTGCTGACGAGCTCCGGCCAGCGGTTCGTCGCCTGCGTCATGCGCTCGAGGTACCGGACGACATCCATGTCGGTGAAGTCCATCTCGAACGCGGTGAGCAGCGCGTCGAAGGCCTGCGGCTTGTCGTCGAGCTGCTCCTCGAAGACGCGCGCGACCTTGCGGAGGATCGTCGTGCGATCCTTGACCTCGTCGCGCGTCTCGAGACGCGCAAGGTAGAGCTCGATGAGCGGCTCGCTGCGGCCCGCGGCCCCGTGCAGCTCTTCGAGGGCGAGGAACGCGGCGTCGTGCGTCGGGTCGATCGCGAGGATCTTCTCGTACGCCGGCGTGGCGCGGTCCCGCTCGCCGACCTGGTTCTCCCAGAGCGACGCCACCTCGAGGTACTCGCGGACCTTCTCGCCCGGCTCCTCGTAGGCCTCGGCCCGCTGCATCTTGACGTCGATGACCTCGGTCCAGCGCTCTTCGGCGCGGAGCAGGCCCTCGAGCGCGGCCATGGCCTCGAAGTCGCGCGGGTTGACCTCGAGCAGCTTCCGCCAGGCGTCGATCGCGTCGTACGGCTGGTTGAGGACGCTCTGGTAGATCGTGCCGAGCTCGCGGAAGAGCGCGACCAGGTTCTCCGCCGGCAGGACGGCGGAGGCCCGATCGACGGTCTGGTGCAGCGAGCTCACGAGCTCGTTCGAGTCGTTGCGCTTCCGCCAGATCTCCGAGATCGCGTAGAGCGCCTCGGTGTTGGCGTAGTCGATGTCGAGGACGCGGTTGTAGTCGTCGAGCGCCGAGTCGTCGCGGCCGAGCCGATCGTTGAACAGCTTGGCGCGGCGGAGGAGGATGTCGACGCGCGACTGATCGTCGGGCGCGATGTCGTAGTGCCGCTCGAGGATGTCGCAGAGCTCCGCCCACTGGCCCATGCGCTCGTAGAGGTTCGCCAGGGCGGCGAGCGCCTCCTGGTCCTCACCGCGCAGCTCGAGGACGCGCCTCCACGTCTCGAGCGAGCTCGGGATGTCGTTGAGCTGGTCGGAGAAGAGGTGCGCCATCTTCGCGCGGATGTCGGCCTCGGACGAGTCGCCCGACGCGTTCTCCAGCTCGCGCTCCAGCACGACCTTGAGATCGGTCCACGCGGCCTTCTGCCCGTAGATCCGCTCGAGGGCCATGATGGCACCGTCGTTGGTCTTCTCGAGGTCGTCGAAGATGCGACGGAACGCGACGATGGCCTTGTCGTAGTCGCCGAGACGCTCCTCGTAGACCTGACCCAAGCGGCTGTAGAGCTCGATGAGCTCGAACGGCTCGGCCGGCGCGCGCACGCGCTGCTCCAGCGTGGCGGCGAGCGCGGGGTAGTTCTCCTGCGCGGAGTAGATGCGATCGAGGTTCGTGAGAGCCTCGGTGTCGAGCCCGTCGACCGAGAGCACGTACTGGTACGTCTCCTCGGCCTTCTGGACGTCGGCGAGCTCCTCCTCGAACACGCGGGCGAGGCGCTTGCCGATCGACGTCTGCACGGCCTTGTCCTGGTGGATCCCGAGGACGTCCGCGTAGGCGTTGGCGAGCTGCTCCCAGCCGCCGTCGGTGGACCCGCCGAGCCGCTCGACCTCTTCGAGCGTCTTGTCGTCGGCCGGGTACTCCTTGATCGCGCGCAGGTAGACGTTGAGCGCGCCGTCGAGCGCGACGAGGCGCTCCTCTTGCAGCTCGGCGATGCGGTAGTACATCGCGAGCCGCGCCTCCGGCTCGGTGAGGTGGCCGAGCTCGGCTTCGAGCACGGCCGCGAGCTTGTCCCACTCACCGGACGACTGATAGAGAGGCTCGAGGATCTCGCCGATCTCCATCTGGTTGATGCCGGCGGAGAAGAGCCCCTCCAGCGCCTCGCGCGTGGGCATGTGCTCCGGCGCGGCCGCGAGCACTTCCTTGTACGCCGCAATGGCCGAAGCGAGATCGTTGAGGCGGGTCTGGTAGACCTGCCCGAGCCGGTACTTGAGCTCGAGGATCCCATCCGGATCCTGCCCGATCTCCGCCTCGCGCTTGAGGATGTCGACGAGCTCGGCCCAACGCTCCGTCATCGTGAAGAGCCGATCGAGCGCGCCGAGCGCCCCCTGGTTCTCCGCGTCGACGGCGAGCACGCGGCGGTAGCGACCGACCGCGTTCTCCACGTCCTCGAGCTGCGTCTCGAAGATCTGCGCGAGACGCGAGGCGAGCTCGACGAACCGCTGAGGATCCTCAGAGAGCTTGTCGAGCTCCTGATCGTAGAGCGCGGCCACGTCACGCCAGCGCGTCACCGCCATCGCGAGCCGCTCGAGGTTGCCGAGCGACTCCTCGTTGGCGATGTCGCTCTGCACCGCGCGTGCATACGTGTCGAAGGCGGCCTGGTAATCCTGCAGCGCCTCCTCGTGCAGCCGCGCCACGCGGTGGAGCAGCTCCACCTTCTGGTACGGATCGTCGGCGGCCTTGACCTGCACCTCGAGGACGCTGATGAGCTTCTGCCACTCGCCGGTGGCGTCGTAGATCGGCTCGAGGACGAGCGCCGCGCCGAGCGGATCCTTCGCGCCTTGCTTGATGCCCTCGAGGGCCGCGAGCGTCGGGCCGTGATCGGGCATCTGCTGGAGCAGATCGCGATACAGCTCGATGGCGCGCGAGGTGTCGTCGAGGTGCTTCTCGTAGAGCTCGGCGATCCGGTACTGGTAGCTGATCCCCTCGGCCGCGTCGGTCGCGAGCTCCGACTCGTGCTGGAGGACGCTGAGCAGCTCGGGCCAGTTCTGCGCGGTCTGGTAGAGCACGTCGAGCCGGCCGAGCGCCTGGAGGTCGTCGGGATCCAGCTCGAGGACGCGCTGATACGTGTCGATCGCGCGCGCGACGTCGCTGAGCTCGCGCTCGTAGACGGCGCCGATCTGGTAGTAGATGAGCTTCTTTTCCTGCGGATCGGAGACCAGATCGGCCTTCTTGCCGTACACGGCGAGGAGGTCGGCCCAGCGCGAGAGCCCGAGGTAGAGCTTGATCAGCGCGTCGATGGCGCCGAGCTCCTCCGGATCCAGCTCGAGCACCTTGCCGTAGACGGCGATCGACTGCTCGTGCCGCTCGAGGACGTCCTCCTCGATCGAGGCGGCCTGGAAGAGCGCCGCCTTCTTGTCGGCGACGTCATCGAGGATGTCGGCCTTCTGCTGCAGGATCTGCGACAGCTCCTGGTAACGCTCGGCCGCGCGGAAGATGCGATCGAGCGACTCGGCCGCCGCCAGGTTCTTCGCGTCGATCTCCAGCACCTTGCGGTAGTGGCGGATGGCGCTGTCGAGATCGCCGATGTCCGACTCGTACACGCGCGCGCTCATGGTGAAGAGCTGGCTGCCGAGCTCGGTGTCGGTCTGCTTCTCGGCGAGCGTCTCGAAGACGCGCGCGAGATCCGCGAAGCGCCCGGTGGCGCGCGCGAGACGATCGAGGCCCTCCTGCGTGGACACGCCGGCCGGATCCTCGGCGAGCGCGCGCGCATAGGTGTCGAAGGCGCTCTCGAGGTTGCCGCCGGCATCTTCGTAGAGCGTCGCGATCTGGTGGAGCAGCTCGACGCGGCGGCTCGGATCGTCGCTGCGCCGGACCTGCACCTCGTGGACGCCGATGAGCTTCGCGTAGTCACCCGCGGAGCGGTAGAGCGGCTCGAGGATCTCGGCGATGCCGAGCTCGTGCTCGGGCATCTGCCCGAGCCGCTCGAGCGCCGCGAGGGCCTCGGGGCTCGACGGATCGCGCTCGAGGACCTGGCTGTAGATCTCGATCGCCGGCTCGATCATGCTCATCTTCGACTCGCGCAGCGCAGCCAGGCGGAGCATGAGCATGAGCTGCTCGCCCTCGTCGGTCGCGAGGCGGAGCTGCGACTCGAGGTTCTCCGCGAGCTCCTCCCACATCGACTGGCGCGTGAAGAGCCCGTCGAGCGCGGTGAGCGCGACCTGGCTCGTCTCATCGAACGCGAGCACCTCGCGGTACGCCGCGATGGCCTGCTCGGGCTGGCCGAGCCGCGTCTCGTAGACCTCCGCCATCTGCGCGTAGAGGGCCTCGCGATCCGGCCCATCCGCGGCCAGCTCGATGCGCCGACGGAACACGCCGATGAGATCGCTCCACCGCTCGGTGCGCGTGTAGAGCGCATCCATCGCAGCGAGCGCCTCGGTGTCGGCCGGATCGATGCCGAGCACACGCGCGTAGTTCTGCGCGGCGTCCTCCACCTTCCCGAGCCGCTCCGCGATGGCCGCGAGCCGCATCCAGTACCCGCGCGCGAGCTGCGCGTCCTCGAGCGACTGCGCGATCTCCGCGAAGATGCCGTCGAGCCGATCCCACGCGCCCGACTTGGCCGCGAGCTGCTCGAGCTCGCCGCGCGTCTCCACGTTGGCCGGATCGTCCTTCAGCGCGCGCGCCTCGGCGTCGAACGCACGCGGCACGTCGTTGAGGTTCTCCGCCGCCGTCCGCGCGACCTTGCGCAGGAGCCGCACGCGGCCCGCCACGTCGTCCGCGGCGGCCGCGAGGATCTCGAGGGCGCGGATGAGCTTCTCCCAATCGCCGCGCGTCTCGTAGATCTCTTCGAGGATCTGCGCCGCCTCCGCCGAGAGCTCCGGCTGCTCGAGCATGGCCTCGAGCGCGGCGCGGGCCGCGTCGTTGACCGGATCGAGCAGGAGGATCTCGCGGTAGTTGTCGAGCGCGCCCCGCGCATCGCCGAGGTGCTGCTCGAGCGTGCGGCCGAGGCGGTACTTGAGATCGATCATCAGCTCTTCGCCGTCGGCGATCTCGATCCGCTTGCGGAGGATGTCGGCGTACTCCTCCCACTTCTGCTGCTCGCCGTAGAGCTTGTCGAGGGCCGCGAGCGCCTGCGCATCCATCGGCTCGTCGTCGAGCACCTGGAGGTACGTGGTGATCGCGCTGTTCGGATCCTTGAGCTCGTTCTCGTAGAGGACCGCGATGGCGTAGAGAATCGGCCGCCGCTCGTCCGGTTCGGATACGAGATCGCGCTTCTTCTCGTAGATCCCGAGCAGCTCGCCGAAGCGTCCCGTGTCGCGATAGAGCTGCTCGAGCGCCGCGATGGCGTCGGCGTTCTCACCGTCGGCGTCGTACACCGCGCGGAACTGCGCGAGCGCGTCGTCGATGCGCTTGACCTCGTCGCGGAGCACGTGACCGAGCCGCAGGCGCAGCGCGATCGCGAGCTCGCTGTCCCCTGCCTCGTCCGCGCGCCCGATGGCCGCTTGGAACGCGGCGATGAGCGCGTCCCAACCGCCCGTGGCGCGGGCCGCGCGCTCGACGTCCGCGATGCACTGCGAATCGCCGGGCGCGAGCTCGAACGCGGAGAGGAACCGCTCGAAGGCGCGCTGCGGCTCCTTGAGCTTCGTCTCGTAGAGCCCCGCGACCTGCCGGAACAGCTCGAGCTTGGTCTGGTCGTCCTGATCGTGGAGGAGCTTGACCTCGATGACGCTGGCGAGGCCCTTCGCGTTGCCTGCCTGCTCGTAGAGCGGGATCAGCGCCTCGGCCGCGGCCAGGTGCTTGGCGTCGATGGTGAGGACCTTCTCGTACGCGCGGGAGGCGCGATCGGGCTTGCCCTTCTGCGCCATCCACAGCTCGGCGATCTTCATGAGCAGGCCGATCTTGGCCTGATCATCGGTCTCCTTCGCCTCCTGCGACTCGAGGACGCGGATGAACTCGTCCCACTTGCCGCTCTCTTCGTAGAAGACCTGGAGGTCGTCCCAGCGACCGAGCGTGAGGTACTTCTTCTTGAGGGCTTCCTGCGCCTTGCGATCCTGCGGGTTGATCGCGAGGAGCTGCCGCCACGCCTCGACGGCCTGCACGTCGTCGTTGAGGCGCTCGCCGTAGAGGGCGCCGAGCTTGCCGAGCAGCACCTCCTTGGCCTTGTCGTCGAAGGTGATGTCGACCTGCTTCTGCAGGACGACCGCGAGCGCCTGGAAATCCTTGGCGCGCTCGTGGAGACCGGCCAGCGCGTTGAGCGCTTCTTGGTTCTCCGGATCGTTGGCGATCACCTCGTTCCAGAGATCGATGCAGATCTCCGGCTTCTTCACGCGCTCGGTGGCGAGCTTGGCGATTTCGAGGAACTTGAGCCCGCGCGCCGCGCCCTCCGGCATGTTGCCGGCCTCGCGCTTCATCAGGCCGATGAGCTTCTCCCAGTCACGCCGCTTCTCGTAGCTCTGGCGGAGGAACTCGATGGCCTGCACGTTCTCGCTGTCGAGCGCGAGGATGGCCTCGAAGCACTTCACCGCCTCCGCCGCGTTCGAGAACTTGGTCGTGTAGAGGTCGGCGGCCTTCGAGTAGTAGTCGATCTTCTCCGCCGGCTCTTCGACGGCCTCGGCGAGCTCGATCAGCGTCTTGACGTACTCGTTGTAGCGCTTCGCCTGCTCTTGCTTCGCGGCCTTGGCGAGGAGCTCCTCGATGTTGACGACCGGCTTCGCAGGCGCCGACGGAGGAGCCGTCGCCGCTGCGGCCGCGACGGGCGCAGGGGCCGACGGAACGGGCGCCGAAGGCACGGGCGCGGACACGGGCGGCTGCTCGACGACCGGCGCTGCCTCGAGCGCCGCGACCTCGGCGCGAGGCGCCGGCGCGGGAGCCTCGGTCTCCACGTGCACCTCGGTCTCCGGCGCGGCAACCGTGGGCGCCGCCGTCGACGCGCCGAGGCGCTCACCGATCTGCGCCTCGAACGCGAGGAGGCTCGGATGCTCGGGCGCAATGGCCGCGAGCCGCTCGAACCAGAAGCGCGCGCGGATCAGGTTGCCCGCATTGCGCCATTGCACGAGGCCCGCCTGCGCCACGACGAACGGATCATCGCCGTTCGCAGCCGCGACCTTCTCCAGCAGCTTGGCGACGCGATCCCACTCGTTCTGCTTCGTGCCCCAGAGATCGCGGAGGTACCACACCGCGCCTTCATGCGCGGGCGCCTGCTCCAGCGACTCCTCGAACAGCGGCGCCGCCGCGTCGGCGTTCTGGTGCCGCGTCGCCCAACGCACGCCGTAGCGGAAAGCCACGTTGCTGCGCGCGACGCCCGACAGCGACGCGAGGATGCGACGCTGCGTCTCGACGATCGCAGGCGTGCGCTCCTCCTCGATGAGGAGCTGCTCGAACAGCGCCGCCGCCGCCTTGTCCGTCGGATCGGCCCGGTACGCGCCCGCGAGGAACTGCTCGCTCTCGCCCGGCGAGAAGCGCTTCGCCACGCGCGCCGCGCGCATGAAGAGCCGCGCGCGCGCCGGTCCCTCGGCGGTCTCGGCTTCCTCGACGAGCGTCGCCAGGTGCGTCTCGAAAGAGCCCTCGTCGACCTGTGCATCGGCGAGCCCGGCGCGCGCCTCTTCGCTCGCGCCGCCCGACACACTGAGCGCCCGCGCGTACGCGGCCGCCGCCTTCTCCCAGTCTCCCGCGTCGCACAGCACGTCACCGAGCTCGATCTGCAGCTCGGTCGCCGCCGGGTGCTCGGTCGCGCTCTTCAGCTCCAGCTCGAGGAGCTTCTGCACCATGTTGATCTTACCGAGGCTCCAGTACACGTGGCGCGCCTCGCGCAGCGCCTCCGTGAGCGTCGGATTGAGCTTGTATGCATCTTGAAAATGCTTCAGTGCCCGCACCGCGTGGAGGAACTTGTCCTCCAGGATGCGCCCGAGCTTGAGGTGATACGCCGCCTTCGCCGCAGCATCGATGTCCGAAGCGATGCCCCGCTCCAGCTCCTCGGCGAGCCCCTGCCAATCGTGAACCGCCTCGAGATGATTCAGACGCTCCGCAAGATCCATAGCTTCTTCGGCCTCGGCCAAGCCGGGTGAGGCCCAGAGACCTCACCCGGAAACTCCCCGGACTGTGCTTCGCCCAACGTCACCGGCGCGCTGCTCGCTGGCGCGCCCGCGCCGAGGCACGTGCCCCGGCGCCCTGTCACTACAGCGTCCCTCCGAGGCTCGTCACGAGCGTCTGCGACGTCTCGCACTCGACCTTGAAGCTCGATGCCTTCGCGCCCTTGCAGGCGCGCGCGCTGAAGCCCTTCAGCATCGAGATCGCCTCCGCGGAGCGCGGCGGCTTGAGCTTCGCGTAGCTGCTCCCGAGCATGTACAGGATCGTGATCGACTCCGGCCCCTCGGCCGGCGCAGACGCCTTCGCCGCCTCGAGCTCGGTCACGGACTCGGCGAACGAATCCTTCTCCTGGTACACGCCGGCGAGGAGCACGTGCGTGCCGAACACGGCCTTCGCCTGCGCCTTGTCGTCCGGCTTGATGAAGCCCTTGGCTTCCTTCAGCACCGTCTCGGCCTCCTTGTAGTGGCCGAGGCGCATGTAGAGATCCGCGAGCGCGTTGTAGAACGTGATGTTCGTCGGCTCGTGCTCGACGGCCTTGTTGTAGTTCTCGAGCGCCTTCTGCTCGTCGTCGGTCCAGAGGAAGACGTTGGCCAGCTCGAAGTAGCAGTCGGCGTAGTTCGGGTCGTTCTCGACGCACTTCTGGAAGGGCTCCTTCGCCTCTTCCCAAGGCACCGTCTTCTTCTTCGCCTGCTGCTCGAGGGCATAGCCGCGCTCGAACCAGTAGTTGGCGAACTTGGGCGCGAGCGAGGTGGCGCGGGCCATCGTCGACGCGACCTTGTCCCAATCCTCCTTCTTGCGGTACGCCATGCCCAGCTTGAAGAAGATGCGGTGATTCGTCGGGTCGAGCCGCGTCGCCTGATCGTAGCTGTTGATGGCTCCGTCGACGTTGAGCTTGACCTCCTGATCACCCTTGTTGGCGAGGAGCACGGCTTCCTGCCGGTTGCGGCTGCAACCCGTCCCGAGCAGGCTCGTGGCGAGGAGGGAAGCCGAGACTACGAATGCGCCACGCTTCATCGAGAGCTCACCTTTCTCATGCAGGCAACGGGGGAGCGGCGCCTGGCCGCGCCCGACAACGCACGGGTCGATGGACGACGCGTCGTCACGAAGTCCGGGTTCCCAGCCAAAATCATCGGTAAATCAGCACGCGACGAGACAGTCGCGGCGTGGCGAGGATAGGCGGAGCGAAGCTCGGAAGTCCAGGGCCGAGATCCATCGCGAAGCACGCTTCCGGCGGCGCCCGCGCGAAAGTCACCCGAGTAACGCTGCGAACACGGGGAGATGGAAACGAAACGCCCCGCGAAGCGCCTTGTTGCGCACGCGGGGCGTCTCGACGACGACCGGATGAGCCGGGCTCACCCGATCACGTCACGTCCGCTCAACCACCGGGGCTGAACATGATCGGGTACGTGACCGTGACGATGCCGCCTTCCGGCTGCGGGAACGACAGGCCGTAGAACGCGCGCACCGTGCAGGAGACCACCGACCCATCCGGCATGTCCGAGCCGCCGTTCTGCACCTGCGAGACCGCGCCGTCGCGACCGATGACGAAGCGCACCGAAACGCGCCCCTGCAGGTTCGGGTTGTTGCGCAGACCGTTCTCGTAGCAGAGGCGGAAGCGACCGAAGTTCTGCCGGACGATACGCTGGATGACCTCGGGCGGGAGGCGACCGCTCACCTGCGTGGCACCCATGCGGACCTGCGGGGGCTTGGCGCGGTGCGAGCCACCGAGACGGCCGTGGCCGGAGCCGAAGCCCTGCCCCGTGCCCGTACCCGCGCCGTGACCGATGGTGCCGATGCCGCCGAGACCGATACCCTCGCCGCGACCACCACCGCCCTCGCCGATGCCGGAGAGGCCGAGACCGCCGGCGCCGAACGAGTCACCAATCTCACCGCCCCACATGTTGCCGCGCGCGCTCAGCGGATCGTTGCCGAGCGAATCATCGCGGCCCCAGGGCGCGGTCGGCGCGTTGGGATCGCCGCCGGCGCCGCTGTTGAGCAGACCGATCATACCGAACTCCGCAGCATCACGGAGCGCAGCCTGACGCGCGATGTGCGGATCGGCGTTGTCCGCCGGGCCCTGCACACCGAACTTGTTGCCGGTCGCCTTGGTGTTCGGGTTACCCATGGAACCCTCTTCACCCTTGGCGCGCGTGCCGGTGCCGCCTTCCTTGTTGTCGGCCTTGGCGTCGGCGACCTCTTCGGTCTTCTTCTCTTCCTGCTCCTTCTCGGCGGCGGCCTGGAGCATCTGCTGGATCATGTACTGCTGATCCTGCGAGAGCCCATCCTCGTCCGTCGCGCCGAGCGGCGGCATGAAGAACGCCATCGCCGCGAGGAGACCCGCGTGCACGGCGAACGAGAGGCCCGTGTAGAGCAGGCCCTGCGTGTCCATCTGGAAGTGCCCCGCGACCACGCGCCCCGCGTTGCCCGCGGTGACCTGGAACGTGAGACCACCGACCTCGATCTTCGCCTTCGAGCCCGCCGGAAGCGGCATCTGATAGGCGCCCGAGAGCTCGGCGCACGGCTGCGTCTTGCCCTGCTGAATGGCCTCCTGCACCGTCATCTTGGGCTGCCCCGGCAGCTCGATCGTGCCGGTGGCGCGCTGCGGGATCACGACGGCGACGGAGCCACCGCGATCCGCGAGAATCACGGGCGCGCGCGTCGTACCGAGCTTCTCCGCGGGCACGAAGAAGTCGACGGTGAAGTTCTTCCCCTGCTCCTCGCCGACGTAGAACGAACGCGGCGGCGTCAGGTGCTGGACGTGGAGCACCATCTGATCCCAGAGGATCATCAGCTCCACCGTCTGCATACGCGAGTCCTCGACCTCTTCGGTCGGGACTTCGGGCGCGCTCTTCACGAGCGTGTACGTGTACGAGCCCTCCGGCGCGTCGTGCGGAACCTCATCGTGCGCGGGCTGCGGAGGCGCGGCGAAGGGGTTGTTGAAGGCGAACGGATCGGCACCACCCGCGAACGGGTTCGCCGGAGCGCCGAACGGGTTCGATGCGGGAGCGAACGGAGCCGCCGCGGGCGCAGCGAACGGGTTCGATGCCGGAGCGCCGAACGGGTTCGACGTCGGCGCAGCGGGCGCGCCCGGTCGCGACGGCGCAGCAGCAGCACCGGCAGCCGCGACGGCGACGGGCTCGGCGCGCTCGAGCACGATCTTGGTCCCGCCGATCTGAAGCTGATCGCCCGGGTTGATCTTGCACTTGTTGACGCGCGCGCCGTTCACCATCGTGCCGGGCTCGTTGCCCAGGTCGATGAGGGTGATGTCCTCCGGCGACGCGACCTCGATGACGGCGTGCATGCGCGAAGCAAGCTCGTCGTCGACGCGCAGATGGCTCTTCGCGTCCTTGCCCACCTTGACGATGTCCTGCGTCACCGTCTCCCGGCGGACGAGAGCCTCGTTTTGGTAGAGCGCGAATGTAAGAGCGACCTTTTGCTTGCCTTCCATCTGTGCAGCCTTCCCTTCGGTGCGCCGGCCAGAGCCGTCGCGCCTCGTCACGCCCTGCGCGGCGAGGTTTGAAATGCGGCCCTTTCAGCCGCATGCCCCTTGGACCTCCTGGGGTCGCCTCGGGTCGGACAGCGCCTCGCGCCGTCCGTTCCCGCTACGACACCCGCCCGGGGCTAAAGGTTCTCGACCGACTTGAGCATCTCCGGGACGAACGAAGTCCGCGGCCGGATCAGCGTCGTGCGGACCGGCCCAGGACGCACGCGAATCGTCGCGTCGTTCGGGCCGAAGCCACCCGCGTTCAGCGGATCGTCGGAGAACTCGTAGCCGTAGCCCTCCTCCTTCTTCCCACCGGCCTTCCCTTGCGCGAAAGCCTCCGTGGTCATCAGGAGCACGCCCACCGCCGCGAACGCCACCGCGACCCAACGGGTTGACTTCGTCATTTCAGCCTCCTCGAAACATTACGCTGTGATTACAGTAATATTGTACCGCCCTCGAATCCCGCTGGTCAACGGTATCCGAAGGATGCGTAGGAGCTTTCTTGACGGTGAAGTCGAGCACCTTCAGCTCGCCTCCACCGACAGTAGAAAGAACCCAAGGTTCCCGCGGCACGGCGAACACAGTGCCAAACCGAATCCATCCGCACCAAACGAAAAGCCCCCCTCTCCGACACGACTGCGTCGGAAAGGAGGGCTTTGACGCTCGAGAGAGAGCCGATCACTCAGGCTTCTTCTCTTCCTTCTTGTCCTTGTCGCCGCCCTCGGCGTTCGCGCCCTCTTCGCCCTTGGCCTCGGCCTCGGCGGCCTTCTGCTTGGCCTCGGCTTCGGCGCGCTTGCGATCTTCGGCGCTCTGCTTGTTGAAGGCGATGATCTGATCGATCTCGCTCTTCCGGTCCTTCGAGCGCTTCACCGCATCGGCGAACTCGGCGTTGCTGCCAGCCTTCTGGATGAACTCCTCGAACAGCTTCTTCGCATTGAGGAGCTCGGCCTCGCTGCTGTTGCCGCCCGACTTCGCCTTGTACTCCTGCGTGAGGATCGCTTCGTTGTAGTACGTCTCGGGACGATCGGGCTGGAGCTGCTTGGCCTTCGCCAGCTCGTCGCTCGCCTCCTTGACGTTCTTGTCGAAGTTCGAGTCGTCGACGGCGCCGCGCAGCGCGAGCGCGAGCCCGAGGTGCGCGTCGAAGTCGTTCGGCTTGATCTTGAGGGCCGCGCGATACGCGTCCTCCGCTTGCACGAAGCCGCGGAACAGGAGGTTCACGGCCGCGTAGTTCATCTGAGCTTCGTAGAAGCTCGGATCGAGGCGGCGTGCAGCGTCGAACGAGCTCACCGCCGCGTTCAAGTTGCCGAGCTCCACGGAGATCATGCCCGCCGTGTTGTGGATGGGCGCGTACTTCGGGTTCTTGCGGATGGCCTGCGAGCAGACGAGGGCCGCGAGCTCGAGCGCCTGCGTGTCGACCTTCTTCTGCTTCCCGGCCGTCGCGGTCTTGCGCTTGCTGTCATGCCCTGCGGCCTGCTTCGCCGTCTCGAAGTAGAGAACCGCGAGCTGGTTGAACGCCGGCATGTACCCGTCGTCGAGCGCGAGCGCGCTCTGGATGAAGCGCTTCGCCCGGGCCAGATCGTTCTTGCCGTCCTGATCCTCGGTCTTGTTGTTGCGCTTGATGTAGAGCATGCCGAGGTTCACGAGCGCCTCGACGTTCTTGAACTGCGCGTCGACGACCGCCGCCTCGCGGATCTTGGCGATGGCGTCGTCGATGTTCTTCTCACCCGACTCCGCGTAACCGTAGAGCGCGAGCTGCACCTTGGCGCGGTGGAACTTCGGGTCCTTGTCGAGGACCTGCTTGAAGAGCGCCTTGGCCTCCGCGTCCTTCTTGCAGCGCTGGTTCGCGAGGCCGGCGTTGTAGACGGCCTCGTTGAACTGCCTGTCGGTCTGCTCCTTGGCAGCGTCGAGGAAGAGCTGCGCGGTGGCCGTGCACACCGCGTCGCTCCAGTCGCCCGCCTTGTCGTGCTGGGCCAGGGCCTCGAGGCCGGCGTTGAACTTGTTCGCCGCCGCCTGCGTGACCTGATTGCCCGCACCGTCCGCCGGCCCCGTCGGGGTCTTCGGCTTCGTGTCCTGATTGCCGCCGCAGCCGGCGCCCCACGCGAGCAGGGCCGCCGCGATCGTGAGCTTGATGGTCTTCATCGCTGGCTCCCTCACTTCCTCTTCGCCCGGTCGAGCGCGGACTTCTCCTTCGACTGGCCCTTCTTGTCGTCCGCCTTGTCCGCAGGCGCGGGGGTGGCGGCGGCAGCGGGCTTCTCATCGGGCGGCGGCGCGGGCGCCTCCGCCTGATACGCAGAGCCGTCGATGTTGATCGGCTGCGTCTGCTCGTTGAGGCCCGAGTTGACGCGCGACGGAGAGCCACGGAACTCGTCGATGAGGTGGTACTCGGCTCCGTAATTCTTGCTGAGCCACTCCTCGCACTTACGAGAGTACTCATCGAAGTACTGGTACTTCACCGAGTAATCGAGGCACTTCTTGAAGGCGACCTTGGCGCGCTGCTTCTGCGGCTCGCTCGCCTCGTCCAACTTCGCGTAGTACTCGCCGCGGAGCTCGGCGTACGACAGGTCGGCCGTGCCGGGGACGATGCCGTTGCCCTTCCACTCCTTCGGGATCGGAGCGGCGCGGAACTCGGCGACGAACTTACCCCACATCTGACCGACGCGAGAACCGGCGGCGATGACCCAGCGCGGCGGAGGCAGCGGCTGGAGGTCGAGGATCTTGATGTATTCCTTCTCGGCCGCCTCGATGGCCGGCGCCTTCTTCTTGATCCAGTCGCCGACCTTGCCGTTGACGTGCTTGAGCACGTCTTCCTTCGTCCCGGAGCCCTTGTACTCGGGGAACCGGATCTTATCGACCTCCTTGCGCTGCTGCTCCGCGAAGAAGAAGAGGGCTTCGCCCACCGCGGTCAGCGCCTTGCCGATCTTGCGATCGTCGCCGCCCGACTCCTGGATCTTCTTCACGACAGCGGCCGGATCCTTCCAGAGGCCGCGAACCTTGTTGTACTCGCCGGTGGCGTTGGTGGCGCTGTTGAGCTTCACGAAGACGCGGCCCAGCATCGCGTGCGCCTGAATCTGCACGTCGACGGTGGCGTTCTTGTCGATCTGGCTCATCGCGCTGGTGAGCCGCTTGCGCGCCTCGCCCCAGTCTTCCTTCTCGATGTAGTGAGCGCCGATCGCGAACGCGATGGCGGCCGTCTGCGCCGGCTTCGAGGTGCCGTAGTTCCTGTTGAAGAGGTCGGCGTCCTTGATCGCCTGGTCCTCCTGACCGAGACCGAGACGGAGGACGACGGCGTCCTGGAGAGCCTCGGGCGCCTTCTCCGCGCCCTTGTTGGCCGCGGCGTAGCGCTCGTACCAGCTCGAAGCTTCGTCGTAGACCGCGATCGCCTGGTAGTTACCGCCGATCTCGTAGATCGCCTTCTTCGCAGCCTCGGTGTTGTGGAGGTTGTACTTCGGGTCGATCAGGATCTTGCGGACCGCGATCGACTTCGCGATGAGGCGCGCCGCCTGGAAGGCACGAGCGGAGTTGTAGAGAATCTCTTCGGCGCGATCGCAGCTCGCGGTCTGCTTCGCCTCGCACGCGGCCTCCGAGTACTTCTTCCACATGTCGAGGTAGAGCTGCGCGCCCTTCTCGTACATCTTGTAGGACTCGACACCGCCGGTCTTGTCGGCCTTCTTGATCAGCTCTTCGGCCTGGAGGCGCTCGATGTCGCGCTGGATGCGGTTCAGGATGCCGCACTGCTCGGCGTTCTGCTTGGCCTTGTCACCCTTGCAGAAGAGGTCGATGAACTTCGGCACGTCCGCCGCCATGTCGTCGTAGCAAGCGGGGTGCGTCGGATCGACGCCCGAGCCGAGGACGTTGAGCGACTCGAGGTAGAACTGGGCCGCGTAGATGCCGACGTCCTTGTCGGCGTAGTTCATCGCCACCTCGCGGAACGCGAGTGCCGCCTCCTCCCAGTGCTGGGCCTCGAAGTAGGTGCGGCCGCGCGCGAACTTCACCTCGACGTAGTTGTCGTTCGCCTCTTTGTCACCGGCCGCCGGCTTGATGTAGCAGATGTACCGGTTGAAGGCGGTGATCATGCCCTTCTGCCCCTCGGTGAACTCCTTGGGGGCGAGCAGCTTGCTCTTGTCCTTACCCTTGTCCTTGTCGCCCTTGGCGCTGGACGGGAGGTTACCGCTCGACTTCAGCGCCTTCCCGCCCTGGTGCTGCTCCGTGTAGATGTTCTGGTAGCAGAGCACGGCGGCGTACGCGGCTTCGGCGGCCTGCGGGCCGTTCGGATCCTCGGCGACGACGGAGTCGAAGGCCGGGCCGCACTTCGCCCAGTCCTTGTTGAAGTAGAGGAGGTCGGCCATGGCGTACTTGATCTTGAAGATCGAGGGCCAGTCCTCCTTCACGATGCGGGGGAACTCGAACTTGGCGAAGTCTTCCTGCTTGAAGGTCTTCACCACGTCTTCGTAGAGCTGCGCGGCGAGGGCCATCGTCTTCTTGTCGCCCGTGCCGCGGACGCCGCCGGAGCCGACGGCCTCGAGGTGCCACGCCATCGCCGTCTCGGTCATGAGATCGGCGGTGATGTTGTCGCACTTGAGCTTCGCAGCCTCGGGGTGCTGCGTCTTGAGGAAGCCGTTGCGCACGTCGAGCTGCTTCTTCAGCTCGCCCATGATCTGCTCTTTGTTGCCCGACTTCATGGCCAGCGTCGCCTCGGCGATGTGGCCCTGGTAGACGCAGTACTTGGGGCCGCGATCACGGGCCATGAGGTCCGTGTAGAGCGCGATGCCCTCGGGGTAGTGGCCGGTGTCGAGGTAGTTCTGCCCGAGATCGTCCATCATCTTGAACGTCTTCTCGGTGCTGCCGCCCGAGTCGCCCGAGAGCGGCTTCAGGAAGTCGTGCGCGCGCTTCGGATCGCCGGCGAGCGCGTAGATCGGGATGATGTCGCGCCGCGCGGAGACCGCGAGCTGCTCCGCGTTCGGGAGCGAGGCGTACTGCACGCCGTACTCGATGGTCTTCTTGAACTCGCTCATCGCGCGGGCGAAGTCGCCCTTGTTCCAGTAGACGTAACCGAGCTTGTAGTGCGCGTAGCCCCAGACCTTGTTCTCGGGCGCGGGGTACTTGATGACCTCGCCGTAGGACTGCTCCGCGAGCGCCCACTTGCTGGGATCACCCTGCGCTTCGTTGAAGAAGAGCTCGCCGAAGGCGAGGTACGCGTTGGGGATGAACTTCGACTGCGGCCAGCTCTGGATGAGCTCGAGGTAGACCTTGCGCGCGTCGTCGAGTTTGTTGCCCTGCTCGTACTCGTATGCGAGGTAGTACAGCACCTCGTCGGTGCAGCCGGTGCTCTTCGCCGGATCGTTGGCGTTCGTGTTCTGGCACCACTTCGGGTACTGATCCTTGAGCGCCGTGTAGTACTTGATCGCGGCCGCGCGCGCGGCCTCCAAGATCTTGTTGGCCTTCTCGGCCTCGCCGCGGAACTGGTCGGGGCTGCCGCCCTTGGCCTTGGCCTCGTCGGCCTTCATGCCGTTCTCGGTCTTGTCGCGGAAGGCCGCGGCCTCGAGCTCGACATAGCCTTCGGCGAGGCGCCGCATCAGCTTGGGGCGATCGGGCGAGCTCTTCGGCGTCGAAGCGTAGAGGCTCTCCAGGCCCTGGATCTCGGTGACGAGGAGCTGGCGGACCTTCGGAGCGAGCCGGTTACGACGCTCGTCGCGCTGCGCCGCACCCATCGAGGCCGCGGGATCGCCGGGCTTCGTCTGCTGCTCACCCTTCTTGAGGTTGACCCCGGTGGGCGCCGACTTGAAGCTCATCGCCGGCTTCTTGCCGTTCGACTGCGCCAGCGTGCCGCCTGGGCACGCCGAGATCGCGTCTTGCGCCTGCTTCGAGATGCAGGCGTCCGCTGCCTCTGCGGGGGTCGCCGTCGCTGCGGCGCCCGTGACGAGCGCCATCGCTGCCGCCGCCCTCCGCAGCGTCGCGAGCACGCCCCCGTTTGAATCCTTGCTCACCATAACCCTGCCCTTCACACGTAGAGACTGGCGATCCTCGCGGGTCGCTGGGGTATTCGAGGCCTATTTCAGCCCCCTGTGAAACAGGGCTCATCGAGCCCCCGATTGATTCATGGAGCGCGGGGCGCCGGCCATCGCGGCGCCCCTCGCGCTCAAGGCGTCACTTGCCGCCGCACTTCGACACGACGACCTGCCGGTAGAACCCGAGCTCGTCGCGCCAGTACTCACCGTCGAACGGCCAGAGGACGTGCTCGGCATCGGGCTTCACGACGCCGTACGTCTGCGACTCTTCCTTCGACAGCTGGCCGCTCACGACCTGTTGATCGAGCTTGTTGCGCTCGGCGGCGGTGATGTCGATGAGGATCTTCGACGCGTCGCGGAGGTGCTCGTTGAGCTCGTCGAGGTTGCGCTGGTAGCGCTCCTTGGCGAGGTTGCCGGCGTTGCGGATGGCGAGGTCACGCGCGAGGTTGAGCGCGTCGGTGACGTCGTTGCCGATGGGCGAGTTGCGGAAGCTCGCCGGCGCCTTCTTGAAGCGGCCATCCTCCTCGTCGAGGACGCGCACGTACTCGAGGTTACGGAGGAGCTGGCGATCGGAGAGCGCGTTCTCGACGACGGGACGGATGGTCGGCGAGAGGTTGGCCTTGCCGGCGCGCACGTCCTTCAGGAACTCGAAGAACTTCTGCTCGCTGCCCTCGCCCTTGAAGCGGTTGAGGACGCCCTCGAGCTCCTTCTTGATCGGCTCGTACTTCTTCTTCATCCGCGCGACGATCGTGGTGGCGTCGTCGTACTGGCAGATGGTGAAGCTGATGACGGCCTTGAGGATGTCGGCCTCGGGATAGAACGAGTTCGGGAAGTAGGGCGACTCGATCGTGTGGATGTTGCCGAGCGCGTGCGGGTAGTCGCCGGCCATGAAGTACGCCCACGACTCCTCGAAGAGCGCGTCGAGCCAGTACTCGCTCGCGACGTCGACGCGGTTCCAGTACTTGACCGCGGCGCTGAGGCGGTTCGAGTCGATCGTCGGGACGTTGTTGTCGTCGAGGCGAACGCTCGCGGAGTAGTACGTGCGCGCCATCGAGAGGTACGCGAGGTCGCGCATGCGGCGCTCGTCCTCGACACCCTCGACGCCCTCGTCGAGCGAGGTGACGATCTTCTGGAACGACTTGACCGCAGGGACCGACTTGCGGAGCTGCACGTACGAGATGCCCGTGAAGAACTGGGCCTGCACGTAGTACTTGCTCTTCTTGTCGACCTTCTCGAAGAGGCTAATGGCCTCCTCGTAGTTGCGGTTGCGGTACTTGTACCGGCCGAGGAGGTAGTTGAGCTGCCAGTAGAGGTCGCGCTGCTGCGGGTTGTTGAAGCGCGCGATCTGCTCGTTCTTGTACTTACCGACGCGCTCGATGATGTCGGCGGGCTCGGGGAGCTGGGTGGCGAGCTTGGCCAACCAGAGCAGGGTCTCGTTGAACTTGAGGTGGTTCGCCTTGTCGGCGACGGCGGAGAAGATGCCGTAGCTCGCCTGGTAGAACTGCAGGCGATAGAGGCAGATGGCGAGGTGGTACTGGGCGATCTGCTTGTTGCCCTCGTCGTCGCCGGTCTCGCCGTCGACCACGCGCTTCAGCACCAGGGCGGCCTCGCTCCAGCGCTCGGCGTCGAAGAGACGCTTGCCCTGCGCGGCTTCCTCCGTCATCTGGCCGGCGGTGACCGGCCCCTCCTCCGCGGGCTCGTCGAGGTTGATCTCGCGCGCCTTACCCTTGTCTTTGTCCTTGCCCTTGCCCTTGTCGTCCTTCTTGTCCTTCGCGGCCGCAGCGGCCTTCTTGCCCTGAGCGAAGGACGTCACCGGAGAGACGAGCAGGGACGATGCTACGAGGCAGATGGTGGCCAGCCGGGTCCGCATGGAACGTTTCCTCGCTGTTGCTGGAGGGCGAGCGCGCTCGCCCAGGTTCGGGGCAGCTCACGGCCCCTTCAATTCGGGTCGCACAGCGACCCTTCGTGACAAAGACTCGATCCGTCGAACCAGGGCCGATCACTCACTGCGTGGGCGTCCCGAGGCTCGGAGCCGCTCGCCGCACCCTCGAGGGAGCGACCCGCGACCAAAAAAACCAATGAGAATCGACGGATATAAACGTGTGGGCGGGGATGGTAGAATCGCGGCGCTTGCGTTGTCAAGCGGCGTTTCACGGCCGAACGGCCACCTCACTGGCCGCTCGGACACCGATCCCCCACCTCCCCTTGGGGCGTGGGCCCCCAGCGTCGTCGTCGGGTGAGATGGCGCCGGTCGTGACGGTCGCGAGGGCTTCGCGTCCAACTACGTCTTGGTTACGTGCTTCCGCAGTTGACGGTTCTGCCCAGCATCGATTAGCGTCGCCTCCACCGCCGAGGTTCACCAAAGAATCTCCCGAGTTGAAGGTCCTAGCCCGGGGCTCGCATCGCCCTGGGGGACGCGCCTGCCGCGGACGAGGGCTCCTCCTTTCGTTTCGCGCCCAATGGAGCACGATCTGATGACCCGTTCCATCCTGTGCGGCCTGCTTGCTCTGGTCAGTGTCGGCGCCCTCGGCGTCTTCCCGATCGCCTGCCAGAGCGGCGGCGTGGGCGACCCGTGCACGCCCGAGGACGAGTACAACACTCAGTTTCCGGGCTTCAAACTCGGGGAAGAGAATATCGAGTCGCGCTCCTTCCAGTGCTCGACCCGTATCTGCCTCGTGAACCACTTCCAAGGCCGCGTGAGCTGCCCCTACGGGCAGGACTCCAAGACGGCCGTTCAAGCTTGCGATCCGACCGCGGCGAGCGCGTGCGGCGACAAGGGAGACTGCGTCGAGGCGCAGACCCTCGCGCCCGAGTGCGACTGCGATCCCAACAAGGCGGGTGAGTGCGCCAACGCCTGCGGCGGCGTCGCCGGCCTGACGTGCAACCCGAAGCTGAAGATCTGCACCTGCACGGGGTCGCAGAACATCAACGGCACCGACTACTACTGCTCGCTCGCGGACAAGGGCTGCAAGGGCCAGAACTGCACGCAGGTCCTGAAGGCGTACGTCTGCCACAAGACTGGCAACTGCCAGAACGGCGACGCGACGGACGAGAAGAACTTCGGCAAGCAGTGCTGCATCCCTGGCACCGACACGCCGGTCACCGTCGACGTCTGCGGTCAGTGCGCGCCGGATTCGAAGCGCAACGCGGACAACTCCGTGTACTGCTCCTGCCGCTGCTGCCCGAAGTGCTGCGACGAGGCGACCGAGGAGGAGAAGGCGGCCGGCAAGTGCGTCGACAAGACCAAGGGCGTCTGCGGCTCGGCCTGCGATCCGAACTTCAACTACTGCTCCTGCCCGACCGGGTTCTCCTGCTCCGAGATCCGCAAGAACGTGGGTCTGGGTGACGCGCAGCTGACCGGCAGCTACTGCATCAAGGAAGGCACCGAGTTCAAGGGCCCGAGCATCTGCGGCAACGTCGAAGGCGTCGTCGGCGACAACTGCATCGGCACGCCCGCCGCGCACGTCAACTGATTCATCGATAGTGGCTTCCCGCGAGGGACAGCAGGACGGCCCGACCGCAGATGCGGCGGGCCGTCGCATTTTGTCGCGCCGCGAGCTGGGCATGCGCGCCGAGGCGCTGGTCGCCGATCACCTCGTCGAGCTCGGATACACCATCGTCGCGGTGAACCTGCGCGTGGGGCGGCTCGAGCTCGATGTGGTGGCGCGTGACGGTGCGGTGATCGCCGTCGTCGAGGTGCGGGCGCGCGGAGCAGGCTCGTGGCAGCGGCCGCTCGACAGCGTGGACGCGCGCAAACGCATGCGCATTCGACGCGCGGCGGAGCGCTTGTGGAGCGAGCGGTTCGCGCACGATCCATCGATCGAGCGCATGCGCTTCGACGTGGCGGGCGTGGATCTGTCGGTGGAGGGTGAAGCGCGGATCGAGATCGTGCGGGGGGCGTTCTGAAGCGTTCGGCGCTCGATGCGAGGGCCGAGGCGCGGGCTGCGATCAGGCCTCGATCTGGTCTTGCATCTCGCGGCGGAGCTGCTTGAGGAGCTCGACGCCGTCTTCGTCGAACTCCTTCATGCCACGGTTGGAGAGCGGAGCGTCGCTGAGCTTCTCGAGGATGCGATCGACCTTGGCGATCTCGGCCTCCTGACGCTTGCGCAGCTCTTCGACCATCTTCTCGAAAGCCTCGAAGAAGTGCTGCAGCTCGTCGCCCTTGCGCAGGCGCTCGCGCACCACGAGCTTGCCGGCGCCGACCTCGCGGAGGAGGCGCTTCATCTTGTAGACGGGGCCCGCGACCTTGTGCGTGAAGACGATGCCGAGCAGGCCGACCGTGAGCACGAGGATCGCGAGCGTCGCCACGAGGCCGCCGAGGAGCGTCTGCTGTTGCTTCGCCAAGAAGGCGGCGTCGCGCTCGAGGCGCGCCTGCTCGTCCTTGAGCTTCTGCTCGTCCTTGGCGGCCTCCTCGCCGAACGTCTTGGCCAGCTCGGGATCGTCTTTGTACTCCTTCGCGATGTTCATCGCGACGACCTGGCTGACCTTGCGGCTCTGCTGGATGACGAGGTGACCGCGCTCGACCGTCTTCTGACCTTGCTCGATGACCTCGGAGCTCGTGCGGAAGAGGAGCGTGCCGAGCGCGATGGAGAAGAGCAGCGCCGTCCCCGCGAGGAAGCTCGCGTACCGGAGCTGGAAGCTGCGATCGATGAGATAGTTGCGGGCGCTGCGCCTGTACGGCGGGACAGCACCGTTCGCGGCCTTGGTGGCATCGCTCATGAAAACCCTCGCATCTTCGTATCAGCGTAGAGGAGCGCGCGTCCTCGGTCCATTACATGGAGGCCGCGACCTTCTGGAACGTCTCGACCGCGCTCTCCGCGCACATCTTCATGAGCAGGCTCTCGCTCTGCGTGTCACCCTTCGACGTCCCGCTCTGCGTGAGCTTCGGGGCGAACTCACCCTGCAGCGCTTTGTCGGGGTAGGTCCACATCGAGATACGCACGGTCTGCGAGAGATCACCGCCGCCGTAGACCGGCGCCTCCACGGTCGCGATCAGGAAGAAGCCCTTCAGCTTCTTCGACTTCACGATCTGGCCGCCCTGCGCGCTCGTCTCCGACTTGGGCGCGACGGCGAACCCCTTCTTCGCGAGGAGCTTGTCCTGCATCGCCGAGCGCACGAGGGCGTCGACCTCCGCAGCGGGACGGCTCGTCTTGTTGGTGATCTGGATCGCGACGTAATACTTCGTGTCGGGCCCGGGAGGCGGAGGCGCGCCGGGTGCGGCGGAGGAGCCGCCCGACGATCCGGCCTTCTCGAGCGCGGCGATCGACTTCTCCTCCTGCGTCTTCACGTTGGCCGCGGACTCCTTCGCGAGCGCGGCCTTGAGACACGGTAGCCCCGCGGGCTTGCCGAGCTTGCCGAGCGCCGCAGCGGCGGCGACCTTCACCGAAGCGTTGGCGTCGGAGAGCGCATCACAGAGCGGCTTCACCGCGCCGTCGTCACCCGAGGCGCCGAGCGCGAGCGCGGCCTGGGTGCGGATGCGGAAGTCGTCGCTCGTGCGGAGTTGATTGGCGAGCTCGCCGATCGAGGCCGCGAGCACGTTCGCCGGGACGAACAACAAGCCCAGCAGCAACACGGCCAACGCGAACGAACGCACGAAGACGAGCCGGGGCATGCCAGGAGGCACGATACACGAAGCGATGATGCCGCTGGGAGAGGGAGGCGCGACGACGCACCAGAAAGGTGTGCGTGGTCTCCGACGGCCGGGAAGATCGTGCACGGAACCTCGAAAAGCACGGGTCCGACCGCGGACCAGAAGCGTGTACGATGTGCGTGATCGCCTTGGGTCTGGAACCGATGCCCATCGTCGGCGCTCTGCACGTGCTCGCCCGGTCGCCGCGAGCCGGCGGTTGGACGTGTATGGCCCGCGATGCTTCACCTCGTGCGCGGCTCCTCATTCCGACGGGCGTCGCCGCGGAAGATCTCCTCGACCCACAGGCCCTACCTCCCGCATCATGCGCCCGATGAGCCGACTCGCCGCCGCCGCGCTGCTCCTCGCGACCGCGCTCCTTCCTGGAGCCGCCGCAGCGCAAACGGCCCCTACCCTGCGCGTCCACGTCCGCGGCGGCGCGGAGATGCACGCCGTCGCGGGGAGCGAGCGCGGCGACGTGACGATTCGCGGCGAGCTCATCGACGACGCCGGCGCCGCCATCGCCAACGCGCCCGTCGTCCTCACGGCCCTCGCCGAAGGCACGCGCGCAGCGCTGCGCATCGGTCCGCTCGCGCCATGCGAAGGATCGAGCGCGCGCGGCGCGGCGCGCGGTGGGGACGAGGCGGTGATCGAGACCGACGATCGCGGAGGCTTCTGCGCCGTGGGGCGCGCGCCCGCAGAAAAGTTGGTGCTCAAACTAAAGTTTCGCGGCTCGAAGGTCTACGACGCCGCCGAGCTCGAGGTGCCCGTGACGGCCGAGGCCGAGCGGCTCCAGCGTGCGCTCCTGCGCTTCGAGCCGCCGCCCGAGACGATCGATCTGGATCGCGACACGATCACCGTGACGGCCGCGCTGCGCGTGGAGCGCAACGAGCTCTTCCGTCCATCGGCCGCGGGATCGGCGCAGCGCGCGAACCTTCAGCTCGTGCTCGAAGACGAGCCTCACGCGCACGTCGCGGAAGCCGTCACCGGCGGCGATGGTCGAGCACGCTTCGAGGTGAAGACCTCCGCGCTCGCAGGCCCGGGCGCGGGTGAGCTCGTGGTGCGCTTCGGCGGCAACGCGGTGCTCGCCAAAGCGGAGGACTCGAAGCCGATCGTGCGCCGCGCCGAAGCGCACGTCGCGCTCGATCATCCGATCGGGAAAGCCGATCCGGAGGACGGCGTGGCGATGGACTTCGTCGTCACCACCGGTCGCGGGCCGGTCTCCGGCGGCGTCGTCGAAGTGCGTCGCGCGCAGAGCGGACCGCAGGGGCCCGGCGGCGACAGCTTGGGCGCAGGCAGCGTCGACGATCATGGACACGCGCGCGTCGTCGCTGCGTTCGCGGCTGCGGGCGCTTCGAAGGTGCCGCTCGTCGTTCGCTACGTTCCTGCAGCGCCGTGGTACCGCGCCGGTCCGGAGCTGCGTGTCGAGGTCGAGGTCGCAGGCCCCGGCGTGCTCCGACAGGTGTTGCTCGCCGTCGTCGTGATCGGCGCGGCCGTGTGGGTCGCATCGGGGTGGCGTCGTGCGCCGCGCCCGCGCGAGCTCCCGGGCATGGAGGGCGCCGATGCTGCTCCCTCGGGTCGTGCCGGCGTGCAGGTGCTCGCTTCGCCGCCGGATCTCGTCGGTTGGCGCGGCTCCGTGACCGATGCGCACGATGGATCGCCGATCGCCGGCGCGACGCTCGCGATCGTCACGGTGTCGTTCGCGGGCGACGGCACGGTGGCGCGGGTCACGTCGGACGAGCGCGGCGTGTTCGCCTTGGAAGCTGCAGTCCGCAACGACGCGCGCCTCGTCGTGACCTCGCCCGACCACGCCACGCACGAGCAACCGCTGCCGCCTCCGAGCGTGCTGCGCGTGGCTTTGATCACGCGTCGGCGCGCGCTGCTGGAGCGGCTCGTACGCTGGGCGCGCCAGCGTGGTGCTCCGTTCGACGGCGCGCCCGAGCCGACCCCCGGTCACGTGCGCCGCGCGGCCTCGCGCGCGAGCATCGCCGATGTCGAGACCTGGGCCGGGCACGTCGAGCAGGCCGTCTACGGCGCCGAGCGCGTCGACGAGGCCCGGGAGCGCGCCATTCGCGACACGGAGCCGCGCCCCGCGAGATGAGGCGAAATCACGTCAAATCGCGGTGCGCCCAGCCGCGTGCCGGCACGGCACCCCGGCCGCCGCTGCGGCCGGCGTTGACGTGGGTAGAGCGTTTCATATAGTCGCCCGGCTGCCCGGAGAGCCCCCAATCGTGGAACCGACCTACATCATCATCGGCCTCGTCGTCCTCGTGATCGCCGTGGTCGCCTACTTCGTCCTTCTGAAGAAGCCGGCGCAGACGCCCGAAATCGAGGCGCCGCCGGAGGAGAAGAAGCTGCCGGAGAAGGCGCCCGCGCCTGCTCCGGTGGAAGCGAAGCCGGCGCCCAAGGCACAGAAGCCGGCCCCGCAGCCCAAGGCCGAGAAGCCGGAGCGCGTGCCGGAGAAGGCTCCGGAAGCGAAGAAGGCGCCCGAGCCCAAGGTCGAGAAGGCGCCCGAGCCCGTCGTCGAGCGGGTGCCCGAGCCCAAGATCGAGAAGCCGGCCGCGCCGCCGCCGCCGTCCGCGAAGGTCGAGAAGCCCGCGCCCTCCGCGCGGAAGCGCGACGTCGAGGGCTTGCGCAAGGGCCTCGCCAAGGTCCGCGAGAAGGAGGGCTTCTTCGGTCGGCTCAAGGCGCTCTTCACCGGTCGGAAGGAGATCGATCCGCAGATCGTCGAGCAGATCGAAGAGGTGCTCCTCACCTCCGACGTCGGCGTGAAGACGACGCAGACGCTCCTCGACGAGATCAAGCACAAGCTCGAGAAGAACGAGCTCTCCGACAACGACAAGGTCTGGGACGCGCTGCGCGAGCACGCTTCCTCCATCCTGAGCATCGGCGGCGGCGGCATCGCGCTCACGGCCAAGCCCACGGTGGTGATGGTCGTGGGCGTGAACGGCGTCGGCAAGACGACGACGATCGGCAAGCTCGCCACGAAGCTCAAGGCCGAAGGCAAGAAGGTCGTGCTCGCCGCGGGCGACACGTTCCGCGCGGCCGCCGTGCAGCAGCTCAAGGTCTGGGGCAAGCGCGTGGACGTCGAGGTCGTCGCCGGCAAGGACGGCGCGAACCCGGGCGCGGTGATCTTCGACGCCATCCAGCGCGCGAAGGAGATCGGTGCGGACGTCGTCCTCGCGGACACCGCCGGCCGTCTGCACACGAAGACCAACCTCATGGAAGAGCTGACCAAGGTCGCGCGCACCATGACGAAGGCGATGGATGGTGCTCCGCACGAGACGCTCCTCGTGCTCGACGCGACCAACGGTCAGAACGCGATGCAACAGGCCGGCATGTTCAAGGAGGCGCTTCCCCTCTCGGGCATCGTGCTGACCAAGCTCGACGGCACGGCCAAGGGCGGCGTCATCCTCGGCATCTGCTCGGAGTACGAGCTCCCCGTGCGCTACATCGGCATCGGTGAGCGCGCCGAAGATCTGCGCGACTTCATCCCCGAAGAGTTCGTCGAGGCCATGCTCGGCCAGAACGACGCCGCGTAGTCACCCCCCCCCCATCCGTGCTGCGCTCTGCAGCGCGATGAGACCTCCCCAACATCTTCACGCCACCGCGTCCCGCTCCGGGCGACGCATGGTCCTTCACACATGGTCGCTCACGCATCTCTCCCGAAGCGCTCGATCGATGCGAGATCGCAGCATTCCTCGACCCAAGCTGCTCGCGCGATTCGCGTCGGACGACGGGTGCGAGCGCTGCTCCATGAGGACTGCCTGACGCGTGTGGTACGGGCGCTCGCAACTCATCACGGCTCGATGGACGGATTTGGTTTGATTCCGGGAATTTCTGCGTGATATAGTCCGTCGGGCTTGGCGGTTGACTGAATTGTTGAGCGATTTCGCGTAGTTAGTCCGCGATGCTCACCAGCCAGCAAGTTGTAACTGTTCGTCAGGTGGGATCGCTGAGCGGTCGATGATCGCGTCGCACGAACTCCGGAAGGGATGGCGATGAACCAGGCTCGCGTGGGGCTTCTCGTTGCAGCTGCGCTGGTTGCGATGCCGGTCGCGGCATTGGCGCAGCCCAAGGGCGCGCCCGCCAAGGCAGCCGCTGGTGGGAAGAAAGATCAGGGCAAGAAGGACGCGCCCGCCGATGCTCCCGCTGCTGCGGACAAGCCGGCGGACAAGCCTGCCGATCAACCTGTCGAGGCACCGGCTGCTGCCGGTGATTCGCCGGGTGCGCTCGGCGATATCTGCCAGATCGACCCGACGGCTTGTCCCAGCATCGACATGGACAAGGCCGCCAAGCGGAACATGAACGAGCGGATGTACGCGGTGCAGCAGATCTATGCGCTCCGCTACCATCGGTTCGAAGTGAATCCGTACTTCGGGCTCACCATGAACGACCAGTTCGTCGGCCATCCTGGGCCGGGTCTGGCGCTCAACTTCTACATCACCAACGTGCTTGCCGTCGGTGTGAACGGCAACTTCTACCAGGGCCTCAACTCGCCCTCGGGGTTCAACCTCCAGACGAGCCGTGCGGCCCGCGTCGGTGAGCCGATCACCGAGTACCAGTGGAACGCCAACGCCAACGTCACGTACGTCCCTGCGTACGGCAAGTTCGCGGGCTTCGGCGACTTCATCTTCCACTACGATTTCTTCGTGCTCGGCGGTGTCGGCGCGATCTCGACCCGTCCGTACGCGGTCATCGACCCCGACAACCGCACGTTCACCTTCAAGCCGAAGGTCGACATCCACCTCGGCGGCGGCCTGCGGATCTTCTTCAACCGCTGGCTCGCGCTCACGCTCGAAGTTTCGGACTACCTCTACTTCGAGAAGCTCGAGAACCCGACCATCAAGGAAGGGATCGATTTGAAGACCGGCAAGCTGAACGCGCAGGATCCGACCACCTGGCTCGCGGACGGCTCGTTCATCACCAACAACGTGCAGGCGCAGGTTGGTCTCAGCATCTTCCTGCCGTTCACGTGGGAGTACCGCTTGCCGAAGTGAGGCCGCGGCAACTGGGTTTCGAGGCAACCTACCGACGGAACTGGGTACTAGGATGATGCGTCGATTCTGCAAGTCTGTTGGCGCGGTGATCGCCGGTGTCACTGCGCTGCTCTCGCTGAGCACGTCGAGCTCGACTGCCAACGCTCAGGAGATTCAGCTCACGGGCCCCCTCGCGGGTGCTCCCGCCGTGCGCAAGCTCCGCCTGCATCGTGCGGGCCGCTTCGAGGTGTCGGTCGGCTCGTCCTTCTCGCTCCTGGACCAATACCTCCGCACGGTCATGCCAGGTGCCACGCTCACGTATCACTTCACCGACTGGATCGGTGTGGGCGTCTGGGGAGGTTACGGCTTCCAATACACGACGGGCCTCACCGACGAGCTCCAGCAAAAGGCGATCGATGACCGGAACTGCGCCGGCCGGCCCTCGATCAAGGCCTGCCAGCTCACGGCGGTCAACGTGACGCGAGGCAAGCTCTCGAGCGATCAGCTCGGCCACATCCAGTGGACGGTAGCTCCGCAGGTCGTGGCAGTGCCGTTCCGCGGGAAGATCTCGCTCTTCGGCGCGGCCACGATCGACACCGATGTCGATCTCTTCGCGGGTGCTGCCATCATCGGCATGCGCGAACGTCAGCCCTGCGGCGCCGATACAGATGGCGTGGTGGCCGCTGGTGTCCTTCCGTGCGCCAACGCGGCTTCTTTCGCGCTGGCAAGTCGCGTGACCGTCGCGCCGACCTTCGGCCTCGGTCTGAACTTCTACCCTTCGTCGTTCTTCGGCCTGGGCTTCGAGTTCCGTGCCCTTCCCTTCACGTGGAACACGTCGGGCTTCGACAACCACGGCGGCGGGAACAACAAGGACTTCCCGGACAACAACGTGAACAGCGCCGACCGCGAGTTCCACTTCAACACGATGATCTCGGTCCAGGCGAAGTTCGCCTTCCCGATCAACATCAAGTCGTCGCAGTAGGCAGCAGTCGTCACGGCCTCGGCGCCCTCCCGTGCTTCGCACGTGGAGGGCGTCGTCGTTTGTGCTTCACGCACCTCGCGCAGAGAACGTGCGCGCGAACGCGACACCTTGAAGCGTCGTTGGAGCACGGCAAAGCTGGCCATCGATGGCGCGCGTTGCGCGCGGAAGGCCATCGTTGGCGTGCGTTGTCGGGTCACATGCTGCGCGCGGAAGGCGCATCTCGTGAGCGAACGTGGCGATCCCCGCTTCCGCGCCGAGGCGGCTCACGTCGAAGCGAGCGTGTCGTTCGGGCGCGATGCAACGTCGCCATCGATGGCGCATCGCTGAGTCATGTGCCTCGCGGAGAGCGGCGTGCTTCGTCGCACGAATGCGCGCAGGCTCGCGAGCTGCTCGTCGCGAAGCTCCGCGAAACACAAGCGCTCATGCGCCCCGTGACGGGCGTGCATGAGCGCTCCTCGGGTCATCGGTGTCGAAGGGACACCGATGCGGTGGGATCAGTGATAGCTCGCGCCGCGGACGACCTTGCCGTCGCTGCCGAGGCCGAAGGCCGTCTCGCGGAGGGCGGTCTGCACCGTGTCGCGGAGCTCGGTGGGGATGACCCAGCCGCGGAACAGGAGGCCCTCGCCTACCTTGTTCTTCACGCGCACGCTCTCTTCGGCCTCGAGGAGCTTCACCAGGGGCGTGATGCTCTCGGTGTTGTTCTGAGCGAAGGTCGTCTCGACGGCGTGGAAGCGGACCGTCTCGTTCACGTCCTCGAGGAAGGGCTCGACGGCCTCGCGCACGGCCTCGCTCTTCACCTCTTCGAGCGCTTGGATGACCTGGAGCTTCGGCTCCACGTTGCGCGCGTACTCGGTGTCGAAGCGCTCGAGGATTTCGATGAGCTTCTCCTCGTACTCGGCGTCGTCCAGGAGCTCGTGCAGGATCTTGAGCGGCCAGGTGAGCTGCTCGGCCTTGGCGCAGAACTCGATCACGGAGGGGACGACGTCCTTGCCGGCGCCGACGACGCCTTGGAAGGCGACGTCCTTCTCCTCCTGATCGGTGATCGACGGGTCGATGACGAAGGTGAAGCGCTTGAGCAGCGCGGTGGCAGCGTCCGACGACTTCATGTCGGCGAGCTGTTGCAGCGCCTCCATGCGGTCATACGTCTGCGCGCGCTTGTCGCCGGCCACCTTGGCGGGCCCTGCGACGCGCTTGTCCTGCGCGGGCGCGGACGCCGCGGCGGAGGGAGGGACGCTCTTCTTCTTCAGGAAGTCGAAAAAACCCACGATCTTGCCTCGCCGCTCGCTTAGTCGAATCGCCTTCGCCCGGCAAGGGCCGGCCCCGTTGACATGTTCCCGCGCGGTGGACGACCATCCCGCGCATGCGCCGGTCGCGCCTGATCTCGGTAGGGGCGCGAGCGGGCACGGGCCCGCGATCGACGCTTTCTGCCGCAGCGCTGTCCGTCGCCGTGCTCGTGTCCGGGCGGGCGAGCGCGACCGAGGTCGAGCTCCAGGCGGAGACGGCGCTCCAGGGCTACCAGATCACCGATCCGTGGGGTGACGTCATCGTCGAACGACGGCGCTTCACGCAGACGGTGGCGCTCGGTCTGTACAACTTGCAGGGGCGCTACAAGCCGGGCGAAGCCGACTATCGCGCGGTCTTCATGATGCGCCTCGACTCCGATTTCGGCGTGAACGCGCGCCTCTCGGGCGCGCAGGCCGGCGGCGAGACGACCTACGCGACACCGGGCGGCAACGGGCTCCGCTTCGTCCCGGGCTTGCAACAGCACCCCGTCGATCTCGTCTACGGCTACGTCGAAGGACGCAACATCGCGCACGGTCTGCTCGGGTTTCGCTTGGGCCGGCAGTACGTCACCGACGTGCTCGGGTGGTGGTCGTTCGACGGCGGGCTCGTGCGCGTCACCACGCCGTTCTTCCTGCAGATCGAAGCGTACGGCGGCCTCGAGCAGCGCGGCGGCATGCCGCTGTCGACCTCGCGCTACGAGCAGCAAGGCGTGTGGCGTGGAAGCCACACGGGCTTCGGGACGGCCGTCGGGCAGCCGAGCGTGGTGGACTACCCGTCGTACATCTACACGCAGCCCGCGCCGGCGTTCGGCTTCGCCGTCGAGAGCGTGGGCCCGAGCTGGATCCACAGCCGCTTCTCGTATCGGCGCGTCTACAACACGGGCACGGCGCTCACCACGCAGTTCCCCGAGGCGAACGGCGGTGGCTACCACGCCATCGACGGCATCCGCATCGCGCAGGAGCGACTGGGCTTCAGCGCCGACGTGGGCAAGCCCGACCTCGGCACGATGCGCGGCGGCTTCACGTACGATCTGTACAACCAGATCTTCGCGAGCTTCTTCGGCAGCGTCGAAGCGCAGCTCGGCAAGCGCGCGACGATCGGCGCGGACATCGACTACTTCGTGCCGACCTTCGACGCGGACTCGATCTGGAATTGGTTCACGCACGGGCCGATCACCACGATCACCGGGCGCGCGGCGGTGCGCTTCACGAAGCGCTTCGATCTCTCCGCCTCCGGCGGCGCCCGCCTCTGGTGGGCCGAAGGCGATGCCTCGACGGATGCGACGACGGGCCTCAGCAAGTTCGGCGCGGGCCAGTGCGGCGCGGCCCAAGCGCAGCTCTCGAAGGTGGGCGCCGTGCTCGATTGCGCGCTCGGGCAGGTCTACCTCGATCCCGGATACAACGCGGTCAGCCAATGGACGCGCGATTCCGCGAATCGCGCCGCGACGACGACCGTCGACGCCATCGGCAACCTGAATGGGCGGTATCGCTTCGGTCTCGCGGACATCTCGCTGCGCGGCATGTTCGAGGTCGGCAGCCGCGGCACGCGTGAAGGCGCCGATCTCGCGGGCGAGGCGCGCCTCGACGGCGGGCGCTTCACGGTCGGCTCGCGCGTCTCGCTCTATGGCTGGTCGGATCCGACGCGGCCCGATCGCGACGCGGTGTCGTTCGGGTACGTGCTCGCCGCGGGCTTCCGGCCGGCGCAATTCGCGCGCTTCCGGCTCGAGTGGGAGCACGACACGAACCGCCTCGTGGGGCAGCGATATCGCCTGGTGGGGCTCGTGAACTTGTTGGTGGTCAAATGATTGGGCCGCAGCGCTTCAGGTGGATTCGCGCAAACCGCGATGCTGAAGCATCACCTCGCGGTGCGCGTGAATTCGTTGGAGGTCCAACGATTTCCGCGCGGGCCCTGAAGAAGCGCCGCGCGCGATCGGCGGGCGCCCTGCGCGGCGCGGGATGGATCGCGACGCTCGCGTGTCTCGTGGCCGCGCTCCTCGGCACGCGGGCGAGCGCCGACGGCGGGAAGCTCGGCGGTCTCGCACCGATGCCCGGCGACGCGGAGGTGCCGCTCGCGTGGATGCCGCCCGGCACCAAAGCGAGCCCGGTGCCGAGCGACGAGATCTTCCCGCCGCAAACCATCACCGTTCGCTTCAACCATCGAAAGCACGTCAAGGATCTCGCGCTGTCTTGCAAGGTCTGCCACGACGCGGCCTGGTCGAGCGACGCGGCCGCGGATCGGCTGCTGCCGAAGCCCGCGCAGACCTGCGACAACTGTCACGACGCGGATCACTCGGACCTCGGCAACGTGCGCGCGGGCAAGGATTCGAGCGGGCAGTGCAACTACTGTCACCTCGGCGCCGGCGCGGGCACGGGCGGGCGCGTGGCGCGGCTCGTCCTGCCGCAGCCCAACCTGAGGTTTTCCCACGCCAAGCACGTGCGCCGAAACATCGGCTGCGCGCAGTGCCACGGGCAGGTCGGCGAGATCGAGCTGGCCACGCGCGATCAGCTCCCGCGGATGGCTGGGTGCCTCACGTGCCACGCGATGAGCGGGCCCGCGCAGGGCGGCGCCAAGAGCGCGTGCCCGACGTGTCACCTCACCGAGGCCGACGGGAGGCTCGCGACCACGTTCTCCACGGGCCGGCTGCTCCCGCCTTCGTGGATGCGCGGGGCGGCGCACGACGCCGATTGGAGCGAGCGGCACAAGGTCGTGGCCGGCGACGACAGCGCCTTCTGCGGGAGCTGCCACACCGCGAAGGACTGCACCGATTGCCACGACGGACGGGTACGGCCGCGCAAGATCCACCCCAACGATTGGCTCTCGATGCATCCGCAGGCGGCCCGACAGGACAACCCCCGGTGCTCGAGCTGCCATCAGGAGCAGACGTTTTGCGCTGACTGTCATCGCCGGACGGGAGTCGCCCGCGATGCGCCGTCGGGCAACCGCATGGCCGGTCGCCGATTTCACCTGCCCCCCGAGCAATGGACGAACGCCCCGCGCGGCCCGCTCCATCACGCCTGGGAGGCGATGCGGAACTTGAACGCCTGCGTCTCCTGTCACAGCGAGCGCGACTGCGCGACGTGCCATGCGACCAAGGGCATCGCGGGCGGTGCCGGGGTGAACCCGCACCCCGTTGGGTTCCGGGACCGATGCGGGTTGGCACTGCGCCGGAACCCACGGCCCTGCCTCGTCTGCCACGCCATTTCGGACCGCTTTCTGGGGATGTGTCGATGAAATGTCGCGGGACGGCAGCTAATTCCTTGCGCGGCCCTTCTGGCGGCGGGTATAGCGAGGGGCGAGCGCGATGGTTGACGGTGGGAGAACACCCTGCGTCGCCGAGGTCGAGCCTTCCGGATCCCGGGGGTCTTAGCCCGGCGTCGACACGGACAGGGATCGACTCCCACCCCGCAGGCACCGCCAAGGAGAACGGGCGTGAAGGAGCTGATCAAGTACCTGCTCGACAACCTCTACATCGACTTCCAGGGCGAGATCACGCTGGAGACGGTGCGGAACTTCCTCCGCGAGGACGACGGACGGGAGGCCAGGCAGCTCCTATCGAAGCTGATCGAGGAGAAGGGCGTCGACGAGATGCTCATCACCCTCGCCGACTGCCTCAAGGAGCACATTCAGTCCGGCATCAACGAGCGGACGATCCGCGAGCAGATCAACATGTACTCCGAGAGCTGAGCGGGGTCGGCCCGGCCCGTATCGCTCTCTTGGGCTTGCTCCTCGGCGCCTGCGACGCAGGCGCCGCCGCTGAGCAGCCCGTCGATGTTCCCCCACTTCACGTCGTCGACGTTCTCGCTGCGACCGGCACCACGCCGGATGGGAAGCTCCTCTACGAGCCCCTCGCGCGCGATGGCTCGACCTACGTCCTCAGCACGACGGCCATCAAGGTTCGGTTCGATCGCCTGCTCCTGCCGGTGTCGGCGTCGCGTCAGGCCGTCTGCTTGCAGCCGCTCCTCAAGGACGTGCGCAGCCCGACGGACTGCAACGCAGGCCTCTTCCTCGAGCCGGCGTACGATCCGGTGCGGCGTGAGGTGACCTTCCGGCTCGCGCTGGGCACGAAGCTGACGCCTGGGCTCCTCTACACACTCACGGCCTATTTGGCCGTGAAAGATACGCCTTTCGGGTTTCAGTCGTTCGATGGAGCGCCGCTCCCGGCGCTCGTCCGCTTCGAGATGGGCGTGAAGAACGACGGCGATACGCCTCCGCCCGAGGACTTGCTCCCCGCGAACGATCACTACTGCGCGGGCCCCGTGCCTTCGTGCGAAGGCGATGATTGCGGGCGCAGCGTCGCCGCGATCTTCGGCGCAACGGGATGTGGATCGGCGTCGTGTCACGGCAGCGCCGACACGGCGGCGGGGCTCGATACGACCTCCGCGAGCGGGCTCGAAGCGAGCGCGATCGGGCGGTCCGCCCACGGCACGCAGACCGGAGAGCATGCGCGCGATCCCGACGAGCTGCCCGCGCGTTTCGGGCGGGCGATGCCCATCGTGGATCCGGCGGCGCCGGGCAACAGCTACCTCCTCTACAAGCTACTCGCGAACCCGAAGACCCCGCTGGAGGTGCCCTTCGACGGCGCGCCGGGCGCAGTGCCGAGCGAGGTGCAGCGGGTGCAGCGGACCATCATCGCAGGGATGCCGATGCCGCCCTCGACGGCCATCGAGGCGACGTTGCGACCAGGAGAAGCGGAGTGGATCGGGGAGTGGATTCTGCAAGGCGCGCCGGTGCGAGCGACATGCCCTTGAGGTCGGGAGCGACGCGCTCGTCTCGCGGGTGATCGCGATCAGGGCCAGCTCGTCCGGCCCGGGGTTTGCGGCTCCATCGAGATCGGGGCCGGCTCGTCCGGCCCGGGGTTTGGGGCCGCTTGCGGCCCCATCGTGATCAAGGGAAGCGCTCACATCACGCGGTTGCGGCCGCTGCGCTTGGCGGCGTAGAGGCGCTCGTCGGCGATTTGGTAGAGCTCGGTGCCCTGCATCTGCGGCGTCAGGGAGAGCTCGGCGACGCCGAAGCTCGCCGTGATGGGGATGGAGCGATCCTCGAAGCGACAGGGCGTGCGCTCGATCAAGCTGCGCAGCTTCTCGGCCACGAGGCGCGCGCCCGACAGCTGGAGCTCGGGGACGATGAGGGCGAACTCTTCACCGCCGACGCGGGCGAGGATGTCCTCGCGGCGCACGTTGGCCATGACGAGGCTCGCGAGCTGCCGCAGGACGGCGTCGCCCGCGAGGTGGCCGCAGTCGTCGTTGATGCGCTTGAAGTGATCGATGTCGAAGATGGCGAGCGACATGTGCCGGCGATAACGCTGGCAGCGGGAGATCTCGCGCTCGAGGGCCGTCTGGAACGCGCGCTTGTTGTGCGCCTGCGTCAGGCCGTCGAAGGTCATCAGGCGGTAGATCTCTTCGTGGTAGCTGAGCTCGATGTTCCCGCCGCAGATGAACTTGAAGATGGTGTGGCCGATCTTGATCTGATCGCCGTCGCGCAGCGTGCGCTCGAGGACGGAAGCGTCGTTGACGTACGTGCCGTTGGTGGAGCCGAGATCGGTGACGATGAAGCTCGTGCCCGTGTATGCGAAGCGCGCGTGCCGGCGGCTCACGGCGTCGTCGCCTTCGAGCGGGATGCCGGTCTGCGCGGAGCGGCCGCATTCGACGTCCCCGCTGTCGAGCGAGATGCGCTTGCCCAGGTCGGATCCGTAGATGACGACCAAGCACGCGGTCGACGGATCGATCTTCTGGACGGCCACCGGCAACACCGAGGTGGCCGTGTGCAGCGTGGCCCGGGGATCGTAGTCGTCTTCCGCCACGCTCCCACTCTACACCAACGCCGCGCAGCTTTCCCGCCGGTGCCGGGCATGCCGTCTGGGGCGGCCCATGTCGACCGTGATAGGTTGCTCAACATGCGACGGAACCACACACGCGTGGCCATCAGCGCCGCGCTGCTCTGCCTCGCCGCTGCGGCTGGCATCGTCTGGCCCGCAGTCGGGTGCGGCGGCGGCGGCGACAGTGGCACCGGCGGCTCGGGCGACGGGCCCAAGACCACCGAGCTCCACCCCGATGCGCCTCCGCTTCCGGGCGAGAGCGAATGCAAGGTCGTCGAGGTCACGGACATCCCCGTGGCGAGCGCGACGCACGTGGCGGCTTGCACCTCGGTCGACTACCCGACCAACCCGCCGAGCGGCGGAAATCACTGGGCCGTCTGGGCGGCCTACAAGAAGTACACGTCGCCCGTCCCGCGGGAGATGTACGTGCACGACCTCGAGCACGGCGCCATCGTCCTGCTCTATCGCTGCGCCGACGCGTGCCCCGATGTCGTCGCGGCGCTGACCGAGGTGTTCGATGCCGTGTCGGACGACACGTGCCCGACGCCGCGGCTCATCCTCACACCCGATCCGAAGCTCGATACGCCCATCGCGGCGGCGGCGTGGGGGGCGACGTACACGGCGACGTGCATCGACGTCCCCTCGCTCAAGGCCTTCGCCGAGACGCACCACGGCCACGGTCCCGAGGAGGTCTGCGGCGACGGGATGGATGTCTCGCTGAGCACGCCCTGCACGTTCCCCGACGCCGGCCCCGCCGACGCGACCCTGCCCGACCCCGTCACCGACGCCGGCGACGGCGGCTGATCCGAGCCGAAAACACGCTTCGGCGCGCAGAATGTCGCGCAGAGGTCGGGATCCCGCGCTCCACACTTCGAAAAGGCTCGCAGAGGCCCCCTCTGCGCATGTCGACGGTTCACAAACCCTCCCCAAAGGCCGTTTCGGCCGCTCCACGCTTCGAAAAAGCTCGCAGAGGCCTCGCGGAAGGCCGTTCCGGCCGCTCCACGTTCGAAAATGCCGCGCAGGACGCCTCCGCGAGGGTTTCCAAGCTTCGTAAAGCCTCGCGGAGGACGCCTGCGACCCTTTCGCAGCCCGACGAGGGGGAGCCGCCACTCCGGTTGACGATCTGGAACATTACAGCGACAATTCCGGGCCGATGAGCTTGACTGCACAGCCACCCGAGTTGTCAGCAGGTCCGTTTCGGCTCGTACAGCGCGCGGGGGCGGGAGGCTCCGCGGAGGTCTGGAAGGCGGTGGACACGCGGTCTCACGGCGCCGTTGCGCTGAAGATCGCGCGGGGCGCGGAGCACGCGGCCTTGCTTGCGCGGGAGGCGACGCAGGCAGCGCTCGCGCTCTCCCCTCGCCTTCCCGAGCTGCTCGACGTGGGGCGCCTGCCGGATGGACGGGCGTTCATCGCGCTGCGGTGGATGGAGGGCGCGGCGCTCGATCCGCGGCGCGTGTCGGGCGATCGCAAGGCGCTCGCGCTGCGCGTCGCGGCGGGCATCGGAGAGGCGCTCGCCGACCTGCACGGCGTGGGGCTCGCGCATGGGGACGTGAAGCCGGACAACATCCTCCTCGATGCGCACGGCGACGTGCGCTTGCTCGATCTCGGGCTCGCGGGGCCGGCGCATGCGGGCGCGGTGACGGGCGCGACGCTGCGGTATTTGGCGCGGGGTGATGCCGATCTCGGCGATGCGCGGGCGCGCGATCTGTTGGCGCTCGGGGTGGTGATCGCGGAGATCGCCGACGAGGGTGTGGCACAAGCGGCGGATGCGATCGCGGCGGCGCGCGCGGCGATGCTGCCCGCACCGCTCGGCGCGATTTGCAGCGCGTTGCTCGCGCCGAGCCCGGGGGCGCGGCCGTCGGCGGCGTGGGTCTCCGAGATGGCCGGAGGCGCGGCGCGGGCTCTGGATCGCGCCGATCGCGATGCCCGGGCGGTGCGGGCCGCGTACCTCCGGGTGCGGCGCGCCGACATCGAGGGCGGCGGTGCAGTGCACGCGGCGGCGGCTCCGTGGCTCGCAGAGGCGATGGCGTGGGCGAAGCGCGCGCGCGCGCTGGCGAGCGTTGGCGACGACGCGACGGGGAGCGAGATCGGCCCGATGGATGCGGATCAGATCGCGCGCTGGCTCACGGCGCTCGCGGGGAGCGCCGCTGCAGCGTGGCCGCTTCATGCGATCGCCGCGGTACCCGAGCGCGCGCTGGCCGAGGCGCTGACGGCGCTCGCGCGGCGTTTGCCGAAGGAGGCGTGGACGCTGCGCGACGTCGAGGCGGCCGTGCAAGGCAGCGACGCGGACGCGACGCGGGTCAAGGGCGCGCGGGCGCCGAGCGCGATCGATGCGGAGAATGCCGCACGGATCGCGATCGAGCTGGCGCGCGTACCGGCCGATCCGGAGGCGGTGGCCACCGTCGAGCGCTGTGAGGATGCGCCGGCCGCGTTGGTGATGGCGGCCGCCGAGGCGCTGCGGCTCGCGGGTCAGCTCGGGCGCGCGCGCGGCTTGATGCTGCGTGCGAACGTGCAGCGCGAGCCGGGCGCGGCGGCGCTCGCGGCGGACGTGCGGAGGCGCGCCGGCGACGGTGCGGCGGCGGAGGCGCTAGCGCGGAAGGCGATCGAAGCCGGCGCGGATCCGGAGGGACGCGCGCGCGCGGTGCTGGCGCGGATCGCGCTCGATCGAGGTGATCTCGCGCGGGCCGAAGCGCTCAGCGCGGAGGGCGCGCGCGACGCGAGCGGGCACGTGACCGTTTCGCGATCGCCGGCGCTGTGCGAGGTCGCGGCGCTCGCGGCTGCGGCGCGAGGCAACATCACGGCGGCGCTCGCCGAGACTGCGCGCGGGGAGGCGCTCGCGGCCACCGCCGAAGAGCGCGCGCGCACGGCGGGGCTGCGTGGCTACGTGATCCTCGGCGTGGATCCGGAGGCGGCGCGGGCAGCGTTCGCGACGGCGGCCGATCATGCGGCGCGTGCGGGCGCCGTGGTGGAAGAGGCGACGTATCGCACGGGCGAGGCCGCGGCCGCCGTGGATGTCGGCGATCTCGGGAGCGCGACGGCGACCGCGCGACGCGCGGCGCTGCTCTGGGAGCATCTCGGGCGACCGGCGATGGCGGCGCGCGCGCTGCTCGCGGCGGCGGCGGCGATGGCCACGGCCGGCGCCGCGCACGAGACCGAACGGGCCGCGCGAGAAGCCCGCGCGCGGGCCGCCGAGGCCGGCGATCTTCGCGCGGAAGCCTATGCGTGGTGGGCCGTGGCCGATGTCGCGCCGGCCGGTCAGGCGGAAGGCGTCGCGGCCGCGGAGCGCGCGGCGGGCATCCTCGAGACGATGGGCGACGCCACGGGACGCGAGGACGAGCTCAGGGCCGCGGCGCGCTTGCTGCGGCATGGATCGACGATGCTCTCCGCGGCGCGCGGCGCGGAGATGGATCGTCTCGCTTCCGATCCGAACGCGACGAAGGCCGCCGCGCGGCTCGATTGGTTCGGGGCCCGCGCGGCTCGCGCGACGTCTGCAGAAGGGCCGATCCTCGCGGCGCTCACGGCGCTCGCCGATGCGCCTGCGTCCATCGGGGCCAAGGGGCCGGCGCTCGCCGCCGGCGTCGAGCTGGCTGCGCGCACGGGGCACGGGGAGATCGCGCAGCGGCTCTTGGCTGCGCTCGGCGATGCGGCGCGCGAGCTGGTGCGCCGCGCATCACCGGCGCTTGCCGGATCGGTGCGCGCGCTCCCTTGGGTGACGCGCGCGGCGGCGGCGCCCGAGAGCGTGCTGCGCCCGGAGCAGGCGCGCGATCTCGAATCGTTGATTCGGGGCCTCGGGGATCGCGAGCGGCTCGCGCCGCTGCTCTCGCGCATCGTCGATGCGCTCGTGCTCTGGACCGGCGTGGAGCGCGGGCTCTTGTTGCTGCGCGCGCCCGATGGTCGCCTGGTCCCGCGGGCGGCGCGCAACCTGGCGCGGGCCGATCTCGGCGACGAGCAGATGGGGCTGTCGCAGACGCTCGCCAAGCGCGCGCTCGAGGCGCGCGAGCCGGTGGTCGCGGTCGACGCCGAAGGCGAGATGGGCAACGTCCATCAGAGCATCCACGCGCTCAAGCTGCGCAGCGTGCTGGCCGTGCCGCTCATCGCCCGCGGCGAGCCGCTCGGCGTGGTGTACCTCGACGATCGCATCCGCCGCGGCGCCTTCGGGCCGCGCGAGATCGATTGGGCGCGGACCATCGCCTCGCTGGCGGCGCTGGTGATCGCCGACGCGCGCGATCAAGTCCTCCTCCGCCGCGCGGCGCGCAGGGCACGGCGCGCCTCCGAGAAGCTCGCGGAGACCTTGTCGCTGCGCGAGGCCGCGCTCGATGCGGCGGAGCGAGAGCTGGCGCGCGCGCGCGGCGAGCACGAGACGCGCTTCGCCTACGACTCCATCGTGGGCATCAGCGCGCCCGTGCGGGCCATGCTCAAGCTCGTCGATCGGGTGACGACCTCCGAGGTGCCGGTGCTCGTCATGGGCGAGAGCGGCAGCGGCAAGGAGCTCGTGGCGCGCGCCATCCACGACAACGGGCCGCGGCGCGGCCGCCCCTTCGTGGGCGAGAACTGCGGCGCCATCCCCGAAGGGCTGCTCGAGTCGGCGCTCTTCGGCCACGTGCGCGGCGCCTTCACGGGCGCGGCCGTGTCGCGCGCGGGGCTCTTCGAGGTCGCCGATCGCGGCACGCTCTTCCTCGACGAGATCGGCGAGATGAGCCTGGGCATGCAGACCAAGCTGCTCCGCGTGCTCGAGGACGGCCTGGTGCGCCCCGTCGGATCGGAGCGCGCGCGCAAGGTCGACGTCCGGGTGATCGCGGCGACGCACCGCGATCTCGCGGAGATGGTGAAGGAGAAGCGTTTCCGCGAGGATTTGTTCTATCGCCTCGACATCATCACCGTGCGCATCCCGCCGCTCCGCGAGCGCGAAGGAGACGTGCCGCTCCTCGTGGCCCGCTTCCTCGACGCCTACGGCGGCGGCCGCAAGGTGCGGGTCACGCCGGCAGCGATGGCTCGGCTCTCGACCTACGCGTGGCCCGGCAACGTGCGCCAGCTCCAGAACGAGGTGCGCCGCGCGCTGGTGCTCTCCGACGGCGTCATCGACGTCCCGCAACTGTCCCCGGAGATCGCCGGCGACGGCACCGGCGCGCCGCCGGAGACCGGCCTCCACGTGCGGCGGCGGATCGATCAGCTCGAGCGAAGCCTGGTGCGCGAGGCCTTGGAGAAGACGGGCGGGAACCAGACGCAGGCCGCGAAGCTCCTCGGCCTGAGCCGCTTCGGGTTGCAGAAGATGATCAAGCGCCTCGAGATCAGCTACGCGTGACGCGCGCCCGCGCCGACGAGCGGGCGGCCGGGCTCGCGCCGGGGCGTGCGAAGAAGACTTCTACGAATTCGGGCGGAAGGCTCGCATGCCCACCGGCGGCACCGGCCTCGCGCCTTTCGATGCGTGGGTCTTCGGACCGCGGCCGCGGGCACGGGCGCTCCTCGGGACACGTGGCTCGCGCGGCGGCGTGGGCCCACGCGGCAATCGTCCCCCGCGCCTCCCCGTTCGCTCCATGATGGCTCCCGACGACTTCCTTGCTTGACGCCGAGCGACAAATGCTAGGGTCCGGGCCATGTCGCGTTCCAAGGTTGCCATCGTCCGCACGAGCCCCGCCACCGTTCTCGAGGATTACCACCGGCTGATGAACCTCGCCGACTACCAGCAGGTGGTCGACAAGAGCGCGGACACGGCGCTCAAGGTCAACATCTCCTGGCACTTCTTCTACCCGGCGTCGTCCACCACGCCCTGGCAGCTCGAAGGCGTGATCCGCGGGATGAAGGCCGACGGCTACAACCCGGACCTCATCCACGCGTGCCACAACCGCACCGTCGTCATCGACGCGCACCTCGGCGAGCGCGAGAACAAGCAGATCGACGTGGTGCAGGCCCACGGCCTCCGCAACGTGCACCTCTACGAAGGCGAGCCCTGGATCCCGGTCGGCGAGGCCGTCGGCGATCTGACCAAGAAGTTCCTCTGCCTCAACGAGGTCTACCCGAAGGGCTTCAACATCCCGAAGCGCTTCATCGGGGAGAACATCATCCACCTCCCCACGGTGAAGACGCACATCTTCACCACCACCACGGGCGCGATGAAGAACGCGTTCGGCGGCCTCCTCAACGAGCACCGTCACTGGACCCACCCCGTCATCCACGAGACGCTCGTCGACCTCCTGATGATCCAGAAGAAGATCCACCGCGGCATCTTCGCCGTGATGGATGGCACCTTCGCCGGTGACGGCCCGGGCCCGCGCTGCATGGTGCCGCACGTGAAGAACGTGCTGCTCGCTTCGTCCGATCAGGTCGCCATCGACGCGGTGGCCGCGAAGCTCATGGGCATGGATCCGATGCGCGACCTCAAGTTCGTCCGCCTCGCGCACGATCTCGGCCTGGGCTGCGGCGATCCGCGCGACATCGAGATCGTCGGCGACGTCGACGCCGCGAGCCAGAACTGGAACTTCGACGGCCCGTTCAAGAACATGACGTTCGCCTCGAAGAACCAGCACCGCATCTACTGGGGCCCGCTGAAGAAGCCGGTGGAGTGGTCCTTGAAGACGTGGCTCGCGCCCTGGGCCTACGTGGCGAGCGTGACGTACCACGACATGTTCTGGTACCCGTTCAAGGGCCAGGCGCACATCAACGCGGCGCTCCGCAGCGACTGGGGCAAGCTCTTCGCGAACTGGGGGAACGTCCCGACCGATCCGGAGGGCAAGGGCTACCCGCACGTCGGCGAGACCAACGCGGAGCTCGTGCGCCTCGGCGCCAAGCACTTCCTCGAGGGCGCGCGCCTCATCGGCATGGCGGTCGCCGAGTCCCCCGAGGTGCTCCAGCGCAAGCGCCGCGCGGCCCAGGCAGCGCAGCAGTCCGCGGAGCACTGAACCATCGATCGGGGGCACGTCATCGCGTGCCCCCTACCCCCTCTCAGCCCCGCTTTCCCAACCGCATCGCTCGCAAGGAGCGACGAGGGGAAAGTACGCCAAGGGGCGGAGGCGCAAAGACGCAGAAACACGCGGAGGATCGAGGCTCGTTGCGTGCGCTTGCAGCACGCAACGACGGGGTCGACCTCCACGCTCGCTCGGCGGTCTTCAGCGCTGGACGAGCCCGCTCGCGATGGATCGATCGGCGGCCTCGATGTAGTCGCTGAGCTCGCCCGTGAGCGCGGCGCCGGTGCGCACGGCGTACCAGAGCGTGTTCTCCAACCAGAAGCGCTTGATGAAGGCCTCGAAGCTCGGCGCGCAGAGGGTCACGTCGCGCGGTACGACGTCCTTTTGGAAGGGATCCTCGTTGGCTTCTTCGCTCAAGTCCGGTCGGGCAAACACCACCCGGTGATCTCCGTCCGGCAAGAGGAGGAGGTACCAGAGCGCGCACGCCTGTTGATCGTTCATGAAGCGGAGCAGACGCTCCGGCCCGTCATGATCCGGAATCCGCACGAGGCATGGGCCGAGCTCCCAATAGCAAGCCGTGCACGAGGGGACGCGGGTGAACAACGTCTCGTCGGTCATGAACCGCGTGAACGACGGCGGGATGACGAGCTTTGCGCGCTTCGCCTCGGCGATGCGCTTCGCCAACAGCGTCGCGATGGGTGCCGCCTCCACCTCGTCTCCGTCCTCGTCGCGCGAAAGCTCCATGCCGTCGGCGCGCGACGGTGCCGCCGCGAGCCAATCGAACGAGCCATCGAGCGGCCCCTGCAGAGGCGGAAGCGCTTCGTATGCGATGGTTTTGTAGGTGCCGCCGCGCCCCCAGAGCTTCTCGTTGCTCCCCGGCGTGAGCCACCCCGTCGGTAATTCCATGGGGCGAGGATACAACGACTCGATTCAGTCGCGGTTCATCGACGTCGCTTCGCCTGCGGGGCGCGCCTTGGTGAGCGCCTCGGTGTCGCGGAGCAGATCCTTCATGCCTTCATCATCGGCGTCGTAGTAGCCGCGGATGTTGGCGTCGCGATCGACGAGGACGAGCTTCTCGCCGTGGAAGATGGTCATGAGGCCGCTGCCGGGCGCGGACTCCTTCTTCCCCATCACGATCTTGAAGCCGTTCATCACCGCGCCCTCGATGTCCGTGAGCGAGCCGGTGAGGAAGCGCCAGCGGGCCGGATCGGCGCCGTATTGCTTGCCGTAGGCGGCGAGCTTGTCGGGGGTGTCGTTCTCGGGATCGACGGTGAACGAGATCAGGTGCACGGCGTCGCCGAGACTCTTGGTGCGCTCCTGCACGTCGGCCATCTTGCGCGTGAGCTTGGGGCACACGACCGGGCAGCTCGTGAACATGAAGTCGGCGACCCAGACGTGGCCCTTCATCTCGGCGAGGCCGAAGGGCTTGTTGCGATCGTCGGTGAGCGTGAACGCGGGCAGCGGCATGCGCAGCGACGCCTTGGGCGCGTGGGCCTCGGCCGTGCCGACCACGTGATAGAGCAGCGCGTAGACGATCACGCCCGTCGAGGAGACGTAGGCCCAGATGGGGAACGTGATGCGGGCGATCTTGCGGTGCGCGTCGTAGCGGCCCTTGAGCGCGAGGAAGAGCGCGCGCAGGACGAGCGGCACGGTCGCGGCCGCGAGGATCATGTGGCTGAAGAGGAGCGCGAGGTAGGTCGCCTTCACCCAGCCGGTGGCCGCGATGTGATGCGCGCCGGTGAGGGCGAAGCGCGCCAGGTAGCTCATCAAGAACACGCCGGACGTGATGAAGGCGGCGAGCATGAGCTTCTTGTGACGCTCGATGCGCTTCTGCCGGATGCTCACCCAGCCGAGCACGAGGAGGAGGAAGCTCGCGCTGTTGAGCCCGGCGTTCAGCCGGGCGAGCACGTCGCCGAGGTCGGAGGCGTTCATCGCATTGTCTCGCAGCAGAGGCCGAGGATGGGGATCGCGAGGGCGATGGTCGCAAACGCGATCCAGAGCCAGCGCGGGGTGAGCGCCGGCTCCGAGGAATGAGAGCCCGGATCGGGATCCATCGGGCGGAGTGATAGCGACGGCGGATCGGCTCGGAAAGCCCCGCCGTCTCGGCTCAGAGGCTCGCCTCGAAAGGCAGCGGCGACGGGACGCTCGCGCCGCCGTCATGCGTCGGGCTCACCATCAGCGCCGCGAAGAGCAGCACCAGGTAGAGAATGGAAGCGCCGAACAAGCCGCGCGCCCAACGCACGCCCGAGCCGGGAAGAAGCCCACGCGCGCTGTGCGCGAGGAACGCACCGCCGAGGATCATCGCCACGCCGAGGTAGAAGCGACCGCCCACGCCGGTGGCGACCAGCGCGAGGGTGACGGCGACGAGCGCCACCGTGTACGCGACGATGTGGAGACGCGTGACGCGCTCCCCACGCTCGGCGGGGAGGACCTTGAGGCCGGCGCGCACGTAGTCCTCGCGACGGAAGATGGCGATCGCGAGGAAATGCGGGACCTGCCAGAGGAACATGATCCCGAAGAGGATCACGCCCGGCCACTCGATGCGGCCCGTGACCGCCGTCCAACCGAGGAGCGGCGGGATGGCGCCCGGAATCGCGCCGATGAGGAGCGACACCGTGGTCCGACGCTTAAGCGGCGTGTAGACGCAGACGTAGCTGACGAGCGCGACCGCAGCGAGCAGGCCCGTCACGGCGTTGACCGCGAACGTCAGCGCCGGTACCGAGATGAGCCCGAGCACGAGGCCGAAGGCGAGCGCGGCGTTCGGAGCGAGGCGACCGGCCGGGAGCGGGCGGTTCTTCGTCCGCGCCATGAAGCGATCGCTGTCGCGCTCGAGGTACATGTTGAGCGCGTTGGCGGAGCCGACGACGAGCGCGGTGCCGGCCACGGCGATCGCGAGCGTCACCATGGACGGTGCCGCGCCGCGGCCGACGCGGTGGAGCGCCAGCCAAATGCCGCCGAGCATGGTGATGACCACCATCAGCGTGATGCGCGGCTTGGTCAGCGCGACGAGATCCGCTGCGGGGCGGGGCTCGGGACGCGCGGGCATGGACGCTGCGCCCTCGGGCGGATCGAACATGGGAGCCACGAGGCCCGGACGCTCGGTGAGCGCATCGGCTTCGGTGGAAATCGGCTCGAAGTGGGTGGTCACGCCGGCACCTTCGAGAGCGGGCCGGGTGCGGGATGATGCTGCATCGGCTTCGGCAACCTGGGGCGCCCGAGGTCACGACACGAGTCGGCGCGCGCCGGACGGCGGTTTAGGGGAAGCGCGGGGCGAACGCAATGGGTGATGAGGCACAGCGCCGGATTTCATCGGCGGTGCTCGGGGCAGAAGACGAGAGCCTCGCGTGGGAAAGCCCACGCGATGTGCTCGCGCTCGCTCGATCGTGACGCGCGCCGATTCAGGTGCGTGGTTCGGAGGAGGATGCGGTGAGCGTGGTCCACAGGCCGCGGCCTTCGTGGGCCGCGAGCGCGAGACCGAGCCCGCCCACGATCAACATCAAGGCCGAAGGCGGCATCTCCATGGCGCCGTGCGCGCAGAGCGCGAGTGCCACGGCGGCGCCGAGCGGGCCGGCTGCGCCGCGCGCGAAGAGGGCCCAGCCCGCGACGAGCGGCGCGAGGAAGGCCACGAAGATCTGGAACGCGATGGGGATCGCAGGATCGGGGCGCGAGGTGAGCCGCACCGCCATGCGCCACAAGAGGACGTCGATCGGGCGAAAGTCGTCGCGGCCGGCGAGCGCTTGGCGCGTGCACACGAGCGCGAAGGCCAAGATCGCCACCGACGCCGGTGACGTGAGGCGCCGCGAGCGCGAGCCGATCCACCCGATCGCGGTGGCCACCGCGAGGGCATCGCCGAGGAACGCCGCCGTCGCCAACGCGCGCGAGAACGGCGCGAGACGCGCACCGCCCTGCATCGCCGCTTGAAACGCGAGGCCGACCCCCACGAGCCGAACGAGGCCGGCCGCGGCGACCAGCACCACGACGAGCGCAGGACCGCGCGCATACGGCGAGCGCAGCGCGGCCGGAGCCGCCAAGAGCGTGAGCAAGGCCGCACTGCCACCGACGAGCGCGGCGCTCAGCTCGGGCACGGCTTGATGTACGGCCCACGCGGTCGGGAGGATGGCGAACCCGCCGAGGGTGATCGCGCCGAGGCGCGCGGCGATGGGCAAGCGGCTCCGCGCCGCCGCGAAGACCGCGACGATGGCCAAGAGCATGGCCGCGAAGGCGAACACCTGCGAGATGATGGCGCCCGCGAGCGCGGTGTAGTGCACGAGACCGCCGAGGCCCACGCCCGCACCGGCCAACGCAGGCGCAAACGCCCGACCGACGCCGAGCGCCACCAGCGCGGCGAGCGCGAGCGGCCACATCGCGCTCAAGAGCGGAAGCTCGAGGCCCGTCACGGACTGCGACGACGGCGGCTCGGCGTCGCCGCGGGTCGAAGCAGGACGCCGAGATTCGAGGCCGGAGGCCTCGGCGGGGCTTTGACGATCGTCGCTCACCCGCGATCCCATACGCCGGCGGAGCCGCCGAAATCGGCGAAGAGCGCGTCCGAAGCCGACGCGTCGATCAGGTCTTGCATGCGCTTGCCACCGGCTTCCTCGACGATGCGATCATCGAACTCGTCGGCGAGGAGCGAGAGATCGAGGAGCGCGGTGTTGATCTCGTCCGCGTCCAGCGTCTCGCCGCCGAGCAACGTGTGGGCGAAGACCACGCACGAGCCCTCGGGCACGTAACCGAACGCACCGAAACGAAGGCGCGCGTTGAGGCGGAGCAGCTTGATGGCCAGGTCCGGCGTCATCTCGACCCCACGGGCGAGCTGGGCGACGAGCCGCACCAGCGCGCGATCGGGCTCCCACGGCAACACGTGAATGTAGACGTACGCGGTGCCCTGGCGAACGACGTAGAACCGCGGCTCCACGCGCACGAACGCGGGGGAGCCGGCGAGCGTCTCCTCGATGCGCGCGATCGTGACGCGAACGGCGTTCTCCTTCGACATGGCGGCGCACTCTATCAGGGCCTCGCGCAACTGGCACGAGGCCACATCCGGTCCGTCCCTCGAACACGGGTAACCGACGAAACCGACGTCTGCCCGAAGCGGGATCGCACGATGGTCGGCGATGGGGCGAAGCGCGCGCGTCCACGCCGAGCCCGAATCGGTACGACCCCGGAGACGGCTCGAAAAGGACGCGCGGCCTCGGGCTCAGATCACGCCGGCCGCCACGCGATCGAGCAGCTCGTCGACGGCATGGAAGAGCTGCTCGTTCCCGTTCTGCTCGTAGGCGGCGAGCTTCTCCTCGCAGGCGGGGATCGCGTCCACGAACGCCTTCACCACGCCGGGATCGGTGAGCCGCGCCGCTTCGCGCCCGAACCCTTCGAGCTCGAGGTAGCGCGCATTGAGCACCTGCTCGAACTGGTGCGTGAGCGGCACCGCAAGCATCGGCTTGTGCAAGTACACCGCCTCGCCCATCAGCGTGAAGCCGCCGCCCGCGATCACCCCGCGCGCAGAAGCCAAATCGTCGATGAACCCGGTCTCGCTGAAAGGCCGGTAGCGCAGGTTGCCCTCGACCTGGTCCTCCGTGATGTTCCGTCGCATGCCGTAGACGCGACACTCGAGGCCCGTCTTCTGGAGGATGTCGGCGAGCCCGTCGTTGCCCTCGGCGGTCTGATAGATGAGCAGATGATCCCCCGCGCGTCGCTTCGCCGCGAGGATCTCCGGCCGGAGGATGGGCGGCACCAACGTCGTGTCCGGCTTGCGCACCGGCGGCCGGAAGAACGTGGTGATGAGGTAGTGATTGCAGAAGGGCAGCTTGCCTTTGATGAAGGCCTTGGTGACCTGAAACTCGGTCTCGTGGCCCTTGATGATGGCCTCCGGCAACGTGCAGCGATTGATGATCTGCATGTTGTCGATCGACAGGATCGGGAGGCGATGAAGCTTGGCGTAGAGGTACGTCCACGACTCGAAATCGCTGACGACGACCTCGGGCTTGAAGTCCTTGATGAGCTCGAAATAGGCGCCGATGTTCTTGGGGATCCCGGTCGCGCCGCTGAGCACGTTGCTCCACAAGGTCTTGCCGCGGCGGACGCGGTTCTCCTCGTAGATCATGTGCAGGCCGTGGATGCGGTTCACGCCTTCGAAGCGCTTGGCGAGGAAGTCGGTCGCGCGCCCCGAGGCCATGATCTCGATCTCGTGCCCCTGCTTCACGAGGTGATCGAGCACGACCCGCGACCTCATCGCGTGCCCCATCCCTTCGCCCACCACGCCGTAGAGGATCTTCATCTTTCGCTCCGATCGACTCGACGAGCAGCCCGCCGCGCGGCGCCGAGCCTCGTTCACCGGCGGGAGCGTAACGGCCCGCGGCGTCCTCGGGAAGCGTGGTATAGGTCCCGCCCACGATGCGCCGCCGGATCTGGTGCGAGACCGTGCCCGCAGAGGAGCTCGCCGCGCCGCCGGTCATCGCGTTGCTCCGGCGATTCGCGGTGGATCCCATCGTGGCCGTCTGGCCGGACACCCTCGCGGCCGTGCGCCCGGCGACGCGCCGCCTCGCCGATGAAGGCTTCCGGGTCGCCGTCTGGCCGATGCTCGCCGACGCCGACGGCCGCTGGCTCAGCGCCGACAACGCCGCCCGCTTCACGGACTTCACCGAGCGGCTCGCCGATGCGCTGGCACCGGCCGAGATCGTCCTCGATCTCGAGCCGCCCATCGCCGCGCTCCGCGAGACCATCGCCGACCGCGCGGTGCTCGCGCACCTGCTCCCCTCGGGCCCCGATCGGGCTTCGTTCCATGCGGCATACGCCGCGCTCCGCGCGCTCGCGGCGCGCCTCGCCGCGCGCGGGATCGCCGTCTCGTCCGCGGTGGCCGCGCCGATCCTCTTCGATCCGATCGTCGATCAACCCGGCGCATGGCAGGCGCGGCTCGGCACGCCGGTCGATGGCATCGCGTGGGATCACGTGAGCCCGATGCTCTACACCTCGATCCTCGAAGGCTGGTCGCGCGGCTTGCTCTCCCGCGCCGATGCGCGCGCGCTGCTCGGCGTCTTCTGCGAGGCCTCTCTCTCGCGCTTCGGAGCGCGGGCGGGCGCTTCGCTGGGCGCCGTGGGCGTGGGCGCGTTCGGCGACGAGCCCGTGTACCGATCCCCGTCGGAGCTCTCCGACGACGTGGCCATCGCGCGCGCCGCAGGTATCGACGACCTCGCCCTCTTCGAGCTCGGCGGCGTCCTCCGTCGCGCGCCGTCCGAAGCGTGGCTCGAAGCCTTCACCGCGACGCCGGCCGCCGCCTCGATGCCCGCGCCCACGCTGCGATCACGCGCGGTGCTCGCAGGGCTCCGGGTCGCAGGACGTGCGTTCGCCGCGCTCGGACGGGCCGGCGCCGGCCTCGTGCGCTGACCCCCGAAAACTGGGCTCCCCGCGTCGCGCGCTCGCGCTCTCTCGGTCCGCGTTCACGCGCGGGCCCACGACGGCACGCGTCAATTTTATCGACGTCAGGTTTCACCGTATCCACGTCCTCGTGTACCATCGGCGACACCGGGCGCTGTACGACGCGGGAGTATGAGCCGATGACACTTGTCGATCCTTCGAATCCTTCCCCGCGCAGGAGAACGGCGCGGCCGCTGTTCGCGACGGCGCTCGCCGCAGGCATCATCGGCCTCTCGCTGCTCACGGGCTCCGCGGCGCACGCGCAGCAACCTTCGAAAGAAGAGCTGGCCAAGGCCCGCACCGCCTTTCAGGAAGGCGTCGCCCTCGCCGCCGCCAACAACTGCGCCGCCGCGCTCGTGAAGTACAAAGAAGTCGCGACGGTGAAGATGACCGCACAGGTCTCCTTCAACATCGCCGAATGCGAAGAGCGCCTCGGCAAGCTGGTGCAAGCGCTCGGCAACTACCGCCTCGCCGTGAGCCAAGCCGGCGAGGAAAAGAACCTCCAGAAGCTCCTCCGCGAAGCCGGCAGCCGCGTCGAGAACATCGAGAACCGCATCCCCAAGCTCACCATCACGCGCGGCAAAGGCTCCGAGGCCGCGCAGATCCAGCTCGATGGCACCGAGATCGGCCAATCGCAGCTCGGCGTGCCGATGCCCGTCGATCCCGGCGCCCACGTGATCATCGCCAAGGTGGAGGGCAAGGAATACCTCCACGAGAACGTCTCGCTCTCCGAGAAGGAGACGAAGACCTTCGCCGTGAAGGTCGACGTCCCCAAGCCCAAGATCGAGAAGGCCCCCGTCGATCAAGGCCCCACCGAGCCCCCGCCCCCGCCGCCCAAGTCGCGCGTGCCGGGCATCGTGGTCACGGCCGTCGGCGGCGCCGCGCTGATCACGGGCCTCGCGGCCATCGGCGTACGACAGGGCGCCATCAGCACGCTCAACGGCATCTGCAAGGACAACAAGTGCCCTGATACGCAGCAGGCGCACGACGCGGCCAGCAAGGGCAAGACGTTCACGGGCCTCTCCGAGATCATGGTCCCGGTCGGCGTCGCGGCCGCCGTGGTGGGCATCGTGCTCATCGCCAACGCCGGTCCGCAAAAGGCCAAGACCGAGACGGACGCCGGCAAAGCCGCAAGCAAACCGAAGGTGGATTTCGTGGGCTGGGCCCCGGGGGCCTCGGTGGGCGGCGCCAGCATCGTGGGGAGCTTCTGATGGGTACTTCTTCCGACAAGACGATGCGCTTCGTGCTCGTGGCTTTCGCGACGATGGGCGCCGGCATGGTGCTCCCCGCCGCGTGTCTGTTTCCCGATTACACCTTCGATCTGAATGGCACCGGCGGCACGGGCTCGACGAGCTCGTCGACCGGCAGCACGACCACGTCGAGCTCGTCGACGACCTCGAGCTCCACGGGGAGCACGACCACGTCGAGCTCGACGAGCAGCACATCTTCCAGCAGCGGGGCGGCGTGCGACACCGCCGACTGTTCGGATCCCAACTGCCAATCGACGTACGCGTGCGTGGCCCCAGCCCCGAGCGGCTGGCAGGGGCCTTATGCGCTTTATGACGGCGCACCCGCCAACTTCCAGGGCTGCCCGAGCCAATTCCCGGAGGAAGCCTATGCAGGCAACGGCGAGTTCAGCGCGCAGCCCGCGACCTGCTCCACATGCTCCTGCGGAGGCGCCACGGGTCAGGTCTGCACGTTTGGCGCGATGCAGGTCGAGGACACCGCCTGCGGCGGCAACAACACCTGCTTGGGAACGCAGAGCGTTCCTGCGAGCTGGAACGGCGCCTGTTACTACAACTCGGACGGCTACCAGGGCGGCGCGAACGCCAAGACCTGTGGTCCGCAGACGCCCCCAACAACCCGACCTGCGATACGGGGACCCAAGACTGCAACCAATCGATCACCGTGGATCAGCTCACGGTGACGGGCGGAGCCTGCTCGAAGAGCCCGCAGACCCCCACGATCAAGCCCGTGGTATGGGGCACGGTGGGTGACGCCTGCGGTGGCGCCCCCGCGAACTCCAAGGGCTGCAACGGTGCTTACCAGTGCTTGCCCAAGCCTCAAGCGCCTTTCCTGCCCGGAATGTGTGTGTTCAAGGACGGAGTCAACACTTGCCCGCCGACTGCAGGCTCGCCGTTCACGACACAGCACATCTTCTACGGGAGCGCGTCGGACACTCGGGACTGCTCGGCGTGCGACTGCACCGATCCCGCGGGCGGAAGCTGCTCGGCGACGATGACGTGGTACTCGACCACGAACTGCACGGGCACGGCGGTCGCGACGGTGAACGTGTCCACTACAGCCGCCGGCTGCGGTGCGTTGAGCGGCAACCCGGACGTCGGCGCGCGCAAGGCGACGATCACCGGCCCCACGGGAGGCAGCTGCCAGCCGAAGGGCGGCGCTCCGATCGGCGCTGCAACCCCGCAGAGCCCGACGACCTTCTGCTGCATCGAGCCCTGAAGCGCGACCGACGAGCCGCCATGATCGACCTTTGGCGGCCCGACGCACCTTCTGTCATCGAGGAGCCTTTGCCACTTGATGACCGAGACAAGCCCCTCTCGCGAATGCGCTGAATTCCGGCGGCTACGGAGCGTAACGTGCCAGATAGCCGACGTTCGGCTTGGCGCTGGTATTGAGGGGTCCAGCGCCCAAATCCAGCGGCCATACCGCGGAAGAACCGCCCAGCCAGCTCGATCCATCCGATGTCACCGCGAGCTTGGGATCGAGGCTGCTCTCCGAGGGATGGGAGAAGGCCCGGTGCCACTGCAACAAACCATCCGGACCGAGCTTCGCCAGCAGCACCGCCGTCCCCTGGCCTGCGTCCAGCATTTCACCATCCAGGTTCGCTACGCCGGAGAACGTACCCGCCAACATGACCCCGCCGCTCGGATCAAGCGCGACGCCCGTGACATGACCAGCGGTTTGGAACGCCTTTGCGACACGCACGCTATCGCCGTTCATCGCGATGGTGAATCCGTCGCCATAAATGTCGGCTGCGTTCGGGAATGGCGGGGTCGTCGACTTCGCGACCAGCATCGTGCCTGGAACCCACAGCCCGAGATCGATCGTTCCGAGAAAGCTGCCGCCGACGACGACCGTGCCATCTGGGCCGCTGCTCCCGTGAAGCGCGATCTGGCCCCCATCCGCAGCAATGCTCTGTGAGCCGTAGTAGTCCCCCATCGATGACACCGTCACGAGCCCGATCGTCCCAGAAGCGAGCGCGACACCGCCGATGGACGCGGAGCCTGTGAGGTTCAGCACAATCGACACGACATTTGCACTGCTCACCCCCACGTAGGGGCCATACCAGAAGAATCCATGCTTGTAGGCAGGTACGGTCAGCGTCCAGCGCTGGCCCGACGTCGCCGTCGTGCCAGAACCGTCCGCGCCGCTCAGCTTCGCGACGTACGCTGTCGCAGAACCATCGATGAGCGTCATCGATCCATCACCGAGATCGATACCAGCCTTCGCCGCCACGCCGGCGAGAACGACGTCACCGTCGGGCGACGCTGCGATCGACGTTGGCCCGCCATTGATGGAGAAGCTGTCGTTCCCCACGAGACCACCGAGCGAGCGAACCCAGCTCACGCTGCCATCGCCTCCCAGCTTCATCACGTACTGCCCGAGCGGGAGCGTCTTGGCTCCGATCATCGTCCCTGCTTCAGCGTTTCCAGCTCCATAGATGTTACCGGCGGAGTCGGACGTCAGGACCCTCGCCCCAACGGGCACCATCCAGACCATTGCACCGTCCGGTTGCAGCTTCGCAACGAAGCTACCTGCCGCGGGAATCGTCCCCTTTCCCAGATGCGCCGGCGCTGTGTTGACATGGCCCGCGACAACCATCCCACCGTCCGGGGTCGCGGCCATCGCATCGATGTCACCGTCGAATGCGCTGGCCCACACCACGCAATCCACCCCATCACAATCCTCATCCTCCGTGCTCCCGCACGTCTCCGCCTTCGGCAACACCTGTCCGGCGCAACCTCCCCACGCCCCATCCTTGTCGCAAGTCTTCGTCCCGCCCTTGCAAAGCCCCTTCCCCTCCGTCCCGCTCGGCCCCTCGTAACAGGCCTCCTCCTTCTCCGGCGTGCACACCATTGCGCCGCCGCTCCCTGCCGTGCCGGTGCTCGACGTGGTGGCGCCGCCGCTCCCGCCCGAGCCTTGAAGCAACACCGGATCTCCGACCCCGAAGATCAACTGGCATCCTGCCGCCCCGACCAGCGCAACACTCATCCCGACGAGCTTGCTCAGCGACCGCATCTCAAAAGCCTCCCGTGAGCATCACGCCGGCCATTTCCGGGCTCGCGCTCACCGCCACACGCACACTTGCCGAGCCGCTCTTCATCGGTGCGCCGGCGCGCGGCGCCGTCACGAACATCACCACACCCGCGACGAGCGCAGCACCGCCGATCGCGAATGCCACGTTGGATACGTTCGCCGTCGTCTTCGCATCTCGCCGCAGCGAATAGCCGGGCTCGAAGCACGCAGTGCCTTCGGCGTTACACGAGCTCTTCGAGTCACTCACCTTCTTCGCGGTGAGCCCGCCGAACACCGCGCCCACGATCAAGCCCGCCACACCGGCGCTCCCCACGGCCACGCCCGCGATGCGCTGGGTCCCCCAGGAGGATCCGTGGGAGTCCGCCGACGCAGCGTTGGCAGCCTGCTTCGCGGGCGACAACGCCGGAACCACCACGGCCTTCACGTCGCCGCGATCACCGACGGTGATCGTGGTGTGCCACGGCTCGAACCCCGGGGCCGCAGCGTCAATCACGTGAACGCCGGGATCCACTTGGATACGCGAGCCGAACATCGCACGTGCCACGTCTTCCTGATCGAGCTTGATCACCAACCCCGGCGTGGCCGGCGCCGCGGGCGTCACCGTGATCGTCGAGAGCGTCTTCGCCAACTCGTCTGCACGCGCGGCCGCGGCATCGGCGCGAGCAGCGTCGCCTCGGGTGCGCAGCTCGACCGCCAGCTCGCGGTACTTCGACCACGCAGACGCCGTCTTGCCCGCCTTCTCGTAGCATTGCGCGAGCCCCAGCAGCGGCGCGCTCGCGTCGGGCTTCAACCGGCGTGCCTCGGCGAATTTGGGACACGCGGACGCGTAGTTCCCCGCTTGGAAATCGGCCAGCGCGGCCACGTACACCGCCTCCGGATCGGCAGCCGCACCGAGACTGGGCACGAGCAACGAGAAGGCAAACGCGGCGACTGCTGGGCCGCAGCGCATGGAGCGGAGCTTCATGAGCGTGGAGGATACACCAACCACCGACTTGTCCTTGCACGACACTTCCTTCGTCATCCACCAGATACGGCGATACGCGCGGAGTGCCCTTTCCGCACCGAGCTTCGCGCATGTCGCGCCATCCATCGATGACGGTTGTGGGTGGCCTACCCCGACTCGAAGCGGGGCCTCCGATCGCCCGAGCGTGTCTCTACGTTCGCCCCATGCGGGACAGCCCCGAATCGCCGCGCAACATCGCGTTGGTCCTCGCCGGCGCCGTCGCCAAAGGTGCCTTCGAAGCGGGCGCCCTGGAGATCATCGCGTCACGCAACCTCGCCGTTCGCCGCGTCGTCGCCGTCAGCTCCGGTGCCCTCAACGGCACGGCGTTCGCAGCCGGTGTTCGGGCGCGGCGCGAGGAGGCCGCCGCGCGCGAGCTCACCGACGTCTGGAGACATGAAGCCGATCTCCGAGGCGCGCTCCACCCGAGCCTCCGCGCCATCCTTCGGAGACAGGGAATCTCGGATCAGGCTCGGCTCCTCGATCTCCTCCGTCGGCACGTCAAGCCGAGCGAGATCCCGAATCCAGCGCCCATCGAGCTGCACCTCATCGTGGCGCCACTTCATGGCATGCAAGGCAGCATCGATGGAGAGCCGGCGACCACGTACAGCCATGTCGTCGGTTTCACCGGCGAGTCCTTCGACGACGCAAAGGCGCTCGAGGAGGTCTTCGTCGCGGCCACCGCTTCAGCCGCATTGCCCATTCTCTATGCGCCGGTCGACCTGCCCGGCCTCGGCCCCTGCATCGACGGCGGATTGGTCAACAACAACCCTTTGGACGCGGCCATCGGCCCTTGTGGAGGCGCGACGCTCGACGCCGTCATCGTCATCGCGCCGACACCGGCCTTGCTCCAGAGGCCCCCGAAGGATCAGCGCGGTCTCGACCTCCTCGCACACGAGGTCGACATGGTGTTTGCGGAGTGGCTTTATCAGGATCTCCGCCGCTGCGTGCAGCAGAGCGAAGGCCTCACGCGCCTCGACGCCCTCGCGGCACGACACGGCTTCACACCCACGCAAGTCGACGAGATCAGGAGAGCGCTACGCATCGAGCTCGTGCGCCCCCTCCCGTTCATCTCCATTCGCCCCATGACTCGGCTCCCCGGGACGCTCTTCTCGGGCTTCACGGACGCGCGCCTTCGCGCGGAATACATCGATCTCGGGCGCGAGCGCGCGACAACGGTCCTCGACGCGCTCGGCTGGCGATGATGGTCGCGAAACGATCGAGAGGGCCGCGCCGGGCCCTCTCGATTCACATCCTCAATCGATCTTCAGGATGGCGAGGAATGCTTCCTGCGGGATCTCCACGCTCCCCACCATCTTCATGCGCTTCTTGCCCTCTTTCTGCTTCTCGAGGAGCTTGCGCTTACGGGAGATGTCACCGCCGTAGCACTTCGCGGTCACGTCTTTGCGGATGGCCTTCACCGTCGTCCGGGCGATGACCTTGGAGCCGATGGCCGCTTGAATGGCCACCTCGTACTGCTGGCGCGGCACGATGTCCTTCAACTTCACCGCCAGATCGCGACCGCGGGCATAAGCCTTCTCGCGGTGCACGATGACGCTGAGCGCGTCCAGCGGATCGCCGTTCACCAGCATGTCGAGCTTGATGAGATCGGCGGCGCGGTAGCCGGTCAGCTCGTAATCCATCGACGCGTAGCCGCGCGACACGCTCTTCAAACGATCGTGGAAGTCGAACAGCACCTCCGCGAGCGGCATGTCGTACGTGATGATCACGCGGTCCGACGACGCGTACTGGATCGACTTCTGCTCGCCGCGCCGCTCCTGGCAGAGCGCCAGCACCGCGCCCACGTACTCCGCGGGCACGTGGATCGTCACCTTGAAGATCGGCTCCTCGATGTGATCCGTGAAGTTCGTCGGCGGCAGCTTGGCCGGGTTCTCGACGGTCTTCATCGAGCCGTCGTTCATGTACACGTGATAGACGACGCTCGGCGCCGTGGTGATGAGATCGAGGTTGTACTCGCGCTCGAGCCGCTCCTGGATGATCTCCATGTGCAGGAGCCCGAGGAAGCCGCAGCGGAAGCCGAACCCGAGCGCCTCGGACGTGTCCGGCTCGAACACGAAGGCCGCGTCGTTGAGGTTCAGCTTGGTGAGCGCGTCGCGCAGGTCTTCGTACTGGGCCGAGTCGGTGGGGAAGATGCCGGCGAAGACCATCGGCTTCACTTCCTTGAAGCCGGGGAGCTGCTCGGTCGCCGGGTGAACCGCGTCGGTCACCGTGTCGCCGATCTTGGTGTCGACGACGCTCTTGATGTTGGCCGCGAGGAACCCGACCTCCCCCGGCCCGAGCTCGGAGATGGCCGTCGCGTGCGGCGAGAAGATGCCCATCTCCGTGAGCTCGTAGTCGCGCCCCGTGGCCATGAAGCGGATCTTCTGGCCCTTGCGGATCGTCCCTTCGACGACGCGCACCATGACCACGGCGCCGCGATAGCTGTCGTACCAGCTGTCGAAGATGAGCGCGCGCGGCGTGACGGTGGGATCGCCCTTCGGCGGCGGCACGCGCTGCACCACGGCCTCGAGGATCTCGGGGATGCCGACGCCCGTCTTGGCGCTCGCCGCGATGGCGTTCGAGCAGTCGAGCCCGATCACGTCCTCGATCTCGCGCTTGGTCCGATCGACGTCGGCCGAAGGTAGATCGACCTTGTTCAAGACCGGGATGATCTCGAGGTTGTTGTCGAGCGCGAGGAACACGTTGGCCAGCGTCTGCGCCTCGACGCCCTGCGAGGCATCGACCACGAGCAGCGCGCCTTCGCAGGCCTTGAGGCTGCGCGACACCTCGTAGTTGAAGTCGACGTGCCCGGGCGTGTCGATGAGCTGGAGCTGGTAGGTCTGCCCGTCCTTCGCCGTGTACTTGAGGCGGACGTTCTGCGCCTTGATGGTGATGCCGCGCTCGCGCTCGATATCCATCTTGTCGAGGAACTGGGCCTGCTTCTCGCGATCGGAGAGCGCGCCGGTGGCCTCGAGGATGCGATCGGCCAGCGTCGATTTGCCGTGGTCGATGTGCGCGATGATCGAGAAGTTGCGGATGAGCTTCGTGTCGGCGGGCATGTTGGCGAGGGGTGCGGACGGCCGGCGGAGCAAGCTCGGCCGGTCTGGTTGAGAGGGCGTTCACGCGCCCGAGCTGTCGTGATTGGCCGGGGCGGGCCGCCCGCGGCCCCATCGGGCGAGACGGAGCAGCCCAAACGTGGGCGCAGCCTACTAGCGCGGCGCGCGCCGTCTGGCTACCACGCTCGTCGCCCATCGCGAAGCATCGAGAAAAATCGAGCGGCCGCAGACGGCTCCACATCGATTTCCAGGGCGCAGGGCTTCGCCGCGCATCACCGAAGACCGGCTTGGGATCCCGGGCTTCTCGAGCCGCCCGGAGCGCTCGCGAAGCGCCGGCTACGACGCAGCGCCGGCCGGCCCGCCGCCTTCATTGCCCGGCCGGCTGGGGCGCCCAGCGACCACGGGCGGCCGCGGAGTTTGCGGCGGCGTCGGCGGAGGCGCGGCAGCGTCGAGCGTCATCTGCCCGGGCAGCACGTGCTCGTAGTGCTTGAGGACCAGGTCGATGCCTTCGCGGATGTACACGGCGATGGGCACCTTGGTGCGCTCGTGCAGGAGCTTCAGGCGATCGGCCTGCTCCGGCGTGATGTAGATGGTCGTCGAGACTTTCTTTCGCGACATGTCATCACGCAGAGGTTGAGGCCAAGCCCACCGGAAACCGGCGAGCCACGAGAGCGACAAGAGCGACGAACGCGGGAGCGTCACCTCCGTGCCTTGAGCGACCTCGACAATCGCAGTCAGTCCACCTGTCACCCGCACGACACGCTGAATGAGCGAGCTGCGCGGGCCACAGACAAAAGTCTGTGATGTGTAGGAAACGCGGACTACGGTGGCCGGGACTGCTGAACGTTCGGGGAGGCTCCTGCACCGATACTGACAAGGCGTTACCCTAGATGCCGGTACGTGTGTTGTCAATCGGATCCTGCCCCGCTTCCGCCTCTCGGCCGTCACGGACGGTGAAATCCGCTGCGCCCGTGCGCAAGGCAGCCCGCCTTGCTCGGCCGTCTCCCGACGGACTAAGCTCCGAGCGAGCCTTGTGTTTTCCCATGCACGGAGGGGCTTCGCCCATCTGTTCTCGCCGGCCTTCACCTCGGCCCGCGCCGACAACGCGGCCGAGCCCGTGCGCCCGCTTCACTCCCTTGTAGGAGCGCGCTCGCCACGGCGAGCACGCCGAGACCACGAGATGATCCACCCCGCGTCCCGCCCGATCCTCCTCGGGCTCGCCCTCTGCGTGATGCAAGCGACCGCTTGCTCGAGCACCGAGGCCGAAGCCGACAAGGCCAAGTCCGCCGCCTCCGCCAACGAGAAGCGCGACACCACCATCGTCCACGAGCCGTGCGACGCCAACGCCTCCGACGCGCAGAAGGTCGACGTCAACGGCGACGGCAAGCACGACATCATCCACGTGATGAAGGGCGGCAAGGAGGTGTGCCGCGTCGTCGACCTGAACATGGATGGCGCCGTCGACGCGTTCATCTACTACGACGATCAGGGCCGCGAGCGCCGCCGCGAGTCGGACTTCGATCGCGACGGTCGCGCCGACGAGATCGCCATCTACGAGGGCGGGCAGCTCAAGCTCAAGCTCCGCGAGACGAACTTCGACAACAAGATCGACACCTGGGACTACTACGAGGGCGGCCGCCTCGTGCGGCGCGAGCGCGACTCGGACGGCGACGGCATCGTCGACCAGTGGTGGAACTTCAACAATCCCCAGAACCCGAAGTGCGCGGTCGTCGCCTCCGATCGCAACGCCGACGGCAAGCCCGATCCGGAGAGCGTCGTTGATCTATGCGGTGAGTCCTACGGCGCCGTGAAGGGCGTTCCCGGCGCGCCGCCGCCCGGCTCGGCAGCTCCTCCCGGCTCCGCCGCACCGCCCGGCGCTCCCGCACCCGCTGCACCTCCGCCCGGCGCTCCCGCACCTGCTGCACCTCCTCCCGGCGCTGCCGCTCCCGCCGCGCCGCCGGCCCCCGCCGCGCCTCCGCCGGCAGCACCACCGCCCGCTGCGGCGCCCGCAGCTCCGCCGCCGGCGCCCACCGCGGCGCCTGCTGCTCCGGCCAAGCAACCTCCGAAGAAGTGAGCTCAGCCATGCGCCACCTTTCCCGCTTTGCCTTTCCCTTCGTCGTGGCCTTCCCGCTGCTCGCCGGATGTGGAGGCGGGCCGCAGTTCAAGGCCGACGATCCTTCGCTGCAGGCCAAGAAGCGCGCCGACGGCTCCTTCGACGACCACTCGATGTGCGACTGGCGCGGCAAGCCCGATCGCGAGGCCAGCGAGGTCGCCGGGCCCGGCTCGATCCAGCCGAACGTGCGGCGCGTCTACGCCATCATCGGCAGCGGCGACGATCGCCACAAAGTCCTCATCTGCCGCGAGATCGACACCAACTTCGACGGCGTGAAGGACGTCGTCCGTCGTTACAACGACAAGGGCGAGAGCATCGCGGAGGAGGCCGACGCCAACTTCGACGGCCGGATCGACACCTGGATCACGTTCATCAAGGGTCGCCTCGCCGAGGTGCAGATCGACACGAACTACGACGGCCGCCCCGACGAGTGGAAGTTCTACTCGAACGGCAAGCTCTCCCGCGTGAAGCGCGACACCAACTTCGACGGCCGCGCCGACGTCTGGGAGATCTACCGCGAGGGTCACCTCGAGCGCATGGGCGTGGACATCGACGGTGACGAGCACGTCGACCGCTGGGACCACGACAACGAGATGCGCCGTCGCTTCGAGGACGCCGAGCGCAAGAAGGAAGAGGCCGCCGTGGCCGCTGCGCAGAAGAAGGCGCAGGACGAGCGCGAGGCCAACGAAAAGGCCAACGAGGGCGCCGGCGACGAGCCCCCCGCCAAGTCGGTCGACGCCCCGAAGCGCAAGCCCAAGAAGAAGTAACGCCCGCCCACGCGAGCGCTTCGCCCGAACGGCAAGCGCTCGCACGCAGCGCTCGACGCCGCAGTCGCTTCGCCCCGAACCTCCAGCTCACTCGCCCTCAGCTCGACGGCGCCGATGCACCACGCACAGCGACGCCGGCAACATCGAACGCCGCACGTCCGCCGGTAACCTCGATCGGCAACGTCGAGCCCGCACCTCGGCCGGCCCGCGCCACCGCCCTTACAGCCCCCCAACCCCACCGCTCCCGATGGCGCCGCTTGCTCAGCGAGGGGCGCCGCGGCGCGGGGCGCGGCGCAGGCGGGGCGGGGCCACTTCGTCGGCGGGGCGGGCGCGGCGCACCGTGCTCTGCCCGAGCGCGCCCGGCTCTTCGAACGGGCGGGCGCGCACCGGCGGCCGGAGCGCGGGCTCCTCGTCGAGGGCCTCGGCGCCCTCTTCGTCGAGGATCAGCGGCAGCTCCTCATCGCTCCGATCGTCGAGCTGCGCCGACACTTCGCTGATGTCCTCCCCGCGCGTCGCGCCTTCGAGGAAGCTCGATCCGAAATCGCCGGCGAGATCGGCGGCGGCGTCGGCGGCCTCCGGGTGGAAGCCGAACTCGACCACGCCCGAGTCGTTCGGGTGGTGGTGATAGTTACGGATCTCGTCGTCGAGGGTGGGCGTGGCCTCATCCATCTCCTCCGGCGGGTGGAGCTTGCCGGGGAGCGGAGGCGCCACCGAGTCGTCGAGATCGTCGGTGATGGGCACCGGGGGCTCCGCCCTCCCGCGCTCGAAGGGGGCCCACGGAGCGCGTGCCTCCTCGGCCGTGAGCTTCGGCCTCGCCACCTTCCCCTGCCGCGTCTGCGCCCTGCGACCAGCCGAGCTTTGCCCTTTCACGCCGTCCCTCCTGTCCGCCCAGGATGCAGCACCTGGTCCGTCCGGCGTCGACGGTGCCCCGCGTGTTCCGCGTGCGGCCCGAGCGCACCTTACGGTAGAAAGACGCGAACGTGGTGTGCATCCCCAGCCCCTCGACGCGTGCCCCGGCGCCTCGGTTCGCCGGCTCGCTGATCCCGGCCTGCGCGCTCGCCGGGCTGCTTGCCACGGCGACCGCGCGCGCCGCGCCCCCGGCCGATGCGCCGGCGCCGCCGAGCGCCCTCGCCACGCCGCCGGCCCCGCTCGCCGTCGCGCCGCTCGAGGCCTCGCCGCAAGCGAAGGCGCCGCCGGCCGAGGCCCCTCGTCCCCTCACCGCCCGCGTCGACAACGAGGTGCGCCTCTTCGGATCGCTCGAGCTCGGGCGCGGCTTCCGTTTCAACAACCCGTATCGCTTGGCCACGCAGCTCGGCCAGACGGCGGAGTCCGTCTCGATCACGGCGACCTATGCCGACCTCGGCATCGGGCTCGCCTTCGGTCCGCCCGACGGCATCCAGCACGGCGGCGCGATCCACGCGTCGTTTGCGCTCACCGGCGTCGGGCAGGCGGTCCTCACGCCGACGTACCTGATCGCGTACCGCGGGCCCAACCCGTTCCTCGCGTATGGTCGCCTCGGGCCTTCGATCGTGCTCACGCCGACGCCCACCATCGGCGGTGAGCTCGCGGGCGGCTTCGCCTGGTTTCTCACGGGCAAGGTGGCCATCGCGGGCGAGCTCGTCCTCGACGTGTATTACGGCTCCGGCACGTACGACGTCGGCATCGCCACCTACCCCATCCTCTCCGGGCAGCTCGGCCTGCTCGTCGACCACGAGTTCCTTCCATGAGCACGAGCGCACGCCTTCCTCCGACGCGCAAAGGGCGCGTCACCCGCGGCGAGCTCGTCCGGCTCGCGGTGGTCGCCGTCTTCTTCCTCGCGGCGCCGACGGCGGGCGACATCGGGAGCTGCAACCAGAAGGCCTCCGATCTCGACGCCGCCAAGTTCTTCGGGGCCAAGCAGACCATCGATTGCCAGCGCTGCACCGAGTGCACCGAGCTCCTCGACAGCCCCGCCTGTCAGGCCGCCTGCGGGCAGGCGGTGCCGCTGTCGTTCCCGACCGGCTGCTACCCGCTCGTGCACGACGGCGAGGTCTGCCTGAACGCGCTTCAAGTCGCGAGCTGCGACGACTACCGGTTCTACATCCTCGGCTACACGGGCGACCCGAACGCCACCATCCCGACCGAGTGCGACTTCTGCCCGCCGCGCGCGCTCGAGGACGCGGGGACCGACCAATGAGGCCCCTCGTCGCGGCCCTCGCGCTCACCGTGGCCGGCTGCCAGGCCCAGGCGTTCATCGCCTCGCCGTCGGACTACGCCGCCTACCGCGCCACGCGCCTCGGCGCGACGGTGGAGGATCGGCTCGCCGCCGCCCAGCGCTACCTCGACAAGCATCCGGACGGGCGCTTCGCGGAGGAGGTCCACGCCTTCTTCGATGCGGCCGAGACGGCGTTCTACGACGAGAGCAAGTCCACCAAGGCCGGCCTCCGCAGCTACCTCGCGCTCTTGCCGACGGGCCCGCATCACGAGCTGGCGGGGCGGCGCCTCGACGAGCTCGACGCCGCGGCGCGCGCCTCGCGCGAGGAGATCTCGCGCTCCCGCGCCGAGGTCGAGGCGCGGGTGAGCGGCCCCGCCGCCGCCGAGCGCGCCCGCGTGCGCGAGGAGATCGAAGCCTGGCTCCAGCGCTTCCTCGACGTGAAGACCTACGAGGCCCCGCTCGCCGCCGCGCGCGCCGACCTCGTCGTGCCCTTCGCGCTCTCGCTCCCATCGCCGCGCTGCACGACCTTCGATCCGCCGGAGCCCCAAGCGGTCCCCAGGCCGGCCGTCGCGCGCCGCTGCACCAAGCTGTTCTCCCTGCCCTACTCGGTCGAGGTGAACCGCGCCACCGAGCCGCGCGAGGCCACCCTCGAGGTCGTCCTCACGCAGGACGCGCGCGGCGTCCCGCTCGGCGCGACCATCGCCGGGCCCGATCTCTTCCTCCGGCTGGAAGAGACGTTCCGCATCCGCCCCATCGCCCCCGGTGACACCGCGCAGCGCGCCGCCGCCGTCTCGCGCGCCACCGCGTTGGTGAAGCTCGCCTTCGGCGCCGCCGTCTCGGAAGATCCCGCGTGCAAGCGGCGCCCGTCGCCGCCCGCCGTGCTGGAGCTGGCCTGCTCCGGCGTCGCCGTCACCGTCACCGCCGCCGCAGCCCCGGGCGAGGACGACCGCATCGTCGTGCGCCCGCTGCGTTGAGGCTCCCCGAAGCTCGTCCCGGCGTGGGCGTTCTTGGTCGCGGCGCGGGTCGCGGGCGGGACCGATTTGCAGACGGTGTCCGAATCTCGGACAACCTTCCATACGCCCCGTGCTAGGGGAGGCGCGTGGAGCGCGGGCGGGTCGTCGCCGATCGTTACGAGATCCTCCAGCCGATCGCCGAAGGAGCGTCGAGCGTCGTCTGGGAGGCGCGCGATGCCGTGAGCGGCGACACGGTGGCGGTGAAGGCCGTCTCGCTGGAGCGAGCGGGCTGGCGGGCCGAGGTGCGCGATCGCTTCCAACAGGAGGCCCGCCTCCTCCAGCTCGTGAAGAACGAGTACCTCGTCGGCGTGCGCGACATCGGCGAGACGGACGACGGCTTCCTCTACCTCGTCCTCGATCGCCTCTCCGGCGAGACGCTCGCCGATCGCATCGGCCGCGCGCCGCGCCTCTCGTGGCGCGAGGCCTCCGCCGTGGCGCTGGAGCTCGCGCGCGGCCTCTCCGCCCTCCATGCCGAAGGCATCGTTCACCGCGATCTCAAGCCGGCCAACGTCATCCTCCACGACGCCGGCGGCACGGCGCCGCCGCGCTGCAAGATCATCGATCTCGGCATCAGCAAGGCCCTCGCGGCCGCGGCCGATCCGGTCCTCTTCGCGACGCTGACCGCCACCGGGCAGGTCCTCGGCACGCCCGAGTACATGAGCCACGAGCAAGCGCTCGGCGAGCGCGACGTCGACGCGCGCACCGACGTGTGGGCGCTCGGCGTCGTCCTCTACGAGATGCTCGCCGGCCGCCGTCCCTTCGAGGGGCAGAACCCCAACGCCGTGCTCGCCGCCATCCGCCGCGGCTCGCCGCCGCGCCTCGCCGAGATCGCTCGCGACGCTCCCCCCGCGCTCGCCGAGGTCGTCGACCGCTGCATGGCCCGCGCCCGCGCCGATCGCTACCGCGACGGCCACGAGCTCGCCGCCGCGCTCTCCGCCGCCATCGCCCGCGGCGCCGCCGAAGCCGAGCGAAAGGCCCTCCGCCGTCGCCTCTTCATCGCCGCCGGCGTCGTCCTCACCGCGGCCACCATCGCCCTCGCCGCCCGCGCCCTCGGCTCCAGTAGCACCGCACCGAAAGGATCCGCGGAGCTCCCCCCGCCCGCGCCCCCGAGCGCATCGTCGAGCGCCGCCGCACCGACACCCAGCGTCGCTCCCCCGCCAACCGCAACGCCGACCGCGAGCGCCACCGCGGCAACCACGGTCGCGCCGTCCCCTCCGAGCAGCGCACCATGGCCGAGCAGCGCGCCGAGCAGCGCGCCGAGCGGTGCACCGGCGAAAGCAAAGCCGGTGACGGGCGTGAACAGCGCGGGGTTTTGACGAGCGGCCCGGCGCGACCCCCTTCCCCATCATTCATGCTAGCTTGAAGCCATGACGCTGACGCTGAAGGCGCGAGTTCGGGATGGACGCCTCGTGATGGACGAGCCGACCGAGCTGCCGGAGGGCAGCGAAGTCGAGCTGGTTCTCGCCGACGAGGGGGACGATCTCGACGACGACGATCGCGCGAGCCTGCACGCCGCGCTGTTGCGGTCGGCCGAGCAGTTCCGCGCCGGACGGGGCATCGACGCGGACGAGGCGCTCGCCGCTCTGCGCCGGTGATGAGGAGCGCGCGGCGATATCGCGTCGAGCTGTCGCCGGAAGCGCTCGAACACGCACAGACCATTCGCGCGTGGTGGGCCGAGCACCGGGAGACAGCCCCGGATCTCTTCGTGGACGAGCTGGGTGCCGCGCTCCGCAAGCTGGGCATCGCACCGCGGATCGGAGCCCGATACGAGGCTCCGCGCGTCCGCGAGATGCGGCGCGTGCTCCTGCCGCGCACACGGCATCACGTTTACTACACGGTCGACGACGAGACGCGCATCGTGCGCGTGCACGCCATCTGGCACCGGTCGCGCGGGTCGCGACCTGCATAGCGCCTGCCTCCTTCGAGGCCGCTACTTCCCCTTCCCCACCGCGCTCGCAACCATCCGGCGCACCGCCTCCTTCGCGGTCCGCTCCCTCTCCGCCGCGGATCCTTCCGCCTTCCGCAGCGCGGCCGCCTGCGTGCACATCTCGGCGCGCTCCGTCGAGGGGAACGTTTCGCAGAGCAGGTGGAACGTGGGCTTGGTCCGATCGAGGGCCACCGGTTGCCCGCGCATCACCGCGGCGGCGTGATCGAGGACGAGCGCGACGGCGGCGGCGTTGGGGTGCACGCGGAGCCAGCGGCTCAGGAAGTCGGGCCGGTCGGTCAGCTTCCCGAGCGAGGCCCAGCGGTCGCGGGTCACGGCCAGATCGGCGACGGAGAGCAACAGCTTCAGGTTGCGCGCCGGATCGGGGAGGCGGCTCGTCTCTTCGTCGAGCGCCATGACGTCGGCGTCGACCTCGGCGCCGCCGGCGACCGCCGTGCAGTTGACGGCGAGGCTCAGCAGATCGGCCCGCAGCGACGGCCCGAAGAGCGGCGAGCGCCCCAGCGCCCGCGCCGCCGACACGAGCGTCGCGCTGCAATGATCCGGGCGCCGCTGGCGCGAGAGGAGCACCGCGGCGTCGTCGGTCTTCCCGGCCGCGCGCAGCGCTTCGACGGCGCGCGTGAAGGCGTCGGGATCGTACGTGCCGCGGGCCACGCCGGCGAGGAACGCGTCCAGGCTCTTCAGCGAGCCGCAGCGCGCGGTCGTCTCGGGGCTCCGGTGCAGGCGCGGGAGCTTCTTCAGCGCGTCGGCCGCGCGCAGCGAGAGCGCCAGCGGATAGGCGTCGCAGGAGACCTCGTCGAAGGCGCCGAGCTCGACCTTGGCGTCGGTGCAAGGCAGCGGCTCGGCCAGCACCGCGAGCGATCGCTGGGCGCGCGCGATCACCTTGGGCATCTCCGCGATCCCCCCGAGCCCGAGCGGCGGATGATCGAGCATCCCCGCCACCGCCTTGTCGTCGAGCGTGTCCGCGAAGCCCTGGCGCACCACGGTCCACAGATCGCCCGCGAGGAACGGCATGCCCGCGTCGGCCGCGAGCTGCGCGGCGATCACCAGGATCTCGCGCGCGTCCTCGCCCCACGCCGCGGGGCGCTCGCTCCGGAGCCGCCGCGCGCCGAGGCGCACGCCGCTCGAGAGCGCGCCCACCGCGCGCCGCCCCGAGGCCACCGCGCGATCGAGATCGCCGTCGAGCAGGTGGTACACGGTCGCGATCGCCGCCGTGTACACGTAGTAGCGGGCCGCATCCTCGCCGGCCTTGCTCGTGTCCGGCGGCACCAGCGAGGCCGAGAGCGATCCTTCCGGCTCGCCGCCGCTGCGCGCCGCGAGGCCGAGCTCGAAGCTGTTGCCCGCGAGGAGGATGCCGCTCCCGTACGAGATGCCGATGTCCACCGAGAAGACCTTGCTCGCGGTCTTCTCGTCGTAGCGGTACACCATCCGCGGCACGCCGAGCCCGTGCGCGTCGGCGCGCTCGAGCACGCCGTCGAGGGCCGCGCGCGCCTCCTTCCGCTTCCCCGCGGCGAAGTCGCGGAGCGCCGTCACCACCGCGAGCGTCGCGTCGGCGTCGGCCGCTTGGCAGGCGTCGTCGGTCGCGCGGCGCAGGCCCTCGGCGTACACCGCGGGATCGGGCAGCCCGTCCTTCGGATCCTTGCGGATCTCGCTCATCATCCGGAGCGCCCAGGCGATGCGGCTCCCGTGCTTCGCGGCGAGCGCGGCGGCGTCCTTCGGCGGTGGCTTGTGCGCGATCGAGCCCGCCACCATCGCCGCCAGCATGCAGAGGTCGGCCTGCTCCTGCTGCCCCCGCCCATAGAGCCAGTCGGCGTAAGCCACGAGCGCCGCGCCCACGTCCTCGCCGGTGCCCGCGCCGATCCCCTTCGCGCCCGCGAGCGCGCGCAGCAGCGCCGTGCCCATCGCCGGCCCGCCCGACGCGTCGTCCTGGAACAGCGCGAGGAGCCCCTGCGCGAGCTGCCGCAAATCGCGCCCGCCCTGCTTCACGAACGCCTCCGCGCTCGCGCTCCCCGCGAACGTCCGCAGGAGCGCGTACCCGCCCGACGCCGCCGTCGCCACCGAGAGCCCGCGCTCCCCTTCCCGTCCGATGGAGTCGCGCCACGCCTTCTCCGCCTCGGCCGCCGTCACCGTGAACACCGGCGGCTTGCGCGTGTCGCTCGCGATCGCGAGATCCATCGCGTCCGAGAGGATCGTCGTCACCAGCCGCGCGCGGCGAATCCACGCCCCGTCGCCCTCTTTGTACCGCGGGTGCCCGAGGATCCGCCGCCGCACGTCCCCGAGCCGCGCCAGCGCCCGCCGCGTCGCCGCGTCGATCGCCACGGTCGGCTTGGGCCCGCACACCGCGGCCGCCGGCCGTCCCTCCGTCGCGTCGCGCCCGCGCTTCGCGCCTCGCTTGCCGCCCTTGGCGCGGCCTCCGTCGCCGCTCGCCTCGGCCGCGGACTTCTTCGCGGCCGCGCCCTCGGCGATCGCCATCGAGAGCGTCGCCGCGAGCCCATCGGCGAGCTCGGTGAGATCGTCGAGCACGTTGCTCGGCGCTTCGCCGGGCGCGCCCAAACCGGCGAGCGCCGCGTGGAGCCCTTCGCGCGCGGCGCGGCGCTCCGGCGGGATCTTCTCGGCCCGCGTCACCGTGGGATCGAGCTTGTGCGCCGCCGCCAGCGCCGCATAGCGCGCGGCCGCGCCGGCGAGCGCCGCGAGCGCGGGCTGCTCGACACCGGGCCCGCCGAGCGCGCGCACGATCTGCGAAGCCGATCCATCCAGATCGGGACGCGCATCGGCGACGATCCGATACAGCGCGTCCGCCGCGTAGAGCGCGGCCACGCCCCAGCCGGTGCGCGTCGTCAGATCGCCCTTCAGCTTGGCGGTGACCGCGCCTTGCAGCGCCCCGAAGTGCGCCTCCTGGAGCGCCGGCGGATACGAGAGCCCCGCCACCACGCCGGTCGCCACGGTCCCGAGCAACGCCTCCGGATCGGCGGCCGTCGCCAGCTTGTCTTTGATGCTCGCCTCGGTGAGCTCGACCATCGCCCGCTGGAGCCGCGCGTCGGCGTGAAGCCCCGGCGCGAGCCCGAGCCCGAGCTGCGTGAACGCGCGGTACCGCACCGGCTCCGCGCCCTCGAGCGCGCGCATGGCCGCGACGTGCGCGAGCCCCATCTCGGTGACCTTCCGGTACGCCGCGCTCTCCGCCGGATCGAGCCCGGATGCCTCCCCGCGCTCCGCGAGCAGCGCCGGCAGGTACGACCACGCCGTCCGCGTCTGCTCCACGAGCCGCACCGTCGCCTCGTAGCGGCCGAGCCACTCCGCGAACGGCAGCCCGCCCGCGCGCGCCGCCCCGCCCGCATCCCGCGCGAGCGCCCCCGCCAACCGATTCGCGTGCACGAGATCGCGCCGCCCCTCCATCGGCGGCGCCCGCAGCGGCTCGCAACCTTTCGGCCGCGCGAACAGCGCCGTCACATCCTCGCGCCGATCCGCTGCGATGCCTTCGAGCACCCGCGCCCCCCGCGTCTCCCAAGCCGCGCGCCCATCGCGCGCCGTGAGCACCACGAGCAACGCTCCATACGGCGTCTCGTTCGCGTCGGGCGCCGGCACCGCGCCCGCCGGAGCCGCTGCCTTCGCTCCGTGCGGCGCCGCCGGATCGAGCACCAGCCCCGCAGCGCCGAGGAGCTGGAGCGCGTACCGCGCCCGCAGCACAGGCTCCGTGAGCGGCCCCTCGGCCGGCACCAAGCTCGCGAGCTTCTCCGCCTCGCGGGCCGCATCGACGTACCGAAACGCGCCCGCCGCATCGAACGCCGCGCGCACCGCCCGCGCCATCGCCACGTCCCCTTCGAGGTGCGCGAGCGCTCCATCGTCGCGAACCACCGGGCGCAGACCGGCCAGAAACGGGGCCAATGGGTCCGCAGGAAAGAGCTGCGTGACCTCGTTCGCTCCGCGCCCCGCCGGACGAACACGCACGACATGCGACACGCCCGCGGCGCGGGCCATCGCGAGGAGAAGCTCCTCCGCCGCCATCGCGCTCGGCGCCGGCAGCTCCGCGCTCGTGACGACACGGAGCCCACCGCTCGCGGGCGCCGCCGCCCCTCCTTCGGCGAGCACGACGGCACCGTCCGCCTTCGCCTCCCGGAGCGCGTGAAACAACCGCGCCCAAGGATCGGCCGCGTCGCGCGCAGCCCGTGCGGCGGCGTACTCGGCGACGAGCTTTTCCTCGGCGGCGTCGTCCTTCACCTGCGCCGCGAGGCGGCGCTCGCAGGCATCGAGGTGGTCCGGCTGGCACGCGCCGGTGTCGAGCGGCGGCGGCGCAGGGGCCGCGCCACACCCCGGAGCCAGCGCGGCGAGGACGGCGCCGGCAACCAGCACCCGAGCAAAACGGCGAGCAGACACGGACGGCACGATACACGCGAACCCGCCACACGGCGGAGCGCCGGGTAGGCCGGCCCTCACCTCCCACGCGGATCCGGCATCTGCGGGACGCCTCGCACGGCGAAGCGCGCCGTCCCGCATCTGCAGGACGCTTCGTGCGACGGAGCATGCACCGTCCTGCATCTGCAGGACGCTTCGTGCGACGGAGCATGCACCGTCCTGCATCTGCAGGACGCTTCGTGCGACGGAGCATGCACCGTCCTGCATCTGCAGGACGCTTCGTGCGACGTAGCATGCGCCGTCCTGCATCTGCGGGACGCTTCGTGCGACGTAGCATGCGCCGTCCTGCATCTGCGGGACACCTCGTGGGACGACGCATGCGCCGTCCTGCACTCGCGGAACGTCGCGTGCGACGAAGAATGCGCTGCCCCGCCGTCCGTGGAGCCGCCGCGCGTGCTGCGGAGCGTGCGGTGGATGGCTCCGATGTGTGTGTACGCCGTCGAGCCCTGAAGCGGGTGAAGCGCCGTCAAGATCGTGCGGGGCACGTTGACGAGGGCGATCTCGATGCTTCACCTCGCCCGGTCCACCACGACACTCGAACAAGGGAGGAGAGCATGCCGGTAGGACCCGACAGCTCGCCGCGCATCATGCGGCGGGCGCTGAGCTATTCGATAGGTGCGCTCGCGGCGGCGAGCGCGGCGGACGTCGATCGCAGCGACGACGATCGGACGTTCTTCAAGGCCGAGAAGGCCAAGCTGGAGACCATCGCGGCCGCGCTCCGCGATGCGGATCGGGCGCTCACCGATTTCGACTTGGGGCCGGGGACGGTGCAGCAAGCACAGGTGAGCTTGGGCGACGAAGTGCTCGACCGCGGGCTGCGCAACGGCAACACGCGGACGAAGCTCGCGCTCCGCGGTACGGGCGGGCTCGACGCCACGCACGTGTTCGGCGCGCGGGTCGACGATTTGATCCGGGCGCCGGTCGCGCGGGAGCCGAGCCTGGTGCTCGACGCGGTGGCCCGGCTCGATCACCTGCCCGACTTCGCCGAGAAGGCCGCCGTCAAGGACGACCTCACCCTCCGGGCCAAGCAACAGGAGGGCTTCCTCGCGGTGCGCGACGCCGGCGACGCGGAGGAGACGAAGCTGAAGAGCGTCGTCACCAAGCTCGTCGTCGACGGCGCCCTGGCGCTGTCGGCGCTGCGCGGCGCGCTCGAGAGCCGCTTCCCGCGCCAGAGGGTCTACCAGGCGAAGTTCTTCTACGAGCCGCCCCGCCGGAAGCAGGACGACAGCGACGAGTGAGCGCTCGCCCGGGCTTCGCGGGTCCGCGCCCGCGAAGCCCCATCCTCGATGCGTGACGCGCAACTCCGCGGGCTCAGGTCGTGACCGAGAAAGCCAACGTCAGGCCCGAAGCGGTGCGACGCCGATGAGGGCTTGGGTGGTCCGGGGTATGGGAGGCTCCACGGAGCTTTGCTCCGTGGAGGGAAAGGGGCAGCGCCCATTTCCTGTGACTCAGCGCGGAGAGGGCTGCGGCGGCGCGGGCTTGGCGGACGAAGCGGAAGCCGACGGGATGACGGACGCCGCCGGAGGCGCGGTGGACGAGGGCACGGGTGGGTTCACCTGGTTGAATCCACACATCTCCTGCTTCGGCGCGCAGCCGAGCGACCAGGCCAGCAGCGCGACGGCACGAGGGGCTCGAAGCAGCGAAGGGCGCATCCTCGACGATCCATACGCTCGTCGAGGGATTCCCCGCATGAAAATCGCGCGGCTCGCGGCTCGTTCGATGGTTGGCCGGTCGCGGCGGTGGGGCGTGCCCCGGCGACTCGGACGTCGTTCGGGGCGGAGGCACCGTTGACAACGACGGCGCGGTCTCGATGTAGCGGCCATGGCGCGAACATCGACTCGGCAACGTTCAGCTTTCCCTGCCAAGATTCCGCGCGCGGTTCGGGCGCGCGCGGGACGCACAGCGACCGAGCGGACACCGCTCGCGATGCGGACCTTCGGGCTCTCCGTCGACGAAGCGACGAGGGCGCACGTGCGCCAGAGCCTCGGCCGCAAGCTCGGCAAGTTCGCGCGCCACATCGAGCGGCTCACGGTGCGCTTCACCGACGTGAACGGGCCGCGCGGCGGCAAGGACGTCGAGTGCGACATCAAGGTGGTGCTGAGCGGGCACCGCAGCGTGGTCTACCAGATGCGCGGTCACGAGCCGCGCGAGACGCTCGACCGGGCGACCTCGGGCCTCGTGCGCGCGGTGCAGAGCGCCGTCGAGCGCGTCCCGCGGCGCTCTGCGGGGCGTCCGCCTCCGCGGGCTCCGAAGCGCGCGGCGCGCCCCAAGCGAGGCGCGGCCCCGAAGCGGCTCCCGCATCCGTCGCCCGAAGGCGCGTTCATCGGGCGGCGCGTGGGCCGGAGCGCCGAGAACCTCGAAGCCGCGCTGGAGCGGCCCGAGAAAGAGCGGCGCGACTTCCCCGTCGACACGGCCGAGCCGGGCCGGAGCGCGACGGATCGAAAGGCCGGCGGCGGCTCGACGGCGCGTCGCAACACCAAGCGGCGCACGTCGCGCGCGGTCGCGACGCTCGAAGACTCGGCGCTCGATCGCCCGACGCGCAAGTCCACCCGCAAGAGCGCGAACCGCGCCAAGCAGGGATCGAAGCTCCAGCGGCGCAAGGTCCGCGAGACGACCCAGCCGAAGGCGCGCGCGCAGAAGGCGAACCCGCGCTGAGCGCGCGGCGAGGCGCGGCGGACGATGCGGGCGAGCGGCCGAGCGGCAAAGGCAGGCGTGTGCTGATCACGCGGCGTGCGCCGGCGTTGCAGCGAGGTGCGCGAGCGAAGGGTCAGGCGCGCGTGAGGGCTTCGTGCTCGGCGGAGGCGGCCTGCGCTTCTTCTTCGGCGAGGGCTTCGTGCTCCGCAGAGGGGTCGTCCGCGGAGGCGCCGGCTTGGGCGAAGGCGGCGAGCACGCGTGGGGCGACGGCTTCGAGCCAAGTGCGGAGCTCGGCGTCCTGCCGCACGACGTCCTTGAGGCGCTCGATCTCGGGCGCGCTCACGGCCTCGGGGTGCGCGGCAGCGATGGCCAGATCGGCGAGCGTCTCGTCGCGCAGCGGGAGCGAGAGATCCTCGCTGCGTGCCGCGGCGAGGCGCGCGGCGGCGGTGAGATCGCCGCGGCGCGCGTGCTCGGCGAGCGTGACCCGGAGGTCGGCGAGCGCGCGGCGGGGGTAGCTCGGGAACGATGTCGCGAGCACGTCCATTTCGGCGCGCGCCTCGGCATGGGCATCGGTCACGGCGAGGAGCAGCGCACGCTCGGCGACGAGATCGGGGAGCAAGACGGCCGACGCCACGTTGCGCACGCCGGCTTGCGCCGTCACGGCGGCGATGCCGCGCTCGCACCAAGTGAGGGCCTTCTCGAAGGTGGCGCGCTGCTCGTGGAAATACGCGAGCATGAGCGCCGCCTGCCCGACGACGAGCGGCGCCGGTAGGCGCACCAGCGCTTCGAGCTGGGCCTCGGCGTCCTCCTCGGCGCGGGCGAGCGCCCGCGACGCCGCGAAGAGCGCGCGCTCCATGCGCCGGTTGCGCCGCGCCACGGTCACCATCGCCCCCGCCATGACGGCCATCACGACCACGGCGGGCATGACGGAGCCGAGGGCGGATACCCACGTCGAGACCTCCTCGGCGGGAAAATCCTCCGGATCCGGCGCGGAGCGCATGGGACGCGCGGGGTCCGCGGGGTTCAGGACGTGCCACACGGCCAGGAAGCCCATGATGAGGGCCACCCAGACCGCGAGCACCTTCGCCATCCGCCGGCCCACCGGCGCGGCGGCCTTGCCGCGCGAGCGCTCCTCGGCGGCGCGGCGCAGATCGGGCGCGATGGAGGCGTCGTTCGGCGCGGCCTCGGCGGACGGCGGCTCGCCGGCGATCGGGCTCGCCGTCGCGGCCGCGAACCGCGCCGCCGCGGGAGAGATGGTCGCCATCCAGCCGGCGAGGGCCGGCTCGGCGTCGCGCGGCGAAGGCTTGCGGTAGACGCTCTCGGAGGTCACGCGGAGCATGCGCTGGTAGGCGCGGATCACGGCGCGCTCGCGCGGCGCGGTGCGCTCGAGGAGGAGGCGACGCTCCGCAGTGAGGTGCGCGGCCAAGGCGGCGCGGTCCCCTGCTCGTTCCAGCACGACGGCCTCCGCGACCTCGGCCCGCGCGAGCGCGTCCATGGTGGCGTCCGGCGCGGCCCGCACGGCCGCGATGTCGGCGCGCGCGAGCGAAGCCTCGCCCTTCGCCGCGAGGCTCAGCGCCCGGAGCGCGCGCGCGGCCTGCATCAAGGAGCCCTCCTGCACGCGCGTGAGGAACGACGGCCGGCGGGAGATGCCCCGCTCGGCGCGGGCGAGCGCCTCGTCGAGGTCGCCGCGCCGGAGCGCGATCTCGCCGCGCTGCACGTCGACGAGCCGGGCGACGTAGCTGTACGCGGGGCGGGCCTCCACTTCATCGAGCGCCTCTTCGGCCTCGGCGACGCGGCCCGCCTGCGCATGGTTGATCGCGGCGTTGAGGCGCTCGACGGCGCCGCCCATGATCCCCGCCCTGCGCCCGTAGAGCATCACCACGACGCCCCACACGATGGCGATGGCCCCGACGGCCGAGGTCCGGAGCGCGATCCAGCTCACGAGCCCATAGGCGCAGAGACCGAGGCCGAGGAGATACGCACGCCGCGCCATGCTGCGCGCGAGCGAGGAGTGAAGAGGACGCGGGGTCGCCATCGCGCCGCAGGGTACGCGGCGGCGGCGACCTGGGACAGCGCGAGCGATCAGGCCGTGACGATGCGTGCGTCACGCCACGGTTTTTCCGCGGTGGCGTGCATCGAAGCGGCAACCTCACCGACGAGCACGACGATGGCGTCGACGCTGCCCCTTCGCTCCGCGCGCTCGCGCATCTTGCAGCGGCCGCGGCATCTCTGGTCCCATCGCTCCATGCGCGCCTGCCGACCCGCGTTGCCGCTCACCTCGCGCCGGAGGCGGTGAGCGCGATGTCGGGCGTGTTCCGAGACGAGCTGGAAGCGGCGCGGATGCGCGCCGAGGCGCTCCAGGAGACGAACGACGAGTTGCGGAGCGAGCTCGAGCGGCTGCGCGGGCAGGCGCCGGCGGGCGCGACGGCGACGGCGGCGAAGGAGCGAGGCGCGGATCCGGAGCTGTCGAGGCTCTCGGAGAGCACGCTCGACATGCTCGATCGTCTGGTCGGCCCGGAGAGCAAGCCCGGGGAGCTGCTCTCGGTGCAGCAGATCGGCGCGCTGCAACGGATCGGCGACGATCCTCCGAGCCCGCTCGGGCCGGCGCGCCAGGTCGAGCCCGAGCCGATGTCCGCGCAGGAGCACGCGCCCCCCTACGAGACGGCAGGCGCCGACGCGGACGGGATGCTGGAAGCCGTGCAGCGCGCCGACGAGCGCCGGCTGCGCGACGAGCACCGCGAGCTGAGAAAGCTGCGTCGCCTGCGCGCGCGGGTGCCGGTGTGGGGCGTGCTCGTGTTCGTCGCCGGGGTGATCGTCGGGCTTTTGCTGCGTGGGTGAGGCATGGCGCCGCCGTTGTCGGCCGGCCCATGGACCGTGATACAACCGGCGTCATGCAGATCGAGCTGATCGCCACTGCCAGCGAGGACTCGGCCATCCTCCCGCGCCTGGGCCTCGGCATCCTCGCTTCGCTGACACCGGCGGAGGACGAGGTCATCTACACCGACGACGTGGTCAAGCCCTTCGACTTGGCGAAGGACGTGAAGGACGTCGACCTCGTCGGCATCAGCGTCGACAGCAAGACGGCGCGGCGCTCGTACGAGATCGCGCAGGCCTATCGCCGCCGCGGGGTGAAGGTCGTGCTCGGCGGGATCCACCCCACCGCGGTGCCGGAGGAAGCGCTCCAGTTCGCGGACGCGGTGGTGCTCTCGGAGGCGGAGGACGCGTGGCCGGCACTCCTCGCCGACGTGAAGCGCGGCGAGCTCAAGCCGGTCTACAAGACGGAGCTGCCCGATCTCGCGCGGCGCCCAAACGCGCGGCGCGACCTGTTCCGCTCGAAGAAGTACATCCCCTTCCAGGTCGTGCAGACGATGCGCGGCTGCCCCTACCCCTGCGAGTTCTGCAGCGTGTCGACCGCCAACGGCACGACCATGCGCTTCCGGCCGGCGGACGAGGTGCTCGCGGAGCTCGGCACGCTCGGCAAGCTCATCATGTTCGGCGACGACAACGTGATGATCCACCGCGCCTACTCGAAGGATCTCTTCACGCGCATGATCCCGCTGCAAAAGCACTGGATCGGCCAGTGCTCGCTGGCGGCGGTGAAGCGCCTCGAGAACGTGAAGCTGATGGCGGAGAGCGGGTGCAAGGCGCTCTTCATCGGCTTCGAGAGCGTCGACGAGGAGACGGTGCGCTTCACGGGCAAGCGGCAGAACAAGCCCTCGCAGTACCAAGAGGTGATGTCGATGCTCCACGAGCACGGCATCTCCACGTGGGGGAGCTTCGTGTTCGGCTTCGACACGGACGACAAGGAAGTCTTCGACCGCACCGTCGAGTTCGGCATCCAGATGAAGCTGACGATGGCGCTCTTCGCGCAGCTCACGCCCTACCCGGGGACGGCGCTCCACCGGCGGCTCAAGGCCGAGAAGCGCCTGACCGACGAGCGCTGGTGGCTGCGCCGCGATCACGACGCGGGCTCGCCCTACTTCATCCCGGCGAAGATGACGCGCGAAGAGCTGCGCGAGGGCTGGGTGCGCGCGTGGAAGCGCTTCTACTCGCCGCGCGCCATCTGGGATCGGTGGACGCTCACGCGGCAGTCGAGCTGGATCCAGTCGCTCGGCTACTTCCCCCTCAACGTGATGCAGAACCGGCTGGCGAAGCTGAAGATCGAGGGCGGGATGCAGCGCTTCCGCGCCGGCGTGCACATCGAGGATCGGCCGGAGGATCGCCTGACCGTCGACGAGAACGCGACGCTGCCCGCCGATCCGCCGCGCCCGCGCGAGGACGGCCGGCGCGGGCTGCCCCTCGTGGGGTGAAGGCGCGTTCGAGATGCGCGAGGTGTGACCGAGAGAGCGTCGCGAGCGCTGCGCGGAGAGGGAGAAGCTCCCCCGCGGCGCGCGGTCACCGCTTCAACCCGGCGAATCGAGCGGCGAGACCACGGGGAGCATCGAGAAGTCGGCGACGCCGACGAGGCCCGAGCCGAGCTGGCCGCGATCGTCGAGGCCCCAGCAGGTCACGGTGTCGTCGGCGAGGCGCGCGCACACATGGCTGCCGCCGGTGCGCACCTCGACGGCGGCGGCGACGCCGGGCACCTGCGTGGGCACGAGCGCGTTCCCGCTCTTCTCCGGAGACACGGGGAGCACCGTCGCGGTGTCGCCCCAGCAGACCACGCTGCCGTCGGCGAGCGCCGCGCAGGTGGTGCGGTTCTCGGCGTGCAGATCGACGACGCTGTCGAGCATGGCGACGTCCGTCGGCTTGATCTTGTACGAGTCGAGCGCGTCGGTGCCGATGCCGAGCTGGCCGTACGCGTTGTCCCCCCAGCAGCGCACGCCGCCTGCGTCACCGGCGATCACGCAGGTGTGCGAGGCGCCGAGCGCGATGCGGCGCGCGTCCTTCAGGCCGTAGACCTCGATGGGCTTCGAGTGGCCGGCGTCGGGGCCGGAGTCGCCATCGCCGAGCTGGCCGAAGTGATCGGCGCCCCAGCACATGACCCAGCCTTCCTTCGCGAGCGCGCAGTTGTGCACGCCGCCGGTGGCGACGGCGACGGCCCCCTTCGCGCCGTCGACCTTCTTCGGCGCGGGCTCGCACGGGATGGTCATGAGCGCGGGATCACCGTCGCCGGTGGCCACGGCGTACGGACCGCAGTCGCTCGAATCGAAGCCGAGCCAACCACCGGCCGCGTTGCGCCCCCAGCAATACACGGAGCCGTCCGAGCGCACGGCACACACGTTGGAGCCCGAGATGCTGACGTCGACGGCCCCCTCGAGACCGACGACGGCGACCGGCTTCGCCGAGAGGTAACCGTCGGACGCCATGCCGTCGCCGAGCTGACCGAAGGCGCCGTCGCCCCAGCACTTCACGCCGCCGGCGTCGATGGCGCAGGTGGTGTCGCCGCCGGCGCGGAGCACCGTGACCCCCGAGAGGCCCGGTACGACGTTGGGGAGCGCGCGCTGATGCCCCTTGCCCGAGACGCCGTCACCGAGCTGGCCGCGCGCGCCGTCCCCCCAGCACGCGACGCCGCCGCCGGTGAGGATCGCGCACGAGTGGCCCGCGCCCACGGCGATGGCCGAGGCGAGGAGCGGCATCACCGCGGCAGCGCCGCCCTCACCGCCGCTCCCGCCTTCGCCTCCCGCACCCCCGAAGCCACCGAAGCCCCCCACGCCGCCCGCCTCGGCCGCCGAGCAGCCGACGGCGGCGCCGACCATCATCGCGAGAGCGGGAACGAGCACCAGGAAGCGAGCACGGGGCACCGAAAGGCGGCGCTGCGAGATCGGCGGCGCCGCGCCCTCGGGCCGCGGAACGAGCATGCGGAAGTACTTCATGAACCAGACTCCGAAACGGCGGTAAGCAAGAGACTACGACGCGGATATGGCGGCGGGCGAGCAAGCGCGCAAGAGGACGTCACGCGTGGTCTCCCAGCCGACCATGCGCGGATCACCGATGTTCTGCGGGCTCATCCCGAACGACCAGGGCCCATCGTGACCAGGGCTGGCTCGCCCAGCCCGGGGGATGGGGCCGCTCGCGGCCCCATCGTGACCAGGGCTGGCTCGCCCAGCCCGGGGTTTGGGGTCGCTTGCGGCCCCATCGTGACCAGGGCTGGCTCGCCCAGCCCGGGGTTTGGGGCCGCTCGCGGCCCCATCGTGACCAGCTGCCGCAATCAAAACCGCCAGGTCAGATTGACGCCGTGGCCCGTCGTCGCTGGAGCGAGCGTAGGCACGAGGCGCGCCGATGCCGGACGCCCGCGCTCGGAGGACGCCGAAGACTCTGCCCAAGGCACGTGCGTGCCGCCGAGGATCCAGAGCGGGAGGCCGATGGCCACGCCGATGGTGCCCGCCATCAAGAACGCCATCCCCACCGTGTGGCCGGAGCCGGTGGAGCACACGGTGCCGACGGTGCGCCCGCCCGGGGAGACAGGGAAGTCACCGTCGTCGTTGCAACGACCGCTGGTCGCGAAGACCGCGGTCCCGAGGCCCATCGCCGTGGCGCTGAGGCTCGTGAGAAGGATTCCCGTGATCAACATGCCGGTGCTGCGCCGTGCTGTGCCGCGGGTCATGGCGAGGTAGGAGGCGTAGGACAGGCCACCGTGCGCAGCCGGATCGTAGGCCGGATCGATGTAGTCGGCCGGGTTGAGCGTCAGCGTGCGCACCGGCTCTTTGATCTGCGTGGGGGGCGGCTCGGCCCGCGCCGGTGCGACGGAAAGGCCGAGCGCCCCGCCGAGCACGAGGCCGGCGAGGCGCGGGACGATCGAGGCCGAGCGCAGGGGTTCCATCAGAACTCGCCGCGCAATCCGAGGCTTTTGCCATCGAACCAAGGTTCCATGCTGGCCTTCTTTGCAGGAGCCGCGCCGGGCTTGGGCTTGCCGAGGATGATCATCGCGACGCCGCCCGCGAGCGCGACGCCGCCGGTGATGAAGCCGACGGCGCCGATGGTCTTCTGGGTGGCGGCGTCGCGGTCGAGCGCCTTGAAGGCGTCGAAGGCCTCCTTCATCGCCGCCGTCTTCGGCACGTCGCACTTCGGGTCGCAGCCGTACGCGGTGGCCATGTCGTTGGCCTTCGTCTGCGTGCTCCCGCTCTTGGCGATGAAGATGCCGCCCACGACCAGGCCCGCGACGCCCAGCGCGCCGACGCCGAAGCCCGCGCCGCGGAGGGGCGTCATGAACTTGCTCTCGGCCTGATCCTTGGTGGGCGGCGCCTCGGGGGTGACGGTCTTGGGCGCGTCGGGGTTGTCCGCGGCGTTGAGCGGCACGCCCGAGGGCGGCGGCCCATCCGGCACGAAGATCTTGAAGTCCTTCTTCTCGCCGTCCTTGAGCTCCACCACGCCCTTCACCGGGGCTCCGCCGACGGGATAGATGCCGATCTCGTGCTTGCCCGGGTCGACGGGGCGGAACACGCCGACGAGCGCGGCGGGCACCTGCTGCTCGTCCATCTTCACGGTCGCCTTCCGCTGGCCGAGGCCGTCGAGCACGATGCGCAGCGACGCGATGCGCGGCTCGATGGCGGCGAGCTCCTCCCGCGCGGCGGCCTGCGCGTTCTTGAAGGCGGCGGGCGCGTTGGGCGCGAGCTCCTCGCGGGTGAGCTTGAGGAAGGTCTCCTGCGCGGAGACGAGCTTGCCGATGCCGACCTGCGCGCGGGCGATGAGCAGGAGGTGCGTGGGCGCGTGGACGATCGCCTCCGCGCGGCCCACGAGGTCGAGGGCCTCGGCGAACTTCTTGTTGTTGAGCGCCTCGGCGCCCTGCGTGGCGAGGGCGCGGGCGGCGGCCTTCTCCTCGTCGCTCTGCGCGCGGGCGGCACCACCGGGAATCAACAACGAAGCAGACAGCGCGAACGCAAGCGCCGCGCGCCCGACGATGCGGCGCGCACGATTGGAAGATCGATCAGGGGAAGAGAGCACGAGCCGAAGGTATCACAGCGCGTCGAGCGGGGACCAATGTCTCAGACGATACTGCGGGCCGCGGCGATCGTCTGGACGAGCGCGAGGAGGTGGGCCCAATCGATGGGCTCCGGGAGCACGGCGAGGGCCCCGGCGCGCTCGACGCCGGCCAGCGCTTCGGGCCGCGCTCCGGGCGGCGCGGTCACGACGATGACGGGCGGATCGGGGCGCGCCCGGAGCTCCGCGACGGCCGCCACGCCCCGAGCGGCCGGGAGAAGCGGGTCGACGACGACGAGATCGAAGCCGGCGGCATCCCCGAGCGAAGCGCCGACCACGACGTGATGGCCGAAGAGCCGGAGGATGGAGGCCGCGCGCGAGACCACGCTCCGCTCCCGCAGCAGGATCAGCGCGCGGAACGGGGCCGGCGCCCGATCGCGCTCGGCCGCGCCGGGCACCCACGGCGAATCCGTCGGGAGCGCGAGCACGAAGCGCACACCGGCCGCCGCGTGCTCCAGCCAGACACGGCCGCCGCTCGCCGCCGCGAGGAGCTGGACGACGTGCAGGCCGATGCCCACGCCGCGGCCGCGCCCCGGACGCGCGATGCGCCCGAAGAGATCGGCCTCGGCCTCGGCCGAGAGCCGCGGGCCGTCGTCGGTGACGAGGATGTGGATCTCCGCGCCGGCGCGCTCCGCCGTCACGGTGATGGGCCCCTCCGGCTGCCGGCGGACGACGCAGGCGACGAGGCGGGCGATCGCGGCTTCGAGGTGGCGGCGATCGACGAGGACGCGCGCGTCCGGCATGGCGCCGAAGCTCACGCGCGGGTCGGTCGACGCCGCGTCCCTGACCCGGCCAATGAGCTCGCCGACGGGGACGGCGACGGGCACGGCCCGGAGCGCGCCGGCGTCGGATCGGGCCGCGTCGAGCAGATCGGACAGCATCTCGTTCATGCGGTCCACCTGGCGCGCGATGGCGACGAGGCCGTCTTCCGAGAGCTGATCGTGGTCGCCGCGCCCGGCCCCGCGGCGCCGCGCCGTGAGCGCGCTCGCCCACGCCTTGATGGCGGAGAGCGGGGCCCGGAGCTCGTGCGCAGCGGCCCCGACGAACGTGCGCTGGACCGCGTGCAGCGCGTGCGCAGCCTCGGCGAAGGCGGTCAGATCGGTGGCGCCGACGAGCACGCCGCTCGCAGTTTGCCGGGCACGGACGCTCCAAAACGAAGGCACGCCGTCCGGGCCGCGCCGCTCGACGTGGTGCTCGACCGCGCTCTGCGATCGCGCCTCGTCCCACAGGCCGGCCATGGTGACGTCGCCGAGGAACAGCTCGGAGAGCGCGGTCCCCGTGGCGTCCGGGCGGCCGGCCCAGGCGCCGAAAGCCTCGTTATGCCAGCCGACGAGCCCTTCGGGAGCGACGAGGAGGCACGCCGGCTGGGGAAGCTCCTCGAGGGTCGGCGCGCGCGGGTCGGGAGCCACCCCGACGGTCTAGCGCGGGCAGCCGAGCCGGAGCGTCGGGGCAACCATGAATCGGGACCGGGCGAATCCCGGGAAATCATGGCCGGAAGGGTTTCCCGCGGGGATCGATGTTCGCTGGGACGCCTGTGCGATCCGCGCACGAGCCCGCCTTGGCGCGCCGCCTGCTCGCCGCGCACGGGCATGACCGGACGCCGTTCTCCGCTTCCGCCTGCGGATCCGCGAAGGCGGTGCTCTCCGCGTCGTTGCGCGGCGGGGCCGGCATCGCCGCCGCGCGCGCGACCCGTGCCGCCGTCCGCGCGGCTCTCGGGCCGCATCCTGGGCGGGCGTTACCGCGTCGGCGGGCTCCTCGGCGCCGGCGCGATGGGACGCGTCTACCGCGCGGAGCACGTCGATCTCGGCCGCTCCTGCGCCGTGAAGGTCATCCATCGTCCCGACGACGACGAGGACGGCGCCGAGTCGGAGGCCCGCTTCCGCGTCGAAGCGCTGGCCGCCGCGCGCCTCGATCATCCGAACGTCCTGCGCATCCTCGACTTCGGCCGCGAGCCGCACGACGGGCTCCTCTATCTCGTGACCGAGCAGCTCGACGGCGTGGATCTCGCCGACACGCTGGCGACGGATGGCCCCTTCCCGCTCGCGCGGCTCGCGCGTGTCGGGCGCGGCATCTGCGCGGCGCTCCAGCACGCCCACGATCGCGGCGTCGTGCATCGCGATCTCAAGCCCGAGAACGTGCTGCTCGTGCGCGGAACCGGCGATGACGGCGAGGCCGTCGAGGAGGTGAAGATCCTCGACTTCGGCACCGCGCTCATCGACGGCGAGGACATCGGCCCCGAGGACGTGGTGCTGGGCACGCCGGCGTACATGAGCCCGGAGCAGGCCGCGGGCGCCGTCGTCGACGGGCGCGCCGACATCTACGCGCTGGGCGTGGTGCTGTTCGAGCTCGCCACCGGGCGCCTTCCGTTCGATCGATCGACGGCCGACGCGCTCGCGGCCGCGCACGCGCGCCTCGCGCCGCCGCGCCCCTCCGCGGTGGCGCCGGCGATCGACCGGGAGCTCGAGTCCGTCATCCTCGCGTGCCTTCGCAAGCGACCGCGCGACCGTCCCCGCGACGCACGCGCGGTGCGCGATCTCTTGGGCGCGGCGCTCGCGTCGGCCGCGCAGGAGGAGCCGCCGGCGACGTCGGGCACACGTCCCGTGTGGCCGATGGTCGCGCGCGTGGCGCGCTGGGCCGCCTCGCTCGCAGGCGTCATCGGCGTGCCGATCGCGTGGATGCAGCTCCAAGATCGCGCGCCGCCGGACACCGCGGACATCGCCGCGCGCCACACCGCCGAGATGACCGCCGTCGTCGAAGCGGACACCGAGGACGTCGCGACCGCGCCGGAGGACGCGCGACCGCCGCGGGCCGAGCCGGCACGCTGGCAACCGGGACGCAGCGTGCGCCTGCATGATGCCGGCAGCGATGCTTCCGCGCCGGACCTCGACGATCACACGCCCACGGGTCATCGATGATCCCCGTGCCGGCCATCCCCTATGCGTGCCCCGTGTGCGGTCGGCGCTACGTCGTGGTCGCCGGCGACGCGGCGCCGCCGATCCCGAGCTGCGGCTGCGGCGCGCCGCTCGCCGAGGCGCCGCTCGCAGGCGGTGTCTACGAAATCCGCCGCGCCCGCCGCGCCTCGCAGCGCCCTCGAGCGCTGAGCCCGGAGGCCGAGCCCGATCACGGCTACGGCGAATCGCATGGCTACGGCCCCGCGCACGGCGGCCCAACGGGCCCGGGCGACGCGCCGGCCACGAGCGAGGAACCGAACGACCACGACACCGCCGAGCCGGATCCGACGCGCTGATCCCGAGCCCCGGAGCTCGCTTGGACGTCGTGTCATCTCGGGCTCGGCACCGGCGTTTTCGATCATCGCTGCGCGTTGGGTGCGCACCCCGGACGCCGGCACGGGCGCTGCAGCCCCCACGGCGCCCAAGAGGAGGGGCGCGAGATGTCCATCATTCTGTGGGTTCTGTTCGGCCTGGTCGTTGGTGTGATCGCCAAGCTCCTGACGCCGGGACGAGATCCGGGCGGCTTCATCATCACGACGTTGCTCGGCATCGCCGGCGCGCTCGTCGGCGGCTTCATCGGGCGCGCGCTCGGCCTCTACCCGTCGTACCAATCGTCGGGCGGCTTCTTCATGTCGATCATCGGCGCGGTGATCCTCCTGGCCATCTACAACGCGATCACGCGTCGTAGCCACGTCTAGCGCCGCCCTCCGACGCGCTCGACCGGGCCTCTGCCGCGCGGCGGCGGCGCGTCGCGGCCGGGCGTCATCATGCGACGAGACGCGCCGCGCCGGAGCTCCCCACGGAGCTTCGGCCGACGGGGTCAGCCGGCGCCGAGGCGCGCCGGCCAAGCACGGCGCGCCAAGTTGAAGCGACGCGCGATGTCCTCCGTGACGGGCTGGATGCTTCCGGCCTCGTAGCAGCGCCGGTACACCACGTCGCTCGGCCGCCGCACGCGCGCGCCGAGGTGGTGGCTCCACGTGTTCGTCGCGAGCGTGATCCGCGTCGGATCCGCGGCGAGCAGCTCCGCGATCCCGAGCTCGGCGAGGTGGTGGCCGTCGTCGTCGGCGAGCGCGCGCTCGGGCACGAGGCGTCCGTCGGGCCCGACGGTGTAGATCACGCAGAAGCCTTCGACGTCGGCCGGCCCGTACTCCGCGCGCTGCACGCCGGGCGCGACGAACAGGAGCCGCGTGTACACCGCGTCGACCGCGAGCGCCGGCACCACCGACCACGTCAGCCAGTTGTTCCCCCACGGCCTTTCTTCGGAAAAGAAGGCGTAGTAGCCGACCGCGATCCGCCCATCGACCAGCCGGGCGCTGCGGTAAAGCAATGCCGGCCCGAGCTCGCCCGCGCTCCGCACCGTCGACGCGATGCAGATGGGCTGCGCCGCGATGGCCGCGTCGTCGGGCGTCTCGACGACGGCGGCGCGAGGCTCCGCGCACGGCAGCCCGGTCGTCCCACGGGGAGCGGCGGCCACCAGGGCGCTCCCGATCGCTGCAAAGGAGAACGCGGAGCGCAATACGGGTCGCACCGACATGAGCCTCTCCCAACCGAGTGGTCTCTGAGCAGCCTGCCAGCCGAGGCGGCGAATCGGTAGGCTTGACTTCGCGACGCGGGTCGCGTTCTCGTGATGTGCGCGATCGCCCCGGCCTTCATCGCCGCCTGCGTCTCTCGATGGTGCACGCGTTCACGCGTTCACGCGTTCATGCGACGAGGCGCCGGCCCGACCCGAGTCCGCGGGCTCGCCTGACAGATTGGCTCAGCCTCAACCTCGCGGCCCTCGCGCCGCACGCGCCGGCGTGTCCGGCAAGAGGGAATCCGATGCAGTTCGTTCGAACCCGACTCCCGCTCTTCGTCGCGGTGCTCTTCGCTTCCATCCTCGCCGTGACCGGCGTCTTTGCCGACGATTGGACGCTCACCGGCTCCGGCGTGCGCGTGAAGAAGGTCGCGATCGTCAACGTCGACGTCTACGCGATCTCGCACTTCGTGAAAGGCGCCCCGCCCGCCAAGAACAAGCAGGCCGTGATCGATCTCGACGCCGGCAAGAAGTTCGTCTGGACGATGAAGCGCGACGTCGACAAGGAGAAGATCCAGGCCGCGCTCAAGGACGCCTTCGCGATGAACGGCTACGGCGACGGCGGCAAGATCGGCGCGTTCACCGGCGCGTTCTCGGGCGATCTGAAGGAAAAGGCGCAGGTCACCATCGTCTACGACGCCGACAAGAAGGCCACGACCGTGACGGTCGGCGGCGGCGGCTCGGCCACGGTCGCCGGCGTCGACTTCATGAAGGCCGTGTGGAGCATCTGGTTCGGCAAGATCGACCAGCCCGCCCTCGGCGATCAGCTCATCTCCAAGCTGTGATCGGGTCGAGATGGGGCCGCGAGCGGCCCCAAACCCCGGGCCGGGCACGCCGGCCCTCATTCACGATGAAGCCGCCTGCGGGCCTCCGCGCGAGCCGTCCCTCATTCACGATGAAGCCGCCTGCGGGCCTCCGCGCGAGCCGTCCCTGATTCACGATGAAGCCGCAAGCGGGCCTACACCCCGGGCCGGCCCTGATCACGAAGCGGCCCCAAACCCGCTTCTGCCTTCGCGGCCACGCGTGCCTCTGATAAGGAGCCGATCCATGCGATCCCGGCTCTTGCCCCTCGCCCTCCTCCTCGCCGTGGCGGCCCCCGCGCGGACCGCCGCCGCCGACGACGGCGCCTCGATCAAGCGCAACCCCGTCGCGCCCATCGCGGGCACGCCGCTGCCGTCGTGGTCGTGGCCCGAGCCCAAAGTCGAGAAGAAGGCCAAGAGCCCCGGCCTCGTCATCGCCGGCGGCATCATCGGCGGCCTCGGCGCCGCGGGCGCCATCGCAGGCCTGGTGCTCATGGGCACCGTGCGCACCGGCTGCCCGAACTTGCGCGACGCGAACGGCAACATCCTCACGGCACCGGCGCCGGTCGACCCCAGCGATCCCAGCAAAGGGACGGTCGACGTTGCGAAATCGAGCTGCCCCGGCCCGACCACGGGCCGCGACGTGGGCATCACCGTGCTGCTCGGCAGCGCCGCCGTCGCCGCGGCCGGCCTCACCATGGTCCTCGTCGGCATCCAACCGGCCGAGGACGAGGCCCCGAGCACGGCCGCGCGCCTGGTTCCGACGGTGACGATCTCGCCCACCGGCGGCTCGTTCCTCTGGCGCTTCTGAGCGGCGCTCTCCACCCCATCGCGACGCGGCCTGCCGCTATGCTGGCCGCATGAAGAAGAACGTCGTCCTCGTCCTCGCTGGGCTCGCGCTCGGCCTCGGTGCCGGTGTGCTCGTGGTCCCGCGCGGCGTCGCCATCGCGTCGCCGCCGGCCGCGCCGACGAAGTGGCAGCAGTTCTGCGAGCCGGCGTCGTCGATCCCGGAGGCCAGCAGCATCGCGGGCGCACGCGGCACGGAAGGCTGGGAGCTCGTGACGTACACAGCCGGCGTCCTTTGCTTCAAGCGGCCCGCGCAGCCGAAGAGCGGCGATGCCAATTGGCCGGGCTATTGATCACGAGGCGGCCGCGAGCGGCCCCATCCCCGCACCGAGCAAGCCGGTCGTGATCAGCCGCCCGAGCCCGCTTGCCCGAAGAACTCGGTCGCGCAGCACTCGTCGAGGAAGCTGCACGTCGCGCTGCCCGGCTGCGAGCACACGGCGATCTTGATGCCGTTCTCGATGCACGTGCAGCTCGCGCCGCCCGCGATGGGCGTGCAGATCACCTGGAGCTTCTGCTCGTTGCACGCGCCGCTGCATTCACAGGCGCCGTCGTCCGACACGGCACAGCTCACGTTGCCACACGTGCTCCCGCCCGTGGGGTTGGTCGACGATCCCGTCGACGTCGTCGTCACGAAACCACCGCCCGCGCCGCCGCCGCCGATGCCGGCCACGTCGACCACCACCTTGCCGCCGCACCCCCCAAGCGCCGTCACAAGTCCGCAAGCCAACAAGAAAAACAGCCCACTGCGCATGAGCACGACGGTATCGCGGGCGCTCGGGCGGGGTCCACTTCCGCGCGCCGCGAGCCTCGCAACCGGCGACGACGGCACGCCGCGCGTGCGTGTGACCACGCGAAGATCGACGGCGCGGCCGTGGGGCACGAATGTCATCGCGTGTCCGCGCGTGTCGTGACGATGACGGCGTTGTCGTCGCGCACGATCGCGATCGCTTCGATTCGAATGAACACGCGTCGGTGTCGTGGGCGCGCGCGCCGTGCCTTCTTCCCGGCGCGCGACGGGGATGTCGATTGACCCGCTCCCGTGGCTTCCGCTACGTTCGATCGAGGCGATGCACGGGCGAACAATCGCGGGGAAGTACACCCTGGAGCGCGAGATTGCGCGGGGTGGGATGGGGGCCATTTGGGTGGCCTTCGACGCCCAGTTGCAGCGGCGGGTCGCGCTCAAGCTGATGACGGCCGATCACGTCGCATCGCCCGGCGCGCGCAGCCGTTTCGAGCGCGAGGCCATGGCCATCGCCCGCCTGCAGAGCCCGCACGTCGTGCAGATCTACGATTACGGCGTGGACGAGGGCGCGCCCTACATCGTGATGGAGCTGCTCGAAGGCGAGGACCTCCAGGCCCGCCTCGGCCGCGTCGTGCGCATGCCGCCCGCGGCCATCGCGACCATCCTCACGCAGGCCGCCAAGGCGCTCGGCGCCGCGCACGGCGCGGGCATCGTGCACCGCGACATCAAGCCGGCGAACATCTTCCTCGCGCGGAGCGACGCGGAGGAGATCGTCAAAGTCCTCGATTTCGGCGTGGCCGCGCTGGCCTCGACCTTCGCGAGCACGGACGTGCACGTCACGCGCGCGGGCGGCGTCGTGGGCACGCCGCACTACATGGCGCCGGAGCAGGTGCGCGGCGCCAAGGGCGTCGATTACCGCGCCGATCTCTGGTCGCTCGGCGTCGTCGCCTACCGCGCGCTCACCGGCCGCCTGCCCTTCGACGCCGAGGCCTTCGGCGAGCTGCTCATCCAGATCTGTACGGATCCCGTCCCTCCCCCGTCGAAGCTCCTCCCCGAGCTCGGGCCCGAGGTCGATCGCTTCTTCGAGCGCGCCCTCGCGCGCGATCCGGCGCGCCGCTTCGGCAACGCGCGCGAGCTCTCGGCCTCCTTCGCGGAGATGGTGGCCACCGGCCGCTCGGAGAAGGCCACCAAGATCCTCATCGTCGACGACGAGCCCGACGTCGCGCTGCTCATGAAGCAGCGCTTCCGCCAGCAGATCCGCAAGGGCATCTACGACTTCGTCTTCGCCAGCGACGGCGAGGCCGCGCTCGAGCAGATGCGCATCCACCCCGACGTCGAGATCGCGCTCACCGACATCAACATGCCGGGCATGGATGGGCTCACCTTCCTCCGTCGCGCCGGCGAGCTGAACCCGCTGGTGAAGGTCGTCGTCGTCTCGGCCTACAGCGACATGTCGAACATCCGCGAGGCGATGAACCGCGGAGCCTTCGATTTCCTGGTCAAGCCGATCGACTTCAAGGACCTCGAGCTGACCATCGACAAGACCATCAAGCACGCGCGCGAGGTGCGGCGCACGGTGCGCTCCACCGAGGAGAACAGCATCCTCCGCATGTTCGTGAACACGGGCATCGTCGAGCGCCTCCTGCCGATGATCCGCACCGCCGACGTCTCGCCGAGCGAGACCATCGAAGCGACGGTGGCCTTCGTCGACGTGTGCAACTTCACCGCCGTGGTGCGGAGCACGCCGCCCGATCAAGCGCTGCGCACGCTCAACGCGAACTTCGAGATCATCGTCCCCGAGGTGACCTCGCGCGGCGGCGTGGTCGACAAGTTCGTGGGCGACGCGGTCATGGCCGTGTTCCGCGGCGACGCGCACGCGCAGCGCGCCGTGGACGCCTGCGTGGCCGCGCGCACCGCGCTCTCCGATCTCGCGGCCCGCACCGGCGCCGGCTCGGCCTACGCGCTCGGCGTCGCGGTCGGCATCGACACGGGCCCGATGCTCTCCGGGAGCATCGGCTCCAAGGTCGTCTCGCGCCTCGATTACACGGTCTTGGGCGAGGTCGTGAACACCGCGGCGCACCTCCAAGCGCGCGCCGGCAAGGGTCAAATCCTCGTGAGCGAGGCCGTGCAGCAGGTCGTGCGCGACGCCTTCGAGCTCGAAGCGACGACCATCTCCCTCCCCGGCGTGCCCGAAGCGTCCCCCGTGTTCGCCGTCGGCCTCAAGCTGGAAGTCGAAGCGCCCATGTCGGCCGCCGAAACGGTGCTGATGGATCGCGACGAGCTGGAGAGCCTCGCGTCCAGCGGCGCGGCATAGGGACACGCTTCACGATGGGGCCGCAAGCGGCCCCAAACCCTGCGCTGGACGAGCCAGCGCTGATCACGACCGATCCGCACGCAGCGCAACACGCGCTCGGCGCGATCGACGATCGCTTTCACAACTCGAGCCTCGAAATGGCGCGGGCCGGGCCTCGCATGGCGCGAGCCCGGCCCAACCGAGGATGACTGCGAGCTCTACTTGATGGGCTGCTCGATGAGGTCGGCGTTCAGCTGGGCCAGCTCCTGAATCTCGAGCAGCGCCGGATCCTTCACCAGCGACGGGTTCAGATCCATCGCCTGGCCCGCGAGCTCCACGACATCCCGCAGCACCGCGGCGCGGAGGTTCGTCACCCCATCCGCGTAGGCTGCGATCACGCCTGCCTTGGCGATCTCGGCCTGGCTGCTCTTGAAGAGCGCTTCGCCCGTGCCGCCGACGTCGGTGCGCTCCTCGAACGTGTCGGAGCCGGAGCGCCGCCAGCGCACCGTGATGTCGATGTTCCGCGAGCTGACCAAATCCATGCTGCAGGTCTGCAGCGTGTTGCGGAAGACGAGCGTGTGGCCGGGCGTGAGCGTGGCGGTGACGAGCCCCGTCGGAGAGTCCGACTTCACCTCCGGCGAGAGCCCGCGGAAGCGCAGCGCGTCCGGGAGCGTGACGATCACCTCGACGTCGGTCGCGACGGCGGTCATCAGCTCGGCGAAGCGCTGGTGCAAGAGCTCGTCGGCCACCTCCTCGTCGTCGTCGAGGAACACGTTGGCGCCGCCGCCGACGCTCGTCGCGAGATCGATGAGCTTGGGGCTGTACGATCCCACCTCGCCGACGCCCACGCCGACGAGCGGGATCGAGCGCTGCTCGCGGTAGCCCGCGACCAGGTTGAGATCGATCGACGTCTCCTGCGCGGCGCCGTCGGAGATGAGCACGACACGCCCCACGGTTTCGTTCGCGCCGTCGCCGGCCGCCGCGTCCACGGCCTCGTACCCATCCGCGAGCGCGCCCGCGAGATCCTCCCCACCATCCAGCGACAACGCTGCAGCCAAGGCGCGAGCCGCTCCCAAGTCGTCGGCCGACTGAATGGCGATCGGCTTCCCCGCGCCACGCTTCGACGAGATGAGGGTGAATTGGTCCCCGACCTCGAGGCCCTCGACCAATGCCTTCACCGCGGCTTGCGCGCGCTTGAAGCTCGAGCCGGCCATCGAGTACGTGGTGTCGACGACGACGGCCAGCGCCACCCTCGGTCGGATGAAGTCCGCGGGCGGCTGCACTGCGATCTGCAGCACGAGCTCGCTCGTCAGAACCCCGGGGCCGAGGCCCGCCTGCACGCCGATGGCGCCGGCCTCCTTCGGCGCTTCGTACGGCACCTGGTAGTAGTTGAGGAAATCGCCTGCTTCCAAGCTCCCCGGCGCTGGGAGCTTGCCCGCGCGGAGGAGGCCGCGTGCCCGCGCTGCCGCACCGAACGTGCGCGAGAGCGGAATCGTGAGGTGCGTCGTCGATGCCCCGAAGCCGCACGACACATCCGTCGGGGTGCCGGAGCCGCTCGCGCCGCTGTTGCCCGTGCTGGGTGCATCGGACGACCAGCTCGGCTGCGCGCTGGGATACCCCCACTCGCCGCGCGGCGGACGATCGTCCGAGCTGTTTCCCGGCTTGGAACCGAACTCCGATTCGGCGGTGGAGCACCCCGTGAGCGCGAGGAACGCGAGGCTTGTGGCGGCAAAGCGAAGCGCGAGCATGTTCCCGACCTCCCTGTCGAGGGCGCGCATCACGGACAGGCGGTCAAACAAGCGTCCGGGTGATGAGCGACCGCGAGAACGCAGAACGAATCCCAAGCAGTGCAGCAGCAGTAGGGATCACTATCGCAGATCGCCTTGATGCACGCATTCTTCATGTTGTTGCACATCCACGCGAGCGGCGGCCCGACGGCACACACACTGTCGGCGCATGTCGCCATCACGCAAGCGGGCGCGCAGGTGTTGAGCACGCAGTTCCCCGAGCAGCAGTCGCTCCCGACGTCGCAATACGCGTTGGAGCAGCCGGTCTTCTGGCAGGTGCCGTCCACGCAGCTCCCGGAGCAACACTGATCGTCGACCTCGCAGGCCACGCCGAGATCACGGCAGCCCTCGCCGCACTTGAAATAGGCGCGATCGCAATGGCCGGAGCAGCATTGGCCGTCGGTCCCGCAATCACCCTCGTTGGGGAGGCAGCCTTGGCCGGTGGTGCAAAGGCCTCTGGGCGCGCCCTCGGGCACGAAGCAAATGCCGTTGGGGCTCGAAGCATCGATGGGACAACAATCGGTGTCCGTGGAGCAGGGCGCGAGCGGGAGGCCGCATTCCTTGGGCTCTCCGCACTTCTTCCCATCGCAGTAGCCGCTGCAGCAGGAGGCCCCGTCCTGGCAGGGAAAGCCGTCTTCCTCGCAGATGGTCTTGGAGCATTGATGATCACGGCAGTGACCGGAGCAGCATTGCTCGTCGATGTCGCACGACGTGCCCGGGGCGCGGCAGACGGTGCCGCCGCACGTCTTCCGCTCCGGATCGCACGTGCCCACGTCGGGACAGCAGTCCGCGTTGCTGTTGCAGTGCTGGCCGGCGGTGACGCAGCAGCGGCCTGCACCGCAATCGCGGCTGCCGTCGGAGAAGTGGCAACAGTCTTCCTTCACCGTGCAGGCGTCGCCCACGTCGAGCACGCACACCGGATCGAGATCGAGACACAGGCGCGCGGCCGAGCAATTGTCGAGACACCCCTTGCCGATGGTGTGCAGCCATTGGTCGGTGACCATCGGGCCGGCGGCGATGAGGGCACTGTCGATGTGGATCCTGCATGTCTTGGGCGCGCCGGCGGTGTAGCAGCCGTCGAGGAGACCGCAGATGGCATCGGAGGCGCCGTCGTACGCGCCGAGCGACAACACCGAGGTGCAGCTCGCCGCCGCGAGCGACGCGAAGGCGAGCGCCGCCGTACCGGCGAGGAGGCGCCTAAATGCATTTGCCGGCATTGCACGCCCCCTTTTCGCCCTTGAAGGTGCAGCACTCCTCGTCCTTCGTGCAGCCGATCGTCTTGCACAGCGGCGCGCGGTAGAAGCACTTCTTCACGGTGTCGCAGCCTTTGCACGAGGCGTCGTACGCTTCGAGCCAGTCCTGGCGCTCGTCCGCGGTCATCCCATCGAAGCGCTCGGTCAGGTAGTCGACGCATTGCGGGGAGGTGCCGAGGAACTCGAGCAGCTCGTTGCAACGACACATCTTGGCGACGACGTCGACGTTGTCTTCGTTGCCGAGCCCGCCGATCACCGAGGTGCAGGCCGGCGCGAGCGCGGCGAGCCCGCTGCACAGGAGCACCGCCGCCGCCATCCGCCGGAAGATCACAGCGCGCCTCCGACGGCGAGCCCCGCGCCGCCGGGCCCGATCCACGGGCTCCACGACAGCGAGCTCGGGAGCCCACCGCTCTGCTTCGCCGCAGGCCGCGAAGCGCCGGACGGCGACGTGACCACGAGCGTGACGCCGACCGCGGTGACGAGGAGGCCACCGATGCCAAGCCATTGTCCCGCATTGGCGAGCGTGCGCGCCTTGTGAATCGAATCGATGCCAGCCGGCGAGCAGATCTGGTTGAAGCAGGCGCCCGGATCACCGGCGGACGATTTCGCCACGAGGGCACCGATCTCGATCCCGCCGGCCGCGATCACGGCGGCGGCGCCGACACCGAGCACCGCGAAGCCGACCTTGCGCTGCGTGCCCGAGACCGGGACGAGTACGGGCGGAGGCGGCGCGGCGTGCTCGATGGCCTCGAGATCCAACACGACGCGGGCCGTGTCGCTTTGCTTGGCGGTGACGGTCGTGGTGGAGAGCGTCTCGTCGCCGCGGCGCACGGTGATGGTGTGGCTGCCGGGATCGCTCGGAAGCGGCACGCCGAAGGCCGCGGGATCGATCTTCTCCCCATCGCGATGCACGGTGAGCGCGCTCTTCCCCGCGGTCACGTCGAGGCGAATCATGGGCAGCTTGGGCGTGATCTCGCCGCGGCGCTTCGTGGCGAAGTCGGCGCGCTTGTCGCCCGTCTTCTGCGCCATTTCGACGGCCTCACCCCAATGGGCCCACGCGCTCGCGATCTTGTCGACGTGCTCTTCGCAATCGGCGAGGTTGAGGAGCGTGCCCAACGTCTTGTCGAGCTTGTAGCTCGCGGCGAACTTGGGGCACGCCTCGGCCCATTTCTGCGCTTCGGTCAGCGTCTTCGCCTGCTGAAACAAGGCCTCCGCGGCCGCGCTGTCGTCGGCGCGCGCGGGCAGCGACGACGCGGACACCACCGCCGCGATCGCCGTCGTGATCAGGAACGTGCGAGCGAGCCTCGACACCATCAATGCCTCGTACCGAGCGGATCGTCCGGCTTTGCCGGGGTGGGAGCAGGCGGCGGCGTGGGCGCCGGGGGCGGCGTCGCCGCGGTCGTCTTGGGCGCGACGACCGGGCGGTTCGGTCGCTTGGCGTCGACGGTCGGCGGCGCGACGGTCGGCGCCGTGGTCTCGATGGGCGCGGCCGTGCTCGGCGTGACGGTCACCGTCGCGGCCGCGATCGCCGTCGGCGCCGGAGCCTCGGCACTGGTCACGCTCGTCACGCTCGGCGCGGCCGTGCCGGGCGTCGGCGATGCCGGCGCGTAGCGGCTGGAGACGAACGCCCACGCGCCCACCGCCGACACGATCGTGATGAGCCCCGCGCCCACCGCGAGCTTCCAACGGCTCGGCGGCGCAGCGGGCGAGACCTGCGTGGCGACGACGTCGAGCGTGGCGCTCGTGGGCGCATGCGCGGTCGCGGAGAACGCGGTGCGCGCGCTGTCCTCGCGCGAAGTCCCCGAGACCACGATGGGCGCCGACGATCGCGCCGGGTACATCTGCGAGTCTTCGGAGGCGCCGAGGGCGCGGCCCAGCGCCGCGACGGCTTCGCTCGCCGTGGCGAAGCGATCGGCCGGCGCACGCGCGCAGGCGCGGAGGAACCACGTGTCGAACGCAGCACCGAGCTGCGATCCGGCGCGGCTCGGCGGCGGGATGGGCTCGTACGCGATCTGCGCGACCAGCGCCGTCAACGTCGTCGCCGTCCACGGCTCGCGGCCGAGGAGCAGCCGGTGCGCGATGATGCCGAGCGCCCAGATGTCGGTCTGCGGGCAGATCTTGTCGCTCTCGCCCTTGGTCTGCTCGGGCGACATGTAGAGCGGCGTCCCGAAGATCTGCCCCGTGTCCGTGGCCTTGAAGCGCGCGTCGTTCTCCGCGGTCAGCTTGGCGATGCCGAAATCGAGGATCTTCACCCACGAAGCCCCGTCCTCGCGCGTCGTGAGGAACAGGTTCTCCGGCTTGAGATCGCGGTGCACGATGCCGAGCGCGTGGGCTTTGTCGAGCGCGCGGGCGACCTGGCGCAGATAGAGCACGACCTCGTCCGGAGGCAGCACCTTGCGCTCGGCGACGAGCTCTTCCAGATCGCGACCGCGCAGCCACTCCATCACGAGGAACGGCACGCCGCCGAGCTCGGGCGCGACGTCGGCGTCGGTCACCTGCACCACGTGATCGCTGCTGATCTTCGCGGGCGCGCGGGCCTCGCGGCGGAAGCGCGTGAGGGCGACCTCGTCGGTCACGACCGTCGAGTGGAGCAGCTTGAGCGCGAGCTGCTGCTCCGTGTGCAGGTGTTGCACGAGATACACCGATCCCATGCCTCCCTTGCCGAGCTGTCGCTCCACGCGATATCGCCCGGCGAGGATCGTCCCTGCCTCGAGGCTCTCCGACGTTTGATTGGCCAAGCAATACCCTCGACGAGCCCGTGTACGGCTGCCCCCGACGAAGGTATCCGTACCGGCGTTGGGGGCAATACGACTGCGCGCGAAGGCAGGCTCTCAACGCCTCGACGCGAAGGCCCTTTGCGAGCCCGGTGCCCTTGCGGCGGCCGCGCGCGGCGTGAGATGGAAGGGGCGTGACCGCGCGTGCCGCCGCCCTCGTCGTTGCGCTCGCCCTCGGCGCCTGCGCCGATCCCGCGCCCGATCGGCGCGCGCCCGCGCAGGCGACGAGCGCGCCCGTCCTCGCCGCACGCGCCGATGCGCCCGACGCACCCAATGCCATGAGCGCCGAGCTCGCCTTCGTGCGCGACGGCAAGCCCGTGCGCGCGCTGACCCGCGCCGCGCTCGAAGCCGCGATCCCACCCGAGACGTGGACCGCGCTCGATCCCTATTACAACAAGCCCAAGACCTATCGCGCGCTGCCGCTCGCGGCCGTGCTCGAGAGAGGCTTCGGCGCGCCGGCCGCGGAGCTCGCTCGCCACGATTTCGTGCTCCGCGCGAAGGACGGCTACACGGTGCCGCTGCCCGGCGCGAAGCTCTTCGAGAAGGGCGGCTACATCGCCGTCGCCGACGTCGAGGTGCCGGGCTGGGAGCCGATCGGGCAAGGCCGCGCCAACCCGGGCCCGTACTATCTCGTGTGGCGCGAGACCGCGCAGCAGAGCCTCGACACGCACCCCCGACCTTGGCAGCTCGCGACCATCGAGATCGCGCCCTTCGAGGCCACGTTCCCGCACACCGCGCCCGCCGGCTTGCCCGCGAGCTCGCCCGCGATGCAAGGCTTCCGCCTCTTCCGCGATCGCTGCATCAGCTGCCACGCCGTGAACCGCGAAGGCGGGCGCGTGGGCCCCGATCTCAACGTCCCGCAGAGCATCGTCGAGTATCGCCCGAAGCCGCAAATCCGGGCCTACATCAAGGATCCGCGCACGTTCCGCTACAGCAACATGCCCGCGCATCCCGGCTTCGGCGACGCCGATCTCGATGCGCTCGTCGCGTACTTCGAGGCCATGAAGGATCGCAAGCACGACCCCGACGCGGCGGGGACGGGAGGGCATTGATCATGGAGGGCGCGCCGTCGTGCAGGCCCGTGCCGGCGCACGTGCGTGCGTTGCTCGAAGCGCGCGCACGCACGCTCCCCGAAGAGCTCTCGCGCGCCTTGGCCCTCGACGTGGCGAGCCCCGCCTTGCCGCGCGGCGCGAGCGTCGTGGTCACGGGCGTCGGCGCCTCCGAAGGCCCCGCGCGCTACCTCGCGCTCCTGCTCCATCGCGCGGGCCGGCGCGCCGTCTTCGCGCCGCTCTCGGCCTTCATGTTGGGCGGCACCGCCGCGCTCGGCGACGCGCTCGTCATCTTCTCGCAGGGCCTCTCGCCCAACGCGCGCCTCGCGTTGCGCCGCGCGCCCGAGCACGCGGCCGCGATCCTCTTCACGTCCACCATCGCCGAGCGCGCCTCGACGGAGGTGCGCGCCTGCCTCGAGGCCTTCGCGCGCGCCGGCGGCCAGAGCCTCGTGCTCCCGCCCGAGGACGAATCCGGCACCCTCGTTCGCCTCGTCGGTCCCGTGATCGCGCTGCTCGCCGCGGCCCGCTTCGCTGCCGCCGACGGCGCGCCTTCGCTCGATCCGGCCGCGCTCGCGACGGTCCCGGCGCTCGCCGAAAGCGCCGAGCCGCGCGCCGACGCCGCGCTCGCCTTGCTGCCGCCGCTCTCGCTTCATCGCCGCCTCGCCTTCGTCGCGGCCGGCGCCGCGATCGAAGGCGCGCACGGCCTTCGCGGCAAATGGATGGAAGGCCTCGGCGCGCCCGAGCCTCCGCTCTGGGACGTCCTCCAGGTCGCGCACGGCCCCTTCCACGAGATCTTCGCGGAGGAGGTCACGCTGGTCACGCTCGAGCACGCCGCCGCGTCCCCGCCCGAGCGCGAGCTCTTCGATCGCCTCGCGCAGATGCTCGTGCCCTCGCGCCACGCGGTGCTCCGCCTCCACGCCGCGCTCCCTCCGCCGCTCGACGTCATCGATCACGAGCTGCTCGTGACGGCCCTGTTGCTGCGCGCGCTCCACGATCGCTCCAAGGATCTGGCCGCCGCGCTCGGCCCCGACGCGCCGCTCTACGGGCTCGGGCGCTGACCATGTGACCGCCCCGCGCATCCGGCATCTCCGCCGTCTCGGCGTGGAGCATCGCAGTCGCCCCCGCGCATGGGCCTTTTTCGACCCAATCGCCGGCCGACCGGCGAGCTGCCCTGTCCACAGTCGAGTATCGTGCGCGCCCGATGACCCTTCCCCTTCCTTACTACGTGGCCATCGCCCTCGGCGTGGCCGCCTTTCTCGCTGCCCTCTATTGGGTCGACCGCATCCTCCCCGCCCGGGCCAAGGCACCCTTTCGCTATGTCACCGCGGCGGTGATGGTTGCCGCTTGGTTCCTCACCGTCGGTGGGATCGACATCGGTAGTCTCCACGTCCCCGGCCTCATTCGCAGAGGGCTTTTGGATCGCGCCCGGGCCGTGGACATCACCAAAGTGCTGATCGCCGTCGCCGCGGCCGGCGCCGTCTTTTACGAGCAGCACCGCGCCGCCCAGCGCCGCCCCATCGCCGAGCGCTGGAAGCGCTTCGTCGGCATCGCCCTCGGGCTCGTGGCCATCGTCACCTATTTCGACGGGTTCAAGCCCGGTTATCCGAAGTTCTATCACCGGCACGAGCACTTTCACTACTACCTCGGCTCGAAGTACTTTCACGAGCTCGGCTACGACGATCTCTACAAGTGCACCGTCATCGCCGAGGACGAGATTGGCACCGTCACCTTCCAGGACGAAGACCACGTCGGGACGGGCCGTCACAAGCTCGATTTGAGCAAGGAAGTCCGCCACCCCGATTGGAAGATTCGCAATCTCGGCGGCGACAACCTCCTCATGACGGTCACCGAGGTGCTCGATCACCCCGAGGTGTGCAAAAGCCACTTCTCTCCCGAGCGCTGGGAGGCGTTCAAAGCCGACGTCCTCTATTTCCGCCTCGCCGCCGACAAGAAGTATTGGGAAGGCTTTCAGCACGACCATGGCTACAACCCTCCTCCGGTGTGGACCATGGAGGGTTGGGCCGTCGCCTCGTTGTTCCCCGCGAACCGCCTCTTCGATCTGCCGATCATCGGAAAAGTCTCCTGGCCCCAGTGCCTCGCGAGCATCGACATCATCCTCTTGGGGGCGATGTTCGCCGCCCTCTTCTGGGCCTTCGGCTGGCGTGTCTTCGCGGTGGCGGCGATCTTTTGGGGCACGCAGTCCGCGGCGCCCGTCCTCTGGACGTACGGCGCCTTCCTCCGGCAAGACTGGCTCTTCTGGCTCGTCCTCTCCGTCTGCTTCGCGCGGAAGCGCTGCTTCGCCCTCTCCGGCGCGGCCATGGTCTATGCGGGCCTGCTCCGCATCTTCCCCGGCATCGTGGTGATTGGCTGGCTCGTGGTCGTCGGCTTCCAGCTCGTGAAGCACAAGACGCTCACCAAGCCGCAATGGCGCATGCTCCTCGGCGGCACGCTGGCGGCGGCCCTCCTCATCCCGGCCAGCATCAAGGTGGCGGGGCCCAACTCGTACAAAGAGTTCTATCGCCACACGCTCGAAGTCCACGACCGCACGCCGCTCACCAACCACATGGGCCTGCGCGTGATGCTGTCGCAGAAGGTGCCTTTCGAGATTCAACCGCTCGGCATCGGCACCGGCCCCGATTCGGGCCGAGAGAAATACAGCAAAGACGACAAGCTCACCGACCCGTACCTCGGTTGGAAGCGCATGCGCATCGACCGCTACCACAAGCTCCGTCCGGTCGCGTATGGCCTCGTCGCCCTCACCCTCGCCTTCTTCGCCCTGGTGGCGCGGCGCCTGCGATCGATGTGGATGGCGGCCTGCTTGGCCCAAATCTTCATCATCCTGATGAGCCAGCTCACCTCGTACTATTACGTCTTCATGATCCTGCTCGCGCCGCTCACCCGCGTGAAGCGGAACCTCGAAGTGCCCATCTTCGGCTTCGCGATCCTGAGCCAGCTCCTCTACATGAGCGTCTCTTGGTACGACGACAAATTCTGGCTCTTGACCGCCATCTCGCTCGTCTTCTCCTACGGCATCCTCTGCGCCTTCCTCCCCAAGGCCGAGCGCGAGCGCATCGCCCGCTACTTCGGGCGCGGGGCGCAGCAACCGAAGCCCGCGCGCTGATTCCTGGGAAAGGAGCGCCCCTCCTTTCCCTCCACGGGCAAAGCCCGCGGAGCCTCCCATCCCAACGGCAAGGAACGCGACTTCAACGCATGGCGCGCATTTACGCAGGGTTCCTTGCCGTTCGACTCTTCGGCGACAGCACTCCACGACACTCTAGCCCGCGCCGGTAACGTCGAGGAAACAGGGCGTCGGTTTCCTGGAACCTGACGTGCTCGTCCTCGTGCAGGCTGCCGGTGATGGCTTCGAGCAGGCCGAGGCCCTTCACCTTGCCAGCAGCGGCTTCGAACAAGCTTGAACGACGTACCTGCGTCGGCGAGGCGCACCAACGCCGTCAGCCGCAACGACACCGGCAAGTTTCGAAACTTGACAGTTTCGAAACCGACGGGTATCGATTTGCGCGTGCGCTACAACGTCCTCGGAAACAGCGGGCTGTTCGTCTCGGAGATGTGCCTGGGCACGATGACGTTCGGGCCGAGCACGGGGCGCTACGCCGGGGCGGGCGACGTGGCGCAAGACGAGGTCGATCGCATCGTGCGTCGCGCGTTCGACGCGGGCATCAACTTCGTCGACACAGCCAACGTCTACTCCGGCGGGCACTCGGAAGAGATCATCGGCCGCTCGCTCGAGAACGTCGGGATCGCGCGGCACGAGGTGGTGATCGCCACGAAGGTCGAGCACGCGACCGGCCCGGGTCCGAACGATGGCGGCGCCACGCGCTACCACATCGTCGAACAGCTCAAGACCAGCCTGAAGCGACTCGGCACCGATCACGTCGACCTCTACCAGCTTCATGGCTGGGACCCGGTGACCCCGCTCGAAGAGACGATCCGCGCGCTCGACGACCTCGTTCGTCAGGGGCACGTGCGCTACGTCGGGGTGTCGAATTGGGCAGCGTGGCAGATCACGAAGGCGCTCGGCATCTCGGCGAGGCTGGGCGCCGCGCCCATCCAGTCGCTGCAGGCGTACTACTCCCTCGCTGGTCGCGAGCTCGAGCGCGACATCGTGCCGATGCTCGAGAGCGAGCGGCTCGGGCTCCTCGTGTACAGCCCGCTCGCCGGCGGCTATCTCTCCGGCAAGTACCGAGACGCGACGCTCCGTGGTCGACGCTCGATCATCGCGTTCCCGCCCGTCGACGAGGTCAAGGGCGCGCCGGTGCTCGAAGCGCTCGACCGCGTCGCGAAGGAGCACGGGTCGTCGCCCTCGGCGGTCGCGCTCGCGTGGCTCCTCCACCAGCGTGTGGTCACCAGCGTGATCCTCGGCGTCAAGCGCGAGAGCCAGTTGGAAGAAAACCTGACGGCCACGAGTCTTCGGCTCGCGGCGGACGAGCTCGATGCACTCGACGCGGCCGGTGCGCTGTCGATCGAATACCCCGGGTGGATGTTCGCGATGGCCGACTCCGCACGCGCCGCGCTTCTGAAGACTGGCTCGCTCCCAAAGCAGCAGTGACGAACGAGGTGGGAAGACACATGCGCGAAAACGTCGAACGACACGAGGGAGAGGGCAGCGAGGCCGCGACCGCGCAGCGCGGTCGCAAGCGAGACCACTCGCTCGACGCGGCGCTCCTCGACGCGGCGCTGGACGTCCTCGCCGAGGTCGGCGCGAACGGTTTGACGATGGACGCGGTGGCTGCCCGCGCCGGCGCTGGCAAAGCGGCCATCTACCGCCGTTGGACCTCCAAGGGCGAGCTCATCGTCGACGCCGTGGCGCGCATGAAGCGCAACCAGGTGGACCTCGACCACCTCCCTGACACGGGGACGCTGCGCGGCGACTTGCTGGCCCTGTTCAAGCCGCAGTCGATGAAGGAGAGCGAGCGCCGATTGAAGATCATGACCGCGCTCTCCTCGCTGCTCGCACAGGACCAGTCGCTGGCCGACGCGGCGAACAGCGCCGTGGTCGAGCCGTGGGCCGAAGCGCACGTCGCGTTGATGCAGCGGGCCGTCGCGCGCGGTGAGATCCCCGCGTCGGCCGACATCCACACGCTCTCGCAGGTCATCCCCTCGATGGCTGCGTACCGCAGCCTGGTCCAGCGCAAGGCGTTCGATTTGGCGTTCCTCGTGTCGATGGTGGACGGCGTCGTATTGCCGGCGCTGCGACACCCTCCCGCAGGACCAACGGGCCCGAAGAGCCCGAAGGCGAAGTCGAAAACAAACCAAAGGAGAAAGACATGAGCATCGGCGTGACCAACCATCTCAACTTCCGCGGCAACGCCCGCTCCGCCCTCGATTTCTACCAGTCCGTGTTCGGCGGCGACCTCGCCGTGGTGACCTACGAGGACGCGCAGAGCGTCTCCGAGCCCGCCGAGGCCGACCAAGTGATGTGGGGACAGGTCACGGCGAAGAACGGCTTTCGCGTGATGGCGTACGACGTGCCCTCGAAGCAGCCGTGGGACCAGGGCAAGAACGCGTTCTTCGTCTCGGTTCGCGGCGACTCCAGCGATGAGATCACCGAGCTTTGGGAGAAGCTCTCCGTCGGCGCGACGGTGCGCGTCCCCCTTGCGCCCTCGGGCTGGGCGCCGCTCTACGGCATGCTGACGGACCGCTTCGGCATCACCTGGGTCCTGGACGTCGCGACGCCGTACCAGGCGTCGTGACGTCCACCAGACGACGGACGAGGAGCGACGCATGCTGGATGCACTGACTCGAATCAACTGGATCGCCGTCGCAGCGGCGACGGTCGCGACCACCGTCATCGGCGGGCTGTGGTTCGCCGTTCTCTTCGGCAAGGCCTACGCGACGGTGCTCGGTCGCGAGCACGCCCCGAAGGCGAAGCCGGCGCCCATCTTCATCGTCGGTCCGATGGTCTGCTCGCTCATCACGACCATCACCAGCGCGGTCTTGATCAGGGCCCTCCACCTCACGTCGCTCGGTGATGGCATCGTCTTCGGTGCGCTCGTCGGCTTCGGCTACTTCGTGGCGACGATGACGAACACCGCCATCAACCCGAACATGCCCCGCCCTCTCGCGTACAGCCTGGTCAGCGGCCCGTTCTTCTTTCTCACGAGCATCGTCACCAGCCTCATCCTCGTGAAGATGTCGTAGCGACGACGGTGAAGGGCGCTCGCTCGTTTGCGTCGTCGGAGCAGCTCAGTCCTCGCGACGCACCCAGGACTTCAGCGCCTTTGCGACAGGATGGTCCGGGCCGAAGACGACCTTCTGCTCATCCTTCTTGCTGCCGTCGGGGCGGATGTTCCACGAGTTTGCGCTCGTCCCGGAGCCGTGAACGTGGATCTCGAAGATCGAGACGGTGATCTTGGAGCTCTCTTGGAGCCTGACGCCGCGAAAGATGGTCAGCGGTTGGCCTTCAGCGGTGCACAGGACTGCGCCGTCGTCCGTCTCGTCCTTGCGCTCGCCCATGTCCGTCACCTGGATCTTCTCGGACTTGGTCAAGAAGGTTGTGGCAAAGCTGCCCTGCATGAAATGGGTGGCCTTCGCCTCCTCCTCTGCCTTCTGCTTGGCGACCGCCTGCGCATGCGCCGTCTGCTTCTGGTGCGCTTCGGCGTTGATCTCGTTACCAGACTTCGTGCTCATGAATCCGAGCGCGTCGGCGCCCAGCTTGATGAAGCGCCCCTTCTTTTGCGTGGCGCCCCCGCTCCCGGTGTGCGCGCCGATGTTCACCGGCGTGGTGGTGACGTTGTTGTTGTTGTTCGCGCCGATGCTGTTGTTGTTGTTGTTCGTCGCGCCGGGCTTGGGCTTGGGCTTGGACTTGGGCTTCTTGGCCGGATTCGGGGGCCGCTTCTTGAGCCACTCTTCGAGCTCTTTTTTGGCGTTCTGCAGCTCGCCGTCCGCGCACGAGGAGAGCTCCAAGAGTTTCGCCTGGACCTGCTGGTCCGTCGCCGAGACATCGAGGAAGGACCGTCGCTGGTCCGCATATTTCTCGAGCTCCGAAGCCTCGTCATCGGTCAGCAGTTGCACGGCGCTCACCGCCGCCGCGCTCCGCCGCCGCCCCGGAGGGGCGGCCTTCTCGTCGAGCAGCGCCGCGGCGGAGCGCCCCTCGACGACCTGCTGCGCCACCCGATCGGCGTGCTGCTCGTGAGGATCGCTCGCGCCGCCTCCGCCGCCGGCCACGAGGCCCGTGCGCTGCTGGACGACGTGCGCCGCTTCGTGCGCGGCCGTGCGCAGATCCGGCGAGCGCTTGAAGGCGATCTGGTTGCCCATCGCGTAGGCCTTCGCGCCGAGCTGGCTCGACGCGCGCGCGGCCTCACCGCCGACGTATGCCTGCACGTCGCTCACGTCATGGTGGCCGAACGCGCGGCGGATCGCGTCGATGTGCGGCAACGGCTGTCCGGCGCCGCGGAGCCCTCGCGCCGCCACCTCGGCCTCGTTCGACGTCTCATGCCCGCCCTGTCCGAGGAGGCGCGTCACGCCGCGATTCCCGATCGTTCGTTGCAGGGTCAGGATCTCCTCGGTAGGGCTCTCCGACACGGCCCCGACACGTCTCGCCACGCGCGCCCCTTCCGCGGAGACCACGCCGCCCCCGGTGGACGACGGCGCCTGGGTACCCGACCGAAGCCTGGTCTGCATAGGACACTTCCTCCCTCGCAGCCTGCGTTCTGCTGCGTTCCAGGCGATGGACCCCACCCACGACGGATGTGAACCGTTTTCTCGAGACCGACGGAGATCCGTGCCACACCGTTCGCCGCGGCCCGGGCGACGAGATCGCACGGCACGGTTGCCTCGCCAGCGTACGAGCGTGAAATCACGCAGGACGCTGGTGAGGAGAAGCGGATCGTGAATCGCGTGTTACGTCGCCTCTCGGCGATGGAGCGATCTTGCTGGACTTCGCGCCCCCGGTTGCATTGGCCACCCGCGAGATGGCCACGCTGAATGCCCGGGGCCATGGTTTCGGAGACTCGCCCGTCCGCTTCGACGGATTTCGAAGGCGCCGTCGAGCTCCCGAATCCGAACGCCGGCGTGGGCGACCCTCGAATCGACGCGACGCATCCTCCAGACTCCGCATCTGACTCGCGTATACGGACGTCGACCATGTCGACATCGGGCATGATCGATGTCGATATCGAGTCATGCCAAAAGCATCATTGACAGTCACGCTCAGAGCACATACCAAAGCGCCCTCTCTTGGAGGTCCGTGATGAACCTACGTGCTCTCGCTCTCGGTAGTCTCGTTGCTCTCGCCGCGCCGGCCTGTGCCGGCTCCGATCCGGCGCCGGAGGCGGTCGACACCGCCGATTCGGCGGCGACCGCCACGCGTATCTATGCCTCGGAGGCCGATCTCGATCTCTCCTTCGAGACCCTCGGCACCTTCGAAGATCGGGACGGGAGCCGCGCGCTCATCCTGCACGCCACCGCGAATCGATACCTGGAGAGCGTCTACAGCTTCATCCCCGACGACCTCTTCGGCGAGGCGCACATCATCAGCGAGCGCCGGCTCGAGGTCGTGATCCACGAGGGGTACGAGCTCAACACCCTCCTCTCCGGCATGCCGCTCTTCGTGGCCGTCAACACCTTCACCGGCACGCCCAACCACTACACCGCCCGTGTCGACATCGCGGCGCGGTTCTACGACTTCCTCGGGTCGAGCTCCATCTTCATCGACGAGAAGGTCGACCCCTATTACGTGCTGAATGGCTCCGACAACCTCGTCTACCGCGGCAGCGTGGACGCGCTCGCCACCCAGATGACGGTGACCGCGCCCGACGGCGCCCCGACGGTCGCGCAGGCGGACGCGGACACCTTCCGGCTCGATTGGCCCTATGCGGGGCTGCACGACGCCATCGATCCCCACACCCAATACCTCACGTTCACCGCGGCGCTGAACAGCGGTGTCACCGCCAAGAAGACGACCCGCCTCGTCGCCCGCGTGGTGGGCCTCGCGCTCACCTCGGGTGACGCCTACGACGTTTGGCCGGCCCCCGTTTGCCAGCCCGACGTCTACACCTGCTATCACGCGCAGCCGGCGGGCACGACGGACTTCTCCGCGTGCGGCAGCTACCGTGAGGTCCTCGCCTGCACCTACGCGAACGTGTGCAACGTGGTGCAATTCCCGCTCTCGCTCACGCCCGTCGACGCCTCCGCCCTCGAGCCGGCGCGCGCGACGTACAACGGTGAGCCGAACGGCTACGCCTGGCGCGAGCTCAGCTCCCTCGCCGCCTTCTCCACCCCCGGCTGTCCGGAGGCGCCGGTGACGATTCAATCGATCCTGGCCAAGCTCGAGGAGACCAACCAGAGCCAGCCGCCGGCCACCGATGGCACGTTCACCAACCGCGCCGGCCTCTCCCAGAGCTCGTTCTTCGGCACCGGCGACGCCGACGGCGCCGCGCTCCTCGCCGCCATCGACGCCTTCACCGGCGGCGGCGACGTGCAAGCGTGGATCTACTCCTCCCCCGTGCCTTGCCTCAACTGCCACGACTTCGCCTCTCGCGTCGTGCTCTATTATCCCGGCAGCGGCCAAGTCATCACCCTCGTCGGCCATCACGGCTACGACTCCTGATCCCACCACGTAGGAAGCGCCCTCGTCGCCGCTCTCTCGGAGGACGGCACGAGGGCGTTTCTCTTCATCATCCCACCATCGGTTGCTTGTGATGGCGTGTGCGCCGAAGCGACCTCGCGTGGATTCCGGCGTCTCACGGAGCACGCGCTTTCCCTACCAGCACCGGCCCTCGCGACGATTCGGTCATGTGAGCTTTTCTCGTGCGAGCCTCGATGGATGCATATCCATCTTCGCACCCCCGCGGTGTATGATGGCGACGCCATCGGGCAAACCATCTTCGAGGAGCGCTACATGAGAATGTCGCTGACTTCGTTATCAACACGTCTTTCGCTGTCGGTGGTCCTGGCGGTCGGCGCCGGCTTGGCGGCCGAGCCCGTGGCGAGGGCCGATTCGGGCTATACGCTCTTCGAGAGCGGGCAAGTCCGGCCGCTCGCGATGTCACCCGACAAAAAGCACCTCTTCGCCGTCAACACGCCCGACAACCGACTCGAGGTCTATCGCATCGGGAAGGGAGAGCTCGTCCACACCGCCTCCATCCCCGTGGGCCTCGAGCCCGTCGCCGTCGCCGCGCGCTCGAACACCGAGGTCTGGGTGGTCAATCACCTCTCGGACAGCGTCAGCATCGTCGAGCTCTCCCACGATGGGACGGCGGGGCACGTGGAGCGCACGCTCCTCGTCGGTGACGAGCCGCGTGACATCGTCTTCGCCGGCCCCGGGGGCAAGAGGGCGTTCATCACGGCTGCGCACCGCGGTCAGAACATCCCGCTCGATCCCGAGCTCACCACTGAAGGCGTGGGGCGCGCCGACGTGTGGGTGTTCAACGCGGAGGCGCTCGGCAGCACGCTCGGTGGCAATCCGCTCACCATCATCACCCTCTTCACGGACACGCCGCGCGCGCTCGCGGTCACGCCCGATGGGAAGCGCGTTTACGCCGCCGGCTTCCACACGGGCAATCGGACGACCTCCATCTCGTCGTTCTCCCTTCCCTTCGGCTTCGGACCGGACGGCGCCCCCGGGCCCGCCACCTCGGCCGATGGGGAGCCGGCGCCGCCGGTGAGCACCATCGTCAAATGGAACGGTGCCCACTGGGTCGACGCGCTCGGCCGCACGCGCGATCAATACGTGAAATTCTCGCTCCCCGACAAAGACGTCTTCGTGCTCGACGCCATGGCCAACCCGCCGCAGCAAGTCGCGGGCAACGGCGGCTTCTACGCGGGCGTCGGGACCGTCTTGTTCAACATGGTCGTGAACCCGGTGAGCAAGAAGGTCTATGTCGCCAACACGGACGCGAACAACGCCGATCGCTTCGAGGGCCCTGGGCTCTTCGCGGGCCACAGCCTGCGCGGGCACCTGCACGAGAGTCGGATCACCGTGCTCACGCCGGGCGGCAGCGTCGCGCCGCGGCACCTCAACAAGCACATCAACTACGATGTGGACGGGGTGCTGTCCCTCCCGGCGTCACCCAACGCCGAGAGCGTGCGGAGCCTCGCCTTCCCGCAGAGCATGGCCGTGACGGCGAACGGCGCGACCCTCTATGTCTCGGCCCTCGGCTCGAGCAAAGTCGGTATCTTCTCCACGGCGCAGCTCGAGAACGACACCTTCGTCCCCAGCGCGGCAAACCACATCACGGTGAGCGGCGGCGGCCCCACCGGGCTCGTGCTCGACGAAGCGCGCAAGCAGATCTACGTGCTCACCCGCTTCGACGACGCCATCTCGGTCCTCGACACCACGACGCGCGCGGAGACGGCGCACGTGAAGATGCACAACCCGGAGCCGCCGAGCGTCACGGTCGGCCGCCGCTTCCTCTACGACGCCTCGATCTCGTCCACCCACGGCGACTCGGCCTGCGCGAGCTGCCATGTCTTCGGCGATCTCGACAGCTTGGCCTGGGATCTCGGCAACCCCGATGGGGAGTTGCTCAACAACCCCGGTCCCTTCGCCAGCTCCCTCCTCAACCTGCTCAACGGCGAGATGATGGAGCCCATCTACCATCCGATGAAGGGGCCCATGACGACGCAGAGCCTCCGCGGGATGGCCAATCACGGCCCGATGCACTGGCGCGGCGATCGCACGGGCGGCAACGACGCGCCCAGCGCCCAGCCCGACAGCGGGACCTTCGACGAGCACGCCGCGTTCATGAAGTTCCAAGGGGCATTTGCCGATCTGCTCGGGAAGAGCAGCCCGCTCCCCGACGCCGACATGGAGAAGCTCACCGACTTCATCCTTCAGCTCACCTACCCGCCGAACCCGAACATGCCGCTCAACAATGCTTGGAACGCGCAGCAGGCGCACGGGCGGCAGCTCTTCGACACCGTCAACTGCGGTATCGACCCGGCCTGCCCGGAAGGCGAGAGCTGCGGTGTCCTGACCTGCAACGGTTGCCACAAGCTCGATCGGGACGCGAACCCCGGCACCGCCGCGCCCGGCTACTTCGGGACCGATGGACGAAACACCTTCGACTTCAACTTCCAGCTCTTCAAGATTCCCCACCTCCGCAACCTCTATCAAAAGGTCGGCATGTTCGGTAACCCGATCATCGCCGGGTTCACCTCGCAGGACGACGCCTTCAAAGGCGATCAGGTGCGCGGCTTCGGCTTCCTCCACGACGGGACGGTGGACACGCTCTTCCGCTTCCACACCGGCGTGAGCTTCACGGAGGACGCCACCGGGCCGGGCAACGGTGGTTTCCCGAACGGGCCGGAGGGTGATGTCCAGCGCCGGGATCTCGAGGCCTTCCTCTTGGCCTTCCCCACCAATCTCGCCCCCATCGTGGGACAGCAGATCACGCTCGGGCCTTCGGGCCAGGCAGCGACCAACCCGCGCATCAACCTCCTCCGCCAGCGCGCCGACGCCGGGGAATGCGAGCTCATCGCCAAGACGGTGCTCATCGGCTCCGAAGTGGGCTTCCTCTACGTCGGAGCGGGCCATTTCGTGAGCGATCGGCAATCGCTTCCTCCCATCGACGACGCGATGCTGCGTTATTTGGCCACGGGCTGGGGCAACCCCGTGACGTACACCTGCGTGCCGCCCGCCTCCGGCGTGCGTCTCGGCGTGGACCGGGACGGCGACGGCTTCTGGGACGGCGACGAACGCGACGCCGGCAGCGATCCGGCCGATCCCTCCAGCACGCCTTGACAACATGGGGCCGCAAGTGGCCCCAAACCCCGGGCCGGACGAGCCGGCCTTTGATCACGATGGGGCCGCAAGCGGCCCCAGACCCCGGGCCGGCTGGGCCGGCCCTGAACACGATGGGGCCGGCCTTTGATCACGATGGGCCGGCCCTGAGCTCGCACCGAAACATCACGCCGCGCCCAACGTCGCTCGTGGCCTCGTTCCACGAGACGGCGTTGGGCGTGATCACGATGGGGCCTTCATCGCTCGACGCTCGGGACGGCCCGCGCGCGGCGCTCTGCAAGGCATTCCGCGCCCCGCACGAGATTCACGGCCCCGATGGATGGTTGGCGCAACAACGAATGCCCACCGTCTTGAACGCTTGCTCGCGGCGAACGAGTTGGTCCATCGAGCAGATCCCGTCCGCCGTACCGCTTTGCTTCCCGCCCCCGCGCACGCGACACAGGTCCTTCTCGCCGGCCGTCCCCGTGCACGAGTCCTCCCATTCCCAACCATTGCCGCTCATGTCGCGCACTTGCTCGTAGGGAGCTTTCGTCCCCACACACGAGGCCACTGCGCCTGCGGGCGCGAGCGAGCCGTCATTTCCGGCGTGCGCGCACTTGGTCGCGTCGAAGACTTCGCCGTACGAGAAGGCCGTCGTCCCGCCGTTGGTACAGACGCCGTGCCATTCGCTGCGCGTCGCATCCGCGAACGCGCCCGGTGCGTTGTTGCCGCCGCCCATCTTCCCGCACAGGCGCTTTCCGGACCACGAGCAATAGAACCAGGCATCACACCAATCCACGCCGACGACGGGCCGCTCGTCGGACGGCGGCGTGCCGAGCGTGGGTGTGTAATCGACGTTCCACTGGCACGCGGACGGCTGGAGCCGGCGATTCGGGCGCGCCTCGAGGAAGGCGCGATACGAAGCATTGGTGACCTCGGTCGCGTCGATGCAAAACGATCCGACATCGACCATGCCGGCCGGGCACGCGCCACCGCCATCGAGGGCCGACAGGCTACCCATCCCGATCACCACGCTGCCATTGCCCGGAGCGACGGCGCCGTTCACCGCCGGACCACCGGCGCTCGGGAAGAATGGCAATGCCGGCTCACCGGGAGCGCCCGTGACGACCGTCGTCCCCGACACGCGCGGCGAGCGGACCGCGGGATGCGCGCCGTCATTCACCTCACCCGGCCCCGCGGCGTCGCCTTCCTCCGAATTCGTTGGAGCTCCAACGTTCTTCGCGGCCCGTGCCGTGGGCGACGGCGCTCCCGTGCCCGCGCTCTCGCCCGCGCGTCCGGTCTCATCGTTCCCGTCCCGCGGAGCGAGCACGCTTCGGCCGCGCGGCGACGCCAAGTCCTCGCTCCCCCGCGCGATCTTCGCGCCGCGCGCCTTGCTCCCGCCGGTGAATGCGCTGTACGCGAAGGCACCGATCCCCGCGATGGCGGCGGCCATCACCACCGCTGCACCGACGACGGCCGGACGCATCAACAATCGACTCCGGGACCGCCGCGCGCGCGCTTCACGGGCGGGACCATACTCCGCTCTCCCGCGCATCGCCGCACAAACACACGCCCACCGGCGCCGCGCACGTCCGCTTCGGGACCGTCGACGAGCACGAGGCTTGGCCCTGTCCGGGCGGCCGCGTAGCATCGCGTTCGTGGGAAAGCTGGGGACTACCCTCATCGTTGGAATGGCCATCGCAATCGCCGCCTGCGCGGCGACGACGGGCCCCGAAGCGTCGGGCGGCATGGCCGGCGCCGCCGGTCACGCCGGTGCCAATGCGGGCGGCGGCACGTCCGGGAGCACGACGTCGAGCAGCACCGGCGGCGGGAGCTGCGATGCGACGAGCTGTCCCAACGGGTGTTGCGCCCAAGGCACCTGCGTCGCCGGCACGGGCGACAACCAATGCGGCAAAGGCGGCCAGGTGTGCCTCGATTGCGCCGCCGTGTCCCTCGTTTGCACGAGCCAAGCATGCGTGACCGCGCAGCCGAAATGCACGGCCCAGACGTGCCCGAGCGGCTGCTGCAAACAGGACACCTGTCAGCTCGGCATGTCCGATCAAGCCTGTGGCAAAGGCGCCCAAGCTTGTATCGATTGCTCGGCCTCGGGCCTCGCCTGCCTCGACGGGCATTGCACGCAGTAGCGGGCAACGCCCGACAGCGGAATGGTTGTCGCGCTCGCCCCGCGACGCGCAAACATGGATCGCGCGCAGCGCTCGAACGGCCCTCTACGAAGCGCTGCCCCTGATCGCGAGGCGCTGCGAGAGCGAGGCCGAGAGACCGCGATCGAGCGCGCGCATCATCGCGACACCTCCATCGGAGCGGCGACGTCGGCCGGAGGATCGAGCGGGAGGCTGCGCTCGATCAGCGCGGCGAAGCTCGCCTCGTCGAGCGTGCGCTTGGCGGCGATCAAGCGCTGCGCCATGTCGCCGATCACGATCCGCAAGGGCGGGTCCGCGGCCTCGATGGCCTCGCCGACGCGGTGCGCGAGCAGCTCCGGCGCGTTGCCGGGCCCCGCCGTCGCCGTGACCTCGCGAAGCGCGGCGACGAGCCGCCCGCGCCGCGCCGCGAGCTGCGGGTGATCGTGCCGCGGCAGATGAAACCCGATGCCGGTGCGCATCCCATCGGGCTCGATGATCGTCACGCGCAGCGCGGTGCCCCGCAGCTCGTGCGCAAGCGCCTCGGACGCCGCCTCGAGCGCGTGCTTGCTCGCCGCGTACGCCCCGGCGAACGGCATCCCGACGACGCCGGACAACGAGCTCATGTTGATGATGTTCCCGCGGCCACGCGCGCGCATCGCCGGGAGCACGCCCAGCATCAAGCGCAGCGCGCCGAAGAAGTTGGTCTCGAGCTGGGCGCGCGCGTCGTCGAGCGAGGTCTCCTCGATCGCGCCGAGGAACGCATAGCCCGCGTTGTTGACGAGCACGTCGATGCGGCCTTCGCGCTCGAGCAGCGTCGCGATCGCCGCGCGGGCCGATGCATCCGAGCACACGTCGAGCTCGAGCATCGGCCACGGCGCCTCCGCGGCCGGCGTCCGACTGGTGCCGTACACGCGATGGCCGCGCTCGTGGAGGTGCTTGGCGATGGCGCGGCCGAGGCCCGAGGACGCGCCGGTGACGAGGATGATCTTCGGTTCGTGGATGACAGGTTCCATGGTGCGGGCAATATGTGAAGCTTCCTTCACATTCGCCATTCGCATTCCGAGGAGGCCCATGAAGCGACCCGCGATCGACACGAAGCCCAGGAAATTGCCGCGGCAGGCGCGCGCGAAGGCGACGGTCGACGCCGTCATCACCGCCGCGGCTTCAGTTTTGGTCGCCGAGGGCTACGAGCGCACCACCACCTCGCGCGTCGCGGAGCGCGCCGGCGTCAGCGTCGGCTCGCTCTATCAATACTTCCCGAACAAGGAGGCGCTGGTCGCCGCGCTCATCGAGCGCCACGCGAACGAGGTGGTCGCGGTGATGCGGCGCGCGCTGGCCGAGGCGGCGACGGCCAGCCTGGACGACGCCTTGCTCGCCATCATCCGCGCCGGCGCCGACGCGCACCGCATCGATCCGGCGCTGCACAAGATCCTCCACGAGCAGGTGCCGCGCGTGGGCAAGATCAAGAAGGCGATGAACACGAGCCGGCAGCTCGTCCAAGCCCTCGAGCAGCTCCTCCGCGCGAGGGCGGACGAGCTCCACCCGGATCGCGATCCCGCGCTCGCAGCCATCGTGATCGAGACCGCGGTCGAAGCGCTCGCGCACAAAGCCGTGCACGAGCGCGGCCCGTTGTTCGGCGCCGGTGTGCTCGAGCGCGAAGCGCATGCGTTGATCGCCGCCTACGTGGCGCGACCGCGCCCCGCGCACCGGCCTTGATCCTCGGCCTACCCGCGGCGCTTCGCGTCGCTCGGCGTGTTCTGGTGCTGGAGGATGATGTTCCGGAGCTGCGGTTGGCGCTTCACCATCGGCTGCCGGAGCAGGAACGCGAGCAGCACCGGCGGCGTCGCCGGGAAGCGGGCCAGGTTCTGCACGAGCACGATGGAGGTGTACGTCTTCGAGCAGAGGATCGAGGTCATCCGGCTGTCGAACGTCGCCCCCGTGAGCCCCACGAGCACGCGCCCTTCGGTGCGCAGGATGAGCTCGACGCGCTCCTCGGCCTGCGAGGCGGCCCAGCGTGTCCGAAGCAGGGTGCGGGCGGTGGCCCGGCTGCGATCGGGCACCTCGCGATCGAGCGAGAGCCGATAGATCTCGGGCAGGCGCTTGTTCCCGAGCAGCCGGCGGAGGATGCCCTCGGTCGTCGCCGGGTTGCGCACCAAGCGGCGGTGCACGAGCGGATCGGACACGAGCGCGCTCTTGCTCACCACGTGCTCGAGGCCGCGCGGATCGCGGTGATGGAACGCGACGAGCCGCGCGTGATCGAGGCCGGCCGTTGCGTTGGTGAAGATGGCCGCGATCACGCTCGGCACGGGATCGAAGCAGAGCGCGAAGAGCTTCGCGCCGGTGGCAGAGCCCGCCAGTTGCACGCGCTCGTCGAGCGGCAGCGGATGGAGCTCCGCCTCGTAGAGCTTGTGGTACTCGCGCGTGTCCTCGCTCTTTTCGGCGGCCTCCGCGGCGCGATCGTCCTCGTCGGGCTCGGGCGCGGGCTCGTCCTCCGCGGCCGGGCTCGCGCTCGGCTCCTCGTCCTCTTTCGCGCGCACGGCGGGCGCGCGCGGCGCCACGCTCGCAGGCTTCGCGGGCGCGGGCGCCAACACGGCCGCTTCGTCCGGGATCACCAGATCGAAGGTCGCGGCGTCGAGCAGCGCCACCAGATCGTCGTGCGCGGCGCCGGCGTCGCTCATCGGCTCGGGGCGCGGCGCGGCGTTCCCCGCGGCCGCCTCGGGCACCTCGTCTCCGAGGAGGCCGAGATCCGTCAGCCGCGCGACGATCGCCTTCACCCGCTCGGCCGGCATGCCCGTCGAGCGCGTGAGCTCGGGCACGGATGCCCCTGCGTAGCGGCCGAGCATGACCTGCGTCTCCTCCTGGGAGAGCTCGAACGGATCGTCCTCTGCTTCGGCCATGGGCGCCGCCGATCATACACGGCTTCGGCCCCGGCGGGCGATTCCGCGGGGAGCGCGCCTTGACATGGTGTACTTTTGACACCAAGGTTGGTGTACAAAGAACACGGAGGGTCCACGGTGAGCTTCTCGTACGAATATGCCCGCCCCGCGCTGGCCGTCGACTGCGTGGTCTTCGGCCTGGACGAAGAGGACCTGAAGGTCCTGCTCATCCGTCGCGATCTCGATCCCTTCGCCGGGCGGTGGGCGTTGCCCGGCGGCTTCGTCCGCGTGGACGAGTCGGTCGACGACGCGGCCCGGCGCGAGCTGGGTGAGGAGACGGGCCTCTCGCGCGTGTTCCTGGAGCAGCTCTTCACCTTCGGCGCGCTCGAGCGCGACCCGCGCGAGCGCGTGGTCACGGTCGCCTACTACGCGCTCGTGAACCTCTCCGATCACCGGGTCAAAGCGGCCACCGACGCGCGCGAGGCAGCCTGGTTCGCCGTCTCGGATCTGCCCCGCCTGGCGTTCGATCACGAGGACATCACCAACACCGCGCTCGAGCGCCTGCGCGGCAAGGTGCGCTACCGCCCGCTCGGCTTCGAGCTTTTGCCGCCGAAGTTCACGCTGACCATGCTCCAGCGCCTCTACGAGAAGATCCTCGAGCGGGCGCTCGACAAGCGCAACTTCCGCAAAAAGGTCCTCGCCATGGGCCTTTTGGAGGAGCTCGACGAAGTGGAGCAAGACGTCGCGCACCGCGCGGCCCGACTCTATCGCTTCGACAAGAAGCGATATCGCGAGCTGGAAAAAGAGGGTTTCGACTTCGAGGTTTGAAGGCCGCCCCAAGGCGGACGCTTCGAGAGCAGATGGGAAGGTCGGCGCGCACGGACCGCGCCGGGAGGGTGAGGTCTTGTCTCAGGACGAGCGCACACGCTTCGAGATCGCGGGCGGCAGCGTCACGGGCCGCAGCCATGTCCTCGCCGGGCGCGGCAACCAGGATGCCTATGCCATCCGCAACGACGGTGATCGCATCGTCGCGGTGGTGTGCGACGGCTGCGGCAGCGGCGCGCACAGCGAGGTCGGCGCGGCGCTCGGGGCGCGGATGGTGACGGCCCTCCTCATGCGGCGTCTCGCGGAGGGCGCGGACCTCGACGACGGCGCGCTCTTCTCGAGCCTCGGCGACGACGTGCTCGCGGCCCTGCGCCCCGCGGCGCGCGCGGCCGGTGAACGCCTCGGAAGCACGGTGAGCGATCTCTTCTTGTTCACCGTCCTCGGCGTGGCCGTTCAGGGAGATCGAGGGTGCGTGTTCGCATCCGGCGACGGCATCGTGGTCGTCGACGGCGAGACGCGACGTCTCGGCCCCTTCCCCGGCGATGCGCCGCCGTACATCGGATATGGCCTCCTCGGAGACGACGCGCCCAAGCTCTCCGTGGTGCAGACCTTCTCGGCGACGGACGTGCGCCGGGTGCTGATTGGCACCGATGGAGCCGCCGCGCTCGCCGACCTCGATGGTGGGCAGAAGCTCGCGGCGCTCTGGGACGACGAGAGGCACTTTCGCAACCGAGACGGAGTGCGGCGGACACTCGCCCTCTGGAACCGCGACGAAGTGAGACCGCTTTGGGACGAGCGGATCCTGTCGCGCACGAGAGGGCTTTTGGAAGACGACGCGACGCTGGTGATGCTGCGTCGCAAGGGTGCGTGATTCGACATCGGGGAGCGAACTCGAGAGGGGTTTGGGTCATGGACGTCTACGTCAACAGCCGCCGTGCGCGCATCGATCCGGCCCTGGCCATCGGCAAGGGTGGTGAGGCCGACGTCTTCGATCTCGGCGACGGGACGGTCCTCAAGCTGTGGAAGACTCCCGATCACCCCGATTACGCGGGGCTCCCGGAGGAGCAGAAGGCCGCGGCCGAACGGCTCGACACCCATCAACGCAAGATGCGGGAGATGCCCCGCGATCTGCCCGAAGGCGTCGTCGGCCCCCTCCACCTCGCCACCGATCGCAGCGGGCGGCGCGTCGCCGGATACACCATGACGCACGTGCAGGGCGCCGAGGTGCTGCTCCGCTATGCCGAGCCTTCGTTGCGGCGATCGGGGCTCCCGGCCGGAGATGCCCTCTCCGCGCTCGTCGATCTCCACCGCGCCGTGACGGCGCTGCATGCGCGCGGCATCGTCATCGGCGACTTCAACGATCTCAACGTCCTCGTGCGGGATGGCCGCGCCTTTCTCATCGACGCGGACAGCTTCCAATTCGGGTCTTTCCGCTGCCGGGTGTACTCGGATCGCTTCGTCGACCCGCGGCTCTGCGATCCCGATCTCACGCGCCCCGTACCCGTGTTGCCGCACGATCGCGACTCGGATTGGTACGCGTTCGCGGTGATGCTGCTCCAGAGCTTGGTCTGCGTCGGACCGCACGGCGGCATCTACCGGCCGCAGGATCCGGCGCGTCGCGTTCCGCACGGGGCGCGTCCGCTCAAGCGCATCACCGTGTTTCATCCGGAGGTGCAGTATCCGCGGCCCGCCGTGCCGCTCTCGGCGTTGCCCGATGATCTGCTCGAGACCTTCCAAGCGGTCTTCGTGCGCGATCAGCGGGGCGTGTTCCCGCGGGGGCTCCTCGACGATCTCCGCTGGACCCGCTGCGCGGCGTGCGGCGCCGAGCACGCGCGCGCGGTCTGCCCGGGCTGCGTGGTCACGGCGAAGGCGGCCCTTCGGGAAGTCACGATTGCGCGCGGGCGGGTGCTCGCCACACGCGTGTTCGAGACGACCGGCGAGATCGTGGTCGCGGCCATGCAGGACGGGACGTTGCGCTGGCTCGTCCACGATCAGGATCGCTTCGTCCGCGAGGATGGGCGCGAGGTGCTGTCGGGGCCGCTCCTGCCGACGATTTCGTTCGCCCTTTCGGGTGACGAGACCCTCGTGGGCCGCGGGGCCGAGGCGGTGGCGCTCGCGCCGGGGCGCGCGGCGGAGCGCTTCACCGTGGATGTCTGCCGCGGCCGTCCGGTCTTCGGGGCCAATGGCCGTCATCGCTATTGGGCCCACGGCGGCCGGCTCCAGCGCAGCGGACAACCGCTCTCGCATGGAGGCTTTGCGGCGCGCGTCGAGGGTGCCATTCGCATCGGCGAGGTGCTGGCGGGACAGACGCGCTTCTGGATCGGTGATCGCTTCGGGCTCGGCTTTTATCGGGCAGGCACCCTTTCGGTGGCGTTCGTCTTCGACGCGGAGCGGACCGGCCTCCTCGACACGGTGAAGCTGCCTTTCCTGCCGGGCGAGATCTTCGATGCGGAGTGCGTGTTCGACGGTGATCGCGCGTGGATCACCTTCGCGGCGCGGCACGCCGGGCGCACGGTCCATCAATGTGTGTTGGTGCGCGCCTCCGGCGCGGTGGAGGCCGCCGCGGAGGCCGAGGGTCACGATGGATCGTGGCTCGGGACGCTGCGCGGAAAGTGTGCGGCCGGCGGCTGTCTGCTCGCCGCCACCGAAGCTGGGCTCGTGCGCGTGGAGGCGCGCGCGGGAGCGCTCGTGGAGACGAAGCGCTTCCCCGACACCGAGCCTTTCGTCGACAGCGAGACACGGTTGTTCGCCGGCCCCACCGGCCTCTTCGCGGTGGGCGCGCACGAGATTGTCACGCTGCGCATCGCGTAGCGCGCGACGGATTCACCTGCGGCACCGGCCGCAACACGAGATAACCCCGCTGGGATTCACCCGGCGATCGAAAGGACGGCACGCCTCGGCAAAGGCCTCGGCGCAGGCCGTCTCGTGGAGAACGAACATGCGAAACACGGAGCTGCCCCTTCCCTCGTTTCACGATCCCAAGAACGCGGAGCGCTGGGCGTACGGCCCGGACCAGACGGCGCTGACGGCGGCCGCCGCGGCGTACCGCAAGCAACACGACATCAAGCCCGCGGGCGCCGACACGCGGAAAGCACACCTGCTCCTCATCGACGTGCAAAAGGACTTCTGCTTCCCGCAGGGATCGCTCTTCGTCGCGGGGCGGAGCGGGCGCGGCGCCGTCGACGACAGCCGCCGGATCGCGGAGATGGTCTATCGCAACCTGGACACCATCACGAGCATCACGGCCACGATGGATACCCACTTCGCCCACCAGATCTTCTTCCCCTCGTTCTGGATCACGGGCGACGGCGAGCCGCTCACGGCCCATCGGGTGATCACCACCGCGGAGATCGACGCCGGCGCGGTGCGCCCGAGCCCGGCGCTCGCCAAGTGGCTTTGCGGCGGCAACTACGGATGGCTCTTGAAGCAGGTCCGCCACTATTGCGAGACGCTGGAGAAGGCCGGCAAATATCAACTCTACCTCTGGCCGCCGCACTGCATCCTGGGGAGCGACGGGCACGCGCTCGCGGGCGTCGTGCACGAGGCGCGCATGTTCCACGCGTATGCGCGCGGGACCCAGAGCTGGGTCGAGGTGAAGGGCGGTCACCCGCTGACGGAGAACTATTCGGTGATGCAGCCGGAGGTGCTCACGCGGCACGACGGGCAGCCGCTCGCGCAGAAGAACACCCAGTTCCTCCGCACGCTGCTCGCCGCGGACGCCGTCATCATCGCCGGACAGGCCGCGAGCCACTGCGTGAAGAGCTCGATCGACGACATCCTCACCGAGATCGCGGCCACCGATCCGGCGCTGGCGCGGAAGGTCTATCTGGTGACCGATTGCATGTCGGCCGTCACCGTGCCCGACGGCAAGGGTGGTTTCGTCGCCGACTTCACCGACGAAGCCGACAAGGCGCTGCGCCGCTTCGCCGACGCCGGGATGAAGCTGGTGAAGAGCACGGACCCGATGAGCAAGTGGCTTGTTTAGTCCCGGGAAAGTGGCGCTGCCCCTTTCCCTCCACCGAGCAAAGCTCGGTGGAGCCTCCCATACCCCGGACCACCCGAGCTGGCTTGGAGGTCGAGCCGCTTCGGGCCTGACGTCAGCTTTCTCGGTCACGTTCTGAGCCGAGAGCACACCGAAGATTGGAGGATCACATGCGGAACAATGGATTCACCTCGAAGAGCCTCTCGCAGCTCTTCAAGGCTGCCGAGGACGAAGGGACGATCTCGCCGAAGGCGCGGGCCGTGCTCGACGTGCCGGATTTGGGCGCGCAGATTCAGGCGGGGCTCGGCGTCAACGTGGATGATGTCGAGTCGTCCGAGGTGGTGCTCGTCACCATCATGCCGGACGACTCGGGATCGATTCGGTTCGCGGGCAACGCGGGCGCGGTGCGCGAGGGGCACAATCTGGTGCTCGACGCGCTCGTGGCCTCGAAGCAGAAGGACTCGATTCTGTCGCACACGCGGTATCTGAACGGGAAAGTGCTGCACCCGTATTGCCTGGTGGCGCAGGCGGAGCGGATGACGAGCGCGAACTACGATCCCACGCTGGGGACGCCGCTCTACGATCAAGCGGTGGTGCTCCTCGGCACGGTGCTGGCCAAAGCGCAGGAGTTTGCCGCCGCCGGTGTGCCGGTGCGGACGGTGACGCTCCTCATCACCGACGGCGCCGACGAGCACTCGCTGCGCGCCAAGGCGGCGGACGTGGCGGCCGTGGTGCGCGACATGGCCATGGCCGAGAGCCACATCATCGCGGCCATGGGGATCTCCGATGGGCACACGGACTTCCGCGAGGTGTTCCGGACGATGGGGATCGAAGATCGTTGGGTCCTCACGCCGTCGCATGATGCGAGCGAGATCCGCCGGGCGTTCCTCGTGTTCTCGCAGTCGGCCGTGCGCGCGAGCCAGGGCGGCGGCGCCTTTTCGCGCGCGGCAGCGGGTGGATTCGCGGCGCCGTAGGGCAGATCGCAGCGGTGCCTCCGGGCCGCGCCGAATCCCGGAGAGCGGCGTTGACTGGGTGGATGTTGCCCGCTAATCCCGCGGCCATGATGCGCTCGCTTCGCACGGCTGCCCTCACCCTGATCGTCGGTCTCGGCGCCGTCGCGCCGGCGGCCGCGCAGGAAGCTGCGACGAAGGGCGCGGCGAAGAAGACGGTCGAGCAACCGGCGGGCGCCGACGCGGCAAAAGACGACGCGTCGCCCAAACAGGGTGCGACCGCGAAGCAGGATGAGGCGCCGAAGCCCGGCGCGGCGCCGGCCGAGCGCTCCTCGTTCTCGCTCAGCGCGGCGCCCGGCAAAGGGTTCACCATCGCCACCACCGATGGGCGCTTCTCCTCGACGTGGCGCGCGCGCATCCAGATCCGCGACACGGTGACGCACGACGCCTCCGGGACCACGAACGAGATCAACGTGAAGACCGTGCGTCTCTGGACGTACGGTCACGTGCTCGTCCCCGAGCTGCGTTATGGCGTCCAGCTCGCGTTCGGCGGAAACGATTTCGAGAAGGACAATTACTCCCCCATCTTCGACGCTTATGTCGAATACGTGAAGCTCCGCGATCTCGAGGTGCGCGTGGGCCAGTTCTTCGTGCCCTTCGATCGGGCGCGCACCATCCGCGAGTTCGCGCTGGAGCTCGTCGATCGGCCCAACATGGTCCGTGAGCTGTCGCTCGATCGCGACGTGGGCTTGATGCTCTCGTCGAGCAATCTCTTCGGGTCGCACAACATCCTCGGATACAACCTCTTCATCGGCTCGGGCGACGGTCGCAATCGCTTCGGCGGGACGAAACCCGGCCCGCTCGCGCTCCTGCGCCTGACCGTGCGCCCCTTCGGGACCTTCGACGACGATCAGGAAGGCGACCTCGCGCGCGAGCGCCGGCCCCGCCTCGCCCTCGGTTTCGCGGGCGGATACAACTACCGCACCAATCGAGCGAACAGCACGTATGGGTCGAACCTCGCCGTGGGCACGACCAACTACATTCATGGCGCGGCCGATCTGGTCTTCAAATATGGAGGCTTCTCGGTGCTGGCCGAAGGGCTCGTCCGCAAAGCATCCACGGAGCACATCACCGGCGAGGTGGATGGGAAGCCGGCGGAGGCGTGGGGCCGTTCGGGCTATGGCTCCTTGCTCCAACTCGGCATGATGGTGCACCGCCTCGTCCAGGTGGTGGGCCGCTGGGAGCAGCTCTTTGCCATGAAAGGCACGGATCCGGCGCTGATTCAGACGGCCAATACGCAAGGGCGCCAGCTCGGCGGCGGGCTGAACGTGTATTTGAATGGGCACGCGTTCAAGCTGCAGAGCGATTATCACTACCTGTTCGGTCCCGAAGCCGCCGAGGGAAAGCACATGGTGCGGTTTCAGGTCGATGCGACGTTTTGAGAGGGAGAGTACGGGGCTCTCCGCGCCGGGCGCGCCGTCTGACGCCATTTGACGTCGTTTGACTTGCTGGTCGCCGCCTTCATCGGGGAGATTCGCAGTCGCCCGGATCGTCGCTCCGCGCCGCGCGCGAGCGCATTCCGGGCTTCAGAGCGAGGAGTGGCCCCATGGGCGCGAAGAAGAAGGCAGGCGCTGCGGCAGCGAAACCACGTACCAAACAGGAGAGCGCCAAAGCGGCGAAGTCCGGGCCGCCGGTGCTCGTCTTCCGGCTCGGCGACTTCACCGCTGCGCGCCATGCGGTGGCTGCCTTCGATCTCCCGCCCGCGTACGGCGAGCTCGCGTTCTACCTGCACGACGAGAAGGCGGAGCGTCGGGCCAAGACGCTCGCGAAGATCCCCGAGCCCGACGTGCCGGAGGCGCTCAGCGAGCGGGCCCTCGGCCTCGCCGATGCCCTCCTCGACCTCATCCCCACCGGCGAAGACGGCCTCCTGGGCGAGGGCCCGTGGACGAGGGGCTATCATGCCTCCGCGCCGTTCGACGACGTGGTGGCGGCCTTCGCCGCCGATGGCTTCCGCGTGCTCACCGTCGCGGACGCGCGAGGAACGGCGAAGCGCCCAGCGCGCGAGGCGAGCACGAAGAAGCGGCTCGCGCGAGGTGCCCGCGAGCTCGAGAAGCACATCGATCCCGCCGTGGTGGCGCGCGTCGTCCGCTGGATCGAAGAGGGCGGCCCCGAGCCCGAAGCCCCGAGCCTCATCGTCGCGACCTTCGCCGGCCTCGTGCTCGATCAGGCCGTGGAGCTCTGGGGTCCCATCGAGGATCGTGTCTTTCACTTGGCGGCGCGCGCGAGGGCGCTCCCGGGCCTCGCCGAGACCGATGTCCAAGAGGGCGCCGGCGTCGATCGCTGGTCGCTGATCTCCGAGCGCCTCCGCCGTGCAGGCTATTCGGACGACGAGATCGACCTCGTCTGGATCGACGGGCTCATGGGCGAGATCGACTGGCGCTCCGCCAATTGGTACGCGATGCGCTTCATCGGCAGGCTCGAGCCGCTCGCGCGCAGCGTGCTCGCACGCACCGGACGGTTGGCTTGCCGACGCCGACGTGACCGATGCGTTCGAGATTTTTCGTAGGGAGATCATCCCGAGCTACGTGTTTGCTCATGGCAGCGAGAGACATGCGTGGCCTCTCGCCGTCGAGGTGCTCGCCAATCATGGAACGCGCGGCCTGATGCACCGGGCGGTGGACGATCGCTTGGCCCTGCCGGCAGAGGCGCACCGAGACAGGCGAGCTGATCTTCGAGGAACAAGAGCCATGGGTGCTGCGTGAACAAGCCTTCGGTCACATGGTCGCGGCGACGATTTCTGACGGCGGCCGCCGGCGTCGGAGGGGTGATGTTGGGTGGGTGCGCGGCGACCGAGGCGAGCTCGCCTGCGAGCGCGACACCGCAAACGCCGGCGCCGTCCGCGAGCGCAACGCGGCTGCTCGCCGTCGACATGCACAACCACGTCTACCCTGCCGGCACCGAGCCCCATCCGCACCGCGCGCCGCACGGTGGGCCTCCGCGCGAAGGACCGCCGCATGGAGCGCCGCCGCGTGAAGGGCCGCCGCGTGACGAGGAGCAGGGGCCGGCGCTCTCCATTGCCGAGGAGCTGAAGCGGTCGGGGCTGACGGCGGTGTGTGCGAGCTTCGTGCTCGACTTCGCGCCCAACAACGCGCCGGGGGATGCGCGCGCGAATTACCTGCGGTGGCTCGCGGCGATCGATGCGGAGCTGGCGAAGGGAGGGATCCGTCGCGCGCTGAGCCTCGCGGATCTCCAAGCGGCGCACGCGGAGGGGCGGCCGACGATCATCCAGACGGTGGAGGGCGCGCAGTTCATCGAGGGGCAGCTCGCGCGGGTCGAGGAGGTGTATGGGCGCGGCGTGCGGCACCTTCAGCTGCTTCACGAGTCGGACGACAAGGTGTCGCCGCTCGGCGATACGAACACCGCGCCCGCGCACCTCGGAGGGCTGACGCCGTTCGGCGTGGAGGTCGTGAAGGAGTGCAATCGCCTCGGCATCCTCGTGGACCTCGCGCACGCGAGCCACGAGACGGTGCTCGGTGCCTTGAAGGTCGCGACGCAGCCGTTGGTCGTATCGCACACGAGCCTCGACACGTGGACGGGCAAGAACGAAAGGCTCGCCGCGATGATGAAGCCGCGCCTCATCAGCAAGGAGCACGCGAAGGTCGTGGCCGACGCGGGCGGTGTGATCGGCGTGTGGACGCACATGGCCGGCTCGCTCGAGGAGCTCGTGGGGAGCATCAAGGCGATGGTCGACGCCGTGGGCGTCGATCACGTCGGCCTCGGGAGCGACACCGACTTGCTGGCGTCGCGCGTCGGCAAAGGCACCAACGTGGCGTGGTCCGGTCTGACGGGAGGATTCTTCGAAGCGATCGCCGGGCAGATGCGGCGTGACGGCTTCGCGAACGACGAGATCGCCAAGATCGCCGGCGGAAACTACTGCCGCGTCTTCGGCAAGGTCACGGCCGGCCACGCCTGAGGGTGTGTGGGATCTGGGGTGGTGCGAGCGGTCATCGCGGCGCACTGCGACGGTGAAGGTCGCCGGCGAGCGTCGCCCACGGGGGGGCGCGCTCGCCGTGTGCATGAGCATCAGAGGCTCTTGCCGCCGCTCTTCCAGAAGTCGAATTGGCTCTTCTCGAGCGCTTGGCCCGGCGCGAGCGTCGCACGCATCTGAAGCGCCGCGCCCACGTCGGCCCGCTGGTAGACCGCGGAGGCGGCTTGCTCCATCTCCGTGTCGCCGGCGATGCGCGCGAGCAGCGCGGCCGTGATGTCGGGGCGCTTGCCCATGCGCGCCTTGGCGAGGCGAGCCGCCTCTTGGATTTCGGGGCGGCGCCGCAGCGCCGCGGTCGCCGCCGCGCCGTCCGCGTCGGTCACCACCCGCGCGAGGAGCTGCCAGGTGGGCTGCTCCTGATCGTCCTTCGCCAGATGCGTTGCGATCGAGGGCACCTCGGGTGCGGCGCGCAGCAGCGACGTGCGCGCGAGCGCGGACGGGAGGCCCTCGTCCAGGCCGCCTTCAGGCCAGGCCTCGGCGGCCTTGCGATGCGCATCGATCGCCGCCTCGACGTGGCTCGGCGTGGGATCCAGGCGCACCAGCGCGGAGCGGTGCAGGGCGAGCACCATCCGCGCCGCGGCCAGCGTGGGGGCGTGCCGCGCGTGCTCGACGCGCGCCACCGTCTCCTCGGCGTGCTTCACCGCTTGCGCGATGGCCGTCTTGTCCTGCTCGAGCCGGCCCTTTTCCTTGCCGGCCTTGCGTGCCTCGTCGAGGCCCGATCCGTCGAACGGCGGCAGGCTCGTGACGCGCTTGCCGAGCTCGACGATCGCCTTGTCGTCCGCGATCAGATCGAGCCACGCGAGCTGGCGCAGGTACCCGCCCTGCCGCTGCGGGGCGAGGGCCTGCTCCTCCTGCGTCAGCTCGAGCGCGCGATGAAAGGACGGATCCTTGCGGAGCGCGGCGAGGGCCTCCTCGCGCAGCGGACCGCTCAGGATGGCGTCGAGCACGGCGCGCGCCTCGCTGTCGTCGAGCGCCAAGCTGCGCGTCTTGATCCAGCGGTCGAGCACCGTGATCGTCGCGAAGTGCGCGCACGAGCCGGCGAGGTTGCCGGTCACGATGGCGTTCTGCGGGACGAGGCGATGCGCGTTCTCGAGCTGCTTCACGGCGGATCGGAGGTGCGCCGGATCGCCGGTGACGCTGTAGCGATCGTGGTACGAGACGGCGGCGTTGTTGGCCGACGTGGCGTCGTGCGCGGCGGAGCGCTCGTACCCTTCGGCGATGCGCCCGAACGCGGTGTCGGCCTCGGCGAACTTGCCCTGCCGGCGCAGGCGGCGCGCCTCGAGCTGGAGCAGGAGGAGCTTCACGTCGGGCTCGTTCGTGTCGCTGCGCTTGAGCCAGGTCTCTTCGTCGGTCTCGTCGCCGTTGGTCTCGCGCACGAGGTGGCTCATCAGCGCCGCGGCCGCGTGCTTCCAGCGATCTTCGCTCGCCGACTTCCAGAGGTCCTCGACGATCTGCCGCGCGCGCACCGAGAGGCCGAGATCGCGATAGATCCGCGCGGCCTCCAAGGTGAGCCCGGGATCCTTCTGCGCGAGCACGCGCGTGAGCTCGCGGTTGCCGTCCTCGGTGCGGCCGAGGCGGTGATAGACCTGCCCGAGCCCGAGGTGATAGCCCGGGTTGCCTTCGCCTTCGTTGTGGATGGAGAGATAGACCTTCTCCGCTTCGGCGAGGAGCGCGCGGCGCGCATCGCCCGCGGCGGCGCTGGCGCGGCGCAGCTTGACGGTGCCGAGCGAGAGCGACGCGGGCACGACCGCGTCGTGGCGCACGTACTCGGCGCGCAGCGACTTGAGCTCGGGATCCGCGCTGAGCTTCTCGGAGACCCACGTCCGGAAGACGGTGGGCCGATCGGCTTCGGCGGCGCTCTCCAAGCGGCTCTTCAGCGTGGGCTCGATGTCGCCCGCCCGGGCGCGATCGATGTAGGCCTTCTCCGCGCGCACCGCCGCGCCCTCCAGCGCGCGCTGCGCCTCTTGGAACGCGGGCAACCGCTCCGCCACGAGATCGGTGAGGACCGCGTCCGCCTTCGCCATGTCGCCGGCCTCGGCGTAGCTCGCGGCGAGGACCATCTGCGCCGACGTCGTCAGCCGGCCCGGCGCGCCGAGCGCGCCGAGCGTCGCGAGCGCGGCCTTGCTGTCGCCCTTGCGCCGCTGCACCTGCGCGACCGCGACCGCGAGCTCCTGATCCTGCGGCGCCCGCGCGAGGGCGGCCGCGATCTGCTTCTCGTCCCCGGCGGCGATGAGCTTCTCGTCCGCGTCGTGCGCGTCGTGCGCCGCGCGCACCTGCTCGCGCGCGCGCTTCGCCGCCTCCTCCTGCCCGGCGCGCTTCTCGGCCGCGTCGGCCCAGGCGCCGACGTCGCGCTCCGCTTCGATCCACAGCGACGGCGCCGTGCCGAAGCTGTCGACGATGGTCCGCGCAGCGGTGATCCCCTCGGCGTCCACCGGCGGGCGCACGTAGAGCGCGAGCGCGCGCAGCGGGCGCACCGCGACCACGCGCCCGGCGAGCGCGCGGCGCAGCTTGGCGCGGCGAGCGTCGATGTCCGCGTGCCCCAGGCCGTTCGCGGCGATCTTCGCGGCCATGTCGAGCACGGTGAGGCCGGCGTCGATCTGGGGCACCGATCCATCGCCGATCTGCGCGGCCCATCCATCGAGGCGCTTCAGCAACGCCCCCGCCGCGGCCGCCTGCGCCCGCGGCGGCAGCGCATGGAACGCGTCGACCACGCGCCCGACCTTGTCGACCGCCTCCGCCGTGCACGGCTCGGGGACGCTCGCCGCGGTCAAGCGAATCACCGCCTCGGCCGCCACCGAGACGTCCTGCGTGTCGCCGTAGCGGCGCGTCGCATCGCTGTAACGTTCGAGCGCAGCCTCCCGATCGCCGCGCTTTTCAACGACCTGCGCTTCCTCTATCGCGACGCGGGCCTTGCGCGCCGGCGAATCGAGGTAGCTCGAAAGCGCCGCGCCCCCCACCCCCAAGACGGCGGCCGCGAGCCCGAGGATCTGCCACGCGCGCGCGATCGGGCCGAGCGATTCACGGGCGATGAACTGATAAGAGCTGTCCCCGGTCCGGCGCACGCGATACGCGGTGAGCGGGAAAATGGGGATGAAGAGCACACAGATGAAATAGGTGGCGACGTACCAGCCATCCTCGCCGCGGTCGCGCTCGCCGTAGAGGCCGACGCCGCACCCGTTGATCCGAAAGAGCGGAGGCGCGCTCGTGATCGGCCGGGGCGCGCGCAGGATCTCCCGCGCGCCGCGGCGGATCGGGTCCGCCTTCGACTCGCGCAAAACGGCGTTCGCGAGGCGGTCGGCGTCGTCGCGCTTGCCGTGGAACAAGAGCCAGCGCGCATGCGCGAGGCGTGTCCAGGCGCGCGGCTCGGCGTCACCCGCCGTGAGCTCGGCGCGCTGCTGCTCGTCGGGCGACAGCTCGATGGCGCGCCCGCGGACCGTGGAGGCGGCGCGCTCGTCCCCGCTCGCGAAGAACATGGCCCCGGCGTGTCCGAGCAACGCCGCCACCCGGCGCTTGATGAGCGACCGAACCTCTTCCTGCTCGGCGGCCTCGAGCGCCTCGTCGAGCGCGCCGAGGACATCGTCGATCCCGTCGCGCACCATGCCGATGCGCACCTTCATGCGATCCCAGTCGTTGCGCTCGAGATCAGGCTCGAGCGCGCCCTCGTCGAGGAGCGCGTCGACGTGCTTGATCCCCGCGGCAAGCGTATCAATCGGGTCCATCTGCCCTCCAAAGCGCGGAGGATACGTGGGCCTTCGCATCGAAGGGGGACAATCTCGCGGCGCCCGCGCCCCGCTGTCCCCGCGCGCGAAGGTCACGTACCGTGTTCACGGCATGCGCAAGCTCTCGGCGCTCTTCGCGCTGGTCCTCTTCCACGGCGCGCTCGCCGGCGACGGCGCCGCGTGCGATCGGGCGGCGAGCCCGCTCGACGATCCTGCGGTCGCGGTCGCGGTCGCCGACGTCGTGGCCGCGGTCGACGTGATCGCCGTGGGAGGCGGCTCGGCGAGCGTCGTGGTGCAAGGGCTTTTGAAAGGCCCCGTGGCGAGAGGCGACAAGCTCGAGATCGACGGGGTGAAATCGAGGAGCGAGGGGCGCGACTGCGGCGCCTCCACGGTGGAGGTCGGCAAATCGTACCTCGTCATGCTCTTTCGCCCGGTGCCCGGCGCCGCGAAATACGATTTGGTCGAGCCGGCCTCCTCGGTGGTGCCGAATGAAACGGCGTCATGGACTGCCATGGAGGCCGCCGTCGCCAAACACCACCCGACCTCCGCGTGGCACACGGGCGCGAGCGGCGTGCAAACACGCTTGGTGCTCGATCCCCACAGCGAGAAAGGCGAGGTCGATCTCTTCGTGCTCGCCCGCAACACCGGCAAGACAGCCATCGACTTCACCCGCAAATACTGGCCCGAAGCGGAGCAGACGAAATGCTCGCTCTCCATCGCCGACGCCGCCAAGAAGCCGGTCGACGCGCGGGACGTCCCGATTCCCAAGCAGGACATCGCGGCCTATTTCGCGAAGCACCCCGGGCTGTACACCGTGAAGGTGAATCCGGGCGCGAGCCATCTCCTCCGCCTCCCGCGCATCACGACGGCCGCGTCCGGATGGGGCTACAAGGAAGAGCTCGGGTTCAAGTTCTACCCGGTCCGGCAGCACGGCCCGCACACGGTGGCGGCGGACTGCGCGAACGTGCTCGGGCCTGGATCGCGGATGACGACGGCGGAGCTGAACGCGACCTTGTAACCGCGCTCGGCAGGCGCCGGGATGCGCGCAGCAGCGGGCGTCACCGCGACGAGCTTCGGATGATGTCCCCGAGCCCGCACGCGGCCGTGGCCGGCGAGGGCTGCGCATCCATCATCGACGGCGCCCCGGCGCGATCCTGTGAACGACGAGGATGGCGCAGACGACGGCGCCGCCCATGATCATCTCGATCCAGCCCCAGATCGCCAGGACAACCGGGATCTCCACGAGCACGCGCAGGCCGAGCGGCGGCGCGTTGCGAATGACGTAGAGCGCGGCGCCCGCGGACCAGACGAGCCCTGCTATCGGCAGCAGCATGCCGGCAGCGGCGACATGGCGCGCGAGGCTTCCGGCGAGCCGTCGACGGAGGACGACGTACACGTACTCGTGCGCGACGCCCAGTCCGACACGGAGCACGCCGACCAACAGGAGCACCGAGCGCCACGAGCGCTCGGTCGAGCTTCATCGAGGGCCAAGCGTACGCCCTCCGGCTCCACGACGGTAGGCGGCAACCTCGCGACGCGTGACGGTGGGATCGAGCGCCGGTGATTGCGTTTATCTCGAGCGCGCCCGAGTAGAGACGCGGTTCGAGGATGTCTGCGCGCTCGTCGCTCCGGGACAACCCTCGTACACGCTGGACGACCCCTGTTCCGGCGCCGGAACAACCCTCGTACACGCTGGACGACCCCTGTTCCGGCTCCGGGACGAGGTCCGTCGCGCGTTACCGTGCCTCGTCCTGGACGAGGACACCCGATGTCGCCTGACGCCGCCTGGTCCCGATTCGGGACAACGTGCGGCAAGGCGTCGTGAGCGGGGGCTGTCCCGGCGCAGGACAACCTCTTGCAAGCGTTGCGGGAGGTTGTTCCGGCGCCGGAACAACCCCTGACAACGGCTCCCCTGCCCTGTCCCGGCGGAGGACGAGGGTCCGCAAAGAAATCACACCTTGTTCGGGTGCTGGAACAGGGGTGGTCGAGGGAATGCGTGCCTTGGTCCGGCGCCGGAACAACCGACGTCGAGCGTCGACGGACCTTGTCCCGGCGCGAGCAACGCGATTTGGTCCGCGCCCCTCTGGGGTCCGGAAGGATCCGGGTTCGTGCGCTCCGGCGCCACCGTCCGCGTGCGTGGTGAGCAGGGTGGTCGCGCGCGTCGCGAGGGCGATTCACGCGCCTCGCCCGTGCCGCTCACCGGACGCGCGGACCATTAACGTTACTTAATCGTCACACCGCGGCTCTCACGGATCGCGCCGGCGTGCACACATTCGGGAACGGGCCTTTGCTGGATGGACCAGCGTTCGCCGACGTTGCTCCGAAGCCATCGTCACTGCGTCCTGCGCGGTGCGCGCGGTCTCCTCCGCCGAGCCGGCCGCATCACCGCATGTCGTTCGAAGATCGGATTGGAATCGAGCCATGGCCATCGAGCCGCAGCGCCCAGGGTCGCTCCGAGCACACCGTCGTTCGCCGTCGTGGCCGGCGGTCGCGACCGCCGCGATCCTCGTGCACGTGCTCGTGTTGCTCCTCGCGCGCACGATCGCGACGGCGCTCCCCGTGGAGGCGCATCCGATCGCCGCGGCCCCGGAAGCTTCCACCCTCGTCGAGCTGGCGCTCGACGAGCCGGCGCCCCCGCAGCCGCAGAAACCGCACGAGGCGCCCGTCTCGGCGGAGCGCCCAGCACCGGCGAAGGTACGCGGCCCGCGGCGCGCCGTGTCTTCGGGCGCGTCGACGCGGGCCGCGCCGCCGCCTGCCGTGCCAACGCCTGCCGCGCCGTCTTCGAACGAAGCCGGACCGGCCGGACAGGAACGAGGCGCCGCAGAGGGTGACGCGGCTCCGCCCTCCGCCGACGTGCACGCCTCCGCGCGCGGGACGCCCGAGAGGCTCTACGGACCACGAAAAGGACCACCGAACCCCACGGCGGAAGGGCTCACGGCGTTGCTCCGGGACTCGCTCGAGCAATCCGATCGAGACCTCGGGCTCGGTCGCGGCGCGCTGATCTCGGCGGCCGAGTCGTACGACGTGCGGACGCTGGTTCCAGCGGGAGAGAGCGTCGCGACCATCGTCGTCGACGTCGACGCCCAGGGCGCGGCGATCGCAGCGAACGTCGGCACGGTGACGGCGCACCGGGGGGCATGGGATCGAATCGCCGAGACGATGCTCGCGTCGCTGCGCGGGCGGACCATCGGGCGGCCCGGAGCCCTGCGCCCCACGCGCTTCACGGTCCGGGTGGACGTGAGGGTCCGGCTGCCGAGCGGCGCCCGCAAGCTCGGAGAGTGTCTCCCGGGCCAGGACGGCGTGGTCTGCTTCGACCTCTCGGACATCGGCGCGCATCACACGCTGCAAATCCACGCGCGCGTCGTCGGCGAGGAGCAGCGCTGACGAGAAGGGGATCACCATGGGCGACATACGCCAAAGAGCGAGGCAGCCATGGCACGATGCGCGACCATGCCTCCGAGGAAGACGGTCGTGACGAAGAAGGCGCGGGTGAGGATCGATCTGCAAGCGCGGCTTCGGGCCTGTGGTTTCAAGATCTGCGCGGTGACCTTCGATCGTGCGGGTGAGCGCCTCGCCTTTGCGTGCCTGCCGGCATGGATGGTGGGACCACCGAAGAAGACCAAAGGGCCACCGGCGCCGCAGGTGGTGCGGGTGTGGATCGCGCGGGTGCGCGACGGGGCCATCCTGCACGAGCTCGTGATGCCCACGAGGATCGGAGAAGCCCCGTCGTTCGTGCCCGAAAGCCTCGTCGATGATGAGGACATCGCGCTCGACTTCAGCCCGGATGGCGCCTGGCTCGCCGTGAGCTGGAACCTCGAGTCATTGTCCTCGCCGTACGACGAGGAGGTCAGCGCGGTGGCGGTCGTCGACCTGGAGCGCGGGGCCGTGGTCGCCAGCGAGGGGTTCCTGGCCAAGCGAGAGCGCGCTTCTTCTTCGATCGCCTTCTCGCAGGACAGTCGCGTTCTCGTGTACGCGCCGGAACGGAGCGTCGTCGATGAGACGGGAGTGTCCTGGCTCGACCGCACCGACGGCTGGAAGAACGCTCGGAGCACGCCGAAGATTACCGGCGACGAGGTGGCCTTCAGCGCCGATGGCAAGCGGTTGATCACGATCACCACGGACAGCGTCCGCGCGGTGACGTTCGTCCGGGCGGGCTCGCGCGTGATCGTGGGCCGGTCGAAGGAGGTCGCGTATCTGTCGTGGCCGGGGCCCTGGGTGGTCACGCCGGACGGTACGTCGGCGATCGGGCTGTGCAGCGTTGGGCTCAAAGGTAAAACGGAAAGAGACATCCAGGAGGGTGTGTGGCGCTGGCGAAAGGACGCCGCGCCGGAGCTCGTGGCGCTCGTCCCGATGGCGCCCCATGGCACGAGCGGAGCCGGCAAAAACGATCCACCGCGGATGAGGCTTCTCTGGATCGAGCCGGAAGGGCGCGAGCTGCTCTGGGTCGACGAGGACGATCGGCTATGGCGTCAACGCGTCGGCCAACGTCGCCTCACGCCCATCCGATCATCGCCCTCGCTCGGCGGTCTGCCTTGCAGGGCGATCACCCGCGATGGCAAGCGCATCGCGCGGATCGCGGAGGAGCAGGTGGTGATCACACGCCTGCGCCGTCGGCCCCAATCCTTGGACGTTCATGAAGGTGCTCGACGCCCTCGTGGGTGAGACCCAGGGATCGAGCGCCCGCTGCAGGTCATCCCACGTTCCAGCTCGTGCCTCCCTGCCGGTAGCTCTGCGGCTCAGGCCGCCGCGAGCGCGGCGAGCCCCTCGCGGGCGCCGAGCGGGATCGACACGTGCCCCGGCGGCACGGCCGGCTCCGTCGGGTTCAAGCGCACGAGCGTCCCGCGCCCACCCTGCACGAGCTGCTCGCTGAAATGGCGGACGGTGGCGATCGTCGTCCCGGCACCGCACTCGACCACGACGAGCCGCAGGCGCGGGTCGCGGGCGATCTCGTCCTGGAAGGAAAGGAGTCGCCGCCGCTGCTCGTCGACGCGGGCGCCGTCGAACTGGTGATCACCGAACAGCACCACGTTGGGCCGGGCCACCGCGCCGCAGGTCGGGCAGCGGGGGAGCGGATCGCGCGCACGCGGGCCGCCCTCGGCCTCGTCGACGCGCGGCTCGACGAGGGGGAAGACGCCGGGCCGGCAGCGCGCCGCGCACTGCGCGAAGTCCATGCTGCCGTGGCACTCGACGATCCGCTGCGGGTCGAAGCCCGCGCGCTGGAAGTGCCCGTCGACGTTCGAGGTGAACACGAACGCTCGCCCGGCCCGCGCGCAGAGGCTCCGCAGGTGCTGGAACCCGGCGTGCGGCGTCGCCGCTTGGAAGAGCCGGCGCACCTTCACGAAGACCCCCCACGCGAGGTGCGGCTCGCCCGCCAGCCCGCTCGGCGAGAACAGCCGCAGCGACCCCGCCCCCAGCCCCGCCAGCGACCGCTGCGTCCAGAGCCCCCGATCCCCCCGGAAATCCGGCAGCCCCGAGTCCACCCCCATGCCTGCGCCCGCCGCGACGACGACGGCATTCGCCTCCCGCAGCACGTGCGCGGCGCGGGCCACGCTCCGCGCGATCTCGACAGTCGACATGCGTGGGGAGCGTAGCCGGAGCCGTGGTCCGGGTCTTCAGCCTCGCGCGCCGTTGGAAAAGGAGGTTCTTTTGCAGGACGAGTGAATGGGCCCCGACTCGGCGCGCATCGGGCCGCGTAGCGTCACCGCCGCGCGAACGCCTCGAGCAGCAGGAGCGGCACCGCGATCTCGCGATCGAGGACGACGGCGCGGAGGCGCGCCAGCGCCTCGCGCACCGGCGCGTCGCGCCCGTGCTCGCCGTGGGCTCGGCCGATGGTTTCGTCGAGCGCGCCATGGAGAACGCCCTTCAGCCGGAAGGGGCGCTCCTTCGCGAGCGCCCCGATCACCGCCCCGATCGCGCCCGCGCCCGGACGCACCCACCGCGGCTCCTGCAATGGCAGGTCCGCGATGTCCGCGATCCGCGCGAGCGCCGCGCGCGCCCCGTCGTCATCCCCCGTGGCCGCGAGGAAGAGCGCGACGTGCCCCGCGACGTGGACGCGCACCTCTTCGGCGTCGCGTGCGTCGCTGCGCCCCTTGGCGAGCATCGAGGCGAAGATCGCCCACGGGTGCTCGTCCAGGTGCCTGCGCTCGTACCGCTGCATGTGGGCGATGTCGTTGCCCATCTCGGAGACGCCGATGGAGGCCCAATCGCTGTCGGGCGTGTTCTCCGCGAGGTACGCGTCCGGATAGAGCGAATACCGATAGAGGTCCGTCGACGGCCCCTCGCCCGCGCCCAGCTCTTCGAGCAGCGCCTGGCCCGTGCGGTTCACGAGGAGCTTCGCGAAATCCATCCCCTGGTTGTCGCCCCAAACGAAATCGAGGTTGCCGAGGATCTCACGGCGCTCGGCCACGGGCGCGAGATCGGCGGCGAGCACGCGGCACATCGCGCGGCCGGTCTGCAGGAGCGACGCGCGAGCGCGCTGATCGCCGCCGCGCGCACGGATGGCGTCGCCGATGCAGCGGAGGGCTTCTTGCCGATCCTTCGCGGTGTCGCCCGAAGCCGCGGCAAAGGAGGCGACAGCCACGGCGCTCGGCTCCCAAGCGCGCGCGGCGAGGTGGGCCTCGGCGCGTCGCAGCGCTCTGTGCGCGGGCTCGTTCAGCGGGACGCGCTCCTCGCGGTAGGCGAGGCTCGCGTCGCGGAGGCGCCCCACCGCGAAGAGCATGTCGCCCGGCGCGAGGATCCCGCACGCATCGGCGCGCTGGATCGCGCGATCCGCTCGGCCGCGGCGCACCTCGAGCGCCGTGAGACCCCGGCAATCCCTGAGGATTTCGAGGATCCTCTCGGCGCGTTCGAACGCCTCCGGTCCATCGAGCGCGAGGTTGTCCGCGAGCACGCGGAGGGCGTCGTCGCGCCACGGCGTCGCGGCGGCGAGCGCCGCAGCGGAGAGGCGCGTGCCGTCGTCGCTGCCGGGCGTCGCCGCGCGCGCGACGTCGAGAGCGACCCGGCCACCTCCCACGAAGACGATCGCCCAGACCGTGAGCCCGAGGAACGCGCCCAGGACCCAGAACGTGATCGGCCACGCGACGAGGCGCGGCCTCCGCTCGGCCGCCATCCGGATCACCCCTGAAATGGGCTCGAAAACGAGGCCGACCCGCGACTCGCGATAGCGCGAAGCTTCGGGCGCGCGCGAGAGGCGCGCCTGCACGCGCACGCGATCACCGGGCCGCAACTGCAGCGTCTTGCGCGTCGATCCCCAGACCGTGCTCTCGCGCGAGCCGACCACGATCTCGACGGGGCCTTCGATCCCGAGCTTCTCCGCGCCGACACGCAGCACGATCCCACCCTCGGGCTCGCGTGCCGGCGCGCCCCACGATCCGAGCACACGCGCGCCCTTGGGCCCCGCGAGCACGCCCCCCACGCACACCTCGCCGCCTCGCTCGCGCACGTTCGCGAGCGGCACGGGCGCCGGCATCGCATCACGCGCCGCCGCCGCTTCACGCGCGAGCCGGCGCGCCCTGCGCGCATAGGGCGCGATCGTGCCGCCGAACAGCAACGCGGTGAGCGCCGCCTTGAAGACCGTGTCGCCGTGCAAGAAGAGCGGGTGCAGGTCCGACATGTGCTCTCCGATCGTACCAAGTTCGTGCGAGACGCCTACGACGCCTGGTCCGCGAGCACCTCGCCACCCGCCGCACGCCTTCGCGCTGGAGGGCTGACGCCGCAGACCTCGAGGGACGCCCGCGATGGCGTGACGCCCAGGCCCACGCGCGCGCTCATCCAGCGCATCGAGCCCATCGTGCAGAGCTTCGACACGAAGGCGCTCGACGTGTTCCTGGCAGAGCCCGGCGCGAGGGAAGCGCTCGCGACCTGCGACGCGGTGGCGAGGACCACCCGCCATCGCACCCGACCCGAGGACGTACCTCCGGAGGCCAAGCGGCTGGTGTTCCTGCGCCGGCTCCTGGCCGCCACCCCCGACATCGACCGCAGGAGCACCGACCCCAAGCGCACTTCGCGCCCCCGCTCGGCGTCATCGTGGGCGGCGGGTGTGGTTGTCGGACGAGAGGATCGTGACGCTGGTGAAGGAGCTCTTGCCTCGCGGCGATCCCAACGTCCCGAGCGGCCACTTTCGCGGAGGCCACGGGGAGAGCGCGCTCGACCTCGCGGCGCTCGACTACGCCGCTCGGCCCGAGGTCTTGCTGGCCAAGAACGGCTGATCAGCCGACGCGCTCGCCGTCATCGAAGCCTCGATGGCGGCGAGCGTACGCTACACGTCATCCATCCGAGCCACCGGAACCGTGGGCCGCCCGCTCACGCAGGCGAAGCGCCCCCTCCCCGCGGCGCCTACCTGCGGGCGAGGCGCGGAGAGCGGCGTCGATGGCCAGCGGTGGCGAGCTGGAGCTCACGTTTCCAGACGCTCAGGCCGTCACGCGGATCGACACCACTCCATACCCGCGCTCCTCGAGCGAAGCCCACGCGGTCAGCGCCGCGAACGACGGGTCGACGACCGCCGCCGCGATCTCGGCGTCGCTCACCCCCTTGCGCACCGCCCAGGGGACCAGCACCAGCCGGTCGCCGGGCTCGACCGCGATGTCGAACGCCGGCTGGGCTCGCTTGGTGCGTCCGAAGCACGAGGCGGAGGCGTTGCCGAGGAGCTTCCGTATCTCGGCGCCCCCCTCTCCTTCGAGCATTTCCTTCGTGATCTGGCCGCTCGCGAGCATGTCCTCGATCACGCCGTGCTCGTCCACCGCGATCGACGCCTGCCCGCCGCGCACCCGGTAGACGCGCGCAGCCCCGCGGCGCACGAGGCGCACGAGCCCCGGCACCACGGCGGCGATGACGCCTTCGGCGAGCGCGTCGAAGGCTGGGTCGGCGACGTTCATGGCGGCGAGCGCCGCGTCGATGCGCGCCGCCAGCGCCTCGGGGAGCGCCAGCGGATCGGCGGGCAGCGGCGCGCGATCCAGGACGTGCGACGTCCAGCGGTGGTGATGGCTGCGGACGCGGGACGGCGGCGTCGCGGTCACGACCGGGAGCGCGCCGTAGGCGGGCTCGGCGAGCAGCTCGCCGAGCACCCAGCGGCACACGTCGGCGGCGACGTCGCCGCAGTAGGGGGCCAACCCGCGGAACAGCGCGGCCACCGCGGCGCCGCCGGGTCGCGGGCTCCACACCTCGGCGTGCTCCAGGCCCCGCGGCCCCGACGCGAGCGCGGAACGGAACGCGATGCCGCCGTGGGAGGCCGCGCGCCGGCCGTACGGTGGAGGCGGCCAGGCCTCGCCGCGCGCCAGGGCGACGTCCTCGTAGCCCACCACCACCGCGGTGTCGCCGAGCGAGAGCGCGCCGGTCGGCTTCATGCCCTCGCGCAACGCCGGCAGGCCGGAGCACACGCCCCGCGCCACGTCGATCACCTCCGCGCTGTAGATGCCCGCGTAGGCGCTGTCGCCGCCGATCACCAGCACGCGGCCCCCGTCGATCGCCACCGTGGCCGGGGACATGCGCGGCGCGCGCAGATCACCGGTCGGCGTGAAGGAGCGGGTCGCGAGATCGAACACGTCCACCTCACGCGTCATGCCCGGCCCGGACGACGGGGACCCCGAGACCACCAGCGCTCGCCCCTCGCCCAGCGAGACCAGGCTCGGGCCGCGGCGCGGGCGCGCGGGCGGCGCGATGGGCTCGAAGGTGAAGGCCTCGGTGTCGAGCACGAAGTACGCGGTGGGTGGCAGCGGGGCGAAGAACCCGCGATCGTTCGTGAGGAGGAAGCGGCGCGCGTCGAGGCGCGCACAGCCGACGCCGGAGAGCGGCGGTCCGGGGATCGGCGTCCAGGTGTCGCGCGCGGCGTCGTAGAGCTCGGCCACGTGCGGGCTCCGCTCGTCCTGGCCGCCGAGCATCAGCACCCGATCGCCGGGCAGCAGGAGCGCCGCGCCGCCGGTGCGCGCGGCGCGCATCGAGGCGACGCGCGCCGTCGTGAGCGTGCGCGGGTCGAGGATCTCGACGGTGTCCGTCCCTCCGCCGGAGATCACCACGCGCCCGTCGCGGAGCCGCGTGGCCTTGGGGGCGACGCGCGCCATCTGGAGCGGGATCTCGCGTGTCTCGCGCGCCGAAAGCGACACCACGTCGGCGCTCTCGAACGGCTCCCCGCGCATCGGCGGCGCCCCGCCGGCGACCAGCAGGCGATCGTCGTCGATCATCGCGACGGCCGGCGCCGCGCGGGCGCGCGACAGCTTGGCGATGGTGTGGAGAGCGGCCTCCGAGGATCGCGAGGGCACGTCGCGCGCGGCCTCGTGGATCGTCGGCGCGTTGACGTAGAGGCCGCCCAGCGTGTGGAACAGCAGGGTGACCGGCCCGACGTCGAGGAACGCGAGCGTCGACAGCGACGCGGCGCGGGCGGGCCCGCCGCCCCGGCGATCGCGCGGCGATGCGACGCGCACGCCGGGCGTGGAGCGCAGGCTCCACCCGGGGTCGCCCGGCTCCAGGATCACGTGGACCGGGGCCACGCCCGGGTCGGGGAGGACGATCTCGCAGGCCGGATCGCTGCCGATTCGAACCGGCGCGTCGGCGCGCAGCGAGAGGCCCGCGGCGACGCCGTCGAGCACGGTGATTTCCACGGAAGTCATCGCGCCAGGATACGCCGTGGGCGCCGCCCGCGTCGCGCGGTTCGACGTCGTGCCGATCCGGTCCTTGTGGCGCGCGGAGCCCCGTGCGACCAGGCGCCATGCTCGGCCATCGAGACCTCCCCTCCAAGCTCGACGCGATGATCGCACGCGAGCTCCACCTCGGGTACTCGGACGACGAACGGATCGTCGAGGATGCCACCGAGCAGTTCCCGGATCACGACGAGGCCGCCGTGCGGGCGGCGCTCGCGGCCGCGCTGGAGAAGCGCGCGCTCGAAGAGCGAGGGTGGCCCGAGACCACCGACTGCGATCGCCTCGACAGCGCGTTCGCGGCGCTGGAGGCCGAGGGCGTCGTGGCGCGCCAGAGCTTCTGGTGCTGCACGAGCTGCGCGATCCCGGCCATCAAAGGGGAGATGATGGACGAGGAGGCTCGCGGCACCGCGGTGCGCGGCTATGTCTACTTTCACTGGGGCATGCTCGACGACGTGGCCTCCGGAGACACGCTCGGCTTGCAGTGCGGCGGCGCGATCGCGGACGACGACAGCGCGCACGGCCGGATCGTCGAGCGCGTCGTGGCCGCCCTGAAGCGCGCCGGTCTCGCGGCCGAAGGGCGCAGCGAGCGGACCGCGGAGGTCACGCTCGACTGGAAGAAACGCCGGCGCGCGCCGCCCCGGCCCGACGACGCGAAGTCGATCGAGGAGAACGTGGCGACGTGGGAGCGCGCGTTCGCGACGCAGATCCGCCGCTCCGTACCGAACCCGTGCCCGATCGAGCTGGGGCCCGCGCTGGTGTCGATCGGCGCCGGCACGCTCGCGGCGCGCTTCGCCTCCCAGGGTCCCGGGATGGCCGATGTCACCGCGCGCGCCTTGGCCGATGCCGGCGAGGAGGCGCTCGCCCGCGAGGTGCTGCTCGCGGCGTACCGCCAGCATCCGTCGGTCGATCGCCGGTGGGACAATGACCTCACCACGGCGCTGACCCGCGAGCCCGCGCTCTCGTACATCAACCTCCTCCTGCGCGGCGGCCTCTCGGACGACGTCGTCGCGCGCGTCGCCGTCGCCCGCATCAGCCCCCTGCCGCCCACCCTCTTCGCCGCGGCGGCGAAGGCGTGGCTCGCGTGCCTCATGCGGGAGGCGGGCCGGCCCATCTCGAAGTACCAGGAGGATCGCTGGATCGGCGATTCGCGCGACGTCTTTTCGTACGACGAAAAGACCCCCTACAAAGGGTCCGACGCCCGCGAGGGCCGCGTGCTGCTCGCGGCCGCGCTGTGGTCCTACCTCACGCCCGACGAGAGGAAGGGCTACATCGTCCCCGCGTTCGGTTGGCTCTGGTCCGACGACGAGCCCATCGAAAAGCTCGAGTCGCTCGCGCGCCGGGGCGCGTTCCGCGCGTGTGCGCTCGCGGACGATCTCGAATCGAACCTCGACGACGTGGACGGCGACGCCGCGCCGGACCTCCTGGAGGAGATGATCGCGGCCGGGGAGACCGATCTGGCGCGCGCGCTGCTCGCGAAGTTCGATGACCTCGACGGCGACGCGCGGACGCTCGCTCTCATCGCGCTCGGCGAGCTGCCGCCCGTGGACCTGAACGCCACGAAGGAGCGCATCCGCGAGCTCGAGACCTCCTACCAGGATGGCCTCATCATCCACGCCGCTCTGGAGCGAGGGAGGATCGTCGCGGCCCATGCCCTCGCCGCGAGCGGAGATCCCGAGTCCGCGTTGGCGCTGCTCGCCCCGGGCCTCGAGGAGCAGGTGGCGGCGGGCAAAGCGGAGGTGGCCGCGGCGCGCGCGACCCTCGACCAGGCCGCCGCCGCGTCGTTCGAGATCGACTGGGCAGCGCGCGCGCCGGACGTCTCCACGGAGTGGACACCCGCGGACGAGCGGAGGCTCGAGCGCATCGCCCGAGAGCTCACGTCTCCCGAAGCGCTGGGCCTCATGCAGGTGCGGCGGAGCATGCGGTCGCTTTCGCAGTTGCTGGTGACGCTCGCGGCCATCGATCGCGAGCGCAGCAGCAAGATCTTCGACGACGTGGTGGAGCGCTGGGGCGTGCACCCGGCGTGGTGGGGGAGCTGCGTGACGATGATGATGGCCGTCGGTCGCCTGGACGAGGCGCTGACGTTCGATCGAGCTCCGGAAGCGCCGTCCACGGAGCTGCGCTCGGTGGAAATCGCGCGATTGCTGCTGCTCGCCGGGCGGCGCGACGACGCCCTGGAGCGGCTCGTCGCCGTCATGGCGAAGCCGGCGTGGCCCCGCGACCTGCTCGAGGTGGGCCTCATGCTCCTCTCGCTCGCGGTGCCCGAGAAGCGCCCCGCGATCGCGGCGCGCCTCCGCGCCGCGTACGACCGCGCCATCGTGGTGCTCGACGAGCTGGCTCCGCGTCCGCAGGCGGCGCCGGGCGCGGTGAGCTGATTCGGGCTCCGACAGCGGCGGCTCCTCCTCGAACCCGCGCTGGGGTGTCGTGTCGTGAGGCTGCGGGCCGGAGGGCCGCTGAACGGCCAGCCATGGGGTGGGCTCGCGCAAGCGGTCGTGCGGTGGCCGCGAGGGGTGCAGGATCCTGACGGGCGGTGGCCTCGATCGGCGGCGCCGTTCGCCGTTTTCCAGGCTGCGTGGGTCACCTATCCTGGCGATCCGATGCGATCGAGCCCACTCTCCGACCGCGCCGGGCCTCTCTGGATCTGGGCTCGAACCGGCCTCGGACCGCTCGTCTCGGATCACGGTCGGGACGAGGAGGGCGTCCGCGCGTTCCACGCTTTCAACATCCAGTCGGGAGCGCGCGCCCTCGTCTCGCTGTCGGTCGCGCTCATCGGCTTCAACCTCATCTTCTGGGCTACCGATGGTTGGGCGTTCCACGCGCTCGAAGGGGTGACCGGCCCGATTTCCAGGGGCCGCGCCATCCTCACCGGCATCGGCGTCGCGACGCTCGTCGCTGCGCGCGCGCTCCCCGCGCAGGTGCGGATCACCGGCACCGTCGCGGGAGCGCTCACCTGCGTCGTCCTCGGCGACGTCTTCGGGCGGCTCGGCGGTCCGAGCACGCCGTGGTTCCACTTCGTGTATCCGTTCCTCCTCGGGGGGCTGATCGGCTGGGGCCGCCCGGCCATCCGGATCGGCGGCACGGCCTTGCTCGCGGCATCGCTGCTCGCCGGTTATTTCGGCCTGCACCCCGAGCACCTCCGGGACCCATTCTGCCGCGTGGCGCTGGCCCACTTCGGCTACGTGGCGGCCCTCTCCATCCTGGTCGGCCTCTTCTTCGACCTGGATCGCGCGCGGGTGTTCTTTCTCGGGAGGCGCCTCGCGGCTCATGCGACGGACCTCGAAGCGCGCGTGGCCTTGCAGACCGCCGACATCCGGGCACTGCTCCAGCACCAGGAGCGCGTCCGGGAGCAGGAGCGCGCGCACCTGGCGCGGGAGATTCACGACGAGCTCGGTCAGGAGCTGACGGCGCTCCGCCTCGCGCTCGGCGCCGCGCGCGCCAAGGCCGCGCGCCTCGGCAGCCCGCTCACCCCGAACCTCGATCACATCGCCTCGCTGCTCGCCGGGACCACGCGGACCACGCGCGCCCTCATGACCGATCTGCGCCCCCGCATCCTGGACGATCTCGGCTTCGGCCCAGCCGCCGAGTGGCTGGCGCAGCGCGCCGCCGAGCGGGCGGGCTTCGAAGCGACGATCTCCCTACCCACGGATCTCGACGGGCTCGATCCGGATGTCGCCGTCGTCGCCTTCCGGGTGCTGCAGGAGGCGCTCACCAACGTCGTGCGTCACGCCGCCGCCGCGCGCGTCTCCGTGACGGTATCCGTGGTAGACGGGTGGATGGATCTCACGGTGGAGGACGACGGCGAGGGGTTCGATGCGTCGCCGCGCGCGCCGAAGCGCGCGGGGATGGGGCTCCTCGGGATGACGGAGCGCGCGCGGGCCGCGGGAGGCGCCCTGAGCGTCCACGCCGCGCCCGGCAGAGGCGCGACGATCGCGCTGCGCCTGCCGCTCGGACGGCCGCAGGAGAAAGCGGGATGATCCGCGTCTTCCTCGTCGACGATCACGGCATCGTGCGCGCCGGAATCCGCCAGCTCCTTTCTGCCGCTCCCGACGTCGAGGTCGTCGGAGAGGCGGGCGACGGGCGCAAGGCGCTCGAGGCCCTCGAGCGCGTCCCCGTCGACGTGCTCGTCCTCGATCTGCACCTCCCGCGCATGAACGGCATCGAGATCCTCCGCCGCGCGATCGCGCGGAGCCCCGGGCTCGCGGTGCTCGTGCTGAGCATGTACGCGGACGCGTCGTACGTGCGCGCGACCCTGTCGGCCGGGGCCGCCGGCTACCTCTCCAAGGATGCATCCGAGGAGGAGCTCCTCACGGCCATCCGCGCCGTCTCCCAAGGTCGGTTGTACGCGCCGCGGGACGCCGCCGCGCCGGGCCGAGGGGCGGAGCCCGCGGCCGCGCTCCACGCGTCGTTCAGCGCGCGCGAGCACCAGATCTTCACCCTCCTGTTCCAGGGCAGGAGTGTCACGGAGATCGCCGCGGAGCTCGATCTCACGGTCAGCACCGTCAGCACGCACATCGGGAAGATCAAGGTGAAGCTCGGCGTGCGCAACGTGGCCGAGATCGTCGGCTACGCGCACCGCGTGGGGCTCGCCGGCTGACGCGGGCCCGCGCGGCGCGCGCCTCGAACTCGCGCCAAACCCCTCTCGAACTTCTTCGATGGTGAGGGCCCTCCGCGCCGATTAGCTTCCTGGGACGCCGGACGAATCGAGCCCTCGGCCCCGCGCGCGCCGCGCTTCGCCGGGCTCCGTGCGGCGAACCGCAACATCACCGCTCGTCCTCCGGACGACGAGGAGCGCTTGCCTGGAAGGGTATCCACAAGGCATTTCGTGATGTGTTTGGAGATCGCGCCATCGTGCAGCGATGTCAGGTTCACGAGATGCGCAGCGTGCCCGACGCTCGCCGCGCCTACGTACGTCGGCAGATGCGAGAGACCTAGGAGAGCAAGAGTCCGGCGCTGGATTGCTCTGGGCATCGGCGAGGCACAGAGCAAGCTCCGTCGCGTGAAGGGGCATGGGTAGATATCGAGTCTCGGCTCTGCGCCCGGCACCGATTTCGGTGGAGGTCCGTGAGAAGGTTGCGTCGGGTCCGAACCCGCAGGCAGCGGGGCAGCCCCGCTCGATTTCCGACGCGTCAGCAATGACGCGCAACACCACCAGCACGACACCAAGAACAGGAGTCAGAGCCATGCACCGAACGGCACCCCAAACTGGAAGAGCGGCCGAGCGTCGAGACATAGGCGGTGAAGAAGGCGATCTGATCGGCAAAATCCGCACGTCGTTCCTGCGCATCTGGTTTCTCGCTCTCCTCTGCCTCGCGGCCCTCGCGTTCGCGAGCTGCGGGGTCGATCTCGGTGGAAGCCCGGGGGAGCCCGTCGCCGACAACCACACGAGCTTCGAGGAGTTCAAGGCAGGCCTCCCTCGCGATCTCGAGTCCGGCGCGTACATCGTCGAGGGCGATATACCGATCTTCGGCGACGAGGCGCTGAAACGTTACTACGCCACGATCTCGCAGCCCGGCGCGCTCGCCGTCCAGAGTCTCCCCGATGCCGGCGGGGCCGACGATCGCTGGAGCGACGAGCAGAAGATGAACCTCACCTACTGCGTGAGCACCACCTTCGGCGCCAACTACGAAGCCGTGGTCTACGCCATGGGCAATGCCGCGAGGGACTGGATGGCGGTCGCCGACGTCACCTTCATCCACCTCGCCTCGCATGACGCCCAATGCACCGAGGACAACAACGAAGTGGTGTTCAACGTGATTCCGATGGTCGACCCCGGCTTCAGCGCCATCGCCTTCTTCCCGAGCTACGCCCGGGCGCGCCGCCAGCTCAAGATCGACTGGAGCACCTCCAACGACGACCCGCCGGCGAGCGTGACCGGCATCCTGCGCCACGAGCTCGGCCACACGCTCGGCTTCCGGCACGAGCATATCCGGGTGCCGCAGGTGGCGGACGGCGGTTGCGACGACAACGGCGATATCACCAACTGGCGCGGGCTGACGGACTACGACTCCGAATCGGTGATGCACTATACCGAATGCCCGGGCTCCACCAGCGTCGCAGACTTCCACCTCACCGATCGCGACAAGCAAGGCGCCGCCATCCTCTACGGGCGCTTCCGCGGGAGCTCGCAGAACCTGGCGCGCGGCAAGCCCACCTCGCAATCCAGCACCGCCGCCGGCGGCGACTCCGCGCGCGCCGTGGACGACATCATCGAGGGCGACTACCGCTTCAACTCGGTCACGCACACCGACAGCGTGGTGGCCTTTCCCTGGTGGCAGGTCGACCTCCTGGGCGCGCAGCCCATCGGCGATGTGGTGCTCTACAATCGCACCGACTGCTGCTCCGGACTCCTCCACAACTTCGATCTCCAGGTCTCCGATGACGGCGCGACCTGGCAGACCTACAACTACCCCGACATCGCGCCGCCGCGCTTGGTGATGGCGGTGAACCGCACGGCCCGCTACGTCCGCGTCAAGCTCAACAGCTTCGGCCCCCTCAGCCTCGCCGAGGTGCAGGTGCTCCCCCAGACGCCGAACCTCGCGGTCGGGCGGCCGACCTCGCAGTCCAGCACCGACGCCGGCGGCTTCGCCTGGCGCGCGACCGACGGGAACCCCGACGGCGACTTCTTCCACGACTCGGTCACGCACACCGCCTGGGAGCCCCAGCCCTGGTGGCGGGTCGATCTGGAGAGCTTGCAGGACATCGGGGAAGTGGTGCTCTTCAACCGCACCGACTGCTGCTCCAGTCGCCTGAGCAACTTCGATCTCCAGGTCTCCGACGACGGCTCGAGCTGGCGGGAGGCGTTCAATTACCCGGACACAGCACCCGCGCGGGTGTCGATCCCGGTGTACAGCCGCGCCCGCTACGTCCGCGTCAAGCTCACCGGGGTGAGCGCCCTCAACCTCGCCGAGGTGCAGGTCTTCGCGCAGAGCCTGGCGGTCGGGCGGCCGACCTTGCAGTCGAGCATCGACAAAAACGGCCACCCCTCGCGCGCCGTGGACAACAACATCGACGGCAACTACGACAACAAGTCGGTCACGCACACCACCTCGGAGTACCAGCCCCGGTGGGTGGTGGACTTGCAGAGCTCGCAACCCGTGGGTGACGTGGTGCTCTACAACCGCACCGACGGCTACTCCGGTCGCCTCAGCAACTTCGTCGTCAAGGTCTCCGACGACGGCTCGAACTGGCAGGCGTTCGAGTACCCGGGCACGGCGCCCGCGTGGGAGACGATCCACGTGAACCGCACGGCCCGCTACGTCTACGTGCAGCTCTACGGCTACGGTCCCCTCAGCCTCGCCGAGGTGCAGGTCCTCCCGCAGAACCTGGCGCTCGGCAAGCCCACCCGGCAGTCCAGCACCGACGCCGGCGGCGACCCCGAGCGCGCCGTGGACGGCAACACCGACGGCGACTTCTTCCACAACTCGGTCACGCACACCAAGACGGAGTCCCAGCCCTGGTGGCAGGTGGACTTGCAGAGCCTGCAATTCGTGGGTCAGGTGGTGCTCTACAACCGCACGGACTGCTGCTCCGCTCGCCTCAGCAACTTCAGCCTCCAAGTGTCCGACGACGGCGTGAACTGGCAGAACTACATCTACTTCTTGGGCACCGCGCCGTGGCGCACGGTGATGGCGGTGAACCGCACGACCCGCTACGTCCGCGTCCAGCTCACGAGCTACGAAGCCCTCAGCCTCGCCGAGGTGCAGGTGTTCGCCAACACGTTTTGAACCTGCGTGGGCATCAGGACTCCTTCACGCGCCGAGCGCCGTGCCGCTTCGTTGGGCCGTTCTGCGGGCGCATCCTCGCTCGTACGAGGTGAAAACGTCGTGCTTTGGATTCCAACGCAGGGACGGTAGCGTGGCGGGGCCCGGCGTCTCCGCCGGTTGCCCCGCCTCCGTCACGGGGATCCGCAGCTCCCTGCTCCTCCTGGACGACGGGCCGACGAACGCGCGCTCGTTTCGCGTCGGCGCCGCGCCCCTCGGGCTTCGGGGAACTGCAAACCATAGCGGCGATGGACGCGCCGGAGCTGCGATCCCGGCTGCGGAGCTGGGTCCCGACCCTGATCGCCGCGGAGGTCGCGCCGGGGCAGGAGGTGCTGGTCCCGGTCGACTGGAAGACGATCGGTCGTCCCTGAAGTGATCACGTCCGCACGAACGACGCCCCCACGCGAGCCGGAGAGGGTGGCAACGCGCGTGCAACGAGCGGCTGCCACGCACACGACAGGGGGAGGTGCGCCCAGAGGGAGCGCGCGGCGGAACAGGACGCGCGATACCGGGGCAACGCGATCAGCCGGCACCGCGCGCCGCGCTCGTGAGCGAGAGGGTGGCGACGGCGATCAGCCTTCCTCCGCGTTCCATGGAACGAAGTGTCGAGACCGAGCACGGATCGGGCGCGTGGCGCGCGTGGCGCGCGGAGCGGGGTGCGACTAGCATCGTCGCGCGATGAGGCTCGGCACCCTGCTTTTCCCGGCGACGGTCGCGGCGACGCTCGTACCGGCCTGTCGCGGTGTCCCCGAGACGGCGAAGCCCGCAGCGCAGACCGGCACGGACGCGGACGCGCCGCCCTCGAGATCGAACGGACCGGCGTGCTTGCGCGTCAACTCGTGTGGCATGTGGGGTGAGTGCGCGATGGCGCGGCCCCAGCCGCTCCCGTTCTCGCCGTCTCCGGGCGCCCCGCCGATCACGCGCGGCGATTGGTACCGGTTCGACGTCGCCGACCGGCCGGACCAGGTCGGCGATCGCAGGCAGATCTGCGTGGGCGACGCAGGCGCGTGCTTCGAGGGGCTCAGTCACCTGATACCTTGCCTGCCCTACATCAACCCGACAGCGCCTGACCATCGCTGCGAGATGATCGGCGGCGTATGCACGAAGGTCGCGGCATCAGCGCCGCCTGGGACGCCCGCCCAGGTCCGCTGAATCCGCTGCTCGTTTCGTTGCTGGCACTGCTGCGTCGCGGTGTGTGACGAGGCTTGCTTCCGCCGTCCGAGCGCCCGATCAGCTCATTCCGCGGATCCAGTTCGCGCTTCCTATCCGAGGGATCTGCCGGCGGCGTGGCGACGAACCGCGCGTCGACGCTGATCGCTTCCTCCTTCGTGATCTCACGAGGGGCGGGTGCCGAGGGCTTGTACCGACCGCGCTTTCGACTCATGGGCTCGGCTCCTTTTACTCACCGACCGCCGCGCGGCGAGCAGCTGTGACGCTGCCGCGCGCTTCGGGTACCGTGTCCGCGAGGTCGGGACGTGCAGGTCAGTTACAACGAGCTCGCGCGCATCGGGTACACCATGGGCTACTCCTGCGCCGGCTGCGGCTGGATGGGGCGGGCCGCGGTCCAGGGGCGCGGCTTCGCCTCCAGCAAGAGGGCGGGCGAGCACCTCTCCGAGGCGGCCCAGGCGGCGGCGCTCCGCAACGCGGAGATGCGGTGCGAGCTGGCGCGCTGTCCGGGCTGCGGCCGGCGCGGCTGGGGGACGTTCCTGCGGGCCTGGGGCCGCAACGTGGCCATCTACCTGGGGGTCACCGCGGCGTTGGCGCTGGTCGGGTGGGTGCGCATCCGCGGCAGCGACTGGTGGTGGGTGGTCGCGTTCCTGGGCGTGGTGTTCCAGGTGGGGTTGGCGGTCGTGTTCGCGCTCGACTTCTGGGCGTCGACGCGGGTGCAGTTCCTCCCCGAGGAGCCGGAGGAGGCGCCGGCGGCGGGCTCTGCGTACCGGTCGCCGCCGGAGCTGTGAGGGAGCCGGTCAGGTCGGTTTCGTGCGACACCCTCGGATGGAGGTTGTGCGACGGCGCAGCTCTCAGATTCGAGCTCGCGGCGTACGCGCGACGTCTCACGGAGCAACGGCGACGCGCGCCAACCACGGAGGCGCGCCTAGCCCGACATTTTCATTTTGAGCATCCGGGCGGCGGGTCGGGGTATCGGGAGCCGGGCGCCATGGCCGAGGCGAAGCTCGCTTGTGGGGTCTGCCGCGTCGCGCTCTGCAATCAGTCCGTCTCGGTGGACGCGGTGCGCTGCCAGGCTTGCTTCGACCAGGCGACGGCGGAGATGGTGAAGGCCGTAGTCCTCGAACATGCGGTAGGTCGTGTCGATGCTCTCGAGGGCCTCGCTCGTGTCCTCTCCCAGCGCCTCGTTGAGGGGCAGGCGCGCGTCCTCGCCACGGCCGCCGGTCGCCCCGTCCTGTGCCCTGCTCGCACTACTCCCGCCCCCGCTCCCCAGCCTCCGCCTTCGGTGCCGCGGCGGCCGTCATTCCCGCCACTAGCAACACCACCCCGATCAGCAAGCCCGCAACGCCGCCCCACAGGACAGCGGCCTCCCGGGCCTGAAACGCCGGCGAGAGAGAGCTGTGGCTCCCGGACATGAACAGCAGCCACCAGACGAACGCCGCCGCCCCCGCCAGCAGCATCACCACCCCTGCGACTGCCATCACGAACCCAGCTCTCATTGATCCTCCTCCGATCCGGTAAACCGTCTGACTGTGCCGCCATCGCTTGAATCTGTCCCTTCCATTCGAACTCCATCGGGCTGACGTGACCCAGGTACGAGTGCCGCCGAGTGGGGTTGTAGAAGCCGTCGAGGTGGTCGCCGATCGACGAGCTCGGCCTCGAGAGTGGCGAAGGAGCGCTCCGCGATGGCCGCTGCGCGACACCTCCAGCATGTCGCAGAGCATTCCCACCGGGCAGAAGGCCTTCTTTGAAGCCTCGAATGGGCGCGAGATCTCATTGATCTAGCGAAGCGCTGAGGCGTCGCACTCCGGCTGCTCGTTCTCGCGCTCGCGCTGCAAGGGGGGTGAGGATCGACACAACGCGGCCAGTGGGCCCATCACGGTCCGCGCGCCATCCGCTCGGTGCTCTGCGAAGCGGACATGGTCCGCTGCAGGTCTGGGCTACGCACCGCATTGGCGCGGCGCATCCCGCGAGGATCTCGAGCACGCCCCGGGAGCATCGCACCGAGGATGCCGAACCGGTGCGGGCGTACGTCGCCGGCGCGGGGAGCGGGCGAACGCTCGCGTCGTGGAGCTGTCGCAGGTCCTATTCGACGGCTACGTGGAGGGCGGTCAGGGCCCGGGCGGCGGCGCCTTGACCCCGAAGAAGTGGGCCACCCGGACGTCCTTCACGAAGCGCACGTCGTACCGCTTCGCCAGGTGCTCGATCAGCCCCCGGTACTTCTCCGGCGTCAGCCGGCTGTTGCTCCCGAGGTACGGATCCACGACCCACTCGTCGATCGGCGAATAGGGCTCCATCCACCGCGGCACGACCTTGTCCGCGACGACTTTCCCGCTCTCGTAGTCGATCGCGGCGAGCTCCAGAAAAGGCCCCTCCGGGGCGGCGCGCGCGAGCACGAAGGTCTTGAGCGCGTCCAGGTCGAGATGCTCCTCCGCCGGAACGTCGGCGACCATCGGCTCGATCGCGCGGACGATGTTGGCCGACAGATCCGATGCCGCGTAGACCGCCGCCAGGGTGAGCAGGTTGATGGTGCGCCGGGCCTTCGGATCGTTCTTCAGGTCGGTGGCCGCGGCGATGTACGAGCCGGTGATCTGCCGGGTGCCGATCACCCGTCCCGAGGCCTCGGACAGCCTCACCTCGGCGGCCGCGTAGCCGTACGGTGCGAAGGTCCGCTCCGTGGTCGAGGAGAACCCGGGGATCAGCAGCGAGAACTTCGAGGCGTGAGTGACGCCGTAGAGGTGCTTCACCTTCACCTGGACTCGCAGACCGGGCCCAGCCCCCTTCCCGCCGAACAGGTGGCCCTCTTTGATCGCGTCCTCGATCCGGGCCCGCATCTCCCCGCGCAGATCGGGAGTGTAGAGCTCGGCCTCGGGCCGCACGTCCCCCTCGCTTGCCCAGACGTTGAAGATCACCAGGGGGACGAGGTAGATGAGCCCGGGCGAGATCGAGGACAGCTCGCCCGACGGTCGCTCGTCGAGGACCTCGATGGACGCGACGTGGGCCTTTCGCGGAGCGGCGGGGACCGGTACCGGGATGCCCTCGGACAGCGACCGATGAATCGGCTCGGTGCAGCCGCAGAGGGCGCCGCCCAGGAGGATGCCCGCGAACGACGGAATCCAGCGCTTCATCTCAGGGCCTACCGGCCAGGTTGAGCGACAGCTCCGCGGCCACCTGCCGTCCCAGGACACCAAGGACATCCCCCTTTCCAAAGTGGACAAGATCCGAAGGACGATCCGCCCCAAGGCCTGGGCTACGCGCCGCATTGGCGCGGCGCATCCCGAGGAAGTTGATGAACAGTCCGATCCCAAGCGGGGCGCGCCCTGCGCTGGCGAGAGAACGAGCTTCGCCCGTGGAGGGAAAGGGGGACTCACCCCTCGGGCAGTGGGTTCTTTTGCAGGACGAGTGAATTGGCCCCCGTCTCGGCGAGCAGCGTGAACGTGCCTTGCTCGCGCCAATCGTCGGTGACCTTGCGGCTCGCGAGGATGATGGCGCCGGGGCGGAGGGCGGCTTCGATGGATCGTTCGAAGCGGGCTTGGACGTCTTCGTCGGCGAAGGGGCCGTAGTAGTAGACGACGTCGAAGGCGCCGAAGCGATCGAAGGTCAGGAGATCGACCTCCTCGACGCGCACCGAGGGAAAGAGGCGGCGCGACATTTCCACGTAGCTCGGCTCGATCTCGATGCCGGTGACGGTGAAGCCGAGCTCGCGCGCGAGGGCGGCGACGAAACCGTAGCCGGAGCCGCACTCCAAGAAGCGCGGGCTGCGCGCCGGCGTGGCGCGGCGGGCCACGCCGAGCTGCTCGAGGACACGGGCCGTGCGCGCGCCGACGAAGCCCCAGCTCTCCGGGCGGCCTTCGAGAGTGGCGACACCACCCGCGAAGCGATCGCGGAAGGAGTCTTGGATCGCGTCGAGCACCGCCCCGACCGCATCGACCTCGTCGCTGCTCATGGGCGTACGCTATCCGCGGGGCGATCGCCTTTCCAGAGGCGGAAGCCGAGCGCGGGCGAGGCTCGAGAAACAATTTTGCGAGGCGTGTGACGAACGACGGCGAGGCGTGACTACCTGGGCATGACGCCGACCTCGTCACGGCTTCGCCAAGCTCTCGGCTGGCTTCCGCTCACCGTGCTCGCAGTCTCCGCCGCCAGCGCCTGGTGGTTCTTCCTCCGGGGCGGCATGCGCAGCGTGCTCGCGTGGCTCGCGCTGCAGATCGCCGTCCCGGCCGTCACGCTCGTCGTCGTGGTCGGGACCATCGTCCACGCCGTGTGGACGCGTCGCCGGATGGGCCGGCTCGCGGCCACGCTGGCGCTCGCGAGCGTCTGCCTTTGGCCTGCTGGATGGATCTTCGGTCTTTTGCCGATCGCGTATCCCTTCGATTTGGCCGCGACGTCCCCCGCGGCCACGGTGCGGCTCCCGACCCGCGCGCCGATGCGCGTCGTCTGGGGCGGCGACGACGTGAAGCACAACCGGCACGCCGCGTTCCCGGACCAGCGCTGGGCCTACGATCTCGGCGTCGATCCGATGCTCGTCGGATCGTCGCGGCTCGAGGACTACGGCTGCTGGAACGTGCCGGTCGTGGCGCCGACTTCGGGCACGATCCACGTGGCCCACGACGGCGAGCCGGATCACGAGCCGGGCAAGCTCTCGTTCGACACGCGCGCGCCGCTCGGCAACCACGTGGTGATCGCGCTGCCGACAGGCACGTTCTTGATCGTCGCCCACCTGCGGAACGGCAGCGTGGTCGCGCGCGAAGGCGAGCCCGTCCTAGAGGGCGCGCCGCTCGGCGCGTGCGGCAACTCGGGCAACACCAGTGAGCCGCACGTGCACATCCATCACCAGCGACAGGATCCGCGCGGGCGCCCGATCAACTTCTCCGAGGGGCTGCCGCTCTTCTTCCGCGGGCACGACGGCGCGCCCATGCCGCTCGGCGGTATCGATGCCTCGGGCATTCGCCCGCGGCCGTCGGGCGCGACCGTGCGCGATCGCGAAGGAGCCACCGCGACGAGCGGCGATCCTTGTATGGATGCCCATCCGCGATGAGCAGCCAAGACGAGAACGATCAGGCCTTGCGCGCGCTCTTCGCGCGGCACGCGCCGGCGCTCGGGCGTCTGGTCCGGCACTACGAGGCCGAGCCCGAGGCGCGGCGCGATCTCGAGCAGGAGATCCTCATCGCCCTGTGGCGCGCGTGGGCCAGCTTCCGCGGCGAGTGCTCGGAGCGGACCTGGGTGTACCGCGTCGCGCACAACGTCGCCGCCTCGCACGTCGCCCGCGCGCTGCGCACGCGCCGCACGATCGACGCGCAGGGCTCCGCGCCCGAGCCCGAGCCGCCGCGCGCCCCCGACGACGTGACCGCCGAGCGCGACACCGTTCGTCGCCTCGAGCAGCGCATCCAGACGCTCGACCTGCAAAGCCGGCAGCTCGTGCTGCTCGCGCTCGAGGGGTGCACGACCGCCGAGATCGTCGAGGTGACCGGCCTCTCCCCCACGAACGTCACGACGAAGCTGTCCCGCCTGCGCAAAGCGCTGGCGGACACGGAGGAAGCCTCGTGAGCAACGAGCCCGAAGAGAAAGAAGCGGTGCCCGAGGGTTGGGGCCACTGGGGCGCGAGCTTTCGCGCGGCCTCCCCGCCGGCATCGTTCGACGACGTCGATCTGGACGTGGTGCGCCGCCGCGCGGAGGCGTTCTCTCGGCGGACGCGACGCCGCAACGCGCGCGAGATCGCCGCCGGCGCGCTCGTGGTGTTGGGCGGGATCGCCATCGCCACGCACGCTCCGACGCGGCTCGGCATGCTCGGCGGCGTGGCCATGGCGCTGGGGGCGACGATCGTGTCGCTGTTCATCGTTCTGCGCGCGCGCAACCACCCTGCGCCTGCACCCACCGCGCCGACGCGGGAGGTGCTCGCGTACGAGCGGGCGCAGCTCGAGCGTCAGGCGCGCCTCCTCGAGCGCGTGTGGATCTGGTACCTCGCGCCGCTGCTGCCGAGCATCGTCCTCATCTACGCCGAGTCGCTGCTGCGCGCGCTCGAGGGCGGAGGCCCCGGCCGGAACGCGGGCATCGCGGTTGCCGTCGGGTTGTTCGTCGCGACCATTGCCTTCTTCGTGTGGCTCGGCCGGATGAATGCGCGGGCCGCACGGAAGCTCCGCGAACAGATGGCCAAGCTCCCGCCGGACGCATGAGCGAAGACGTGACCGAGTGCGAATCGGTCCGTGCTTCGGTCCGGAACGTCGGCGCGTCGCCATGAGCTGAAGCCACGCGCCGGATCCTGCGGGGCGGCGCCACCTGGGCACGGACGGTGAGATGCCTCGCGCCCATCGGGCGGGCCACGGCAGTGATTCGCACTGGCCGCCTGCGCCGGTATCGCGATCGCGAGCATCGATATCGATGCTCACCCGCACGGGATCATCGAGAGACGGCGTCAAGCCAAACAACGTATCAGGCCACTCCGGAACACCTGTCTTCGTCCAAGGCAATCCCTGCAACAAGCGCGGTCCAGGCCACCGACTCACGTCATTGACAATGACTGTAAACGAGAAAGAACATCCCCCTTTCGTCCGGGAGGGGTCATGTCGTCATCGGCGAGCCGCGTGGGGCGCGCGCTCTTCATCATCCCAGCCGCCCATTATCGGATCTTCGATCATGCCTATCAGCATGAGATGTACGAGCTCTTCCACCGCGAGAGCGCGTGTCGCATCGGCCACATGATCTGCACACCCACGATCATGCTCGGGGTGTTCGTGTCGTTGCGGCCGATCGGGGTTTGGGGCGCGCCCGTGGATGCGGCGCTGCTGCTGGCGATGATCCTCCTCGGGCTTTATGCGCGCATGGATCGGTGGGTCGGGCTCGTGATGATGGGGCCCGTGGGGCTCGTGTACCTCGGCGCGCGCTGGCTCGACGGCGCGTTGGGGGCGCGCGCGGCCGCGGTGGCGATGGGCTTGATCATCGGCGGGATGGTGTTGCAGACGCTCAGCCACATCGCGGAGGACATTCCGCCGCCGACGTCGGGCGAGCCTGGTTGGGTGCCGCTCTCCGCGTGGGCGCGCGCCGCGGGCCCCGTGCGTTTCCTGACGAGCGCGTGCCTGTTCGCCTTCGTGTTCACGTTCCTCGAGCTCTGGGCCACGCCGCGCGTGTGGTCGCTGCAGGGCCTCCACGTGCTCATGCGCTTCGGGTATCGCCCCGAGCTGCGGCGGCGCACGGAAGCACGCGTGGCGGCGATGCTGCGCGAGCCCGAGCTGGCGCAACACCCCGCGCCGCCGCTCCAACCGGCGACCCAGTGAACGGGCGCGCTTGGGCGTGGTGACCGCGGCGTTCCGAGGCTATCCATCTCGGGCGCATGTTTCTTATCGGTCCCCTCGTCGCCATCGCGATTGCGGTCGTCACGATCTCCCTCGCCCTGTCGCTTCGTCGCGGGCACCAGGCGGTGCTCGCGGACATCACGGCGGCGCTCGCGAAACGCGGGCTCCGCCATCGGGGGCTTTCGTCGCCGGCCGTGCCTTCGCCCACGCCGCAGGAGGCGCTCGACGCCCCGCAGCGCGGCATCGCGATCGAGCGTGAGGACGGCGCGCGTGTCTCGCTCTCGGCGATCGCTACGGAGGGCGCGGCCACGCTGCCGGGGTTCGGACCGACGCACCCGCAGCACACGCTGGTGGAGCTGGATCTGGCGCTGCCCGATCAGCTCATCTGCACGCCCGAGCGCGCGCAGGCGGCGTTCGGGCCGTTTCCACCGCACGCGCGGACGACAGGGAATCGCGCGTTCGATCGGCGCTTCGGCGTCTTCGTGCGCGACGAGGATGCGCGCGGCTATCGTTCGACCGCTTCGGCGCCCACGCCGTGGGCCCACGCGCCGGCGGCCGCCGCGATCTTCGCGGACTTCGAGACGCTCGGGTTCGTCGCGCTGCACGTGCACGAGGGACGTGGCCGGTTGTTGTTCGCGCCGCAGGCGGTCGACGGGCTGGTCGCTGCGCTCGACACGGCGACGGCGCTCGCGCATCCAGAAGCGCCGCGCGCGCCCGCGCCGCCGCCGACCCGCCTGCAGACCGGCACGGCGGCGCTCCTCCTGATCTTCGGCATCTCCATCGCGCCGCTGACGGCCGGGATGCCGCTCCTTTCGAGCCTCACGGAGGAGGGCAGCGCGCTCGCGGGCAACGACGTCGCGTGCCCGCGCGGCGGCACGTTCAAGAAGGGGCGCCGCCATGGCCCGGACAATTGCGTGACGCCGGGAGCCACCTCGTACCGCGCGGAGTCGGCCGCCTACGGCAGTTGGCAATTCTGCATCTGGGCCCCCATCTGGATCAGCGTCATCGCGACGGGTTATGCGCTCGCCTTCAAGCTGCGCAGCGATGCGGCGCGCGAGGTCCGCCGGCGTCTCGTGCCGCAGTAGGCGACGCTCCCTCTCCGACCCTCGGGACACACGGAATTCTTCCGCCAGGGGACTGGGAATTTCTCCGGCGCGATGACGCGCGGGGGTTGCCGCGGCCGCCGGTTCGCCCGCGGGCCGCCGTGGCACGGAACCTGTCATGCGCGGCCCACGATGATGGGCGCTTCGACCTTTCGGCGATGGGCTTCGGCGTCGCTGGCCGCCGCCGCGATTGGCGCGGCGATGCCGGCGCATGCGGATGGTCCCAAAGAAGGCTCGGCGACGGCGGCCACGGGCCCGCGCGTGATGACGCTGCCGGAGGCGCTCGCGTATGCGCGGGCGCATCAGCCGGCCGTGCGCGCGGCGCTGGCGCGGGTGGCGGCGCAGGAGCAGGCGGCGCGGATCCCGCGCGCGGAGTGGCTGCCACAGATCGGCGTGACGGCGCAGATCTTCGCGGCCACGGCGAACAACACCACGGGCATGTACGTGAACACGCCCTCCGTCGACGTGCCGCGCATCGGCGGGAGCACGGTGGTGTCGCGGGGGACGATGCAGCCGTATCCATCCACGCTCGTGGGCGCGGGGCTGCGCCAAGAGATCTTCGACTTCGGGCGCATCGCAGCGCAATCCGCGGCCGCGGATGCGCTCGTCGACGTAGCGCGACGACAGGCGGCGACGGAACGGCTCGATCGCGACTTCGCGGTGGAGGGCGCGTACTTCGCGGTGTACGCGGCCAAGGCGGTGCAGCGCGCGGCCGACGAGGCCTACGAGCGCGCCCGCGTGCACCGTGATCTCGCCAAGGCCGGCGTGGAGAGCGGGATGCGGCCGCCGCTCGAGCGCACGCGGGCAGAAGCGGATCTGGCGCGGTTCGGCGTGGGAAAGGAGCGCGCGCGCGCCGGCGTGGCCGTGGCGCAGGGCGTCCTCGCGGCCGCGGTGGGCGTGTCCGAGTCTGCGGTCGACGTGCTGGCCGAGGCGCCGCTGCCGCGCGATCTGCCGTCGCTCGCGGAGGCGATGCGGGCCGCGGAGACGCGCGATCCACGCATCCTCGAAGCGGAGGCGCGCGTGCGCGCGCAGGAGCAGGCCACGAAGGCCATCCGCGCGGAGCTGCGCCCGAACCTCGCGCTCACGTCCTCGTTCACGGGGCGCGCGGGCGGCGCGCCGCCTTCGGGAAATGGCGAGCCGGCCAAAGGCGGCGGCTGGGCGCCGGACGTGCCCAACTGGGACATCGGCGTGGTGCTGACGTGGCCGGTGTGGAACGGGTCCGTGGCGGCGCGCGCGCGGGCCGCGGAGGCGCGCGAGCAGGTGGAGCGCGAAGAGCTCGCGCGGGTGCGCTTCGAGCATCGCGTGGGCGTGCAGCAGGCGCTCGTCGCGGTGCGGGTGGCGCAGGCGGCGCTGCCCGCGCTGGAGCGGAGCGTCGAGGCCGCGCGCGACAACCACGCGCAGGCCGAGGCGCGCTTCAAGTCGGGCGTCGGCAACGGTGTGGAGCTGGCCGATGCCGAGGCGCTGCGCACGCAGGCGGAGATCGATCTGGCGCTCGGTCGCTACGATCTCGCCCGCGCGCGCATCGCCCTCGGCCGAGCCATCGCGGAGGAGCCTTGAGCCACGATTCATCCCTCTCTCTCGAGCGACCCAAAGCGCGGGCGGTGCCCCTCGTACTGGGCGCGGCGGTCGTCGCCGTCGTCGGCGCGGGCGCGATCTTGATGAAGCGCGCGGACGCGATGAACAACAAGGTCGCGCTCGCGTCGAGCCCCAAGCCCGTGAGCGTGACGGCGGCGGCGGCGCGGAGCTTCCAAGGCACGCGCGCTTACGTCGGCGCGCTCGAGCCTTGGCTCGCGGCGAGCGTGGGCCCGCAGCTCATCTCGTCGTTCGTCGACACGGTGCTGGTGCGGCCCGGCGCCGTGGTGAAGCGGGGCGAGGTGCTGGCCACGCTCGACTGCCGTGACACCAGCGCCGCGAACCAAGCGGTGGCCAGCGAGGCGCGCGCCATCGACGCCCGCCAGAAGGCCATCGCCAGCGAGGCCGCGCGCCTCCGCACGTTGCTGGCGGGCAACTTCGTGTCGGCCAACGAGGCCGAGCAGAAGGCCGCGCAGAGCGCCGCCTCCGAGGCCGAGCTCGCGGCCATGCGCGCCAAGCTCACGCGCAAATCGCTGGAGGTCGACGACTGCGTGCTGCGCGCGCCCTTCGACGGCGAGGTGGCCACGCGCGCGGTCGATCCCGGGGCCTTCGTGCGGCCCGGCGCGGCGGTCGTCTCGCTGGTCGATCGGAGCACGGTGCGCCTCGTCGCCGACGCGCCCGAGGTCGACTTCGAAGTCGTCGCCCCCGGCCGCGAGGCGCGCATCGCCATCACGGCCACCAAGAAGGAGCTCGTCGGCATCATCGCGCGGCGCGGCCCGGCCGCCGATCCGGCGACGCGCACGGTGCGCTTCGAGATCGATCTCGCGGACACCGAGCGCCGCATCCCCGTCGGCACCACCGGCGAGGTGCGCCTCGCCGTGGGCCACCCCATTCCCGCCACCGTCATCCCCATCCGCGCCGCCAACGTGCGCGGGAAGAAGGCCGTCCTCTTCGTGGTCGAAGGCGACGTGGCGCACGCGAAGAGCGTGGCCGTCATCGGCGAGTCGGGCGCCGATCTCTTCGTGAGCCCCGATCTGCCGCCGGGCGCGCTGGTGGTCACCGAAGGCCGCGGGCTGCTCGCCGACGGCGATCGCGTGAGCGCGAAGCTCGAAGGGAGCCCGAGCCCCAAGCCCGAGAAGGGGCCCACGCCGTGACGCGACTCTCGCTGAAGAATCCCATCGCGGTGGTGATGCTCTGCATCGCGCTCGTGGTCTTCGCGGGCGTGGTCACGCCGCGCCTCAGCGTCGACACGTTCCCCGAGCTGACGCCGCCCGTGCTGGTGGTGGGCACGCTCGCGCCCGGCCTCGGGCCCAAGGACGTGGAGAAGACGCTCACCTGGCGCATCGAGAAGTACGTGAGCGCCACGCCCGGCGTCGATCACGTGGAGAGCGTGTCGCGCAACAACCTGAGCGTCGTCTACGTGTGGCTCAAGTGGGGCACCGATCTCAACGCCGCGCAGACACTCGTGCAGCAGCAGGTGGCCTTCGCCATGTCGGCGGTGCCCAAGTCGCTCGGCGCGCTCCCGCCCTTCGTGCTCCAGTACGATCCCGCCAACGCGCCCGTGGTGCAGGTGGCGGTGAGCGGCGGCGGGCTCAGCGGCCCGCAGCTCTACGACTATGCGCTCAACGTCATCGAGCCCGTGCTCGAAGGCATCCCCGGCGTGGCCAGCGCCTCGCTCAACGGCGGGCGGCAGCGGCAGATCAACGTGCAGGTCGATCCCATCAAGGCGCAGGCGCGCGGGGTCACGGCGGCCGACGTCGCCCAGGCCGTGCGCGTCTCCAACGCGCTCCTGCCCTCGGGCGTGCTGCTCTCCACGAAGCTCGACGCCAACGTCTACACCAACGCCGTCCCGGCCCGCGTCGCCACCATCGGCGACACGGTGATCAAGGTCGTCGACGGTAAACCCGTACGCATCCGCGACGTGGCCCGCGTGGAGGACGGCGGCGCGCCGGAGACGCAGTCCGTCGCCGTGGGCGGCGAGGACGCGGTGTACCTCAACGTGCTCCGCGTGCCGGGCGGCAACACCATCGACATCGTCGACGCCGTGAAGGACGCGGTGAAGAACCTCAAGGATCTGCCGGCGGGCCTGCGCGTCGAGCCGGTCTTCGATCAGTCGACCTTCGTGCGCGACTCGTACCACGGGCTGAAGAAAGAGATCATCCAGGCGCTGGTTCTCATCTCCGTCGTCATCCTCGTGTTCCTCCAGAGCGTGCGCGGCACGATCATCGTCAGCGCGGCGATTCCCCTCTCCTTCGCCATCACGCTCATCATCCTCTACGTCGGCGGGCAGACGCTGAACGCCTTCACGCTCGGCGGCCTGACGCTGGCCATGGGGCGGCTCGTGGACGACGCGGTCGTGGTGCTGGAGTCGATCCACCATCACCAGCGCCTCGGCCGGAGCCCCGCGCGCGCCGCGCTCGAAGGCGCCAACGCGGTGGCGCTCCCGGTGCTCGCCTCGACGCTCACCACCATGGCGGTGCTGCTCCCCGTCCTCCTGCTCGCGGGCCTGGCCAAGAAGCTGTTCGCGCCGCTCGCGCTCACGGTCGCGGTGGCCATGATCGCTTCGTACTTCGTGAGCATGTCGGTGACGCCGGTCGCGTGCCGCTATTTCCTCGGCCACGACACGCCCGGCCCGCGCGCCCAGAGGCTCGCGGCCTACATCGACATGCTGGCGGGCACCTATGCGCGCGCGCTCGCCGCCGTGCTCCCGTATCGCGGCCTCGTGCTCCTCGCCTCCGCGGCGCTGGTGCTGGCGAGCGGCTTCGCGGCGGCGCGCTTGCCGAGCTCGTTCTTCCCCGAGATCGACGAGTCGATGGAGCGCATCTACGTGCGCCTTTCGCCGGGCACCTCGCTCGCCGATGCCTCGCGCCGCATCAACGAGATGGGGAAGCTCCTCGAGCGCGAGCTGCCGGCGGGATCGGTGAAGCTCGTGCTCACCAACGTGGGCTCGCCGAACAACGCGCGCAGCGCGATGACGAGCCCCAACGCCGGCCCGAACATGGGCTTCATCCGCCTCGCGCTCTCGGATCCCGAGCACCGCAAGGAGAGCCAGCGCGAGCTCGCCGATCGCACCCGCGCCATCCTGAACCGCGAATATCCCGGCTCGGGCTTCCTCCAATGGCCCGGCGGCTTGGTCGCGAGCGTGTTCTCCAACGGGTACAACGCGCCCATCGTGGTCGAGGTGCGCGGCGACAACCTCGACGAGCTCGACGCGCAGTCGAAGGCCGTGGCCGACGTGGTGCGCACCGTGCCCGGCGTGCGCGACGTCTACCCTTCGCTCGAGATGACCTACCCCGAGATCCGGGTCGAGACCGACCGCGAGAAGGCCGGCCTCGTGGGCGTGACCGCGGCCGAGGCCGCGCAGGCCACGCTGGACGCGACGCTCGGCAACATCAACGCGCCGAGCGTGTGGATCGATCCCAACAACGGGCAGTCGTACTACGTGGTCACCGGCTACGACCGCGGCACCGACAGCGACGCCAATGGCCTCGCCGAGCTGCCCGCCAAGATCGGCGCGCGCGGCAAGCCCATCCCGCTCGGCGCCTACGGCGAGATCCGGCGCAGCGTCGGCCCCATCATGGTCGAGCGCAACCAGCTCCAGCGCGCGGCCCACGTGATGATGCAGACCGAGGGGCGCGACATCGGCAGCGTGGCCGCCGACATCGAGGCGGCGCTCCGGCGCGATCCGCGCACCCAGCGCGTGCGCTTCGATTTCGTCGGCCAGGTGCAGCTCATGCGCACCACCTTCTCGGGCCTCGGCTTGGCGGTGGGGCTCGCCATCATGGTGGTGTTCATGATCATGGCCGCGCAGTTCAAGAGCGTGCGCCTGCCCTTCGTCATGCTCTTCACCATCCCGGTGTCGCTCGTGGGCATCGTCCTCGCGCTCCTCGCGGCCGGGCAAGGCTTCTCCATCACCGCCCTCATGGGCATCCTCATGGTGGTGGGCATCGCCGTGTCGAACGGCATCCTCCTCGTCGACGACGCCAACCGCCGCTTCCAGGAGGGCGCGGACGTGCACGCCGCCGTCATCGGCGCGGCGCGCTCGCGCTTCGTGCCCATCGCCATGACGAGCCTCGCGACCGTGATCGGCCTCATCCCCACGGCCATGGGCCTCGAGCACGGGTCGGAGGCCAACCGCCCGCTGGCGCTCTCCGTCGTCGGCGGGCTGTCATCGTCGACGATCCTCTCGCTGTTCCTCGTGCCGGTGATGTTCACGCTCCTCGCGCGCCGCGAAGCCCCCGACACCGAGGAAGACACCGCGCCTGCGCACGCGAGCGCGTGACCTCGCGGCGTCGGCTCGCGCTCGCATCCAGCGACGCGGACGGAGGGGCCGCGCGCGTCCGCGGCCTCACGCAGCGGCACGCAACCGCGTGCGCTCGACAACGCTCACCCCCGAAATGCCACCCCGAGGGTTCGCTTCCGGGCGCGCCCCGGGTATCGTCGGCGCCCAGGCCGCTCGTCGCACGAGCATCCCGGAGCCGATACGGCACGCTTGCTTCATCGCGCGTCGCCTCGCCGCGAGATCGTCCTCGGCACGAGGGCCGCTCGTGCGAGCGCGCGTGTGCAGATCCCGCCCCGGCGCGATCACAACGAACCATCATGGAAATTCAACACTTCCACGATCCGCGCACCTTCACGCTGACCTTCGTGGTCTCCGATCCGGAGACCCGGGACGCCGTCGTCATCGATCCGGTGCTCGACTACGATCCGCTCGCGTCGGTCACCTTCACCGAGTCGGTGGAGCGGGTGGCGAAGCTCATCCGCGATCGCGGCCTCACGCTGCGCTGGGTGCTGGAGACCCACGCGCACGCCGATCACGTGTCCGCGTCGCAATACCTGAAGCGCACGTTCGGCGCCGGCGTCGCCATCGGCGCGCGCATCACCGAGGTGCAGCGGACGTTCAAGCCGATCCTCGATCTGCCGGAGAGCATCCCCACCGATGGACGCCAGTTCGATCGACTGCTCCACGACGGCGAGGTCCTCCGCGCGGGGAGCATCCCCATCCAGGTCATCGCCACACCCGGTCACACGCCCGCGTGCGTGACGTACCGGATCGGCGACGCCGTCTTCACCGGCGACGCGCTGCTCATCGAGGACTACGGCACGGGCCGCTGCGACTTCCCCGGCGGCAGCGCGGCCGATCTCTACGACTCGATCCACCGCCGCCTCTACACCCTGCCCGAGGCGACGCGCGTGTTCGTGGGGCACGACTACCAGCCCGAAGGCCGCCCGCTCCGCTGCGAGTCGACCATCGGCGCCGAGAAGGCGAAGAACATCCAGATCCAGGCCGGCATGACCCGCGACGAGTTCGTGCGCTTCCGCGAGCAGCGCGACGCGACGCTCAGCCCGCCGCGCCTGCTCTTCCCCAGCGTGCAGATCAACGTCGACGCCGGCCGTATGCCGGCCCCGCACGAGAACGGGACGCGGTATCTGCTGGTGCCGCTCAACGCCGCGCGGCCCGCCGACGACGTGGGCGCGCCGCTGCCCGAGTGACGGCGCGCGCCTGGTCCCGCCGCTGACCACGCTCGAGCTGGTCGCACGCGCGTTGTTTCCCGCGCGTCGGTCCGGCACCATCGCGCCGTGCCGCTCCGCCGTGTCTTGCTCTTCTTCATGACGGCCATCGCCGTGCTCGCACCGCGCGTCGCGCGTGCCGACATCGCGCGCCCCGTCGTCGATCAGCGCCTCGCCAATGGCATGCGCCTCATCGTGTCCCCCGATCCGGGCGCCGCCGACGTCACCGTCCACCTGCGCTACGACACCGGCAGCCGCGACGAGCCGCCGGGCCTCGAAGGCATGGCGCACCTCGTCGAGCACCTCATGTTCCTCGGGACGCGGCACGCCCCCGGAAACAGCGTCTTTCAGCTCCTCGAGCGGGCGGGCGCGACGAACATCAACGGCACGACCTCCAGCGACGCGACGACGTACTACGAGACGCTGCCGCCCGAGCGGCTCGAGCTCGCGCTCTGGCTCGAGAGCGATCGCATGGCGCACGCGCTCCGCGACGTCGACGCGGCCAAGCTCGATACGGCGCGGGCCGAGGTGCAGAACGAGCACCAGATGCGGGTCGCCTCGCAGCCGCTCGGCGCGCTCCACCCCTACACCCACGCGGCGCTGTTCCCCTCGTGGCACCCGTATGCGTACCTGCCGGTGGGCACGCTCGCGTCCATCCAGCGCATCACGGCTGCGGACGCGCGCGCCTTCGCCAACACTTGGTATGGCCCCGACAACGCCACGCTGGTGATCACCGGCAAGGTCGATCCGAGCACCGCGCGCGCCCTCGCCGAAAAGTACTTCGGCACCCTGCCCCGCGCCCGCCGCCGCAGCGCCCCACGTTCCCCGCGCCGGCGCGCGTGGCCACGCTCATCCACGTCGGCGCGAGCGTCCCGCACGAAGCGCTGGAGCTCACGTGGATCACGCCACCCTTCGGCGCGCCCGGCGACGCGGAGCTCGACGTCGCCGCTGCCATCCTCGTGAACCATGGCGTCGGCTGGCTCGAGACGTCGCTCGAACGGGCGCAGCTCGCGCTCGGCGTCAGCGCCGTGCAAGAGCCGAAGGCGCTCGCCTCGGTGTTCCGGATCCGCCTTACCGTCGCCGAGCGCAAGTCGATCCAGGAAGCGTTCAAGGGCGTGCTCGCGGCGCTCGCGGATCTCCATGCCGGCGTGAGCGACGAGGAGATCGAGCGGGTGCGGCGCCGGTTCGAGAACGATCGGTTGTTCGCGTTGGAGTCGAGCTTCGGGCTCGCCGAATCGCTCGACATGGCGGCTCGGCTCGGGCCGCTGCCCGCCGTGTTCGATGGTGGCCTCGGGCGGTATCGCCGGATCACGCCCGCGTCGGTGCGCGCCGCGGTGCGGACCTGGCTCGGTCAAAGGCCGTGGGTGATCGGGGCCGGCCATCCCATGCGTATCCCGTCGGTCGCCGGCGAGCTCGTCGGGATCCAGGAGGCAGCGTGGTGAACGCCTCCCTGCGCGCGCTGCCGCTCCTCTTCTTCTCGATCGCGGCGTGCAATCCGCCCCCCGGTCCCCGCTTCGTCGCGCCGCTCCGCTACGGCTCCACGCCGGCCGCGCCCGTGGAGCCGTTCCGCGCGATCGTGCCCGACGCAGCGCCGGTGACGCCGTCGATCGCGTTGCGATGGCACACGAGCACGCTCCCGAACGGCCTGCGCATCGCGATCCATGAACGTCGCGGCGTGCCCACGGTCGCGGTCCAGCTCGTCTTCGCGCGTGGATCGGCGGAGATGCCGGGCCAGGTCGACACGCTCGGCACGCTTGGTCGCATTCTCGACATCAGTGCGCAGGACGTGAAGCTCGCGCAGCTCGGCGCGACGCAGCAGCCGTTCATCTCCATGGATGGCTCCGGGATCGGCGCGCGAGGCGCATCCAGCGACGCCGCCGAGATCATCGCGCTCGTCGCCGAGACGGCCTCCCGCCCGAACCTCGCGCCTCCGTTGATCAAGGATGTGAAGGCCCGCTGGTCTGCGACCTTTCACGCCGGCTTCAGCATCAACGAGGCCGTGATGCGCAACGCGCTCGCCGTCACCTTCGGCAACGGGCACCCGTACAGCTTCGTGCGCCCACACAAGGACCACATCGACGCGCTGGGCGCCGAGCAGGTCGCGGCGGCGCACGCTCGCTTGTTCCATCCCGGGCATGCGCTGCTCGTCGTCGTGGGCGACGTGGACGCCGCCGCCATTCAAGCCGCGGCGCAACCTCTCGGCGAATGGAAGCCCGCGGCCGCGTCCGGGCCGCGCCTCTCGCCGCCCACCCCTTGGCCTTCGCCCGCATCGATCGTGATCGTGGAAGCGAGGCTCACGCAAACCAAGGGCGCGGTCGTGGGCCGCGGGCCGGGCGCCGCCGATCCCGACTACGCCGCGTTCGCCGTCCTCACGCGCGCGCTCGGAGGCAGGTCGTCGCGGCTGCGCGAAGAGGTCCGCGTCGAGCGCGGCGCCGCGTACGACTTCGGCTCCGACCTCATCCCGATGCGCGCGGCGTCGCTCTTCATGGTGAAAGGCGCCTTCGAGCCGGAGAAGGCCGCGCCCGCGCTCGACGCCATCCTCGCTTCCATCAAGGAGGCGCGCACGCACGGCATGCCCGCGGCCGACGTGGAGCGCGCCAAAGCCACGCTCATCGCCGATTGGCGCTCGGCGATCGCGAGCACCGCCGGCCTCGCGAGCCTCGCCGCAGGAGCGTTCACGGAGGACGCGCCGCTCGAGTCCATCACCGACTACCCCGCGCGCATCGCCGCGGTGACCGGCGCGCAGGTGCAGCGCGCGGCAGCGCGATGGATGGCCGCGAGCGAGCTCCGTGTGGTGGTGGTGGGCGACGCGGCCACGAAGGCGGCGCTCTCGAAGCTCGGCCTCGGCGAGGTGGCGACGCGCGACGTGTGGGGCGAGCGTTGATGCGGCGACCTGCCCCCGTCGCGTGAATCGAGGGACGCGACGGCGACATCGCCGGTCGCGGCCGCCCCGCTGCGCATCGGCCGGGCCGCGACATCGCCCGTCGCATCGCATGTCCTCCTCCACGCGCGTCGGCGGCTGCATCCTTCGAAGTACATCGCTTTGGCGACCACGACGGCATGCCCACCGTGACGGCATCGTGTGATGCAGCCCGCGACGACCTACATACGGCGCGCCTGCTTCCGGCGCGCCTCGACGCGCGCCGAGATCGCCTCATTCACGGGCTCGGCTCGACCCTGTTGCCACGCCTGGACAGGTGAGCATCGGCCCGCCCTTCGCGCCTCTTCGCGATGTGATAGTTTTCGCTTCGTGAATCTCGTCGATCCCGAGGACGTCGTCCAGACGCTCGTGCGCGGTCGCGTCGAGGAGCTCCCCGACGGGACGTTCACGGTCACCGTGATCGAGGGCCCAGGCGCGGGGGCGCTCGTCGAGCTCGACGGCTCCTCGCCGTCGCGCCTCCTCGTGGGAACCTCGCCGGCCTGCGATCTCCAGCTCGTCGATCGCGAGGTCTCGCGCCGGCACCTCGCCCTCGAGCCGCGTGGGGACCGGCTGCGCATCACCGATCTCGGCTCCACGAACGGGACCGAGGTCGACGGTGTCACGGTTCTCGACGCCTGGCTCCGAGGCGGCGAGACGATCCGCATCGGCGGCTCGCGCCTCCGCGTCGATCGGCACCCGGAAGGCGCGAACGCGCCGGTGCCCTCGGCGAGCAGCTTCGGCCGCGTGCTCGGCGCGAGCCGCGCCATGCGGCGCCTCTACCCGCTCTGCACGAAGCTCGCGCGAAGCGACGTCGCCATCGTCATCGAGGGCGAGACCGGCACCGGCAAGGAGGTGCTGGCCGAGTCGCTCCACGACGCGAGCAGCCGCGCCGCCGCGCCGTTCGTGGTCTTCGACTGCGCGGCCACCGCGCCGGCGCTGATCGAGGCGGAGCTCTTCGGCCACGAGCAGGGCGCGTTCCCGGGGGCCATCGCGACCCGCCGCGGCGTCTTCGAGCAGGCGAGCGGCGGGACGCTGCTCATCGACGAGATCGGCGACCTCGATCTCCCGCTCCAGCCGAAGCTCCTCCGCGCGCTCGAGCGCGGCGAGATCCGTCGCGTCGGCGGCGAGGGCTGGATCAAGGTCGACGTGCGCGTCATCGCGGCGACGCGCCGCGATCTCGACCGCGCGGTGCAGGAGGGGCGCTTCCGCGACGACCTGTTCCACCGCATCGCCGTCGGCCGCGTCGAGCTGCCGCCGCTCCGCGATCGGATCGGCGACGTGGTCCTCCTCGCGTCGCACTTCTGGGAGCAGCTCGGCGGCGCGGGCGAGGTGCCGCCGCGCCTGCTCGCCCGCTGGAAAGAGGCTCCGTGGCCCGGCAACGTGCGCGAGCTGCGCAACGCCGTGGCCCGCGCCGTGGTGCTCGGTGGGGACGGGCCCGCGACCGACATCGACAACGAAGAGGAGCCGCTCATGCAGGATCGCGGCTCCGATCTCGACCGGCTCGCCGATGTCGCGGTCCGCAGCGGAGAGCCCATCGCGGTCGCGCGCCAGCGCGTCATCGACGCCTTCGAGGAGCGCTACCTCGAGCGCATCCTCGCCGTGCACCAAGGCAACGTCACGCACGCAGCAGCGGCGGCCGGCGTCGCACGCCGCCACCTGCAGCGCCTCCGCGCGCGGCGCAGGACGTAGTCGTCAGAGCCGCAAGCGGCCCCGAACCCTGCGCGGAACGAGCCCGCGCGATCACAATGAGGCCGAGAGCAGCCCCAAACCCCGACTCACAAGCACTCGCGCTTGTAGATTCGCTTGCCGGTCGCGTCGATGATGTACGGCACGGCGCAGCTCGGCTTCGGGGTCGCCGTCCGCGCGAGCGTCACCGCGCCCTGCGCCTTTGCCCACGGCACAGGCTTGATTGTCGCGGAGGCTGCCGCGCTCGGCTCCGGCGCCGCCGCGGATGCCGATGCGACGGCGGACGCGGACGTAGATGCGACCGCCGAAGGCACGGGCGCAGCTGCGCTGCGCTCACCGCGCGCTCCTTCGGTGGCCGTCCCGCTGGGCGCCGCGCTCGCCCCTGCGGACGCGGGCGCCGCGTCGGCGGAGGCCGCGCCCTGCGATCGACGCGACGACGAGGCCAGCGCAATGCCGCCGATGACCGCCACCGCCGCGAGCGCGCCCAGTACGGCCGGTGAACGACGCGCGCGCGGCGCCTCGATCGAGGCGCTCCGAGAGATGCTCTGAGACACCTCCGAGCGCTCCGCAGACAGGCTCGCGCTCGCAGCCGCTTCGCCCGCGCTCACCTCGGCGCTCGGCTTCGCGGCGGCGGTCACGTCGCCGGGCTCGGCCTTCCCGTTCGACGCGCCGGGCTTGCTCGCTTCGCCTACCGCGCTCGCTTCACCGGCGGCGCTCACCTCACTCGCGACCGCGACCGTCATCGCCTCGACGGAGCCGACGCTCGGGACCGCGCTCATGCTGCCGCTCTCGAGCATCGAGACGCGCTGCTCGCGCTGCTTCAGCACGTCGCCCGCGAGCTCCTCCAACCACATGGCCACGCGGGTCGGCGTCGCCGGGGGAGCGCGTCTTCCAGCGCGAGCGCCATCTCGAGCGCGGTCGACCACCGCTCGTCGGCGCGACGCGCGAGGCCCTTCATCACGACCGCGTCGAGCGCCTCCGAGATGCCGTCCACGTGGCTGCTCGGCGAGGTGAACGTGCTGAAGAGGAGCTTCTCGAGCACCTCGCCTTCGCTCGTCCCCTGCACGAGCCGCTCGCCGACGAGCGTCTCCCACAGCACGGCGGCCGCGGCATACACGTCGACCCGCCGCGTGAGCGGCTGGTTGCGCACCTGCTCGGAGGCCATGTACGGGAGCTTCCCCTTGATCTGCCCTTCCTCGGTGACGTGGAAGCGCCCCGCGGCCTTGGCGACCCCGAAGTCGACCACCACCGCCGTGCCGTCGCGCCGGATCATGATGTTCTGCGGGGACACGTCGCGATGGACCAAGCCGAGCGGCTCGCCCGTCTCGCCGCGCGCTTCGTGCGCGGCGTGGAGCCCGGTGAGCGCCCCGACGCTGATGGCCACCGCGATGTTCGGCGGCACGCGCTGGCCGCGCGCCTTGGCCGCGCGCAGGAGGCGCCCCAGCGTCTCGCCGTGGAGGTACTCCATGACCACGAAGAGCTCGCCGTCCTTGGCGACGACGTCGATCGTGGCGGCGACGTTGGGGTGCTGGATGCGCGCCGCGAGCCGCGCCTCGTCGAGCAGCATCGCGACGAACGACGGATCGGTCGCGAGGTGCGGGTGCAGCCGCTTGATGGCGACCGTGCGCGCGAACCCCGCCGGTCCGAGCAAGCGACCGAGGTGCACCGTCGCCATGCCGCCGCGCGCCAGCTCGTCACGAAGCGCGTACCGACCGATCTGGATCCAGGGCTTGTTCATGCGCGGAGGAAGCGCCGCCCACGGGCGGGAGGAGACCATGATACGCGACCGGCGCGGCGTTCGCGGCGCATTCGCGTCTCCGCCGCCCGCGCCTTCGTCGTGGGGCCCCACCGCCGCGCGTTTCCCGCTCGCGGCCTCACGTCCGTCGCCTCGGAATGGGTGCCATCGGCCGCATCAATCAGAATAGCCCGCCCACGCCGAGCGCCGCGCCGGCGGCCGTGGGCGCGACCCGAAGAAAGGCTGCGGGACGCGAAGCATCCCGCGATCCCACGAAAAGCAGCACGCCGCCCGCCGCCGCCCCGGCCACGCCGACCCCGAGCGCCACGGCCGCGACCTGAAACTTGGTGCGCACCGGCGCGACCTGCTCCGGGGTGCACATGCCCTTGGCACCGCAGCCTGCCTCCAAATCGGAGAGCTGCGTGTGCCCCATGACCTCGAGCGCCACGAATGCGCCCAGCGAAGCCGCGCCCAGACCGAACGCGATCCAAGGAAGCGCGCGCCTCCCCGAGGACGGCGCCGGGGGCACAGCCTTCACCACCGCCGGGCTCGTCGCGTGGAGCTCGGCCACGACCGAGCGCGCCTTGTCCCCTTCGGCGACCAGGATCGTGATGTCGACGGCCTTCCGCCCGGGTGCCTCGAAATGGACGCTGTGAGGCCCCGGATCGACCGGGACCGCCACGCCGTCCAGCGACTTCGCCACCCGCGCGCCGTCGACGTCCACCGTGACGTCGATGAGATCCTGACCGCGCTCGTCCCGCGCGCGCAGGACGATGGTCGGGACGACGGCCTCGACCTGCGCGAGCCACGTCGCGCAGTCCTCGCGGATGACGGTCGGGCACGCCGCGCGCGCACACTGCACGAGGTCCTCGCGGGCGGCGCGCAGCTTCCGCTGCGTGCGCTCGCTCTGCGCCCGTTCGGCCGTGGAGGCGCAGCTCTCTTTCGTGGCGGCATCGTCACCGCGGGCCGCCGACGGGGGAGCAGCAGCGCCAGGACGATCGCGACACCAATTCGCCGCACAGACACACTCATTGGGGGGCAGCGCCCATGTGTGCACGACCCGGCCTGCCTCCCTCGCGGGTCACGATGGTTGAGGTGTAAACCCCAGAGCAAAACGCGCGGGACATGGCGGCACTCTAATCGATATGCCTTCCCCACGACAAGATGGCCATCTCGCCCGCGAAGCGGTGCGCGCGCCGAATGTGCCTGTTTTCACGCCTCCGTCGGGCCCGTTCACCAACATTCATTGCGACTCGGTATGCACCCACGACACGATGGGTCGCACCGCGACGCTCCATGTCGCACACGGCTGGAGGTGCCGAATCCATCCATTGCGACGCGAGATGGTGAGGTGTGCCCGTGGCACACCCGAGGAAAGACGTGTAGCGTTCGGCCAGCATGCGGCGCTTGTGGGTTGTGCTTTCTCTCGTGTGCCTCGGGTGTGGTCTCTTTCCTTCGCTCGACCATCTCAGCAACAATCATGGTGGCGGCGGCGCGGGCGGGCGCAGCACGGGGACGGGGACGGGCGGAACCATCGTCGATGCTGGGGCCGATGCCGCCGACGCGAGCGACGCCGACGCCGGTCCCGTGGACGACGCGGGTGACGCAGGCGACGCCGGAGACGCAGGCGATGGCGGCGACCCGTGCGCGTCGGAGCACGGCCCGCCGATGGTGCTCGTCACCGCCCCGACGCTCGACGGCGGGACCGTGGGCACGTGCGTCGACACGGTGGAGGTCACCCGCGCGCACTACGCCGAGTTCCTCAAGGTCAAAGGCGGCGACGTGAGCGGCCAGCCGTCGCCCTGCGACGTGAGGAACCCGAGCTTCAACGGACCGAACAACTCCATCGCCTGCACCTTCACCGTCGACGAGAGCAGCGCTCTCCCGGTCACGTGCATCGACTGGTGCGACGCCCGCGCCTACTGCGCGTGGGCTGGAAAGCGCATGTGCGGCCGGAGCCCCGAAGGCGTCTTCGACTCCACGCAGATGAGCACCAAAGAGAGTGATTGGTTCAAGATCTGCACGTCGAACAACCCCGGATTCAACGTCTATCCCTACGGCGCCACCTACGACCCGCAGAAGTGCAATGGTCTCGAGCACGGCGCCGGCGCGCCGCTCGCCGGCGGCACGATGACGGATTGCCAGACGAACGCGGGAGTCTTCGATCTCTCCGGCAACGTGTGGGAGTTCACGGGCGGCATCTCGGGCTCGACGTACGCCATCATGATGGGCGGCGGCTACACGTCGGACGCCGGCGCCCTGAAATGCGCCGGCCAGTTCCAAGACTTCGTCGAGCGCGGATTCGGGGACGTCGGATTCCGCTGCTGCAAAGATCCCTGATCCGCCGCACGCACGTCTCGCCCGGCCGAGCGACCTCGTAGGTCGCACCGGACGGTCACGACTTCTCCTCGCGACACGGCATGTCGCCGTCGCGCGCTCCACGAGCGCCCATGGCGACATCGGATGTCACATCCATTCTCGCGAGCCCCCATTGCGACACCGAACGTCGCGGAGACATCTTATTTGGCCGCCGACGCGACATCAAATGTCGCGCACGATTCCTCATCGACTCTCGCAAATTGGCAATACGCTCCGAGGCATGAAGAGGACGTTGCCTGCGCTGTTGTCGCTGCTCGTCGGGGCCTATGCCTGCGGCAGCAATACCCAAGAGACCACCACGGATGGATCCACCTCCGGCACCACCACCGGACATGGCGGCCACGGAGCCGAGACGAGCTCGACGGGCAGCCAAGGTGGCAAGCCCGGCACCGGCGGCCAAGGCGGCTCCGGCGCCGCCGAGCCCGACGGCGGCGATCCCGACAGCGGCAATCCCGGCGCGTGCGAGCCCTTCGGCCGCTTCCCCGCGCCCACGTCGACGTTCACCATCACGGAGGCGGACCGCGACAGCGACGGCGGCCTCTACATGCCCGACATCCAGGCCAAGTTCCCCCAGGTGGATTGGGCCCACCTCGATCGGCTCTACATCCAGGCCGGGCAATATCGATACATCCGCATCGTCAATCTCCCCACGCGCACCGCCGACAAGCCGCTCGTCATCACCAACAAGGGTGGTCAGGTCCGCGTGGGCCCCGCGCCCTCGGAGACGTTCGGTTATCTCTGGATCATGGGCGGAGGCTCCAACTGGGTCCTCACCGGCCGCTACGATCCCGAGGCCCAGACCGGCGACGTCGGCTTCCAAGGCCACCGCTGCGGCAAGTACGGTAGCTCGCGCGGCCATTACGGGTTCCTCAGCGACGACGAGTTCACCGGCTTCCCCGTGCCGCAATCGCACATGGGCATCCTCGTGGACAAGGCGGCCAGCGCCTACGAGCTCGAGTTCCTGGAGATCACCCGCTCGACGTTCGCCGGCATTCGCCTCTTCACGCCGGATGGCAACAACACCACGGGCACCCTCCCTCCCTACTTGGACGACGTCCGCGTTCACGACAACTACGTGCACGACACCGGCGGAGAGGGCCTCTACCTCGGCTCGACCGCGTCCGGCGTCGCGCACACCAAGTTCCGCCGCCTCAAGATCTACAACAACCGCGTCATGCGCGCGGCCAACGAGGTGCCGCAGCTCCAGCAGCTCGGGCCGGACACGGAGGTCTACAACAACGTCTTCGCCTTCGGCGGGCTCAACTGGAAGAACGGGTTCGAGCAGGATCAGGACAACGCCTCTCAAGCCCTCTTCCGCGAAGGCCCCATCGACATCCACCACAACATCTTCATCGGTGGCATGGAGTCGCTCGGCAACTACTTCGGTCTCCCCGAGAGCGGCGACGGCGGCGGCAAGGTGACCATCCGCAACAACTACTTCGCCGAAACCATGTGGCTCGGCTTCTACATGGGGAGCATCGGTCAGCTCGCGAACGGCCCCGGCAGCGAATACCACTTCGTGGACAACGTCTTCCGCGGCCTGGATCACACGCAGGACTACGGCTACTTCCACGCGCCGTACTACACGACGCGCAACCTGAACCAGGCCAATTACCTCTTCCAGCTCGGGACCAACTGGACCGCTCCCTTCTTCATCGAAGGCAACACGTGGGAGGGCCAGCGCAAGATCATCTACAATCCCCCCTCCTTCGTGACGCAGTCGAACAACACCAACGCAGCGGTGGCGCCCGTCGTGTTCCAGGACTTGGGGCTCCCCGCCGGCACCGAGCCGCTCTCGCTGCAGCTCTGGGCGGCGAGCTCCGCAGCCTGGGCCGGCGGCGGACCGATCGTCTACGCGCCGGGTGATCTGGTGTTCGACATGGGCCACCTGTATCGGTGCACCAAGGCGACCTCGGCCGGCGCGACGCGTCCGTTCAAGGACACGTCCGGCTCGTGGGAAGATCTGGGGATGCCCGCGGACGACGTTCGCCTCGCGCCCTCGTCGCCGCACGCCGGCATCGGGCTTCTGGAGAAGGGCGAGTAGCTCGACCGAGCGCTGACCGCAGCTCGTGCGGTCAGCGCTTCGATTCGAAGGGCCCGGCGTCGACTTCCAGATCGTCCCCGGCGCGCACCTCATCGGCGCCTTCACGCACGTGATGGCGCCGCAATACCAGAACACATCGCCGCAGGGCTCGGCATCGATCACACGTACACGGATCGCCGGGCGGCGCCTCCGGTGCCGAGTTGTCCTCGCTGATTCGAAGCGACGTGTCGCCAAAGCATGCACGGGCATGACTCCGACGATCGGTGTCGCTCGATCCAATACGAGATGATGGTGTGAGCGCGCCTGCGACGGGAACGATGCCGTTCTTCCGTGTCGAGTCGCGGAGGATCTGGTGTTGCTCACCCCTCGCTCGAGCGCGATGCAACTCCATCACACGAGCCCGAGAGGTCTACGGGCAGGAGAGCCGTCATGCTCCTCGGTGTCGCCGAGGAGCATGACGGCGCGCGTTCGACCCGCTTTCGCGTGTGAGGGCGCCTTCCGCCCCCGCGCTGTCGGATCAGGGCTTGAAGCAGAAGAGGGTCGAGCTGTCGGCGTTGTTCTTGTAGGCCACGTAGCCCGCCGTTTGCGGCGCTTGGCACTGCGAAGGCGCGCTCGCCCAGGGGATGCACGTCGACGGCAGAGGGCCGTCGGCGTCGTCGTCCCAGCAGGTGCCCGGACGACCGTCACCACCGCAGTAGAGCGCGTACGGATCGGTGTCGCACGCGCTGCCCACCTTCGCCGGATCGATCCCGCTGCCCGCGGTGGTCGCCGCGTCGAGGCAGACGTTGTAGCCGCCGCCGCAGTGCGTGTCGTCCGGGCACCCCGGCGCCGACGAGCGCACGTCGCAGACCTGGTAGCAGGTGCTCGCGCCGTTGGCGTCGATGCAGCGCAGGCCGACCCCGCAGTCGGAGTCCCAGTGCGTGTCGTCGACGAAGGTGCAGGCCTCGCCCAGGCCCTTCGTGCCGAGGGACACGCACTCGCCGTCGGTGCCGATGGAGTTCGTCGGCATGCAGTAGTGGTCGGCCGGGCACGAGCCCGTCACGAACGGCGCGCACCCGTTCGGACGGCGCACGTCGTACGTGGCCTCCTCGATCCAGTAGCAGGCGCCGCCGCTCACGAAGCCGTACGCGCCGGTGCTCGGATCGGCGGTGACCTCGCGCAGCTCGACGTGGCGCACGGCGCCCGCCGTCTGATGCGGCGTGACCAGGTTCGTGATCTCGAGCTCGCCCGACTTCGCGGCGAACGTCTTCGCATAGGTGCTGCTCGCCTTGTCGAGATCGAGCTGGAACGTGGCGCAGGCCTCGCATGTCGGGAGGAACGTCGTCGCGTAGTCCGGCAGCGCGTGCGTCGGATCTCCGTCGAGCGCGTGCACGCCGACGGCGGCGTCGCCGTCGAACAGGATGCGGATCCGATCGAAGAGCGTGGCATCGCCCGTGATGCTCGTGGTCGCGCTCGGCGAGCGCACGACCGGCACCGAGTCCGAGCTGTCGAAGCTGTTCTGTTGCTGGCTGACGAGCGTGACGCCCGCGAGCGAGAGCTCCTCACAGTCCGCCGGCTTCACCGGCTTGGATCCGCCGGTGCCGCTGCTGCTGCTGCTGCTGCTGCTCGTCGTCGATCCCGTGGTGGTGGGAGCCGCTCCGCCGGTCGCCGAAGCGCCGCCCGTGCTCGTCGTGCTGCTGCTCGTCGTGCCGCCCGCCCCCGCGGTGCTGCTGCTCGCGCCGTCGTCACCGGAGCACGCGGAGAGCCCGGCAGCGGTGAGGACGGCGAGGAGAGCGCCCACGTGGATGGTGCGCGACGAGGGATTGGTGAAGAAGTTCATGCGGGTTCGCTAGCCGGCGAGGAGCAGCTCGGCAAGGCACGATCCGCACGCGCGAACGACAAACTCGTGCTCGCAAATGCGCGCTGCGACATCGGAGAGCACTGCGACATTCGACGTCGCACCGCGCTCGACGTGACGATGCGCGAACGCGATCGCCCGCGGAAGCAGGTGATCGCGCGCGACGACACATCCTCGACGATCGCGCTCGTGATGGGCTCGGTGCGACCTCGCCGAGCCGAGGCAATCACGCGGTTCGTCGAGGCTGCGCGGCTCCCTTGCTCCCTCTGCCACGCCCCGCGCCGCCGGCAATCTTGACGCCGCTCGGATCGATCTTGACGCCGCTCGGATCGATATCTATGCACCGCTCAGTTCGATCGAGAGGAGGCTGTCGATGTCCAGGGTCGGAGCAGTGATCGCCGTCATCGCGTGCGCGACGGGGTGCGCTTCTCGGGTGGGCGCGCCCGCGCCCGCCGGCGCGCCGCCTGTGGATGAGGATCGCGTCTCGTCGACGGTCACGACGGAGGTCCACGCGCCCATCGACGAGGTCTTCAAGTACGTCGTCGACGAGGGCACGCCGGCGCGGGATCTGCGGGCGTACGGCGCAGCGCCCGGCGTTCGCGGCGGGATCCGTCTCACCGAGGGCGGGTGGGATCACGTCGGCGCCAAGCGCGTGGTCCTCCTCGAGGGCGGCTCGACGCTCCGTGAAGAGATCGAGCTGCTCGATCCGCCGCGTCGCTTCGGATACCGCGTGTCCGACTTCGACTTCTCGATCAAGGACCTCGCCTCCGAGGGCCACGGTTACTGGGAGTTCACCCCCACCGCCGCAGGCACGCGCGTGACGTGGACCTACGTGTTCACGGCGAAGTCGTGCCCCGCGCGCCCCGCGCTCCGCGCCGCGGTCGGCACCTTCTTCCATCCGTACATGGAGCGAGGCCTCGCCTCGATCCGCCGGCGCATCGAAGAGCCCAAGCCGCGCGCGGCGCTCGGGGACGCGCCGTGAGCACCACGGCGCGAAAGCGCGCGCGCAAGACGCCCGCCAAGCCGGCGCGTTATCACCACGGCGACCTGCGCCGCGCGCTGGTGGAGGAGACGGTCCGCCTCATCGAGGAGCAGGACGTCGGCGCGGTCTCGCTGCGCGAGGTCGCGCGCCGGATCGGCGTGACCCGCGCGGCGCCGTACCACCACTTCCCCGACAAGGCGGAGCTCCTCGCGGCCGTCGCCGAAGACGGCTTTCGTGCGCTGCACGCGGCCGTGCAAGAGAGCTTGAGCCACGTTGCGGGTCAGAGCCCCGCGGAGTGGATCGCGGCGGCGGCGCGCGCGTACATCGCGTTCGCGACGACGCATGCGGCGCACTATCGCGCCATGTTCCTCCCCGAGTTTCGGGAGCGCGAGCGCTTCCCATCGCTGCACGTCGCCGGCGGTGAGGCGCTCGAAGCGCTCGTCGCCTTGGTCAGCGCCGCGCGTCCCGGTGAGCCCGTGGCCGCGTCCCGAGCGCTGGCCGTCGCGTGTTGGTCGTCGTGGCACGGCTACGCCATGCTCGCCAACAACGGTGTGCTCTCGAGCCACCCCGATCTGCGCGACACGGACGTGCTCTCGACGCTCCTCGGCCTGCTCGATCAAGCGGTGCGCACGCCGCCCGCGCCTCATCCTTCACCTGCACCTGCCGCGCGCGAGGAGCGCCGGCCCAAGCAACCCAAGAATCGGGGGCGAGCGTGAACGAGAATCACAGCGCGAAGCGCACGGTCATCGTCACGGGAGGCAACGCAGGCCTCGGCTATCACGCGGCCAAGCACCTCGCGGCGGCTGGTCGATTTCATGTCGTGCTGGCCTGTCGCGATGTTGGGCGAGGCGACGAGGCGGCGGCGCGCATCGCCGCGGAGACCGGCCATGCGGAGGTCTCCTCGATGCAGCTCGACCTCGCGAGCCTCCGCTCGGTGCGGCAGTTTCCGAGCGCGCTCGCGGCGCGATCCCTGCCCGTCCTGGGCGCCGTCGTCTGCAATGCAGGCACGCAGATCGTGAGCGGTCTCGCGCGGACCGAGGACGGCTCCGAGACGACATTCGCCGTCAACCACCTCGGCCACTTCCTCCTCGTCAACCTGCTGCTCCCTTCGCTCGCCCAAGGCGCACGCGTGATCTTCGTGTCGAGCGGCACCCACGATCCCGCGCAGCGCACGGGGATGCCGGCGCCGCGTCTCGGCACGATCCGCGATCTCGCCCACCCCGATGCAGCAGCGTTCCAAAACCCCGGGCTCGCGGGCCGCCGTGCCTACACGACCTCGAAGCTCTGCAACGTGCTCTGCACCTACGAGCTCGCGCGGCGCCTCGCCGCCGAGCACCGCTCGGTGACGGTCAATGCATTCGACCCCGGGCTCATGCCCGGCTCCGGCCTCGCCCGCGACTACGGCGCGCTCTCCCGCTTCGGCTGGCGATTCGCGCTGCCTCTCCTGCGGTTCTTCGTTCCCAACGTCCACAGCACGGAGTCGTCCGGAGAGACGCTCGCGAAGCTGGTCCTCGATCCGCGCTTCGAAGGCGTCTCGGGGAAATACTTCGTCGGCAGCAAGGAGGAGCGCTCGTCCGTGGAGTCCTACGACGAAGCCAAGTGGGCCGCGCTCTGGGCCGTGAGCGAGGAGCTCACCGGCCTCTCACGGAGCGAGTCCTTCGCCGCGAGCGAGGCCGGTCGCTGATGCGAGCGCGATCGAGGGCCCTCGCGGCCGTGCTCTCCATGGTCGCGTCGGCGTGCTCCCTGTGCGCGTGCCGGAGCGACATTCGCTCTTACGTCATCCACCAAGACGTCAAAGAGCTCGACAATTACCTATCTCCACCGAAGTATCGCGGCGTCGACGTCGCACGCGTCAGCCCTCGTGTCTACACGGTGCGGGTTGCCCATCAACGGACGCTCTTCGTGGTCGACGACGACGGCGTCATCGTGTTCGACCCATTGAGCACGGAGGCCACGCATCACCTCTCGGCCGCCATTCAAAAGGTTGCTCCGGGGCGTCCCATCAAGACGCTCGTGTACACGCACTACCATCTCGATCGCGCGTCCGGCGGTGCGTCTCTCTCTCCGCGCGACGTCATCGCACACGAAGGCTGCCGCGCACGATGGCAGGAGCTCGGCGCGACCGCCGCAACCGTCGTCCAGCCGACCACATGGCTGACCGGTGATACGGAGCTGCAAGCCAAGGGTGTGAGCGTGCGCCTGCTGCACCTCCCGCGCGCGCACACCGAGACGCTCTTCGCCGTTCATCTGCCGGCCGAGCGCGTGCTCTTCACCGCCGATCTGGGCTGGGTACGCGCGCTCCCGCCCTTCGGTTATCCCGACGCTTATGCGCCCGGCGTCGAAGCCGCCCTCGCGCGGCTCGCGCAGCTCGATTTCGATGTCTTCGTCCCCGGCAGCTTCGAGGTCGGGACCAAGCGGGACCTGCTCGATTGGCAGGCCATGTTCCTTCGCGGCCGCACGCTGGCCCGCGCTGCGCTTGCGCCGCACGGCGGGCGCTTTCCCGTGGAGCGCGAGCCGCTCCTCCGCGCGTTCGACACCGTCTATCAACCCCTCAGGGCCGAATACGGCGAGTGGCACGGCTTCACCGACATGAGCGGCTACTTCGTCCTGCGGCTCCTCGAAGGCGAAGCGTCCGGACACTGATCATCGCCGCGCGCTCGCCATCCATCGTGCGCTGCAAATGAGCAGCTCATCCGCGCGGTCCGAAGAGCAGCCTCACGAGCGCCCGAAGAGCCGCAGCGACTTGCAGGCGGCGAGCTCGGCGGCACGAGACGCTGCGAGCGCGCGTGCATCCGCATCGCGCTCCGCGGTCACCGTCACTGCGCACCGCACGGCCACCGTCTCGCCTTCGACGACGACCGCGCCGACGACGCTCGGCACCTTGTAGATGTCCTGCGTCGCGTGCTGGGTGGCGTCGTAGATCAGAAAGTACGTGCCCCGCGGCATGGGCTCGGTCGTCCAGACCTCGAAGGTGCCGACACGCTGTGCGGGCCGTTGCGGCGCCTTCCACTCGGCAATCTGCGCGGCGCTCGACTTCGGCGCCCAGTTGAGGACCAAGCCTGGAAACACCACCCCATTCTCGATCGCGGTCGGCGTCTTGCCGCGCACCGCGGCCGGGAGATCCACGCAGAAGTCGGGGCTCTCGTGCCGATAGGCATTCGGGCCGCAGGGCATCGGCGCGGCCGGCGCCGCCGCCGTGCTGATGGGCGTCGACGAATCAGCGGCCGCCGGCGCGGGCGGATTTGCACAGGCAGACACGATGCCGAGGGGAGCGATCGTGGCGAGCAGGATGGAGGCGAATCGCATCATGCATGGATGACGCTCGCCGAGCGGCGGCGTAACACGATCTTCTTCACGCCCCGGAAAACGAGCCCATCACATCTTCACGCATTGGAGGAGCTCGAGGTATGGCACGGCGGGCTCGCTCTCGGCCATGTTGTCCACCGTCGTGTAGGCGTCGTTCTTGGCGAACCCGTCGTTGCAACAGCCGGAGGCGAGGACGACGCTCTCCTGATCCGTTTGCAGGAGCGCGGAGAACGAGTGCTTGTGCGTGCGCGTCTCTTTGCTCGTGAGAGGCTCGCCGCCGAAGGTTTGATCGGCCGCTGCCCCGGCGGGCAGAGCGACCATGAATCGCCCTGCGATCCCGCTCGGTTGTTGCCACCCAGAGGGGCACGAGGGCCCTTCGTAGAACATGTGCATCCCCGTCGGGAGCGTGCCGGCGATCGGCTTCGCCGACTTCTTGCAGACCAAGAAGCGCACGTATGGAAGCCCGGTGGACTTCGCATCGGCCGTCGTCTGGAACGTCACTTGGCCCGCAGCCGCGATGCTGTCGTTGCCACCGCCGAAGCCCGCGAGCTGGAACGACGCGAGCGCAAAGAAGGTGTCGATGCCGTGCGTGTGAACGCGATCTTCACCGGGCGCGAGCGGTGTGCCGTGCGGCGTGCCGGACGAGGCCGGATCGACGGCGGGAAGGATCGTCATCCCATCGGCCGCCGTGTACGCGTCCCATCCGGTCGGGCACGCGGCCGTCTCGAAGAACGAAACGGCGCCGAGGGGCAGCGCATCGCCCACGGGCGCACCACCACCTTGCCCACCGCCGCTGCTCGTCGCGGTGGAGCCCGACGACGACGTGCCCGTCGCCGACGAGGACGACGAAGGATCGCCGCTCGACATGGACGATCCAGTGGTCTCGGTGCTGGTCGCCGCGCCGAGGCCCGAAGAGTCGAGCGCGCACGACGTGAGCGCCGCGAGCGCGAGCCCGAAGGGAACGAAGAGGGCCCTCATGGCTTCACGCACGCTTGCATCTGCACGAAGGGCAGGCCCGTGGGCACGGACTCGCTGGTGCCCGCGACCGAGTAGCTCATCGCCTTCGCGCCGTTGTTGCCGCCGCCGCTGGCCCCGGCGACGCCTTTGCCGGGGAGGCTCACGTTGCCGAAGAAGTCGTGGTTGTGCACCCGATCCTCGCGATCGGCGAGCGGGATGCCGACTTGCTGGCCGACCGTGGTGCCGTCGACCGCGCCGACGACGAGCCGGCCCTGCGCCTTCTCGCTGACCTGCCAGCCCGATGGGCACGCGCCGCCCGCGAAGAAAGCCACCGTGCCCGAAGGCACTCCATCGTCGGTCGGGCCGCCGTTCGCGCGGGGAACGTCGGGGCGTGGCCCCACGACCGAGACGACCCACGCGAAGGCACCGAGGGCCACGCCGACGAGGCCGACCCAGGCCAGCTCTCCGAACCGTGTTCCTGCCATCGTCGGGCACGATGGCAGACCGCACCGACACGCGTCAATGGCGGCGGTGGCCTCGCCAACAGCCAAGGGTCGTTCGGTGAGCGAGCAAAGCGGCGCGATGTTCGAGCAGGCGTATACAGCTCGGCGCGTGGAGGGAGCGGGCGCGCTGCCCGCTCCCACGAATCAACCGACGAGATCTTCCGCCCACGTCGAGGCGAGACCCATGATCGTGTGCTGCGGGTTCACTCCGATCGTCGTGGGGATCGCGGCCGCGTCGACGACGTAGAGCCCCTCGGCCCCGTGCACCTTGCCGTGATCGTCGACCACGCCGTGCTCGGGATCGGCATGCATCGGGCAGCCGCCGAAGAGGTGCGAGAGGATGGCGATGTACGCGCGCGGATCGAGCGGCCCCTCGTCGACGAGGTGCAGCTGATCGCGATCGAGCTTGTACGGAAGCCCATAAATGCCCGGGATGATCGCCTTCGCGCCGGCGGCGAAGTGCATGCGCGCCACCATCGAGAGGCCCTCGCGGAGCTTTCGCATGTCGCGCTCGTCGAGCATGTAGCGAACCACCGTGCCGCCGAAGAGGCCGGGCTTGACGGTGCCGAGCGTCTCGGCGCGCACGGCCGCGACCCACATGGCGACGTGGCGATATTCGCGGAAGCGCTCGACGAGCTGTCGTCCACCGCCGGGCAGGCGCCCCGCGACCATCTCCGCGGGGATGGCGAGCGTCTCCAGCTTGAGGCCGGGCTCGTCGCGGAACGCCGTGGAAGCCCAGCCTTGCGTGGCGCCCACGTTCTGATCGACGGGATCGTCGTAGACCCCGAAGATGCCCGTGCCGGGGTGCGCGCAGAAGCGCGATCCGAGCGCGCGGCTCTTGATGCCGCTCCTCGCGAGGAGGATCGGCGTCTGCGTGACCGAGGCCGCGAGGAGCACGCCGTGGCGCGCGCGCACGATGAAGCGCGGGCCTTCACGGCGCGTCACCGGATCGCGGAAGCGCCCGGTGACGCCGACGGCGCGCCGCCCTTCCATCATCACGCGCTCGACCGGCGCGCAGGAGAGGACGAAGCCGCCGCGCGTGAGAACCTCGGGGATGTAGTTGAGGTTGGTGCTCTGTTTGCGGCCCGTCTTGCAACCCTGGAGGCACTGGCCCGCGCCCTCGCAGTCGCGCACGTAGCGGACCATGTAGTGCGACTTCCACCCGAGCGTGTTCGCGCCATCCATGGCCAGCGTGTTGAGGAGGCCGCGCGCATCCGGCGGGACGACGTCGGCGGAGAGCTCGTGCTCGATGCGATCCTGATGGGCCCACACCCGCGCCGAGAGCCGATCGCCGTCGATGCCGTGCTCGCGCCCCCAGCGATCGAAGCAGTCGCCCGGTGTGCGCACGACGATGGCGCTGTTGACCACCGTGGTCCCGCCGACGCACGACGCCTGCACGATGGGCCACAGCGCCGGAGCACGCGTCACGAGCGAGCCCCAGTCGGTCATCAGATCGCGCATCGTCCCGTACGCGGTCGACGGATAGTCCTCGGGAGCGCGCCACGGGCCCGCCTCCACGACGGCCACGCTCCGCCCGGCCCGCGCCAGGATCACCGCGGCGGCCGAGCCGCCCGCGCCGCTGCCGACGACGATGTAATCGACGTCCAGCTCCGTGGCGGGCCGGCTGAAATCCTCGAACGTCAGGTGCCTTCCGGCATCCATGTCGCGCGTCACCTTGGCGGCCCTCACACGACCTTCCCTTCTTCGACGGCAGCCTCGGTGCGAGCGCGCCCGCGCGCCTCCTCGCGGCGACCGAGCTGCACCAGTGACGCGACCGGCGCGCGCGGCAGCCGCGCGGGCGCTTCGATCATCGCCTCGGTGCGTCGCGTGCCCGGATCGGCCGGGTACGCGGGGAGCTCGACCGTCGCGCGGACCTCGGGCGACTCGGCCCAGAACATCCCGCCCATGAGCTTGAGCAGCACCGCGGTCTGACGAACGATGTAGACCGGGTACGTCGCGATCGCGTGCGCGTGCGCGTCGAGCTGCTCGGGCGTGAGCCACACCGCGGGCAGCGGCCGGTAGATGGTGAAGATGGGCGCGATCTGGAAGAGGAAGGCCGCGCCCACGACGCCAACCCACAAAAGCAGGGTCGACTCGCGACGGAGCGCCTCGATCTTGCGATCGACGCCGAGCTCGTCGAGGCCCGGGACGTCGCCCACACGAGGAAAGAAGGCCACGAGCGCGAAGCGCACCAGCTCGTTCACGGGGCCTACCTATAGAGACGGTTGGCCGCGCTCCGCAAGCGAAGGTTCCCATGTTCGCCAAGCCCGCCCCGATCCATCCGGGATTTCGGGCTCGGCGAAGGCGCGTATGCTCCCGCGAGGAGCGCCCTCACCGTCGATGGATCTCGATCTCGCATGGATCGCGGAGGTCACCCGAGCCCACCGGGCGCGGAGGGATCGCCGCGTCCAGGATCTATGGAGCGGCTACGGCGAGATCGTCCGCGTGGCGCTCGACGACGCGGAGGCTCCGAGCGTCATCGTCAAGCACGTCCGCCCTCCGCCGCGCCCGAACGACGCCTCGCACACGCGAAAGTGCCGCTCGTACGCCGTCGAAGCCACCTTCCTCCGCGACTACGCGAGCCGCTGCGACGACACCTGCCGCGTGCCTCGGCTCCTCGCGCTTCGCGGTGAGCCGAACACCTCGCAATGGCTCTTCGTCCTCGAAGATCTCGACGCCGCCGGCTTCCCCGGGCGCACACATCATCCGAACACCGCGGAGCTCACGGCTTGCCTCGCGTGGCTCGCATCGTTCCACGCGCGCTTCCTCGGCGTGACGCCTGCGGGTCTCTGGCCGAACGGCACCTACTGGCACCTCGCGACCCGCCGCACGGAGCTCGCCGCCATCGACGATACCTCTCTCCGCGAAGCCGCCCCCGAGCTCGATCGAAGACTGTCGGCCGCCACCTTCCAAACGTTCGTCCACGGCGACGCCAAGCCGGCAAACTTCTGCTTCTCCCAGGGCACGTCGGTCGCCGCCGTCGATTTCCAATACGTCGGCGGCGGCTGCGGAATGAAAGACGTTGCCTATCTGCTCGACGGCGAGGAGCCTCGAGCCGAAGCGCAGCTCCTCGACACCTATTTCTCCTGTCTCCGCGCCGAGCTCACACGCCGCCCCGACATCGATGCCGTCGCCCTCGAGCACGAATGGCGCACGCTCTACCCGATCGCCTGTGCGGATTACCTCCGCTTCCTCGCCGGCTGGGCCAAGCACCATTTCCTCCGCGATGCCCGCGCCCGAGCCCGCCTCGCGAGCGTGCTCCGCACCCTGTAGCACCGATTCGGGCTCTCCGCGCTCACGCACGACGGCGTCACGAGGACATGAATCCATCGAGTCGCGCATCCCTCGTCAAGAGATGTTGCGACGACGCCATCGCACGTCACCAACGCCCCTGCAGAACGGAGCATTTCGCATTCGGACACCTTCGACGTGATAAGCTGTCGCTCTTCGGGCAGACCGATATCGGCTGCCCTCGCGCTTCCTTCGAACAACCAGCGAAAGGTCCGAGCCACGCATGTCCAAGAACGAAGCGGAAACGATTCTCACCCTCGTCAACCTCTATGCCCTCGCCGTCGACACGCAGCGGTGGGATCTCTTCGACGAGGTGTTCACGAACGACGCGACCCTCGACTACGGCGAAGGCGCCGTGTGGACCGGCCTCGCCACCATCAAGCAGGTGTTCGCCGCCATCCACGGCGTCTACAGCGGCACGCAGCACACGATGTCGAACACCTTGTGGGACCTCCAGGGCCACGAGGGATGGGCGGTGACCTACGGCCATTATCGCCTGATCAAGCCCGGCACACCCGGCGGCGATTTCTGGGAGGGGCAAGGCTATTACGACGACCGGCTCGTCAAGGTGCACGGCAAATGGCGTATCCAACACCGCATCAACCGAATCACCTGGGCCGGCGGCAATCCCCACGTGATCGGCTTCGACGCGCAAGTCCCCACGACCTCTTTGCACGACGTGGGCGGGACATTGCGGTTCCTGAACGAGCGTGATCCCGACGTGTGAGGCTCGATGACGAGCCGACGCAATGCGCGCCGGCTCGTCGCTCCCCTGCCCTACCCGCCTTCGCCGAGCTCCCATCGGATCACGCGAGCATGGGATTCCGAGCGCGGGCTCAATCGATCACCGCATTGAGCAGCACCTCGGCGAGCGGGACGTCCTCGAGCTCGCTCATCAGGATGGTGTCGCAGATATCGAATTTCGCGCCCGCCCGGTGCAGATCGTCGTCGAGCATCTTCAAAAACCGGGTCGCGCGCGGATCGTCACCGACCTGCACGAGCAACACCGCGAGCTCTTCGTCTCGATCCATGCGCCGCGTCGCGTCCACGATGGTCCGCATCACGGCCTTGGGATCGTCGGGCTCGCCGTCGGTCACCACCACGATGGTCTCTCCGTTCGGCTTGAGCTGCCGCGCCGCCTTGCGGTCGAAGAAGCTCGCGAATGCCTGCTTGAGGACGCCCGCGAGGTCCGTCCCGCCGGCGGGCTCGTTCTCGCGGAAGGCCTGCGCCACCCGCTCCGGTCCGACGTTGTCGAAGCGACGGGCGCGCGAGGCGAACAGGTAGAGCGTGATGCCGTCGGGATCGAGCGAACGGCATTTGGTCGCCAGCGCGAGGGCGCTCTCCTCGGCCGCCGCCCACCGCGAGCGCCCGCCGGGTTGGTCGGTGATGCTCATGCTGCCGCTCTTGTCGATGATCAGGGTGTAGTCGCGATCGTGAATCATCGGGCCGCTCCTTCCCGCGCGAGGCGCAGCGAGCGAACCGACGAAGCGACCATCGCCCCCGCGAGCACCGCGCCGATCACCGCCAGCGAGAGCATCGTGGAGATGGACCAGATCGGAGCGAGGAGCATCTTCGCGCCGATGAAGACGAGGACCAGCGAGACACCGGCCTTGAGATAGTGGAAGCGCTCCACGAGCCCGCGGATGGCGAAGAACAAAGAGCGCAGCCCGAGCACGGCCAGGATGTTGGAGGTGAAGACGACGACCGGATCGGTGGTGATCGCCAGCACCGCCGGGATCGAGTCCGCCGCGAACACGACGTCGCCGACCTCGACCACGACGAGCGCGAGGAGGATCGGTGTCGCGTGCCAGCGCCCGCCTTCGCGCACGAAGAAGCGCGCGCCGCGATGCTCGTCCACCACCGGAAGGAAGCGCCGCACGAGCCGCACCACGGGGTGCCGCGCCGGCGTCGGGGCCGCTTCGTCGCGCGCGAGCAAGAGGCGGATCGCCGTGATCACGAGCACGGCGCCGAGCACGTAGGTCGCCGCGTGCACGTAACGGAGAAGCGAGGCGCCCGCGAAGATGAGCGCGCCGCGCATCACCACCGCGCCGAGGATGCCGAGCGAAAGCACGCGGTGCCAGAGCGCCTCCGGCACGCCGAACGAGACCAAGGTGACCAGGATGAAGAAGACGTTGTCGACCGAGAGAGCCTCTTCGACGACGTAGCCGGTGACGAAGTCGAGCGCCGGGCCCGCGCCCACGCGCGCCCACAGGACACCGGCGAAGACGAGCGCGAGCACGACCCACGCGCCCGCGGAGACGAGCGCCTCCCGAGGTCCGATGGATCGAGGCGTCCGGCGGAGCAGGCCCAGATCCACGGCGAGCAACGCGACGACGAGCACGAGGAGCCCGGCCATGAGCCAGGGACCGAAGGCAATCGAAGGCATGTGAGGCCCATTCCCTTCGCGGGCAGAGAGATCCCATCGCCCGCGCGCGGCGTGCAGGCCTCGCGCGGAACGGAAGACGCGGCCGCTCCCGCAGCGGTCCGCGACCGCACAGCAATGAGCCTTCCGCGCGCTTTGCACAACGCAGGTAATTCCGCGGGAAGCTCTAGGTCTGGCCTATGGCAGAGTGGCGACCGCGCAGGCCGCGCCCGAGGGACGAACGATGGAGTGGCTCAACTATCACCACCTCTTCTACTTCTGGACGGTGGTGCGCGAGGGCAGCATCGCGGCGGCCGCGCGACGGCTCCGGCTCTCGCAACCGACCGTGAGCGAGCAGATCGCTTCGCTGGAAGAGGTCGTGGGCGAGCCGCTCGTCCAGCGCGGCGCGCGCGGCATCGCCATGACCGAGATGGGGGCCACCGTGCACCGCTATGCCGATGCCATCTTCGCGCTCGGGCGCGAGCTCCAAGACACCGTGCGGGGCAGGCCCACGGGGCGGCCGATGCGGCTCGCCGTCGGCGTCGCGGACGTGGTGCCGAAGCTCGTCGCGCACCGCTTGCTCGCGCCGGCGCTCGCGCTCGATCAAGAGGTCCGCGTCGTCTGCTACGAGGACAAGATCGAGCGGCTCTGGTCCGAGCTCTCGCTCCATGCCCTCGATCTCGTGCTCGCCGATGCGCCCGTGGGCCCGAGCGCGTCGGGGCCGCCATCGGGCGCGCCGCTCTACAGCCACCTGCTCGGCGAATGCGACGTGGCCATCTTCGGCACGCGCGAGCTCGCGAACGGGCGCCAGCGCGGCTTCCCGGCGTCGCTCGACGGCGCGCCCTTCCTCTTGCCCATCGCCGGCACCGCGCTCCGCCGCTCGCTCGATCAATGGTTCGAGGACAACCACATCACGCCGCGCATCGCGGGCGAGTTTCAGGACTCGGCGCTCCTCCAGGCCTTCGGTCAGGCGGGCGTGGGTCTGTTCGCGGCGCCCTCGGCGGTGCTCGACGAGATCCGGAGCCGGCATGGGCTCATCGTCCTCGGACGCATCGAGACCATCCGCGAGAAGTACTACGCCATCTCCAGCGAGCGGAAGCTCGCGCACCCCGCGGTCGTGGCCATCTCCAAGGCCGCCCGTGCGCTGCTGCTCCAGCCTGCGGACAGCGCCGCGCGACCGCGACGCCCCGAGCGTCGGCGAAGCGGGTCGCCGGAACGTCTTCGTGATCTTCCGTCGAGGCTTGGAGCAACGCGGCCCACGGACGCAGGTCATGGCGCGACGGATGGAGCTCGGCCTGCACGCGATGCCATGCGCGCCGTCTGATCGATCGCGTCGCCGCGCGCCCGGCGACGAGCGTCCGTCGCTGGACACGCCGTAGTATCCTGCGGCGCCGTGTACGTCGCCCAAGAGATCGCCGCCTCCGCCGTCGACGACATCGCCGTCGATTTCACCTGCACGCGCTGCGGGCATCATGCCGTCGCCGAGGTGATCGCGATCGGCCATGGATCGGCGGAGGCGCCGTTCTTCATCGGCCGGCAAGCGGCGCGCGATGCAGCGGTCGCCGAAGCGAAGAGCGCTCTTCCCGCGGCCGCGGTCCTTTCAGCGGGGCTCGCCGGATGCCCGAGCTGCGCCGCACCCGATCCTGCGGCGCTTCGACGCGCGTGGCTCCAAGCGACGTTGCAAGGGCTCGCCACCTGGATCGGGGTTCTCGTGTTCGTCGTGGCCCTGTTCGGTGGCCTCATCGGCTACTCGGCCGGGAGCGTGCCCGTCCTCGCGGGCGCGATCGCGTTCTTCGCGCTGGTGCTGGCGATCCTCGCGAAGTGGCAGCTCGGAAAGATCCTCCGCGAGACGCGCGCCCGTGTCTCGTGGCGATCGAGCAAGTAGCTGCAGAGCCGATGCGCTCGGTGAGAGGCATCGCGTGAGCAACGGCACGAGGTGACGATCGCGGAGCGCGCGCCGCACGCGAGCGACGTCACACGAGCGCGCGCAAAGAATACGCGAATCGTGATGGGCGCCGCCCTGGGCACCCGCGTGACACCGCGTCGAAGAGCGAGGCGGGCGAGAACGAGGATGCACACGGCGACGGGTGGGGCATAACTGTACGATTGCGTTCCAGTTCCGACCCGTCGTGGGCTACCTTCAGCCAACCGACGCCGCGAGCAACGCCGTCATGCAACCTACTTCGAGCACCAGCGACGGTCCGAATCGCGCCCCCCGGCGAGGCGTGGTGATCGGCGCGATCGCCGTGCTCGCCGTCGCGGCCGTGTTGATCGTCCTCGCCCTGCGGCGCGCGCCGGAGGCCGCGATGGCCACGGCGGCGCCCGACATCCCCCGCGCGGAGGGATCGTCGATCGTGTTCTCCCCGGCGTTTCGTGCGCGGGCCGGCCTCGAGACCGGGCCCGTGAAGCGCGCCGAGCTGATGCCCGAGCTGCGCGTGGTGGGCACGGTCACGTTCGATCCGGAGCACGTCGCGGCGGTGGGCACACGAATCCGCGGGCTGGTGCGGCGGCTCGTGAAGTTCGAGGGCGACGTCGTGAAAGAGAACGACGTGCTCGCCGAGATCGAGAGCGCGGAGCTCGGCGAAGCCCAAGCCTCCGTGGCGATGATCGAGGCGCACCGCAAAGCCACCGAGCAGAACGCGCGGCGCGAACGCGAGCTCGCCGAGCAGCGGCTCTCCACCGCGCGCGAGGCCGAGGTCGCGGAGGCCGCGCTTTCGCAGCAACGGGCCATGCTCGCCGCCGCACGCCAGAAGGCCACCGCGCTCGGCGGCGCCGGTGGGCGCGAGCTGGGTGTGTATACGCTGCGCGCGCCGGGCCCGGGCACCGTGGTCGAGCGCGCCGTGTCCGCGGGTCAATCGGTCGAGGGCAACGTCATCGCGTACCGCGTGGCGAACCTCGATCATTTGTGGATCGAGCTCAGCGTGTTCGAGCGCAGCATCGACGCCATTCGCAAAGGCGATCCGGTGGAGATCCGCCCGCTCTCCGACGCCGATCGGGTCATCCGAGGCACGGTCGCGCACGTGGGCGACGCGCTCGATCCCACGACGCGGAGCGCGCCCGTGCGCGTGAAGATCGACAACACCGCGCGCCTCCTGCGGCCCGGTCAGGCGGTCACCGCCAGCATCCGCGCGTCGGGGCCGGTGCGGACCGCGCTCCAAGTCCCCGCCGCCGCGGTGACGTGGGTCGACGGCAAGCCCACCGTGTTCGTCCTCGCGGGCGAGGGTCGCGTGGTGCCCACCGTCGTCACGCTCGGCGCCGAGGCCGGTACCGAGCAAGAGATCACCGGGGGAATCGCTGAAGGCACCGTCGTGGTGACCAGCGGCGTCTTCGCGCTGAAGAGCGAGCTTTACCGATAAGCAGAGGAGAACTGCCGTGCTCTCGAAGATCGTCCTCGCCTCGATCCGCTACCGCGCCGCGGTGCTCGCGCTCCTCGTCGTCTTCCTCGGCGCCGGCGGATACGCCGCGCGCACGCTGCCCATCGACGCGCTCCCCGACGTGTCGACCATTCAAGTCTCGGTGCTCACCACCGCGTCGGGCCTCACGCCCACCGAGATCGAGCGCACCGTCACCACCCCCGTGGAGTTCGCGTTGAACGGCATCCCCGGTGGGACGGAGCTGCGCAGCACCTCGCGCGGCGGCCTCTCGGCGGTCACCGTGGTCTTCGCCGACGGCACCGACGTGTGGTTCGCGCGGCAGCTCGTGCTCGAGCGGCTCCGCGGCCTCGAGCTGCCGCCTACGGCGAGCACGCCCGAGCTCGCGCCCGTGTCCTCGGGCCTCGGCGAGATCTTCCAGTTCGTGGTGCGATCCGATCACCACTCGCCCATGCAGCTCCGCACCCTCCTCGATTGGGAGATCGTGCCCAAGCTGCGCAGCGTGAAGGGCGTGATCGAGGTCAACACGATGGGCGGCGATCTGAAGCAGTTCCAGGTCGTCGTCGACCGGGCTCGCCTCGAGGCGCAGAAGCTCTCGCTGCGCGACGTGACCGACGCGCTCCGCGCGGCCAACATGAACGTGGGCGGCGGCTACGTGGAGCGCCGCGAGGAGGCGTACACCGTCCGCGGCCAAGGTCTCCTCCGCGACGAGCACGAGATCGCCGACGTCGTGCTCAAGAACGGGCGCGGCGACACGCCTGTCCTGGTGCGGCACGTGGCCGAGGTGCGCGTCGCGCCCGCGCTGCGCTACGGCGTGATCACGCGCGAAGGCAAGGGCGAGGCGGTCACCGGCATCGTGATGATGCTCCTCGGATCGAACAGCCGCGACGTGGTGCGGGACGTCGGCGTCAAGGTCACGGACATCCAGAAGCAGCTCCCCGCCGGCGTGAGCATCGACGTCATCTACGACCGCGCCGACTTCGTGGGCCGCACCATCTCGACCGTGCTCAGAAACCTGGCCGAAGGCGTGCTCGTCGTGACGGTGGTGCTCACGCTCTTCCTCGGGAGCATCCGCGGCGCCATCGCGGTGGTGCTCGGCATCCCGGCCGCGATGAGCATCGCGCTCCTCGGCATGCACCTCTTCGGGGTCACGGGCGATCTCATGTCGCTCGGGGCCATCGACTTCGGGTTCCTCGTCGACGGGCCCATCGTGATCTTGGAGGCCGTCATCGCTGCCACCGCGGGGAGGCAGCTCGTGGGTCACGCGCGGGCGCGCACCTACGGGAACATCGGCGCCGGCGTGGCGCGGCCCGTGGCCTTCGCGGTGGCCATCATCATGCTCGTGTACATGCCGCTGCTCACGCTGCAGGGCATCGAGGGCAAGATGTTCCGGCCCATGGCCATGACCATGGCCTGCGCGCTCTTCGGCGCGCTCGTGTACTCGGTGCTCTTCTTCCCGGCGGTGCTCGTGGCGCTGGTGCCGCCCGCGAGCGGGCACGGTCCCCACTGGATCGAGTGGATCGGCAAGCAGTACGGCCGCATCGTCCCCTTCGCCGTCAAGCACCGCCTGCCCATCCTCGCCGCGGCCACGGCCTCGCTCGTCGCGTCGGGCGCGCTCTTCGCGGGATCGGGCGCGGAGTTCGTGCCGCGCATCTTCGAGGGCGACGCGGTCGTCACCATCCGCCGCGCGCCCAGCATCTCGCTCGATGAAGCGCGCCGCCTCGATCTCGAGGTGGAGAAGGTGCTCCACACCTTCCCCGAGGTCCTGACCACGCTGGCCATGACGGGCCGCGCCGAGGTGGCCATCGATCCGGTCGGCAACGACAACACCGACATCATGGTGCGCCTCAAGCCCATCAAGCGGTGGCAGACGGCGCACGACTTCGACGATCTCTCCGAGGCCTTCAAGAACGCGGTGGAGTCGAAGGTCCCGGGCACCTTCGTGTCGGTCTCGCAGCCCATCGAGGACAAGACCAACGAGCTCATCTCGGGCTCGCGCGCCGACGTGCAGATCCAAATCTACGGCGAGGATCTCGACGCGCTGGCCAAGCTCGCCGACGCGGTCGGCGCCAAGGTCCGCGGCGTGCGCGGCACCGGCGACGTGCGCGTGGAGCGCGTGCTCGGCCAGCCGCTCATCAGCGCCCAAGCCGATCGCGCGCGCATGGCGCGCTACGGCGTGAAGGTCGAGGACGCGTTCACGGTGCTGCAAGCGGCGCGCGAGGGCGTGACCGTGGGCGACGTTTACGAGGAGCACCGTCGCTTCCAGCTCCGCGTCCTCGAGCCCGCGCGCGAGCCCACCGCGGCCGCGCTCGGCGAGCTCTTCGTCGAGACCTCGAGCGGCGTCTCGGTCCCGCTGCGCGAGCTCGTCAAGCTCACCGAAGGCGACGGGCCCACCGCCATCCGCCATCAGGATCGCGAGCGCGCCGTGCGCGTCGACGTCAACCTGCGCGGCCGCGATCTCGTCTCGTGGGTGGCCGAGGCGCGCGCCCTGGTCGCGCGCGACGTGGCGCTCGGCACGGGCTACCGCGTCGAGTGGGGCGGCCAGTTCGAGAACTTCGAGCGCGCGCAGGAGCGGCTCCGCGTGGTGCTCCCCGTCGTGGTCGGGATCATCTTCGGCATGCTCTTCTGGATGTTCGGCAACACGCGCTTCGCCCTCGCGGTGTTCGCGCTCGTGCCGCTCTCGCTCACGGGCGGCATGCTCGGCCTCTGGGCGCGCGGCCTGCCCTTCAGCCTCCCCGCGGCCGTCGGCTTCGTGGCCCTCGGCGGCGTCGCCGTGCTCAACGGTGTCGTCATCGCCAGCGAGGTTCGCCGCCTGCGCACCGAAGGGCACAGCCTCGACGAAGCGGTGACCCGCGGCCCGGCCACCGTGGTGCGCGCCGTGCTCACCACGGCCGCGGTGGCGGCGCTCGGCTTCCTGCCCATGGCCCTCTCGACCGGCGCCGGCGCCGAGGTGCAACGGCCTCTGGCGACGGCGGTCGTCGTCGGCATGATCATCGGCACCGCGCTCGCGCTCTTGGTGCTGCCGGGCGTGCTCCGCGTGGCGCTCCGTGGATGGGATCCGGAAGCGGAGCGGCGCGAGGAAGAAGCGGAAGCGGCGGAGCTGGCCGCGGCGGCAGAGTGAGCACGCCCGGCTCGTCCAGCGCAGGAAGCGACGTTCGAGGCTCGGAAACGGCGCCGCGAGCCGGAGGAAGCGGAGGACACGGAACCGCAAAAGCGGCGGCGCCATTCGCGTGATCCCACGGATTCAGGCGCGATCGACACCTCGCCGGCGGCCCTCCTGCGTGAATCCCGAAGCGGCCTTGCCTCGCTCGTGCTAGCTCGCCGCCGTCCATGATTACCCTCGAGAAGCTCGGCAAGCGGTTCGGCCCCAAGATCCTCTTCGAAAATGTCTCGATGCGCTTCGACCCGGGGAAGCGCTACGTGCTCGTCGGGGCCAACGGCGCGGGGAAATCCACGCTGCTCAAGGTCATCTCGGGCGAGCAGGAGTCGGATCAGGGATCGGTGGAGATCCCGAAGAAGCTCAAGGTCGGTGTCCTCAAGCAGGACCATTTCGCGTACGAGCAGGTCCGCATCCTCGACGCCGTCCTCATGGGCAACAAAGCCCTGTGGGACGCAACGCAGGAGAAGGAGCGCCTCCTCGCCGGCGAGATGACGGACGAGGTCGGCATGCAGCTCGCCGAGCTCGAGGGCATCATCGGTGAAGAGGACGGCTACACCGCCGAGGCGCGGGCGGGCGAGCTCCTCGAAGGCCTCGGCATCGCGACCGATCGCCACCTCGAGACGGTGAGCGTCCTCGCGGGCGGCTACAAGCTCCGCGTCCTCATCGCGCAGACGCTGTTCGCGGGCTCCGACGTGCTCCTCCTCGACGAGCCGACGAACCACCTCGATCTCGATTCCATCCGCTGGCTCGAGGGGTACCTCACCCACGACTTCCGCGGCACGCTCCTCGTCGTCAGCCACGATCGCCACTTCATGAACGCCATCGCCACGCACGTGGCCGACGTCGATTACCAGACCGTCACGGTCTACACCGGCGACTACGACGACTTCATCGAGCAGAAGACCACCGGCAAGCGCCAGTCGGAGGCGGACGCCGCGCAGAAGAAGAAGAAGATCGCGGAGCTCAAGGACTTCGTCGCGCGATTCGGCGCCAGCGCCAGCCGCTCGAGCCAGGCCCAGTCGCGCGTGAAGGAGATCGAGAAGCTGGAGAGCAGCATCGCGGTCAAGCGCACGAGCGTGGTGCGGCCGTACATCAAGTTCGGCTTCGACAAACCCTCGGGGCGCGACGCGCTCCGCGTGGAGGGCCTGTCGAAGCGGTTCGGCGAGAAGACCATCCTCGAAGGCTTCGACTTCAACCTGAACCGCGGCGACAAGCTCTGCGTCATCGGGCCGAGCGGCATCGGCAAGTCGACGCTGCTCAAGCTGCTCGTGAACGAGCACGTGCCCGACGCGGGGAAGATCATCTGGGGCCACGAGGCCAACGTCGGCTACTTCGCGCAGGATCACCACGAGGCCCTGGAGCCCGGCTACAGCGCCTACGAGTGGCTGCACCGCTTCGATCCCGAGGCGCAGCTGGAGCACGTGCGCTCCGTGCTCGGGAAGCTGCTGTTCAGCGGCGAGGCGGGCCTCAAGAAGACGGAGAACCTCTCCGGCGGCGAGGCGGCGCGCCTCCTCTTGGCCAAGCTCATCCTGATCAAGAACAACATCGTCGTCCTCGACGAGCCGACCAACCACCTCGACGTCGAGAGCATCGACGCGCTCCTCGAAGCGCTCGTCGAGTTCAAGGGCACGGTCATCGTCACGAGCCACGATCGCCACTTCGTGTCCCGCCTCGGGACGCGCATCCTCGAGCTCTCGGCCGCGGGCCCGCGCCTCTTCAACGGAACCTACGACGATTTCCTCGAGCGCTTCGGCACCGAGCACCTCCAGCGCTGATTCGCGCGACATCGTCAGGCGGCGACGATCGCGAAGGTCGTCGCTGCCGCGCGTATTCCCGCCGCGGGACAAGCGGGCTCAGGGGCACGCTCGATGATCGGAGCGAGGGCCGTTCTGCGCCCGGATCGACGCGCGGTGAGCCACGATGCAAAGCGTGACCGTCTCGTGCTGTTCGCATGAAGGCTCGGTCATCGAGGAGGCAAGGATCAGCGACCTCCGGCGTGACGGGGTACGCCGGCCGGTCACCACGAAAGGCGACTTCCTTCCATGATGCGATGGTTCGTGATCTTCGGGCTTGCCGTGACGGGGTTCGGCGCGACGTCAGTCGGCCTGAGCGGATGCAGCAGCGGGAGCGCGGGCAGCTGCGGCACGACGCCGTCGAGCTGCCCGACCTCCGCGCCCTCCTACGCGACCGACGTCGCCCCCATCGTCCAGAAGTACTGCGGGAGCTGTCATGTCGCCGGCGGCCAGGAGTCCGACAAGCCGCTCGATACCTACAGCACACTCTCGACGCGCAGCAGCGAAGTCGCGCACGAGATCTCCGGCTGCGACATGCCGCCTTCCGACGCGACGCAGCCGACGACGGCAGAGATGCAGACGGTCCTCGACTGGATCGCCTGCGGCGCCCAAGACAACTGAGAGCACAGCGACCTTCGCCCGAGCACGCGAACGATGCCGAAGCTCGTTCGCGTGCTCAGCGCCGCAGGCGGTGGTGACGCGCCCTTCGACGCAACGACGTCTCAGGCGTTGCGACGTTTCGCGTGCGCGCCTCGCATGGTCATGATGGGGCCGAGCGCGAAGCGCGGACGTCACCGGCGGTGCAGATTCAGAATCGTCCTGCCCACGTCCGTGTCGGCGAAGTCCGGCAAGCCGTCGGCGTCGGTGCTCGCGCTCAGCGCGCGGTTCGCGTCGTCGCTCGCGGAGAGCTCCTGCAACGTCGCCTTGGCGAGCACGTAGGCGTCGCTGCCGAGGAGCAAGCGCCTCGGTTGCTTCTCCATCGATGCCAGCGCCAGCAGCACCTTCGCCGCCTTCGCGGGCACGCCGCGTGCTGCGCCCGGGTTGTTGCGAAGCCGCTCGTTCGTCGCGCCGACCGTCGCCTGGTAGTCGGGCTTCGACGCATGGATCGTCATCGAGCTCCCGGCCCAGTCGGTCGCGAATCCGCCCGGCTCGACGATGGTGACCTGAATGCCGAGCGGCGCCACCTCGTTGATGACCACCTCGCTGAAGCCCGCGACCGCGAACTTCGCGGCCTGGTACGCGGCGAGGCCCGGCGTGCCGCCGCGCCGCCCGCCGATGGAGCTCACCTGGAGGATGCGCCCGCTGCGCTGCGCGCGCATCACCGGGAGCACGGCGCGGGTCAGGTGGACGACGCCGTAGAAGTTGGTGTCCATCTGCCGGCGAAAATCGTCGAGCGCCAGATCTTCGGCCGAGTCGACGTTGGCGTAGCCCGCATTGTTCACGAGCACGTCGATGCGCCCGAACGCGTCGACCGCTTGCTTCACCGCGCGTGCGGCCTGCTCGGGATCGGTGACGTCGAGCGCCACGGCCTTCACGCGATCGCCGTGCGAAGCCACGAGATCGTCGAGATCGGCCGGCTTGCGCGCGGTCGCCACGACGCGGTGCCCTTCCGCGAGCACGCCCTCGACGAGCGCGCGCCCGAGACCACGAGAGCTTCCAGTGATGAACCAGACCTTGGATTCGTTGTTCGTCATGCCCTCATCTTCGTGCTCCGCGAGGGCTCTCCCAAATCCGAACGCGCCAACAATTCATCCGATCGCGCCAAGCGTGTCGCGCCACCGATTCGGGGTCGTGCCCTCCCACACCCGAAACGCGCGAGTGAACGAGTTGAGCTCCTCGAAGCCGAGCAGAAAGGCGACCTCGCCGACCTCGACGTCCTTCGCGCGCAGCAGCCGCAGCGCGGTGCGATGGCGAACATCGTCGAGCACCTCTTGATAGCTGACGCCGAGCTCCCCGAGCCTTCGCTGGAGCGTCCGCGGGCTCATCGAGAGCTCGCGCGCGACCTTGTCGACGCTCGGCCGCTCGCCGGACATGCGCCGCGCCACGACCGCGCGCACCTCGTCGAGGAGCGACGGCGTTTGGAGCGGCGCGAGCCTCTCGTCGAGGCTCGGGACGATCACCCGCAGGAGATCGGCGTTGTGCGTGACGAAGGGTGTCTCGAGGACGCGCTCGTCGAAGATCAATGCGTCGCGCTCCACGCGGAAGCGCAGCGGGCACCCGAAGAAGCGCATGAGCATCGCCTCGTCGCTCCGCTGCCGGGAGAGCTCGACGCGCTTCGGCGCGAGGGGCAGCCCCGTCCCTCGTTGAAGGAGCACGAGCAGCGACGCGAGCGAGCCATCGACAAGGCGCGGCGGCACCGGCTGCGACGTATGGTGCCACGTCGTGTAGAGCGCGACCTCCTTGCCCTTCACGTCGATCGCCAAATCCTTCGGGCCGCAGAGGCGTTTGTAGCGCGCGATCTTGGTCAGCGCCGTGCGCGCGTCGGGCGAGTGCAGCGCGGCGAGCGACGACACATCGTACTCGTGCACCTGCGTCTCGCTCGCCAAGCGCAGCGCGACGTCGGGCGGCGACGACGCACCGAGCGCCTCCCAGAACGCGAAGAACTGCTCGGTAGTCACCTCTCCGCTCGCCGGAATGCGCGCGGCCGCGACGGCATGCGCGACGTTGGCCCCGACGCGCACCAAGCGAGACCGCACCTCGGGCGACAGGTGGACGACGTCTCCGTTCATCATGGAGATCGTAGTCGGGCGCATCGGCACCCACCAATCCGATCGCGCCAACATCAAGTCACGCCGCTTGGCCTCGACGGGGGCCATCGTGCCGGATCATCGCTCGGCTTGGAGGCTGTCGGTCTTCACCCGATTCTCGCGGATGCATCGCCGGCAACCAGGCCGGAGTCCTTGCGCGTCGGGTGAGCCGTTACGATCCGTCGCCGGCAGGCGCTGGGTTTCTTGGACGCTCGGCGGCGCGGCGGTCCATCGTTCGCCGCGAAAATTCCTGGCCGAGATTCCGGCGCACGGCACTAGGCTGCGCCGCATGTCCGGCCGAACCGCTTCCCCTGCCGAGCCTGCCCTGCGCCGCGCGCGCCACCTCGAGGGCGTCCGCTACGAGATCCGCGGGCCCCTCGCCCGCCGCGCGCTCGAGCTCGAGCGGCAGGGCTACGAGATCATCAAGCTCAACATCGGCAACCCCGCGCAGTTCGGGTTTCGCACGCCCGAGACGATGCGGCTCGCCATCATCGAGAACCTCACGCAGGCGGAGGGGTACTGCCACCAAAAGGGCATCTTCCCCGCGCGCGAAGCGGTGGTGATGGACACGCAGTCGCGCGGCATCCGCGGCGTCACCGTGGAGGACGTCTTCATGGGGAACGGCGTCTCGGAGCTGATCCTCATGTGTCTCGAGGCGCTCCTCGAGCGCGACGACGAGGTCCTCGTCCCTGCCCCCGATTACCCGCTCTGGACCGCGGCGGTCGCGCTCACCGGCGCCAAGCCCGTTCACTACCCCTGTCGCCCCGAGAACGGCTTCGTCCCCGATCCCGCGGAGATCGAGCGCCTCGTCACGCCGAAGACGAAGGCCCTCGTGATGATCAACCCGAACAACCCGACCGGCGCCGTGTATCCGCGCGAGGCGGTGGAGGGCCTCGTCCGCGTGGCCGAGCGGAACCGTCTGATCCTCTTCTCCGACGAGATCTACGATCGCATCCTCTACGAAGGTGCCACGCACGTCCCCGCGGCCACGCTCTGCGAGGACACGCTGTGCGCGACGTTCGGCGGCCTCTCCAAGGTCTATCGCGCCTGCGGCATCCGCACGGGCTGGGTCGTCTTCAGCGGGCAGAAGAAGCACGCCACCGATTATCTCGAAGGGCTCGAGGTCTTGGCCTCGCTTCGTTTGTGCGCCAACGTTCCCGGTCAGTGGGCCGTGCAGACGGCGCTCGGCGGCGTGCAGAGCATCTACGATCTCACGTCCGAGCGCGGCCGCCTCGGGCGCCAGCGGCGCGCGCTCCTCCGCGGCGTGGAGGCCTCTTCGTTCCTCCGCGTCGTCGCCCCGCGCGGCGCGCTCTACGCGTTCCCCGAGGTCGATCTCGGCGCCGTGCCCACGTTCGACGACGGCCGCTTCGCCATGGATCTGCTGGAGAACGAGCACGTCCTCGTGGTGCCCGGCTCGAGCTTCAACGTGCCTTACACGAACCACCTGCGGCTGACGCTGCTCCCCGACGAAGAGACCATGAGCGAGGTCTTCCGCCGGATCGAGCGGCTTCTCGGCGTGTGGTCGACGCGCAAGGCCGGTTGAGCAGCGAGGGGAGAGAGCATGTGCTCTCTCCCGATCTCACTTCGAAAGCTTCCCCTCGGCCTCGAGCTTCTTGAGCTCCGAGGCGCCGCCGATGAGCGAGCCCTCGACGAACACCATCGGGAACGTGGGGAAGCCCGCCCACAGCTTGATCGCGAGCCGCTGCTTCCATTGCGAGAGGTAGCTCCCGTACTCCAGGTACGTGAACGGGATCCCCGCCGCCTGGAGCAGCTTGCGCGCCTCCTTCACGTGGGGGTTCTGCGCCATGCCCACCACCACGAAGCGATCCTTCGCGACGGCGGCGGCGACCTCGTCGACGACGCCTCGATGCATCTTGGCGACGATCTCGTGGGCAGTGGGAGACATCTTGTCGGCGGGCAGCGTGGGTCGGTTCATGACCGCGCTTTGTAGTTCAAGCCCCCTCGGCGCGTCACCTCGACAAGACCCGATCCGGGCAGGTCGAACAATACTTCACATCTGCCGAACGACCGCTCGCGGCGGCCGGCGCCTCGTGCCTTCCCGTCTGGTATCGTCCGCGACACGGAGGCGTGCGTGGGCGTCGAATACGAGATCCTTCTCCTTCCCCGCGCTCCCGTGTTCGTCGCCGGCGCAGAGCGCATCGCTGCCCTCGTCGAGCGTTTGCGGGCCGACGCGTGGGTCGCGACGCCGGAGAGCCCCGGCTGGATCGATATGTGGAGACCTCGACCGCCGCCCGAGCCCGGCGCTTACAACGCCACAGGCGGTTGGACCGAGCCCTTCATCGAGAGCCCCCGAAGCCTCCGCGAGCGCGCGGACAAACGGCGCGCGATCCCGATTCCAGCGGACTCGGCTTGGTTTTCAGCGCTTCGCGATGCGAACGGCGAGCGTCCCCAAGCCGACGAGCTCGCCCTCGAATTCTCCGTCGGTGCCGATGACTGGGAAGAGGCAGGCCTTCGCTATCCATTCGCGTACGGCGACGACGAGCCCGGGTACCACACGTATCGCATCCTCGCCGCGCGTGACTTCGTTCGCCACGGCGCCTTCGAACGAGGTGACACCCGGTGCGGCCACAACGGCGGCTCCCGACCGCGCTGCGAGACCGATCTCGCCTACACGATCGACGAGACGCGGGTCGCGGCGCCCATCGATGGAGTCCACTACCTCGATCGCATCCAGCGCATCTGCCCGACCTGTGGGAACGCCTTCGACCCGAGCAGCCGCGCAGCCTACGACGTCGACGCCGGTGTGAGCGTGATCTTCCGGTTCGCCGTCGTCATCGATTGTCACAAGGGGTGGCCGCGAGGGAGTGGAGAAGAAAGCCCCGAACAGCACGCATCGTTTCGAGGCCAGCCAGCGCGAAGTGTCTATGGAGATCCCGCTCCCGCGATTGCACCTGCATTCATGAAGGCCGTCGAAGAGAGCATCGGAACCGCGTTCTACTCGGTGCCCAACTTCTTCTGATCCATCGACGCGCCCCCGAAGCCTCGTGTCGGACGTGAGGCGCGTCTCGCATCAGGCGCCGGTGTATTCGGGCGATCCCGGCGCGCGGTAGCGATCGAGGGGGCTCCGCTTGGCGTCGCTGCCGTAGTAGCGACCGCTGCCTTCGAGCGCGCCGAAGAGCAGATGCATCGGCGCCTTGGCGCCCTCGGCGGGTGGCTTCATGCCGAGCGCCTCGGGCGACGTGCCCTCCGCGACGGCGTGCGGGCGCGTCATATCGGTCGCGATGTAGCCAGGCGTGCAGGCGTTCACGCAGAGGTCGCGATGCGCGCGCGCAAAGATGCCGGTGTACGCGTTCGCGCAGGCCTTCGAGAGCCCGTAGGCCGCGCCGCTCCCGAGGCCCTCGGCTGCGAATGCGTCCGGATCGCCGCCGAGCGCGAGGCACGTGTCGAGGAAGGCGCGGAGCTCCGGCCAGGTGAGCTTCTCGTCGAGGAAGAAGCGCTGTCGCGCCGGGCTGCACTGCGCGACGAAGAGCGGCCCCGACGCCGACGTGACGTTGACGACGCGCCCGCCCTTCGGCTCGAGCAGGGGCAAGAACGCCTCCGACACGCGGCGCACGCCGAACGTGTTCGTCTCGAGCACGGCCCTGAGATCGTGACCATCGGCGCCGATGCCCGCGTTGTTGACGATGCCGTGGAGCCGCGCGCCGCTGGCACGCTCCGCCGCGCGCTCGACCGAGGCGTCGCTCGCCACGTCGAGCGGGAGCACCTCGATCCGCTCGTCCCAGCCCGCGTGCGCGCTCGCGAGGCGCGCCGCGGCTTCACGCCCGCGCTCCGCGTCACGCGCCCCGAGGAGCACGAAGGTGTCCGCGTGCTGCGCGAGGATCGCCTCCACGATCGCGAGCCCAATCCCTTTGTTCGCCCCGGTCACGAGAATGCGTCGCATGCCCCATCGATCCCTCAGCGAGCGTCGATCGTCAATCGGCGCGCGCGTCAGCGCTTCGGCGCGCGCTTGCGGGCGGGGACCGCCGGCGGGGTCGCGGCCAGTGAGGCACCCGCGAACGAGATCGTCCGGCGGACCAGCGTCCGCACGAGCTCGGCGTCGAGCCCACCCATCCCGAAGATCTGGCGGATGTAGATCGGCGCCACCAGCCCGTCGACGACGTCGGCGTAGCCGAGGCGCGGCTCGCCGCGTTCCGCCGCGCGATCCAGCAACGCTTGGATCTCCTCCCCGCGCCGGATCAGGAGCGCTCGATCGGCGGGCTTCGCGTGCAAGACGGCGCGGAGGAGGACCGGCCCGTCCGGCCCCGTCACCGACGCCGCCAGGCGCTCGGCCCAAGCGAAGAGATCGCCCTCGAGCGAGCCGGTGTCTGGCATCGGCGACTCCCGCGAGATGCGCTCGACCGTCATGTCGAGCAGCAGCGCCTGCACGGTGCCCCACCGCCGGTAGATGCTCGCCGCGTGCACGCCCGATCGCTCGGCGATGTCGGCGATGCTGATCTCGCTCTGCGCCTTCCGCTGGAGCAGATGACGGACGGCGTCCTCCACGTCCGCACGGACACGGGCGCTTCGACCTCCGGGGCGGGGAACCGGCGCGGGCTTCTTCATCGCCGATCCACTAACACGAATTTTGTTGCGTTAGCAGGACCGCGGACCCATGGTTGCCAAACGCGAAATTCATCGCGTTAACAAATCGACGGAGATTCCATGAAGCCGCTGCTCTTCCAAGACGATCCGCAGTTCTGGTTCGAGACCCTGCGCGCGCTCGGCCACACGACCTACGGCGGGGCGGACGTGAACGAGGTGCTCGCGACGGCGCAGACCATCGTGCCCGGCGACTACGAGAGCTGGTACGCCGCGTGGCGCGCGCTCGCCGAGCGCGTCGAGCGGGAGGGCCGCGCATCGAAGGGCGCGATCACGCAGCGCGACGCGCTCCTCCGCGCGAGCAACTATTGGCGCAGCGCCGAGTTCTTCCTCCACGGCGTGAACGAGGATCCGCGCGCCCGCGAGGTCTATCTGCGATCGGTCGCGTGCTTCCGCGACGCGATCCGCCACATGCCGCACATCACGCCCGTGGAGATCCCCTTCGAGGGCACGGTGCTCCACGGCTACTTCTACCGCGCGCCGGGCGACGGGCCGAAGCCCGTGGCCCTCATGCACAGCGGCTTCGACGGCACCGTGGAGGAGATGCACTTCATCGGCGCGGCCGCCGCGCACGAGCGCGGCTATCACGTGCTGGCGTTCGACGGCCCAGGACAACCGGCGGCGCGCCACCACGACGGCCTCGTGTTCCGGCCGAACTGGGAGACCGTGATCGGCCCCGTCGTCGATTGGCTGTCAGCGCAGCCCGAGGTCGGGCCCATCGCGCTGATCGGCTTGAGCATGGGTGGCCTGCTCGCGCCGCGCGCGGCCGCGTTCGAGCCGCGGCTCGCGGCGTGCATCGCGATCGACGGCGTCTACGATCTCGGCATCGTCTCCACGTCGCGCATGCCGATGCCGCGCCCCGAGGCGGAGGCGCTGCTGCGCGCGCCCAGCGCCCCCGAAATCGACGCCGGCCTCGAGCAAATGATCGCCGTGAACCCGACCGCGCGCTGGGCCGTGCACCACGGGATGTGGGCCCTCGGCGCCAAGTCACCGCGCGAGTTCCTCGCCAAGTACCTCGATTACACGCTCGCGAACGGCATCGCGGAGCGCATCCGCTGTCCGACGCTCGTGTGCGAAGCCGAGGAGGATCTCTTCTTCGACGGCCAGCCGCAGATGCTCTTCGAGCACCTGACGTGCGAGAAGACCTTCATGCGCTTCACCCACGCCGACCACGCAGGCGCCCATTGCCACGCAGGCGCACAGCGGCTCGCGTTCGGCCGAGTGTTCGATTGGCTCGACGCGACGCTCGCGAAGCGTGGCGTGACCGCGTCGCGGTGAATGCCTTCGCGCGCGAGAAGATCCGTCGAGCGGCACGTCGTTCGGACGGCACGCGCTCCATCGATCGAGACCCACGCGGCCGTGCTGCGCGTCGATTGCACGCGCGTGCTCGGAGCGACCCCGCACCAGGAAGAGCGGAACGACCGAGGATCCGAGCGACGACCGCGGTGACGTTTTCGTGCTGGAAATGCAGCTCGATCGCAGGTTGGCGAGGAGCCGTTGGCGCGCGGCCTCGTCACGCACCGGCGTCACGCGGGCGCGTGCGTGTCAGTGCAAGACGGGGGTCTTCTTGGCTTCGAGGAGCGCGGCGCCGCCGTTCCACGAATCCTTCTTGCCGGCGAGGGAGGCGCGCACCTGGGCCACGTCTTCGGGGCGGATCATGCCGCCCTTGTTTCCCCAACTGGCGCGCGCGAACGTGAGGACGTTGGCGATGTCGGCGTCGGTGAGGTTGACGCCGAAGTTGGGCATCACGTTTTGATACGTCCGCCCGTCCGCCTCCATCGCGCCCGTGACGCCGAGGAGCGTGATGCGAATGGGCGTCTCCTTGTCGTCGAGGAGCCACGACGCGCCCACGAGCGACGGGTATTGACCGGGCCGGCCTTCACCGCGCGCCTGGTGGCAGCTCACGCAGTTGCGCTGGTAGATGCGCTCGCCGGCAAGCATCTCGTCGCTCGCGGCCACCGCCTGCGCGGCGACGGCCGCTCCGGCGCGCGGGTTCTTCTCGGTGTACTTGATGAACATCCACGGCACCGCGAGCACGAAGAGCACCGCGATGAGCATGGCGAGGACCACCGGCATGTGGCTGCCGGGCTTCGATTCGGCTTCGTTGGTGGATGACATGAGCGCGCCGAGAATGGCACGAGGGTCGCGCGGCTGCACCTCACGCGCGCCTGCCTGCGTCGCAATGACGCGCCCGCTCGCGCTCCCTGGGTCGCTTGCGAGGCGCGCCGCGCGCAGGCAGGAAAAGCGCGATCAGGGCGAAGATCCCAGCTCGACGGCGTAGATCGCGGAGAAGGCCCCACCCTCGGGCTTGGGGAAAGACAGCTTGCGGAAGGCCTCCACCACGCATGCGCTCACCGCGGCGTCGCGCAGCGGCGCGGCCGTGAGCGGCGGCGCGAAGGCGAGCGGATCGGGCGGCGCATGATCGATGTCGACGGCCTCCGCGACGGTGCCGTCGGGCGCGACCACGAAGCGCACGCGCACCGCGCCGCGCAGGCTCGGATCGCGACGGAGCCCCGCTTCGTGACAACGCTTCCACGCCTCGTTGCCCGCACGCACCGCGCGTTGCCAGACGGATCCCGAGATACGGCCCGCGGTGCTCTCCAACGCGGCCGCCGAGTGCCGCCCCGCGGGCGTCTTGCCGCAACGCTCTTCACCGAGGAGGACGACCAGCTCCCCGCGCTCCATCTCTTCGAGCAAGGCCGCGCGCACGGCCTCGCCGTCGCTCCCCTTCTTCGCCGCGAGGGCGCGGGCCGCAGCCGCGATCTTGCCGAGGCGCGCGCTCGTCTCCGCGGTGAGCTTGGCGAGGGCGGGATCTCCGGAAGGCAGCGCCGTCGCGCGCGCCGCGTCGGCCTCGAGCTCGGCCACGAAACGATCGGGGTACGCCGGACGGATGGGCATGCTCCGGCCGAGGCTCACCAAGGCCGCGAGCCGCCGCAGGGTGCGGTGGGGTTTGTCGACGGCTTCGCAGACCGTGGCCGGCGCGGCCGTGTCGCGCGCGGCGTTCGTATCGGGCAGCGCCGCAGCGTTGCCCGGAGGGACCGCAGGCGGAGGCGGGGCCTCGGCGGCGCAGGCCGGCAAACCGAGGACCGCCCCGAAGAGGGCGAGGCGAAGGGGACCGATGGGCACGGACACAGGATAACCGTTGTCATGGGCTATCCGGCGCGCCGCGAGCACCGTAGTCTCGGGACCCGAGGGAGACATGGCCACGAAGAAGACGGCTGCGAAGAAGACCGACAAGAAGACGACCGGCCCAAAGACGGCCGCGAAGCCGAGCCCCAAGCAGACCGCAGCGAAGAAGGTCACCGACAAGAAAGCCGCCGCGAAGCCGGCGAGCGAGAAGACGGCCACCAAGAAGCCCGCAGCAAAGCCGGCCCCCGCAAAGCCTGCGACGAAGGCCACTCAGAAGGCGAGCACCAAGACGGCGCCCGCGAAGAAGGCCGCCGAAAAGCAGATCGTCGAGAAGGCCGCGCCCGCGAAGAAGGCCCCAGAGAAGCTCGCGCCCGTGAAGAAGGCTGCCGAAAAGCAAGCCGTCGAGAAGGTCGCGCCCGCGAAGAAGGCCCCGGAGAAGCTCGCGCCCGCGAAGAAGGCTGCCGAAAAGCAAGCCGTCGAGAAGGTCGCGCCCGCAGCCGCGCCGAAGGCGCCCGAGAAGCGCGTGTCCGAGCGCCCGGCGGCCAAGAAGCCCGCAGAGAAGCGGACCACGCCGTCCATCGCCGCGACGAGCGGCATCTCGCAAGAGGACGCGGGTCGGATCCTTGCCGAGGTCGTGGCCAATCGCCGCCAGCCCAAAGGATCGAGCCACGCCGCGCTCCCGCTCAAGATCGTGAACCCGCGTCGTCCCAAGCTCGTGAGCGAGCTGTCGCCGCACGAGCTTCGCCAGCTCGTCGCGGCCGGCGCCGATGGCACGGGCGAGGCACGCACGCCCGAAGGCTGGCTCGATCCGGCGGACGACAGCGAGTCGTTCTACGGCTTCCTCGAAGTCTGGGACGTGGTCGATGCCCACGGCATCCCCGTGTACGCGGTGTGGATGTACCAGGTCGACAACGGCACCGTGTTCCGCGCGGGCACGATCGACGCGGTGGGCGGCATCTCGCAAGGTGGCTTGGAGTGTCAGGAAGAAGGCCTGGAAGAGGCCCTCCTCGAAGCGAAGGCGCGCGTCGACAAGACGCTGCTCAAGGACTCGCTCCTGCGCAACATGGGCTGACGGCGAGGCTCTGTCCGACGACGGCATCGTCGGTCGAGCTCGTTCGAGATGCGGGCGCATGGCTCGTTGCGATGCGCTCGCGTCGTCCCAAACCTACTGCAGCAACGCTCTCCCGATTCCCCATCTCATCCATCGACCGGCGGCGGCCGCGCCGTCGAGGCGGCGAGCCGCGCGACGGCGAGGCTCACCTCGATCGGCTCGACCGGCTTCGACGCGTGCATCTGGAAGCCGGCGGCCAGCGCGCGCGCCCGATCTTCGGAGCGCGTGAAGGCGCTCAACGCGATCGCGGGGATGTCGCCGCCGTCCGCGGGACCGAGGCTCCGCAGGTGACGAATCAAGTCGTAGCCGTCGGCGCCGGGCATGGCGATGTCGCTCACGAGCACATGCGGTCGCGATGACGCGAGCGCGTCGATCGCCTCGGACACCGATCCCACCGCCGTCACGCGCGCGTGGCACCGCTCCAGCGTCTCGCGGAGCAGCTCGCGCGAGTCGGGCTCGTCCTCGACCACGAGCACGTCGAGCCCCGCGAGATCGGGCGCCGGCGCGGCGCTGCGCGCGGTCTCCGGCAGCGGCTCGACGTTCCCCCATCGCACCGCGGGCGCCGGCGGGAGCCGCACCGCGAAGATCGCGCCCCGCCCCGAGGCGTCGTTCTCCACGTGCACCGATCCGCCGTGCAGATCGACGATGTGCCGCACCACCGCGAGCCCGATGCCGAGCCCGCCGTGCTGCCGCTTGCTCCCCGTCTCGGCCTGCCAGAACCGATTGAACACGAACGGCTGGAGCTCGACGGCGACGCCGGCGCCGGTGTCGATCACGCGGAGCTCCACCGCGCCGCTGCGCTGGCCGAGCTCGATCCGCTCGCTCCCGTTTTTTGGAGTGAACTTCAACGCATTGGAGAGCAGGTTGCCCACCACCTGCTGGAGCCGATCGGCATCGCCCATGACCGGCGGCGCATCGCTCGCGACGGTCACGGTCACCGTGATCCGCTTCTACTCGGCCGCGGGACGCGCCGCGTCCACGGCCGCCTGCACGACCGGCCCGAGGGCCACCCGGCGCGCCTCGATATCGAGCTTGCCGCTCTCGATCCGGGAGATGTCGAGCAGCTCCTCGATGAGCTTGTTCTGCGCGTTGACGTTGCGCTCGATCACCTCGAGACCGCGGGCCAGCTTGTCGGCGTCGGGCGCGCCGGAGCGGAGGATCCGCGTCCACCCGAGGATGGCGTTGAGCGGCGTGCGCAGCTCGTGGGAGAGGACGGCCAAGAGCTCCTCTTTGTTGCGGTTCGCCTCGCGCGAGGCGGCGTGGAGCGCGTTCTGTACCGCCACCGTTCCGAGCTGCGCGAGCTGCACCAAGACGGCCTCGTCGTCGTCCGAGAAGTCGCCCTCGGCGCGATCCGAGAGCAGCACGAGCCCCATGTTGCGCCCGTCCACATCGGTGAGCGGCGCGACCAGGCAGCCGCGCAACGGCGGCTCGTCGCCGCTCTCCACGAGCCAGGCGGCGTGCTCGTGGAGCTCGCGCGCGTCGAGCCGGAAGGGCGCGTTGCGCTCGCGCGCGAAGTCCACGAAGCTCGCGGGCAGCACGAGGCCGCGCTCGCGGAGCCCAGCGTGCCGATCCGAGAACGACGTCACCGCGACCGGACACGCATCCGGACGAGCCGGTGAGAGCAGCGCGAGCGCCTGATGCGCCCCGATGACGTCGCGCGCGGACTCCGCGACCGCGCGCACGATGCCCTCGATGGACGACGCCGAGCTGACGGAGAGCGACGCCCGCGTCAGCTTGTGGAGCTGCGTCGCGCGCGCCCTGAGGCTCTCGGCCTGCTGCCGCACCCGCTCGGTCGCGCGGAAGAGATCCACGAAGACCGAGACCTTGGTGCGGAGCACGTCCGCGTGGATGGGCGTGACGATGAAATCCACCGCGCCGAGCGCGTACCCTCGATAGAGGTGCACGTCGTCGCCGGAGGCCGTGAGGAAGATGATCGGCGTGTGCGCGGCGTTCTTGTGACGGCGCACCAGCTCCGCCGTCTCGAAGCCGTCCATGTTCGGCATGTTGATGTCGAGCAGGATGACCGCGAACGACTGGCGGAGGACGTGACGGAGCGCATCGCGCCCCGAGCCGGCGCGCACGATCTCCGCCGACAAGCCCGTGAGCGCAGCTTCGATGGCGAGGATGGCCTCGGGCTTGTCGTCGACGACGAGGATGCTGGGCGCGCCGCGTAGCTCCGTCATTCAGCAACGCTCACCGATGGAGCCACGTGCGCAGCATGGCCACGAGCTGATCCGGATCCACGGGCTTCGAGATGTAGTCCGAGGCGCCGGCCTCGAAGCACTTCTCGCGATCACCTTTGTACGCCTTGGCCGTGACCGCGACGATGGGCAGCGCGCGGAACGCCGGTTTTTGCCGAATGGCGCGCATGGTGTCGTAGCCATCCATCTCCGGCATCATGATGTCCATCAGGATCACGTCGATGTCCGGCGTGCGCTCCAGGATCTCGATGGCCGCCTTCCCCGTCTCCGCGGCGAGCGTCTTCATGTCCTGATTCTCGAGGATGGTCGTGAGCGCGAAGATGTTGCGGATGTCGTCGTCGACGATGAGCACCGTCTTGCCCGTGAGGACCGAGGCCGATTGATGGAGCCCCTCGACCACGCGCCGCTCGCGCTCCGGGAGATCGGCGACCTTGCGGTGGAGGTAGAGGGTCGCCTCGTCGACGAGCCGCTCGGCCGAGCGCACCAGCTTGACGCTGAGGAGCTGCGTGGAGCGGAGGAGATGCGCCTCATCGTCGGCGGCCACCTCGCCCGGCGCATACACGAGGATGGGCAGCACGGTGTGCGCGGGCGCGTGCGCCACCGTGTTCACCAGATCGATGGTGCGCGAGTCGGGCAGATCGATCCCGACCACCAGGAGCTCGACGGGCTCGCGCTCGAGCAGCGCCAGCGCGCCCGCGGCCGAGCTCGCCGTGCGGAGCGAGACGTCGGGCCCGCCGACGGACTCGGCGATCTGCCGGCGCCGCGTCTCGTCCGGCTCGACCACGAGCACGCGCCGCGCGGGGCTCGTCACGTACGCGCGGATCTGCGCGAACGTCTCTTCCAGCGCCTCGCGGTGGCGCAGCGGCTTCGCCAGCATGCCGCGCGCGCCCATGCGGATGGCCCGCTCGCGCTCTTCGTCGGTCGAGATCACCTGCACCGGCACGTGACGCGTGGCCACGTCGTTCTTCAAGCGATCGAGCACCCGCCAGCCATCCATGTCGGGCAGGTTGAGATCGAGCGTGACGGCGTCGATCCGCCGCTCCCGCGTGATGGCCAGGGCCGAGGCGCCGCGATAGACGACGATCACCTTGAAGCCTTGATCGCGCGCGACCTCCATCATGAAGCGCGCGAAGGCCGCGTCGTTCTCCACCACGAGGAGCACCCGATCGTCGGCGCCGATGGTCGCGCTGTCGTCGGTGATCTGCTCCATCACGCTCGCGGGCGGCTCGGCCGGCGCGCGGGCTTGCACGATCTCCGCGGCCGGCGCGGGCAGGAGCGGGAGCGGCCCGGGGGCCGCCTCGGCCGCCTGCTCCTTGCGGCGCGAAGCGCGCGGCGGCGCGTACGCGAGCGGCAGGAGCAGCGTGAACGTGCTCCCGCCGCCCGTCGCGCTCACGAGCTTGATCTCGCCGCCGAGCATGCGCGCGATCTCGCGGCTGATGGCGAGCCCGAGGCCCGTGCCGCCGTACTTGCGGCTCGAGCTGCCGTCGGCCTGCTGGAACGCCTCGAAGATGATCTGCTGCTTGTCCGGCGCGATGCCGATGCCCGTGTCGCGCACCGAGATGGCGATGGCCGCGCCCGCGCGTGACAGCACGTCGTTCTCCGCATCCCAACCCTCGCGCACCATGGCCACCGCGAGCGAGACCTTGCCCCGCTCCGTGAACTTGAACGCGTTGGAAAGCAGGTTCTTGATGACCTGCTGGAGCCGCTTCGCGTCCGTGTAAAGCGAGCGCGGCAGATCGCGCGACACACCGATCTCGAACTCGAGCCGCTTCGACTCGGCCACGTGCCGGAAGGTGCGCTCCACGTAGTCCGCGAGATCCTTGAAGAGCACCTCGCCCGCGTCGACGATCACCGTGCCCGACTCGATCTTCGACAAATCGAGGATGTCGTTGATGAGCGCGAGCAGCTCGTTGCCCGACGAGTGGATGGTCTTGGCAAACTCCACCTGCCGCGCCGTCAGGTTGTGATCGACGTTGCGCGAGAGCTGATCGGAGAGGATGAGCAAGCTGTTCAGCGGCGTGCGCAGCTCGTGGCTCATGTTGGCGAGGAACTGGGACTTGTACTTGGAGGTGAGCGCGAGCTGGCGCGCCTTCTCCTCCAGCGCCTGGCGGGCCTGCTCGACCTCGCTGTTCTTCCGCTCCACCTCCACGTTCTGCTCCGCGAGGAGGCGCGCCTTCTCGCCGAGCTCCGCGTTGGTCTGCTGCAGCTCCTCCTGCTGGCTCTGTAGCTCGCGGGCGAGGGACTGCGATTGCTTGAGCAGATCCTCGGTGCGGGTGTTGGCCTCGATGGTGTTGAGCACGATGCCGATCGACTCGGTGAGCTGATCGAGGAACGCCTGGTGCGTCGGGGTGAACCGCTCGAAGCTGGCGAGCTCCAAAACCGCCTTCACGTTGCCCTCGAAGAGCACCGGCATGACGATGATGTTCACCGGCGGCGCCTCGCCGAGCCCGCTCGTGATGGTGATGTACCCGGGCGGCGCGTTGACGAGGAGGATCTTCTCCTTCTCCAGCGCGCACTGCCCGACGAGCCCCTCGCCCAGCTTGAACGTGTTGTCGATGTTCTTCCGCTGCTTGTACGCGTAGCTCGCGAGCAGCTTGAGGGCCGGGTCGTCCTTGCCGCTGTCCATCATGTAGAACACGCCCTGCTGCGCGCCCACCACGGGCGCGAGCTCGGAGAGGATCAACCGGCCGACGGTGAGCAGATCCTTTTGCCCCTGGAGCAGGCGCGAGAACTTGGCGAGGTTGGTCTTGAGCCAATCCTGCTCGCTGTTCTTGAGCGTCGTGTCCTTGAGGTTCCGAATCATCTCGTTGATGGTGTCTTTGAGCGCCGCGACCTCGCCCTGCGCCTCGACCTTGATCGAGCGCGTGAGATCGCCCTTCGTCACCGCGGTGGCCACCTCGGCGATGGCGCGCACCTGCGTCGTCAGGTTGGCGGCGAGCTGATTGACGTTGTCGGTCAGGTCCTTCCACGTACCGGCCGCGCCCGGCACGCTCGCCTGCCCGCCCAGCTTGCCTTCGACACCGACCTCGCGGGCCACCGTGGTCACCTGATCGGCGAACGTGGCCAGCGTCTCGATCATCCCGTTGATCGTGTCGGCCAGCTCCGCAATCTCACCCTTGGCATCGACGGCCAACTTGCGCTTCAAATCGCCGTTGGCGACCGCCGTCACGACCTTGGCGATGCCACGCACCTGATTCGTCAGGTTGCCTGCCATCGAGTTCACGGAGTCGGTCAGATCCTTCCACGTGCCCGCGACCCCCGGCACGCTCGCCTGTCCGCCGAGCTTCCCTTCCGTACCCACTTCGCGCGCCACGCGCGTCACTTCCGACGCAAACGACCGGAGCTGATCCACCATCGTGTTGATGGTGTCTTTCAGCTCCAGAATCTCGCCACGCACGTCGACGGTGATCTTCTTCGACAAGTCACCATTCGCGACGGCCGTCGTCACCGCCGCGATGTTGCGCACCTGCGCCGTGAGGTTCGAAGCCATCGAGTTCACGGAGTCGGTCAGGTCCTTCCACGTACCTGCGACGCCCTTCACTTCGGCTTGGCCGCCGAGCTTCCCTTCCGTGCCCACTTCGCGCGCCACGCGCGTCACTTCCGAAGCGAAGGAGTTGAGCTGATCCACCATCGTGTTGATGGTGTTCTTCAGCTCCAAAATCTCGCCCTTCACATCGACGGTGATCTTCTTCGACAGATCGCCATTCGCGACGGCCGTCGTCACCGCCGCGATGTTGCGCACCTGCGCCGTGAGGTTCGATGCCATCGAGTTCACGGAGTCGGTCAGATCCTTCCACGTGCCCGCGACTCCCGGCACTTCGGCCTGACCACCGAGCTTGCCTTCCGTACCTACCTCGCGCGCCACGCGCGTCACTTCGGCCGCGAAGGAGTTGAGCTGATCCACCATCGTATTGATGGTGTTCTTCAGCTCCAGAATCTCGCCCTTCACGTCGACGGTGATCTTCTTCGAGAGATCGCCGCGGGCCACCGCCGTCGTCACCGCTGCGATGTTGCGCACCTGATTCGTCAGGTTGCCAGCCATCGAGTTCACGGAGTCGGTCAGATCCTTCCACGTGCCCGCGACGCCCTTCACGTCGGCCTGCCCGCCGAGCTTGCCTTCCGTGCCGACCTCGCGCGCCACGCGCGTCACTTCGGCCGCGAAGGAGCTGAGCTGATCCACCATCGTGTTGATGACGTTCTTGATCTGAAGGATCTCGCCCTTCACATCGACGCTGATCTTCTGCGTCAGGTCACCATTGGCGATGGCCGTGGCCACCTTCGACATGTCACGGAGCTGCACCGTGAGATTCGAGGCCATGAAATTGACGTTGTCGGTCAGGTCCTTCCAGGTGCCGGCGACACCCTTCACTTCGGCCTGCCCGCCGAGCTTGCCTTCCGTGCCGACTTCGCGCGCCACGCGCGTCACCTCGGCCGCAAAGGCGCTGAGCTGATCCACCATCGTGTTGATGGTGTCTTTCAGCTCCAGAATCTCGCCGCGCACGTCGACGGTGATCTTCTTCGACAGATCGCCATTCGCGACCGCCGTCGTCACCGCCGCGATGTTGCGCACCTGCGCCGTGAGGTTCGAAGCCATCGAGTTCACGGAGTCGGTCAGGTCCTTCCACGTCCCTGCGACGCCCTTCACTTCGGCTTGGCCGCCGAGCTTCCCTTCCGTGCCCACTTCGCGCGCCACGCGCGTCACTTCCGAAGCGAAGGAGTTGAGCTGATCCACCATCGTATTGATGGTGTTCTTCAGCTCCAGAATCTCGCCGCGCACGTCGACGGTGATCTTCTTCGACAAGTCACCATTCGCGACGGCCGTCGTCACTGCCGCGATGTTGCGCACCTGGCTCGTCAGGTTGCCTGCCATCGAGTTGACGTTGTCGGTGAGATCCTTCCACGTGCCCGCGACACCGGGCACGCTCGCCTGTCCGCCGAGCTTGCCTTCCGTGCCGACTTCGCGCGCCACGCGCGTCACTTCCGACGCAAACGACCGGAGCTGATCCACCATCGTATTGATGGTGTCTTTCAGCTCCAGAATCTCGCCACGCACGTCGACGGTGATCTTCTTCGACAAGTCACCATTCGCGACGGCCGTCGTCACCGCCGCGATGTTGCGCACCTGCGCCGTGAGGTTCGAAGCCATCGAGTTCACGGAGTCGGTCAGGTCCTTCCACGTACCTGCGACGCCCTTCACTTCCGCTTGGCCGCCCAGCTTCCCTTCCGTGCCGACTTCGCGCGCCACGCGCGTCACTTCCGAAGCGAAGGAGCTCAATTGATCGACCATGGTGTTCACGGTCTTGGCGGTGCGGAGGAACTCGCCTTCGAGCGGGCGGCCGCCGACGTCGTCGAGGGCCATGGACTGCGAGAGATCGCCTTTGGCCACGGCGCCGATGACGCGCGCCATCTCGCTCGTGGGGTGCACGAGATCGCTGATGAGCATGTTCACGGAGGCGATCTCCGCGGCCCACGATCCGCTGCTCTCGCCGATGACGGCGCGCTCGGAGATGCGGCCCTCCTTGCCGACGGCGTGGCTCAGCCGATCGAGCTCCTTGGCGAAGCGCTCGTTCAGCTCGACGACCTCGTTGAAGGTGTCGGCGATCTTGCCGTCGAGCCCCTCCAAATCGATCGGGAGCCGGACGCTGAAGTCACCCTTCTTCAAAGCGACGAGCGCCACCAGGAGCTGCCCGCGATCGAGCTGGGGCACCGATTGCAACGGCGCGGCGTGGCTCACACCCGTGCTGCCGTTCTTCGCGGTCCCATTCGCGGCGGGCTTCTTCTCGCCGTTTTGAGGCGCTTTCTTTCCCGCGCTGCCTCGCGGTTTCGAGCCGACGCGTGCGTCGTTGACCGTCCTCGTCGGATTCATGGCAAGCCTCCATCACCCTGCGACGGGGTCGCGGGTAACCCAACGGTATCGGGCCCCGCGATGGTCCCGCGACAAGGCGGCGCCCGACTTTATGTCGGGACGGGCCCCGAGGTCCATCCCGGAAACGCCCGATATGCCTTGGGAAACGCCCGAACGATCGCCCGCGCGCCGGGTTCGGATAGTCTCGCCGGTGCATGGGGACGAGAGCGCTGACGGACTTCCGGCGAATGTGGGACGAGTATCCTCAGGGCACCGCCGAAGAGGTGAAGGCCCGAATCGGTGGCTCGGTGGACGCAGAGTGGGTGACCAACACCTGCGTGGTCCGCATCTCGCGCAGCCTCAACTACGCGGGGTTTCCTTTACCTGTGAAGTATCCCGGCTTCACCACGCTGAAGGGCGGCGACGGCCGGCGTTACGGCATCCGCGTGCGCGAGCTCAAGGTCTACCTTCGCAAGGAGCACGGCGCGCCGCAGCTCTCGCATACGTATGCAGGCCAAGGCGGTGACGTGCCGGAGGCGCTGCGCGGGAGACGCGGCCTCATCTGCTTCGACGTCCAAGGCTGGAGCGACGCCAGCGGCCATTTCGATCTGTGGAACGGCGAGCGCTGCATCTATCACGGCTATTTCGATCGCGCGTCCGCCGTTCATCTCTGGGAGATCGCCGAGGGCGCGACGCCCGCCGTGACGCCGAGCAACGGTCCCGCGAGCGTCCCGGCGACGCCGTCGCGCACGCTCTCGGCGTCCGTCGGCGCGGGCGGCGAGAACCGCCCCGACGACGTGCGCCTCGTGCAGGAGCTGCTCACCGCGCGCGGCCTCAGCCCCGGTGCGATCGATGGGAAGGTAGGCCCTGCGACGATCGAGGCCATCAAGACCTTCCAACGCCGCTTCGCCACCTGGCCCGACGGCCGCATCGACGTGCGCGGACGCACGCTCCGCGAGCTGCAAGGACTCTGATTCACACGGCGGGGACTCGCGTCCCCGCCGCCCCACCGGCGGAGCCGTCGGGGCCCCACCACCCCGCGATCCACCCGCAATTTCCAGGGCGCTTCGCCGCTTCGGGCCTGGCGCTCATCGCATCGAGATACGCCATCACGGAGCCGTGTGAAGGAGTCCGCGCGCGTGATTCATCCGCGCGGCGGAGATGGTTTGAGCTCCAACGAATTCGTGCGCGCCCGGAGCAGCGGCGGGGTCACTGCAAGAAGTACTGGAGGACGGCGGCCGTGACGTCGCCGGGGGTCGCGCCGTCGGCGTTGACCACGACCGCGAAGGCGATCTTCTGGTTCGGCAGGTACCACATGTCCGTGTGATAACCGGGGATGTCGCCGCCGTGTCCGACGATGGTGTCGAGCGCGACCGAGGCGTCCCCCACGAACACGCCGAGCCCGTAGCCGAACCCCGGCTGGCCGGTGTCGACGGTGGTGAGGAGCGCATCCATCGTCCCCGGCGCGAGGACCTCACCGCCGTAGAGCGCGCTCGCCCAATGCACCAGATCGGCGCCGCTCGAGACCATCGCGCCCGCGGCCCACGCATAGGACGGATCGATGACGGAGGTCACGTCGAAGTCCCCCTGGAAGCCGTGCGCGAGGTGACCGACGACGGGCTCCTCGCCGGCGAACGAGGTGCTCGTGAGCGCGGCGGGCGTGAGGAGGCTGTCGCGCAGCTCCTTGCCGAGCGCGTTGCCCGTCGCCTTCTCGACGAGCATCCCGAGGAGGATGTAGTTCGTGTTCGAGTAATGAAAGTCCGCGCCCGGCGCGAAGTACGGTGGGTGCTTCGCGGCGACGTCGACGAGCGCCTGCGGATCCCAGTGCATCTTGGGGTTCCCGTTGACCGTCGACTGGAAGGTCGTGTCCGCCGTGAAGTCGAAGATGCCGCTCGTGTGGTTCATGAGCTGCCGCACGCTGATGCCGTCGCCGCCGGGGAAGCCCGGGAGCCACTGCTCCAGCGTGTCGTCGAGCGTGACCTTGCCGGCCTCCACGAGCTTCAGGACGCGCGCGCTCACGAACGTCTTGGTGGTGCTTCCGATGCGGAAGACGTCGTCGGGCTTCATCGGCTCGCTCTTCGTCGCGTTGCCGGTGGCGCCGACCCAGACACCGCATGCGGGCGTGGACACCGCGAGGATGGCGCCCGGCGCGACCTTCGGCTTGTTCTGCTCGAGCAAGGTTTGCAGGTCGGTGGCCTGCTTCGCGCAGGCGTCGTTCATGCCGCCGCCGGTACCTCCGGTGGCGCTCGTCGTGGAGGAGCCGCCACCGCCGCCCGTGCTTCCCATCGTCGAGGATGTTTCGGTGCTCGACCCACAGGCGGCGAGGAGCAGGAGCGAGAGCACGGGCGCGAAGAGCTTCATGCGCGCCCTCATAGTCCACGCGCCGCAGCCTCGCGCGAGAGAGCAGGTTACCGACGCGAACGAGCCATCGCTCCGGCCCGAGGCGGCACATTGCCCATGGAAGCCGGCCTCCTGCGACATTCGTTTGAGCTCCAACGATTGACGCCGGACGCGCTCGCTCCGCGCTGCAGCGTGGATCGTTTGCTCGAGCTCTCGAGCTCCAACGATGTCCGGCGCTGCAGGTGGCCGGGACGCTCGGAGAGCACGCCCTGGGGCGCGCCCCCCGCCGGCCTGATCGTCGCGGCCGGTCTCGGCGGAATCGTGCTCCAAGCGCCCCTCGAGCCCGGCCCCGCGGGGCCTTGGGCGCGCGATGTTCCGACGCTCGTCGATACGGTGATCTGCCGCCCTGCCCCATGTCGCGAGGGGCAGCCTGACGGCTCGCGCTGCGTGGGGAACACGCACTAAGATGACGGCATGCGCATCACCGTCGCGTCGTTTCCCGTGCTCGCCATGGCCGCGCTCTCACTCGCTGCGTGCAGCGGTGGGACGGAGCAGCCGAACCCGCTCAGGCCGGCCGAGGCCACGCTCGCCGATCCCATCGACGTGATCCCCTTCACCACGCCGCCCGCGGGCGTGGTGACGCAGCCGGCGAACAACAACCTCGACGTCGTCGAGCACGACGGCCGCTTCTACTTGGCCTTCCGCACCGCGCCGAGCCACTTCGCCAGCGCCGACACCGAGATGTACATCGTGAGCTCGACCGACCAGACGAATTGGACGCTCGAGCAGAAGTTCAGCATGGGGACCGATCTGCGCGAGCCGCGGTTCCTCTCCTTCGACGGCAAGCTGTTCTTCTACTTCTCGGTGCTCGGCAAAGACCCGTTGAAGTTCGAGCCGCAGGGCGTGCGCATGAGCCAGTATCAGAGCCCGGGAAAATGGACCGAGCCGATGACGGTCTTCGATCCGGGCATCATCCTCTGGCGGTCCAAGACCGTCGCCGGCAAACCGTATCTCGTGGGCTACATCGGCGGCGGCAACATCTACGAGGTCAACGGCGAGCCCATCACCATTCATTGGCTGACGACGAAAGACGGCGCGACCTTCGAGCCGGTGGTGCCCGGCCACGAGATCGTCGAGACCGGCGGCGGATCCGAGACGGATTTCGTCTTCCTCGACGACGGCGCCCTCGTCGCCGTCACGCGCAACGAGGCCGGCGACGAGACCGGCTGGGGCTCCAAGATCTGCCGCGCGGAGGCCGCCGATCTCGGGACGTGGAAGTGCGTCCACGATCCGAAGAAATACGACTCGCCCCTCATGTTCCGCGACGGCGCGCACATCTACCTCGTGGGCCGCCGCAACGTGACCGACACCGGCAATTACGATCTCGGTCAGGACGACCTCTCGGCGCACGATCAAACCTCCACGTACGAGGTCACCTATTCGTTCGCGCCCAAACGCTGTTCGCTCTGGGAGGTGGATCCCGTGAAGCTCGAGGTCTCGTTGTTGAAGGATCTCCCCTCCCACGGCGACACCTGCTTCCCCGGCCTGCTCTCGCACGGCGACGGCAAATACACGATCTACAACTACACCTCTCCGCTCGACGCCCAAGACGAGGATTGGAACTGGATCAAGGGCCAGGGGCTGCCGACCAACATCTATCGCATCGGGCTCGAAGTGCCCTGATATCCTGCGCGCATGCCGTCTCCCAGAAAGGCGTCGCCTCCTCGTCGCAAGATCCTCTGGCTCGTCCTGCCGCCGGTGCTCGTCTTCGTGGGCCTCGCGCTCTACGGCCTGTTCGTCGGCTACCACGTGGCGGTGAAGCCGGGGGATCGCGAGCGCCTCGTCACCATCGAGGACATCACCGCGCGCCTCCCCGCCGTCACCCGCGCAGCCTCGGCGCCCGAGAAGCTCGAGCGCCTCTGGCACACCGACGCCAGCATCGAGATCTCCTACGAATACGACGGCGCGGAGACGGCCACGCCGGTCTACATCACGAGCACCGTGAGCCAATCGCTGTCGAGCCGCGACGCCGCCGGCGAATACTTCGGCTACACCGCCGGCGTGAAGGTGGGCGCCGCCGTCTCCGGCGCGGGCCTGAAAGAGACGCCGCGCGACGATCTCCTCAAGTGGGGAGACGAATCCCGATCGACCGTGCTCGTGTCCGATGGACAGCCCGCCGGCAATTACTTCATCGCGCGGAAGGGCTCGCGCATCTTCATCTTCATGGTGAGCGGCGTTTGCTTCGAGGAGCCCGAAGCCTTCCGCGCCCTCATCCTGCCGCGCCTCGAGCGCATGGCAGCGTCTTCGCTTTGACGAGCACGCATGGTGGATTCGACCGTCGCGTCGTGTGACGTGACCGGCTGAACGGCTCGCAGATCCGGTGAAGCGCCGCATCTCGATCGTATCGTTCTTCCATACAATCGCATCTGGATCAGATCGATTGTCGAATCGGCGCGCGGAACGTATCGATCGCAGCATCGGAGGTGGTCATGCGTAACTTGGCCGGGATGCTTGCCGTGGGTGCGCTCGTGCTCGCGGGGATTGGATGCGGGGAGCAAGGGGGGAATACGGGTGGAGGCGGCGCGGGCGGAAGCACGAGCCATGGCGGCGCGGGCGGAAGCACGAGCAGCAGCAGCACGACGAGCAGCGGAACCACGACGAGCACGGGGACCACGAGCAGCAGCAGCGGCGGCTCGCAGGCTCCCACGTTTGCAGATGTCTTCGAGAAGGTGTTCAAGCCCGCCAACTGCACCAATGGATCGTGCCATTACGGTGCCGGCTTCAGCCTCACGTCGAAGGAGAACGCGATCGCGGCGTTGGTCGGCACCGCGGCATCGGGACCTGGGTGCCCCGACATCGACCGCGTGACCCCCGGCGATCCCGAGCACAGCCTGCTTTATCTCAAGGTGTCGATGGCCACGCCGCCCTGCGGCAACCGAATGCCGCCCAGCGACACGCATCTCGATGCCTCCCAAATCGAGCTGATCCGCGCCTGGATCGAGGCCGGCGCGCCGGAGTGATCGCACGCTCGTGAGCGCTCGCTCCGCGCTTCGGGCAGAGGCGCGCTCACGCGCCGAACGGAACCGAGGCTCGCACGGAAAAAGGCTCCTCTCCAGATCGAGCGAGCAGCTCCACGCTGCGGACGGGAAACACGATGGGCTGCCACTCGGCCTGCCATGCGGCCATGTGCACCTCGGCCTCGTGAGCGCCGCGGGCCTGCGCGATCGACAGGTGCGGTGTGAAGCCCGACGCGGAGATCCGGCTCTGCTCGTTGCAGCGCGGAAACAATGCTTCGAGCATCGCCTGGAGCGTCACGAGGGCATTTTCGGGATCGCTCTCCGGGCGCAGCCAAACGGTGCTGCTGGCGCGGTGATCGAAGCGGCGGAATTCGGCGAGGGTCACCGTGAACGCGGATTGCGCGCGCAGCGCGGCCGCGATCGTCTTCTTGGCCTCGGCAAAGAGGGACTCGGGCACGAAGCCATAAAGCAGGTTCACGTGCGGCATCCAGCGCTCGACGTGGCGGTCGTGGCGCACGCGGATGGCCTGAATCGGAGCCCAGACGTCCTCGGGAGGGACGAGGGCGAGCGCGCTCCGATGCACGGGCTTCGCTTCCGCTGCCCGCTCGGTGGAGGCCGGCCGCGCGCGCGGCAAGCGGTCGATGCGCGCGCGCCGATCCCAGACGAAGATGGTGCCCTGCCGGTAATATCGAATCCGGTGCCAGGGAATCTCGCCGCCGGGCACGAAGAGCGGATAGGGCACCTCCTCGATGCGCGCGTCCCGCGTTTCGTAGCCGATGACGAACGCGGCCGGATCGAGGCGCGGGTCCCAACGGATCTGGTGATGAATCTCCTCGCTCGGCCGCAGCTTCTCCCGCGGCGGGCCCGGCTCCGTTCGATCTCCCGGCTTGCGCATCGCAGGGGCGTTTAGCCGACCGAGGCGCGGACGCCGACTACCGGGCGAGCGGACAAGCCATCTCCAGCCTCGCATCCGCTCGTGAAAAAGACGCGGAGGGATTCATTCTACCTCCGCGTCTTTTCGGGTCTTCGCGTCTTTGCCCTTGTCGTTCGAGTCTTTCTCTCTTCGACCGATCTCAAGCGCGCAGCGTGGACCAGTGGAACGCGAGGTGCGTGGGCAGCGTCGCGTGCCACAAGGGCCAATCGTGCGTTCCGTACGGCTCGTGATGGTCGGTGGCGATTCCGCGGGCGGCGAGCTCGCCGGCGACGGCGCGGCAAACGTCGACGATGGGCTCTTCGAGGCCACAGGAGATGCGATATCGCTGGCCGGCCTCGCGCATGGCGCCGGCGTGGGCGCGGATGGCGGCGAAGGTGCGATCGTCGTGGCTGCCGCTCATGCTGCCGATCGAGCGGAAGACGTTGGAGCGCGTGGCGCCGAGAACGACCGAGGTGAAGCCGCCGGTGGAGAGGCCGTCGAGCGCGCGGTGCGAAGCGTCGGCGAGGGTGCGGTATTCGTAGTCGACGTGGCCCACGACGTCGCGCGCGAGGTAATCGGCGAAGCGGCCATCGCCGCGGAAGAGATCACCGTTGTCGCGGGGCATGACGACGATCATGTCGCCGATGACGCCCTCGCGGCGGAGGCGATCCATCGTGGTCGCGAGATCGCCTTTGTCGATCCAGGTCTTTTCCCAGTCGAGCGCGCCGTGGAGCAGATAGAGCACCGGAAAGCGACGGCTCGAGGTGGCGTAGGCGGGCGGGAGGTAGAGCACGTAGCCGCGCTCTTCGCCGAGCGCGGGGGAGCGGAAGCGGAGGTGCTGAATCGAGCCGCGGAGATCACCGCGGTGAAGGAGGGAGTTCTCCCCGCCGAGCCCATCGGGCCGGCGCGCGAGGTTCACGGGGTCGGCGATCCAGCGGCCGTCGACGATGAGCTTGTACTCGACGTCGCCGGGAGGCAGCGGGCCGACCTCGCCGAGAAAGCCCTCCTCCACACGACGGAGAGAGACCCCAGGCGCCTGCCAGCCGCAGAAGCTGCCGGTGACGGAGACGGCGCGGTGATCGCGCTGGGGATAAAAGAATGCGGCGCTGCCGTCCTCACGCACGTGGCTGAACAACAAGGGTGTGCCTCCTTCGCTTCTCGCGGCCAGGCAGCATAGACGAGAACGCCCGCGCCGACAGCAGCACCGCGCGGGGAAGATGGGTTGTCGTCGCGTCGGAGGAGATTGCCAATCTCGACGCTGGTCTCCCATTCTTCTCTCCCATTCTTCATCGGCGCGCCATTCGGCGTGGCAATGGAGGACGGCGCGCGCGGGCCAGAGGTGACGGCGCGGAAGGCATTCTCGCCAGCGGTCGGGACATGCAATCCGCCCCACAATCGGCTGGAGATGCGGCGAGATGCGTGGCCGTGAATCTCGGCGCGTGGCGGAGCAGGCCATGCGCGCCCACAAATTCGTATCGTTTTGGCGTAGTCTGCGGCTGTCATGCCCCACCCTTCTCTCCTCCGTATGCGGGGGAGGCGGGCCGCTTTGATCGCGCCTGCCCTTCTTTTGCTGCTCGCCCAAGGGTGCTCTCCGAGCGCCGCGCCACGCGACGCCGAAGGCGCCCTCGCCCTCGCGTTTCCGCGTCATGCACAGGCGGTGATCCAGCGCGGCACCGGCTTCGAGCTGCGTGATGGCACGCGTTTCGTGCCGCGCGCGCGAAGCCGCTTCGGGTTTGCGGCGGGGGCCGACGTGGAGCTGCCGATCGCGGCGGGCGAGCCGTTGGTGCTCCGCGGGGCCTCCGGGTTCGAGGCGCGCGTGCGCGAGGTCGGCGCCGCGGGCCCGGGGCGGTTGGTCGATCGCGCGGTGGCGTATGCGCGCGAAGGCGGAGCGTCGTTCTGGTCGACGGTCTCCGGCGGCGTGGAGGAGTGGGTGCACCTCGACGCGGGCCGGACGAGCGCCGACAAGCCCGCGCTCACGTGGACGATCGAGGGCGCGGAGGCGCGACAGAGCGGTGATCTCGTCGAGCTCGCGGACGCGGACGGCGTGGTGCAACTGCAGGTGACGGCGCCGGTGGCATATGCCGCGAGCGGGCGGCGCGTGCCGGTGCGGCTCACGGCGGCGGGCGTGTCGTCGATCGAGCTCTTCGTGGATGCGAACGGTGAAGCGGTGCTCATCGATCCGCTGTGGCTCACGGCCGCGTCGCTGCTCGCGCCGCGCTACGGACACAAGGACGCGGTGCTCGGCGACGGCACGATCCTCGTGGCCGGCGGCACGAGCGGCGGGCCGGCGAACGTCAGCCCGTCGACGATGATCTATCACCCGGGCGCGGACGTGTGGACGGGCACGATGCCGCTCAACTCGCCGCGCATGTGCCACACCGCGACCGATCTCGGCGATGGCTCGGCGCTCGTGGCCGGCGGCGTCGATCCGCTCGGGTATCTCATCAGCGACGTCGAGGTCTACGATCCGATCGCGGCCACGTGGGCTTTCGTGCCCAACCTGAATTACACGCACCTGAACCATGGAGCGACGCGGCTCCTCGATGGCACGATCCTCGTGACCGGCGGCCGCAGCGACGACGCCGTCGGCGGCAGCGGCCAGCCGGCGAGCAATCAAGGCCTGCTCGAAGCGGGAAACGATGGGGATTGCTGGCGCTTCCCCAAGGGCTTCACGACGTCCGCGACCGAGCGCTTCGATCCCAATGCCATCGGCAATGGCTGGCAGCTCGCCGCCTCGATGGCCCACGCGCGCGAGCGGCACACGGTCACGCGCCTCGCCGACGGTCACGTGCTCGCCGCGGGCGGCGAGGAGAATGGATTCATCCACGACTCGACCGAGATTTACGATCCGGTGGGGGACGCGTGGTCGTTCGGCGGGTGGATGAGCTCGCAGCGCGAGGATCACACGGCCACGCTCCTCGACGACGGCACGGTGCTCATCGCCGGCGGCACCGATGGATCGGGCGCGCCCACGAGCACGGCCGACATCTTCATCTACGATCCCAACGGCGGCGGGGGCAGCGGCAGCGGCGGCTCGGGATCTTTGTACATGACGGGATCGATGAGCACGCCGCGCGCGCAGCACACGGCGTCGCTCCTCCCGGACGGCACGGTGCTCGTCGCCGGCGGCACCGATGGGTTCTCGTCGCTCGCCACGGCGGAGATCTTCGATCCGCAGACCGGATTGTGGACCGACGTTCCTTCGATGACGACGCCGCGCGCGGTGCACACCGCGACGACGCTCGCTTCCGGCGCGGTCCTGGTGACGGGCGGCATGAACGAGCTCGGCGATGCGGTCACCGGGGCGGAGCTCTATTACTGGGCGTCGCCGCTCGGATCCGCGTGCGAAGGCGGGTCGATGTGCCAGAGCGGGTATTGCGTCGACGACGTGTGCTGTGACAGCGAGTGTTCGGCGACGGCGTGCCTCGCGTGCACGGCAACACTGAAGGGCGGTGGCCAAGACGGTGTTTGCGGCCCGGCCGCGGCGGGCACCAATCCGCATCAGGACTGCGCCGACGAAGGCATGGATTCCTGCGGTCAGACCGGCGTTTGCAATGGCATGGGCGCGTGCGCGCTCTACGCGCCGGGCACCACCTGCAGCGAGCCCTACTGTCAGGGCAACACGGCATACGCCGCCGCGGCCTGCGACGGCAGTGGGAGCTGCAACCCGCCGACGGCGGTGCCGTGCGATCCGGGGCTGTGCGCGAACGGGCAGTGCAAGACGAGCTGTATCGACGACGGCGACTGCGCGGCGAGCGCGTATTGCAACGCGGGCACCTGCGCGCCGAAGAAGCCGACGGGCCAACCGTCGACCGCACCCAACGCTTGTCAGAGCGGATTCGCCACCGACGGCGTGTGCTGCGATGCGGCCTGCACGGGCTCGTGCGTCGCGTGCTCGGCGGCGAAGAAGGGCAGCGGCGTCGACGGCGCCTGCGGTCCGATCAAGGTCGGCACCGATCCGGACAGCGAATGCGCGAACCAAGGCTCGTCGTCGTGTGGAACCGACGGCACCTGTGACGGCGCAGGCGCGTGCGCGTTCTACGCGGCGGGCACCGTGTGCGCGACCGGCACGTGCGTGGGGAGCACGGCCATCCAGCCGAGCTTGTGCGATGGGAGCGGCTCCTGCGTGCCCGGGAGCGCGACGAGCTGCGATCCGGCCGGATGCTCGGGCGGCGCGTGCCTCACGGGCTGCACGACCGATCCGCAATGTGGAGGCTCGGCATATTGCAACGCGGGCACGTGCGCGCCGCAAAAGGCGCTCGGTCAGCCGGCGACCACGGCAAACCAATGTTTGAGCGGCGCCGTCGCCGACGGCGTGTGCTGCAACGTGCCCTGCACCGGCGCCTGCGTGGCGTGCACGGCGCTGCTCAAGGGCGGTGGGGCCGACGGTGTCTGTGGTCCGATCAAGGTCGGCACCGATCCCGACAACGAGTGTCCCAACCAAGGCACGGCGTCGTGCGGGACCAATGGCATGTGCGACGGCGCGGGCGCGTGCGCGCTCTACCCTTCGGGCACGGTGTGCGCGGGCGCGTCGTGCCAAGGCAGCAAGCTCGTGCAAGCGAGCCTGTGCGACGGCAGCGGGAGCTGCCAACCGCAAGGCTCGGTGACCTGCAGCCCCGGCGTCTGCGCGGGTGGGACGTGCCAAGGCGGCTGCGTGCTCGACAGTGACTGCGCGAGCACGGCCTTCTGCAATGCGGGGAGCTGCGCGCCGAAGAAGCCCACGGGACAGGGCGCGACGACGCCCAACCAATGCCTCAGTGGGCATGTCGCCGACGGCGTGTGCTGCGATGTCTCGTGCGTCGGAACGTGCGTGGCGTGCACCGCGGCGAAGAAAGGATCGGGCGCTGATGGTCAGTGCGGCGCCGTCCAATCCGGCACCGATCCAGATCAAGAGTGCACCGATCAAGGCGCGGCCTCGTGTGGGCCGAGCGGCTCGTGCAGCGGCTCGGGATCGTGCGCGCTCTACCCGGCGGGCACGCTGTGCGTGCCGGCATCGTGCCAAGGCAACACGGCCATTCAACCGAGCCTCTGCGATGGCAGTGGCTACTGCATCGATGGGGGCGCGGTCGATTGCGCGCCTTCGACGTGCGGCGGTGGAACGTGCGTATCGAGCTGCGCGGGCGACGACGACTGCATCGCCACCGCGTACTGCAACGCGGGGACCTGCGCGCCGAAGAAGGCGCTCGGCCAAGGCGCCACCGCGCCCAACGAGTGCCTCACCGGCTTCGTCGCCGATGGCATCTGTTGCGACACCGCGTGCACCGGCACCTGCGCGGCCTGCACCGCGGCGAAGAAGGGCGCGGGCTCGGACGGCACCTGCGGGGCCATTCTCGCGGGCGCCGATCCGGACGACGAGTGCGTGGCCACGAGCGCGGAGTCGTGCGGCACCACCGGGTCCTGCGACGGCGCAGGCGCGTGCGCGCTGCACCCGGCGGGCACCGTGTGCGTACCGGGATCGTGTGAAGGCAACACGATGGTCCAGCCCGACCTCTGCGACGGCAACGGCGTGTGCGTCGTGTCGGGGACCGTCGATTGCAGCCCGGCCCAGTGCGTGGGATCGGCCTGCGAGAACGCGTGCAAGGTCGATGAGGATTGCAAGTCGGCGACCTCGTATTGCACCGGAAACACGTGCCAGCCGAAGAAGCCTGCGGGCCAGCCGGCGAAGGGCAGCAACGAGTGCTTGAGCGGCTTCGTGGCGGACAGCGTGTGCTGCTCCACCGCGTGCCAGAGCGGGCCGTGCGACGCGTGCAGCGTGGCGGCCGGCGCGATCAAGGACGGTGAGTGCGCCTCGCTCAACGGCGCGGCGTGCGACGACGGCGACGCCTGCACCCAGGTCGACGTCTGCGTGGGCGCGATGTGCACCGGCACGATGCCGGTCTCGTGCCCCGCGCCGGATCAATGCCACGAGGCGGGCGCGTGCGACTCCACGTCGGGCGCGTGCACCGATGTGCCCAAGCCGAGCGGCGCAGCCTGCGACGATGGCAATCCCTGCACGGTCGACGCATGCCAGAAGGGCGCGTGCCTCGGCGTGAGCGTGCTCGACAACACGCCCTGCCCCGGCGGCGTGTGCATCGCCGGCACGTGCTTGCTCGATCCCAACGCGGCCACCACCGCTTCGTCGAGCGCGACGGGCAGCGGCGGCACCACGACCTCGACGAGCGCGAGCTCGAGCGGCGCGGGTGGATCGCCGGGCACGGGCGGCGCGCCGGGCACGGGTGGTCAGGGTGGTGAGGACGAGAAGGCGCCGCATTTCACGGGCGGCGGCTGCTTGTCGATCTCGCCCGCGGAAGCACCGGCGGGCCACGGCATGGCGGCGCTCTTCGCAGCGCTCGTCGCGGCGCTGCGGAAACGAAACACGCGCCGCGCTCGCGGGAGCAGCGGGAGGGCTTCGTGATGAAGAGGCTCACGGCGCGGCTCGCTCCGCTGCTCTTCGCGGCGACGACCATCCTCGGCTGCGAGCTGTTCACCAAAGTCGATCGCAGCAAGATCCCCGATGGCATCGGCGGCGGCATCGGCACGGGTGGCACCGGCGGCATCGCCACCGGCGGCACGGGCGGCATCGGTACCGGTGGCACCGGCGGAGGCCCCGGCTGCAAGGACGCCTCCGCGTGTTCAGGCACGGACACGAGCTGTCAGCAGCGCACGTGCATCGACGGCGTGTGCGGCGTCGCGTTCGTCGCCGCGGGCATGCCCGGGAAGACGCAGACCGCGGGCGACTGCAAGGTCGTCCTCTGCGACGGCAACGGCGGCGAGACGACCGAGAACGACGACACCGATGCGCTCGACGATCACAACACCTGCACCGACGACGTCTGCAACGCGGGCATGCCGGCAAACGTGCCCGCGGTGGCGGGCGTCTCGTGCACCGAGAACGGCGGCAAGCTGTGCGACGGCGAAGGCGCGTGCGTCGAGTGCTTGCTGCCTGCCGACTGCGAGAGCGGCGTGTGCGTGCAGAGCCAATGCGTGCCCGCGAGCTGCCTCGACAAGACGCAGAACGTCAACGAAACCGACGTCGACTGCGGCGGCGCCGACTGCCTCCCCTGCCCCGACACCTTCAAGTGCCTCGTCGCCTCGGATTGCCAGAGCGGCGTGTGCACGGGCAACGTCTGCCAAGCGCCCGCGTGCACCGACACCGTGAAGAACGGGCTCGAGACCGACGTTGATTGCGGCGGCGGCACCTGCGACAAGTGCGGCACCGGCCTCGGCTGTCACGTCGACGCCGATTGCATCGGCGGGCTCTGCTCCGGCACCGTGTGCCTCCCGAGCTGCACCGACACGGTGAAGAACGCGGGCGAGACCGACACCGACTGCGGCGGCCCGACCTGCGGCAAGTGCGACGACGGCAAGAGCTGCAACGCCGCCAAGGACTGCAAGAGCGGCGTGTGCACGGGCAACGTCTGCCAAGCGCCCGCGTGCAACGACACCGTGAAGAACGGGGCCGAGACCGATCTCGATTGCGGCGGCCCGACCTGCCCCAAGTGTCCTGATCTCGCGCACTGCGGCACCACGACGGACTGTCAGAGCGGCGTGTGCGCAGGCACCCTCTGTCAGGTGCCCGTCTGCTCCGACAAGGTGAAGAACGGCACCGAGACGGACGTCGATTGCGGCGGCTCCACCTGCGTCAACCAGGGCAAGCGCTGCGCGGTGAGCCAGGCCTGCGGCACCGGAACCGATTGCCAGACCGGCGTCTGCACCGGCGGCGTGTGCCAAGCGGCGGCCTGCGGCGACGGCGTGACCAACGGCGCCGAAGCCTGCGACGACGGCAACACCATGAATGGAGATGGTTGCAGCGCGAGCTGTTCCATCGAGAGCGGCTACACGTGCGCCGGCACGCCGAGCGCGTGCACCACGCTCTGCGGCGACGGCCAGACCGCGGGCCCCGAGACCTGCGACGACGGCAACACGGCGAGCGGTGATGGTTGCAGCTCTAGCTGCGTCATCGAGGTCGGCTTCACCTGCATGGGATCGCCGAGCACGTGCGCGGCCATCTGCGGCGACGGACAGAAGAAGGGCGCGGAAGGCTGCGACGACGGCAACGGCGTGAATGGAGATGGTTGCAGCTCAAACTGTCTCGTCGAGGCCGGCTATGCCTGCAGCGGGTCTCCGAGCACGTGCACGCCCGTTTGCGGCGACGGTCAAAAGAAAGGCTCTGAAGGCTGCGACGATGGCAACGCCATCAGCGGTGACGGCTGCTCGGCCACCTGTGTCGTCGAGACCGGGTTCACCTGCGCGGGATCGCCGAGCACGTGCACGCCCGTCTGTGGCGATGGCCAGAAGAAAGGCGCGGAAGGCTGCGACGACGGCAACGCGATCAATGGAGATGGCTGCAGCGCGAGCTGTCTCGTCGAGACCGGCTATTCGTGCGTCGGCACCGCGCCAAGCGTGTGCCTCCCCGTGTGCGGCGACGGGCAGAAGAAGGGCGCCGAGCAGTGCGACGACGGCAACACCACGAGCGGCGACGGCTGCTCCAACGGTTGCACCATCGAGCAAGGCTTCACCTGCGCGGGCTCGCCCAGCGTCTGCGCGGCCATCTGCGGTGACGGGAAGAAGCGCGGCACCGAAGGCTGCGACGACGGCAACCTCACGAACGGCGACGGCTGCTCGTCCACGTGCACGGTCGAGACCGGCTTCACGTGCGCGGGCTCGCCGAGCACGTGCACGCCCGTCTGCGGCGACGGCCAGAAGAAGGCCTCCGAGGCCTGCGACGATGGCAACACCACGAACGGCGACGGCTGCTCATCCACGTGCACGATCGAGCAAGGCTTCACCTGCGGCGGCTCACCCAGCGTCTGCTCGGGCATCTGCGGTGATGGGCAGAAGAAGGGCGCCGAGGCCTGCGACGACGGCAACACGAACGGTGGCGATGGGTGCTCCGCCGCGTGCACGGTCGAGACCGGCTTCACGTGCGCGGGCTCGCCCAGCATGTGCACGCCCGTGTGCGGCGACGGGGTGATCACGGCCTCGGAGAGCTGCGACGATCACAACACGGCGGCCGGCGACGGCTGCTCATCCACGTGCACGATCGAGCAAGGCTTCACCTGCGGCGGCTCGCCCAGCGTCTGCTCGGGCATCTGCGGCGACGGGCAGAAGAAGGGCGCCGAGGCCTGCGACGACGGCAACCTCGACGACGACGACGGATGCTCGTCGCTGTGCACGGTGGAGCCCGGCTTCACCTGCCCCGGATCGCCGAGCGTGTGCGCGCCGATCTGCGGCGACGGCATCGTGACCGGCGGCGAGGCGTGCGACGATCACAACACCGCGAGCGACGATGGATGCTCCTCGACGTGCGTGCTCGAGCCGGGCTTCACGTGCACGGGCACGCCGGTTGTGTGCACGCCGACCTGCGGTGACGGCATCCGCGCCGGGAGCGAGCAATGCGACGACGGCAACACCACCGACGGCGACTGCTGCTCGGCGACGTGCCAGGCCGAGGCCGGCTGCGAGGTCGAGAGCAACGACACGCCCGCGAGCGCGACGCCCTTCGCCTCGATCGCGATGAACAGCATCGCCAAGGGATCGATCTCGCCGTTCGGCGACGCAGACTATTACCTCGTCCTCGTGCCCCCGGGCCTCACCGGGACCATCGTCGCGGAGACGATGGACGGGTTCCTCGGCAGCTCGTGCAATGACAACATCGACTCCGTCCTCCACGTGTACGACGCGAACGGCGTGGAGCTCGGCGCCGACGACGACGGTGGATCCGGCCTCTGCTCGCGCCTCCAGGTCTCCAGCCTCCCGCCCGGGAGCTACTACGTGCAAGTGGTCGGCTACTCGTCGAGCTACTCGTTCGACTACACGCTCCAGATCACCGAGACCTTCGTCGTCTGCGGCAACGGCACGCAGGAAGACGGAGAACAGTGCGACGACGGCAACACCGTGAGCGGCGATGGTTGCAACGCCAATTGTCGCATCGAGCTCACCCAGGAGACCGAGCCCAACGACACCTGCGCCACCGCCGACGGCCCCTACCCCATCGCGCCCGGGCCCGATGGAGTCGTCGTCGCCGGCACGGTATCGCCGACCTCGGATCAGGATTGGTTCTCGTTCACCGTGCCGGCCTATGCCGACGTGCGCTTCGAGACCTTCGACATGAACGGGCCCGGCGGCTGCCAAGGCATCGATTCGGTGATCCAGCTCTTCAATTCGAGCTGCACCGCGATCGGGCCCGCGCGTGACGACGGCGGCATCAACGGCTGCTCGCTCCTCGATCCCGACTACGACACCCAAGTCCGCCACCTCGCGCCGGGCAACTACGCGGTGCGGGTGACCTCGCACAACGGGAGCAGCTCCTTCGGCTACACGCTGCAAGCGACGCTCGTCTCGCGCTGCGGCGACGGCGCCGTCACCGGCTCCGAGCAATGCGACGGGACGCCCGGTTGCGCCGCGGACTGCACCTTCGTCCCCGTGTGCGGCAACGCCGCGCGCGAGGCCGGCGAGCAGTGCGACGACGGCAACACCACGAGCGGCGACGGCTGCAGCGCCACCTGCCAATGGGAGAAGATCGCCGAGATCGAGCCCAACGACACCCCGGCGAACGCCGACATCGCGCTGCCGGTGATCACGAAGAGCACCAACATCACCGGCAAGATCGGCGCGAGCGGCGACGGCGATCTCTTCAAGCTCAGCGTCGCCCAGACGCGCGTGGTGCGCTTCGAGATCTTCGATCCCAGCGGCACCGACTGCATCGCCATGCCCACGACCGCGCTCACGCTCCTCGACGCCGGCGGCGCCGAGCTCAAGGTGGACGCGCCCGCGGGCGACACGACCGGCAGCGGCATCGGTGGATGCGCGGCGCTCGTCGCTTCGCTCGATCCGGGCAGCTATTACATCAAGGCTTCGCGCCTCTCGTCCGGCACGCTGCCGGCGTACTTCCTCCAGATCAAGTTCGAGGCCGACAACGGCACCGAAGTGGAGCCCAACGACAGCGACGCCGAGGCCACGCCCGATCCGGGCTCGGACACGTTCCTCACCGGCGCGCATCAAGCCGGCGCGATCGACGTTTACGCCATCACCGTCCCGCCGGGGCCGGGCCTCTCGCTGCGCGCGGAGATCGTCGAAGGCGGCGACGCGGCCACGTGCGAGTCCGGCGACCTCGACAGCTACCTGTCCCTCCGCGATGACAAGGGCAACTACCTCGCCGGCGACGACGACGATGGTCGCGGCTTCTGCTCGATGATCGACGGCACCGGGGCGACCCCGCGCGACGCGAGCGCCCACCTGCTGCCGCCGGGCACGTACTACCTCGAGGTCGGCGAGAACAGCTTCGCCGACTGGAGCTACCGGCTCGCCGTCACCCTCCGCTGACCATCGCGCGGCCGGCGCGCGATCCTTTAGACATCAAGCATCTCCACCGACTGCCGTCAGTGCCGCGCGCCGACGAGCCATGGCTCCGTCCCGGCGAGGCCTCGCCCCCGAGCACATCGGCCCCGGCTGGTGGTCCGGCCGACGTCCCGAACCTCGTCACTTTTCTTGAAAGAAACAGAGGACCTCGCACGAAGTGCGGGGCCTCGGGCCTCCCGACCGATCCTCGGCGCTCCGGTATTGCCACCCTGTTCCATCCGCCCCCGAGGCAGGTAAGCTCCCCGCGCACCGCATGAAGCCCCGCGACGAAGCCCTCTCCGTGACGACGTCGGCGCCACGCCGGCCCGGTCCGCCGACGTGCGGGGTCGGATGTTGACGGTCGAGGCCGAGCACGGCGGAGCCGCGGAGCCCAAGGGGCCTTCGCCTTTGGCCATCCTGTTCGCGCCCGATCGCGCGATGCACGAGCAGGCCCGCGTGGGTCGCGTGCGCGGGTATCTGCTCTTCGCGTGGTCCACGGCCATCCTCCTCGGCGCGGCGCTGGCCGCCCGCGTCGATGCGGTGAGCAGCACGCTGCAGAAGCTGGAGATGAGCGGTCAGCTCCAGAGCATGAGCGATCGCCAGATCGCCGACGATACCCGCAGCGCCGAGCGCATCTTCCAAGTGGGGAGCATCGCCAAGAGCATCGTGGGCGTGCCCCTCGGCCTCGGGATCGCGTGCGTGACGCTCGTCCTCTTGTCGTGGTTCTTCCGCGGCAAGCTCAAGGGCAACGCCGTCGCGCCCATCGCCGCCGCCACGATGTTGCCAGGCGCGCTCGCCGACTTGCTCGACGCCGTATCGGCCTTCCAGCACGCGTCGTTGTCCCCGGAGTCGATCGCGCTCTCGCCGCGATCGCTGAGCGCGGTCCTCGCCGTCGCCGGCCGCCCGCTGATGGATCCTTGGATCAAGCTGGGCAACGCCTTCGATTTCTTCTCGCTCTGGACCGCGGTGCTGATGGGCTACGGCCTCGCCGCCGCCGCGCAGGTCCCGAAGCGAACCGCCGTGATCGGCACGCTTTGCGCTTGGGTGTGCTACCGGCTCCTCACCCACGTCGCCACGGGAGGATAGACGAGTCGCCATGACGAAGGGACGTTGGATCCTGGCTGTGATCATCCTCCTGCTCGTGGGCCTCGCCACGGCGCAGGGCCTCCGCCCGCACCCACCGCCGCCGGTCGAAGTGACGACCGCCGCGGTGAAGAAGCAGGATCTGACGCGCACCGTGAGCGCCGCCGGTCACTTGCAAGCGCGCGAGACGGTGAAGATAAGCTCGAACGTCACCGGCGATTTGCTCTCGCTCTCCGTGAAGGAGGGCGATCACGTGCAAGCCGGTCAGGTGCTCGGTCAGATCGACAAGCGCCTCGGTGAATCGCAGGTGGCCCAGTTCCGCGGCGCGGTGGCCTCGGCCGTGGCGCAGACGGCCGAGATCGAGGCCGCCATCGCGCAGGATCAAAGAAACCTCGCGCGCACCCAGAAGCTCGTGGCGGAGAACCTCGCGAGCCGCGCCGATCTCGAGAAGGCCGAGACGCAGCTCAAGCTCGACGAAGCCAAGCGGGCCACGCAACGACAGCTCGTGGCGCAGAACCAAGGCCAGCTCGAGACCGCGCTCTACAACCTCTCGCGCGCCACGCTCACCGCCCCCGTCGAGGGCACCATCCTCGAGATTTATCACAAGGTCGGCGAGCGCATCCGCGGCTCGGACTTCAGCGAAGACGTCGTGCTCCTCATGGGCGGCCTCTCGGACATGGAGGTCAAAGCCGAGGTGGGCGAGCACGAGGTCGTCGGCATCCGCGTCGGCAACGAGGCCACCATCGACATCGACGCCATCCCCGATCGCCAGTTCAAAGGGCACGTGGTGGCCGTCGGCAAGAACGCGCAGATCAAGAACCCCGGCACCGACGCCGAAGTGACCACCTTCTTCGTACGCGTGGGCCTCGACGCGCCGCCCGAGGGTGGTTTGCCGGGCATGTCCGCGGCCGTGTCGATCGCCACGGCCACGCACAGCGGCGTCGTCACCGTGCCCATCCCGGCCGTCACCTCGCGCGAGCCGAAGAAGGACGACAAAGCCGCAGCCGATCCCGATGCCGGCGCGACGACCTCCGGCGGCAAGGCCAAGCTCGTCAAGGTCGTCTTCATCGTCGACAAGGACAACAAGGCCCAGATGCGCGTCGTGCGCACCGGCATCGCCAGCCGCACCGACGTGGAGATCATCGAGGGGCTCGCCGAGGGCGACACCATCGTGGACGGCCCGTATCGCACGCTCGCCCGCGAGCTCAAAGAGGGCCAATCGATCAAGGTGATGCCCAAAGGCGGTCCGGGCGAGGGCGACAAAGGCCCTCCGGGCAAGACGTGAGTCCAAGACCATGGCGCTCATCGAGCTCGATCACATCGGCAAGACCTACGATTTGGGGCTCTCCCAAGTCCCGGCGCTGCGCGACATCCATTTCTCGATCGAAGCGGGTGAGTTCGTCGCCATCGTCGGTCAGAGCGGCTCGGGCAAATCCACGCTGATGAACATCATCGGCTGCCTCGACGTGCCCACGAGCGGCCATTACCGCCTCTCCGGTCGCGACGTCCGCGAGCTCGACGACGACGAGCTCGCCGACGTGCGCAACCTCGAGATCGGCTTCGTCTTCCAGAGCTTTCAGCTCCTGCCCCGCGCGAGCGCGCTCGAGAACGTGGAGCTGCCCCTCATCTACCGCGGCGTGCCCCGCAAAGAGCGGCGCGAGCGCGCCATCCTCGCGCTCCAGCGCGTGCAGCTCGAAGAGCGCATGAAGCACAAGCCCACCGAGCTCTCGGGCGGGCAGCGCCAGCGCGTGGCCATCGCCCGCGCGCTGGTGACGGAGCCCTCGTTGCTCCTCGCCGACGAGCCGACCGGCAACCTCGACAGCCGCACGGGAGAAGAGATCGTGCGCCTGTTCCTCGACCTGCACCAGAAGGGCAACACCATCGTGCTGGTCACGCACGAGCCCAAGCTGGCGGCGCGGTGCCCGCGCGCGGTGCGCATCGTCGACGGCCTCGTCGTCGCCGACGGCCCCGGGCGCGAAGTGGCGTTGGCCAACGCCGAAGCCATGGGCGCCGAGGCCGTGGCCCAAGTGCTCGCCTCCGTCGCCATGGAGCGCCGGGCGTGAAGCGGAAGCAGCTCGGCTTCGCGCAGCGCGCCTCGCGCTTCGTCTCCGAGCTCATCGACGCCGTCGTGCAGGCGGCGCGCTCGCTCGTGGCCCACAAGCTCCGCGCCGCGCTCACCATCTCCGGTGTCTCCGTCGGCATCATGGCGGTCATCGTCATCTTCATGGTCGAAGCCGGCATGGAGACGAGCTTCGCCCGCCAGCTCAACTCCCTCGGTCCCAACACGCTTTACGTCCACAAATGGGCTTGGGGCGTGAACAACAACGAGTGGTGGAAGCTCCGGAATCGACCGGCGGTGGGCCAAGGGGATTATCGCGCGCTCCTCGCCAACGCCAAGCTCCCCATCGCCATCGCCCCCGTCGCCAACACCGAAGCCTTGGTGATGTGGGGCGAGCGCGAGCTCAAGCACATCGACGTTCGCGGCACCACCGAGGCCTTCCTCGACGCGGGCGGGTGGCAGCTCCGGCGCGGCCGCTTCATCAGCGATCTCGATCACGAGCTCGGCACCGACGCGTGCGTCATCGGCGCCGACGTGGAGGACGCGTTCTTCAAAGGCCAGGATCCGCTCGGCCAACGCCTCAAGGTCGGCCCCACCGCGCGCTGCACGGTGGTGGGCTCGCTGGTGCGCAAAGGCAACGCCTTCGGCCGATCGCAGGATGGCCTGTTGGTGCTTCCTCTGAGCGCGTTCCGCCGATCGTTCGGACAAAAGCGCGGGCTCACCATCGCGGTGGTGGCGCCGGACGGCAAGGTCGCCCAGACCGAGGACGAGATCATCGCCGTGCTCCGCACCGCGCGCCGCCTCGGGCCCGACAAGGAAGACAACTTCTCCGTCAACCGGCAGGACAAGATCCTTCAGGGCTTCAACCAAACCATGATGATGACCAACCTGGTCGGCATCCTGGTCGGCGTGATCACCGCCATCGTCGCGGGCATCGGCATCATGAACATCCTGCTCGTGTCGGTGAAGGAGCGGACGCGCGAGATCGGGATTCGCCGCGCGCTCGGGGCCCGGCGCGCCAGCGTGCTCCTGCAATTCCTCTGCGAGGCCGTGATGGTGGCGCTCGTGGGCGGCGCGCTGGGCGTGGCCATGGGCGCGGGCGCCGCGGCGCTCATCGATCTCGTGAGCCCCATGCCGGCCAGCATCGATCCGCGCGTGGTCGTCGGCGGCGTCCTCGGATCGTGCTTCTTGGGCGCGGCTTTCGGCCTTTGGCCCGCGCTCTCCGCCGCGCTCCTCCATCCCATCGAGGCGCTGCGCCATGAATAGGGCCCCCTCGAATCGACGCGCCCGTTTCCTCGCCGCGGTGCGCGCGCGCCTCGACGATTTCCGCTTGGCCACGAGCGCGCTCGGCGCCCATCGCCTGCGCGCCGGCCTCACGCTCCTCGGCATCGTCATCGGTGTCTTCACCGTGGTGGCGATGATGTCTTTGCTCAACGGCCTGCAGGCCTCGATCAACGCCAACATGGGCGGCCTCGGCGCCGACGTGTTCCAGATCCAGCGCTTGCCCAACTTCAACTTTGGCGCGCTCTCGCCCGAGATTCAGCGCCGCAAGAACATCACCGTCGCGCAGATGATGGCCCTGCGCGAAGCGCTCCCGCAGGCCGCGCAGGTCGGCGGCGAAGTGTGGGAAGGCGGCAAAGAGGTCGTCGCGGGGAGCTACAGCGCTTCGGGCACGCAGGTCGGCGGCGGCACGCCCGAGTTCTTCACCAACAACAACCTGCCCATCGGCCGGGGCCGCGGTTACAACGAGGCCGAGGCCATGGGCGCCGCGCGCGTCGTCGTCCTCGGCGCCACGGTCGTGGACGTGCTCTTTCCCAACCGCGATCCGATCGGCCAGCACGTGCGGCTCGGCCGCATGGATCTCGAGGTGATTGGCACCGTCGAGCGCCAGGGCGGCAGTCCCTTCGGGGGCAATCCGGACAACCTGGTGTCGATTCCGATATCGCTCTTCCTGGAGCTTTATGGCACCGGGCGCTCGCTCAACATCACCGTGATGGCGCGCTCGCACGACGAGATGGCGCGCCTCCAGGATCTGTCCATCGGCGCCTTCCGCACCATCCGCGGATTGGATGCCAAGGCGGAGAACGATTTCGACATGTTCTCCAACGACTCGGCGCGCGCCACCTTCGATCAGCTCGCCGGCACGGTGACCGCGGCGGGCTTCGTGATCTGCGCCTTCACCCTCGTGGTCGGCGGCATCGGCGTCATGAACATCATGCTCGTGGCCGTGACCGAGCGGACGCGCGAGATCGGCCTGCGCAAAGCCCTCGGCGCCCGGCGCGCGCGCGTCCTCGTGCAATTCATCATCGAGGCCGTGCTCCTGGCTTCTTCCGGCGGTGTCATCGGCGTCGGTCTCGCGTTCGGTGCCACGCTCCTCGGCCGCTTCCTCGACTTCCCCGCCGCCGTGCCCATGTGGGCCGTCGTCCTCGGCCTCAGCGTCTCGAGCGGCATCGGCCTCCTCGCCGGCATCTACCCCGCGTGGCGCGCCTCGCGGCTCGATCCGGCGGTGGCGCTGCGCCTCGAGTGATCCGGAGCACCCGAGACCGCAGGCGCGATCTCGTGCACCACGGCCCACGAAAAGCCTCGATGTAGAAGCGAGCGATCAGGCCGCGAGCGGCACGGCGAACGAGAACGCGCTCCCCTCGCCGGGCGCGCTCTCGACCCAGATGCGACCTCGATGTTGCTCGACGATGGCTTTGCTCAGGAACAGGCCGAGCCCCAGACCCACGTACGATCCGCTCTGCACGCCCTGGCCCGGCACGCGATAGAAGCGCTCGAAGATGTGGGACAGTTGCTCGGCGGCGATGCCGGCCCCCTCGTCGCGGACCGTCACGATCGCTTCCTGGCTCGACGCGCGCAGCGCCAGCGTGACCGGCCGATCCGGCGCCGAGTACTTGAACGCATTGGAGAGCAGGTTGGACACCACTTCGCCGATGCGCTCGTCGTCCGCGACGGCGAGGACGGGCGCGTCGGGCAGCTCGAGCGAAAGCGCTCTCCGCGTGACCATCGACTGCTCGGCCGCGGCGCTGCGGCAAACCTCGCCGAGATCGCAGGGCCGCTTCCGCACCGCGATCTGGCCACCGACGATCGCCGAGACGTTCAACATGTCCTCGACCAAACGCGTCAGCCGATCGATCGACGTGTTCAGCTTCATGATCCGCGCACCGAGGACGGGATCGATCTTGTCGACCTTGTGCTGGACGAGCTGGACGTTGAGCTTGAGGCACGTGAGCGGCGTCCGCAGCTCGTGGGACGCGAGCCCGAGGAAGACGTCCTTGAGCCTGGACTCGGCGGCATCGCGCCGCGCGCGCGCGAGCTCCAAATGCGTACGCACGCGAGCCAAGAGCTCGCGGGCACCGAAGGGTTTCACGAGGTAGTCGTCGGCGCCCGAGCCGAGCGCCTCCACGGCGGCGTCGTTGCCTCCACGTGCCGACAGGAGGATGACCGGGATGCTGGAAGTCCTCGAATCGTTGCGGAGCTCGTGCACCAGGCGAAGACCATCGAGCTCGGGCATGATGATGTCCGATAGGATCAGCGCCGGCGGATTCGCTTCCGCGCGCGCGAGGGCGACCGCGCCGTCCGGCACCGCCTCGACCTCGTAGATCGGTGCGAGGAGCCGGACCAAATAGTCGCGCATCTCGGGATCATCCTCGGCGACGAGGATGCGCCCTGCGCCGGCGCTCCGCGCGGCGGCCGGCGCGGGCTCCAACGGCTCCGCGGGCCAGGCGAGCACATCGTTCGCGATCGACGCCGCGCGCGGCGGGCGGTTGGCCGACGACGTCGCCGCGACGGTGCGCTCCGGCGGCAAATGCCCCTTGCCTCGCGGGATCTCGATCACGAATGTCGTGCCCTGCCCCGGCGCGCTCTGCACGTGGATCGACCCTTTGTGGAGCCGGACAATCTGCTTCACCAGCGCGAGCCCGATGCCCAGGCCCTCCGCGTTCCGCGCCCGCGCATGGGGCACGCGATAGAAGCGCTCGAACAGGCGCGGCAGCGCGTCGGCGGGGATGCCCGTGCCGGTGTCGCGGACCGTGAGGCGCACGCGGTTGTCGAGCGCGCACAACCTCACCTCGATCGCTCCCTCGAAGGTGAATTTGAGCGCGTTCGAGACGAGGTTGAAGATGACTTGCTCCCACATGTTCGGAGCCACGAAGACTGGCTCGGGCAGCGATGGACAATCGATCGTGAGACCGAGCCCGGCCCGCGTCGCCGCCGGCTCGAACGCGCGCGCCGCCTCGCGCGTGAGGCCGGCGAGGTCGGTCGGCTCGTAGACGACCTTCACGCGGCCCACGTCGACCCGCGCGAAATCGAGCAGGGCCTCGACCTCGCGCATCAGTCGGTGGGCGTTGCGACGGACGCGATCGAGCTCGGCCCGCAGCGTCGGCGTGAGCGGCTCGGCGCCATCGGCGAGCATGTCCTCGACCGGCCCGAGGATGAGCGTGAGCGGCGTGCGGAGCTCGTGGCCGACGTGGGTCAAGAACATCGTCTTCGCGCGGTCGAGCTCGAGCAGCGACTCCGCGCGCCGGCGCGTCTCTTCCTGACGGCGCACGTCGACGAGCGCCGTCGCGATCTCGCGCGCGACGCGGCGCAGGAAGCAGCGGTATCCTTCGTCGAACGCGTTGACCGGGCTCAAGCCCGCGACCAGCGCGCCCAACGCGCGATCCTGCGCCGAGCAGGCCACGGGCACGACGACGGCGGACTGCGGCGCGCTGCCAAGCGCGATCGCGCTCAGCGACAGCGCATCTTCCTCGAAGCGGACCACGGCCATCTCGCCCGTCGCGATCACGCGGCCGACATCCCACTCACTCGAAGCGTCGTCCCGGAGATCCATCTTGCGGAAGCGCTCCGGCGCGTCGCCTGCGAGCCCCACGTCGGCACGGAGGGACGCCGTCGCCTTGCGCCGGTCGCGGAGATACAGGAGCGCGAACGGGATGTCCTTGCTCGCCGCGGAGAGCGCGGCCTCGATGCGGCGGTGGAGATCGCTTTCGCTCCGAGCCGCGCCGAGCTCCTCGGCGAGCACGCGGAGCATGCGCTCACGCCGCTCGCTCACGACCGAGGCGGTCGTCTCGATGCCACAGGCGAGCGCACCAGAGACGCGTCCGTCGTCGTCCGTGATCGCGCTGAACGAGATTGAAGTGCTGATCTCCTCGATCTGCCCGCCGCGCTCGACGCGCAGCGAGAGATCCTTTCCGGTCACCGGTTGCCCCGTGTGCCACACGTGCGCGAGCGCCCACCCGAGGATGTCCCAGATCTCGGGCCACACCTCGCGCACCGTGAGACCGAGCGCCGTGGGATGCTTCTCGCCCAGGAACGGGATGTACGCGTCGTTGTAGATCACGCGCGCGCTCGTCGGCGCCGAGCCCAGCATCAAGCAGAGCGGGAAGCCGCTTCCGAGCACCATCCGCACGGGGACGGCGAGGCTCGCCGGCCAACCTTCGATGGGCCCGAGCGGCGTCGCCGACCAATCCAGCGAAGCCAAGAGCGCGCCGGTGGTGCCTGCGTGCGCGACGGCGGCCCGGAGATCCGTCATGGCCCAGCTCCACCGGAGCGGCCGCCCTCAAGCACCGGGCTGGAGGATGACTTTCGCGAAGCCATCGACGCGCCTGCTGAGCTTGGCGTAGGCCTCGGGCGCCTCTTCGAGGGGCACCCGATGGGTCACGACGAAGCTCGGGTGAGCCTGCCCCGAGACGACGAGATCGCGCAGGCCGCTGCAATAGCGCTTCACGGGCGTCTGGCCAGTCCCGAACGAGATCCCTTTTTCCCAGAGCTTGCCGAAGGAGATCTGGATCTCGCCCTTCTTGGCGTGCGGGTTGACCCCTCCGGGATCCTGCGGAACGTAGAGGCCGACGATGCCGATGTGTCCGGTCGGGTTGACGAGCCGGATGAGGTCCTCGATGACGCGATTCGGCTGCTCCGTGCCCGGATGCTCCCAGCTCATCGCTTGAAAGCCGACCGCCTCCACACCGCACATCACGCCGAGCATCTTGTCGCCCGCGCTGCTCGCGGCCGTTTCGCCCTCTCGCCGTCGCCGCGTGGCGACGATCTGCTCCACCGGATCCTTCCGCGAGAAGTCGATCGCCATGGCGCCCAGCGCCTCGGCCTTCGCCAGCCGATCCGGGATGTAGTCGACGACGTAGATCTCGGTCGCACCGCGGAGGCGCGCACAGTACGCCGCCAGCAGCCCCACGGGCCCAGCGCCGAAGACGGCGACCGTCGTCCCGGGCCCGACGGCGGCGAGATCCGCTCCGAAGCAGCCGGTCGGAAAGACGTCTGCGAGCAGGACGAAGTCGTCCTCCCAACGGTCTCCCGGCTCTCCCGGCAGCGGTTGGCAATTCGTGTCGGCGAACGGGACGCGCAGATACTCCGCCTGCCCGCCGCGATAAGGGCCCATGCCGACATAACCGTACGCGCCGCCGTGCGCCTCGGGATTGACGTTGAGGCAGGCTGCCGTGTACCCGCGAACGCAATTGAAGCACGTCCCGCAGGAGATGTTGAAAGGCATCACCACCCGGTCGCCTTTCCGGACCTTCGTGACCTCCGGACCGACCTCCTCGACGACACCGAGCGGTTCGTGCCCGAGCACCGTGCCTGGCCGGACTGCCGTGCGCCCGTCGTACATGTGGAGATCACTCCCGCAAATGGCCGCCGAAGTGATCCGTATGATGGCGTCGGTCGGTTGCTCGATGACGGGATCCGGCACCTCCTCGACACAAACCGAGAAGGGCCCTCGATACACCACCGCTTTCATGGCTCGTTCGCAGCACCCGTTGGGCTGCGCTTCCCCCTTCCTTCCGAGCATCGAGCATACCCCGAGCCACACACGGCACACGCACGCGACCGGCCTCATCCATCCAGGCCAGATACCGAGCGATGGAGCCCAACACCGTCGTCCCCCCTCGTGTCGTGGCCTCACCTCGATGCTCTGCACGGCATCGTCAATCCAGGCTTTCCGAAGGTCGATACAATTGCCATTCTCCCGAGCCCAGCGAGACCTCATGAAGACGAAACCCGCTCGAGATACGCTCACCCGCGCTCGCAATCCGATGCCCGCCTTCGTGCGCCGCGCCCTCGTGGAGCGCGCGCTCATGGATGCTTATCGCGGCCGCCCTCGCTATCAGCAGAACGACTATCTCGGGTGGATCGCGCGCGCCAAGCTCGACGCGACGAAGCAACGGCGGCTCGAGCAGATGCTGGACGAGCTCGCGCGCGGCGACTGCTACATGAACATGCGCTGGAGCCCGGTGCGCCCCTGACGACGAGGGCGACGGCGCGCGGCGTCTTTCCTCTGCACGACGCCTGAGGACATGCGCTAGCGTATCGCCGCTCTTCACCGCCGAGGTGCCCGCGTGTCGCTTCACCATCGCTTCTTCGCGCCGACCGATGTCGTGTCCGATTTGCAGTGGGCCAAAGCTCGTTTGCTCGATCCGAGCGCGCCCGACGACGAGCGATCCCACGGCCGCGTGCACGACCTCGAGCTGATGCGGCGCTGGTCGGGGAGCGGGCGGCGGCCTGCTCGCGGCGGCCTCTTCTGTCAGGTGATCTTCGGGCCCATCGAGCCGCTCTCGTGCGCCTGCGGCGCGCTCCGCGGTCGAGCGCACGACGGCGAGACATGCGCAGAGTGCAGTGTCCTCTGCACCACGGCCGCGCTGCGGAGCCGGCGTCACGGCCACATCGAGGTGCGGGGCGTTCTTCATCCAGCGCTCGTCCCGCGCATCGCCGAGACCCTGCGTTTGCCGCCCGGTCAGGTGTGGTCGATCGCGCGCGCCGAAGCATGGTTGGGAAGCGACGGCGTGCATGTCGTCGCGGATGGAGATGATCCTCCGGACGGCGCCGCCACCGGCCCCGAAGCTCTGCGCGACGCGCTGCTCCGCGCGGGCGCCGATGCGCTGGCGGAGGTCGCAGTCCTCCAAGCCATCCCCGTGCCGCCGCCGAGCCTCCGGCCGTTCACCGGCGCGCTCAGCAAGGCCATGATCGATCCTTGGATTGGCCCGCTCAACGAGGCTTGGAGGGGGCTATTGATCGAGGCTGGCCAGCAGCAGAGGCTCGCCGAAATCGCGCCGCCGATGTTCGTGCACGACGCCCAACGCAAAGTGCAGGAGCTGTTCGCCACCGTCGTCCGCATGACGGTCTCACCGCCACCGCCGGCGCCCCCATGGCCCGCGTCCCGCGCTCCCGCGACGCCGCTCCCGCTGCAGCCGACGCCGGAGAACATTCCAGAGGGTCTCTCGACGGACATCGTCTCGGTGCTCTTCGTCGACGAAGATCGCTTGTTCATCCAGCGCCCCCGCGGGTCGTGGCTCGTCACCACCAAGGGTGAAACCCTGGCCCAGTTTCCAACCTGTGGCCGAATCGCCACCAGCGTCCACGGATCGCGGATCCGCATGTCCTCGTGGATTGGGCAAGAGTGGGATTGGCTCCCCGACGGCGCGGAGCCCGACGTGCCGCAGACGAGCCTCGCCGTGCTCGATCTCGATACGGGACGATATCTCACCGACTACCCAACCGATCTCCCCCAACGCATCCTCGAAAACCATCAACCCGAGGATCTCGTGGCGGGGAGCGCGGGCGGTGAAGACGAGAGCATCCCGCTCCGGTGGGGTGGTGATCGGCCCGGTGTTTTGGCCGCAACCCGCGATGGATGCTTTGCCTGGGTCGGCGAGGGAGACGACGTCGCGGTCCTCGATCTCGACACCGGAGCGCCGGTTTTGGATCCGGTGATGCAAGGCTACTTCACGGAGGATGATCCGGTGTTGTCGCTCTCGTCCGACGAGGAGGCGGTGCGCAGCGACGGCGACGGCCACGAGACGGCCACCGCCTTGGGAATCACGCCCGACAATGGGCTTCGCCTGCTTCACGACACAGGTGTGGTCAGCGACGGCGAGCGCCTGTGGTTCCGCATCGATGCCATGATCCTCGCGGCGGGCTTCAGCCCGAGCGCCGATGGCCTCGCGGTGGCCGTGGGGGACGAGATCGTGCTGCTCTCGGTGGCCGCCGATCCCGCAGTGCGCGGTCGCTTCCCTGCGCCCGGGCGCGAGGATGCGGGAGAAGGTTCACCGTCGGAAGATGATTCCAACGATGATTGACGGACTCGCCCGCCATCGCCGGCGCGCGGGCGCGCGTACGGACCGAGCGCACGCTGTGGACGATCGTGGATCGATGGCGCGCGGTCCGTGATATCGTCGCCGCCGCCATTCGAGGAGGCGCCCCGGTGATTCGACGCATTGGTGCAGTGGCGATTGCGACCCTGTACATGGCCGTGAGCTGTGCACGTGGAACCGAGCTGGGGCCGGGCGGCGGCGGCGCGGGAGGCGCAGGCGGAAGCACGACGAGCTCGTGGTCGACGGGGTCGACGAGCTCGTCGAGCTCCAGCACCAGCGCGGTCTCGAGCTCGTCGAGCTCCAGCAGCTCGTCGAGCTCCAGCAGCTCGTCTTCCTCGAGCTCCAGCTCCTCCAGCTCGAGCAGCGGTACCGTCGACGCCGGCTCCCCCACTGGATTCGGCCCCTGCGTCACCGCAGCGGAGGTCGCGGCGCAAAGCACTCAGCTGTTGCAAGTCGGGTTCTGCTTCAACCCGTTTGCGTGCTTCCTCTGCGCTGACGATGCGGTGAATCCAGGCGACATCGTGTGCAGCCCCGCCTGTGTCTGCGCGGCGCTCCCGCCTTTCTGCGAGAGCGACGCGGGCACCGACGCGCCCGATGACGCTCCCGCCGACGCGCCCGATGATGCTCCGGTCGATGCCCCCGACGACGCATCGATCACCCTCGATGCCGGCGCCCCGGACGACGCCGGCCCGTGACGGCGATCCGACCGGCATGAAGGGATGACGACGCCGGCGGCCTTCGCTGGGTCGTGCGGCAAAGGCCCCTTCGCGATGATGATCGGAAACGGCCGGCATCGTCGCGTGTCGACGCCGTCGGGCGTGCTCTCAATCCAAAGGAAGGAAAAGCGATGACGAGGTCGGCGCGGTTGCCCCAACGGCACCTCGGGGCGCTCCCAATCGCAGGTTGCGCGCCGTCTCCAGCCATGGGCGACATCGCCGAACAGCGACGGAGAAACATGCGTCCCGCCCTCCGGCAAGAGCAGATCGGAGCACGCCATCGACATCGACGCTTCGACTTCATTCGACGCTCGAAAGCACATCACGTCGCCGTCGAGCTCGTCCCCTGAAACGTAGATGCAGGGCCGGTCGACAAGCGACGATTCGCTGCCGTAACGTAACACCCACTATCCAAGCGGGGACTCGGGCGGCGCTCGGGCGGGGGACGACATGCAACGCTTCTCGTGGAAGTGCCACGGACCTCTTCTGCCCATGCTCGCGGCCCTCCAGCCGTATCATTGCCTCGCCGAGGCGCAGCTCGCCGACGTGCTGCTCGCCGAGGCGCGCATCGACGAAGCGCTGGAGCACGCATCCTCCGCGGCCGCGCGCCTCGAAACGTTAGGCACGATCGACGAGGGCGAGAGCCTCGTGCGCGTGGTCTACGCGGAGGCCTTGCGCGAAAACGGCGACGATGTCGGTTTCCGTGCCGCGCTCGCCACCGCACACGCACGGCTGCTCACGCGCGCCGCGCGCTTCCATCAAGACGCTGAGCGGCGCCGCTTTCCGGAGAACATCCCCGAGAACGCGCGTACCCTCGCGCTCGTCTCGCGCTGGTCGTCGTCGGCAGCCTGACCCGGGCGCGGCTCGCGGCGCGTCGTGGAGCGCGGCCCGTCCTCGGGTGATTCGCGCGTCGCGGCCCGAGCGGAAGCTCGGCGTTGCGCGCGGCGAGCCTCCGATCAATAACGGGCCGCCCCGGGAGGCGCACGAGGGGCCGTCATGTGGTGCACCGTGAAGACTGAGGAGCGTTCGGGAAAGCGGCCGCGGAGAGCGGGCGCATGATCGTCCCTCAGCCCGGTGTCGTCATCGCGGGGAGGTACACGCTCGTACGCCCTCTCGCGCGCGGCGGCATGGGCTCGGTCTGGATCGCGCACCACCGCGATCTCGAGGTCGACGTCACCGTGAAGTTCATGGCGCCGTCGCTCGTCGCGTCGCCCGATGCGCGCCTCCGCTTCGAGCGCGAGGCCAAAGGAGCGGCGCGGATCCGCAGCCAGCACGTGGTCCAAGTCCACGACTACGGCGTCGAGGACGAGACCCCTTACATCGTGATGGAGCTGCTCAAAGGCGAGAGCCTGTGGACGCGGCTCGCGCGGGAAGGTCGGCTCCCGCTCCCCGTCACGGCGCGCCTGCTCGTCCAAATCTGCAAGGCCCTGCGCACCGCACACGAGGCAGGCCTCGTGCATCGCGATCTCAAGCCCGGCAACATCTTCCTCGCGCTCAAGGACGACGACGAGGTGGTGACGGTCCTCGATTTCGGGATCGCCAAGACCTCGGGCATCGGCGACGCCACCGCCGACACCGACTCCGGGGTTCTGCTCGGCTCCGTGCACTACATGAGCCCGGAGCAGATCCGCAATTCACGCAAGGTCGATCTGCGCAGCGATCTCTGGGCCATCGGCGTCATCCTGTATCGCACGCTCGCCGGCCGCCTGCCCTTCCCCGGCGAGAACGTAGGCGACGTGCTCGTGCGCGTGTGCACCGATCCATGGCCCGCTCCGTCGACGATCTGCTCCGATCTCCCATCACGGGTCGACGCGTTCTTCGAGCGCGCGCTGGCGCGTGATCCCGAGCGACGCTTCCAGTCCGCGCCGGAGATGGCCGAGGCCTTCAGCGCCATGGCGCTCGAAGCGGACGCCCCCGCATCGTCGGCCGCGCCCGCGCCGCCCTTCGTGGCCACGCCACCGGCCGCGCCCGCGCCGCCGGCATCGCAGCCACCGCCCTGGAGCCAGGTGGCACCGGCGAGCGCGCCCGCGCCTCGAGAAGCGGGCACGATGCGCATGAGCTCCGCCACCGCCGCGCAAGCAGCGCCGGCCTTCGCCCCGCAACGCGCAGCCTCGTCGCCCTCGATCGCACCGGCGGAGCCCATCGTGCCAGCGACGGCGCCCGCTCCGCCCACCTTCGCGCCGCCCACGCCGAGCGCCGGAGGGCGTTCGCTCCACGGCACCCTCATTCCCGCGCGCAGCGCCGTGGCCCAGCCCGCTCCGAGCCCCTTCGCGCAGGCCGCCCCGCCCCAACCCGCGCAACCGACTCAAAGCACCTTCGCGCCAAGCACGCTCGCGCAGGCCTCTCGAGACACTTTCTCGCCATCCACGCCGGCGCCGCAAAGCAACCTCGCTCGAAGCTCCTTCGACGAGCTGCCTCAAAGCACCTTCGGGCAAAGCACGCTCGCGCCGGCGCCGCAAAGCACCTTCGCGCCGCCCCCGCAGAGCACCCCGGCGCTGTCGATGCCAATCCCCAGCGCCCGCCCCGGCTCGAGCCCGATGCTCGCGCCGCCGAGCGAGCGGCCATCTCGCGTTCCTGCATCGGAGACGCTCCCCAAGCGCTCGTCCTCGCGCACCGTCGGCCTGGCGCTGGCGGCGACGGCGATCCTCGGTGTCCTCGGCGCCGCCATCCATTTCTCGGGCACATCACGCAGCGCCGCCACCGCGAGCACCGCTCCGCCGCCGGCCGCCACCCCGGCGCCGCCATCCGCCACCGCCGCGCCGCCGGCCGCCACCCTCGCACCAACGGCGAGCGCCACGTCCGAAGCCGAGCGCGCCACGCCTCCCACACCGAGCGCCACAGCGCTCTCCTCGGCGCCGGAGCCGCGCGCGCCCGAGCCCCCCAAGCGAGCCCCCACCGCGCCTACCGGTGCGCCGGCCAAGCCACCGTCGAAGCCGCGCAACAACCTCTTGGATCGCGCCGACTGATCGAGCAAAAGGCCATGTGATGCGCCAACTCCTCTGGCTCCCGGCGATCTTCCTCTGGACGCTCGTGCCCGCGGGCGCGCGCGCCCAGACCATCAGCCCCGAGGTCCACGCCCACGCGGAAGACACCTTCCGGCGCGGGCGCGACGCCTTCAACCAAGGTGAGTACAAGTCCGCGCTCCGGCTCTTTCGCACGAGCCAAGAGCTCGAAGCGGGCCGCGGCAAGCTCATCAACATCGCTTTTTGCGAAGAGAAGCTCGGCCTCGTGGCGTCGTCCGACAAGCACCTTCGCGAGGTCTTGCCGCAGCTCCCTACGGACGATCCGCGCATCGCGCTCGTGCAGCAGCACCTCGCCGAGCTTGCGCCGCGCATTCCTCATCTCCGCATCGTCCTCGCGGCCGGCGCGCCGCCCGGCACGCGTGTCAGCTACGATGACACGCCCCTTCCCCAAACCTCGCTCGGCACCGAGATGGCCGTCGATCCAGGCACGCACGTGGTCAGCGCAAGCGCCCTCGGAAAACCGGAGAAGCGCTACGAGGTGATCCTCGAAGAGGGCAAGCTCGTCGCCCTCACCGTCGATCCCGTGAACGCCGCACCACCACCGCCGCCGGCCGTCGCGCCGCCCTCGAACGAGAAGCGCACCGCCGGCTTCATCGTCGGAGGCTTCGGCGTCGCCGGCCTCGCCGCGGGCGCGGCCACGGGCATCGTCGCGCTCGTCGATCACGCCGCGATCGCGCGCGAGTGTCCCTCGCGCGTCAATTGCAGCCCCGAAGTCGTGCGCAAAGCCAACACCGGAAAGGCCTTATCCATCGCCAGCACGGCGACGTTCGCGGCGGGCGCCGCCGCCGTCGGGGTCGGGCTCTATCTCGTGCTCTCGAGCCGCTCACGCCCAACCACGGTGGGGATCTCGATCCTCCCCGACGGCGGACGCCTCGGCATCCAGGGGACTTACTGACATGAACCGAGCAAGCTGGAAGAGCTTCGGTCTCCTGATCCTTCCCACAGCCTGGGCCGGGTGCATCGCGCTCGAATGGGACTACCGGGAAACATCTTCGTCCTCATCGTCCTCGTCTTCGTCGTCCTCGTCTTCGAGCGGCACCCCCAACGAATGCACCGGCGCCCCCGACGAAGTCGCATGCGGCGTGGTCGGGCGCGTCTGTCGCAACGAGCAATGCGTCTGCGCGCAGGACGAGTGTGGCGGCCAATGCGTCGATCGGAACACGGATCCGAGCCATTGCGGCAGTTGCGCCAACGCCTGCGGCAAGGGCATGACCTGTGTCGCGGGTGAATGCCAGTGCGGCCTCGGCCAATCGAAGTGCGACGGCAAGTGCGTGAGCACGGACAGCGACCCCGATCATTGCGGCGCCTGCAACCACGGTTGCCAGGGTGGAAAATGCGCGAGCTCGAAATGCGAGCCGCTCGTGCTCGCCAACGGGCAGACCGCGCCGGCCGGCATCGCCGTCGATGGTCAAAACGTCTATTGGACCAACTTCGGCAGTGGAACGGTGATGGCGATTCCCGTCGGTGGCAACGACAACATGCCCACCACCTTGGCCGCGCCCGCGCCCGACGCCGGGCCTGCCGGCATCGCGGTCCAAGGCAATACGGTGTTCTGGGTGAACTACACCGCAGGCACGGTGATGAGCGTACCCACCGGCGGCGGCCTATCCACCCCCCTCGCCACTGGGCAGAACAAGCCTTCCAGCATCGCCGTCGACGGCACCTACGTGTATTGGACCAACTATGGTGACGGCACCGTCATGAAGGTGCCCACGAAGAACGCCTCGGCCCCCGTCCCCCTCGCTTCGGGGCAGAGCTTTCCGCCGAAGCTCATCGATTCCGTGACGAGCGCCGTGCAGGGCCTCGCCGTCGACGGCACCCACGTCTATTGGACCAACTACGGTGACGGCAGCATCCGCAAAGTGGCCCTCGAGGGCGGCTCGGTGACGGCGATCGCCGAGAAGCAGAACAACCCTCAATGCCTCGCCGTGAACGGCACCAACGTCTATTGGACCAACCGGATCAGTGACTCGGACGGCGCCGTCATGAAGGTCGCCACGAGCGGCGGTGAGCCCATCGTCCTCGCCGCCGGGCAGAGCGGCCCTTATGGCATCGCTTCGCAGGACCTGGCCGGCGTCTTCTGGACGAACAACAACCTCACCTTCGACAGCGGCACGGTGGCATCCGCGCCCCTCGCCGGCGGCGTCCACGTCTTCGTCGCCTCGGCACAAGCCCTCCCGACCGCCGTCGCCGTCGACGGCACCAGCGTTTACTGGCTGAATCACAACTTCGGCGGCTTCATCATGAAGGTCGCGAGATAGCATGCACGTCGTCTCCGCCTCTCCGCTCCGCGTCGCCTCGATCGTCTTTCAGCCGCGCAGAGGTGCCTTTGCGCTCACCGTCGTGTGCAAAGCCACCTTCCAGCTCGAGCCCGACGTCTGCCGCCTCGCCGTCGCGCAGGAGGATCCGATCCAGGACGACATTCTCGGTGAGAGCGGCCTGCGCGCGCCGAGCGATCTCGTGCCCATGAAACCGCGCGCGGACGTCATCCTCGTGGGTCACGCCTTCGCTCCGGGAGGGCAGCCTGCGCGCACGGTGCGCGCGAGGCTCGTCGTGGGCGAGATCGACAAGTCCATCGACGTCTTTTGCGATCGCATCTTTTGGCAGGACGGCCGGTTGCTCGAAGGACAGCCCTTCACCCAAATGCCAATCTCCTACGGGCGCGCCGCGTTCGGCCCGGAAAACCCGGCCGGCGTGCGCTTCGACGCGCCGCCCGACGCGAGCGGTGCGGTGCGGATTCCCAACCTGCAGCCCCAAGGCAGCCACATCGCCCGTCGCGGAGATACGTTTGCGCCCGTCGGATTCGGCCCCATCGCGCCGAGCTGGCCGGGCCGCGTGGAGAAGCTTCGACAGCACGCGGGCACGTGGTCGTTGCGGAGCCTCCGCGAATGGCCGCTCCCCGCCGAAATCGATCCTTCGTTCTTCAACGTCGCGCCGCGCGATCAACAGATGGAGGCAATTCAGCCCGACGAGCGGATCATCCTCGAAAACCTGTCCCCCGCTGCACCTCGCCTGGAGACGTGCCTGCCCGGCATTCAGCCCATCGCGCGCATGACGGCCGGCGGCCGGGCCGGCGAAGGGATGGCGCTCGTCGCCGACACGCTCACCATCGACACCGATCGATCCATCGTCACCGTGGTGTGGCGCGGGCGCGTGCCGCTCAACCACCCTGACGAATCCGGGCAGTTGGTGGTGACGATGGAAGGCGGCGACCTCCCCGGCGGCACAGCCATCCTCGGCGGCGAGGCCCACCCCGGCACCGTGCAGCTCGGCCCGGGCGGCGTCGCTCCTCCGATGCGAACGCCGTTTGCGGCCCCTTCGGGTGAAATCGAAACGCTCCTCGGCGGCAGCGGTGGTGGCCCAGCATTGCCGTTCACCGCCGCCGGCAGCCCGTGGGTGGGTTTTCGCCCCAAGCCCCCTCCACCCAAGGACGCACCGCTGTCCGAGGGCACCGGCACGGTCTACGGCGTCAAGGGAAAGGCCAGAGACGTGCTGCCTTTCCCGGACGCCGCGCCCCGCGTCCCTCCGAGCGCGGCATTCGCACCGATGATCGATGTCGTGACGCCCGAGCCGCCCGCCCCGGAGGTGCGTGAGCCCGAGGCCCCGGAAACGCCTCCCCCACCCGAGCCGGAGCCGACGCCCAAAGCCGACATCGACATCTCGATCGAGCTTTGCGCGGCAATCCAAGCCTCCATCGACCGAAGCGGCGGGCAGAAGAAAGAGGTCTTGGAGAAACACGCTCTCTCCGACGACGTCTGGTCGGCCGCCGCCCAACGCTGGGAAGCCGACATCGACACGGATGTCGAGCAGGGCAAAACCGATCTGCTCCAACGCTACGACGCGGCCTACATCGCGCAGATCGAAGAGGAGCGCGGGCCGATTCGACCCGAGGATTACGCGCGCCTCTCCGTCGCGGCGGAGCGCGGCACCACCGACGCCGTCCTCACCGAGCTCTCGATCCCCGAAGAGGCCGAGATGCGCCTCGAGCGCGTTTGGCTCGACAAGGTGCTGCGCAGCCCGGCGCTCGCCAAACAGGTGCGCGAAGCGCGGGCCAAGGCCAGCGCCGAGGCCTGATGTCATGCCCACGAAGCGTGCTCCCGCGATCCCCGATCCGCGCCTGCAAACGATCAAGAACCTGACGCCGTTCGCCCTGTTCCAATGCGACAAGATGGGTGTCGGCCGCCGCTTTTACGATACGGTGACCGTCAAAGGCACCTTCGATTTGAAGCCGGGCTGCATGGAGCTCGCCCGCGAGCAGGCTCCAGTCCTGCTCGCGGACGATTATTGGGATCTGGAAACGCCCGAGCGCTCGAGCGTGAAGCGCGCCGGCGACGCGGTGCTCATCAAGCCCAGCACCGATGTCATCCTCACAGGCAGCGTGCATACGCCCGCAGGGAAGGCGCTCCGCGAATGGGACGCTGCCGTCCTCATCGAAGGACGCCGCGGCAAGGTCATCGACTACAGCGTTCAGGTCACCGGACCACGCGTGTGGCGATACACCAGCACCCGCGGCTTCTCGCTCACGGATCCCGAGCCCACGGAGGAGGTTCCGATCCGTTACGAGCTTGCCTATGGCGGCGCCTACCTCGACCCGCGAAATGCTTCTCCCGAGGGCGATCCCAAGTGGATCGTCCACGAGCCCAACCCGAGCGGCACGGGCTTCTGTGACGAGCGCGCGCTGAGCCCAAACGAGCCCTACCGCGCACCACAATGGCAATCTCGCCTCGCGCCCGTGACGTCGCTCAACCACGATGTGCCCGTGTGCGGATTCGGCCCCATCTCCCGGCCCTGGAGCTCGCGCCTCCGCTACCAAGGCACCTGCGACGACGCTTGGGAGCAGGAGAACCGCGAGGCCGTCGCCAAAGGCCTTCCCGCCGACTATCCGGCCGACTTCGACGCTCGTTATTTCCAATGCGCGCATCCCTCCTTGATTGCCCCCGAGCACCTCGCGGGCGACGAGCACCTGGCCCTGGGTGGGATCGTCGCCGGTGAGGCTCGGTTCGTCACAGAGCTCCCTGGCATCGCCGTCGCGGCGCGCCTCCTCGACGGCTCCGGCGCATGGCACGACGAGCGGATGCCGCTCGACACGGTGCACATCGATTTGGATGCAGGCGCCGTCCACCTGTGCTTTCGTCTCACCCTCGATCAAGCGCGCGACATCCTGGCGGCGGTGATTTACACGACGGAGGCAACATGAGCGAATCGCGACACATCGCCGATGCCGAAGCCGAGTTCCAAGTCGTCAACGTCACCCCCGACTTCTGCAAAGTGAACGGCAAGCGGGTGGCGTTCGACATCTTTCGGGATCTGACACCGCAGCGCGTGAACTATGCGAAGAAGGTCAGAGCGCGCGGCGTCCCCGTGCTGACGGTGGACAGCGTCGTCGCCGGCGTGGTGGGGAACATGGGAGAGGGTGTGTTCTCGGGCGTGTCGAAGAGCTCGGGAGACGTGATCGTCGTTCAAGGCGTGGAGAACGTCCGGGCCGAGCGCCGCTACGTGTGCCGAGATCAGGACATCTGTCTCATGAACGTGAAGGTGGGGTGATGGCCGGCGCCCCCGACGACACCCTCGGTGGCTTGCTCCCACCGAGCTTCTCGAGCACCTTCCTGGCCAATGGCACCTTTGGGCGGATACGCACCGCGACCTGCCTCAAAGACGAGACCTACGAGCAGGGGCGAGCGCGTGAAGCGCTGGAGATCGCCGAGGAGCGATATCGCGCCGGCGGCCTCACCGGCCAGCAATCGCTACAACTTCGCGAGGAGATCGATCGCCTCTCCAAGATCGCTCGCCCCGGAATGGCCAACGCGTGGCCGCCGCTGAACGAAGCGGAGGTGCAAGCCATCGCGGACCAGCGGCGCGCCCTCAACACCGTAGGCATCTTTGCGGCCGGTCCGGTGATGGGCGCGCTCCCCGCGGCCGCGCGCATCGCCGGCGCCCCCGAGCCGGTGGTGGAAGCAGCAGCCCAGATCAACTTCGATCTGGCCACCTCCGGTGCCCTACACGGGCTCCCCAAAGGCACCGCCGAGCCGATCCCGATGGCGCGCACGATCACGGGCACGTACATCGAGCCGCACGTCGGAAAGCGCATCATCAAGATCAACGTCGATGCGTTCGCAGAGGGGCGCAACTTCCGCGACACCAACCAGGAGGCCCGCTCGCCCGAGGCCCGCGATCCCAACCGGGAGACGCCCATCGCCGAGCGCGTCAAGGCCAAGGAGGAGGCTTATTTCCTGAAGAAAGGCGAAGAAAGAGCGTTTCCCAACGGCAACATGGCGACCGCACACGCCGAGATCGGCGCGCTCCAGCAGATCAACGAGGCCGGCCTCGCCAAAGGCAACGACATCCTCATCATCGTCTCGGGGGAGCGCGACGTGTGCTCTTTCTGCGTAGGCGACATCGCCGCCATGGGGCGCGAGATCGGCGCGCGCTCCATCACGGTCATCGACGTCTATCAAGGCAAGACCTTCTTCTGGACAGAGGGCATGAGATCCATCGGAGATCCCCACTGACAGGAGCATCCGCATGAGCACCATGAGACTGTCGTGGGGTTTCGATCCCGGACCCAAAGCACGCGCCGAGCACCTGGCAGCGCCCACGTGGGCCGATGTCGAGGACAAGCTCGCTCGGCTCGCCGCCGCCCATACGGGCTCCATCAAGCTCGAGCTCCAACCGGCCCCCACGCTGGGCCCGCAGAGCCTCCAAGCCATCGCGGAGAATGGCACCTACCTCGTCATGCTGGGCGAGATGATCGAAGTCGACGGCGACGTCGATCACAACGTGCGCACGCTCTACGATGCTTCCGCTACGCCGGGAAAGACGCTGATCATGGGCGATTTCTGGGACGCGCGCCAAACGTCGCGGGAGCCGGCCGTCGTGCGCGACGTCTTCAAAGACTTCTTCGAGACGGGCGACGTCTCCGCAGACAAGCTCTCTTGATGACGGGTTGTGCGGATGGCGCGCGGCGCGTTGCCCAGCGAAGGTGGCGAGTCGAGCGCGCGCACGATTGACCGAGAGAGCGGTGCACGGCCGCTCTCTCGGTCACATCTTCAGTTGAGGTCGATCGGATCGCCGATGACCTGAACCTTGCCGCCTTGGAGCAGGGCGTCGGCTTCGGCCTTCACGGAGACCGCCTTCCCATCCACCTTCACCGAGTCCTTGCCCTTGACGATGATCTCGGTGCCTTCGAGCGTGATCTTCCCCGAGCTCTCCATCACGATCTTGGCCTTACCGCACTTGATCTCGATCTTCTTCCCGGCTTTGACGCTCTTCACGAGCCCGACCATCTCGTTGCTCATGAGGCCGACGGTCGTGCTCATGGCGCCGCCGACGGTCACCGAGTACATGCCGCCGACGGTCAGCGATTTGGCGAGGCCTACCTTTTCGCTCGAGGCCTTTCCAACCGACTCGCTCTTCTGACCGCCGATCTTCACGCGCTGGCTCTTGCCGACCTTGACGCTCTCGTTCACGCCGACGACGCGCGTGCGGCTCTTCCCCACCGTCTCGCGCTCGCTCCCCTTCACCTGCTTCACGCGGTCTTTGCCGATGGAGATCTCTTCGTCGTTCGCCACCACCTTTTGGCGATCGTGACCGATGACGACGGACTCGTCGTTCTTCACGAGCTTCTTCCGGTCGTGCTCGATGGTGATGGCCTCGTCGTTCTGGACGAGCTTCTGCCGATCGTGCGCGATGACGATGGTCTCGTCGTGGTTCACGATCCGCGTGCGATCGTGCTCGATCGTGATCTTCTCGTCGTGCTCGACCTTCTCCGTCCGGTCGTGGCCGATGGTGATGGTCTCGTCGTGCTTCACGAGCTTGTCGAGATCCTTCTCGGCTTGGATGTAGATCTGCTCGCGCCCCTTCGCGTCCTCCAAACGGATCTCGTTGAAGCCGCCGCCGCCCGGGGAGGATTGGGTCTTCCACCCGCTCTGCGTCTTGTTGGCCGGCAAGGCGTAAGGCACGCGCTGCGTGGCCGTGTAGACACGGCCGGTGATCACGGGCCGATCCGGATCGCCGCCGAGGAAGTCGACGAGGACCTCCTGTCCGATGCGCGGCACGTTGATCATGCCGAAGCCGCCCCCGCTCCACGGGTGGCTCACGTGGATCCAACAAGAGCTGTTGTCATCCATCCGGCTCTCGCGATCCCAGTGGAAGTGCACGCGCACGCGCCCGAGCTCGTCGGTGTGGATCTCTTCGCCGGCGGGGCCGACCACCGTGGCGCTCTCCACACCGGAGATCTTCGGCCGCGGCGTCACGAGCGGCGGGCGGAAGGGCTGATCCGTGCGGCGCGCCTCGCAACGATGGGTCCAGGCGCCGTCGTGCGTCCCGCGATGCGACGACTCGACCACGAGCACGGGCTTGCCTTTGCCGAGCTCGGCGCGCGGATGATCGAGGATGTCGAGCACCACCCCGGGGGCGAGATCGATGGCGTTGGTGTCGAACGAGCACACGCGCGCGCCGGCCCGCTTCGCTTCGAGGCGCTTCTTCGCGACGGACGCGCCCTCGCGCTCGTCGGTGCGCGTGCGGCCCTTGTCGTCGCCGAAGGGCGCGTCCCCCGCGGGCTCGGCGCCGAAGCTGAACGCGCCGGGCACGTAGTGGAACCGCTCGAGCTTCGACTCCAGCCCGGCCTCCGGCGCGGAGGCCGCGGCGAGAAGCGCGTAGCCCGCGGGCAGGCGCGGGTCGTGATCGCGCACCGTGTAGCGGCCCGGGCGCACGCGTTGCCCGACGCGCACCTCGGTGACGTACTCGCGCGCGACGGCGCGGGTGGGTTTGTCTTCGAAGTGGAGGGACGGCCGAGCCTCGCCGGATTGCGGCGCGTCCGAGAGCACGAGGCGCGTCTCGGAGTCGCCCTGCTCGAAGAAGAACGAGATGCCCGCCTCCTCCAGCATCCGCGAGACGAAGGCGAAATCGGACTCGGCATATTGCACGCGATACTCGCGCTTCTTGTAGGTGCCCGAGATGCGGAGCTCGGGATCGACGCCCCATTCCCGCAGAATCTTGCGCGCGATGTCGAGCTCGGAGAGCTGCTGGAACATGCGGTGATTGCGCCGCTGCGTGCTGAGCCAGAGGGCTGGGACGATGTGAAGCTGATACGTCGAGAGGCCGGCCTCGGAGACCGCGACCTGCTGGATGTCCTTGCAGATCCCCGTCCAGAACCGGGTCGAGGAGAGCGCCGCCGTGCCGCCGTGCATGAGGAAGCTCGCCGGCCGGCCCACCACCGCATCGAAGTCGATGTTGGCCTGATCGGAGACCGCGACGATGACGATCTCGAAGAGCGCCGACATGCGCTCCTCCACCGCGAAGCTCCGGACGTCGAGCGCGTCACCGGAGTCGACGCGGACCACGAGGTTGCGCAGAGCGGCTGTCATCTCCGCACCCCTGCTCGAGAACGAGGCAGCGTTCATCATTCCTCCCAAGGTGGGCCAAGCGACGAAGGGTGAAAGGGAGCTAACACGCTTCCCGGCGTCGCGAAAGCGCTGTCGCACGCGACGCCGTCACCCGCCCGTGATCACACTGCCTCCTACGCGCCGGCGAGGATGCGATCGCGCTGCTTCCGGTAGTCGACCTCGGCACCGATGGTGATTTGCGCCGCGGGAACGCGCGCACGGCTCACGAGACAACGCGAAGCGCCTCCCGCCTTCTCGCACAGCTCACGCATCGGAAGGAGGGTGACGCCGAGCCCCCAAGAGCGCATGAGATCCACGATGCGCAGAGGTGTGAGATGCGGCGCCAACACGTCGCGACCGACCGGCAGGCCGTTGGTCGCATAGAGCCTGATCTCGTCGACGCTCACGGGCACGAGCGCGTCCGCGCCGAAGGCCCGCTCGAGCTGGGCCACGCCGTCGCCCGCGATCACCTCGGGGCACACCAGGATCTTGCCCACCGTTTCGAGCGGGAGCGCGGCCATGTTGCCGTGAAAGGCCGGTTGCTTGCACTCGAGGACGATCGCGTCGGCCGGGAACCAGGGTCGCACGGCGTCGAGCCCGGCGCGATCGGTGCGCCCGCCGAAGAACAGCAGCGTGCGCCCGCGCAGCTCGGCGACGTCGCCCTGCGCCTCCCAGAGGCCCGCGGGCAGATCGATGGGCCGGAGGCCGAGCGACGCGACGACGGGGCGCCACAGGTCGCGCTCGCGCACGCGATGAGGCGCGAACATGTTGGGCAGGAGGAACACGAGCTCGCCGTCGCGCTCGACCACCTGCCCGCATTCGGCCGCGTATGGCAGGCCGGTGAGCTCGGTGTCGGGCGGCGGGACGAGACACACCACGCGCCCTCCGCGCGCCTCGATGGCATCGGCGAGCCCAACCCACTCGCGGATCGCCGCGCGCGCATCGACGGGCGCGGCCGCCTCGCTGCGGAAATTGGCCCGGCCGCGAAGCCGCCACGTCGGCGCCGGCGGCGACATCAGGTAGAGATCGATCGCGTCCATGCCCGGACCATGCAACGACACCCGGCCCGCGCCAAGGCATGCCCGTACCGAAGAGGCGAGGCCGGCGCTCGTGCCGACGCAGCCGACACGACGATGCGCGACAATCACCCGTTGAATCAGGCAACTCGCAACGTCTCGTTCGTGCCCGGCCGCTCGCTCGGACCACAGCGCCGGCGGCGCGCGCTTGCACGCGCCCGCGTGCCCGGCAGATACGATATCTCCAACGACGCTGTCGACACCCGCGTCGGAGCAACCCTGCTTCGACGAGGATCGACAGGACGACAACCAGATATCGAATCGGCCATCCGCCAACGCGAGCACCGAGATCCACGTCTCGAAATGGCGCGAGCCGGAGCAGCAACGCTACCCCGGCATCGCTCACGCTTGCTCGTAGAGCCTTGCACGTTGCCAAAAGACTTCTTCGCGCTCCGAATCGCCGGTCGCGACGTCTTTCAGTAGCTTGCTAGATCGTCAGCTCGTTCTCGATCTTGGAGAGCTGGTGGCGCGCCAAACCGAGGTTGCCGCGCTTGCGGTCGATGACGACGTAGAAGAAGAGCGACGTCCCGCCTTTTCGGAGCGGCCGGATGATGTGGTATTGCTTGCCCAGCGTGATCAGGAAGTCCTCGATGATGTCATCGAGCTTGAGCGCCTCGGCGACACGCATCTTGGCCCGGACGACCTCGGTGTTGCCCGCGGCGGCGACTTCGAGATCGAGGTTGGCACCGCCGCCCGCCGTGCCGAGCGTCATGCCGCTCTGCCAGTCCACGAGCGCGGCTCCGAGCGCGCCCTCGATCTCCATCGATGCCCGGAGGCTCTGCTGAATGGTCGCCATGTCGAACTCCTGTTGTCTCTTGTGGGCCTTGGTTGCTTCCTGAGCGGGGAGCAGCTCGATGTCCGCTTCCACGCCCAACATCTCCCAGTGCGCCGGCGAAGCCGCCGCGCTCTCCTCATCCCGGTACCGCGCCGATTCGAGCAAAAGGAACGAGAGTGGTTGGGTGATCGTCACCCGCTCCACCGGCACGGTGCCCAACACTTCGAGCGAAGTGTCGGGCAGGGAAAAGATCTCCATCGCTGCGGCGTCGCCCTGCGCTTCCACGGTGCGCGCGTCGATCAACGCTCCCTTCTCGAAGATGAGCGTCCCCGAGCCCGCGGTCGACGTGACGCGCAGCGCGCAACTCTGCTGCTCGACCTGAAGGAGCTGCACGAACCCCGCGATGGTCACCCCGCTCACGCGGGAGCGCGGGAGCTGGAGCATGCGCTCCACCGTTTGATGGAGCATGCCGAGGTCGATTGGCTTGTCGAGGCACGCGAGCGCGCCCAGCTCGCCCAGCGAGACGCGTGTCTCGTCGGTCGCGTGGGCCGAGACCACGATGACCTGCACGGGTAAGCGATGCGCGGCCACGTGCGCGACCAGATCGAGGCCGCTCCGCCCGGGCATTTGGAGATCGGTGACGAGGACGTCGATGACCTCCCGCCCCAAGATCTCGAGCGCCTCGGTGCCCGTCGCCGCATCGAGGATTCGCACGCTCTTGAAGCGGGCGCGCAGACTGTCGACCGCGCTGGTCCGAAAGAGCGATTCGTCGTCGGCTACGAGGATGGTCCTGAGGGCCATGCCGACGCCTCGAGCATGCGTCGTGCCGATCCGAGATCGCCTGAAATTCAGAGCCGCGCGGAGGCGCGCCGGATCAAAGTGATCGCTCCGACGGATCGATTTGGTCGCTTACCACTCCATACTCGCGCAGCTTGCGCCGGAGGGTCGCGACGGAGACGCCGAGCGCGCGCGCCGCATGGGCGCGGTTGCCGCGCGAGCTTTCGAGCGCGGCGAGCACGTGCCGGCGCTCCAGCTCCGCGAGCGGGACGATCCCATCGTCACCGCGCGGCGGCGGGACCCGAGCGGTGTCCGTCCGCACGAGCGCGCCGTCGTCGATCGGCGGGGCCGATTCGGGAGCGCGACGCGCGAGCAGCACCGAGGGCCGCAGAGGGCCCGGCCCCTGCAACACGAGGGCACGCTCCAGCACGTTGCGCAGCTCGCGCGTGTTGCCCGGCCAATCATGGGCGGCGAGCGCGGCCAGCTCACCGTCCGCGAGCGTCGCGCCGCGCCCGCCGGTGAGCTGATCGAGCAAGTGCGCGCACAGCTCGGGCAGCTCCTCGATGCGATGGCGGAGCGGCGGAAGATCGAGGCGCACGACGTTGAGGCGATAATAGAGATCGGCCCGCAGCGAGCCGCGCGTCACCGCCGTCTCCACATCCGCGTTGGTCGCCGCGATGATGCGAACCTCCACACGTCGCGGACGCGCGCCGCCCACGCGCCGCACCCAGCCCTCTTCGAGCGCCGTGAGCAGCTTGGCTTGGATGGGCGCGTCGAGCTCGCCCACCTCGTCGAGGAAGAGCGTGCCTCCATCGGCCAGCTCGAAGAGCCCCTCGCGCGTCTGGCACGCGCCGGTGAACGAGCCGCGCTCCGATCCGAAGAGCTCGCTCTCCACGAGCCCCACCGGCAACGCGGCGCAGTTCACGTGCACGAACGGCCGCGAGGGCGATCCTTCCGCGTGAATCGTCCGCGCGATCAGCGTCTTGCCCGTGCCCGTCTCACCGGTGATCAAGACCGGCGCGCGCACGTGCGCCGCGCGCGTGATCGTCTCGCGCAGCACGGCGGTCGCCGTGCTCCCGCCCAAGACGATGTCGCGACGCTCTGCGCTCCTGCGATGCTCGTCGGTGCCTTCACTCGAGATGGGCTCGAATTGGCGGAGCCCCCGGCGCACGGCCGCAGTGAGGACCGCGAGATCGACCGGCTTGGACAGGTAATCGAAGAGCCCGAGGCGGAGCGCCGCCACCGCGTTGTCGAGCTCCGGAAAGCCGGTGCACAGAATCACCTTCACCCGCGGATGCGCGCGAATCAGCTCGGGCACCAGCGACAGCCCGTCACCACCTTCGATGCGATTGTCGATGACGACGACGGGGAACCCTTCGGTGGCGCGCGCCCGCGCTTCGTGGGCCGAGTGGGCCGGGACGACCGTGATGCCCTCGACGGCCAGCGCATCGACGAGCGCATCGCAGAAGAGGTCGTCGTCGTCGACGACGAGGATGCGGCGCGCGCTCACGGCGCCCCTCGCAGCGGCGGCGGCCGCACCGTCACCGGCGCTCTCTGCATGCTGCCGTCCGCGATCTCGGCGTCCAGCGAGACGACGAAGGCCGTCTCGCTGGCGCTCGTGGGATCGAGCTCGATGGTGCCGCGCATCATCGTCACGAGCTTGCGCGTGATGGCGAGCCCGAGCCCCGTCCCCTTGGTCTTCGTGGTGTGGAACGGCTTGAAGATGTGGACGCGTCGATCGGGCGGGATGCCTGGACCATTGTCGGCGATGGTGAGGAACACGTGCGTTCCGCGGCGCCGTGCGCTGATCCGGAGGCGCGGCGCCGGCCTCCCCGTGAGCGCGTCGAGCGCGTTGGTCACGAGGTTCAAGAGCACCTGATGGAGCGCCCGCGCGTCGGCGATCATCGCCCCCGTCCCCTCGTCGATCTGCACGACGAGCCGCACGCCGCGGCGCTCCACGTCACGCTGGATGATGGTCGCGAGGCGCGTCAGGAACGGGCCGACGGGGATGGGCTCGAGCACCTGCCGCTGCGTGGCGTTGAAGCTCTGCATCGACCGGAGCAGATACTCGACGCGCCCCACCTCCTGGAGCACGCGATCGAGGTAGTCCTCGACGCGCTCCGCGGGCAAGGTCCACAGGTTTTGCCGGAGGACGGTGAGCGCCGTCTTGATCGAGTTGATCGGATTGCCGAGCTCGTGCCGGAGCCCGGCGAAGACGTAGCCCACGTTCTCCACCAGGTTGGCCGCGTCGGCGATGTACTCGAGGCGTCGTTGGTGCGTGACGTCGCGCGCATCGACGATGAAGCGCAGCTCGGGCTCGAGGGTCGGGACGCGGGTGATGGAGACCGCGAGCCGGCGCGGCTCTCCGCGACGCCCGCTGGCCTCGTACTCGCCGTGCCACTCGTGGTCCGTGGAGAGGGCCGCGATGATCTCGCGGTACACGCGGAGCCGGCGCGGCGTGAGCCCCGTCGCCCGCGCCTCCTGCCCCAAGAGCTCGTCGAGCGGCGCGCCCACCATGGCCGCGCACGCGGGGTTCGCATGCAATACCCGGCCGAGCTCGTCGAGGATGAGGATGGCGTCCGCCGTGTGCTCGAACGCCGCGAGGAAGAGCAGGCTCGTCACCTCGCGGTTGCGCTCCTCGGTCGCGTCGCGCTGCACGTCGACGAAGTGCGAGAGCCGTCCCGCGCGATCGCGCACGGGGACGACGTACCAAGACATCATGAACTCGCTGCCGTCGCGGCGATAATGAATGGCCTCGGCGCGCCCCTCACGCCCCTCGCGGAGATCTCGTTTGAGGGACTCGAGCACCGCGAGGCTCGTCTTCGGCCCGCGCAGGACCTCCGATGTCCGGCCGACGACCTCCTCCGGCGCGTAGCCGGTGAGCCGCGTAAAAGCCTCGTTGACGTACAGGATGCTGGGCCCGGGCTCGAGATCGGCGGTCGTGATGCAGATCGAATCGTGCATCGTCGCCGCGACCGCGGCCAACGTCGCGAGATCCAGCCTGGGCGCCACGCAGGGCGTCTCCGGAGGTATGGACAATGGCAGATCCTGACTTCCGATCGAGTAGACCATAGTCACCAACCCATCACGTTAGGCCCACGACGCACCGCAACGTCACCTCACCCGAAGCGCCACGGGTGAGGCCCCGCCCACACCAACTGCGCAAGGCATGGTCCGGCGCGCAACCGCTGCTGCGAAATCCCTTCGGAATAGCGCGGGAGCGCGGGAAGAGCAGAAGCTCCGCGTCCCCAACGCGTGAGCGCAGCTCGCCACCGAGCCATCGCATGACACCCCTTCCCTATTTCAACACACGATACAGCATCATCCCTCACGGGTGGAGTCCCTAAGCGCGCCGTGACGCGCCATGACGTTTCATCGATATCCGGTAGGTGCCCAACGCATTTGCAGGACACATCACCTATGTGTGCTCGGATGTCGCACGAGCCTCGGGATACGGTGTTCCCCTCATCAATCGCACCTCCCGTGTCGTCGAGCCGAGCCCGCACGAACGTCCTCAGCCGATGTCATCCCCCATCCGTCGACACCGTTCAAGCGACTTCAGAGTGCCGATCTTCAGACTGTTGGACGGCTTACCCACAACACGCGCTGAGGGTGACATTGCATGCCCCCACCGCAATCGAAGTCACGATGCGACACCAACACCGAGGCTCGTGCCTGTGCCCGACATCCCTCGTCGAAGACGCCAATCGGTAAGCGCAGCGACCATGGAACGTCTCGATGGTAACGCGCGCTGCACGCATGTCTGAACATCGACGATGCACCCGATAAGAGCGCTCTCCGATCCACCACGGACACCACAGCGCTCGAGCCCGATGACACGTGTTCGGGCTCGCACGTCGGGCAGGCTCGAAGCGCGTCTTCGGCAATGGCACGATGGGCGTCATCGAAGGTGACCTCCCATCTCCTCAGGTCTATTCCAAAACACTTTCTTTCGGCGCCACCATCGCTCGGGCGTCGATAGGAAGCGCCGGCGCGCCTCGTGTGTCGGGTGTCACGTCGCCTTCTTCGAAGCGTCGGTCCGATGCTCTTTCCCCTTGTCCCACTCCATGTGGAAGGTGCCCGGCCGGTCGGTGCGCTGATAGGTGTGCGCGCCGAAGAGATCGCGTTGCGCCTGGATGAGGTTCGCCGGCAGGCGCTCACTTCGATACGTGTCGTAATAGGCAATCGACGCGGTGAGCCCCGGCGCGGGGAGACCGCTTTGGACGGCGCCCATGAGCGTCCTCCGCCAAGCATCCTGTCGGGCCGCCGCGGCGTCGCGGAAGCGGGCGGAGAGGAGCATGTTGGCGAGGCCCGGCTCCTCGCGGAACGTCTTCTTGATCTCGTCGAGGAACACCGCGCGGATGATGCAACCGCCCTTCCAGATGCGGGCAATCTCGTCGAGCTTGATGCCGTATCCATATTGCCGATCGGCCGCCGCGATGAGCGCCATCCCTTGCGCGTACGAGCAGATCTTGCTGCAGTAGAGCGCCGCCTGCGCGTCGTCGACGAGCCCGGTGACGTCGCGTGCGGAGACGGCTTTGGGCCGCGGCCCCTCCAGCAGTGGCGCCGCGCGGCCCCGCTCTTCCTTCGCCGCCGAGAGCGTCCGTGCATCGACCGCTGCGGTGATGGTGGGAATGGCGACGCCGAGATCGAGCGCCGTTTGGGTCGTCCACCGCCCCGTGCCCTTCTGTCCGGCCGCGTCCAAGATGACGTCGATGAGATCACGGCCGCTGCCGCTGGGATCGGGCACGGCCACGACCTTGGCGGTGATCTCGATGAGGAAGCTCTGGAGCTCACCCTGGTTCCACCGCGAAAAGACGTCACGGAGCGTGCGGTTGTCGAGCCCGCCGCGCAGCCGCAGGACATCGTACGTCTCGGCGATGAGCTGCATGTCGCCGTACTCGATGCCGTTGTGCACCATCTTCACGAAATGCCCAGCGCCCTTGTCACCGACGTAGGTCACACACGGCCCATCCTCGGTCTGCGCGGCGATTTTCGTGAGGATCGGCTCGAGGTGCCGATACGAATCTCGATCTCCACCGGGCATGAGGCTCGGCCCCCACAAGGCCCCTTCCTCACCGCCGGAGATGCCCATGCCGAAGAATTTGATGCCCGTGGGCGCGATGCGCGCGACGCGTCGTTCGGTGTCGAGGAAGTGCGAGTTGCCCCCGTCGATCACCACGTCTCCCGGCTCGAGCAGCGGGAGGATCTCGTCGATGACCTGATCCACCGGCTTGCCCGCCTGCACCATGAGGAGGATGCGCCGCGGCCGCTCCAGGATGCGCACGAAGTCGGCCGGCGTGCGCGCGCCCTCGATGCGCTTCCCCTTGGCCTCGGCCGCGAGAAACTGCTCGGTCTTCTCCCAGGTCCGGTTATGGACCGCGACCGGAAAACCGTTGCGCTCGATGTTGAGAGCGATGTTGCGCCCCATCACGCCGAGCCCGATGACACCGAACGCTTGTCCCGCCATGGTGCCCGCCGCATGGAGCCTCGCCCGGCCGATGACAAGCGGCCGCGCTGCGCCCGCATCATCGATCGAGCGCGCTCGGGTTGCGCGGGTCACCCGCGCTCGGCGCGATGCTCTACGCTTCGAGCTTCATCCGCGACCACTCTTGCCCGAAGGTGACGATGCCCGTCTCCTCGGAGATGGCATTGCGCTCCATGAGCTCGATGTTCTTCACGAGGTCCGGCGAGGGTGGTTTGCGCGCCGCCTCGGTGGAGATGAAATCGATGACGGTCATGAGCGTGCCCTCTTTGGCCAAGAGGCGATGGAGAAAGGCATGTGCGGGGCAGTGAATGCGGGTGACCGCGCCCTTCGCGACGGCGCTGTCGGCCCCGACGTCCCACGTGAAGGCGCCGGAATGATTCAAGAGGTCCAAAGCCTCTTCGATCAAGGTTTGATCGACGGTGAAGACCTCGCTCCCCGTGCGCCTCCGCCCGGCGACGAAGAGCGCGATGTTGACGAACTTGAGCACGTTCTTCGGCGCCCACTGCCGCGCGAAAGGCACGAGCATCTCCGCGGCTTCGGGGGACCGCCGCGCCACGATGTGGCGAAGGCCCTCGATGTACCCTTCCACGAGCTGCACGAGATGCGCGATGGCCACCGCGATCCGCGGCTCCCGCTGATTCCAGCGCAGGCAATCGAGGGCTTCTTGCTGGGTGAATTTCTTCATCGGGCTCTGCCGCCGCGTGGCCGCGTCGCTCCCGGCGATGGCTTCATCGATGGTGAAGCCAGGGACCAAATCGGCATGCCGCCCCTCCGGAAACAGGCGCATCGAGCACGCTTGCAGGACGAAGCGATGAACCATGCCCGTGGGCATGAGCCGTTCGGTGAGCTTGGAGAAGGCAAGCGCAGCGTCGTCCACGTCCGCCTGCGTGACGGGCGCGCCCTCGTGCAGGAGCTGGAAGAAGCTCCGATGACACATCGGGCCCATCTCCGCATCGATGGTCGCCGCCGAAACACCGCGGGCGATCTCGTCCAAGCTCTGCGCCAGCGCTCGACGTGCTTCATTGTCCACGAATCATCACCTCTGCTGCCCCGAAGCCATCGAGATGGCCGCGGGGAATGACGTCTTCACGCTCACGATGGGTCACCCGTGACCCTATCCGAAGACTTCGGACCTCAGGAAGCTCGATGTTCTCGACGCTCGCAAAGCGGGATTGTGGATCCGGAGGACATCAAGGCGCATGCGCTCCTCGGGGAACGACGGTGATGGTGCGTGAAGCGTGCTTGCCCTTCATCGAGGCTCGAAGCGTCACGGTCCCCGGCTCCCGTGGGGAAGCCGTCTGGATCTGCCCGGCTCCGACGAAGCCCGAGCACACGGCTGCCATGTGCCCACAACGGGGTTGTCTCAAGCCAAAGGACTCGGGAGCAGCCCACGCGATCTCCGATCCGAAGTCGAGATCCATCTCCCGCCCGCCGGCGTCATAGCCTTTGAGCCGATACTCGGGCGAAGGCACACTACCCACCTCGACCCGATCGGGCCCTTCGATCTCGAGCCTCGCGAGCTCCACGATTTCGAAGGTGATGGTGGAGCTCGGGCAGCGCACCGTCGCCGACCCGAGCTGTTTGGTGCTGAAGCCTGCGGCGCTCACGTCATTGTGAACCTCGAGCGCGTCCTTGCTCCAGAAGCCCAGCTTGCACGGATACCCGGCACCGGATGGGAAGATCCCATGCGCGCCGAGCGGCACCCGATACTCCAGCGAGCCGCCACCACATGCCGTGAGCAGCACCAGGAAGAGGGCATGGGGGACGATGCGAGCCATGGGTGAGCCGGATCTCAGCACGAACGCGCCCGCGACGTGAGCCACGTCGGCGCAGCGCTCGTCCGAGCCCGTTCGCCGCACGCTCCCAAACGGGGCTCACCAAACGCACGTCGAGCCAACGACCGCGACTGGGCGGTTGCCGTATCGCGCTCTCGAGGCATCCCCATGCCCGGACCACAGCGAATGACGTGGACTCGAGTCAGCCCGAACCTCCGCCACTTTCGTGACAGAAGGCGCTGACGCAACTTCCAAGACCGACTCAATCGCTACAAGCAGCCATCAATGGCAAGCGCTCGCAGACATGAATCACGGCTGGCCCCGCCAGCCGGGGGTTTGGGGCCGCTTGCGGCCCCATCACAAAATCAGAGCGGGACACGAGGTTCGAACTCGCGACCCTCAGCTTGGGAAGCTGATGCTCTACCAACTGAGCTAGTCCCGCGCTCTTCGAAGGACCTCATACCCAATCCCGGTCGCTTGCGCAACACCCTTCGCCATCTTGTTCGGTTCGTTCGAACGTGATGCGGCGGCTGCCCGCGGATGGCGGAGTTGTATTAAGGTCGCCTCGTGTCGCTCCGCCGCCTGATCGTCCTCGCGCCCGTCGCGTTCGCAGCGCTCGCCGGGCTCGCTTGTGGCTCGAAGACTCCGCCCGCCGGCACGCCGGCCGGGCCCACGATGACGTGCCCGCCGCCGATCGGCGTCGTGCCCAAGGAAGACTGTCACGAGATCTCCGAAGACTTCGGCGCGCTCGACGTCAACGGCGCGCTCCCGCTGGCGAGCCAAGGCAAGGGCGCAGAGCCGCGCATCGCCGCCATCAAGGCAGTCGGCGCGCTGGCCGCGTCGATCAAGGAGCAGCGGGTCAAGCTCTGCGAGCAGACGCAGAAGTGCAAGGTCTCCGCGGCCGAGCACGAAGAGCAGGACAAGAAGCTCACGAGCGCGATGCGCTCGCTCATCGATCTCTGGAACAAGCGGCGCTTCTCCGGCACGGACGAGGTCATCCGCTTCCGCGAAGCGGTGCGCGCGATCGACATGCGGGTCAACGGCAACGACGGCGTCGCCCCCGCGGCCGCCGCCAAGCCGCCGCGCACCTTCAAGGCCGAGGAAGCGTTCAGCCGCGTGGAGGACGCGGGCGTGGCGTTCCGCGTGGCGGGTACGTCGATCACGGTGAGCGCCACCGCCGCCGGCAACCGCGATGCGCTCCGCACCAAGGGCGACGCGGTCACGCTCGTCGGCGGGCATCGCTACCGCGTGAAGGTGATGGGTCAGTACACGCCGACGACGGCGCCCGTGATCCAACCGGGAGACGAGCTCACCGCGCGCTTCAAGTACCGCGCGGCGCAGGCTGCCGATCTCCAAGTCGCGCTGCGCTCGCTCGAGGATCCGGAGGGTGAGGGCGCGGAGAGCATCCGCGTCGGCGCCGGCGAGAAGAACGCGCGCGAGCTGAAGCTCACCGCCGATCCGCAGCAGACGGGCTTCTTTCTGGGCTTCGCGGTGAAGGGCGCGCCCGTGGAGCTCGATGACGTCGAGCTGCTCCGCGGCGGCAAGGTGATCTTGGCCGCGCGTGGTGAAGGCGCCGAGGACGCGGGCGTGAAGTCGGAGTGCTCGGTGTCGAAGGACAAGCCGCTCTCCGGCAAGGGCTCGCTGCAGTGCGCGCCGGGCAACGGCGATCGGCTGACGCTCGGCAAGCCCGAGGGCTACCTCGTCATCACGCTGCGCGATTCGGCGGGCGAGCGATCGACGCTGCGCACGCTGTCGCTCGCCGGCGGTCGCAGCGTCGACGCCGCGCTGCGCGAGGACGGCGGAGAGGTGACGATCTCGCTGGTGGGCGCAGGCTCGGCGACGATCGATCAGATCGAGGTCACCGATCTCGGCAGCGGCTGAGAGAGAACCCCATCGGTGAGGCACGGTACCGCCACGAGCGCTGCTCGTGGCTGGGTCGCCGAGCCATGTGCCGAAGGTGGGAAGTGAGCGCGCGAACGATGGGTCGCGTTCCGGCGCGGCTCAATCGTTTGAGCTCAAACGATTGTCACTCGCCGCCGGCGTGGCGCGCGGGGGCGAAGGCGGTCGGCCACGTGGCGTCGGCGACCAGCTCGAAGGCGGCCATCGCCTCGCCGACGGCACGGGCGACCTCGGAAGAGGACGCATCCGGCGTGACCCACGGGAGCTCGCGGAGCGAGGCTGCGGAGGCCGGGATCCAGCGGAGGCTGCGGGTGACGAGCACCACCGGGAGGCCTTGCTTGCGCAGCTCCTGCGCGAGGCGAACACCGCCGGCGGGCGCAGGCGGGAGATCGAGGCAGACCAAGCACAAATCGAAGCGCGAGGCGGCTGCGGGTGAAGGCGCGTCGATGAGGCTGCCACGCAGCACGTCGCGCGCGTCGTCGACCGAGGGAGACTCGTAGATGTCGACGTTGCCGAGCGCGTCCTCGATCGACTCGATGAGCGCGTTGCACGTGGAGGCGGTGGCGTCGTGCGCCAAGAGGAGCCGCCACCTGCGCGCGAGGCGCGTTCCGGATCCAGGTTCCACGAGCTCTTCCAACTTGTGACCCGTTCCCATCATTCCCTCCAAAGCGCGACCGTGATCGGATTGTTCGGGATACGTGAGCGGCACGAACCACCTGCGCTCGCAACGACGGCGGTCCAGAGCCTCGGATGGTACCAGCCCTTGAGCCGAGCCCACCGACCATTTATAGGGAACCGCGCCGCGGCTCACCTAGTGGAATGCACGCGGTCCTTCGGCCGACGCGGCGCATCCACGTGGCCGACATCACGGCGATCGTGATGGTCTCATGAGCGTCCCCACGCGCTACGGGACACGCCTTAGGGCCTAAGGCACGCATCCCGACAGCCAAAGCAAGACGGCACGAACCACGACGTCGGCGAAGCCGGCGCAGAAGCGAGAAGACGATGAACCGACTGCAAGCCACGAGCAGGTGCGAGTGCCAGGCGATCCTCACCGCGGTGCTCGACGACAAGCGGCACGTGCTTCAGGGCACGGCGAGCCGGCTCGGGGCGAAGGAGACGGCGCCCGCGCACAGCATCGGTGCCGATCGCGAGAACTTCGACATCGGCTGGCTCTGCCCGTTCTGCGGTCGCAACACGCTGCGGACCTTCTCGGCAGGCGCGCTCCGCACGATCGCCGCGAGCGAGCCGGCCGACACCGCCGGCAAATCTGCCTGACGCAACGCAGGGCACGAGAGCTCGGCCGGCTGCCGCTCCGAGCGAGCCGGCGCCCGCGAGCCGTCATCGAGCGTCCCGTGTACCCGATGAGGCGTGCGGGACGCTCTCCGGCCGATCATCGATCGGTTGGAGCTCGAACGAATCCTCTCACCATCGAGCGCGAAGGACGGAAGGTCGAGATTGTTGGAGCTCCAACGAATCGCGGCGGTGGTGCAGCGCGCCGGACGGATGGGAATGTTGGAGCTTCGACGAATGGCGGGCAGCGCTGTCAGGCCGCGGCCGAGAGGGCGGCGGCGAGGCGGGCAGTGACGGCGGCGCGCGCTTGGTCACCGGCGCGCGTGCGGAGCCAACGGGCTTGATGCAACGCGCGGGCAGCCTCGTCGACGAGACCCTGACGCGCGGCCTCGGCCCCGAGCAGCGTGTACGTACGGGCGCGCCACTCGTCGAGCGCGCAGGCGCGGCGAAGGAACACCAGGGCACCGCGATCATCCCCCTTGCGACGCGCACGACGCGCGCGGGCGACGAGCGCCTCGACGGGATCGTCCGGCGAAAGCGCGGGCTCCGCGGGCCTCGAATCCATTTGCTGACGCTTCGCCGCTGATCGTCTCCGACTCATGCCCCCACCCCCCCAGGAGGCGATGCATCACGTCGGCCAACCTTGGGCAACTTTTCCGAGCACGCGATCGGGGGCTCGATGCGCGATTCGATGCGAGGGTGCGCACGAAAGGCGCAGGCCGCGCGCTCGAACGTCGCTGACGGTGGAGAAGATCGGGTGCCGAGGTGACGGCGAGACGAGATGGCGCGCGGAGCGAGATCAGCGCCGACTCGTTCTGTGCGGGGTTCGGGGCCGCTTGCGACCCCATCGTGAGATCAGCGCCGGCTCGTCCGGCGCGGGGGTTAGGGCTGCTTGCGGCCCCATCACGCGGCGCGCTTGGTGTCGTCGCCCATCGTGCCGAAGACCCAGTCCCAGAGCGGGGACGAGACGCCGTAGCGAGCCTCGAGGCCGGTGTGGTGATGGATCATGTGATAGCGCTTGATCCAACGGCCCCAGCCCGAGCCCATGCGGAAGTGATGCACGGCGTAGTGCGTGCCGTCGTAGGCGAGGTAGCCGATGCCGAAGCCGACGAAGAGCGGGTCGACGTAGGTCGCGCCGGCGACGATGCGGAAGAGGATGTAGAAGACGACGCCGAGCGGGATGCTCGCGCCCAGCGGCATCACCAAGCGATCGCTGTCCTGCGGGAAATCGTGGTGGACGCCGTGGAGGACGAAGAACATGCGCCGCTGCCACGGACGCGGGCCGCTGAAGTGGAAGACCCAGCGGTGGAGCGTGTACTCGGCGAAGGTCCACACGAGGAGGCCGAGGAGGAAGAGGCCGACGAAGGCCATCGCTCCGACGCCGGCGCGCACGGCGTGGTACGCCACGTACGCGAGCACCGGGAGCCAGAAGACGAAGGGCGTGGCCGGATGGATGCGTGAGAAGCGCTCGATGAGCGGGGTCTCGAACATCTGACACGTGACCGGACGCGTTGCGTTCGGGCGGTCCTGGACGGAGGCCGACATGGAGATCGTCCTAACGCAATCGGCGTGTGTCGGCCAGACTTCGTGACGAGGATTCGACGGTGCGTAGCGGGCTACGCTCGATCACGGACGTGGCTTGGGAGGCGCGATCGGAGTGAGGGCGTAGGCCGGCTTGTCCGGTGCGGGGCTTGGGCGCAGCGTGCTCAGCGCGGGATTGCCCGCCGCTTGCGGCCCGATCGTGGTCATGATCAGGAGCGAAGGTCGGCGGACGAGAGGGAGCCGCCGGTGAGGACGAGCGTCTGGGCGTTCTCCGGGACGGCGGTGAGGAAGCGCTCGCGCCAAGCCGGGTCGCCGATGCGCGCGGCGCGCGCCAGGAGGCGGCGGCGCGCGAGGGTAGCAGCGCGGGAGAAGGCTTCGCGATCGCCCGACGCGGCGAGCGCTTCGACGTGAACGAGGCGGACGAGGGCTTCACCGTCTTCGATGGAGCCGAGCTCGTCGACGATGGCGAGCGCTTCGCGCGCGAGGACGAGCGCTTCGGCGGCGCGACCTTGGCGGAGGACGGCGCGCGCATGCAACGCCAAGGCAGGCGCACGAAGAGGCGGCGTGGTGCGGAGCAGATCGGTCGCGGCCGCGGCCTCGCGTTCGGCGCGGGCCGGATCGGCGGCGGAGAGCGCGATCTCGGCGAGGTAGCTGCGCGCGGCACCTTCGTGGCGCGGGTCCCCGAGGCGGCGGAAAGCGTCGGCGGCGCGCAGCTCGAGCTGCTCGGCTTCCTCCAAGCGGCCGAGGTGCGCGAGCGTGCGGCCGAGGTTCTGCGCGGCGGCGCTGGCGACGTCGACGAGGCCCATGCGCTCCGCGGCGGCGAGGGCGGCGCGCAGGGCGTCCTCGGCGCTGTCGAAGTCGCCGAGCTGCGCGAAGTTGCAGCCGAGGTTGGAGCGGACGGCGCAGGCGTTGCGACGATCGCCGGCGCTCTCCAGCGAGGCGAGCGAGGCTTCGAAGCGCGCGAGGCTCTCGCCCGGATCACCGGCGAGGCAGGCGCGAATGGCGGCGAGCTGCTCGAGCGCGGCGGCGACGGGCGCTTCGAGCATCGAGGGATCGGGCGCGACTTTGCGGAGGCGATCGATCATCCCATCGGCGGCGGCGTAGCGGCCGGCCATGACGAGGACGGTGGCGCACTCGCAGAGGCAGACGAGCTGCGCGCTGGCGGCACCGCGGGCCGGCGCGGTGCGCGCGACGAGGGACATGCGATCCTCGACGCGATCGTAGCCGGCGAGGCGCCCGGCCGCGACCACGCTGAAGCCCACGGCGCGGAACCACGCGGCGGTGCCGATCGGTAAGAGCGCGGTGGCACCGGCGGCGCTCGCCTCCGCCTCCGCGAGCGCGCCGCGCCAGAGATGCGCTTCGGCTTGGATCAAGCGGAGGTAGCCGAGCTCTTCGCCTTCGGCGCCGCAGTCGACGCCGAAGGCGGCGCGCTCGACGGCGACGGTGAGATCGTCGGCTTCGAGGGCGAGCTCGGCCGCGCGACGGAACCAGCGGGCCGCGCGAGCTGGATCGGCGCCGCGACGGAAGTGCTCTGCGAGCGTCATGGCGTCCGCGTGCGCGTTGCGCTCGAGCCACTCGCCCGCGAGCATGTGGCCGAGCGCGCGATCCGGGCCGGTGAGCGTGGCGTAGGCGGCCTCGCGGACGAGGGCGTGCGCGAAGACGTAGACCGCGTCGCCGGTGGGATCGGAGGCGCTCACCGGGATGACGATCTCGCGCGCGGCGAGCGCGTCGAGGGACGCGGCGACCTCGGCCTCGGATCGGCCGGGGACCATGGCGAGGATGCCGCCGCGCGTGAAGCGTCGACCGAAGACGCTGGCCGCGCGCAGGACCCGCTTGGCCTCAGGGCCTTCGGCGTCGAGGCGCGCTTCGACGGTGCCGAGCACCGAGTCGGGCAGCGTCGCCTCGCGGCCCGCGGCGACGGCGCGCACCAGCTCTTCGAGGTAGAAAGGGTTGCCGTCGGCGCGATCGAGGACGCGGGCCACCACCTTCGCGTCAGCCTCGGCGCCGAGCGCGGTGCACACGAGCTGCTCGGAGGCCCGGCGTGGAAGCGGGCCCAACCGGATGAGCTGCACGTCGCGCTCGGCCCAGAGATCCGGGAAGCGATCGTGGATCTCGGGGCGCGCCAGCGCGAAGAACATGAGCGGCAGATCGCGGAGGTTGCGCAGCGTCGAGTCGACGAGGCGCATCGATGCGGCGTCGCTCCACTGGAGGTTGTCGAGGATCACGAGGACGGGCTGAGCGGCGCACTCCGCGGCGAGCCACTCCTCCCACGCGGCGCGCATGCCGTCGCCCATCAAGCGCGCGCTCTCGCGGGCCGCGCGGATGGCGCCGTCGCCGCCGTCCGGAAAGGGCGTGCCCGCGAGCTCGCCGAGGAACGCCGACGCGCGCGCCGCGACGGCGCGATCGAGGTGGCGCGCGACGCGGGCGCGCAGCTTGGCCTGACGGGCGGCGAGCGGCTCGCCGTCGAGGATGCCCGCGGCGCGGCGGACCAGATCGGCGATGATCGCGAAGGCCGAGCCGGCGCCGAGGCCTTCGCACGATCCGATGAGCACCTCCACGCGCTCGCTGCGCCGGCGCAGCGAGGTGAGGAGCTCGTGGCGGAGGCGGGTCTTGCCCATGCCCGCGTCGCCCACGACGAGGATGGCGCTCGCCGCCGGCTCGGAGACGCATCCATTGAAGATGCCCTCGAGCATCGCGAGCTCTCTCGCGCGGCCGATGCAGGGCATGGTGCGGCCGAGGAGAAGCGGCACGCCGTCGAACGCAGCGCGCTCGGGTTGGATGAAGCCGCCGGGGCCTTGTCGATCGACGCGGATGCGCCCCCCGATGAGCTCGGCGGTGGCCTCGTCGACATAGGCGCCCGTGGTGCGACCGGCGCCGAGGGAGAGCACGGCGCGCTCGATCAAATCGCCGTCCACCACCTGCGCGGACACCTCGCCGCGGCCGCTGATCACGCACACGGGGAGCCCGCCGAAGCGCTCCTTGATGGCGAGGGCGCAGCGCGCGGCGCGCTCGGCGCGATCCACCGCGCTGCCCTCGCCCCACTGCGTGACGAGGAGCGAGCCACCGGCGAGCGCCATGGCCCGACCACCATGCGGCTCGACCGCGGCCTTGATGGCCGCGAGGCTCGGACGCCGGCGGCGGGCGGTGTCGTCGTCGACGCTGGGATCACCGGCGAGGACGAGCGTCACGAGGCGCTGCTCGGAGAGCGTGAGCGAGGGCAAGGCCGCCGGCGGCGTGGAGACCGTGGCCGTGGGCGCGCCCAATCCACGCACGAGATCGAGCGACTCCAACCGATCGAGCTCGGTGAGCACGGCCGCGGCATCGGATGGACGCGCGGCCGGATCGCGCGCCATCATGCGGGCCACGAGATCGTCGATCGGCTCGGGGATCGAAGGGCGGAGGATACGCAGGCGCGGCACCTCCTGCAGGAGGATCTTGGCCAGCATCGCCATGACCGTCGTCCCCTCGAACGCGGGGCGACCGGCGAGGCACTCGAAGAGGACGCATCCGAGCGAGAACAGATCCGCGCGCGGATCGTGCGCGGGCGCGCCCAGGATCTGCTCCGGCGCGATGTAGCCCGGGGTGCCGAGGAGCGCGCCGGTGCTGGTGAGGCGCTTGCCGTTCTCGCGACCGAGGCGGGCGATGCCGAAGTCGACGATCTTCACCCGCGCCACGTCGCCGCCGACGAGAAACAAGTTGCTCGGCTTGAGATCGCGGTGCACGAGGCCGCGCGCGTGCGCGAAGGCGAGCGCGTCGAGAGCGCGGCGGGCCAGCGTCAGCGTCTCGGCCGCGGTGAGCCCGCGGCGCAGCAAGCGAGCCGCGAGGTCCTCCCCGTCGAGCCATTCCATGGCCAGGTAGTGCTCGCCGGCGGCGGTGACGCCGTGGGCCACGTGCCGCACGATCCCCGGGTGGGAGAGGCCGGCGAGGATGTCGCCCTCGCGCGCGAAGCGCTCGACGTCGTGCGCATCCTCTTCGCGGAGGATCTTCACCGCGACCCAGCCCCCGCCGACGCGGTCGCGCGCGCGGAACACGGTGCCCATCGCGCCTGCACCCGCTCTGCGCAAGGCCTCGAAGCGCTCCTCGAACACCACCGCAGTGACCACCAACGCTCACGTGTACCGGAGATCCGCGGGCGCCGGGAGCGGAAAGTGGCTGCCCTCGCATCGAGATGCGAGCGCCCGATGTCTCACCTGCGGCGGCTCCCGCTGCCCTCGCCCGCGCCGCGCGCCGGAGACCGCGGCTTCGAGCGCTGGATCTCAGCGTTTCTGTGCGGCCGCCCAGAACGTCGCCACGTCCTCGAGGCGGTCGGTCCGGCGCGCGGGCGGCAGCACCGACATCATCGTCGTGCCGTAACCACGGGTCCGGATGCGCCGATCGAGGATGGCCACGATCCCGCGATCGCTGCGCGCCCGGATCAACCGGCCGAACCCCTGCTTCAGCGTGATCGCTGCCTCGGGCACGCTGTAGCTGACGAACGGGTTGCCTCCGGATTCCTCGATGGCCCGGCAGCGCGCCGCCACGACCGGGTCCGTCGGCACGGCGAAGGGCAGCTTGTCGATCACCACCAAGCGGAGCGCGTCGCCCGGCACGTCGACCCCTTCCCAAAAGCTCATGGTGGCGATGAGGACGCCGTCTCCCGAGGCCCGGAAGCGCCGCACCAACATCAGCTTGGGCGCGTCGCCCTGAACCAACGCCGGCCGCGGCGTGCGACCGCGCAGCGCCGCCGCGAAGGCATGCATGGCCCGCACGGACGTGCACAGCACGAAGGCGCCTCCGCCGGTGATGGCCACGAGCTCGGCGATGCGATCGGCGGCGCGCTCGACGAAGGCAGGATCGTTCACCTCCGGAAGATCGCGCGGGGTGTAGAGGAGGGCCGCGCTCTTGTAGTCGAAGGGAGACGGCACCTCGAGCTCGTCGATGGGCACCGTCGTCGTCTCCACGAGGCCCATGCGCGATCGCAGGAAGCGGAACGGGCTGCCCCCGGAGGCGCTGGCGGCGGAGGTGGTGAGCGTCGCGCTGGTGAGCACCACCGCGCCGATGGGCTCGATCACGCGCTCGCGGAAGAGGCTCCCCACGTGGATCGGCGACGCTCCCACCGAGATCGATCGAGGCCTTACCTCGAGCCACGTCACTTGGTTCTGTGTGATGTCGACGATGCGCGCCGCGTCGGCGCGGAGCTGCGTGGCCCGCTGCGCGATCATGCGCACGCCCTCGTCCTTGCCCATCGCCTGCGCGTAGTTGGCGAGCGCCTCGAGGACTTCGTCGAACGTGTGGTACGCGTCGGCAACCTCACCCGTCCACGCCTCCGGACCGAGCGTGATGCGCCCCTCCGGGCGGCCGACCTCGCCGTTCGCCGTCACGAGCTTCGCGAGCGCGTCGAAGAAGGCCTCGGCGGCCTCTTGCACGATAGCGGTGAGCGCCGTCCCCTCCCCCTTCGCGCGCACCGGATCGGCGAGGCCCGCGGCCACGAATGCGCGATCCGCGTCGCGCAAGAGCGACTCCAAGCGAGCCCGCGAGAGGCGCACGCCGAAGAAGTCCGTGGCCACGCTCTCCAGCTCGTGGGCCTCGTCGAAGATGACCGCGTCGTACGGCGGCAACGCGCCGGCGCCGCCGAAGCCGCGGCCCTCGGCGGCCATCTTCACCGAGAGATCGGCGAAGAAGAGGTGATGGTTGACGATGATGAGGCGGGCCTCTTCGAGATCGCGCTTCATGCGCGTCACGAAGCAGCGATCGTAGAAGGCGCAGTTCTGACCGACGCGCGTCTCGCTCGAAGAGCAGACCTCGCGCCAGATGGGATCGCCCTCCGGCAGCGAGACGAGCTCGGCCATGTCGCCCGTCTCCGTGTCCTCGGCCCACGCTTCGAGCAGCGGCAGCGAGCGCCGCACGTTGGCATCGGCGAGCGCGTTCGCGCTCTTCCTGAGCTCGTCGTAGCGCCGCAGGCACAGGTAGTTGCCGAGCCCCTTGCCCAGCGCAGCCTGCGGATCGAGGCCCAGATGCTCGGCGATGAGCGGGATGTCCTTGGTGATGATCTGCTCTTGCAGCGCCTTGGTCGCGGTGGAGACGACCACCTTCTTCCCGCTCAGGATGGCCGGCACCAAGTACGCGAGCGTCTTGCCCGTGCCCGTGCCCGCCTCGCAGAGCAGCGTGCGATCGTGCGCGAGCGCGCGCTCGACCGCGTCGGCCATGGCGAGCTGGCCCTCGCGCTCTTCGTAGCCGGGGAAGGCCTTCGACAGCGGACCGGCAGGCCCGAGCAGGCGCCGCGAAGCGCCCATGAGAACGGGCCCAGCGCCGGCGCGCGACGATCCCCGCGGTGCCTCGTCCGCCTCCATGCCGCGAGGCTTAGCAGCTCGGTGAGCGTCTGGTGCGCGCTCCCAATCGTCGGTCGCCATTCCTCGACATCACCGACGATTTCGTGGCAGTCCGCGCGGCGCGAACCGTCAGCGCGCCGCGCCGGGCTCGCCCACCGGCGTGCCGTCGACCGTCGGCGGCGCCGCCTTCTCGATGGACAGGGCGAAGCGCGCCTCGGTGACGGCGGCCTCGAGATCGGCCACGGCCTTCTCGAACGAGACCTCGCACCACGTGTCGAGCGTGCGCTGCCCATCGCCGGGATCGACCACGCGGCGGACCTCGGCCGAGGCCTCCTCGTAGCCGCGATCGACGGCGGGCGCCGCGAGACGGCGGGCACGCTCGAAGAGATGCGCTTCCCCTTCGTTGGGGAAATCGTTGTGCTGGGCGCGCACGACGAAGCCCACCCGCGTGGCCGGCGGCTCGCCGGCGCGGATGAAGATCTGCGCATCCATCAGCAGGTTTTCGCGCACCCGATCCGCGAGGTGCACCGTGTTCCCTCGCGTCTGGTAGATCTCGAGCCCAGCTTCACGCAGGGCCTTCTTGATTTCTGCAGGCGTCGGCATCGACCGTGTCCGCGTGCCGGATGGGCCGGCGCATGCACTTTTCGCAAATTCCTGCGGTCCCCGTCAAGCAGAGGGACCGGGCGCCGTCACGGTTCTCCGTCGCGGGAGCTCTCCGCCGGCGCTTCGAGGGCCTGTTTCAGCTCCTCGGGGGTCAGGTCGAGCTGCCTCGCCAGCGCGGCCGGGGAGATCTCGATCGACGAATCCAGCTCCACGCCGGGCGGCGCCGCATGGAGCCGCTCGAGGAACTCCACGCCGACGATCATCCCGTCCGGCTCCTCCTGCGTCCACACGATGCGCCCGCGGTGGCGGAGCCCCTCCTCCGCGATGTCGACGTCGAGCTCCTCGCCGAGGTCGACGCGATCCTCGACGATCGCGCGCAGGCCGCCGCGGCTGATGTTCAACGCCCAGCCGGGCAGCTCGAGCGGGCTCCCATCCGCGCCCGCCGGATCGCGGAAGAACGAGACGCGATAACTGACGTTGCGCCGCGCTCCACCGGTGGCACGGCGCGTCGGCGGCAGGCCCGGGACCGGGATCCCGATCGGTGGCGTGAGGTTACGACGGTTCACGAGGGTAACGTGTAGGATACACACGGCTCCGCACTGCTGGCGAGGCTGAACGCCGGGCGCCCAGAGACACGACGTTCAGGATCCATCGAAAGACGAAGCCTCATCCATCGAGAGGCCGAATGCCACGCGCCTCACCGATCCACCGCGAGGAGAGCGCGATCGAGCCTCGAAATCCCCTGCAGATCGATGCAGCGTGCGACGAAGGTCGAAGGAAGCCGGCGCGTAACCGAGGAGGTCGACGTGAGGCCGGGAGCGGCGCGGGCGGTTCGAGGTTGGGGAGATGGGAAAGAGCGGCTCTTTCCCGAAGCTCAGTGCGAGGGGCCGGTCGGGTGCTCGCTGCCGTCGCCGGGCTCGTTGTAGATGACGGCCGGCTCGAGGATGCTGAGCTGCTCGCGCTTGATGCCGACGCCCTTGTCCGAGAAGAAGAGGTCGTTCTCGCTGAGCGTGGGGCGCACGCGGGCGATGAAGAGGATGGCGTCGGCGCTGCGGGTGTAGCCGAGCTGCACGATCGAGCCCTTGGGCCAGGAGCCGCCGTCGAAGGTGAGCTCGCGGCGGAGCGTGTAGAAGCCTTGGTCCGGCATCTTCTCGAGCGACTCGACCCAGCTCGGGCTGCGGATGTCGTTGATCGCCGTCTCGACGTGGAAGTGCCAGCGGTTGTGGACGTTGTGATCCGGCGGGATCACGCTCGGCAGCGGCCGCCCGCTGTCCGTCGCGTGGTGATTGTGGAAGTAGACCAGGGTGCCGGCCGGCACCGCCGCCTCGTTGCCAGGGAGCGCCTTGGTCGCCCGGTAGAGGCCGCAATCGCGCGTTTGATTCTTGGGGGTCGCCATGAGTCCGCCCGACCTAACGCCGCCGGGCGTCGCAGTAAAGGTAGGCCGAACGAATTTGGCGCGGCCGGTCGAAGCCCCCAAGCGCGGCGAAAGCGGGCAGATGGTCGCGCGCGTGGGAGGCACGACAGACGAGGCGCGGGCCGGGTGGCGGAGATTTTCGTCACGCCCCACGTCCACGCGGGCATCCGACTGGACGCGTTCGCTTGGCCGACGCGAAACGTGTGTGTGTGGTCGGGGCCGTCTCGTGCTATGCCGGCCGCGCTGGAGCGCCCGTGAACAAACTCACCTCCGTCCTCGGTGCCGCCGCCGTCATTGCGATCGCGGTGGTTTTCATTCTCCAATTCCGACCCGCCAGCAACGCGGGCCGCAGCGACAGCGGTCCAACCTGCGCGGTCGAGGTGCACGGGAGCTGCGCCGTCACAGCGACGGAGTTCCAAGCAGCCTATCGGCTCGTCGCTTGGAACTTCGATCCGGGCCGGCTCAAGGCCATGGGCCTCCGGCGGCACGTCGCCGACGGCTTGCTCGAGCGCTGGCTGTTGACGCAGGACGCGAAGCGCCTCGGCATCAGCATCTCGGACGACGACCTCACCGCCGAGCTGGGTCACGGCCGCGCGCACGTCTCGCTCCCGGCCGCCGACATGAGCCCGACCGCGCCGCTCGGCCGCAACCTCGGCCTCGGGGACGACATGTTCCGCGTCCTCCCGGTCAAGAACCCGAAGACCAAGAAGTACGACCCCAAGGTCTACGACAAGCAGGTCCGCCAGATCACGCGCCTCTCGACGCCTGATTTCCGCGCCTACCAGCGCGAGGAGATCGTCGCGGCCCGCATGCGCGATCTCATCCGCGGCCGCGCGCGCATCGGCGAGAACGAGGCCTTCGAGCAGTACGCCCGCGACAAGTCGTCGGTGACGCTCGACTACGCGCGGTTCGATCGCCGCTTCTACGCGGACCTCGTCGTCGATCAGTCCCCCAAGGCCATCGAGGCCTGGGCCGACGCGCACAAGGACGATCTCGACAAGGTGTGGGAGGCGCGCAAGGCGCAGATCCTCCCCGAGTGCCGCAGCGTGCGCGAGATCGTCTTCAAGCTCGACGGCACCACCGCGACCGACGAGGAGAAGGCCAAGGTCAAGGCTCGCATCGAGCGCGCCAAGGATCGTCTCGCCAAGGGTGAGGACTTCGCCGACGTGGCCCGCAGCATGAGCGATGGCACCACGGCGAACCGCGGCGGCGAGGTCGGCTGCCTCCTCAAGGGCAAGGCGCCGAAGCCGCTGGAGGACGCGGTGAACGCGCTCGCCGCCGGCAAGGTGAGCGACGTCGTCACCACGGAGCACGCGCTCTACCTGCTCAAGATCGACACCATCGCCAAGGACGCGGACGCCGAGAAGCTCGGCCGCCTGCAGACGGCCCGCGAGCTGTACGTGACGCAGGAGGCCGATCGCCTGGCGCTCGAGGCGTCGAAGAAGGTGAGCGCCGCCGCCAAGGGCGGGAAGTCGCTCAAGGACGCGCTCGATCAGTACCTCGCCGAGCTCGCCAAGACGAAGGCGCCGGCCGAGGGCGAGAAGAAGAAGGACAAGAAGGCCGACGAGAAGAAGGCCGACAAGGGCGACAAGAAGGCTGACGAGAAGAAGGCCGACGAGAAGAAGGTCGACGAGGATCGCGAGCCGCTCACGATCGCGAACCACCCGAACCGGCCCACGCTCGAGACGACGATGCCCTTCAACATCGCGGGCGAGCCGATCACCGGCGTGCGCTCCAGCGCCGAGCTGACCAAGATCGCGTTCGGGCTGGAGAAGCCGGGCGATGCGGCGAGCGACGCCCTCGCGTTCGAGGATGGGTACCTCTCCATCGCGCTCAAGGAGAAGGCGCCGGCGTCGAAGGAGTCGTGGGAGAAGGAGCGCGAGTACTACGTCGCCAACATGCGCGCGTACAAGGCGAGCGACTCGCTCACCGCGTACGTGAAGCGCCTCCAGAGCACGCTCGCGAGCGACGCCAAGTACACGAAGGAGCTCGTCGAGGAGCCGAAGGGTCAAAGCTCCGAGTCGGGCCCGGCGCCCCTCGAGGACGACGGCGAGTAGCCGCTGATGCTCGCCCACCACGACACGGTCCTGCCGAACGGCCTCCGGGTCGTGCTCGTCCCGATGCCGGGCGTGCATCGCGCGGTCGCCTCGCTCTACCTCCGGGTCGGCTCGCGCTTCGAGACGGCCGAGAACAACGGGATCTCCCACTTCCTCGAGCACATGGTCTTCCGCGGCACGGCCTCGCTGCCGAGCGCGCATGATCAGGCGCTCGCCTTCGAGCGGCTCGGCGCCACGCTCTACGCGGCCACGCACGTGGACCACGGCTTGATGACGGTCTCGGTCCCGCCGCAGAACCTGGAGCGCGTGCTCGCGCTCCTCGGTGAGGTGACGATCGCGCCGCGCTTCACGGACATCGAGGTCGAGCGCGGCATCGTGCACGAAGAGATCCTCGAGGATCTCGACGACGACGGCCGCGACATCGACGCCGACAACCTGGCCCGCGCGCTCATCTACGAGGGGCACCCGCTCGGCTTCACCATCACCGGCGACATCAAGACGCTGGCCCGCTTCGACGATCGCATGCTGCGCGCGCACCACGCGCAGCACTACACGGGCGAGAACGCGGTGCTCTGCGTGGCCGGGAAGATCGGCGATCTCGACGGGACCATGCGCACCGTGGAGCGCTGCTTCGGATCCATGCCGCGCGGCAAGCGGGCCGCGATCACGCCGCCGCCCGATGGGCAGAAGAAGGCGCGCTTCTCCTTCGTGGAGAACACCTCGAGCCAAACGGATCTGCGCATCGCCTTCCGCGCCGCCAGCGAGCGCGATCCGCACGAGCCGGCCGTGGAGATGCTGCTCCGCATCCTCGACGACGGCATGTCCACGCGCCTCTACGAGCGCATCTGCGATCGCCTCGGGCTCTGCTACGACGTGTCCGGCATGTTCGAGGCCTACGAGGACGACGGCGTCCTCGACATCGCCGCCGGCGCCGCGCACGAGCGCGCGCTCGTGGTGACGCGCGAGATCTTCTCGCTGCTCCGCGACGTGTCGCAGAACGGACCGACCGAGGACGAGCTCGCGAAGGCGCGCGATCGGCACCAATGGTCGCTGGAGGCGATGCTCGACGACGCCGACGGCGTGGCCGGTTTCTACGGCCTCGCGGCCCTCGCCGACATCGCTCGCACCCCGACGGAGCGGCACGCCGAGCTCGCGCGCGTCACGCGCGAGGACGTGCGCGCCGCCGCGCAGTCGGTGTTCCGCGCCGACCGCATGAGCGTCGTGGCCGTGGGCCTGCTCAGCGACGGCGACGAGCGGAAGCTCGAGAAGCTCGTGAAGGCTTTCTAGACGCTGCCCAACGCCGTCACGAGCGCACCGGAGCTACGTGAAGCGCGAGCAGAGCGCTGCCTCCTGGATGCGGCGCTCGCCCCGGTCGCGGCCCTGTTCAGGTTCAGGGCTCGCCGGTAGAGTGGGCACGTGCCACTGCTTTGGCCGATCGCCGTCGTCGCGCTGAGGCCCATTTCGTGCGGCGCGGTGCGATGGCGGGCGGGCGGCGTGCCGCGGGTCAGCATCATCGCCAAGGCCACCTTCGGGATGGTGCACGAAGGTCGAGCACGGCTGCTCCCGCCGCTCGATGTGATCAGCGAAGATCGCATGCGCGCGTCCGGCGCCCTCGACGAAGCTTCCGATCTCGCGCCTTACCTCCCGTGCGCCGGTGTGACGCTGAGCGGCCACGCGCATGCGCCGGGCGGCCGGCCCGCGACGGCCACGATGGTGCGGCTCTCCATTCATCGAGAGCAGCGCACGTTGCTGGACAAGAAGCTTCACGTCTTCGGTCATCGGCCGCTCGGGTCGAGCGCTGCGCCGCAACCGTTCCGCACGATCCCGCTGACGTGGGAGCACGCGCACGGCGGCCCCGGCGTCGACGACAACCCCGCCGGCTGTGGATTGCGCGGGCTGCCGAACATCGTCGATCCCGCCGCCGCGGCGCGCTCGGCGGGCTTCGCTCCGATCGCCCGCACGTGGGGCTCACGGCGCCGGCTCGCAGGCGCGATCGATCCGGCCGCGCTGCTGAGACCTGCGCCGGAGCTGCCCGATGGATTCGATTTCCGCTGGTTTCATGCGGCGCCCCGCGACCAGCACATCGAGCTGCTCCGCGGTGACGAGCACGTCGTCCTCGAGGGCATGCACGCCGCGCTTCCGCGCATGTCCACCCGGCTTCCTTCGGCGCGCGTCGAGGCACGCGTGCACGCGCCCGGCGCGCCGCCACGTCCGGTGGAGATGCTCGCCGACACGCTGGTCATCGACGCCGATCGCCAGACGTTGGCCGTGGTGTGGCGCGGGAGCTTCGCCGTCGACGCGGCCTTCGGCGACACGCTCGCGCATCTCCGAGCCTACGTCGGGCTGGAGCTGCCGGGCCATCCATGCACGTGGCCCGACGCGGGTGACATCGCGATGTCCGGCGCGCTGCAGCGGCCGGGATATCCAGCGCCGCCCATGCCGCTGCGCACGACGACGCCGGCCGCCGAGCCGACGCGCACTCCATCGGGATACCCCGCGCCGCCCATCCCCATGCGCGCCCAAGCTCCCGCCGCCGATCCTCGCGCGGCCGCGCGCCCCACGGACACGCCGCGACCGCGCTTCTTCGACGACGCCGAGAAACGCGGCGACCCCAAGGCGATCTCCATCACGGGCATGCGACACGCGAGCGACGCGCATCCATTCCGGCCATCACCGAGCGCCGCGATGCCATCCGCGCCCTTCGTCGCGGGATACCCGCCTCCGCCGGCACCGAACGCTGTGATGCCGTCAGCACCGTTCGGAGCTGGATACCCGCCTTCGCCGGCACCAAACGCTGTGATGCCGTCAGCGCCGTTCGGAGCTGGATACCCGCCTCCGCCGGCACCGAACGCGGCGATGCCATCGGCACCCTTCGTTGCGGGATACCCACCTCCGCCCGCGCCGAGCGCAGCGATGGATCCCTCACCGCGAGCGGTGGCCTTCGACGATGACGACCGAACCACGATGCTCGATCTCGGGCCGGCCCAGGCTCCGCGGCGCACGCCTTTCGCCATCACGGAGCCGGGCGCGCGGCCGTCGGGGCCTTCCCTTCCGCTGCCCGGCGCACCGTGGAGCCCGCGCGTGGACGCGCCCGTGCCGCCGCTCGCCGGCGACGAGACCTTGGAAACGAAGGCCGTCGACGTGCTCACGACAGCAGCGCCAACGCCCGTCGTCCCGCCGGCTCCAATCGTTGGAGCTCCAACGATCGACCAGCCGACGGCCGCGCCAATCGTTGGAGCTCAAACGATCGACGTCCTCGCGCACGCCAACCTGGAGGCGACCGATCTGCGCGACGCCGATCTGGAGCGGGCCAACCTCTTCGCGGCGAAACGCGCCACCACGAACCTGAACGGTGCCAACACCGCGGACGTGATCGAGATCGATCCGGAAGCATGAAGCCGGCGGGGCGCCGGCCGAGCGGTTCGGCTATCCTCGCGCGCATGGCCTTCCGCTTTCCTTGGGTCGCCTTCACGATCGTGTCGCTCGTGGCAGCGTGCTCCGGTCGCGAGAGCGGGCCTCCGGGCAACAGCTCCACGTCGGGCGGCGACGGCGGCGAGGGTGGCGGCACCGGCGGCCATGGCGGCGCCGGCGGCCATGGCGGCGCGACGACGAGCACCAGCAGCGCGACCTCCGCGAGCAGCAGCTCCGGCAAGCCGATGGACGACGCGGGCGCCGATGCCTCGGACGGCGGTGACTACGACTGCATGGTCTCGGGCGTGCCGGGCCAGTGCCTCGACGTCTCCGACTGCGCGGCGCTCGGCGATCATCACTCGACCCCGGGCTTCTGCCCCGGCCCCACCCAAATCCAGTGCTGCACGCCCTACGGCGAAGCGCTGTGCGATCCGATGGTCCACGTCTTCCCCAACGCCGGGAAGACCACCGAAGCGCCCGGCGGCGGCAACTGCCCCGCGGGGATGATCGCGGTGAGCAATTTCTGCATCGACAAGTACGAGGCCACGTTGGTGCGCGGCGACGACGGGACCTCGTGGTCGCCGTACTTCAACCCGGGCGACATTCCGATGATCGCCGTCTCCGTCGCGGGCGCGGTGCCGCAGGGCTACATCGACGGCGTGCAGGCCGGCGAGGCCTGCCTCAACGCGGGCAAGCGGCTCTGCACCGATACGGAGTGGCTACGCGCGTGCCGCGGTCCGAACGGGACGACCTATCCGTACGGCAACACGAAGATGCTCGGCGTCTGCAACGATCATCGCGACGTGCACCCGGCCGTCGAATACTTCGGGACGAGCGATTCGTGGATCTGGTCGCACATCGACAACGCGTGCATCAACCAGATCCCCGAGTCGGTGGACACGACGGGCGCGCGGACGGGCTGCGTCACCGCCGAGGGCGCGTTCGACATGATGGGGAACGTGCACGAGTGGACGGCCGACCCGGCCGGCACGTTCCGCGGCGGCTACTACGTGGACACGGTGCTGAACGGCAACGGCTGTCTCTACGTGACGACCGCGCACAACACGCTGCACTGGGACTACTCGACGGGCTTCCGCTGCTGCGCGGATCCGTGAGGCATCACGCGCGCCGCGGTGATCGCGAGACGCCGGCCGGCGAAGCGGCCACGGCCGGCGTCACCGACGCAATCAGCTCTTCGGGGTGAGGAGCTTCTGCAGCTCGCCGTTCTGGAACATCTCCATGATGATGTCGCTGCCGCCGACGAACTGGCCATCGACGTAGACCTGCGGGATCGTCGGCCAGTTGGAGAAGTCCTTGATGCCCTGGCGCAGCGCCGGATCGGCGAGGACGTTGACGTCCTTGAAGTCGGCGCCGCACTTCTTCAGCACCTCGACGGCGCGCGCCGAGAAGCCGCACTGCGGGAAGTTCTTCGTCCCCTTCATGAAGAGGACGACCCGGTTCTTCTCCACGGTCTCGCGAATGGTGCTCTGAATGTCGCTCATAGGCCCCTGTTTGCACGAAGTCGCGGCGTATGCCAGCCGCGCTTTCCTCCTCGCCTTTCCTTCGTGCGCGCCGGGCTGTCAACCGGTCCCCCGTCGCGGCGGACCGCACCGCGACGGTGGTGGTGGTCACGCCACAGGCCGGACGATCGCGTGGGACCGTGAAAGGTGGGCCCGCCCGGCCCCGTTGCTCCCAGGGCCCGTCGCGATCGTGCATCTCCTTTCTGCGCTGCCGCGAACGGGTGTAGAACAGCCCCGTACATCGAACGTCTACCCGAGCAGGCCGACCCGGAAGCATGAGCCCTCGGCGGCGCGACGCGCGTCCATGTGACCGCATCCTCCCGCCGGCCGGTGAAGCCGTACCAACCAAGGAGACCGTATGCGCTTGTCCCTCCTCGTTCCTGCGACGCTGCTCTTCCTGCTGCCGATCGGCTGCGGCGGAAACGAGCAGCCGCCCATGGATCCCAGCCAGCAGCAATACGGTCAGCCCGGTGGCTACGGCCAGCCCGGCCAGCCGGGACAGCCCGGTGGCTACGGCCAGCCAGGGCAGCCCGGTGGCTATGGCCAGCCCGGCGGTTACGGGCAGCCCGGTGGCTACGCCCAGCCGGGACAGCCCGGCGGCTACGGCCAGCCCGGCGGCTATGGGCAGCCCGGTGGCTATGGCCAGCCCGGCGGTTACGGGCAGCCCGGCGCGCAGCCGCCCGCAGGTGGTGGTCAGGCGCAGCCGATCGCGCCCGCGGCGGCCGCGGCGGCGTCGCCCGTGTTGATCGGCCTCGGTGCGAGCGAAGCGCCCGGCGCGCGCCCGAACGGCGGCGTCATCGCCGGCCAGTTCCAGGAAGGGCAAACGCTGGAGCAGCCCATCAACGTCGAGCCCGGCAAGTGTTACACGGTCGTCGCGATGGGGATGGGCATCCAGCAGCTCGACGTGCAGCTCGTCGCGCAGCCGATGCCGAACTTCCCGCCGACGGTGCTCGCGCAATCGCAGGGTCAGGGCCCGCAGGCGACCCTCGGCGGCAAGGCCGCCGGTTGCTGGAAGAACCCGCTCCCCATCGGCGGTCCGGCGAAGGTCGTGATTCGCGCGACGCGCGGCGCCGGCATGGCGGCCGCGCAGGTCTACACGAAGTAAGCCCTTCGCAGAAACGTCGCGAGCGCCATCACGCTCGTCCTCGCGTTCGCGACGCTCGTCCCCGTCATCCTTCCCACGCCGCACGCACCGTCGAGCGTGCCTCCGATGCGCCTCCGGTTTCCGTTCCGGAGGCGTGAGGGGCAGCGCTCGGCGTGCACACAGAGGTCGGCCCGCGGTTCGCTACGGTGGAAGCTGGAGCGCCATGTGAGCGAGTCCAGCCAACCTATCTTCGCCCCGGACGCGGCCCGTCCGGAGGTCACATCCCCCATCGAACGCAGGATCGCGTTGCACCTCGGAGACCTCCGCTGTCGGGGGTGCGGCCGGCGTGCAGAAACGATCCTCCGCGCCATCCCCGGCGTGCGGACCGCGACGGTTCGCTGGCGCGAGGAGCGCGCGGACGTTCGCTTCGACGTCCAGCGAACGTCGGAGAGCGATCTCGCGGCAGCGCTGATCCGCGCCGGCTACGACGTCAGGGACACGTCGCGCGCCGCGCGCGCACCGGGCGTCGATCTCGCCATCGCGCTGGTGGCGCTCGCCAACATCATGCTGCTCGCGGTGCGCGGCGGATCCGGGCGAGCCGTCTTCGTCGCGGAGCTCGCCCTCGCGAGCATCGCGGTGCTCGCCGCCGGCGCGGCGCTCGGCCGGCGCGCGATCGCGCTGCTGCGTCGCGGGCTCCTCGATCGCGACGCCCTCGCGCTGGCCGCGGCGACCGCTGTGCTCGGCCTCGGCTTGCACGATCTGCTCGCGCATCGAGCGCCCAGCGGCGGCCTCGCCGGGCTCGGGCTGCGCCTCGCGCCGCGGCCACCGGAGCCGGGATCCGGCTTCGTGGCGGCGGCCGCCATCGCGGTGGCGGCGCTCGCCATGCGCTTCGTCGAGGACGCGCTGCGACGACGCGCGCGCCGCGATCTGGACGCGGCGCTCGAGGATCGCGCGCCGGCAGGTCGCAGCGACGCAGGCGACGCCGAGGTCAGGGCCGCGCTCGCGCGCCTCACCGAGGCCGAAGCCACACCGCCCGATGGCACGTGGGAGGACGCCGCCGTGCGCGGGATCATCACCGCGGCGCTCGGCTGCGCGTCCTTCGCGCTCGTCACGCATGGCTGCTTGGGCGGAGGTCCGCTCGGGCCGCTCGCCGTCACCGCCGCCATCGCCGTGCTCGTGGTCGCGTCGCCGTCGATGATCCTCGCCGCCGCGCCGGCGGCGCGCGCCATCGCGGTGCTGCGCGCGCGGGCCGCCGGCGTGATCGTGAAGGATCCGGCGGCGCTCGTGGCCCTCGCCGCCGTCGACGTCGCGTGCTTGGAGAAGAACGGGACGGTCACCTCCGCGCGACGCCACGTGCGCGACGTGGTGTGGATGCCCGGCGTCCTGCCCGATCTGCAGCTCATCGCCGACGTGGCCGCGCTCGAGCAGCTCTCTGCGCACCCGGCCGGGCGCGCCGTCGCCGCCTACCTCGCCGCGGCCCGCGTCGATCCCACGCCGCTCGGCGCCGACGCGCGCGTGACGGAGTCGCCCAACGGCATCGCCGGCCGCATGCGCGGCGCGCTCGTCGAGGTGGGATCACCGGCGCGCTTCGGCCTCGCGGATCACGACGGAACGGCCGGCACGAGCGCCGTGGTGTTCGGTCGCAACGGCGTCGCCCATGGCCGCTTCGAGCTGCACACGCCGCTCCGCGAGAACGCGATCGCCGCGATCCAGGCGCTCTCCGCGCGCGGCGTGCGCCCCTTGCTGCTCAGCGGCGACGCGCCCGCGGCCACCGCGCAGGCGGCGCGCCACCTCGGCATCCCGGCCTCGGGCGGCCTCGGGCCCGCGGAAAAGGCGCTCGCCATCCGCGACCTCCAGGTCCGCGGCGCGCGCGTGCTCCTCGTCGGTGACGGCTCGCGCGACGCGGCCTTCGGAGCGCAGGCCGACGTGAGCATCGCGGTGGCGCCGGACACGCTCCCGGGCGCGGTCCGCGCGCGCATCGTCCTCACCGACGATCGCATCGATCGCCTCCCTGCGCTCGTGGACCTCGGCCGATCGCTGCGCGCCGTGCTCCGCCAGAACGCGGCCTTCGCCACCGTGTACAACGCCGTGCTGATCCCGGCCGCCGCGCTCGGCTACGTGCCGCCGCTGCTCGCCGCCGGGCTCGCGCTCCTGGAGACCATGCTCGGCCTCGCCAACGCCGCGCGCCTCCTCCGCGCGCGCGTCGGCGCGTGAGCGATCAACCGAGCGTCTTGAAGGATCGCGACGACGGCGCCGGGTTGGTGTTGCCGGGGATCGGCAGCAGCACCCGCAACGCGAACCCACCGGAGGGCGTGCGCTCGCCCGTGATGCGACCGCCGTGCGCGCTCACCAGCTCGCGCGCGAGGAACAAGCCGAGCCCTGCACCGCGCCGGCGGCGCTCGGCGCCCGGCGCCAGACCGCGGCGCCAGGGCTCGAAGAGCTGATCCACGTCGTCGCTGCGGAGACCGGGGCCATCGTCCTTCACCAAGATGCAGGCGCCTTCGCGACCGAGGGCCGAGACCTCCACCGTGACGGCGGCGGTGTCGCTGCTCTGGCAAGCGCTCGTCACCAAGGTCGTGAGGATGCGAAGGATCGCCTCGTCGTCCCAGAGGCCCGGCACCTCGACCACGTTCACGCGGAGCGGCGGGTGCTTGCCGACGTCGATGCGCTCGCAGGCGAGCTTCACGATCGTGCCCAGATCGCCGTGTCGCAGGCTGAGGCGGGCGCCGCCGGCGGCGCTGCTCCGCCGCGCGAACGCGCCCATGTCGTCGATGAGCCGATCCATGAGGCGCGTCAGCTCGATCACGCGATCCATGTCCTCGACACAGCGCTCGCGGGTCGGCTTGGGGAGCCGCGCGAGCCGCTCGGCCACGACCTGGATGCCGATCGTGGGCTCGCGCAGATCCTGCCCGAGCGCGCCGATGATGCGCCGGGCCGGCTCGACGACGACCCCCGCATCCATGAACATGCCGAGCGCGCCTTTGGCGCCGCTCGGCCCGTAGACCGGCAGGAGCCAACCGAGATGCGAATCGCCGCTCCCTTCCGGCCCGCCGGAGAGCGCCGAGCCGTCGAGGGTGGCGCTGCTGCCCGCATAGACGAGATCGAGCTTGGCGCGCCAAGCGCGCTCGACCTCGGGCTGCGAGCGAAAGAGCGGCTTGCCCACCACGCTCACGCGCAGCGCGGCGAGCGATCGATACTGGCGGTTGTGCGCGAGGCACAGGACCTCGGGGCCCCACACCAGAAACGCGGCGCCGGGAGCGCTCGAAACGATCGACACGTTGGCGTCCACCACCGCGCGATCGGCGGCGCTCACCAGCTCGTCGAGGCTCGCCACCGAGACACCGGAGCGCGCCGAATCAGGGGTCACTCCGGACCGGTTCGAAGGCGTCATTTCCTGAGTCACTCCGGAGCGTGGGCGCCCAGCGGAGTATGGAAGACTCTACCAGAGCGTCAGCGCGCCGACCGATCTTTCTTCCCACAGCGGCCTGCGCGCCGAGACTGCGGCCGCTCTCGAGACTTCGCCCGCTCCCCGCGAGCGCGCTATCATCGCTCTGCTTTCATGCGCGCATTTCGGCTTGGCATCGTGATGGCCCTCGTGCTGTGCGGGGCGCTCCCCGCCTGCGGCGCAGGGGAAGCCGGCTCCAGCACCGGGGGCAGCGGCGGTGGCACCACGGTGCCGCCCAACCATGCGTCCGTGCGCTTCGACGAGACGGGCACCCTCGCGCTCGCGCCAGGATCCACGCACGTGCTCGGCGTCGTCGGCGAGCCGGCCGCGCCCTACGCGATCGCGTTCACGTTGCTCGGATCGCCGCTCGACGGCTGGCTCGATCCGCCCGTCACCACCGCCGGCTCGACGGGTCACGCCGGCGTGGAGCTCCACGCGCCTTCGCAGGCCACCACGTTCCACGTCCGCGCCTCGCTGCTCGACGAAAAGGGCGCGCCCGGCGCCAGCGCGGAGCGCGCGGTCGCCGTCAGCGATCAAGGCTTCGGCTCGATCCGCGTCGAGCCCATGTACGGCGGCCACCGGACCGTGACGGAGTGGACGGCGAGCGTCGTCGCCGGTCCCACCTGCAACGATCTCGCGACGACCCTGCCCGAGGAACCGCCCGGCGCGCTCGGCGCCACGGCCCCCGCCGGCGCGGTGCCCATCATCAAGAACGCGCCCGTCGGCCCCAACCTCGCCGTCGTCATCCGCGCCGGCCACTTCGCGTGGGGCTGCGCCAACACCACCGCGCTCACGCCCGGCGGCACCGTGACCGTCCCCGTGAAGGTCATCGACAAAGCCCTCGATCTCACGGGCGCGAGCCTCCTCACGACCTTCGATTTCAGCGGGGCCGCGGCGGCGCTCTCGCCGCTCCTCGCGGCCGCCGGCGCGCTCGTCGCCGAGACCTTCCTCCCGAGCAACGGCAAGGAAGGGTCGGTGATCTTGAACGCCATGGCGGCGTTGGTCCCCAGCAGCAGCACGGCAGCGTTCTCCACGCAGCGCATCGACAAGGGATGGGATGCGCTCGCGACCGCGCACTTCTCCAAGCTCGCGCCCGGCCTGCGCGATCGGCTCGTCCTCTGGTCCTCCGCCGGCCTCGCGTCGCAGTCGCTGTCGCTCGACGCGCTCCTCGCCTCCGGCAACCCAGGCCCCGCGACGGCGACCGTGACGCGCTTCGGTGACGTCGACGGCGCGGCCGCCGGCGCCTCCAAGAGCGTCCCGCTCACGTGGAGCGCGGAGCCGCAGGACAAAGTGATCCTCAGCGCCGACATCGGGTGGGAGCCGTCCCGCTTCGCCGGCAATGCCGCGCTCGCGGCGGCGCAGGTGGACGTGCCCGACGCCGCCTCCGTGTCCGACGCGCTCGTCGCGGTCGCCGACTGCCCCGGCCTCGCGTACGCCCTCGGCAGCTTCGGTACCTGCGACGCCGCCTGCATCGAGCAGCTCTGCGAGAAGGCCATCGGCACCCGCTTCGGCGCGGCCCTCGATGCCTCGCTCAAGACCGCGGCGCTCGGCACCCTGTCCATCAAAGCCTCGGCCGACGCCACGGTCGGGGACACCGCGCAGCCCACCGGCCTCTCGGGCCACTGGCTCGGCGACCTCGCGGTCGGGGGAACGAGCATCTCCCTGAGCGGCACGCTCACCGCGCCCGCGCCGTAGCCCGCCGCGCGAACGACGGGCTTCGGCTCCTGCGGCGCGTCGTAGCTCCGGTCGTCCGGGCCGGCGGTGCCGGCGAAAAGATTCCTGTTTTCGGCCTTCTCGTGCGGTCGACACGTCCCGTATGCTGGCGCGCCATGCGGACGTCTTTCTTGTTCGGCTCCTGCGCGCTCCTCGCACTTGGCACCGGCCTCGGCTTTGGAGCGCTCGCCGCGAGCTGCGGCGGCACCACACCCGTGGGCTCCGGTGGTTCAGGCAGCACGGGCACCGGCGGGACCGGCGGCTCCGTCGAGCAGCCGATGCCCGGTGAGATCTGCACCGATTCGACGCTGGATCCTTCGCAGATCAAGATCCGCGTCACGCCCGCGAAGATCTTCCTGCCGACCTGCGCCGATGGAGCGTCGGGCTGTACCACGCGCACGGTGAAGGTCTTCGTCGATCCCGACACGTGCCAGCCGAGCCCGGTCACCTTCGAGGTGCCGAGCGATCAGCAGGACATCGTGCGCACGCCGGCGGCGACGCAGGTCTCGCTCCACCACGACGAGGTCCCCGTCACCATCACCGCCGGCTCGAAGCCGGGCACCGCGACGATCACCGTGAAGGTCGCCGTCCAGCCCGATCCCGCGAACAAGGACGCGAAGCCCGTCGAGGTCACCACGCCCATCACGGTCGAGGTGCTCGACCCCGCGGTGCCCACCTGCACCGGGACGCCGGCCTCGGGCACCGTGCACGCGGACGCCGTGCCCGTCGCGCTCGGCGCCGCGAGCATCCGCCTGCCCAAGGGCGCCGACACCGCGCCGTACAACAGCTTCCTCTGGAGCGTGCCGGCCTTCGACGCGACCGTCGGGTGCTCCGCCGATCTGTCGATGCCCGGCCACGTCGCGCTCGGGCCCGCCATCACGTTCGGCCCTGAAACGAAGGTCTTCCCGCGCGAGGTGCCGCTCTCGATCCCGGTGAACCCCGGGCTCTTCCCGAGCACGGCGCGCCTGCGTCACCTCGTGGTCGCGTACTCGGGCCCGGCCTTCAAGAAGCCGCGCGCCATCCCGATCGCCGACGCGCACTTCGAGCAGGTCAACGGCCAGTGGGCGCTCCGGTTCATGGCGCCGCGCCTCGGCACGTACCAAGCGTTCGTGCCCACCGACGCGGGCACCAAGTCGATCAAGCGCCAGCTCAGCTACCGCGGCGTCACCGGCGTCTCCATGGGCGGCGGCGGCTCGGCCACGTTCGGCCTGCGCCACCACGATCTCTTCGACGTCATCGCGCCGCTCGGCGGCCCCGTCGATTGGACGTGGCTGCTCAACTACATCGAGACGAACCACCTCGGCGGCTTCCGTCCCATCACCAAGGGGACCACGCTCCCGCAGATCCAGCTCGCCGCCACCGCGTGCACCGTCGACACCGACTGCCAGAACGACGAGAAGTGCATCGGCCCGATGGGCAACCCGCCGGGCAAGTGCGTGCTCATGCCCAAGCCCACGGAGCCGTACCTCCACCCGCAGACGTTCAACACCTGGTGGTACGAATACCCGCGCGCCGGCAACGGCGGCAGCTTCGCGCGCGACGACTACTCGCAGATCTTCCGCGACCTCGCGCTCATGTACGGCAACCCGAACGGCGACAACTTCTCGCCCAACGGAGAGAACCTGCCGGCCGGCGTGCCGCCCGATCACGGCAGCGTCGTCGGCGATCATCCGAACCGCGAGTGCGCCGTCTGGGTCGATCCGCTCGACTGCGCCGACGGGACGGACACCTGCCCCGAGAAGCAGAAGCAGCAGGAGATCCACAACAACTGCCCGCACGAGCGCTGCAGCCACACGCTCACGCTCAACAACTATTACGACGACGAGTACAACCCCGACGGCATCTTCCCGGTCATCACGGTCTGCGACGGCAGCCCGCAGAACCAGTCGCTCACGCCGTACGCCAACACCTGGAGCGCGGGCACGAACGACTACCCGCTCGAGGTCGGCCTGGCCGTCGACTACAACGGGAATGGGGTCCGCGACGAGCTCGAGCCCATCATCCGCGCGGGTCACGAGCCGTGGCGCGACGTCGGCACCGACGGCGTTCCGAGCTCGCAGGAGCCCGGCTACGTGGCCGGCGTGAACGAGGACCCGGCCGGCGACGACTACGACGCGCAGTACAACCCGACCGGCACCGAAGGCGATCACCGCTACCAGCAGGGCGAGCCCTTCGACGACTACGGCCTCGACGGCGTGCAGGGCACGAAGCAGCAGCCCGCCGACGGCTGGAAGAAGCCGGGCGACGGCTACGACGTCGGCGAGGGCGACGGGAAGTTCACCGTCTCGCGCGGCCTCCAGCGCTTCTGGGACGGCGACGCGCACTCGATCGTCCGCCGCATGGTCGATCCGAGCAAGGTGCCCGGCGGCGACCTCGGTGACGACGCGCTCTCCCGCATCGACTTCTGGACCGACGGCGGCCTGCGCGACCTCTTCAACTTCGGCGTCGACGCGCAGCACCTCATCGGCACGTTCGCGGCCCGCGGCCGCGGCGTCACGTACCTGACCGGCTTCGGCCAGGCGCCCGGCCTCGATCCGTCGATGCCCAGCGCCTACGATCCCAAGCTCGTCGACTTCGACGATCTCCCGGGCGTCGTCTTCCAGCGCTACGGCAAGATCGATCCGACGGCGACCGACATCGAGAACGGCAGCGGCCAGCACGTCGGCACCGGCCTCGAGGTGGCGTCGCGTCTCGAAGCGGCGTTCTACTTCATCGCCTCGCGCTGGCGGCACCGCACCGATCTGACCCTCCGCGTCGAGGACAGCGACGACACCAACTCGATCCCCGACTGCCTCGAAGGCAGCCACACCATCACGTTCCCGCCGGAGGGCACGGCCACCGGCCCCTCGGGTCGCCGCGCCCCCATGGGCATCAGCTTCCCGCCCGGGTACTGCAACAAGCACCTGCAGAACATCCGCTACCCGGTCATCTACCTGCTCCACGGCTACGGCCAGGGGCCGGAAGATCTCGAGGCGACCATCGTCCTCCTGAAGAACTGGATGAACGACTCCCGCCTCAGCGGCGCCCGCCGCCTGCCCAAGGCCATCATCGTCTACGTCGACGGCCGCTGCCGCACCAACCCCGACGGCTCCGCCGAGTGCATCCGCGGCAGCTTCTTCACCGACAGCGTGCGCAAGACCGGCGCCCAGGACGAGCAGTGGTGGCTCGAGCTCAGCGACTACGTGAGCAAGACCTACCGCACGCTCCCGGGCGAATCGATCGAGTGGACGCCGTAGCGCGCCCCCGCGCCGGCTTCGCCCTCCTCGCGAAGCCGGCGCACCACGGCTCCCCCCGAGCCGCTGTCTCCAATCCCTCCCCGATCCGTCGAACCCAACCCACTGCCAACGGCGGAGGTGTGCTGCGCGTTGGGCGACCCGGTGGAAGCGTTCCGGAGGGTGTCCTGCGCGTTGGGCGACCCGGTGGAAGCGTTCCGGAGGGTGTCCTGCGCGTTGGGCGACCCGGTGGAAGCGTTCCAGAGGGTGTGCCGCGCGTTGGGTGACCCGGTGGAACCGTTCCGGAGGGTGTGCTGCGCGTTGGGCGACCCGGTGGAACCGTTCCGGAGGGTCCGGTAACGCCGTCGCCACCACGGAAGTGGCGGAAGCCGGCGTCGGTGACGCCGTTTCCACCGAGGGAGCGGCGAAATCGGCGCCCAAGCTGGCGAGCTCGAGCGCCGAGGGTGGCGACTTCCGTGGCGGCGGGTCGGTGCGGTGGAGACGGCGGGGCGATCAGACCGTCTGACAGACGTCCTGCACGAGGCCGCGGAACCAGGCGTGCGCAGGGTCGTGGGTCTGGCGCTCGTGCCAGAAGGCGCTGACCGTGAAGTCGGACAGCTCGATGGGTGGGGCCACCATCGTGAGGGGCAGCATCGCGGCGAAGCCGCGGGCGATGCGCTCGGGGAGCGTGAGGAGCAGATCCGACTGCGCGACCACGAGGGGCGCGGCCAGAAAGTGCGGGATCATCAGGGCGACGCGACGCTTCTTGCCGAGGCCGTGGAGCGCGGTGTCGACGAAGCCGCCGCGCCGCCCGCGCGGGGAGATGAGCGCGTGATCGAGCGCGACGAACTCGTCCAAGGAGAGCGCGCCGTGCACCTTCGGGTGCCCCGTGCGCGCGATGCACACGAAGCGCTCGTGGAAGAGGCGGCGCGACACCATCCAGGGATCGTCGGCGTCGTAGAGCACGCCCACCGCGAGATCGACCTCGCCGTCGGCGAGCTGCTTCTCGATGGTCTCCATGCGGAGCTGCCGCACCACGAGATCGACGGCGGGCGCGTCGGTGCGCAGGCGCGCGAGGAGCGGAGGCACGAGCACGAACGAGCCGAAGTCCACACACGCGAGGACGAACGGGCGCCGCGCCTCCCGCGGCTCGAAGCGGGGCGTTTGATGGAGCGCGCGATCGATCTCGCCGAGCGCGCGGCGCACGGGCTCGACCAGCTCGAGCGCGCGCGGCGTCGGCACCATGCCCTGCGGCGTGCGCACGAAGAGCGGATCGCCCACCAGCTTGCGCAGCCGTCCGAGCGCGTGGCTCATTGCCGGCTGCGTCAGGCCCACGCGCTCGGCGGCGCGGGTGACGTGGCCCTCTGCGACCAGCGCGTCGAAGACCACGAGCAGGTTGAGATCGGTCGTGGAGAGCCGCGGCGCGTGCATGCTCAACGGCGGCGACGGCGGCGCATGGCCGCGAGCAGACCGACGAGCGCCGCGCCCGAGGCCGCCATCGAGGCCGCGCCCGTCGCCGGTGCCGCCGTGGCGCACCCGCTGTCGCCGCCCCCGGCGCCGGACGACGACGACGCACCACCACCGGACGACCCGCTCGTCGCGCTGCCGCTCGCGCCTCCATCGGGCGCGTCACAGCTCACCGCGCTGATGTTGGCGGCCGTCACCGGCCACTGCGAGACGCAGTGCTGCGCGACGTTGCTCGACGGATCGCAGGTCAGCGGCCCGCACAGACCGCCGAGGTGCATGAGCGGCGTGAACGTCTTGCCTTGGTCCTTCGAGATCCCGGCGGTGAAGCCGTCGATGAACTCGTCCGCGCAGGCGTAGAGCCCATCCGCCGTCCACGTCAGGCACTTCGCGCCCACGCTCGAGACCTTGGTGAACGCGAGCGTGCTCGTGGGCGCGGTCCACACGCCGTCCTTGTCGCCGCCCACCGCCACCGTGGCCCCGTCCGGCGAGAGCGCGAAGCCGAAGAGATCACCCGTGCTCTCGAAGACCTTCGTCCACGTCTGCCCGCCGTCCTTCGTGACGACGAGCTGATCCTGCGGCGCGCCGTCGAGGCGCACGTACACGATGTCGGGGTTGTTCGGATCGATGGCGCCGACATAGGGCAGGTGCGTGTCGTCGCTGCCCGGGATCGGCTTCTCCTGCCAGGTCGCGCCGCGATCGTCGGAGCGGTGGAGCACGCCCGCGTAGTTCGGCGGCCCCATGCGCCCGCTCACGTAGACGCGGTTGCGATCGGACGGCCCCGTCTCGACCGTCAGCGCGAGGAACTGCTTCGGCAGATCGGTCCCTGCCTGCGTCCACGTCTTGCCGTTGTCGGCCGTCTGCCAGAGCTGCCCCAAGAAGACCGGCTGCCCGGCGTCGTCCTGGCCGGTGCTGTTGGAGACGACGAGCACGCCCTTGGTCGCGTCGACCTTGTCGACCGCGAGATCGACGACGTACCGCTTGTCGATCCCGCCGCCGACGAACGACCAACCGCAACCATGATCGCGGGAGACGCTGAGCCCCTCGAAGATGCCCGCGAGGATGGTGCCGTCCGCCATGAACGACATCATCGGATCTTCCGATCCGGAGAAGCCCACCGCGGATTCGCAGACCCACTCCCAACGCTGCCCAGCGTTCTTCGTGAACAGGATGCCGTAGGTGGCGCGCACCATGATCGTACCTGGATTCGCAGGATCCAGCGCGATCTGGCCGGCGGCGGGGTACCGCCCGTTGGCCGCGGCGCCCGCGGAGAAGGTGAGGGTCGCCGCCAACACGGAGAGGGCGGCCGTTCGGCTAGGAGAAGCTCGCATCGCGCGCAGTGTACCGCGAAGCGAGCGATCGGGCGGCGGTCAGCGGCTCGGATAACCGTGGAACGGCGCCCGATAGCGACCTTGCCCCATCAGCGTGCGCTGGCGGGAGAGCTCCACGGGCTCGCGGCGGAAGATCATCCAGCCGTCCGGCGTCGGATAGAACCAGCGGCCGTCCACCAGGTACACGTACGAACCGCCGAAGGCCACGTGCGGATAGGCCCAGATGTTCGGCGGCACCACGTCGGCGCGCACCATCCAGTCCCCGTCCGCGTAGGCGACCGAGAAGGCCCTGGCCGGCTGAATCGTGGCCTCGCACCCCGCCGCAGCCAGCGCCGCGATCGCCGCGAGCGCGACCCCGCCCACGCGCATCCAGGGGACTACCCAACGCGGCGCGGAATCCTCGCGCCGCGCGCCGTTCGCATCGGTGGCGTTGGTCGACACAGTTCCCTCCTCGGGGCGGGGCGGAGAGCAACGCGGGTGCCATGGGCGGCCGTCCGGTTCGTGCTCTGCCCACGCTGAGCTTGGCCCTCCGCGCCGCCTGGGGCTAAACCGGAACATGCCGAACGCGGAGGGATCGTGGGCCGTACGGGTTCCGGTCTTCCGTCGCGTCCCGGCTTGGACTACGAGCTAGCCTCGAACCTGCCCGGCCGGCAAACTGGGCGCGCGGCTCGCACGAGCCGGCCTCGAAAGGAATCAGCATGAAGATCGTCGCCCGTGTCCTGCCCCTCGTGCTCGCGCTGATGGTGCCTTCGCTCGCCTTCGCGGGGACGCCGAACGCGAAGAAGTCGCACGCGGGCCAGACCACGAAGCGCGTCAAGGCGCAGGCCAAGCCGCACAAGGCCGTGAAGGCCAAGGCGCCCAAGGCCGCGAAGAAGGCGCCCAAGGCGCCCAAGGCCGCGAAGAAGGCCGCCATCAAGTGATGGGCTCGTCCGGACGAGCTCGCGCGGTGTAGCACCGGGCGGTCGCCGTCATCATCACCGAGCGCGCCTCGGTCGACCTCCTCCGCGCTTCGTTTCACGCATTTCCGGACACATCGACAGCGGACGTCTCCGTGGTGATCACGATGGGACCGTGAGCGGGCCCATCCTCGTGCTGCCATGGCCGCGCGCCGGAGCAAGATTCCGTTGCCGCGCCCACGAATGGCGGCGCTTCCTGCGCGTCGAAGCAAGTAGGTAACGGTCTCCTACCGAGGATAGAGGGGTCTCGAAAATGAATCGCAAACGATCCATGACGGTGGCCGCAGCGGCGCTCCTCCCGGTGATGCTGCTCATGTTCGGCAACGGTTGCTCGAGCTGCAAAAAGGACGACGACGACAAGCCCGCCACGACGGCGAGCGCGGCTCCGCCTCCGGCGCCGACGCCCTCGGCGCCCGCCACGGTCACCCCGAAGAGCCGGTCGACGCCGGCACCGATGCCGGCGATGCGGGCCTCGACGCGGGCAAGCCGGGCGGCGGCTCGGCGGCGGGCAGCATCGCCAAGTGCTGTGCCGCGCTCCAGCAGAACGCCAACTCGGCGCCGCTCGATCAGAAGCCCTACTACATGGCCGCGGCCAACGCCTGCAACGGCATGCGCAACACGCCGAGCGCGCAACAGGCGTTCGCGCAGCTCCGCATGTTCCTCGCCGGCGCGAAGATGCCCGGCGCCTGCAAGTAGCGCCGCGCCCGAGGCCCTCGGGCCTCTGCATCGCATCCCGCTTCATCGCCTCGCCGGCCGCTCCATGCGACGGCGGGGCGATGCTCGTTCCATGGGTCGTCAGTCGATGCCGGCTTGGTCACCGTCGTCGTCGCAGGTCGCCCACGACATCGTCGCCGTCGATCGCGCGAAGCCCCAGCGTCCTTCGCGATCCACGGCGATGACGCCGCCGGTCGCGCCGACGCGCGCGCGGAGCTCGTCGATCGTGGAGCGGGCCGCGTCCTCCGCCGCGATGCCCGCGGCCATCCGCAGCGTCACGAGGCGCGCCACGCCGAGCCGGATCATGCCTTCGCCGTGGCCCGTGGTCGACACGGCGCCCGCGAGATCGTCCGCGTACGTGCCCGCGCCGATGAGCGGCGAGTCCCCTACCCGACCGACGCGCTTGTTGATCATCCCGCCCGTGCTCGTCGCCGCGGCGACGTTGCCGGCGCGATCGCGCGCCACCGCGCCGACCGTGCCGCCGGCCCAGCCCGTCGCGCCGCCCAACGCGCGCGCAGCCTCGAAGGCCACGCGGGCAGCGGGCGTGATCAACGCTTCCTCCGCTACCTCGACGAAGCCGCGCGCGAGCGCGAAGCGATGCGCGCCGTGTGCGGCGTAGAGCACGTGCCGCCCATCCTCGAGCGCGGCGCGGGCGATGGAGACGGGCGCCGCGAAGCCCGCGAGGGCGCACACGGCGCCGGCGCGCAGCGTCTTGCCTTCCATGATGGATGCGTCGTGCTCGATGCGCGCATCCTCGTTGAGGCACGCGCCCGTGCCCGCGTTGAAGAGCGGATCGTCCTCGAGCGCGCGGACGGCGCGCTCCACGGCGTCGAGCGCGGAGCCGCCCCCGCGGAGCATGTCGGCCGCGGCGCGCGCGGCGCGACGGCAGCCTTCGGCATGCAGCGGACGCCGCTCGACGGGCACGTTGCCGGCGCCACCGTGCACCAGAATGGAGAAGCCCTGCGCTCTGCTGCCCTTGGAGACGATCGGCTCGTTCATCGTGCGCGCGCACGATAGCGCGCCGCGGCCGCGTCGATGAGCAGGACCAGCGGCGCCGTCAGCAAGGTCACGGGCGAGAGCCGCCCCGCGGCCACCGCCTGAAACGACGCCAGCGCCGCCACCACCGCCACCACGCCCGCCACCGCCCGCCACCTCGTCGATCCGCCCGCCGCCACCACCCATGCCGGCCCCACGACGGCGGCGACCGCCAGCGCGCCGATCGCGAGCGCCGGCGCCGACGGCGGCAGACCGCTCCCCGCCGACGGCAACGGCGTCTCCAGCGACAGGATCCCGTGCGCGCCCACCCGAATGCCCAGCGTCAGCTCGCGCAGGCCGTCGCCGTCCACGACCCAGTGGCGGGCCGCCGCCGGCCGCGGGAAGAGCGCGGCGAGATCACCGATGCCCAACGCGGCGCCGGCGGGCCCGACGAGGCCGACCACCGCGCCGCCCGCCATGGCGCCCGCCATGGCTCGCCATGGATCCACGCCGATCGCCGACAGCGCGCGCAGCTCGCCGCGCCCCGCGGCCACGCGCATCGCTCCCAACGTCCCGAGGAGGCCGGCAAGCGGCGAGAGCGCCGCCAGCATGCCGAGCCGCAACGACCAGGGTCCGCCCTCGTCGGTCGCGGCGGTGACGATGGTCGCCACCGCCAGCGCGATCACCGCAATGCCGGCCGCGCGCGCGCCGGTGCGAAGATCGTAGGCCGTGGTCCACGAGGTCATGAGCGACGACAGCGGCCGTCCCAGATCGACCGCCGCGACGCAAGCACGCAGCGCGGGAAACGAACGATGCGCCGGCTCACGCAGCGGGCGGGGATGAGCGGCCCACGCAGCGAGCGCGGACGACCGGCTCATGCATCGGGCATGGGCAGCGAGGGCATGCGCCGGCTCACGTTTCGAGCGCGCGCAGCGAGGGCATGCGCCAGCTCACGTTTCGAGCGCGCTGGCATCGCTCACGGTTGCGCTGACTCGCAGAGATGCGCGGGCTCGCGCAGGGGAGACAAACGAAAAACGGGCCGGGTGCCTGGCACCCGACCCGTCCGGGCCTCGTCCAGAGGCCTCTGACCCAGTCTCACCGGCTCGGACGCGAATCCTGTTCGTGTCCCTTTCCGGGGAGACGGCGCGGGCGCAGCGTTCAGCGAGCCTTTCGGCTCCTCACGCCGCCGTCACCACGCCTTGTGATGGTCAGCGGTTCCCAGCCTCCGGTCTAGAGCCACTGGTACTGTGCATGATGCCCATCCCTCCTCCGGCGTGCCGGCACCCTGGGCCGGGCTGGGACTTCCAGTCGGCCATCTTGGGTGTTCGATGTCGGTGCGTGAGCACGAGCCTCACGACCAGGTCACGATCTCGGCGCCGGAGTGCACCCCGGCAGGACCAATCCTGGAGCAAGCTCCTTCCGAAACCATTGCTGAAGATACCATCGCCGCCCGAGACAGCAAGAGCCCGCACACAACCTTCTGCATGGTCGAGGCTGCGCGCTGTCGTCCGTTGTAGGCCGTTTTCCCGCCTCGTGCGGTGCTCACGGGGTTGCGCTCCGCCGCGGACGATGTCGTCGTGATGACGATCGCGATGCGACGACGTGTCGTGGACGAGCGTGGGTTGCGGGCGAGAGCGAGCGATGGGCGCGAGGCGATGCGCCGGCTTCAGCCGGGATCGGAGCTGATCCCGGTGCTCGTGGGCGCGTGCGGTCGCAGGGGGACCACGTTCGGCGCGGGCTCGCTCGGCTCGGATTGCGGCTCCGTCGCGAGGGCGCGCTGCTCGGCGTCGTAGCGCGCGAGGGCGGCTTGCACGTCGACCCTGAGGTGCACGCCGCTGCGGCGAATGTCGTCGGTCTCCCGCGCGCGCACCGACTCGACGGCGAGCGAGGTGGGGATGCCGAAGCCATGCGAAGCGAGCGTCGCGATGATCACGATCTGCGCGCCGTCTCCGACGCGGCGGATCAAGAGGGCGCGGCGGACTTGATCCGCGTCCTCGGACCAGCGCTCGATCCACGCGACGGCCTCGTCGGAGAGGCCGGTGATGGCGAGACGAAGCGGCGCGGGCGCGAGCGGATCGAGCGCCGCCTCGAGCGCCTCGGCGAAGCCGTGAACCTTCTGGCACGACACGCGCGGCGCGCTGCCCGCCTCGATCCAGTAACCAGCCTCCACCGCGTCGACCACGGGCGCGGGGGGAAGAAAGAGTCGTGCGACACGACCGCGACCATACACGACCTCGAGGGCGGTTGGGAGCAGGGCATCGCGGCACGCGACACTAGGAATACGCCGCATGTCCGCATAAGGTGCCCCCGCGCGGGCCGCGAAACCCGCGGACTTTTGCCGCCATGCCTCTCTCGTCCCGAGCACGCCGCCACGCTTCGCGCCGGTGTGGCGGCGCACCGCGAAGCCGCGATGTCCGATGTTGCCGCGCGCAGCTCGATCGTCGCGAGGATCGTTTGCTGGTAGGACGGCAGACGCGGGGCGGTCGTCGCGATCTCCATCGCCTTCGCGGACGGTGCGAGCACCGCGCTTCGCCGGAGGGCGGCGCGACGAGGGAGACGCGATCCTCCGCATGGAAAGTCTTTTTCGCGACGACGGCGCGAGCCGTGGCGGGGCAGCCCCCGCGAGATCGAGGAGCAACATGAGCGAAGCCGAGACGCAGGAGCACGAAGAGTTTCCCGATCACGGTGCGGAGGCAGGCGCGACGGACGCCCCGCCCGCGCGTCACGTGAGCGACGAGCGCACGCTCGGTGCGTTCCGCAAGGTGCCGCGCACCGGCGTCATCTACGTCATGGGCGAGGCCACGAAGCTCGGCTATCGACAAGGCGGCGAGCCGACGGAAGACGGCTGGTGCAACCTCGGCCAAGGCCAACCGGAGACGGACGCGCTGCCCGGGTCGCCGCCGCGCGTCTCCGACGTTTCGATCGCCGTCGACGATCAGGAGTACGCGCCCGTCGCCGGCTTGTGGGAGCTGCGCGAGGCGATCGCCGACTTCTACAACCGCGCGTACCGGCGCGGCATGCCCTCGCGCTACAGCGCGGAGAACGTGGCCATCTCCGGCGGCGGGCGCACCGCGCTCACGCGCGCGGCGGCGGCGCTCGGGCAGATCAACCTCGGACACTTCCTCCCCGACTACACGGCGTACGAAGAGCTGCTCGACGTCTTCCGCCTCTTCTCGCCGATCCCGATCCTCCTCGAGGCGGAGCGTGGCTACAGCTTCTCCGTCGGCGATCTGCGGCGCGAGATCCAGGGGCGCGGGCTCTCGGCGATCCTCGCGTCGAACCCATGCAATCCGACGGGCAAGCACGTGCGCGGGGAAGAGCTCGCGGCGTGGGTGCGCACCGCCGAGGAGCTCGACTGCACGCTGCTCCTCGACGAGTTCTACTCGCACTACGTCTACGGGATGGGCGGGCCCGCGCCGATGGAGAGCGCGGCGCGCTACGTGGAGGACGTCGATCACACGCCGGTCGTGATCTTCGACGGCCTCACCAAGAACTGGCGCTACCCGGGCTGGCGCGTGACCTGGACGGTGGGCCCGCGCGAGGTGATCGACGCGGTGGCCAGCGCCGGCAGCTTCCTCGACGGCGGCGGGAGCAAGCCGATGCAGCGCGCGGCCGTGCCGCTGCTCGATCTGGATCTGGTGCGCGCCGAGACGGCGGCCATCCACGCGACGTTCGCGCGGAAGCGCGAGCTGCTCGTGAACGGGCTCAAGAAGATCGGGGTGACGATCGACTGCGACCCGCAGGGGACGTTCTACGTGTGGGGGTCCGTGGCCGACCTGCCCGAGGGCCTCAACGATGGGCGCTCGCTCTTCCGCGCAGCGCTCGATCACCGCGTGATCGTGGTGCCCGGCGAGTTCTTCGACGTGAACCCGGGCAAGCGCCGCGCGCACCGCGCCTCGCGCTTCCGGCATCACGTGCGCTTCTCCTTCGGGCCCAGCGAAGCGGTCATCGAGCGCGCGCTCGAGCGGCTCGAGAAGCTCGTCGCCTCCCGGCGCAAGTGAGCGAAAGCGAAGGCCGCCCGCATCACGCGGCGGCCACCTCACGGAGGGCCCGGCGCGCCCGCGAGCATCTGCGGCGCGCCGGGAGCCTCCCGGCTCGACACCGAAACAGGGCCGCGGTAGTGCCGCGGTAGCGAGGTATTCCCCATGGGAAAGTTCACCGTCACCCACGAGATCCACTGCGACGTCGACACGTTCTGGAAGACGTTCCTCGACAAGGAATTCAACACGAAGCTCTACGTGGACGCCCTCGGCTTCCCGGAGTTCAAGGTCGTCGACCAGTTCGAGGACGACACCCGCGCGTCGCGCAAGGTCAGCGCGCAGCCCAAGATGGAAGTGCCGGCCGCGGTGCAGAAGCTCTTCGGATCTGGCTTCCGCTACACGGAAGAGGGCTCGATGACCAAGCCGGAGCGCGTCTGGCGGTGGAAGATGACGCCCAGCACGATGGCGGACAAGCTCTTCACGGGCGGCCTCATCCGCGTGGAGCGCATCGACGACAACCGCAGCCGCCGCATCGCCGAGATGTCGATCGAAGCGAAGATCTTCGGCGTCGGTGGGCTCATCGAGTCCTCGGCGGAGAAGCAGCTCCGCGACGGTTGGGACAAGAGCGCGGTGTACATGAACAAGTACCTGCAGTCGCTCGCCAAGTGAGGCGCACGCGCGGGGCCGGTGACACCGGCCCCTCCCCGCTCCAGCACGGCATTGCCGCCGGCCGCTGCCTCCCCTAGAGCGGCGGGGCGAGCGCGATCCTCGGCCCGGCCCACGGCGCCGCTCGGCGTCGCCCTCGTGAGGGGTTTCCATGAGCGCGACCCGGCAGCACGTCGTGATCATCGGCGGCGGCTTCGGCGGCCTCTACGCGGCGCGCGCGCTGGCGAAGGCCGACGTCGAGGTGACGCTGATCGATCGGCGCAACCACCACACGTTCCAACCGCTGCTCTATCAGGTGGCCACCGCGGGGCTGAACCCGGCGGACATCGCCGTGCCGATCCGGCGCATCCTGCGGCGGCAGAAGAACGTGCGCGTGCTGCTCGCGGAGGCGGAGTCGGTCGACGTGCACCGGCGGCGCGTGCTGTTCACGGGCGGCGGATCGGTGGCCTACGATCACCTGATCCTCGCCACCGGGGCGACGCATTCGTACTTCGCGCACCCGGAGTGGGAGCGCTTCGCGCCCGGGCTCAAGACGATCGAAGACGCGCTGGAGATGCGCAAGCGCATCTTCTTTGCGTTCGAGGCGGCGGAGCGCGAAGAGGATCCGGCGCGCTACCGCGAGTGGCTCACGTTCGTCATCGTCGGCGCGGGGCCGACCGGGGTCGAGCTGGCGGGGACGCTCGCCGAGATCGCGAAGAAGACGCTGGCCCAGGATTTCCGGCGGATCGATCCGACGCGCGCGCGCATCCTGTTGTTGGAAGGGTCGCCCAACTTGCTCGGCGCGTACGTGCCGCCGCTGCGCGACAAGGCCAAGGCGCAGCTCGAGAGCCTCGGGGTCGAGGTGCGGCTCGACGCGCGCGTGACCGCAATCGACGACGGCGGCGTGATGCTCGGCGACGAGCGGGTGGCGTCGCGCACGGTGCTGTGGGCCGCAGGCGTGGCGGCGTCGCCAGTGGTGAAGTCGCTGGGCGCGCCGCTCGATCGCGCGGGCCGCGTGTTGGTCGAGCCGGACCTCAGCATCCCGGGGCATTCGGAGGTGTACGTGATCGGCGACACCGCCGCGCGGATGCAGGATGGGCAGCTCGTGCCGGGCGTGGCGCGCGCGGCCATCGACGGCGGACGACACGCGGCGGCCAACATCAAGCGAGCCTTGAAGGGCGAGCCGAGCCTCCCATTCCACTACAAGGATCCAGGGATGCTCGCGACGATCGGTCGGGGCGCGGCCATCGCCGATTTCGGAAAGCTCAAGGTGAGCGGCTTCACGGCGTGGATGGCGTGGTTGCTCATCCACATCCTCTTCTTGATCGGCTTCCGTAACCGCTTCGCGGTCATCTTGGAGTGGGCGGCGGCGTACCTGACCTACGATCGCGGCGCACGGCTCATCACGGGGCGGCTGCCGGACACGGGGACGCGCTCGGTGGCGGCGCCGCCGTCGAAGCGAGGGGTGGAGAAGACCGGCGAGGCGATGCCGGCGGTGGAGTGACGAGGCGAGCAACTCCCTTCGATGTCACCAGGCACCGCGAAGACTGCCTGGACACGCCTTCGGTGGAACAGCTCCCCCACAACCGTGCCAAGGCAAGCCACGGTGACGCCGGGGCAGAGCGGTGAGGCGCCGAGGCAGAGCGTGGCGATGCGAAGGTAGGTCCTCTCCCCAGGCGCGAGGGGAGCGTGCTTCCATGACGCTGGGGGCATGCGAGAGGGCGACCATGAGCGAGGAAGATACGGGGACCGCGCCCAAACAGGCGAAGGACAGGTTCCAGACGCCAGAGCTCGAGTGCGATCTGGTGATGAAGGGCGGCATCGCGAGCGGGGTCGTGTATCCGGCGGCGATCCTGAAGCTTGCTGAAAAGTATCGCTTTCGCGGCATAGGCGGAGCTTCCGCGGGGGCAATCGCCGCTAGCGTGGCCGCTGCAGCGGAGTACGGGCGCCACCAGCTCGACAACGAGAACGCCGGCTTTGCGGGCCTCGATCACTATCGAAGAGAGCTCGAGCGCGAAGGGCTGATCCAAACCTTGTTCGTGCCCGCGATGGAGACCGCGCCCGTCTACCGCTTCCTGATGGGCCTCTACGAAAGCGGGCTCCACGATCCGTCGGAGGAGCGGCCTTCACCGACAGGCTCGGCGAAGGCCGCATCGAAAGGGCCGGGGCTTTGGACCTGGATTGGGCGCGCAACGCGGGCGCTCGCGGCAGAGGTATCGCCCGGCGAGGGCGCCGTGTTCAGCGGGGGGCTCGCCGGTGTGATCGCCGCGGCCTTCACGCCAGCTGGGATCGGGCTCGCGTCGGTCATCGCGGCGACCACGGCCGCATCCGTGTACCGCATCGCAGGCGTCGTGGGCGGCGCGCTCGAACTCAAGCGAAGCTTCGATGCACTCCGCACGGGTGACCGGACCTTCTACGGGCTCTGCCTCGGGAGCCGAGGAAAAGAGACGTCGGAGCGGGCTCAGCTCACTGACTGGCTGCACGAGGCTATCAACACATTGGCTGGCTTTAAGGAGACCGACCGACCGCTCACCATCGACGAGCTGGCCAAACACGAGCCCTCGATCGCCTTCAAGATGGTTACCACCAACTTGAGCCTCGCGCAGCCCGTGGTCCTCCCGTTCGAAAACGACAAGCTGTTCTTCAAGCGCGCCGACTTCGAGCGTCTGTTCCCACCGTGGGTGGTCGGCTACCTCGTCGAGCCCCATCCACGACCAGCTTACGCCCATCCACCCGAAGCACGCGCGCAGCGAGCCGAAGCGCGGAGGCTGAAAAGAGAGAAGCTCTTTCGCCCGCCGAGTGGCTTTTACCCTTTACCGCAAGGTGGCAGGCTGCCGGTCATCGTCGCAGTGCGCATGAGCTTGAGCTTCCCCATCTTGCTTAGCCAGGTGCGGCTCTATTCGGTCAAGGACGAGACGTGGGAGAGGATCAGTGCTCGAAGAGAGCAATGGGATGCGGAGGACAAGGAACGGAGGAGAGCGGGACAAGCGTCATCGCCACCTTTCGATCCTGTCGATCTCGCCGAACATGACTTCGACGAAAGCTGGTTCGGCGACGGGGGCATCGCGGCCAACTTCCCGCTGAGCATCTTCGATCACTGGATGCCAAAGCGGCCCACATTCGGAATCAACCTCTGCGACGGCCCGCTGCCCGCTTGGTTCGCGAAGATCGCCGACGGAGGGACATCTGTGTTCCGGCACAACGCGAAGGACACACATCTGGCGATGCCGAAACCGCAGCGGATCGAAGGCTTGTTCCACCTGCTCTACGCCATGCTTAATACAGCGCAGAGCGGCCGCGACAACATGCAGCTCGAGCTCGCGAGCTACCGAGAGCGCGTCGCCCACGTTTACCTGCAGCCGGGCGAGGGCGGGCTCAACTTGAACATGAAACACGAGACGTTGGTGAAGCTCGGCAAGAAGGGCGAGGATGCTGCGCGTACGTTCCTCGGGCACAACGAGCAACCCGCGTTCGATTTCGACGAGCACCGCTGGGTGCGGATGCTCCAGCTCATGGATCACCTGGAGCGGCAACTGTTCGCGGCGCGCGCCGCCGTAGCGCCCGACACCGGCGCCATGGTGGAGATCGACCAGCAGATCAAGGACCTGTTCAACCACCAAGGCAGATCCAAGTGGTACCGGGCGCACAACAGCGATGAGGAGTGGCGAATCAAGGCCATGGATCGAATCCATCACCTCTTCCGGATGCTCGACACGTGGAGCCCGAAGGGACTCGCAGTGCCAACGACGAGCGCCGCAGCGGTCGCGAGATTCCAGTTCCCTTCCGGAGGGCAACGGCTCGACGACGTCCCGCACTTTCAAGACGGAGTACCCGATCATCTAGAGCACGAGGCGCCCACCCCCGCGGGCGCGCTGCGCGTGACGTCCGAGGTCTGAAGAAGCGTCGACGCATCTCCATCTCACTCACGAAGCTCCGCTCGGTAGCATCCACCTTCCCGCAACCCGCGCTCGACGACGTGGACACGCTGCGCCCACGAGCAGCGGGGCTCCATCCGCGCATCAAGCAGCGTTCACCGTCTCTTGGCGCTTGGGGCCGGCGCAGGGGAGCTCGACGACGAACGAGGAGCCGGAGCCGATGGTGCTGACGGCGCGCACGGAGCCGCCCAACGCGCCGACGATCTCGCGGACGATGTAGAGGCCGAGACCGAGGCCGCCGTAGTGCTCGACGGAGACGCCGCGCTCGAAGCGGTCGAAGATGCGCGAGAGCTGCGCGGGGTCGATGCCGATGCCTTGATCTTCGACGACGAGGCGCGCGGTGCCGGCGTGGGCGTCGACGGTGACGGCGATGGGCTTGCCCTTGCCGAACTTGGCGGCGTTGGTGAGCAGGTTGGTCGCGACTTGAACGAGGCGCGCGCGATCCCAGAGGCCGGTGACGGGAACGTCGGCGTGCAGCGAGATGGTGCAGCGGGCTCGTTCGAGATCCGAGCTGAGCCGATCGATGGCGTCGCGGGCGACGCGCGAGAGGTCGACGGGCTCCACGTCGAGCTCCAGGCGGCCTTCGCGGATGCGGGAGATGTCGAGCATCTCGCCGACGAGCGTGGCGAGGCGCAGGCCCTGGCGCTCGACGAGGAGGAGCGCGCGGTTGAGGCGCTCGGACGGCGGAGAGATCTTGGATCGTGAGAGCGCCTGCACGGCGAGCTGGAGCGAGGTGATGGGCGTGTTGAGCTCGTGCGAGGCGACGGCGACGAAGTCCTCGCGGAGGCGGATGGCCTCCTGCGCTTGCTGGTAGAGGCGCGCGTTGTCGATGGAGAACGCGGCGCGGCGAGCGAGCTCCTCGGCGAGCGCGACCTCGGTGGGGCCGTAGGTGAGACGGGTCGAGGCGGTGAAGAAGGTCATCGCGCCGAGGCTGCGATCGCGCGCGATGAGCGGGACGGCGATGAGCGATCGGCTCCCGAGGGCGCGGATGAGCTCGATGTGGCGCGTGTCCGTGCTGATGGCGGCGAGCAAGGCGTCGCTGAGATCGGCGCAGAGGTACGGGGCGCCGGTGCGGATGGCGACGGCCGCGGGGATGCCGGACTCGGGGCGCGGCGGGTAGCGCTCGCAGAGCTCGCGGAGGAGAGGATCCTTCACGGGATCGAAGTGCGCGGCGGCGACGCGCTCCAAGGTGGCGGCCCGATCGAAGACGTCGACGACGCACCAGTCGGCGAGGTACGGGACGGCGAGGCGCGCGACCTTGACCAGCGTGGCTTCGTAGTCGAGCGACTCCGAGAGGAGCGCGCTCGCCTCCGCGAGGAAGCGGAGGGCCTGCTCGGCGCGGGCGCGCTCGCCGATTTCGATCTTGAGCTTCTCGAAGAGGAGGCTGTTGTCGAGGGAGACGGCGATCTCCGAGGAGAGCAGCTCGACCACGCGCACGCGGCAGGTGGTGAACGCGCGCGTCGTCAGATCGTTCTCCAGGTAGAGCACGCCGGCCGTGCGCGCCTGCTTGCGGATGGGGACGGCGAGCACGGAGCGAACGGCGCGCGCTGCGATGTGTGGGTCTCCGGTGAAGCGGCCCTGATGGGCGGCGTCCGCGAGGACGACGGAGTCCCCGGTGCGAAAGACATCCTCGATGAGGGTACACGGGAGCTCTCCGGCCGCGGCGAGCGGGGTGGGCGCGACGCTCACGGCCTCGGAGACGACGCCCACCGCGCGCACGACACGCGCGCCCTCTTCGTCGAGGATCAAGGCGCCGCGCTGCGCGCCCGCCGCTTCGAGGCACACCGTCATGAGCTTCTCGAGCAGGCGATCGAGCACGACCTCGCTGGAGAGCGTTTCGGCGGCCTTGAGCAGGCTGATGACGTCGAGCGCCGCGCCGGCGGTCTCGTCGACGATGGGCCCGGGTGAGGAAGCGGCCTGCGCGGCGAGGAGGCCGCGAAACTCTTCTTCGAGCGCCTCGGCCTTGGCGTTCGCGCCCCAGCGCGCATAGCTCTGGACGGCGGCTTGGAGATGATACGCCGCGGTGGTGCGCCGGCCGCGCGCGTGCAGGCAACGGCCGGCGAGCTCGCGGGAGAGCGCCTCGTCTTGGAGGAAGCGCTCGCGGCACGCGCCGTCGATGGCCTGCTCGTAGAGATCGAGCTGCTCGTCGAGCGTGCCGCCGGTGATGCGCGCGAGCTCGGCCGAGACGAGCAGGTGCTTGTGCCGGTAGCTCTCGGGACAGCGGAGCGCCCAGCGCGCGAGACGCCGCTGGTTCTCGGTGATCGCGGCGACGAGACGCTCGCGCTCCTCGGGCGCGGCGAAGGCGCAGCTCGCGGCGAGCGCGAGCGACGTGTAGACGTTGTAGTCCACGACGACGATGGTGCCGCGCACGGCCGCGAGGTGCGCGGTCGCGGCGGCCGACATGGCCCGCGCGCCGGCGAGATCGCCGAGGAGATAGCGCGCTTGCAAGGCCAGGGTCTCGTACCGACAAACGAGCGCGGGCTTGGTGCGCCGGGCCTCGTCGAGGAAGCCACACGTGTCGAACTCGTCGTCGTCGAAGGTCAGGCCGCGCGTTCGTCCTTGGAGGCAGCGGACCGCTTGACGTTGCAGGTAGAACGCCATGAGCGCGCTGTGGTTCTCGAGCTTGCGCGCGAAGCCGATGGAGTCCTCGATGTCGGCGAGCACCTGATCGAGCTCGGCGCCCATGGCGAAGCGGTGCGGGACTGCGTACTCGCGCGCGAAGGCGGCGTACTCGAGATCCCCGCACGCGAGCGACGCTTCGAGGGCCCGGCGAAAGTGGTGGAGGGTCGCGCGGAGCGGGCCGTGCCAGTGGCTCATGAGGAACGAGAAGCCGAACTGCGCGCGGCACTCGTGGCGGAGCGTGCCGTGACGGCGCGCGAGATCGAGGCCGATGCGGCTCAGCCAATAGCCCGCGGTGAAGTCGTCATGCGTGTCGCCGAGGACCATCCCGAAGCGGGTGAACGCGCCGCCCGACTCGGGCGCCATGCCATGACGGAGCGAGAGGCCGACCATGCGCGTCACCACGAACGAGAACAGCCCCGTGCAGACGGCGAGCCACGTGACCGCGGTGAGGTTCGAGAGGATGCGCATGCAGGCGAGGACGTCGGGCTCGTGCATGGCCGGCGCGGCGAGGAGATCCTCTTCGGTGAGGTTCTGGAGGAGGCCCTGGATCTCGACGAGCTCGGTGCGCGCGACGATCGCGGCTTCGCCTTCGTCGGGGAGCACCAGACCGAAGCGCGCGAGCGCCTCGCGCGCCCAGCCGATCGCCCCGGCGCTGTCCTGCGCCACGGTGCTCGTGATGATGCGCTGGCAATCCATGTCGACGCGATCGACGGCGGTCGGAGCGAGCGCGATGGCCTCGTCGATGCGCGCGATCGCGCCGGCAAAATCGCCGGTGAGATACGCGTCCTCCGCGGCCTCGCGCGTGAGGGCATAGCGCAGCGTCTGGTGCGATCCACCCACCTCGGCCGGAAGCAGCGCGAGCCCCCGCGTCGCGTAGCGCAGCGCCTGACCGAACGCCGAGGCTCCCCTCGCCTTCACGGCCGCGCGCAGCATGAGCTCGGCCACCCGGGTGCGATCGGGCTCGTCGTGCAGGAGATCCGCGCCGCGATCGAGCTGATCGACCGCCGCGAAGAGGTGCTCTTCGATCTCGCGCTCCCCACCTTCGAGCAGCAGAAAGCCGGCCCGGAGGTGGAGCTGCTGCTGCTCCTCGGCGGAGAGCAGCGAGTAGGCGGCCTGCTGCACGCGATCGTGCACGAACCGATAGACGGCGCCCGGCGCGACGGCCGCCTCACCGCCCGCGTCGTCCAACGACGCGGAGGTCAGCGACGAAGGATCGGGGACGAGCAGCCCCTCGCGGAGCGCGCTCCACAGCTCGTTGGAGACGGCGGCGACGGGCGCGCGATCGATGGCGGCGAGCAGGCCGATCTCGATCTTGCCGGGCAGACACGACGCGACCATGAGCACGCGCTGGGTGCGCTTCGGCAGCCGGCGGATGGTGGTGCCCATCAGCTCGAGCACGTTCTCGGTCACGTCCGCGGCGACGGCGCGGCGCGCGTCCCAGATCCACGCGCCGCGCTCGCGATCGAAGGCGATGAGCCCCGATCGATGGAGATGCCGCAGGAAGCGCTCGACGAAGAACGGGTTGCCCGCCGTCTTCTGCTGCACGATCGCGGCGAGCGGCCGAGCCCGGTCGGGCGAGCAGCGCAGGACGTCGGCGCAAAGCAGGGTGAGCGCGTCGAGATCGAGCGGCGCGAGGGGCACGCTCTGCACCGCGATCCCCGCGCGCCGGATGGTGTCGAGCGTGCGCGTGAGCGGGTGCTCCTCGGTGACCTCGTCGGATCGGTAGGAGCCGACGATCAGCACGTGGCGCACCTCGGGGCCGGCCAGCGCGCGGAGGAGCCGGAGCGACGCGGCGTCGGCCCACTGGAGATCGTCGAGGAACAAGACGAGCGGGCTCCCCTTCGCCGCGAGGGCTTGGACGATCGGATGAATCATCAGCGCGAGGCGGCTCATCTCGGCGCCCGCCGCGGCGCCTTCGTAGCCGAGCAGCTCGGCGAGCTCGGGCACCAGCGCGGCGGCGATGGGGACCACGCCGCGAAGGGCCTCGCCGATGCGCCCTCGCCACACGTCCACGACCGCTTTCGGCTCGCGCAAGAGGCGCCGCACGAGATCGCGCGTGGCCTCGACGACGGCCCCGTGAGGGATGTTGCGGCGCAGCTCGTCGAACTTGACCGAGAGGCAGCGCGCGCCGTGCGCCGAAGGTGACGCGAGCGCGCCGCGCACCAGCGTCGACTTGCCCACGCCCGCGCTCCCGGTCACGAGGAACAGCTCGATCGCGCCGGCGGCCGCGCGCGAGAGCGCCTCGGCGAGCGCGCTCGTCTCGCGATCGCGCCCGCGGATCGTGCCGGGAATGACGAGCTCGCGCTCCCGATCGAGCCGGCCCAGATCGAAAGGATCGATCGCGCCGCTCGCGCGGTGGCGGCGCTCGATCTCGCGCAGATCCGCGGCCAGCGCTTCGGCGCTCTGGTAGCGCTGCTCGGGCATCTTCGCGAGCAGCTTGAGCACGAGCTCGCCGAGGATGGGCGGCACCGCCCGGTTGGTGTCGGTCGGCGGCGCCGGCGCGCGCGCCAGGTGCGCGTGCACGAGCTCGGCCGGATCGCTCGCCGAGAACGGCGGGCGCCCGGTGATCATCTCGTAGAACGTCGCGCCCAACGAGTAGAGGTCGGCGCGGTGATCGACGAGCCGGCTGATGCGACCCGTCTGCTCGGGCGCGATCGCGCGCAACGTGCCCTCGAACTCCGCGGCCGCGCCCTGCGCGCCGGACGCGCTCGTGGCCAGGCCGAAGTCGATCACCGTGAAGCGATCGCCGTCCTCGCTGACCACGATGTTGGTCGCGTTGAGATCGCGGTGGATGATGTTCTCGCGGTGGATCCCCGCGATGGTGTCGGCGAGCTGGATGGCGCGCGCGAGGAAGGCGGAGACCCCCAACGGGCGGCGCCGCAGCCAATCCTTGAGGTTGTGCGAACCGGCGTCCTCGAGGACGAGCGCCGCGACGCCCTCCACCTCGACGCGCCCGAACGATCGAACCACGCCGGGCACGGAGGCGAGCGCCTCGATCATCTCCTGCTCGTGATCGAGCAACGCCGCGCTCTGCGCCGCGCGGCGCCCCGAGCGCACGAGCTTGAGGATGCGCGGCGCGCCGTCGGCATCCGTCACCCGAGCCACGGAGTAGCGACGCCCGCGGTGGATCTCCTGCTGCTCGACGTACGGACCACCCTGGCTCATGCACACGCAGCGGCGCGCCGATGCGGCGACGCCGAGCTCCCCCGCTCGCGGCGCGCCCTTCGTTCGGGCGCCGCCACGAGGCCCGCGCTCAACATGGCCCTCCTCCTGCAAGGGCGGGACCCTGCCGCAATCGGATCAAGGCCGGCTCGTCCGGCCGGGGTTTGGGGCCGCTTGCGGCCCCATCGTGATCACGCGTTCGTCGAGATGGGCGAGCCGAGGAGCGCTACTTGATCACGGCCATCGTCTGGTGGTTCCGCGCGACGAGGCGCCCGTCCTCGCCCCACAGCTCGCGCGTCTCCAGCGTGTAGCCGTCGCGCGCGGCGATGCTCTTCGAGGCGTGGTAGAGCGGCGCCTCCGGATCGAGCCCGGCGAGCGAGCCGATGAGCTCCAGCGTGAAGGTCAACGTCGCGATGGGCCGCGGGCTCGAGAGCCGCGCGGCGATAGCCGGCCACCACGCATCGATGCACGCCGTGAGGTAGGCCGCGTCGCGCGCCGCGCCCGGGTTGCGCGGCCTGATCCAACCGGAAGCGATGGCCTCGGCACCGCCGCTGAAAGGCGGCGGCCCGCTCACGCGATACTCGAAGTTCTCCGCGAACACGGGCCCGATCGGCGCCGCCACCGGGATCACCGGCACGCTTCGCCACGGAGGCATCGGCGTCGGCGCCGGGAGATGACAGAAGTCGGTGTCGTCGCTGCGCTTCTTGGCGAGCACGCCGACCGCGTGCGCGAGGGCTTCACCTTCAGCCTCGATGCGCGCGGCGATGGTGGAGACGCCGCTGCCCGTGCGCAGCCGCTCGACGCGGATGGTGCACGGGCCCGGCGGCACGGGGCCGCAACACTCCGCGGTGAGCGAGCGCAGCACGCGCTCCGGCGCCGCGTCGAACGCCTCGATGGCGCGGACGAGGTTCGCGATCACGAGCCCGCCGAACGCGCCGCGCCCCTGCTGCCAACCATCGGGGATCTCGGCCTGGAAGCGATCGACGTCGAGGCGCTTCGGGGTCGTGAGGGACTGAAGATCGGACATGAGCTCCCGTTATGGGGCCGCGTGCGCGGTCGGAAAGATGTCGATCGTAATATGTCGCGCGAGCGCCCCGGCGCCAGGCATCTCTGACGACCCCGCGAGCGAGCAATCGCCCCGTGTTCCAATCTCAGAAGGAGAAGGAGCGCCAAGGCGCAAGAGACGCAAAGGCGCAAAAAGGCCGGGGGAGATTGAGCCTCTCTGCCGTTTTGCGTCTTTGCTTCTTGGCGTCTTGGCGTTTCTTCCGGCCCGGCTCGAGCGCGCTCGATCGTCGATGCGAGGATCTACGCAGTCATCGAAGCGAGGAAAGCCGACGCGACGGGGCTCACGCAGCTTCGTCGGTCACAGCTCAGCCGGCGGTGCCCCCGGAAGCCTCGGGCGGCGCTTCATCGATGGACTTCACCGCGCGCTTGGCGCGCTTGCGGATGTCGACGTGCAGCCGGTCGTCGAAGTTGATGGCCGAGAACGCGCCACGCGCTTCGATCTTCTTGCCGAGGCCGGCGTAAGCCTCGGCCTCGTTCCAGCGGAGCTTCCAGTCGCGCGAGCTCATGTCGGTGATCTTCTCGGCGTCGGCGAGGATCTCCGTGTAGCGCTGGTGACGGCCGAGCTCGCTCCAGTACTCGGCGCGCAGCTCGTCGTCGGTGGGCGTGAGCGCGAGGGCCTTCTGGAACAGCTCCATCGCGTCGTCGATGCGCCCGGTGGCGAGGTACGCGCGCGCCAGCGTCCGCTTCGCGCCCGCGGCCTCCGGGTGCGCGTCGACGAACTTCTGCAGCTCGGGCACGGCGTCGCCGATGCGCTTGATGTCGTTTTGATCCGAAGGCCAGTAGCGGAACATGAGCGCCGCGAGATCGCCCGGATCGATGGCGAGCGCCTCTTCGACCGCGGCGAGGCTCGCGTCCACGCTGCCTGCGGCGCCGAGGCTCTTGGCCCGCTCCACGCGCGCACCCGACGACTTCGGCGCCTTCTCGATGTACGCGTCGATCGCGGCGAGCGACTCGGTGATGCGCCCCAGCGCGCGGAGCGCGGCCACGCGCGCGAGCTCGGCCCGCTCGTTCCCTGCGTCGCCGGACGCCGTCACCGCGCGCTCGGCGGCGGCGAGCGCCACGTCGTGGCGGCCCTCGCGCTCGTGGTAAGCGAGCTGCTCGAGGAAGAAGGCCGCGTCGCGCGCCTCCGCATCCCAAAGCTCGCCGAGGTACTGCACCACGGCGTCGGTGCGCACGTAGGTGAGCGAGGCCGCATCGCGCGGGTTCTCGTAGATGGCGCGGAGCACGCCGAGCTGGAGGAGCGCGTCGAGCGCGGGCTGGCAGTCGGGCTTGGCTTCGAGCGCGAGCACCATCTCGTTGAGCGCGTTGTCCTTGTCCTGCTTGCGCAGGTACACGTGGCCGACGGCCACGTGGTAGTCCGGGTCGCCTTCGAACGACTCGCGGATGGCCTTGAAGTTCTTGAGCGCGCCGTCGTAATCGCCCGTGTTCGCCAGCGCGGAAGCGAGGTTCAGCTTCGCCGCGTGGTCGTCGGCGTTCATGATCGTGATGCGCTTCAGGACGGTGATGGCGCCCGCGTAGTCATCGGTCGCGAAGGCCTTCTGCGCCTTCTCCCAGAGCGCGGCGTTGTCGATGAAGCCCTCGAGCTGCGTGACCAGGCCCGAGTTGCGGCGGCGCCACGTGCCGTCCTGACCGGCGGGCGACTCGGTGAGGAACGCCTTCACCCACTTGCGCGCCAGATCGATGTTGAGGCCCTTGTCGGCGATGCCCTCGAAGTCGGCCTTGGGCACCGGGATCTGCTGCGGCAGCCCCTGGCGGCGCGCCATCTTCGGGTCCATGCCGATCATCAGCCAACCGCCTTGGTCCTCGCCGTCCTTGGGCTTGCTCATGGCGAACGACGGTAGCGGGCGGCAAGGCCCGAGATCAAGCGCCGGCTCGCCCAGCACAGGGCTTCCGGCCATCGTGATCGACCCCGGCGCGGGTCACTTCGCCAAGAGCAAGGCCAGCACGATCACCAGGAACACCGCCCCGACGGCCATCGCCACGACCAACGAGCTCGGCATCCCCAAGATGGTCGGCTTCAGCCGATCGGGGAGCGCGTCCAGATCGGGGCCGGTGGCTGCGGCCCGGGCCATGGGGCCGCCCGCGGCGCCATCGTATTCGGGAGCGATCGGCGCGGCCGGCGGCTGCGGCGCCATCGCATACGGAGGCATCGATGGGATGCTCGGCGTCGCTTGCATGGCCGGCCCCGGCGATGCGGAGATCACGCTCACGCGGCTCGCGGTGTCGTAGCCCGTCGTCGGCGGCGGCGGAGGGAGCTGCGATATCGGCCCGCCGGGCGGCGGCACCGACGCGGGCACCACGGGCGCGCCCGAGATCGCCATGGCCCGCTGCGCATCGATGCCTGGGAAAGCAGCGCCCGCGTACATCGGGGCCCCGCGCGGTGCTTCGGGGAACGATGACGGCGCGCGCACGCCGGAGTCTGCGACCGGCGCGCTCGCCTGCGGATCGGGCACGGGCTGCGCCGCGTAGGCGCCGCTCGTGTTGGCGGCGCCGCCGGGGAAGCGCCCGGCCACCATGCTCTGCTCGATCGCGTGGGCGTCCTCGAGACGCTTGGCCGCCGCCGCGATCCCGGCCGTGCGGATCATCTGCACGGCTTCAGCGGCGATCCGCGCCGCGTCGGCCGCCATGCGCGCGGCGGCCGCCTTGCGCTCGGCGCGGAGCTGCGCGGCGCGCGCCTCTTCCGCGCGGCGCACGGCTTCGATCGCGAGCCGATCCGCCTCCGCGACGACGCCCTCCTCGCTGTGCAGCACCTGCTGGCGCAGCACGTTGCGATCGATCACCTGCACGTCGTCGGGCTGCGAGGCGCGGCCCGCCTCGAAGGTCGGCGAGACCGGCGGCGCCGACACGGACATGGACGCCGTCAGCTCCGCCACGCGCACGCCCGGCACGCTGCCCGTCATCTGCGTCTCCGCGTGCGGCGGCACCGGGCGCGACGACGGTGGTGGCGGCGGCAGCGGCACCGCGCTCACCGGCGGCTTCGGCATCGTGGGAAAGGGCTGCGGCGGGATGTTCGGCGACGGCGGGATCGCGGGCGGCCGCGGCTGCCCGAGGCGCGCGCGCGCGCCGGGCGCGGCCGCGAGATCGCTCGCTACGCGCGCCTTCTGCTTCGCTTGCAGCGGCTCCGTCGGCAGCTCCGAGTCGGCGTCGACGATGGAGATCACGCCCGGCCCAGCCGCGCGCTGCTCCTCTTTCTTCACCGCGGTGATGCGCTCATCGCTCTCCTCGTCGACGATGAGCCCGGGCGACGTGTACGGCGGCTTGGGCACGCGCTTCTGCGCGGCGTGCCTGCGCGCCTCGGCGCGCATCGCCATCAGATCGGCGTTGTCCTTCTGCACGAGGGTCGGGACTTCTTCTCCCGTCTCGTCGTCGTCGTCCCCGATGAGCCGCGGCAGCGCTTGCGCTCCGCCCACGCGCAGCTCGACGTCGGTCGCGTCACCGTCGCCGTCGTCGAGCGAAGGCACGCGCCTCTTGGCGCGCGGCGGATCGATGGCGGGCGCCAGCTTCTTGAGCTGCTGCACGGCCGCCTGCGCTCGCAGCGAGCGCGGATCCGGCGCTTGCCCGGCGCGCGGCGGCACGCGCGGCCGCGAGAGCAGGCCCGGCGGCGGAGGCGGCGGCACCACGCCCGGCGGCGGAGGCGGCGGCGGGATCGCCGCGGGACGCGGCGGCAGCGGCGTCGCCGGCGGAGGCGGCGCCTCCGAGTCCGATCGGCTCGCACGGCCGCCCTGTGTGTGATCGGTATACGTGGGCACGCGCGGCGGCTCGCGCCCCACGGGCTGCGGCGAGAGCTCACCGGCGATGGCGCGCTCGAACCAGCGCATCTGGCGCATGGCGTTGCGCCGCACGAAGCGCGCGAGCGCCTCGTCGTTGCCCTCTTGGTAGCCGTGCACGAGGAGCCACTCGTCGAAGCGATCGGTGATCTCGCGCGCGCTCTGGAAGCGGGCCGCCGGATCCTTCTCCAGGCAGCGGTTGACCACGTTGACCAGCTCGCGATCGATCTTGGGCCGGAGCTCGCGCAGATCGGCGGGCGGATCGCGGAGGCTCGACTGCACCATGTCGATGTCGGTCTTGCCCGTCCACGGCCGCCGACCCGAGAACAGCTCGAAGAGCAGCACGCCGAAGGAGAACAGATCGGCGCGCGCATCGATCACGTCCGCGCGCGCGGCCTCGGGCGCCATGTACGTCGGCTCGCCCTTGCGCATGCCGGTCAGCGTCTTGGTGAGCCGCTGCTTGGCCTTGGCCAGACCGAAGTCGGCGATCTTCACCTCGCCGTTGAAGCCGAGGAGCACGTTGCCCGGCGTGAGATCGCGGTGCACCAAGTTGAGGAGCTCGCCGTTGGGCGCGCGGAGCCCGTGCGCGGCGGCGAGGCCGCGCGTGATGCACGCGCCCAGGTAGACCACCATGCGCTCGGTGAAGGCCTCTCCGGTGTCGAAGATGGTCTTCATCAAGCGCAGCAGCGACACGCCCTGCACGAGCTCCACCGCGAGGTACGAGCCCTCCACGTCGTTGCCCCAGCCCGCGACCTCGACGACGTTCGGGTGCTTGAGGGCCGCCGTCATCCACACCTCGTCGAGGAACTGGTTGACGAAGGTGGGGTCCTCCGCGATGTGCGGGTGGAGCCGCTTCACCGCGAGCAGGCGGCCCTGCTGGGGATGCGGCGGCGGCACGCGCGCGAGATCCACGCGCGCCGTAGCGCCGACGGCGATCTCCGCGAGCGCTTGGAAAGGGAGCGCGCCCGCGGTGAGCCCCGTCATCGGGGCCTGCGACCCCATCGGTGTATCGGGCCCGTGCGGCATCGGGCGCGGAGTCTAACAGACCATGGTGCGGAGGGACTATCCGGCGCTGGTGCGCGCCGCCGCGATGGCCAGCGGCACCCCGGAGAGCGAGGCCTTGAGGTGGACGTCGAGGTGATCGTCCTTGGTCTTGAGGGCGCGCACGCCGAGGACGGGCGTCACCACCCCGAGCGCGTGCTTGACCTTGGCGTTCGCCCCGATCTTCGGCACCTTCATGAGGTCGACGACGATGCGATCGTCCTTCGCGTCCACGAGGGCCGCCGGACGCTTGGGCATGAAAGCCACGAGGTTGCCGGGCTTCGACAGATCGAGCGCGCCCGACTTGAGCAGACCCGCCACCGGCGAAGCCGCGTCGCCGAGCACCGTCAACGTGAGCCCCTCGATGCGCACGCCGATGCGGATCTGCTCGGTCCCGATGTCGAGCTCCTCGACATAGATCACGGCCACCGCGCGCACCGGCGTGCCCATCGCGTCCACCGTCGCGGCGAAGCGAATGCCCGGCGGCGCGGCCTCGATCACGACGTCCTTGGGCGCCTTCGGCCCGCCGCCGAACTCGCGCGCGAAGTACCGCACCGCGTCCATCGGCACGCCGAAACGGAGACCCAGCGCACCACGCAGGGCACGCAGGATTTCCTCGGGGTGCTGCTTCAGGTAATCGGTCGCGTGGCGAAGAAGGATTTTGGGGTCGAGGCGCGGCATCGTTGAGGACGTACCATCGCCCAACCACAACGGCGGGCGCAAGGTCCGCGGCGCAGGTCGAGAACATCGCCGCGGCCGACGCACTGCGCCGTCGCGCGTCGCGCCCCTTTGCCTCCGCATCTCGATAGGGCCGCAAGCGGCCGTATCCCCCCGGGCTGGACGAGCCAGCCCTTGATCTCCGCCTGATCGGACGTCGCATGCAAACCCGCTTTTCCTTTGCAGCCTCCCTCGTCTCCGCGGCGCTCTTTACCGCCGGCTGCCATCCGCCGAAGCCCGCGGTCGCCGGCGCCCCCGTCGAGGAGGACGACGACGATGACGTCGGTGAGGGCCCACGCATCCGCGAGATCTCCATCGACGTTCCCATCGTCCAATCGAGCGCTCCGCCGACCGACGGTCGTCCCGCGCCGCTGCCTACGGTGCTCAAGCCCGATGCTCGCCTCGTGGCGCCGGCGGGGTTCAGCGCCGGCGGCTTCACCACGGCGGACGTGTCCGCGCCCACGACGGGTCCCGTCCTCGAGGGTGGCCGGCTCGGTCACGATCCGCAGGTCGCCGCGAGCGATCGCCACCTCATCGTCTACACGGCGCATCGCTATCGCATGTACGACAAGGCCACGGGCGCGCCGCTCGCCGCGGAGGGCGAGATCACGCCCAACGGCGACTTCAACGGCCTCTTCTCACCGCTGTGGCTCCCGCGCGATCACACCGGCGCGCCCAGCACGCAGAACATCAACACGCGCCTCAACTTCGCCCTCGAAGATCCCCTGCGCTGCGACCCCGAGCACCCCACCGCGTCGAACGCGTGCGTGCAGGAGTTCTACGACACGCGCATCCTCTGGGACGCGCACCGGCGCCGCTTCTGGGTCGAGTCGGCGGCGCGCAATCACCTCTGGTACTGCAAGCCGGGCAACCCGTGCGGGCCGACGCAGTCGCCCACCCAAGCGCGGCGCTACATCGCGATCGCCGTCTCCAAGACGGAGGATCCGCGCCAGGGCTTCCATCGCTACATCCTCGTCAACCAGTACAGCGACTGGCCCAAGATCGGGATCGACGAGCGGTACTTGATCCTCGGTCATCGAGGCACGAGCACCGCCTACGTCTTCGACGCCGACAAGCTCGCCGCGGGCAACCCCGATCATGGTCCGGTGCGCCTCGCCAAGCTCACCGCACGCGCGTTCCCAGGCGTGCGTCACCTCGCGCCCGTCACCGCGCACGGGCCCACGGGCGGCGTGACGTACCTGCTCGGCTCCGACGGCTCCGACAGCATCCGCGTCTTCGGTTTGTGGAGCCCCGATCCCAACCGCCCGGCGCGACCGAAGGTCCTCATCGGGCCCAAGATCGACATCGACCAGAAGCTCGGCACCATCGAAGGCAACGCCGTCTACCGCAACGGGATGCTCCATTGGACGCGGGACCAGTGGGCGCCCGATCACGAGAAGGAGTACCGGCAGGTCCGCGTCACGCGCATGCCGCTCCGCCTCGCGCCCGCGGAGGGCGAGCGTCCGCCGCACATCTGGGCCACGAACGACGCGCGCTTCGGCTTCCTCGACGTGGTCATCGGCGAGCGCGAGCGCGACGACGGCCCCGGCGAGATCATGGACTACGAAAAGCCCGCGCTCGACGTGAACGACGTCGGCGACATCGTCGTGGTCTACAGCCGCAAGAGCTACCGCGCGCGCGTCGCCGTCCCGCCCGAGATGCGATACAGCATCATCTACCACGGCGAGCTCCGCGCCCGCCCCGGCGTCCTCGTGCGCCGCGGCACCACCTCCCAGGTGCCCGACATCAACGACAACGCCAAGGCCGGCATCGACCTCGCCTTCGCGCAGGTCGACCCGAGCGACGATCACACCGTGTGGATCACCCACGCCGTCGCCGACGCCCGCATGCGCTGGTACCGCCAAATCGTCGCCGCCGTGCGCCCCTGATCTCCTGCTCGCTCCGCGGAGAGGATCGCAATCCCCCACTTCGGAAATGGGTCATCGCTGGCACACGCGGCGGCTGTCGAACGGCAGCAGCCGACAGGTGAGGCCTCGATCGCAGTCCGTGTCGCGGGTGCAAGCGCGGGTGCAGTAGCCGGGGACGTCCGGCGACGCCGCGCGCAGGCACAGCCTCGATCGGCAATCGCGAGGCCGGCGGCAGGCCTCGCCGGGGCGCCCGCCGCTGCGGAGGACGAGGACCCCGGCGACGACGAAGACCGCGAGCACGAGGAGGGCAATCGCCGAGCGCGGGCGGGCGGCGGAGCGTCGCGGCAGCGCGCTCGCGGCGCGGAAGATGTGCGGCGGGGGCCGCGGCACGGCGTCGGAATCGGCCTGGTCGATCACCCATGTGGACCTCGCCGGCACGCGGAGCGTGTGGAGCCCCTCGAGGTCGACGTGCGCGGCCAAGGTTCCCTCGTCCAGCGCGTCGTGGAGCGCGAAGCCCGGGAGCGTGAGACGGCGCGCCACGCCGTACACGGGCAGCGTGACGGCATCGACGTACGCAGGCGCGTCCGCAAGCGCGCGTACCACCGCGCCGGCGAGCTCCGCGTGAGGCTCGGCGCGGGCGGCGACGGCCGCGAGGTGCGCCTCCCAGCCGTCGAGATCGGAGACGTCCGCCATCCAGAACGCGAGCGCGATCTGCGCCGAGTCCGCGAGGCCCTCCGAGGCAGCGGAGACGACGCGATCGAGCAGGCGATCGCGCGACTCGACCCCCGCCTGAGCGCGCCCCTCCAACTCCAGGTGCGAAAAGATGGAGTAGAACGCGCCCCCGATCGACGCCAGCGTCTTGCCCTCGCGCCTCATGTGGAGATGGAAGTAGTCGTCGGCGTTGCGCGCGAAGCCGACCTCCACGATCCGCGCGGAGCCGTCGAGCCGCACGTGCTCCGCGGGCCCGAGATCCCGGCGGTCGGTGGAGCCCACGAGCAGGAGCCGCGCGCGGGAGAGCAGCTTCACGAGGTGCGGGCGGCGCGGGCCGTCGCCGCGGCTCATGTGGTGCGAGCGGTACCCCTCTGCGCCGCCCTCGCCTTCGGGGGCCATCGCGGCCCACTCGGCGGCGAGGTGGGGCGCGTAGCGGCAGCGCTCGGCGAGCGAGAGATCCTCGAGCGCGACGAAGGTGTAGCTGTTCTTCCAGTTGGTGATGTCCTCGCCGAGGAGGTACCCCGCGAGCTCACCGCACAGGATCTCGTGCTCCGTGCCGACGTCGAGCGGGAGCATCTCGATCGAGCCCGGAACGATGAGGCGCGGACGCGCTTCGGGATCGGCCATCGCGCGCGATCATAGAAGACCGCGCCGCCCGCGGGCGATCCGTCGACGCGTGCGCGGCGTCTTCACGACCGCGACGCGCTCAGCTGCGCTTGACCTCGTCGGAGAATTTCACGGCTTCGCGGAGGACGTGATCGGCGAGCGCCGGATCGATGATGCTCTTGATCTTTCCAGTGTCGATCCCCTGCTCGGCGGCCGTCTTGAAATCGATGATCTCGTCGGCCATCGTCACGAGCTCGGCGCGGCTGGGGTGGCCTTCGTGCGCGCGGTGCGCGACCTCGGCCTTGGCCGTCGCCTTGGCGATGAGCGCGCGCTCCTCGGGGTCGAGCAGGTGCGCGACGAACTCGAGGTGCTCCGCCATGATCTCCGTCCAGAAGCTCGAGACCTCGTCGAGCTGGAGCGCCGCGTTGCCTTGCGCCATCTGCTGGAGCCGAGTCGCGAAGCGCTCGGCCTCGCGGGCCACATGATCGAAGAAGAGCGGCCAAACCAGGCTCTGGAGGACACCGCTCTCCTGCGCGCGCTGCATCCGTCGCTTGTAGTCGATCAACTGGCGCACGCTCGATTGCGTCGCGGCGAGGAGCGGCGCGAGCGCGCCGTCACGCCAGGCGTTGTTGCGGGCGTAGAGGAAATTCTGGGCGAAGAGGAGCTGGAACTGCCGCGCCTCCTGCCGCACCGCGCGCAGGCGATCGCCGGGCATGAGCAGCGTGAAGAAGAGCGCGTGCTCCATGAGCTGGTCGGTCCAGAAGAGGATCTCCGAGACGGCGTGCGCGGCGAGGCTGGCATCCGCGGCCGGAAGGTAAATCGGCTTCTGCGCCCGCGTATCGACGCGAATCCCGGGGGTCTGGACAATCCCTTCGGGGAGAGGGATGGGCCCGACGTGCTCGATGGTGTCAGCGCTGGCCTTGGCCGCGCCCGCGAGGCTCGGCGTGGCGAGCAACGACGTGCCGAGGGCCGCCGTCGCGCCGCCGGCGAACCGGCGACGACCGAATTTCCCGCGCGCAGAATCTTTCTTCATCGCTCCCTCCCTCGTTCCCGTGCTCCCGGAGCACCTCTGCGCAGAGGTGCACGGGCCGCGCCGAAATCGGTTGGCCGCGCGGTGCCACGGCGGCCCTGGAAGAGCGCGCGGAACGAGCGTTTCAATGCCGCACGACCGCACGGCGACGCCGACGACCTCCCGTCGCTCGCTGCGATGCGGCGTGCGGTGGCATCCGGGGCGCGCTGACCGTGGCGGCGGCGAGGGCGCCGTGCGCAGACGCGGTCGGCGCGTTCCGCAGGGGCACGTGGGATGGGCGACCATCGTGCGGCCTACTTGTTGAGCCGTTCTTCCCGGGTCGGGGTACAGAAGGACGCCGATGGCCGTTCCCCAGCCCGCACGAAGGCCCGCCGGGCCCTCCGACGCCGCCCTCGTGGTCGCGGTGCGCGCCAACGAGGGATGGGCTTTCGAGGCGCTCTACCATCGGTACGCCGATCTCGCGTACGGCGTCGCCTTTCGCTTGTTGGGGAGCCCCGAGGACGCCGAGGACATGCTGCAGGAGAGCTTCATCGAGGCGTTCGCCGCCATCCACCGGCTCCAGGAGCCGGCGGCGCTGCGCTCGTGGCTCTGCAGCGTCGTGGTGCGCCGCACCTGCAAGCTGCTCCGGCGGCGGCGCCTCTTGAATCGGCTCGGGCTGCGAAGGCGCGAGGGGCCGATCGATTTCGACGGTCTCATCGGCCGCGGGTGCCCGCCGGACGTCTACACGGAGCTGCGCGCGCTCTACGGGATCCTTGATACGATGCCTGCGGAGGTGCGTGTCGTGCTCGTGTTGCGTCGGGTGGAGGGCGCGACGTTGGACGAGATCGCCAAGCTGACGGGCCTGTCGCTGGCGACGGTGAAGCGACGCCTCACCGCCGCCGAGGCCATTCTTCGGGAAGCGTCGCCTACGGAGGGGGAGGCGTCATGAGCAACAGCCGACCCGCGCGTTATCTGCGGTCCCAGCTCGGCGACGCCCAGCGCGAGCGGAGCTGGGCCGTGATCCGCGCGCGGCTTCCGCAAACGCGGCGCCGCAGCCTGGCGATCCGCGCCCTCGCCATCGCCGCCATGCTCGCGTTGTTCGCGTGGGTCGGCGTGGCGCTGCGCGCGCGCCCGACGGAGTTCCAAGCGGCCACGCTGGAGACGCGCGCCAACGAGCAGGAGGCCCTCACGCTCGCGGACGGGTCCCGCATCGTCGTCGGTGGATCCACGCGCGTGCACCTCGCCGTCGTCTCGAAGACGCGCGTGCTCCTCCAGCTCGATCACGGCGAGATCGACGCCGAGGTGACGCACGTCGACGGTCGATCGTTCGTGGTCGCCGCGGCCGGGCACGAGGTCGCCGTCATCGGCACGCATTTCCGCGTGCAGGCCGAAGAGGGCGGCGAGTCTCCGCGCGTGAGCGTCTCCGTGACCCGCGGTCGCGTCGAGGTGACGCGCGTCGCGGACGCCACGCGCCGCCTGGTCGATGCCGGCGAGACGTGGTCGTCCGTCGGCAAGCCCGAGCCCGCGCCTCCGCCGCCGCCCGTGGAAGAGCCCGCCCCCGCCGACGTCGACGCGGGTCCCGTGCGGCCGGCGCCGACGGTCACCGGCTTCCGCCTCCCGCGGCGCTTCCACGATCTCGCGGAGGACGGGCATTACACCGACGCGTACGCCGAGCTCGGCTCGAACGGCGTGGCCCGCGCGACGCGACTGGCGCGCGCGCCGGATCTGTTCAAGGTTGGCCAAGTGGCACGCTACGACGGGCACCCGCGTGAAGCGGTGGACGCTTTCCAGGCGCTCGTGAAGCGCTACCCCAACGATGGGCGCGCCGGCGTCGCCGGCCTGGAGGCCGGCCGCCTCCTGCTCACCGAGCTCAACGATCCGGCCGCGGCCGCCGCCGCCTTCGCGGAGGCCATGCGGCTCGCGCCCAACGATTCATTCCGCGAGGACGCCCTCGCTCGGCGCGTGCAAGCGCTGGACATCGCCGGCGATCGCTCGGCGTGCGTGGAAGCCAGGCAGCAGTACCTGTCGTCCTACCCTCAAGGCACGCACGCCGTGACCGTCGCGCGGCGATGCCCGGTCCGCTGAGCCGGCGCGCGCGCGCGGTCCTCGCGGTGGCGGCGGCGGTCCTCGTGCCGGCGCGCGCCGCGGCCCAACCGAGCCCGTGCGGGCCCGCGGCCACGGTGCGCGTGGACATCGAGCCGGGCATCGATCCGCCGGGCACGCGCCGCGTGGTGGAGCAGATCCTCGCCGAGGTCAGCGCCTCGGCGGAGAGCGACTGCGAGGCGCGCAGCAAGACGCAGATCGAGGTGCACTGGGTCTCGAACGATCGCGTGCGCCTCACGGTCACCGTCCAGCATCGCAACGCCACCGAGCGCGCCGAGCGCGATCTCGACGTCGCCGCCGTCAGCGCCGATGGGCGATCGCTCGCCATCGCCATCGCCGCCGACGAGCTGCTCACCGAAGCCCGCGCGCGCCTCAGGCTCGCGGAGGCCACGCCCGAGGCCCCCGCCCCCGTCGCCTCGGCCCCGAAGCGCGCGCCCCGCGCCGCGCGCCGCGCCGGCATCGCGCGCGCCTTCGGCCCTGCGCTCGCGATCGACGTCCTCGGCAAGGACGTGCTCCTCGGCCCCGACGCGCGCGCAGCCTTCTGGCTCACGCCCCACGTGTCGCTCACCGCGCGGCTCGGCCTCCGCGTCGCCGCGACCACGTCGCCGTCCGATCCGTGGGCCGCGATCATCGGCGGCGCGCGCGTGCAGCTCTCGCCCATCGCGTGGGACATCCGCCGCGGCGTGGCCTTCACCGTCGGCGCCGACGTGCTCGCGCTGCGCCCGCGCGAGACGCCGGCCCTCACCGCGCGCGCCCTCCCCTCCGCGGGCCTCGCGGGATGGTTGCGTGTCGGCCCGCGGATCGTGCTCACCGGTGACCTCGGTGCCGGCGCCGTGCTCGGCGGTGGTCAGCGGAGCTTCGCGCTCACCGGCGGCGTCGGCTTCGCCGTGCCGTTTTGAAACGACATCGGCGACGACCACCGGTGCGGCGCGCGCTAATGCTTCTCGCGCGCGAAGATCCGGTTCGCCTCCGGCTCGTCGACGCACGCCATGGTGTTGTCGCTCTTCACGTTGCAGCGCTTGATGCGAGAGTCTCCCAACGTGCAGCCGCGCCCGAGCCCGGCGATGCCCGAGGAGCAGGAGCCCTCCCAGTACGTGAGGTAGAACGTGCGCCCGTCATCCGCCGCGGCCTGAGCCGCGCCGGCGGCCGGTGCTCCGCCCGGATGCGTCTCGATCCAGCGCGCCGCGGTCATGTGACGGACGGTGTTGGAGCAGCCCGTCGTGGCGAGGGAGAGCACGCTGAAGGCGAGCGCGTACAGAGTACCGTTCTTCATCGGTCGAAACCTCCTCAGTAGACGGTGCCGGGGACGACGTTCTGGAGGACCGTGGTGTCCTTGCACTTCGATTCGTTGTTCTTCGGATCGATGTCGCAGATGCGCACGTAGACGTTGAAGAGCCTCTGCTTCGTGCTCGGATCCACCTGTCCGCCGTCGAGGATCAGCGTCTTCGCCACCTTGTCGTCGCCGCTGAAGCCGTTCGCGACCATGACCTTGGACGGCGCGGCGCACGCCGGGAGCGAGAGCGCGGCGAGCACCGCGAGAAACCGCATGTTCGAGCTCATCGATGTCGCTCCTTTCAGCGGACGTTGCTCGCCCGCCCGTTCTGGGTGGCGATCTCGTTCGGGCATCTGACGTCGAGGTTGCCGCCGCAGGCGCGCTTGCAGAGCAGCTTGTCGCCCGTGTCGGTGCACGAGAAGAACTTGTGCTCGCGCTCGCCCCAGAAGAAGTACGACCGCGACTCGAAGACCTCGAGGGTCGTGAGCGCATGCTTCGGGTGATCGTCGAACGCGACGATGGTGCGCGAGACGCAGCCCGTGCTCGCCGTCCCGAGCACGGCGACGACGGCGGCGCCGAGGATGTGGTTCCACGTGTTCATGGTGCGCGCTCCTTCAATCCTCGAGGGAAACGGCCATCTCGCGACACTGCGTGAGCGCGCCGCCCGGCCCCACGGCGCATTTGACGATCCCCTGCGAGGGGCCTTGGACGTAGAGGAACTTGATCTGATCGTGGCTGTTCGTGATCGCGGTGACGAACTTGGCCGGCGGCGCGCAGCCACCGGCCAGAAGGCCGATCCCTGCGATGGTCACGGCCACCGCGGTCCTTGCGAGCAATCGTTGCATGGCGATTCGTGCGCCTCCTTCTCCCCACCGCCGAAGCTTGGGAAGGAGGCCCAACTGCAAGCGCGAGACCAGGCGAAGACCGGCGACGACACGCGCGCGGCGCGGCCTGCGTCAGCGATTTCTGACGCCGAAGCGAGCGCGTTCCTCGACGCACCGGCCTCCAACGCTCTCGCCGCGCGCGGGCAGAACTTTCTGACGCCCACGAGCCCCAGTCAGATAGTTCTGACCGGCGCCTCCTCGGCTCCCCTGCGTCTTCCGGCATTCGCGCGCGAACACCGCATGCGCCCCCGCGGCACGTCGCTTGCGGAAAGGCGACGCGGGAGGTTCATGAAATGATGCTTCGTCGTGCCGGTGTCGCAGTGATCTTCGGGATGATGGCCGTTCAGGGGGCGACCGCCTGCAAGGGGGATGGGTCGGACGGTGGTGGTGGCAGCGGTGGAACGGCCAACGCTCCGGTCGTGCTCCCGCCGAGCAACGGCCAGAGCTGCCAGACGGGGAGCGGCACCTGCGACGACCAGGCGGCCATCGATGCTTACAGCACGTGCATCGTCGACACGTGCGACGCCGAGTACAAGCAGTGCTTCGGGGAAAACTACGCGAGCGGCACCTTCGGCGGCGCCTGCAAGGAGCTGATGGATTGCTCGAGCAAGTGCGAGAGCTGCGATCAGACCTGTCTGCAAGCGTGCTCGAACCAGCACTTCACGGGCGCGTGCAAGGAGTGCATCACCGGCCCGATCGCGAGCTGCGCGGTGAGCGCCATCTCGAGCGGCACGTGCAAGCTCCCCTGCGTGTCGGTAGGCGGCGGCTCGGGCGGCGCGTGCGACGATCTGGAGACGTGCTGCAACAGCCTCGATGCCGACGACAAGACGACGTGCCTGTCGCAGTACACGCAGGTGAAGCTCGGCGGCGACTTCGCGTGCAGCGCGGCGCTCGGCACCTACAAGAGCGGCGGCCTCTGCCAGTAGCAACAGCGATGCGAAGGGTGACGGCGCCCTCGATGCGCGCCGTCGCTCCGCGGTGGATGGGCTCCGATACGTGACGTCATGACGGGGCCGCCCACAGCCTCGGGCTTCGGACGACGCGGCCCCGATCGATCCCCGCGAACACCGCAAAGAGTGCGCGAAGAGGCCGCGACACGGGTCAGGAAGATCCTGCACCGGCGAGCGGCGTTCGGAAGAAACTGACCCGCGCCGCCTCATTCGATACGGTGCACGATCGCGTGCCCTGCATCCTCCGTCGTTCTGGAACGGCGCTCGTCCTCGCGTCGATCGTGCTCTCGGGCTGTGCGCCGGAGCCCCATCGGGTCGCTGCGGGCGCGGGGCCCGAGCTGCGTTGGTACCGCGCGCTGGCCATCGACGCGGCCGGCGGTGACGTGCCGGCGATGCTCGGCGATCCCGGCGGAGGCTTATGGGCTGCGGTGCCCGGCCTGCCCGATCCCAAAGGGCGGAGCCGCCTCTTCTATCGGCCTCCGGGCGGCACGTTTCGCACGCTCTACGAGGGGCCGTTCGCGACCGAGCTCAGCCTCTCGTCGCTGCACGCCGGCGAGGTTTACTTCGGCCACAACCGCCCGCTCGATGCGTTCCGACCGACCTGGCTCCGCGTCTCGGAGACGGGCGTGACGCCGCTGCCCGCGCCCGCGGAGCGCCTCGACGAGCTGGAGCTCCTCCAGATGGGCGGGTACGTGGTGCGCGCGCCCGACGACGGCTTCGCCTGCGGGCAGCACGGGCGCGTGTTCCACTTCGACGGCGCACAGTGGACGCCGGTGGCCGGCGGCCTGCCGTGGGCGCCGGGCGATCCCGCGGGCGTGAGCTTCTGCGCGGGCATCCACTTCGCGGCGCGCGACGGGCTCATCGTCGACACGCGCGGGCGCGCCGCGAGCTGGGACGGCACGTCGTTCCGGCCGATCCCCGACGCGCAGGGCTTCTCGTTCCTCGCATCGGCGAACGGGCTCGCGCGATCGGGCGCGACGCTCGCGCGCTTCGAGGGTGGCGCCTTCGTGCGCCTCGAGGGCGCGATCCCGGAGAGCGCCCCGCTCATCGGCGACGCCGACGGCAAGTGGGTCGCGTTCCCCGGCGGCGTGGTGGAGATCGGCCCGCGCACGGCGCGCCTCGTGCCGAGCGCGCTGCCCTTCAGCCCGCGCGCGATCGCGGAGGCCGACGGCGCGCTCTGGGCGCTCGGCGCCGATGGGATCTACCGGGCCACCCGCCGCGACGTTCCCACCTTCGTGCCGGCGGGGCCCGAGGCGCCGGCGCCTGGCCTGCTCTACGCGATCGCCGTCGACATCGATCAGGACGGCGACGAGGATCTCCTCGGCCTGCGCGCGCCGGCCGGCGAGAGCGAGGGCGCGCGCGCTTCGATGTTCGTCGCCGTCAACGACGGCGCCGGTCGGTTCACGGAGGCTTCGCTCGGCCTGCCGGACGACGTCGCCGTGTGGCGCGATCGCTTCGACGCCGGCGACGTGGACGGCGACGGCGACGTCGACGTGGTGACCGTGTCGAGCAGCGGCCGCGTGGAGCTGTGGCTCCAAGAGGGCGGCCGCTTCGTGCGCGTGATGAGCCGCGAGGCGCACGGCGCCACCGTCGGCTTCGCCGACGTGGACGGCGACGGCGACCTGGATTTGAGCCTGCTCCCGGCCTCGCCCGCCCTCTTGTTGAACGACGGCGCGGGCCATTTCCGCGAGGGCCCGGCGCTTCCCCTCCCGGCCTCGCGGGTCGAGCGCGCGCTGTGGGCCGACGTCGACGGCGACGGTCGCGTGGACGCGATCCTCCAGCACTGGCGCGACCCGGCGCACCTGCTGCACAACACCGGCCACGGCTTCGAGCTCGTGAGCCTCCCCGTCGTCGCCGAGGGCGCGCTGGTGGCCGACCTCGAGCGCGAGGGTCGGCCGACGATCCTCGCGCAGAAGATCCACGTGCGCGGTGTGGCCCTGCCCTTCGCGCGCTGCCGCTGCACCGAGAGCGGCTGCGCGTTGGTCGAGGACGCGCCCATTCCGGCCGGGGTGATCGCCGATCTCAACCTCGATGGCCGGCCCGACATCATCGGCACCGATCTGCGCGGTGACGAGGCCATCGCCGGCGACGGCGAGGTGCACCTCGCCGGCCCGGAGGGCTTCGAGCGCGTGACCGACGTGGCCGGCGCCCTGCCCCGCCCCACGCCGATCGACGCCGACGGCGACGGCGACGGCGATGTCTACACGCCCGCCCTCGGCCTGCGCGTCAACACCGGCGCGGCGCCGCGCTTCCTGCGCGTGCGCCCGCGGGCGAGCCGCAGCGATCGGCTCTCGCGCGGCGCGGTGGTGGTCGCGCGCCGCGCGGGAGACGCCACCATCGTCGCCACCGGCCGCGCCGATCATGGCGTGCTCACCTTGGGCCTGCCCGATGCGACGGCGCGCTACGACGTGGAAGTGCGCTTCCCCGCAGGCGAGCGGCGCATCGTGACGGGCCTCGCCGCCGGCACGGAGCTGACCGTCCGCGATTGCGATACGCCGCTCTTCTCCGCGCACCTCGCTGCGCTCTGGCTGCAGGGCACGTGGCAGCGCGCGTCGCTCGTTCGTGACTTGCTCCTCCCCGCGCTGGCCGCCGCGCTCGCGACGGTCGCCTTTCCGCGCCGGGCCCGCGCGGCGTTGCTCGTGTTCGCGGCCGCGTGGCTCGGGCTGGCCGGCGTCTTCGTGCGCGCCCGCGGCGCCGTCCCCTGGTTGCTCGCGCCCACGGCGTTCGCGGTCACGGCGACCGCGCACGGCCTCGATGTCGTGCGCATCCGCCGCCGCGCCGGGCGCGTGGCCGGCCCCTACCTGCTCGAAGAACGGCTCGGCGCCGGCGCCGCCGCGACCGTGTGGCGCGCGCGCGCGGGCCGGCAGGTCGTGGCCCTCAAGCTCTTCGCCGCCGAGGCCATGGGATCGCCCGAGGCCCGCGAGCGCTTCTTCCGTGAAGCGCGCGTCGGCAGCGAGATTCGTCACCCCAACGTCGTCCGCATCCGCGAGGCCGGCACGCTCGAAGACGGCCGCTGCTTCCTCGCCATGGATCTCGTCGAGGGCCGTCCGCTCTCCGAGATCCTGCGCGTGGAGGGCCGCCTCGCGCCGGCCACCGTGACTGCCATCGGCGCCGACGTGGCCCGCGCGCTCGCGGTGCTGCACGAAGCCGGCATCGTCCATCGCGACGTCAAGCCGGAGAACATCTTGGTGCGCCCCGACGGCGCCGCCGTGCTCACCGATCTGGGGCTCGCGCGCAGCACTTTGTTCCGCACGCTCACGCGCCACGACGTGGCCGTCGGCACCCTCGCCTACATGAGCCCGGAGCAATGCGTGGGCCGCCCGCTCGACGGACGCAGCGACATCTGGTCGCTCGGGGTGACGCTCTACGAGGCCCTCACGGGCGCTCGTGCCTTCGATGGCAAGCACGAGCTCGAGCTCGTCTACCTCATCCACAACGTGGACCCGAAGCGCCCTTCGCAGCTCGTGCCCGATCTCCCCGAGGCGCTCGAAGCGGCCGTCCTCCGTTGTCTCTCGCGCGACCCCGAAGCGCGCTTCGCCGGCGCGGCCGATCTCTTGGCGGCGCTCGGCGTCCCACGCGAAGCGCGGGCGGCATGACGAAGCGCCGTCCCGATCCGATCACCAACTCCCGGCTGCTCGCGGCCGGAACTTTTCGGTGTGCGCCATCCACGAACCGTGGCGCCGCGACCGATCGCCTGTCCGCACGCAGCGCTCGCCATGACTGAAGACCTCTTCGCCGTGCTCAAGCAGACGCTCACCTCCGTCACCGCCTTGGAGCGGCTCGCTGCCGCGGGGCCGGCGCCTCCCGAAGCGGTCCGCGCCGCCGCGCGGGAGCTGTTCCAGCGCCTCATCGCCGCCGAGCACGCCGCCCGCGCCGAGGCGCGTGCTGCAGCGAAGACACCCGCGCCGGCACCTACCGCTCCCGATGTCGGCGCGCGCCTCCTTCGCTCGGTCGAGGAGGTCGGCGCCGCTGGACAGGCCGAGTCGGTGGCGGTGGCCCTCGGCGAGCTGCTCAAGCTCACCGGCGCGCAGCGCGGCTTCATCGCCCTCCGCGAGCCCGACGGCGGCCTCTCGTTCCCCGCCGCACGCGCCTTCGGCTCGCTCGACGTGAGCGCGCCCGAAGCACAGCTCTCGCGCAGCATCCTCTCCGCCGCGCTGGCTTCACCGGATGCCCTCGTCGTCGACGACGCGCTCGCCGACGCGCGCTTCGGCGCGCAGGGCAGCGTGCAGGCGCTCTCCCTCCGCGCCGTGCTCGTGGTCCCGCTCGCCCCCGCGCGGGGCGCGCCCTTCGGCGTGCTCTACCTCGACAACCCCGCACGCGCCTCGTCCTTCGACGACGCCGCGAGGCGCGCCGCCGAGTCCTTCGCGCGCGCGGTCGCGCCGCTCCTCGCCCGCGATCTCGAGCTCACCGAGCTGCGCCGCCAGCGCGACGCCCGCCTCGCCGAGCTGCGCGAGCGCCGCCACCTCGACGCCATCCTCGGCCAGAGCCCGCCGATGGTGGAGCTCCTCGAGCTGTGCGCCAAGGTGGCCCCGCGCAACGCCACCGTGCTCGTCACCGGCGAGACGGGCACCGGCAAGGAGCTCGTCGCCACCGCGCTGCACGAGGGCTCGCCGCGCGCGAACGCGCCGCTCGTGATCGTCAACTGCGGCGCCCTGCCCGCCGAGCTCGTGGAGTCGGAGCTGTTCGGCCACGAGAAGGGCGCGTTCACCGGCGCGCACGTCGCACGCATGGGCCGCTTCGAGGCCGCCCACCGCGGCACGCTCTTCCTCGATGAGATCGGCGAGCTCCCGCTCGCCGCGCAGGCGAAGCTCCTGCGCGTGCTGGAGACGGGATCGTTCGAGCGCGTGGGCGCGACGCGACCGCAGAAGTGCGACGTGCGCGTGGTCGCCGCGACCAACCGCGACCTCGACGCCGAGGTCGCCGCGGGCCGCTTCCGAGGCGATTTGCTCTTCCGGCTCAAGGTCATCGAGATGCGCCTCCCGCCGCTCCGCGCGCGGGGCAACGACGTGGAGATGCTCGCCGCCGTCTTCGTGAAGAGGCTCGCGCAGGAGCACGGCGCGCGCGTGCGGCGCATCCACCCGGCGGCGCTCGCGTCCCTGCGCGCGTACCCGTGGTCCGGCAACGTGCGCGAGCTCCGCAACGTGCTCGAGCGGGCCGTCATCCTCGCACCGGGCGAAGAGATCACCCTGGACCTGCTGCCTCCGGAGATCGGCGGCGCCGCGCAGAGCCTCCCCGAAGACCAGGGCTTGAAGCACGCGGTGCGCGCCTTCCGGCGGCGCTTCGTGGCGCAGGCCTTCGCCGCGGAGGGCGGTGATCACGCAGCCGCGGCGCGGCGGCTGGGCGTGAACCCGAAGTACCTCTACCAGCTCCTGAAGGACGTGGACGAGGACGACTGATCCGAGCCGCGCACCTCGGCGCGATCCCTTGGGAGCCACGCGCGCTCCCTCGCAACGACATCGGCGGCGTCGATCGCGCACGTTGCATTCTCGCGATGCATGGCTCGCGAGCTGCGGCTCGCGCTACGCGCTCATCGCTCTCGCGCCGCCGCTTCGTGGTCATCGTCGCGACGCAGATTTTTACGCTATTTGTCGAAGCCTTTTGCCGCGTGTCAGGCCGCGCCCCACGCGCGTCATTGCATTTTCGAAACGGCGCCTCTCTTCGTCGCGTTCGTGAGCTGGTCTGGGCTCCTCGGGGTACCCAGGCGAACGATGAACGACCCCAATGCCGACCCGCTCTCGCGCGGCACGCAACCCACGCGGGCCGATCTCTTCTGGAAGAGCGGGATCCTCCTCGCGCTCGTGGCCACGCTGATCGCCTCGCTGCGCGGAGGCCTGCCTCGCATGGTCGCCGGGCTGTGGCTCCAGGCCGCCGTCCCGAACCTCGCCGTCGTCGGCCTCGCGATGGCCGCGGGCAGCGTGCTCTACGGTGCCATCTGCTTCTACCACGCGCTCCGTTACCGGCCGCTGCCCCCGCCGGACGACGCCGGCCTCCCGACCTGCACCGTCATCGTGCCGGCCTTCAACGAAGGCCCCATGGTGCGCATCTCGCTCCTCTCGGCGCTCGCCAGCGACTACCCCGCGGACAAGCTCGAGGTCATCGCCATCGACGACGGCTCCACCGACGACACCTGGGCGCACATCGAGGCCGTGGCCGCGGCGCACCCGGGCCGGGTGAAGGCGCTGCGGCAGCCGCAGAACCGCGGCAAGCGCGAGGCGCTGCGTCGCGGCTTCCTCAACGCCAAGGGCGACGTCGTGGTCACGGTCGACTCCGACTCGCAGCTCGAGCCGGGTGCGCTCCGCGCCGCCGCCGCGCCGCTCGTCGCCGATCCCGACGTCTCGGCCGTCGCCGGCAAGGTCGTGGTGCTGAACCGCTACGAGAGCCTGCTCACGCGGCTCCTCGCGGCGCGGTTCTTCCTCACCTTCGATTTCTCGCGCGCGGTGCAGTCGCGCTTCGGCGCCGTCCTCTGCTGCCCGGGCGCGCTCACCGCGTACCGGCGCGCCGCCGTCATGCGCGTCCTCGATCGCTGGTCGGCGCAGACCTTCCTCGGCACGCCTTGCACCATCGGCGAGGACCGCGCCCTCACGACCTGGCTCCTCCGCGAAGGCGGCCGCGCCGTCTACCAAGGGAACGCCGTCGTGCGCACGCTCGTGCCCGCGCACCTCCGCGGCGTGGTCCGCATGCTCATCCGCTGGGAGCGCGGCAACGTGCGCGAGAACCTGGTCATGTTCCCCGTCTTCTTCACGCCGTGGCGCTCGCGTGATCGCCTCTGGCCGATGCTGGACGTGACGCTCGATCTCCTCCAGTTCCCCATCGGCCTCGCGATGTCGGCGGCGGCCATCATCCACTTCACGGCCCACCCGGTGGCCATCCTCGGCAGCCTCTCCATGATGGGGCTCGTGGCCTTCGTGCAGTCGCTCTACTGCCTGCGCTCGGAGGGCGGGACGGACTTCCTCTACAACGTCGGCTACGTGTTCTTCGCGGCCTTCGGGCTCGCGTGGGTGTTCCCGTACTCGTGCGTCACGCTCCGCAACGGTGCGTGGCTGACCCGCTGACGGGAGCGCGCGCGTTGCTCGCGCTGCTCGTCGCAGCTCCCGTCCATCTCGCAGGCGCGGCCGTCGTGGCCGCGCGCCTCCTCCCGAGCCCGCGGCCCACGCGTGATCGCTTGGCCGCAGCTGCGCTCCTCGCGCTGGCCTGTCCCATCCTCCTGGTGCGCGTGCTCGGCGCGGCGGGCGCGCTCACCGCCCCTGCGCTCACCGTCGCGACGATCGCCCTCGGGCTCGCCGCCGTCGCCGCGAGCGGCCGCGCCGCGCGAGCGTCGGCGCGCGCAGACCTCACCGCGATCGCAGCGACGGTGCTGCTCACGTTCACGCACGGCGCCACGCTGGCAAGCGCGTGGATCGGTCTCTTCGCGCTCGGCCTCGCCGCGCTCGCGGCGTATCTGCTCCCGCCGTGGGCATGGGACGCGCTCGGCTATCACCTGCCCGTCGTCTACGACGCGCTGCAGACGCACGCGCTCCGCGAAGTGCCCACGCACATCCCGTACGTCAACGCGTACCCGCATGCCGTCGAGCACTTCTTCATCGCCTGCCGCCTGCTCCTCGGCTCCGACGCGCTCCTCGACTTCTGCCAGGCGCCCTTCGCCCTCGCCGCCTGCATCGGCATCGCGGCGCTCGCTCGTCGCGCCGGCGCGCCGGCTGCGCGCGCCGCGGCCTTCGGCGCGCTCTTCCTCGCCCTCCCGCTCGTGATGTTGCAGCTCGCCTCGAGCTACGTCGACGTCGCGGTGGCCGCGCTGCTCGTGCTCACCGTCTACTTCGCCACCGGCCCGCTCGCGAAGGCCGACCTCGCGCTCTTCGCCGTGGCCGCGGGCCTCCTCCTCGACAGCAAGCCCTCCGCGCCGCCCGCGGTGGCCGTCGTCGGCCTCGTGGTCCTCGTGCGCGCCTACCGCGCCCGCGTCGCCGGCCTCGCGCTCGCCGCCTCGCTGCTCGCGCTCGTGATCGGCGGGCAGACCTATGCAGTGAACCTGCTTCACCACCACAACCCCGTGTGGCCGGTGAGCCTCCGCCTCGGGCCCATCGCGCTGCCCGGCCTCCACGACGCCGGACCGATGTTCGTGCTCGGCCTCCCCGAGCCGTACAAGCACTACGGCTGGCTGCACCGGCTCCTCGCCTCCCTCGTCGCCCTGCCCGATCGCTACATCTACGACATGCGCATCGGCGGCCTCGGTCCCCTCGTCGCGGCGGGCCTCGTGCCGGTCGCCGTCGTCACCGCGCGCCACGCGCGTCGCGCGGCGCTCCCGTTGCTCGTGCTCGCGGTGGCGGCAGTCGCCTCACCGGCGGCGCATTGGATGCGCTACACGCTCGCGCTCCCCGCCGCGCTGCTCGCGCATGTCGCGGCCACGACCGCGCGCCTCGCACCGCGCCCGCGCGCCGCGGTCGATCTCGCGCTCGCCGCGCTCGCCGCCCTCGGCATCGCGCAGGCCGCGCCCGGCTTCACCGACGGCGGCCCCTCGATCGCAAAGCTCCTCGCCATGCCCGCCGCCGCACGAGCCTCCGCGGTGAGCGTCGACGGCCACGAAGCCGAGTGGCAAAAGGCCCGCGCGCTCGTCCGCGACGGCGAAGCCTTCGCCTACGACGCGTCCTTCTCGTTCCCCGGCCAGCTCTGGCGCGGTGATCCCGCCGCCTCCGTGCACTTCCTCGGCGACGCATCCGGCGACGTCGACGAAGCCCTCGATCGCGCGCGCGTCCGCATCCTCGTCGCCGGCGACGACCTCCCCGCCGCCGCGGCCGTCACGCGCCATCCCGCGCGCTACCGGCTCCTCTTCCGCTGCCCCATCGATCGCTGCAACGTCTACGAGCGACGCGAAAGCGAAGCGGCGAGCGCGGACCGGTCGGCCCAAAGCTCGCCGCGATGATGGAGGGACGAGAAGCTCAGCCGCGATCGGACGCTTCGTTCGCCGGCGCGTCGCTCGCGCCCTTCTCGGGGGCTCCGGTGTCGCCTTCCGGAGCGATCGAGCCGCCGAGCGAGAGGAGCAGCTCCTTCACCGCCGCGTGGGAGCGCTCGCGGAGATCGTTCACGCGCGGCCCCTCGCGCCCTTCGGGGATCGCTTGGATGGGCGCGCCGATCTTGATGAGCACCTTGCGCATCGACCCGTCGCCGGTGTCGATCGCGCCCTTCTTCATCAGCTTGTGCGTGCCCTCGAGGGCCACCGGCACCACGGGCACGCCCGCGCGCAGCGCCGCGTAGAAGCCGCCGTTCTTGAAGCTGCGGAGGAGCCCGTCCTCGCTGCGCGTCCCCTCGGGGAACACGAGCAGCGGCTTGCCCTCCTTGAGCACCGTGACGAACCGATCGATCACGTGCGCCGCCGCGCGCGATCCCGCGCCGCGATCCACGGGCACGTGCCCCGCGAGCTGGAGGTGCCAGCCGAGGAACGGGATCTTCATCAGCTCCCGCTTCGCCGCCCACTTGTAGTCGCCGGGGAGCACCGACCCGAGCACCAGGATGTCGAGGAGGCTCTGGTGGTTCGAGCAATAGACGAACGGCCCCGAAGGCACGTTGTCGAGCCCCGTCGCCTCGACCTCGATGTCGAGCCCGCGCGCGCTGGTGCGACACCACTGCCGCATCGCCCAAAGGCTGGCGCGGCGGTCTCGCGTGAGCGGGCCGAGGGTGAGCGACACAGTCCCGTACGCGATCGTGCGCGCGGTGAACGGGACCCACTGTCGCGTGGCGCGGAGGGCGCTGTGGAGGTCCATGCGATGCCGGCGTACCACCGCCGGACGACGTTGAAAACGCGTACCGAATTGCGCAGTGAGCACGCTGGGCTCGGCGGGATGCTCGCTGACAGATCGCGGCCTGCGCGCGCGGATCTCGGCGCGCACCGCCGTTCGAAACCTTCCGTGATCGCAGAATCAATCGACGCGACACGCATGGGCCGAGCGGACGCCGCGAAGCGCTGCCCGACACAATCGTGCTCATCGGCTGCGCCTGCTCACCGGGTCTGTTCGCCTCCCCGCATGAGACACACGCTCACCGGCGGCACCTTCGCCTTCTTCTTGTCTGCGGCCGTGCTCGTCGTCGGCGCTTGCTCCTCGGGAGGAGACGCGACGTCCACCGGCGGGAGCACCGCCGCGACAGGCGGCAGCACCAGCACGGATGCGAGCACCGCGAGCAACGGTGGCGCCACCACCGGCAGCACGAGCACCGGCAGCACGAGCACAGGCAGCACGAGCACAGGCAGCACGAGCACCGCGAGCAGCGGGGGCGCGGGCGGCGGCTCGAGCACCGGAGCGACGTGCGAAGACGCCATCGACATCACCAACCTGCTCGGCCCCGGCGGCTTGCTCTATCACGGCGACGCCACGGCGCAGGGCACGGTGGCCGCGTCCTGCACGACGAAGACAGGCCCGATCCGACACCTCAAATTCAAGGTCCCCCAGGCTGGCAACTACGAGGTCCAACTCGACACGCCATCCGTGGATCAAAAGGCCGCGCTCGTCGTGAGCACCGGCTGCGCGCCGGCCGGCGTCGAGCTCGGGTGTGACGACAGCAGCGCCGCGGACGCGAGCGTCGGGCTCGAAGCCGCGGGCGAGTACGTCTACATCGCGCTCGGGGGCGACGTGCTTTCGGGAGGCTACGATCTCGTCGTCTCCTCGGCCTCGGCGTGCACCTCGTCGGATTGGTGCGAGTACCTCCTCGACCTTCCCCTCTGCTCCGCCAACGGCACCTGCGTGCCGTGCACGACCGACGCGCACTGCACCGTGGGAGATTGCCAGACGCCGTGGCTCACCTGCACGCCGTGCACGGCAGCGGCGTGTGCCACCGATCCTCGTGGCGCCGTCTGCGATCCGGTCACCAAGAAATGCGGGTGCGCCACCGACGGCGACTGCCCCGCCGGTCTCGTCTGCGACGATCACGTCTGCGCCGAGGCGAAGCCGGAGACGCTGGTGAAAGAGGACGCGATCTCGGTCCGGTGCATCGCCGCCGACGACACGACCGTGTACTTCACCACGGGTGGGAACGCATCGCTGATGAGCATCCCCGTCGGCGGTGGCACGGCCACATCGCACGGCGGCGGCCCCTCGCAGGGCCTCGCGATCGGCGCGTCGCACGTCTACCTGGTCGACAGCGCCGGCGTGCGGCGGATGCCGCTCGGCGGAGGCCCGCTCGAGACCCTCTACGAAGGCTCGATCGGGTTCGGCGGAACGTGCAACCGGATCGCCGTCGACGACACGCACGCGTACGTAGCCTCGGACACCGGCGTCCTCGCGATCCCGCTCGCGGGCGGGCCGCCCGACGTCCTCGCTCCCGGGATCACGGTGACGAGCCTCGCCCTCGGTAGCAACGCTGTGTTCTTCATCGACGACACCGCTCGCGAGGCCCTCTCCGTCCCGAAGGTCGGAGGCGCCCGAGCGCGCTCGCCGACGCGCTGCCGCGCCACGTGCTCGTGGACGGCACCCACGCGTTCTACATCTGGTACTCGGGCAACGCCGAGAACCTCATGCGCGTGCCCGTCGCGGGCGGCGCGCCCACGAAGCTGTTCGACACCGCGCCGCTCGCCCCGCTCAACTTCAACGGGTGGTCGATGGTCCAGAGCGCGAGCCACATCTACACCGCCGTCGACGACCTCGATCTGCAGTCGTCCACCATCTACGCGGTCCCCAAGGCGGGCGGCGCGGCGGTGAAGAAGGCCACCGCCGCGCCGGCCGACAACTACTCCGTGCGCAGCATGGCGAGCAACGCGACGCACGTCTTCTGGTCGAACGGGAACCTCGAACGCGTCGCGAAGTGAGAGTCTGTGCGGCCGGCGCGGGCCGGTCGCTCCGATCGTCGCTCAATGCACGAGCGCGCGCACCTTCTTCACGAAGTCGCCGAACTGATACTCGCGCTGGTCACCCTCGCCTTCGCGGAAGCGGCGCATGCGCACGGCGACGAGGTGCTTCTCGGGGAAGACGACCACGACTTGGCCGAGGTAGCCATCCATCCGGAACCCGATCTGGTGCTTGTCGATCGCGCGCGCATCGGGGAGGCCGCGGCGCCAGGTGTGGTCGTACCAGGACTCCAGCGCGACCTTCTTCTCACCGCCGATCGCCGCGGCGATGGCGCCGAAGAAGTCGTCGTTCGGAGCGAACACGCGATCCTTGAGCGGGAGGATCTTGGCGATGAACGCAGGCTCGAGCCCCGCCTTCTTCCAGGCGTCGAACACGCTGTCGTCGAGCACGAACGACGCGTCGTGCTCGATCCACGTGAGGAAGCCGTACCGATCGTTCTTGGCCGACGGCGTCGTGGTGCGGCGGATCCAGTCCGCGCTCACGATCTGCCGGCCCTGGTAGCGGCCGCCGTCGAGCATCATCTGCCCGACCTTCGCGAGGTCGAGCGGGCGGAGCTGGATCCCGGACATGGCGTGCGGGTTCCCGGCCTTGTCGTGATCCCAGCCCACCTCGTCGATGCCGAGCGGGCCGAAGAGCTCTTCGCGCGCGAGCAAGTCGAGGGGCTTCTTGCCGGCGATCTGCGCGATGCCCGCGAGCAGGTTCACCGCCTTGTTGTTGTAGAAGAAGGTCGTGCCCGGATCGGTCGTGAGCTCGGCGGAGAGCGCGAGGTGCACGAAGTCCGGGCTCGCATAGATCTCTTCCGTGGTGCGGTTCGCCTGGAGGCCCGAGGTCTGCTCGAGCAGATGCCGGACGGTGACGTGCTCCTTCTTTCCCTGCTTCCACTCGGGATAGAAGCGGTGCACGGGCTCGTCGATCGAGCGGATGCGCCCGGTGTCGACGAGGCGCCCCACGACCAGCGCGACGAGCGACTTCGACACGCTCATCGTCTCGATGGGCCCGTCCTCGTGACCGTAGCGCTCATCGAGGACGAGCTTGCCGTCGCGGAGCACGATGACCGCATCGGACCGCGTCTCCGCGCCGCGACGGCGCAGCACCTCGAGCGCGGCCGCGTCGACGCCCGCCTCCGCGGCTGTGATGCGCTCGAAGGGTGGCGGCTTCGCGATCGGCGGCGCCTCGACGACGGCCGCGCGCGACGCACCGGACGAAGCCGGCACCTCGGCGCGGGGAGCCGCGCATCCAGTGACGAACGAGATCACACCGACGGCGGCGCAGCACGCGCCCCTCGTGAGACGGCACATGGAAGATCCTCCAGGTCAGGGCGTCGTGTCGACGCGCTCGAAATCGAGATCGATCGGCGCCGCGGCGTCCGGCCGCGCGGCCTTCGGGGGCACGGCGCGCGAGGGATCGGTGACGGGCACGCTCGCGTCGACCTCCTCGAAGGTCACGTCATCGAGCCAGAGGCGCCCGGGGCCGTCGATGCCGCTGCCGATCTGCACCCACGCGGCCTCGCGGGGCACGTCGAACACCACCGAGCAAGGCAGCCAGTCGAAGGTGCCGCGGAGCGCGCAGCGCCCGCCGCCGAGACCGGGCCCGTCGGCCGGCGAGCCCGCGGCCTGCACGCGCATCCACACGTCGCCGCGCGCGGTCACGCCCTCGCCCTTCGACCACGCGGTCACGCGGAGCCGCTTGCCGCGGTAGAGCGCCGCATCGACGCCTTGGAGAAGGGTCCCGTAGCCCTTCGGTTGGACGCCGGCCTTGGGCGCGAGCCGAACGCTCGCCGCCCCGCCATGCCGCTCGCCGCGATCGATGACGGCCTCGTAGGACGCGTGGGCGAAGCCCGAGATCATCCAGCCCGAAGGCGTGTCGCCCGCGCGCTCGAAGTCGCCGTTCTCCAGCGTGCTCGGCGTCGGCTTCCAGACCGCGAGCGGCGTCGCGGCGTCGACGGGCTCGAGCGTGACGTCGTCGACCCAGGCGGTGCCCGGACCGCCGAGGCCGAGGCCGAGCTCGATCGCATCGGCGCGCGCGCCCACGTCGAGGACCATTTCGCACATGCGGTACGCGAAGGTCCCGGAGAGCTTGCACGCGCCGTAGCCGAGGCCGGGCCCGTCGCCGGGCGAGTCGGCGGCTTGCACGCGCGCCCAGAAATCACCACGTCCCGTGATGCTCTCGCCCCGGACCCACGCGCGCAGGCGGAGGCGCTGGCCGCGCACGTGCTCGGCCCGCATCGCGTGCATGAGCACGCCGTAGCCCTTCGGCGCAGGGACGATCGCCGTGATTCGCGCGCTCGCGGCGCCGCCGTGCGGCGCGACCCGATCGATCGAAGGGGCGAACTGCTCGCGCGCGCCGCCCGACATGAACCAGCCGGCCTGGCCGAGATCGCCGCGCTCGAAGCCGCCGTCGGCGAGCGTCACCGGCCTCGCGTCCGCCGTGGTCACGGGGACGTCATCGGCGACGGGCTCGAAGCGCGCGTCGTCGATCCACGTGCGCCCCGGGCCGTCCTGCAGGATCCCGAGGCGGATCGAGGTCGCGTCCTCGGGCACGGCGAGCACCACGGCGTGCTCGGCCCAGGCATGCGTCCCCCGAAGGGGACGCGCCTGCATGTTGTCGAACGGCGCGCGGCCGTGCATGCGATCGACGCGCATGAAGAGCCCGTGAAGCCGCGGACGTCGTCGGTCTTCACGAACGCGGAGAAGCGCACCTTGCGCCCGCGCCACGCCTCAGCGCCGAACACCTGCTGCACCACGCCTGCGCCCTCGGGCGCCGCGGCCTGCGACGAGAGCAGCGCGCTCGCCGCGCCGCCGTGGCGCTCGTGATCATCGCGCGCGAGCGTGTACGCCTGCGCCTCGGGCCCGACCAGCGACCAGCCGATCGCGCTCGGCCCTCGAAGCGAGGCGCGCCCGCGCGCGACGGATACGCGACGAAGAGACCGTGCCGGTGCGCGCGCGCGACGCATCCTTCCTGCGCGGGTCCATCGGGGCAGACCGCATTCGGGATCGGCCCGCTCGCCTCCGCCGACGGCGCCCGATGCACGAACGCCGCCCACACCGCGGCCGCCGCCGCCACCAGCGGCAACAGGCGCACGAACCGCAGCGGCTGCAGGCCCGGCCGCGCGCCTCCCGCGCGCGCTGCAACATTCGGCGCCACGGTCTCCACAATGCGATTCGCATCCGAGCGCGCCGCCGTGCTCGACGCCGCCACCTCCGCGATAGCGGCAACCTCGGTGCCCGATGCCGGCATCGCCGCGGCATCAGCGCTCTCCGCGCGCACCGCCGCGCCCGACACCTCCATTGCCTCCGCTCGGGCCACGTCGGCGAGCGCGAGCTCGAGCGTCGCCTCGCGCGCGAGCCGCGACGTGCATGCATCGCAGCGCGCGACGTGCGCCTCGAAGGCAAGCGCTTCGGCCGGCGAGGCCGCGCCCATCACGAAGTCGGCGAACGCCTGCTCGGGCAGGTGCTCGTCGGGTGCCGGCCCGTTCCTGTGCTCACTCATCGGAGCCCTCCAGCGCGCGGCGGAGCCGGCCCCGCACCTCGCACAGCGTCTGCCGCACGCGCTGAACGCTGAGGCCGAGCTTTTCGGCGGCCTCCGCGTGCGGCGCGTCCGGATCCTCGTAGACCGCTTGGAACACCCGGCGCGCCGCGGGCGAGCAGCGCGCGAGCTCCATCCGCGCCCGCTCGAGCTGCTCGCGCGCCACCATCGTCGTCTCGGCGTCCGCCGTCCGGTCCGCGATCGCCGCGAGCCGTCCGTCGTCCTCCACCGGCGTCTCCGTGTGCCTTCGCCGCGCGTCCTCGCGCGCGAAGAACGCCGCCTGGGCCACCGCCAGCCCCGGCAGCTCCAGCCGTTCGAGCTTCCCCGCGCGCTGCTGCTCGATGAGCCGCGCCCACGTCTCCTGCGCGATCTCGCGCGCCCGATCGATGCGCACCCCGCGCGCGAGCAGCGACAGCACGACCCGCCGATCGTGCCGCGCGATCAGCTCCTCCCATCCGCGCCGCTCCCCCGCGAGCGCGAGCGCGGCCGCCGCATGGCTGCCACGCGACGCGTCCTCAGCGTCCGGCAAGATGTCCCCCCACGCGGGAGCCGCGATCATGTCGCCAAGAACGGGGGACCCCGTCCGACATATCGGCCGGCCTCGTCGATTTTCGCGAAGGCCGTGTTCGTCCCGGAATCGCGCGCCCTCCGGCCCGACGGCTCGAGGCGCCCCGCATCGATCTCCCGCCCACGCCCGCGTTCATCAGAAGCCCGGGACGATCCGCCCGAGGCGCCGCAGGAGCGCCTCCACGGGTGCCCACGCCGCGGCCTCCTTCGCGGTGGGATCACGCTCGATCTCGAGCGCCAGCCGGTGGAGGTGCCCCGCCAGCGCGCGCTCGGCGTCGCTGAGCGCGCCGTCGTAGCGCGCGTCGAGGAGGTGCTCCGTGGTCCCGCTCTGCGCGAGCACCGCGTCGAGGAAGATGGCGAGCCGGCGCGCGCTCGCCGCCCACGCGGCACGCCCGCCGCCCTGGGGCGGCGCGTTGGGATCCATCGTCACCCAGCCGAGATCCGTCCCCCACAAGGCCTGCGCCATCGGATCCGAGAAGAGCTCGAGCGCGGTGCCGAAGCGATCGCCGTCGACCGTCGGATCGCCGGGCTTCCGCCACGGCGTCCGCGCGCGCCGCACGGCGTCCGCGATGCGATGGAAGTTGTCGTCCTTGAGCGAGAACCCGATGAACAGCATGTGCCGCGTCATCAGGAGCGCTTGCACGATGCCGGCGAGCGCCTGCCGCCGCTGGTCGTAACGGAGATAGTCCTCGCGCGTGAGCACGATGTGATCGGGATCGGTCACGCACCCGTGCATCTTGAGAAGCCAGCGCCCGCGCCCGGCGATGGGCGCGTGCGGGAGGATGGCGAGCTCCTTCCCGATCGCGCGCGACGCCCGCTCGAAGAGCTCGTCGTAGTTGGTGGTCACGACCTCGCCGACCGGCAGCGCCGCGAGCAGCGCGTGCGCCATCGGCACCTCGATGCGCTCCGCGAACGCCTTGGCGATGGCCTGCCCGAGGTGCCGCCCTTCGGCCGGCGCGCGCCGCTCGAGGTGCATCTCCACGATGCGCGCCCGATCGAGCACGTGGAGCCGCGCGAGCCCCGCGATCTCCGCGTCGCCCATGCCCGCCTCCACCGCCAATTCGCTGAGCAGCGCCTCCCACCCCGGGAGCCCCGCGCCCATGCTCACGCCCGCGCCGAGGAACAGCGTGAGCCCGCCGCCCCGCGCCATCGCCGCGAGGCGCCCGCTCTCGGCCCAGAGCGTGTCGTCGAGCTCGGGCCACGCGCTCCGCGCCGCGCCTCGCTGCGCCTCCGCGGCCGCGAACGTCAGCGCCTCGTTGGTGACGAGCGCGATGTCGACGTCGAGCCTCTCCGCCTGCCGCCGCAGCACGGGGATGAGCTCGCGCACGATCTCGCCCGCCCGCCTGCGCGCGCCGCCGTGCCCGGTGCCCACCACGGGCAGCGCGAGCAACCGCTTCGCCCGATCGTGGCGCGGCGGCCGCCCACTCTTCGCGAGATCGTCGACGGCCCGCTCCAGGAACTCGACGGCGCCGCCGACGTACCACCCGGCCCCCGTCGTCGACGGCGCCCCCACGTTCACGAGCCACGGCCGCGGCAGATCGTCGGGCCACGCATCGACGCGCATCGCCCGCTGCTGCCCGGCGCGCCACTCCACCGTGTGCCGCGGCCAGCGCGGCGTCCCAACGCGCGCGCCGAGCGCCGCGAGCCACCGCCGCCCCGGCTGCGCGCGCATGTCGCAGGGCAGGAGCCACGCGTCGCACGCGAGCTGCGTGAGGTCACCGTGCACGATGAAGACGTGGCCGCTCACGGAGCCAGACTAATGCGAGGAGCAGGCGCCCCGCACGGTGAGAAGAGGCAACCGAGGGCGCGACGACGTGACGATGCGGAAAGGCAGGCCGCGTAGGCATCCCGCCGCGGTGCTTGGAGTCACCTCGCCGCACTGCGCGCTCCCGCTCGTGGACGCACGCGGGCAAGCGACCGCCGGCCCGCGCGCCAGCCTCTCGTCAAAAGGAGCACTGCGTCTGCATCGCCGAGCCTTCGTTTCACCCTCGACGGCTCTCCGGAAAGGCGTCCGGGCTCCGCGCATCGCGCCCCGAGCGCTCGCCATGTCTGGGCTCCGGCCGGCAGCGCCACCGACGGAGCCGTGACGCCGGCCGCGCCGTGCGCCGCTCGCGCCGAGGCATCACCCGTGCGCAGCGGCAAACAACGCGCCCTCCCAGAGCAGCCCACCCCGACCTGTGCTCCCCGAGCCACTTCCCTCGTCGTAAATCCCCGATCCTGCGCGCCCGCCACCACTTCCACCGTCGTAAGCGCCCAATCCCCTGCTCCCGCGACCACTTCCACCGTCGTAAGCGCCCAATCCCCTGCTCCCGCGACCACTTCCACCGTCGTAAACGCCCAATCCCCCGCTCCTCGGGCCGCTGCCCTCGTTGGAAGTCCGCGCGCCTCGACTCCTGCAGCGACTTCCAACGTCGCAAGTGCCGATTCGCGTGCTCGCCCAAACCCTTCCATCGTTGAACGTGCCGATCCCTCAGCGCTCTCGCCGACTTTCACCGTTGTAGGCGCCGACACCCGCGCTCCTCCGAGCACTTCCATCGTTGGAAGCGCTCGCGCCTCGACACATCGACCAACGCACCTCGTCCGACGCGCCCGATCTCTCGCGAAGGCAGCGCCGAGCACCGGCGCAGGTCGCCGGCGGCGTGCCCTGCATGCAACCTCCCACCATGGGAACATCGCCCGAGCGGCATCCGCACGCGATGCGCTGCGCGGTCGTGGGCCGGCTCGCGCGCGCGGTGCGGGTTCCATCGCCGCGCGCCGTGTGATCCGCTACGACCGCGGGAGCACCGGCCTCGGACTTCGTCGCCGGGGCCCGCATCGTCGCTCCATGCTTCACGTACCTGCCCTGCTCCCTGCCCTTGCGCCCGGTCACGGCGTGCTCGCCTTCGCACGGCGCGAGGAGCGCACCGTTCTCGTCGGTGTGCGCGCCGCGAGCCCGCTCAAGATCCTCACGCCCAAGAACCACGGTCACGGCGCGTGGGCGATGTAAGCGCCCAATCCCCTGCTCCCGCGACCACTTCCACCGTCGTAAGCGCCCAATCCCCTGCTCCCGCGACCACTTCCACCGTCGTAAACGCCCAATCCCCCGCTCCTCGGGCCGCTGCCCTCGTTGGAAGTCCGCGCGCCTCGACTCCTGCAGCGACTTCCAACGTCGCAAGTGCCGATTCGCGTGCTCGCCCAAACCCTTCCATCGTTGAACGTGCCGATCCCTCAGCGCTCTCGCCGACTTTCACCGTTGTAGGCGCCGACACCCGCGCTCCTCCGAGCACTTCCATCGTTGGAAGCGCTCGCGCCTCGACACATCGACCAACGCACCTCGTCCGACGCGCCCGATCTCTCGCGAAGGCAGCGCCGAGCACCGGCGCAGGTCGCCGGCGGCGTGCCCTGCATGCAACCTCCCACCATGGGAACATCGCCCGAGCGGCATCCGCACGCGATGCGCTGCGCGGTCGTGGGCCGGCTCGCGCGCGCGGTGCGGGTTCCATCGCCGCGCGCCGTGTGATCCGCTACGACCGCGGGAGCACCGGCCTCGGACTTCGTCGCCGGGGCCCGCATCGTCGCTCCATGCTTCACGTACCTGCCCTGCTCCCTGCCCTTGCGCCCGGTCACGGCGTGCTCGCCTTCGCACGGCGCGAGGAGCGCACCGTTCTCGTCGGTGTGCGCGCCGCGAGCCCGCTCAAGATCCTCACGCCCAAGAACCACGGTCACGGCGCGTGGGCGATCGTGGCCACGTTCGGCGGTGGGCTCGTCGACGGCGACAGCATCCACCTCGACGTCGAGCTGGCGGAGGGCACGGCGGCGCTGCTCGGTACGCAGGCCTCGACCAAGGTCTATCGCTGCCCGACGAGCACGTGCCACCAAGCGCTCGACGCGCGGGTCGGCGAGGGCGCGCTCCTCGTGAGCGTCCCCGATCCGGTCGCGTGCTTCGCCACCGCGCGCTACGAGCAGGTGAACCGCGTCGCGCTGGCGAAGACGGCGTCACTCGTCCTCCTCGACACGTTCACGTCGGGCCGCGCCGCGCGCGGTGAGCGCTGGGATTTTCATCGCTACGCCGCGCGCACCCTCATCGACCGCGACGGCACGCCCTGGCTGCGCGACTCCATCGTCCTCGACCCCGAGCAAGGCGATCTCCACGCGCGCATGGGGCGCTTCGACGCGTATGCGACGCTCGTGATGGTGGGGCCGCGTGTCGCGCCCCTCGTCGAAGCGGCGCGGGTGTCTCCGGCGCCGGCACGGCGCGGCGGCATCGCGCACGCCGCGAGCGCGCTCGGCGACGATGGCATCGTGGTCCGCATCGCAGGCACGTCGGTCGAGGACGTGACGCGCGCCGCCCGCGGCGTTCTCGCTGGCCTCCCAAGCATTCTCGGAGACGATCCCTTCGCACGAAAGTGGTGACTTCGTTGACGCGTCGCGACAGGATCCATCGCGGACGATGCGACTATCACCACGCGAAGTCGACAAGCTCCTCCTCCACAACGCCGGCTTCCTCGCCCAGAAGCGGCTCGCGCGCGGGCTGCGCCTCAACCATCCGGAGGCGATCGCGCTCATCGCCACCCAGATCCTCGAGCTGATTCGCGACGGGCGGCGCGTCGCCGAGCTCATGGATCTCGGCCGGCGCATGCTCGGCCGCCGGCAGGTGATGAGCGGCGTCGCGGAGATGATTCACGAGGTCCAGGTCGAGGGCACCTTCCCCGACGGGACCAAGCTCGTGACCGTGCACGATCCCATCAGCGCCGAGGACGGCGATCTCGACCTCGCGCTCTACGGGAGCTTCCTCCCCGTGCCCTCGCTCGATCGCTTCGCCGCGCCCGAGCACGGGAAGCCGGTGGTGCCCGGCGAGCGCTTCATCGCGCCCGGTGAGATCGTGCTCAACGAGGGGCGCCGCGAGCTGTCGCTGACGGTGACGAACCGCGGCGACCGTCCCATCCAGGTCGGGAGCCACTACCCGTTCACCGAGACCAACCGCGCCCTCGACTTCGATCGCGCGCAGGCGGCGGGCATGCGGCTCGACATTCCCGCGGGCGCGGCGGTGCGCTTCGAGCCGGGCGAGAGCAAGACCGTGCGCCTCATCGCGGTGTCGGGCAGGGCGTGGCGCGAGACGCCGGGCGACGAGCGCGCCGAGCTGCTGGCGCACGCGGTCCCGCACGCGCTCGATGGGGGCGGCTACGCCGAGCGAGCGAGCGCCCCGACCCACCGCAAGGGAGGAGCCTCGTGAGCCATCGCATCCGACGCCAGCACTACGCCGACATGTACGGGCCCACCAAGGGCGACCGCGTGCGGCTCGGCGACACCGGCCTCATCCTCGAGATCGAGCACGATCACACGACCTACGGCGACGAGTGCAAGTTCGGCGGCGGCAAGGTGCTCCGCGATCGCATGGGCCAGATGGGCGGGCTCGACGACAGCCGCGCGCTCGACGTGGTCATCACCAACGCGCTCGTGGTCGATTGGTCCGGCATCTACAAGGCCGACATCGGCATCAAGAACGGGCGCATCGTCGGCATCGGCAAGGCCGGCAACCCGGACGTGATGGGCGGCGTCTACTCGCGCATGCTGATCGGCGTGACCACGGAGGCCATCGCGGGCGAGGGCTTGATCCTCACCGCCGGCGGCGTCGACACGCACGTGCACTTCATCTGCCCGCAGCAGGCCTACGAGGCGATCGCCAGCGGCGTCACCACCTTCGTCGGCGGCGGCACCGGCCCCGCCACGGGCACGTGCGCCACCACGTGCACGCCCGGCGCGCGCCACATCGAGCTGATGCTCCAAGCCACCGACGCGCTGCCCATCAACATCGGCCTCACCGGCAAGGGCAACACCTCGATGTCGAACGGCCTCCGCGATCAGATCCGCGCGGGCGCCGTGGGCCTCAAGCTCCACGAGGATTGGGGCACCACGCCGGCCGCGATCGACTGCTGCCTCGGCATCGCCGAGGAAGAGGACGTGCAGGTCACCATCCACACCGACACGCTCAACGAGTCGGGCTACGTGGACGACTCCATCGCCGCCTTCAAGGGCCGCACCATCCACACGTACCACACGGAGGGCGCCGGCGGCGGCCACGCGCCCGACATCATCCGCGTGTGCGGCGAGCCCAACGTCATCCCGAGCTCGACCAACCCCACGCGCCCGCACACGGTGAACACGCTCGACGAGCACCTCGACATGCTCATGGTGTGTCACCACCTCGATCGCGAGATCCCCGAGGACGTGGCCTTCGCCGAGAGCCGCATCCGCGGCGAGACCATCGCCGCCGAGGACGTGCTCCACGATCTCGGCGCCATCAGCATCATCTCCAGCGACAGCCAGGCGATGGGCCGCGTCGGCGAGGTCATCACCCGCACGTGGCAGACCGCCGACAAGATGCGCGGGCAGCGCGGCCGCCTCGCCCTGGAGCGCGGCGACAACGACAACCTCCGCATCCGCCGCTACATCGCGAAATACACGGTGAACCCCGCCGTCGCGCACGGGCTCTCGCACGAGATCGGCTCGATCGAGATCGGCAAGTGGGCCGACCTCGTGCTGTGGCGGCCGGACATGTTCGGCATCAAACCCGAGATGGTGCTGAAGGGCGGCTTCGTGGCCTGGTCGCAGATGGGCGACGCCAACGCGTCCATCCCCACGCCCGAGCCCGTGATCATGCGGCCGATGTTCGGCGCGCTCGGCCGCGCCACCGGCGCGACCAGCATCGCCTTCGTGTCGCAGCGCGCGTTCGAGGAAGGGAACATCCGCGCCCTCGGGCTCGGCAAGCGGATCTCCCCCGTCTCGCGCTGCCGCGGCATCGGCAAGCGCGACATGCGTCTCAACGACGCCTTGCCGAAGATCACGGTCGACCCGGAGACGTACGAGGTCCGCGCCGACGGCGAGCTGCTCCGGCACGAGCCCGTCGCCTTCCTCCCGCTCGCGCAACGCTACAGCCTCTTCTGATCGTGAGCGCGTGGCTCCTGCTCCAGCTCGCCGACTCGGCGTTCCCGGCCGGCGGCTTCGCGCACTCCGCGGGCCTCGAAGCCGCCGCCCAGCTCGGTGAGGTGAGCGGCGCCGCCGGGCTGCGTCGCTTCTGCGAAGAGTCCCTCTGGCAGGCGGGCCTCGGCGCGCTCCCCTTCGTGCGCGCGGCCCACGCCGCCGCCGTCGAGCCCCCGCGGGCCGACGGCGACACGCCGCTCGCTCCAACACCGCCGCGACCGTCGGAGAGCGGGCCTCTCCGCGCGGCACGCGTCGCCGGCATCGACGTCCACTGCCACGCCTTCCTCGCGAACCACGTCGCCAACCGCGCGAGCCGCACGCAGGGTCGCGCCTTCGCGGCGACGGTGGCGCGCGTGTTCCCGCGGCCCGAGGTCACCTGGATCGAAGAGGCGGTCCGCGCCCGCACGCTGCACGGACACCACGCGCCCGTTTACGGCGCGGCGCTCGCGTCGCTCGGCGTGAGCGCCTCGGAAGCGCAGCGCCTCTTCCTCCACCAGGGTCTGCGCGGCGTCACCTCGGCGGCGGTGCGGCTCGGGCTCCTCGGCCCGCACGAAGCGCAGCGCATGCAGCACGATCTCGGCTCCCTCGCGGACGACGTGCTTTCGCGCTGCGCGCACCTCTCCTTGGATGAAGCGGCGCAGCCGGCACCGCTCCTCGATCTGTTCGGCGCCATGCACGACCGGCTCTACGCACGTCTCTTCCAGAGTTGAGATCCAGGCTGTCTCGATCACGCTCCGAGGTCCCCATGCCCCCGCACGATCCTCCCCACGGCCACCCGCACGATCACGACCACGCGCACGCTCACGATCACCCGCACGACCATCACGACCACGATCACCCGCACGACCACGAGCACGAGCACTGGACGCACCCGGGCCTGTTCCGCGAGCGCGACCGCCCGCTCGCGCGGGACTACGCGGCGCGCTCGTTCACCATCGGGATCGGCGGGCCCGTAGGCAGCGGGAAGACGGCGCTCGTCCTCGCGCTCTGCCGCGCGCTCCGCGACACGTATCGCCTGGGCGTCGTGACCAACGACATCTTCACGCGCGAAGACGCCGAGTTCCTCCACCGGAACCAGGCCCTGCCGGCGCCGCACATCCGCGCGGTGGAGACAGGCGGCTGCCCGCACGCGGCCATCCGCGAGGACATCAGCCACAACCTGCTCGCGCTCGAGCAGCTCATGGAGGAGGTGAAGCCCGAGCTGTTGTTCGTGGAGAGCGGCGGCGACAACCTGGCGGCGCAGTACAGCCGCGAGCTCGTCGACTACACCATCTACGTCATCGACGTGGCCGGCGGCGACAAGGTCCCGCGCAAGGGCGGGCCGGGGATCACGCAGAGCGACCTGCTCGTGATCAACAAGATCGATCTCGCGCCCCACGTCGGCGCCGATCTCGGCGTCATGGATCGCGACGCCCGCCGCATGCGCGGCGACGGCCCCACCGTGTTCGCCCAGGTGAACGGCGGCAAGGGCGTGCCCGAGATCGCGGAGCATGTGCTCGCCGCCTGGCGCGAAGCGCTGGCCGAGCGCAGCACCTGATCTCCTCGGCCGCTCTTCACGTCCGCGGCGGCATAGGGACTTCGACGAGCCGGCCGCGAGAGCGGCGGCGGGAGCGCTCTCCGCTCCTTGCCTCCCGCGGCACCGAAGCCCGTTCTCCATCGGCGCGCACCACACGCGAACGCACCTGATACCCTCGCGGCGATGCCGCGCATCCTCGTCGCCTACGACATCCGAGCCGCTGCCGTCGTGGCCCGCCACGATCCCGCGCATCCCATGGTCTCGAGGCTCGCGGAGCTCGAGGCGCTCTCGACCGATGCCCACGACGTCGTGCGCGCGCTCTCCGCGCTCGGTCACGAGGCCGCGCTGCTCCCCATCGGTCGCGACGGAGAGGCGTTCGCGCGCATCGATCGCGAGCGTCCCGATCTCGTGCTCGATCTCTGCGACACGCTCGGAGGGCGCGGGGAGCTCGCCTGCGCGCTGCCTGCCTTCTGCGATTTCCTGGGCGTGCCCGTCGCCGGTGCGACCGGCGCCGGCAAGGCGCTCGGGCGGCGCAAGCACGACGTGAAGGCTGCGCTTTGTCGCGCGGGCGTGCCCACGCCGCGCTACCAAGTCATCGACGCGGAGGCGCGGCTCGAGAGCTTCACGCTCGATCTCGAGCCGCCGGTGATCGTGAAGCCCACCGGCGAGCACGCGTCGGTGGGCATCGGCCCCGCCTCGGTCGCCTGGGATCGAGACGCCGCCACCGCTCGCGCCCGGTGGTTGTTCGAGCACGGCATGGGCCCGGTGCTGGTCGAAGAGTACGTCGAAGGCGTCGAGCGCGAGCTCCTCCTCGCCGGCGATCCACCGCGCGTCTTCACGCCCATCGACGCCCCGCTCGCCGTCGTCCCCGCGGGCTACCCGCGCATCCGCACCTTCGACATCAAGTGGTTCAGCGATCCCGCCTTCAGCGGCGAGCTCCCACCGAAGGACCCGCGCTTTCTCGGTCCCCTCCCCGTCCGCGCGCCCGCCGTGCCCGCGCTCGCCGACGATCTCCCCACCATCGCGCGGGCCGCGTTCCACGCCGCGGGCTGCCGCGATTGGGGTCGCATCGACTTCCGTGTCGACGCGGGCGGCATTCCGCTCGTCATCGACGTCACCCCGAACGCGTACCTCTCGACGACCTCGTCCGCGGCGGACTCCGCCGCCGAGGCCGGGGTCGGCTACGCCGAGCTGCTCACGATCATCCTGGAGGGCGCGCTCGCGCGCCGGAGCGCATGACCGACATCTTCGATCGCCTCATCGAGCGCGTCCTCGAGCCCAAGAACCGCGAGGTCCGCGACCTCGTCGCGCGCGGCGGTCTCTACGACAACGTCACGACCGGCATCCGCGGAAGGAAGGTCGAAATCGGCGGCCGCTGGTTCCTCGATTTCGCCTCGTGCAACTACTTGGGCCTCGACCTCGATCCGCGCATCATCGCCGCCGTCGAGCCCGAGCTCCGCCGCTGGGGCACGCACCCGAGCTGGGCGCGCCTCTGTTGCAGCCCCGATCTCTACGAAGCGCTGGAGCGCCGCCTCGCCGATCTCGTCGGCACCGAGGACGCGCTCGTGCTGCCCACCATCAGCCTCATCGCGGTGGGCCTCATCCCCGCGGTCACGTGCAAGGGTGCTCTCATCGCGGCCGACAAGTTCGTGCACAAGGTCAACCACGACGGCTGCCGCCTCGCCCGCGACATGAACGGCGCCGTGCTCGCGAGCTTCCGCCACGACGATCCCGCGAGCCTCGACGCCCTCCTCGATGCCCATCGCGATGCCCCGATGCGCCTCGTGGTGATCGACGGCGTCCTCTCCGTCACGGGCCGCGTGCCCAACCTCCGCGCCATCGTCGACGTCTGTCGCAAGCACGACGCGCTCGTCTACATCGACGACGCCCACGGGTTCGGCGTGCTCGGCGAAGGGCCGACGCCGGAGCGCCCCTTCGGCCGCCGCGGCAACGGCGTCATCCGTCACCTCGATCTCGGCTACGACAACGTGCTCTACGTGTCCGGCCTCTCCAAGGCGTACTCGTCGCTCGCCGCCTTCATCGCCTGCCCGCGCAAGCTGAAGACGTTCCTCAAGTGCACGGTCACGTCGTACGCCGTCTCCGGCCCCGTGCCGACCGCGGCGCTCGCCACCGCGCTCGCCGGCCTCGCGCTCAACGACGTCGAAGGCGACACGTGGCGCGACACGCTGCACGCGTACACGACCGCGATCCTCGAAGGCTACCGCGCGCTCGGGATCCCGACCGACAACGACAACGGCTTCCCGATCGTCTCGGCGTACGTGGGATCGGCGGAGCGCGTGCGGCGCGGCGGCGAGCTGCTCTGCGAGGCCGGCATCAACGTGACGCTCCAGGGCTATCCGCTCGTGCCGCGCGACAAGGGCGTGCTCCGCGCCACGCCCACCGCGGCCAACACCTGGGACGAGGTCCACACGCTCATCCGCGTGATGGGCGACGTCCACGCGCGCCTCGCTGCCGAGGGCGTGTGAGCGTCACGCCGCTCGCCGAGCGCTTCGCGATCGTCGGTGCCTCGTGCTTCGCCGCCGTGGAGGGCGATCGCGATGCGGTGCCGCCCTTCTCGCGCGAGCGCTTTCGCGCGTTGGGTGCGACCGGGCTCTTCCGGCTCGCGATCGAAGGCCACGGCCTCGCGGGCGCCACCCTCGCGCTCGCCGGCTTCGCCGAGGGCAGCTTCGATCTCGGGCTCGCCACCAGCGCGCTCGCGCAGATGGTCGCCGTGGTCATCCTCGCGCGCCATGCGTCCGGCCCCGTCGCCGATCGCTGGCTCGCGCGCCTCGCATCCGGCGAGGCCATCGCGACCATCGCCAACGCCGAGCCGGGCGCCGGCACCAACATCCTCGGCCTGCGCGCCCGCGCCCGCGCGGTACCGGACGGAGGCTTCCTCCTCTCCGCCCGCAAACGCTGCATCACCAACGCGCCCGCCGCCGACGTCGCCATCGTCTCGGCGCGCGTAGCCGGTGCCGATCCGCGCCGCGCCATCACCTGCTTCGCCGTCGAGCTGCCCGCGCCGCGCGTCTACAGCCGGCCGCGTCTCGATCTCGCCGGCCTCACCAGCTCGCCCACGGGCGATCTCCTGCTCTTCCGCGCCGAGGTGCCGCACGCCGCCGCCGTCGGCGACATCGGCAGCGGCGTCGCTTTGTTCAGAGAGGTCTTCGCCTTGGAGCGGCTCTTTGCCGGCGCGCTCTTCCTGGCCACGCTGCGTCGCTGCCAGCGCCGCGCGCTCGACATCGCCGAAGCGCGCGACGCCTTCCGCGATCCCATCGGCGTCCACCAGCACGTGCAAGAGCGCGTGCTCCAGATGCGCGTCGCCGCCGATCTCCTCGACGGTCATCTTCGTGAGACCGCGCGCCGCATGGACGCCGGAGAGGACGTCGGCCCCGCGCTCGCGGCCATCAAGATCCACGGCCTCGACGCCGCCCACGACGCGCTCACCGGCCTCCGCCGCCTGCTCGGGGCGCGCGGCCTCTCACGCGCCGACTGGACTGCGCGCGTCTCCGAGGACCTCGCCGTGCTCGCGGTCTTCGGCGGCACCGTCGAGCTCCACAAGCGCGCGCTCTACGCCGATCTCGTGCGCGAGCGCGAGGCCCGCGTCGACATCACGATCGCGGCTCCTCCGCCCGCGGGCAGCGCGCTCGAGCGCGATCTCGTCGCCCTCGTCGCGCGCGCCATGCCCGCCTTCGATCACCTGCACGGGCGCTACACGTACGACGCGCCCGCGACGCATCTCGCGCTGGCCCATGCGGGCGCGAAGCTCGCCGGCTTCCGCGCGATGTTCTCCCGCGAGGTTCGTGTCGGCGACGCGCGCGTGCGTGCGCTCGGGATGGGCATCGCCGTGGACCCCGCGTTTCAGCGGCGCGGGCTCGGGCGTCGCCTCACCGCCGCCGCGCTCGCCTGGGCCCGCGCGAGCGGGCACCGCCTCGGCATCGCCTTCCTCGCCACCACGAATGCCGAGCCCCTCCTGCGCGAGAACGGCTTCCGCCCGCTTCGGGCCCGCGTCACGTACCACGACGCCCAAGGCAACCGCCGCGAGGAAGAAGAAGCGCCCTGCTGGGTCGCCGCGCTCGACGGGAGCGCGGTGGTCTTGGAGATCGAAGCCCACGGCGAGCTCGATCTCGGCGACCGCACGTTCTGATCTGGAAAACCTGCGCCGCGCGGGCCTTCGTCACCCCTCCGCGGGCTTCATCACGAGGCCCCAGCCCACCGTCGACGGGCGGCCGGCGCGCTCGAACTTCACCAGGAAGATGCCGCGATCGTCGGCGCTCTGCACCGTCGCGCGCCGCATCTTCCCGCCCGACTCGGCCCAGATGATCGCGCCGACCTTGAGCTCGAGCCTCACGGGGATGGGCGCGAGCTCGCTCTCGTTCACCACCATCGCCGCACCGCCGAAGCCGAGCGCGAGCCACTTGCGCCCCTCGCCGTCGCCGAAGCCGGAGATGAGCTGCACGTGCAGCCAATCCTCCCCTTGGTGGAGCGCGGCGTAGTTGCCGGGTTGAAGGCCTTCGGTCTGCTTCACGAAGCGCGCGGCCTTCGAAGGGCCCGTCGCGGTAGGCTTGCCGGAGCCGCCGAGGAGCAGCACCTCCTGCGAGCGGCCTTCGAGGTCGGTGTAGCGCACGCCCACGCGATCGCGGATGAACTTGGTGACCACCGCGTGTCGCATCACACCGCCCTGCTCGGTGAGCACCGGATCGCCGGGCTTGAGGCGCGGATCGTCGGGCACCGCGATGACGTAGCCCGGATGGATGCGGTACGACGGGCTGCCGCGGGACTCGACGACGAGATCATCGCCATCCATCCCGGTCACGGTGCCGGCCTGGAGGATGAAGGTCGAGCCCGGCTTCGCGCCCTTGAGCATCGCCTCGGGGATGGTGAAGATGCGCCGGTTGGGCTGGAGGTTGTTGCGCATCGGCGGAAGGCCGAGCGGATTGTGCTGCGAGGACGAGCCCGCCTCGGGCCGCACGCGCGCCGCGGGCGCAGCAGACGGAGGCGACGCATCCGCCGAAGGCGACGACGAAGTCGTGGAAGCCGAGGCGGACGTCCCCGAGGGCGCGCCGCGGTTGCCGCAGGCGCAGACGGCCGCGAGCGCGAGCGGGAGGAACGCGGGGCGAAGGGCGCGCATCGGGCCTACTCTCGCGCGCGCGAGGCCGTAGTACAAGGCGGCGATGAGCGACGACCGGACCTTCACCACCGCCGACCTGAAGAAGGCGACCTCCGTACGCTTCGCCGAGACCCGCCTCGTGCGCTTCCAGGACGTGGATGCAGCGGGGATCATCTTCTACCCGCGCGTGCTCGAATACATGAGCGACGTGTACATCGCGATGGTCATGCAATCCGGCTGGGACCTGCCGAAGGAGCTCGGGCAGAGCTCGGTCGGCACGCCGCTCGTGCACGCCGAGGCGGACTACCTTTCGCCGCTCCGCTTCGGCGACGACGTGCACGTGGAGATCGTGGGCGTGCGCCTGGGCGCGACGTCGTTCACCGTCGGCTACCGCGTGCGCACGAAGGGCGGCGTGGTCGCCGCCGTGGGCCAGACGGTGCACGTCTGCTTGGATCGGGCGACGTTCAAGCCGCAGCCCATCCCCGACTCGCTGCGCGAAATCCTCACGGGCGGCGCGCCGGGTTGAACGGGCGGAGCAGCGCCGCGTAGCGATCGACGACGCGCGTGCGATCGAGCTTGCCCGATCCGGTGAGCGGGAGCGCCGCGACCACGCACGCGAGGCGCGGGCGCTTGTGCGGCGCGAGGCTCTGCGCCGCGGCCTCCGCGATGTCGTCGAGATCGACAGAGGGCTCCGTCTCCAACGCGGCGGCGACGATCTGCCCCCAGCGCTCGTCGGGCACGCCGAAGACGAGCGCGCGCCGCACGCCGGCGATGGCTTCGAGGCGCTGCTCGACCTCGACGGGATAGACGTTCTCGCCGCCCGTGACGATGAGATCGTTCCTGCGCGCATGCACGTGCAGTGCGCCGTCGTCGTCACGCTCGCCGAGATCCCCGGTGTCGAAGAACCCTTCCGCATCGACGCGCGCCTCGGGCGCGCAGTCCGGGCCGCGGAAGTATCCATCCATGAGCGTCGGCCCGCGCACTTGGATGCGCCCGACCTCACCGCGCGGCGCTTCCGATCCATCGGCGCGCGCGATGCGGATCTCGACGCCCGCGAGCGGCACGCCCGAGCCCGGCGCGGCGCGATGGGGAACCGCCGGCCGCTGCACGGTGACCTGTGAGCAAGCCTCGGTGAGCCCATACGTCGTGAGCGCAGGCACGCCGCGTCGCGCGCACGCTTCGAGGAGCGACGCCGGCGCCGCCGCACCACCGACGAGGACCGCGCGGAGGCGTGCGAGCACGTTGCCATCATCACGCTCCAGCAAAGCCTGCAGCATGGTGGGGACGACGGAGAGCAACGTCGCCCGCTCGCGATCGATGGCTGCGAGGATGGCCTCCGGATCGAAGCGCGGCACGAGGATCACCGCGCGCCGCGCGATGAGGCAGCGCGTGAGGATCGAGAGGCCGCCGACGTGACAGAGCGGCATGCAGCAGAGCCAGCGGTCCGCGTCGATCCATCCGAGGTTCACCGTACTGCCGGCCGCGCTCGCGAGGAACGCGCGCCGCGAAAGGACGGCGCCCTTGGGCCGGCCGGTCGTGCCGGAGGTGTAGACGATCGCGAGCGGCGCGTCGGCGCGCGGTGCCTCCGTGGTGGGCGAGGCGCTCGGGCTGCGTGTTGCCGCGAGCCTGCCGAGGTCAGCCTCGCACAGCACCAAAAGCGGCTTCGCATCGGCGAGGATCACCGCGGCCTCCGCCGCCGTGAGGCGCGGGTGGATGGGGACGATGGTAGCGCCGAGATCGAGCAGCGCGTGGATGGCCACCACGGTGTCCACGCCGTTCGGCGCCAGCAACGCGACCCGTGATCCGAGAGACACGCCGGCCTCGCGCAGCGCCGCGCCCATCACGGAAGCCCGCTCCGCGAGCGCCGCGAACGAGAACGTCGCGCCGCCTACGATCAGCGCCGGTCTCCCCGCCACCTCCGGATCGGCGGCGGCCCGAGCGAGGCTCAGCTCATCCATGCCCTTCGCAGCTCCACGTCGAATGCACGCCGAGGCCCGGCCCGCCGCTCGATCGCACGGCGAAGCGCTCCGCGAGCTGTGGGATGGCAACGCCCCCGAAGCTCGCCGAGAACACCGCGAGGTCACCATGCGCCGCGAGGCCGCACGCGAGCGGCGCGCGCGGGAGCGAGAGCGCGAGCTCCGCCGCCGCGGCCAGCGCGAACGGCCCATCGAAGAAGTGCGTCACCACCACGTCGATGCCAGCCTCCTGCGCGCGCACCGCGAGCGCCCGCGCGCGCACGAGGCCGCCCAGCACCGCGGGCTTGATCACGAACGCCGCGCACCCGCGCGACGACGCGAGCCGATCCACCATCTGCGGGTCCACGAGCGACTCGTCGGCGGCCCACGGCACCGCGCACGCACCGAGCCGATGCAATGCATCCGCGGCCACCGGCTGCTCCACGAAGCTCGGCGCGATGGGGGCGAGCGCCAGGAGCCGGCGGCGCGCGTCCTCCTCGGGCCAGGCCGCGTTGGGATCGAGCCGGATTTCGTACGGCAGCGGAAGCCGCGCCCGCACCTCGAGAAGCGCGTCGAGCTCTCGCGCGAAGCCCTCCTCGTCCGCGGCCTTCAGCTTGATCTTGAGCGCCGAATATCCCTCGGCAGCGAGCGCCGCCGCGCGCTCGGCAAGCGTCTCCACGGGAGGCGCCACGAGCAGCGCGTTCACCGGCACGCGATCGTAGGCGCCCGTCCCCCCGAGGCACGCAGCCACCGACCTTCCGCTGCGCTGCCCGAGCAGATCGAAGAGCGCCGTCTCCAACGCGAACCGCGCCGACGGCACCGCTTCGAGCGCGCGCCCGAACGGCCGCAGCGCATGAGTCACCGCCTCGACGAGCACCGCGCTTTCATCGATCGCATCGATGCGCTCATGCGCCTGCGCGAGGACGCTCGCGCACGCATCCGCATCCTCGCGCGAGAACGGTGGCAAGGGCGCGGCCTCGCCATGACCGATGTGCCCATCGTCGTCGACGAGGTCGAGAAGAATGCTGGGTCTCGGCCGCGAACCGCGTTGGATGCGAGAGGCGACGAGACGCATCGCCATCACCGCTACCGCGCCACCAGGCCGAGCGAGAAGAGCACGCCGTAGAGCAGGAGCAGCTTCGCCGTCGACACCAGGCAGTCGTTGAGCGGCCGCCCTTCCGTCGAGGCCAGCGTTCGCACGAGCCGCGCCGCCCGCGGCACCGTCACGATGGGCAGGAGCACCCATCGTCGCTGCCCGAGCGCGAGCACCGCGACGATGGGCGCCGCGTACGCGATCACGAAGAGCGTCGCATACTCGATCACGCCCGCCTGCCGCCCGAAGCGCACCGCGAGCGTGCGCTTGCCTGCCTTCACGTCGGTCTCCCGATCGCGGACGTTGTTGACCACGAGCACCGCGGTCGCGATCGCGCCCACCGGCACCGACGCGAGCCACGCCAGCGGCGGCACCGTCCCCGTCTGCACGAACACCGTCCCGCACACGGCCACGAACCCGAAGAAGATCATCACGAAGAGATCCCCGAGCCCGTGATACCCGAGCGGATACGGCCCGCCCGTGTACGCGACCGCCGAGAGCACCGACGCGATGCCGATGGCGACGATCGGCCACCCGCCCACGAACGCGAGGTACACGCCGCTGAGCACGGCGAGCGCGATCGTCACCATCAACCCGGCGCGCACCTGTTTCGCCGTGAGCAGCCCCGCCTGCACCGCGCGCGTCGGCCCGAGCCGCTCGCTCGTGTCGGCGCCCTTCTCGTGATCGAAGACGTCGTTGGCGAAGTTCGACGTGATCTGGAGCATGAACGCGCCGAACAACGCCGCGAGCGCCGGCCCGGGACGCACGCCGCCCGTCTCGTGCGCCACCGCGGTGCCGACCATCACCGGCACCAGCGCCGCCGTGAGCGTGGCCGGACGCGCCGCGAGCACCCACGCCCGCAACGATCCCGGCTGCACCGTCTTCATCGCCTCGTCCACGTCTGCTCCTTGCTCATTCACACGGCGGGAGCTCGCGTCGCCGCGCCCCGACCACCGCAGTGATCTTCATGCACCGAGCTCCTTCGCCAGCTCGGCTCGGATCCGCGCCGCGATCGCTGCACCGCCGTGCGGCGGCACCACGGCCTCGACGAGCGTCGCGCCCTTCCCCGACCACGCCCGCGCGAGCGCCTCGTCGAGCGCTACCGCCGTCTCGGCCCGCGCATACGAAACCCCGAACGCCGCCGCGGCCTGCTCGAAGCGCACCGGCACCGGCGTGGCGAAGCATCGATCGAAGACGGCGGCATCCGTCGCGCGCACCACGGGGAGCTGCTCGAAGATGCGCCCGCCGCCGTTCTGTACGACGACCACGACGAGCGGCGCGCGCGCCTCCGCGAGCAGCGCGAGCCCCGTGAGATCGTGGAGCAGGCTCAGGTCCCCGAGCAGCAGCGCCACGGGATCCGCCGCGACCGATCGCGCCCCCGCGACGCCCGACACGAGCCCATCGATGCCGCTCGCGCCGCGCTGATGCAGGACGCGAAGGTCACGCGTCGACGCCGCGCAATACGCATCGAGGTCACGCACCGGCGTGCTGTTGCCCACCGCGAGGAGCGCTCGCTCGGGGCACGACGACACCAGCGCTCGCGCCACCGCGCCCTCACAGAAGTCGGCCGCGAGCGCTCGATCGATCACCGTGCTCGCCAGCGCATCCGCGCGCGCGAACGACGCCGCCCACGGCGGCGCGGCACCGATGCGCGCCGGCAACCGCCCAGCGACGGCTCGCGCGACCGCGCCGGGCTCCGCGACGACGAACGCCGTCGCACCGTTCTGCGGATCGTTCCACCCATGCGGCGCAATCACGATCCGCGCGGCGCCCGGGCTCTGCGCGAGGAGCTCCGCATATGCCGACGACGTCGGCGGCGTGCCCATCTCCAAGATCAAATCCGGCGCGAGCCGCCCGCGCGCCGCCGGCACCCGCAGGATGGCATCGAACGCCGAGCACGTGACCACGCCCGCGCGCTCCCCGCCGAAGCGCACCTGGCTCGTGGCCTCAGCGAGCAGCGGAAAGCCCGTGCGGCGCGCGAGCTCGAGGATGGCGTCGCGCCCCTTCGCCTGCGCGAGCGGCGCCGGCCCGCACACGATGAGCCCGCGCTCCGCGCGCAGCGCCCGCTCCACGATCTCGTCGATGGCCTTCGGGTCCGGCGACGTCACCGGCGCATGCACGGCCGGCGCGCCGCGCGTCGCGAGCGAGGCGACGAGCGGCTCCCACGCCTCGGGCTCCGCCGTGCGCACCGGCTCGAGCGGCTTGCGAAAGCGCGCGTTCACGTGCACCGGCCCCGGCGTCGGCCCGAGCGCGCGCGCCACCGCCTGCGCGGCCACGCGCGGCACCGCGCGGATCGCGGAAGGCGCCGCGTCGGGCAACCCGAGCTCCGCGTAGTGCCGCACGAAGTCGCCGAACATCTTGGCCTGATCGATCGTCTGCGGCGCGGCTGCGTCGTAGAGCTCCCAAGGCCTGTCGGCGGTCACGGCCAGCATCGGCACGAAGCTCTGCGCCGCCTCGATGATCGCGGGCAGGTAATGCGCGCCCGCGGTCCCCGAGGTGCACACCAACATGCTCGGCCGCCCGGTGACGCGCGCCTGCCCGAGCGCGAAGAACCCGGCCGAGCGCTCGTCCACCACCACATGGAGGCGCACGCCCGGCTCCTCCGCGGCCGCGATCGCGAGCGGCGTCGATCGCGATCCCGGCGAGAGCACCACCTCCGTCACACCGGCGGCGGCCGCAGCGCGGACGAAGAGCTTCGCCCAAGCCATGTGCAGGTTCGAGCTCACGGCAGGAGCCCCAGCGCCGCCAGCATCGGCGCCTGCTTGGTGCGCGTCTCCGCGTACTCGAGCGCCGCGTCCGATCCTTCGACGATCCCCGCGCCCGCATAGAGCCACGCCTCGCGCCGCGAGAGCACACCCGATCGGATGGCCACCGAGAACGCGCCGTCACCCGCGGCATCGAACCAGCCCACCGCGCCTGCATACCATCCGCGCGGTGCCGGCTCGTGCGCCGCGATCCACCGGATGGCGGCCTCGCGCGGCGTCCCGCACACCGCCGGCGTCGGGTGGAGCGTACGCACCAGATCGAGCACGTGGAGCGGCCGCGCGAGCGTCGCGGTGATCGGCGTCCACAGGTGGTGCACGTTGCGCAGCGTGCGCACCACCGGCACGCTCGGGACACGCAGCTCGCGCGCGAGCGGCGAGAGCGCCGACTCGATGGCGTCGACCACCACGCGATGCTCGCGTCGATCCTTGTCGCTCTCGAGGAGCGCCGACGCCGCCCGCGCATCCGCCTCCGGCCGCCGCGGCGCCGAGCCCGCGAGCGCGTCCGCTTCGACGGCGAGCCCGCTCTTCTGCACGAGCCGCTCCGGCGACGCGCCGAGGAACACGGCGTCTCCGCGCTGAAACGCGAACCGCACGCACTCGGGATAGAGCGCGCCGAGGCGCGCCAGCACCGCCGCCGGATCGAGCGCCGCGCGCGCCACCACCTTGCAGAGCGCCATGGGCACGACCTTGGTCATCTCCCCGGCGCGGATACGCGCGAGCGCGTCGTCGATCATCGCGCCCCAGACCTCGGGGCTCGTGCGCTCGAGCAGCGCTTCCGTCGCCTCCGCATGGGGCGCACGATCTCCGCCCGCCGCGAGCGCCGCGAGCGCCCCCTCGATCGTTTGAGCTCCAACGATCTCCGCGCGCGGCGTCACCGAGCGGAGGAACGCCCGCTCACCGTCCGTCCCATAGAGCCAGCGCGGCAGCGCAAAGCTCGCGTCGCGGAACGCCGACCACGGCGCCGCGCGCATCGGCTCCGCACGAAACGCGAGCCCACCGAAGAGCCGCGGCGGCGGCGCGAACGCGGCCTCGGGATGCCGCCGCTCCGCGAGCCGCGCGAAGAGCTCGTCCGCGCCGCGGCGGATCTCCTCGAACCGCGCCTCACCATTGCCCTCCACGCGCGCGCTCTCGCCGAACCCGACGAACGAGAACGCGCGCCCACCGCTCTCCGGCACCGGCGAGTCCCAGCGAAGCACCGGCTCCCCGAGCGCCGCACACGCCGCCGTGTCGATGGGCACGACGGGCGCCGGCACGGTGATCGCGACGAGCGGAGCCGCCGAAGCGGCGAGCTCCCCGATCGCGTGCTGCACGATGGCGTCCACGTTCACGACCTCCTCGGCGTGGCCACGTACAGGCACACTACGCCGAACGTCAGCGGCGAGACCTCGAGCACCGAGAGCCCCGCCTCCTCCATCACCTTCGCGAACACGTCGGGCGGCGGGAACGCCGCGATCGAGCGCTGCAGGTACCCGTACTCCGACTTCCCCGAGAGCGCCCCACCGAGCGCCGGCACCACTTGATGAATGTGGAACCGCGCCAGCGCCGACAGCACCCCCTGCTTCGGCTCGGACAGCTCCAGGATGGCGATGCGCCCGCCGTCTTTCGTCACGCGCGCCATCTCACGCAATGCGCGCGGCCGATCCTCCACGTTGCGGATCCCGAACGCCATGCTCACCGCATCGACGCTCGCGTCCGGCAAATCGATGGCCTGCGCGTCGCCTTGCATGAAGCGGATGCGATCCCCGATCGCTCGCCCCTTCTGCACCGCCACGTCGAGCATCCCGCGCGACGGATCGGTGGCGATCACCGCCGCGTCCGGGTGCGTCCGCGCGATCATGATCGCCAGATCGCCGGTGCCCGTCGCCAGATCGAGCCCGGTCTTGCCAGCCGCGAGCTTCATCGCCGCGACCGTCTTCCTCCGCCACCCCTGATCGAGCCCCAGCGAGATGAGCCGGTTGAGCAGGTCGTAGCGCGGCGCGATGGCGTCGAACATCTCCCCGCTGCCTGGGCGTGCGCCCGCGGGCGCAGGATCCTTCGTGGGAGCGCTCATGGCTACTTCCTCCTCCGCGGCACGCTGAGCGCGACGCTCTCGAGCGAGGTGCGCGCGCGACCCGTGGGCACGACGGAGAGGCTCTTGATCGCCTCTCGGCACAGCTTGGTCGCGAGCTCCAAGCAATCGTCCGTCACCCCCGCCCGCGCCATCGCGCGCGCCACGTGCGCCGCGAGCTCCGGATCCACCTCGGCGTCCTCGCTCGCGCACGATCGCTCGAGGTCCGGCGCCAGCGACGGATCGCGCTCCATCGCGAGGATGAGCGGATACGTCATCTTCCCCTCGCGCAGATCCGTGAGCAGCGCCTTGCCCGTAGCCGCCGGGTCGCCCGCGAAATCGAGCAGATCATCGACGAGCTGGAACGCGACCCCGAGCTTCTGCCCGTACTCTTCGAGCGCCTGCGTGGCCTCCGTCCCCACCCCGCCCGCGCGCGCTCCCGCGAACATCGCCCAGCGGAACAGCGACGCCGTCTTGCCGTCGATGATGCGGAAGTAGTCGCTCGCGCTGCACTTCACCTTCCCGCGCCGCGCGAGCTGGAGGCTCTCGGCGATGACCATCTCCTTGATCACCTCGAGCAGCCGGCCGAGCACGTCCGCCTGCCCCGCCGACTGCACGCGGCAGAGCGCGTCCGTGAGCAGCCAATCGCCGCCGAAGATCGAGGCCGCGTTGCCGTAGACCACGCGCGCCGCCGGGTGCCCGCGCCGCACGTCGCCCACGTCGACCACGTCGTCGTGGAGCAGCGTGGCGTTGTGCACGAGCTCGACCGCGACCGCATACGTGCGCGCCGCCGGCGTGAACCCCTGCCCCGCGCGCGACGCCAGCGCCACGCAGATCGGGCGCAGGCGCTTGCCATCCTGATCGAGCAGGTGGCGCACCGACTTGTGGGCCGGCGTGTCGCCCGAGCCCGCGGCGGCGATGGCGCGCTCGACATCGGCGAGATCGCCGGCGAGCCACGTGCGCAGCTCGATCAGCTTGCCTGCCAGCGTGTCGAGACCGCGGCCCGCGCAGACGTCCTCGAGGTGAGCGAAGACGTCGTCGTGAGGAGGCGCGGAGGATTCCGTGAACGTCGTGGTCATGGTCCCGTCCCTGGTGCGCCCGGATCGCGGGCACACGTTGGCTGTGCGCGGTCAGGCCGCGCGCTCGGGCGGCGCGACGGCCGCGTCAGTCCGTCTTGCGCTTCCCGATCGCGCGGATGGGGAAGCGCACGAGATCACCGAAGCGGGTGAAGTCGACCCGCCGAGATTTGATGAAGCCATCGAGCGCCGTCTGCGCGACGATGACGAAGGCCAAGAGCCGCTGGGCTCGATCGATGGCGACGCGCGTGGCCGCGGTCTGCGGCGACCGCTGGAGGAGGCCGACGGCCCGCTCGATCCGGCTCCGCACCGACTCCGCGAGCAGCCGCTCGCGTTCGTCGAAGACCTTGGAGATCATTCGCCAGAAGTCGGTCTCGGCCTCGAAGAACTCCTTCCGCTCTCCGGGCCGCCACACGCGGCGAACGACGCCCCACCGTTGCAGCTCCGTGAGCGCCATGCTCACCGCGCCCGCCGACATCGACAAACGCTCGCCGATCACCGCGGCCGGCTGCGGGTCGGCCGTGAGGAAGAGCACGGTCCACACGCGTCCGAGCCCCTTGCGGAACCCCCAGTGCTCGATGATGTCGCCGATGGCGTCGGCCACCAGGAGCTCCGCGTCGTGCACGGGGTCGGAGAGTGTTTCGGCTGGGCTCATTGAACTTTCAAAATCTGTTGAACGAATTGATGGGTCGAAAGCATCAGGAAGTCAAGCGCGTCAACGCACAGCGCACCGCGCCAAAGGGCGGCCGGAATCGTCTCCGCAGCAACCACCGCACGTTCGCGTGTTCATGGGGCGTCCACGCAAACGCGTCACAACCCATCGCACCACGGCATCGCGACATCGACGCTGCTCTCCGCGACGCGATCGAAGCGCGCGCAGCTCAGCCGACGAGGATCAATGCGCGCGGCTCTGCCGACGAGGATCAATGCGCGCGGCTCAGCCGCTGCTCATCCACCGCTGCGCGACGCGACGAAAGCTCAAAGCCCGACTGAGAAAGCCAACGTCAGGCCCGAGCGGCGCGACGGAAAGAGGGCGCGGGTGGTTCGAGGTATGGGGGACCCGACGACTCCGCCGGCGGGGGCTTTCCTGTCACTCAGCCCGCTGCGCGCGCCGCGGCCACGGCTGCGCGCGGCTGCACCACGCCCCAGCCTTGACGATCGAGCGCGATCCCCGGCAGCCCACGCGCCGTCTGCATCAAGAGGCGGCGGCACTGGTAGGGCTTGAGCCGCGGGTTGGCCTCCAGCATCTGCGCCACCACGCTGCTCACGATGGGCGCCGCGAACGACGTGCCGTCGACGTGTTTGTAGTGATCCGAGATCACCTTCTGATCGTGCCACTTGGCCGCGACGAGCTGGCGCACCAGGTACGGCTCGCGTCCCGCGATGGCGTCGAGATCGGCATCGATCCCCGCGTGATCGACGAGCAGCCCGGGGATGGCTTCGTCGCTCGCCTCGGAGAGCATCGCGAGCAGGCTCGCCTGCGCGGCGGTGGGCGTGCCCGGAAGGATCGGCGCCGCCACCCAGATGGCCGGCGCGATCAGCTCGGGCTTCTGCAAGCCATCGATCGTGAGGCCGTACGACGAGTGATAGTGCCAGCCCTGCTCGCCGGCGCCGCCGTCGTCGAGCCCGCCCACCGCGATCACGCTCGGCGCGCTCGCCGGCGGAAGCACGTGGTGCTGCGCATCGTGGCCCGCGTTGCCGGCCGCGGCGACGACCACGATCCCTCGGCGTGACGCTTCGTCCGCGGCCATCGAGAGACCATCGGTGAGGAACGACTCTTCGTAGTCGCCGCCGCACGAGATGTTGACGACGCGGATGTTGTACTGCGCTTGATGCGCGATCACCCACTCGATGCCGCGGCGGATGTCGTCGTGCACGATGCGGTGCGCGGACCCGGCCTTCACGAGCACGAGGTCCGACTCCCACGCGAGCCCGCGGAAGCGACCGCCCGAGAGCGCTCCGTTCCCGCACGCGACCACGGAGGTCATCATCCCGTGCCACGCGGACGCGTCCGACTGCGCGAGCGCATCGCGCCCCGCCTCGGGCGCGTGGATGTCGTGGTACGCGCGGATGCGATCGCGCCCGGAGATCAGATCGGGATGCGCATAGAACCCCGAGTCGATGAAGGCGACGGTCACGCCGCGCCCTGCATACGCCGTGTCGGCGTGGAGGCGCTCCGCGATGGGGAGAATGCGGCGCTGCGGAGGCGCCTTGGGGATCGTCGAAGTCCGGGGCATCGACGAGAGAGAACGCCGAGGCACCTGCTCCCGTCAAGCACGCCGAAGCGCGGGAGCCCTCGTGATGAGGATGGATGAGGCGATGGCGCGCATCGCGATCGCATCGAAGCGCGCGCGCGATGGAATGCGGTCGCATGGAAGCGCTCGCCCCGCCTCTCGCATCGACGTGACGTCGATCGAGGGCGGGGCGTGTTCGGCTTGGAGCGACGAGCTTACGCGCCGAGGCGCTGCTTGAGCGCCGCGTGCTGCTGCCAGATGCCTTCGGGCATGTGGCTCTCGAACTCCTTGAGGAAGCCTTCCTGATCGTTGGCCTCCGCGATCCATCCCTCGCGGTCCACGCTGAGCAGCTCGCTCATCGCCTGCGTGCTCAGATCGAGGCCGCTCGTGTCGATGGCGCCGTCCGTCGGGAGGACGCCGATCGGCGTCTCTTGCCCGGCGGCCGTGCCGTGAACGCGCCCATGAATCCAACGCAGGACGCGGAGGTTCTCACCGAAGCCGGGCCAGAGGAACTTGCCCTGGTCGTTGGTGCGGAACCAGTTCACGTGGAAGATCTTCGGGAAATTGGCCTTGTTTTGGCCGAGCTTCAGCCAGTGCCCGAAGTAGTCGCCCATGTTGTATCCACAGAAGGGGCGCATCGCCATCGGGTCGCGGCGCACCACGCCGACCTTGCCGGTGGCGGCGGCGGTCGTCTCCGAGGCCATCGTCGAAGCGACGTAAACGCCGTGCGACCAATCGAGCGCTTCGTACACGAGCGGCGCGACCTTGGCGCGACGACCGCCGAAGATGAACGCCGAGATGGGCACGCCTTCGGGCGCGTCGAACTTCGGCGAGATGCTCGGGCACTGGCGCGCGGGCGCGGTGAAGCGGCTGTTCGGGTGCGCGGCCGGCTCCTTGAGCTCGGGGCTCCACGCGCGGCCCTTCCAATCGGTGAGGCCCGCGGGCGGCTGCGGATCGAGGCCCTCCCACCAAGGGCAGTTGTCGGCCGTCATCGCCACGTTGGTGAAGATCGAGTTCTTCATCAAGCTGGCGAGCGCGTTGGGGTTCGTCTTCTGGCTCGTGCCGGGCGCGACGCCGAAGAAGCCGGCCTCGGGGTTCACCGCCCAAAGGCGGCCGTCGGATCCGACGCGGAGCCACGCGATGTCGTCGCCGACCGTCCACACCTTCCACCCCTTTTGCGAGGCGGGGGGCACGAGCATGGCGAGGTTGGTCTTGCCGCACGCGCTGGGGAACGCGGCCGCGACGTATGTGACGTTGCCGCTCGGATCCTCGAGGCCGAGGATGAGCATGTGCTCGGCGAGCCAACCTTCGTCGCGCGCCATCGTGCTGGCGATGCGGAGCGCGAAGCACTTCTTCCCGAGCAGGGCGTTGCCGCCGTAGCCGGAGCCCACGCTCCAGATGAGGCGCTCTTTGGGGAAGTGACAGATGAAGCGGCGGTTGGGATCGAGATCGCCGAGCGAGTGCAGGCCCTTGCAGTAGTCTTCCGACGTGCCGAGCGCGTCGAGCGCGACCTTCCCCATCCGGGTCATGATCCGCATGTTCGCGGCGACGTAGGCGCTGTCCGTGATCTCGACGCCGACCTTCGACGACGGCGATCCGACGGGCCCCATCAGATAAGGCACCACGTACATCGTGCGGCCCTTCATCGAGCCGGCGAAGAGCGGCGTGAGCTTCTCGCGCGCGTCGGAGGGCGAGAGCCAGTTGTTCGTGGGGCCCGCCTCCTCCTTCGTGTCGCTGCAAATGAAGGTGAGGTGCTCGGTGCGAGCGACGTCGGTGGGGTTGCTCCGGTGCAGATAACAGCCGGGGAACTTCTCTTGGTTGAGCTCGACGACGGTCCCGTCCGCGAGCATCGTTTGGATGAGCGCGCGGTACTCTTCCTCCGAGCCGTCGCACCAGTGGATGCGCTCGGGCTTCGTCAGCCGCGCGACGTCGTCGACCCACGCGGAAAGACTCTGGTTGGCCATAGTGGGGGTCACCTTAGTGCGTGGCACGGACTGCGCCAAGGGGCTGAGATCGCGGAAGGATTAGCGAGAACGGCGCTTCGCGGCAGCGCGGAGCGTTCGGCCGGGCGGGTTCCGGGCGCTCGGGAGCCGACGCCCGGAACGGCGCCGCCGCGCATGCGCAACTCGCCCGAGAAAACGCGCTGTCTTCGTCGAAGACGAATCTTCGTGCGGAGAGCTTTTCGCGTCGGGGCGGGTTTCGGCTATCCTGGCGCGCCGTGCGGCGCGTCATCGAACTCCCCGACCGTGGCAAGCTCATCGTAGCCACGGACGTCCAGGGCAACGTGGCCGACTTCGATCGCGTGGCCGCAGTCTTCGAAGAAGCCGTGAGGACCGAAGGTGAAGCCACCCTCGTCGTCACCGGCGACCTCGTGCACGGCCCCGAGCTGACCGAAGACGAGTGGCCCGACTATCTCGGCACCTTCTATCACGGCGACTCGAAGACGGTGCTCGAGCATGCTCGAACGCTCTCCGATCGCTACCCAGGACGCGTGCACTACTTGCTCGGGAACCACGAGCACGCGCACGTGGGTGGGCCGGTGGTGTCGAAGTTCTTCCCCGACGAAGCGCGTCGCCTCGAGGATCTCCTCGGCGACGATGGCACGCGCCGCATGCGCGCGTGGCTGCGCACGTGGCCGTTCGTCGCCGTCGCCCGGAACGCTCGCCTGGTGATGATGCACGCCGCGCCGCACGCGCGGATCCGCAGCGCGGAGGACCTCGATCGCCTGCCGCTCGAAGGCTTCTACGACGTGCCCCTCGAAGACATGGCGGCCCGCGGGACGCTCGGCGCGCTGCTCTGGGCGCGCACCACGTCCACCGATCGCGGCTACGAGTTCCTGCGCGCGATCGATCCCGAGGCCCGCGTCGCCGTGTACGGCCACGACGTGGCGCGCGGCGGCTTCGCCGTCGATCGCGAGCCGCTCCTCTGCGTGAGCACGAGCTTCGGTTGCTTCGACGGCGACAAGCTCTACCTGGAGTGGGATCTGTCGCAGCCGGCCGAGAGCGCGCGCGAAGTCGCCCGCCGCGGCCTGCGCGTCCTCCACCCCGGCACGCCGCCCGTCCACCGCGACGTGCACTTCAGCAGCTATCTCTGAGCGAACGCCGAGCGAGCCACGTCCCGAGGACACGCGGCTCGCGTCGAGACCGTTGGGGCTCAAACGATTCCGCTTCGGAGGAGCGCGCGAATCGTTGGTGCTCCAACGATCTGCGTCACGTTCGCGAGCGGACGAACCTCCGGCCTTCCAACGATGGTGCGCGCGCTCGGCGACCGTTGGTACTCCAGTGATGTGCCGGCTCGTGCCAGGGCGACGGAGATCGTTTGAGCTCAAACGATCGCGCCGCGCTCAGAAGTGCATGAACGAGTCGAGCCAGGCACGCCGAGGACGAACGCGCAGCGCCGCGGAGAGCGGCGCGATCATCGGGAAGGCTTCGGGGCGCGCGCGCTTCACGGCGCCGGGCGGCGCGCCGCCGGGACCGAGCCAGCCGTGCACTTCGGGCGCGCGGACCTTCACGGCGAGCGCGCGGACCGTCGCCCAGATCTTCTCCGGGGCGACGCCGGGCACGGCGGCCTCGTCGAGCCAGAAGACGTCCGAAGGCGACGGGAGATCGCGCAACGGATCGTGCGGGCCGGCGATGAGGTAGCCGGCATCGCGACCGCGAACGCGCACGATCCATTCGTTGCGGATGCGGCTCCGCCAGCGGAAGAAGCGCCACACGGCGGGTGACCGCGCGGGGCGCAGGAAGGTGGGGAAGTCGCGGCGCCACGCTTCCTCGTACCAAGCGATGAGGCGCGGGAGATCGCGCGGGCCGGCGGGGCGAACGTCGAGCGCGCCGCGCGCGGGCAGCGCGGTGGTCGCGATGGAGAAGTCACGCGCGGGCAGCGCGACGAAGCCGATGCGCTCGTAGAACGCGGGCTCGATGTCCGAGTAGAGGATGGCCGCGTCGTAGCCGAGATCGCGCGCCTCCTGCATGACGTGAGCGAGGAGCGCGGCGGCGACGCCGCGACCGCGCGCCGAGGGTCGCGTGAAGAGCGCGCCGATGCCGACGGCACGAAGCGGAGCACCGCTGCCTTCACGAAGCTGGATCGCGTAACGCTTGAGCGCGGAGACGAGACGGCCACGCGCGTCGATCATGCCGGCGTAGCGCACGATCTCCGGGCCCGCCGTGACGAGCTGCTGATCGACGAAGGCGACGTGATCGCGAAGGGAGCGGCCGCCGCTCCAGAGCACGTGCGTCTGGCGCGACGCTTCCTCGACGAGGGCGGGGCCGAGCGCGGGGACGTAGGTCAGCGCCGGGCTCCGCCGCGTCATGAGAGCCTCACGGGCTCGCGAGGAGATCGTCGATCACCGCGTCGGTGCCGCGATCGATCTCCTGATCGGTGAGGAACGGGGCCGGCCCGAGCCGCAGCGTCTCGCCGCGCGCGTCCACGTGCACGCCGCGGGCGCGGAGGCGCTCGACGCGAGGCTCGGGATCGGTGACATGCACGGTGACGAAACCGCCGCGATGCGCGTCGTCGCGCGCGGTGACGATATCGCCGCCGCGACCGCGGGCGTCGAAGCGATCGAGGATGCGCCGCGTCTGGCGGAGCGAGATGGCGCGCAGGCGATCGGGCGTGAGGCCGAAGCGATCCCAATGTTCGAGGACGGCGTCGGCGCGGTAGATCGCAGTCGGATCGAAGGTCGCGCCCGCGAAGCGAGCGCCGCCGGAACCGTAGGAGACGCGCGCGCCCTGCGGACGCGACAGCGAGCCGAAGTCGGCGAACCAGCCCGTGTACACGGGGCGCAGCGTGCTGCCGGCGGGGATGCGCATCCAACACAGGCCTTCACCGAAGGCGGCGTACTTGTAGCCGCCGGCGACCGCGTAGACGTCGGCCGCGGCCGGGCCCCACGCGAGCGGCACCACGTTGAACGCGTGGTACCCGTCGATGAGCGGAATGGCGCCGACCTCCTGCGCGCGCGCGATGATCTCGCCGAGGCGCGGCATCACGTAGGCGTCGTCGAAGAGCACGGCCGAGACGGCGAGCATGGCCGTGCCCGGCGTGAGCGCGGCGAGCAGACGATCGGCGAGCCCTTCGCGCGGCCGCGACGGCACCCACTCGACGATCACGCCCTCCTCCTCCAAGCGCGAGAGCTGGCGGCGCAGCGAGTGGAACTCGCTCTGCGTGGTGACGATGCGCGGGCGCGAGGCGAGCGGGAGGCTCGTCATCAAGCGGTAGACGAGCTCGTGCGTGCTCTTCCCGAAGGCGATGGCGTCGCCGGGATCGAAGCCCATGCGTGCAAGCACGCGCTGGCCTACGCGGTCGAGCTTGGGGAAGACGACCTCTTCCCATTTGTGATCGACGAAGCGCGCCGCGTCGTCGAAGGCCAGGGCGAGCGCATCGCGCGCGACGTCGGGCCACGCTTGGTGGGAGTGCCCCGTGAGGAGCACGCGGTCCTCACGCAGGAAGCTCGTGTACGCCGCGCGGAACGTGTCGAGGTCGGCGATGCGATCGGAGACGGCGACCGACATGGCTCGCCTAAGGCCGGGAGATGGTGACGGTGGTGGTGGTCTCCACCGAGCTCTCGTCGCCGCCCGAGCCCGCGCCCTGCACCGCGATGTCCATGTTCGTCTTCAGCGACATGGTGCCGCCGAGCGGCGCGACGCTCTTGAGATCCACCTGCGTGGTGCCCGAGCCGTTCGATCCGAAGGACTTCACCTTGGCCGACATGCCCGCCGGCATCTGCGCGGTGTGGATGGTGTCGTTGGCCGCGAGCTGGATGAGCTTCACCTCCAGCGTGGCCTTGCTGCCGTCGCGGGCCTTGAGCGTATAGATGGCCGACTGCAGGAGATCGGCGCCGCCCGTGGCCGTACGGCTGATCACCTGCCACTTGGCGCCGACGCCGACCGGCTCGCTGGGGAGCGGGGTCACCATCGACTCGAAGGACTGGCTCATCCCTCCGAGGAGCTGCTGCGCCGCGGGCGGCATGCCCGGCGGCATGCCGAGCTTCACGTCGTGCACGTGACCCTTGGGATCGACCCAGTACGCCATCGACAAGCCCTTCATCGTTTCGAGCTGCGGGCGCAGCGCGCGGGCCATCTGCTCCTGCTGGCCGCCGTTGGCGTCGACGGTGATCGACGTGAGGTGCGAGTCGATCTTGAACTCGGCCCCGTTCTTGTCGACCGTCGCCGCGTCGAGGCTCATCGACATGCGGGGGATGGTGGTGGTCGGGAGCGTCTGGCCCTGCGCCTTCATGCCCATGGCCATGTCCATGGCCATCACCATCTTGTTCGTCGTCCCCTTCGAGAGCGTGTAGCTGAGATCGGAGCGCGGCTCGGCGCCGGGCTCGATCAGCTTCACGATCGGCTTGCCGCCGACGGGGAGCACTTTGTCGGCCGCGCCCGCGGGGAGCACGCCGTTGGTGGCGCGCGGCAACCCTTGCTCCGGCGAGGCTGGGCCGCCCTGCTGCGCATCGTGACGCACGGGCGTGACCTGGGTCACGGCAGGCGGCTCGGCGGAGATCGAGACGTCGCGACGCTCACAAGCGACGGCGAGGGGCAAGGCGAGGAGCAGCAGCGAGAGGCGAGATCGAAGCACAGGACGCTCCTGGTAGGACGAAGAGCGTCTTAGCCGAGTTGCCCGCGCGCTTCCACTCCCCGGCAGATTACTTACGGGCCTTCGGCTTCTTGACCGAGGGCGCGTCGGCGCAGCAACGAAAGCCGGTCGAGTAGTCGTGATAGCTCGGCTCGTGCGCGTACGTGACGTACTTGCAGCCCGGCCCGAGCTGCTCGTGGGTGCTGAAGAATCCGCCCATGAAGACGCCGTTGCCCGGCCGCCAAGACTGCGACTTGCGCTCGACGGGCTCGGCCGCGAGCTTCTCGATCAGCTCCTCGTCGACGGTGTCGCTGACCCACTCGTGGAGGTTGCCGACCATGTCGAAGGTGCCTGCGTCGCTCGTGCACTGATCGTAGGCGCCGGTGGCCGCGAGGAAGCCCGGCTCACGATCGAGCGTGGGATCGTTGAACGCTTCGTACGTCCACCGGCGCGCGTCCGCGCCGAAGCGGATCGACAAGAGGTGCGCCTTGCCCATGTTGCAGCGATCGGCCACGAGCCGCCTGCCGTACGGGTAATGCGTGCCGAGCTTGCCGGCGCAGGCGCGCTGCCACTCGTGCATGGAGCAGAGGCGCTTGCCCGCGTTCTTGCACGCGCGCGCGGCCTCCACACGGCTGATGTAGCCCTGCGGATACGCACCCTCCGCGGTGCGCGCCTCGTACGCTCCATCCTCCGGCGGCCGCGCGAAGAAAGGGAGCGGCGTGATCTCGCCGACGGTGTTGCGCACGACGAGGTGCGCCTCCCAACGATCGATGCAGTAGCGCCCGATCTTCGCCATGCCCTCCGGACAATCGGTGGGCAGGCGCGCGCCCGCATCGATCAGATCCCGAGCGGGGCCGCCATCGATCGCCGTCACGAAAGGTCCGGCATCGGCGTCGGCGGAGGGGCCCGCATCGACGGCGATGGAAGGCGCGGCGCTCGACGATGCGACCGCTGCGACGATCGGGCTCGCGGCCGATGCAGAAGGCGTGGTCGTGACCGCTGCGGGAGCGCTCGAGGCAGGCGGCGCGGCGCGGCCTTCACGACTGCAGCCCGCGACGAAGACGAGCAGGAGGAAGCAAGGAGCAGATGTTCTCACGGTGCTGGGAGCGGCCAACGCAGGACGCGGCGCGGATCATTCCCGCGGCGCGGGCGCGCGATTGTCACCTCGTTCCGGGAGCCGACACCAGCGCTGTTCCAGCATTCGCACCAGCACGCGAAAAGGGCCTGAATTCCTGGGTTCTTCTGCGCTTGTCCCGCCCGCTCGATCGGTTGCATCCGAGGGGGTAAGGCGCTACCCGATGGGCCTGTCACCGAGCAAAGACCCCCAAGGCGCCGATGACACGGGAAGGTGCCGGGAGACCGGGCCTTTGCGGGGCTTCCTGCGCGGTGACACGCAGCGCACGCAGCTCGGCGCCATCGCGAGGCTCGGGGTCTTCGCGCTCACGAGCTGCGATCTCGTCGCCACCATGCACGAGACCTCCAGGGTCGTGTCCGAGATGCTCGGCACCGAGCTCGCCGGCGTGCTGGAGCTCTCTCCCGACGGCGAGCGCTTCCTCCGGCGCGCGTATCTGGGCTGCGAGAACGCCGAGTTTTCCTTCCTTCCCCGCGAAGAGGCTGGGCTCGCCGCCTACACCATGCTCTCGGCCGAGCCCGTCGTGGTCGACGATCTCCGCACCGAGACGCGCTTTCCGCCGCCGCCGATCCTGGTCGCGGAGGGCGTGATCAGCGGGATGGCCGTGGACATTCGGGTGCCGGGCCACGGCGCGCACGCGTACGGCGTGCTCGTCACGTACGTGCGAACGCCGCGATCGTTCACCTGCGCGGACGTCGACTTCCTGATGGCAGCCGCGAACGTGATCGGCGCGGCCATCCTCCGAGCGCGCAGCGAAGCGCGGACCCGCGAGAGCGAGCGCGAGCTCGAAGCGCAGCGGAGCCTGCTCCGGGCGGTGTTGGATCAGTTTCCCGCGGGGGTCATCGTCCACGATGCGCCATCCGGAAACGTCGTGATGATCAACGCACGGCTCCAAGCCATCCTGCGCCGCTCGTTCGACGCGCTCCCCGCGTTCGCGGACCTGACGAAGGCGTTTCCGGCGCGGCACCTCGACGGCCGGCCTTACGAGAACGAAGACTACGCGGGCGTGCGCGCCATCCAAGGTCACACCGTGAGCGAGGAGGGCTTCCGCGATCGCGGTGACGGGACCGTCTGCTCGGTGCTCGCGACCGGCGCGCCCGTGCGCGATCGCGAGGGCCGGATCGTGGCGGGCGTCGCGGCCATCATCGACATCACCGAGCAAAAGGAAGCCGAGCACGAGCGCGAGCAGCTCCTCGACGAGATGCGACGCGCCGTGCGGATGCGCGACGACGTCCTCGCCGTGGTCTCGCACGATCTACGCAACCCGCTCAGCGCCGTCACCTTGGCCGCAGGCCAGTTGCTGCGCATGACGCCGAGCACCGACGCCGCGCGCGCACACGCCTCCGCGCAGCGCATCCTCCGCGCGGCCGAGGGGATGGATCAGATCATCCGCGATCTGCTCGACATCTCGCGGATCGAAAACGGCGGGCTCGAGGTGGAGCTCGGCGAGCACGACGCCGCCGAGATCCTCGCCGAAGCGGTGGAGATGTTCGCGGCGCAGGCGACCACGAGACAAATCCGGATCCGGACGGACGCAGATCGCCTCTGCGTGCCGATCCGCGGGGATCGCCGGCGCATCGTACAGATCCTCTCGAACCTCATCGGGAACGCGCTCAAGTTCACGCGTGCCGGGGGCCACGTCGAGGTCGGCGGCTACTCCGAAGAGACGCTGGCCGTGATCTTCGTGCGCGACGACGGCCTGGGGATCGCGGCCGACGATCTCCCCTACATCTTCGCGCCCTATTGGCAGGCGAAGGGGACGGGCGCGCAGAAGAAGGGCGTCGGTCTCGGCCTCGCGATCGCGCGCGGCATCACCGAGGCGCAGGGCGGGCGCATCTGGGTCGAGAGCGACTTCGGGCATGGGTCGACGTTCTACTTCTCGCTCCCGGCGGCGTTGCCCATATAGGCCGCGGCGAGCCGGCGGCGTCGGCGCTCTTCGCGGGCGTGCGATTCTCGCGCAGCGCGCGCCGCGGTGCGCACGTCATGGGCGGCACTTTGCTTGCTCGCGATCCGCCCGGCGGCGCCGACGGTGCCGGTGGAGCTGCTTCATGACCCAGCCCGAGCTGCAGCGCGACGTCCGCAGTGCCATCTCGATCACCTACGAGCTGCTCCGCCACGAGCACGTCCTCGAGCGGGAGTGGATCGCGCGCACGCTCGGCGATCTCGAGGACGAGCTCGCTCGCATCGAGGCCAAGCTGGGCGGCCCGCGGCGCGGCGAGATCGTGCCGAGCAGCCTCGACCCTTGGATGGAGCGCGTGGAGCAAGTCGCGCACGACGCCGATCCCGTGGTCGCCGGACAAATCCGAGCGCTCCTCGCCAGCCTGCGCGACATCCAGGCGAAGCTCGTCGACACGCTCGCCGGCCGAGGCGGCCTCCGCGCGGCGGAACGACGTGCGGCCGTCGACTGCGCGGTCGGGGCCGGCGCGATCGCGTCGATCGCGATCGCCCGCACGACGCGCGCGAAGCTCGCCGGGGCCGCGCTCGGAGCCTCCGCGCTCTCGCTCGCAGCCGTCGGTGGGAACAGGCGCGATCGCATCCTCGGCACGCGGAAGCACATCAGCGCGTGCGGCGCGCTGGGCGCTGCGCTCGTGGCCGCACCGTTCGTGCTCGGATACGCGCACAAGGATCCCAACGCCGCGACCGCGCAGGCGCTGACCGGCCTCCTCGCGCTCGGCGGCGCCCTCGTGACCGCGCTCCGACACGCGCGCGCTTGAGCCGCAAAGCGCCGCTCGCCGCACCGTCGAAGCAGCACGCTCCGGTTGACGACGCGACCTCGCGCGGGCCTCAATGCATCGAGCCATGAATGACCCGAGCGACTTCATCTACGTCCTCATCCCGATCGTCGAATACGAGGCCGCGGTCACGCAGGGTCATTACCGTCCTGCGAGCGTCGATGACGAGGGCTTCATCCACGCGAGCCCCGCGGACCAGCTCACGCGCGTCGCCAACAAGCACTATCTGCACAAGAAGGACGTTCGCCTCCTCTACGTCGATCCACGCCGCGTGCAGGCCGAGATCCGTTGGGAGCCGGCGACGGGAGGCCTCTATCCGCACATCTACGGTCCGCTGAACCTCGACGCCGTGGTGCGCATTCGGCGGGTCGTGGCGGACTCGGACGGCAAGATTCGCATCGATCCCAAGGAGCTGTGATCGCGACACGCACCGATGCTCGCTGGTAGCATGAGGCCCATGCCGGCCAGCAAAACCGCCGAGTACGTCGCGCTCTATCGGGCCCTGGAGACGACCGAGCGATCGCGGACACCGCTCTTCCAGGATCCCTTCGCGTCCCGCTTCCTCTCGCGCGGCCTGCGCCTCGCGCTCGGGCTCTCGCGATCGCGTCGCCTGCGCGCGGCGCTCGTGCGTTATTCGGAGTGGCGTGCGCCGGGCGCGCGCACGTCGGCGATCGGTCGCACCCGCTTCATCGACGACACCATCCTGCGCGCCGTGCAGAACGGTGTTCGTCAGATCGTGCTGCTGGGCGCCGGCTACGATTGCCGCGCGCATCGCATGCCCGAGCTCCGCGACGCGCGGGTCTTCGAGGTCGATCGCGAGGACACGCAGGCCGTGAAGCGGCGCCGCGTGGGCACCGCGCGCGGTACGGGTAACAACGCGCGTGTCACCTACGTGCCTGTCGACTTCGTGCGTGACGATCTCGAGCGCTGCCTCGAAAGAGCGGGCTGGTCCGCCGGCGAGCCAAGCGTGTTCGTCTGGGAGGGCGTCACGAACTACCTCACCGAGCGCGCCGTCGCAGACGTCCTCCGCTTCATCGGGAGCGCCGCCGCGGGCACGGTCCTCATCTTCACGTACATCCACCGCGGCGTCATCGATGGCACCGTGCGCTTCGCCGGTGGCGACAAGCTGGTCCGCCAAGTAGCGAAGCTCGGCGAGCCGTGGCGCTTCGGGCTCCTCCCCTCCGAAGCGCCCGCCTTCGTGCGCCGCTTCGGCCTCTCGCTCGAAGAGGACATGGGCGCCGACGAGTACCGCCGCCGCTACCTCGGCGACGACGCCGGGCTCGATGGATACGCCTTCTATCGCATCGCCGTCGCTCGGGTCGGCTGAGCCCGAGCCTCTCTTCTCACCCAGCCATTGGCGCCTCTCTCACGCGCTGCACGCGCGTCGTTCCGTCGCGCTATCCTCTGCCCGCCTTGCCTCGACGCCGCGATCCCGTTCCCGGATACACGGCCGCGGTGCCGCCGCCGACGGCTCCCGGCCGGAGCAGGATGCTCCCGCTCGAAGGCTGTGATCCGATCCAGCTCATCGATGCCTCGTACGGGAGGTACACCCGCCAATCGAGCTCGTCGGCGCAGCCCTTCTCGGGGTGGATGTTCGCTACGGAGCCGGAGCCCGATCCCTATTGGGAGATCTATTTGGGCGAGTCGATGTTCGTCGAGCGCATCGCCCTCTGGCTCGCGCCCGTCGCTCCGGACACGGAGGTGCGCGTCGTCGCGCACGCCATCCCCACCCCGCAAAACGAGCCCGCCGCGGGCAGCGCCACCTGGGTGAGCCGCATCGACGAGCTGCCGGTGGCGAGCGACGGGAGCGCCGTGCTCTGGATCGGCGCCGACACCGTTGCGCGCTTCGTGCGTGTCTCGCTCCATCGTGCCGACGGTGCCCCGGTGACGCTGCTCGTGCGCGGCGTCGAGATCCTCGCGGCCCCGCTCTTCCTCGAATCGCTCGCGGCGAGCTTCGCCCGCGCCTTCACGCTCTTCGCGGATCGCCCGCTCTTCGCCGCGCGGATCGGCGAAGGTCCCTTCACCGTCACGCATCGTTATCGCGACGTGTGGACCGCGGCGCGCCGCCTCGCGGGAGCTCTCGCGCACCTCACGCCGAGCGACGGCGAGACGCGCGTCTTCATCGGCCTGTGCACGCGCAACCGACCCGAGTGGCTCATGGGCGATCTCGCCGCCGTGATCCTCGGTCACGTCACCGTCCCGCTCTCGCCCGACGACAGCGACGATCGTCTCGCCACCATCCTCGGCCGTTGCCCGCTCGCCGCCGTCCTCGTCGAGCCCGGCGACGGCGATCGCTTCGCGCGCCTCGCCGCGCGCTGCCCCTCCCTGCGCCTCATCATCGAATGCGATCCCGCGCCCGCCGATGCGCCCTCACGCGCCTCACCGGCAAATGAGCCCGAGCGCATCGGCTTCACCGATCTGCTCGCGCGCGCCGCCGAACGGCCTGCTCCATCCGCACCGGCGCGCGACGGCCGCGATCTCTGCACGGTGCTCTTCACCAGCGGCAGCAGCGGAGTCCCCAAGGGCGCGATGCGCAGCTACGCCACCTTCCTCGCGATGGTGTCGGGCTACGGCGTCGCCGAGCCTGCGATTCACCTCTCCTTCCAGCCGCTCAGCCACGTGAGCGAGCGCATGTACCTGCCCGCCGTCGTGCTGCGCGGAGGCCTCGTCGGCTTCTCCCGAGGCGGCGCGCGCGTGCTCTCCGATCTGCGCGCGCTCGAGCCCACCATCGTCGGCTCGGTGCCGCGGCTCTTCGAGCTCGTCCACGCCGCGCACCGCCGCCGGCTCGAGGCCGCCCTCCGCGCCGACGACCACACGCCGCCCGACGAAATCGAAGCGCGCGTGCTCGCCGAATCGCGCGCCGTCTTCGGCTCGCGCCTCCAAGGTGTCGGCATCGGAAGCGCTCCGTGCAGCCCCGAGGTGCTCGCGTTCCTGCGCCGCTGCTTCGCGGATCTCTGGGTCTCGGAGGGCTATGGCAGCACCGAGCACGGCACGATCGCATCGAGCGGCCTCGTCCAACCCAACGTCGAGGTGAAGCTCGTCCCGCTCGCCGGCGTCTCCGAAGGCGCACCGGCCCGCGGCGAAATCTGGGTGCGCACGCCGCACGTCATCGACGGCTACTACGGCGATCCCGCCGCCACCGCCGCGAGCCGCGACGCCGACGGCTTCTTCCGCACCGGCGATCTCGGCGAGCTCGACGCCGACGGGCGCGTCCGCGTCGTGGGCCGCGTGCAGAACGTCATCAAGCTCGGGCAGGGCGAGTTCGTCGCCGTCGACCGCATCGAAGCCGCGCTCGCAGGCGCACCGATCGTCGATCAAATCTTCGTCCACCCCGACGCTGCCTCCGCCTCGTTGCTGGCCGTGGTCATCCCCGCCGGCGACGTCCTCCGCGCCGAGCTCGGCGTCACCTCCGCATCGCGCGCCGAGCTCGCATCCCATCCCGACGCTGCGCGCACCGTGCTTCGCGCGCTCCATGCCCATGGCCGGCGCGTCGGCCTCGCCCGCTACGAGCTGCCTCGCGCCGTGCTCGTGGATCCCGATCCGATGACGGTCGACACCGGCCTCCTCACGGCGAGCGGGAAGCTCGCGCGCCCCGCGGTCATCGCCCGATACGCATCCGCGCTCGCGGCCCTCGATCGGACCGCGCCTCCTCCTGCCGCGGACGGCTCGCTCGCCGCGCAGCTCGCCGCCGTCATCGGCGTCGTCGTCGGCCGCACCGTCGACATCGACGAGCCGCTTCACGAAGGGCTCGGCATCGACTCGCTCGCCATCGCCGAAGCCATCCACGCGGCCTCCACCTCGCTCGGGCACGACATACCGCTCGGTATGTGGTTCGAAGCACGCACGCTGGAAGACCTCGCCGCGCGGCTCGATCGCGGCACGCTCGGCCGGCTCGCACCGAACGACGATCAACCCGCGCGCGATCTCGCCCTCGATCCGGCGCGCGGCGCGCATCTCGCGGCCGCGCGCGTGCCCTTCGAAACCATCCTCCTCACGGGCGCCACCGGCCTGCTCGGCGCGCACCTGCTCGAATCCATCGCTGCGCGCGCCGACGCGCACGTCCTCTGCCTCGTCCGCGCGCCCTCCGACGACACCGCTGCCGAGCGCGTGCGCGCGACGCTCGCGCGCTACGCCATCCCCTCCCCTGCACCTTCACGCTGGTCCGCCATCGCCGCCGATCTCGCCGCCCCGAATCTCGGCCTCGATCCCGCGCGTTTCCGCGCCCTCGCCGCGCGCGCCGACGCCATCGTCCACGCCGGCGCCACCGTGAGCTGGCTCCACGCCTACGACGTCCTGCGCGCGCCCAACGTGCTCGGCACGCAAACGCTCCTCGAGCTCGCCATGCACGCGCGCGAGATTCCGTTTCACTTCGTCTCCACCCTCAGCACCGCGCCCGCCGACGGCGACGAATCCACCATCCTCTCGTTCGCGGAAGCGCGCGCCGGCGGCGGCTACGGCCTGAGCAAGTGGGTGGCCGAGCAGCTCGTGCGCCGCGCCGGCGATCGCGGCCATCCCGTGGCGGTCTACCGCCCCTCGATGATCACCGGCCACAGCTGCCGCGGCCTCGGCAACCCCGACGACTACGTGCACCGCTACCTGCGTGCCTGCGTGCAATTCGGCCGCTTCCTCGACGGCGACGGCGAGCGCCTCGACATGACGCCCGTCGACTTCGTCGCCGATGGCATCGCGGCCCTCATGCTCTCGCGCCCCCGCGGCGGCGCCACCCATCATCTCACCAACATCGATCAATCGATGTCGTATACCGATCTCGGGCACGCCTTCTCGAACGCGGGATATGCGTGCACGAAGACCTCGTATGCGGGCTTCCGCGCCACCGCGGTGCTCGCCTCGGGCTCGCCGCTCCGCGCCCTGGCTGCGTATTTCCCCGAGGCCGGTTTCGGGCTCCGCATGGGCCCGTGGCCCTCGGCCCGTACGCGCGACGAGCTCGCGACGCTCGGCGTCGTCTGCCCGCGCGTCGATGCCACGTTGATCGAGACCTACCTCGCCGGGCTCGCGCACCGCGGTCTCCTGCGCGATCCTGCGAAGTAGTCGCCGACGCGCAGTAACGCATCGTCGATGCGCGACACCGCATTCACGCGTCGCTGGCGCCTTTCGTATGCGCGTGTCGCGGAGCCGCGTTCGCAGCGCGCACACACCGCACGGAAAAACACGCGGTGAGCATGCCTTTTCCAAGGCACGCGCCTTGCGATGCCCGGAGCGCTCCTGCCGGCGCGGCGCGAATTCGTGCCTCCGCCGCCCGAGGAGCGCCTCGTTCTCGACCGGGAGACAACCCATGAACGCTGACTCGATCCGACTCGCAGCCATCGGTCTCTTGTGCGCATCGCTCGGCGCCTGTGGAGGACACGCCGAGCCTTACGTCCCCTCCTGCTCGATCGACACCGACTGCGGAGACGACACCGACCCGTGCGTCGCGCACGTGTGTCGCTCGGGAGAGTGCGAGATGGAGAGTCGGCTCGGGACCCGCGCCTGCGAGTGCCGCACCGCCACCGACTGTGATCAGACCGAGGCCACGCCCTGCTTCGTGATCTCGTGCGCGGCGAACCAATGTGTCTCTGCGCTCGCCGCCGCCGGGCCGGCCCCCGTTCAGACCCAAGGGGACTGCGCCACGTTCCTTTGCGACGGACAGACGCGAATGCCGATGCTCACCCAAGACCTCACCGACGTTCCGCCCGACGAGCCCTGCGGCAAAGGCATGTGCACCGCCGCGGGGCCATCCATCGAATACGATCCCGATGGCACGAGCTGCTCCGGCGACGCGGGCTTCTGCTTCCAGCATGCTTGCGTCACGGGCTGCGTCCCGCAAAACGCCTCTGCCTGCGGTGGTGAAGGCCCGAACGAGCCGGTGAACGACGACTCCACCACACCGGCCTCGTTCACGGCCCCAAACGCTTGTGGGATGCTCGATGACTCCGATGTCGACTGGTACACCTTCTACGCGAAGGACGAGGACTTCCAGACAGACATTCTCCACTTCGACGCCTGGTCCACCGCGCCGACGATCGAGCTTTGCGCCTATGCGCGTTGCACCGATGGCTCGCTCCCGAGCGGCGGCGGCTGCGAGGCCGACCTCGACGGCCCGAACGGCAGCAAAGGCTGTTGTTGGACGGGCGCCTCTCAAGGCTTCTCGAAGACGTGGGATCTCGAGTGCACGACGAGCGACGATAGCGGTGACATCTACGTCTCGATCCGCTCCACCACCGCGGGCGCGTGCGCGGTTTACGCAGTGAGCATGTCATACTGATTCACGCCCGGAGCGCGCCCTCTTGCACGCGCGTGTTTGCAGGGGCTCCCCAGCGCGCCGCGGCATCGGGTGTCGTCCCGAGCCGAGCGGCGCAAGATTGGTGCGATTTCGAACCAACGGGCGGTTGTTCCGCGCCGTCGCGGCACCGCTCCGCGGCCGTCCGCACGAGGAACGTGAGGCGCGTGACGAGCCGAGCTTGCAACGCGTGAGTCATCGCGACTACGCTGAACCGTAGCCCGAGGCCTACGGGGTGGCCTCAGCATCCCGCTACGCACCTGGGCATCTCCATGGAAACGCCTAAAATCAAGGGTGCCGGCTTCGTCGAGATCCTGAAATGGTACGCGACGACCCCTCAAGGGCCGGCGCGGCTCAAGCGCGCCGTGCAAAAGCTCCCACCGGATCTCAGAGGGTACATCACCCGTCCGGACGAGCCCACGCTCGGGGTCCTGGCCGGCACTTGGTATCCGGCCCCGCTCGTGGGCCACGTCTTCGGGGAGATGACGAGCGATCTCTCCCCGCTCGCGGTGCGCCAGCTCGCCATCGACGCGGTGAAGGCCAGCGTGGGCACGACGCTCAACGGTCTCTACGCCGGCATCTTCCGCATGCTGGTCAGCCCCAAGATGCTGGCCAACAACTACAATCGACTCTGGCGCCTCTATCACAACACGGGTGAGTTCGAGGTCATCATAGAATCGCCAACGCGCTTCGATTTCCGATTGTCGAAGTGGCCCGTCCACGACTCTTTCTTTTGCCAGATGAACCTCCAAGCGACCAAGCTCATCCTCGAGATGCTCGGGATGAAGGAGGTCATGGGGCAGCTCACCGCCTGCGTCGACCGAGGGGACGCGCATTGCTCGTACCTCCAAATGTGGAAGGGATGATGCGCCCCCGAAGCGCCCGGTGACACGCAAGCTGGTCGCGACGCGCCCGCCCCGACGGCCCTCCTCGAATATCGAGCCGACCAATCACGATCGCATCACCCATCGATATGCCACGCCCACTCGCAATGGCGGCGCCGGCGCAATGGCTCTCGATGCGCGGGCTCATCGGGCTTTCCCGGACGACGAAGTGCCCTGGCAGTCGCCTCTGTCACGAATGGTCGCACGTCGCACCGGCCGGGTTTACCGCGGCCGGAGCGCATCTCACCTCCACATAGAAACGCGCCGTCCCGACGCGATCGTCATCATTCGTGAGTCACGCCGCGCGCGGAGACGCCCGAAGACCACGGCCATTTTCTCGAATCTCGTGCACGCGCGGGAATGGTTCCCTTTCGTTGGCGCGCTGGTATGATGCCGGCTTCGTCAGGGGCGCCGCGCTGGTTTCGCGAGCGGTACGTTCGACCATCGATTGATGCAGTGGGCCGCGCCGCAGGGAGTCCGTACATGTCCAATAGTGCCTTTCCGGAGAACGAGGGCAGGGCCGCGCGCGACAGCATCGTCGTGCCGGCCCACATCACCACGCACATGTCGGAGCCCGTCGCCCATTTCACGGAGGAGGAAGAGCCGGAGCCGATGTCGTTCGCGCCGGGCCGCCTCCGCCGGCAGAACGACATGCCGGCATCGTCCCGCCGGGGCGCCGCGCTCGAGCACGATTTCGAGGCGGTCTCCGCGCGCTTCCGCGGCATGAACGAGGTCCGGCACCATACCCAACAACGCTCGCTCCACGAAGATGCACGGCGGATGATCGAGACCACGGGCGACGAGCTCCGCGTCCGCGCGCTCGAGGCGACTTCTCCGCAGGATCGCGCGCGCTTCACCGCCTTCGCCGAGACCATCGACAAGCTCCTCGAATCCCCTCAAGCGCTCGAATACCTGCGAAACGATCAAGTATCGCGGGAGATCGTCTCGTACCTCAAACGCTACAAGGCCGCGCAGCGCGTCTGGGGCAACGTCGACGACTTACGCGACGTGGTGTTGAAGGCCAGCGTCACGGCCATCCACATCGCCCCTTGCCTCGGTTATTGGCGCCAGAATCCCAACGTCCCCGACGAAGTGAAGAAGCTCCTCACGAGCGAGAGCGTCTTCGGCTCGGTTTTCCGCATCGCCAAGGAGCGCAAGGCCTCTTGGGTCGACCGGCTCCTCGCCCGCTATGCCGCCGTGACCACGGCGCTCCACCAGAGCCCCGGCAAAACAGGCCCGATTCCCATCAAGACACGGAATGCTGTGCTCTGGCCTTGGTGCAAATTCAACATCAAGAACGTCACCTATCGGCTCTACCGCGGCGACTCGTCCCTCGCAGAAGCCGAGGAGACGATCGCCGATGTGAAGCTCGTCCTCGTCGTGCTCAACGTGATGCTCGACGACATCGCCGACGCCCTCCAGGACGCCGATTTGCTGGAGCCGTTCCTCGCCATTCCCTTCGCCGACGGCCGCTTCGGCGTGGCGCCGGCCGAGGCCTATGCGGCGCTGCGCGGCCGGCTCGCCGGGCTCGGCTGGCCGCAATTCGAGGCCTATTTCGATCTGGCCGTCGATTGCTGGGTCGCCGCCATGGAGAAGCTGAAGGGCGTGGTCGGCAACGCGTATGACGCGCTCGAAGCCGATTTCGCGCACGATCACGATCTCCTGCTCAAGGCCATGCGGTTCTCCGCCCATTTGAACGACGCGCCCCGCGCGGTCTTCGAGCTCGAATCTCCCATTCTCTTGGAGCGGTACGGCGGCTCCGGCTTCGGCGACATCCTCGCGCACAACGCGAATCGAGCGGTGTTCTTCACCATCGATCTGATGTGCCTCCTGGCCTTCGACCCGTCCCGCTACAAGGATCTCGCGCGGGCCGGCGCGGTGGCCGTCTATCGCGAGAACGCCTGGATTTATCAGGACGCACACCAGATCGGAAACTCGGTGGCCACGGGCGCCCGCGAGTCGGAGAGCGACGACATCACCAACGAGCTCTTCAAAATCGCCAACGAGCGCCTCAACACCATCGATGATTGGCCCCTCCCCGGTCACCTCGCCCTCATCCCCGGCTTCCCTCGCAAGGACGCGGTGCTCCGCGCATTCGAGCTCAAGAAGGCCGCGAAACAAGCGCGGCGCCATCACCCCGAAGGCTCCCTCGCGCAGCAAATGGCGCAGGCGGAGTACAAGGCGCTGGGAGACGACATCGAGCAAATGGTCGAGATGTCGGGCGCCGAGCATTACTACTTCCTTCATTGGCTCAAGCGTCGCGAGGAAGCCGTCGACGTGTTCTACAAATGCGACGAATGGGTCGATCGCTATTCGCTCATGAGCGCGAACGATCTCGTCCTCGTGCTGCACCTGACGTACAAAGGCCGCATCTGAACACGTGACGGGCGCGTGCGGCGAAGGGCGAGACCGACGTCGCACGGTGAATCCGCATGGTCGGTCACATCTCCAGTGACGGACGCGCGCATACGCGATCGCGCTTGCACGAGGCGGCGTCGATCGCGCTATGGTCGCGGCCATGGGTGCATCCGCGAACGAGCTCAAGGGCCCCGACCTCGAGGTCGGCATCGACATCCAACAGCTCCGAGAAGGCGAGCCGCTGCTCGGACATGCGGGCGGCGAGGGCGTCGTCCTCGTCAAGCGCGGGGAGACGTGCTTCGCGGTGGGCGCGACCTGCCCGCACTATTCCGGGCCGCTTGGTGAAGGGCTCGTCGTGGGCGACACCATTCGCTGCCCGTGGCACCACGCACGCTTCGATCTCGCGAGCGGCGCATCGCTCGGCGGGCCGGCGCTCAATGCCATCCCGTGCTTCGACGTCGCGCGCGAAGGGCCGCTCGTTCGCGTCCTCGGCAAGCGCGCGGCAGCCCCGGCGAAGCGGCCGCCGCGCGCACCCGCGAGCGTGGTGATCCTCGGCTCGGGCGCGGCGGGCACCGTCGTCGCGGAGACGCTGCGCGCCGAAGGTTACGAAGGGCCCATCACGCTCGTCGGCGAAGAGGGCATTCCCATCGATCGTCCCAACCTCTCCAAGGATTACTTGGCCGGGACGGCGCCGGAAGAATGGATGCCCATCCGCGACGAGCAAGCGCTCCGCAGCAAAGGCATCGATCTCGTCGGGGCGCGCGCCACGCGCATCGATCCCGAGAGCAAGCGTGTCGCGCTCGAAGGCAAAGACGATCTCGCCTATGGCACGCTCGTGCTCGCCACCGGAGCCTCGCCCATTCGGCTCTCGATCCCGGGCGCCGATCTCCCGCACGTGCACATGGTCCGCACGCTCGCCGACAGCCGCGGCATCATCGCGGCCTTGGGCACGGCCAAGCGCGCGGTGGTGATCGGCGGCGGCTTCATCGGCCTCGAGGTCGCCGGCTCGCTGCGCGCGCGCGGCCTCGAAGTGACCGTCCTTCTGCGCGAGACGGTGCCGCTCGCGCGCGTGCTCGGCGACGAGCTCGGCAAGCTCGTCGAGTCCATCCACGTCGAGCACGGCGTCACCTTCGTGCGCGACACGCCGGCCGTCATCGACGCGACGGGCGTGACGCTCACCGGCGGACAGCGGCTCGAAGCAGACCTCGTGATCATGGGCGTCGGCGTGCGCCCCCGCGTGGAGCTGGCCCAAGCCGCGGGGATCCGCGTCGACAACGGCATCGTCGTCGACGATCGCCTGCGCACGAGCGCGCCCGATGTTTTGGCGGTCGGCGACGTCGCGCGCTTCCCGTGGGGCCCCGAAGGCACGCTGGTGCGCGTCGAGCATCTGGTCCACGCCGAGCGCATGGGCTTCGTGGCCGCGCGCAACGCGCTCGGCTACGACGAGGCCTTCCGATTCGCTCCGTTCTTCTGGAGCCAGCATTACGACGTGCCGATCAACTACGCAGGCACCGGCGCCTGGGACGAGGTCGAGATCATCGGCGACCCCGCGAAGCGCGATGTCCTCGCCGTCTATCGATCGCGCGGCCGCGCCGTGGCGCTGGCCTCGATCTACCGCGATTTGGAGAGCCTGCGCTTCGAGGACCTGCTCGAGCGCGGCGATGACGCCGGCATCGAAGCCATGTTGAAGGCCGCGCGCGGCTGATCACCCTCCCCTGCCCGCAGCGACGCGCCCGCGTCGCACCTGCCCACGATCACCACGAGCCTCCGCGCTGCCCACGGCGGCGCGGCCGCGCACCTCGCGCTCGATGCGAGGGCGAGCGACGCACACCCGTCCTCGACATGCGCGCGGCGAACAGACGCCTCGTGTCGCGAGCACAAGGCCCCTCACCTGTGACTCCCATTCACATGCACGTTCCGAAACCGTGCCTTGGGGTCACAGTCATCCATGCACCTGTGCCCCGAGCGCACAGGTCCCATGGTCTGTATCCTCATTTCACCGGTCGCTTCTCGCCCCATGGCATCGTGTCCTCTTGACCCTTGATGCGAATCTGAGGTTCACTCGATCTCACGATGCTTGAACGGCGGCCCTCCGCCGCTCGTGCCTCGCCTTCCTTCGTTCGCAAGCTTTCTTTCTTCAGGTTCGGTACAGCCCGTCATCGCATCCGCGACGTCCCGTCGTGAGGTCGGTGGAGGGGTGTCTCCGGGCCGGCGGAGCATTCATGACCATCAGGCCTTCGGCCCCCGAAGGGCCGAGATCCGATCTCGCCTCGCGCGTGCGCCGGCACGCTCCTGCGCTCGCCGTCGTGATCGCGGCGGCCCTCGTGGGCGGCGCGATGTTCGGGCGGTTTCTCTTTCCGTATGCGGTGCCCGTCGGGTTCGACGAAGCGTACATGGTGCCTTTCGCCGAGCGCGTGATAGACGGAAAGTTCCTTCCTTACGTCGACGCCGTGAGCCAGCGCGGGCCGGTCTTGTATTGGGTGCTCGCGCTGGGGCAGCTCGTCTTCGGACGCTACGAATGGATCGGTATCCGCGTCATCGCGCTCGCGGCTTGTCTCATCACCCTGGTGGCGACGTACCTCGCCGGCGTCGCGGCGCGCTGGCCGCTCGCGGGAGCGTTCGGCGGCGCGGCGACGGTCCTCGTCATCGCCCTTCACGGCGCGCCCGTGGCCCTCTGCGGCGAGGCGGTGGCCGCGCCTTGTCTCGCGCTCGCGTTCGCCGCCCTCGCGTTCGCGCAGAGGCGCGCACCGGCGGGCCGGCGGAGAATGGCGTGGCTCGCGCTCTCCGGCGCGCTCGCGGCGACGGCGACGCTGGCCAAGCAAACCACTGGGCTCGCGTCGGGACCGCTCCTCTTGTGGGTCCTCGCACAAGCATTCTCCGAAGCGCACGAGAGCCCTTCACGCGGGCGCTTCGCTTTCCTCCGCGAGCCGTTCGCGTTCCTCGCCGGCTGGGTCGCCGTGATGGCCACGCTCTTCGTTTGGTACGCGGCGCACCACGCCCTCGCGGAGCTCGTCTATTGGAGCACCACGTACAACTCGACCATCTACATGGCGCCGTACAAGGCGCATTATTGGCGCACCATCTTCCGCTGGCTCGGAGCGCATCTCCCCGTGCTCGCCGCCGTGATTCTGGTGCTCGTGTTCGCGGTGGCCCGCACCGTCACCGCGGGCCGATGCTCGTCGGTGCGCCACGTAGCCGCGGCCTACGCGCGCTCCGGATTCGAGGTGACGGCGGCGCTGAATGCCGTGCTGCTCTTCGCCGCCGCTGCGCTGCCGGCGCGGTTCTGGTGGCATTACTTCCTCGTCGTCTGGCCTTGGTTCGGCGTGGTCGCGGGCGCCATCGTCGAGATCGCGTTGCGTCGCGGAGCGGGCCCTACCCTGAGAAAACAAGCTCTCCTGGCCGGTCCACTGGCCGTGCTCATCGCCGGAGCGGGCGTGTTTCGGATGGCGGCCATCGAGGAGAAGCGCGCACACGGTGCCTACGGAAACCCGCGCAAGACGGCGCTGTGCGAGACGATCGACCGCCAAGCGCGACGCGGCGAGAGCATCTTCGTTTGGGGCTTCGAGGGAGACGTCTACATCAATTGCCGGCGCCGGCCGGCGACCCGGTTCACCTACCTGACGCTCGTCGCCGGCATCGTCCCGCCCTATTGGGATGTCGCCCGCCCCGATCGCGTGGCGCGCGATGCGCGGAAGCTCCTCTTGGCCGATCTCGAGAAGAGCCGCCCAGCGCTCGTCCTCGACTATCCCATTCACGGCTTCTCGATGACCCACGTCCCCGAGCTCTCGGAGCTCCTCGCGCGCGACTACTGCCCGCTCCCCCGCCCCAAAGGCAAGATGAAGCACCGCCCCAACCTTTATGGCCGGCGCAATGCGGAGACCTGTGAAGAATCGCTGAAGAAGACGGCTCGTCCGCGTCAGGCACGCAAAGGGCGATGACGGGGGAAGGTCACCCGCTCAGGGCGCTCCCCATTGAATCTTGACGGTCCCGGATTCGGTGCACGGGCTCCAGCAGAATGGCTGTCCCTGGTTGTCGATGACCTTTTCCGTGTAGGAATAATCGAGCTGACCGGAAGAGAGCTTGCCCACGATGTGATGGGTGGTCTGCCAAAGGCAGTTGTCGGGCGCGGAGACGACCGCGATGCCCTCCAAGAAAACCTCGCCGTTCTGCACGTTGCCCGAGAACGTGACGGAGCCGAGCTGCGCCGTGACGAGGCCGCCGCCGCAGGGAAACTCGATGAGCCCCATGCTCCCCTTCTCCACGGGGAAATCGATGCAATTCGGCGAGGAGGGCGTGGATCCGGTGACCTCGAGGACGGGCTTGCAATCACCGACCTCGCAATCGGCGTCGATGATGCCGTTGCAGTTGTCGTCGATGCCATTGCAGACTTCGATGTTGTCGGGGCCTTTGGAGCAGCCGTCGCACGTCATGACGTCGTCCGTGCAGAGATCGGAGTCGGGGCCGTCGCACGCCTCGCCGAGGTGAAAGCCCTCGTCGATTTGGCCATCGCAGTTGTCGTCGATGCCATTGCACACCTCGGGCGAGGGCTCGATCGCGCCCTCGCAGGGGCCGAGCACGCCGTCGTGACACGTGCGCAGGCCGGGCTTGCAAGCGCCGATGCTGCTGCCGCACACGACGGTCTCCCCTTCGCTGCATGCGGTGGGCGCGCCTCCCTGGCCCGCGCCGCCTTGGCTTGTGCCGCCCTGGCCCGCGTCGCTGCCGGTGGGCAGGCTGGAGCGCGCTCCGCAGGCGAGGATCGACGCGGAAACGAGCGCGAGGAAGCCGAGGCGGAGCAGCGGTTTCACGCCGGTGCTTCTACCACGATGACGCGCGGCGAGCGTCGATCCGCGGTCGAGGAGCGGCGCGCTCACAACGCTTCGGTCTGCGGGATGGTCCAGGGCTCGGCGATGGCCGCGGCCTCCCAGGCACGAAATGCCGGGTCGGCGAAGATGGCGTCGGCATAGGCCTGCGATGCGGGGCGCATCGGAACACCATAGGTGCGGAGACGCGTGGCGACGGGCGCATAGAAGGCATCGGCGATGGTGCGCGCGCCGAACAAGAAGGGACCACCCGCGCCGTAGCGCTCGCGCGTGTCAGCCCACAGCGCCTCGATGCGCGCGAGATCGGCCTGCGTGTCGTCGGGCCAGGCGCGCGGCGTGGTGCGGCGGCGGATGTTCATCGAGAGGTCACGGCGAACCGCGCCGAAGCTCGAATGCATTTCGCAAGTCACGGCGCGGCAAATGGCACGCGTGCGCGGATCCTCGGGCCAGAGGTGAGCCGAAGGCGCGGCCTCCGCAGCCCATTCGGCGATGGCGAGCGAGTCCCAGATGGTGATGCCGTCGACCTCGAGCGCAGGGACGCGCCCGCTCGGCGAGACGGCGACCACTTCGGGGATCTGCGCTTTCCCATAACCGGGGCCGCCGAGCGGAATCACCCGCTCTTCGAAGGGAATGCCCGCCCAGGTGAGCACGAGCCACGGGCGCAGCGACCACGATGAATAGTTCTTGTTACCGATGTAGAGAACGGCGCTCATGCGCGCGAGGATAGTGCCTCGAACCGCGGGGCGCTCCCTCGATCGTGGCGCGGTGGATTCCGCCTGCGAGGTGGTCGCGATGCGCGACGGCGTACCGCGGCGGGCGCGTGGAGCCTCGCGTTCGTCGGATCCTCGCGCGGCGGGGCTTCTGGCCGTGCGTGTCCCGTGCCACCATGCGCCGGCTCGAACCCTTTCCCTTCCGCTTCCTGCGATCCGGATTCGAATCATGACGAAGCTGACCGCCGCACTCCATGCCCTTTTCCTCGTCGCCGCGACGAGCTTCCTCGCCGCGTGCGGGCGCTCCGAAGTCGACATCTCCGTCGGTGGCTCATCGGCGACGAGCTGTCAGACGAACGCCGACTGCGCATCGACACCGGCCACGCCGCTGTGCCTGATACCACCCGGGCAGTGCGTCGCATGCTTGACCTCGCCGGACACGTGCCCGGCCGGCGAGACCTGCGACGCCCAAACGCACACCTGCGTGCCGACCACGACGGGCTGTCAGAGCGACGCGGACTGCTCCGCGCCGACGCCGCACTGCCGGCTCGACACACACGTCTGCGTCGAGTGCACGAGCAACGAGCAGTGCCCCGGCGACGAGCAGTGCGCGAGCTTCCAATGCGTCGGCTTCTGCGGTGACGGATCGGCCTGCACCAACGGCAAGACCTGCTGCTCGCCGCTCTGCGTGGACGCGTCGAGCGATCCCGAGAACTGCGGCGGCTGCGGCATCAAGTGCGGGCCGTTCCCGCAGGCGTCGGGCTCGTGCTCGGGCGCGACGTGCACCGTCGGCCAATGCTTCCCCGGCTTCGCCAACTGCAACGGCCTCCTCAGCGACGGATGCGAGGTCGACACGGCCACCGATGCCACGAACTGCGGTGGATGCGGCATCACCTGCAAGCCCGATGAAACGTGCTCGGGCGGGACCTGCGCCGGGTCCTGCGGCGCCGTGGGCTCGTGCACGCCCACTCAAACGTGCTGCGGGACGCAGTGCGCGAACACGCAGAGCGATCCGCTGAACTGCGGGACCTGCGGCAACACTTGCACCGCGGTTCCGCAGGGCAACACCGCGTGCGTCTCGAGCGCGTGCCAGATCATCAACTGCGCGGCGGGCTTCGCCGACTGCAACGGCAAGATCATCGACGGCTGCGAAGCCGCCACCGACAAGGATCCCAACAACTGCGGCACCTGCGGGACGGTGTGCGCCGCGGGCTCCGTCTGCGTCGCGGGCACGTGCCAGTCCACGACCTGCAAGACCACGGGCTGCCCCGTGGGGCTCGCGTGCTGCGGTGTCGCCTGCACCGATACCAACAACGATCTCGGCAACTGCGGCGGCTGCGGCAACGCCTGCCCGCCGAACGCCACGGCGTGCATGGGCGGCGGCTGCTGCTTCCCGCAGCCCGGCGGCGGCGTCATCTGCTCCAGCGTGGTGTGCACGCCGCCGCTGCAGAACTGCGGCGGGACCTGCGTCGATCAGGGCACGGATCCCAGCAACTGCGGCGGCTGCGGCATCAAGTGCGGGCCCACCGAAACGTGCGTGAACGGCACGTGCACGGGCACGATCACGTGCAACGGCGGCCCGGCGTGCGCGCCCACGCAGGCGTGCTGCGCGAGCGGGTGCGCGAGCACGGACACCGATCCGAAGAACTGCGGCAAGTGCGGCATCGTCTGCCCGGCCGGCAACAACTGCGTCGGCGGCTCCTGCCAGGCGACGTGCAACGGCGGGCCCACGTGCTCACCGACGCAGCAGTGCTGCTCGACCGGATGCGCCAACACGGGCTCGGATCCGAACAACTGCGGCGGCTGCGGCATCGTTTGCCCGGCGGACACCACCTGCGTCAACGGCGCCTGCCAAGGCACGTGCAACGGCGGACCGATGTGCGGCGCCGGACAGACCTGCTGCCCGAGCGGGTGCGCCAACACGACCAGCGACGTGAAGAATTGCGGCGGCTGCGGCATCGTCTGCGGCGACGAGCAGACCTGCAACAACGGCATGTGCACGACGCCCATGCAATGCAACGGCGGCCCGGCGTGCGGCGCCGGGCAGACCTGCTGCCCGACGGGCTGCGCGGATCTCAACAACGATCCCAACCACTGCGGCGGCTGCGCCACCGTGTGCGGGCCGACCGCGTCGTGCATCAATGGCTCGTGCGCGACCAACGAGGGCGCCTTCAATCCGATCGTGAATCCGACGTTCCTCGCGCCGGGCGTCCACAACTTCACGACGATCAACATCCCGGCGGGCGTCACCGTCTTCGTGGCCGGGCCGGGGCCGGCGTCGGGCACGCTCGATCTGCGCGCCACGGGCGCGATCGTCATCGACGGGACCATCGATCTCTCGGGCGGGCCCGGCACCCAAAACACCATCACCTCGATGAGCACGCAGTCCGGCCGCGCCGGGAGCGGCGGTTACACGGGTGAGCCCTATCAATCGGCCACGCCTTCTTCAGCGTGCCAGTTCATCGCCGGCAACCCGGGTCAGCTCGGGTTCCAACTCCAGGGCACGCCGGGCACCTGCACCATCCTGTCGACGAGCATCTGCGTCTCGCAAATGGATCCGGCTGCGCTGGTGTTCACGGCGCCTCCGGCGATGTTCGGCGGCGGCGCAGGCGTGTTCACGGGCTTCCGTGGTTATGGCAGCGGCGGCGGCGGCCCGGCCGGCGGCGCGCCCGGCGCAATCGGGCCTGCCTTCGGCGGGCAACAGAACTGCTCGGGCGCTTCCGGCGGCGGCGGCGCCGTCGCGGGCAAGGGCGGCAATGCCGGCAATGCCACCTACAATGGCAAGGACGGTGTGCTCGGACAGACGCAGTGCCAAGGCGTGATGGGCTTCCCGCCGGCCTACGTCGGCGGCGGCGGCGGCGGCAGCATCGGTACACAAGCCGCCCTGGACCGCGCGGTGCTCACCACCTTCCAGACCGGCTCCGGCGGCGGCGGCGGCAGCGCCGATTACCTCAATCGTCCGGTGTTCGGCGGCACCTCGGGCGGCGGCGGCGGCGGCGGCGCGCTCAAGCTGTCCACGCCCGCGAGCATCACCATCAAGGGTCAGCTTCTCGCCAACGGCGGTGTGGGCGGCGATGCCTTCATCGGCAATGGCGCCGCGGCCGGCTGCGATCCGCAGCCCGGCGCGGCGGGTGGCGGTGGATCGGGCGGTGTGATCTACCTGTCGGCGCCGAGCGTCTCGGTGAGCAATGGTGCCGTCATCTCGGCGGCCGGGGGCGCTGGTGGCTTCGGCAGCTTGTTCGCGAGCGGCGGCGGCGGTGGCGCCGGTGGCCTCGGTCGGATCCGACTCTCGGTGTCGCCGGCGACGTGCTCGCTGAGCGGGACGTTCAAGCCGCCGCTCCAGGCTGGATGCGGGACGGCGAATGCGGCTGGGTTTGCATACGTGGGGACGTATCCGAATTGAGGGTGGGGTCAACCTGGGTGGGGTGAGCCCCACCCAGGTTGAGGTTGAGCCCCGCGCAGATTGAAAAGGCAGCTGAGCCCCACCCGGGTTGAGCTGAGCCTCACCCAGGTTGACCCCACAGCCTGCTTCTTTCTCAGCCCACCCAGGTTGAGCTTTCCTCACCCAGGTTGAGCCCACCCCTGTACAGCTCGTTCAGGGGTGAGGCAGCTTCAGCTCGACCTGATGGCGCGGTTGCGCCGCCTGCGCCAGCGCTCACACCATCGCTCTCCGCCCTGGTTGGATATCCAGCGACAGCTCGCCTCGCCGGAGAGCCTCCCAGGTTGCCTCCGGTGTGGCCGGTTGCCGAGCACACCACTCGAGATACGCGAAGAACGTGATGTCAGGATCCCGCGCCTCCTCATCCGAGACATCAAAGCGCCCTTCGATGGCACGCTCCACCGCTGCCAACAGATTCTCGTGATAGCGCTCGTACACCGTCAGGTCCCGAAGCCACCGGAAGCGGGCAGTGTCGTGAGCGACCACCTCTGCCGCAGCGTCGCGCACCCGCTCCAGCCAACCCGGGTAGCACCGGAGCATCTGAAGATCGTAAGCAAACTGATTGCCATCGTGATGCGCGGCCAGGAGATGCTTGAGCACCCGCTCCGGAGAGCTCGCGAGCCCAGACGCGTCCAGCGGAGCGATGGCTTGCTCCCAAACGAGAAACGGAAACCGCATCGGTCGATGACGTAGAAGCCGTGCCCGCAACGTCGGACGAACCGGGTGCTCCACACAGGTCCCGATCGTCTCGGATCGGAAGAGGATGCGCTGCCACATCCGCACGACGCCGAGAAAGATCTGCCAGAGATTGGGACACGGCTCCACCAGCGCCGCGGCCCGCACCCGCTCGAGGCCGCGATGGACCCGCTCAGGCTCGACCAGGATCAACCTCGCGAACCAGGGTAACGCGCGAACCTCGTCGGTCGTCATATGCCACTTTTACCGGCCGGGGCCCGCGTTGGACAGGAGTGTTTTAACCGACGCCCTCAAAGCCCTCAGCCCCGACCGAGGTTGAGCCCAGCTAGAAACCTCGATCGAGGTTGAGCCCAGCTCCCAGCTCACCGGAGCTCCCAACTCATCGGCGAGCCAGAAGCAGCGTGGCCCATCCTGACGCCTCGACCGAGGTTGAGCTGAGCTGAGCTGGAGCTGCGCCCAACATCCGATGCAAGGCATGCCCGCCGCACAGGGCCGCCGCTCGCTTCGCGACAAACCTTCGCCGTGCATCATCCCATATGTCGTGAGGTGGCCGGTCTGACAGAGCGCCTCCTCCATCGACGATGCCATTCATCTCGACCCAGGTGACGCGGCCGCAGCCATCCACCGAAGACCATCAGCGCATATCGCTCAAGAGCATCAGAGCACGCAACACCCCCGCAATTGACTTCACCAAACAATCCCTATCGCAACATCCCCCATCGCGACTGGCTCAAACATCGATCAGCCTACGATACAAGTCGGCAGCAACCCACCAGCAGAACAGCTCGACGGTTCAGCCACGTCGGCGCCGTGAAACACCCGCATCCACCATGTTCCGCTCGGGAATGCGACACTACGGAGGCCTGCGCGCCATCGCTCGATTGCAGCTCGATACGACATGCGAAACGAGCGAACGGCTTCCACGGCTCGGTGCCATGCACCCCCTTGCTCACGCCCAACGGCGAACGTGGGGTTGCGATCTCGCGCGGGCTCGAAGCTCGAAATGCGATCTTGTGGCGAGATCTTCCTCACTCGCTCCGGCCCCAGAAAACGAAGCCCCTTTCGTCGCATCTCTGCATGCGCCTCCTGCTCGAGTCGCTCGACCTCGGCGGCAACTTCAGCCCGAAATGGATCGGCCCCGCTTCGCTCGATCGAGGGAGGCAGCAGGATGGGCAGGGACACCTCCGCCGGCCATTGAGGATTGCTTGGATCGAAGTAGGTTTGAGGCCGGCTCGCGCGCAGCACCCCAGTCCCCACCTCGCTCGAGCCGACCATCGCGCCGGGCCACTCGCGCGCATGTCTGACGAGGCCTGCAGCTACGGGGTTTGCGAGAACATAAGCGATCTTCTCCACAATCGCAGCCCGTGTCAGCAGCCTGACGACGCTCGTGGCCTCATGGTCCCATACCGGCCCTTCCCATCGGCGGAGCAGCTTTGTACCGAGCGCCACCAAGCGATGAAAGAACTGCAAGAAACGTGGAAGAAGCCCATGCACGTCGGTCACCACGAGATGCAGGTGCGTCGACATCGCGCAAAATGCGTGCACCTGGAGACCCAATCGATGCGCCGACACCGCAAGCGCATAGGTCAAGAGCTGATTGATGCGCGCGTCGGGTCGGAAGAGGAGATGTCGACGCAACGTACGTCGGGTAATGAGGTAAGTCGCTCCGAGAACGACCTCGCGAGGTTGGCTCATGCCCGAATGTATCTTCAAATATCGAGCCAAAGACTGAATCGAGCAATATCAACAGCTTGGGCAACCACGTAGGGCCTCGAAGCCCGCCAGCCCGCCAATTTCCGCCAGCCATTCACGCCAACGTGGGTCGGTCCAGCCACCCAATCCGCCAACGTGGGTTGGCCCAACCCATTGACAAATCCCCGAAATCCCCGCCATAACCTCCCCCTCCTCATGACTGCCCCCCGCCCAGCCGCGAGCAACTCATCCACGCGCTCTACGAAGCTGCCGAGCTCGAGCACAACCTCATGTGCACGTACCTCTACGCAGCCTTCAGCCTCCGCAGCGGTGAGGAGGATGGCCTTTCCCCTCACGAAGCCGCCGCCGTCGCGCGCTGGCGCCGTGAAATCATCGATATCGCCATCCAGGAGATGGGCCACCTCACGGCGGTATGGAACATCACCGCCGCGCTCGGCGGCTCACCGAGGTTCGGCCGCGGCAACTTCCCCCTCGACCCGGGGGCCCTGCCTGCCGGCGTGGTGGTGAAGCTCGCCCCCTTCAGCGACGCCGTCCTCCAGCACTTCATCCACCTCGAGCGCCCCGAAGGCTCTTCCGAGCCCGACGGAGAGGGCTTTGCCCCCGAGTTCACCTATCAGCGCGGTTCGCATACTCCCCGCATCACCCCCATGCCCACCGATTACGACACGGTCGGTGCCTTTTACGCCTCGCTCGGCGCCTCTCTCCGCGCCTTCGTGGAGCACGTCGGTGAGGCCACGGCCTTCTGCGGTGATCCGGCCCTGCAACTTTCGCCCACGGAGGTCGCGCTCGCGGGCGCCAAACCCGTCATCTGTTTGAAGACCTCGCTCGCCGCCTTCACCACCATCGTCGAGCAGGGCGAGGGCGCGCCGCTCCAATCGCGGGATTCGCACTATCAGAAATTCCTCGCCATCCGCACCGAGCTCGCGGAGCTCCAGGCGGCGAATCCGAGCTTTTCGCCGGCGTTTCCGGCCGCGCACAATCCCGTGCTCCGTCCGCCGGTGCGCCGCGAAGGGCGTGTTTGGCTGGAGAACGAGGAGGCCGCCGCCGCCGTCGATCTCGCCAACACGGGATATGCGCTCATGCTCCGGCTGATGGCGTATTCGTACACCGTGCCTCGGCCCACGGCCGAAAAGACGCTCTCCGTCGATCTCGCGCTCGGCCTCATGCGCGCCGTCACCTACCTCGCAGAGCGCGCGGTGCGTTTGCCCGCGGGCCCGTCGAATCCCGGTTGCAATGCGGGGATGTCGTTCTCCGCCCTGCGGGACGCAGCGCCGTTGCCCATGGGCCCGAGCGCGCGGCGCTTCTTCACCGAGCGGTTCGACGAGATGGTGCGGGCCGCAACCATCCTCGACGCGTCCGGCGATCGGCGGGTGAACACCGCGACACGCATCCTCACCGATCTCGCCAGGCGCGCGCACCGCGGCTTCGACGCCGCGACGGCAGCGCAGGCCGCGGCGCCCGCCCCCGCTCCGGCTGTGCGCCCGACGACCGCGACGGCTGTGGCAGCGGCGGCCGCCGGCCCGGAGGCGCTTCCGGGCACCCCGCCGACGCCCGTCACCATCAATGGTGTCGATCACATCGAGGGCAAGAAGCTCACGCTGCTGTACGAAGGCAAGAAGTGCATTCACGCGCGCTTCTGTGTCACCGGCGCGCCGAAGGTGTTCATCGCCAACGTCCAAGGCCCGTGGATTCACCCCGACGCCGTGGATGTCGAAGCGCTCGTGGAGATCGCGCACATCTGCCCGTCCGGTGCGATTCGCTATCAGCGCAAGGACGGCAAGAGCGATGAAGGCCCCCGCCCGTCAACCTCATCGCCGTCCGCGAGGCAGGCCCGTATGCCGTGCGCGGAGACATCCAGCTCGACGGCGAATCCATCAACTATCGAGCCACGCTGTGCCGCTGCGGCGCCTCGAAGAACAAGCCTTATTGCGACGGCTCCCATCACGAGGTCGGATTCGCTGCCTCCGGCGAGCCGCCCTCGGGAAAGACGGACATGCTGGCGGTCCGCAATGGCCCGCTCGCCATCGACCCGCAGGTCGACGGCCCCCTGCACGTGCGGGGGAACCTCGAGATCACGAGCGGCACGGGGCGCGTCGTCACCCGCGTCCAGGAAGCGCGCCTCTGCCGCTGCGGCGGCAGCAGCACCAAGCCCTTCTGCGACGGCACCCACGCTCGCATCGGATTCAAATCCGTTTGAGCATGCGAGCGCGCGCGAGCCGGATGACCGACGACTGCGGACATCCGGCTCGCAAACGCTTCTTCGATCTCGTGGCAATCAAGGCGTCGCGAGCTTGAGGACGATCGAGCGCCCGCTACGCTCGATGCTCCCCACCAGCCGATCGGGGATCGTGGCACCCGTGATGTTGAGGTGCTCCCGCTTCAACAGCGCGGGCAGGGACAGCTCGACGCGTGCGGGCCCGATGTCGTGCAGTTGAATCGCCGCAGGGAGCAGGTGCGGATCGTCGACGACGACGACCACGAAGCGCCCTTCGGCCTGAAGCAGCCGCGCGGATTGATGACCGATGGCCGTCACGCCCCCGAGCTTGAGCTTATGTGGGGCACTGCACGGCGTCTTCTCGGCCAGGGCACACTCGGCGGCTGCCCGTGAGGTCTTTTCGGGCAGCACCCCGAAGAACAGATGCCCCTCCGAAAGCGACACGCTCCCGAAGCGCGCGAACGTCGCGCTCCCCTTCGGGCGATCTCCCAACATGCGCAGCCGCTGCGAAAGCCTGATTCGAGGCACCTCGCTGACGAGCCAAGGCAATGCCACCAAGTACCCGGACCAACCCGCTTCGCGCACCCGATTCACGAGCATCGACCCACCCTCGCGGCGCGGCTGATCCCCCGGAAATCCCCAAGCTTGCGAAAACGCCTCCGCGATGTCGACCGAGGCCGATGCGCCCGGCACCGTCATCGACTTCGACGGGAGCCAAACCTCGTCCGGAGGCATGGGAAACGCAGCGCCGGTGTCGACGGTGAGGGTGATATCCATCTTCCCCGCGGCTTCGCCCGCGGACACGTCGACGGTATCGAAGTAATTGCCTTTGGCCGAGCCCGCGAGCACGTGAGAGCGCGCCGATTCCCACATGCCTTGTGCGGCCAAGAGCCCGCGTTGATCGGGTGTGATCGGGGCGCCTTCGAGGGCCGCGACGGTGGTGGCGACGCCGTGCAAGAACCCGAGATCGGCGACGCCTGCCGGTGAATAGCGCACCCGCAGGGCACGTCCCGAGAGCGCCGGCGCCTCCCCACGTCCATCGCTCGTGGAGAGCTCGCGAAGCGCGGCGCGGCCTTGTTTTCCAATGGCCATGTCGACGACCACGCCATCACCGTTCACACGCGTCACCACGTGTCGTTGTCCGTGCGTCCATGCGCTGCCATCGCTGCGAAAACCGAGCTCCTCCAGGGCTTTGACGATCATGCGATGAAGCGCCTCCGCATCCCTGGCCGGCACGAGCGCGCGCAGCGCCACCGTGGGCGGCTCTCCGGCCACGGCGTCTCGCACCTGCTGCACTTGATCCGCAGTGAGCGGCTGGGACGAGTCCCCCGGATTGTTCGCCGGGATCAGCGGCCGGAGGGCCTCGATCGTGCGGCGCGCGGCAGGCGATGCGCCGGCGAGCGCGAACGTGATGGGACGCGAAGGATCGAGGACGGGCGTGAATCGCGCGAGCAAGCTCATCACTCCATCCATCGGGAGCTCGAGCACCTTCATGGGCGCGAGCCGCGCGAATACGCCGGTATCGATGCTTCCCGAAAGGACCGCTCCGCTCGGCAGCCCCACGACGGCGGGCGCAGGCGGCGGAGGCGGGGGCAGGCCCTCACTCGCCGTGGCAATGGCAATCGAGGGTGGAGGCGGAGACGATCCGCCACATCCAACCATGGAGATGCCGAGCGCGAGCCATGCCATTCGACGAAAACGCATGCCTCGTTCTAGCCTCATCATCCCGAAATCCGCCAGGAATTTGGGCCGTGCGCAGCGCGACGAACGCGGCTCCGTCGCCACCGAGAGCGGCGCCGACATTCGGCCGTGCACAGCCGAGCTTCGGGATGGACACGCAAGGTCCGATGCTCGAGAAGCGCGCTTGCCGCTCCGCACGAGCAAGCGTACCGCGGAGCTTCACCTCAACATCGGAGTCATGCTCATGAAGCTTCCTGTCTCCCTCACTGCGCTCGCCTTCCTCGCCATGGGCTGCGCCGGCACCGATCTCGGAACCGCGACGGAGAGTGTCACCTCCGACGACACAGCCGTCTTCGCCGTTCGCGCCGACACCAACACCTGTGCATTCCCTGCCTGCGGCGGCTACTACGTCTCACGCGTCAATCGCACCACGACCACCTGTGCCGACGGCACCGACGCGGCCGAGTGCTACGTCGCCGAGCTCGACTTCTCCTCGGTCGGCCTCACGACCCAACAAGAGACGGATTTGCGCGCTTCGGTGACGACCTCGGCGCTCACGGTCTCTTCGCTCTTCCGCGGCAAGATCTTGAAGAGGAAGTTCGGCACGGCAGGCACGTTCGGCCGGCTCGCCATCACCGTGCCCTTCGTGTCCCCTGCGCCCGTGACGCTCGACAGCATGGTTTACAAGATGTCGACCATCGGCGGCAATTGCACCAACGAGACCTGTCCGACGATCCGCGAGGTCGAGCTCAACACCAGCGTTGGCCGCCTCGTCTCCCACCTCGATCTCACCGGCACGCCCGGCACTGCCACCCAGAAGAACGAGGCGCTCGTCGCTGCCTATTCGACGGATTCGATGCTCACCCTGGGCACGCAGGTCGGCGGCTCGACCGATCGTGTCTTCACCGCGACGAGCTATTTCACGCCGGTGGATCCGGGCGAAACACTGTGCGGCACCGATTTCACCGACGAGCTCTCGGCGGTGACCGACGGCTTCCTTTGGATGAGCGAGTCGGACTATCCCGTCGATCCCGTGATGTTCCCCGGCGAAGGCTCGGCCGCGCCCACCGCGGAGCAAGTCCGCGCGCTCGTCGGCTTGCCCGCGGGCACATCCGTGGACGAGCGCTCGATGGTCGTCTTCCAGTGGGCCGGACGCAACGATCTCGGCATGGCCCCCGAAGAGACCGCGCTCGCCATGCGCTATCGTGCTCTGCGCAAGGTCCTCGAGCACAACCTGACCGATCTTCGTTTCTACTATTACGGCACCATCCAAGTGCAGGTCTACATCGTGGGCCGCACACGCTGTGGTGATCTCGCGGGCATGCACACCGTCTCCATCGAGACCTGAGTCGATCCGCCCAATCACCGGCGGATCGAGCCTCGATGCGCGCTCGCGACGTGACCGAGACAGCGTCGCGCGCGCCGCTCCGAGGGGAAGACATCTCCCCATCACGCGCGGCGCGGAGCGGCCTCATCGGTCACATCTCAGCCGGTGATCTCGACCGTCGTCTCCACGCGCCCGGTGCGGGCGGAGCTCGCTTGTACGGTCACGCTCCCCTTCCCCTTCACCACCCATGAAAGGCGCTGACGGACAGGCGCCGATACCGAGCGTGCGAAGGAGGGTGTCGCCGATCGCTCGCAGCTCCCCCACCCTTCGAGATGGCCCACCACTTGTTCGTTGTCGGTGCCCACGACCGTCACGTCGCCGCCGAGCACGAGGCGCGCGCGCAGCGGATCGCTCCACGGCAGCTCGCGCGCCGACGAGAGCACGTACGTGGGGAGGAAACCGTCGTTCTGCACGATGGCCGTGATCCGTGAGACGCCGGAGCCCACGGGCGTGACCGTGACCTCCGCCACGCGCACGCGCGGCGTCAGCGCGGCGATGCGGAAGAACACCTTGGCTTGCCCCTCGCAGAGCGTGGCAATTTGCTCCTCGGGCGGGTTCCAAACGCCGATGCGCGGATCATAACCGCCGACCTCCACCGGGCCGAGCTGCGGATGCACGAACGGCCGCCAAGCACCCACGACGCGACCACCGTTCTTGTCGCGATCCCAGCGGCCGATGGCCTCGATGTCGTCGCGCGTGCGGCGCGAATAGTTGAGGACGAAGGGCCGATGCACCGTGAGGCCGGCCTGCTTCCAGAAGTCCCACAGCTCGCAGACCATGGCCACGGTCCCGCGCTGCACGTACGCGAAGGTGCTGAGATCGCCGCGCAGCGGTTTGTCGGGCTCGTAGGTGAACTCCTCGAAGCCGCTCACCATCGGATAACCGGCGTACGCCTCCGCCCACTCGCCGATCTGCAGATACAAGTTGAGATCGCGCTGATCCATCTTGCGATCGGGCATGTCTCCCGCAGGGCGGATGTAGCAGCCGCCATAACAATGGAGGTTGAGCCACGCGAAGATGTTCGGGTGTTGGGTGGCAAAGACGGTGACCGCGCGCGACTCGGGCTCGCTGGTGGCGAAGGCGCCCGCGCCGATCTGCTTGGGCTCGGGGGCCCAGTCGTAGGGGAAATTGCGGTTCATGTCCGTCTCGCTGTTCGACAGGAAGTTGTCGACAGGCACGGTGAAGCCGTCCCAATTCTCGATCATGCCCTCGGGATAGAGGCTGTAATACGGGCCGGGGTCCTCGAGGCGCCGCGGCAACATGAGGCCGGGAATCGTCGGGCTGCAAACGAACTCGCCCGCGGGATCTTCGCGGCGCATGAGGCGCGCGCGGCCGTCGCCGTCGACGTCGCCGGCGTTCCAATAGGGCGCGGTGCGGCCGAGCCGGCCGTCACGTGGGTTCGAGCGAACGTATGCGCCCGTGCGGAGGATCTGCTCCGCGCCATCCGGGCACATGCGCGGAAGCACGTACACGAGGATGTCGTCACGCAAGATGGCGGCGAGGTGCGGGGGCAGATCGTGAATCGGGGCGCCCGAGGCGTGGGCCGTGATGAGATCCTCCGCTATCGCGAGCGCCACGCACGAGCCGGCGAGCTCGGAGGCATGCATGTTGGCGTCGACCCACGCGGCGGGGCGGGTGCGATCGGGATCTCGACCGATGGTGAGCAACCAAAGCTCGCGCCCCTCCGGCGAGGTCGCCAGGCTTTCGAGGCGCACGAACGAAGGGTTTGCTTCGGCCCACGCTCGAACGATGCGCGTGATTTCATCGTAGCTCGGATACTTCGTGCGAAAGAGCGACATTCGATTGGGCATGCCGGAACCGGCGCCGCGCCGCAAGGCTCTCTCGGACGCCGCGAAGAGCCCCGCACGCCGTGCGAGCGCGCTCGAACGACACCGACATTCCTGGTTGTCTCGTTCACGCTGGAGCGTTGCGAGCTCAACGCACGCAGCGCACTCGGTTTCGCGCGCTCACCACGGTCTCGGCCGTCCGTCCGGTGGAGAAGTGCACCGCCCACGCCGCGCCCGGGCCCGCGTTCGTGCCCGACCAAAACACGTCGATGGCGGAGGTGGGGAAGCTCTCCGGATCGAGCGGTGGATCCATGGTGGTGACTTGCACGAGGCTCTTCAGCTCGTCGGCGGTAGGCAGTCGATAACCGCCGCCGACGCGCAGACAATGGGAGCGCGCCGATGACCAATCCATCGCCGAGGAAGCCGGGCGTCGCTGCCACGTGAGCTTCTTCTCGCTATCGACGAGCGTGTCGGCCGAGAGCGTGAAGCGATCCGGAGGCGGTGGCCCGCCGCGCCCGCGGCCGAGACCGAAAGCGATGATCAAGACGATGACCGTGACCATGCCAATGGCCACACCTGCCATCGGCGAGAGGGTGCGCTTCACGCCCGGGCTCGCAGGTGTCGCGGCCGAGGGCTGCGCAAAGGGCGCGAGCGCGGCGGAGAGCGCGGCGACGTTGGCGTAACGCTTGTGCGGGTCTTTCTCCAGACAGCGGAGGATCACCGCTTCGAGCCCAGCTGGGATTTCCGGTCGATGCTGGCGCGGAGGCAACGGATCGCGCGCCAACACGAACGCGAGCACGTTGCCCACGCTGTCGGCGTGAAAGGGTGTGCGCCCCGTGAGAAGCTCGTAGAGCGTGACGCCGAGCGACCACACGTCCGTGCGCGCGTCCACGTCACCGGCCGATCGCATCTGCTCGGGAGACATGTATTCGGCGGATCCCATCCCCGTGTGCGCCTCGGTGATGCGCGTGTCCTCGCTCAGCTTGGAGATGCCGAAATCGAGCACCTTGATCACGGGCTCGCCGGTGCGCTTCTTCGCGAGGAACAGGTTCGCCGGCTTGACGTCGCGGTGAATGATGCCGAGCGCGTGGGCCTCGGCGATCCCTTGGCACGCCTCGCGGACGTAGCCCACGGCCTCGGCGAGCGCGAGCTGCCGCCGGCGCACGAGGGCCGCGAGATCGCAGCCGTCGAGCAGCTCCATGACGATGAACGGCGTCCCGTCGTCGAGCGTCTCCACGTCGAGCACGCGCGCGACGTTCTGGCCCTCCATGCGGCTCGCGGCGCGCGCCTCGCGGAGGAAGCGCTCGATCACCTCGGGCTGCTGCGGCGACCCCGGCTTGAGGAGCTTGATGGCCACGCGCTGCTGGAGCGTCAGGTGCGTGGCCGCGTGGACGACCGCCATCCCGCCCTGGCCGAGCTGCTCCTCCAAGCGGTATTTCTGGCGGAGGATGTCGCCGGGCGCAGCCATCACGCCCCCTCGGCGCGGACCATCCGCTGGGCTTCGAGAATGAGCGTTCGGCGCGTCGTCGGCATTTGCGATCGCCGACGATAGCGGGGCCCGGTCCGGCTGTCTCCGGGCTCGCGCACGCGGCTTCCGGCGGGGCCGTCATACCGCGTCCGGCGGCTCCGGATCCCGACCTACAGCGAACGCTCCGTCCCAATGCACGGGGACGTGGAGGGGCGTGGCGAGCGCGCCCGGATGAGCCTGTGATCTCCAGAGGATTCGTCATCCCCTCCCAGGGCCTTCACGGGTCTTTCCCTCCCCGGTGATTGGGTATCATCCCGACCCGGGCGACTGGCACGTTCGCCAGCCTTCGTCATCTTGTCGGGACTGACATCCTCGCGACGCTGTCCGCGTGTTTCATGCGGGAGCGCCCGCGGCGAAATTCAACCTCAGGCGGCACCGCAACAGCGAGAGGTCAACGCATGGGCCTGATCCAAGAAGTGGCCAGGACGGACCGGCCAATCCTCGGAAACGACATTCCCATTCTCGTGTTCCGTGTCTTTCGTCACTTCTCGGCGGGCTACGTCGAGGAGGTGCTCGGGCGGGGCGCGGCCGTCGTCTTCCAAAATGGTGGGCGCGATCTCGGCCGAGAGGCGGGGACGATGCTCTACAAGCCCGATCCGACCGAGTATCTCCGGGAAGTGTGCCAATTCGTCCGGGACTCTCGCATCGGGATCCTCCAGCCTCGCGAGGTGAGCGACAAATTGCTGGTCGTCGATCTCGACGAGTGCATCACCTGCGCTGGAATGGCAAACATCGGCAAACGAATCTGCCAATTCGAGGTCGGGTTCGTGGCCGGGGTCGCCGAGGTGCTCGTGAAGAAGAAGCCGAAGGCGTACGAGACCAAGTGCAACGCCAACGGTGAGAATACCTGTCAGGTGACCGTGGAGCTCGGCTGAGCTCGGCAGGGGGGAAGAACGTGGCCAGCACGAATCGTATCGAGAGGATCCAGGACGTACTGCGCTCCCTCCGAGCCGTGTCGCCCGACATCATCGGATCGGCGATGGTGAGCACCGACGGCTTCATCATCGCCTCGCTGCTCCCGGCGGAGGTGGATGAAGAGCTGGTGAGCGGCATGGCCGCGGCGCTGCTCGGCGTGGGCGAGCGCATCGCCGGTGAGCTCATGGGTGGGTCGATGGAGCAGACCTATGTGCGAGGTCGCCTCGGCTATGTCATCCTTCATGCGGTCGGGCAGGAGGCGCTCCTCATCGTCCTCACCACGCCGGACGCGAAGCTCGGGCTCGTGTTCCTGGACGTGAAACGAAGGGTGCAGGAGCTGACGAAGATCCTTTGACGGATCCTGGCAGGATGGTGAAAAGCGTCGCGAGCGCACCAAAGCTAGGGAGCGCGACCGAGGAATCCTCGTGGATTTCGAGGGAGCCCGACCGACGATTCGAGGCGCACCGCAGCGTTTCAGCATCCTGCTAGGCTCGAAAGGCCACCTGCTCTCACCAAGGTCGATGGACGGCGCCGCGCGCGGGCGGCAGGCGGAGTCGCGTCTCCGACCGCTCGCGGTGCCGCTTCACGGCGAGAGCGCTCGTCGGGGGACGAGGCGCGCCCGTACGAGGAGGAGCGTTAGGATATGCACGCCCGCGTCGCATCAGGGGTCTTCCTGGCGCTCGGCTTCGCCGATCTGGCGCTGTTGAATCTGCTCTTGGCCCCACGGCTCGCGGCCGAGAGGGCGCTCGCCGACAAGGCTTCTCCACAAGAGATCTCCGCGCCGGTCGAGCCGCCGCGAGCTCCCGCCCAAGCGGTGACGGTGGTCAAACCACCTTCGAGCCCGCCGCCGTCGTCGACGGCGACCATCGCCGCCAATGCCCACGCGGGGCAGAGCGAGGCCGCGCCCGACGTGCTGTTCAGCCTGGAATCGGAGCGGATCACGAGCTTCGACGCGGCCATGGCGCTGGATCGCGTGGCGCGCGAGCTGCGCGCCGATCCCAAGCGCCGCGTGCTCCTCCGCGGGCACACCGATCGACTCGGCACCTCCTCGTTCAACGTGGTTCTCAGCCGCCGACGGGCCGAGTCGGTGCGTCACTTTCTCATCGCGCACGGCGCCCCGGGGGAGCGCATCGACATCGAGTCAGTGGGCGACACCGAGCCGGCCGACCCCGGCGACGGCTTCATGGCATGGGCGAAGAACCGCCGCGTGCAGGTCATCTGGCGATAACGGGACGACGCAATGGATATCGTGCCTTCGATCTGCCTCTCGTCGCTGGCGGGAGCGATCTTCTTTTTCACGGGCGGCCGGCTCTCGGCGCGCGGGTCGCAATCGACCTCCGGTGGGGAGCTCGCGGCGGAGCGGGAAGCGCGCACGCGCGCCGAAGAAGAAATGGCGCGCTCGGCCACGGCGCGCGACGAGGCGACGCGGGCGCGCGACGAAGCCGCCCGCTCACGCGACGAAGCCACACGCGCGCGCGATGAGGCGACGCGGGCGCTCGCGGCGGAGCAGGGACGCGCCATGGCGCAGGCGCGCGCGATCGAGAACGAGCGCGCCTCGCGAGCGCAGGAGGCACAGCACGCGGCCGCGGAGATCGCGCGGCTCGGTGAAGAGGGCACGCGCCTCCGCGCGCACGCCGCGAGCCTCGCGCAGCAGATCACGGAGATGCAAGCGCGCCTCGTCGCCGGAGCGAGCGAAGCCCGCGCGCAGATGAGGTCGGCACCCGACGATGGGCGCGCTGCGGCCGCCGAGAAGCGCGCGACCACGCTCTCGGCCGATCTCGAGAAGGCCCGCGGCGAGCTCGCACGAGCAATCGACGCGAAGAATCGGCTCGACACCGAGATCACCGATCTGAAAGCCCGGCTCGCGCAGCGCGGGAACGGCGCCGACGAAGCACGTCGCGAGGCCGAGGCGCAGGCCACGCGACGCGTGGCGGAGATGCAGAAGGAGATCGAGCAAGCGCGGAGCGAACGCGCGGCCACACGCTCGCAGCTCGATCAGACGCGCACGCAACTGAACCAGGCGCGCACGGCGCTCACCGCCGCCGAGACGCGCGCCACCGCGGCGGAAGCGCGCGCGACCGCCGCGGAGAAACGCGTGGCCGACGCGGAGAAGCACGCGGCCGAAGCGGAGAAGCACGCGGCCGACGCGGATCGATTGCGCGCCGAGAACGCTCAGCTGCGCGCCGAAAAGGCCGCGACGCCGAGCCCGGGAGGCGATCTCGCGGAGCTGCAGCGACGCGGCCTCGAGCTGACCATGAGGACGCGCGTGATCGAGCAGCGCACCGGCGAGCTCGAGCGCGCCAATGCCGAGAACCACGAGCTGCGCACCCGCGTCGAGGCGCTCACCGAGGCCGCGCGCGAGGCGGACGAGCTGCGCCGCCGCGTGGCCGAGCTCGAGGCGATGGGCTTCGCCAAGCGCCTCGAAGAGCCGCCGCCGCCGAGCCGTCCGCCGCCCGAAGGCGCGCGCCTCTCCACGGTGCTCGAGCGCGAGCTCGATCGGCTCGTGAGCCGCGAAGAAGGCTGCCGCATGGCGGTGCTCGCCGACCCGCGCGGGCTCTTGATCGCCGCCTCGGCAGGCGCGTCGTATCCGCACGAGGTCGCGGCCGCGTCGTCGCTCACCACCACCACCTCCGATCGGCTGCGCGAGCTGATGCCGCTCGGCGCGCCCGCGAGCCTCGAGCTCTACGACGAGAACGGGCTCTGCATGCGGACGCGATGGATCCGCTTCGAGAAGGAATGGTTCTTGGTGAGCACGGTGGGCATGGTGGATCCGCAGGACACGGAGGCCGCGGATCTGCGCTCGCGGCTCGGAGAGCTCATCGGCCGCTGACGGACGATCGCGGGGGGATCATGGATCACGAGCTCGCAACCAACGACGAGACGAAGGGCTGGGACGCGGCCACGGATCGCGAGAGCGGATTCACCCCGATCGCGGGGCGCTATCCGGGCAGCGCGGTGCTCGACGAAGCGGGCCTCGGCGTCGTCCTCTTCGATCCCGGCGGGGAGATCGCGGCCAGCAACGCCACCGCCGAGGAGCTCCTCGGCCGCCGCGTGGATCGGACGACGCTGCTCCGTCAGGTGCTCGAGCGAGCGCACGCCGGCGGCCCCAGCGAAGGCGAGCACGACGAGCAGCAGCTCGTCGAGGTCGAGGCCGCCGGCGGCCGGCGCGGCGTCGTTGGCTACCGCGTGGTGCGATCCCCGCGGCTCGGCACGATCTTCACGCTGCGCGACATCACCGAGCTGGAGCGCACGCGCGCCGAGCGGCGAGCGCTCGAGCGGCTCTCGCAGGTCGGGCGCGCCTGCGCCATGGTGGCGCACGAGATCGGCAATCCCCTCGCGGCGCTCAAAGCCACGTTGCAATCGATCGAGCGCGAGGCCGCCGCCGCGGGGCTCGGCGACACCATCGCCGCCGTGTTCCGCGAGATCGATCGGCTCGACAACATCCTCGGCCAGCTCCTCGGGTTCGTGCGTCACCGCATGCCGCGGCGCGTGCGCACCGATCTCTCGGTCGTGATCGCGCGCGCCCGCGAGGCGACGCGCGATCGCCTGCAGCACATCTCCTTCCACGCGCCGCGCGGCCCGCTCCCGGACGTCCACTGCGATCCGGATCAGATGGAGCAGGTCTTCTTGAACCTCTTCCTCAACGCTGCCGAAGCGATGGGCCATCGCGGCGAGATCCGCGTGCGCGCCGGCGCCTCCTCCACGCACCTCTGGATCCGCGTGGAGGACTCGGGCCCGGGCGTGCCCGCGGGGCTCCGCGAAAAGGTCTTCGAGTCCTTCTTCACCACCCGGACCACGGGCGTCGGCCTCGGCCTCCCCGTGTGCCTCCGGATCATGAGCGATCACCACGGATCCATCTCCATCGAAGATCGCGAGGGAGGCAAAGGCGCGAGCGTGCGCCTGTCCCTGCCCTTCGGTACGGTCACCGGGCGCCGGCCGCGAGAGGAGCGGAAATGACACCACGAAGGCCGAAGGTGCTGATCGTCGACGACGAGGACAACATCGTCCTCGCGCTGCACCGCGTGCTCTACCAGGACAACGTCCGCTACGACGTGCTCCTGGCGCGGTCGGCCGAGATCGCCCAGCAGATCTTGGAGGACACGCGCATCGACGTGCTCGTCACCGACGTGCACCTGCCCGAAAAGAGCGGGATGGATCTCTTGAGCTGGGTGGCGGTGCAGACGCCGAGCACCCGCGTGATCGTGATGACCGCGTTCGACGTGCTCCGCATCAAGGATCGCGCGCATGCCTTCGGCTGCCTGCGCCTCGTGCGCAAGCCCTTCGACGTGCACGAGATGCGGGCCGCCATCATCAGCGCCCTCGGGGTGCGCGACACCTTCAAGGGTCACCTCTCCGAGCTGTCCTGCGTCGACGTGATCCAGATGCTCTGCATTGCGCGCAAGACCACGGCGCTCCGGCTGTCCGAGGGCGAGAGCGCCGGTGTCATCCACATCGAGAACGGCGAGATCGTGCACGCGGTGTGGGACGACATCGTCGGCGAAGAGGCCTTCTTCCGCATGCTCGCGGTGAAGAACGGGCTCTTCAACACCGGGCCTCTGCCGCCGGAGATCGAGCGGACCATCCGCGGCGATTGGCAATATCTCCTCATCGAAGGCCTCCGCCGGCTCGACGAGGCCGCCGCCGGCATCTCCGAGCCCGAGCGCCCCTCGGTACGCCCCGCACCGCCGCCCGAAACGAGCAACGAGACGACCACGCCCTTCTCGCGCCCGCGGCCTGTGGAGCGCGAGAGCACCACGGTCACCCTCGCGCGCTCCACCATGGGATCGATGCTGAGCGGCCCCGCCAGCACGCCGGCGCCGAGCTCGTCACCACGCAGCCCCGAGGTCACGCGACTCATCGACGAAGGCTTCAGCGCCCTCCGGGACCGCCGCCGTGACGACGCCCGGCGCGCCTGGGAGGCCGCGCTCCGGCTCGATCCCGGCAATCGCATGATCGAGCTCAACCTCCGCAAATTGGGTGTGGAGGTCCCGCCGCCGCCGCACTCGGGCCGAGGCTCCGGAGAGCTCGAGACCGGCTGACGCCCCGCAAAGCCCTCTCGGCCTCCATCCGGGACATCCCCTCTCCCTCTTCGCAAAGCCATCTCGGTCTCCATCCCGGACATCGCCTCTCCTCGTTCGCAAAAGCCACCTCGCCCTCCATCCGGGACATCCCCTCTCCCTCTTCGCAAAGCCATCTCGGTCTCCATCCGGGACATCTCATCTCCTCGCGCCCAAGCCATCTCGCCATCCACTCCGGACAGCGCCCATCGCGCAAAAGCTTCGTTGTGCGCCTGGACCGAACACCGCTCCTGGCGCGTGAGGTTGTAATCGGTATTATTGGCAATGTTGGCCTGACTCGTCATTTCGGGAGAGCCAAGGGCCGGGCGGGGGGCGCCATGGTCGACCTCGGTGAACGACAGACCCTGGTGGTCATCGGCAATGGCATGACCAGCCACGCGCTCTGCCGCAGGCTCGCGGAGTGCGGGGTCACACGCGGTGAGCTCGAGGTCGTGGTCTTCGGCGAAGAGCCGCGGCCCGCGTACGATCGCGTGCACCTCACGGATCTCCTCGGCGGCAAGACCGAGGCCGATCTCTCGCTTGCCCCGCGCTCCTGGTACGAAGATCGCGCCATCACGCTCCACCTCGGCGATCCCGTGGTGGAGATCGATCGCGACGAGTGCCTCGTGCGCTCCGCGTCCGGCGCCACCGTGCTCTTCGATCGGCTCGTCTTCGCTACGGGATCACGGCCGTTCATCCCGCCCATCCCGGGCGTCGATCTGCCGGGCGTCTTCGTCTATCGCACCGTCACCGATCTCCACGCCATCCTCGCGCATGCGTCGTCCGCCAAGCGCGCCGCGGTGATCGGCGGCGGCCTGCTCGGGTTGGAGGCCGCGCGCGCGGTGCACGCCCTGGGGCTCGAGGTGCACATCATCGAGGCCCATCCAGGGCTGATGTCGCGCCAACTCGACGCCACGGGCGCGCGCCTCCTCGGCGAGCGCGTCGAGACGCTCGGCGTGCGCGTGAAGACGGGCGCGCGCACCGCGCGCATCGACGCCGGCAAGTCCGCGAGCGCCGCCTCCAAGCGGATCCTCCGTTTCGAAGACGGCTCCACACTCGAGGTCGATCTCGTGATCTTCGCCGCCGGCGTTCGCCCTCGCACCGAGCTCGGCGTCGCCTGCGGGCTCCTCACGGCGCCGAGCGGCGGGCTCCTCGTCGACGATCGCCTCACCACCTCCGATCCACGCATCTTCGCGGTCGGCGAGTGCGCCACGCATCGAGGCATCACCTATGGCCTGGCCGCGCCCGGCTATCAGATGGTCGACGTGCTCGTGAACAACATCGGCGGCGGGGACGCCACGTTCACGGGCGCGAGCCAGTCGACCCGCTTGAAGCTGCTCGGCGTGCACGTCGCCTCGCTCGGTCGGCCCGATGAAAAGAGCACGCCGGGCGCGACCACGCATACGTACCTCGCCGGGGGCGCCTATCGAAAGCTGGTGATCGCCGATGGCCACATCATCGGTGCCATCGCGATCGGTGAATGGGAAGATCTGGTGCGCATCGAGGACGCGCTCGCCGAGCCGCGCCGCGTCTCGTTCTGGGATCTGCGCCGCTTTCGCAGCACGGGCAGCCTCTTTCTCAAATCGGAGTCGCCGCCCGTGCACGAGTGGCCGGCGGAAGCGCTCGTGTGCGGCTGCCTCGGCGTGCGGCGCGGCGCGCTCAGCGATGCGGAGATCAAAGGCTGCTCCACCGTCGAAGCCATGTCGGCCCACACCGGCGCTGGCACCATGTGCGGCTCCTGCAAACCGCTCCTCGCGGATTACCTCCGTCGCGAGCGCGCCGATTCTCTCCCTGCCTCTCAGCTCCTGCGGCTCGCCCCGCCGCGCGTGCCGACCTTCGACGGCGTCGCTCCTTCGAGCAAGGCGCGCCCCGCCTCGGCCGCGCCCCTGCCTTCCAAGCCCACCCCCGCGCCCATCCCTGCGGCGCCCACGCCGCCGAGCACAGCCGGCGTCGCCGCGCCCAAAGGACGCAAGAGCTCGAATGCACCCTCGCGCAAAGCGCGTCACAACTCGGGAGCTCCGTCGCGCCAGGCAAAGGCCCTATCGAACATTCCGCCGCGCCGAACGACGGCCCCTTCGCAAGCTCCGCTTCCTGCACCCAAGGACAAGACCCTTTCCGTTGCTCCCCTGCCCAAAGCGAAGACCAGCTCGGCGCCTCCGAGCACGGCGCGGTCCGAGCCGACCGCCGCGCCTCGCAATGCACCTTCGCACGCGGCCTCTCCGGCGAGCGTGGCAAAGCCCCCTGCGGTCGCGGCCCCGCGCGATGCAGAGCCCCTTTCGGTTGCACCTCCGAGCACCGCACGCTCCGAGCCCGCCGCGTCGTCCAACAAGGCTCGTCCCGTTGCCCCACCGGCGCCGCGAATCGAGACCGCGGTTGCCCGACGCGAGGCCAAGCCTGACTCCGTAACTCCGCCCAGCACCGCTCGTCCGGGAGCGCCCCTTTGCTCGGCGCGCCGCGATTCCGCCGCTCCACCGAGCACCGCGCGTCCCGGCTCGGCTGCGCCGCGGTGCGCTTCATCCAACGAGCTTGTCGAGCAACGATGCTCGCTGCGCGCCGATTCGATTGTTCCTCCGTGCGCCGCCCATGTCGACGAAGTGAATCAACCCCGATCCACCCCCGCGGCGAGTGACGATCGCGGGGAGGACTCGCCGCCGACGCTGCGCTGCAATGACGAGGGGAATGGAGCCGTGATCGAGCCGGCCGCGCCTGAAGCGCCGACGTCCGATGATGAGGATCCTCTCTCGATTCCGGCGCTCGCACCGCCGCAGGCCGCGGAGCCCGCAAAGCCGCCCGCGCCTTCCCCGCCTCCACCACCGGACTCGACGCCCGGCGAAGGCCCTCTCTCCGTGCGCTCGCCGCGTGCCGGACGCGTGCGCCCGCGGCGTCGTCAGGCTTTCGATACGCTGCAGAGCACACCGCCCATCGGCGCGGTCACCGCGCGCGAGGCAGCGTCGATCCGCCTCGATGCGCCGTCCAAACGCACCCTCACCGCCGCGCTTCCATCCATCGCGGCCCATTTGAGCGCCGCCCGCGCCGAGCGTGCACCGATCTCGGTCGCACCCGCGTCCACCATCTCGACACGACAAGAGTCCTCGACGCGGCTGCGACCTTCGATTGCAGAGCAGGGGCCCGTCTCGGAGGCGCAGCGCGCCAAAGCACCTTCGATCGTTCCACCGCCCAAACCACCTTCGCTCGTTCCACCACCCAAACCACCTTCGATCGTCCCACCGCCCAAACCACCTTCGATCATTCCCCCGCCGCTCAGCGTCCGTGGTCCCGACTCGAATGCACGCGGCGTCGACAGCGCGCCTCCGTCGACGCGACGCGGATCGATGCCACCGCTCCGCCCCCTCTCCGTGCCTCCGGGGCGGCTCCCTTCGATTCCACCACCGCGCCTCTCGCTCGCGCCCATGGCGCCCGCCCAGCGCGCCGAGGAGCGCCGCCGGCAGGCGTTGCTCGGATCGGCGGCGAGCGCGTTCGCGGGCGTGTTGATGCTCCTCCTCGCGCCGTCCCTCGGCCCCGCGCGCTCGTTCCTCGGCTTTCATCTGGACGCGCTCATCGTCGATCGCATCGTCCGCCAAGCGAGCGGTTATGCCGTGCTCGTCCTCTCGCTCTTGGGGCTCTTCCTTTCGATTCGCAAGCGCGTTCCGCGCCTCGCTTCCCGCGACATCCCCGGCGCGCGCGCGTTCCATGGAGTCGTCGGCGCGGCGGCGATCGCGTTCCTCTTCCTCCACACCGGCCTGCACCTCGGCGTGCGCTTGAATCGACTGCTCATGCTCGACTTCCTCGCGCTCTCCGCGCTCGGCGCGGTTGCGGGCCTCTTCGCCGCCGTCATCGGCAACGGTGATCCGGCCGCTGCGCAGGCGCGGAGGCTCTTCGTCTTCCGCGTGCACGTCATCCTCTTTCTCCCCTTCCCCATCCTGGTCGCCCTGCACGTGCTCGGCGCCTACTACTTTTGATCATGGGCGCACGGCGTACGCTCCTCGTCGGATCGCTGGTCACCGCCGCGCTCGGTGCCTATCACGGCGCACCTCTGGTGCTCGCCGGCGCCGACAAGCGCGACCATCTTCCGGGCCGCACGTCACGCGGACACGAAGCCTTCGAGTCCGCCTGCGCCACGTGTCACACACCCTTTCGCGGCGTGACCAACGATGCTTGCAAACGCTGTCACGAAGAGGGGCTCGCGGCCGCCGAAGACTCGCACCCCGAGAGCAAGTTCACCGATCCACGCAACGCGACCCGCGTCGCCGCGCTGGATGCGCGCGCCTGCGTGACCTGTCATCGCGAGCACGTGCCCGATCGCACGAACGCAGGCGTCACGCTCCCCGCCGATTTCTGCGGCGCGTGCCACCAAGACATCCGCCACGAGCGAGCGAGCCACGCGAGCTTCTCGTTCGAGGGTTGCGCGCGCGCCGGCTGTCATCGCTTCCACGACAACCGTGGTCTCTACGAAGGCTTCCTCGCCAAGCACCAGCACGAGCCCGAGAACCTGCCCAAGGCCGTCGTTCTCCTCGTCACGCGCACGGCGGCCGCAGGCAAGGCGCTCACCGTCGCCGATGCGGACGCACCGCCTGCTTCTCGCACCGAAGCGGTGATGCATGCTTGGTCGACCACCGCGCACGCGCGTGGAGGCGTGGGGTGCAAAGCCTGTCACGACGTGCGCGACGCCGCGACGGGGACGCGTGCTTGGAAGGATCATCCCGGCACCGCGTCCTGCGAAGGTTGCCACGGCGGCGAGCACGCGAGCTTCCTCCGCGGCCAGCACGGCGTGCGCACGGCCGTGGGCCTCTCGCCGCTCACACCGGCCATGGCCCGTCTCCCCATGAAACCCGAGGCGCGCGGCCGCACGCTCGATTGCGAGTCTTGCCACGGCGCGCACGCGTACGACACCGCGCGCGCCGCCGCCGATGCCTGCCTCGGATGCCACGACGATCGCCACAGCCGCGGCTGGGCGACGACGCGACACGCGCTCGCCTTTCGTCGCGAGCAGAGCGGCGCCGCCGCGCCGGGGACGGGGGTTTCCTGCGCCACCTGTCACTTGCCCCGCGTGGCGCGACGCGCGCACGGCACCGACGAAGTGAGCGCGAGCCACGACGTGAGCGCGGCGCTCCGCCCGCGCGACAAGATGCTGCGGGCCGTGTGCGTGCGTTGTCACGGCCTCGGCTTCGCCATCGACGCGCTCGCCGACGGCGATCTCGTGCAACGCAACTTCAACGGCCGCCCAGCGGTGCACGTCGAGAGCCTGGAGATGGTCGAGCGCCGCGCGCACGAAGATCAGGGAGGTGGGGGATGACCATGACGACGCGTTTCCTGTCGAAGCTCCTCCCGGCCGCGGCGCTCGTCGCCGCCGCCGGATGCGGTAAATCCGAGCCCCATGGAGGCATCGCCCCGCAGACGATGGCCGACGGCCTCTATGCGGTCATGTCCGCCGATCGCGCCGTCTACACGCGTGAGGTCGTGGCCCGTTTGCAAGACGACGAGGGCGTGATCAAAGCCAGCGAGCACTTCAAGGACGACAAGGCCCTTCCGCTGCCCGCCCAGATGTTCCGCATGGGCGCGGAGACGGCGCGCAAACAATCTCCCGGCTTCACCTATGCGCTGCTCTCGCAATGGCCCATCAACAAACAGAACCTGCCTCGCACCGAGATCGAAAAGACCGGCCTCCGCCGCGTGGCCGAGACCGGCAACCCCTTTTACGGCGAGGAGACGCTGGCCGGCACGCGCTACTTCACCGCCGTCTACGCGGATCGCGCGGTGTCGACGGCGTGCGCCAACTGCCACAACGGCCATCGCGACAGCCCGAGGCACGATTTCAAGCAAGGCGACACGTTGGGTGGCGTGGTGATCCGCATCGCGCTCAAGTGACGCCTTTTCCCTGATTGCGCGCGCCTCCGCACGCGCCCCTTTCAATGCGCCGTCCGCTGTCGCATCCTCGCGGCGATGCAGGCCCGGTCAAAGCGTTTGCTCGCCGCCGTCGAGCGCTTCGGGAGCGGCCCTCGGGGGCTCCTTCGTCTCGTCGTCTTGGTCTTGGTGCTGCTCGGCTCGGTGTGCTTCCAGGGCTTGCAGGTCGATGACCTCTGGCACCGCGGGCTCTTCATCAAGGACCCTTTCTGGGCCATCGGCCCCAAACATTGGTGGCAGCTCTTCACCTTCTTCGACGGCAAACCCGAGCTCGTGCAGCACGCGCGCGATCTCGGCATGGTCCCTTGGTGGGCCGACGATCACGTGCGCCTCGCTTTTCTGCGCCCGCTCTCGTGCCTGACACACGTCCTCGATTACGCGCTCTGGCCGGGCCTCCCGGGCGTCATGCACCTGCACTCGCTCGCTTGGTACGTGGCGCTCGTGCTCGTCGCGGCGAGCCTGTATCGGCGCGTCCTCCCGCCCGCCGCGGCCGCGCTCGCCGCGCTCTTCTACGCCGTCGATCACAACCACGGCGGCGTCGCCGGCTGGATCGCCAACCGCAACGCCATCGTCGCGGCCACCTTCGGCCTCGCCGCGGTCGTCTTCCAAGATCGCGCGAGCCGCGGTGAAGCGCGCGCCCGCTGGCTCGGCGCGCTCTGCTTCGGCCTCGGCCTCCTCTCCGGCGAAAGCGCGCTGGGCGCCGCGGGCTACCTCGCCGCCCACGCGCTCACCCTCGATCGCCGCCCGCTCCGCGAGCGCCTGCGCGATCTCGCGCCGCACGCCGCCGTGCTCGTGACATGGATGGCCGCTTATCGCATCTTCCATTATGGAGCCTCCGGTTCGGGGATGTACCTCGATCCCGGCCGAGCCCCGCTGCGCGTCCTCGCCCACGTCCCGGAATACGCTTCGCTCCTCATCGCCTCCGAGTGGGGATCCATCGCTCCCGAGACGGAGATCATCATGCCTCCCGCGGCGCGCATCGGCCTCGTCGCGATGGCCTTCGTCATCGTCCTCGCCGGCCTCGCCGTCCTCTCCCGCAGCCTGCGAACGCGCGCCTCCAGCCGCTTTTTGCTGCTCGGCGCGCTGCTCGCCATCCTCCCGTGCTGCGCGACCATGCCGGCCACACGCCTCCTGTTGCTCCCAGGCGTCGGCCTGATTGGCCTGCTCGCCGAGATCGTCACCGACTTCGTCTCCGGCGAGCATTGGAATCGAGGGCCGATTCGCGTCGCCGCCGGCTATTTCACCTATTGGGCCGGCCTCGGCCACCTCGTGCTCTCACCGCTCCTGCTCGGTCCGATGGCGTGGCAGATGGTCATTCTGCAGGACAACCTCATGCAGTTCGCGCAGAGCTTCCCGCCGGACGACACCGCTCTTCCCCGACAACGCGTCATCGCCGTCGGCGTCCCCGATCCTGCCTTTTCCGGCTACATTCCTCTGCTCCGCCACGACCGCGCGTGGACGCTCCCGCGCGCCTCGCTCGGCCTCACCAACGGCACGCGCCCCAGCGAGGTTCGCCGCATCGCCGACGACGTCGTCGAGGTCCACGCCCCCGGCGGCTTCTACCAATGGGGCACCGACTTCCTGGAGCGTGATCCCGAAGTGCCTTTGCCGGTGGGCACCCGTCATCGCCTCTCCGACGTGACCATCGAAGTCACGCACGCCACGGAAAAAGGCATCCCGGACGTCGCCCGTTTGACCTTCGACGCCGCCGCGACCGACGCCCGCTATCGTTGGGTCACCTGGAGCGACCGCAAATACGTCCCCTTCCCCCTACCCGCCGTGGGCTCGTCCACGACGGTGCCCGCGCAAAAGCCGGGGACGTGACGACGCGCACGGCCCCAACACCGCTTCGCTCGAGCACGCGACGTCCGACTCCCAAGCTCACGAGCATCGGAGTCGATTCAACACCTCGCCGCGACTCCACCTCTCGACACGCGCTCCATTCACCATCACGGAGCTCGCCGCCCTCGCGGCGAGCCCGTCCCCTCTGCCGTCACCAGGCCCGATCGCGCATCTTCATGCGGTAATCCTGCTTGTAGGCGTCGTGGCATTTCTTGCACGAGGCCTTGGCTCCATCGATGTCGCCGGCTTTGGCCTTGGCGGCGCCTTCTTTGGAGATGGCGACCCATTGGTCGTAGCCGGGCGGAGGCCGCTTCCCTGCATAAGTCAGCGCCTCGGAGAGCTTCTCGCCGTCGCCGCTCGAGGACGCGGGCGCCATCACCTTCTTCATCCACCCTTGCATCGGACAGGGCTTTTGACCTTTGGCGCCGCAAGCCCACTTCGTCAGCTCGAGCTGCGGCTCCGAGGTCTCGGTCGCGTCCGACGTCGTCGTCGTGACCGTGGTCGGTGCCGAGGTCGGCGTCGCGCTCCCGGCGGCGGTCGTGGTCGCAGCCGCCGTCACGCTCGCGGTCGCGGTCGCAGTGGGCACGCCTGAAGCGCCTTTTTCCCCACACCCCGCGACCAAGCCCAACATGCCCGCCAGCAACGCCGCGAGCCGATTCGTCGTTCTCTCCATCGCGCGCACCATAACGCGACCGGGCTCTCCCTCGCGAGCCTCGAAGACCAACCCGACGCCGGCCAGGCAGTCCCGCAACCGCAGGTCAGGCACAGCATCCCAAACCAGCGGAAGGGGGATCTTACCCATGCGCTTCTGGCATGTATCGCTGTTCGTGACCGCGCTCACCGCGCCCGTCCTGGTCACCCCGAGCACCGACGCCGCCGAGTGCTCGCAACCGCCGCGCGGCGGCAGCTCCTCCGGCGGCACCGTCACGCCACCGGCGACCACCGGATCTTCCGGCAGCAATACCTCTTCTGGTGATCCGGCCACGTCCGGCGCCGGCGGCGCGAGCACGGGCACCTCCGGCAGCTCCAACGCAGGTGGCGCGCCGAGCGGCGGTGAGCCGAGCGAGGGTGGCGCCGCAAACGCAGGTGGAGCGGCAAACGAGGGTGGTGCTGCGAACGCAGGTGGTGCACCGAGCGGTGGTGAGCCCAACGAGGGTGGTGCCGCAAATGCAGGTGGCGCGCCCAACGAGGGTGGAGCTGCGAACGCAGGTGGCGCGCCCAATGGTGGTGAGCCCAACGAGGGTGGTGCACCCGGCGATCCCAACGCCGGTGTCGGCGGTGGCACGAGCAGTGGAGATCCTCCGATCCCCCGCGATCGCACGACCTGCGATGCGGCCAAGGCCTGTTACGAGCGCTGCACGCCGGAGTGCACGTGGTACTGCGCCGACATCCACGATTGTGCGCCCACCTGCATCGATCGCTGCGAGCACGAGTGTGACAAGGTCTGCCCCATTTCCAACTGCGAGAAGTACTGCACCACCACGTGCAACCTCGATTGCCGGATCCAGTGCCTCGAGGCCGACGATCGCGAGGGGTGCATCGCGTCATGCTCGTCCACCTGCCCCGCCCAGTGCGACGCCAAGTGCGGGCCGACCGAGCTTGGCCCGGCCGAGATCAAGAGCGCGCGCAAGGCCGCGAGCTGCGCGCTGTCCGAGCCGATTGGCTCGCTCGGCAATGGGTCCGTGCTCGGCCTCGGTGTCCTCGCCGGTCTCGCCGCCTGCCGGCGCCGGGCGAAGCGGGGTTCTCCCGGACGCGCGTGACGTGTAAAACGGCAGGGTGATCCGCCGCTCCTCGATCCACGCCATTCCCTTCGCCATCGCCTCCCTCGCCGTCGTCGCCTGCGAGAGCTTGCCGCCGCCTCCGCCGCCGCAGGTGGCGTCGACACCCGCGCCCGAGCAGAGCGCCGCGCCGGCCGCCGCGCCGCCGACCGAAGAAGAGGCGCGCGCTTTCCTGGCCGCGGTCGACGGCGATCTGCGCAAGCTGTGGACGGCGTCTTCGCGCGCCGCGTGGGTCGCGCAGAACTTCATCACCGACGACAGCGAGGCGCTCTCCGCCTCCGCCGAAGAGGCGAGCATGGAGTTCATGTCGCGCACCATCAAGTCCGCGACGCGCTTCGACGGGGTCAAGCTCCCGTCCGATCTCACCCGCCAGCTCTGGCTCCTCAAGATCGGCAGTCAGCTCCCCGCCCCGAGCGATCCGAAGGAGCGCGCCGAGCTCGCCGAGACGAGCGTGGCCATGACCGGCGAGTACGGCAAAGGCAAGTATTGCCCCGAGCGCCTGAAGAACGATCCCAAGGCCAAGAAGAAGTGTCTCTCGCTCGGCGATCTCACCAACATCATGGAGAAGAGCCGCAAGTACGACGAGCTCCTCGACGCCTGGCGCGGCTGGCACTCCATCGCTCCGCCCATCAAGCCCAAGTTCGTCCGCTACGTCGAGCTCGGCAACAAGGGCGCGCGGGAGATCGGCTTCAAGGATCTCGGCGAGCTCTGGCGCTCCGGCTACGACATGCCGGCCGCCGATTTCGAGGCCGACACCGACCGTCTCTGGAGCCAGGTCAAACCGCTCTACGACGATCTCCACTGCTACGTCCGGAGCCGCCTGCAAAAGGCCTACGGCAAGGACAAGATCCCCGACAAGGCCCCCATCCCCGCGCACCTCCTCGGCAACATGTGGGCGCAGGAGTGGCAAAACATCTACGAGCTCGTGGAGCCCTACAAGGGTGAAGCCCCGCTCGACGTCACCAAGAAGATCAAGCAGAAGAAGCTCGACGAGAAGGCCATGGTGCGCATCGGCGAAGGCTTCTTCGTCTCGCTCGGCCTCGATCCGCTGCCGAAATCGTTCTGGGAGCGCTCGCTCTTCCGGAAGCCGGCCGACCGCGACGTGGTCTGTCACGCGAGCGCGTGGGACGTCGGCTTCAACGACGATCTGCGCATCAAGATGTGCATCGAGCCGAAGGAGGACGATCTCATCACCATCCACCACGAGCTCGGGCACGATTACTACTTCCACTATTATTTCAAGCTGCCCATGCTCTATCAGCAGGGCGCCAACGACGGCTTCCACGAGGGCATCGGCGACACGCTGGCCCTCAGCGTGACGCCCACCTACCTGAAGAGCATCGGTCTCCTCGACAAGGTGCCCGACAACGAGAAGGGCGAGCTCAACGTCCTGCTCAAGAACGCGCTCGACAAGGTGGCGTTCCTCCCGTTCGGCAAGATCATCGATCAATGGCGGTGGGACGTGTTCTCCGGCAAGACCCCGCCCGCCGAGTACAACAAGGCTTGGTGGGAGCTGCGCCGCAAATACCAAGGTGTGGCGCCGCCCGTCGCGCGCACCGAGGCCGACTTCGATCCCGGCGCGAAGTACCACGTTCCCGGCAACACGCCGTACGTGCGCTACTTCCTGGCGCGCATCTACCAGTTCCAATTCCACCGCGCGCTCTGCAAGGCCGCCGGCTACACGGGCCCGCTCCACAAGTGCTCGATCCACGGGAGCAAGGCCGCCGGCGACAAGCTCCGCGCCATGCTGGCCATGGGCGCGAGCAAGCCTTGGCCCGAAGCCCTCGCGGCCATCAGCGGCGAGCACGAGGCCGACGCCAGCGCCATGCTCGCGTACTTCGCTCCGCTCTCGAAATGGCTGAAGGAGCAGAACAAGGGCGAGACCTGCGGCTGGTGAGGCCTTGGGTCAGGCTCTGTCCGACGACGTCGGGCAGAGCCTAGCTGAAGGGGAGCGTCGCCAGCGCGGTGTACTTCGCGCCTTTCGGCGACAGCTCGCTCTGATAAAGCACCATCGATTCGATGCGCGTGGCGCCGAAGCTCTCCTCGCGGAGCGCCTCGGCGCACGCGGCGAGCCCCGCGTCGCCGCCGCGATCGCCGGCCCGCGCCAGCGTCAGATGCGGTGTCAGCTCCGCGCGATCCGGCGCGTAACCAAAGGGCGCGAGCGCCGTCGTGAGATCGCGGGCGACGTCCTGCAAACGCCCTTCGCCTTCGGCGAGGCCTACCCAAAGCACCCTCGCCCGCCGTCCGCCAAAGGCCCCTGCGCCGGCGAACCGCGCCTCGATCACCGCATGTCGCGCCGCCGTCGCGCGCAGGGCAGCCTCGATTCCAGGGATGCTCTCCTCGGCTATTTCCCCGAGGAAAGCCAAGGTGACATGAAGCCCCTCGACGTTCACCCAACGAGCGCGCGGCGCGAGCGGCCGCACGCGCTCGACCGCGGAGCGAAGGAGATCACGCACGGCGGGCGCGGGATCGATGGCAACGAACAACCGCCGTGTGCCCATCACTCCCCCATGGCTTTGACGATCAGACGCTTCCGGCGCAGACCGTCGAACTCCGCATAAAAGATCTGTTGCCAAGGCCCGAGGTCGAGCTTGCCAGCGGTGATGGGCACCGTGACCTCGTGATGGACGAGGATCGATTTCAGGTGCGCATCGCCGTTGTCCTCGCCCGTGCGGTGATGACGGTAGTCCGGCCCGTCGGGCGCGAGCTTCTGGAGCCAGTCCCAGATGTCGTCCCAGAGACCCGGCTCGTGATCGTTGACGATGACGCCGGCCGTGATGTGCATGGCGCTGACGAGCACCATTCCCTCTGAAATCCCGCTCTTTTCCACCACCGCCGCCACCCGATCGGTGATGTTGATGAGCTCCCTCTTCTTGCGCGTCTCGAACCAGAAGTACTCCGTTGCGAACTTCATGCCTCCTTCATCGCGCTGCGGCGCCGCGGCGTCCACCGAATGGGACGCGCCGGCCGATCCCGGCTGGATGTCACGTTCCCCAACGACTACCATCGCGTCCATGCGCCTCAATCCGCTCGTTCCTTCGCTCCTTGGCACCACCCTCGTTTGCCTCACTTGCCTCGCCGCCTGCGACGGCGGCGAAACCAGCACCGGCACCGGCGCCGGAGGCACCGGTGGCAACGCGACGGGCGGCACGGGCGGCGGCAGCACCGGCCCGCGCTGCACCACGCCGACGCCCGTGGCGTGCGCGGACCAAATCATCCTGGCCATGAATTTCCAGTCCGAGCCTGCGCCCGGCCTGATCACGAATACCGCCGACGGCGCCGGCTTCATCTCGAACGTCGATGCCACCGCCGGCGGCGCATTCGTCAGCAAACCCGACTCGTACACGTACGGGAAGTTCACCGCGCAGGGGCTCGAGAAGGTGAGCATCTCCGACGAGGCCTCGCTCGACTCGATGGATTGGGACATCGCCTTCCGTCGCTACATCGTGCGCGTGAACAGCGCCGATTCGGGCCCTTCGTGCGTGCAGGCCGGCCGCATGCCCGGCACGCCGAAGTACGAAGAGGTCACGAGCGTCCCCGAGGGCCACTCGTATCATCCGGACGACACGTTCACGGACAGCTGCGAGCTCATCCCCGACGGATCCGGCCTCGATGACTCGCCGGCCACCGCGCTCTCCGGCTACTGGACGTATCCGGGCTGCGTGCAGATGACCCACCGCGTGTTCATCATCGCGCTCGCCGACGGCCGGCACGTGAAATTCACCGTCGACGATTACTACTCTCCGGCCGTGCAGCAGCAATGTGACGAGACCGGCGCCATCCCGATGAGCAACACCGGATCTGCCAACTTCGTGGTTCGCTGGGCCTTCTTGCCATGATCCGAAACACCCACGTGGCCCTGGTCGCGCTCGCCGCAGCCCTCGCCGGCTGCGGCGCCGGCGATGATTCGCAGCCTGCGGGCGCGCCGCCGCTCACATCGTTGGTGCGCCCCGACACGCCGGGAAACACCTTGCTCTTCCGCTTCGGCGCGAGCGACACGGTGGAGGCGTTCGGCTCGGTCGAGGGCCATTTCCTGGTCCACTACACCCGCCAAGGGCCCAACGCGGTGCCCGCCGCCGACACCGATGCTTCGGGCGTGCCCGATTTCGTGGAGGACGTCGCCTCCGTCTACGAAGCGGTCTTGAGCAAATACCACGACGACCTGGGCTTCCGCGCGCCCGTCGGCGACGAGGGCCTCGCGGACAACGGTGGTGACGGCCGCTTCGACGTCTACCTGGTCGACTTCGCCGGCAAGGGCGACGGCAATTATCAGAACGACACCTGCGACGCGCAAAACAAAGAGATCTGCGCCGGCTACATGGTGCAGGAGAACGATTTCACCGGCTACGGATACCCCTCCACGAAGGTGGCCAATCGCATCCTCGGGAGCCACGAGTTCTTCCACGCGGTGCAAGCGGCCTACGACACGGGCCAAGGGAGCGTGCTCGCCGAGGGAACGGCGGTGTGGGCCACGGAGCAATTCGATCCTTCCTTGAAGGACTTCGAAGGTTTCCTGAAAGGCTATCTCGACAACCCCGATCGCCCCCTCGACACGCCGCTCCCCGGCCCCGTCGATCCGTTCAGCTACGGGAGCGCCATTTTCTTCGAGTTTCTCGAAGATCATTATGGCCCAGGGACGATTCGCGCCCTCTGGGAGCGCTGCGAGAACGGCGCCGAGGGCGCGGCCGATCCGCAGTGGCTCACGGCCTTGGGGCCGCTCCTCGAGCAACAGAACAGCACCACGTTCGAGAGTGCGATGACCGATTTCGCGACGTGGAATCTGTTCACCGGCTCGCTCGCCGATCCCACCCGCGCTTATGCCAACGGCAAGAGCTACCCGTCTGTGGCCATGAACGACGTCACGGCGCCTCATTTCGAGGATTTGCTGCGCGTTTATTATGCCTCCTCGCAGTACTATCGTATCTCGCCCGATGGCCGAGGCGCGATGACGGCCGCGCTCGTCGCTCACCCGGGCTCTCCGGACGACACGAAGGATCTCGAGCTCCTGCTCGCGGCGCAACGCGGCAATGCCTACGATCCGGTAAAGCACCTCGCCGATGTCTCTGCCGGCACGGAGGTCATCGACACGAATGGTGCCGATCGGCTGGTCGCCATCGTGGTGAACGGCGCCACGAGCGGCAATTCGCGGAGACCGGCCTTGTGCATCGGTTCGCCCGACGAAGTGGCTGCCTGCGCCGAGAAGGTCAAAGGCGGCGGCGGAACGGGCGGCGCCGGCGGATCCGGCGGATCCGGCGGCACGGGTGGCGGCGCGATCGAGGAGCCGCCGAGCGATGGATCCGGCTGCGGTTGCCGCGTTGCTGCAGCCGGCGATACGCCTTCTGTAGCGTTGCTCGCGGTATCGCTGGCGGCGCTTTACCGACGACGGCGCGCGCGCCACGCCGCGAGCGCGAGGCCCAGCGCATAAAGGCCTGCCCCGATCGGCGGCGCGGGCGCTTGCGAGCACGAGCAACCGCCTTCGTCGCCGGTCGACTCCCCTCCTCCACCGGCACCGCCCTCACCGTTGGGCTGGTCGAGCACTGCATCGAGCGCCTTCACCGGATCGATGATGCCGTATCCGAAGATTTGATCATGGCCATTGGCATCCGGCTCCGCGAACGGCGCCGGGCGCGCGGTCTTGATGAGGATGTCGTAAAGCTCCTGCGACGCGCGATCCGGGGCCGCGCTCACGAGCAGGCCAGCAATGCCCGCGGCCACCGGGCATGCCGACGACGTGCCGCCGAAGAGGCTCGTGTAGTCGCCGGGATCCTCGCCGGCCGCGCCGCTGATGTCGGTGGTGAGCGTGCCTGTCGGCGCCACGAGATCGACGCTGTTGCCGGAGTTGGTGAACGGCGTCTGCTCGTCGAAATTGTTGATGGCGCCGATGCCAAGGACGCCGCGCACCGCCTCGAGCTCGTCGTCGCCGACGACGCGATCATCGTTGCCCATCGCGAAGAGGACGAGCGCGCCGCGGCCGCCGCGCCCGTGATCGAAGACGTTGTTGATGGCGGTCGCGAGCGGCTGCGGCACGGGCATGGGCTGCGTGAAGCCCCAGCTGTTGGAGACGACGGACGCGTCGACGTCGAGCGCGAACTGGAAGGCATCGACGTCGGCGGAGACAGGGACGGCGCTGTCCGCGAGCAAGCGCACGCAACGCAGGCGACACGCGGGGCAGCCGCCGGCCATGCCCTCGCCGTTGTCGGTCGCGGCCGCGACGAGCCCCGCGCAGGAGGTGCCGTGCGCCGCGCCCTTCTCGCTCGCGTTCGGGCTCGGATCCATGTCGCCGTCGACGACGTCGAGGCCCGGATCGAGCTTGGAAACGAGGTCGGGGTGATCGGGATCGCAGCCGGTGTCGACGACGACGATGGTGGTCTTCTCGTCACCGAGCGTACGCCCCCACGCCTCGGGCATCTTCAGGTTGGCGAAGTACCACTGCCCGGGATAACGCGGATCGTTCGGTGTGTGCGCGTCGAAGGCCCTTCTCTCCAAGTAGAGATTGGGTGTCGCGCGACGCACGCCGGCGGCAGCGCCGTGTGCGTCATGGAGGCGATACGCGACGTCGATGCCGTCGCCGCCGCGCGTGTCCTCCACGAGCCAGAGGCCCGCAGAGGGCATGAGCGGGCGAATGGGCTTCACGCCGAGCGCCTCGAGCCGCGTCTCGGCGCCGGGCTCGAGCGTGACGATGGCCGTGCGATCGACGAACGCACGCACCTCGCGCGCATCGCCCTCGTAGCGCAGCCGCACGGGCGTGAGCGCGGCCGTGGTGGATGCAGACACGGCGGCTGCCAACGGCGCGAGGCGCTCGACCGCGACGCGCCGATCTCCATCGAAGAACCACGCTGCCCGCGTATCGCCAGCGGGCGGCGCATCCTCGGAAGCAGCGGCCGGGATGGCACCGAGCGCGAGCACGAGGCCGGAGAGCGCAGTGAAGCGAAGGGCACGGCAGGCCGAGAGAGCGAGCATGAGGCCGCCATTGTGCCGTGTTCGCGCCCGCACCGCAGCAGCGGCGATCACAGGCCGGCTCCATCGTGACCAGCGCCGGCGAGCCCAGCGCGGGTTTGGGGCCGCTTGCGGCCCATCGTGATCAAGCGAAGCGTGAAGCCTACGGCGTGCGGCCGTGCGTGCTCTCGGTGCGGTCTTCCCAGGTGCGGAAGCTCGGCGAGCACGCCGGATCCAGCGCCAGCGCCGGCCCTGCGCACTGGGCCGGATCGCGCGGCGGACCGAGCACCATGTAACGCAGGCGGGTCACGTAGGGCAGGTCGTGATGCCGCATGTCCCAAACCCCCCGCTCCAGCCGGCGAAACAACTCTTCTTGCTCGGCGGCCCGCTGCGCGCCGAGCATCGCCCGCACCTTCTCCTTGAGCGACTCGTCGTCCGTGACGACCAACACACGTTGCAAGAAGCGGATCTCCGCATCGCGCGCGCCCGCGCGGCTCAGGTAGCGCGCCCCGCCGATCGCCTGCCACGCGATGTGCGCGTTGTTGCCGCTGAGCTCGGCCGCGCGCTCCAGCATGCGCGCGCCGTCGGTGCGCCATTGCTCTTGCTCGGCCGGATCGGTGAGGTACGTGCCCGGCGCGATGAAGGCGGTGAACTCGCCGATGCCGAGCCACAGCTCGGCGTCGAGCGGCCGATTCTGCACGCCGCGCTCCATGATGGCGCGCACCGCGCGGGCGTCCTCCACGGGCGTGTGCTTGGAGTTGAACGTGACGAGCGCGTCCGCCATCCGATACGGATCACGGAACGTGGGATCGAGCTCGTTGATCGTGCCGATGAGGGGGATGATGTTCTCGTACCGGCGCCGCGCGATGGTGTGCAGCCCCTGCGAGACCATGAGGTGCGCCCAGAGCATGTCGGCCAACGCCGCGCGGTAGCCGAGCGACATGAGCGAGACCTCGCGCGGCGGCGGGAGCGGATAGATGTCCGAGGTCTCTTTGACGCGCCGGTGCTGATCGAAGAGCGGCGCGCGCACGAAGGCGAGCGCCAGCGCGGCCGCGATCATGAGGCCGACGGTGCGCAGGAGATCGGCCCGCCCTTTCACGTCACTCGACCTCGCGATCGATGAACATGCCGGGCAGGACACGCGCCGGCTGCCCGGGCGCGCGCTCCCCGCGGACCTCGAACGTGGAGAGGACGCCGTCGCCGTCGAGATCACCGTGCGCGGTGGCGACGAAGCGCATCACCTGCGTGGTCGGATCGATCTCGCTGTCGAACTTGAACGAGAACGCGTGCGGGGTGCCGCACGAGAGCTGGGTGCGAGCGCACGGATCGAAGCCGAAATCCAGCGACAGCCAGGTGAGGTGCTTCCACGCGTCGGGCGGATCGATGACACGCAGCGCGCGCGGCACCTCGGCCGGCGTCAGCGGAGCCGAAGGCGGAAAGCTGATCTCCTGCGGATGGCGGGCGGCGTACGCGACCGCGCCGCGGACCATGCGATCCAGCCCCTCGATGGGCTCGGTCAGCTTGGAGGCGCTCAAATTCCGGTAAAATGCAGGCACCGCGACCGCGAGCACGCTGCCACCGACGGCGAAGACCGCCGCGAACCGGAGGGCGCTGAAGGAACGCACGCGACGGTTCTACTGCAACGACGGCGACCGATCACGGCCGAACTGGGGTGCCCCCACGAACACGAACGGCGCACGGTCCATGGGACCGTACGCCGTGTCGAATCGAACGATCAGCTCCAGATGGGATCGACGAAGCCGCCACGTGGCTCGCCGCGCCGGTCACATCGTCAGGAGCTCGTGATCATTCGTACTCCTTGTCGACGTAGATCTCGGTCGCGATGACGACGGTGCCGTTGCGCACGTCGGCGCCGCGCGCGAACGTCGAGTACACGCTGTTACCGTCGAGATCGCCCTGCGCGCTGATCTCGAAGCCGTTGGCCGTACCACCGCTCTGCCCCGACGACTTCGAGGTGGCGCCCTTCTCGTAGAGGTACGAGAAGTAGATGGGCTCGCTGAGCTGGAACTTGAGGCACTTCCAGCCGGTGGTGTTGTCGCCGGTGTTGAAGTCTTTGAGGTCCGCCGTGGAGGGCTGGTACTTCTTGCCCGGGGGCGGAGCGGCCGGAACGCTCGTCGCCGTGTTGCAGAGCGCGTGAACCGTCTGGTTCGACGTGGTGCCGTCGGCGAGGAGCTCGGCCGGCGTGGTCTCGCGCTCGTAGGCGGCGACGGCGGCGCGGGAAATGGCGCCGATCGTGTTCTTCGCTTCGCCGGTCTTCGCGGTCGCGAGGTAGCGGCGGACGCCGTAGATGGCGAGGGCCGCGAGGACGCCGATGATGGCGACGACGATCATGAGCTCGACGAGCGTGAAGCCTTCCTTACCGAGACGCTTGTATGCACGCATTGATGAGTTCTCCCTTGAGTGCCGCCCGGTGCATGCAGCACGGATGACGAGCGGGAGCCGGGCATGAAACCCCGCTCTGGTCTGCTATCTCCGGGCGCAGGCCCTGCCAGTCACTCGTTGCAACCGGCGGTGCGTTGCGACCGCGAGTGCCTATTGCACGGCACGCGCCAAGATTCAGAATCACACGAAGCTCCCGATTTTTACAAGTATCCAGTCGTCGCTCGCCCAAAAACGTCACCGCGGAACAGGGCCTCGTGACGTTTTTGGGCTTGGGGATCGACCGGACCGAGAGCGCGCGTGCGCCGGCGCAGCGTGCTGCACCACGCACGCTGCGCCGTGCTCCATGTGCTGCTCGATGAGCACATGCACGCATATCGATGAGTGCTGAGTGTGCGTGGTCGCGGCTGGTTCATCGCTCATCCAGCCGGGGATTTCGGGGGCCGCTCGAGGCCCCTCGTGATCACGAGATGAGATCTCGCGAAGTGAGATGCGATGATGATATGGTGGAGGGTTGTCTCGAGATGAGCCGAGACAGGAGCGCTGTTATTCGATCTCGTTCTCGGAGAAGATCTCACCGCTCAGCGACGTGCTGCCGTACATGGCGTACTTGCCGTTGCCGTCGTGATCGTTCTCCGCCTCGACCACGTACCAGGGCGTGCCGGCGGTCAGGGTCGAGGGGACGCCGGGCGGGTTCGTGAAGCCGGCGAACTGCGGCATCGCGGTGGTGCCGATGACGCCGGCCACGCAGACGTAGCCGAAGCGCACCGGGCCGTCGGGGTTGACGGCGAGCATCTGCCACCGCGAATAGTCGTCGTGCCCCGGGTTCACCCAGGCGGCGCGGCGATCGTTGCCGACCTTCGGGTACCAATTGCCGAGGTTGGTCGAGACGTTGAGGTACTGCAGCATCTCGGCTTTGTAGGCCTCCTGCGCGCCACGGATCATCTGGATCGTGGCCTTGGCCTCGCTGCCCTGCGCCGAGTGCATGTATTTGCGATAGCCGACGATGGCGAGCGTCGCGAGGACCCCCACCAGCGCGACCGTGATGAGCAGCTCGACCAGGGTGAAGCCGGCTGCCCCGCGACGCTTTTTGTTTCTTGTCACGGATGTGGATGCTCGCACACCTCGGGCCACGGGTGCGCGCCGCAAACACACGGATTGTGCGGAAGGCGCCCTGCCCAAAAACGTCACCGACGTCGCCGTCGCGCCGACATCGGTGGAGCCCACGTGACCGAGGGAGGCTCGCGTGACGATTCGCGGCGCTCCCCGCGCCTCACCGGCCACCGCGCATTTCACCGTTCGTGAAACCACACGCACCTCCTTCATTCGTCGTCGCCGTCCGGACCTTCGGCGGCGAGCGCATGCTTGGCTAGACGATACCGGAACGAACGGAACGTGACCCCGAGCAGCTTCGCCGCGGCCTTGCGCACACCGCCGGTGCGCGCGAGCGCCTGGAGGATGAGGCGGCGCTCGACCTCGCCGATGACCTCGTCCAGGTTGCAGCCCTCGGGTGGGAGATCGGAGAGGAGCGGCGCCGGACGCGCGGCGAGGCCGGAGACCGAGGCCGGCAGATCACCGAGCCCCACGGCCGGGCCCGAGGCGAGCGCGACGGCCCGCTCCATCATGTTCTCGAGCTCGCGCACGTTGCCGGGGAAAGAATATCCGTCGAGGGCGCGCAGCGCATCGGGCTCGAGGCTCCGCACGTCCTTGCCGAGCTCCGCCGCGAAGCGCTTCACGAAGCGCTCGGCGAGGCGCTGCACGTCGCCCGGACGATCGCGGAGCGGGGGCAGCTCGAGGCGGAGGACGTTGAGCCGATAGTAGAGATCCTGCCGGAATTTGCCCTGCTGCACGTCGCTCTCGACGTCGCGGTTGGTCGCGGCGAGCACGCGGACGTCGACCGGCACTTCGCTCGTGCTGCCCACGGCGCGGACCTTCCGCTCTTGGAGCACGCGCAGGAGCTTCACCTGCAAGGTGGCCGGGAGCTCGCCCACCTCGTCGAGCAGCAGCGTGCCGCCGTCGGCTTCGCGGAACAGACCCAGCGATCGACCGCTCGCGCCCGTGAAGGAGCCCTTCTCGTGACCGAAGAGCTCGCTCTCCATCAGCGCTTCGGGGAGCGCGCCGCAATTGACCACCACGAACGGGCGGCCGACGCGATCGCTCTTGTCGTGGAGGAGCCGCGCCACGCGCTCTTTGCCGGTGCCGCTCTCGCCGGTGATGAGCACGGTGGTGCGCATGCCGGCGATCTTGTCGACGAGCTCGCCGACGCGGATCATCGCGGGGCTCGTGCCGAGCGCCTCTTCGCGATCGGGAGAGAGCCGCTCGAGGTGGGCCTTGAGCCGCTGGTTCTCGGTGACGATCGAGCTCTTCTCGAGCGCCTTTTGCCCGATGGCCGCGATCTCGGCGGGCGAGAAGGGCTTGGTGAGAAAGTCGTAGGCCCCGCGCCGCATGGCATCGATGGCGGCCTCGACGGTGGAGTGCGCGGTCATGACCAAAACCTCCGTCGCGCCGCTGCGCTCCTTGGCGGCAGTGAGGACGTCGAGGCCGGAGCCGTCGGGCATCACGAGATCCGTGACCACCAGCGGGAAGGGCTGTGGATGCTGGCGGATCGCTTCGACGGCGCTGCGCATCCCGGGGACGGTGACGACACCGAACCCCTGGCGCTTGAACGTGACCTCGAGGACGTGACGGATTCCAGGCTCGTCATCAACGACGAGCACCTTGGTTTGGCTCGACGGCAAGCCGGCGGCTACGGAGGGCATCGTTCCCACGCTATCACGACGGCGCCTGGAGACGGCATCTCCCGCTGCTGCCCACGAGAGGATGGGGCAGGCTCGTCCGCGTCGCTGGGTGGGAGAATCAGCGCATCATTCGCGAATCGTGGCAGCTCAGTGACAAGCCGGGTTGTCGGTCGGATCACCGGGCTTGCGCGCGGCCAGCACGAACGACGTGCGCATGGTCTCGCCGCTCTCGACGTCCTCCTTGACCCACGCGAGATCGCACTCGGTGCCTTCGATCGTCACGTGGTAGACGCCGGTCAGCGCGCGATCTTCGACCACCACGCCCTCGCCCGTCCTCTCGTTGAAGACCGTGACGAGCGCGCCCGCGTTGCAGTTGCCGAAGACCTCCCACGTGCCCGGCGTGGTGCCGGCGTTGATGGTGGTCGGCTGCTCGGGCGGCGGCAGCGGCAGCGTCGGGCTGAGACACGACGAGAGCGACAGCGCCGCTGCCAACGCGAGGACCGGGAAGAGGGAACGCCGGCGCATCGACAACCAAGATAGCACACGACGTGCCGGCGCCCCGCCGTCGAGAGAGCGCTGCATTTTGCCTGGATCGAGGAAGGCACGCGCCGGCGACGTGCCAACCTCGTTGGCGCTCAGCGCCCGTCGGTTTGCAGCACCCGGAGGCCGACCCGACGCTTCGGGGCCGGCTTCTCGATGACGGGAGCGTCCTCCGCGTCCGGATCGATCAGCTCGCCGACCAGATCGTAGTCGCTGGCCTGCGTGATCACGACGCGACGGATCTCGCCGGGACGCGCTTCGCCGCCGGACAGATAGACCTGTCCATCGATGTCGGGCGCCTGGCCCGCATGACGGCCCATCATCACGAACTCGTGCTCGTCGCTCTGGCCCGAGACGAGGACCTCCATCTCGCGGCCGACGAGCGCTTGGTTCTTCGCGTGGGCGATGCCGCGCTGGATCTGCATGAGCTTGCGGTAGCGCTTCTCGGCGACGCGCGTGGGCACCTTGCCTTCGAGCGCGAAGCTCGCGCAGCTCTCTTCGTCGGAGTAGCGGAAGACGCCGACGCGATCGAACTCGGCCCACTTCACGAACTCGCAGAGCTCGTCGAACTCTTCGTCGGTCTCGCCCGGGTGGCCGACGATGAACGCGGTCCGGAACGTGAGCGAAGGGACGCGCGTCTTCAGATCGGTGACGACGCGGCGGAGGCGCTCGCCGCCGTGGCCGCGGCGCATGCGGCGCAGCATGGCGTCGGCGGCGTGCTGGAGCGGCATGTCGACGTACGGGACGACGCGCGGGTGGTTCGCGAGGAGATCGAGGAGCGCGTCGCTCATGGCCTCGGGGTAGAGGTAGAAGACGCGGACCCAATGCACGCCGGGCACTTCGGCCACCGCGCCGACGAGATCGGCGAGGACGGCCTTGTCGACCGAGCCCTTGGCGAAGTCGCGGCCGTACGCGATGGTGTCCTGCGAGATGAGGTTGATCTCGCGCACGCCCTCGGACGCGAGGCGCGTGACCTCCTCGACGACGTCGCGCACGGGACGCGAGCGCTGGAGGCCGCGCATCTCGGGGATGACGCAGAACGAGCAGGTGCGGTTGCAGCCCTCGGCGATCTTCACGTAGGCGCTGCCGCCCGGCGTCGAGAGCACGCGCGGGCTCGCGGCCTGCACCACCCAGTCGGCCGGGTTGCCCACGAGCATGCGCTCGGCGCGGCCCGAGAGGACGTCGCCGAGCTTCATCATGTCGCTCGATCCGAGGAAGTGATCGACCTCGGGCATCTCCTTCGCGAGCTCCGCCGGGTGGCGCTGCGAGAGGCAGCCCGCGACGACAAGCCGCTTGAGCGCGCCCTTGTCCTTGAGGTCGGCCATCTCGAGGATGGCGTCGATCGACTCCTTTTTGGCTTCGCCGATGAAGCCGCAGGTGTTGACGACGATGACCTCGGCGTCGCCGGCGTCGTCGACGTGCGCGTAGCCGGCGCCGCGCGCGACGCCGAGCATCACCTCGGAGTCGACCCGGTTCTTGGGGCAGCCGAGGCTGACGAAATGGATGGTCTTGCGCTCCGCCGCGGCGGGCGCGGCGTCACGCGAAGCCGCGGCGCGCTTCGGTTTGCGGTCGTCGCGGCCGGTCTGGCCTCGTTTCTCAGCGCCCAACGGCTTCCTCCAAATCGCGCACGATCTTGCCCCCGGCCAGCGTCATCCGCACTTCGCCCACGAGCTTCTTGCCGAGCCAGGGCGTGTTTCGGCTCTTCGAACGGAGCCGCGCCGGATCGACGGAGAACGAAGCCTCCGGATCGATCAAGCAGAGCTCGGCGACGGCGCCTTCGTGGATCGAAGGCGCGGTGAGGCTGACGATGCGTGCCGGCGCGCGCGTGAGCGCATCGACGAGGCGCGCGAGCGGAAGCGCGCCCGCGCGCACCAGACCGAGCAGCACGGGGACGACGAGCTCGAGGCCGATCATCCCGGGCGAGGCCTCGGAGAACTCGCAGTCCTTCTCGAGCGACGAGTGGGGCGCGTGATCGGTGGCGATGGCGTCGATCGTCCCATCGGCGAGCGCGGCGCGCACGGCCTCGACGTCGGCCTGCTCGCGCAGCGGCGGGTTGACCTTGCACGCCGTGTCGTAGCCGATGACGGCCTCGTCGGTGAGCATCAGGTGATGCGGCGTGACCTCCGCGGTCACGGCGATGCCGCGCTCTTTCGCTTCGCGCAGGATGCGCACCGCGCCGAGCGAAGAGATGTGGGCCACGTGGTACCGCGCGCCCGTCGCCTCCGCGAGGAGGATGTCGCGGGCCACGATGATGTCCTCCGCGACGCGCGGCCACCCGCGCAGGCCGAGCCGCGTGGCCACGGCGCCCTCGTGCATCTGCGCGCCTTCGGTGAGCGCGTGATCCTCGGCGTGTTGGATGATCGGGAGATCGAAGGTGCGCCCGTATTCGAGGGCGCGGCGCATGACCGCGCTCGACGTGACGCAGCGCCCGTCGTCGGAGACGCCGACGGCGCCCGCGTCCTTGAGGTCGGCCATCTCGGTGAGCTCGGCGCCCTTCTGCCCGAGGGTGATGGCCCCGATCGGGTGCAGCGCCGGCCCGCCGACTTCGCGAGCCCGCGCGATCATCGCCGCAGTGATGGCGCGCGTGTCGTTCACCGGCTTGGTGTTGGGCATCACGCACACGTGCGCGAACCCGCCGGCGGCCGCCGCGGCGAGACCGGAGGCGATGTCCTCCTTGTATTCGTGACCGGGCTCGCGCAGGTGCGCGTGCAAGTCGACGAAGGCAGGCACCAAGAGCCGCCCGCGGCCCTCGATGACGCGGGTGCGCTCGGAGCGGCGCATCTCCTCGGTGGCGGCGCCTTTGCCGATGCGGGTGATGAGGCCCTTCTCGATGACGACGTCGATCACAGCGTCGAGCGAGCGGGCCGGATCGAAGGCGCGCACGCCCGTGAAGACGAGCGCGTCGGGTCGGTTATCCATACGCGGGCGCATGCCTAGCACGGCGTCGCGCGGCTATCGACCTGCTCGATCTTCCGGGTTTCGTTCCTGCGCATGGATCCTCGTTCCGCTCCGGAAAACCGGCCTTGGCGACGGCACCCCGTGTTACGGTCCGGCATCTTGCCTCCCTCGCCGGTCGAGCCTTCGGAGGGCGCTGCACCTCCCTCCGGCGTGGATCCGTTGGGTCACGCGGCCGAGCCGCCCCTCGGCGACGGCAAGCAAAGCGAGGCGCCGGCAGCGACGCCCACGGGCCTGCGTGCGCTCCAGGTCATCGCCGTCGCGGCGGCGATCGCGCATCTCGCGGCGCGCGTGTCCTTCGCGCATACGGGGCGTTTCTTCGCCTGCGAGGACGACGCGTATCGATCGTATCTCTCGTTCTTGATCGCGCAGGGCGGCGATCTCATCGGTCGCTTCTGGTTGCCCGGGCACCTCGTCGCGATGGCGTTCGTCCAGCGGCTCGGTGTGCCGGTGGCTTGGGCGGGCATCGCCGTGGGAACCCTCGCCGTCGTGGGCCTCGCCGTCGGCCTCGCCGACGTGGCCCGCTCGCTCGCGCCCGCGGATCTCCGCCCTGCCGCGCCGTGGGCTGCGCTGCTGCTCGTCGCGGCGTCACCGCTCACACTCGTGCTCGGTCACTCGTCGCTCGCCGAGACGCTCGAGTGCGCGCTCCTCATGCTCGGCGCCGCGGGGATCCTCCGGCGCATCCGCGGAGGCTCGCGCCGCATGCTGATCGGGGGCGCGCTCGCGCTGCTCGCGGCCACGTGGATTCGTTACGAGGCGTGGGCCGTGGTGCTGATGCTCCCCGGCGTGCTCTACCTCGTGCAGCGTCGCGCCGGCTGCGACATGCGCACAGCGGGCACGGACGCGCTCGTCAGCGCCCTCCCCGCCCTCGGCCCGCTCGCGTGGCTCGCCTGCCAAGCCATCGTCTACAAAGACCCGTTCGCCTTCATCGATCAGATCGACACCATGTCCACCGCGCTCACCGGCGAGCCGTCGAGCGTTCGTGTGGCGATCGATCGCGCGGGCGCGCTCCTTCGCTGGGCACCGGCGACGTTGGCGTGGTCGGCCGTGGCCGCCTGGGCGCTACGTGATCGCCGCGAAACACGCACCGGAGCGTTGCTCCTCGTCGGCGTGGCCACCTTCGGCATCGTCATCGAAGTGGCGAGCGGCCGCGAGCACGGCGTGTTCACGGCGCGGCTCGCTTACGGCATCGAGATCGCGCTCTGGCCGCTCGCCGCGCTCGGCATCGCGAGCGTCGTGATGCGCCGCCCCGCGATCGCGGCGGCCTTGGCGATCGCGACGGCGGCCGTGCTCGTGGTCGGCGTGAGGCGGCCGCCGGAGATCATGGATCGCGCGTCACCGACCGCAGGCTTGCTCCTGCGCCGCGGTGGTTTGGAAGCGACGCTCGGGCCCGGCGTGCTCATGGTGGAGCGCGTCCCCGAGCGACCGCCGTTCGGATGGGCGGCCCTCGGCGTGCTGTGGAGCCGGTGGGATCGCACCGTGTGGGCGACGCGCCGGGTGAACCGCTGGGAGCTCGTGGAGCCGCTCGACGTGCGTGGGCGCGCCACCGTGAAACCCGACGCGCTGCCCACATGGATGGATCGTCACCGCGTGACGGCCGCTTGGATCCTCACGCCCAACTCGATGGCCCAGATCGCCGAGGCGTGGCCGAAAGCGAAGGTCGTGCGCATCGGCGCGGGATCGCTGGTGGTGAAGGAGTGACCGATCGTGATCTCGCCTCCTCGATCGCGTCGCGCCCTCGTCCGCCACGTGATCGACCGCGCCATCACGCGCGTGCGCGCCACGCTGCAAGCCCAGAGCCCGCCTCCCTCGCTGCTCCTCGCCCTCTTCCTCGTCGCGCTCTGGCCTCGCCTCTCGTTCGTCGACGAGCATCCGCCCGGCCTCTATCTCGTCAGTGACATGGCCATCTACCGCGAGCGTGCGCTGCGCATGCTCGACGGCCCACGTGATGTCTGGGACACGTTCACGCCGCCTGGATATCCAGCGCTCGTCGCGCTGATCTTCGCCGCCTTCGGGCGCAACGACGCGCACGTCGGCCTGCTTCAGGCAGCGCTCGGCGCAGCCACCGTGGTGCTCGCGTTCCTCGTCGCGCATCGCGTGAGCGGGAGCATCGTCGCGGCGCTCGGCGCGTTCACGGTGCTCGCGCTCTATCCGCCGCTGCTCCTCTACACCGGCTTCTTCCTCACCGAGACCACGTTCGCGTTCTTGGTCGCGCTCTTCGTCGTTGCCTTCGTCGCCGCCGTGGATCGCGCGAGCCCCCTCGTCGCTGCAGCCTCCGGTGTCGTCTTCGCGGCCGCATCCGCGGTGCGTCCGAACCTGCTCCTCGCGATCCCCTTTCTCGCCGTCGTGATCCTGGTGCTCCGCCGCGAGCCGCGTGTCGTTCGTGCCGGCGTGATCGCGATGCTCGCCGCGCTGCCCGTCCTCGCGGCCGTCTCGCGCGACAACAGCCGGCTCGCCGGCCGCCCCGTCCTCCTCGCCACGAACGGCGGCGTGAACTTCTACCTCGCACATGCCGACGTGCGCGGGCTGCGCTTCCCGGCCGGCGACGCCGTGCGCGAGCTCAGCACCTATGCGAGCCGCGCGCGGCGAGCGCCCGTCGAGGAGGTCGACATCCACGCCTATGACGACGCCGCGTTCTATGCACGCGGGCTCGCGTCGATCCGGCACGATCGCACGGCCCTCCGGCGCTCGCTCGGCGCGATCGCCGACGGGCTGGGCGCCGGTGCCGTCGGCGGCCGCGAGAACCCACCGTATTGGCCGGGATGGATGGGGCACGACGAACCGCTCGGCCGATGGCTCCGCGCCATGCTCGCGCTGGGCACGGTGCCGGCCGTCGCGCACGCCGCGTGGCTCGCGCGGCGGCGCAAGCTCGCGCGCCTCGACGAGCTGCCTCGCCTGCTCGTGCTCGCGCTGCTCGCCTCGGTGATCGCGACGCTCTCGCTCTTCTTGGGCAACCCGCGGGTGCGGGTGTCGTTCGATCCGCTGCTGATCGCGCTCGCCGCGGCCGCGTGGGGAGCCCTCGCGCGCGCCGCTTGGATCAAGCTGCGATCACGGCGCGGCGCATCCTCCCGCGCCCCGTGATCTCACTTTCGGTCGCGCTTCACCAGCGAGGACGCGCTGACCGACACGACGTCGACCTGCTTCAGCCCGGCGAAGATCACCCGCAGATAGCGCGTGAAATCCCGCTCGAAATCCACTGCCATCCCTTCGAGCTCGGGGCGCGCCAGCGCCTCTTTGGCGGCGGGCGGCGGGTGCACCGCGGGCCAGATGCCGGCGACCCACGTCGCCGTCGCGTTCGCGGCCCAGGCGCACGTCACGAGCGACAGCTCGGGCAAACGCGCGTGCAGGAGGCCGGCGATGTCCAGCGTCAGCTCGGCGAGCGTGCGCTTCGCCGCCGCGATGGACTCGGCCGAGAGGTTTCGCTCGAGCACCGACGAGACGATGCTCATCAGCTCGCACAGCTTCGGCTGCGCCGCGAAGGCGGCCACGATCGCGCCGACGACACCGTCGACGTCCCCCGGCTTCACCGCCTCGAGCAAGCGCGCGAGCGCGCCACCGAGCTCGCGCACCTCCTCGATCCACACCTGGAGCAGCACGTGCTCGCGGCTCTCGAAGTAACGATAGATGTTCGGCTTCGAGACACCGGATCGACGCGCCAGCTCGTTTAGACTGAGCTCGCTCGTGTCGACCTCACCGAGGAGCTTGCGCGCCGCCTTGAGGATCGCCTGCCGGCGCACCTCCCGCTCTTCGGGCTTGCGGGCTCGCTGGAACCTGGGGCGCATGTCGCGCTGACTCTAGCGCTCCTCGGGCGAGCGCGTCGACGTCCCGGCGAGCACGCGCGCCGCGCTCACGCGGTCCTCCGCGCGGGCTCGCTCAGATCGAAGCGCACGCCCGTGAGCCGCTCCGAAGCCTCCCACAGCGCACGCGCCGTGGCCTCGTCGCGCGCGCGGCGCGGCAGGCGCACCTCGACCGGCGGGCCGTTCATGTTGAAGAGCCGCCGCGGCCCGTAGAACTCGCCCGAAGCCACCGCGCCGTTCGCCGCGTAGAGCGAAGGCAGCGCGCCGTCCGCCGCTTGCTGGCCGATGAAGCGCATGGAGATCCGCGTCCCGAGCCCCGTGTATTGCTGCAAGTTGGTGTGCGTCGCGCCGGGGTGCGCCGCGACGCTCACGAGCCACGGCGCGCGGCGCCCGAGCTCCAGCATGAAGTGCAGGTTGGCGAGCTTCGACTGCGCGTACGTGAAGGCCGGCGAGTAGCGGCGCTCCGACTGGAGGTTCGCGAGATCGACGCAGCCGAAGTACGCCGTGCCGCTGGAGATGGTCACCACGCGCGGCGCGGCGCTGCGGCGAAGCGCCGGCACGAGGAGCCCGGTGAGCGCGAAGTGGCCGAGGTGGTTCGTGCCGATCTGCCGCTCGAAGCCGTCCACCGTCTGCTCCCGCGCAGGGATCGCCATCACGCCCGCGTTGTTGACGAGGATGTCGAGCGCGCTGCCCGCGGAGAGGAAGCGCTCGGCGAAGGCGCGCACCGAGGCGAGGCTCGCGAGATCGAGCTGCTCGAAACGGAACGCTGCGGCCGGCCCTTCGGCGCGAAGGCGCGAGACCGCTTCTTCTCCACGCGTGACGTCGCGGCACGCGACCACCACCTGCGCGCCGGCGCGGCCCAGCTCGAGCGCGGTGTGGAAGCCGATGCCGCTGTTGGCTCCCGTGACGATCACCTGCTTGCCCGTGAGATCGCCGATGTCCTTCGTGCCCCAGTCCTTCGCCACCTGACGCATGGGTCTCCTCCCGGCCGCATTAGCGGACCAACGGTCCCCTATTTAGCGACCATCGGTCCGTTGTCAACGGCGAACGGCCGACTTCGTCACCGTCCGCGCCAGGGGCGCGCCGTCACGACGATGGATCCTCTACGGGGAGATCAGCGATCGATGCGGCAGGTGATGGTCTGCCCGCGCTTCGGGAGCAGATGGACGCGCCCCTTGGCGTCGGCGCCGTCGCAGAAACGATCTCCCTTCGACGGCCCGCCCGAGCGATCGACATCCAGCGTCGCCCGCAGCCACGAAGGCCCGCACAGCGGCGCGCGCGGCACGAGCTTGCCCACCGCGTGCTCGCCGCTCGCCGTAGGCTCGGGCGGCAACACCGTGTGATCGATCGCGCGTGGCAGCGGATCGATGCCGTACTCCACGAACACCGCCGCCGGCCGAGGCGAAGGCGTGACCACCTCGATGGTCACCGGGCAGCCCTCGAACCGACCGATGAAGAGGCCACCGCGCCGGTAGTCGGTGACGTAGCCGCGGTCCGCGAGGAGATCGCCGTCCTCGGGCCGGCCATGGACGACGACGTCCGCGAACGGCGTGCCCACCGCCGCGAGGAACGTCATCAGCGCCGCGCGCACCGCCGGATCCGAAGCGACGCGCGGGTCGCGCAGATCGGCCGGATCGTACAGCTCCGGATAGCGCTCCTTGCCCGCCGCCGAGAACACGAACGAATGGAGCTGTGGGTTGGTGACGAACGTGTACGAAGGGACGCCGCCCTGCGCGACGGCGTAGAGGGCCCCGAGGTTGAAGAGCGGCGCGTAGTACGGGATCTCCGCGTGCGCCTCATCGCCGCGCACCGCCAGGCCCGCGAACGGATCCATCGGCACCACGAGGCGCGGCCCCTTGCGATCGAGCGGCGCCGACAGGCCGGAGAGCGCGTCGTCCACCCGCGCGCGCAGCGCGACCGCCGTGCGCGCGGCCCACACGAGGGACATCGCCGCGAGGCCCGCGAGCCCCGCGATCACCGCGCGCCTCCGCGCCGCGTCGAGCCGCTCCAGCGGGATCAGCGCGGCGCCCAGCAAACAGGCGAAGGGCAGGAACCGCGGCGCGAAGAACTCCCACGCGGCGAGGTGCAGCGGCGCGAAGAACGCGCACGCGAGAAAGAGCAACGACGCGCCCGCGACGGCGAGCTCCACATGCGACGAAGCCGCGCGACGCACCCGCGCCGCGACGACCGCGAGGCCCGCGAGGCCGAGCAGCAACGGCGGCCACGCGCGAAAGAGCGGCCCAGGCAGCAGCATGCGCGGCAGCACCGTGAAGCGATCCGCGAGCGACAGCCATTCGCTCGCCCGCGACTCGGGGTTCGCCGCGCCGGCGGCGATGATCAGCGCGGGCAGGCCCATCAACGCGAGCAGGCCGAGCTCCTTCGCGCGCGCCGGCGCGGCACGCTCCGGCGCGACCTCGGGCGGCCGCGGCGCGAGCGCGACCATGAGCAGGAGCACGAGGCCCGTGAGCTCCGCCGCGAAGATGTGCGCCACCGCCTGCACCGACAGCAGCGCCGCCACGGCGAGGCGGCGCTTCGGCGTCCACGGCCACGCGCCCGCCGCCACCGCGAGCGTCGTGAGGCCGACGGCGACCGAGAGCGTGAACGAGAAGAAGCCCATGTACATGGACCACGAGATCGCCGTGGCGAAGCCGACGAGCCCGAGCGCCGCGCGCTGCGGATGAAGCGCGCGCGAGAGCGCCACGTGGCCGAAGCCCCACGCGAGCGCCGTGAGCGTGAGCGTCAGCTTGAGCGCGGTGCGCCAGCCCGCGAACTTCTCGAAGGCCGCGAACAGCACGTTGAACCCGAGCGCCGTCCGCGGATGCCCGCGCTCGAGCCACGCCGCGTAGCCCGCGCCCGGATCGTCGAAGTGGTTCGACAGGTGCCCGAGGAACACGTGCTGCGGGCCGTCGTGCGTGGGCAGATAGTCCACGATCCACAGCGACGCGATCACGCCCAGCGACGCGAGCGCGAAGAGCCCCAGCACCGCGCGCTCCGCGCCCTTCGTCTCCGTTGTGTCGTTGCTCATCCCGATCCGAACCCGAGCCTCGCCAGCGCGACCTTGCGCACCCCGGGGATGCGGAAGCGATAGATGAAAGCGTCCGCGAAGTAGTGCGCGAGAACGATGCCGTTCACCACGGCGAGCGCCCACGCGTCGAAGCTCGAGGGCATCGATTTTCCGAGCGCCACGCCGAACGGATTGCGAAGCAACCCCACGGCCAGGATGGGCGCCATGCCGACGAACATCACCACCCAGGCCAGCGCGCCGCGCAGCCGATCACCGACCTCGTTCGGCGTCGGCCCCAGCATCCGGTGCGTGAGCAGGTAGTACTCGATCCCGTGCAGGCCGGCCGACATGGTCGCGCCCCAGCCCGGCGCCACGAGCTCCAGCGTCACGATGACGATGCGCGTGCCGATATAGAAGAGCTTCGGGAAGCTCAGCCGCTCGTAGGCGAGCAGCGACCGGAAGAGCGAGGCCGCGTAGACGAGCCAGATGGCGAGCAGGATCCACTGCGACCACATCGGCAGGATCGCCGGATCGCCGGGGTTCACGTTGATGAGCGGCGGCGCCTCGGGGAACGGCCGCTTGCCCACGAGCGTCCAGCGCACGGCGATGAGGAGCAACGCGAGCGGCACGAAGAGCGACTGCCCGCTCCGCTCGGCCGCGCTCGGAGGCGGCAGGCCCTGGCGAGCGCCGGAGAGGCCGTAGAGCGCCCAGAAGCCCTTGGCCTGCGAGAGCGTGTGGTGCGTGGCGAAGACGAAGACGAACGCCTCGAAGAACGGCCGCGTCATCGGATCGTTGGCCGTGACCCGGCCGAGCGCGACCGCGACCGCGAAGACCGCCATCGACCCCAGGATCACCGTCGCCGCCTGCCGCTCCGTCGCGTGGAGCACGTCACGGCGCAGGCCGAGCAGCACGTACGTGAGGATCACGTGCGACGTGTTGCCGAGCACGAAGGCCGCGATCCACTGCGCCGACACGCGCACGCCACCCGAGTCGCCTTCCCCGCGGAAGAGCGCCGTGGCGAAGCACGCCAGCGTGACCAGCGCCGGCACCGCGATCATCGCGAGATCCACGCGCTTCGAGAACAGCCACGGATAACGGAGCCGCCCCAAGGACGCGGCCCCGGGCACGTCGACCACCGCGCCGGAGATCGCGCTCATGACCCCCGATGATCGGTGGGTCGCGCACGCTTGTCAAACGCGCGAGTCATCACCGACGAGGCCCCGCTCACCTCCGTCGTGGGACGACCCGGGGATCCGCGCGGCCGCTCGGGTATGCTCGGTTGCGGAGCGATGGCCGCCGACGAGCCCGTGAATCCCCCGGTGACGGCACCGCACCTCGACGCTCCCCGGCGCACCGCGGTGACGGAGGTCGCGAAGGTCCACGATGGCCTCGCGACGATCCACGATGGCCGCGCAGGGACCATGTTGCTCCCGGAGCGCTACGAGGATGGCCGCCTGCTCGGCAGCGGCAGCTTCGGGGAGGTGCGCCGCGTCTTCGATCGCCGCCTGGAGCGAACGGTGGCGATGAAGATCCTCCGCCCGGAGGCGCTCACCCCCGCGCAGGCAGCCCGCTTCCTCGCGGAGATCAAGCTCACGGCCGGCCTGCACCACCCCGGCATCGTCCCGGTGCACGACTACGGGGAGCTCCCCGACGGCCGCCTCTGGTTCACCATGGCCGAGGTGCGCGGGCGCACGCTCCGCGCCGTGCTCGACGAGGCGTTCGCGGCGCCGGGCGACGTGTCCGGCGTGACCCGGCGGCGCCTGCTCGACATCTTCGCCCGCGTCTGCGACGCGGTCGCCTACGCACACAGCGCCGGCGTCATCCACCGCGATCTCAAGCCCGACAACGTGATGGTCGGCGACTTCGGGCGCGTGCTCGTGATGGACTGGGGCTTGGGGCGGAGGCTCTCCGGCAGCCCAGAGGTCGCGCCGCTCCCATCGCCCGACGCCTCGCCTGCCGACGACGGCCTGACCCGCGCCGGCGACGTCCTCGGCACGCCCGCGTACATGGCCCCCGAGCAAGCCCGCGGCGACGTGGGCCGGCACGGCCTGGCCACCGACGTGTACGCGCTCGGCGCCATGCTCTACCACGTGCTCTCCGGGGCCCGGCCCTACGCCGGCGGCGGGAGCGTGCGCGCCGGGCCGCCCGAGCCGCTCCCGGCGCACGCAGGCCCGCCGGAGCTCCTCTCGATCTGCGCGCGGGCGATGGCCCGCGATCCCGAGCGCCGCCACCCCGACGCGGGCGCGCTGGCTGCGGAGGTGGAGGCGTTCCTGGGCGGCGCCCAGCGACGCGAGCGAGCCATCGCCGCGCTTGCCAAGGCCTCGACGCGGGGGCCGGAGATCGACCGCCTGCGCGCCCGCTCCGAGGCGCTGCGCGCGGAGGCCAAGCAGCTCCTGGACCCGATCCGCCCCTTCGATCCGGTGGCGCTCAAGCTGCCGGGCTGGGAGCGCGAGGACGAGGCCGAACGCCTGGCGCACGAGGCTGCGCTGGGCGAGACGCAGTGGGAGCAAGAGGTCTACGGGGCGCTGGCCATCGACCCTGAGCTGCCCGAAGCGCACGCGGCGCTCGCCGACGCCTACCGGGCTCGACTCCTCGAGGCCGAACGGGGCCGGCGGCCGGCCGACGCGGCCCGCTTCGAAGTCCTCCTGCGCGCGCACGACCGCGGTCGTCACGCAGCGTTCCTCGGAGGGATGGGAGCGCTCACCCTGGTGACGGATCCACCGGGGGCGCGGGTGACGCTCTGCCGGTACGTGACGCGCGAGCGGCGCCTCGTCCCCGAGGTGGTGGAGGACATCGGACCGACGCCGATCCGAGAGCGAGCGCTCCCGCGTGGAAGCTACCTTCTGCGCATCGCCGCACCGGGGCGGGCGGAGGTGGCCTATCCGGTGCTGATCGAACGAGGCGAGCACTGGGACGGGTGCCCGCCGGGGAGCGCCGAGCCGCATCCGATCCCGCTGCCGCGTGTGGAGGAGCTCGGGGACGACGAGGTGTACGTGCCTGCCGGGTGGTGCTGGACGGGAGACCCCGAAGCGCCCGACGGCCTGCCTCGGCGGCGCGTGTGGATCGATGGATTCGTCATCGGACGGTTTCCCGTGACCCACCGGGAGTACCTCGCCTTCCTCGACGATCTCGTCGCCCGAGGGCGCGAGGAGGAGGCGCTCGCGGCCTGCCCGCGGGCCACGCGAGGCTCGAAGGAGGGGACCTTCGAGCAGCTCTCCTACGCGCGCGGGCCCGACGGCAGGTTCCAGCTCATGAAGGACGCACGCGACGTCTGGGTGCCTCGTGGTCCCGCGGTGCTGATGAGCTGGTACGGCGCCCTGGCCTATGCGCGCTGGCTCGCGGATCGGACCGGGCTCCCGTGGCGGCTGCCCAACGAGCTCGAGTGGGAGAAGGCTGCACGCGGCACCGACGGGCGGCGCTACCCGTGGGGAGACCACTTCGATCCGACCTGGGCCTGCGTGGCGAACAGTCATCCCGGCGATCTCTCGTGCGTCGACGTGGAGGCGTATCCGATCGACGAGAGCCCCTACGGGCTGCGGGGCGCGGCGGGGAACAGCCGCGACTTCTGCCTCAACGACTGGACACCGGCCGGTCCGGCGGTGCCCGGCGGCCGTCTCTTGCTCGAGCCTCCGACGCCGGATGCCGAATATCGATCGGTCCGCGGCGGTGCGTGGAGCGGCGCCGGGAGCCACTGCCTGGCGGCGGCGCGCTTCGCCAGCCGCCCGGCCGAGCGGTGGAGCACCACGGGCCTGCGCCTGGCGAGGCGTCACCCGTGAGCTCGCGCGCTACGACCCCGCGCGATTGGAGACCGACCAGTATGATCCGGCCGGGAGCGCCGCATTGGTGGTGAACGCACCGGTCGGCGTGATGGTGGAGGGCGTGGCGCGGCCGAAGTAGGCCCACGTCACGCCCCGGAGCGCCGCGATCCCTCTGCTCGGCTGGATGACGAGCTGGAGGTAGGTCGTCGTGCCGTCGGCCGCCGTCCCCCCGAGGACGTAGCTCTGCTGGGTACCGGAGACACCGAGCATGGGCCCCTGCGATGTCCACGTGACCGGCGTCTCCGTGAAGCGCACGTAGGGGACGTCGGGCGGCGTGTACGCTCGGTTCGGCACGAGGGCGTGCGGGGTGAACGTGATCTCGACGGGGTTGCTCGACGTGGCGGAGGCGAGCTTCGCGAGCGCCGTCTGGTCGAGGAACCAGTACTCCATGTTCGGCGCGGTCGTCGCCAGCCCGGTCAGGGTGATCCCCGTGGTGCCCGTCGCGTAGATCTCGCCCAGGTAGGTGGTGGTCCGGCCGCCGGTGACGTCGGTGTACGTGATGACCAGCGTGTACTGATCCGGGCTGATCTGCCGGTCCGGACGCACCGCGTCCGGATCCTTCGCCGTCGCGTCTCCATCCCGCCGGCCCGGGTGCATGAACGGGATCTCCTCCACCCCCGCGGGTCCCGAGAGCACCGGCACCTGCTCGAACGACAGCGCCGCGAGCAGCGCCTTCGTGCGCGACAGGAGCTCGCCGTACGACGCGTCGAGCCGGGCCACGCCCTGCTCCTCGGCGGCCTTCCACTGCCCCATCGCCGAGGTCACCGCCCACGTGAACGCGCCCAGCTTCACCCCGCCGAAGGTGCTCGCCACCGAGGTCTGATCCTTCCCGCAGGCGGCGAGCAGCCGCTCGTGGGTCTCGCCGACACCGAGCTCGGCGGCGAGGGCAGCGAGATGGCCGGCCACGCCCTTCGCGGTGTCTCCCTGGGCATGGCAGCAGTCGAGGAGCACGGTGAGGTTGTCGGCGGCCCGCCCGTGGCCGAACGCGCGCCGCACCTCGGAGACGCGGACGAGGCTGTCCGCCCGCCCATCGAAGTCAGCGGGGCAGAGCACCAGGCCGCGGTCCATCAGGCCATGCCCAGAGAAGGTGCAGAGCCCGGCGGAGGGCGCCGCGTCCGCGAGCGCGCCGTCGATCCACGCGAGCCCCGCGGCGATCTGCTCGCGCGTGGCCTCCGCGAAATGGATCCCCTCGGCCTCGGGGCCGACGGCGGCGGCGGCGATCTTCGGCGACGTGAGCACGTGGATCCGCTCGGGCGCGAAGCCCATCGCGAGGCACTGGCGGGTCAGGGCACGCGCGTCGTTGACCGCGCCGGCCACGTCGCTGCCGCCGGTGGCGTCGAAGGCCCGATAGGACTCGACGCCGATGATGAGAGCGTAGTCGTTGAGCATGCAGCCTTTCCTCGCCCCCGCGCGATGATGTCATGCTCGGGGGCTTCCGTGACGTCGGGCTTATCGTGGCCCCCTTTCGGGGGTAGCTTCGAAGGGTTGATGGCTCTGCTCATGAAGCCCAGCGGCGGTGCCGGCGTGACGCTGGCCGCGCACACGCTCGTCGGACGGTCCTCGGCGTGCACGCTCCGGCTCGACGATCCCCTCGCCTCCGGCGAGCACGCGCGCATCTCGTATTCCGGCGGCGAGTGGAGCGTCCGCGACCTGGGCAGCCGGAACGGGACCTGGCTCGACGGCGCGCGCCTCGAGCCCGGCGCGACGCGTGTGCTCGAGGCCGGCGATCGTCTGGCGTTCGGCGATCAGGCCGCGGTCTGGACGCTCCTCGACACCTCGCCTCCCGTGGCCATGGCCCGGCGCCTCTCCGACGACGCGATGATCGCCGCAGTGGATGGGATGCTGGCGCTCCCCTCGCCGGAGGTCCTCTCCGCCTGTCTCTTCGAGTCGCGGGGCGCGTGGATCGCCGAGATCGACGGGGAGGCCCGCCCGACCCGCGACGGGGAGGTGCTCCAGATCGCCGGCCAGTCCTACGTGATCCACCTCCCGATGGCGGGGCAAGGGACAGCCGACGCGGAGGGCGTCTCGACCACCCTCGACGAGGTGGCGCTCTCGCTCCGGGTGAGCCGTGACGAGGAGCACGTCGAGGTCGCCCTCGCGAAGCGAGGCAACGCCCGCGTGCTCACGCCGCGCTCCCATCACTACACCCTCCTCACGCTGGCCCGCGCCCGCCTGCGCGACGAGGCCGCGCCCGTGCTCGCCGAACCGCAGCGCGGTTGGGTCTTCGTCGACGATCTCTGCCGCTCCCTCACCATCGACGAGAGCCGGCTCAACGTCGAGATCTACCGGATCCGGCAGGACTTCGCGGCCGTCGGGCTGGCCGACGCCACGTCCGTGGTGGAGCGCCGCCGGGGCAGCCGCCAGGTGCGCCTCGGGACGGCGCGGCTCTCGATCACACCCATGGATTGAAGCCCGAGGAGAGCGCACCGCGCGCCGGCCTTCAGTCCGCCTCGTCCCAGTCCGCGCTGATGCGGGGGGACACGCCGTCGTCGTAGATCTTGAGGATCTTGTACGGCTCCCACACCACGCTCCCGTCGACCGTATCGCCCATCCGGCGGACGAGCCGGCGGGTGGACGCGGAGTAGTACGGGCACGCGGCGAGATGGATGAGGCGGGGCCAGACCCAGTGATCGATCGTCGCCACGCGGGACCAGAAGATCTCGCTCTCGTGAGTCGCCCCGCCGTTGATCTGGTCCTCGTAGACGAGCTGGACGCCGTACTGGATGGATCGCCCGTCCCGCCAGGTGGGGCTGTTCAACTGCTCGTCGGTCTGGGCGACGTTGTTGTAGGTGATGAGCTGGAAGTCGGCCTTCTCCGCCGCCGACAGCGGCATGGCCAGGAACACCCCGACGGCGTGCGCGGCGATCTCGAGCTGGGCGATCTGCTTGGGGATGTCGGGGTTCTCGCCGATCCAGGCGCCATAGCAGTTGTTGAGATAGCGGTTCACGTCGGCGTGCGGCTGCTTCTTCTTGCTGATGGACACGTTGAGATCGAGATACGAGTCCTGGATGGTGCGATCGTCGTCGAGGTGCTTCAGGCGGTTGCGGAGCCGGTCGTCGATGGCCTCGTAGATGAAGCGCACGGCGGGCTTGATCCACTCGTGGGCCATCTCGTTCAGGTAGCTGGCGATGTGGTCCTTGCGGGTGATCGCGTCCGTCTCGAGGGCGATCTCCAGGGCGTGCAGGTACTGCCAGCAGAGGTTGTGAACGTTCACGCCCGCGAGGAAGACGGGGAAGGACTCGCCCGCGAACTGATTGACCTCCAGGTCCTCGAGGAGCTGAGGGAGCTGGTCCGCGGCGTCGCCCGTGGTGTACTCGGCGAACGTGTCCTTCCACTGGGTCAGTGGCGCCACGAGCGACGTCATGTCGGTGAGCGTGGGGTCGGCGATCATCTCCTCGAGCGATTTCATGAAGTCGCTGATCTTGCCGTTCCGCGCCCGGATCACCGACGTCACGTCGTTGATGACGAGCTTCTCGTTCTGCTCGGTGATGAAGCTCTCCAGATCGGAGAGCGCCGTGGACATGGCGCTGGCCTTCGGCGCGGTGCTCGCATCGTAGATGCCCCGAACGAGCTGCACGCCGGCACCCTTGAAGGCCCCGTTCGTGAAGCCGAAGGTGGCCGTCTGTCCGATGGCGAGGGCCGTGCTGATGATCCGGCTCCAGACCCCTCGCCGCGTCCGCTTGTCCTTCGCGGTGTCCAGATCGCTGAAGCTGGGCTTCGAGTAATAGCTGTCGGGCGAGTCGACCGTGCTGCCCGTGGGCGTCTGGACGAAGCTCAGGGTGTTGTAGGCGAAGTCGTACCGGAGGCTCGGGATCACGTACCAGATGCCGGACTGGTTGGTCTTGCGGAACACCGCCACCGCGAACTCGGGGCAGCCCTGCCACTCGAGCTTGCAGACGACGACCGTGCTCGCGTCGTGATCGATCCTCTCGCCGTCGCGGAGGTGGGCCCGAGCGAGGATCCACTGCTTCCAATCATTCGCCTGGCGCTGGATGGTGGAGAGATCCTCCGGCGCGATGTTGGCGTGGAAAGACTCGATCGGATACGAGGGCAGCCCCCAGTAGTACGTGTCTCGCCGGGCCTTGGCGTCGTCGGCCCAGCTCGAGGGGTGAGGGTGATCATCGGAGTCCATGGCGTCCGCGAAGTAGCCCTCGATGTAGTCGTCGGACGTGTCCCGGTGGAAGCAGGCCTCGAAGTAGAAACGGTCCTGGAGCTGTGCCGGGTCGATGCTCACGACGCGCCCCCGGCCGCCTTGCTGCGGCTTGCGTAGACCCACATCACCGCGAGCTGCCCGGCGTACGCGGCGATCGTCCGCGGGAGCGGCCGGCCGTTCATCGACGCCTTCGTCAGGTATGCGTAGAAGGCGGGGTAGCCCATCGTGTTGAGCACCTCGGCGGCCGCCTGCACGTAGGCGCGCTTCTCGGACGCGTACCAGATGAAGGCCTGCGGGCGCGGGGATCCGGCGACCCGGACGAGCTGCAAGAGCTGGATGTGGTCGTACACCGAGAGGTGGACCGGATGCTTGCGCGCGAAGTTGCTCGCCCGCTGGAAGATCTCCAGCTCGCCGAGGGCGGACCAGTCGTCGCCGAGCTTCTGGATGACCTGGCGCTGCGGCGCGGGCAGGCCCGCCACCCACGCCTCGATGCCGGAGGGCACGGCGCCGGCCGTGGGCGAGGGAGCCTGATGCTCGACGCGGCGGGACGAGGACGAATTCTTCTTGAGCAGGTCGACCACGAACGCGACGACCGCGAGGAACACCCCGCCGGCCTGAAGCGCCGCGAACCACGTCGAGGCCTTCGCGTACTTGAACTCCGTCAGCCGCCGCGCGGCCTCCTGCGCGCGCTCCCGGGCGCGATCGTCGACCTCGGCCATCTTCATCATCTCGGAGCGCTCGAGGAGCGCGCGGATCTCCTCGAGCGTCATCCCCATGTCCAGGGGCGGCGGCGCGGGAGGCTCCCCGCCCCCGCCGGCCGGCGGGTCCGGCGGAGGAGGCGGGCCATCGTCGTTGACACCGTTGTTCCCGTCCCCCGGATTGACCCCCTCCTCCACCGGCGGCTCGCCGATCTGGTTGAAGGCGCCCTGGACCTGAGCCACCTGCAACACGCCGTGCGCGGCGTCGGCCGGCTGCATCCCCGCGCCATCCTGGTCGAACGCGGCGGCGTTCTCCTCGAAAACCTCCTCCTGATCGGAGAGGGAGGCCTCGTCCACGTCCTCGCGCTCCCCTTCCCCGTCGAACAGTCCGGCGTTCGCCGGGAGGTCGTCACCCGCAATGCCATCCACGAACGCATCCATCATATCGGCGCTCTCCGTTTCGAGAGACGAGACGGCCCACCCGCGCCCGGCACATCCGGGTCGGCAACCCCTCGTCGATGGCCCGACCCTATGAGCCGCAGGCGCCGACGACCATGACGCCAGCATTACAGACGCCCCCGCGCGCAAAGGGCGTCGAGGTCCACCACCCCGCGATCCACCCTCGCCCACAAGCACGCTTCGCCGCTTCGGGCCCTACGCGGAGGGCATCGAGACACGCGCTCGAAGTCCTCGGCCGCAGGAATCAGGCGCGTGCGCCCAGAGACGCGGAGCCGTGCCCCATCGCGCGTTCCGGCTCACGCTCGGGTCTCACGATCCTCGCGTTCCGGTGTACCTTGGCCCGGTGACAGAGCGAACCAGCAGGAAGATACCGGTCACCGAACGGCAGTTTCTCTGGGTCCAAGACGACGACAAAGGCGAGGTCACGCTCCACGTCGGGCCGACGATGGTCTCGCCCACCGCGGCCGATCGCGTGGTCATCGACGACGGCGAAGGCGGCTTCCGCGAGGATCTGTCGGGCCGCCCGCAGCAGATGATCGAGCTCAGCGACAGCCAGTACGCGGTGCTCTTCAACCCGCTCGGCGAGAACGAAGGCGGGCCCAACGGGAAGTTCCGGGCCGGCCGCAACGAGTCGCGCCCGCTCCGCAACGGCACGCGCGCCATGATCCCGGGCCCGTGCAGCTTCTACCTGCGGCCCGGCCAGCGCGTCGACGTGCGCGACGCCCACGAGCTCGCGTCGAACCAGTACCTCGTGGTCAAGGTCTACGGCGAGGTCGACATCACCGCGCCCTACTTCCAGGTCACTGGCCGCTCGGCGGCGATCACGCGCGCCACCGCGGAGACGCCGGTCGACGCGGCCCAAGGCGCGAGCGGCGACGTGCGCGACGTCGTGCTCAAGCGCGGTCAGCTCATCGTCATTCGCGGGCTCGACACCCAGTTCTACATCCCGCCCACCGGCGTCGACATCGTGCCCGACACCTCGGTCGACGACTCGGGCGCCACGCTCTCCGCGTCGGCCGCGCAACGCGTCCTCGCCGCGCTCGCGCCCGCGGAGCCGCAGCCCCAGGCCCTCGCGCAAGGGCTGGCCACGCGCGCCGAGGCGAGCGACGACGAGTCCCCCGCCGAAGAGCAGACGCGCGGCCCCCGCCGCGGCGTCGCCGTCGTCGATCAGTCCGCTCGCTCGCGCCAGCGCGTGGCCCCGCCGCCCGCGCCGATGGCGCCGAGCCCGGCGGCTTTCGCGGCGCCGCCCCCGCCGCCGCAGGCGCTCTCCGAGCTCTCCACGCTCGGCACCGTGCGCCGCGCCATCGAGCGCGAAGCGCGCCAAGCGCGGCTCGTGCGGCAGGCGGTCGTGCTCGGCGAGAAGGAGTACTGCGTCATCATCGACGCCGACGGCAAGCGCGAGATCAAGGTCGGCCCCGCGCGCGTCTTCCCCGGCCCGTACGACGTCTTCATGGTCGAGGGCTCGCGGAGCCGCGTCTACGACGCCTACGAGCTGCTCCCGCAGCGCGCCCTGTGGCTGCGCATCATCGCCACCGTCGCCCGCGAGGAGCTCGCCGCGCGCCTCCCGCGTGGGTTCGCGCTCGACAAGGACACGTACTACCCCGGCGACGAGCTCCTGCTCACGGGCGTCTCCACGTTCTTCGTGCCCTTCAACGAGATCGAGGTCCTCTCTCCGCAGACGGGCCAAGCCGTCGTCGGCAACGATCACCGCAACGTCTTCATCGAGGCCCTCGGCATCGATCAGAAGAGCGGCATCTACGTCCGAGATCTCACCACGGGCGAGGTCCGCCTCGTCCGCGGCAAGCAGAGCTACCTCGTCGATCCGCGCAAGGAAGTGCAGATCACCCGCACCGTCCCGGCCGAGAGCTGGAACCTGTGGATCGCCTTCAACGAGCCGCACAAGCGGACGCACGGCTCCGTCACCACGCCGTGGGCCCTCTCCGTCTCGGTGCCGCACAACATGGCCGCGCTCGCCACCTCGGCCGACGGACAGCGCGTCATCCAAGGCCCGTGCGTCGATCTCCTCGGCTACGAGGAGACGCTCACCCCCATCCTGCTCTCCACCGGCACGCCCAAGACCGATCAGGATCCGCTCCGCACCTGCTTCCTGCGCGTCGCCGGCAACCGCGTCACCGACGTCATCACCGTGGAGACGCTCGACTTCGTGGCCATCCACGTGCGCGTCTCGCTCTCGGTGACCTTCCTTCCCGAGCACAAGGATCGCTGGTTCAACCACGAGAACTACATCCAGGTCCTCGCCGATCACCTGCGCTCGATCGTGCGGAGCCGGTGCCGCACGCTCCCGCTCTCCACGCTGTGGCCGCAGATCCCGGCCGTCGTGCGCGACACCATCCTCGGCGAGCGCAGCGCCGGCGGCGGGCGACCGGGCCGCGCGTTCCCCGAGAACGGCACGGTCGTGACGGAGGTCGAGGTGCTCTCCGCGGACATCGTCGATCCCAAGATCGCCGAGCTGATGCGGCGCGTGCAGTCCGAGTTCGTGCAGCTCCAGATCGGCGATCGCCAGGCCGAAGAGGCGCTCACCTCCGCCCGCCTGCGCGCCGATCTCGAGCGCCAGCGGATGGAGCTCGCCGCCGCCGCCAAGGAGCGCGAAGCCAAGCTCGCCGACCTCGGTCGCAAGCTCGCGCACGAGGCCGCGGTGCAGCAGCTCCGCGACGACGAGGCCCTCGAGCACGAGCGTCTCGCCCTCGAAGGCACGCGCGAAGGCGCGGCCCTCACGGCCCGCCTCGAGCGCGACGCCAAGGCCAAGGACGCCGAGCGCCGCGAGCTCCTGCAGGACGCGGACGCGCGCGCGACCAGCAAGCGCACGGTCGACGCGGTCGACGTGGAGACGACGCGCAAGCTGCGCGAGATCGAGATCCTGATCATCCAGGCGCAGAGCGCCGCGACGGTGGCCGAGCGTCAGGCAGTGCAGGCCGGCCTCGTCGAAGCGCTCACCGCGCTCGGCGACAAGGCGCTGTTGGCAGAGGTGGCGAACAACATGAATCTGGTGAGCCTGTTCAAAGGCAAAGACGTCGGCACCATCCTCGCCGAGGTCCTCGGCGGCACCCCGGCCATGCCCGCGGTGCAAGCGCTGCGCGAGAAGTTCGCCGGCGCGCTCACCGGCGGCAACGTCCGCACGACCGTCGCGGAAGCCTTCGGCGCTCCGCCGTCCGGGGAGGCCCAGTGAGCGCAGAGAAGCCCGAAACGGCCGCGCCGGAGGCGGCCCCCTCCTCGTCTCTCCTGCCGCGCCTCCTGCCGATCAACAGCGTCGGCTACTACCTCTTCCTCGGCGTCATCGCGGTCTTCATCCTCGGCCCGCTGGGCGGCGTCACCGCCGCGTACATGAACTTCTCGCTGGGCTTCTTCGTCGGCGGGCAGGTGCTCGCGGGCATCCTCGGCTCGACCGTCACCTACTTCTACGGCCCCGACGGCAAGCACGGCGCCAACTACATGCAGACCGCCGCGGCCTCCGTGGCCTCGATGGCGGCCATGGGCGTGATCATCCAGGCCATGGTGTGGCTCGGCCTGCCCGAGCCCGCGACCTGGAAGCTCATCCTCTACTTCCTCTGCATCGGCATGTTCGGCATCGGCGTGGGCATGCTCTACACGCCCATCCTCGTCGATCGGCTCAAGCTGACCTACCCGTCGGGCCTCGCGGTCGCGAACATCCTCCGCGCGCTCACGGACGTGAAGCTCCTCCGCCGCAGCGTCGGCCAGCTCTTCACCGGCATGGGCCTCGGCGCCGCGCTCCCGCTGCTCATGGAGAAGGGCGGGAGCATCCCGTTCATCGCCAAGCTGGCCGGCACCGGCATCAGCACCTCCACCATCGGCGCCGCGATGATCGTCGGCGTACGCATCAGCATCCCCGCGACGCTCTACGCGCTCCTGCTCGATCGCCTGACCCCTTGGTTCCGCGCGCAGGGCTGGCTCGGCGAGAAGGACCCGTTCCGCAAGTTCGCGTTCCTCGTCGCGCTCGGGATGATCATGGGCGCTGCGATCGTGGACATCGGCCTCATCCTCCGCCAGTTCGCCGCCCGCGTCCGGAGCGGGCCGGCCACCGCGCAGGACGCGCCGCCCGAAGAGGACTGGAAGCAGACCAACATGCGCCGCCTCGCCGCCTTCGTGATCTTCTCGGCGCTCGCGGTGATCGTCGCGTCGCACTGGGTGCTCGGCGTCCCGCTCGTCTGGGTCCTCTTCGCCGTCGCCTTCAGCTTCGTGATGATGCTGGTGAACGGCATCAGCCTCGGCATCACCGACTCGAACCCCATCTCCACCGCCTTCGTGCTCAGCGTCGTGTCGATGGTGGCGCTCGGCCTCAAGGACCCGATCGCCGGCCTGCTCGCGGGCAGCATCGTCTTCGTCTGCTGCAGCATCGGCGGCGACATGCAGCAGGATCGCTCGACCGGCTGGCGCCTCGGCACCAACCGCACCACCCAATTCCGCTACCAGCTCGTGGGCGTCATCCTCGGCGCGGTGGTCGCCGTCTTCATGGCCAAGCTCTTCATGAAGGCCTACCCCGTGCTGACGAAGAACATCTACGCGCACCCCGAGCTCAAGGTCGATCAGTGGCAGAGCGCCATGACCTTCAAGTTCGTCGGCGCGCTCGACGCCATCACCAAGCCGAAGAGCTACCAGATCCCCGCCATCCTCGTCGGCGTCGCCATCGGCCTCGTCACCGAAGGCGCGCGCAAGGCCATCAAGCAGAACGCGCGCTACAAGGAGTGGATCAAGACGAAGAACGGCTTCGGCTTCGATCTCGCGCTCGACTGCGTGCTGCTCCCCTCGCCCTACGCGTCGTCGTTCGCGGGCTTCGTGGAGCTCACCACCAGCCTCTGGTGGGGCGTGGGCGGCGTCTTTTCCTCGGCGTGGAACACCCTCACCGAGCGCGCGGCCGCGAAGAAAGCGAAGAACGCTCCCGCCGAAGAAGCGTTGCCCGACGACATGTCCACCACCTCGCTCGTCGGCGGCGGCCTCATCGCCGGCGACTCCATCGCCGCGCTCGTGCTGGGCGTGATCGGCCTGCTCGCGCTGGTGAAGTAACCGCGCCGCGCTCCTCACGATGGGCTGCGCCCCCGCAGCCCGCCTCTCCCCAACAGCATCCGTGAGCACGCCGCGGGCGCCGTGAAGCCGCGTGCTACGCTCGTCGCGTGCGAGCCCCTCGCATCTTCCTCGCCACTGCGCTCTTCCTCGTCACCGAGGCCGCGGAAGCTCAAGCACCGAAGCCTTCCGAGCCCGCGCCGTCCGCATCGCAGCAGCCCGCGCCGCCCGCACCTCCGCTCACTCGTGCGCCCGGCTCGACGTGGCAGCAGCCGATGCCTCTTCCGCCCGCGTACGCCGCGAGCGCGCCTCGGTATCGCGACAACGGCATGCGCATCGCGGGCATCGTGCTCACGAGCGTCGCCTCGGCGATGCTGATCGCTGGTCTCACCGTCATGGCGCTCGATCTGAGCGGCGGCCCCCTCTCCGATCCGGACTTCAACGTCCTCACCGTGTGGGTGGGCGCTCCGCTGATGCTCGGCAGCACCGTCGTCGCCGGCGTCGGCGTCCCGCTTTGGGTGGTGGGCGCGCGCCCGCCCGCGAGCGCGCCCTCGCTGATGCTCCACCCCGGTCGCCTATCGCTCCGCTTCTGACGAAGGCGATTCCATCGAGCAACTCCGGCTTCGAAGCGCTCGGTCTTCACGCGTGGGGCGATGCAGGCGCGCCGCGCGACCGTGATACGGTGCGTTCATGCGAGCTTCATCCTGCCTTTTCGGTGCGTTGATAGTTCTCTCGTCCAACGCTGCCGTGGCGCAGCAGGCACCTCCGCCCACGCATGCGCCGCCGCCCGCGAGCGCACAGCCGGCGGGCGCGACGCCCCCACCAGCGCCGCAACTCCCTCCGCCCGGAGCTGCGACGCCGGCCCCCGGAGCTGCAACGCCGGGTCCTCTCGCACCTACGCCCGGCGCCGTGCCTCCGCAGGCGGGGGCGTACCCGTACCCTTATCCGCCGCCGTATCCGTATGCGTATCCATATGCATATCCGTATGGATATCCGTATCCATACCCGTATCCGTACGGCGAGCAGCCCAAGTACCGGAACAACGGCATGCGCGTCGCGGGCATCGTGCTCACGAGCTTCGCCTCCGCGCTGATGGCTGCAGGGCTCATCACGATGGCGATCGATCTCGGCGGTGGCTCCGGGGAATGGCGCGGGCTCGTCACCCTGGTGCTCGGCGTACCGCTGATGGGCGGCAGCACCATCTTCGCGGGCATCGGCATCCCGCTGTGGATGGTGGGCGGGCGGCCCCCCGAGGGCGCGGCTCCACCGACGAGCGCGGCTTCGCTCGGGATCGGGCCGGGCGGGCTGGCGCTCCGGTTCTAGGGGTGGGCGAGGAAAGAGGGCGTCCGCTGCGCGCCGGAAGGCGTCTGCTGCGCGCCAGAGGGGTGTCCGGACACGCGGATGTGTAGTCCGGATAACATTAGAGGGCGTCCGGACAGGCGGATGTGTAGCCCGCATCACACTTGGGGGCGTCCGGACACGCGAACGTGTAGTCCGCATCACAATCGAGCGCGTCCGCGCAGGGTCGCAGGCGGACCGCGCCGCGAGGGATGCGCTCCGCCGGCTCAACCTCGGTCGGCTTCGGCGGGCATCTTCGCCCCGCAGGGCTCAATCTCGGTCGGCCGCAGCTCAACCTCGGTCGGTTTCAGCGAACATCTTCGCCCCGCGCGGCTCAACCTCGGTCGGCCTCACCCGACCGAGGTTGCTCCTGGGTCGCCTGCAGCCCTCTCAGTTCACCGCGTGACAGCCGCCGCAACCGAAGCCCTTCTTCGTCGCGGGATCGAACGGCTTCTCGCCCATGGCGGCAGCCATCTCCGGCGTGACCTTCTCGCTCATGAACTTCATCACCGCGGGCTTGGCGGCCATGAGCTTCTGGAAGCCGTCGCCCGAGAGCGTGAGGCGGGGCAGGACCATGTGCGGGTCCTGCTTCTTCTCGCCGTGACAGGTCTTGCAGCCGAAGTCGGCGTAGCGCTTGGCGTCGCCCTCTTGGAAGACCTTGCCCATCTTCGGCGTGATCACGGCCTTCATGTGCGCGATCTTCTGCTCGTTGTTCATCGCCGAGAAGGCGACCGTCGCCGGCGCGGCGGGCGCCGTCGCCAGAGGAGCAGCCGTGGGCGCGGAGGTCGGCACGAGCGCCGCGGAGGATGCAGCCGTCGCCGGCGCCGCGGCCTCCGGACCGGTGGGCGCGACCGGCTCGGGCGTGGCCGCACCGCAGGCGGCGAGAGCAGCGAAACCGAGGGCCATCGAGAAGCAAACGGCGATGTGGCTGAGGCGCATGGATCGCGCTTCTATCCGAGGCACAACGATGGATCCAGTCGCGATCGCGCCTCGTGCGCGCAGGGTCACCACGCGGTGAGGCACGAGCGCTCGGGCGAGCCGAGCCGTAGTACGATCACCCGCACGATCTCTCGCGGCGGCCGCGTCCGACGAGGTCACCGAGACCTCGCCGAATCACGCCGCAATCCTCGCTGGAATGAGGGCCCCATCGCAACTACCGCGTCAACGTCACCGGCTTGCCGTCGAGGAGGACCTTGATGCCCTTGATCGGCGTCTGCGACTTGGGCCAGAGGAGCACGCCGCCGGGGAGGTGATCGTACGGGAAGAAGTGCCCATCCACGGTGGTGGCGCTGCCGGCACGCTGCTCCGTGACCGGCGTGAGCTGGCCCATCGGCGGCCGCTCCATCTGCACCGACGAGAGCCACGTGAGCTCCCCGTTCGCGCCGACGCGGGCGCGCTCCCACTCGAGATCCTTGAGCGCGTCGGGGACCGCGAAGTCCGCGTTGTTGACGGTCTTCATGCGCTGGAAGATGGCTTCGTACGTGTAGTCGCTGATCCAGTACGGATCGCAGTAGCCCATGATGTCCTTGCCCTCGGTGGGCGCGTAGAGCCGCTGCGTCAGGAGATCGTACCCCCACACGCCGATGCCCCCGTTCTTGTAGGGGAACTTGGAGTCGACGCCCTGCGCGCCGCCGCAGGGCGCGTGGTTGCGGCCCTGCGTGTGGCCGATCTCGTGGATGGCGGTCGACCACGACATGTCGCCCGGGTACCCGAGGCCGACGGCCGCGCGGCTGTACGTGTCCTGCGGGCCGCCCACCATCCCGAGGCCGGCCACGCAGCCCTGCGCGCAGAACTGATCGAACGACTGCTTGGGATTGAAGACGCCGAAGTAATACACGTCCGCGGGCGCGTTCTCGCTCTCGCGGAGGTTCGCGATGGCGTCGAGGATCTCGCCCCAACCGTTGCCGAACGGATCGATCGCCTTGCTCCAATTGATCGCCGTCCGCACGGTGATCTCGACGTTGGCCGCGGGGTACGTGCTGAAGAACGCGTTCTTGTACCCTTCGATCTGCTGCTGCGACGTGTCCGGGAGGCGGTTCGAGCCGTCGGCGCCGTACTTGACGGGGACGAGCTTCACCTTGAGCTGCATGCCGTCGGACTGCACGTCGAGCGGCTCGGGGGCGGACAGCGGGTACGCCACGACGGTCGAGCTGGGAGGCGACGCGTGCTCGATCGGCTGCTGGAGCTCGACGCGATACGTCTGGCCGACGACCATCTTCTCGGCCGGGATGTTGAAGTTGAGCGTGCTCTGGAGCTCGGCGTCGGTCGAGTCGGAGACCACGCCGGCGACCTCGATCGGCGCTTGGTTGCCGAGGGTGAGGCGCGCCGTCACCGGGCTGTGATCGTAGGTGGCCGGATCGATCTTCACGAAGACGCGGAGCAGCGCCGGGCGCGCCGCGACGACCGGCACCTTGATGCCGGAGGTCGGCGGCGTGCCGCCCATGAGCGAGCGCTTCACGCCTTGGTAGATGGCGATCTCCTGAATCTGCACGCCCTTCGCCGGCACCATGAGCGCCAGTGACCCGCCCGTGCTGGCGCTCGTGTTCCCGTTGCCACCGCCGGTCATCCCCGAGCTGGAGCCCGACGTCTCGAGATCATCCACGCCGGTGATGGAGTTGCAGGCTGCGAGCAGGAGCGCAGCAGACGCGAACGGAGACAGGACGAGGAGCGATCGTCGAATCATTGGGCCTCGGTGCAGAAGGAAGGCGATCCCGCGCTTCGCAAGCGCGGCCGCCGTGCGCAGCGTACCAGAGCGTCAGTAGGGTCGACCATGCTCGCCGACGAGGATCGACCCATCTTCGAAGCGAAACGGATTTTTGTCGCGAGGCCGCATGGTGTTCGTGCGCTGCCTCGCACACGCTGCGTCTCGGTTGTGCGGCAATGCGCTTCGAGCGGCGCGCGCGATCAACCGCGGCGCGCGTCGAGCCAGCTCTGGAGGATCACCGCGGCCGCGGCGCCGTCGACGAGGTTCCGTTGATCGCGCGCCTTCACGCCGCGATCGCGCAGGCGGCGGCTCGCCTCCACGGTGCTGAGGCGCTCGTCGATCATCTCGATCTCGACGCCGGTCGCGTCCGCGAGCTGCTGCGCGAACTCCATGGCCCGCTGCGCCGCGGGGCCCTCGTCGCCGTTCATCTCCAGCGGGAGACCGACGAGGAAGCGCTGGAGCTTCTCCTCTCGTGCGAGCTCGACCAGCGCCGCGAGCAGCGCCTTGCGGCTCTTGCCGTCGAGGAACGGGCGCGCGTGCGCCATGAGCCCGAGCTCGTCCGCCACCGCCACGCCGACCCGTGCCTTGCCCAGATCGATCGCCGCCACCCGAATCACGGCCTTCTTCGCCATCGCGGCGCAACGAAAGGTCCGGGGCCCCCGCGCCGTCAAGGGGCGACGCGCGTCCCGTGCCCTCCGGCGGGGGCGATTCCTCCGCGCCACAAAGGGAGAGCCGTGCCCCGCGGAGACCCCGCGCACAAGCGAACAGGCGCCGCGCACGGCGCTCCGCACCTTCGGCCGCACGCCCATTTGCCTCGTGCCGGCGCGCCTCGGACGGTCGCCCCCGTGCGATGCGCTTGACCCGCTCGCGCGCTCCGACCATAAGCCGCCCCGGCATGGAACTACGCGCAGTGCGGGGGATGAACGATATCCTTCCCGACGAGGTGGTGCGGTGGCAGCGCCTCGAGGCGGCATTTCGTCGCCATGCCGAGCTCCAAGGCTATGCCGAGGTCCGCACGCCGCTCATCGAGCACACGGCCCTCTTCCAACGGCAGGTCGGGGAGACGACGGACATCGTCGAGAAGGAGATGTACTCCTTCGAGCGCCACGGCGACGCGCTGACCGTCCGGCCCGAGGGCACCGCCGGCGCCGCGCGCGCCTACGTCGAGCACCAGCTCCACGCCAAGGAGGCGGTCTCCCGCTGGTACTACCTCGGCGCGATGTTCCGCGGCGAGCGCCCGGCGAAGGGCCGCTACCGCCAGTTCCACCAGGCCGGCGCCGAGCTGTACGGCGACCCGGGCCCGCTCTCCGACGCCGAGGTGATCGACCTCTGCTGCGGCCTCTTCCGCGATCTCGGCATCGGGGACTGCGTCGTGCACGTCAACTCGCTCGGCTCGAGCGGCACGCGCGATCGCTACCGCGACGCGCTCGTGTCCTTCTTCGATCCGAAGAAAGACAAGCTCAGCGAAGACTCGCAGCGCCGCCTCGAAAAGAACCCGCTCCGCATCCTCGACTCGAAGGACCCGCGCGATCGCGACGCCTCCGTGGGCGCGCCGTCGATCCTCGACGTCCTCGACGAGGCCGATCGCGCGCACTGGCAAGGGCTCCTCGGCCACCTCGACGCGCTCGGCGTCAACTACGTGATCGATCCCAGCCTCGTGCGCGGGCTCGACTACTACACGCGCACCCTCTTCGAGGTGAAGACGAGCGCCGGCGATCTCGGCTCGCAGAACACCATCTGCGGCGGCGGTCGCTACGACAACATGGTGAAGAGCCTCGGCGGCCCGGACGTGCCGGCGATCGGTTTCGCCATGGGCCTCGAGCGCGTGCTCGTGGCCATGCCCGAGACCACGGCGAAGACGGGCCCCGGCGTGATGATCGTGCCGCTCACGCCCGAAGGCGCGAAGAAGGGCCTCGTGCTCGCGCGCGAGCTGCGCGGGCACGGCGTCGTCACCGAGGTCGACGGCCGCGGCGGCAAGCTGAAGAACATGTTGGCGCGCGCAGAAAAGCGCGGCGCGGCCATGTGCGTGATCTTGGGCGAGGAAGCCGAGCGCGGCTCCGTCGCCGTCAAGGATCTCGCGGCGCGCACGCAGGAAGAGATCCCGCTCTCCGAGGCCGCGCGCATCATCGCGGATCGGCTCGGGCAGCGCGGGGCCGGAGAGGCACGAGGATCGCGTTGACATCGAGCCTCGTTCGAGAGCCGGCCGCCCGCGGTCCGGGGCGGTTCCGCCGAAGTGCCGGCCTTCTGGCTGTGCTCGCCTTGTCGCTCGCTCCGCGCGTGGCCGAAGCGCAGGTCGGCTTCGGCCAACCCGGCGGCGGCATGGGCGGCCCCGGTGGCTTCAGCGCCCCCACGCCCGGTTCGAGCAGCAGCAAGAAGAAGCCCGCCAAGAAGCCCGAAGAGGAGACGCACGCCGCCTCCAACACCGAAGCGGTCCAGTCGCTCCAAACGCAGGAGCCGACCCTCCCGCAAAACCCGCTCGAGATCCCGAAGGGCCTCAAGGACAAGATCGGGACGGACTACGCGAAGGAGCCCGAGCTCGGCCGCGGGCCCAAGACGGAGCGGGATTTCTACGGGCTCTACTATCAAGAGAAGAGCGACAAGTGGAGCTTCCGCACGATCATCCCCCCGCTCTGGGCCGAGCGGCGGATGCCCAATGATCGCGCCAGCATCTTCGGCCTCTATTACAACCGGCGCAGCGAGAAGCACGACGCCGACGTCCTCTTCCCCTTCTTCTGGCGCCTCCGCGACGACGCCACCACGACCACCGTCGTCTTCCCCTTTCTCCATCGTGAGCGCAAAGCCACGAAGGAGCTCCCGGCGCGCCACGACAACTGGCTCTTCCCTCTCTTCTTCGAGGGCAAGTCCGCCAACGGCAGCGGCTACTTCCACCTGCCCGCGCTCCTCACCTTCACGCAGCACAGCGCGCGCGGCGGCCTCGACATCGCCGGCCCCATGTTCTGCCGGTGGAAGGGCGGCCCGAACTGCGATCGCCGCACCGCCGACTCGATGGATATGGGCCTCGCGCCCTTCTATTTCTACGGCAAGGACGAGACGAGCGAATACGAAGTCATCCCGCCGCTCATCCACTATTACAAGTACAACGAGATCGGCGACAAGACGACGACCCTCTGGGGCCCGGTGTACCTCACCCGCTCGCCCGACGAGGACGTGACCAACGTCTTCCCCTTCTTCTGGCGGAGCTCGGGAAAGAACGAGTCGCACACCACGCTCTTCCCCTTCTTCCACTATGGATACAAGGGCACGGAGAACCTCCTCATCACGCCGTTCTTCGTCAAAGCCACCGGCGAAAAGGGCGAGAAGACGTTCGCCAGCGTGGTTTACGCCAAGTACCGTGGCCGCACCGAGCTCGACATGGTCACGCCCTTCTACTGGGCTTATCGTGACCCCGACATCGGCCTCGACCGCAAGCTCATCTTCCCGTTCTATTACGAGAACACCTCGCCGCGCAGCAAGGACCGGGTCGTCTTCCCGTTCTATGCTCGCTTCCAGCGCGCGGGCCTCTCCGACACCACGTGGGTGACTCCCCTCTTCCGCCACGTGGGTGACGTGACCGGCTGGGAGACCGACATCTTCCCCTTCTTCTACGCCGGCCGGAAGAACGACACGAGCCACCTCGTGGTCGCGCCCCTGCTCTTCGACTTCAACTCTCCGCACTCGCGCTTCACCCTGGTTCCGCCGGTGTATCTGCGCATGGCAGACACGAAGTCGGTCACCCAGGTGGCGCTCAACACCTATTATCACGAGAAGAAGGTCCCCGGCGGGACGGATTGGGAATTCCACTTCTTCCCCCTCTTCTCTTATGGCCAATCGCCCACCGGCCATTGGTGGAACGTGCTTTACGGCCTCGCCGGCTACACGCGTGAAGGCACCAGCTCGAAGGTGCGCGCGCTCTACATCCCCTTCAAGCTGAGCGAATAACCCATCTCACCGCCGCGCGACGAGCGGCGGTGAGCGCACGATCCATCGCTGGCAAGCGCGTGACCGTGGATGCGGTCTTTGCACGCCGAGCGACGTTGGCGGGCGCGCGAGCCACGGGTGCTCATCGAGACATCGCGCCGTGCGGCGAAGGGTGGGTGCGCAACGAGCGTCCTCGTGCGCCCGCCCTCGAATGCGCTTGTTTCAAAGACGGCGCTTCGCTCGAAGGCTCAAACGATTGTCGCCTGTGTCGCGCCGAACCCCCGAGTCGGCGCGAGAGGTGTCCAATATACGGACGTGGCGCGACTCGTCGCAGCGCTCGATCAGCTCACCCAGCGTGACGACCTGCTGCTGTTCATCAAGCATCCTCCGGCGCTGATCGCATCGGCCGACCGCTCGATCGAGACGACGCTCTGCTCGAAGGCTTCCTCGTCGACGATCGACGATCCTCTCGGACACCGCGCGAGCGCTCGAGCGCATGCGCGCTTCGGCGGCCGAGCCCATGACGTCGCATCGGGCGCCCAGCGAATCACTGTGGCTGCCCAAAGCAGCCGGTCACGGCTTCACTGGCGCTCGCGCAGCGGGAGCAGCGGGCCGGCGGGGGCGCCTTCGTCGGGGCGGGGGCCGGCGCCGGGCTTCTTGCGGGGGCCGAGCGGGGCGGCCTTCTTCGTGGGCGCGTTCTTGAGGATGTACGGCCGCGCGTTGCGCGTGGTGCACGCATCGAAGGGATCGCGGTGGAACTCCCAGTGCAGGTACACGTTGCCGTCCGGCGAAGCGATGATGTCCGGCGCCTTGCCGAACGGGCCCGCGCGATCGACCGACGCGAGCGCGGCCACGTCGAAGGCCGTCGCGCCGCTCGCGCGCGTGACGCCGAGGCTCACGATGCGGCCCGTGTCCTTGCTGACCACGATCTCGAGGTGCGTGACCAGGTTCTGATTGAGCTGGTGCGACCGCGAGAGCGCATCGAGCGACGCCAGGAACTCCTCGGCGAAGATCGGATGAATGCGGTTGTGAATCGTGTTGAGGTACGTGGCGAACGGCGAGCGCGCCGCGTTGAGCGCGGTCGTGTTCCCGAGCTCGACGAGGGGCTCGTAGTTCTCGATCGCCGCCTTCCACTTCTGGAACTTGTTCTTCTCGAAGCTGCCGCGATGCGCGCTGCGCCGGGCGGCGCCGTCCGCAGCGCGCTCGGCGCGGAGCTGCTCCGCACCGACCGCGGTCTCGACGCCCTTCATGTCGAGGTTGAGCTGCGGGCCACCGGGCAAGCCAGGGCCACCGAGACCGAGCGAGCCCACCTTCACGGGCGATTGGAAGGGCTCCGGCGCGCGCGCCTTGCCGGGCGTGCGGCTCTTGCCATCGCCGCCGGGGTTCGCAGGATCGAGCGTGTAGCCGCCGCCCTTCTCGGCCGCGAGCGTCTCGGCCGCGGCCGGGCCTGCGCCGCCCGGTGAAGGCGGCGGTGACGCGGGCGTCGCACCGCTGCCACCCTTGCCACCGGGCACCGACGGCGGCGGTGCCTTCGCGGGCTGCGGCGAGGGCGGCATGGGCGGGCGCGGCGTCTCGTGGTGCGCGTCGGTGGCGCGATCGTTCTTCTCGCCGGGCGCGTGCTTCTCGTTGCCCTTCTTGTCCTCGCTGTCGGCGACCTTGTCTTCCTTGTCGCCGGCGCCGGGCTTGTCGTCCTTCGGCCCCTTCGCGGCGCCGAAGCTCGGATCCTTCATGTCCTGATCGTGCGAGCGGTTGCGCGCCATCGTCTCTTTTTCGACGTGGTTCGCATCGTCGGCGACTCGGTTCGCCTCGGGATTGTCCGGCTGATCCTTCTGCGCGTGCTGGCGCACGGCGATGCGATGATCTTCCGGCGGCGGAGGAGGCGGGGGCGGCGGCGGCGCGGGCGCAGCCGGCACGGGCACGACGGGCTTGAGCGGCTCGGGAGGCTTGGGCGGCGGCGGCTTCTCCGCGACCTTCGGCGGCTCGGGCTTGGGCTGCGCCTTCTCCTTGGGCGCGGGAGGCGGAGGCTTGACCTTGTCCTTCACCGCGTCGGGCTCGGGCTCGCCTTCGGGCTTGGTGCCGTCGGTGGGCGCGTCTTCCTTCGGCGCCTCGACCTTGGCGGCGGGCGTGGGCTTGGCGTCGTCGGTGAGGACCTCGAACACCGTGTCGCCCGGCCGCATGCTCTGCCGCACGGAGCGCGACGCCGCCTTCAGCACGTCGCGATCGTGCACCACCTCGGCGACCTGCATCGTGCCGACGCCGCCCGCGTAGTGCGCGACGACGGCCGCGCATACCCAGAGCACGAGCGGGATGCTGGCCGCGCGTGCCGCACGCTCGTCGAAGAGCATCGGCATGCGTCCGCGGCGCGCGCCGGGGCTCGTCGAGCGCGAGGAAAGGGATCGCCGCCCGGCATTGCCGGTGGGCGAACCTTCTTTCACCCCGCGTTCTCGCGCCATGCCGATGCGTGCCTCCGTCCCGGCGGCGAGCGCTGAAGAAAGACCGCCCGCGAGGACCGAACCTAGCATTGCGAGCAGTGGCCAGCAATCGGCCGTCCGCCCCGATCGTCCCCAAAGGGAAGCCACGGCGGTGGGGCGGATCGCGCAGGGCTCACGCGGCCCGCGCGATCGTGATCCAGCCGAATTTTTCAGGGCATTTTGCGACTTCGTAGCGGCGCGTCACAGCCGCGCTGCGCGGCGCACCCGCGGTGACGCGCGTCGGGCACGCATCTAGCTCCGCAGCTCGCGAGGTCGGCGCGGCCTCCGGAGGCTCCGGCGCCGAACGCGGGGGACGCGGACCTTCGCGATCGCCCCCACCGCCACGCGCCGTGGAAATTGGTTGGAGCTCAAACCTTCTCGAACGCCCCCGCCGCCGCGCGCCGACCAAAATCGTTGGAGCTCAAACCATCTCGAACGACCTCGCCGCCGCGCACCGGCCAAAATCGTTGGAGCTCAAACCTTCTGAAATGACGACCGCCGGCGGCCGCACGAAATGGCGGCGACGCCGGCGGTATGGTGCGCAGCGCTCGCGGGCGAGCTCCGCGCTTGCTCAGACCTTCGCGATCGAGTCCCAGTTCTCGGCGATCTCCTGCGCGGTCCACACGCCGTTCTCGTCCTTGAACTTCCCGGCGCTCTGGACGACTTTGTAGACGTACATCTGCGCGCCGGCCACCGCGAGCACGTGGCCCGTGCGATCGCCGCAGAGCTCGGACCCGAGGAAGAGGGCCGCGGGCGCGATGTGATCCGGCGTGAGCGTGTCGCCCGTCGTCTGGAACATGGGCAGGTCTTCCGTCATGCGCGTCTTGGCGATGGGGGCGATGGCGTTGACCGTGATGCGCTGCTTTTGCAGCTCGATGGCGGCGGTGCGGGTGAAGCCGTAGATGCCGGCCTTGGCGGCGGCGTAGTTGGCCTGGCCGAAGTTCCCCATCATGCCGCTGACGCTGGTGGTGTTGACGATGCGCCCGCCGCCGCCCTGCGCGATCATCTGCTTGGCCGCGGCCTGCGAGCAGAGGAACGTGCCCTTGAGGTGCACGGCCACGACGACGTCCCACATGGCCTCGTCCATCTTGAGCAACGTCTTGTCGCGGAGGATGCCGGCGTTGTTGACGAGCACGTCGACGCGCCCGAACGCATCCACCGCGGTCTTGATGATGGCGGCCGCGCCCTCGGGCGTGGCCACGCTGTCGAAGCTCGCCACCGCGGAGCCGCCCGCGGCCTCGATCTCGGCGACGACCTTGCTGGCCGCCGCGTCACCCTGGCCGGAGCCGTCGCGCGCGCCGCCGAGATCGTTGACCACGACCTTCGCGCCCTCGCGAGCGAAGAGCAGCGCCTCGGCGCGGCCGATGCCGCCGCCGGCCCCGGTGATGATGGCGACCTTCCCGTCGAGCAGACCCATGTTCGCGTGCCTCCTGATCGCGGCACCGGGCCGCGAGGCGCGCAGGGTAGCGCAACTCGAGCGCCGGCGAGCGAGCGACGCGCACCGCGAAGCGCGCGCGGCGACGGCGCGATGGCCTCGTGACGGCGGACGTCGACGAAGCGCGGCGCACGACGAGCCCGTACGCTCGCGGGGCCTGATATGGATGACACATGGTGAACGTTCGCAAGGTGACGCCGGTGCTGGTCGTGGATCGGATCGAGCCGTGTCTTTCCTTTTGGGAAGGACAGCTCGGCTATGCGCGGGTCGCGGAGGTGCCGCACGAGGACGCGCTCGGCTTCGTGATCCTGGTTCGCGAGGGCACGGAGATGATGTTGCAAACGAAGGCGAGCCTCGCGGCCGACATGCCGGCGGTCGCAGCGCGCAACCCCGAGGTCGTGCTCTATGCCGAGGTCGCCTCGGTCGACGACGCCATCGCCTCCACGAAGGGAGCCACGGTGATCCTGGAGCCGCGGACGACATTCTACGGCGCGAAGGAGATTGGCATTCTCGATCCTTCGGGACAGGTGCTGTTGCTGGCCGAGCGCCACGGCTGACGCTCGGCGCCAATCCCAGTAGACCTCCGTGCTCGGTGTACTGGGATTGGCTGTCAAGCGGGAGTGATCGCATCTCCGGTCATGAAGTAGGCCCCACCGGCGACGTGATGAATGGTGCGCCATTCGTCGCTCGGAAATCGCCAGCGGCCGTCGACCCAACAAGCATCCTCGGCCCAGGCGGCCACCACTTCGGCGACGAAGAGGTCATATCGCTCCTGCACGCCGGGCTCGGCGAGGACACGACACTCGAGCCACGCGACACAACCCTCGACGAGCGGAGCGGCCACCCGGGATGCGGGCGCGGTGGCGATGCCATGGGCGGCGATCTTGTCGACGTCGCGACCGCTCTCGCTGCCCACGGCGGTGGTGAGCGCGGCGAGGCGGCGCGGAGGCACGTTGATCACGAATTGGCCCGAAGCGTCGACGAGCCGGCGCGTGAACGTGTCGGCGGCGAGGACGGCGACGAGCTTCGGAGGATCGAAGTCGAGGGGCATCACCCAAGCCGCGGCCATGACGTTGGCGCGACCATCGTGTGCTGCGGACACGATGGTGGTGGGGCCGTGGTTGAGGAGGCGATAGGATCGCACGAGATCGACGGGGACGCGCATCGCGCCCAGCATAGCGCGACGACCACGACGAACATCGGTGCTTCGCGTCAGCGGCGGAAGGGTAGGCCTTCGATATCCAGTGTGGTTGACGAATCCTGCCCCCGTGGCAAGCCACGGAGAGCATGGGGGTCGCACATCACTTCCTCGCTACGTCGGACACGCTCTTGGCGCGGACCGCGCGGCGTCTCCACCGGAATGCCACTTCGTTCACGCTGCCCGCGCCGCGCATCATCGCCCTCCCCACGCGGTGGACGTTCGTGGCGATGCGTGAGATCTATCACTTGAGCAAGCGATTGCTCGTCAGCGAGCCGATCTTCAAATCGTATTGCAAGCAGGTCGGCGCGCGGGTGCGGACGGGGCCCTACGTCCATTACGTCATCGGCGAAGGAGACATCTACCTCGGGGACGACGTGGTGCTCGATGGGCTGAGCGTCTTCAGCTTCGCGGCGCGCTTCTCCGAGGCCCCCACGCTGCGCGTGGGCAACCGCACGGGGATTGGGCACCAATGCCAGCTCACCATCGGCAAAGCCATCACCATCGGCAACGATTGTCGAATTGGACCGCGGGTGTGGATGTTCGATTCGAGCGGGCATGCGACCGATCCCGATGCGCGCATCGGCGGCGTCCCGCCGGCCGCGGATCAAGTCCGGCCCATCACGATTGGCAACAACGTCTGGGTCGGCGGCGGGTCGATCATAGGCCCAGGTGTCTCCATCGGCGACGGCGCCGTCGTTTCCGCGGGCGCGGTGGTGCTCGCCAACGTTCCACCGCGCACCGTGGTGGCCGGCAATCCGGCGCGAATGGTCGGGCTCACGAGCTCGTTCCGATCGGGCGCGCCGACCGCCTCCGATCCGCCGCCGCCTCTGCGTGACACCTGATCGCGACTCCCACCCTCCCCTCATGGCTCGTGTGCATCGACGAGCCGCCGTCACGAGCATGGCCGTCGCCGACTCCGATGCTCGTCAAAGGCCTCTGCAACGCCACAAAAAAGCGCCCCGTCCACGGGCAATTCCCGTGAACGGGGCAGCAGGATGGGATTCGATCGATATCGAGTCTTCAGGTGGTGAGGCGCAGGCGGACGGCGGCGGCGACGGCATCGGGCCAGTCGGCGTCGTCGAGGCCGTGGCGGGCGAGGAAGCCGAGGGTCAAGCGCTCGAGGCCGAAGGCGGTGCAGCCGGAGAGCGCGGGGCCCTCCGCGCGCTTGATGTCGAAGGCGCGGCCGAAGAAGTCTTCGTGCGCGTTGATGGACGCGACGGCCAGCGTCTCGCCGGCGCCGAGCGGGACACGCAGCTCGAATTTGCGATCGTGGGCGAGCTGGGCGTAGCGCTTCTCGGCGAAGACGTCGGCGAAGAAAGGATCGGAGGCCGTCTCGCAGGCGCCGCCGAGATCGAGATCGACGGCCAGCGCTTCGAGGGCGCGGGCGGCACGCTCGGCCGCGGAGCGCACGTAGGCGGCGTCGCCGGCATAGACGATCTCGCGCATCTGGAAGCACCAGAGTCGGGAGAGATCACGCATGTTGTGGCGTGCTTCGTAGCGGTAACAAGTGCCGCGCGCGGTGACGATGGATCCCGCGGTGGCGTCGGCGCCGGCGAGCTCGTGGAAGCGGTGGTAACAGACGGCGGGCGGGAGACACTCGGCGGGCGCGTCGGGCCGGCATTCCTCGGGGAGGACGAAGCGCGGCGCGCGTGCGTTGGCGTCGCGGAAGCGCTCGATGACGGCGCTCCGCTGCGGGAGGTGGGTGACGAAGCTGACGCTCTGGGGAAACGAGGCGAGGTAGCCGGCGCGATGAAGCGCGTCGGCCGCGATGAGCGCGGGGAACGCGCGCTCGGGCGCTTGCATCGCGTCGTGCGCGAGGCGGCGGAGGCGGGCGTCGAGCGTCTCGAGGAGCGCGACGAAGCGCGCGCCGAAAGCATAGGCGCCCGCGCCTTGGCGGCGCGTCCAACCGGCCTCGACGAGGCGGGTCGTGAGCGCCTCGCCGCCGCGGGCGATCGGCGAGAGCGGGGCCTCGCGCGTGAAGATGCGTTTGATGGGCAAGGGCCGATATCCCTGGCGGAGACGCCCGAGCAGCGCGCCGAACTCGCGCTCGACGGCGGAGGCCACGCCGTCGCCGGCGCGCGGGTCGAGCACGATCTCGAAGAATGCCGACGTGGGGCGGCGAACCGCGGTGATGTCGGGGCTCAGGAAATAGGCGAGCTTGCCGGCGACGTCGGCGAGCTCGGCGCCGAGATCGCCGGCGCCGACGCGGAGCGTCCGCGGAGTGGTGTCGTCGTGGCTCACTGGGCAGCTCCGATGAGGTCGGTGAGCTCGTGAATCGTCCCCGATTGGATGAAGCGGCGATCGTCGAGCGAGACGGCGAACTCCGACTCCAAGGCCACGAGCAAGTTGAGGACGTGGACCGACTCGATCCCGAGATCGCGATAGAGGTGCGCCCCGGGGGCGTATGGCGGGTCGACGCGCGCGAAGCGGGCGACGACCTGGCTGACGGCGTTGCTGAGACCCTGCGATGGCATCATGGATGCGCCTCCTCCGTGTCGTAGTCGAAGCAAGGAGTCACGGTGTCGTCGGCGAAGAGCGCTTTGAGCGCCACGCCGCCTGGACGCACCGAAATCTTCCACAGCGGAATGAGCGACACTCCGATTCGCGAGAGCGTGCGCCGCCCGCCTTCCAACTGATGATCGACGAAGTAGCTGACCTCCCAGCCGGCGCCCAGGCGGCGGAGGATGCGCAGCTCTTCGGCGAAGACGGCGCGACGAATGCCGCGGCCACGGAGCTCCGGATCGGTCCAGGCGTCGTATCCATAGCCGATCCCTAAGGCCAGACGGAAAGGTCGATCCGGCAAATGGTGGAGCGTGAAGACGCCGCCGCGGCGGAGCCAAGTACAGGACACGATGCGATCACCGATCTCGCCGACGACGAAGATCTCCCCGGCGAGGAGCCGTTCGCGGAGGCGATCACGGCGGCCGGGGGGATCGATCTCGGCGGGCAGGCGCGCGAGATCGGCCTCGTCGCCGGTGCGCACGCGCACGCCTTCGGCGTCGGGGCTGGGGGCGAGATCCGGAATCCGCGTGGAGCACTTGCACACGTATGCCACGCGCGAAAACGCCATCATGGGTCATCCTCCTCCCGAGGATTCGCGTCGAGCGACGCCTGGATTGTTCATCCAATTGGAGAAAGCGCCAGCTCCGGGTGAGCCCGGCAAGTATCGAATCGTAAGGCGATGCCCGGAACACCGCCTCGCAACTCGATTGCTGCGCGGACACGCATGGATACGAGGGCTCGCCGACTTGCGCATCCGCTGGTATGGTCGGCCCATCGCGGGCGACGGGGGTCGGCGCGAAGACGAGCGCGGCGCGGCGCAATCGGTCCCTGACGAAGGGGACCGGCTCTGCCCCATGCGGATCAGGAGGCCTCGATGGATGGTTCCGAACCGGGACGAGCGCTGGATCGGCGGCGGACGCTGGTCGTGCAGATGATGCAGAGTCAGGCGTACCGAGAGCTCGCGGCCGCGCAGATGTTCGGTCACGGGCTCCGGCTCGTGCCCCGGCTGGAATGGCTCAAGTTCATGACTTGGCACATCCGCGAGGAGATGGATCATTACGAGCTGGTGGCGCGGGCATACCGCGATCTCACCGGCGAGAGCGTGGAGCCGTTCGTCAACGCGCGGCTCGCGGACAAGCCCGTTCCTTTCGCCGAGAGCTGGTACGAGCTCGCCATGGCCCAGTTCCTCTACGACCGCGGCGGTTATTGGCAGCTCCGCGAATACGAGGGTTGCTCCTTCGATCCTTATCGCACGATGGTCGGACGCATCGTCCGCGAGGAGCGCGGGCACCAGGCGTTCGGCGAGCGGATCGTGGTGGAACTCACCCGCTCCGGCGAGCACGAGGCGGAGAAACAAGCGCTCTTCGAGCGCTGGCTCCGGCAAGGCCTGCTCTCCTTCGGCCGGCCCGGCAGCGAGGCTTCGCGCGAGGCCGTGGCGCTCGGGCTCAAGAAGCGTGATCCCGGGCTCGTGATGCAGGACTTCCTCGACGACATCAAGCCGGCGGTGAAGGCCTGCGGGCTCGCGTTCCCGCCGCTCGATCGGATCGGGATCAGCGAGCCTCCCGGCGGCCTCGATCTCGCGCTCGACGGCGTGGACGAGACGCGCGCCCAGGGCTACCGGGGCTGACGATGTCACCGAGAAGGCTGCCGCGCGCCGCTTTCTCCGTCCATCGCACGCGCGAGGCCGCCTCGTCCGGGGCGTTCGCTCGAAGGGCGCGGGAGGGGCGCGAACGGCGCGCCGTCCGTGCTAAGAGACCGGCTATCCATGGGCAGCCGGTTCTACGTCACCACCCCGATCTACTACATCAACGACGTCCCTCACCTGGGGAGCGCGTACACCACGATCGCCGCCGACGTGCTCGCGCGCTACCACCGGCTGCGCGGTGACGAGACCCGCTTCCTCACGGGGACGGACGAGCACGGCCTCAAGATCCAACGCGCGGCGGCCGAGCGCGGCGTGCCGCCGCAGGCCTTCGCCGACGACATCTCCAGCAAGTTCCGCGAGACGTGGCCGAAGCTCGACTGCGCCTTCGACGACTTCATCCGCACCACCGAGCCGCGCCACAAGGGCGCCGTCCAGGACCTGTGGCGGACCATCCGCGACACGAAGAACAAGCCCGAGCCCAACATCTACCTTGGGCACTACGAGGGGCTCTACTGCGTCTCGTGCGAGGCCTACTACACCGAGAAGGACCTCGAGCAGCCGGGCAACATCTGCCCGCAGCACAAGAAGCCGGTCGAGATGCTCAAGGAGGAGAGCTATTTCTTCCGCCTCTCCGCCTACGCCGACGAGCTCCTCGCTTACTACGAGAGCCACCCGGATTTCGTGCAGCCGCCCGGCCGCTTCAACGAGGTGAAGAGCTTCGTGCAGGCGGGTTTGCAGGATCTCTCGATCTCCCGCACCACGTTCCAGTGGGGGATCCCCGTGCCCGACGATCCGCGGCACGTGATGTTCGTGTGGTTCGACGCGCTCACCAATTATCGGAGCGCGCTGCTCAAGCCGGAGAACAGAGAGCACCTCTGGCCGAGCGCCGTGCACCTCGTGGGCAAGGACATCCTCCGCTTCCACGCGGTGTATTGGCCGGCGTTCCTCCTGGCTGCGGGGCTGCCGCTGCCGAAGCACGTCTTCGCGCACGGGTTCCTCACGTACAACGGGCTCAAGATGTCGAAGACGCTGCGCAACACGGTGAGCCCCGTGGCGCTCGCGCAGGCGCTCTCGCCGAAGTTCGGCACCGACGTGGTCCGTTATTGCCTGATGCGCGCCATCTCCTTCGGGCAGGATGGTGACTTCAGCATTCATGACGTGCTCCAGCGGTATTCGTCGGAGCTCGCCAACACGCTGGGGAACCTGCTCAATCGCGTGCTGCCCTTCGCGCGCGAGGGGCTCCCGCGCGGCGAAGCGGGCGAGCTGGAGAAGGGTTTGATGGATGCCTATCCGGTCGCCGCAAAGGCCGTGTCGGAGGCCTTCGACGAGCTCGACCCGACGCGGGCGCTCAACGCGCTCTGGGGTCTGCTCGGGAAGGCCAACGAGTACATCGACAAGGCGGCGCCGTGGGCGGCGAAGAAGAAGGGCGACACGGTGCGGCTCGGCGCCATCGTGGCTACGCTCCTCGACGTGCTCGAGGCCGTGAGCGTCCTCGTCGCGCCGGTGCTGCCGACGGTGGCCAACGAGATGCGGCGTCAGCTCGGTCTCGTGCCCCTCGATTGGGAGGCGCTCGCGAAGGAGCCGAAGGCGTTCTGGCCGCTCGCGTTGCCCACGCGTCCCGACGGGATCGCAGTGGTCGCTGCCTCGGAGAGCGCGCCCATCTTCCCGAAGTTCGAGAAGGAGCGCGAGGCGGAGATCATCAAGGAGTTCACGCCTTCGGTGCCCGCGCCGGAGCCGGCCGCGGAGCCGCAGAAGCCGGCGGCCGAAGCGAAGAAGGCCGAGGCCGCGCCCGCGCCGCGCGAGGCGAAGGGGACGATCACCTTCGACGATTTCGGGAAGCTCGACATCCGCATCGGGCTCATCACGTCGGCCGAGCGCGTGAAGAAGAAGGACAAGCTCCTCGATCTGCGCGTCGACACCGGCGACGCGGCCCCGCGGCGCATCGTGGCCGGCATCGCCAGCGCGTACGCGCCGGAGGCGCTCGTCGGCAAGCGCGTGGCCGTGCTCTGCAATCTGGCGCCCCGCGATTTCGGCAAGGGGCTCGTGTCGGAGGGGATGATCCTCGCCGCGGAGGATGGGAACGGCCTCGCGGTGCTCACTCCGGACCGCGAAAAAGTGCCCGGCTCGCCGGTGCAATGAGAGGCTAGCGTGGTGCGATCGATCTCGGCTCTGGCGCTCGCAGGCGCCGTCGCGATGGCGGCGTGCACGGTCACGACGATGCCGCCCGGCACGGGCGGCACCGGCGGCACCGGCACGACCGGCGGCGGCGGCGCCGGCACGGGCGGCGAAGCGAGCACCGGCGGCGCCACGAGCACCAGCTCGGGTGGAGGCGGCCCGTTCGTGGGCGCGTGCAACGCGGGTGGCCCGCTCACGTGCAACCCTTATGGGGTCGATCTCGAAGCACCGGCGCTGACGGGAGAGGCCTATTGGTCCTTCCTCAAAAACACGCTCGTCGTGCCTTATTACAAGCCTGCGCCCATTTATCTGGGCGCGGACGCCGCGTGCCCGCGTTGCACCGAGGCCATCCAGCATGGTTTGCGGCTGGTGCTCCGGGTGCACGCCGGCGATGGGCCGGGAAAGCCGGCGAGCCTGCCTCAAGACATGTCGATGTATCGCGCCAGGCTCGGTGAGCTGCTCGACAGCTATGCGGCCGCCGTCGGCGCGGTGGTGATCGAGGACGGCGCGGAGACCCCGGAGACGTGGGCCGGATCGATCGAGGATTACCAAGCGCTGCTCCACGAAGCGTGCGACGTGGCCCACGAGAAGGCCGTGAATTGCACCGATGGAGGCATCACCTCGACGACGATGATGCTCCTCATCGCCGATTACGAGATCGGGAATGCCAACGCGGGGAGCGCCATCAAGATGCTCACCTTGGCGGGTGACAATCCCGAGCTCGTGGCCGCCTTCCCCACCTGGCCGCCGGCCACGGAGGAGGACGTGAAGGCGGCGCTCGCCGGGCAGAAAGCGCGGCTCGACGCGGCCAAGACGCTGCTCGCCGGCGCGCGCGCGGTGGGCCTCGATTACCCGAGCTTCCGCTGGTACGAGCGCGATCAAGACACGCTCGATCATGCCATGGCGCTCACGCGCCTCCTTTCGGGCTGCAACGCCATCGCGACCACGGACCTCGGCCAGCGCACCCAAGACATGTTCGAGGCCATGCACAAAGCCGACGACGCCAAAGAGCTCGGGATGTCGCTCGTGATCTGGACGTCGCACGCGGGCGTCGACGCGCCGCTCGTCGATGACGAAGGGAACGTGACGCCCAACGGGAAGGCGCTGCAAACGCTGTCGACGACGACGTTCTGCGGGGATTGAGGACGAGCCGGAGCGACGCTCACGGCCAGCGCGAAGCGCCGCTCACCTGCCCTTCGGGCCGGGCAGGCACGGTGCGATGAAACGACAACGTTGGACCGAATGCACCCGGAGAGCTGTTTTCCGCAGCTCGCGAGCACGCTGAAAACGCGGCGACGTGGAGGTCTGCTGGGATAGGCTCGGTCCCGCATGAGGACGCTCACCGCACGTACGCTCGTTCACGCCACGATCCCGCCCGTGCATGCCTCGCCGAGCGACCCACGCCTCCTCATCTGGCATCCGGGAGACAAAGCGCTTTGGCTCTTCGTCCCCAGCGCGCAGCAGCTTTGGCGCATCGCGGCCGACGGCACCGGCAACCTCCTCGCATCGGGAGACGCGCTCGGCATGCCCGCGAGCTTTCCGAGCGCGTATCTCCACGGACAAGCCTTCTATTACGACACCGCGCGGGAGACGGTGGTGTGGCTCTTCTCGACGTATGCGGAGGGCTTCGATCTCGGGCTCGCGCTCCATGCCTGGAATGGGAGCGCGTTCGTGCCCATCGCGCAGGAGAATGGCATTCAGGTGGTGTCGAGTGACAGCTTCGTCTTCGATCCGGAGCGCGGCGTCCTGGTCCATTTCGCGGGGCAGCGCGACATGTGGTCCGAGCGCGAAGCGGAGCGCAGGAAGCGTGGTGGGTTGACGGTGCGCGAGCTCGGCAAGGACGGCGTGTGGCGCGACGCCGGCACACCGCTCGCGAACGCGGGCACGTACGAGACCCATGCGGGCTGGGACGGGCGCCGCGAGCTCACGGTGCTCATCGACAACGAGACGCGCGAGACGCACGGATGGGACGGCAACACGTGGCATGCGCTCGGCAAGCTCCCCGCGGATCCGTGGAAGCCCAATACGATGGCGCAGGCGCCGCGCACGAAGAACCTCGTGTTTCTACATCACGAGCGAGGCAATCCCCGGAACACGGCGCTCCTCTGGGAGCTCACGGAGAATGGTTGGTCGAAGCGTGAGGCCGGAGCGCTGGAGTCGTACGGCGGCGCGGCCTACGATCCCGATCGCGACATGACCTTCGTGTTCGGGCCTTGGCTCGGCCCGGGGACCGTGCCGCACACGCTCGCGCGCTACGATGGAGAGAAGCTCGTGCTCGCCGGCAAGCCGGCGCTCGACTTCAGCGGCGGCAGCATGGTCGGCCCGGCGGTGTTCTGGGGCGCGCTCAAGCCCGTGCACGGGAGCTTCTCGCACGAGGCACGGAAACCGTATTCGGCAACGGTCGTCTTCGCGTGGCTCGACGGTGCGCTCACCGAACTGGCCTCTTCGCCGCCCGCGCTCGCGCTCGCGGCCAGCGCGAGCGGATGCGTGTCCGTCGGGTTCTCCGGCGAAGTCTCGCGCCTCGCGGGCGGGAAGTTCGGGAGCGTCGCCGATGCGCCGAACGGCTTCGTCGAGCGCACCAGCACGAACATGGGTATCGACGAGAGCGGTCGCCTCTTCCTCGTGGGCGGCGAGCCGGTTCATGGCACCAAGCTGCTCACCGATGCTTGGTCGTTCGATGGCCGAGCGTGGTCCGAGATCCCCGCCAAAGGCAACACGCCGGCCACGACCGGCGCGTGGATCGCCTTCGATGCCGCGCGCGGCGCCTGGATTTACGTGGGCGGTCACCTCAAGAGCTACGCTCCGAATCCGAAGACGTACGAGCACGACGGCAAGAAGTGGTCGAGCTTCGCTTCGGACTTCGGAGATGGGTTGAAGTCGCTCGTGAGCATCACGCTCCTCGCCTACGACGCACCGTCGGCCACCACGTTCCTCATCGGGTCGCCCGATTACATGAGCCATGTGCTTTACGTGTATCGCGGCGCCGGTGCATGGGAGGCAATCGCGAGCGTGGAATGCCCGTCTGACATCTCGGGGATCGCGTACGACTCGATCCGCCGCGTCCTCGTCTGGGGTGGCGCGGTGAGCCTCGCCGAAATGGACGTCGCCCCGCTGCTCGGGTCCGGCCCAAGGCCTTTGGCCGATATGCCTCCTCCTCCGGAGAAGACGGCCAAAGGCACCAAGGCGGCGCCCGCCGAAGAGGCCTTGGCCCCCGCCGTGTGGCTCCGTATCCGCGAGGGCGACAGCGACAAGTTTTGGTTCGCGGCGCTCGACGGCGCCTCGTGGACGGCGCGTTGGGGCCGCCGCGGCGGCAAGGCGAATGAGAAATCCCATGCGCTCGCGAGTGAGAAAGAAGCCCGCGCCGCCTATGAAAAGGCCGTAAACGAGAAGATCCGCAAAGGCTACGAGCATGCGGCCGAGAAGGAGGACGCCGCGCGGATCCCGGGCAAGACGTCCTTCCACATGGTGCTCGGCAAGAAGGGTGAGGACACGTTCGGCGGCATTCCGGCCGGCGTGACGAAGAAGACGTGGCCCGTCTGCGCCGACTGCAAGCACCCCATGGCTCATGTCTTCCTGCTCCACGCGCATGCGGAGCGCCTGCCCCTCGAAAAGCATGCGGGCATCGCGCTCTTCGCGTGCAACGGCGCTTTCTCGGGTGGCTCGTGCATGTCGTTCGAGCCTGATGGAGGCTGCAATGCGGCGCTGCTCCTCACAGCCGATGATCTCGAGAAGAAGCCCCTGCGCGCGGCGCCCACGGGCCCCGGAGGTGAAGAGGCACCCGCGATCATGAGCGCGCAGAAGATCGCGTACACGGCCCAATTCGAGCCGGATCCGAGCGCGGACGAGAACGCGGAAGATCTCGAGGCCACGTCCAAGGTCGCTGGATATCCGGTGTGGATTCAGGGCGTTCAGACGCCGCTCTGCGCCGAGTGCCACGAGCCGATGCGCTTCGTCGCGCAGATTCAAGAGGACGACGAGGCGCTCAACTTCGGCGGCGGCGATGGATATCTGTTCTGCTGCCCCGACGAGCACGGCGCCAAGTTCCTATGGCAGCAGTGACGGGGCCGACAAGAAGACACACCCCCTTTCGTGCCCATGATGTCAGTCGTCTCACCGGGTTGAGCCACGCCTCCCTCGACGTCGTTAACAATCGCTAACAATCGGCCCACATCCGCAAAACATCCACGGGCCACGGTGGCTCTCGCGTCGTTGCGTAGGGCGGCGCGAGGTGGCCGGCGCGCGCCGGCGCGACGGGAGGCAGGTCACGACATGATGAAGGCGACACGGATCGAGCTCGGACGACGCCAGATGCTGGCGCTCTTGGGATCGACGGCGGCCACGATCGCAGCAGGCTGCGGATCGAGCACCAACGCGCCGGGGACCGGCGGCGGCACGACGGGCACGGGAGGCACCGCGGGCACCGGGGCGACCGGCACCGGCGGCGTGGGCGGCAGCAGCGCCGCGGGGGAATGGGCCACGGGCGGCACGGCCTCGATGACGGCGAAGGAGAGCTACCCCGATCCGTTCGCGGCCGGCGCCGGGACGACCTGCGCCCTCACCTGCGCCATGACGCTCGGCCCCTGCTACGCGCACACCATCGAGCGCCAAGACATCAGCGAAGGGCACGACGGTTTGCCGGTGCGCCTCTCGTTCCTCGTGGTCGACGAGACGTGCAAACCCATCTCGGGCGCGACCGTGGACATCTGGCACTGTGGCACCGAAGGGCTTTATTCGGGCGACGACGCTTCGGACTTCTGCACGAGCGGTGACGAGACGGCCCGCGCGGCGCGCTGGTTCCGCGGCGTGCAGACCACGGACGCCGCGGGTCGCGTCAACTTCGACACCTGCTTTCCTGGGTGGTATTCGAGCCGCACGATTCACATCCACTTCACCATTCGTATCGGTGATGCAGAGTACGTGACGTCGCAGCTCTTCTTCCCCGACACGCTCGACGACGAGATCGTGGGCACGCAGCCGCTCTACAAGGACCGCGGCGCGCGCGACACGACGAACCAAACGGACACCGTCATCTCCGGCGACGCCGTCAACGACTACACCTTCCAATATGCCCGCATGTCCGACGGCGCGATGCAGGCTTGGAAGACGCTGGTGATTCGATCCTCGCTGACGGATTCGCTGTGCCAGGCGCCGGGTGGATCCGGTGGAATGATGGGCGGGCCGGATGGTGGGATGATGGGCCCGCCGCCGGATGGTGGTTTGCCGCCCGACGGTGGGCCGCCGGGGGGCTGAGCGCGATTCAGGCACGCATCGAATCACGTGAGCGTGCGACACCATGCCTTCGCCGGCGCGCCATGGCGCCGGCGATGGCGGTCATCGCGGCAAGCAAGCAGGATGCTTCCCCACCCGCAACAGGCGCCCCCACGGAGCAACCGCTGGGCTCGGTGACCTCGGGCTCGCCGGCATCGGCGGTGACACCGGCGTCGACACCACCGTCGGTGGCAGGCGGCGCCGGCGGCGCATACGTATCGAGGAAGGCCGCATGCACGTCGGTGCGGCGGTAGTGCGCCGGTTCGAGGCAACCGGCGGTGTCGGTGTACGAGTCGACGCCGACGATGATCTCGATGCCATCGACCTTCACCAGCGCGGGACCACCGGAGTCGCCCACACAGCTCCGGCGCATGCCATCGCCCACGATGACGGTGTCGTCGTCGACGGCGCCGAGCGCGGTGGTGGCTTCGTGCTTGATGGCATTGAAGTCACCATACTTGATCTGGCCATAACCCACGATGCGCGCGGCGGTGCCCGTCAGCGAGGCATCGAGGGGCGCGCGGTTCACGGGGATCGGCGTGACGTCGAGCGGAGCAGCCAGGATGGCGACACCGATGTCGGCGAAGAAGGGTGGATTCGGGTCGTAGTCTGGATGGATGTGGGTTTCCTTCACGGAGACGAGCTTCGGCGCGAGCGTCGCGGCGGTCGGAAATGCTGATGCATCGGGGCCGGTGAAGGCGCCGAAGACGTAGCCGGGATGCTTTGCGGGATCGAGGCAGTGGGCCGCCGTGAGGAGGACGTCGGGCGCGATGAGCGAAGCCGTGCAGGCGTCGAAGGTGGAGAGATCGGTTGGGTGGGAGACGAGCATGACCACGGCGGGATCGCCGGTGGTGGGCGTCCCACCGATGATGGCGAAGGCGCCTTCGGACACCGGCTCCGCGCAGGCCGGCAAGAGGGCCGCGAGGAGCAGAGGGAGCGATACGAGCCTCACGGGATGGGGAACTCGGCAAATAGGCCGATGTGGGCTTTGCCGGCGGTGTTCTCGGTGTACGAGACGCGCCTCTGCGAGCCCACGACGGCGAGACCCAGATACCCGCCGAGCCAGCTCGCGAGGGTGCGATCGAGGGTGAAGGTGCCGGGCGTGCCGATGGGCTGCACGCTCCAAACGCTGCCGCTCACGGAGGTCGCGAGCCGGAGGGAGGCGGGCTCGCCGACCTTGCCTTCGTAATAAGCGACGTTCAGACGAGGTCCGGAGTCGCGGACGACGCGCGGGAAGAGGTATTGCGCGCCGGCGGGCCCGTTCGAGACGGTGCTCGGCGCGTCGAACGCGTCACCTCCGTTGCTGGAGCGAACCACGTTCACGGCGTCGGCCGGCGAGTCCTGCGAGGGGCTGAAGAGGGCCGTGCCGGAGGCGTAGACGATCCAGAGCTGTAGTCCGGAGGCGGCACACGTGACGTCTTGGAAGACCACGTTGGTCGCGGGCACGGGGAGGGTTTGCCAATTCTTCCCTTGATCGGTGGAGCGACGGAGCGTGAGGGTGGCGGAAGCGCCGAGGTGCACCAGGTAGAGCGGCGCCGTGGGCCCGAGGCTGCGATCGAGGCAGAGGGAGGCGAGGTTGCCGAAGGTGTCGTCGGCGGTGATGGTGGAGCGGGTGAAGGTCGTGCCGTCGGCGGAGCGAGCGAGCGTGAGCGACGGGGTCCCGGTGAAGTCGGCCCACGTGAGGAGGATGTTGTCGTTGGCGTCGACGGCGATGGAGGGCTTGTCGAAATCGAGCGTGGTGCTGGTGCCGTCGTCCGAGGCGACCACGGGGGCGCCGAAGGTGCCTGTCGCGTCGTCGAGGCGCGAGAGATAAATGTGCTCGTCCGGGCCATTGGCGACACGGAAGCCGAGCCATGCGAGCGAGAAGCGGCCGTGCCCGTCCGCGGCGAGGACCGGATTGCTGGCGAGACGGCCGTCTGGAGATGCGATGTATTGGGGTGCGGTCCACGTGCCGCCGCCATCCTTCGAGACGGCATAACCGATGGAGGATGTGTTGTCGGAGAAGAACGCTATCCAGGCGGCGACGACGGTGTCTTTGCCATCGGAAGCGAGCGAGGTTTGCGCTTCGTAGGACGAGGTGCCTTTGGACGAGAAGGGGCCCGTCGCGGCGCCGCCGGTGCCGGTGCTGCTCGTGAAGCTGATGCCGGTGCCGGTGCCGCCACCGCTCGATGTGCTCGACGAGGTGGTGCCACCACCGCCGGTGCTCGTGGTCTCGCTCGAGCCGCCGCCGCACGCCTGCGCGGCCAGCACCGCGGTGCCGAAGGCCGCCATCCAGGAGATAGAGAGTCGCATTGCGCCGTCCTCCGAATAGACCGACGACGATACGTGGAAGGCGAGGTGGTGGCGAGCGTGCGCGATGGGGCGAGGAGGAAAGGCGTGCGCCGAGGCTCCCCAGCGACTCGGATCAAGCGTCTTCGAGGCCGGCGGTCGCGCTGCTGGTGAAGATATAGGCACGCTCGACGCGCGCGACACGAAGGACGTAATCGGCATACCAGCGCTCGCGCCCGTTGCGTTGCGCGATGCGATGATCGGCGACGCGCTTCCAGGCGAAGATGGCGGCCTCGCTCGCCCAATAGCTCACGGAGATGCCGAGACCCGAGGCGTCGCGCACGCTCTCGATGCCGAGAAAACCAGGCTGATCATGGGCGAGCGTCTCGAGGAGGGCGGCGGTGCGCGCGTAGCCTTCGGGATCGGTGTCGCGGCGGAGCGAGGTGAAAATGACGGCGTGATACGGCGGCTCGGGCGTCGTGGCGAAGTGCGGTGAGGGCGCGGACATGAGGGTGCGTTAGCGCCGTTCCCGGGCGCGGTCGAGAAAGGTGGCGCTCCGCGTCGCGTGCATTTCCGATACCCTCCTCGCGGCTGGTGGATCGTCCGAGCCGGTCGTTCGTCGGGGATCCGCACGGAGGCGTCGATGCAGGTCAAGCTGTGGGGGTCGGGCTCTCTCTCGTTTCGCGTCGCCATCGGCGTCGCGGTGCTCGCGGCCAGCATCACGGCGCTGCTCCTCGGGCGGACGCCGCCGCCGATCGCGGCGCGCGCCATCGAGGCACGCCTCGAGCTCGCCGCGGGGGACGTGTCGTTGAAGCAGGGCAGCGCGTGGTCCACCGTGATCTCGGGGCTGCCGCTGTCGGACGGCGCCGAGCTCGGCACGGGCAAGGGGGCGCGCGCGCTGGTGCGGCTCTCCGATGGATCGGCGGTGTTCCTGCGGAGCGACACGATGCTCTCGCTCCATCACGCAGGCGTCGAGCTCGCCAAGGGCGAGATGTGGCTCGACGCGCCCGCGTCGGATCGCGGCGGGCTCGTGCACAAGCTCGGCGCGGTGAGCGTGTCGGCCGCGGATGCGGGGCTGTCGCTGAGGCGCGAGGGCGACAACGTCACGGTGTACGTGGCGCGCGGGCTCGCGGTGGTGATGGCGCCGGGCGGGCGCGTGGAGGTGAACGCGGGCGAGCAAGCCACCGTGAGCGCCGGCGTGCCACCCAAAGTGTCGCCGGTGAAGTACTGGGAGGACTGGACCGGCGGCATGGGTGATCACGGGCCGGTGGCCGGGGGAGGCACCGGATCGGGTCGCATTTATGGGATCGACAAGGGCGCGCTGCCGGGCACGCCGGCGCGCACGTTGGAGATCAGCCGGCAGGTGGTGCGCGCGGTGATCCGCGATGGGATGGCGGAGACGGAGGTCGATCAGACGTTCGGCAACCCGGGCGGGCGCGAGGTCGAAGGCTGGTATTGGTTCACGGTGCCGCCGAGCGCGATCGTGACGTCGTTCGCGGTGGAGACCGACGGCGCGTTGATCGAAGGCGAGGTCATCGAGCAGAAGGAGGCCGTCGCCAAGTACGGCGCCGCGGTGCGGAGCGGGCACGAGCCGGCGCTGCTCGAGTGGATCGATGGGCACAGCTACCGCGCGCGGATCTTCCCGGTGCCGGCGTCGGGCTCGCGGCGCGTGGTGCTGCGCTATCTGGAGATGCTCGGGACGCGCGCGGGCAAGCTGCAATACGTGTATCCGCTGCGCGGCGCGGGCGAGCCGGTGACGATCGGAGAGATGGCGCTCAGCGTCGATCTCGGCGACGCGGGCGCAGGCGCGAGCATCGCGACGCTGGCCGATGCGGTGATCGAGGACGGCGGGCGCCTCGTGACGATGCGGCGGAGCGGGTACACGCCGCGGGCGGACTTCCAGCTCGAGGCCGAGATCCGGCGGCAAGCGGTGCCGCTGCGGTTGTCGCGGTTCTCGGCCGGGCACGATCTCGCGGACTACGTGATGGCGCGGTACACGCCCGACGTCGATTGGGCCGCGCTCAAGGAGCAGCCCGGCGATCTGGTGGTGGTGGTCGACACGTCGGCTTCCGCGGACGATGCGGCGCGCGCGCAGAAGACCGCGGCGACCGAGGCCGTGCTGCGGGCGCTGTCGCCGCAGGATCATTTCGCGCTGGTGGCGCTCGATACCGCGCCGGCGGTGCTCCATCCGAAGGAGGGGCTGGCCGAGGCGTCCGACAAGGAGATCGCCGTCGCGCTGGAGCGGCTCGCGGAGCATCGGAGCGGCGGCGCGACCGACTTGGGCGCGGTCTTCGACGTGGCCCTCGGGCGCGTGCACGGCAAGGATCAGCCGGCGGTGATTTACATCGGCGATGGGCTGCCGACGTCGGGTGAGATCGCGGGCGAGAAGCTGATCGAGCGGCTCCGGCGATCGCTGTCGACGTCGCGCGCGCGCTTCTTCGGCGTGGCCGTCGGCGCGGACGCGAACCACGCGCTGCTCCGCGAGCTGTCGCGCGCGGGCGGCGGGCAGATGTTCCGCATCGACGACAACGAGGGCGCCTCCGCGGAGGTGCTCCGGCTCGCGAGCGCGGTGAAGACGCCGACGATCACCGACTTGAGCATCGATCTCGGTGCCGGCCTCGACGAGCCGATGATCACGGCGACCGGCAAGGTCTCGCGCGGCGAGGACGTGGTGCTCCTGGCGCGCACGCATCACGTGCTACCGGAGCGGGCGGTCGTGAAGGGGCGGCTCGGCGGGCGAGAGTTCGAGAAGGTCTATCCGCTGGTGAGCGAGCCGGGGGTGGGCGCTTCGCTGGTGCCGCGGCTCTGGGCCGCGGAGAAGATTCGCCGGCTGCTCGGGCAAGCGGCGGATCCGGATGATCAACGCGGCAAGATCGTGGAGCTCGGGATCGATTACGGGCTCGTGACGCCCTTCACCAGCATCCTCGCGCTGGAGAGCGAGCAGGCGTACGCGCAGCAAGGCATCCGCCGGCGACGATCGTCGCTCCGCGGGGTGAAGCTCTCCGCGCTCACGCCGGCGGAGGAGCGCCGCGTGGTGGATCGGATGACGCCGCCGTCGCCCGTGGTCGCGATGGGGTGCTCGATGGAGAAGGCGCCGGCCGCGGAAGAGCGCGCCGCCGCGCCGGCGCAACAACCGATCGCGGCGGCGACGGCCGCAGCGACGGCGATGGCGGCTCCACCGGACGAAGCGCAGAGCAACCGCGAGCAGGCTCCGGAAAAGGCCAAGCGGGATGAAGCGCCGGCCGACGACAAGCCGGCATTGGCGAGCACGCCGAGAGTCGAGGCCCTCGCGCCCGCGAGCCCGGCGGGCGGCGCGCGGCCTCCGGCTCGAAAGATGGCGCCGACGCCGCAGATGCCGGTGCCCGAGCCCGCGGTGGCCGATGCGAAGACGATGAATCGGCCGAGCGCGCCGGCCTCACCGCCTCCACCTCCGCCGCCCCTGCAGGCGCTGAATGGGAAGAAGATCGAGGTCGACCTCGAAGCTCGACCCAAGGCGCCTCCGCCGCCGAAGCCGATTCCGCGGGCGCAGTGCAGCGACAGCTCCAAGCGGCCGCTCGCGGAGCGCATCGTGATTTGGCGTGGCCGCCTCAAGCGCGCGGCGAGCGCGCCGCAGCTCCTCACGCAATACGAGAACGCGCTGTCCACGTGCGAGCTCGACTCGTTCCGCGCGAAGGCGGCCATGGTCCAGCTCATTCAAGGCAAGGTGCGCACGGAGGGCGCCGCGGAGATCCTGCTCGCGCGCTTCGCGGGCGAGCGCGAGATGCAGAAGCTCATCGCGCAGTCGATCCTGCGGCGTACCGTCGACGCGCGCATCGTGGCCGTCGTGCGGCGCGCGCTCTTCGAGGACAAGGTGAAGTGGGCCGAGATCGACGGCGAGCTCGCGCTGCTCGCGACGCCCGAGGATCGCGTGGCCAAGCTGCGCCAACTGGAGATCTCGTATCCCGACGATCCCGAGGTCCAGATGCGGCTCGTGCGCGCGCTCGCCGAGGCCAAGCAAAAGGACGAGGCCCTCGCGCTCGGGCGACGGATGCAGGGCCGCGGGCTGATGAGCCCGGCGCTCTCGCTCACGCTCGGCGACGTGCTGGCCGAGAGCGGCGAGACCGACGAAGCGGTGCGGACCTATTCCGAGATCGTCGAGTTCGATCCATCGAGCGCCGACTCGCGGCGGCTCCTCGGCGACGTGTACCTTCGCCACGGCTGGTATCCCGCGGCCTATCGCCAATACAAGACGCTCACCGATGTCGCGGCCGCGGATCCCACGAGCTTCCTGCGCCTCGCCGCCGCCGCGGCGGGGAGCGGGCGCGTGGACGAAGCGCTGCGTTTGGAGCGGCAGGTGGCGACCGCTGAAGGCACACCGGGTCCGAATGATCCGCGGGCCTGGGCGCGCATGCTCTCGGCGGCGCGACTCGGCCGGCTCCTCGCCGACACGAGCGCGCCCGCGAGCCAAGCCGAGAGCGTGTCGCGCAAGCTGAAGGAGCTCGGCGTGCTGAGCGGGCCGGCCACGCTGGTGATCGTGACGTGGGAGGACTACGCCGCCGCGCTCTCGCTCGCAGCGCTCGACGGCACCAAGGAGACGCCGATCGGTGAGGCCACCACGGCGCTGCCCATGGGGCTCGTGGCGGTGATCGTTCCGACGGCGGAGGCGGAGCGCTTGCGCTGGGCGGTGCGTTGGCGCAGTGATGCGCCGGGCCGCGACGTCGCGTTCACGCGCCACACGATCACGTGGGATGGGAAGGCGTTCGCGGTAAAGGTGCAGGCCGGAAAGATCGCAGCGAAGGAAAAGGAGAGTCTGCTGTGAGTCGCGCGGCGCTGCGATCGTCGCCGTGACGATGGGATGACTCACCCAACAGTGCGCGCCGTCGTTCGTCGCGACGGCGCGCGCCCACGACACCTCGCGCTACGGCGCATGCCATTCGCCCGACAGCTCGCACGCCGACTGATGCTCGGTCGAGCCCGCTCGATGCGCGCGGCACGCGCCATTCATCGAACACGGCCTCGCGACAATCCAGCATCGGTCTCGCGCAACGATGCCGCGCGCCGCGCAAACCGTGCGTCTCCCTTCCCCCTCGGCGATGCGCGAGGCACCGCACATCACGCGGCTGTGCGCCTCGAGCTGCTCGTGGCATACCGGCTGCACGCGCTCCACCGCGCCTTGCTTCGCCTACCGTGAGCGATCCCTCCCAAGACCTCGCCGCCGCGCCCCGAGACGTGGTCCCCGCTGCCTCGCGCTTCGTGCGCTGGGGCTATGCGCTGATCGGCGTCGCGTTGTTCCTCGCGTACCTGCCCACGCTCGCGCCCGGAGCGACGTTCTCCGATGGGCCCGAGCTGGTGTCGGCCATCCGCGCGCTCGGCGTCGGGCATCCCACGGGCTATCCGATCTTCATCCTCGTCGGCCACGCGTTCGCGGCGCTGTGGCCGCGATCGGTGCCGTACATCGTTCGCATCGAGATCATGAATGCGCTGTGCGGCGCCGCCGGGGCCGTCTTCGCGGCGCACACGACGCGCATGGTGACGCGCCTCGCGCAGCGGCCCGACGACGATCCGCGCGCCGCCGACGCCGCGGCGGCCGCGACCGCGATCCTGCTCGGCGTCGCGCCCATGCTGTGGGGGCAGCTCCACATCCCCGAGGTCTATGCGCTCCACTTCTTCCTGGTCACGTGGGCCGGGTACCTGTGGATGCGCTTCGAGGTCACGCGCCGAGAGCGCTACGTGGTGGCCGCGGCGCTGCCGATGGGGCTCGGCCTCGCGCACCACGTGACCATGGTCTACATGCTGCCGGCGGCGCTCATCTACCTGCTCGCGCGCCGGCCCACGTTCTTCACGGCGTGGATCACGACGCCCATCCAACGCTTCATTCGCCTGCTCAAACCGAGCTTCCGCGAAGGGAAAGTGTTCGCGCCTTGGTGGGGCTTCCCGGCGGCGTGCCTCGTCGGGTTCCTGCCGCTCCTCAGCTACGCGTACCTCATCTGGGCCAACAACCACTCGGCCGGGGTCCCGTGGGGTGACGTCAACGGTTGGGACAACCTCTACAACCACTTCACCGGCAAGCAGTACCAAGGCTTCATGCGCAAGCTCGATTGGGCTGCGCATTGGGCACGCATCAAGGTCGTTCCCGACATCTTCGATCAGCAGTTCCTCCCGGCGGGCACGGTGCTCTTCCTCGCGGGCCTCGTGGTCACGTTCCGGCGCGCGCTGCGGCCGGCGCTGTTCTTCTTCGCGTTCCTGCTCTTCAACACCGCGCACGGCGTGCACTACGCGGTGGGCGATTACGGCACGTATTACATCCCCGGCCTCTATGCCTGCGCGGTCCTCATGGGCCCCGGTCTCGCGTGGATGCTCCGCGTCGCTCGCACACGACGGCCGGAGAGCCGCACGCCCGTGGCGCTCGCCCTCACCTTCGCGACCTTGACCATCACGGCGATCACCATCGCCGTCTACGGCCGCTTCACCAAGCGCTTGCCCGGTCCTTTCGGCGCACATTCCAAGGGCATCGCGATCACGCTCGGGGTCGTCGCAGCGACAGCGCTGGTCGGCGCCGTCGTGCTCTATCGAAAGCGGCATGCGCTCCGCGCGGCGCCCGCGTGGGTGCTGCCGGCGCTCCTCGGCGCGGCGGTGCTCGTGCCGACGGCGAGCGCGGCGGTGGCGCGCGGCACCGACATCGCCGGCGAAGCGACCATCGGCGAGAGCTACGCACGCGAGCTCGGGGAGCGCATCCCGCGGGGATCGATCCTGCTCACGCAGGGCGACGGGTACCTGTTCTCGATGTGGTACGCGAGCCACGTCCTCGATCTGGGGCGCGACTTCGTCACGCTCGACATCGCCAACGTCCGCACGGGCTGGTTCTCGCGCTACATCCGCACGCATCATCCTTTGAGCTGCGATCCGCTCGGCCCCGAGGCGCTGCGCGATCCCGCCGCGTGGGCGGCCCGCTGCGGCACGTTCGAGGATCGGATGAAGCTCGGCGATCGCGAGACGTGGATCTCGCTCGACCTCGCGGGCAACCGCCGCCCCTTCCCCGGCCTCGCCGGGCCCGACGTCACGCCCGCGCGCGGCGCCGATCCACGCTGCGCCGAGCGCGCCTTCCTCGACACGCACGGCAGCAAGGAGTGCCGCTGCTGGGGCTACGGCAAGCGCGCCGCGGGCCAGGAGGGCATGCTCGAAGAAGACTGCGTGCCGAGCGCGGAGGAGCACGGCGTCGTCCCGCGCGAGCCGGTGGAGATCTTCCTGCAACGCGTGCTCGAGGACTACCTCGACGAGCGCCCCGTGTTCGAGCGCAACGTGCTCTCGCGCTGGGACGGCGTGCGCGACAACCCCCGTGGCTGGGATGGCCCGTCGTATCAACGCGTCTCGGCGACCTATGCGACGGTGAACCGCGGGCGCATGAACCAGCTCGTGTGGGCGGAGGACGTGGACGGCTTCGATCCCTGCGCCGGCGAGACGCTGCGCGAGATCCCGATTCGCGCGTCGGGCAAGCCCCGCGCGACGCCGCGCGGACAGGACCGGCGGCGCGCCTATCGGCCCAATGAGCGGCCCATGCTCATCAGCTCGAGCTGGCTGATGCGAGCGCCCAAGGCGCGCGAGGATCAGTCGACCCGCACGTTCGGCGCGGGCGAGGCGGTCCTCGCGCACGTGGACTGGTTCGAGAAGTTTCGCTGGGACGCGGCCAAGGCGGATCGGCGCGGCCCCGCCATCCACCACGCGGTGCGCTTCTGCGTCTTCGGTCCGGACGGGCGGAAGGTGGCCACGCAGCTCATGAAATCCGGCCCGTCGCAACACGATCCGGTGCCCCTCTTGCCGGCCGGGCCGCACGCGCCGGGGCGCTTTCGGGTGCAGGCCTGCGACGCAGGCGAGATCGGCACGGCTCCGCTCGCGACGGCCGAGGGGCGCGCCTGCCAGCGGCCGCTGCTCGACTACGACTTCACCGTCGAGAGCGCACCGGCGACGAAGTGACGGAAGCTGGTGCGCCGCGGCGCGGCCTCGGGTAACCCTTGGTCATGGTGGAGGTCTGGCTCTTCGGCCGGCTCCTCGCGGCGCTGTCTTCGGCGTTCGCGCTGGTGCTGGTGATCGTCGCGCTGACATCGATCACCTACTTGGCCGTGACCCTGGCCCCGGCGCTGCGCCTGCCCATCCACGCGTCGCTCGGCGAGCATGGGTCGGAGCGCGCGGCCCGTTGGATCGGGATCTCCGCGGCGGTCGCGACCATGGTCGTCGCCGCGATGGGCCTCCGCGTGGGGGCGCCCGGCGCCGGCGGGGAGCTCGTGCCGACCATCTCCACGGCGGTGGCGCTCGCGACCGCGCTCGGCGCCTCGAGCGCGTTCCTGATGTTCGGCGGCGCGCGGGCCGCGCTCGTCCTGGGGGGCGCGCGCGTGCGCCGCAGCCACGCGCTCGAAGGCCGGCGGCAAGGCGAAGCGAAGCGCTTGGCCGAGACGCGGCGCGCCTTCCTCGACGGCGACGATCTGCGCGCCCAGCTCGCCGCCGCCGACGCCGCGGTCGGCCGCCTGCGCGCGGCGCTCACCAACCTCGAAGCGACGCGCGCCGAGGTCGAGTCGCGCCTCGCCCGGCTCGACGACGCGGCGCTCGAAGGCGATCTCGGGGTCGAGCTCCGGCGCGCCCGTGACGAGGTGACGACCAAGCTCGAGCTGGGCGGCAAGATCCTCCATGCCGCGGAGACGGCTGCCTTTCGCATCGCGACCAGCGCGCCGCTCGCTCGCCTCCTGCGGCAGCGCCCGCGTCACGTGGCGCAGACCCTCACGGGCGCCGAGCCCGCGGCGCTGCCGGAGAGCCTCGCCGAAGCCGCCGCCGGCATCGACGGCTTCCTCACCCGCGCCGCGGATGCGCGCGCCGAGCTCGAGGCGCTCGCGACACGGCGCGGCTCCGGTCCGATCGACGACGACGATCCGCTGCAACAAGCGCTGCGCGACGTCGACGCCGTGGAGGAGGCCTATCGCGCGGTGCGCGAGCGGCTCGACGTGGTGCGCATGCGGGTGACGGCGCGCGCCGATCTCGACGCCGTCGCCAGCGCGGCCGGCGAGGTCTCCGAGAAGGCCCGAGCTTCCGGCTTGCCCGCGAGCGAGCTGCAGGATCTCGTGGACGAGGTGATGCGCGCCGAGTCGGCGATCCTCATGGCCACCCCCGCGGACCTCGATCCCAAGGCGCTGGCCGCCACGCTCTCGCGCGGCACGGCCGCGCTCGGCGCCCACGACGGGGCCTCGCTCGACGAGCTCCTCCGCGCGCTCCGCGAGCTCACCTGATCGATCCACCCACCAAGCTGAAGGCGCCGGGCCACCACGGCCGGGCGCCCTCGACCACGCGCGTCACTGCAAGCGGATGACGCAGTCGTACTTGCCGTGCTTCGCGTCGAAGTAGTCCGACGCGAAGACCTTCACGAAGTACGTGCCCGCCTTGCTGATGGCCTCGCTCGACAGCACGTCGAGGTAGCCTTGATCGTCGCTCGGCCCGACCAGCGAGTTGCCCTGATCGTCGAAGATCTCGATCACGGTGTCGGTGAGCCGATCGAGCCCGGTCGTCTGCACGTAGATCTGCTTGCCGACGTCGGCCGCGGTCACGGTGACGGCGATCCAATCCGCGTCGGTGCCGCTCGAGAAGCTCGCGCCTTGGATGGCGTACGGCAGAGCGACCGCGCCGTTGGTCTCGGCGGCGGCCTGGCTGTCGTTGGGCTCCTTCTCGGCGCCGCCCTGCGCCGGCGTCTCCTTCACCTCGAGCCCGATGGAGTAGCCGTCGAGCCCGCCTTGATCGATCGCGACCGCGTAGATCACGTCGGTCGACGCGATCACCTGCGTGGTGCTCTCGCCCGCGGCGAACGCGTCCGCGAACTTGCCGCTCTTCGGGAGGAAGTAGGCGCCGGGCGTGGCGTCGGGGTGCGTCCCCGTCGCGGTGAGGTCGACGATGTTGAGCGTCGCGCTCGACGGCGTGTACGCGAAGAGCGCGCTGTCCCCCGGGCTCGCGAGCATCTCGGTCGCCGCGGCGCTCGGCGTCACGGCCTTGGGCGCGCGCGCCTTGATGGCGAACGCCCCGGGGTACGGATACGCGAGCGTGTCGCCCTCGGGCCCGCTCGTGAGGTTCACGTCCACGGAGGCGGCGGGCGCGTCGACGTCGACGAGCAGCGTGTAGTCGACGACGTAGTCGGCCACGTTGTCCACCGACGCCGCGGCGCCCGCGGGCGAATCGACGCTGACGTTGGTGAACTCGAGCGGCGTGAAGAAGCCGTCGCCGGTCGAGGTCGTGTCGAACGGCGTCTCGAAATCGAGGCCGCGCGCGTGCACCGTGACCACGCTGCCCTGCGCGAGCGAGCCGCGCGTGGTGATCTTCACCGGCGCCTCCACCGCGAACGCGCCCGTGAAGCTCGTGGTGACGCTGCCTTCGCGCACGGTCACGTCGCGGCGGCCGAGCGCGGCCTTGGGCGCCACGGTGATGGTCGCGACGAGCGCGCTCGGGCTCGCGACCACGAGGTCGTCGACCGTGATGTCCGGCCCGAAGTCGACGGTCGCGCCCTTCGTCCAGCTCGTGCCCGTGCCGCTGATGGTCACATCCATCGTGCGAGCGAGGAACGCCGAGGTCGGCGTCACCGCGCTGACGCTGGGATCGCCCGCGCCCGGCTCACCCTTCTCGCCCTGCGGGCCCGTGCAGGCCGCGAGCGCAATGCTGGCAAGCGTCATTCCCCATGTGAAACGCGATCCGATTCGCTTCATCGCCAAGCTCCTCTGTTTTCCGAGAGCCCCCCGGCTCCCCCCTTTGGCGATTAGCGAACCGCGCCTTTCGCGGTCAACGAAAAGCCGATCGGTCCAGCCTGGTTGACGGCCCCCGTCCCCACCCGCTAGAGCCGCTCCATGGCCCAGGTCCCCGTCGATCCCGCCGCCGTCGAAGCCTGCCGCGCCTCCGCGGCCGACATCGCCGACGAGGTGCAGCGCTTCATCGATCGCCACACCACCGTGGGCGTGGAGCGCACCGTGGCCCGCTCGTACGGCGTCACCGGCGCCGACGGCGAAGGCACGCCGCTCTGCAACACGCTGGTCGATCGCCTGCACGAGAAGGGCTTCACCGGCCGCGGCGTCGCCTACTTCCTCGGCCGCGCGCTCCTCGACGGCGCCGCCGACGTGCAGGAGGCCGCCGAGTCGATCGCCTGGGGCGAAGGCTCGCTCGACGGCGATCCCGCGTCGTGGCCCTCGGCCGCCGCAGCGCGCGGCGCCCTCGAGCGCGCCACGGAGGCCGCCATCGCCCGCATCGATCGCGCCCGGGACGATCGCATGGCCTTCAAAGCGCAGTTCCCCGCGGAGCCGACGCCGCTCAAGTACGTCATCGTCGCCACGGGCAACATCTACGACGACGCCGTACAGGCCAAGGCCGCGCGCTTCGCCGGCGCGGACATCGTCGCCGTCATCCGCGCGACGGCCCAGTCGCTCCTCGACTACGTGCCCGAGGGCGCGACCACCGAAGGCTACGGCGGCACCTTCGCCACGCAGGAGAACTTCAAGATCATCCGCACCGCCTGCGACGAGGCCACCCGCGAGACGGGCCGCTACTGCGCGCAGACCAACTACTCGTCCGGCCTGTGCATGAGCGAGATCGCCTGGATGGCGGCGGTCGAGCGGCTCGACATGCTCCTCAACGACGCGATGTACGGGATCCTCTTCCGCGACATCAACATGCGCCGCACCTTCGTCGATCAGTACTTCTCGCGGCGGATCATCGCGCGGAGCGGGATCGTCATCAACACGGGCGAGGACAACTACCTGACCACGGCCGACGCGGTCGAGCAGGCCCACACGGTGCTCGCCTCGCAGTTCATCAACGAGGCCTTCGCCAAGCGCGCCGGCCTCCGCGAGGAGCAGATGGGGCTCGGCCACGCGTTCGAGATCAACCCGTGGCTCGAGGACAGCTTCCTCTTCGAGATCGCGCAGGCCCAGCTCATCCGGCAGATCTTCGATCGCCACCCGATCAAGTGGATGCCGCCGACCAAGTTCAAGACGGGCGACATCCTCCACAGCCACGTGCACGACGCCATGTTCAACCTGGTCGGCGTCGCCACGAACCAATCGATCGAGCTCCTCGGCATGTTCAGCGAGGCCATCCACACGCCCCTCTTGATGGATCGGTACCTCTCGCTGAAGAGCGCGCGCTACGTCTTCGGAACGGCGCGCCACCTCGGCGAAGAGATCCACGCCTGGAAGCCGGGCGGCATCGTCGAGACCCGCGCCCGCGACGTGCTCGAGAAGGCGAAGGGTCTGCTCGAAGAGGTGCAGCGCGAGACCATCTGGGACGCGATCGGCCGCGGCGCCTTCGCCGACGTGAAGCGCACGCGCACCGGCGGGAAGGGCGCCGCCGGCGTCGTCGAACGGCACCCCGAGTACGTGAACCCGATCCTCGAAGCGCTCGAGCGCGGTTAGTCACCGTCGAGCGCTTGCGACGTCGCGAGCGCGAGGTCGCAAGCGCGAACGACGATGCGCGATGTCGCACGCACGAGCGACGATGCGCGGTGTCGCGAGCGCGAACGACGATGCGCGGAACAGGAGCGTCCCGCGACGTTTTGTGCGCGCCGCGCTGTCCCTTGCGTGCGCTGGGACACACCCCTACGACCGCGGCCGTGACACACACCATCTCGCGCAAGGGTCTCTTCTCTGCACCTCTCGCTCGCGCGCTCCTCGCGCTCTCGTTTCCCTGCGTCGTGCTCGCGGCGTGCGGCGGCGGTGGCACGGGTGGATCGGGCGGCGGCACGACGACCGGCAGCGGCGGCAGCGGCGGCACGCCGAGCGACGCCTGCACGCAATTCGTCGCCTGCGCCGAGACCGCCGAGCCGCAGAGCACGTCCGGCGCGAAGGCCGCGTTCGGCCCCGGCGGCGCGTGCTTTCAGACGCAATCCCGCGAAGCGTGCCTGAAGAACTGCACCGACGGCCTCCTCGGCTTGCACCTCACGCACCCGACGGAGCCCGCCTGCGCCCTCTGTCACACCGACGCAGACTGCAGCGGCGCGACGCCGGCCTGTGACACGCAGCGCGGCGAGTGCGTCGCCTGTACCAGCGCCGCGCAGTGCCAAGCACCGACCGCGGCCTGCGACCCGAGCTCGCATACGTGTGTCGCGTGCGCCGCCGACGCGGACTGCAAGGCGCCGCTCGGCGCGTGCGATCTCGAGACCCACACCTGCGTCGCTTGCACCAGCGGCGCGCACTGCGCTTCGGGAGCCTGCGAGGCCGACCATACGTGCTGCGAGGCCACGTCACCCTGCGACGCGCCGGCCTGCGGGAGCCACACCAACAACTGCGGCAAGTCCGTGTCGTGCGGCAATTGCGGGAGCGGCGATTACTGCGACGAGTTCGGCTGGTGCAAGCCCATCACCACGACGTACACGTGCAACCTCAACGGGCACAACAACATGTGCACGAAGGGCCAGGAGCTCTGCCAGTACTACTTCAACCAAGGCGGCTCCACGGCGTGGTGCGACCCGATCCCCGCGGCTTGCTTGAACCAGCTCACCTGCGCCTGCCTCCTCGCGCAGCACGCCTACTTCCCGCCGGACACGTGCGAGGCGGGCTCGGGCCCCAACGGCGCCGGCACGCTCTACGTCACCACGCAGCCCTGACGCCATCTCCGACGAACGCAGCCCCGCACCCTCCACGCGCGGAAGCGCTCACCCGCGATCCGCCCCGAGCATGCCTGCGCTCGCACGTCGCCGCGTGAACGTGCCCGCCGGCAGCTCGGGCGAAGCAGGGCGAGCGCCTTCGTTCTCGCGAAAGGCGCGCGCGCACCGCGGTCACGTCGCGCTGCGTCGGGCTCGTCCGTTTCCTCTTCAGCACGCCCGCATGGCAGCGCGGGGTTGGGAACGAGGGGCCTCCTCTGCTAAGAGGCGACGCATGGCGGAGAGCAAGCAGCTTCGCGCGTACGGCGATCGCCAGGGCGACGGCATGGTGCAGATGTCCTTCACCCTGGAGGTCTTGCCGGGCGACCGGGCGCGGGAGGCGGCGAAGCGCTTCGCCGAAGCGCATGGCCTACGCGATCCCTTGGTGACGACCATGGAGCAGTGCGCCAAGGAGCACACGTACTTCGTCGTCTACGGCCACTCGCAGCACAGCGTCGATCTCTCGGCGATCCACGTGGAAGAGCTCTCGGCGCGCCCGCTCCGGCACGACGAGATCGAAGACAAGGCCAAGCCGCTCGGCCGCAAGATCGTGGTGGTGGGCGCCTGCACCGGCAGCGACGCGCACACGGTCGGCATCGACGCCATCCTCAACTACAAGGGCTTCGCCGGCGAGAAGGGGCTCGAGAGCTACAAGTGCTTCGACGCCCACAACCTCGGCGCGCAGGTGGAGAACCACGAGCTCCTCGAGCGCTCCAAGGCCCTCGGCGCCGACGCCATCCTCGTCAGCCAAGTCATCACCCAGCGCAACTGCCACAAGGAAAACGCCGCGGCCTTCGTCGATCTCCTCCGCCAGGAGAGCCTGCGCGAGCGCTTCATCATCCTCCTCGGCGGCCCGCGCATCGACCATCAGCTCGCCGTCGACCTCGGCTTCGACGCCGGCTTCGGCCCCGGCACCAAGCCCGCGACCGTCGCCTCGTTCCTCGTCGAACGCCTCCTCGGCCGGAACTGACAAGCCCGCAGCTTGGTTTTCGCGCGGCATCCCGCGGTCGCGACTATGTTGCGGCCGTAGGCATGCGCCAACATCTCTTCTCCACGACGCTCGCCCTCGCACTCTTCACGGGCTGCGGAGACTCGCTCTCGCCCGAGGGCGCGACCGCTTCATCGACGAGCGGTTCCGGTGCGGGGTCGACGACCGGGCCCGGTGTGGGCGGCGCGCTCCCAGCCAGCGGCGATTGTTCCACGATCGCCTTCCGGCCCGCCGTCATCACCCTCGACGAAGACCCTTCGCACGATGACGACGCTCCGCAGCTCGTCGCGACCGGGAGCGCGGGGCTCATCGCGCTGGCTTTCGAGCGCCGGCTCGCAGCCTCGACGATCCCGTTCACGGAGGTGGGCCACACGGCTTTCAATCCCTTCAACGTCTGGCCCATCGCCCCGCCTGGGACGCTGGCCACGCCCTCCATCCCGGAGACGCTCCCCCGGGCCTCCTCGGCGTCCCGACGCACAGCTTCGCGCTCACGGGTACGTCCGAGGCCGCGCTTGGCCTGCTCACGGTCGCCTACGCGGAGCAGGCCGCCTTCCATCTCGGGCTCGATCCCTTCGAGACCACGGGGAACGTCATCGGGGTCCCGGGAACCACACCCATGTTTGCAGCGCACAACGGCGAGGCCTTCTTGGTCGCTGCGCAGGATGCCGGCGGCAACTACCTCGACGTCTCTCTCGTTTCCCACACCAACGATGGACCGACCGTGCAGAGTTGGCCGTGGCCCTGCTCGTTTCTGCCGGATGGGGTCGACCCCTACCCGGCCGGAGCCGTGCCCTTCGGCGACGGCTTCCTCGTCGCCGCGATGAACCTCTTCTCCGCGGATCCCGACTGCTCCGCGGACACGCTGACCGTGATCCACCGCGTGCGTGCCGGCGAGAGCCCGGTGCTCGTCGGCGGCTTCGACGGGTACGCCGTCGTGGCGCCGCACCCGGAGGGCCTCTGGGCGGCGTGGCCCAAGCACGTGGACGATGCGCCGCCCCAGCTCGAGCTCCGGAGAATCGACGGCGCAACCGGTGAAGTCGTCGTCTCGACGACGCTCGCAGACGTGGACCCAGGCAGCTTCGCCATCGCGTCGATGGGTCGCTCGCTCGCGCTCGCCTGGACACCGATCGGCGTGTCGCTGGACACGGCGCCGCCCGAGGTCCACGTCCGCGTCCTCACGGAGTCCGGGGCCAAGCTCGGAGAGGCGGTGCTCCCCAATCTCGACGCCCCGGGGCGCATCTCCGTGGCCGCCTCACCCGACGCGCGGAGCATCGTGGTGGCCTGGGGACAGTGGTGGTCGAACGCGAGCCGCATCTCGATGGCGCGCGCCGACTGTATCGGCGGCTCGTGAGGCAGGCGGCTCGCCCAACCGGCGAGGCCGCGCAACGCGCTTAGCAGCGTCATTGTCCACGGAGGCGGCTCTACCTCTCCCCTTCCCTCGCCCAAAACTTTGAGGCAGCGGAAGGGGTCCACCCTCCCTTCGCCCAAAACTTTGAGGCAGCGGAAGGGGTTCACCCTCCCTTCGCCCAAAACTTTGAGGCAGCGGAAGGGGTTCACCCTCCCTTCGCCCAAAACTTTGAGGCAGCGGAAGGGGTTCACCCTCCCTTCGCCCCAAACTTTGAGGCAAGCGGAAGGGGTCCACCCTCCCTTCGCCCAAAACTTTGGGGCTGCGGAAGGGCTCCACCCTTCCCGCACCCAAACCGTTGAGACAGCGGCAAGGGTTGAAGCCTTCACTCGCCCAAACGGTTCGCACCGCGACAAGGGTCGAAGCCTTCGCTCGCCCAAACGGTTGGGACCGCGGCAACGCTCGAAGCCTTCGCTCGCCCAAACGGTTGGGACCGCGGCAACGCTCGAAGCCTTCGCTCGCCCAAACGGTTGAGACCGCGGCAACGCTCGAAGCCTTCACTCGCCCAGATGGTTCGAGGCCACGGCGGGGCTGGCGCTCGCGCGCGCTTCGCCACTTCGTTGGAGCTCAAACGATCGCGGTGATATCGTTTGAGCACCAACGATCGCGATGCCGCCGCGATCGAAGCTGACATCCGCGGTGACCAGGCCGAGCGACCATCGCGCCGTCGACGGTGGGGCTCGGTGCTTTCATTTGCCTGCTTCCTTCGCTCTTGACGGCGCGAGCGCGGGACTTGCAGAGCGGGCGCAGAGCAGCAGCTCTCGTCATGGATTCACGGATGATGATGATGATTCGAGGCTCGATGCGCGTCGCGCTTGGGCTCCTCCTCGGTCTGAGCGGTGCGTGCAGCACGCCGGTTCCTCCGGCGCCGCCGCCGCAGTCCGCGGCTGCGACGTCGGCGGAGGTGGCCGCGGGGCGCGCGCCTCCGCCGGAGAAGGCGCGCCCGGCGGGGCCGCCGGGGTGCAACAAGGAGGTCATCGCCGAGGTCGTGGGCACGCCGGTGTGGCGCTTGCCGGGGAGCACGGCGTTCGGCTTTCGGACCGGGATGAAGACCCGCGCGGCCGGCGCGCCCAAGGCCTATCACCCCGACGACAGCAAGGCGATCGACGACCTCGCCAACGCCGGACGTTCGGGCCGCTGGGCCGCGATCGCCACCCACAACGGCAAGCCCGACGGCAAGCCGCTCTTGCAGGGGCCGGCGGATCCGGCGCCGGGATACTACGTCTCCACGACGGCGCTCTTCGACAAAGCCAAGCCGGCGAAGAGCCCGAAGCGCTACGTGGACGCGAGCAAGGTCCCCTACGTGGCGCTGCCCGAGCAGGCGCGCGAGTGGGGCGCGGAGCTCGGTGATCTGGCGGTCGTGATGAACGCCAAGAACGGGCGCATCGCGTTCGCCGTCTTCGCGGACTACGCGCCGCCGGCGAAGCTCGGCCAAGGCTCGATCGCGCTCGCGGACGCCATCAACGTGGCCGCGAGCCCGCGCGACGGCGGCGTGCCCGCGGGCGTCGTCTACGTGGTGTTCCCCAAGTCGGGCAAGGGCGTACCGCGCTCGATCGACGACATCGATCGCGAAGGCAAGAAGCTCTTCGACGCGGTCGGCGGCCGCGCCACCCTCGGCACCTGCTTCCGCTGAGCGGCGTCGCCTCGCGCGGGCCGCCGCGCATCGCGCGCCGCGCTCAGAGCGTGACCGAGAAAGACAACGCGAGGCCCGCGCGGCGCGACGTTCAAAAGGGCGAGGGTGGTTCGAGGTATGGGGGTACCTAAGTCAAACACCCCCACCATCAGTCAGTAAGTCAATGAAAGTACATACGAAACCGGCGTTTCAGGACCCGCTCACTCACGCCGCGATCGGGGGCGTTTCCGAATTGTTACCGCGACTCTTGAGCCTTGCCAGCACCCGCTTTCGCAGGAGCCGGATCCGCCCCGTGATGCGGCTGACCCGCTGCATCCGCCGCACCCGCTTCTGCACGCCCGCCAGCTCGGTCGGTTCGCCCCGATAGACGCGCTCCAGCACGCCGACCGCATCACTGCACTCCGTCGAGCCGATCGCTGCGTAGCCCTGCGTGGTCGCGAGGTCCTCGTGGCCAACCAACTCGCGCACAACGTGCACGGGCACGTGGCCACGGAGGAGGATGGTCACGAAGAACGCTCGCAGGCCGTGGAGCCGTGCATGCGGCAGCTTCAGCCTGCGGAGCGTCTTCTTAACGACCCAGTACGGGCCGCCGCAGCCCCACGGCTTGCCCGTCGATGTCAGCGACGCCTCTTGCGCCTTCGGGCGCTCCTGAACGCGCGCCTCGATGAGGGCCGCGCGAAGCTGGGACGAGAGCGGCACCTGCCGCTCGTTCCCCGACTTCGTCGTCCTCGTGTGGTCGCGATAACGCGAGAGGCGCACGATGAGCCGGTTGTGCTCCAACTCGACGTCCCCGCACCGCAGGGCCCGGATCTCCCCTTGCGCAGCCCAGCATGCGCCGCGAGCAGGATGACGAGCCGATGCTCGGGGCGGGTAGCGCAGTCGATCATCGCCGCCACGTCCTGGGAACTCGGCGCGGTCGGCACGCGCTTACCGCACTTGGGCAGCTTGAGGTACTTCGGCTCTTGGGTGAGGATCTTCGCCTCGACCGCGAACCGCGCCACGCTTCGCAGCGCGAGGAAGACCTGGCGCCGCGTCGAGACCGCACATCCGGCCTCGACCATCGCCACGTCGATCTCGCGCGACTTCGCTACCTCGAACGCCTCCGAGACGGGGAGGTCGCGGAGGCGCGGGGTGACGTGCGTTCGGAGCTTGCTGCGGTAGCCATCGAGCGTCGACGGCGAGATCGCCGACGGCGCATACTCGGTGAGATACCGATCGACGACCACCCCGAACATGGGCTCCGGAGGCGGCTCGGGCGCGGGCGCCTCGGTGGGCCGCAGCGCCACGCCGTTCGGGCCGCACATTCGCTCCGGGGCGCCGAAGAGGGTCGCCCCGAGCTTACGAGCCGTCTCCTCGGTCTGCGCCGCCGCCATCGTCTGGACGGCGGCGTCCCGACGGTAACGGCCCTCCGTTCCGTCCGGTTTCGTAAAGGTGAAGTCAATGACCAGGACCCGCTTACCCCGTCGAGTCGTCTTGCGCACCATGATGAGAACTCCTTCTCATGGCGCACGTGTTCGCTGACGACCGCATAGCAGAAGGAGCACGCGCGCCGCAAGGGCCGGTAAAAATGCCCAAATGAGACCAGATCGCTATTTCGACCCCTGCGCGGGGCTCAGCCATCCAGGCGCCAGCCACACTCGCCACAGGCGCCCAATCTTGCGCGCGGTGAGCCCATCCACTTGCGCGACGGTCCCACCATCTGGCGCCACGCGTGCGTTGCGCTCAAAGTTGCGACGTAGCGTGACGGGCGTGAGGCCGAGAAACTCCGCCGCTTGCTCTACGGTGGTCCACGAATTGCGTGACAACATCGGCGCGCATTCCCGTTGCTGGCGTCTTCGGGCTCAGGGCGGCACCTGCGAATCGCTCCGCGTGGATGCCATACGCGAGAGTGTTGCGAGCGAATCATGGCAGTCAACCGACGCTGGTCGATACCAATGTCGATATCCGGTATCGAACAACAGGCACCCTCGGATAGCGGGCATCGGATGCCGGGGCATCAATATCGATATCCGGTACCGAACAACAGGCGCCCGGCGGATACCGGATATCGCGGGTATCCGGTGTCGGGCGCCGGGGGATACCGCGAGTATCGGCTACCGCGGGTATCGGCTACCGCGGGTATCGGCTACCGCGGGTATCGGCTACCGCGGGTATCGGCTACAGATGGGATGAAGCCGCTGGCGCCGTGCCGGCTGAACCCACCACGCCGGAGGAAACCAAGAGGAGGGCGGCGGTGAAACGTCGCGCCAGCACCGCGCCGGTGGAGCGTCGATCGTCCTTGGTTGGCGCCGACGCTGGCGCGGAGGCTCGCGTCGTGCCGTACCTCTTCTTCTGGGGCTGGGGTGCCACGTAGAGGCGCAGGTTCGCCAGCGTGGCGCCGAGCACGAGACGTTCGCAGGCTTCGCTCGCGGTGCGCTCCTCGGGAACGCTGCCGGCGAACGGGACGAATACCTTCTGCACGGCGGCGAGCGCGCCGAGCAACGACGACGCGCGAGAGCTCGGTGCGACATCAGGCGTCCGGTTCTCCTTCACCACCCAGGCGTTGGATGGTGTTGCTAACGACATCGCCCTCGCTGTACACGCGGCCGTTAATGCGCACGACGCGAGCGCCGGAGCCGACCTTCTCGCGCAGGTCGCCGAAACCATCCTGCGGCACGTGGGGGATGAACTCGGCCCCGCAAGCAAGCAGCACGTCGGCAGATGGCCATCCACCGCCTTCGCGCTCTGCTTGGCGCTGGATCAAATCAGGCAGCACGCACACGAACTCGGCGGAGGCGTCTCCCTCGTCGTAGCCCTCCATGTTCTCGTGGAACCGCTCGGCCTCCCACGCCGTGCGTGCGATCACGAACCAGTCCTCGTCGCCGTCGCCTGTCTCGCACCAGTAGAGCTTCCACTTCGCCCAGAACACCGGCACGGTGCGACCGTCGCCGTCCTCGTCATAGTCCGAAGCGTCCGTCTCGTCATCGTGTGTGTCCGCCTCTTCTCCTTCCTCGTCATCAAGGAAGTGCTCGGTGGCGCCGGTGGCGCCCTGTTCTGGCAGATAGCTATAGAAGAGCACGTCGCCGAGCTTCTGGTGATTGACGATAAGGCCGCGCGTGAGGTCGCCTGACGCCGTCTCGATGAAGGCGTTCGCGTAAACCACGACGGGGCCGAGGCTGCCACTCGTGGTCGCGATCTCGTGGAGGCGTGCGCGACACTTGGACACGGCGTCATCCACGTCCCGCGCTTCGACGACGATCTGGAAGGTGCCGTCGTCGTCGTCAGCATCGTCTTCGCTGCCGACAAGTTCCTCATCAGGGCTGAACTCGAAGCAGCAGACGAACAGCTTGGTGAGCTGAGCGCTGTTGGTCTCGTCGGGCATCGCAATCCTCCGTCGCCGCGGTAGCACAACACGCCTCTTGAGGTGGCCCTTTCGTCGAGAAGAGCTGGGCTCGGTCCTGGGGCAGCTCCGGAGTCCGGAGTTCCCAGCCTGTGCCGCGTGCAGCGGCCGAGCTCCCCGACGTCAGGGCAGTTCCACGTTCGCGGCGAGCACCTTTATCGCCTTTGCCGCACGCAGCGCCACCCCCTCGCCCGCGAGCCGAATCGCGCCGCTCTCATCGAGCATCAGCACAGCCTTTCCGACACGCAACACGATTGCCCGCTCCGCTGCGAGCTCCAGATCCTTCGCATCGAGGCGCAACTTCTCCGGCTTGCCCTCCGCGCTCGGCTGCGTCTGCAACGCGCCAACGATCACGACGCCGTCGCGCGTCTGCGTTACCAACATCGTCCGCCGGGTCCGCCTGCATTCGTCAGCGAGAGCCGGGGCGACCCCCTCCGCGAGCTTCGCGCGTACGCGCTCGCCCGCTGCCGTCCGCACGCGGTACGCGCCCCTGGGCCCAGGCTCGATCGTCGCAGCGTGCAAGCCCGGACCGAGAGCGATGTCCGTCGCAGCGACCCCAGCGCGCGTCTTCCGTCCCACTCTCGCAGATCCCGCTTTCGTCATCGACGTCTCCTCCGCGCATCATGCCACGAGCCCGCGCGCCATCGCGCGCTCTGCGTGTTCTCGGTTGCCTCGTGCAGCCTCGTGCCGGCGTCGCTCCCCCACAGGTCGAGATCGACACGGGACCAGAGCCCGGTCCGCGCCCACAACTCGTCGAGATCGCGCTCCATGTCGCCCTGCGATCCGGCGTCGGTCAACGTCGACATCCGCAAATCGCGCGCGATGGCCACTGGCGTCCAAGGGGCGCCATGGCGATAGCGTAGCGAAGGATCGAGGTCGCGCTCCGCAAGCGCGGCGCGCCACACGCTGGGCTGTAGACGGGCCTCCGGCTCCACGATCGGACCGAACAGCATGAGCAGCGCCTCTCTTGCCGCGTCAGCGAGCTCGGCGTCCGCTAGATGGTGCAGGAGGAACGACCACGTGAGCGGGTTGCCGAATCGGCCTATCGCGTGGAGTAAATCGGGCGTCATGGGCGTGCTGGCGATGATGTCCTCCAGATGCACCAAATCGTCCGCCGAACCACCCATTACGAACAGCTCGGCGGCGCGCGTGCCCAGCGCCGAGACCAGGGGACGCCGCTCGCGTAGGGCACAGAGCGCGGCGTCGTCGCCCCACAACGTCACCGCGCGTGCGGCTTCCCACGCCACGCCGACGTCGGAATGCGAGAGAAGCGAGCCCACCCGCTCGTCCGCTTCCGGAGGCGGAAGCGGCGCCGCGATCCGCGTGAGCGCTCGAACCGCCGCGGCAACCCGAGCCGGAGCCTCGTTGTCGAGCAGCGACGATGCCCGCGCTACGTCGAGCGTGCCTCGACGCGACAGCACATCAATGCCGATGGCGCTGGCGATCGGGTGATCGCTGTCGAGCAGATCCGCGGCGAAAGCAACCACACCAAGATGAGGCGACGACGCGAGCGCGTTCGTCGCAACGTGCACCGCATCGCTCGCGTCCACTGGCAAGCGCTCGAACATACGCACGAGCCCGAGGAGTCCGTCAGGACCGTTGACCAGGCCGAGGAGGAAAACTGCGGGCCAGAGTGCCCACACATGGCCCTCTGCATAGGCTCGCTCGCTCCAGTCGACCACGTCCACGAGCGCGCGCTCGCCCGAAACGAGGATGGCGTCGGCCAGCTTGAGGATGCGCGCCTCGCGCGTCGCTCGGAGTGCAAACGGACGCGTCACCCGATGCTCGGCGAGCATCGCCATTGTGTCGGCCGCGCTGGCGACGATGCCCTCCATGAAGGCCTCGCTGGAGATCGGCGCCGTACGCTGATCGTCGAGATGAACCTCGACGGGGTTCGGCCGCACTGCGCTCGGCTCCTCGTCGCCGAGCGCCGTGTCTGCGAACTCGCGCGATGGCGCGTCGTGCGGCGGAGCGTGCGCGCACGGTCCCACGAAGGCCACGAGGCGCGGGCGGCCGAGGATCGCATGCTCCGGCCCCGGCGCGTTCGTCGCCATCGCGGTCATGGCGCACAGCCCCCGCGTACCGTCTCTCGAGACTGCCCAAGCGACGAACGGCGCCGCCCCAGCCGCATGCTCGCGCGCGGCGTGGTGCCGCTCTGCCGCGAGCCCGTGTGCGATCTGCGCAGCAGCGGAAGCAGCACCGACACGGCCGATCGATCGCTCGACGCACTCGATCGTCATCGTCTCGTGCCAGAGCGCCGCGTGCCGCGCGGAGGCGCAGGTCCACTCTGCCATGCGAAGCGAGTCGATCTCGGCCTGGCCGTACACACGTGCGATCGGGCCGAGCCCGGCCGGCACGCCATCGAGCAGCGCAGCGAGGGCCGTCCCGTCGACGACCAGATCGTCATCGTCGCTGCCCGCGCCTTTCGTCGTCCCGGCGTAGTGTACAGTGCCGAGCGAGAGCCCGAGCTCGCGGGCGCCCGCGCCCTTCGTCACCACGAGCGCCGCAGCCGCCTCCGAGAGCGGCGGTGGCTCCCGCGTCCACGATGGCGGGTCGATCTCCAACTCTGCGCGCACGGCGTCGAGCGAGACGAAAGATTCGACCGCGACCAGCACGACCACGCGCACCTCGCCGGCCTCGAGCAACCGATCAGCCTCGAGCAACGCCGCGAAGAACGACGCGGCCCCCGTGAACACGCGCCGCAGCGGAGCAGGCGTTGCGGTTGCAAGCATGCTCGCCGCCGCTTGGCGATCGGCCTCAACGAGCCCTGGCCGCGTCGCTCCGAAGTTCATCAGCAGGGCCATGTTACCGGGCGCCACGTGCGGCATCCGCTCCAACACCTCGCTCGCCGATTGGAGTGCGCGCTCTCCGAGTGCGGCCAGCCGCTCCGCTATGGAGAGCTTCGCGCCGAGCCACGGGCAGTGGAACACCGGCGCGGGCTCGCCGTCGGTGCCGACGAAGGCCGACGGGGGGCAAAGACCAAGCCCCGCACGCACGAAGCAGGCGTGTTGGAGCGGCGTAAGCCCGATCGGGGACACCAAGGCCGAGCCGATGATCGCGAGGTTCACGGCGTGTCCACCTCTCCGCTCTGTTGCGCTTTGCCATTGATGGTGACGCTGGTCGCCTTGAGCAGAACGCCGCCCGATGACACCGAGAAGCTCGAACTGCCGCAGTGGAACGTCACGATCCCGCCCGTGAGCGACATCGCGCCACCGACCTTGATGCTGAGCGCGCTCCCAGACTTGATGCGATGGTCCTTGCCCGCCGTGCTCGTGAATGAGCCGCTGACGGTGCGGTTCAGCGCCGTCTTTACCGCCTTCACGATGTTGCCGCCCAACGCCGAGATCCGGATGCTGGCAGCCTTGTCGACGGAAGCGCCCAGCGTGCTCGTGGAAACGCTCGTCGCTTGGATGTTGTGATCGCCCCCGACAGCGAAGACGGAGCGACCCAGCGTGGTCCACCGGACCATGGCCGGCGTCATCACGGCATGGGGACCGCCGATCAACTCGACCATCGCGCCATCAACCTTGGCGTTGCGATGCCCCGGCCCGGGGCCAGCCGGACCGTTGGCCCCGGCATCCGGGCCAGCGGCGCCGCCGCCTGGCGCGGTGCCGCCTTCGCCGTCGTGGTCAGGCCGCGGTTCCCACGGAGCGTAGCCAGCACCATACACCGCGGCCATGACCGCATCGGCCCCGGGGATGTGCCCGAGGACTGCTTGAATGGCCGCGTCCTTGGCGCCCTCCTCGCCGCCGTGGATCGCCCCGGCCGCGACCCCAGCAGCGGTGCCCGCGACATGAGGTACCAACGCGCCGACGGCTGCGACGGTCTTCCCCCACCTGCCCATGGCCTCGCCGAGCTTGGCACCAGCAGCGGACGCTGCATGAATCGCGGCGGCTTCGGCGAGCGCCACGACACCATCGACGGGGTTGCCGACCCTCTCCAAGAGCGCGCCGCCCACAACAACCGATTCGCTCCCTGCCAGGATGCCCATGTCGCCCTTGACGCGAATCGTCTGCGAGCCCCCTACGGCGAGCGACTGCGAGCCCGCGTCCGTCACGTACTGCAACTTGACGGAGACCTTCTCGCTCGCGCCGATCGAGAACATCTGCGCGCCGCCTACGGCGCAGACTTCGTTGCCCGCCGTCTGCGTCATCATGTTGTTGGCGACGACGGTGGTCTTTCCCGTGCCCGCGGACCACGCCATGTGCTGACGGCCTGCGACGTCGTCGAAGCGCACGGCGTTCTTGCGTGCTCCACCTGGCGAGCTCGACGTGGCGAGGCTCGTCACGGTCTTGTTTGCCGGCAGGCTGTGCGGCGGGCCGTGTTTCGCATTGTACGCGCGACCGACGACTACGGGACGATCGGGATCGCCATCCTCGAACGCGACGGCGACCTCCCAGCCGACGCGCGGGATCAGCATGGATCCAGGGAGGTTCGGCTGCGCGACGCGGACCGGGAGGCTGCTCGTGTCGTCCGTGGCGCCCTCGCGATCCCAGAAGAAGCGCACCCGCACGCGACCAGCTGCATCGGTGTGGATCTCCTGCCCGGGAGGCCCCGTCACGACCGCGGTGTGCAGCCCGGCGATTCGCGGGCGCGGCGTCACGCGAGGCAGGCGATACGGGACGTCGAGCGGGATCGCCGACACCTCCAGCTCGTAGCGAGGCTCGTCTGCGCGCCATCGGTGGTCGATCGCGACGGCTACGTGCGGTCCATTGGGCCGCGCCGCGCCCCGGTAGTCGCTGCTAGGCTCCATGCGAAATGACAGCCCGGGGGCGAGGGCGAGCGCCGTACTTGCGAAACGTATCGCGCGCGCGTCGGCGCGGAGGCCCTCCAAGAGCAGCCGTGCGCGCCTTGCCCCCGCGCCGGGCGTCTTGAAACGACCCGGCGCTTCGTAAACCTCCACAGCCTTCTCCGCGCCGAGCCCGTCCAGCCCGGTGCCTTCGAGCAGGGCCGTGGGGTGCTCTGGGTCGAAATCGCGCAGCGTGACCGTGCCGGCGCGGCGTCGCCGACGCGCCGAACAATCCGACGCGACCGCGCGATCGGGCACGAGGTGCGACGCGTCCACAAGCGGGAGCGGAGCGGACAGCGCGGGCGGCGCGCTCACGGAGGAGTCTTCCAGCACGAAGGCGTCGAAGCCGTCGCGCGGCTCGAAGCGGAAGTAGAGTCCCTCGTCTTCGCACAGCCGGCGCACGAACGTGAGATCGTCCTCCGCGTACTGCACGACATACTCGCGCGGGGAGTGCTTGGTCAGGAGCGAAGATGCCACGTGGTCGGCGTCGAAGCCGGCAGCGCCGAGCACCTTACGAATCACGTCGGGCACGCTCATGTGCTGGAACACGCGCGTCCGCCTCCGGAGCGAGAGCACGTGGACGGCCGAGCGCACCATCAGCTCGTACCGACGCGCATCCGTCTCCTGCGCCGTCGCGATGGCGATGAAGCGCGTGACGATCCCGTGGAACACGCGCTCTCCGGCCGCAGTTGCGCAGAAGACGGCGCACGCCTTGCCGAGCACTGCGCGGGCGTCCACGGGCTCTGGAGAGACCATCTCCAACTCGGCAACGAGGGGCTCGCCCAGCGCCTCGTGCATGCGCAAGGCGCGGCACTCCAGGGGAACGCGCGCATCCGCCAGCCGAAACATCACGTGTGCCATGGCTCGTCCTACCCGTCGGTCTTGTCGGTGCCGGTGACCTTGGTCTTCACGCCGCTCTCGAATGGGCCCTGCACGTCGATCGACGTCGGCGTCATCTTGACCGTCATGCCCGCGGCCTCGATGGTGAGGCTGCTCTTGGCCTTGACGATCACCTTGCTCCCCCGGAGCGACGCCGAGCCATCGATCGAGAGCGATGCCGCTCCCTTGAAGCCATCCTGTACGAAGCCGGCGGCCGAGACCTTGTAGGAACCGAACGACTCATCGAGCGCGATCGCCTTCAGCCCGTACTGCGGCGCTCGCACGTTGATCGGTCCACCGCTCGCTCGCACGTGCGCACCGGTGACGCCGACCACGGAGGCCACGGTGCCGATCTCGTGCCAACACCCGCCCACGACCACGGCGGCGCCGCCGCTCACGTGACGACTGTGCCCCGCGATGGCCGTCTCGATCTTCGCCGCGCCCACGACACGCGCCAGCGTGCTCGAGACCTCTGTGGCGTAGTCGCCGCCGACCTCGAATAGCCGCGCCCCGCCGACCGAGACCGACTCGGAGCCGAGGCCGAAGGCCATCGCGCCGCCCACGTTGACGGCGCGGCTCGCGCCAACCGACGTGCTCTGCGCGCCGTCGACCTTCACCGCGCACACCGCGCCGACGATCTGCGTGCGGTTCGCACCGATCTCGTGCTTGTCGGTGCCCTTGACGTCTACGGTCTTGTCGCTCTCGGTCCGCTCGTTGTAGTCCGACGACGCGTTGAGGAGCATGTCTTCGTGCCCCGCGGCATCGTCCATACGCAGGGTGTTGGCGCTGCCGCCTCCGGGCGTCGTGCGCGATCCGAACGCGCTTCGGACCTTCTGTGCGGGTAGCGCCTCCGCGGGCCGTGCCGCGCCGTTGTCGAGCCGGCCGAGCACGTAGGGCTTGTCGGCGGACGCGCCCGAGAACCCGAGCAGAGCCTCCCACCCGACGCGCGGCAAGAACACCGAGCCGGACGTTTGCGGCTGGAGCGGCCGGATCCAAGTCGAGCTGGTTTCGTCCTTCTTGCGGCGCCGATCCCAGCGCAGGAGCGCGGTCACCTGGCCGTGCGCGTTGGTGTGGATCTCCGTGCCGGCCGGCCCTGTCACGGTCGCGGTCTGGACTCCGGCGATCGTTGGCGGCTCGGCACGACGCGGGCGGTACGGCGTCTCGGCCGGGATAGCGATGAATTCGGCATCGAACCGGCGGCCGTCGCGACCAGTTGAGTCGTTGCCCCGCAACTGCCATCGCACGTCGAGCAGGAGCCAGCGCGCGTTGACATCCTTCCGCGCTGCCCCCGTGAGCTCGAACGTGCGGCCCGGCGCGAATCGTCGGCAATTCGTCTTTCCCGTCAGCAGGACGCGCTCGGCGCGCGCCTCTTCGAGACGCAGATTGGCGACCACTTCGCCCGCGGCAGGATCGCGGTAGCCACCGGGCATCTCATTGCACGTCAGCGCTCCGACCCCTGCTCTCGCCTCTGCCCGAAGATCGGCGCGGGGATGCTCGAAATCGTAGTCGCAGAGGCGCACGGCGTCGCGCACGACCGCGCGCCGGAGGCGCACGGCGAATACGCAGTCCTGCTCGACGAACCCGGCGTCCGCCGCGAAGGGAAGCAGCGCGTCCCCAGCTATCGGCGCGAAGGCGGCAGGGCTGTCCGCGAAGACCACGACATCCGACCCGCTCTCGTGGTCGACGAACCACGCGATCCCTTCGGCGGCGAGGAGCCGGGAGAAGAAGGCAAGATCGCTCTCGAACGCCTGCACGCACTGCGCATGTTTCGGTAGCCGGCGCGACACGCGCACGTCGACGTCCAGGCCGTGCTCCGTCAGCACGGCCCGCGCGATCTCGGCTGCGTCCTGCTGAAGAAAGACCTGATGGTCGATCGCGTCCGCGAGCGGAGCGACGCGAGGAGCGATCGTCAGTCGCAGCTCTCCGTAGCGCTGTTCCGCGTCCTCAACGACGCCATGCACGGTCCGCTCGCCGCCGTCGCCCAACGCCACGGCGAACGTCGCCCGTTGGCCCACCAAACCGTCGAGGTCCACGGCGGCCTTCTCCCCGGAGCCATCGACTGCGCACGCCGTGACCACGATCGTGAACGGCTGGCCGAAACCCTCCACGCCGCGCGCGCTCTCCACGAGCAGGCGCTCCGCCGCACCTTCCACGACAAGGCGTCCGAGTCGTTCGCGTGCCATCTACGCCCCCACCTTCGACGTCGCCTTACGGGCCGTCGTGGCGGCGTCGATCTTCGTCGTCCCGCCGTCCACCATCAGTTTGCCGCCGATCTTCGCCGTCGAGCCGCCGGTCGCCTTGAGACTGCCCGCGACCTTGATTGTGATTGTCGGCGCCTCGATCTGGATCTTGCCGCCCGCGCTCATGCTCACGGTGCCCCCAACCTTGATCCGGCCAACAGCCGCCAACGTCTCGACGTCGCCCGCGGCGGTCTCCGACACCGGACCCGCCGAGACGGCCTTCGCGCCGGTCACGCTCTCATCACAGCCGCGCCCAGCGACGACGTTGCGCGCGCCGCCGACCAGCTCGATCCGCATGTCGGCCACGCTCTCGTGCGTGCCAAGCCCCGCGAGCGCCGCCAAGTTGCCGCCGACGAGCTCGGCGTACGCGCCCTGAACAGTGGTCATGGCCTCGTTGCACTGGAGGCCGTAGAGCGCGCCGATCGCCTCCGTGTAGCTCCCGACCTTCACGTGCCGATTCGCTTTGACGCCGATGTCCTCCACCGCGCCCACCGTCTCGGTGCGCGCGCCTTTGACGAGCGTCTGTACATCTGCCCCCACGTCGACATTCTGCGAGGCGCCCACGGTGATCGCCTGCGACTTCACGTGCACGCCATAGCCGCCGCTGATGTCGTGCGTCTCGTTCGCGCCGACCTTCGTGCTCGCGTTCGCACCGACGCTCACGCCTTGGGTGTTCGACGCGTGAACAAACATCTCCTGCCCGCTGGCTGCATCGCCGAAACGGATCTCGTTCGACGTTCCGTCGTGCGGCGACGTGTTCGATCGCAGCGCCGAGGTCGCCTTCATCGCCGGCAGCGCATAGGGCGGCGCCGTTATCGCGTTGTAGACCTGGCCGAGCACCAATGGCTCGTCCGGGTTCCCATCGACGTACGCCACGCCTACCTCCCACCCCACGCGCGGCAGGAGCATCGAGCCGCCCATGTTCATTTGCAGCGTGCGCGTCCATCGCGACGACGTGTCGTCGAGGGTGCCCGAGGGATCCCAAGGCAGCGCGAGCTTGACCGAACCGAGATCGTCGACGTGGATCTCCTCTCCGCGCGGGCCAGTCACGAACGCGGTCTCGACCCCCTCGATCCTCGGCCGGATTGCCGGGGGCGATGGCCGGAACGTGCGTTCGTTCCCGTCGAGCGAGCGCGGCACGAGCAGGACGCGGTTGCGATAGGGCCAAGCCGTCGTGGTGCTGTCCGCTGCCTGCTCGAGCGCGTGCTCAACCTCCACGATTAGCCAGTGGCCGTTGAACGCAGCGTCAGCGGCGCCGTGGATCCCCACCACACGGCCGGGTTGAAGCCGCGTGCACCCGCTCTCTCCGCGCGCTGAGACCTGGAGCCGTTGAAGCTGTGCCAGGCGCACGCGCGCGCGGGCCTCCGCGGCGTCGGCGTGCAGCACACAGGCCGGGAACTCGAACCATTCGCACGCGCCGTCGCCGGCCCGACCTTCGATCAGCACGTCCGGCTGGTGCACGTCGTAGTCGCGCACGTGGACCGCGTCGTGCGCCAGCTCGTCGGCGCGCGCGAGCGAGAAGAAGGACGACACCGTGCCTGACATCCCGCTCGCGTCGGCGAAGGGCACGCGCACGTCGCCGAGGATGCCGTCGTAAGAGCCTGGGGCGTCACCGAAGACGATGCGCGGCTCGCCCTCGTGCGCGTCGAACCAGTACGAAATGCCCTCTTCGGCGAGTAGCCGCTCGATGAACGTCCATTCGCTCTCGTCGTACTGCACGCACTGCATGCGGCGGGCGTAGCGGCCCGCGAGCCGCCAAGTTACGTGCATCGCGGGCACGCACGCATCGCGGAGCACCTCGTCCACGATCTCCTGCGTCGTCTTCTTCTGGAAGATGCGATAGCCGCTCCGGAGGCTAAGCGGCCACACCTCGACGGACAGCTCGAGAACGTAGCGGTGCTCGTCGCGGTACGGCCCATCGTAGGCCGCGTGCGTGACCACGAGAGGGATGTCCCGCTCCGGTCCGTCGCCGTCGTCGGCGAGCCGCAGCGCGGCTTGCGCGAGGCCAAGCCCGTCGAGGTCCACGTCGGCGTCCTCCGTGAGCACGTCTACGGTCCAGTTCGGAAGCGCGTTCATCGCTTCGAGCCCGCGGACGTGGACCACGCGGCAGGCGCCGAGCCCTTCGCACGACAGCGACACGTACTTGCTCATGAGCTCTCTCCCGAGCGTGCGAGGCGCGCGCGTGCCTCCTCGAACGCCTGCATCCATCGGCGCTGGAGCTCCGGAGCGCGATTCAGCGCGCGCCCCCAGCGCTCGTCCTCGCTCTGCTTCGCTTCGGGCGTCAGGCCGTGCCGGGCGAGCAGATCATTGACCTCGGCGCCCGTCGTGAGCTCCGCGACGAGCCGCGCGTGAAGCTCGATCGTCAGCATCGGCTCAGCGGTCGCGGGTGCACGCTCGAACGCCTCCGCGAGCGGGATGATCTTCCCGCTCGGCATCTCCAGCACCGTCGTTGCATCGGGATCGACGACAACCGGCACCGGAGCGGCATGATCGGCTTCGTGTCGTGCCACCCACGCGGGCGGCACAGGCTCGTTTGACACGAGAGCAGCGTCGACCGGAGCCGCCGGCGCCCCGCTCACGAAGAACGCGGACGCCGTGAACGGCAGCGCGGCGTCGGCTTCCTGCACGCCTCCCAGACGCGTCTCGTCGAGCCCGGGCGCCGTGGCATGCGCACGCTTGCGTCTCGGGAGCGGGACCGCAAGCGGCGGCGGGAGCGGCCCCGGCTCGCCCTCGCCGAACGGGAGCGCCCGTGTGCGCGGGCTCACGACCGTGGCGGTCTTCCCATCGCGCCCGCGCGGCGTCGGCCCCGTTTGGATGAGCCGCGGTCGCTCGGGCGCCGGCACGGGCGGTTCGCGGCGCTCGCCCTGAAGGAGCTCGAGCGCATCCGCGCGCAGCTTCGCATCCTCGGCGAGGCGGTCGGACCAGAGGCGGTGCAAGTGCGCCAGATCCGCGACGCCGAGCTTCATCTCTTCGAGGAACGCGACCGGATCCGGATGGGCCAGCCACGCTTGCAGGAAGTCGAACCACGAGCGCAGATCCTCATCGAGCGGCGGGATTCGTCGTGTCCAGTGCGTGCGCGCCTCGGCCGTCGCCGCTTCGAGCGCATCGAAGAACGACGGATCGTCCTCGATCGCGTCGAGCACATGCTCATCCCACGCTTCCTCCGCGGCCTCCCACGTACGCGCATCGAGCCGCAAGAAACCAAGGAGCTCGCCCAGCCCGAGCCCATCCGTGAGCCCGGCCCGCACGAACGCGAACTGCGCGAGCGTCACGCCGTCGAGAGCCATCTCCGTCACGTCAGCCATCGGCATCCACCCGGATCTCGCGCAGCGCGGTCTTGCCGCGTCCCATCGGGAACGCATGGCGCACGGTGAGCTCGATGCGATCGTCGAGTGGCTCGATCAGCACCGTGTCGACGGTGGGCCGCACCCCCACCGACCGCCCGTCGTTGTAGCGCCCGTGCAGCGAGACGGGCAGCGACGGAAGCTCCGCCTTCCAGAGACCGTCGAGTGTCATCCCGACGAGCGCGATTGGATCACCCGCGCCGAGCGGCGGATCAAACTGCAACGCGACCGGGGCCACGTTGTTGTGCCGCACGTCGAAGTCGGCGGGCATGCGCGGCATCCGCGTCCTCCGCCATATGTCATCGAAGGTGCCGGCGAGCTCCGCGCGCGGCGACCAGTGCGCGCTGATGGCGCCGAAGCCGACTGGCTCGGGTCGGTCGGCGGCGCTCGTGATTGGGAATGCGGGGTCCTCGATTTGCGGCGCGGGCATGTCGACCAACTCGGCCGCGCTCCGACCGAAGCCGCGCCCCACGGGGTTGCGCCGCTCCACGACGCTCTTGTCCAAGCTCGTACCGCCGTACGCGCGCTCCCACACGATCGGCTTGCGCTCGAAGGACGCGGCCGGGCCCACTGTCACGCCGAGCGCGCCGCGGTAGTAGACGCGCTCGCCGTGGACCCGCAGGTGGATTTTGCGGTCGCGCACGAGGGCGCCGACGTCCACCGCGAGCACGGGACGCTGCGACACCGCCGCACCGACAATCACGACGTCCGTGCCACGCTTCTCTACGCAGATGTCGCCGGGGTAGCGGATGCAACTGTCCTCGGCGTTGGGGAAGTATGAGATGTCGCCGGCGCGCACCGGAACCTGCTCATCCGCGAGCGCGAGGCGCCCGCGCGCGTCCCGGCGGAAGGTCGCCTTCACGACGGCAAGCACGACGTCGCGGCCGTCGGGAGCGGCAAGGGGCGCGGCGAGCGCGGCGAAGGATGTCGCGTTGGCGAGGGCCATGGGGCTAGGTCGAGTCCTGGTGCCCGCGCAACCGACCGCAAGTGGAGCATCGGAAGACGTAGGTTGATACGGTGTCCGCTTCGACCCACTCGGCAAGATCGGCCGCTTCATCGGCGCGGAAGTCGAGAACCTCTCCCACCAGAGTGACAACCTCGACCCTGCGCTCGGCCGCCGCTCGCGCCCAATCATCGATATCCCAGCTACCTACGAAGATCGCGGGACGATGGCAGCAGAACTGCCATTGCTCACCCTGCCACGTGCTGTAGTTTGGAGTTCGCAGGAGTTCTTCGAGGTGCTCTGGCGCGATCCGGACGCTGTACCACTCCTCGTCGTCCTCGGTGCGGGGCACCACCTCGTATCCCAGCGACGGCCACGGCGGGGAGTCCGTGCCGTGCGTGATACCCTTCGCAGCATGCTCCGCATCCACGATACCAAACTCGGTATCTTTCATCCACGATGCGCGCCCCCCACGCAGACACGTGTAGCAGGCCACAAGCCTGTCCTTGTGTACGATCTCGAAGATGGGAACGCCACGGACGCCGCACATGGCGCAGTTGCCCGTCAACTTGAAGCCTTCCGCATCGGCGACACGCGCCTCAAACAGCGGGAATGGCATCCCGAGTTCCGCAAACGTTGACGTGTCAGAGCCCATGGCAGTCTCCTTTGGTCAGAGCGGGATCGGTTTGTAGTTGAGGAGTTCGTCCACGATCTCCTCATCGCTGGCGTTCGTAAATCGACTGTCCCAGAAGATGACGTTGATGGGCATGGGGTGGACGACGGCTTCGTCCAGGCGATCGACTAGCGCGTCAATCTCCTCCTCCGTCCCCTCTGCGTTGCGGATCTTGTGCACCATGATCACGAGTTCGTCTCGCGAAAGCTGGCGTTGGGACATCGTGCGCTCCTTGCTTCAGAAGTGATAGCCGCGATCGAGAATGCTCTGATGAAACCGCGGGGTGACCACAGCCAAGTTGCCCATATCGTAAACCCCGCCACCGTGCTGAATCGGCGTCAGGTGATGGATCACGTATCGTTTTTGCCCCTTGTACTGTTGCTCCCACGTGGTGAATGGTGATTCTCCGCGCCTCATCGTTTTGACCTGTCCCTCGTCGAACCGCGCAGATGCCTTTGGATCAGCGGCAACGGCCCTCCAAAACGCCTCGCGAAAGTCGTCAAAGGTCCTGAACCAACGTCCCTTGAGAGCTTCTGCGACGGACTTCGGAATGCGGCCAGCGTTACGCTCTGTTCCCTTCATCCAGTTCTCAGGATCCGGGTGATTCTCCCCCATGTATGCCTTCCCCGGGCTATTCCGAAGCAGCCCCCAGGGATCGACGTCCGCCGCGGGACTCCCGTCAAACGCGAACAGGTTTCGCCCACCACGCACGCCCAGCGGATCCGGGCTAATCCACCTTCCCACCTCCGGGTCGAAGTACCGGAAGCGCGTGTAACAGAGCCCCGTCTCTTCATCGAGGAACTGCCCCATGAGCCGGAACGGCGTCGAGACCGCGCGCTTCGCCTGCGGATCTCTCCACGTCTCGATCACCTGGCCCCACGCCGAGTGCATCGCGGCCCAGGCCACGCGGCCGTCCTGATCGACGAGCTCCTTCGGAATCCCGAGGTGGTCGTTGATGTACGTGAACACCTCGCCCTGCTCCTGGTGGAGCATCGGCTCGAAAGTGCCGGGCTCGTGAACGAAGAACCGTGCTCCCTTCTCCGGATCGAGCTCGCCCGCGAGCACGTTGCCGTCCCACAGGTATTCGACGACGCCGATCGGCGGCAGCGCCTCCGGCCCCTTCTCGTAGGCGAGCACGACCATCTTCTTGATGTCGCGCCGCTCGGCGGGGACGATCTGCTTCCGGACGCGGCGCCCGAACGCATCATACGTGTAGAGGACACGACGGCCGTCCGAGAGGCGGGTCTCGCGTAGCCGATCGCGGCAGTCCCAAAGGTACTCCGTCGACACGCCGGTCCGCTTCTTCGTGTGCTTCGTCCGCCGGCCCTGGCCGTCGTTCTCATAGCGCGCGCTCGGCGTCTCCGTCAGCAGATCGCCCTCGCGCGTGTGGAACGGGTGGATGCGATCGACATCGGCCAGGTCACGCAGCATGTTGAATAGGCCGCCGGTGCCGTCGTAGTCGAAGACCTCCCGATGCCTGCCGAGCGCCGCCTCGATGAGTTGACCTAGCGGATCGTGCTGATAGGTCGTCGTGCCGTGTCGCGCGTCGGCGACGGTGCGCACGCGGCTGGCGTTGTCGTACTGGAGTTGGCGGCGCGAGAGGAGCGTCGCGGCGCCGACCCCCGTGGGCGCTGGCGCCGTGACTTGCTGGTCGACGAGCCGGTCCATGGCGTCATATGCGCGAAGAATGTCGACGCCTCCCGCGTACACGTGACGCCGCACGTCGCGGCCGAGGACGTCGCGCTGGATGGCGACGCGATGCCCGTCGTGCTCGACGCCGACGATGTCCCCCTGCGCGTCATAGTGGTAGTGCGTCGTGGCTCCGTTCGGCAGCGTGCGCGCGGTGCGACGTCCCTGCTCGTCGTAGGCGAACGTGATCGTCCGCTCGTCCTGCGTCTCCTTGATCACGCGGCCGAATGTGTCGCGCTCGAAGCTCGTCACGACCTTGCCGTTGTACTCGGTGAGCACCGCCTTCTTGACAAGTCCCAAGCGGTCGCGCTCGACCTTGATGGTGCCGTGCGGCGACAGGTCTGCGATCACGTTGCCCAGCGGATCATAAGCCAGGTTGCGGAACGTCCGGTCCGGGTAGTCGATACGCGAGAGGTTCTCCGCGAGCGAGTACGTGTACCGCAGCGTTCGGCCGTGGAAGCTCGTCTCCTCAATCACACGGCCGGCGTCGTCGTAGTGCAGGCGGTACTCCTCGGCGCGCGGATCGGTGATGCTCCGCAGGCGTTCGAGCTCGTCGTACTTGAAGTGCCACTCCTGCTCCGTCGGATCGATGAGCTTCACGAGCGCATGCTGGCCCGCGTACTCCATGCGCGTCGTGTGGCCCTCCTCGTCGGTGACGGCAACGGCCCGCCCAATCGCGTCGTACTCGCACCGTGCCGTGGTGCGATCGGGCCGGTGGAGAGCGATCCTGCGCCCGAGCCGATCGTACTCGACACGGGTCACGCGGCCGAGCGCGTCCGTGCGCGTGAGCGGGCGCCCGAGAACGTCGTAGGTGCACCGCGTGACCGCCCCTCGGCCATCGGTCTCCTGCACGAGATTGTGCTGCTCGTCATACGTGAACGACGCGACGAGGCCAGCGTTCCCGTGCATCGCGGTCACACGGCCCCGGCCGTCGTACGTGAGCGTGAACCGCTCCCCGGTCGGGTGCGTCACCTCCTCGAGGGCGCCGCGGCCATCGTACGCGTACGTGGTGGCGTGGCCGCGCGGATCCACGTGCGCGACGAGCCGGTCGTCGTCGTACTCGAATGTCGTGGTGTTGCCCGCTTGGTCGATGCGCTCGACGAGGTTGGCGCGCGCGTCGTAGCGCAGCTTGATCTTCTCGCCCGCGGCGTTCGCCTCGGAGAGCAGGTGGTGGTCCTCGTCGTACTCGCGCACGCGGGCCCACTGGCCGTCGAGCGTCTCCTCGCGGACCACCAGCCCGTCCTCGGTCCAGGTGAACTTGAGAGGCTCCTGGTTGCCGGAGGTGAACGTGACCCGCTTTTCGAGATCGAAGTGCAGATCGGCCTCGTAGATCCCGCGGTCGCCGATGGTGCGCACGCAGCGGCCCGTGGCGTCATCGTACGTGTAGCGAAAGCTCACCCCAACCTGCGTCGTGCGCTTCGTGAGGCGGTGCCAGCCGTCGTACTCGTAGCGGAGCACGCCGCCGAGCGCGTCGGTTGCGGTCGCAAGCTCGCCCTCCGGATGGTATGTGTAATCGACCCACTGGCAGAGTTCGGACCGCTCTCCAGCGCTCCAGACCTCGACGCGCCGGATTCGTCCCTTGTCATCGGAGAGCACGCGCAGCTCGCGTCCAGCTGTGTCGACCACGCGCGCGAGCTTCCCGGCCTCGTAGTGAAGCTCTACGCGGTTGCCCCACGCGTCGCGCACGAGGCGGAGCACCGCGCGTCCACCGGCATCGAGCGGCGCGAACACACGCACAAGCCGGCTCTCGGCGCTCTCGACCTCGAACGCGCCCGCCGACGTCACGCGGAGCGTGAGCTGGTCGCGCCGGTGGAATGTGGTCTCACCCGGCGCGATCTTCTTGAAGTGGACAGCGCGGCCTTCCTCGATGCGCAGGCGCCAGACGTCGTCCCCGGGCTCGATCCACTGCGCGAAGCAGTGCGTCCACCCGCCTTTACCGAACGGGCCGCCGCGCTCATTGGAACGCGCCGAGGAGTAGAAGCGCTGCCATTCGACCAGGATCATGCCTGGGAGCGTGAGTTCCGTTGTGTCGTCAACGACGAAGCCCGTGGCGACGGTCACGGGCTCGCCGGCCGTGGGCGTCTTGGAGGCGTTTTGGGGAAGGAGCGCAATCGGCTTCCGCTCGTCGTCGCCGCCGCCATCCGCTGTCGACGCGCCCGACGATCCGGCGCCTCCCCCCTCGACCAGCGCGCCAGTCTGCTGCGCAACACCGCCCTTCGGAGAGGGCTTGTTCATCGCGACTGTGTCGCCCGTCGTCGCTACGCCCTTGCCGTCCACCAGCGTGCGCGAGGAGCCGCTCGTCACCTCGACGTTGCCGGCGACGCCCGCAATGCCATGCGACACGATATCTCCCCCGAGCACCTGCGAAGGCGCGTTGCCCGGCGAATCGGTGGCCATGTAGCTACCCTTGACCACGACCTCCGCCCCGGCAATCGTGGTCGCCGATTCGGTGCCCGATGCCTTCGAGGTGTCTGCGGTGGTCACGACGGGAGTGGGCACAGGGGCGCCGGGCGGCGTCGGCGGGTAAAGGCTCGTCTGCGGCGCCGCGACGGCCTTGTGTTTCGTCTTCTTGGTCGCGACCTTTTTGCCGCCCGACGTCGTACCCATGATTCGAATCCTCGCGCGCGGGGCAAATCTCCGCCGTAGACGCGCTTCGCGCGTCGTAAATACCGCTCTTTCCGCTGCGGCTTGCTATCGCATGAACGTCAATCGAATGACCGCGTGTTGGCCGTCACGCCGTCAGCGCCCTTGCCGTTGTCTGTAGTGGTATTGCCGTTGCCGCCGCCGCCCCCCTTGCCGAAGTTCGCTGGATCGATCTGGAACACACCCCCCGTGGGTGCCTTACCCTTGAAGGCGACACCGAGCGAGTGGCCGCCTTGACCGCCACCACCCGGACCGCCATTGCCGCCTTTGCCTCCATCACCGCCGCGGCAACTATCGTTGGCAGAACCGCCGGAACCGGGGGTTCCGCCGAACCCTTTGGTACCGCCGCTCTGCCCATCACCACCCTTGCCACCATCCCCAGCCAGGCTCGACTTGAGCGTCGTTTGGCCAAGGGAAATAGTCGCGTTCAGGCTCACCAGCGCGATACTGGAGCCGCCCGGGTATCCTCCACCGCCGAGGGCTCCACCGCAGCCACCCGTCCCGCCGCCGCCACCGCTGGCACCCACACGATCCTGGGTGACGGCGTTGCAGGTGATCGACTTCGCGCCTTTGGCACCGCCACCGCCACCGCCGCCCTGGCCGGGCTTGCCGTTGGTCCCATCAGCACCCTTGTTGCCGGCGTAGCCGCTCGCCGAGAGCGCACCCGCGCCCATGGCTCCTACACCCGAATTGCCACTCGCGCCGGGCGCGCCAGTTGTGCCGTCATCGCACGTTGCCGTCGCAGGAGTGCCTTGTCCTTCGCCAATACCCCCTTTGCCTTTCGTCGGCTGGGAGATGTCTGTAGGAGTGCCGTCAGTGCCGCTCCCTGCCGGATTGGGATTGCCGGCGGTGAAGTCTCCGCCGTCACCACCATTGCCCGCGTTCGACCCATCGCCAGTTGAGCACACCTTCGTCTTGCCCTTCGGCCCCGGGTTGCTCGCGCCTGAATCGCAGATGCCCACGCCCGGGTCTCCCTGCTCCCCATCAAGCGCGATGTCGTCAGCCGGATGCGTCCCGGGATCTCCCGCCTTCGCCGCCTTCGCCTCCAAGGTGCCATTGAGCATGTCGAGCGCCCCACCATTTACGAGCACCGCGATCGACGACGCCCCCGCCATCACCGCGTCAGCAGCGATGATATTGAGGTTCTCGATGCGATTCGCTCCTCCATCGAGCACCAGCGCGGGCACATCAGACGCTCCGTTCAACGTGGCGAACGCCGAAGCCTGCCACGTCCACCCCTTCTCCGAAGTGCAGTTGCCGAACCCTCCGTAGACCTCCACTCCATCGGAGAAGCTCACCTGCATCGTCTCCGAGTACGTCTCCGCGCACGCGAAGACGCGCGCCGGCGTCGCCGCAGCGGCTTCTGCGAAGGTCCGGAAAGGCTTCGCCTTCCTTCCGTCGCCCCCCGGCGCCGCGCTCGCGCTCACGAACACGCCGCACCCATCGCGTACGAGCGCGGGGTCCTTGGTGGGATCGCCTTCGCAATCCGGGTCCCCTCCGTCACCATCCGTCCCCGCATCCGTTGCGAGCTTCGGGTCCGTGAGCGGCAAGTAGTAGTCGTCCCACGTCGTTCCGCAGGCGATGGCGAGCGTCGCGAGCGCCGGCCCGAAGATGGCCGCCAGAACCGCACCGTAGCGTCGATTGCTCATGTGAATCCCTTGCAAGCTGGACACGACTAGAACGCTCCCGAGAGATGCAGGCCGGCGCCCGTCGTCGACACGATGGGCGTGACGTGGAATGCGCTCGGACGGCTCGGCGCGGAGGATGGCCAGAGGAAGTAGGCCGCCGTCCCAGCAGCAGCAGCGCCCGCCACAACGAGGAGTCCGACACCGGCATCATGAAGCCTGTCCGCCGTACGGGCCGTGCTGTCGAGCTGCGAGCAGCGAGCGTCGAAGTTCCCTGCGCCGGCAACGCAGCTATGGTGCGCAGCCTGGATCGCGTCGCTCGTGGTGCGCGCATCCCCTCGCTTGGCAGCGCCCACCCCCAGGAGCACCGCGCCAGTGATGAGCGTCGCGCCCGCGACGCTGCCCAACACCGCGCCGGGGACAACACTGCGGGGCGTAGGCTGCGGCGTTGGCGGTGTGCGGACCTCTTCGACCTTGAGCGGGATCGTCTTGGACTGGCCGCCGATGACCGAGACGCGTTGAGTGACATCGGGCCGCCCTGAAGCTCGCACCAGCAAGACGTGCTCTCCGGGGTCGACGTAGAGAGGGTCGCGCAGCGGCGCCTGGCCGACGAGAACGCCGTCGAGGTGCACGTCCGCGCCCGCGGGTTCTGCATCCACCGTGATCACGCCGATCTTCGGCTTTGCGCGCTCCAGCAGGAGCTCGGCCTTCGCACGGCGGTCGGCGGGCGCGTTCTGCAAATAGAACCGCGCGTGCTCCGCCGCTTCGCGGAACTTCCCGAGCTCGAGCTCGCAGCCCGCGAGGTTCGCCGCGATCTGCCAGTGCTTGGCGAGGCTCCACGCCGCAAGGAGCGACGCGCGGGCCTCCAGCCACTTGGACTTCTGGATGGCGGCGAGACCGTCCTCGTAGAGCTGTCGGGCCTTGTCGGTCATGACCGCGGTTTCAGGGGCGGAGGGCGATGGGCCGGCGGCTCGCGTCGTCGCGGGGAGCGCGAGGAGCAGCGCGGCGAGGCACAGGGCTGAACGGGTGGCGTTGCTCATGGGACCTCAGAAGACGGCCTTGCCCTCGAAGGGCGTGGTGGACGTGGACGATGGAGCGGGTGGCGACGGCGGCGTAGGTGGCAGGGCAACAGGCTCCGCACTCTTCGCCGGGGTCGGCGGCGTCGCGCTGCCGTACGGATCGTCGGACATGCCCTGCGGTCGCGCTCCCAGCGGCGCCCCCGTCGCGCCCGGCTTCGCGGGCGCGCGCTGTGGTGCGGGCGCGGTCGTGGGCAGGGCCGACGGACCAGGTGGCTGTTCGGCGGACGGCGCCGCGGGGGGCGTCGGCGCGCTCGCCGGGGGCATCGGCACGCTCGCGGACGAGGTCACGGGGACGGCCCGAACGCTGGCGGTGGCGATCCCCCTCCTTGTTCGACCGGCGCCCGCATGCGCCCCGCCATCAGCATCAGGAGCGGTCCTACCACGGCGACCACCGTGCAAACCGCGACGATGATCCACGTGTGGCGGCGGCTACCGGCGCCCGGTGGCGCGGGCTTGTGGTCCTGGGTTGGCTCAAGGTCCGAGGGGCTCGACGTGCGAGCCGGCATCGTCGCGGAGGGCAGCGCGGCCTTGTCGATCTCGAACCCCGTCCGCTGCGCCCAAGGACTCGGGCCGCTCGTACGCTCCGCCGCCGGCATGTCCACCGCGGGCGGGCCGCCGGCAGTCTTCTGCACCCCAGCCGGCACCGGCGTCACGCGCCCGAAGTTCTCGCGCGCCTTGCGCCGTCGCTCTGCGATGGCTTCCGGCGACATGTACCGGATCATCGTTGAGAGGCTTGGCCCCCTGGCGCGCGTCGTCTCCATACCGCGATCAACCGCCCCTCGATCGACAGTGCTCTCGTCGAGGGAGTCTTCGCTCAGGTCGATCGGAGTCTTGCGCGTCGTCGCCATGGGCGTAGTCCTCATTGGTCGGTTCCGAACATGCGGTGCGGTGCTGTCGTTGCCACAGGCGCTTCGGGCTTCTTTTGCGACTCGGGCGCCGCCGGCTGCGGAGCCGGAGACGTCGGCTTGCTGCTGGATTGCCCGCGCGGTGCCGCACTCGGGGTAGGGCTGCGAGGTGCCATGCGCCGTGGCACCTCAACCTGTGCGAGAGTCGGTGCGCTCGGTGCCGCCGGAGGCGGGGGTTCGCCGGGGGTAGTGGCCACGGGAGGGATTGCCGAGGCCGGAGGCGTGGCGAGCGAGGTCCCCTCCGATGCGGGCGGCGCTGGCTCCTCGGTGTGCGACCGAGCCGAGGCCGTCGTTGCTGCGAGCTGGCCCGCGTCCGACATCGTGGCCGACATCGTCGCGGACCACCGTCCACGGAAAAGGACGACCGCCAGGCCGACGGCCAAGGCGACGCCAATGGACACCGCAGCGGCGAGCTGCCGTACGTACGGGGTGGCGGCGGAGGAGATGGGCTCCTCGCGCGCTGCACCCGGCCGCTCCCGCTCCCATCCGGGGTTCGTCGACGACGTGGATGGCGCCGATGGCCGGGGCGTCGCTGGCAACGCACGCGGAGCGGTTAGTAGTGCCGTCGGAGCACTAGAACCCGGCGTCGACGCACCCGCGCGGACGACGGGCGCGGCAATCGGCTTGACCGCCACTCCTGAACCCAAGGCCGGAGCCTGGACGACCGACGCCACGGCTGCTCCTGGCCGCGTCGCGGTGAGCACGGGTGACGACGTCGCAACGGGTGCGGCCGGGGCCGGTGCTTGGTGCGCTGGGGCCTCGGTCCCTGCCGCGGGATAGGTCGCACGACCGTTGGGGTTGTTGTTGTCAATGAAACAGGGACTCGACACGGAGGTAGTGCCAGGTGCGCCCATTGGCACTGTCGAACGCTCATTACCCCAGGCTTCCTGCACGTCGGTCGAATGGGAGGTCGGGCTCGGGGCAACGAAGTCCGGCGGAAGCCGTTTGGTTGGCTGCGGTATTCGCGCCTCTCTATCGGTGCTCGCGCGTGCTTCGACCGGCGTGTCTTCACCGAACCCCGAGATCTGCGTGTGTCGGGACGCCTCCGCGCGCGCCACGTGCTTGGCAAAGGCCGCCTTTCTGGCCTTCTGCTCACGATCACGAAGGAGCTTCTTCGCGATCGGATCGTCTGGAGGCAGCGAGCCGCGGACCAGCATACTCAGGTCCGTGATGGCCTCCTCGGCGGATTGATAACGGTGGTCGGGATTTTTGGCGAGCAGCTTGGAGACGATGGTGTCTATTGCGCCTTCGCAATCCTTACGGAGTTCAGAAATCGGAGTTGGCTCGAGGTGGACATGCGCGGCCAAAATGCCCGTCTCGTTATTGTCGTCGATTCCCGGGTGCGGGAAGTCGCCTGTCAGCGTGTGGTAAAGCATGACGCCCACGGAATAGAGATCGCTGCGGTTGTCGCTCCGCCCGTGCTCGATGAGCTCGGGGGCCATGTACCGAGCTGTCCCGAGCACGGCGGACTGCTTTGGGGTCTCCGCCTTCTTCTTTCCGATCTCGCCGGTGATTTGCCGCCGCGTCGCGACGCCGAAGTCCACGAGCCATACGTGCCCGTCCTCGTGAGTGATCACGTTCTCGGGCTTGATGTCGCGGTGCTGGATGCCCTGCTCGTGAGCTTCCTGCACCGCCTCCAACACTTGAATGGTGAAGAAGGCCGCGCGAACGATGTCGAACGGCTCGCTGGGAGGCTGAGTGTCGAGCACTTGACGCAGCGATTCGCCTTCCAGCAGCTCCATGATCATTGCGAGCCGCCCATCCGACGATCGCTGGGTTCCATAGACGCGGCCGATGTTCGGATGCCGGAACTTGGCGACGGTCTTCATCTCGTTGAAGAACCGATCGGCGAACTCGGGATCGTCCGCGAGCTCCTGCCTAATGAGCTTCACCGCAACCTGACGCCCGAGCGTCACGTCGGTCGCAAGCCATACCTCGCCCATGCCGCCGCGCCCTAAGAGCCGGTGGAAGCGGTAGCCATCAAGGGAAGGGTGTGTGCGCTTGCTGCGGTCGCCCATGGTCGCGATCACCCCACGTGCTTCACGGCAAGCGTAATGAGGCCCAACACGGCGAGTGCCGTTAAGAGGGTCACCAGCACAAGGGTGCGCAGGGAGAGTCCCACGCGTCGTGAGCCCGCCAAGGCCAGAATAGGCGGGGCCGCGACGTGCTCGCGCGATGCGCGCGGACCCTCGGGAACGGGTTGAGGCACTGGGATGGTCTTCTCAGTCTCATCCTCGCCACGTGGCGAAGACGTCGGCGCGGAGCCCTCCTCAATCGCCTGCGGCACCAGGAAGGTCTCCTCGGTGTCGTCATCGCGCCCCAAGACCGCGACCGCTATCCGGCGCAGCTCCGATGCAAAGGTAGCCGCCGACGGGAAGCGGTCCGCAGGCTTCTTGGCGAGCGCTCTTAGGACCGCTGCGTCAAGCTCCGCGGGGATCGCCTGCCGCGCGTGCTTGGACGGTGGCACCGGCGGCTCGGTCAGGTGGGCCTTCATGATCGCACGTGCCTCTTCGAGGTGCGCGAACGGACCGCGCCCGGCAACGAGCGTGTAGAGCACGAGCGCCGCTGCGTAGACATCCGTCCGCGCGTCGATCTGGCCGGTGCCCATCTGCTCGGGAGCCGTGAAACGGGGGGTTCCCAAAAACGCCCCCTTCTTGGTGGCGTACTCGGGGGCCGTGCGTTGAAGCGACTGGCTACCGATGATCTTGGCAACTCCGAAGTCCAGCACTTTGGCGAGCCTGGGGCTGGTGGGGGTCGCGTCGCAGAGGAAGATGTTTGCGGGCTTGACGTCGCGGTGCACGATGCCCTGCTGATGAGCGGCTTCGAGGCCCGCCAGCACCTGAACGACGATGTCGACCGCCTCGGCCACGGGGAGGAAGCCCCGCGCGCGCAGTTCTTCGGTCAGGGTGCGCCCCCGGAGCCGCTCGGTCACGAGGAACGGTCGGCCGGCGCGCGTGCGACCGAAGTCGGCGACAGCAACCACGTTGGGGTGCTCCACGAGCGCGAGGGTTCGCGCCTCGACTCGCAAGCGGTCGGCGACCGGTGCATTGTCAGCGAACTGCTCGTGCAGCAACTTCACCACCACGCGGCGGCCGAGCGGTAGGTGCTCGGCTTCGACGACCTCTCCCATCGCGCCCCGGCCCAGCATGGCGATGGTCCTGTATGCGGTTCCCTCAAGCGGATCCTGCGTAGAGGCCGCGGGGGTCTCGTTGGTCTCGTCCAAGGTCGAAGCCCTCCTCACGGATGCGACGCTCGGGGCTCGCCTGCACCCGAGCTCCTGCGCTGGCGACCGCAGAACGCGGGCCGAAGGTACATCCGACCACCCGCAGGTGGTCAGCAAAGGCAAACGGAGCCCCGTGGCGTGTGCAATGGCTGGGGCAGCCATGTCCAAGGACTCGGCCACGATCTCGGCCCTCCTGATAGTTCCATCCGCCGTTTGCAGCGGACCCGGCGGCCGTTGGGCGACGAATTTGAAAAAAAGTGCCGAGGCGACGCGCGTAGAGCGGCATAGATATGCTCGGGACAGAGCTACAATTCCTTTGCGGACGTTCTTTACGCTCCCATCAGCAGATCCACAGCGTCGATCTCCTCGTATCCAACCATCTAAGATCACTACGCTTATTGGCCGCATCGCTGCCTCGCCCGAACTTTGTTCCGCCGGGTTCGGGCCAAAGCGGGGATGGTACTATCGAGCGCGGCGTCATACGGCTCCGCTCCAAGGCCGCTCCCGCGCGGCCTGTTCACGTTCGGGCTGCCCAAGCCCGGGAAGGTGAAGCATGTCGACCAAGCGTCCGAAGCCCCCGAGCGGGGATCCGAGCCTGGAGGCCATCCTGCGCCTCGCTCAAGAGGTCCCGCGCGACCAAGTGGCTGCCGACTTCGACGATCCCGAGCTCCAGGCATTGATCGAGCGAACGTTGGCTTCCTACATCGGCGTCCTCACGCCGAAAGCGCTCGAGCGGGCCCGCGCGACTCTGGCGCTGGTGTTCACCACCCATCCGCACGCCGTCGCCATGCTAGAGCGCCAGCGGCGGCAACCGCCCGCGGGGGGCAGCGGCGTCGTCGTCAAGCGCGGGGCGGAGTCGCTCGCGGAGGCGGCGGAGGAGCTCCGGCGCGCCGGGAACCGGAGGACGAAGCGATGAACGCGCCGGAGCCGCTCGAGGCTCTCGTGCGATGGGCTCGGAGGATCGCCATCGGTATCACGCGCGCCAGGCACGTGTTCCACCTCGCGGATCTCGCGGAATCGGCGGCACTGGAAGCGCTCAGCAGCGCGCTCAACGGGTTCGACGCGGAGCGGGGCACCTTCCGGACGTACGCCGTCAAGGGCATCGTCGGCGCGGTCCTCGACGAGATTGGGCCCGAGGCTCAACGGCTCGCGGTCGAGGTAGCCTTCGACGCCGCGGACGCCGACGCCGTTGCAGCGGGGGACGGCGCCGACGACGCGCCGCTATCGGACGCGCCCGCGGACGCGCTCGCTGCGGAGGTGATGGACGCGCTCGTCGCCGCTTACATCGGGGAGGAGCACCGCCTCAACGGCGAGGCCGGGCTCCTCGCCCAAGAGGCCATCAAGACGCTCCACGAGCACATCGACAAATTAGAAGAGCAAGACCGCCGGCTGGTCACGTTGCGGTATTGGGAGGAGCGCACCTGGGAGGAAGTCGGCGCCGCCCTCGAGATCTCCGACCGAAGGGCACGCGAGCACGATCTCAGGATTCGTAGGCACCTCAAGGCCGCTCTGCTCGCGCACACGACTCGCACCGTACGGGATTGCGCTTAGCCTGTTGGACTGAGCTTCCTCTGGCGTGATGGCGAGTCGTCGAAGCCGCGCTCGACCATAACGGGCTTCACCGCTGTTTCTTGAGCGGCGCACCGCGCCGCATCGATGCTGGTTGCCCGCGAGATGGCATTGCCGTTGTCAGCGGGATCGCTCTTGCGATCCCCAGGAGGGATCCGTGTCTACGATGTTCGCCACCGAGTCGTCCCCTTCGTCTTCTGCGCGTCCTTCGGCCATCTCACGCACATCCGTGCGCGTGGCGCTGGCCAATGCGTTCGGGCTCTCCCATCGTGGCCTCGTCAGGCCGGACAACGAGGACGCCTTCCTCATCGCACAGGATCTCTGTCTATATGCGGTCGCGGACGGGATGGGCGGCGCAGCTGCGGGGGAGGTCGCGTCGCGCTTGGCCATCGACGCCGTGCGCGCGGTGTTCCATGACCCCGATGCCACGTGCCCCACGGGCGTCGATCCGAACTCCGTGGCCACGGATCTGCCGTTGCTTGTCGCGGGCGTCGAACGCGCGAATGCCCAAGTGCATGCGATGGCGAAGGCGGACTCGAGCAAAGCCGGGATGGGGACCACGTTCACCGGCCTGCTGTTGCTCAAGGGACACGCCGCCATCGCCCACGTCGGCGACTCGAGGGCCTACCGTCTGCGCAACGGGGGACTGGAGCTCCTGACGCATGACCACACGCTTGTCGACGAGTTGGTTCGCACCGGCACGATGTCGCATGAAGACGCGGAGCGCTCGACGATTCGCCACATCCTCTCGCGCGCGGTGGGCACACACCCGACCGTCGAAGTCGACAGCCGATTCGTCGCGATCGAGCCTGGAGATACGTTTCTTCTCTGCTCCGACGGCCTCCACGGCGTTGTCGGCGACGACGACATCCGCGCAACTCTCCTGAGCGCTGGCGATCTCACCCGAGCGGCGGCGCAGCTCATCGAGGCCGCGAACGACGCAGGCGCGCCCGACAACGTTACCGTGGTCTTGGTGCGCGTGGGCGATCCGGTCGCCTGATAGGCGCAATCGCGGGACCACCATACGTCGTAGTGAAGGATCACTCGCCTTTGGCGAGCTGCTGCACCAACGCCCGCGTGCGCGCAGGCGGGGTGGACACAGGAGGGGCTGAACGTGTCGAGACGAGAATCGCCGTACTACCTGGAAGTCGCTGGTGCGACGCATCTCGGTGGGAGGCTCGCGAACGAGGACTTCCACGGCTACGACCGAGCGCTGGGTATACTCGCGGTGGCAGACGGCGTGTCGAGCCGGCCTGCACCGCGCATCGCTGCGGAGACGGCCATCACGGCGCTCTTCGACTACCTCACCGACTCCAATGTAACATCACCGGTCGAGGCTCGCGAGCGCGTGGAGCGCGCTTTAGCGCATGTCCACCGTCACATTCGCGACCAGGCAGCGGCGGACGAGCAACTCCGGGGAATGGCGAGCACTCTCGCCTTCGTGGTGGAGCGAGGTAAGACGCTCCTTGTCGGCCAAGTCGGCGATGGCCGCGTGATCCGCTTTCGCGATGGCCAACTGGAGCCTCTTACTATCGATCAGCAACCGGAGACGAGCGCGCTCGGTCTCCACGAGAGCATCATCACGAACGTCTGCGTCGAGAGTCTGCGCCCAAACGACGGCGTGCTTTTGACCACCCGTGGCCTCACGGCTGCTCTCGACGTCGACGCAATCGTGGCCGCGCTTCAGCTCCTCGAGCCGCGTGCCGTCGTCAACGAGCTCGTCCGACGCGCCATCGCACGTGGTGATTCCGACAATGTGACCTGCGTGTATGGCCGTTGGCGGCCGATTCTGCTGTAGCGGACACGATAGCGACGCAAAAGGGGGAGAGATGGAGAAACCGCGCGGGCACGTCCTCGTCGTCGACGACGACGTGCTGTTAGGGAAGATGTTGAAGCGTGCACTTGAGCCGGAGCACGAGGTGCGCGTGCTGACGAGCGGGCGAGAGGCACTTGACCTTGTCGCCAGCGGAGAGCGGTTCGACCTCATTCTATGTGATCTGATGTTGCCCGCCGTGACGGGCATCGACGTCTACGAGGGCATCGGTTCGATCGCGCCTGAGCAACTGGACCACGTCGTTTTCCTCACGGGGGGCGCGTGCTCGGCGCGTTCCAAGGCGTTTCTCGAACAGGCCATCATCGCGTGGATCGAGAAGCCATTGCCCTCGGTCGCTGGATTGCGAGATGTGGTCCGGGAGCACATCTGTCGCGCACGCACCGGCCGGGTACCTGGATGCGCACGGCCGAGCTCGTGAACGGGGCCAGGGGACGAGAGGATTGACATGGATCCAACTGAGCGGCGGAGATTGACGATGCGTTCTGACGAGCCGAGGGGTTCGGCCGCCGCGCCCGCGAGCGCACCGCTGTCTGCGCCTGGTTCGGGCGCGCAGGCGTCGTGCTTTGTTGTCCCCGAGAGAGAGGCCATGCGACGGCTGCGGCAGGGTCTCGCACGCCACTCCTCGGCCCGCGATGCGGATAGCCCTGAAAACAGCGTGCGCGTTGCGGCGTTCTACGTGCTCGTCGACCTTCTCCGCCTCCTCGATGAGCTCAAGCGGAGAGTCGACAGCGGCCAGCGCTGCCGCCTGGTCGTCGTAAAGCGCAGTGACGAGTCGGGGCGCTTCTCGACTGAGATTGCCATCGAGTTGAAGCAATAAGAATCGAGCGAGGGGCGAATGGCCACGTTCTATCGGGTAACCGCAGCCGCTCTCTTCGTCGGTCGGCCGTCTGCCGCCCCCAAATTTCGAGCGGACGTATCACGAGCATCTTAGCAAGCGCACGAGGCAATAGCTCGTGACGTTCTGCCGGCGCGGCGAGCGAGTGCCAGCCGGGCCGAAGAGACGGACACGGTAGGTTGGGCGGCCATCGCAGGAGATGAGACAATGGGCGACGATCGATGTGCTGGACCCCAAGATGCCGCGATCTCGCGTGCCATGCGGGAGGAGTATCGACACTTCCTCGCGATGTTGGACGGAAACACGGGAACAAGGCGGAATGGAGAACGTGCGCAACGCATGCTGAACGAATGCGCTGCGGCCATGTTTGGCGCCGGCGTCGGAGAAGCGAAGCGGCTGCTCCGTGAGCGTGGCGAGGGGCTCGACGCGGAAATTCGCCGACTCGCCGCGGTGGCGGACGCCATCGAGAGCAGGCTGCCCCACGGGCTGTACCTGGCGTGGCGGACACACTTCGTCGATGGACGAGCTCTGTGCGAGTACGCGAGGGTGGCCGGATTGAGCGATACCACTGCCCGAGCGAACTACCGCGAGCTGGTTAGTGCGCTTGTCCGCATCGTTGAGCGTCTGGCCCCTGGAGCACAGGCAAGGCCCCTCGAGGGCAAAGAGGTCAGAGCATGAATCACCGATGACGTCGGAGGTCGCGAAGGCGTTGGTAGCGCACCCGCGTGGACCGATGACGGCGTCCGGAGCGCGAAGAATGGCAATCGCACCTACAGGCGAGGAATGTGAGGAGCACCGATCGAGCCGTGGGGGCTGGGCGAAGAGCCGGATACCTGCCGAGGGGAGCGGGCAACGGCGTGTATCAGTTTGAGCCGAGAACGAGTAGCGGCGATCGAGGCCAACAGGCAGCCCTGTTTCCTACCGCTGGTGGCCGTAGCGCTTGAATAGCGCATTCTTGTATTTCTCGTTGGCTTGGTTGATGTGGTGACCGAGCACCTTTTGCTGGTGCCTAGTGAGTCCGCCGGCCACAATCTTCGTTCGCTGTTGCTCGGCCCAGCCCAGCTCGTAGGTAGCCGGGCGGCAGTCAGGATAATTGCGCTCCCATGCGGACAGCCTCTCCAGCGTGAGCAGATGACGAAGACTCGTGTGGAAGGGCGCCGTCACCGTGTCCCAGAGCTCCTCGGAGACCATTTCGAGGGTCGGTCCACAAGTGGAGCCAATCCTCCAGGTTTCCTTGGGCTCGATCTGCTTCTCCATGACCCAAACGTAGCGGATGCTCTCGCCGCAACGCTGGCAGTGCTCGTCCCCACGTCGGTCAAGGACGTCGATGTGGGTTAGGATCCACGGTCCCATCTCAGCCATGGCGCGAATGGTCAGCATCCGGGGAGCCTACTCGCCCTCGGGCCTGGCCGGAAGTCCACGCCAATGCGAGCGTGAGCACTGATCCTCCCCCGATCCGGTCTCGGCATTCATCGCAATTTGCCCTCTTCCCGAAGGCGCGCGAGCGCCATGGCGACGGGAAGCACGAAGTCCAGACCGCGCTTGATGGTGATCGAGCCCGGCGGGCCTCCCGCGGACTTTCCCGTATAGCCACCGAGCTCGGCCAACCAGAGCGTGACCTGCGCGATGGTGGGCATCCCCGTCGGCAGCTGCTCATTCCGCTTCTTGGACTCGCGCTTCATCAGCATCGTGGCCTCGATCTCGTGTGCCTCGAACTCGATGGAGGCAGGTTGGTCTGGCTTGGTGCGCGCGAGATGCTTGATGCGCTCGATGCGGGCAGCGGTCGCGATCATCAGAATGGCCCATCGTACAACTCGATCGGTTGAGCGCAGCTGCGTGTCCTCAACACGGCACGCACCAGACTTCCACGTCCGATGCAGGTCCTCGATGCGCCAGCGCTGGGCATACCCGAACAAGACGCGCTCGACGTCGGCATCGGTGTTGAGGGGGTGATTGGTCAGCAGCCGCCAGTGGATCGGCTCTTCGCCGCGAGGGGTCGTGCCGACTTCCTGCACGTCAACCACGTTCACGGCGATTGTTGCGCGCTCGCCGGTCGGGCGCTCGAGCATGTCCAGGACCACGCTCGTCGTCCGAACGCGCAGCTTCGCGACTCGCTCGTCACCACCGTTGCGAGCTCGCACCTGAATCGAACGGTAGCCGCGCGGGTCGGCGTTGCGCACGGCTTGGGAGAGTCGATATCTGCGCGCGCCACGGCGAACGAAGCGGTGGCTGTACGTTGATCGAACGGTGAACCACTGCCCGCACTCTTGAAGCGCCTTCAGGGTTGCATAACGATCTCCCTCTCGGTCGATCTGAAACCACGCCATGGAGCCCTGCTCTGTCAGCCGCTCCGTGCTCGCGGCAATGGTGCTCAACCAGTAACGCGTCTCCTTGTCTTGAACCCGCCGACGATGGCAGTCGTGCCGCTTCTTCTGACGCGCGCGGCTCCACCATTGTTGGTCCAGGATTCCCAAGGGAATCCCTGCCGACGAGATCGCATAGGCGTGGATGACCTTTAGGCCGCTCGCCCCGTTGCTCGTCGAACCGATGGCGCCGAAGTCCTTCTTTCGCGCTCGATCCGTCAGCCTGAGGCTCGTGCCGTCGACCGCGACGAACACGAAGTCGGCCCCGTCGCACCGCATCGCGGTGGCCGTAGATGTGGCGATCAGAAGCTTTTCAGGCTGGACCTCCGGGTTGGCGAGAAAGTCGTACGCCGCCTGCCGCTCCGCGCTGCTGCGGAACACCTCGGGGACCTTGCCGCCAGGACAACGCGCCGCCGCAGCTGCCATATGCACCAGCCGCCGCGTCCGACGAGCATCTCCCAGCTCCGCGTGCCCGAACTCCTCATGCGCCCACCGGCGGGCCTCGTCCTGACCGAGGTTTGTCATGAGAGCGGAACCGCTCCCTCGCCCTACAAATTCCCGTCGATGGCTGAGATCCGATCAATGACGAGCCGATCCGGTGGACGGTCTGACTATGCCGCCTTCACCATCATCTGTCTCTTCAATTCAAACTCCATCGGACTGACGTAGCCCAAGTACGAGTGCCGCCGAGCGGGGTTGTAGAAGCGCTCGAGGTAGTCTCCGATCGATGCCCTGGCGGCAGCGCGTGTCGGGTAGTGCTCATGCTCGACGAGCTCGGCCTTGAGCGTTGCGAAAAAGCTCTCGGCAACGGCGTTGTCCCAGCAGTCTCCCGTGCGGCTCATGCTCGTGGTGATGCCATGACGAGCCAGCGCCGCGCGGTAGTCCTCGCTCGCGTAGGGGCTTCCGCGATCGGAGTGGTGCAAGAGGCCAACGGGTGGCCGCCGCGTGCGCAGCGCCCTCTCGAGCGCTTCGAGGGCAAGAGCACGGTCATTGGTGGCGCTCGTCGCCCAGCCCACCACGCGACGCGAGAACAGGTCGAGGATCGCCGCGAGGTACAGCCAACCCTCGGCGGTCGGGATGTACGTCACGTCGGTGACCCAGGCCTGATTCGGCGCCGGCGTGCGGAACTGGCGATCGAGCACGTTCGGCGCGATCGGCTGCGTGTGGTTCGAGTCCGTCGTGCGCCGGAACGGGCGCTTGCGGCGCGCCTCGAGCCCGCTCTCGCGCATGAGCCGTTCGACCCGCTTCTTACCGACCCGCACGCTCTTGGCGCGCAGCTCCGCGTGTACGCGTGGGCTGCCGTAGGTGCCGCGGCTCGTGCGGTGGATGGTGGCGATCTCCGCCCGGAGCCGCGCATCCGAGAGCATGCGGTCAGAGGGCATGCGCTTCGTCCAAGCGTAGTAGCCACTGCGCGAGACCTCGAGCGCGTGACAGAGCACGTCCACGGGATAGAAGGCCTTCTCCGCGGCGATGAAGGCGAACTTCACCTGCTCTCCTTCGCGAAGAAGGCCGCGGCTTTTTTCAAGATCTCGCGCTCCATCTCCAGCCGCTTCACCTCACGTCGCAGCCTGGAGAGCTCCTCGCGCTCCGCGCTCGTGAGCGCGTCCGCGGGCCCCTTGCCGGCCTCGACCTCCGCTCGCCGCACCCACTCCCGCAGCGCCGTCTCGGTCAGGTCGAGATCCTTGGCCACCTGCGCGATCGTGCGATCGCCCGCCTGCACCAGCCGCACCGCATCCGCTTTGAACTCGGGCGTGAACGCCCTGCGCTTCCTCTTCGCCATCCGTGTGTCCTCGCGCATTCTCGCGCCTTCGGGGTGTCCACGGAAGCGGCTCGGCATTCATCGCAATTTGCCCTCTTCCCGAAGGCGCGCGAGCGCCATGGCGACGGGAAGCACGAAGTCCAGACCGCGCTTGATGGTGATCGAGCCCGGCGGGCCTCCCGCGGACTTTCCCGTATAGCCACCGAGCTCGGCCAACCAGAGCGTGACCTGCGCGATGGTGGGCATCCCCGTCGGCAGCTGCTCATTCCGCTTCTTGGACTCGCGCTTCATCAGCATCGTGGCCTCGATCTCGTGTGCCTCGAACTCGATGGAGGCAGGTTGGTCTGGCTTGGTGCGCGCGAGATGCTTGATGCGCTCGATGCGGGCAGCGGTCGCGATCATCAGAATGGCCCATCGTACAACTCGATCGGTTGAGCGCAGCTGCGTGTCCTCAACACGGCACGCACCAGACTTCCACGTCCGATGCAGGTCCTCGATGCGCCAGCGCTGGGCATACCCGAACAAGACGCGCTCGACGTCGGCATCGGTGTTGAGGGGGTGATTGGTCAGCAGCCGCCAGTGGATCGGCTCTTCGCCGCGAGGGGTCGTGCCGACTTCCTGCACGTCAACCACGTTCACGGCGATTGTTGCGCGCTCGCCGGTCGGGCGCTCGAGCATGTCCAGGACCACGCTCGTCGTCCGAACGCGCAGCTTCGCGACTCGCTCGTCACCACCGTTGCGAGCTCGCACCTGAATCGAACGGTAGCCGCGCGGGTCGGCGTTGCGCACGGCTTGGGAGAGTCGATATCTGCGCGCGCCACGGCGAACGAAGCGGTGGCTGTACGTTGATCGAACGGTGAACCACTGCCCGCACTCTTGAAGCGCCTTCAGGGTTGCATAACGATCTCCCTCTCGGTCGATCTGAAACCACGCCATGGAGCCCTGCTCTGTCAGCCGCTCCGTGCTCGCGGCAATGGTGCTCAACCAGTAACGCGTCTCCTTGTCTTGAACCCGCCGACGATGGCAGTCGTGCCGCTTCTTCTGACGCGCGCGGCTCCACCATTGTTGGTCCAGGATTCCCAAGGGAATCCCTGCCGACGAGATCGCATAGGCGTGGATGACCTTTAGGCCGCTCGCCCCGTTGCTCGTCGAACCGATGGCGCCGAAGTCCTTCTTTCGCGCTCGATCCGTCAGCCTGAGGCTCGTGCCGTCGACCGCGACGAACACGAAGTCGGCCCCGTCGCACCGCATCGCGGTGGCCGTAGATGTGGCGATCAGAAGCTTTTCAGGCTGGACCTCCGGGTTGGCGAGAAAGTCGTACGCCGCCTGCCGCTCCGCGCTGCTGCGGAACACCTCGGGGACCTTGCCGCCAGGACAACGCGCCGCCGCAGCTGCCATATGCACCAGCCGCCGCGTCCGACGAGCATCTCCCAGCTCCGCGTGCCCGAACTCCTCATGCGCCCACCGGCGGGCCTCGTCCTGACCGAGGTTTGTCATGAGAGCGGAACCGCTCCCTCGCCCTACAAATTCCCGTCGATGGCTGAGATCCGATCAATGACGAGTCGCTTCGGTGGAGTCCTCGCTTGCATGGTAGGTCTGGCGGATTGGCGGGGCTCGGCGGCGGGATGAGCCACGAAGAACACCCAGGGGGCCATCGCGCTCCCCGCCTCGCTGTGGGCGCATCTCGAGACCGTACGCGCACAGCACGAGGCCGACGTAGCGGTGGGCGCGGGATGGGTGGAGCCGAGCAGACGCACGAACGCACGTCCCATCTCGCCCCGTGCCCGCGCGTTCCATCAGTAGCAGGCATTGCCTCGCCGCGGCGATCGCGGTCGAATCGCACCTCGTGAAAGTCCCGACCCAGCTCGTCGCCGGAGCGTCGCTCGCAGCGATCGCGCTGCGCTGCGCTTCGCCGCCTCCGCCGATCGCCGTCGCCCCTGCGCCGCCGCCTTCGGCCGCGCCCACCGCGACGGCCACGGCCAGCGCAGCGGTCTCGCTGCCGCCGCAGGCACCGATCGATCCGGCCGCGGATCAGGAAAAGCTCGCATTGGTGACGTCGATCTGCCGAGCAGCCATCCAGCACCACGAGGGGAAGGTGCGAGTCGGCTGCCGCGCATGTCCGCCGTTCGAGGGCGACGACGCGAAGCCCGATGGGCGCGTCGCGATCGATCCCCCGCACCTGTTTCCGGTGGAGGAGCTGTATCGCGGCTCGTTCTCCCGGCCGGGCGCCGACGAGGTTGCCGCGGTCTTCGAGGGCTGCGAGCCGCACGCGGCCAATTACGGAGGCACGCTGTTCGCCGAGAAGACGGAGAGCGGTTATCGCATGATCACCTATGCTTCGGGCTTGCACCCCGCGTCCTGCCGAGTTTACCGGCGCAAGGACGGGCGGGACGTGCTCGTATGTCGTTGGTCCGACGCGCACCAGTCGACGGCGTTCACGCAGGTGTTCGTCTACGATCTCGCGCGCGCCACGGCGGACGATCCGCTGAAGGGCTGGGACGCGCTCGCGACGGTGAGCGACAACAGCTATTCGGTGTGCTGGGGCATCGATCCGGAGGGGGGCATCATGCAGGGGAGCGTGATCGACTTCCGCTTCGAGGATCGCAACGGCGACCACGTGCCCGACATCGTCGTCGACGTGATGCACCGCTGGACGCCGTACTCGGCCGCGGTGAACAAGGTTATCCAGAAGCGGTGCGCCGAGGCCTCGGCCGAGAGGCCCGACGACGTGCCGACGATCGACGTGCCCAAGCTCCTCGGAGAGCCGGCGAAGGCAACGCTGGAGCTCATCGCCGACGGACAGGGCTTCAAGCCGACGGCGAAGACGGCGAGGCTGTTCCCGCGAAAGTGAGCCGCCGAACTCGGCCGACGCGGGCTCGTCAGCGCCCGCGCCTTCGTCCGTCGGAGCAGGCGTCGTCAGCGACGCCACGAACGGTCACAAGAAGGAGGGGCTCGGCGCGACGCGGCGCTCTCACCCCTCGGCCGCGTCCCTTCGCGTCCGCCGCACGTCCAGCCCGATCCCGAGCAGCACGAGGAGCCCCACGCCCGCGATCTTCCACGCCCCCCGAGCCGCCTCGATCGCTCCGCGGCGTCCTGGGCCCGCTGCACGTGTCGCGAGCCCCACCTCCGCCGAGCAGCTCGCCATGTGCTCAAGGCCTGTCGGGATGTGGTTGATCTTCCCCCGCTTCCGTACCGAATCGGGGGAGGTTCAGCTCCGTCGTCTCTCCCGATGGAGGAGGCGCGGTCAGCCCTACTCGAAGGCCCAGAACTCTGGGTTGGACACCGAGCGAGGCAGGATCGCCTCCGGGCCGGAGTTGAGCACGCACTGACCGCTGATGGCCTCTACGTACTCGCAGCCCGACTTGGGGTTGCCCCAGCGACCGGTGTAGTTGAGCCAGACCGGAGCGCCCGTCTGCACCCCCGGACTGAACTGGATCACGCTCGCCTGGGTGTCCCACATGGTACCAGCGCCGGTGTCGTCGTTGAGGGTATCGCCGGTGGGGATTTGATCATAGGTGTGGCGGGCCGCGTCCGGGTAAAGCCCGTGCGAGCCGAGCGCCGCGAAGACCATGGGGCGGCCGTCCGAGAGGGGCAGAGCCGGATCACCGTAGTTGAAGATCTGGCCGTTTTCATGCTGGCTCAAGTAGACTTGTGACGGCTTCCCATCGACGAAGCGAATCGTCACGTGCTCCCAGTCGCCGACGTGGTTTCCGAACGTCGAGTATCCGCCGAGGCAACCCAAGGGTTCCTGGTACACACCGACGCAGACGCGTTTGCCGTTGTTGTACGGGTAGAAGGCCCAGTAGATCACGTCGGTCACGTTCGTTGCCTGCCCGTTCTGGGTGCGATTCACGATCTCGGCGTATACGGGCACCCGGCTCTGCGAGGGGTTCTGGCCATCGAGGAACAGCGGATCGGTGCACGAGTCGCAGCCGAGCGACTGGTTGGTGACGTAGTAGTGCGTGCCCCCTTGCTCCTCTTCATGCACGTTGGGGAGGAAGGCGTCGGTCGACGAGGGAAAGTAGCTTTCCTCGCCGTGCAGCCAGATCTTGGGCGCGTACTGCAGCTGCTGACGGAGGGTCGGGTGCGTCGGGACGATGAAGCTCAGCACGCTCACGCGCACCGTCTCGCAGGCCATGAGGGCGTCGAACTCCACGGTGGCCGAGGCGAGCACGCAGCTCATCGCCAACCGGGCGGCTCAGGGCCGGCGCCCGCTAGCCAGGCTTCGGAGCCGCGCGCTTGTCGACGACCTCCTTCACGACTGGCAGACTGGTGAAGACGCTCGGCCAGCCGCTGATGAAGGCCAACTGCGTGAGCGCCTCGGAGACCTGCGTCTGCGTCAGCCCGTGATCCATTGCGCGATTGAGGTGATAGGTGAGTTGCGCGGATTGCCCGGTGGCGATCAAGGCGCCGACCGTGACGAGACTCCGGTCGCGCGGTGCCAACGCGGCGCGGAAGGTCGGGACGCTTCCAGAGGTCGCCGCGCACCGTATCGACCGTGTATCGCGCGAGCGCCGGCGAAACGGCGGCGACGTCCTGCGGCGTGAGAGTCGACATGCCTCTCCCAGCGACGGGCGCAGCCCCCGACCGCGTGCACGCTACAAGCCCGACGGAGAACGCCAGGGCAACGATCTTGAGCCTCTTCATCTCGAGCTCCCTTCGCGCGAGGTTGGTCACTGCCCGTACTGCTCGTCGCTGACCTGCTCCATCCACGTCCCCACCTTGCCGTCGACCATCTGCTGGACTGCGAGGTGGGTCATGCGTTCGGTGCGCGTCGCGCCGTGCCAGTGCTTCACGCCGGGCGGTGTCCACACGACGTCACCGGGCTTGATCGCCCGCTTCGCGCCGCCCCACTCCTGCACCCAGCCGGCGCCCGCGGTGACGATCAAGGTCTGACCGGCGGGGTGCGAGTGCCACGCGGAGCGCGCCCCCGGTTCGAACGTGACGGATCCTCCGGACACGTTGCTCGGCTCGGTCGCCGCGAAGAGCGACGCAATGGTCACCGCGCCGGTGAAGTTCGCGGGAGCGCCCGTGGTTGGCGGTCGAGCGCTGGCGGGCGAGATTTCGATATGCCCCACGCCGGCCGAAGCGTTCGCGACGGGTGCATGCGCGCGCACACACCCCGCGATCGAGAGAGCGACGCACGCGAAGACGACGCCTCGAGCTCGTATCATGACGCACCTCTTCTCAGCGAAACGGGTCGTAGCCGGGCTTCTTGTAGATCTGGTTGCTCTTCCGGACGATATCCGGCTCGTAGACGTCCTCTGCCCAGCGCTCGGGGCGATGTCTTCGATCGCGACCGACACGGACTCATCGCCGCAGTTCAGCGTCGACGTGACCGCGTGGGTCACCGCCTCCGCGAGCTTCTCCTTCTGCTGCTCCGACTTCCCTGCGTAGAGCTTCACGATGACATGGGGCATGGCTCCTCCTCAGCGATCGATGAGACGTTGGTGCTGCGGCGGGTAGCGGTCGCCGATCGGCTCGATGCGCGCCGCGCCGTCCCCGATCGCGCGCAGATCGTTCTCGGTGAGCACGATGTCCGCGGCGCTCGCGTTCTCGATCATCCGCGCGTGCTTCGTGGTGCCGGGGATCGGCACGATCCAAGGCTTCTGCGCGAGGATCCACGCGAGCGCGATCTGTCCCGGCGTCGCGCCCTTCTCCTTCGCAATCGTCGCGAGCAGGTCGACGAACGCCTGGTTCATGCGCAGATTCCCGGCCTGAAAACGCGGGATGGTGCTGCGAAAGTCGGTCGTGTCGAACGTCGTCGTCGGAGCGATCGCGCCGGTCAGGAATCCTTTGCCGAGCGGGCTGAACGGCACGAAGCCGATACCGAGCTCCTCGAGCGTCGAGAGCACGCTGGTCTCGGGCTCGCGCCACCAGAGCGAATACTCGCTCTGAAGCGCGGTCACGGGCTGCACGGCGTGCGCGCGGCGGATGGTCTTCGCGCTGGCTTCGGAGAGACCGAAGTGCTTGACCTTCCCCTCGCGAATGAGCTCCTTCACCGCGCCGGCGACGTCTTCGATCGGCACAGCCGGATCGACGCGGTGTTGGTAGTAGAGATCGAGCGCGTCGACCTTCAGCCGCGTCAGCGATCCTTCGACGACCCTCTTGATGTGCTCGGGGCGACTGTCGATGCGACTCCACCGCGCTTCGCCTTCTTGCGCCGGCGCGAACCCGAACTTGGTCGCGATGACGACCTGGCCGCGAAACGGCGCGAGCGCTTCGCCCACCAGCTCCTCGTTCACGAGCGGCCCGTACACCTCCGCGGTGTCGAAGAACGTGATGCCGCGCTCGACCGCCGCACGAAGGAGCCCGATCATCTCGGTCCTGTCTTTGGCCGGACCGTAGCTCCAGCTCATGCCCATGCACCCGAGGCCGATCGCCGAGACCTCGAGTGTATGTCCGGGGGCTTTCCCGAGCGTGCGTTTGGCGATCATGCTCCCTCCTTCTTCTCGAGCAGCACCTTCGCGCGGTTCATGGCGGACATCGCGTTCGGCCAGCCCACGTAGAACGCGAGGTGGGTGATCATCTCGACGAGCTCCTCTCCCGTGACGCCGTTCTTGATCGCGTTCGGGAAGTGGAAGTCCATCTGTTCGGTCTTTCCCGTCGCGACGAGCGCCGCGCAGGTGATGAGGCTGCGATCGCGCTTCGACAGCTGCGGCCGTTCCCACACGTCACCAAACAAGACGTCCTCGGTGAGGTCCACGAGCTTCGGCGCGATCGCGCCCAAGGACTTGCGCACTGCACTCTCGGGCTTCTCGGTTTTCATGATCGTTTCTCCTCTCCCGCGGCCGCTCTCGGCACGATCCTCATGGTTGCAGCGCGCGCACGTGGCCCGATCATCGGGGCGAGATATTCGCTGCTCGCGTATTTGGACCGGTACGCCTCGTCGATGCGCGCTTGAAGGGGACCTTCCACCGGCTCGAAAGAGACCTCCTTCATCATCCCTGCGGCCGTGATCCGGCCCGCCTTCTGTCGCAGCGCGGCCTGATACCAGCGCGATTGTTTCCCGTTATACGCGCGGACGTAAAGAGCGCCGTCGACCACGACGGACCAGACCCACGTGAGCGTGCCGTACGTCGCCCCGTCGTCGCGGAAGGGCGCGACACGAAGGTCGTCACTCTCCGCAATCTTCTTCAGATCATCCTTCGCCCAAGTGTTCATAGTGTCCTCAGTATCGTTCCCACGTGACTCGCCAGTGCTCGTCCGCGGTGGGCGGCGTCACGACGAGCTGCATGCCATTTCGCTCGTAGAGGCGCTTCATGTCCTTGCCGATGAGCGATCGGACGAGCGCGCCTTCGACGTGGTACGTGAACGCGTGCGCCTGCTCGTCGATCTCGTAACGGCCGAACGACGCTTCGTAGCCGCCCTGCGCATACTGCACGGGCCCACCAGGCGGTGATCCCGAGTCGCGATACATCACGTGCACGGACATGCGACCGTCGCGCGTGAGGATCAGCGAACCGGTGGCGTCGGCCCGATGGGGCGTGCCATCGACGCTCACCTCGTCGAGCGCCGCGAGCTTGTAGGCCCCGACGATCTCGTTCTCGTCGCGACCGCGATGGCAAGAGAGCGCGGTCGACGCGAGGAGCACTCCGATCGTGATCCGGTTCATCGTGTCGTCCGCAGGTCACGGCCGAAGCAGCGCCTTGATGGCTCGGCGCTCGTCCATCGCACGGTAGCCCTCGGCCACCTTCTCGAGCGGCAGGGTGAGGTCGAAGACCTTGCCCGGGTCGATCGCCCCCGTTTCGATCATCTCGATGAGGCGCGGAAGGTAGCGGCGCACCGGCGCCGGCCCGCCGTGCAGATGCACGTGCGTGAAGAACAGCTTTTGGACGTCGAGCTGCACGCCGTGCGGGACGCCGACGTAGCTCACGTAGCCACCCGGACGAGCGGCGCCGATGGCCTGCTTCATCGACTCGGCAGTGCCCACGCACTCGAGGACCGAATCGGCGCCGACACCCTTCGTCAGCTCCTTGATGCGCGCGATGCCGTCGTCGTCGCGTTCGGCGACGATGTCCGTCGCACCGAATTCGCGCGCGAGCTTCTGGCGTCGCTCGTGGCGGCTCATCGCGATGATCCGCTCCGCGCCCTTCTGCTTAGCGGAGAGGATCGCGAGCAGACCGACGGCGCCGTCGCCGACGATCACGACCGTCGAACCCGATTTGACGTTCGCGGCGTCGGCGGCGAACCAACCCGTGCCGAGGACATCGGACGCGGCGAGCATGCTCGGAACGAGATCGGCCGGAGGCACCTCCCGCGTCGCTACGAGCGTCCCATCGGCGAGCGGCACGCGCAGGAAGGGCGCCTGCGCGCCGCCGACGAGCTCGCGGTGCTGGCACGACGTCTGGTAGCCCGCCTTGCAGTGCGGGCAGGTGTTGTCGGAGGCGAAGAACGAGCCGACGACGAACTGACCCGGCCTGACGGACGTGACGGAGCTTCCGACCTCCTCGACGATGCCGCAGTACTCGTGACCCATCGGGGTCGGCTGCCCGACAGCCTGGATGCCTCGATAGGGCCAGAGGTCCGAGCCGCAGACGCAGGTGGCCGAGAGCCGGAGGATGGCGTCGGTCGCTTCGAGAAGCTTCGGGTCTTCGCGCTCCTCGAAGCGCACATCGTGGGGCCTGTGCAGGACGGTGGCTCGCATCGGTTCGTCTCCTTTGACTGACCGAAGCTTGCGCCCACCCTGCCCGACGCAGAAGGGATCCAGCGCTGGACGCCTTGGTAAGCTGGTCTTGACAATTGAGCCCGCGTGGGTCGACTGCTGGTCGCCATGCACGACGTCCCCATCGCTCAGCTCCAAGCGTTCCTGGCCGTCGCCCGTGCCAAGAGCTTCACCGGAGCAGCTCGCGCGCTCGGCATCTCGCGCTCGGCCGTGAGCCAGTCGGTGCAGCAGCTCGAAGAGCGGGTCCGCGTCGTGCTCGTTCAGCGGACGACGCGCAGCGTCTCGCTCACGGACGCCGGGCGGCATCTCGTGGAGAGGGTCGGCCCTGCGCTCGCCCAGGCGGCGGCGGCGCTGGCCGAGGTCTCGGCAAAGCCTGGTGAGGTCGTCGGACGGCTCAGGCTCTCGGTGCCGCACCTGGCGGTGCCGCTGATCGTCGAGCCCGTGCTGCCGACGTTCCGCGAGCGGTACCCGCGCGTCGAATTGGAGGTCGTCCTCGACGAGCGGCTCGTCGACATCGTTGCGGGCGGGTTCGACGCTGGCCTTCGCCTCAGCGAGAGCATCGAGCGCGACATGGTACAGGTGCGGCTCACCGAAGCCTTCCGCTTCCTCGTTGTCGGCACGCCCTCGTACCTCGCCAAGCGCGGTCGCCCTCAGCGCCCCAAGGACCTGCTCGAGCACGAGTGCATCACGTTCCGGTCTCCGACGAACGGCGCGCTCTACGCGTGGGAGTTCGAGCGCGGCAGCAAAGCCTGGCGCGTGCCGGTCCGGGGCGGTGTCGTCACGAACGACGGCCTGTTGTGCGCGACGCTGGCCAAGCGGGGGATGGGGCTCGCGTACACGCCGGAGACCTGGGTTCGCGAGGAGCTGCGTCGTGGTGACCTCGAGGTCGTGCTCGGAGCCTACGCGCCGACAGTACCTGGCTTCTTCCTCTACTATCCGAGCCGCGGTCAGCGGTCAGAGCCCCTGCGCCTCTTCATCGAGACCGCGAAGGAGCTGCTCCTCGTGCGGTAGCGCGCTGACGTCGGCTTGCCCGGTCTCGGCCTCGAGCGATCCGACGATGATCACCGCCCCTCACTGGCTGCACTCCGCTGCCCGAAATGGACGGGCAGGATGCGGGTGATGGAGGACCTCCCTGCGGGCGAGTCCCCGGCCACGCGCGAGGAGTGCGAGCAGGCTGCGCGCGAGAAGCTGACTCTATCTATTTGTGATGAGCCCGAGGACCGGGCGCGCCGACGACGCAGCCCGTGCGGGATGTCAGGCACCCTCGCGCCGCGCTTGGGGAGGCAGGCGACGCCCACCTCGAACGCCTTGGTCCTGCGCACGGGATCGCTTGGTGTGCATCCGATACCGCGGGTATCCGATATCCGAAGCCACGCGGATATCTGATACCGCGGATATCCGATATCCGAAGCTGACTGGGTGCAGATGGGATGAAGCGCCAGCGACGCGCCAGTTGTACCCACCGTGCCCGAGCCGAGGAAGATGACGGCGGTGAACCAACGGAGGACGTCATGGTGATCGCGAATTTCGTGAGCACGGGATATCCACCTACAATATCGCGGTGCCGGCGGCGGGGGCGTGGAAGGTGCGGCTGGACACGGAATGGAAGGCCTGGGCTACGCACCGCGTTGACGCCGCGCATCCCGAGAGGAGTGCTAGACCGAACACTGCGGCAACTGTTCGATCTTCCTCGTGATTCATCGTCGGCGTACGAACCTACCATAATCCGCCCACCAGGGGTGCGGCGCCCCCAAAGTCCTCTCTCGCACGGCGGCACCGTGTGGGTGGAGAGCGAGGGCGTGGGGCGCGGCGCGACGTTCACGGTCAGCCTCGCCATCACAGCGATCCACGCCGCAGGCTCGTGGTGGACGACGAGGAGGACACCCGCAAGATGGTGCGGTGCCACCTCGCCGACTGCCACGCGGAGATCGTCGCAGTTGATTAGGCGAGCGCGGCGCTCGACGCCGTGCAGCGGTTCCGCCCCGACGTGCTCGTGAGCGACATCGGGATGCCGGACCAGGACGGCTATCAGCTCCTCCACTCAGTGCATGCGCTCGATGGGAGCCGCGGCGGGCGTACACCGGCCGCCGCGCTCACCGCCTACGCGCGGCCCGAGGACCGCATTCAGGCCCTGCGCGCCGGCTATCAGGTCCACGGTCCACATGGCCAAGCCGGTCAACGCGCAGGAGCTCGACAAGGCTCGCGACGTCTTGGTGGAGCCTCAGCCCAGCAGCCTCCCGGACCTTGGCGTCGCCCTCCGCGCTCGAGAGCGCGAAGCTGATGGGCGTCGATGCTGCGGAGTACCTGCGGCGCACCGTTGCGGCCGCGTTCGCGGGCGAAGAGGTGCCGCTGCCACACGAGCTCGCGGCGGTGGGCTGACGACGGCTGCCCTCTCCGCGCCGGTCCCGCGGTCCACCACCGCCGCCTTCGCCAGCGACGAGGACGACATCTGACCTGAACGAGAGAACGATTTCGATCTGAGTTTTTCGGCCACGCTTCGGCGACGCGAAGACGCTCCCCGGAGCGCGCAGGGGCGCGTCAGGGGCTGCGCTTGTTCCCTGGGCACGCGCATTCTCCGCGAGGAGTCGCTCGTGATGGCCGCCTGCCGCGCGGAACGTAGTAGAGAAGGGCCCCGTTGAGCGGCGCGCGACGTCGCCAGGCGGGACTACCAAGCCTGCTTGTCCGCCACCGTCACTCCCAAGACTGCAAAGAGGGCTGGCGCCACCCCGCGCTCGATACCTAGGCTCTGCGAGCCAGAATGGCCGATCTGCTCGTGGTCGACGACAACGAAGACACCAGTGAATGTGTGGCGTCAGTGCTGTCGCTCGAAGGTCATCGCGTGCGTCTGGGTTCGAATGGCGAACAAGGGTTGGCCGCGCTAAACGACCGGCTGCCCGATCTCGTGATCTTGGACGTCGACATGCCAGTTCTCGACGGCCCCGGGATGGCCTATCGAATGTTCCTCGAGAACTGCAGACGCGAGTTGATACCGATCGTCCTCAGCTCCGCCGCGGTGTGGTTGTCCGAGATCGCGACTCGGATCGGCACGCCCTATTACATCGGAAAACCGTTCGACCCGACCGAGCTCATGAGTCTCGTCACGCGCGCCCTCGAGAAAGGACGCCTCCCCGTCCATCTCCCAGGGGTTTCGCGATGAGACTTCCGCCGATTCCCAACGGTGCTCGCTATCCGATCGATTCCTCCTTCCGGTACGGCATCGCGGTGGCCCTCGGAGCGCTCGCGTTGATTCTCGGCATGGTGATCCCGACCCATTGGAGTTTCAAGGTGGCCACGACCGCCTTCTACACCGTGCTGGTCCTCGCCAGCGCGGCGCTCGGCGGCTTCGGGCCCGGTGTCCTCTCCACGCTGCTGTGCGCCGCCGCGGTCGCTTACTGGGTGGAGCCCCCGGGCCACTTCTACGTCGAAGAGCCGGCCGAGGCTTTTGGTGTCGCGCTCTTTGTCGCGAGCGGCCTGATCGTGAGCGGCATCTGCGAGCGGATGCACCGCGCAATGCTGGTCGAGCGAGCTGCGCGGGGGCTTGCCGAGCGGACCGCCAGAGCGGAGCGGGAGGCTCACGAAGCCACTCGGCGGGCAGAGCGGGCGCGCGAGGAGATGCTTAGCCTGGTCGCGCACGATCTGCGGGATCCGCTCGGGGTCATCGATATGAACGCCGGCTTGATCGACAGAGCCGCTAGCGCCAACGAGGAGGTTCGGCGGCGCACGGCCCTCCAACACCGGACCGTACGGCGGATGAGCCGGCTCGTCCGCAATGTGCTGGACTCGAGCATGCTTGAGGCGGGCGAGCTGTCGCTCGATCTTGCCGTCGAATCGGTAGAGCCGCTCTTCGAGGAGGCCGTCGAGGAGCACGAGCCCGAAGCACGGGCGAAGGCGGTGCGGCTCGAGTATGAACTCGCCTGTAACCTGCCCTTGGTACGCTGCGATCACGACCGGATCATCCAAGTCCTCTCGAATCTGCTGGGCAACGCGCTACGGTTCACGCCGTCCGGCGGCCGCGTCTGGCTCACCGCCGACCTGGTGGATGGCGCCGTGCGGCTTTGCGTGCGCGACAGCGGCGCCGGCATCTCGCCCGAGCTGCTCCCGCTCATCTTCGAGCGCTATTCGCGGGAGCGCCGTGATCGCGGTGGTCGGACCGGCCTCGGGCTTTCAATCGCGAAGGCGATAGTCGAGCGGCATGGCGGGACGATCCAAGTGGAGAGCGAGGAAGGAGTGGGCAGCACGTTCTCGTTCACGCTTCCCATCACCGCCCCGCGTCCAACTGAGCTCCGCCCGCCGTCGTCGGAGGCCCACGCCGCGCCACTCGACACGAGCGTGAGATCCTGACGCCGGCGCCGCGGAAACGTCGCCTCCCCTCATCCGCACTGCCACAACAAGGCGCCTTCGTGCTCTTCGGAGCATACGAAGACGTACGCCTCGCCGTCGCCGCCGAAGTTCAGCACGTCGTCGAACTCGCTGAACTCCGCGACGAAACGCATCGGCTTCGTGCAGACGCGACACGCGGGCACGTCCGCGAACTGGTACCACGCCGGATAGCCGCCGGTCTTGTTCGCCAGGGCGAGATCGTCGGCGTCGTCGCCCTCGGGATCCGGCTCGAACCGCGCCGTGTACGCGATGCGCTTCGCCTCCAGCATCGGCACGCCCTCCTCCTTGGCCGGCGCGTCGCCCTTCCACGCGGCGGGCAGGGTCTGGTGCAAGAGGACGGCGTTGCCGCCGCCGTGCGCGTCGAAGGTCCCGCAGTTGCCGGCTTCGTTCGCGCAAATGTACGCGGAGAGCGCGGCGTGTTTCGCCAGCGGCAGCCGTTCGGGATGGGCAGCGAGCGTCACGATGTGCACCATCGGTCTTTCGCAACCCGAGCACACGGGCACGTTCGCCACCGGCGAAGGGCCCCCGGCGACGTCGTCTCCGTCGCAGCCGAGCTCCCAGTGGTAGCTCGTCTTGCCCGGGAGCTCGGCGGCGCGTTCTCCCTCGGGTGCGTCCCAGTATCCCTCGTCCAGCTTCTCGGCGACCATCTTGTCGAAGGCGCGGCGCGCGGCGGCCGCGTTGTCGAGTTCGTGCACCTCGGTTTGGCCCGCGGTGCCCCGCTGGCCCCAGCGCACTTGAAACGAACGCTCGGAGAGCTCGGCGAACCAGAACTTGTCGGTGCCGCCCTCGTCGGAGCGGAGATACCGCTTCGTGGGTGAGCTCTCCTCGGGGACCGTCTCCCCGGGGGGCGCGGAGGGGGCGCGCGCCGCCTCGTCGAGCAAGGCGCCGAGCGCGACGCGCTGAAAGCCGTCCGCTCCGGTGCCGCCGAGCGCGTACAGCGTCCGCGCCTCCCCGTCGTAGGCCACCTCGGTGGCGCCCCCGCTCGGCGCGGGCATCGTGCCGATCAGGCGCCACTTGCCCTTGCCTTCGTACGCGCGCACCTCGTTGCTCGACAAGAGCAACACCCTGTCGAGCGCGGCATCGTAGGTCAACGTGGCCCCGCGCGCCGTTCCACCTTCCATCTGCGTGAGGAACGAGGTCCATTTCTTCTCGTCGGTCTCGAAGGTGAAGTCGTTCGACTTGTATCGCTTGTCGCGGCCTCCGACGACGACGAGCACCTTTCGCCCAGGATCCCAACACGCGAGCATGTGTTGGAACGCGGGCTTTTTCCCCACGATCTCGAGCGACGTCCAGCCCGCGTCGGGCGTCCAACGAAAGCAATCGGTCGGGAACTTGCTCCCGTCGATGGGGGCGCCGCCGAGCGCGTACACGCGCTCGGGCGCGGACTTCGGCCCCGGAGCGCTCCACGCCACGGCCGCGTTCCTGCGGCTCACGAAGCCGGGCGGAGCCTCGGCGATGTTGCGCCACGTGCCGCTCTCCCCCAACGAATACAGCGCTGCGTCCCCGGTGAGCGCGTGGAGCCCACCCTCGTGGACGTGCAACCCGTACACCCCCCAGCCGAACGCGGGCACCGCCGTCCAGGGCTCGCGGCCTGCGCCCCGCGTGGCGCCGAGCGAGACGTTGAACGACACCACACGCCCGGCACCGGCCGCGAGGCGCTCGCAGGGCGGGAACACCGGCCCCGTGGGGAGGATGCGCTCTCCGTCGTATTCGCCGAAGACCTGGGGCGGGTGTCCTTCGGTCTCGTGTGCGAGGAAGAAGAGCGTGCGCCCCGCGGCGGTGCGCACGCCGCGGTCGAAGCTCAACTGCCCTCTCCACGGGACGATGTTGGCCTCTTTGCGGTGCCAGGCGTCTTCGCCGAGCTCCCACAAGATCGACTTGGGCCAGGTCGCGCGCTCGGTGTGGAGCATCACGAGCCGGCGGGACCTCGGCGAAGCGGTGAAGTGCACAGGCCCCCAACCTCCATCCGGATGTTTGGGGAGCGCGCTCCACGAGGTGCCGTCGAAGCCGGCGCAATTGCCGTCGGTGTCCAGCGCCACGATGAGGCCGCGCGCCTCATCGAAGCCGGCGTAGACATTCAAAGAGCCGATCTCCGGCGCCGCCGGCCCGGCGTCGCGCCACGTGGCCGAAGCGCCCGTCCGCACGAGCTCACGACAGCGAACACCACGGTCCTGGTCGCGGCGGAAGAGCGCCAGCACGTGCACGAGCCGCTGCCTCTCGGCGTCCCACACGATCACGTCGTACCCGTTGGAGCTGCCTCCATCCGCGGTCTCGACGCGGTCGAAACGTCCGTCGGCGTACTCGAACACGTCCGGCGGCTGCTCGGCGAACCCCACGAGCGCCGCGAACCCGACGCGCGCCCGCTCCGCGTCCCAATACAACGTCGCCGACGTCGCATCCTTGGGGGCGATGCCCTCGAGCAGGATGCCCGTGGTGACAGGCTCGAATTGGCCTTCGATCCAACGCCAGAGCTCGCCGACCTCGGGATAAAAGATCCAGATAGCGTTCTCGATCGGGTGGTACACACAAAACGCCGGTAGGACGGCCGGAGGAAGAACCGGTTGAAACAACGGCTCCCAGGCAGGTGCAACGTGCGCGGTGGACATGGCGCGCACGGTACCCGATCGTGTGCGGCGCGATCCATGTGCGACGATTCTCAATGAAAGCTCCCGGTGACGGCGATGCCGCCCGGCGCGATGTGCACCCTCGCCACGCTCTCGCGCGCGCCGCGTGCGGAGTGTCAGGTGCCAGCTACGCCGCGCTTGGGTTGGCGTTCGCGTTCGTTCAACAACCGTCCCGGTTTGGAGTGACACGAATGCGCTGCGCGCCGATGCGAGAGGAATTCCCTGGCGCACTGTCCGCGAAACTGGGGAGGTTCATGCAAACTCGTCCCCCCACAGCGTCCATCGGGCGCTTACGAGTTAGAGTCCGCGAGCGGGATCGCGCTCGACAGATGATGCGGGCCCTCAAAACGTCCCGGAGAGCGCCAGGCCGCCCGGCATCGATACGACGTCGAACGACGTCTTTGGGGCGGTCCCCGGCGAGGGGGCAGGCTCCCACCGGCGTGGCCGCCCATTGCGATCGAAGCGACGCCAATAAGCGACGTTTGACAAGGCGAGCCCCATGAGCGCGCCCGCCCAGATGTCACTGGGGTTGTGGCGCTCGTCATAGAACCGGCTCATCGCCACGAAACCGGCCGTCGTGAAGACCCCCGCCTGCACAGCGACACCGAACACCCGCGAGGTTGGGGTTGCCGTATCACCCCATATGTATGCTCCGCCGATAGCGAGCGCGGAATAGTTTGCGAAGGCGAACGATGTGGAAGCGTGGCCCGACGGGAAACTTTTCCGCCCATCCTCGATATCGATGCCACGCCGAACGCGGTCATCGTAGTCAGGTCGGAGCCGGCCAACGATGCGCTTCAGGGACTCGGTCGCGGTCAATGTCATGAGCATGGTGTCGACGAGGCCCACAGCCGTCTCATACGTTCGCCGATCCCAGCCATTGCCTCGGGCCCCGCCGTTGGCCTCCGCGACAGATAGAATCAGTGTCGCGCCCAGCACCATTGTACCTGCAGTGACAGCCGCCAGCGGCACGGTATCTACATCCTTGTAGGGTTTCCCTGTGCGGTCCGGCTTGATAATCGGGGTTGGGTTTGGGTGTGTCGCGCCAACAACCACACCCAGAGCGAGACCGTTGGCCGCGAGGAGCCCGAGGTCGATGCTGTCATACCACCTGAAGCGAAATGGATAGGGCTGCTCCGCTCCGCCGCTTCTTTCGCCAGCCTTCGCTCCCTCGCTGTTGGCACGCACAGCCTGCGCCGGAGACGCATGCCCCTCGGGTGGCACCAGCCTCGGCCGCTGCTGTGCCCACACCGGACCCTCGGCTCCTACGAACACGCTCAGCGACGAGGCGCTGCACACGATGATATTGTGCCAAGTCCAAATAGCCTTCATTCCGCTCCTGCTCATGACAATACGTCCAGGATATCGACATCGACATCGACGCGATGGTGCCAACCTCATCGAGCGCGTCGGTCACGTGCTCTGCAAGCACCGTAATCTATTGTGCCGTCGTGCGCAGTTGGCGGAACCTGCCCTTCTCCTCACGAGCTCGTGGCCATGAAAGAGTCACCTTCGCTGTAGCCTCCCTCGTCATCGCCGCGGGCCGACCCCTGTCAACCCTCGACACCCGCTGCGCGAGGGATCGCGCGACGAAGAGAGCCCGCACACACCGCCGTAACCGAGCGCTGACGCTGTTGCACCGTTGCTGTCGAGCAATGGAGACCAACATCGAGCGCCGCTCAGAGCGCCTCGACGAAGGCGAGAAGCGCATTGCGGTCTTGAAGCGAGAGCGCCCGGAAGCGGGCGATGGAATCGTTGGCCTCCGAGCCCGGACCCTCGTGGGCGAGCACGGCCATCTCCACGGTCTTGGCGCGACCGTCGTGGAGGAAGCCCTTCAGGTGGCGCACGCCGATGAGCGGCGCGGTCTTCCACGTGCGGCTCGTCGCCGACTCTTCGGCGAGACCGTCGGCGAGCGCGTCGCCCATGTCGTGGAGGAGGAAGTCGGTGAACACCTCTGCGTTGATCCCCGCCAGCGCGGCGAGGGGATACGAGCTCGAGGTCTTCAGCGAAGGGGCGTGACAGACGCTGCAGCGCATCTCCGCGAAGAGATCCTGACCGCGCCCCGTCGGCAGATCGCGCTCCGGGATCTCGAGCAGGCGCATGTAGTCGGCGACGACGTTCACGGTGGCGAGGTCGACGTCCACGCCGGGCTTCATGTCGTCGGCGAGGCCGTCGGGGTTCGACAACTCGACCGGGCGGAGCGGCGTGGTCAGGCCCATGTCGCTTTGGAAGGCGTCGGCAGTGAACTCGTCGAGCGTCGAGATGCGTGCCTTGAAGCCGAAGCGACCGATGATGTTCGTCTGGCCCTCGGAGAACGCGTGGTACGGCTGATCGGGGTTGGGCTTCGAGTGGTAGGTGACGCGGTTGATGCGGCCGTGAATGCCGTCGTCGCGGCTCGCCTGCTCGGACTCGAGGCGGACGATCTCGGCGTCTTCCACCGCCTCGAGATACCCGCGACCGAACACCGCGGGCCCGAGCCGGCTGCTCAGCTTCACGTCGGGCTCGTCGGGCGGCTCGATGGACGTCATCGCGCCTGCGGTCATGAACGGACGCGCGGTATGTCCGTTGGGGAGCCCCGATTGATCGGGCAGCGGCGTGATGCCGTCGGCCTCGACGAGCGCCATCTTCTGAACGGCGCCGGGGCCGCGCGCCGCAGCCTTGTGGCATGAGCCGCAGGCTTGGCGGATGTAGAGTGGGCCAAGCCCGTCGGCTTCACGGAAGATCGCATCGAAGCGTGCGTCGCCCTCGTGGAACCGCTTGGCCTGGTCGTCGGTCGCCTTCGCCAGCGCAATGTCGGTGGGATCATTGCCTACGATCGTGATCCCTGCGAGCGGATCTTCCGGCGTTTTCGACGAGCACCCGGCTACGCCGAGAAACCCAAGAATCATCAGTCGGTGCGCCTTGCGCAGCGTAGGCATGCAAGTACTGAAATTGAAGATCATTGTCGGTGTGGTTCTGTGGTTGCCAAGCAGCATCCGGATCGAGCTTCGCGATCTTTCTCGGGGCTCTCTTCGCCTCGATGTTCACTCGAGAAGGGGTGGGTATTCTCTTCGTGCCGAGAGCCCCTCAGCACGACGTCCTCCGATGACCTCCATGGTCTGAAAGCGCTGTGTTGGATGCCAGAGGCTTTCATCGTTTGAGTGCCAGCACCACCACGCCGCTGGCCACGAGCCCGATGCCCAGCCATTCTCGCCCCGACGGGCGCTCTCCGAGGAATATGAACGCGAACACCGCCACGAGCACTAGGCTGAGCTTGTCTACGGGCGCGACCCTGAAGGCTTCGCCGACTTGGAGCGCGCGGAAGTAGCATACCCAGGACGCGCCTGTGGCCAGGGCCGAGAGCGTCAGGAAACACCAAGCCTTCGGCGACAGGGATCGCGGGTCGCTCCACTTGCCAGCATAAACGACGAAGGCGGCCAGCACGACGATGATGATGGCGGTACGAAAGAGTGTCGCCAAATCGGGATCGACACCACGGATACCCACTTTGGCGAAGATCGCCGTGAGCGCCGCAAAGCACGCGGAGAGGGTGGCCCAGAAAAACCAACCGTGCGGTATCGGCGGCATCGTTGTCATAAGCGTACGGCTCGACGTCCGGTGCCGCGCTTCGGCGCAGCCAATGCCGCGCGAACTCTTGCGAGCGCCGCGCTCGACATGCGCAGACGTCGTCGGTAGCCAACCCATGCATCACCGAGGTTGAGACTGCCAGTCGTGACAGGACTCGCACTGGCGAGGAATCTCTCCTGAACGGTGTCAGCGGCCGCATGAACGGTGGCGCGCAGGACGAGACGGCGCACGCCGTCCTGATCGCGACCGTCAAACACGCTGAGATCCGAGAGGCCGCCGTTGGCGTCGTTCTCCGTGCGCTTGGGCGGCGTCATCTTGCAGCCCGCCACCGTGATTGCTGCACGCGTCAGCACTCATCGTGCTCCTCATTCGATTCTCCTCTCCGGGGTAGGTCCTGCTCGCCGACATTGGCGCGGGGCCTCGAGAACCTTCAAATTTCGTAGGCACGCGCTCCAGCGGCGAGCGTCCTCGCCGCCCGTGAGCCGGATCACCATCGGTCCCCACGAACGCATTGTTGGCCCTTCCGAGAGCCGCCGCGCTGGGCGCGATCCGGTGCACCGCAGTAGGCGGCGAAGGCGCCGGTTCGTATCGGCATGCCAACCCGCGAAGAAAAATTCTGAAGCTCGAGGTCTTGTCGCGCCAAGGCTTGGCGCACACCCCTCGACGCCGGCAAGGAGACGCGACCGCCGCTCACGACTTCGCCCAACTCACAATGTTCGCCTCCGATGCAGGGCGCCCTGCTCGCCGAGCTCGTAGCTACGCCTGCGTGACACGTCGGTTCCCACCCACGTGCACGATACGTGAACGACCGTGCTGCTCCGCACCACTCTCCCTCTCGACCGTAGCGCACGACTCGCGCATCCATCGTTCCTTGCCAGCGGCCAGCGTGGCTGTCGCGACTGGCTCGGGGCATCGGTCGACGCACCACCTCCACGGGCTCTCGAGATGCCGGTGGAGGTCGTGAGTCACAGTCCCGCGCTGCCCACGCCCGAGCCGACGCCGCTCTCTACCGTTGGGATGGAACCGCAATCCATGTCACTGGCCGCGCCGTCAGCTCCTGCATCGCATGAACCATAGTCCTCCTCATAGTGATCGAGACAGGTCACCAAGATGGAACCACCGATGAAGCCCATGCCCACGATGACGAGCACCGTGCGCGCCATCATCCACCGTTCGGGGCTCCGCATCGCAGAGAAGATCGAGCCGAACAACATGATGTTTCTCTTATCACACGATCGCGCTCACAAATAACAAATCGATATCTGACATCGTCTCGCCAATCGGATGCCCGATCGTGTGCTCGTCATCCATCATGAGCCATCAACTCCTGTCATCTGCCGCGCTGCTCGGATTCTTCATCATGTCTCCTGCCCGCGCGCACGCGGAGCCGCCGCCGAGCCCGCCGTCCACCGTCGCTCCGCCCGCAGGCCCGGTCATCGAGCTCGCGCCCGATGACGCGGAGCCGAAGCTGCCTGCCGTCGCCATCGGGCAAGGGAAGGTCTCCGACGCCGATGTCATGCGCGGGTTGCGCGAGCGGCGGTACCGCGCCGCTCAGGAGAGCCTCGGTCACACGTCGATTGGTGGCTACGGAGAGATTCAAGTGATCGGGCTCACGAGCGGAAAAGACGACGCGCGGCAGTGGTCGGCCGACGTGCGTCGGCTGGTGCTTTTCGTCGCCCACTCGTTCACCAGCAACATCCGTGCGTACACCGAGCTCGAGGTCGAGCATGCCAAGCAGGTCGAGATCGAGCAGGCCATCGTCGATTGGACCGTGGCCGGCCGCTATCTTGGGCTGCGCGCCGGTCTCCTCCTCATTCCCATGGGCCTGACGAACGAAGTCCACGAGCCGCCAGCCTTCAACGGTGTCGTTCGCCCGCGACTGGAGACGGTGGTCATCCCCTCGACGTGGCGGGAGCTCGGAGCAGGCTTCTTCGGCAATCCTACCGATACCCTCCGCTACCAACTCTATGCCGTCACGGGAATCAATCCCCTGGGTATGGCGGCCGGCGGCTTCGCCAGCGGGCTCGGCAACGGCGCGAACAGCAAGGCGAAGGCCTGGGCCGTAGTCGGGCGCGTGGAGTACGAGCCCGTCGCCGGCATCGTCGTCGGAGTCTCCGGTTACGCGAGCGACGCCGGGAAGAACGCCACGTATCATCTGCGCGATCGCTCCTCCGTGGACGTGAGCGTGCCAGTCCTCGGGTACTCGATCGACGCGCGCATGCGCCGCGCCGGTCTCGAGTGCAAAGCGCTCTTTACCGAATGGCACCTGCCGGGCTCGAGCGCACTCATGCACACGTTTGACGATGCGGGCAAACGGCTCTTTGCCGACACCGCCGGCCCCCTGCCCACCCGGATGCGTGGAGCCTACGTCGAGGGTGGTTATGACGTCTTCCGCCCTTTCCACCTGTCCCATCAGCTCGTCCCCTTCGCACGGGTCGAGGGCTACAGCACGCAGGCCGCCGTCCCCGACGGCTTCAAGGCGAACCCCACATATTCGATCCGCGAGCACACCTTCGGCGTCTCGTATCGGCCGGTGCGTGAAGTCGCGGTCAAGGCCGACTACCAACTTCGCAATCGAAAGGCTGGACCGGACGAAACCCAGATCAACTTCGGAGTAGGATTCATGTACTGACCACGGGGGCGCGGTGGAGCTCTACAATTGGAGTGCCGCGCCATCCTGTGACGGTAGGGTTCCAATTGTTAGGCGCTGAGGTCTCTGTTCATCTGCACTTCGGCTTGGCCGCTCGACACGAGCTTACGAAAGGGTCACTCGCGTCCCGCTCACTTAAACGGCCGTCGCGTGTTGCCTCAACAAGCGACGCCATTGGGCAGGGGGGCTGTGTCATGTGCTTTTCTTCTTGGCGAGAGCGCGCCTCACCTCGGTGCGCGCATAATGTAGCCGGGTCCAAACCGTCCCCACCGGGATGTCGAGCGCGGCTGCAACCTCCTCACCGGAGAGCCCCTCGCGCTCAATCATCAGGAGAACGGCGCGCTTTTCCTCCGAAAGGCGCAGGACAGCCCGCGTGACCATCTCGATGTCTTGCGCGTCGGACGCCTCGTCCTCCGGGGACCGCGTCACGACGCGGGTCAACGTCTCTCCAAACGAGGCGATGATCCGCAGAAAACGGGCGTGTTTGCGTAGCCGATCGCGCGCGATCCGCGCAGCAATCCCGATCAGGAATGGACGCGCGCACGGCCGCCCATCGTACGTGGCACCGGCCCGCGGCAAGGCGAGGAAGGTCTCTTGAACGATGTCGTCGGCGTCGGCCGCACGCATGGTGAAGCGCAGCACGGAGCGGCGCACATCGTCGTGATACCGATCGTAGAGCGCACCGAGCGCCGCGAGGTTGCCAGCGACAACTTTGGTGATGAGCTCGGCGTCGTCCTCCGCGCGATCCAAGCGCGTCATCACGGGGGCTTCTCCGCGAAGCTCGGCTCTGGATTTCATAGAATGGCCATGTGCCAGAGCGCGATGGTGCACGCCTCGTCCTCGTCGAGCGCGCCCGCGTCCCCGAGCCGCGGTGGCAGCGAAGGCGCGCGTGTGGGGTCGCCCACCGCGTGCTTCGACGAGGCATCAATCTGATGGCCGCCCCACGCGCGATCGCACGGCGGCGAGGGCGCGCAGCCGGGCAGCGCTCCGAGTGCGATGGCGCATCCGAGGGACCCACGAAGCATGGGCCGCGATGAGAGCACGCGCGTCTTAACGGCACCTGAACACGGCCGCGCCTTGCTCCACGACGCTACGCCGGCGCGGCTCGCGCGCGTGGTAGACACATGCGATCGCGTGCTCGTCGTGGACGACCACACAGAGGTTCGCGATCTCCTGGCGCGAAGCCTGCGCCGCGATGGTCACGAAATCGCCACCGCCGCGAGCGCGCCGCGATCACTGCCGCCGAGGCCAGCGCCGCATTGCGGCGGCGCTTCGCGCTCGGGCATCACTATCGGTTTCGATGGGGCCTCGCCCCAACCCCCGCCGCGCTTCGCGCTCGGGCCTTTAGTGAGGCAGCGCATCAATCCAGGCGGCGAGCTTCGCGGTGCCGTCTTCGTCGATGGCGTGGCTCACCAGGGGCGGCATCTGGTAGTTGCCGCGGAGGTGCGAGACCAGCCAGACCAGGCTATGGTCATGCGCGCCGGGCGTGAGCCGCAGCGCCCCGGGGAAGTGTTGAGCGACTGACATCGTGGTGGGCATCTGGTTGATCATCGAAGCCCACATCTCGGTCTTGTCGACCGAGACCTTCTCGACCGCTCCGCTTGCCCCGTCGGGCCAAAAGTCGCTCGCGCGGAGCCGGAGGACGAGCTTCGTCTCCTCGCCCAGGCCGCGGGTCGAGTGGCAGGCGATGCCGCAGTTGACGTCCAGATAGCCCAGGGCCGCTGCCGCCTTCCCCGTGCTGTCCTCGGGGAGCGTTACCGTCGTGTGAGCTGGAGGATGGCTCAGGTGACCGTTCGCTGCGAGCGAGGCGAGGGTGGCGCCCTCGGCGTTGGGCAAACCGAGGAGCAGCGCCTCGACGCCGAGCAGGTGGTCGGACGCGCCGTGGTGGCACTTGTCGCACGACTTGACCGTGGGGATCTCGTACCCACTGGGAAGGATGATCCCCTTGGTCTCCGTGTTGAGCGTCGCCGCGGTGCCGGCGGCGTTCCACACGTACGTGCCACTCGCCCATTCGGTGGCGGTGCGCTTCCACTCGAGGCGCGTCTCCACCAGCTTGCCGTCGACCTTGAAATCCTTCCAGGCCTTTGTCCCCACCGGGAATTGCCAGGAATCGAGATCGCTCGTGTCGATCGGCTCGCCCTCCGGGAGGAGGAGATATCGGTGCTTCTCGGCGCCGTCGCTCCAGAGAACGGCCCCCGGCGTGTAGGCCTGTACGCCGGCCGCGAGGTCCGCCGAGACGCGGTTGGCATAGAGCCCGGTGCAGTAGACGTCGTCCGGCAAGCCGGTCGCCGGAATCACGCACCCTTCGGTAGCCGGGGGCGGACCGCAGCTCACCACGGAAGCGCCGCCTCCGAGGACGAGCATCGTGCGCCCGAGCACCACCGCGAGCCTGCGAATCTTCACCATGAATCCTCCCGTGGCTCAGTCGTTGGGTGCCCCGGCCTCGATCCAGCTACGCACGGCTTCGAGCTGGTCTGCCGTCAGCGCACTGCCACCAAGCGGCATTGGTCCACCGCACGTCGGAGCGCCGGAAAGCTTCTCGTAGAAGAGGCTCTCCTCGGGGTGGCCGGGCACGACCAGTGTCCGACCAGCGCACGTCTTGCTCATCGACGGCTTGCCCACGAGGGAGGCGTACGCAGCTGCCTTGTCCATGCCCGTGGAGAGCGCGCCGTTGCTGAGCTCGTTGGGCGGCAAGCTGTGGCAGAACTCGCACTGTGCCTTGGTGTGGACGGGGAAGAGATCGGTGTAGATCTGCGAGAACGTCCCCGGCGCGGGCGAGCTGCACGCGGACGCGCCCCCGAGGAGCGCAGCGAGGAGGAGGCGCTGAGGGCTCAAGGTACGCACTGGAAAGGACCGTTCTGCACCGGCGGCAAGGTGTGGATGTAGACGGCGAGGTCGCGGGTGTCGCCGTCGGTCAGGCCGCCGAGCGCGTCGGGGCCGCCCGGATGGGTGTTGCAAAAGGGCCGCGCGGTGCCCTTCTCGGTGTTCGACTTGAGCGCGGCGACGATGTCATCGACGCTCCAGCCGGCGAGCCCCGTCGCGTCGGGGGTGATGTTCACCGAGGTGTGCTCCGGGGCGCCGCGGATATAGGTGTACTTCTTTCCGCCGGCGAAGGCCTTGGTGAGGTCCGGAACGTCTGCCGAGATCTGCTCAGTGTGGCAGTTGAGGCAGGCTGTAGCCGCCAGATAACGCCCGCGCTCGGCCGCGGCGAAGTCCGGGTCACTTGCCGGAAGGGTCGTGTGCGGAATCTTGCTCTCGTCGACCGGCTGCGCGGGCGGGTTCTGATCGAAATAGGGGTAGTCGGCCGGCACGACGTTGTCGTTGGGCGGGATGGAGCGCAGGTATTGGATGATGGAGTCCTGGTCCTCGTGGGTGAGGAGCGAGTACTCCGGGTAGGGCATGATCGGGTAGATAGCGATGTTCTCGTCGTCGATGCCCTGGGTGAGGGCGCGCCGAATCTGCTCGTCCGACCATGTGGCGAGGCCTTCCGGGTTGTGCGAAGTGAGGTTCTCCGCGTTGACGGTGACCACCGTGCCGTCCGTGTCGGTGAAGTCGTACGAGCGACTCCCGGCCAGGTATTTCGTCTTGTCAGGCTTCCCATCTGCGTCGTTGGGCGTGTGACAGGCGCCGCAGACGAGCAGATGATCGACCAGGTACTTGCCCCGCTCGATCGTCCCCGTCGTCGCGGTGGGCGCCCTGCCGCCCCCGCCTCCCGAGCCGCCCGTGCCCGTGCCGCTCTTCGAGCAGGCGAACGAGCCCGCGGCAAGGAGCGATAGACCTGCAATCAAGTGAACGATGCGCATGGCTCAATACCCCTGTCCGTTGTCGCAATAGGTCGCGTGGAACGTGCCGACGATCTCGTCTCCGCCGTACGTGGCGTGGAGGGTGCCCTCGACGAGGCTTTTCTCCACGGCCTTGGTGAAGACGATCTCGCCCGAGTCCGCGGAGGTCTCGTAAGCCGACGACTTGCCAGTTGGGGCGAAGTTCACCTCGCTCGGCGGCACCGCGTATGTTTTCACCTTCGGAGCACCTTGGATGACCAGCTCGACGACCTGTGATCCGGCGGCGACGCCGCCCAGCCAGCGCGACTCCTGCATCGTGGCGCAAGTGATCTTGGCCGAGCTCAGGTAGACGAGCGTCTCGCCGCTGTTCGCGATCATCAGCGAAGAGACGGTGGTCTGGGCGTCGCCGAGCGTTCCGAGCGTGCCTGACAGCTTGGTCACCGAGGTATCACTAAGGTCTACGCCGTTCGAGCTACCGCAAGCGAGCAGCGCGGAGCTAAAGGCCATGATGGCGAGTGCGGATCGGAGCGACATGGTGCAGCCTCGAGCCACGCTTCTCGCGCGTGGCGTGACCTGCCGTAGCGTGGTTGGTGCGGGCGCCTGGGCCAGCGTCAAGCAGACGACAACTTAAGATCTCGGCTCAACAGATGACTTAGTATCTCGGCTCAACAACCGCCGTTAACACGAATGCGGAACACCGGCAGGGCAATGCCCTGCCAATGCACACTTGCGTGGATGACGCAGAACGGAGCTCCGGGGCGGAATCACCGAATGATGAAAGGGGACAGACACCGGCGGACATGGGGCGCAGCGGCGCGGCGCTCCACCTGCCTCGCATCGGGCCTCCGTTCGAATGACGCATTCACCCTTCTTGGCGCGCGGCTGGGAGAAACTTCATACTCATTGTGGTGCTTTTTCGCCCCAACCGTGAGCACGTTTGGTGCGCCGGTCTTCGTTGCGAAGCTCGTTGCACGTCGGTGACATTTCGCCCTGTCTGCGATGGGGATTCGCGGCGCACAACATCCGCCCACGGAGATTCGCCGGGGCAATCGCGATGGATCTACCTGACAGTATCAACGAGGCGGATGTCTTCGACGCATGAGCGTCGCTTGAGCCCGTCCGCGTCGCCTCGGCATTGCCGTGGGTGCTTGCGTGCGAGGGGCATCATGGTGACCGATACGACGACACAGGTAAGCGAGGGGGCGCGAGCTTGTTTCTGGCTGTCGGGAGGGCCCCGTAGACTCATCGTGATTCGACCGTTGGGAATCGAACGGTCGATGCCGCGGATCCTCGCCGCGAGGAGGCTTGCGCCCTGGAACGAGGATTCAATGGGACCATGAGATGGCAAACCATCGCATTCGGGTGCGCGTTAGCCCTTGTCGCAACGGGGCTGGCGTTTATTACGGCATGTGCTGTTGGAAGAAGCCTGGGAAACTAACGCACTATTCCCTGAGCTTGCGCTCGCGGCAACCCGTGGGGATGGCTCCTTACAACCATGCTCTGGAGCAGGGCGATATTACCCTGCCGAGCTGGATCCATCGATAGCCGGGGACTGCGTATACGACGGCGGCGATAGTCGCGCTCCACCGTCGACTTGGACGATCGAGAGATCTTGCCCCCCTCTCCAGGGAACCGCGAGGCCGGAGCAATCCACCCGACGTGGACCAACCCCTGCGACGAGCGTGGCGCCAATCGACGCGCTGATCACCGCAGGACCTACCAAGAACAGCGCGACCCCCGCGACCGGTGGCGGCACGGTGGTCGGATCCCAACCGACCCACGCGGCCAGCAAAGCGAACGGGACAACCGTTGCCGCGAGGAGAGCCCATGGCTCATGTCGCAGGGGCGGTGACCACCACGCGAGCGCGCGGACCGCGGCCACCGCGAGCAGGACGCCGGGGATCGATTGGAGGATGAAGGTCGGCGCGGGAGGCATGAGACTGAAGGTTGGCCGGCAGCCCAGAACGAGAAGGTAACCAGCGAACACCGCGAGGTTCAGGAGCGGCAGACGCAGAGCTCGAGGCGCCGCGAGCGGCCCCAGTCTCACCCCGAAACGCCGCACCGCGAGCGCCGCAATCGCGAGCGCGACGACCAGCGTCGCCACGTGCAGGACGCCGTCGGCGGTACGGCGTGCGACGAGATCGGCGGCGCGTGCCTCGGCGAGCGCAGCGTGAAGCTCCGCGGCGAGAGGCAGCGCCGCGGGGTCTGCCGTGCGCAGGCGAGCCACGAGAGCGTCGACTTGATTGCAGCGGTCGAGCGGCAACAGGGCACATGAGAAGTGAGCGACCTGATCGAATGGAGCCGCCAGCACCCTGGCGGCACGAGGCGCGTCGAGCGCCAGCGCATCGAGCATCGGAAGGCCCAGGCTCGAGCTCGGAGCGCGCACCCCGGCGATCACGGACAGCGTAGCGGCGACATCGTGCATCGGTCGCTCCTCGAGCTGGATGCCGCGGCGAAACGCAGCGCCGACGCCGAGCATGAAAGCGTGCATCACCTCTGGCTCGGTACCTCCGTGGCCGCCTGACGCAAGATGTCCGTGGTCGCTCAATACGACGAGCGAGTCACGCTCCGGATCCAGCGATCGCATCCGACTCGCGATCAACGCGCCCGCCTTGCGCGCCGCGCGTTGGTACTCGGCGGAGCGACCGCCGTGCTCGTGGCCTGCATCGTCGACCTCGCCGATGTACAGAAACTCGAGCGCTCGCTGGTCGGGAATCGTCGCACGTTCGGCAGGGCTCGGCGCATCGGGGGCAGCGCCAAGCTCATCGTGCTCGACGCTCGCGCCCGGCGGCGGCATGAGCAGCTCGGCGAAAGGCCTCCACCCACGGGTGCGGATCACGATCGGGATGCTCGCGTCCCGGGCGGCGCCAAGCACGCTGTCGAGACCGTCAACACGCAGGACTCCCGCGTTCAGGCGCACGCCGCTGTCGACGGGGTGGAGGCCGGTGACGAACGATGTGATTGCCGGCGACGTGAAGCTCGGAAACTCGACACGAAGGCTCCGGAACGTGCCCTCGCGCCTCAGTGGGGCGATCTCTTCGAGCGCCCGGGCAGCCTCGAACGAGAGTCCATCGACCACCACCACAGCGAGTCGGCGGGTGAGCGGCGGAGAGGGGGAGATCGCCGACGGACGATGGGGGACGCCCTCGAGCGACGTATGCCGCGTGTTCAGCGAGGGGAGGTAAACACCAAGCAAGTGCCAGACGACGAGCGCCGAGACCACGATCGCCGTGAGCTTCACGGAGTAAGACGCCCGTCGGGCCGGCCGTGCCGGCGAGATAGGACGCGTGGTCGAGATGGGGGGGCACATCGCCATGGGGAGCACTCCTATGCGGACGCGTCGACAGGTCGAATCAGCGCATTGCTGATGCGGTCTGCCATTGGGCGAGCTGGCGGCCGTCTCCGAAGATCTCGCGATGGTCGTCGAATCGACTCGTTCGCTTCCATGATGGTTCCCCGTCCGGAGCGAGATCCTTCATAAAAATCGTCTAGTAACAGCGCACGTACTTTTTATGAAGGTTCGCTAAAGAGCGCGCTAAGGCTTGCGGTTGTTCATTGCGCCCAAAGGGTCGGTGCGTGGAGCAGACGATTTGACTGAATGCCCCGACCGGAGAGCCGTGGAAGGACTCGCCTTCACGGGTCATGGCGCCTCGATCCCGAGACGGCCCGAGCAAGGACGCTGAACCCACTGTCGTTAGGTGGGGCACCTGGACTTGGAGTGTCGTGTCGCACTTTTCGATCGTCGAGTCGTCAGGTTGCTCGAGAGCAAGCGATAGTTTCATGGGCTCGGTGCAACGAACGGTGACAATAGCCCGCTCGGACCGGTTTCGTTAGTTATGGGCGGTTATCCAGGCCACGTCTTGGCCCAATCGAGTCGACTTCGTCGGTCGTGTCGTTGTCCTCAATACCTACGGATTACCCATCATGAACTGGCATAGTCTACTCACCGTTGCGCCAACCGCGCTGTCCGCGGTGCTGTTCTCCACGACGCATGCCGTCTTCACTCGAGCGCTGTCCCGTCGCTGTCCTCTCGACGGCTGCTCGACACCGCCACTCGTGAGCATCCTGAAGCCAATCGCGGGTTGCGACGAGGGCTTGCTCGACAACCTGACCTCGTTCGCCCATCTCGAAGGGGCGAGGTACGAGCTGCTTCTCGGCATTGCGTGCCCCGATGACCCGGCCATTCCAGTGATCAGGACCTTTCTCGCAGCGCACCCGGCGCTCTCGGCGAGGCTCGTCGTGACCACCCCTCCCTGCGGGGAGATCCAGAATCCCAAGGTCGCGCAGCTCATCAGCTTGAGTCGCGCGGCGCGCGGCTCGGTCATCGTGGTCTCGGATGCGAACGTGCGCGTCTCACCGAGCCACCTGCGCTCGCTCCTGGCCGCGCTGTCGCAGCCCGGCATCGGTTTGGTCTCCTCCGTGGTGGTCGGCGGTGGCGAGCGAACGCTCGCCGCCGCCATCGATAGCGCCCAGCTCGGAGCCTATATCGCCCCGTCGGTCGTCGCAGCGCACACGCTCCGTCTCTGGCCCATCACGGTTGGAAAGACGATGGCCATGCGAAGTCGCGATCTGACGTCGATCGGCGGCTTCGAGAGCGTCGGCGCAGTATTGGCCGAGGACGACGTGCTGGGGCAGCGGTTCGTCGCGCGAGGGCTCGGCGTGGCCCTGTGTCTGGAGCCCGTGGAGAACTACAGCCCGACGGCCTGTTGGTCCAGCGTTCTGAAGCGTCATGTCCGGTGGGCGGCGATGCGTCGCTCGCTGACCATGCTCGGCTTCGCCTTCGAGCTGTTTCTCTCTCCGCTCCTCGTCGCGACCGTCACTGCCGTCATCGCGCTCTCGCGCCTGTCTTTGGGCCTGCTGATCGCGGCGACCATCTTCTCGTGTGGTGGCGCCTATCTCTCGCTCAGCCGCACGCGCCGCCAGAACGCGGCGGCGCTCGCCGCTCTCGAGCCGGTGCGGGTCGCTGTCATGTTCTCGTGCTGGCTCGCCGGTTGGTTCATTCGCACGGTCACCTGGCGGGGCAATGCCTTCCGGATCGCGAGCGGCACGAGGCTCACGTCCATCCTGGCCACTCCCGTCGCGAGCACGGCACGCGCGTCGGTGTCGCCCCATGGCTGATCCGCTCGAGATCGTGAGCGCGACGGCGACGCGCACGCCGCCCGTTCCAACCGCGGTTCGTCACATCACGCGCGCGCAAACCTGGCTCGCTGTGCGGTTGAGCACGTTCACGCGCTCGCTCGTCACGGGCGGCGCCGCATCGCTGGCGGACCTGGCCACGCTCGGGGTCGCCGTCGGCGCGTTCGAGGTCTCTCCGGCGACGGCGAGCATTCCAGCGCTCCTCACCGGCGCCAGCGTGCAGTTCTTCGGCAACCGACACTTCGCCTTTCGAGCCACGTCGGGGCGAGTCCGGCGCCAGGCGTTGCTCTTCGTCGCTACCGAGGTCATGGGCCTGATCTTCAATGCGCTGCTCTACGATCGCGTGGCCGCGTTGCTCCCAGCCACCGCGACGAGCGCAGTCTTCGGCCGAGTCGTCACCACGAATCTCGTCTTCCTGCTGTGGAGCTATCCAATGTGGTGCCGCGTCTTCCGCACGAACGACATGAGCCAATCGATGTGGGGTAAGGCATCGTGAAACGTGAACCGTCGACTCCTATGCGAGCGCACACACTGGTTCACTGGCTCATCCGGCTTCAGCTCGAGCGGCCTCACGTGGTCATCACGGTCGTCGCGCTGCTGAGCGCCTGCGCCCTGGCCCTGGCAGCTCGTCTCGAGCTCCTGATGGGCTTCGAGAGCCTTCTGCCCGACGCTCGGCCGAGCGTTCAAGAGCTCCGCCGCGTCGCTGCGCGAACGAGCGGTGTATCGACGCTGTTCGTCGTCCTGGAAGGCGAGGATCCACACGCCTTGCGCTGCACGGGGGATGCCCTCGTGCCGGCGCTGATCGCGTTGGGGCTGCCGTGGGTCGGTCAGGCAGAGGACGGAGTCCACGATGCTGCGAAGTTTCTCACGCCGCGAGCGGGGCTGTACGCAGACTTGAAGGGGCTCGAGCAGCTCCGCGACGACGTCGAGGCGCGCGTCGCCTACGAGGTCGGCGAGCAGACCGGTTCGAACCTGCCGCTCGATCCGGCAGACGTCCCGCCACCGCTCGACGCCGATCTCTTGAAGAAGCGTCTGGGCGTGAACGCAGCCGACGAGAAACGCTTCCCGGACGGTTACTATCAGAGCCAGGACGGCAAGACACTCGTGGTCGCGATTCGCTCGGCGGTGATGGCGAGCGACTTCACCAAGGGGCGAGAGGCGATGGCGAGGGTTCGCGCCGTCGTCGAGCAGGTGAGCCCACGGTCGTTCGATCCGACGGCGAAGTGGGGAATCACCGGCGATCTCGCAATCGGCGTCGGCGAGTATGATGCCATCAACCGAGACCTGACTGAAGTCGGCGTCGCCGGTGCCTTGCTCATCCTCGGTGTCGTCTCTCTCTATTACCTCCGGCTGCGTGCGGTGGTCGCCATGAGCATCACGATCGCAGTCGGTCTGGCGTGGACCTTCGGTCTCACGCAGCTTGCACTCGGTCACCTCAACCTCGCGACCGGATTCCTCTTCACCATCATCGGTGGCAACGGCATCAACTTCAGCATCATCTACATGGCGCGCTACCTCGAGGAGCGCCGGAGTGGGCGCTCGCTTTCACAGGCCATCACCGTAGCGCATCTGGAAACCTGGAAACCGACGCTCACCGCCGCCGCCGCCGCGTCCGCCGCCTATGGGTCTCTCGTCATCACGGCATTCCGAGGCTTTCGCGAATTCGGTATCGTCGGCGGCGCCGGGATGGCGATCTGCTGGCTCGCCACGTATCTCTTGCTTCCTGCAGTCCTCGTCGTGATGGAGCGAGTCGTTCCGCTCGACCGCGTGCGCAGCGGGCTGGTCGGCAAAATCCAGCGAGCCACCGATGTGGGTATTCCCTTCGGCGAGCCTTTCGCTCGTCTCGTCGAGCGCGCGCCGCGCTTCCTCACCGTCGTCGGTTTGGCATTGACGTGCGCCGGTGTCGACCTGGCGGCCCGCTACCTTCGCACCGATCCGATGGAATACGATCTGGCGCAGGTCCAAAGCGACCAGCGCGTCGTCGGCGAGGCGCAGCGGCTCATCCACGCCGCGAAGGCGATTACCGGCTACATCGGCCTCGACGGCATGGCCATCCTCGTTGACCGTGTCGAGCAGGTGCCGCCGCTCAAGCGGGCGCTCGAAGCGCGACGCGACGCCGCGCCCGCCGGTGCCAAGCCCTTCAAGGCGCTGCATGCGCTCCAGGACTTCGTGCCGGCGGACCAGCGCGAAAAGCTCGATATCCTAAGTCGGCTCGCAGAGCGAGCACGCTGGGCGCGGCGGCGCGGCCTGGTGCGTGATGCTGATTGGTCCAAGATCGAGCCCTTCCTCCCCACGTCCGAGGTTCAGCCCTTCGGGATTGCGGACTTGCCCGACGCGCTCGCGCGGCCGTTCACCGAGCGTGACGGCACGCGCGGTCGGGTCGTGTACATCAGCCCGACCGACGGTGAGCTCACCAGCGACGCGCGATATCTCTTCCGGTGGGCCGATTCGTTTCGTCGGACCGCGCTCCCCGACGGGAGTGTCGTTCTCGGCTCCGGCCGCGCGGTGATCTACGCAGACATGTGGTCCGCGATCCTCGATGACGTCCCGCCCGCGGTCTGCCTCTCCTTCACCGCGACGTTCCTCATCGTCATTGCCGCGTTTCGCGGAAGACGCGCATCGCTCGGCATACTGGCTGCGCTCCTGATCGGAGTCTCCTGGATGGCGGGCCTCCTGGCCTTGCTCGGCGCCAAGCTGAACTTCCTCAATTTCATCGCCCTGCCCATCACCTTTGGTATCGGCGTCGACTACGCGGTCAACATCGTGGAGAGAGATTGCCACCTGCGCGACGCGCTGGGCGCGCTTCGCCGCACGGGAGGCGCGGTCATCCTCTGTAGCCTGACCACCCTGCTGGGATATCTGGCTCTCGTGAAATCGATGAACCACGCAGTTCGGAGCCTCGGTGTCGCCGCGGTAATCGGCGAGATTGCATGCTTGCTGGCGGCCGTGCTCGTACTGCCTGCTGCGCTCGTCTGGTGGCGGTCACGCGCCTGGGGTGTCCGGAAATCATCTGACTCGGCAATCTGACTCTCTGATCCGTGCCCGAGCCCGGCTCGCCCACGCCAAGCCCGGTCGCGTGGTCCGGGTGCGGTATCCGTTGCGTCGACTGCCTCGTTGTGGCGCGAGGCCGGGGCCACCGAAATGGGCTCGGCCGCAAGAGCAGTGTGCAAACCGGTGCAAGAGCGTGCACGACGCGCGATGAAGTGCGCGACTCGGTGCGCGTAAAGTCCATCCCGAGGTGGTTCTCGATAGCGAAGAGCGGCTGTCACCACACCGACCCCGTCCCACAGCAGTAAGGGCTGAAGCGCCGCGCTTGAAGCGCCGCGGAAACGCCGACCGCTCGTGCGACGCTGACCCATCAGGGCCGACTGGGCTCGGCCAGGATCGCCTCCGCCTCCGCGCGGCGATAGCCCGTCGGATACAGCGCCAGGTAGCGGCGCGCCTCCGCGCGGGCGGCGGCCATACGGCCGGCGCGTTGCAGCGAGACCATGGCCAGAAATGCAGCGTCTTCGGCTCGCTCGTCACTCGGATATGCCTCGCGGAAGGCCGAGAGCTGCCGGGCGGCGGCATCGTAGTCCCCTCGGTCGGCGAGCCGGATACCTTCGCGCAGCGTATCCGCTGGATCCCGACGCGCGCTCTGCTCGTCCGGCCCCGGCTTGGCACCGGGGTGGTCGGACGAAGTCGCAGCGGATGTCGACCTGGCGAACACGGTAGATTCAGAAGGACCTTTCGGATTGGGTGTTGGCCTGGCAGGCACAGTCGCTCCTACCTCCGAGGGGCAGGACCAACGCTCTCCGGCGGCCACCAACCATGTCGTGCCGTGAAATCTCACCTCGACCTTGCCCTCGGTTACGCGCACCGCGCGTAGGTGAGACGATCGCGCCTCGACGTGAAAGCGGGTACCACGCACCTCGACCTCAGCGTCAGCCGTGCGCACGATGAAGCGCTCGGCGCCATGGAGCGGCCGAACTGAGAGCGCAATCACACCATCGTGCAAGGCCACGATCTCCGTGCCATCCGCCTTGGTGCGCATGAACACTGCCTTTCCGTCGGGAACGACCGTCGTTTCCGTGCGCATATGCAGTTCGGCAGGTGTCCCTTGCATATCGATCGGGGGCGCGATGGACCGCTGGATCTTCGGCAAGTGGGCGAGGATGGCGGGCCGTTCGGGCTCGTGATGATGTGCGATCCACCGAATAGCGGGCACGATGAGGAGCAGGAGTGCCACGTGTCGTCCCATGTTCGGCACAGGGCGCCGTGGTCGCGCAGCTTCGCGGAGTAGGGCGAGGCGTCCACGCTGCTTCTCCAAACGCGTGAGGGGTTGCACGCGCAGGATTCCACCCAGGTGGTCGAGCTCGGCCTTGAGTGCGGCGCATGCAGGACACACGAGAAGGTGGCGCGCGACCGAGGTCGCTTCCCGCTCGCTTAGACGGCCGTCGCGTGTTGCCTCAACAAGCGACGCCATTGGGCAGGGGGGCTGTGTCATGTGCTCCTCTTCTTCACGAGAGCGCGCCTCACCTCGGTGCGCGCATAGTGTAGCCGGGTCCAGACCGTCCCCACCGGGATGTCGAGCTCGGCTGCGACCTCCTCACCGGAGAGCCCCTCGCGCTCAATCAACAGGAGAACGGCGCGCTTCTCCTCCGAAAGGCGCAGGACAGCCCGTGTGACCATCTCGATGTCTTGCGCGTCGGACGCCTCGTCCTCGGGGGTCCGCATCACGACGCGGGTCAACGTCTCTCCAAACGAGGCGATGATCCGCAGAAAACGGGCGTGTTTGCGCAGCCGATCGCGCGCGATCCGCGCAGCGATCCCGATCAGGAATGGACGCGCGCACGGCCGCCCGTCGTACGTGGCGCCGGCCCGCGGCAAGGCGAGGAAGGTCTCCTGAACGATGTCGTCGGCGTCGGCCGCACGCACGGTGGAACGCAGCACGAAGCGACGCACGTCGTCGTGATAGCGATCGTAGAGCACACCGAGCGCCGCGAGGTTGCCTGCAACGACTTTGGTGATGAGCTCGACGTCATCCTCCGCGCGGTCCGGACGCGTCATCACGGGGTCTTCTACGGGCATCTCGGCTCTGGATTTCATCGAATGGCCACGTCGACACCGAACGTGAGCCCTACGGAGTAGGCGGGGAGCGGCGGCAAAACAGGATCGATTCGGCGCGCTCCGATGGCGCTGGCAGGCGCGACCTCACCGTCGATCCCCAAGACCCCGCGCCAGGTCCGACTCCAGTGGAGCGTCGCGCGGAGCCCGAGCGCGACACGCGCATCCACCTTGGCGCCCTCAGCCTCGCTCCCCTGCTGGCGCGCCTCCATGGAGACGATGCCAATCGATGGATCGAATGCCACTTGCAGCTCCAGGACTCGGGTCATGAGGATCCTGCGGCTGACTGAGAGGCCAAGCCCCAGGTCCGACATTGAGAAATCGCCAGGGACCTCATCGAATGTGTGCGGCAGACCGAGCCGTCCCCAAGCCCCCACCGACCAGGTACCGAAGGGGACTGCGGCGCGAAGCGTGGCCGTCCCCCACAACGCTCGAAGGGCGCCGCCGTATCGAATCCCCGCCAGCGCCTCGATGAGCAAGCGCGGCTCCGAAGGGCCTTGTAACGGCGCGCTCACGGACTCGACCGGAGATGATGGCGCACGAGCGAGCGGAGGCCATTGCAGCGAGAACGCGAGCAACGCTTCGACGGTGGGCAGGAGCTCAGTGGGGCCTGTCACCTGGCGAGTCGCCACTCTCCCATGTGAATCGGTACGAGTGATGGTCGCGTTCTCTAGAGCTGAGCTCACGCGAAGGCGCAGCTCCCCTCCGGCACAACTCCATATGTGCCCCTCTTCGGCGATGGCGACCGCGACGTCGTCGTACGCCTGTTGCCAGGCGGCGGACAGGACGGCTTCCTCGACGATTAACTGCGGCGGTACGCACGACTCGGCCCGTACCGAGACGGCGCTGATCAACAGCGTCGTCGTGGCCACGAGGACGAGCCGTGCGCGCCGCCGCCCCATCAATCGTCGTCCTGCTCGGTATCGTCGTCGTGCTCTTCGCCGTCGCCATCGCCGGCTGCGCACCCAATGGAGCTCGGTACCTCGAGGTCCGGAACGCCCATCGCATGCGTCGGATCCGCGCTGCTCGCGTCGTCGGCGGTCTCGGCGTCGGCGTCGTTCGCATCATCAGCCGTCTCCGTGTCGGCGTCGTCGTTCGTCTCGCCGTCGGACGCGCCGTCGCTCGTGGAGTTTGCCTGCGGGCCGCCGTCGCAGACTTGCTTCGTCTGCGCGTCGATGCCATCCACGCAGTCCGCCCCTCCGTCATCGTTCGTCTCGCCATCGCCGTCCCCCGCGGAGCAGGCCTGGACTGCCTTGCCTGCGGCACCTGGCGTGATCGGAGCGATCCTGCTGCGCGCCGTGAGCGCAGCGCGGAATCGAACGACGCCGATATCGACGCTTGCGCCGATGGACTTCACGGCGACCATGGTCTCGAGGTGCCCCTTGTTGCTGCGCAGGACGAGCGGCGTGACCGTACTGCCTGCCGACAGCATGAAGTGGTAGCTACTGCCACTCGGCAGCGGAAGCGAGAACCTGCCATCCACCGCGACCGCAACGTCGAACGACGTGCCCTTGTCACTGATAACCGTGATGGCCGTTACCGCATCAGGGAACGACCCCTGCTGGACTTGTCCGCGGACGATCGACGATCCCGGTTGCGTCGAGCTGCAACCCGCCGCCGTGATACTCGCCAGCGCGAGCGCACCCATCATGCTCCTCATTCTTCGATTCTCCTCTCCAGGGTTAGTCACCCCGCTCATCGACGTTGGCGCGGGGCGTTGTGAACCTTCAAAAAAACCGAAGGCTCGCGACACAAGGAGCGAAGCGCCTTCTTCGTTCGTGGGCCGGCCCACGCCTCCTCCTTCCATGGCGCCTCGAGAAGTAAGGAGTCGATATCGAGGCTCCCGCACAAGTTGATTTCGCCCATTCGACGATGCGCAAATACTCTGAAGGTTCTTCGCAGGCGTCGCCAAGAAGACGCCCACGCGTTGGTAGCGTGCAGCCAAACGGTAGACTTGATGCGAGCGCCGTGGGGCCAACGCCTCGCTGTGGAAAGCACCCGCCCCCGCGGGGTCTGGTGCGCGCACCTTACTGAGCTGAAAGAGCACCCTGAGCTCAGCACTCCTCTCCTTGATCCTCTCCGCGCGGATAAGGACAAATACGTTCAAGACACCGTGGCGAATTGGCTCAACGATGCAAGCAAAAGCCCCCCCAATGGGTAAAGGCCACATGCGCCCAGTGGGCTCGGAGCGGGGACGCTGCAACGCTCCGGATCGTGAAGCGGGCCTCGCGCATGTGGAGCCGCCGCTCGGCGCTGAACGCTTCGTGTGACACGCCCGAGCGTTCGAAGGCCTCGATGATCGTCGACCACTCGCTTGCGACGTCTACGCGCCTGCATGCGCGACCCTTGCCCGCTCGAGCGGCGGCGGGCAGAGGGTCAGGGCTCGTGGCGGCGGGTCACGGGCGTGACTCCGCTCCTCCAGATCGCGACAAATCAGCAGGCTGCATGATGTCGTTCGAGATCGTGGCCGCTGATTTAGCCACCCTGGTTGCGTTTTGCGAGCGTGGGGACGAGCAACGGCGCACGATGCCCCGACGTCGCTCTATCTCGATGAATCATGAGCTTACTCGAGGCTTTGACCAAGCGATGGGCAGCGCTCCGTCAGCCCACCGGATAGCCAAGGACGAGCACACCATCTCCGCTCGGCAGCGGTGCATAGCCAGCTCCCAAGAGCTCGAGCACGGATCCGAACGGATCAGGCAAATCAGCATACAGCCTGCCCTCCGCCTTCTCCCCCCGCGGCACACATTGCTGCGCGCTCACAGCGTTGATCCAGCGCTCCTTGGCAAACACCCACACACCGGCCACGCCTGCCGCGAACGCCCGGTGTTCGGGATCCATGGAGGCCACGGCGGCCTCGCCCGCGAGGCGATCGATCACCTGGCTCAGCTCCTCCCAGCGTGTAATGCCGGGAACGGCCAAGGCGAAGCCATCCGGCTCCCAGACACCCGGCTTCGTGTCGTGGAGCTGGTATTCATAATCTTGCCTCGATGTCGGGACCCAGAGCACGGTGTCCGCCGCGTGCTCTCCCCACGGCTGCAACGCCGCCGCAAAGGCCCGTCCGCTGGCCTCGGCGCGCTCGATCCCTTTGACGTCGGCGGCCAGCAAAGCGCACGCGGCCACGTCATCGGGACACGAAGCTCGCGGGACGTATGGTGCTCTTCGAAGCTGCTGCGCTCGATCACGAGGATCCATGCCCGGGAACCAGGGGAAGCGGCGCCGCGGATCGTCGCGCCACGTAGAGGGGATGAGCCCGCGCGCGCAGAGGGCATCCCACGCCGCTCGAGGATCGGTGTACCCGGCGACCGCGGCGCGGGAAGCGCCCAGCGCGGTGCGCGAAGGTCTCAGCACGCGAGTGAGCAAGAGCGAGGTCGGCACGCGGTGAGCCTATATGCGGCGACGGCCCCACGACAACCGCGCTTCAACTGGATCGCAGCATCGTCGCTCGTGCACGATCGGAGTTCGGTCGGCAAGGCTTGCGAGGTCCCCGTTTCGGGCGCCTCTCGCGCGGACAGCGCGACGGGGGTCGAGGAGGAACCGGGGGAAGCAAGGAGGCGCAGCTCGGCGACCAGGGCGCGCTCCGCGAGGCGCTCGAGGTCGCCCGCAAGCAGCTCAGCCCCGACGACCCGGCCTACCGCGAGACGCTCTTCCAGCTCGCACGGATGGTTGCGAAGTCGGGCAAGCTCGAGGACGCCGAGAAGCTCCTCCGCGAGGCGGTCGAGGTCCAGGAGAAGTACGGCGACCCTCACGCGGAGGGTTATGACGATGTGCGCCAGGCCCTCGTCGCCGTGCTGGTCAAGCAGGGCAAGACCGACGAGGCGAAAAAGCTGCGCAAGGATGATGACCCGCCGATCCCGGGGCTCGACACCGCCGCGCCAGCCGAGACCACCGCGCCCGTCAAGACTGCCGTGCCCGCCAAGACTGCCGTGCCCGTCAAGGCTGCGCCGCCTGCCAAGACAGCGACGCCGTCGGATCCCTTCGGTCCCTGGAACACCTACAAGAAGAAATGAACCCTACCCGCCCGGGCGCCGTCCCGGAGGCGCCCGCGCGAACAGCCCCGGCGACTCCATCCGATCGCGGCACCGGCAGCGGCATCTCGCCCGAGCTGCTCCCGCACATCTTCGGCCGCTACTCGCGCGAGCGCTCCGGACGCCGTGCTCCCGGGGCGCTCCGCGGCGGGCGCTGTGCGAGCATCCGTGGGCCTGCTCCCTCGGATCGAGGTCCTCGGCCTCACGCTCTCGGACGAGCCCGTCGCGGTGGCAGAGCTCGGCCCCCATCTGATGAACCTCCAGATCGCGGGTGTGCTCGGCGTTCAGCGGCTCTTCCGCCGTGATGTGGTGATCCTCGATTATGTATGCCGCCGCGCGCGTCGAACGATCGCGGCAGAGCCGGGCCGAAGGTTAGCCGATGGTGTTTCTGTCAGGCAGCGCCATATCGGTGGAAGGGCGGCTCGATGGCGGGCTCGAGGGCTTGTTTCAAATCGACACCGGGGTCGCGGAGCCGATGGTCACCTCGAAATATCTCGAGCTCTCCCTCGCTGTCCACCCGCGCTGGTACGTGGGCCCCGTGCGACCCCAATCGTTTTTCGGCGCCGGGGGCATCAAGGCCGGCGCCGCCCGCCCGATCGAGGGGAGCCGCTTTTGCGCGCGCGGCGAGGGCGCCTGTCTCGATCTGCCGCGCATCCTCGCGTGGGCCGCGCTCGCCAGTGTGATTCAGGGCCCGAACGACATCGAGCACGCTGGCGTCTTCGGCGGCTCCGCGTTTCGAGGTCGCGTGTTGGAGCTCGATTATCCGGCCCTCAGGGTCCGGGTCCGGCCCAGCATGTGAGGCGCCTCAGCCCGCCTCGGTCAAGCACTGTCTGGTAGCGCGTGGGCGGCGCACGCCAGGGCGGATGGTGCTTGTGCGCATCGGAGCGAAGCCGCGCCACACGGGTGCGTGAAGCCGCGCCGCTTCGCCCTCCGCCTTGTCGTCCTCCTCATCGGCCGCTCGCAGCTCGCCGCCGCATCCGGAACGCGTGCCAGATCGTGGGCACGTCGGCGGCGTAGTCACGCAGGGTGAGGCTGATGGCGATCCCCTCGACGTGGGCGACGAGGCCGAGCGCGCAGGCGATCGGCAGCGCCGTCTCGGAGGCGACGCCACCGTAGAGCAGCAGCGTCCACACGAAGAGGCCGACCCCGAAGAGCTTGGCGCTGTAGGCATGGAATCCGGCGAACTGCCGCCATCTCACCGCGTCGAGCAGGATCCAGGCGGCGAGGCTTCCCAGACAGAGCGTGAGCGCCGTGGCGTGGGCGCGGAGCTCGTCCGCGTGGAGACGGTAGGTCACGACGGCGAGCGTGAGATAGAAGAGCGTGTCCGCGAAGCTGTCGGCCTTGCGCAGCGCGGGCGTCACCGTGCCCCAGCGGCGCGCCAAGGCACCGTCGAAGTAGTCGGCCCAGAATGCGGCGACGCACGCGGCGAGCACGAAGCGATCGCCGAGCGTCTCGGTCGCGAGGCCGGCCACGAACGCGGCCGCCAGCGCGGGGCGGAGGAGGACCAGCGTCCAGGGGATGGCGATCCGAAGACGAGACGGCGTGATCATCGGTGCCGAGGGTACTCCGGCGTCGACAGAAGGCCATTCCTGGGCCGCATCACGAGAGCACGGCGGCGGCGATCTTCGCACGTCATGTCGCTGTTCGCGGCCGCCCTGCGGATCGCCTTGTCCACGCGGATTGAGAGGCGCGCGCGCTGTCCCGTGAACTTCTTCGCGAGGGCGCTTGGGACGCGCCGTACGCGGCGGGGTGGCGGGACGCTCGTCTTACGCGCCGTTAAGCCGTTGCACCGCATGCCGCATTGGCGCGGCGCATCCCGAGGGAGGTACATCCCGGTAGGGACGGCCCTTTCGGGCCGCCCCCCGGACAGAGCCCGGCGAGCGGATCTCCCGCACCGGGCTCCCACCTTCGGTCTACGGACATGCAAAGCGCTGACTGGGCCAGGGGTGGACGATGCGAGCCGGCGGAAACGGAAAGCAGACATCGAAACGCTTGGTCTTCTCGACGGTCCATTGGGCTCGTTGACTTCGCCTTTGAAGCTGGCGATGCCAGGCGAGCTCGACTTGCCGACGGAACATCACCAGCGCCCGTGAATTCGTGGAAACTCCATAGTAGTTGCAGTGCCCACGAATCACAGCGCAGAGCCACCGATGTTGTAGCGCCGGTGGCTCGTGCCTTCGTCGTCTTATTTCCACACGTAGCTCTGACAGCTTCGCCACGCGCTTCTTCCGGGAGGTACGACGTTGCAGTTGGAACCTGCCACCGCGCGTTTGGCCGGCGATGTGCGTGAACCCAAGGAAGTCAAACGTCTCGGGCCGCGCACGGCCGTCGTGTCTGCACTCCTTGCGGGCGTAGCGCCCGAACCGCAGCACCCGAGTCTTCTCTGGGTGCAGCTCCAAGCCGAACTTCACGATGCGCTCGGCCATCGCCGACCGCATCGCGCGTGCGTCCTGTTCGTACTGAAAGCCCAGCACCACGTCGTCGGCATAGCGCACAATGTAGACTTCCCCTCGCGCATGCCGCCGCCGCCATTGCTGGACCCACAGGTCGAGCGCGTAGTGCAGGTAGATGTTCGACAGCAAAGGGCTGATGCCACCCCCTTGTGGCGCTCCCTCCTGCACCGCGCGCACCTCACCGTCCTCCATGACGCCAGCGTGCAGCCACTTCATCAAGAGCCACACCATGCGTCGGTCTGCGATCGTGTGCTCGATGAACTTCTGCATCCATCCGTGCTCAATCGTGTCGTAGAACGCACGGATATCCGCGTCGAGCACCCAGCTCACCTTCTTGCCGATGGCCACCGCGAGAGCATCCAGAGCCCGATGCTGCGACCGGCCAGGCCGGAAGCCATACGAGAACCCCAGAAACGCCTGCTCGTAAATGGGCTCCAGGATCATCCGCGCTGCTTGTTGAACAATCTTGTCCTCCAGCGCAGGAATGCCGAGCGGACGCGTGCGACCATCTCCTTTGGGGACGTGTACACGCCGGACCGGCTGCGGATGATAGTTGCCGCGGTGAACGCGGTCCTGAAGGTCACGCATTCGGGCGTCCAAATTCTCGCCGTATACGCGCCATGTTATCCCATCTACACCAGGAGCCGCTTCCTTGTTGAGACGGCTGTACGCCTCCTTCAGAAGTGGCACCTTGATGTGGCTCAGCAGGTTGGTGAACCGTTCCCCTTTCCTTTGCTTCACTCGCTGTCCGACCCGCTCCAGGGCCGTGAGCGCGCCTGCCCGGTTCTGAGCCCGGAGCGCGTTTCGTGGAGCAGGTTTCCCGTTGGCCGCGCGCCTTCCCTCCATCGACTCCGCAGGCGTTACCCTCGCGTTCGCCGACTTCTTGCAGGTCGGTACTACGCGCGCGTCTGACTCCTCGGAGGACTGCTGCGGATTGCGGCTTCTGCCTTCCCGCCCGTGCCTGAGGACCGCTATCGGCCCACCGGCCCCTCCGAGGTCTCCCGGTTCCCGTGCATGAGACGTGTGGGGGCTTGCCGAACTCTTGGACCCCGGAGGGAGCAGTGAATCCAGGTCCACATTATTCGGAAACACGCTATGGCCATCCGCATGGTCTAACTGCGTTGGCTCCCTCGAACCATGTTGTTTCGGAGCTCGATCACCCGGCCCGCCCACATGCCCTCCTACGCTTCGCCCCGCAGGTCACCCTGCGTTGCGCAAAGATAGGCTTCCCAGGGGTGGACTCTTCCTGGGGCAGGACTTGCTCGACACGACATGTATCTTGCTCACCTGCTTTCTCATGCCGGTTTTCACCGGCGCACCAGACCGAACATTTGGGGAAATGTTCGTTCTTCCTCGTGAATCATCGGTCGGGTGCCACCAGCTTAACACGAGTCTGATCTCGGCGAGCTCCCCAACCTTGTCGGCGGCGATGCACGGACCGGGAGGCGCGGACTTCGTAGACACCGCCGACGGGCGACGGCGGCGGGGCGCACGCCCCAGTCGCGGCGGACCCGACGAGTAGCGCGGCGGTCGCGGTGAGCGACTCCTCATCTCGCGCTCATCGCCTATAACAGACCAGCCGTCGCCTCACCCGACTCCCTTTGGGGTTAGCGGGCTTCCCCTCGCGCTGCCCTCGTTCACCTGGGAAGGTGAACCAGGAACAGGCATCCACCCTCCGGGCTCGGTTCGACACCAACCTTTCCCCCGTGCCCCTCGACGAGTCTCCGGACGGCGAAGCAGCCATGCCGTGCGATCCCATCAGCCGGGACCGCGACGACGCTACCACGCTGAGACACGGTCACGCTGGGCGCCACGACGTGGTTCTGATTCATTCCCGAGCATCCCGTCAACCGCCCCGGCACGATTCACGCGTGGTGTTGGACTTCTGGATCTCGATGCGAAGAAGCCGAGATCCGGTCGTGCCCGACGCTGGAGCGGGGGACATCATGCCGCGACACGCTCACTTCGGCTTTACCTCGTCGGTCTTGGCGTAGCTCACGTTCCCTGAGGTCGGATGGATGGTATTCCCGTTGACACCACCCGGGACGACGATCCAGCTATCGTCGAGGCTCAGCGGCCCGGGTTCGCGGTGTCCTGCCACTCGAACTGGAAGCATGGGCCGTACGGATCGTGGACGGGGGGGACGTCCTCCGCCTCGTACCAGGAGGGCCAGAGGAGGAAACCGTGGATGTCCGCATTCCCGCTGGTGCCGGCGTGGAACGGTGGGCCGGATTCGATGTACCAGGTGCAGGTCGAACTCCGATTGTCGAACTTCACGTACCAAAACGTCTGGTAGTTGTTGAACGTCACGTTGCACCACGTGATGGTGTCCGCAACCTCGGACTCCGCCCGCCGTAGCGAGACCGCCTCGCCGTCGACGCGCCCGCGCAGCTCGCCGCCCGTGAGCGCTCCCTCGAATGCAGCGAGCGGCGCCGCGTCCGGCGAGGCACCGCGGGCCCGCAGCGTGAAATGAACGGACCCGTCCGCGCCGAGCGTGCCTGCGATCACACCCCCTTTCGGCTTGTCGGTCAGCGCGCCTGTCCAGGCGCGGCCCGTCAGCTGCCCGCCGGAGGCCACGAGGACCACCTCGAGCCCCCGCGCGGCCCCCGCGAAAGTGCCCGTCCAGCGTCCGTCGAGCTCGTTCGAGGCCCTGGTGCCGGCGTTGGTCTTGGTGTTTTTGTCGAACTCACGCGAAGGTGTCTCATGGGGGCTGTTCATGTTTGCTCCTTTGGATACGTCGGCACCACGGACGACGTCGTATCGGCCCCTACAACATGCGCGCCAATCGAGGATACGGGCCACGGCGTTCGAGAGCCCGGGTTTCGGGCGCCTCGATGGCCTCCGCGAGGCACCCGGAGACGGAGGTGACTCGGCACGTGCCCGGCACGTGCCTGTTTGGGTGCCCGCCGTCCAATGTCCTTACACACGGAAATCGGCGACGGCGACGTCAACGGCAATCGGTCGTTGCCGTTGACGTTGACGTGAGCGTTGCGGCCGCCGTCGCCGTCGCCGAACGTGGCGTCCGGGACCAATTCCGAAGGTTGGAGCTGTGTGTCAGGATCGATCGACGCTCCTCGACGACGGCCGAGTGCTCGTCTCGGGGGGACAGGCGCCGCCCACGACGTCGGGGAGCGCGATCTTGGCGAGCGCCGAGTTGTTCGGACTTTGAGTCCGGCGAGATGGCGCGACTGGCCGTTGTCGCCCACCCTTACTCGCGCGGCGGCGCCGACGCCTGACCGTGCCCTTCGGTGAACAAGCAGATCGGCGAGCGCGGGGGCCTTTACCAGCTCGTCAGCGATGGTCGCGGAGGGCCGGGATACGCACTGCGTTGGCGCGGCGCGTCCCGAGGGGAGTGCCAGACCGAACAAGGTTGTCACTGTTCGATCTTCCTCGCGATCCATCGTCCAAGCCATTTCTGCCACAACCTGCTCGCCGTGGGTCGCGCCAACGACGTGGCGCGTGCGGCGCGTCAGGCGCCCCCAACACCGCGCGCTCTCGCATCGCTTGGGGATTACGCGACGGAGCCCAGCGCACGCCCGCTGGGTGGTATCCGATACCGCGGGTATCCGATCCCCGAAGCCGACCAGGCACCGAGCGGGTCTCCGAGGCGCACGTCGGTTCGGTCGAAGATGACGTCGTTCAGGGCGTTGACGGCGCCCTCGATGGCTCATCTCCTCGCGCGTGAGGAGACGATGATGACGAAGACGATCGAGGAAATTCGGGCAGCGTTGGTGCGGAGCAACGTCGGATTTGGCCGACCTTATTCGGAGGGCCCGTCCGACTTCCCCTGACCCCACCCGAGGCGCGATCCAGGATACTCGCCCACTCCCGGCACCCGGTCGTCTCCCCAGGTTCCGTTCGTCGTCCCGGATGCCTGCGCCGGACACGGCGCGCGAGTGAGGTCGAGCATGGCGAAGAAAGACGTCCCCACCTCATGCCCCTGCTGCGGCCAGCCCCTCGTCGATGCAGCGGCGGTTCGCCGGGTGCAGCAGCACGAGGCCGAGCTCAGGAAGCACTTCGAGGCCGAGGCCGCTGAGCGCGCCGACCAGCGCGTAGCGGCCGAGCGCGCCAGGTTGGAGCAAAGCGTCAGGAAAGAGAGCGCCCAGCGCGAGCAGGGCCTTGAGCGCGCGATGTCGGCCCTGAAGAAGCAAAAGGAGGAACTCGAACGCCGCCTCCAGAAGTTGACCGCTCACGAGCGCGGCGACTCCCAGGAGATCGACGTCTTCGCGCGGCTCCAACAGGCTTTCGTCAGCGACAAGATCGAACGTCAGGGCAGGAGCGGCGACATCATCCACACCGTTCGCCACGACTTCGGCGGCGGTCTCCAAGAAACGGGCACGATCGTCTACGAGTGCAAGGACACGCTGCGCTGGAAGGGGGACTTCCTCACCCAGACGAAGAAAGCCGGCAGGGCGCACGGCTCGCTCTACAGGATGCTCGTGACGTGGGCGTTCCCGGCCGGCGAGAAGGATCTGTGCGTGCGCGACGGCGTGATCCTCGCCCACCCGTCCAAGGTCGTGCTCTTGGCCGACGTCGTGCGTCGGATGGTGATCGAGGTTCGGCGCGCTGGCCTCACGGCCGAAGGCCAGGCAGACAAGGCGAGCAGCCTCTATGCGTACCTCACCGGGGACGAGTTCCGCAGTACCTTCGATGGGATCGTCGGCGCCGCCGAGGAGCTCGAAAAGCTACTTCGCGACGAGAAGCAGGCCCACGAACGCACCTGGGGCCGGCGCGCGCAAGTTCATGAGAACCTCGCCAGGAAGACGGCGGCGATCGACGGCAGCATCCGAGGGATCCTGGAGGCGCCGACCGCCGGTGCCAAGGTCATCGACTTCCCGGCGAAGGTCGGCCGAAGGATGCGAGCGTGACGAGAGCACGGCCGCGGTTACGAGCCGCACGCGAAGTCCGCGCCGATGGCGAAATCGGAGCCGCCAAAGTCCGAGCTTGGACTGGTCACCCGCTCGGTATCGTCGCGACGTGCCGCGCCATCGGCGTTCCGGTGCAGGCTTATCTCACATGGGTGTTCGAGCGCCTCGGCACCCACCGTGAGATGTTCGGCCTCGCGCTCGAGGCGCTCACCCCGGCCGCCTTCAAGGCCGCGCGCGGCTGACGGCCGCGACCACCTGGGCCACGGCACATCTCGGCTGCGGCCGCATCCCGGCTTCGCTGATCGGTCACCCCGCTCGGTGCTCGGGAAGAAGGGGTGATTCCGCTGCGCCCACGACGCCGTCGACCTACACGAGGGGCGACCGCTTCAAGCGCTCCACGGCGAAGTCGATGAACGCGGATACCTTGCGCGGCACCTCCCCGCTCGACGGGTAGAGAAAGACGAAGGAGCCGCCGGTCTCGTTGGGCAGCCCCGCTGCGGACACGATTTCGAGCGCGCCGTCTCGCACGTCCTCCGCCGCGAGGAACGTCGGCAAAGGAGTGACGCCCGCGCCCGCGCGCGCGAGCAGACGCGCCGTGTTGATGTCGTCGCATTGGAAGCGCACGGCGCCGCGCGGAACCTTCCACATCGCTACGAAGTGCGGGGAGATGATCCAGTCGTGGTGGTCCGCGCCAACCTGCTTCGGGCGTCCCCTCCGCGCGACGTAGGAGGGCGAGGCGTACCAGGCCATCGCGACGGGCGCGAGCCGCCGCATGGTGAGCGCGGAGTCCTTTAGCTTCCCCGTCGTCGCGCGGACGGAGAGGTCATAACCCTCGCGAACGATGTCGACCTTCGTGTTGGTGATGCGCAGGTCGAAGCGGACGTCAGGGTAGCGACGAGAGAACTGCGCGATGAGCTCGGGCAGGACGACGGCGCTGAAGTCGAGCGGCGCGGTGAGTCGGAGCTCGCCGGATGGCTCCACGCGGTGCTCGGGCAGGCGCACTACGGCGCTGTTCAATGCGGCGAGGTGTGGTGCCGTGCGCTCGTAGAGCGCCGTTCCCGCGGTCGAGAGCGAGACATCGTGGGTGGTTCGGTGAATCAGCTCGGCCCCCGCGAGCGCCTCGAGGCGCGCGATGGCGCGGCTGACAGTGCCCTTGCCGATCCCGAGCATCCTGGCCGCCCTCGAGAAGCTGTTCTGCTCCGCGACCGCCACGAAGATCGCGAGGAGTTGGTAGTCCACCTGTGTTTCCCGCATGGAACACCGTGTTGTCACGTTCGCATATCGAACTCAAAAGGAAACACACTTACAAAGCCTCTCGTCAAGGAAGACGCACAGTCGTCGGAGGTTGAACATGTTCCTTTCGAAGTACAATAAAGCGATCTATTGGGTCCTCACGCTCATCTCCGTGGTGCCGGCCGGCCTCGGAGGGCTCGTAGAGGTCTTCACCGATGGCCCGGCGTCGATCGTCGCCATCATGCAGCACATCGGCTACCCGCTCTACGTGATGAAGATCCTCGGGACCGCAAAGGCGTTGGGCATGATCGCCATCGTCAGCGGCAAGTTCCCGCGCTTGAAGGAGTGGGCCTATGCGGGATTCACGATCGAGCTGCTGGGCGCGGCCGCTTCTCACGCGCTCGCGGGAGATTCGGCTACCGCCATCCTGTTCCCGCTCGTGATGCTGCTCCCCGTCCTGGCGTCGTACGGCCTCTGGCACCGGATTTCCGAGGAAGAGGGACTGCAGCCGAAGAACGCCGCGCCGGTGCCGACGATTGCGTAAACGAGGTCTCCTTGGGCTGGCCCTCATCGATGGCGCGCGACAAGCCGTCGAAACGATGGTGCGGAGGATGGCCGACGCCAACGTGGTAGGGTCGAGATAAGCGTACCGCAGTATAATGTCCCACGTTCGCCGTGAAGGGCTACAAGTGCATAAAATCACGTTGAATTCCGACGTGCTGCGGGTATCGCAGGTCGGGCGTAGCTCGGGCAGCCTCTCACGTCCTCAAAACCTCGCAATCCCCTCCGCCAGCGGCCTGAACCGGTACACCCGATAGGGCGCCCCATTCCTCGCCACGCCGTCCGCCGCCATCCTCCGCGTCGGTGACGGTCGGATCGTAGAGGCTCGGCACGAAGCGCGCCGGATCGGACATGACCGTTCGGTAAAGGGCGTCATTCGTCAGCACGCTCCTTTGCCCCGGATGCGCCCGTCATCAGGGGATGTTCATGAGCGCCTCTGGTCTTCGACCCGAGGTCCCACGGACACCGAACAAGCGCAGGAGCCAAGTTCGAAGAACTGGTACAGTTGGGGCTTGCCCTCGGGCCAAGCGCCGCGGCCCACCCATCCGCACGCGTCTCTCCGAACGCGCGGGTGTACTTGGACGTTCGCGGTCTGGACTTCTGGCTCGGCGATTGACAACCCATCCGCCTCGCCCGTCCCTGAATGTTCATCCCTCTGTGGGTGTTCATGACCTCCATCGAGATCGTCGCCTACGCCGAACACATCACCCGGATTTCACGCTCGAACCCACTTGCTCATGACTTCCATCCCGAGGGAGGTGCTGAACACGCCAAAGAGCTCTCCCCCATGTCAAGGGCGACGGAGCCGGCTCGCGTAGCGGGCGAACCCTCAACGCGGCTGAGCACTCTGCATGCTCATCCGGCGACGGGCTGACGGTCGACGCGAGGGTCAAAAATCCGCGGATCGTGGCGGCCGTCTACAGTTGACCGAAGGTGGGAGCCCGGTGCGGGAAATCCGCCCGCCGGGTTCTGTCCGGGGGGCGGCCCGAAAGAGCCGTCCCTACCGGGATGCACTCCCCTCGGAAGGGAAGCGCGAACTGGATCCGCGGGATGAACTGTAGACGCTGGGCCACATGGGCGTTCGGGCCTCGCCCTCAGGGGCGTCAGCGGTGCTCGCCGCGCCGCTACGGCGGCACCCCGAAGCTCCGGGAGGCCGCACGGCACCCGAGGGCGGCCGCGGGCGCGTTCATGTTCGGCGTCCTGCACACGGGAAACCCGTTCTACGCCGCGCTCATCTACGGGACGCTGGCCGCGTTCGTGGGCATGCCGGTGTTCGCCGGCGGCACCCTCGCCGTGCGGCGGCTGTTCCTGCGCGAAGCCCAGCAACACGGCCTCGCCAAGTCGACGTCGACGCTCATCCTCACCCGCGCCGAGCGCCGCGCGCGCCTCTTGCCGTTCTGGAAGCGCGAGGACGAGCGCCTCGAGCTCCTCCTGCAAGCGGTCCGCGAGCCCGATCGCGCCGACTGCCCCGGGTCAGGAGAAGTAGCGCTTCGGCGTCTGCCCGAGCACGGCCTTGAACGCGTGGATGAACGCGCTCGGGCTCTCGTAGCCGACGTCGAGCGCCACGGTGGTCACCGGCTGCCCCGCGGCCAGGCGCTTCAACGCCTCCATGATGCGCAGCCGCTGGCGCCAGCGGCCGAACGTCATCTGGGTTTCGGCGCGCCAGATGCGCTCGAGGGTGCGCGGGGACGCGCCCGCGCGCTTCGCGACCGTCGACGTCGTCAGCGTGGGGTTCTCGCGCAGGAGCGCCGCGGCCTGCGCCCCGCGCTCGTCGACGGGCGACGGCAGCTGGAAGCACGCGTTCGCACGAAGCTCGCGAACTGCCTGCGTCCCGTCTTGGAACCCGCGCTGAGGCGGGCCGTGTGATCGGCTCGCGCGAATCCGTTTTCACGGGGGCCGAAAACTGTGACTGACCACCTGGGAGCTCCCGTCGGCGCCGCGGTGACGAGGAGTCAGGGGCTCACGTCGGTCGAGTGCGCGAGCTCCTTCTGGGCCTCGAGGGCCGCGAGTCGCTCGGTCAGGGCCTTGTGGACGAGCGCGTATGCGTCACTGCCCAGCGTGAGCCGCGTGGGGGCGGGGGTTCGGTCGGCCGAGGCAATGATCGCGGAGGCGACTTTGCGCGGGTCGCCTGGGAACATCGCGAGCCCCGCCGTCTCGGCCATGCGCCGGAAGTCTCCTGCCGGCGTAGCGTCATAGACGTCGAGGGGGCGGCCGACATCCGCGCTCGACGAGGCGAAGTTGGTGCGCGATGCGCCGGGCTCGACCAGCGTGACCTCGATACCGAACGGGGCGATCTCCGGAATCGTGCCCTCGAAGAACCCTTCGATTCCCCACTTCGTGGCGGAGTACACGCCCATCGTCGGATAGGCTGCCTGGCCGACCGAGGACGAGATCTGAATGATGCGGCCGCCGCCCTGTCGGCGCAGGTTGGGGATGGCCGCTCGGGCAACGTGGATCGAGCCGAGCAGGTTCGTATCGAGCTGCCGCTCGATTTGCGCGTCGTCGACCTCCTCCGCTGCGCCGAAGAGCGCATATCCGGCATTGCTCACGACGACATCGATGCGACGGAGCTCCGAGAACGCGCGGTCGATGACGTTGCGCACGGCTGTACCGTCCGTGACGTCGAGGCTGGCGACCCAGAGGCGTTTACCGTACTTCGCCGAGAGGTCCTGCAACGCGTCCGGCTTCCGCACGGTCGCGGCGACGCTGTCGCCCTTCTCGAGGAGGAGCTCGGTGAGCTGCCGACCAAAACCGCTGCTCGCACCCGTGATGAACCAGGTCTTCGACATTGGATTGTCCTTTCGTTCTCGATTCCGTGAATCGAAGGTCGTCATTCGAATGAGTCGTCTGCGACGTCGCCGACCTTCATCTCCTGAAGGCTCCGGCGAAGTGTCTGGACGTTCGCCGCCCCGTTCAGCTTCCCGAACTGTCGCTGCGCTTCACGCCAGAGCGGGGCAGCCTTGTCGTGAAGGTCTTTCCCCGCCGCGGTGAGCTCGATGATGCGGCTTCGACCATCCGTGGGCGAGGGGCGAATCTTGACGGCTCCGTCCTTCTCCAAGAGCGACACCATCTTGCCCATCGCCGTGCGCTCGATGTCGAGGCGCTCGGCGAGTTCGTTGACGGCGGCGCTCCTCTGCTCGTGCAGCGCCGCCAAGATCAAGAATTGCGTGATGCGGAGTCCAGTCGGCTGGAGACAGGCATCGTAGAACCGAGTGATCTTCCGCGCCGCCTTCCGCACGGCGAAGCAGTTACATTGATCGATTCCGGTCTCGTTCATTGGCACGTCGCCTCCTCGCCCGGAAATCCGAGCGCGTCGTCAGGAAAAAGCGTTCCGGTACTTTCGCACGAACGCCTGCACCGAGAGCGCCGGTGTGCCGGTGATCTTCTCGACGGCGTCGTTGGTGCCGGCGAAGATCCCATCCTGGTAGTTCTGCGCGACCTCGACGAGGTGCTGAACGAGGAACGGAGGGAACTTGTAGAGCTCCTCCATCTTGCGTTTGAACTCCACGATCGAGGTCGGCTCGTATTCGATCTTCGCGCCCAGTACCTCACTCATCGTCGCGGCGATCTCGGTGTGGTTCATCTCGACCGGACCGTGGAGCGTGTAGATTTTGCCTTCGTGTCCTGCCGGCTTCGCGAGGAGGTGGGCGATGACACGTCCCTGGTCGTCGCTGCTGATCGGGGCGTGGCGCCCGTTTCCGAAGGGGAACTCGATCTTCTTCTTCCTCCAGATCTCGCTCGCGAAGTGCGGGTAGACGAGCCAGTCGGCAAAGAACGTCGGACGCAGGTGCGTCGTCGCCACGCCCGACCAGTCGAAGATCCGCTCGGAGATCCAGTGGTCCTGCGCTGCGTGACTCGCCGACTCTCGTCGCGCGGAGATCTGGGACATGTTCACGATCGCTGTCACGCCCGCTTCCTTCGCGGCCTGCGCGAAGTAGGCGGCAGCGCTGACGATCCCCGGCGCGATTGGATAGAGGAAGTACGCCGAGCGGACCCCTTCCATCGCAGCGCGTATCTCATCGATGTTGGAGAAGTCGCCGATCGCGACGTCGACCCCGCGCGCCCTCAGCGCCGCCGCCCGCTCGTCATTCGAGCGCACATACGCACGCACGCGCTTGCCCATCGCGAGCAGCTCGTCGATCGCTGCCCCGCCGGTGCGCCCCGTTGCTCCGCTCACGAGAATGTCCGCTGCACTCATGAATCTCGACCTTTCGAATATAGGAGCATATGCTCTCTTCTGTCTATAGGTCTCCGTTTGGAGTGCGCAAGGTCTCGTCCGTCGGGCGGTCGTCGAGGACGACCTCGAGCGGTCGCACGCCTGGACACCGCTGCCGACCCTCAGCGTCGCTGCGTCGCGCGAAGCATGCGGCTCGACCAGCTCCGATGACCTCAAGGCCGCATCCTCGCTCGGCGACAACGCGGGCGGTCTGCTGCCCGCGTGGAAGCGGCCCCTGTCCGGCGGTGGGGGCGGAGCCGGCAGGCGGTAGGGGTGGAGCCGGCAGGTGGGTTGCGCGTTTCCTCCCGGTTACCGGCGCGGGCGATCTTCCAGTCCCATCGAGTGCCGTAGAGTGCCGTGCCCCAAAAAGCAGAACGGCGAGGAACCCCGCGAACACGCGCGCCATGCGCTACGATCGGGCTCCCCGCCGTTGGGATGGGAGGCGCCACAGGGCCAGGGCTCGCTTGCGAGCCCGCCTGGACCAACGCCCGTGGAGGGAAAGGGGCAGCGCTCCTATCCCGGGACCCACACTTGACAGACAAGATCGACGTCAGGCCCGAAGCGGTGCGACGATCAAGCATGCTCGGGTGGTTCGGGGTGTGGAGATAGCTCGAAGAGTGCACCGCGGGTGCGGCGGCCCGGAAAGCGCCGCGCCCGCGGTGGACGGTGTCACTGGCAGACGTTGTTCACACAGGTCTTGCCGGTCTGGCAATCGGTCGTCGCCGTGCAGTTCGTGCCGGTGAAGTGCGCGCGATTGGCGTCGAACTTCATGTATGCCGAGTACGCGTCGTCGTTCCCGGTGATGGAGGCCTGCGGGATCTTGTTGAGGGTGCCTGCAACGGCGAGCGTGTCGATGTCGTTATCGGTGCCCATCACGTCCGGCTGCTGCGCGTTGATCGCGGTCACGAGGCAGGCCACGACCTTGCAACCGCCCACGAGCGCGTCGAGCAACGAGTTGCAGTTGGGCCCGACGGGCATGCCCGAGCCGCAGTAGGTGTACTTCTTCGAGCCGGTGCAGGCGCCGCACGCGGTCGCGCCCGTGGTGAGGACCTCCGGGATCGGGATCTGCGAGAGCGACTCCACGGTGATGTTGCCGCACAGGCCCTGGTTCGCGCCGCTGGCGGTGATGGTCTGGAAGACGGTGAGCCCGGCGGCGAGCTGCGCGGGCGGCGGGGCCGGCGCGTTCGGCGCGGGCGTGCCATTGAAGGTGGCCGCAACTCGCGAGTTGCGCATGCGGAGCAGCGCGGGCGAGCCGGCGAGCAGCAGCGTCAGGTTGATGTCGCTCGGGCCGGCCGTGAGGTTGCGGGCCGCGAGCGCGCCGTTCGTGAGGATGCCAGTCGGCAAACCCATGTTGTTCACCGTCGTTTGTTCGGCGCGGAACCACCAGTCGATGGGGTTGTTGCTCGGCCAGGTGCCCTTCGCCGGATCGAGCGTGCCGGAGAGCACGCCGATGGTGAGCCCGTTGGGGTCGGCGACGCCCGTCAGGTCGTCGAGGCCGAGGGCCTGCACGAGGATGTTGGTGGTGCCGTCGGTGATGCCGTCCTGGAGCGGGGTGTTGATCTGCCCGAGCGCGGTGCTCGTGAGCGACTGCGTCCCCAGGCGGTTCGTGGTCGGCGTGCAGAACGCCGGGGCCGCCGTGCCCTGGATGGACACCGAGGTCATGCGCGCGACGACCTCGTACTTGCAGTTGGAGTCACAACCATCGAGGTTGAGCTTGTTGCCGTCGTCGCACTGCTCGCCGGCCTCGAGCACCCCGTTGCCGCAGACCGTGGCCGAGGTGCACGTGGCGGAGCAGGTCGAGCCGTTGGGCGGATCGCAGGCCTCACCCTTGGTCGCATCGACGCAACCATCACCGCACGTCGAGGCGACGCACTGGCCGTTGCCATTGCAGAGGCCGCCGGAGCACGCAGCGCACTTGGCGGCGTTGGTGCCGGCCTGGCATTTGCCGACCTGCTGGCCGTTCACGGTCACCGTCTTGCAGGTCTCGACGCCGTTGCAGACGTTGTTGTCCGAGCAGTTGGCGTTGGTGGTGCAATCGAGCTGACAGGTCGCCGAGCAGCCCTGTTGGGTGCCGTTCATGGCACCGAGATCGCAGGCCTCGCCCGCCTCCTTGATCCCGTTGCCGCACACCGCGCCGGGCGTGCTGCAGACGCCCGTCTTGCACACCTTGCCCCCGCCGCACGCGGTGCCGTCGGGAAGCGGCGTGCCCGCAGCGCACTTCTGGCCAGCCGTGCTGTTCGGGCCCATCACCTGCGCGCAGGTCTCGGCGCCGTTACAGGGGTTTTCATCATCACAGGAGTTGGGAGCCGTCGTGCAGGAGAACGCGCACGTCGGCTCGCAGCCCGAGCCCGCGAGGTTGCCGGCGGTGCCGAAGTCACACGCCTCGCCCGTGCTCGGGATGCCATCACCGCATTGCTGCGCGACGCAGCCGCCGTTCACACAGATCTGGCCCGTCCCGCAGGATGCTCCGTTCGACAGCGGAGCGCTGGCGGTGCAGGTGTGGGTGACGTCATCGCAGGTGCCGTTGTTCACGCACGGATCGGTGGACGCGCAATTGCGCTTCGGATCGGTGGAGAGGCAGGAGAACGTACAGCCCGCCTCGCAGCCGTCACCGCTCTGCGCGTTGCCGTCGTCGCACTCCTCAGTGCCAGACGTGATCCCATCGCCGCAGGACCCGTCGACGCAGTTGCCGCCGACACAGATCCTGTCCGTGTCGCAGGCGTCTCCTTGGTTGAGCGCCGTGCCGGGAGCGCACGCGTGATCGGCCCCGCAAGTCTCGATCCCGTTGCAGGCGTTGCCATCGTCACAGTGATCGCGCGTGGGGTTGCCCGCGATGCACGTGAAGGAGCAGTCGTTGTTGCAGCCGTCATCACTGGTGAGGTTGCCGTCATCGCACTCCTCGGTGCCTTCGACCTTGCCGTTTCCGCACGCCGGCCCGGCGATGCCGCCCGTGCCACCGGAGCCACCCGTGCTTGAGGTGGTGGTGCTCCCGCCGGTGCCATCACCCCCGGTGCTCGTGCTGTTGCCGCTGGAGGTTGTATCCACCGATGCCCCCCGCCACAACCCACCGTAGGGCCGAGGCACACGGCGCCCAGCGAACCCATGACCCAGAGCCAACGCATTCGATTCGCGCGCAATTTCGTGAGCATATTTACCTATTCCTCCGGCGAACGAGCGAAGCCGCGCTACCGTCGCGCAATCGATGGCAAGCGAGAGCCTCTCGAAACACACCAGCGAGCCGGGCTCAAACGTGGTTTGACAGTGAAATGAGTGCTGTTGCCACTTCGACATGGCACATCGCATCCTAGGCGCGACCTAAAGAGAGCCTCTCTTTAGGTCGCGCCATGGTGCACATTCGCGTCCCCTTCCTCAATGCGACGCCATCGCATAAAGTCTCTTTATTCTCCATCACGGAATCCAAGGTGGCAGTCTTTTCGGGCCCGCGATTGCCACCTTCGCCCCGATGCGCGCTGTGGCGCAGACGCTCTCGGCTGTTGTACGCGAGGGACTCCAGCCGCGTTTGCGCTCAGCCTTTCCCTCCAGCCCGGACCCGATCGGCGATACCCACTCGCGGCATGCGTGCGCGACGTTGTTCGCGCTGTTTGCTCACCGGCGCACGCTCTCTCGGGATCACGTCCACCGCGACCTCTTCGAGCAGCGCGCGTAGCCGCGCCTTTGCCTGCTCCTCGATCTGACGCACCCGTTCTCGGCTCACGCCCCAGGTCGTGGCGAGCGCGTCCAGCGTCGCGGGCGTCTCGGCCAGCAGTCGTCGCTGGAGGATGTCCTGCTGACGGGCCGGGAGCGCGGCGATGGCCTCGGCGAGGGCCGCGCGGAGTCGCGCTCTCTGCTCGACGTCTCCCACCGCGTCTTCCGGCGAGCCGGTCTGGTCGGCGAGACGCTCCGCGCGGCTCGGGCCATCATCATCCGGCGAGGCGCTCAAGCTGACGTCGTTCGCCATCAGCAAAGGAAGGATCTCGGCGGTCCGCTCCGGCGTCAGGCCGGTCATGACGGCGAGCATTTCGGGCCGAGCCTCCTTGGTCCGGCGATAGAGCCAGAATGCGCGCAGCTCACCCTTGGTCGTCCCCAGCCGCACGATGCGATAATGGCGCACGACATACTCGCGGATCTCGGCCCGGATCCAGTAGCGCGCATATGCCCAGAGCCTCAACCCGTGCTGCGGATCGAAGCGCGGAAGGGCCTTGATCAGCCCGATGTTGCCCTCCTGGACGAGATCCTCGAGCGGCAGACCGCAATATCGATACTCGAGCGCGATGGCGATGACGGCGCCCAGACACCCGGCGATGAGGCGCCGGCCCGCGTCGTGGTCGCCGCTCCGATATCGATCGAGGAGCTCCCGCTCCAGCATGGGAGTAATGGTCTCGTACCGTGCGAGGTCGGTCCGATACGAGGAGAGCGCAGTACTTCCCGAGCCAATCATATCGAGTGAGCTCCAATCCACGGTTGGGCCTGCGCCTCGGGTGCTACCGATGGCGGGAGATCACGAACGCGCGGGATGCTGCGGTGTTGGTTCCCAGCCCCTTGGCCAACTCGCTATCGGTCGAAGCGGACGTTGATCGCGACGGTCCCGGAGACCGGCGCGCCATGCGGATCGACCGCTGGAGTCCAGCGCCGGCCCATCGCGCACCGCTGCGCCTCCCGACCGAAACCATGTCCACCGTCGCTCGCGACGGAGACGCGGGTCACGCGTCCCGTGGCGTCGACGCTCACCGTGAGTGAGACCACCGCATGATCGATCCGACCTTCGTCGGCCTCCGCGGGGAATGGGCATCTCCACTCGGATCTCCCCTCGAGCGTCGGAGGCCGCGAGAGATCGGGCCCGGGCGTCGCGGGGGCACGCGCCGGCGCGCTGCCCGTTCCTCCCGGCGCGCCGCTCGGAGACGGACGCCCACGGACTGCGCTCGTGCTCGTCCCGTTGGCGAGCGTGGCGCCGCCGGCATAGGCATCGGCAGCGCCGGTGACGAAGCCGTCGCCGAGATCGATGGGCTCGTCGGGCGCAGGCTGCCGGGTCACCACCGCGCCGGCCTGGGCCGCCGCAGGTGGAGGCGGGGTGTCCCGTGTCGGGGCCCGAGGCGCGGCGTGCGGCGACGGGAGCGTGGGTGCCGGCGGCTCTTCGGCTTTCTGTGCCTCCACGGGCGGAGGAGGCTCGGGCTTCGGTACCCCGATCTCCACCATCTCGGTGGGAACATCTTTGACCGGCGCCCATGATCGGCTGGAGAGCCTGGTCAGCCTGTGAGCGATGAGCCCGTGAGCGAGCACCGCCGCCACGAGCGCAGCCGTGAGCCATTCCTGGTCCCGGTGCCGCGCGCGGAGGAGCCGCGCCAGCGGATCGTTGACGGGTGATACGCCGGCCCGATACGAGCTCATGGCAGCGGCCTCGCGCTCGCGGACGTGACCGGCGTCGGGGTCACGCCGAAGCCGATCTTGGCCACGCCGGCCAGCTTCAATTGATCGAGGACGTGCATGACCCGACTGTGAGGCACGGCGCCGTCGGCCTTGATGACGGCCCGGAGATCGTCGTGCTTCTTCCGCGCAGTGCGCGCCGCTTCGAGAACGTGGTCGTCGTCGGGGAACGCCTTGCCGTCGACTTGAGCACCGCCCCCCGCGAGGAGGACGACGCTGAAGATCTCCTGCACATCGCCTCCCGAAGCGGCCTTGGGGAGGTCGACCGACATCGCCTTTGGGTTGGCGATGAGCTTGGCCGTGACCATGAAGATGATCAGAAGGACGAGCGTGATGTCGACCAGCGGCGTCACGTTGATGCCGGTGATCGTCGAGCCTGGCCGCTGCGCGCCGCCGGCCATCGTCACTCACCTCCCTGGAGCGAGAGGCTCGTCGCTCCATCTGCGCCGTCGGCGTGCGCCGGGTGCTCAGTGCTCGACGCCGGGCGCTTCTCATTCGATGTCGGGGGCTCGAGCGTGGCGGTCCTGCGGATGTGCGCGAGGACCACGTGGCCCAGCGTCTCGGCGTTCGCCAGCGTGGTGGTGAGCAACCCTTGGAAGTGGTTGAAGACGGCGACCGCGGGGATGGCCACGATGAGGCCGACCGCGGTGGCCACGAGCGCTTCGGCGATCGTGCCCATGACACGCTCGGGCGCGAGCTGCCCCGCGGCGGCGGCGCCTTGTCCGCTCCCGAGCGCGTCGAAAGCACCCACGACGCCGATGACGGTGCCCAGGAGACCGATGAACGGAGCGTTATTGCCGAGCGTGCCGAGGAAGAGAAGCCGCCGCTCGAAGCGCGCGCGCTCGACGCCCGAGGCCGCGGCCATCGCCTCCGCCGCGGCCTCGGCACCGCTCTCCCAGTGCGAGAGCCCCGCCAGGGCGACCGTGGCCTCCGTGCTCTGTGACCTCTCGAGTCGCATCAGCGCGCCGTCGAGATCCCCGGCGCCGAGCAGGCGGTGGAGGTCGCGCACCAGCGTGGCAACGTCGTCGCGGCGCGACCAGAACACGCGCGCGCGTTCGATCATGATGGCAATCGACACCACGCTCAGCGCGAAGAGCAGCCAAAGGACCCAGCTCGCCCCCGAACGGACCATCACATTCTTGATAGATTCGACCATGCGTGGGTGACCTCCTCGTCGATCATCCGTTTGCGATCGGCGTTCCATGCCCCTTTGGGCTCGTCTTCACTTCACTGAATGTGCAAAGGCACTTGCAGCCAGTTGATCCCTCCGCGGTTGTCATGGACCACGGCGAAGAGAACGCCTTCGGCCGGCGCCTCAGGCGCCGTGAGCGCATTGGCGGAGCTCGAAACTCGGCCGGTCGCCGGATCGTAGAGAAGGCGCAAGTCGTCCTTCACGCTCCCGGTCGTGACGTAATAGTCGACCCAGATCTGTTCCTTGTTAGTCTTGCCCTGCGGATCGATGGCCCCCGGATCGAGCTCCTGACTCGAGGCAGGGACCGAGATGTCGACAGGCTTCTCGGGACACTTGCGGGCATCCGTCGTCGCGCAGTGATCCATCGTGATACCGAGGCTCGGATCGACGGGAGCCCCGTCGAACGTAAGTTGCTCGATCACCGGATTCGCATTCACTCGCTCGTCGAAGACGAACAGGCGAGAGAACGCGAAGACGAAGTCGTCGGGCCCGAGCTTCGCGTGCCCCGCGTCGAAGCAGCCGAAGGGGATCGCCTGGGGGCTCGTCGCGCTCTGGCCGAGGTATTCGACGTGCCCCGCGCAGGCCATGCTGAAGACGATCAACGTCCCGTACGCCGGTGTGCCCGCCGTCGCCGGGTGACCCTCGAGCGCGTCGGCGGGAACCTCCAGCGAAAATGTGGTCCCTTCGTGGAGGACGGGCGTGAGGTCCACGCCTCGCTGAAACTGGTTCGCGAAGGCGGGATAGCAGGCGTAGTAGGAGTCCCCCGGCGGGTTCGCGCAAACGGCCTTCACCCAAACCACGCTCATCGGAGACGCAGGGCTCCTTCGCCCGTCGTAGGCGAGGATATCGAAGCTCACGGTGTCCCCTGGCTTCGCATAGGGCTTGTCCGCGCGGGTCGCGAGGATGCGAACGCTCTCCACCTGGCTTTGGGGATCGAAGTCGTTACCGCAGCCGCTCGCCGCCACGAGCGCGATCGGCGCGAGGATCCAAGTCTTCATGTCAGAGCTCCCCTCGGAGGCCGAAGCTGGGCAGGATGGGCAAGCCGCCCACCGTGGTGGACTGGGTGTAGTTGTAGTTGTAGGAGACGCCCTCGGGGCTCTGGCGGTTGTAGATGTTCTGGATATCCAGATACGCAGTCAGCTTCCACCACTTGAACGTCCACGTCTTGTCGAGCCGGACATCGAGCTGATGGAAGAGCCCGAGTCGGGCGCCATTGGCGGGATACGCGGGCGCGGCCTGGACGACGCCGGCCGTCGCGTCGTACGCACCCTCGCCGTTCGGCGTGTAGGGGTTTCCCGAGACGAGGCGGAAGCGCGCGCCGAGGCGCCATCCGCCGCCGAAGTTGTAGCTACCGAGGACGGTGAGCACGTGCGTTTGATCGTATTGAAAGGGCGAAAAAGGATCGGACGGGACAGCGCTCCTCTCGCTCCGCGAGAGCGTGTACGACAGCCACCCGAAGAAGCGATCATCGGCCTTGTACCGGAGGAACCATTCACCGCCGTAAGCGAGCCCGCGCCCCGTGTTCCCCGCACCCTGGGTGACCAGGCGATCCAGGTATTTGTAGAAGACGTCCACCGAGAGGTCGACCTGCCGGTGGAGCTCCTGCTCCACACCGAAATCGGCCTGGAGCGCGCGGTTCGACGAGAGCCCTTTCTGGCCAAAGGTAGGATCGGTCTCCAGCAGTTGCGGCGGCTGGTAGAAAAGACCGACTCCCCCCTTGAGCGTCGTGCGAGGGAAGCCGCGGGTGAGATCCTGGCGCATGTTGATGCGGGGAGACACATCCCAGGTTTGGGTCGCGCTGGAGTAATCCAGCCGGACCCCCGGCACGATGCGCGCGCCCGACCAAGGCACGAGCTCCCACTCCATGTACGCGCCGGGCTGGAAGCGAGCACCGGAGTCGCTGCTATCGATCGGCATGTCCAGCGGCCCGCCCGAGGGGACGCCCGGCCGGCGGGGCGCTGGGAGGCGGACGTGGAGCGTGTAAGGGCTGTAGTTGACGTCGAGCCCGACATTGACAGTGACCCCGCGGACCACCTTCTGCGTGAGCTCGGCGCGCCCGCTGATGGGGATGCTGCTGGTGTTGAAGAAGTTGCTGCCGAACCCGACGTCGTTGGAGTCCTGCCCGACGGCGGCCATGACCTTGATTTGGGTGCTGTCCGTGATCTTGTTCTGATACCGGGCCTGGACGCGCCAAAAGCTCGTATGCGAGCTGAACCCTCCAGCGAAGGTGGGATTCGACGCGCTGGGAGTCTGGTTGACGAGCGCCATGGCGTCGTCGGATCCGAAGAAGAGCACGCGAAACGAAGAGCGCTGGTTGAAGTCGTGCTGGAGCATCAACTGGTAGTCGTAATAGACAGGCACCGTCGACACGCTCGCTCCGGTGCTCTTGAGGACCGGGCCGAGCCAGAGGTCGAACCAAGACCGGCGGCCCGCGGCCAGGAAGTTCCAACCGGTCTTGGCAATGGGCCCCTCGACGAGGAGCCGAGCGTCGATGAGGTCGAGCTGCGCCATGCCGTGCAGCCCGTCCTTCTTGGGATCGCGGATGCCCACGTCGGCCATGCCGCCCATGCCCCGCCCGTACAGGGTGCTGTAGTTGCCTGGGTAGAAGTCGATCTTGTCGAGCAGCTCGGTGGGCACCACGGAGCTCAGGCCACCGAAGTGGTAGACGAGTGGCACCAGCGTCCCGTCGACGAAGATGCTGGTGTCCTCCGGCGCCGACCCACGGACGATGAGCTGGCCGCTGAACGGAGGCGGCCGCGCCACGCCCGGCAGCGACTGGATCGACCGCAGCGCGTCCCCGTTCGTCCCGGGGATGAGGGCGATCTCTTCCTTCTCCAGCGTCCGCTTCGTCACCTCGCGCGGCGGGCGCTCACCGCGCACCTGGATCTCGAGCGCCGGCGGCGCGCCCGCGTCGGGCGCCGGCGCGCTGGGCTTCTGCGGCGCGAGCCGCAACACGACGCGGGTCTCCTCCCCGGGGGTCAGCTCCGCGTCCGCCGTCTCCGGTGCGTGATCGGCCAGCGTCACGGTGACGTGCACCGGGCCGCGGGGCGCGTCGGCGATGCTCCACGAGCCATCGGCGGCGGTCTCGGTGGTCCGCTCGGTGCCGTCGGCCGCGCGCGCCGTGACGAGGACGCCTCGCAACGGGGCGTCGCTCGAAAGGAGCGCGACGCGCCCGACGAGCCGCGCCGGCGGCGGGGGGAAGACGTAGCGAAACTTGAAGCGGGCCGCGACGGGCGACCCGTCCCGCAGCGCCGGCTCGAAGGTGAGCTTCTCGGCGGCGGCGACGGCCACCTCGTCGAACCCGTGGCCCTGGGCCGCCTCGACGGTCGCCTTGCGCACGGCGCCGGAGGCGTCGACTTCGAGGACCAGGGTGACCGTCACGGTCTCGAAGAACCGCTCTTGAAGCGCCTTGTCCGGATACCGCACCCCAGGGTCGGACCGGAGCCGAGGCGGGACGATGGATCCCTGCGGCGTTGCGATCGATGGAGGCGTCGCCGCGGTTTGCGCGGTCGCGCGCCCCGACCCCAGCAGGGCAACGAGCAGCGCGGCCGGCGGGCCCACGCGGCGGGGATGGATCGGGGACGTGCTCAAGTCATCGCTCCAGCAAGGCTCGAGAGGCGCGGCGCAACCGTCCGCTGCGCGGAGGTCATCGACGACGTGAAGGTGCGCGCGTGATGCCCTCGGTGCGACGCAAAGCCGACGAGCAGTGGTTTCCTGCCGACGAGCCGTAGCGGCGCGGTCCCCAATCGTTCGCGCCGCCGCTCTGCCGAGCGACGACGACGTCTTCCCAGCACAAGGTCGCGCATCCCGTGTGCGCGGCTCCAACGACGAGAGGCATGCGCCGGCGTCACGCCGGGCACGTGCGCTCGGCCCGTCATCGAGCAACTCGAGGAGGGCTCCGTTCGCCAGCGTAAGACGAAGCGCCCATCTCGACGGTGGAGCAGATCCTCGGTCGCACGGCGCTCACCCGGCGCGAGTGGACGCACGAGTATGCGAGCGCCTTCGCCTCAATCGGCGTTCGTGATTCTCGAACGCCGATTGAGCGGCCTGCGAAGCAGGCCCGGAGGGGTGAGGACCCCGGAAAACCACGTTTTCTGGGGCGGGGAGGCGCATGCCTCCCCGGGATGGGGAAGGCTCAATCATCGAGCGTGATCGAAGATCATGCTCGGTGATTGAGCGAAGAGGCATCACCATGTTCCTCCACGGCAGGCCGGCCGGCCGCGGCACGAGTCGACTGACAACGATCCGTTCGTGGTCCGGACGACCCCTCTCGTCGGGAAATGGTGACGGTTCGTCGGATCCGGTTCGCGGAATCACAGGAGGGATCGGATGGTGGTTCGCCACCGCGGCATCGCTCCGCTCGAAGTGGTCCGCCATGCTCGCCCTCCTCACGAACACCACCCGCACGAAAGCCTGCGCCCAGCGCTCGCGGGGGCGGCACCGTGTGGAAGGCGACGTCTTCTTGGGGGCTTCCGCACCGTCGACTGCGCTTGGGCTACGCTCGATCCGAGCCGCACGGAGGCTCACGCATCATGAGTTCACCTCCCCTTTCCCCGCACGTGAGCGGCAGGAGGCGTTGGGCCGTCGGCATCGCGGTCATCTACCTCCTGGGGCTCGTCCAGCTGCTCCCCTCCGCGCTCGAAGGGAACACTCGCTGGCTCGCCGCCCGCACCGCGGGCTGGAGCCTGGCCATGCCGGTGTTCATGCTCCCGCTCATCGCGACCTTCAACTGGGCCGCGCGCCGTCGCCTGGGCTCGGTGCTGACGCTCGCCACGTCCCTGGCCGTCGCCGCCGGCGTCGCTCTCGGCGTCAGCCTCGGCATCTACTCCGTGCAACTGAGGTTTCCGCACCTCTTGCCGCGTCCGTCGCAACTGCCCACCTACGGGAGGGTCGCCGGGATCGGGCTGGTGCTCGGCATCATGCTCTGTGCCGTGTGGGCGCTCGCGTTCGTCTTTCCCTTCGCCGCGGATGACGCGCGGCTACGTGCGGTCGAGGCCGAGAAGCTCAAGCTCGAAGCCGAGAAGCTCAAGCTCGAAGCGGAGAAGCTCCGCAGCGCCGCCGAGCTTTCGCGGTTGCGCTCGCAGCTCGAGCCGCACTTCATGCTCAACACGCTCAACGCGATCGCCGGCCTGGTGACCCAAGATCCGCGCGAAGCCCGCCGCCTCATCGGCTGCCTCGGAGATCTACTCCGCGACGCGCTCCACGACGCGGACGAGATGCTGACGCTCGGCGAGGAGATCGCCTGGCTGCGTCGCTACGCCGAGATCCTCGAGTCGCGTCACGCCGGGTCGCTCAGCTTTCACTGGGAGATCGAGGGGAGCGCCGCCGCCGTCCTCCTGCCCCGGCTGCTCCTCCAACCCCTGGTCGAAAACGCCGTGAAGCACGGCGCCCTGCGCCGAAACGGCAGCGGACAGGTGCTCATCCGGGCGACGGTCACCCAACCGCGCGATGGGTCCGCGCGCCTCGTGTGCACCGTCGAGGACAATGGTCCGGGCATTCCGGCGAGCTCGCCCCGCCCGGGCGCCATCGGCCTGCGCGCCGTGCGCCGGCGCATCGAGCTCAAGTACGCGGACGGGGATTTTCGGCTCGATTCGTCGCCCGAAGGGACGCGGGCCATCGTCGATCTCCCGTACGTCACGGCATCGACCCCGACCTCCAGCGTCCGAGCCCCCGAGGTGACCGAATGACGGTGAGCCTGCATCCGCTCCGTGCCCTGGTCGTCGAGGACGAGTGGCCCGCCCGCAACTATCTGGTCGAGCTGCTCGAAGCGTCCCACCTCGCCGAGGTCGTCGGCGCGGTCCCCAGCATCGACGAGGCGCGGCAGGCGTTGCAGCTCGCTCGTGACGGGCTCGGGATCGACGTCGCCTTCGTCGACGTGGCGCTCGGCGGGAGCAGCCCGGAGACCGGGCTCGACCTGGTGCGGGACTCGGCGGCGAGCGCGCGGCGTCCCATGTTCGTGCTCGCGACGGCGTTCAAGGAGCACGCGCTCGAGGCCTTCGATCTGGGCATCGACGACTACCTATTGAAGCCGTTCACCGAAGAGCGGGTCGAGCAGTGCCTGCGCCGCCTGCACGCCCGTCGCCGCAGCTCACCTGCCGCAGGCCCGCTCCGCATCGTCGCCCGTCGGGGCAAGAGCCTCGTGTTCCTGGAGACGACCGAGGTGTGGGCCTTCGAGGCGGCCGACCGCCTCACCTCGGTCCACACCCCCCACGGCACCTTCGACCTCGATCTGTCGCTGTCTGCCATCGAGGCGTCGTTCGGCCGCGCGCTCACCCGGGTCCACCGGAACTGGCTGGTGAACGCGGCTCACATCAAGGAGCTCGAGCGCGAAGGGGCCGAGACGACGGTCTTCGTCGGTGCCGGCATCGGCCCCGAGCAGCCAGGCGTCCGGGTGCCCGTCGCCCGTGAGCGCGCTCAGTCCCTCCGCGAGATGCTCCTCGCGAACGCCACCGGGCTGCGCCGCGGCTGAGATACATCTACGTAGCAGAAATCGTCATGGCACCTGCCGCAGGGGCAACTTGCGGCATGAGAGGGCGACGGTTCTTCGCGACGCTATAGACGGCGCTCAGCAGCTTCCGCACTACGGCAGCGAGCGTCTCGAATGTGACGCCGGCGAAGACGCATCGTGGATACGGGGACGCCCGGTATCGAGCGGGCATCCAACTCTGCGCGGGTACCCGATATCGAGCGGGTATCCGCTACCCGGTACCGAGCGGGTACCCGATACCCGGCCGCCGCAGACCCGAGTGAGCATGCCCCAGTTGGCGCCATTCAAAGATCGCTCGCGCCGGTAACCGGCAGGCCACGCGGCACCGTGAGCCGCCGGCTGAGTGCGCGGCTGCTCCTCGGGGCGAGCCCCGAGGGGGCGGATTGTTCATCACTCCCCTCGGATGGGAGGTACGAACTGAAGCGCGGAACGAACTGCGGCAGGCGCTCGGGCCACAACAACTACCGCCGCAATCTCCTCGCCGCGTGCAGCTGCCGAGGTTACGGCTTCTGCCCGAGCTGCCTGGACGCCGCATGGCGACCACCGCCGTACCCGTCCGTCGCGCGCGCGCTCGGCGGGTTTGGCCGGTACCCGATCTCCGACGGTGCTGCCGCGCCGCGACGACGCGCGGATCTACGTGGACCAGTCCCACGCGCTCTAGCCGCTGCACATGCGTCCGCGGCCTCGGGAGGAGGCACCCAAGACCTTCCCCACCGGCGTGTAGCGGCACGCTCTGCGAAGCCTCCGTCACGCCGCGAGGACGACCTTCTCGCAACCGTCGAGCTTGTTGACGAACAGGTCGTATCCGCGGGGCGCGTCCTCGAGCTTCATGCGATGGGTGATGACGAAGCTCGGATCGATCTCGCCCTTCTGGATGCGCTCGAGCAGCGGGCGCATGTAACGCTGCACGTGGCACTGGCCGCTCTTGATGGTGAGCGAGCGGTTCATCACGGCGCCCATGGGGAACTTGTCGATGAAACCGCCGTACACGCCGATGACGCTGACGATGCCGCCGTTGCGGCACGCCTGGATCGCCTCGCGCAGCGCGATCGGGCGATCGGTCTCGAGCCGCATGGCCTGCTTGGCGCGGTCGTAGGCGAACATCGGCCCGTGTCCGTGCGCCTCCATGCCCACGGCGTCGATGCACGCGTCGGGGCCGCGCCCGGCGGTCATCTCGGCGAGCGCCTCGAGCACGTCCACCTCCTCGTAGTTGATCGTCGCCGACGCGCCTGCCTTGTCCCGCGCCATCTGGAGCCTATACGGGAAGCGATCGATGGCGATCACGCGCTCGGCGCCGAGCAGGCGCGCGCTGGCGACGGCGAGCAGACCGACCGGGCCCGCGCCCCACACGGCCACGACGTCGCCGGGCTCGATCTCGGCCATCTCCGCGCCCATGTAGGCCGTCGGGAAGATGTCGGAGAGGAAGAGCACCTGTTCGTCAGTGAGCTCGGCCGGGACCTTGATCGGCCCGACGTCGGCGAACGGCACGCGCGCGTACTCGGCCTGGCCGCCCGCATAACCGCCCAGCAGGTGCGAATAGCCGAAGATGCCCGCCGGCGAGTGGCCCCACAGCTTCTCGGCCATCCAGGCGTTGGGGTTCGAGTTCTCGCAGACCGAATACAGCTCCTCCTTGCACATCGCGCAGGTGCCGCAGGCGATGGGGAAGGGGACGACCACGCGATCGCCGACCTTCAGGTTCTTCACCCCGGGCCCGACCTCGACGACCTCGCCCATGAACTCGTGGCCGAGGATGTCGCCCTTCTCCATGGTGGGGATGAAGCCGTTGAAGAGGTGCAGATCCGAGCCGCAGATGGCCGTCGACGTGATCTTGATGATGGCGTCGTGCGAATTCAGGATCTGCGGATCCGGCACGTCCTCGACCCGAACCTTCCTCTTGTCGATCCAGCTGTTGGCTTTCATTGGGAACCTCCTCCGGCGCTCGCCGGCCAGGTGGGCTGCACCATCCGCGTTTGACCGAGCGCGGCCTCACGGCGCGGCGGGCGCATCGGCGCGGCCGGAGGCTGTGCCGGGTGCGGGCCGCGGCGCACGCTCGCGTCCGACCGGGCGACTTCGCCGGTCTCCATCACTTGCTTGAAGCGGTGCAGATCGGAGGCCACCTGATTCGCGGCCATCTTGCCGAAGAGCTTGGCGAGGGTCGCGGCGATGACGCCGCCGCGCCGCGCGGGCAACATCTCCACGCGCACCTCCGTGCCGCGCTCCCCCGGCGCGCGCGTGAAGTACACGGAGCCCGAGCCGAGCGGGCCCGCGTCCCGGAGCGTGCGCCACGCGATCCGCTCGCCGGGGCGATCCTCGGTGATCTCGACGCTCCACTCCATCCTCCTTCCGGCCGGCCCGCTCACACTCCAGCGGGACCGCCGGTCGTCGAGCACCTTCACGGACGCGAGGCGGGCCATGAAGCTCGGCAGATTGCGGAAGTCGCGCCAGAAGCGATAGACGTCCTCGGGAGAGCGATTGACGGTGATGGCCTTCACCACCTCCCGCCGGCGCTCCCTCCGCGCGCGCGGGGTCGCCGCCGCGGCGCCGCCGATGAGCCGCCGGCCGGCGAGCGCGTCCAGGATCGTCACGCCCACGAGCGAGGCCGTCGCCACGGCGATGCGGCCCCGCTTGGCGCGCTTCGCGCTGAAGGCCGAGCCCATGAGCCCGAGATCGGTGAGGTCGCCGCCGACGCGCGCCCAGAGCCAACCACCGTGTTGGGGTTGCGTGAGGATGCCAATCCCGGCCGCGATTTCGCGCACGCCGACGGCGCGCGTCACGCTGCGACTGCCGCGATCATCGCGGACGCCGATCACGCGGACGAGGGCGCGCGGCGCCGTGAGCTGCACGATCCCGAGGCCCAGGCTGAACCAGCCGAGGCCGCGCGCGAGCCGCTTGTTGCGATCCGGCACGCTCGGCGGGACCTGGCCGCCCACGCGACGGCCGAGCGCCTCTCCGCCGGCGGCTCGCCTCCGCAGTTCGCCGTCCTTCCCGGCGTCCGGCCACGTTTGCTGCGTTGACGTGCTCATCTCTCTCCTCCTTTGCCGTGGATGGTCTCTCCGTGCGAAAGGCCGTGAGGAGATTCATGCGCCATGCCACGAAGACGAGCACGCCAACGGGTGTGTCCCCGCAGTGTCTTGTCGCTTCCGGCCCGGAGTCACATGCTCGACCCTCGAGAGGGGAAAGACGTCATGAGCCACCTCAACCCGCCCGTGGGCCCGAACGATCACGTCCGCGGGAGCCCGGACGCGCTCGTCATGCTGGTCGAATATGGTGATTTCGAGTGCCCATACTGCGGCCGCGCGCACCTCGCCCTTCTGGATGTGGAGAGACGGATGGGGCGCGACCTGCGCTTCGTCTTCCGCCACTTCCCGCTCGCCGAGCTGCACCCGCACGCGGTCGCGGCGGCCGAAGCCGCCGAGGCCGCCGGCGCGCAGCGGAAGTTCTGGCCGATGCACGACATGCTCTACGAGAACCAGGACGCGCTCGAGCTGGAGGATCTCATCGGCGATGCGGAGGACCTCAGGCTCGATGCCGCGCGCTTCACGCGCGCTCTCGCGTCCCACACCTACCTCGACCGGGTGCAGCGCGACTTCCAGTCCGGCGTGCAGAGCGGCGTCAGAGGCACGCCGACGTTCTTCATCAACGACGTGCGCTACGAGGACAGCTGGGATCCCGACACGCTCACCATCGCGTTGAGGGCGGCGGCCACCCGCGCGAAGGCGGCGTAGTCACGCCGCCTTCGTCGAGCCGAGGATCGCGGCGCGCCGCTGGTCGAGGACGCGCAGCAGATCGTCGGCCGAGGCCGCGAACCTGGCCAGCCCGTCCACGAGCAGCTCGCCGGCGACCGCGTCGATGGAGATCCCGCGGCGCGCGAGGGCGTCGAGGACGCGCCGGGCGCGAGGCCGCTCTCGCTCCGGTACGACACCCCGGAGGCGCGGCGGGGCCACGGCTTCCCCACCGATCCGGACGAGAAGGAGATCGCGCAGGTGATCGACGACGTGATGGGGACGGGCGATACCCCACGTTGAGCGCGGCCCCGGCGATACGGGCGCCCCGTATCGTTGCTCGTCGTCGCAGCTCGTCACCACCATCGCCCCGACGAAGGCGGCGGGAGCCGCGAAACCGGAGGACAGGGCCCAACGCCGGCGCGACGGCTTTCGGCGGAGATGCGCACGTCCCGGAGAGCGTGACGAGATCGCCCCTCACGGTGCGTGACGTTGGGGGCCCCCCGACCCCGCTCGGCCATCACGGCCCAAAGCTCCCTGCAAGAGGTTCGCAGGGGGTGGGGGTCATGGCATCGAAGGAAGGGGCGCGCGGCGGCGGCGCGAAGGCCTGCGCCGGTATCGGACAAGGGGACCAAGAGACGCCCGCGCGCGGCGCTCCCACGCCGGCGGGCCACGACGTGCCGAACGTGGCCTTCGCCGCGCTCGGACCGAACGCCACGCGCGTCACGAAGAGCGTCACCATCGGCCGGCCCCGCGCCGAGCTGTTCGGCATCCTCCGCCGCCCGGGCCTTGCGGCGCGGCTCGTGAAGGACGCCGAGCGCGTGCAGCTGTTGCCGGGGGTGGCCGGGAGCGCCCACTGGACGGTGCGTGGACGGCTGGGGCTCCGGCTCACGGGGGTGGCCGAAACCATCGCGGAGATCCCCGACCAGCTGATCGCCTGGCGCTCGCCACCGGGCGCCTCCGTCCCCAACGCGGGGTCGATCAGCCTCGCGGACGCGCCGGGTGATCGCGGCACCGAGGTGAAGGTGGTCCTGGCGTATCGCCTGCGGGGCGGCGCCCTCGGTCGCCTGCTGGGCAAGCTTGTCTGGCTCGCGCCCGCGGAGCTCGTGCGCGGCGCGCTGCGCCGACTGCAGCAGCTCGTCGAGGCGGGCGAGATCGCGACGATCGAAGGTCAACCGTCCGGCCGGCGCTCCCGGCGGTTGGGAGGGTGAAGCGATGCGAGCAATCTGCTGGAACGGCGTCAACGACGTGCGCGCCGAGCGCGTGCCCGAGCCGAAGATCCTGAACCCGCGCGACGCCATCGTCCGCGTCACCATGTCGTCCGTGTGCGGGTCGGACCTCCACCTGTTGCACGGCTACATCCCCACGATGAAGGCGGGCGACATCATCGGCCACGAGTTCATCGGTGAGATCGTCGAGACGGGCCCGGGCGTGAAGAACCTGGCGAGGGGTGATCGCGTCGTCGTCTGCTCCATCCTCGGCTGCGGCGCCTGCTACTACTGCAAGCACCAGCTCTTCTCGCTCTGCGACAACTCGAACCCGAACCACGTCGTCACCGACAAGCTCTTCGGCGACACCACCGGCGGTATCTTCGGCTACTCGCACGCCTTCGGCGGCTACGCGGGCAGCCACGCCGAGTACGTCCGCGTGCCGCTCGCCGACGTCGGCGCCTTCCGGGTGCCGGCGGGCATCCCGGACGAGCGCCTCGTCTTCGCCTCGGACGCGCTCGCGACCGGGTACATGGGCGCGGACATCGCGGGCATCCAGCGGGGCGACGTGGTCGCGGTGTGGGGGGCCGGCGGCGTCGGGCAGATGGCCATTCGATCCGCGTACCTGCTCGGCGCCGAGCGCGTCATCGCCATCGATCAGATCCCCGAGCGGCTCGCCGTGGCGCGCGAGAAGGGGCACGCCGAGACCTTGAACTTCCGCGAGGTCGACGTGCTCGAAGCCCTCCGCGAGCTGACCGGCGGCCGCGGGCCGGACCGCTGCATCGACGCGGTGGGCATGGAGGCCGAGCGCGGAGGCCTGCTCGGCGTCTACGACCGGGTGAAGCAGGCGCTGCGCCTCGAGACGGATCGGCCCCACGTGCTGCGCCAGGCGATCATGGCCTGCCGCAAGGGCGGCACCCTCTCGATCCTGGGCGTCTACGCCGGCCTCGTCGACAAGCTCCCCATGGGCGCGGTGATGAACAAGGCGCTCGTGATCCGCACGGGCCAGCAGCACGGGCAGCGCTACATCCCGCGGTTGATCGAGCACATCGTCCGCGGCGAGATCGATCCCTCGGACCTCGCCACCCACCGCTTGCCCATCGAGGATGCGCAACGCGGGTACGACCTGTTCGCGAGCCGCAAGGAAGGCTGCCTGCGCGTCGTCTTCACCCCGTGACCGGCCGCAGGCGGGCCCGGCGCCGCCGGCCGCAGGCACCACCGCCCACGCGGACCGCGCCCGTCGAGGCGAGGTGCAGGACCATCGGCTTCGTCCCGGCGGGGACGGTGACCTTCGTGCAGCGGTTCAGCGCGACGTTGCAGAGCTTCGTGCATCTGCACGTCGTCGCCATCGACGGTGTCTTCACCCGCGAGACGAGGGGCGGGCCCGCCGTCTTCCACGAGGGCCGCGCCCTACGCCGAGCGCGACGCCCGCCTGCTCGGTCGGCCCGTGGTGCCCGTGGTACACGAGTGGTTCGCGCACACGGCCCCGGGCCCGTGACCACCGTCGCCGCGCGCGCACGACGGTGACGGGCGCGCGTGATCGCGCCTCGACGGCCGCACGCTGGACGATTTTGTCCTCCACCGATGCGATCCCGAGCGGCCGCTCGCGGCCGTCCGGCTTCGGGATGTAGACGCGACGAGACGGCCTCGCTCGATACGCTCCGCCGTGCACACGTGCGTGGAGATCCGCGAGGCGCGCCTCGAGGTCCTCGCCGTACGCCGCCCACGTCACGCCGTCGACCCCGGGCGCGGCCCGGCGCTGAAGCGCCAGGTACGCGTCGCGAAGCCGGTCGATCGTGAGGTGGTGCAGGAGCGCGGTGAACTTCACCTTCCTGTCCCTTCGTGCTGCTTGGCGTACACGGTCGAGCGCACTGGTCGCGGTGGTCCGGCGCTGCGTCCGGGCCGCGTTTTGCTCGCTCGTGTTCCCCTTGGCCGAGCCCCTTCCCTCCACCCCCTCCGCGGTCGCATGCGCGGCCTTGTTCGGGGGCTTCGTCGGTACTACGGGCCCGTCTGACTTCTGCGGGCCGTGCATCGTCGGCGTACGGCTCATGGCCTTCCCGACGCGACCCGGCGCGCCACCGCGCCGAGCAGCCCGCAGCTCTCCCGGTTCTCGCGCACAGAGGTTCCGTACGTGCACGGGGTCTCCGACCGCGCAGGGCCGTGCGACGTCTCGCGCTGGCGACGTCGCACGTGTTGCCTTCCGCCACAGATAACGGCGTCGGCGCCCTGAACCTGTGCATTTCGCGGCTCAATACCCGGCCCGCACGTGCCCCTGTCGAACGCTTCGCCGGCGCCCTCGCGGGCGACGACGCATGACTCGGGGCCGTCGTGGGTCGCTACTCCTTCGACGTTGGGCTCTCTCATCCCTGCCTCTCTGCCGGTTCATCCCGGCGCACTATCTGCTGCACGAGTTTCTCTCGCCGAGCAGCAACCACCGGAACGACGCATACGGCGGATCGTTAGACAACCGCACGCGCCTCGTCCGCGAGGTCGTGAAGGCCGTGCGCGGCGCCTGCCCGGACGATCTCCCGCTCTTCCTGCGCAGCTCCGCCACCGACTGGATCCCGGGCGGCTGGGACCTCCCGCAGTCTGTGGCGCTGGCGCGCGAGCAGGATCGCGCCCGGAGCTCACATCCCCGTGGCGCCCGGCTATCAGGTGGATTTCGCCGAGCGCATCCGGCGTGAGGCCGGCGTGGCGACGGCCGCCGTCGCACTACGAGGGCCGAGCAGGCGGAGGAGATCCTGCGGGACGGCAAGGCAGATATCGTCCTCCTCGCCCGCCAGGAGCTGCGCGATCCCTACTCCACGCGGCGCGCAAGCTGGGCGCGGAGATCGCGTGGCCGGTGCAGTACGCGCGAGCGGTGGATTGAGCCGGACGAAGCCAGGCCCGATCAGTCGCGCGTCGTCAGGTGGATCGGCAGGAGGTAAAAGAGCGCCGCCAGGATGATGAGGATGGCGCTGGCGAGAGGGCTCCACCAGGCGACGACGAACGCGATGGCATAGCCGATCGGCGCCACCAGGTAGCGCGCGGTGTTCGCCTCGACCACGTCGGCGGGCAGATCCGGATCGACCAGGCGGCGCTTGTAGGTGGCGTACAACCACAAGGCCGAAAACAAGCTGGCGGTGATCAGGAGCGAGCCGGCGTAGACGAGGAGCGCCGTGCGCGCCCTCTCGTCGTGCGTGGTCCCGTACGTGCCGATGAGCGCCGTGGGAAACGGGAGGAGCGCGAGCATCATCAGGAACAGCACGTTGAGCTTGAGGAAGATGTGATCGGTGCGACGGAAGTAGCTGAAGATACGTACGTGGTGGCTCCAATAAATCCCGAGGTACACGAAGCTCATCACGTAGCTCACGTACGTCGGCCACTGGCTCGCCAGGGTGTCGAGGAGCTCACTCGAGTCCGAGATGCCTCGAGGAACCTTGAGCTCGACCACCAGCAACGTCGCCGCGATCGCGAACACTCCGTCGCTGAGCGCCTCGAGGCGGCTTGTCCCCTCGTGCGTCGTGAGCAGGAGGGCGAGCTTCGGGCGTCGACGCGGCATGCGCCCGGCCCGGGCTAGGGCGTCCGCTCCGCCCGCGCGAGCTTGTCCGCGACCTGGCGGTGGTCGCCGAGCACCTGGATGGCCTCCCCATCCCGGAGCTTGAGGATGCTCACGTGGTCAGCGTCGCTCGGTTCGGGGCGCAGGCTCACCACATAAGCGGGGTTGATGTAGACCTCGGTCCCGGCCACCTGGTCGTTCAGATGCGCAAGCATCGAAACACCTCCTTCGCAGCGCAAGCCCCGCGCGCGCCAACCATGGGCACGCGCAGCGTCACGTCAATCCCGCGTCCACGGGGATGGCGCTCGGGAACTGGCAGACGAAGGATGGTCTCCGGCGGATCCATGCGCGCGAGGCGGCGCTCTGGACAGGGAGAGACGAACCGAACTGGCTCGACGCGCCCTTCTTCGAAAAGGCGAGCTTGCCGCGACTGCGCGCGCTCCTCCGCCGCCTTCTTGAGCTTCGTCAGCACGTGCGACGAGACCTGCTGCGGCGAGATCGTTTTGCCGCCCACCTCGAACACCGCGTCGCCGTTCGGCGCCTTGACGACGGCGAACGGGACGCGCTTGATCTCGTCGGTCACCTCGTCGTACCGCCGCCCGATGAAGCGCTTGGCCGAGTAGATGGTGCCGGTCGGGTTCACCACGGCCTGGCGTTTGGCGATCTGGCCGACGAGCACCTCGCCGCGCTCGTCCCAGGCAACGACGGACGGCGTGAGGCGCGATCCCTCCTGGTTGGGGACGACCTTCGCCTCTCTCCCCTCCATCACGGCGACGACGCTGTTGGTCGTGCCGAGGTCGATTCGATGATCTTGGCCATGGTGACCTACGCGACCTTCCTCGCGGGTTCTTGGGGCACGACGCTCTCGGGCAGCTCCCCGCCGATGGCGAACGACGCGATGCGGGGGCGCTCGAGCCGCGCGAACTCGTCGTATGGGATCTCGATGCAGTCGCTCCGGGAGAACGCCTCGAACACGATGGCGGAGGCGATCGTCACGCGCGTGTCGACGATGGTGAGCGCGCCGAGCGCGCTACCGAGCGGTGGAATCGGCGCCGCCGCACCGGTGAACGGCGGCGGCAGATCGTCGGGTGTGGCTTCGATGACCTCCACCTTGAGCTCGTTCACGAGCGCGGGCAGATCTACCTTGGTGCCCCGGGGCACACAGGCGACGGCAGCCCGGCCGCCGGCCAGGAGCACCATCGTGTCGACGAAGAGACCGCCCGGGGGCACGGGGTGCGCGACCTCCGGGAGCGGCTTGGGAGATGGCTGACTCGAGAGACGGAACGAGATGCCGCTCTTTTTCAGATGGTTGACGATACGACCCAGCATGCATCGACTCGCAAGCGATCCGCGGACCAGCCCCCACGTTGTGCCGGCGTTGCACAACCCTTTCTCGATCTGCGGAGGCACTCGCCTGGGTGCTGTCCCGAGGAGGATTTCACCGCGCTCGATCCGGCGTTTCCGGCCCCGGAGGGGCCGCGACTGCTCGAGATGATCTGACCGCCGACCACGTGGCGGGCCCGAAGTGCCGGGGGTGCTCCCTTGCCGGAGACCGCGCCAGAGGAGGCGTGCGGAACTGACCTGCTCGGGAAGACCGGAGCTGTTGCGCGGCCCGCAGATCGCCGAAGCGCAGGAGCAACCCGAGCGCGAGGATGAACGCCGTCACCGCGAAGAGCTGCAGGGCCGGCAGCTCGGAGGGCCCCTGGATCAGGACGTGGCGTAGCGTCCCCACGATGGTGACCTCCACCATCACGTCCACCGAGACGTGGTGATCGCGCAGATAGATGAGGAGGAGCCGGAACAGCTCGACGAGCACGAGCACGAAGAGCGTCTCGCCGAGCACGAGGTTCACCGGCACCGAGGGGGCGATGGCGTGCTCCACGAGCAGCACGAGCGACCGCACCATGGCGAGGAGGAGGGCGAGGGCGAGTGCCACGATGAGCACGTCCAGCACGGGCTCGAGGAAGCGGCGTACGAGCCGGTGCACAGCCGTGTAGGGCGTGTCGTGATCCGTACGGGCATCGCGGTCGACGGCAATCGACGGTGCGGCGACCATCGCAGCGCCGGACTCCTCCTCGGATCGCGAAGGCGCTCCCTCGCCTCGCTCGGTCATGCCGCCTTCTTCTGGGTCGGCTGGGTGGTCGTGCCTTCCTTCCCGGCCTCCTCCTTCTTGGTGTCTTGACCCGCGGACAGCTCCTTTCCGCCCGCCTCCTTGCCGCCGATCTCGATGCGACGCGACTGCATCTCCGCCTTCTTGGGGATGGTGAGGTGGAGCACGCCGTCCCGGAGCTCGGCCTTGACCTTGCCGAGGTCGGCCCCCTCGGGGATCACGAACGAGCGGCTGAACGAACCGTAGGCACGCTCGTAGGCGAAGAACCGATCGTCCTCGCGCCGGTCCTCCTGAACGCGCTTCCCGCTCACCGTGAGGCGGTTGCCGGTGATGTCGACTTCGACGTCCTGCTCGCGCACGCCGGGCAGATCCAGGGTGAGCTCGTAGCTGTCCTTGGTCTCCTTGATCTCGAGGTCGGGCGCGAACATCTCCGCCGTCGCCGGGACCGAGCCAGCGAACGGATCGCCGCCCATGAGATCACGGATCAAACGGAACGGGTCCAGCGCGCGGGCCGGATCGAGGATGCTAGCGAGCGCCTCGCGGGGCTCGCTCCTTCGAGTGGTGATGTTGGCTACCGCAGCCTCCTTCTCGTCCTCGCCGGAGCACGAACCGTGCGCGGAGCGCCGTCGGAGCTGCGCCGCGTACGACCGGGCGTCATCCGGGCTGACCTCGCGTCGCCGCCGGAGGTGGCGCACGGGATGCAGAATCTTCGGCGCTCACGGAGGAGGAGCACCCATGAACGACCATGAGCTGCGGCTCGCCGTCCTCGATGAGCTGGCCTGGGAGCCGAGCGTCGACGCAACCAACATCGGTGTCTCGGTCAAGGACGGCATCGTCACCCTCACCGGACGCGTGCCCTCCTACGCGCAGAAGCCGAGGCGGCCGCCAAGCGCGTCTACGGCGTGAGGGCCATCGCCAACGAGATCGAGGTCGAGCTGCCGGGCGAGAGCCGGCGCCGCGACGAGGACATCGCCGCAGAGGCCCTCGCCAGCCTACGGTCCAACGTCTTGGTACCGGCCGACAAGATCAAGCTCACGGTGAGCAAGGGGTGGGTGACGCTGGAAGGCGAGGTGGACTGGCAGTTCGAGAAGGAGGAGGCGGAAAAGACCGTTCGCAGCCTGCGCGGTGTGCGGGGCGTGAACAATTCGATCACGGTCAAGCCGCATGTGGCGCCGACCGAGATCAAGGCGAAGATCGAGGACGCGCTCAAGCGCAGCGCCGAGACGGACGCTCGCCGCATCAACGTCGAGGTCGAGGGCGGCAAGGTGATCCTGCGCGGCTACGTGCGTTCGTGGGCCGAGCGGGAGGATGCCGAGCGTGCCGCGTGGTCGGCCCCGGGGGTCTACCAGGTCGAGAACTACATCACCGTCGTCCCGTGACGACGCGCCACGAGCTGTCGCGATCACGAGCCGGCGGGCCGGAGCCGTTGACGCGCCACGGGCGCGAGGGGGTTACCATGGTTCGTTCCGTTGGAGAGTCCGAAACGACGATTATCGAAGTGGTCGACGTCGACACCGTGCGCGAGAGCCGAAGTTGGTTTCTGGGGCTCGGCCTCGCCTTCGCGGTCCTCGGCGTCCTCGCGATCATCCTGCCCTTCATCGCCTCGCTGGTCACCACCATCGTGATCGGGTGGCTGATGCTGCTCGGCGGTCTCTTCCAGGGCTACCACGCGATCAGAAACCGGCGCTGGGCCGGCTCCGGCTGGGCCATCGCGAGCGCCGCGATCCAGGTGATCGCCGGTGTGCTCGTCATCCTGTTCCCGCTCGCCGGCACGCTGTCGCTCACGTTGATCCTGGCGGCGTACCTCGCGGCCGAGGGCGCGTTCAAGATCATCCGCGCCATCCAGCACCGCCGGATGCCTGCGCGCGGTTGGCTCGTGTTCGATGGCATCCTGTCGCTGGCGCTCGCGATCCTGATTCTCGCGATCTGGCCGGGCGCCGCCGTGTGGGTGCTCGGCCTGATCGTGGGCGTCAACCTGCTCTTCGGCGGCATCTCGATGCTGCTGATCGGGCTCGGCGCGGGCCCCGTCCTCCCGGCGCGCCCGTGACCTGCGCGCGGGCGGCGCGCACCGGCGGTGTCTTGTCGTGCCTAGGCGGGAGCCGCATGCTCGACCGACGAGAGGGGAAAACATCATGAGCAAGCTCAACCCGCCCGTGGGCCCGAACGATCATGTCCGCGGAAGTCCGGACGCGCTCGTCACGCTGGTCGAATATGGTGATTTCGAGTGCCCGTACTGCGGCCGCGCGCACCTCGCCCTTCAGGAGGTGGAGAGACGAATGGGACGCGACATGCGCCTCGTCTTCCGCCACTTCCCGCTCGCCGAGCTGCACCCGCACGCGGTCGCGGCGGCCGAGGCGGCCGAGGCCGCCGGCGCGCAGAGGAAGTTCTGGCCGATGCACGACATGCTCTACGAGAACCAGAACGCGCTCGAGATCGAGGACCTCGTCGGCTACGCGAACGCCCTCGGGCTCGACACCGAGCAATTCACCGGCGACCTCGTGTCCCATGCCCACCTCGGCCGGGTGCAGCGCGACTTCCAGTCCGGCGTGCAGAGCGGCGTCAGAGGCACACCGACGTTCTTCATCAACGACGTGCTCTACGAGGACAGCTGGGATCCCGACACGCTCACCATCGCGCTGAGGGCGGCAACCATCCGCGCGAAGGCGGCGTAGTCACGCCGCCTTCGCCGAGCGGAGGATCGCGGCGCGCCGCTGGTCGAGGACACTCCGCAGATCGTCGGCCGAGGCCGCGAACCTGGCCAGCCCGTCCACGAGCAGCTCGCCGGCGATCGCGTCGATGGAGATCCCACGGCGCGCCAGGGCCTCGAGGACGCGCCGGGCGCCCTCCATGTCTTCTTCCAGGCTGGGGCGCACGCGGCCGTGATCGAGGAACGCCTTCAGCGTAGCCGGCAGCAGCGTGCTCACGGTGCCTTTACCGATCAGCTCTTCCACGTAAACCACCTCGCGGCGCCGCGGATCCTTGGTGCCGGTGCTCGCCCACAGCGGGCGCTGCGGCCGCGCGCCCCACGCGGCGAGCGCCGCCATCCGCGGGGCTCGACACGATCTCCTGATGGGCCTGATGAATGACCTTGGCATTGGCGATCGCGACCCGTCCGACGAGCGACGCGATCTCCGCGCGCTCCGGCTCGGGGGCGGTGCGCGCCCGCTCCTCGAGCCGGGGATCGACGAGCACGTCGATGCGGCACGCCGAGACCTTGAACTTCCGCGAGGTCGACAAGCTCCCCATGGGCGCGGTGATGAACAAGGCGCTCGTGATCCGCACGGGCCAGCAGCACGGGCAGCGCTACATCCCGCGGCTGATCGAACACATCGTCCGCGGCGAGATCGATCCCACGGACCTCGCCACCCACCGCCTGCCCATCGAGGAGGCGCTACGCGGGTACGACCTGTTCGCGAGCCGCAAGGACGGCTGCCTGCGCGTCGTCTTCTCCCCGTGACCGGCCGCAGGCACCACCGCCCACGCGGACCGCGCGTCGAGGCGAGGTGCAGGACCATCGGCTTCGTCCCGGCGGGGACGGTGACCTTCGTGCAGCGGTTCAGCGCGACGTTGCAGAGCTTCGTGCATCTGCACGTCGCCGCCATCGACGGTGTCTTCACCTGCGAGACGAGGGGCGGCGCCGTCTTCCACGAGGGCCGCGCCCCACGCCGAGCGCGACGCCCGCCTGCTCGGTCGGCCCGTGGTGCCCATGGTACACGAGTGGTTCGCACACCGCCCCGGGCCCGTGACCACCGTCGCCGCGCGCACACGACGGTGACGGGCGCGCGTGAGCGCGCCCCACCGGGCTCATTCAGGGCCTCGGTGCGCCGTGCCTCATCGTGGTGGCGCCGACGTTGCATCGATGGCTCGCCTCGCGATCCCACGAGGATCGCTGCCCGAACGCTGGATGCGCCGAGCGGGCACGAGGAAGGACGGAAGGCGGAGGGCCGTCTTCGCTCGACACTCCACGTCTCGCTGCGGGCCGAGGGCGCCGCCCGGGCGCCTCGCGGTCTCGCGTGCGCGCTCGACGGGAAAGGGGAATGAGGTCATGGCAGCCAATCGTGCGGTTGTGTATCAGGCACCTCGGAAGGTCGAGGTTCAAAGCAGGGACTATCCCAAGATGGCCGATCCGCGCGGCCGGAAGCTGGAGCACGCGGTCATCCTCAAGGTCCTGGCGACCAACATCTGCGGCAGCGACATGCATATCTACCGGGGCCGGTTCCCGTTCCCGAAGGGGGACCAGCTCGGCCACGAGATCACCGGCGAGGTAATCGAGCTGGGGAGCGACGTGGAGTACATCAAGAAGGGCGATCTCGTCTCGGTGCCCTTCAACGTCGCCTGCGGACGCTGCCGCAACTGCCGGGAGCGGCACACCGACGTGTGCATGAACACGAACCCGGCAGTCGCGTGCGGGGCATACGGCTTCAACCTCGGCGGCTGGCAGGGCGGGCAGGCCGAGTACCACATGGTGCCCTACGCCGACTTCCAGCTCCTGAAGTTCCCCGACAAGGACCGGGCGATGGCGAAGATCAAGGATCTTGCCCTCCTCTCGGACATCCTCCCGACCGGGTACCACGGGTGCGTGGAGGCGGGGGTGAAGACGGGATCCACGGTGTACATCGGCGGAGCCGGCCCTGTCGGCCGCGCCGCAGCCGCCTCCGCGCGCCTCCTGGGCGCGTCCTGCATCATCGTCGGCGACCCGAACCCCGCCCGGCGGGCGCTCGTGAAGAGGGCAGGATACGAGGTCGTGGACACGACCTCGCAGACGCCGCTGCCCGACCAGATCGAGGCGATCCTCGGCGAGCGAGAGGTCGACTGCGGCGTGGACTGCGTGGGCTTCGAGGCGCACGGCTACGGCAAGATGGCCGGCGAGGAGGAGCCCGAGGCGGTGATCAACGCGCTCTTCGGGGTCGTCCGCGCCGGCGGCGCGATGGGCGTCCCCGGCATCTATGAGGAGGGCGATCCCCACGCCAGGGACGAGGAGCACAAGAGGGGGAAGCTGAGCCTCGATTTCGGCAAGGCGTGGATCAAGTCGCCCTCGATGACCGCGGGCCAGGCGCCCATCATGCGGTACAACCGGGACCTGATGATGGCCATTCTGTGGGGCCGGATGGAGTACCTGAGCGAGGTCATCAACCCCGAGGTCATCAAGCTCGAACAGGCGGTCGAGGCCTATCAGCTGTTCGACCGCGGTGAGCCGAAGAAGTACATCATCGACCCCCACGGCAGCCTGGCGAAGGCGGCGTAGAACGGACGCCGAGCTCGTCAAGGGAACCTCCTTGGACGCGGGCAACGTAGCGCCGGGGCGCCGGGGAGGAACCGGGGCGCAACGAACGACTCCCAGGCAGGGCCGGCGCCGACGGACCGCGGCGTGCAGGGGCGCCTCCGCGGCGGCGCGATCGTCACGCGCCCCCGACGCTGGGGCTAAACACATCGGGGCTCGCCGCGTTGCGCGCCATGAACGCAAAGAGCCGCTCTCGCATGGCCTTCATCTCGCCCTTGCTCGTCGCGAGGAGCCGCTCCCGCCGATGAAATAGGTGACCATGCCGAAATCGATCGGCTGGTGATCCAGCGCGACCCGCTCGAGCGGGCACCGGAGGTCGGGCGTCTGCATGAACCCGGTGTGGACGAGCACCGGTGCATGCCGCGCCCGAGATCGCGCACTTCGACGCTCTCCTCCAAGGGAACGCGGGGGACGTGCTCGGTCAGCACCGTCACGAGGAGCACGGTGTCGTGGAGCGCGCGCGTGCTCCGCGTGGTGCAGCAGGATCGAGGGATGCCGATCGGGGTCGCGGTAAGGAATACCGCGGTCCCCGGTACGCGCCGCGCGCCGTCGGCAAGGAGCCGCTCGAACCAGGCACGCGAGCGCATCGCCGCTTCGCGCAGCCGTCGACCGAGCAGCACGCGGCGGCGCTTCCACGTGGACATCAGCGAGAACACGACGACGGCGGCGACGAGGGGGACGTAGCCGCCCTGTACGAGCTTGGTCAGGTTGGCGCCGAAGAAGGGCAGGTTGAACGAGAGCAAGAGCAGGAGCACGGAGAGTGCTTTTGCCAGGGGCCAGCCCCAGCTCTGCCGGGTGACGAGAAAGCGCGGCGGGGGCGCGGATCGGTCATCAGCGCGCTCGACCGAGAAGTCGTGCGTCGCGCTCGAACGCCTCCGGAATGGGCTCGGGCGCGCCGCGCGGCAACCCTCTCGAGATCTCGTCGTAAGGGCTGGGATCGGGCGGATCGACGACGATCTCGACCAGCACCTGATCGAACAAGCGCAGGAGCTCGGCGTCGGCGTGGAGCTCCGCGCTCCATTGCTCGACGGTCAGCCCGTGCTCGGCGCAGGCGCGCCGGACGATCTCGCAGCCCCCGGCTCCGTCTCGCGGACGATCCCGCACGCCCGGTCGGCGACGATCGCCTCCTCGATGTCGAGGATGACAGCCCCAATGTCTGCTCGATCGACGTCCACGCCCTCTGTTCAGCAAACGGCGGACCGCGCGCTCGCAGCGCTCGTGGTCATGGCCGCTGGCCAGCCTGGGCACCGACGGGCTCCCCCATTGCCATCGGGGGATTCGACACCACAGCCACGACCGGGAGAGGAGCCAGGCACTGGCGAGCTGACGAACAGCGCACCCGTTTCCGTGCCGCCGGACACCGACGTGCAGAATGCGGCGGCGACGAGAGCAGCCAGAGCGCTTCGGCCGCGAGGGAAAGCGCCATGAGAACCGTCGAGTCGATCCACATCGATCCCGTCCACGATCGCGACCCCAAGAACCTCGCAGCCGACGCCTCTGCCTTGCGCGCCCTCGCGCAGGCCGCCGTCAGCGTGGAGCTGTTCACGATCCCGCTCTACATGGTGCCCTTGTACTCGATTCAGGGCATGCACCAGATCAACGCCTCCGAACAGACGTTCTACAAGGGACGCTGGTGGCCCGGGGCAGCAACGACGCACTCGCCGACGAGCGCCAACGAGCGCGCCTTCAACATCCTCTTCAGCGTCTTCATCCAGGAGATGCTGCACCTCCAGCTCGCCGGCAACCTCGCCACGAGCATGGGCGTCACGCCGACCTTCACCAGCTCGATCCTCCAGACCGAGAGCGATGGCTGGAAGTGCTTCGGCCCCGACAACACCGTCATTCCCCACATCATCGATCTGCGCGACACGACCACCGTCACCGATGTCAAAGTCGCGCTCGGACCGCTGAACGCCGCTCGGATCGAGCTCTTCCTCGCAGTCGAGGCGCCGGAGGGCCAGGCCAGGCAGCGCATCAATCCCGACAAGCTCGACGAGTACTTCCCCGCCGTGCCGTTCGCCGGCTGGAGCTCTGACATGACCGAGGCCGATCTGCCGATGTTTGGGACCATCGGATACATGTACGAGTGCATGGTTCATTACATGACCATGCGATATAGCGACGGGACCACGCTCTGGCAGCACGTCTATGCGCCGAGCTCGGTCCAGCGCGAGCTGTTCAACACGCCGACCGGCGGGCACCCCATGCCCGAGTACCCCGGCATCTCGGCCGTGCTCCCGACGATCGGCGCGGAGGAGGCGCTCGGCGCCGCGGTCGACATCATCAGCGCGATCACGGACCAGGGCGAGGGCCGAACGATCACCCCGCCGCTGCGCGCGGTGCTGCTCGGCCACGGGGAGGCGCTCGCGTCCCTGGCAAACGAGGTCGCGACCGACTACCGCTCGTCCCGCAAGGGCCTGACCATCGATTACCCGAGCTACGACGACGACGGCCACCTCGCGCCCTCTGCAGACGCAGAAGCTCGCTTCGAGAACGACCGCAAGGATCACTACGCGCGCATCCTCGAGATCAAGGAAGAGCTGCTCCCCGAGCTCGTGACCTGGGACGCGTGGCACGCCTCGCGCGGCGCGGCCCCATGGACGGCCAGGGACCTCACGATCGGCGACACCGACGAGGCCAGTGGCAACATCCCCAGGGCGGCCGAGGTCGCCGCGGCGCTGAGCCGGCTCAAGGCCAAGAACGCCGACGGCAGCGTGCTGCGGCAGCTCAGCCAGGTCGCCGCCGGCGCCATCGCCGGGGTCACCCGCGCGCTCGATGACTATTGGAAGGACCCGAACGTCGGTTTTCCCTATCCCTCGATGGCCGGCTCCGGAGATCGCGTGTCGATTTGCTGGGCCGTGCTCGGCCAGGCCCCGGACCTCGCGCTGGGCATCGAGCAGCCCAGAAAGCACGCGCTCTATCACGCCTGCCAAGGCCTCGACCTCGAGCACCCCGGCGCCGGCGAGATGCCCGCGGTCACGACCTACCACACGTGCAAGGGCTCGAACGCCTGCAAAGCCCAGGGCGGTTGCGGCTACGTGCAATCGGTGGAGGGCGGCGGGAGCTGCCGCGGGGGCGGGGGCGGGGGCGCGACCAGTTGCGGCACGACCATCACGTCCCAGGCGAGCTGCGGCCATCGAGGGATGCTCTACAGCGCGCCGACCGACAACAAGTGCGGTGCTTTGGGCGGCTGCGCCGTCCCCGTCTCGGCCTCGCAGCTTTACCCGTCGAGCGGCGAGATGGCGCTGTTCGACATCAAGGCCGACGGCCCGCCCAAACCCATCGGCACGATACCATTCACCTACGGCGAGCCCGTCTACGACGTCGCCTGGAGGGCCTATTGCGAGGTCCTCAGGGCGCGCGGCGAGAGCCCGCCGAGCGCGCCGCCTCCCGCCGACGATCTGCGTCTGGCCTTCCCACCCTCGACATGACGATGGATGCTGCCCGCCTCGGTATGCCCCACCTCGGCTTCGGTCTCGGGCTCCGGTCATGCCACTTCCACCATCTGCTCCGGCACCCGGCCCGGGTCGATTGGTTCGAGATCATCAGCGAGAACTTCATGGATGATCACGGCTTCGCGCGTCACGTGCTCTCGACGCTGGCGCGCTCCCATCCGATCGTCATGCACGGCGTCTCGCTTTCGATTGGCTCGTCCGATCCGCTCGACATGGACTACCTCGCTGGGCTCCGCGCGCTCGCCGCGTGGATCGAGCCCTCCTGGATCTCGGATCACCTCTCCTGGACCGGCGTGGCCGGGTACAACACCCACGATCTGATGCCCATGCCGCTCACCGAGGAGGCCCTGGATCACGTCGCCGAGCGCGTGCTCCGCGTGGAGGACTTCATGGGGAGGCCGCTCGTGCTCGAGAACCCGAGCACCTATGTCGAATACGTCGCTTCCACCATCCCGGAGTGGGAGTTTCTGTCCGCGCTCTGCGAGCGGACCGGCTGCGGCCTGCTCCTCGACGTGAACAACGTCTTCGTGTCGTCGTTCAATCACGGTTTCGACCCCGAGCGGTACATCCAGGGCCTGCCGCACGATCGGATCGTGCAGATCCACATCGCCGGCCCGACGTCTTTCGACCGCTACCTCGTGGACACCCACGATCACCCCGTGCCCACGCCCGTCTGGCGCCTCTATCGCTTGGCGCAGGAGCGGACGGGCGGCGTCTCGACGCTGCTCGAGTGGGACGCGGCGATCCCCGCATATCCGGATCTCGTCGCCGAGCTCGACAAGGCGCGCGCCGTGCTTGCAAATCCGCGCGAGCTGCCCGACGTGCCGCTCTCGGGCCCCGTGCGCGACGACACCCCCATGACTCACGGAGTGATTCATGACCTCGTCCCGTGACGGCGCGCTGTCGCTCTCCGCGCTCCAGGACTGGCTGCGGCTCGCGGTGACCACGCCAGGCGGCCTCACCGCTGGGCTACGCCGCGCGCGCGAGCGCTACGGCGAGGCGCGGACGATCTGCGTCCCGGAGGGCGCCGACGCGGGTGAGCGGCTCTCGATCTACGCACGCGGTTACGTCGATCGCCTGCTCGCCTGTCTCCGGGCCGACTATCCGGCCGTGCGCGCGCTGGTGGGCGACGCGCTCTTCGATAGCTTCGCGACCGGCTACTTCGGGACACGGCCGCCGCAGCACCATAGCCTCTTCATGCTCGGCGCCGGCTTCGCCGACCATCTCGAGCGGACGCGCCCTCCCGACGATGTCCTGCCCGAAGAACAGCGCTCGCTCGTGCGGCTACCGATCGATCTCGCCCGCGCCGAGCGGGCCCGGATCGAGGCGCTCCGTGCGCCGGGGCTCCCGAACGACGAGGGCGCGTGCGTCGATGAGCTCCGCGTCGTGGCCGCGCCGTGCCTGCGGGTGGTCGCGCTTGGGCACGACGTGCGCGGCTTCCTGTCGGCCGTCGATCGCGGCGAGGCGCCCGCCGTTCCCGAGGCGCGGCCTTCGCTGCTCGCCGTCAGCCGCGTCGCGTATCGGCTCGTGCTGGCCGATCTCGCGCCCTGGCAGCAACGGGCGCTGGCGAGCTGCGGCAGCCCGCGTTCGGTGGTCGCGCTGGCGGAGGAGGTCGCTGCTGCGTCGGGCGAGGACAGGGGCGCGGCGCTGGCGGATCTCCTGCTCTGGCTGCCCACGGCAGAGGGGCTCGGGATGGTGTCGTTGACGCGCAACGGTCCGGCCAGCGCGCCCTCCGACGGTCACTCCCATGCCGGACCTGCACGAGCACACCGCCTCCTTTTCGATCTGGTCCCAGTCTTCGCCCCAGCCCCGCTCCCTGGCGCGCGGTGAACGACTCCTTTAGAGCCCGAGGCTGACGGTGTTCACCGTGACTCCGCTGCTCGACAGCTCCGCCGCCAGGCTCACGGTCATGTTGATGATGGCCGCCGGTAGCTCTGCGCCGAACATCGAGCGCGCCATCGATCTCGAGATGGCGAAGCGCGGCCCACGAGGTGGCCAATAGACGATGTGCGGAACTCTGCGATTGCTGACCTGCGCCTTGGCGCGGCGGAATTGACGCCAGGGGTCACGCTCGCCCCGGCGGGTGCTGACGATCGAGCCGCTCGGAGGCCTTGCGCACGGTCTCAAGAGCGCGACGCACGCCGGGCGTCCACGCCGCCAGATCGACCCCGAGCGTGAGGCCGGCACGAGCTCGCAGCTCGTTGAGCCTCGGTACCAGGTATCTGCCGCTCGGTACCAGGTGGCGATACCCGGTGCGGAGCGGTATCCGATACCCGGTACCGAGCGGGTATCCGTTCGGGAAGCCTTATGCCGGGGCTCGTCGGGATGGGACATGGGTGGACGCTGCTATCCAGCGTCCAGCGCGATGGCAAGGCGGCGCTACGGCCGGAGCGTCACCGGGGTCGCGTCGACCTTGATCCGAAACAGCGCGTACGGCCCCTCGCGGAGATCGCGCCCCTCGTGGTACTCGGGCTGGCGATCTAGCTGGTTGACGGTCACGTAGAGATACCCGTCGGTCGCCAGGGCGAGCGTGTCGGGCCAGATGAGGCGCGGATCGGAGACGAGGATCTCGTCCGTGCCGTCGGCCAGCCGGCGGTGGATGGCGTGGTGCTCGTAGTCGGTGAGGTAGAGGCGCCCCTGCCGGTCGGACTCGAGCCCATCCGACGCATAGCCGATGTCGCCGTGATCGATCACGGTGTAGCCGACGTCGTCCTCGCTCACCGACTCGTTCGCGAGTGCATCCGTGGAGACGCTGTAAAGGTGGTGGCTCATCAGCGGGCGGTAATACAGTGTCTTCCCGTCCGCGGAGATCGCGATCCCGTCCGCGCCCACCTTGGGCGCGGTCGTGATGCCGCGCGGCGATCGGCGGAGCAGGGGCGCTCCTTCCACCCTGGCGACGAAGCCCGGATCGGCCTTCGTGGACGGGTGATCGTGGAGCCGCCGGAAGGCGTGGCCGGTGGCGATGTCGACGACGATGATCGCGTTGGGCCCGCGCGCCGCCGAGTCGGTGACGTACGCCGTCCCCTCCTCGCCGCGCGTGAGATCGAAGCGGATGTCGTTGAGGTACGAGGTGGGGAGCGCCACGTCCGGCCAGAGATGGATGATCTGCGCGGCCCGGTTTTCGCGGAGATCGACCACCACCAGCTTGGGCGTGTCTTGCAGGTTCTCGCGCCAGTTGATGTTGCCGGAGTCGACGAGCCAGAGCCGATTGATGGGGTCGACGACGGCGCTCTGCACGGAGACCAGCCGGAAAGGCGCCTTTTCCTCGTCGAGCTGGTTCATGCGGAGATCGGGGATGGGCCGGAGCCATCCACCGGTGAGCTCGGCGGCGGTGAGCGCCACGGGATCGTTCCAGCGGGGGAACGAGAGGAAGATCCGCTGTTCCTGAGACACCGTGATCCCCGTGGGCATGGCCCCGGTGAAGAAGGCCACGGGCTCGAGCGCGTCCGAGAGCGGGCCGCGTGCGCCCGCGGCGCGGGCCAGCTTGGTGGCGTCATAGGGAATCGTGGATGGCTTGGCCGTCGTCTGCTCGCCGCTCTGGCACGCCGCGAGGGCCAGGACTGCCACCGGGAGAACACGTGACATCGGATGTCTGGAGGGGCTCATGGGCTTTTCCTGCTCATGGCAGGACCATGCAACGCCCAGGCCGAGCGAGCGGCCCCGGCGATCGGTGCGACGGAAAGCCGAGCGCGTCAGCGATAACGCTCGTACGGCGCGTCGATGCCTCTGTCGCGGACCTCTTCGAGGAAGCGCCACATGTCCGGCTGCGAGCCGTCGACGTCCGTGACGCCGTACTCCCCCGCGAGCTGGCTGGAGGTGAGCGAATGCTGGTTCCACCGCGCGGTGGGCGTCGGAAGCCAGCGCGACGACCGCGCGCCCCGCGTAGCGCGGCGACTCGGAGAGCGCGAAATCGGGGGGCGCGTGGCCCTTCAGGGCGTCGCGCCAGTTGTCCTCCTTCACGCCGAAGGCCTGGGTCGATTATTGCGGCGCTGACGCCACCGGCCGCTTTCTGCTGCAAGAAAACTCCGGATCGAGGGCGCGATCGCCAACCTGCTGTTCGGCGAGCTCAAGGCCCCAATTCGCACGCTCCAGAGAAACATTGCGATTCGTCGCTGCACCCGTCTCTGGTCATGCCGAGCCACCGGGCGAGAGCATCGATCCCCCAGCGGTACCGGCCTGATACCGGATACCAGCTCGGTATCGGGTATCGGCCCCGGTCTGATACCGGACACCGGCTCGGTATCGGGTATCGGGAACAGGCTCGGTCACGCTCGCTTCCGCGTCTGCCGAGACCCGGCTCGTGGTAACCTGGTCGCACCCGATCGATTGATGATTCACGAGGAAGATCGAGCATTCGCCCCAATGTTCGGTCTGGTACTTCCCTCGGATAGGACGCACGAGCTGAAGCGCGGAATGAACTGAGGCGCGCTCGGCCTGCACGCTCGCGTGAACGAGTCGATCCAGCGACGTCTGCCGGGGGCGCTCGCCTAGCAGAACTAGGCGCGCAGTCTGCCAGGGGGCCTTTCGCGCGGTGTAGCCCTGGCGGAGGCACCAGCGCGGCCAACCTGGCAGCTGAAGGGGACGAGGGGATCGCGGCGGCAGTCGTCGCAATCGAGACGCAGCTTCGCCGCTCGCGCGCGAAGAGGCTGCACGTGAGGTAGTGGTCATCGTGTGGTCAAGCCGCGCGCGCCCGCGTCACGCGGCGATCCCCTCCGCTGGTCGCCGCGGGCGCCGGGCGTGCCCCACGCCGCATCCCACGCAAGCCACGGGCGCGCGCGCGTCTCGGACGCGGCGATGAGCGCGCGCAGCCGTGGCACGACCGTGAAGATCGATTCGGGCGTGGTGCCCGCGGGACGCGGCGGCGTCGGGAGCTCGCAGAGCTCCGAGCGCACCACTTCGGCGCCCGAGAGGAGCACCTCGGCGTACGTCTTGTCGATGGGCGTCTGCACGGCGCCATCCGCGCTCAGCATGAACTCGTCGCGCATGGCGCCCGTGCGCAGGACCTTCCGGCGCCCGTAGCTCCACCATGCGGCCTCGTGCTGGTGGCCGACGAGGTAGAGATCGTAGCGGTCGTCCTCCGTTGCGCGGCGCTGGAAGTGGTCGCCCATCCACGCCGCGGAGGCGGGCGCGACCACGGCGCGCTTCGTCACCCTCGACGCCGGCCGGGAGCCGCTGGCCTTCGCCGGGGGCGACCTGGCCGTGGGCCTGCACGCCTGCGGCGCGCTCGGCGATCGGCTGGTGACCGCGGCCATCGCCGCCGGCTGCGACGTGGCGCTCGTCTCCTGCTGCCCGCAGAAGATCGACGCCCCGGTCCGCGCCCCGCTCTCGCGCGCCGGCGCCTCGCTCCACCTCCGGCGGGAGACGCTGGGCCTGGCCAACCTCACCGCACGGCCCGTCGGCGTGGAGACCAGCCTGGAGGCCACCCTCGCGGCGCGGGAAGCGCGCCACGCGCTCCACCTCCTGCTCCGCGGGCGAGGCGTGACCCTCACGCCGGGCGAGGAGATGCGCGGCATCAACCGCCGTCGCGCCCACGCCGGCCTCGCCGCCCCGGCCCTCTCGATGCGCGGCCTCCCCCCCGCCGGCGACGCCGAGCTCCGCGCCTTCGAGGCCGAGGCCCGCCGCCGGTACGCCCGCGTCCGCCGCCTCTCCCTCCCCCGCAACATGCTGGCCCGCCTGGTGGAGCTCGCCGTGGTGCTGGACCGCGCCGCAGCGCTGGAGGAGCACGGAGCCGCCGTGCCCGTCCTCACCATCTTCGACCGCGCCGTCACCCCCCGCAACGTGGCCCTCTTCGCCAGCCACGCCCCGACCGCCTCCCCTGACGCCCGCGACGCTGCGGTGGTGGAGGTGATCGGTGGGGCGCGCGCTACACTTCGCCTCGACATGGGCGATCCGCTGACCGACATCTTGCAGCTCACGCGGGCGCAGTCCGTGATCACCGGCGGCTTCGCGGTCGGTGGGGACTTCGCGTTCCGGTTTCGCTCGCACGCGAAGATCAAGTTCTACAGCGTCGACGGCACGTGCTGGCTGCGCCGCGGGACCGGGACCGACGCGGTCGAGCTGGAGCGCGGCGACGTGCTCCTGCTCACGAGTGACGACAGCTTCGTGCTCGCGAGCGGCCTGGGCGTCCCTCCGGTGGAGGTCTGTCCCGTGTTCGAGAGCCATCCCGGGGGCGTCACCGCCGGCGCCGGCGCGACGTGCTCGCTGCTGGTCGGCGTGATCTCGTTCGACCCCGCGTTCGCCGACCTGCTGGGCGACGCGCTGCCTCCGTTCGTCCACGTCCGCGCCGCAGCGCCGGAGTCCGCCGCGCTCCGCTGGATGCTCGAGCGGATCGAGCGCGAGCAACGCGCGCGGCTGCCCGCGGCGGGCGCCGCGTCCGCCGAGCTCGCGCAGCTGGTGCTCATCGAGGCGCTGCGCGCGAGCGCCGCCGAGGGCGAGGCCCTGCGGCCGGGCTGGTTCCGGGCCATGCGCGACGAGCGGGTCGGCCGCGCGCTGCGCCTGATGCACGGCCGACCCGACCACGAGTGGACCCTGGCCGAGCTCGCGCGCGCGGCGGCGATGTCGCGCGCATCGTTCGCGGCCCGGTTCAAGGCGGTCGCGGGCGCGGCGCCGCTCGCGTACCTGACGCAGTGGAGGATGCGGCTCGCGCGGCGGGCGCTCCGCGACGGCGACGCCTCGGTGCTCGAGATCGCGCGCTCGCTCGGCTACGCGTCGGAGAGCGCGTTCAGCCACGCGTTCAAGCGCGAGACCGGGCTCGCGCCGCGCCACTATCGCGCCGCAGCCGCCGGCGCGAGCTAGACGGACGCGCAAGTCTTCGAGACGCAGGCGCATTCCGTGGCGCGGGGGCGGTCGCTACACCAGGGGCATGAGCAATCACCTCGGGCAAGCGAACGGCAAACGCGTGGTCATCATCGGCGGAACGAGCGGCATCGGCCTCGCGACGGCGGAGCTGCTGCTGGCGCGGGGGGCGCGGGTCCTGGTCACGGGGCGCACGGCGGCCAAGCAGGCGGCGGCGCGCGCCGCGCTGAGCGACGCCGCGATCGTCGTCGAGAGCGACGCCACGTCGCTTCCGGCGATCGACGCGCTGGTCGAGCGCGTGCGGGCGGAGCTCGGCGCGATCGACGTGCTCTTCGTCAACGCGGGCGTCTCGCGGTGGTCGCCGTTCGAGGCGACGCCCGAGGCGGTGTACGACGAGCTGCTGGCGGTCAACGTCAAGGGCCCGTACTTCACGATCCAGAAGCTCGCGCCGCTGCTCGCCCCGGGGAGCGCGATCGTGCTCACCACGTCGGTGGTGAACGTGGTCGGGCTACCGATGCTCAGCGCCTACGCGGCGAGCAAGGCGGCGCTGCGCTCGCTCACGCGCACCCTCGCGCGCGAGCTCCTGCCGCGCGGGATCCGGGTCAACGCCGTCAGCCCCGGGCCGATCGACACGAGCCCGCTCGAGGATTCGCCGACCAAGAGGCAGCTGCGCGAGGCGATCCCGATGCAGCGGCTCGGGCGCCCCGAGGAGGTCGCGGCGGCCGTCGCGTTCCTCGCCTTCGACGCGACGTTCACGACCGGCGCCGAGCTCGCCATCGACGGCGGCGGCACGCAGATCTGAGCCCGCCACCTCCGCCGCCGTGCGCGCGGCGCGCGCCCCCGCGTCGAGCGCCACGGTCGCCGTGCCCATCCCGCCGGGGATCCGCACCGACATCGTGGCGCGGCCCGGGGTGGAGCCGGTGCTCGCCGACACCAACTTCTTCGCGGCTTCCCCCTCCTCCCGAGGCCTCGAACGTAGCGAATCCCTGCCCACCGCGCGTCCACGTCGAACCGGCCGTGCAGCAGCGGCTACACGCGCTTCGCGTTGTCGCCCGTGAGGCCGGCGTCGGCGCCGACCGGAGACGATCGACGCTTCTCCGGCACGGTGTTGGCGTAACGGTTCGCCGCCGTCCTCTTCTTCGCTTGTTCGGGCATGGTGGGTGCAGCCGGCGCGGCGCCAGCGGCTTCATCCCATCTGTACCCGGTCAGCTTCGGATATCGGATATCCGCGGTATCGGATATCCACGGGCTTCGGATATCGGATATCCGCGGTATCGAATGCACACCCACGGATTCCGTCGCGCAGGGCCAAGGCATTCGGGGTGGGGCGTCGTCTGCCTCCTCGAGCGCGGCGCACAGGCTGCATCGTTGGCGCGCCCGCGGTGGGCGCGTTGTGGTAGAACGGCGTCGACGATGGATCGCGAGGAAGATCGAATAGTTACATTCTTGTTCGGTCTGGTACTTCCCTCGGGGGAATGCCACGCCCGAAAACACGAACGGCTACGACCCCTGCGAAAACGCGCGCCATGCGTAAAATTTGGGTTCGTAGCGGTTGGGCTGGGATCCATCACGGATGGCAGATAATCGGCAAGAGCAGTTGCCGAGTACCGAGCGGGCGACAGAATCGCGCCCCTCAGGCGTGTCACATCCTGACAGGCTTCGATGATCGTCCCCCCATTGGGCGCTTACGGCCGAACGGCGATGATCGTGCGCGACCCTGAAACCCTGGTGAGGACGAAGCCACGGTGATCGCCGTCATCGGCGAGGAACGAGCGGAACTCGGGGTCGTCGCGGAAGCGGGCGTCGTCGAGGAGCCTCGGCGACGCGATGACGACGTCGACGTCGTGCTGGCGGAGGAAGTCGGAGAACGGGCGGTCCTTTCCGTCCTTCGGGATCCAGCGGAAAGGGATGCCCGCGTAGACCGCGCGGGAGAGCTCAGGGTCGAGGATGACGCGCTCGCCGCGGAGCCCGAGCGCGCGGAGCGCCTCGACCGTCTTGCGCCCGTCCCACTCCTTGGGCGGCGGTCTGCCGCGCGCCTCGGCGAGCGACGGCAGCGCGCCTCGACGGTACGTCGGGAGCAGCGCCAAGAGCGCGATCGCGGCGACGAGGCCCGCTGTGCTCACGAACGACGCGCGGCGGCTCGGCCGTCGCGAGAGCGCCCCGCACGCCGAGGCGAGCGTCGCGTTCGCGAGAAGCACAACGGCACGAGGTAGTGGTCGCGCGGACGAATGAGCAGCACCGCCGCGGCGAAGCTCGCGCCGACGGGGATCCAGATCGGCAGCCACGCAAGGAGGCGCGGCGAGACCCGACGCCGCCGTCGCACGAGCGCGAACGCGCCGACGACGAGCACCGCGTTCGCGCCCCACGCGAGCGGTACCTTCAGGGCGGGCGGCACGTAGCCGTCGCCCCCCAGAACCAGGCGAGCCGATCGGGCAGGAGCCGCGCGTTGCGCTCGACGTGCCACGCGAACGCCGACGGGTTCTCTCGCGCGGCCCCGCCGATCGATCGGGCGTGTGGAAAGGTCGCGGTGATGATCGGCTCGTGCGCGCTCCACGGATCGACGTCGAGCCCGTCCGCCTGGACGCGGTTCAGCGCATAGTGCTGCTCGAACGCGAAGTAGCTCCGACCACCGCCGAGGGGCGAGCCGAAGATGCGGACGAGGACGGCGATGGTCGCCGCAACCGCGATCGCCGCCCCGAGCGCGCGTGGGCGGCGCGACCGGAGCGCGAGAGAGAGGCTCCAGACGATCACAATCGCCGCGAGCGGCATCCCCGGGACTGCGAGTTCCGGCCGCACGAACGACGCGGCCACCGTGGCGATCGCGAGCATCGTTGCCGCGATGAGCCCATCCTTTGTGAACGTCGTCGCGACGGCCGCGAGCGCGAGGATCGCCGTCGAGAAGTACACGGCGAACGGCCACACCGTCACGGCGCGCGAGAGCGACCACGCGATCGTTACGAGGCCAGCCGTGAGTCGCGGCGCGCCCGAGCGGCGCGAGAGGGCGTAGAGGAGCGCTGCCAGCCCGAGCTGGAGGACGACCCAGTTGAACGTGTAGAGGCGTGCCGGGTCCGGCTCGAGCGCGGCGAGCACCCGGTACCAGACCATGTAGAGCACGCTGTAGTCCGCCGCCGGGAGCGATCGCATCGGGAGCCCGCTCCCGATCCAGAGCATGTAGCACTCGTCGTCGAAGCCGAGGTCGAAGGTCCCGACGCGCCCGAGGATCGCCTTTGCTGCGATCGCGAGGACGACGAGCGACGCGGCGGAGCCGGCGTGCTCGCGCGTCAGAGCTTGGAGCCGTGACGTCACGAGATGAGCCGGTAGCCGGCGGGTCGGGGTGGGTCAACCGCGGGACAAACGTCGAGGCAAGCTGGCGAAGACTGCGACGTGGGCACCACCAACATCGTGACGCGCTCGCCGCCGAGCGAGACGATCACCGGGATGTCGAGCCCGTTGACGAGGCGCACCTTGCCCCTCCTGCTCTCGGTGTCGGTCGAGCGGCGCGGTACGTAGCCCGGAGCGGTGGCTCCGGTTCGCGGTCGGCGAGCGCTCGTCGATGTGGCAGCGGAGCTCGCGAACATGCGGCGGCCCGCTTCGCGATCTCCGTGCCCAATGCGGGTCCAACGATTTCAGGGACTTGGCCCGCTACGGGTGTGGCGGTCGCCACCTTCCGCCATGGCGCCGCCAGCTCCCTGGCAGATGCCGCTGGATCGATCCCGCCCGAACAGTTCGTGCCTCCCCTCCGACGGGAGGTCATGAACAGTCCACCCCAGCAGGACCTCGCCCCGAGGGGCAGGCGCGCACTCAGCCGGGCGGGCCTCACGGTTCCGCGTTGCCTCCTGGTTACCGGCGCAGACGATCTTTGAGTGCCACCAAGTGCCGTCGAGTACCCTGCCCGAAAACACGAACGGCGAGGAACCCAGCGAAGACGCGCGCCATGTGCGAGATTCAGGTTCCCCGCCGTTGGGACTGCGCATTGGTCTCATCTCCGGGCGAACAAGCGGGGCGCCGTCGACGGTGAAAATGACGGCAAGCGCAGTCCCCCTAAGAGCGGGCGCACTGGTGGCCATGTTGTCGTACTTGACAACGGTCGCGCTGATGGGCGCGCCGCGGGATGGGCGACAGCAGTGAGGTTCAGCGGTGGGCGGAGGAGCAGGTGGCGTCGGCGAAGCTCGGCGACGCGCGTCGCGTTCGGCGGGCCGCGTCGATGTTGCGACAAGCCGCCGACCAGCCGGCAGGTCGACTGACGGAGGTCTTCTGCACGCGCGCGGAGCTGCAAGCGGCGTACGACTTCCTTGAGACCGAAATGGCGCCGAGGGCGCTCACGACGGCGTTCGCAGAGGCGTCGCTCCGCGCGGTGAGCGACGCTTCGTTCGTCTATGTGGTCGTCGATGGGACCAGCCTCTCGCTCACGGACGTCTCGAAGACGAAGGACTTCGGCTCGCTCGGCATGCGCTCGCTTCCGACGCGAGGGTTGAAGGTCATCGACGCTCTCGCGGTGACTGCCGACGGAGCTCCCGTGGGGCTGCTCGACCTCGAGTTCTGGGCGCGCGGGCCGAAGAGCAAGAAGGGGCGGTACGCGCGTCGACGCGACCTTGAGACCGAGACGGCGCAGTGGGTCGACGTCGTGGCGCGTACGGGCAAGCTGGTGCACCAGAAGGCGCCCTCGTGCATGCCGTGGTTCCTGATCGACCGCGAGGGCGACAACGCCGAGATTCTGCGCGCCGTTGCGAAACAAGGGCGGTTCACTATCCGCGCGAACCAGGACCGCCTCGTGGTGCTCGTGGATGGCCGACGGCGCCTGCTGCGCCGGCACATGCGCAAGCAACGCATCGTGGGCAGCTACGACGTCGACATCCCCGCCGGGCCGACACGAGCCGCCCGGCGCGCCCGGCTCGACGTACGCTACGCGGATGTCGTGCTCGATCTACCCGAGCGTGCAACGCACCACCGCACGACGATGAACGTGCGCGTGGTCTGGGCTCACGAGCGTCGCACGCCGCGCGGCGAAGAGCGCCTCGACTGGATGCTCCTGACCAACGCCGAGGTGAACGGCTTCGAGGACGCCAAGGGCATCATCCATGGGTACTGCTTCCGGTGGCGGGGGGAAGACTTTCACCGGGCCTGGAAGCGCGGTCATTGCAATGTCGAGGACACGCAGCTGCACACCAAAGATCGCGTCATCCGCTGGGCTACGATGCTCGCCGCGGTGGCAGCTCGCGCCGAACGCCTCAAGCACCTCGCCCGCACCCAGCCCGACGCTGCGGCGAGCGTCGCGCTGTCCCCGATGGAGATCGAGGCGCTTCGCGCCGCGAAAACCAAGTACAAGGCGCGCACGGAGACCATCCCGGAGGGCGTGCCGACCATCGCCCAGGCCGTCCTCTGGATCGCCGAGCTCGGCGGCTACACTGGCAAGTCCTCCGGCGGGCCGCCGGGCTCCACCACGATCGGACGTGGGTTGAAGCGGCTGATGATCTGGACCGAGGCGTTCGAACACTCCGAGAAGCTGCGGCGAAAATGAGACCAATGCGCAGCCGTTGGGATGGGGGGCCCCGACGGCTTCGCCGGCGGGGGGAAAGGACGCGAGTCCTTTCCTGCGACTCAATCGTCGTCGTGCTTGTGCTTCTTGTGATGACGCTTCTTGGATGGCGGCCCGCGCCGCACGTCGTCGTCGGCGGCGTTGCCGAGGGCGCGGCCGTCGCTCGGGCGATCGGCCGTTGCGCTCGGCGCATCCCGCGTGTCCGCGGCGGCGCGGCTCGGCCAAGCGCGCACCAACAAGATGCCGGCCCCGAGGAGAACCAGGAGGCACGCGGAAGCCACGGCGATCACCGGGAGCCACGAATGCTCGCGCGAGCGGCGCGTGCGCACCTGCGTCGTGGAGGCGACCGGCGCGACGGGCCACGCGGTGCTCGCCGGAGGGGCGGCCTCCGCAGCGGGAGCAGGCGCGCCCGGCGGCGCTGCGCGAACGGTCCGCGCCATGGGCATCGCCACGGGTCGCACCGGCGCGGGGAGATCGCCCTGCGCCACGCGCGCCGACGCATGGGGAGGCGCGCGCCCTTCACGCAAGGCGCGGATGTCCTCGCGCATGGTGGCCGCGTCGGGATAGCGGCGCTCGCGGTCGAAGGCGAGCGCGTAGTCGACCACCATGCAGAGCTCGAGCGAAGCGTCCGCGCTGACCGTGGCGAGGGGCGGCGCGGGCTCGGTCGCCATCTTCACCATCAACGCGACGTCGCTGTGATCTTGGTGCGGCGTGCGGCCGGCCACGAGCTCGAACAACGTGCACCCGACGGAGAACAGGTCGGCGCGCGCGTCGGTCCGCTGCCCCACGGCCTGCTCCGGAGGCATGTACGGCAGCGTCCCCATGATGGTGCCGGTCACGGTGTGGAGCGTCTTCGGCGCGCCCTCGCGCATCCGCGCGATGCCGAAGTCGAGCACCTTGAGGCGGCCGTCACGCAGGAGGAAGAGATTGTCCGGCTTGATGTCGCGGTGAATGATGCCGTGCGCGTGCGCCGCGCCGAGGACGTCGAGCAAGCCGTCCACGAGGCGCAGCGCATCGTCGAGGGACATGGGGCCGCGCTCCATGCGCTGGGCCAAGGGCTCGCCGTCGAGCAGCTCCATCACCAGAAACGGCGCGCCGTCCTCGGTGACGTCGACGTCCACGACCTGCACGGCGCCGGGGTGCTTGAAGCGGTTGACGGCGTGCGCCTCCTGCTCGAAGCGCGCGGCCACCTCGCGGTTCGCGGCGACCTCGGGGTGGAGGATCTTGATGGCGTCGCGCCGGCCGATCTTGTGCACGCCGACGTACACCGCGGCCATGCCGCCCACGCCGAGAAGGCGCTCGAGCGTCCACTTCCCCCGCAGCGTCGTCCCGATTCGCCGCTCGAAGATGGCGCGGTCGCTCTGAGGCGCGAGCCCCTGCTGCTCTGCCGACACCACCAAGAGACCTCCTCCGGATCCGCGCGCAGCTTTTGATATCACGAGAGCACGGCGCTCGGTCCGCCGCGCAGTGTTCCGTCGCGCTCAGCCTGCGGTGGTGACTCGCGTGACCGGGCGTCGCAGCGTCACACTCGCCGAGGCCGGCACGATGAAGGCCCGTGCCTACCCTGCGCTCGCTCGTCGCCGCGCTCACGCTCGCCGCGATGATGGTTGCTGCTCCAACGGTTCGCGCGGCCGAAGGCGCGCCGCTCGACGCCGTCGCCGCAGACGTCCGGGCCGGGCGACCGCTCGTGGTCTACGTGGTCGTGCCGCTCTGCTCCAACGCGCAGATCGACTGCGGCTCCGACATCGCCGGACGGCCCGCGGGGCTCGAGCACAACGTCTATTGGGGCGCGGTGTTCGGCGCGCGGCGCTTCTTCGAGCGCAAGAACAGCGGATGGGAGCGGGTCGAGCGGCGGCGTGGTCAGGGTGTGTTCCTGGAGCGGGGCATCTACCGTCGCTTCGTCTCCGGCGCGCCGTGGGGCCGCGCGGAGGACGTCGAGGAGATCGTGGTCCTCGAGGCCGTTCACGGCGACGCCATCGATCAAGCCGTCGATCACTTGTGGAGGACGGCGACGGGCGGCGGGCGCATCTCGTTCCAAGACGGCGAGCGGCGGCGCGACGAGCGCATCCTCGTGACCGGCTATGCGGGGCACAATCGCTTGATGGACGGCAAGACGCTGCCCGAAGCGCGCGGGGGTGCGCCGGTGCCGTCGTTCGTGCTGGCCTGCAAGTCGGAGCCTTACTTCGGGCCTTCGCTGCGCGCCGCCGGCTCTTCGCCGCTCGTCATGACGAGCACGCTGATGGCGCCGGAGGGGTACCTCATCGACGCGATCGCCCGCGGCATCGGCGAGAGGCTCGACCCGGCCGAGCTGCGGCGGCGCGCGGTCGCGGCCTATGCGAAGTGGCAGAAGCTCACACCGAGGCAGGCGGGGAGCGTCTTCGCCAAACGGTGAACGCCTGACACGAAGCAGTCCTTGACCGGACGTCGGACCATCCGCTCTCCTGATGCGCGGTGCGTACATCACGTCGTGCCTCGATCGCCGTCGCGGGGATCGCCGTCGCTCTCGCGACGTCGGCGGTGGTGCTGCGTGGTCCGCGCCCGGCCGCGCGGCTCGCGGCCAATGCCCTCGTGCCGCTCGTCCCGCTGGCGCGCGCCGAAGAGCCTTTGCCCGCGCCCTCGCCGCTTCCGCCGAAGCCGGCGAGCGCCGCCTTGCCCGCGCCGCGCGAGCGCGCCGACGCGCACCTCGTGCGCTCGTGGCGCGCGCCGCTCGCGGGCGGGCTGCTCACCTTCCCGCCCTCGTTCGCGTCGGAGGATGGTCGTTACGACCTGATCATCCACCTCAACGGCAACACCGATCTCGTCGAGGAGAGCTACGGCTACGCGGGCGTGAACGCCGTGGTGATGATCCTGAACCTCGGCGTCGGGTCCGGCGTGTACGAGGATCGCTTCGCCGATCCCGCAGCGTTCTCGCTCATCCTCGATCGCGTGCAGAGCACGCTCGTGGAGCGCGGGCTCCGCACACCGAAGCTCGGTCGCGTCGCGGTCTCGGGGTGGAGCTCGGGATACGGCGGCGTCATCAAGCTCCTCCAACACGACGCGATCTTCGATCGCATCGACGCCGTGGTCCTCTTCGACTCCATCCATTGCGGCATCGAGCCCTGGAGCGGGAAGCTCAAGGCCGATCAAATCGAGCCGATTCGGCGCTTCGCGCAGAAGGCGGTGGAAGGGCGGGCGCTGCTCTCCATCACCCACTCGGAGATCGAGACCTACGGTTACACGAACGCGCACAAGACGACCGACGCGGTGCTCGCGACGGTCGGCATGACGCGCCGGGCGACGGCCCGCGAGCAGCCGATGCCGCTCCTGCGATCGATGGTGGGCGTGCTGCCGAAGCGGCAGATGCGACCGCTCGCGCCGCTCACCGAGGCGCATCGCGGCGGCCTGCACGTGCGCGGCTACGACGGCAACGGGCCCATCACGCACATGCTGCACCTGGTGCAGATGTCGACGACGGCGCTGCCCGATCTGGTGGCGTATTGGGGCGCGTCGCGCCCGGACGATCAGGCCACGAGCAAGTGATACGCCGCCGAGAGCTCGGCGAAGCGGAGCGCGCGCTTCTGCTGCTCGACGGGTGAAGCGTCGCTGAAGCGATCGGGGTGGAGCGTGGCGGCCAGGCGACGGAACGCGCGCCGCACGTCGTTCATGTCGGCGCCGAGGGCGATGCCGAGCGCGCGACGGGCGCGATCCTTGGCGTCCTCCTGCACGACCCGCACGCCCGAGCGCGGCGGCGGCGTCTCGTCGTGTGCTTCGCGGCGCGACGCCTGCGGTGGCTCCCGGCGCGGGGACGCGGCGGCCCGACCTCGGTCGCGCGCGCGCGGGCGGCCATGAAGGAAATCACGCGGGAGCAGCGGCGACGGGGGCGCATGCGCGATGGGGCGCGCCGTGCGGAACGTGATGGCCGCATCTTCGACGGCGAAGATCGCTTCGAGCGCCTCGCGCACCGGCACGGCCAGCGGCGTCTCGACGGCCGCGACGAGCCCCATGCGCAGGTGGATGCGATGCACGCGCCCCGGGACCGTGCACCCGCGCGGGCCGCGGATCTCGGTCAGCTCGAGGAGGCCGGTCACGCGCTCGCGGTGCAAGGCTCCGAGCAGATCTCCCAGCGTGGTGGCTGCGAGCCGTCCAGGCATTTGCATGCCATGGCCGGTATCACGAGCACGGAGGAAGGGGCAAAAACCACGCAGGCGCCATCAGGCGCGCGCGGTGATCGAAGCGGGATGGAGGCGCGACCAGCAGCCGCGCCTCTCACGCGATCACTGATCGAGGATCGCGAGGCCGGTCTCGGCCTCGTCGAGCAGGCTGCCGATGTTGTTCACCTCGACGTCGCGCGCGCCGAGCTGGCCGGTCTTGCCGTCGAGGTAATTGAATTCGAGGAACTTCACGATCGACGAGTGCTCCATCGTCACGTGGCTGACCGCGCCCTTCTTGGCGTAGCGGCCGATGGCGAGGAGCGGCACGCGCGTGCCGTAGGGCTGGTTGTCGACCGTGCTCGTCGGCGGAGGCGGCACGTGATCGAAGTAGCCGCCGCCCTCGTCCCACGTGACGAGGATGAGCGTCGAGTCCTTGTAACAGCTGTTGTCGACGGCCTCGACGAGGTCGGTCACGACCTTCATGCCGGCGGAGATCGTCGTGCCGTAGCCGGGGTGCTCGGTCTTGTAGCCGATGGGCTTCACGAACGAGACGTCGGGCAGCGTGCCGCCCGCGAGGTCCTCGGTGAGCTTCGCGTAGTCGCGCATGAAGCTCGAATCCTGGGCGAACTGTTCGTAATAGAGGAACGGGATGTCCGAGGGCGCGTAGACGCACGGATACGTGGGCAGGTGGAAGCCGCACTCGGGAGGTGCGTTGGGGCAACCGCCTTTGGCGTCCACCATCTTCTGATAGCCCTCGGCGTACCAATTGACGGTCTTGCCCGCGGTCTTCAAGAGATCGGCGATGGTCGTGCCCGTGTACGAGGCGACGCTGGTCGTGACCTCGCACTCCTTGCCCACCGCGTCGGGCTTGGCGGCGTTGTCGATGAAGACCTCTTTGGCCACGGCGAAGTACATGTCGTTGGCGGACGACTGGCCGGCGATCGATTGGAAGTAGCGATCGGCGAGCGCGTACTTGGTGGCGAGGTCGTGATAGCCGGCCACGGTCGCGTCGGGCGCGACGGCGAAGTTGCGCGCGTCGACGCAGCCCTGCGGCGGGTTGGGATCGGTGCTCGTGACGAACTGATCCATCTTCCCGTCGTTGATCTCGAAGAGCTCGCAGGGCTGCGTGTGGTTCGGATCGAAGGCCGCGTTGCCCGTGTCGTCGAGCGTGGCGGGCGAGGCGCCGGTGGGCTCCGTGTCGGGCATGGCCTCGCAGCACGAAGGGCCGCTGGTGCAGGTGGGGTTCGACCCCGCAGCGGCCTTGCACCAGCGACCGAAGTACGTGTCGAAGGTGTGGTTCTCTTGGACGACGACGATGACGTGGCCCACGCCCTTCGTGGTCGTCGGCGTCGGACACATGGGCGCGGTCCCGCCCGTTCCACCCGTGCCCTGACCGCCGTTGCCACCGCCGCCGCCCGTGCCGGAGCTGCCACCGCCGCCGCACGCGGCGAGCACCGAGACCATTGCCGCCGTCACCCACCCGTCACGCAATCTTGCCATGCGTGCCATCGTATCCGAGTAGGGCACGGCCAAGGCGCCGGATTCGCTGCGATCTCCCCTCCGAGCGCGGAACGTGCGATCCTGCCCAAGCATGAGCATCACACGCTTCGCCTTCACTGCCCTCCTCACGATCGCCGCCGGCGCCCTCGGCGCGGCCTCCTGCGCCAAGTCCGACCCGGTGAACAACAACACCGGGGGCAACGGTGGCAACGGCGGTCACGGTGCGGACTCGACCGGCACGTCCAGCGGCGGCGGCGAGCTGCCGACTTCGATCTGCTTGCTTCACAACTGCAGCGCCGACATCGAGTGCGAGGCCTGCACCGACGGGAAGAACACCTGCCTCGTCTCCGAGCACCGCTGCGTGGCGTGCGACTCCGGCTCGTCGACCGGCTGCTCCAACGGCGAGGTCTGTTCGAGCTGGGGCAACTGCACCCCGCCCGACCTCGAGTGCCCGACCGACAACGGCGTGCCGACGATCACCTGCAACACGAACGCGGACTGCGGCGCCTGCGATCCGGCGCATCAGGTCTGTGATCCCGTGGCGCACAAGTGCGTGGCCTGCACGGGCAACGACACCACCCAGTGTCAATCGACGGAGACCTGCGGCTACGGCGACTGCGTGCCCAAGTGCCCGGCGGACTGCACCGCGGACGCGGACTGCGCGAGCTGCGGCGCGCCCGGCAACGAGGCTCATTTCTGCAACGCCCACAAGTGCAGCCAGTGCTCGCCGACGGCCGGCTGCGACGGCACGCTCTCCTGCGGCGTGCACGGCACCTGCGAGACGACGTGCGGCGTGACGGGCGCGCCCACCGGGGATTGCCAGAGCGACGACGACTGCAAGGGCTGCGACGGCTCGGCGAACAAGTGTCACACGCCCATCGGCGGCGGGAAGGGCACGTGCGGCCCGAGCGCGACGGGCTGCTCGGATCTCGGCAACGGCGTGGCCGTGCTCCCCTCGCCGTTCGACAAGGTGACGAACCTCTGCTCGAACGACACCGACTGCGCGAACGTCGGCGTCGACGTCAACGTCGGCAAGATCGTCCGCGATCTGACCGGCTTCGATCAGATCCACGACGCCGAGATCAAGTACCCGATGCACGCCTGCGCGAGCGTCCAGATCACCGACGACAAGTCGTGCGGCGTGTGCGTGCCCTGCAAGGTCGACTCGGACTGCCAGGCGCTCGACATCGATCAGTTCGCCGGCGAGGCCTTCGGGCCGCTCGGCGCCATCGGCTCGGCGTTCCTGCTCGACCAGATCTTCGGGCCGAACGATCACAAGATCCACATGTACTGCGAGACGATCGCGGCCGGTTACGGCGCCTGCGTCCCCTGCCCCGGCCTGCTCAACGAGTGCGCCGTCGGCGAGCCGCCGGCGAACAACGGCAACGCCTGCCACGACGAGTGCACCGTCGGCGAGCCGCTCGGCGCGCAGTGCGGCGCGTGCGCCATCTCGGTGTGCGAGATCGATCCGTACTGCTGCACCGGCCAGTGGGATCGGACCTGCACGCAGGAGGTCGGCTACCAGTGCGAGAAGGCCTGCGAGGCCTGCGGCCAGAGCGACATGGGCGGCCACGACAAGTGCCAGGCCGGCGGCCCGCTGAAGGAGACCTGCTCGCCCTGCGTCGCCGCCGTCTGCGAGGCCAACGCGGCCTGCTGCACGACGAGCTGGGGCAACGACTGCATCGATCTCGTGCCGCAGTACTGCCAGAAGGCCTATCTCTGCCAGGGACAGTGCAACGACCCGACGCAGTGCAGCGGCAGCCAAGGCTGCCTCGCAGACTACACCTGCGGGCCCTGCTCGGCCGACTACGACTGCTTCCCCAAGACGTGCAACACGCAGAACGGCCAGTGCCAGTGAGCGCGTAGAAACGAGCCGAGCCCATCGACGATGCGATGGGCTCGACGCGAAACGCTCACCTCGAAGCCACCGGATCACGCCGGTGGCTTCGTCGTTTCAGGCTCACTTCTTCGAGCAGGAGAAGGCGTCGCCGCGCTTGCAACCGAGCGCGAAGAGCTCCTTGGCGGACTCCGCGTTCTGCGCGGACGCCACGTGCGCGCAATCGTCTTCCATGTCGGCGAAGCGGTCGAGCGCGGTGCCGCCCTTCTTCAGCGCGGGCCTGAGCGCCTTGAAGGCGGCGCTGCATTCGGCCGTCGGGGAGCGCACCGCGCCGCCGAGCGCGCACGCCTCCGCGATGCCACCGGTGCAGGCACGGAGGAGATAGGACGCGGTCCGCTTGGCGCGCTCTTCGGGGGCGAGCGCGAGGCGGTTGTTGCCCATCAGCTCCGACGACAGGAAGAGGCACGCGAGCGCGTTGCCGCGATCGCAGCCGAGGCCGACGATGTCGGTGAGCTTGCCGGCGTCGGCGGGGATCCGAACGCTGGCCTGCTCTTCCTTCGCGAAGATCGCGTCGCTGTACGTGAGCACGGCCCAGTTGCACGCGATGGTGTCGCCGCCGCGGCAGCCCTTCGTGATGAGCTCCACGAACCCCGGGACCTGCGCGTTCTCGGGCAGCAGGTCGGAGGATCCCTTGGCGACGAGGTGGGCGTACGCGGCCGCCGTGCAGGCGGCCGGCTCGTCCTTTTCGCATGCGTCGCGGAGCGGCGCTTCCAGCCCACCCAGCGCGGCCGCGATCTCGTCGCGCTTGGCCTTCTCGAGCCCATACCGGCCGTTGTCGAAACGCGCGATCAGCGCCGCCGAGAAGCGGCCGCAGCTCGCGGCGCTGCCGGCGCGGCATTGCACCTTGCAGCCCTCGGCGTCGCCCGGCGCGCAGGCCGGGGCCTTCACCTCGGCGGCGGGCAGACAAGCACCATCGGCATAGGCATATCCCTTGGCGCACGATCGAGCGTCCTTGTGCGGGCGCGCCTTCTTCGTGGGCTTGCCGTCCTTGATGGCGAAGAGCGACACGCGCACGAGCGCCTTGCAGCCTTCGGTCTTGGATCGCGCCGCGTCGGAGGCGCCGTCGCAGGCCTTGAGATCTCCGTCGCTCGTGTCGGTGGCGCGCGAGGTATCGCCGCTTGCGCCGGCCTTGCCGTACTTGAACACGTCGGCGGCGACCTTGGCCTCGCCGGCCGCGCTGGTGCCGAGCGCGAAGGCGCCGAGCGAGGCCTCGAAGACGAAGTGCGTGGCGCCGTCGCAACGGCCCTTGAGCATGTCGCGCGTGACGTCCTGCACCGTGGTGGATTCATTGCCCACGACGGCGTAGGCGAGGTCGAGCGATTTGCCCTGCTTGAGCTCGGCCTGCACGCTCACGGGCAGCATGGTGGGACCGAAGTTGGCGCTGACGGCGGCTTGGTCCTTGAGCTTGACGACCTTGGTCTTCTTCGAGACGCCGCGATAGGCATACTCGCCGGCGACGCTGCAGCCCTTGAGGATCTCGACGCCTTCGCACGAGTACTTCACCACGGCGACGCCGCGGTCCATGGCGGACTCGAGCGACGATCGATCCTTGTCGGACCAATCGACGACGAAGGGCTCGGAGTCGCCCGCGGCATGCTTGGGATCACACGCGCGCTCGCCGACGGCGGTGCGGGCGCTGTCCTCCTGCGGGCGGACGGCGCTCGCGCCGCCGGCGCAGGCGGCGAGGAAGAGAGAGGCAGTGGCGAGGACGAAGCGGCGATCCGTGTTCATCGAGGTCGTTCCCATTTCTCGGCGCCGCGAATGCGACGCGGAAGATCCGGGTTTCGCCCGCCACGCGAAGATCGGCCAGAACGCCTGTCTGAAATGATCTGACACCTTCGGCGCGGCCCGCGGGGACAGCGCACCTCGCTCTCGAATAGAGTGGTCGATTGCATGCCACCTTGGCTCGATCGCTATCAGCGGCCATTTCCCATTCGAGCGCGGGGGCCTTTTCATCTCATCTCGGCAGCACGCGTCGCGGACGGGCGGCCCGTGGTGGTGGTGGTGCCGGGCCCGGGCGCGAATCGAGCGCTCGTCGCCGAGGCGTTTTCCGAGGTGGAGCGGGTGCATCAGCTCGTCGAGCACCCGCGGCTCCCGCGCGTGAGCGCGCGCGGCGTCATCGAGGACACTCCCTATCTGGAGCTCGATTGCGACGCGGTGGTCGACGGCGTCGACATGGTCCGCCTCTTCGCCGACGGCGAGACGAAGATCCCGTACGCCGCGGCCGACGGCTTCATCGTGAGCTTGCGCGACGTCCTCGAGGCGGCGCACGCGGTGACGTGCCCGCGCACGGGCGGGCCCATCTGCTTGGGCCGCCTCTCGACGGCCAACGTGCTCTTCGCGCCCAGCGGGCAATGGTACCTGGTCGGGCTCGGGCGCAATTTCCCGCTGGAAAAAGAGGGCGGCGGCGTCGACGGCTGGGTCACGTCCTTCCAGGCGCCCGAGATCTCGGCCGGCGCCGAGCCTTCGCCGATGGGCGATTACCTGGCGCTGTTGCTCTTCATGCGCTCGCTCGCGTCGTACGTGGAGATGAGCGACACCATCGCGCGCATGCTCCGCGGCGACGTGCGCGCCGGTGACCTGGAGCTGCTCGAGCGCATTCGCTGGTTCGATCAGCACGTCATCGTGGCCCCGCCGACGCTGCGTCCGTCACTGCAAGAAGCGATCGCCGTCTCCGATCGGGTGCGCGAGCTGCTCGGCGAGGCCCCCGATCCGGCGCGGTTCGCGGCCTTCGTGGCCACGCACTTGGAGCGCTGGGAAGAGCCCGTGAGCTTCGACGAGAGCGAGCCGAGCGGCCCGCTCGCGCTCGCGCTCGGCCCCGATGGCGCCTGGCTCGCGGGCCCGGACGGCGATCGACACCGCCTCGGCCGCGCGTTGCGACGCATCGTGATGGCGTTGGTGAAGCGCCACCTCGAAGCACCGGGAGCGGCGCTGACGATGTGGGAGCTGCTCGAGGTCGGCTGGCCCGGCGAGGAGCCCATCCCCGCGGCCGGCGCGAACCGCGTGTACGCGGCCCTCGCGCGCCTGCGCCGCATGGGCCTGCGCGACGCGCTGGAGCGCTTCGAGGACGGCTATCGCCTCGCGCCTCGCACCGTGGTGCGCATGGTGGATTGAGCGCGCATTCGTTTGAGCACCAACGAATTCGAAGTCGACGGCGAAGCGTGCGGCCTGCGACGGATGGCGACGCAAACCTCGCTTCTCCGACGTCTCCGCGCCCTACGACGTTGCGAAGATCGCGGCTCGAAAAGAACGAAAGGCGGTGACTCTCGCCACCGCCTTCCTTGGTTTGCGACCGGCGGCGACACGAGGTCACCGCCTTCGCCGAGCGCGCTCAGGCGATGAGCGGCGCGATGAGGAGCGAGACGACGCCCATCACCTTGATGAGGATCGAGATGCCGGGGCCCGAGGTGTCCTTGAAGGGATCACCCACGGTGTCACCGACGACAGCGGCCTTGTGCGCGTCCGAGCCCTTGGCGTGGCCGCTGAGGCCGCCCTTCTCGATGTGCTTCTTGGCGTTGTCCCAAGCGCCGCCACCGTTGGCCATGAGGAGCGAGAGCACCGCGCCGACGGCGAGCGCGCCGGCGAGCACGCCCGCGAGGACCTCCGGACCGGCGACGAAGCCGACGATGACCGGGGCGAGCACCGCGATGGCGCCGGGCGCGATCATCTCGCGGATCGCGGCGGTGGTGGCGATGTCGACGATGACCTTGGGCTGCGGCTCGACGCCCGGCTTGCCCTCGAGCAGGCCCGGGATCTCGCGGAACTGGCGGCGGATCTCCTCGACGATCGAGCCGGCGGCGCGGCCGACGGCGGTCATGGTGAGCGCGCCGACGAGGCACGGCAGCATGGCGCCGAAGAGGATGCCCATGAGCACCTTGGCGTCCGTGAGGAGCAGGATCAGCTCGGCGCCGCCCTTGGCGCGACGGGCCGCGTTGACCTCCATGTTGAAGGCCGCGAAGAGCGCGACGACGGTGAGCACGGCCGAGCCGATGGCGAAGCCCTTGCCGACGGCCGCGGTGGTGTTGCCGACGGCGTCGAGCTCGTCGGTGATCTCGCGGACGTCCTTGCCGAGGCCGGCCATCTCCGAGATGCCGCCGCCGTTGTCGGCGATGGGGCCATAGGCGTCGACGGTCATGACGATCGCGGTGCCCGCGAGCATGCCGACGGCGGCGAGCGCGATGCCGTAGAGACCGAGCTGCGCGTTCGAGATCCAACCCGCCGCGCAGAGCGTGACGAGCGGGATGCCGACGCTCTCCAGACCGACCGCGAGGCCGCGGATGACGTTGGTGCCGGGGCCGGTCAGCGAGCTCTCCGCGACCTTGTGAATCGGGCCCATCGACGTGTAGTAGTCGGTGACGAGGCCGACGATGGCGCCACCCGCCGCGCCGGCCGCGAGCGTGATGATCGCGCCGAAGCTGAAGCCGAGCTGCGGGAGGATCGCGGCCGCCGCGATGACGACGAGGAACGGGGGCAGGATGAGCGCGAGGCGGAGGACGCGCGCCGGCGGCAGGTTCTTCAGCGTGCGGGTGATGAAGATGCCGATGACGGAGACGCCGAGGCCGATCGTCGCGAGCAGGAGCGGCAGCGAGACCGCCATGGCCCTGAGCGCCGCCTCGTTCGTCACGGTGGGCGCCAGCTTCTGGAGCGAGCCGATCGGGATGGTGAGGCCGAGCGCGATGGTGGCGACCACCGCCGCGACGTAGCTCTCGTAGATGTCCGCGCCCATGCCGGCGATGTCGCCGACGTTGTCACCCACGTTGTCCGCGATGACGCCCGGGTTGCGCGGATCGTCCTCGGGGATGTTCGCCTCGACCTTGCCGACGATGTCGGCGCCGACGTCGGCCGCCTTCGTGTAGATGCCGCCGCCGATGCGGGCGAAGAGCGCGATGGAGCTCGCGCCCACGGCGAACGAGTGCACGATGGTGGCGAAGTGCTGGTGGTCGCGGAACAGCGCGTAGATGCCGCCGAGCCCGATGAGGCCGAGGCCGGCCACGCAGAGGCCCATGACGGCGCCGCCGTCGAGCGCGGTGAGGAGCGCCGTCGGCTTGCCGTGGGCACGCGCAGCTTCGGCGGTACGGACGTTCGCGTAGGTCGCCGCCTTCATCCCGAAGTAACCGGCGACGAGGGACAGCACTGCACCGGCGATGAACGCGCCGCCTGCGAGCAGACCGAGCGTCGCCGAGAGCAAGCCGAACACGACGAGGGCGTAGACGGCGAGCACCTTGTACTCGCGCGCGAGGAAGGCCATCGCCCCCTCGCGGACGTAGCGCGCGATGCGCGCCATCGTCTCGTTGCCCTCAGGCGCCTTCTTGACTCGTACGTAGAAGGCGCGCGCGACGATCAGCGCCACCGCGCCCGTTCCGATCGACTGAATAGACAGTGCGTCCACTACTGACGGTCCTCTGCCCCCCGGGTGAAAACTTGTGCGGCGCGCCAAATGGTCGTCCTACGGCCGCGCAGCAAGCGGAATCGCGAACCGGGGGGTCGCCACGCGCCCCCAGGCCTTTTTTCCGGGCCTTGCTGCAGCGCGCCAGCCCCCCGGCAACCACGATCTTCTCGATCGCCGGGATGACCTGCATCGTCGCGGCGGCGAGCGAGCGGCGACGGTGCCACGAGCGGCCCGCCCTCTCGATCGCGCCCCCAAACGCGCTGCCACCACCATCGTTCGCGCGGCGCGAAAGCCTGGACGCGATGGTGAGCCCCAATCTCCTTGATGCCCTCTTCGCGGGCGATGTAACGATCCAGCGAATCCATCCTCAGGGAAGCGGCCTCGCGGACGACGCGACTGCCCAATCGGGCACGGCATCGACAAGCGCTCCTCGGCTGGCGACGTGACACGCACCATGACCGAACGCAAGAAGGAGCCTGCGGAAGGCGCGCTCGAAGAGGAAAAGCTCTCGCGACGTGACCTGGAAAAGCTCGGCGTCGCTGCCGGCATTTCGCTGCTCACCGGCTGCACCGGCACCACGGATCGCTTTCGCCCGGCGCCCATCGAGGTCACCTGCAAGCCCGCGCGCGATACCGAGGTCGACTACGTGGTGGTCGGCTCCGGCGCCGGCGGCGGCCCCGTCGCATGCAACCTCGCGCGCGCCGGCTTCAAGGTCGTGCTGCTCGAGGCCGGCGGCGATCCCACGTCGTGGTCGCGCGAGGTCCCCGCGCTTCATCCAGCCGCGGCCGAAGATCCCGAGATGCGTTGGGACTTCTTCGTGCGCACGTACGCCGACGAAGCGCAGCAGCGCCGCAACGGCAAGTTCGTGGCCGGAGAGAAAGGCATTCTCTATCCGCGCGCTGGCACGCTCGGCGGCTGCACCGCGCACAACGCGCTCATCACCATCTACCCGCACAACCGCGATTGGGACGAGATCGCGGAGACCTTCGGCGATCCGAGCTGGAGCGCCGAGCGGATGCGCACGTACTTCGAGCGCCTCGAGCACTGCGACTACGCGCCGAAGAGCCGCGTGCCCGGCCCTTCGCGCCACGGCTTCGACGGCTGGCTGCATACGAACGTCGCCAATCCGTGGCTCGCGGTGAAGGACCCGGGCCTCCGCGCCATCGTCACCGCGGCCTTCGAGGAAGCGGGCCAGATCAACCATCACCAGATCGCCGACGCCGTGCGGATGGTCTTCCGATCGGATCAAGCCCTCTGGGATCCGAACGACTGGCGCGTGGTGAAGACCGTGCCCGAAGGCATGATGTTCGTGCCGCTCCACGTGAACAACGGCACGCGCGCCAGCACCCGCGAGTACGTGCGCGCCGTCGCGGCCTCGTGCCCGAACCATCTCCAAGTGGAGCTCCATGCGCTCGCGACGCGGGTGATCTTCGACGATCAGAACCGAGCCGTCGGCATCGAATACCTGAAAGGCCAGAAGCTCTACCGCGCCTCGTCGAGCCCCGACGCGCATCCCGAGGCAGGCGAGCGGCGCACCCTTCGCGTCCGGCGCGAGGTCATCCTCTGCGGCGGCGTCTTCAACAGCCCGCAGCTCTTGATGCTCTCGGGCATCGGCCCGCGCGCCGAGCTCGCGCGCCATGGAATCGAGACGCGCGTCGATCTCCCCGGCGTGGGCAAGAACCTCCAAGATCGCTACGAGATCGGCGTCGTCAGCGAGATGGCGGAAGACTTCCCCGTGCTCTCCGGCGCGCAGCTCGCCGCGCCCGATCCCGCGGCGCCCGATCCGAGCCTGCGCGAGTGGTGGTTCGATCGCACCGGCCCGTACTCGACCAACGGCGTGGTGGGCGCGCTCATCAAGAAGTCGAAGCCCACGCGGCCCGTGCCCGATCTGTTCCTCTTCGGGTTGGTGGGCAACTTCAAGGGCTATTACCCCGGCTACGCCCGCGATCTCTCGGCGGACCATCGCCACTTCACCTGGGGCGTGCTCAAGGCGCACACGAACAACACCGCCGGCGAAGTGCGCCTCCGCTCCGCCGATCCGCGCGATCGACCCGAGATCGATTTCCACTACTTCAAAGAAGGATCACCGGGTGCCGAGGAAGATCTCGAGGCCGTCGTCGAAGGCGTCGTGACGGTGCGGCGGCTGATGGCGCGGGCCAAGGGCCTCGTGAAGCGCGAGATCGTCCCTGGCCCCGAGGTGAGCACGCGCGCCGACATCGCCCGCTTCGTGCGCGATCACGCGTGGGGCCACCACGCCTCGTGCAGCAACAAGATGGGCCCGAAGAGCGATCCGATGGCCGTCGTCGATCAGCGCTTCCGCGTCCACGGGACGCGCGGGCTCAGGATCGTGGACGCGTCCATCTTCCCCCGCATCCCGGGGTTCTTCATCGTCACGTCGGTGTACATGGTGGCCGAGAAAGCGAGCGACGTGATCATCGAGGACGCGCTCGCCTCCGCGCAGGGTGCGTGACGAGGGCCCGCGGCACCGCGCGGCAGCGCGATGGGCGCCCAGGAAATCGAGGAGAGCTCGCTTCGCTCCACAGCGTCGTCGCGCCGTCGCGCCGACGTGCACCGCGACGAGATCCGCGAACGATCGACGGCGGGCATCGACAATTCCGTGCGGTGATCTACAACGCGCTCACATGCCCGAAGCCCCGCCCAACCCGTACGACATCATCGGCGGCGAAGCCGTCGTCCGCCGCCTCGTGGAGCGCTTCTACGACGCCATGGGCCGCGACGAGCCGGCCCTCGCGCGCCTGCACCGCTGCGACGCCGACGGCAACGTCTCCCGCGAGAGTCGGGATCGCTTCGCGCTCTTCCTCATCGGCTGGCTCGGCGGCCCGCAGGACTACATCGCGGCGCATGGGCACCCGCGCCTCCGCATGCGACACGCCCACGTGCCGGTCGACATCGCCATGCGCGACGCGTGGCTGCGCGCCATGTCCACGGCGCTCGACGAAGAGGGCGTCGACGCCGCGCTCCGCGGCTTCCTCGAAGCGCGCTTCGCCGAGGTCGCGGACTTCATGCGCAACCGACCCGAGTGATCTCGTTTGGGCGGCGAGCGGCCGCGAGCAGGGTGCGCCGCCCGTCGCGTCCGCCCGGGCGGAACGTCCTCGCGCGCCCGCGCACAGTATCGTAGATTCCGCCGCCCCAGCGCCGCCGGTCAGATTTCTGGCAGAAGGCACTGAGGCCCCTTTCCCCCCGGAACGCGCCATGTCCACGTCGAGCGAGAAGCAGAGCCCATCCACGAACTTCATCCGCGACATGATCGACGCGGAGCTCGCGTCCGGTCGCAAGCGCACGGTCGTCACCCGCTTTCCGCCGGAGCCGAACGGCTACCTCCACATCGGGCACGCCAAGTCGATCTGCCTCAACTTCGGCCTCGCGCGTGACTACCACGGCGTCTGTCACCTGCGCTTCGACGACACGAACCCCGAGACCGAGGACATGGAGTACGTCGAGTCGATCCAGCGCGACGTGCGCTGGCTCGGCTTCGAGTGGGGCGACAAGCGCTTCTTCGCGTCCGACTACTACGAGCGGCTCTATCAGTATGCCGAGCAGCTCATCAAGGCCGGCAAGGCCTACGTGTGCAGCTTGAGCGAAGAGGAGTTCAAGCAGTACCGCGGCACCGCGTACGAGCCCGGCAAGCCGAGCCCGTACCGCGATCGCTCGGTGGAGGAGAACCTCGATCTCTTCCGGCGCATGCGCAAAGGCGAGTTCCCCGACGGGGCCCACGTCCTCCGGGGGAAGATCGACATGGCGAGCCCCAACATGAAGATGCGGGACTGGCCCTTCTACCGCATCCGCCACACCGAGCACTACCGCACGGGCAACACGTGGAGCCTCTACCCGCTCTACGACTTCGCCCACTGTCTCTCGGATCTCATCGAGGGCATCACCCACTCGATCTGCACGCTCGAGTTCGAGAACAACCGCGAGCTCTACGACTGGATCATCGAGGCCGTGGGCGCGGTCGATCCCGCGACGCGCCCGCATCAGACCGAGTTCGCCCGGCTCAATTTGACCTACACGGTCATGAGCAAGCGCAAGCTCCTCGAGTTGGTCGAGAAGAAGCACGTCGCCGGCTGGGACGATCCGCGCATGCCCACCATCGCCGGCCTCCGCCGCCGCGGCATCACGCCCGAGGCTCTCCGCGATTTCGCCGAGCGCGTGGGCGTGGCCAAGAACAACAGCACCGTCGAGCTGGCGCTGTTCGAGCACGTCATCCGCGAGGATCTCAACCTGCGCGCGCCCCGCGTCCTCGCGGTGCTGCGGCCCCTCAAGGTGGTGCTCGAGAATTGGCCCGCGGACGAGGTCGAGCCGATCGACGCGCCCTACTGGCCCGCGGACGTGGGCAAGCCGGGCTCGCGCGCGCTGCCGTTCGCGCGCGAGCTCTACATCGACCATGACGATTTCTTGGAGAGCCCTCCAAAGGATTGGCACCGCCTCGCGCCGGGCCGCGAGGTGCGGCTGCGCCACGCGTACGTGATCAAGTGCGAGAGCGTGGTGAAGGATCCGAAGACGGGCGAGGTGATCGAGCTGCGGTGCAGCGTCGATCGCGCGACACGGAGCGGCGAGCCTGCGGGCCGCAAGGTGAAGGGGACCATCCAGTGGGTCTCCGCGGCGCACGCGCTCGACGCCGAGGTGCGGCTCTACGATCGGCTCTTCTCCACGGAAGCGCCCGGCGCGAGCGGCGATCCGCTCTCGGAGCTGAACCCGGCCTCGTTGGTGACGCTCACCGGCTGCAAGCTGGAGCCGAGCCTCGCGCAGGCAAAGGCGGAGGAGCGCTTCCAGTTCGAGCGGCTCGGGTTCTTCTTCGTCGATCCGATCGACTCGAAGGCCGGGCATCCGGTGTTCAACCGGACGGTGGCGCTCAAGGACTCGTGGTCGAGGTCCACCAAGGTCGAGCCGAAGAGCGAGCCCGCGAAGGCGAGCGACAAGGCCGAAGCGAAGCCCGCGCCGAAGGCTGCGGAGCCGAAGGTCGAAGCGGAGCTCTCCCCGGCGGCCGTCGCGCTGCGTGACACGCACGGGATCGGTGAAGGCGAGGCGCGCATCCTCGCCGGTGACGAGGCGCTGCGCGCGTTCTTCGACGCGGCCGTGGCCACGGGCGCGAGCGCGAAGGCCGTGGCCAATTGGGTGGTGAACGACGTGCGCCGCGAGCTGAAGGCCGCGGGCGCGAAGGGCCTGCCCTTCGGCGGCGACGCGCTCGGCGAGCTGTGTGCGCTCATCGAGGCGGGCACAATCTCCGGCAAGATCGCGAAGGAGGTCTTCGCCGAGATGGTGAAGACCGGCGGGCGGCCGAAGGCCATCGTGGCGCAGCGCGGGATCGAGCAGATCGCCGACACGGGCGCGATCGAGGCCGCGGTCACCGCGGTGGTGAACGAGAACGCGGACATGGCGGCGCGCTACCGCGCCGGCAACGCGAACCTGCTCGGCGCCTTCGTCGGCCTCGTGATGAAGAAGACCGGCGGCAAGGCCAGCCCCAAGCTGGTGAACGAGCTGCTCAAGCAGAAGCTCGGTTGAGCGAGCCGCCCGCGATGCGTCGCAGCGCCCGCCCGCTGCGACGCTCGTGAGCACGCTCCAGCCGCGGCACTCCGCCACATCGACGTCGAGCACGCATGACGCCGCTCGTGGGTTCGCGCCCGCGGGCGGTGGAGCAGCGCGCGTCGCGAAGGTACCGTTCCGATCATGAACGAGCTGGAACGCTACCTCGCCGAAGAGATCGCGCTCGACCACGCCGACGGGCACATCACGCGTAGAGAGGCGCTGCATCGGCTCGGCCTCATGGGCATCGGCGCCACGAGCGCGGGCGCGTTGCTCGCGGCGTGCGAGAAGCCGCCCACGGCCGGGCCAACGAGCGCTCCTGCGAGCGCGGCGCCGGTCGCCCCGACGAGCGCGGCCGGCGGCCCGGCGCCCGAGTCCATCACCTTCCCGGGCTCCGATAAAAACACGCTGCAAGGCGCGTGGGCGGCGCCTGCGCGACCGCGGGGCGCGGTCCTGATCATTCACGAGAACAAGGGGCTCACGGCGCACCATCGCGGGCTCACGGGGCGCTTCGCGGCCGCGGGATATGCCGCGCTCGCCATCGATCTGCTCTCCGAGGAGGGCGGCACGGCGGCGCTCGGCGAGCCTGCCAATGCGACGGCACCGCTCTCGAAGGTGCCGCCGGCGCGCTTCGTCGCCGACATGAGGAGCGGCCTCGACGAGCTCGCGCGGCGCGCGCCGAAGGTGAAGCTCGGCGCCGTGGGCTTCTGCTTCGGAGGTGGCATGACGTGGCGGCTGATCGCGTCGAAGGACGAGCGCCTCGCCGCCGCCGCGCCGTTCTACGGGCCGCTGCCCGAGGGCGCCGACTTCACCGGATCGCACGCGGCGGTGCTCGGGATCTATGCGGAGCTCGACAATCGCGTGAACGCCACCCGCGACGCCGCGGAGGCGGCGCTCACCAAGGCCGGGCTCACCCACGAGATCGTCACCTTCCCCGGGGTCGATCACGCGTTCTTCAACGACGCGGGGCCACGCTACAACAAGGATGCGGCCGAGAAGGCTTGGGCCAAGCTCCTCGACTGGTACGGCAAGTATCTCGGCTGAGGATCACGCTTCACGGCGATGGGCGCGACGCGCCCGAGCGCGTGAGGATGTCGCCGCCACAGAGCTGCGGAAGAGCACACTCGCATCGCGATCATGCGCCAGGATGCGCGTTCGAGTCGTCACGAAGGCGACCGCCACACCTCGGGCAGCGCGACGCTTCAGCCGACGCGAACTTCGCAGAGGCCGCTCGCGAGATCGTCGAGCGAGACGCGGATCTTTCCCTGCGCGCGACAGTGGCGCAGGGCGCCTTCGAGCACGCCGACGCCGAACGTCTCCAAGAAGACGGGGAACTCCTTGGCGCGATAGAGGTACGTGTGCGGGCCGCCCTGCTCGCAGGTCACCTTGCCGAAGTTGACGAGGTGCTTGAACATCTTCGGGCCGGTCACGAGCATCTTGTCGATGTCGGGGCCGAGGATGCCGAGCGTCGATCGGCCCATGTGCGTGCCGAGGACGTGATCGAACGTCATGTGGCCGAGGCGGCGCAGGCCTTCACCGAGGGGCACGCGCGGATACACGGCCTTGGCGACCGCGACGGTGAGGCGCAGGTTCTCGGCTGCCGGATAGTCGCGGAACGAGGTATGGCGGCGCTCGGGGACCTGCGCGGCGCGGAAGAGCTCGGCCGGCGTGGCCACGCGCGCGCCCATGCGCAGGAGATCGATGAAGAACATGCCCTTGCACGTCGCGTCCGCGGGCAGCATCGCGATGTGCGCTTCGATGTCGATCGACGTGTCGAAGCGCGGCTCGCGCAGCTTCTGGTAGCCCTCGGGGAGCGTGCGACGCACCGACGGCATCGGCATCGAGGGCGGCGACGTGACCGGCGCGGACGAGGTCCGCGACGCCGGCGGAATGGACGAGACGGGCTCCGGCAGCGGCGTGACGTCACGCGCGGAGAGCGGCGACGGCGTGCGCACCGGACGCGCGTGCAGATCGCTCGACGCCGGCGGCGGAATGCGCGGCGGCGGCGGAGGTGAGGCCGGGCGGCTCGGCGGCGGAGACGGGAGCTGACGCGGGAGCGAGACGCTGTCGGCGCGGAACGATGCGGCGGATGGAAGCGCGCTCTGCTTCGCGGGCAAGGCCCCGGCGTGCATCGTCGAGGCGAGCGTGGGCTCGGCGGCGCGCGACACGGGCGGATACACGCCGTTGGGCTCGTGCGACACGCGCGGCGGCGCGCGCTCCGGGATCGCAGGCAGGCCCGACCCACGCTCCGCAGGCGCTGCCGACACGCGCTCGGGGGGCGCGGACATGCGCTCGGGCGGCAGCGAAGGCACGGCGCCCGTGAGCGTGTCCTGCGCGAAGGGCACGAGCTCCGCCGCGGCGAGCGCGATGGTGGCGAAGCGGTTCTGCGGGTTCTTCGCGAGCGCGCGCAGGACGGCGGCTTCGACGGCGGCCGGGATCTCCGGCGTGAGCGTGCGCGGCGGCTCGGGCCGCTCGGTGAGCACGGCCGCGATGTAGCCGAGGAACTCGCGCGCCGTCTTCCACGGCAGGTGCCCCGTGAGCAGCTCGTACGCGAGCACGCCCCACGCGAACTGATCGGCGCGGCCATCGATGGGCTCACCGCGGATCTGCTCCGGCGGCATGTACGCGGGCGTGCCCACGAGACGGCCGCTCCCGTCGGGCGTGGAATTCTGCTCCGAAGGCTGCGAGTCGTGCGTGCGGTTGCCCGCGATGGTGCGGCGCGCGACGCCGAAATCGAGCACCTTGACGAGCCCGTCCTCGCGCACCATCACGTTCTCGGGCTTCACGTCGCGATGGATGATCCCGACCTGATGCGCGGCCCCGAGCGCGCCCGCGATGTCGAGCAACCAGCGCAGGCGCAGCGACATCGGCACGGGCGGGCCGGAGATGATCTGCCGCAGCGAGGTGCCGGGCACGAACTCCATGACGATGTACGGGAGCCCGTCGATCTCGTCGGCGTCGTAGACGGCGGTCGCGTTCGGGTGCGCGATGGCTGCGGCCGCGCGCGCTTCACGCAGCGCGCTCGTCACCGCATCGGCGGCGTCGGCACCCTCGACGAGGTGCAGCACCTTGAGGGCGACGCGGCGGTGCAAGCGCGTGTCGAAAGCCCGGCACACGCGCCCCATTCCACCTTCACCGATGATCGCCTCGATCGTGTAGCGATCGATTTGACTGCCGGGCTCGAACCGCATCCCAGATGTGCCCTCGGCCGGGCAAGTTAGCATGGTGCGTCCGGAATCGTCGGGAAACCCATCAGCCTCATGCCGTGGGCCTCGTCATACCGGAGCCCCGGAAATCAGGGCTCCGTCCCGCAGGACGCCGCGGGTGCGCGAGATGCCCCACGGCTGAATGATGGCGTTTTCGTGAGCCAGCTCCCACAGGACGAGGTCGGCCCGGAGCCCCGGCCGCAGAATGCCGCACACCTCCGCGAGCCCGAGCGAGGCCGCCGCCTCCCGCGTGGCCCCGAGCAGGGCCTCCGCCGGCGAGAGCCCGTAACCGCGCACGGCGAGCGCCAGGGCCAGCGGCAAGCTCTCGGTGGGCGCGGTCCCCGGGTTGGCATCGCTGGCGACCACCAGCGGAATGCCGGCGGCCCGCAACGCGGCCACCGGGGGCGGATCCTGCCGCAACGTCATGCTCGCGACGGGGAGGAGGACCGCCCGAACACCCGCCGCCGCCAGCGCGTCGATCCCCTGCGGACCGACCTGCTCCAGGTGATCGGCCGAGGCCGCGCCCACCTCGGCCGCGAGCTCTGCGCCGCCGACGTCGGCGAATTGGCCGACATGAAGGCGAACCCCGAGGCCCAACGCGCGGGCCCGTTCGAGCACCGGACGCGCTTGGGCCACGGAAAATGCACTGCGATCCACGTACGCATCGACGAAGCGCACGAGATCGTCGCTCGCGAGCGCGGGCAGCCACTCGGCCGCGACACGCGACGCGTAGGCATCGCGATCGCCTTGGGCTTCGGGCGGCAACGCGTGAAGCGCGAGGTACGTGGGCACGACACGCGGGAGATCGGCGGCGGATCCAGCCTCGCGCACGGCCTCGAGCTGACGCCGCTCGGAGGCCTCGTCGAGCCCGTAGCCGCTCTTGCACTCCACCGTCGTGACCCCGAGCGATGCCATGCGCCGCAGTCGCGCGGCCAGGGTTCGCGCAATCTCGTCTCGGCTCGCCGCGCGCACCGCGCGCATGCTCGCGACGATGCCGCCGCCGGCCGCGGCGATCGCTTCGTAGTCCGCGCCCGCCATGCGCAACGCGTATTCGTGATCGCGCGATCCCATCCAAGGCGCGTGCGTGTGGGCATCGACGAGGCCAGGCGTGAGCAGCCCGTCGTGCGCGAGGATCCGCGCGCCCGCGGATCGCGCCGCTAGGGCCGCACGCGTGCCCACCTCGACGATGGAGGCGCCCTCGATCAACACGGCCCCGTCCTCGATCACGGCGAGCGGATCCACGCTCGTCGCGCGGGCGGGGTCGCAGGTGACGACGCGCGGCGCGGTGACGAGGATCATCGTCATCCCCTCGTCTTCGCCTGCGCCGCCGCGATCTCGTCGAGGATGGCGCGCGACGACGCCGACCCGATGATCTCGCCGAGCTTCTGCGCGTCCGTCACCGGACGAGGAGGCGCCTGCCGGCGCACCCGCAGGCAGCGCTCGACGGCCTCCACGCAACGCCGGCGGAAGGCCGCGTCCTTCTCGGCCTCCTTCACCAAAGCCTCGTGCGCGCGATCGGCGAGGTCCTCGCTCTTGCACACGAGGAGCGCATCGCAGCCCGCGCGCACCGACGCGACCGCCGACTCTTCGATCGCGTAGCGCGCCGCCACCGCCGCCATCTCCAGATCGTCGGAGAAGAGCACGCCCCAGAAGCCGATCTCACCGCGGAGCAACGTGGTGCACACCGCGCGCGAGAGCGTCGCCGGTACGCTGGGATCGAGCCCCTCCGCGACCAAGTGCGCCGTCATCATCGACGCGATCCCCGCGCCCGCCGCCGCGCGGAACGGGACGAGCTCCACCGCGTCGAGGCGCGCGCGATCGTGGCTCACGATCGGCAGATCGAAATGGCTGTCCACCGAGGTGTCGCCGTGCCCGGGGAAGTGCTTGCCGCAAGCAAGCACCCCGCCGTCGCGGAGCCCTTGGAAGAAGGCCACGCCCGCGCGCGCGACCGCCGCGGGATCGCGCCCGAACGAGCGATCGCCGATCACCGGGTTCGCCGGGTTGGAGTCGACGTCGAGCACCGGCGTGAAATCGAGGTTGAACCCGACCGCCGCAAGCTCGACGGCCACGGCGCGGCCTGCGCGACGGATGAGATCGAGATCACCGATCTCGCCGAGGAGCCGCATCGGCGGCAGCGTCAGGAACGGCGGAGGCAAGCGCGTCACGCGGCCACCCTCCTGATCGACGGCGATGAACGGCGGCAGATCCGCCGGCGCCGTGCCGCTGATCGCCGTGCACAGCGCCGACGCCGTGGGGATGTCGGGCAGGTTGCGCTTGAAAAGGATCGCGCCGCCGCGACGGCCCTCCGCGAGCGCGGCCGCGAACCGCGGCGTGAGCTCGCGGCCTTCGAAGCCGCCGACGATGATCTGACCGCACAGGCGGGAGAGATCGAGATCGAGGGTCGCCATGCCCCGGGACCTTAGCCCAGCCGGGTCCTCTGCGTCTGTATTACGATGGCGCCGATGCCGAAACCCGCCGAAGAGCTGGATGCCGTCCAAGTTCTGGATCACCTCGTTCGCAGGGCCGTCGCCGTCGGCGCGAGCGACATCCACGTCGAGCCCAAGCGTGACGCCATCCGCGTGCGGTACCGCATCGACGGCGTGATGGTGAGCCAAGGCCAGCTCCCGCCCGAGCTCGCCCCTTCGCTGAGCACGCGCGTGAAGGTCCTCGCGCGCATGGACATGACGGAGCGAAGGTTGCCGCAGGACGGACAGTTCACCCTGGAGTTCGGCACGAACGCGCTCGTCCATTTGCGCGCCTCGACCTTCCCCGGCATTCAGGGCGAAACGCTGGTGCTACGCGTGCTGCTCGGGCACCAGCTCATCCCGATGGCCAAGCTCGGCATGAGCGACGACGAGCTCGAAGCCTGCACGCGCCTCGCCAGCCGGCCGTCGGGCTTCATCATCGTCTGCGGGCCGACGGGCTCGGGCAAGACGTCGACGCTCTACTCGATGCTCCAAGTCATGAACACGGCGGAGCGGAGCGTGGTCACGCTGGAGGATCCCATCGAGGTGGAGCTCCCCGAGATCACCCAAGGCCAAGCGAACCCGCGGCAGGGCTTCACCTTCGCGGCCGGCCTCCGCGCCATCCTCCGGCAGGACCCGGACGTGATCCTGGTCGGCGAGATGCGTGACGCCGAGACGGCGCAGATCGCGCTCCAAGCGAGCCTCACGGGTCACTTGGTGCTGACCACGCTCCACACGAGCGACGCGGTGGAGACCATCACGCGCGTCGTCGATCTCGGCGCCGAGCCGTGGATCGTGGCGAACTCGCTGCTCGCCGTGGTGGCCCAGCGCCTCGTGCGCTCGCTCTGCCAGCACTGCTCCGTGCCCTACCCGCTGCCCAACGACATCACGGACGACGACGATCGCATCATCCTCCCCAAGGGCACGACGATGCGTCGTCCGGGCGCGTGCCCCAAGTGCCACAACACCGGCTACCGCGGCCGCTCGGGCATCTTCGAGGTCCTCGAGATCGACGACGACCTGCGCGAGCTCATCAAGACGCGCTCGACCAAACGCGCCTACCACGAGGCCGTACGCAAGGCGGGCCTCGTGCCGCTGCGCGAAGCTGGTCTGCGCAAAGCGCAGGCGGGCGTCACGTCGCTCGACGAGGTCTTGCGCGTGACGTGATCGCGATCGCGCCGCGAGCGGCCCTCGATCCCCCGCGCGCCGATCCACGGCGTGCGATCAGCCGAGCTCTTCCGCCTCCCGCGACAGCGCGCGGACCACGCGATCCAGCTCCGCCGCGATGGCCTCGACGGCGAAGAGCGCGTTGAACGCCGTCCCGGCGCGCACCTTGTCCTCGAAGCGCGAGCACATCGCCACGAGCGTCTTGGCGCCGAAGTGACCGGCGCTGCCCTTCAGCGTGTGCACGGTGCGCGCGGCGGTCACGAGATCGCCGCCGGCGATCGCTTCGCGGATGACGCTCATGCGTCCGGGCACGTCTTGCAAGAAGAGCGCGACCACCTCCGCGACGATGTCGCCTTCGCCGGGGCGCTGCGTGGCGCGGAGCGTGCGCAGCATGCCGAGATCGATCACGGGGGACGACGGCTGGCGCTTCGGGGGCTCGGGCGTCTCGGGCTCGGTGCCTGGGAGCGGCGCCCAGCGACGGAGGATCTCGTCGATGCGCTCCGCGGTCACCGGCTTGGCGACGTAGTCATCCATGCCCGCGGCGAGGCAGCGCTCGCGCGCGCCGGGGCCCGCGTTGGCCGTCATGGCGACGATGGGTAAGCGCGGTTTTCCTTCGTCGCGGGCGCGAATTTCGCGCGTCGCCGCGTAGCCGTCGAGGCGCGGCATCTGACAATCCATGAGCACCGCGGCATAGGTCGCGCGCGCCGTGGCGGCGACCGCTTCGTGCCCATCGCTGGCGACGTCGACGCGATAACCGCGCTTCTCGATCATCACCTTCCCCACGCGCTGGTTCACGGCGTTGTCCTCGACGAGCAGGATCAACGGCCGCTCGATCGGCGCTTCGGCGATCATCGGCGCGGATGGAGCGAACGCGATGCCCGCACGCGGCCTCGACGACGCCGGCCCCGAGGTCACGATCTCCGTGCCGCGCACCTCGTCGCGTGGGGGATGCGGGCGCGAGCCCGGCCCACCGCGGCGCGACTCGGGCACGGCATCGCGATATGCAAGCGGACGCGATCCCGGAGCGCCGCGGCGCGACTCGGGCATGGCGTCGCGGTGCGAAAGCGGCCGCGATCCGGGGCCACCGCGCCGTGATTCGGGCGCGGCATCGGCGATGTCGACCGCGCCGCCCATCATCGTGCGCAGACACGCGAAGAGCTGCGCGCGCCGCACCGGCTTGCCGAGGTTGCCCACCGGCCGCAGGACGGCGCGCATCGTCCCGCGCGGCGAGCTCCGCGGATCATCGCCGCGCGGCCGCGCCCGCTCGTCCTCTGGCAGGCGCTGGCCTGGGTACGCGAGCAGCACCACCGGGAGCGCAGCGAACGCCGCGTCGGTGTCGATCGCATGAAACAGATCGAGCACGCCTGGGAGCGCCACGTCGATGAGCACCACGTCGAACGCGCGCCCCGCGCGCACGGCCTCGCGGAGCATGGCGATCGCGCCTTCGCCGTGCGGCGCCGCGGCGTGCTCCACGCCGAGCACGTCGATCATGTCGCCCATCCCCGTGCGCACCGCCGCGTTCGGAACCGCGGCGAGCACGCGCCGGCCGGCCATGTCGACGCGCGGGATCGCGTCCTCGGTGCGCCGCGCCCGGAGCCCGTAGACGCTGCGATCGCGACGCTCGAAGCGGGCGGTGAAATAGAAACGCGCGCCCTTCCCCTCCGCGCTCTCCACGCCGATGGCTCCGCCCATCGCCTGCACGATCTGCCGCGCGAGCGCGAGACCGAGACCGCTGCCACCGTGCTCCGATCCTTCGTGCACCTGCGAGAAGGGCTGGAACAAACGCGCCTGCTTCTCGGCGCTGATCCCGATGCCGGTGTCGTTCACCTCGAAGCGAACGGTCACGTCGTCCGCGGACGACGCCGACAGCATCGCGCGCACGACGACCTCGCCGCGCTCGGTGAACTTGAGGGCGTTGCTCACCAGGTTGACGATCACCTGCCGGAGCCGCACCGCGTCGCCGCGCAAGGCCGCGGGCACGTCGCCGGCGACGGCGACCACGAGCTCGATCCCCTTCGACTCGGCGCGCTCGGCGAGCAGATCGCCGACCTCCTCGACCACGCGACGCACGTCGAGATCGGCCGCGGAGAGCGGGAGCTTGCCGGCCTCCACGCGGCTCCAGTCGAGCACGGTGTTGAGCAGATCGCCGAGGCTGTCGCAGAGCCCGCGCAGGCGCTTGCCGTAGTCGCGTTGCTCCGTGTTGAGATCCGTCTCGAGGAGGAGGCCGGTGATGCCCGTGATGCCCGACACGAGCGTGCGCAGCTCGTGGCTGAGGTGGGCATAGCCCTCGCCTTTGGCTCGCTCCACCGCCAGCGCGGCGCGGAGCGACGCCAGCTCCGCATCGGGATCGAGATCGCGCTCGCTCATCAGCCGGCCGTTCTTCCGCTTCGCGGGACGGTCAGGATACCCGACGCGGCGCGCGCAAACAACGCACGCCGCGTCGGTACGCGGCCTCGCAGCGCGGTCATCACGACGCCCCGACGTGCGCGCCTGCCACGAGCGAGAGCGTCGAGGCGATGAGGGATGGACCCGAGCGCGGCTAACCGGCGTCGATCAACACCTTGAGCGCGCCCGGCTTGGCCGCGAGCGCGAGCCCGCGCTCCGCGTCACGCAACGTCACGCGCGCTCCGATGAGCGGCGTCACATCCACGCTCCCGGCGGCGAGCGCGCGCAGCGCGGGCGCGAAGCTCCCGCAGCGCGAGCCGACGACGCGGATTTCTTGAATCACGAGGGGCGCGAGGTTCATCGGAACTTTGTCGGCCACGGTGCTCTTCAACACGAGCGTCCCTCGAGGGCGTGTGGCCGCCACCGCGGCCTCGAAGCCGGCGGACGAGCCCGTGGCGTCCACCACCAGATCGGCCTTCTTCTTCGACCACGAATCGACGAGCGAGGTCGCGATCCCGCGCTTGCCCAAGAACGCGAGGCTCGTCGCGTGCCGCCCCACCGCGAGCACCCGCGCGCCCGTGAGATGCAAGACCTGCGCGACGAGCAGGCCCAGCTTGCCGTCGCCGAGGACGACGCACTCCATCCCTGGATGCACGTGGATCTGCTCGAGGATCTCGAAGGCTGCGGCGAGCGGCTCCGCGAACACGGCCGCCTCGTCGGAGACGCCGTCGGGCACCACGTGCAGGTTCTCCACCGGCACTTCGATCTTCTCGGCGAATGCGCCGTCGGCGTCGAGGATGCCCATCACCGTGCGGCGCGGGCAGTGCCGCTGCATGCCGCGCGCGCACTCGGGGCACGCGCCGCAGCCGAAGTTGATCTCGCCGACGACGCGCTTGCCCTTCCACTCGTCCGGGCCGTCCGTGACCGTGCCGACGAGCTCGTGACCGAGCACGCCGCGGAAGCTCATGTACCCTTTGCAGATCTCGAGGTCGGTCTTGCAGATGCCGGCCCACTTCACGCGAATGACCGCCGTGCCCGGGCCGGCGACGGGCTCGGGCCGATCGACCACGCGAGCGGCGGAGCCATCCCAATAGAGTGCGCGCATGGCCATCGCATACCGCGGGCCTCGCGACCGCAGCAAGGCCGCCGAGCACGCTCGCCGTTTCCCCGCGGCGCCGCTACCGCTCGGTGGGGTGAGAACACAGGATCGCCTCCATGAGAGCTCGCTATCGGAGGGCTTTGCGGGCGGCCGCGTCCGCGGCGCTGACGTATGCTTTTCTCAAGCTGGAGGACATCGGCCTCGCGTTGCTTCGCTTCGCGGGCGCGCATCGCCGCCGCCGCTACGAGGTGCGCCTCGCGCCGCCGGAGCACGCGCCTCCGGCCGTGTTTCCCAAGGTGGCGGACGAGCGCACCATGCGCCGCATGGCGGAGGCCGAGCGCGGCGGCATCAGCTCGGCCGAAGGCACGGAGCGCTGGCTGCGCGGCGAGAACCCGGGCGGGCTCCACCAGAAGGCGCAGCGCCACCCCGAGGACGAGGCCGACATGATGCCCGAGCGCGAGCGCCCGCAACAGGAGGAGCCGCAGGGCCGCAACGAGCGCATCCCCGGCGGCGCGCGCCATCTCCCCACGGCCCGTCGCGGCGCGTGATCGAAGAACGATCGCGCCGCGAGCTCCGCGCCCTCGCAGCCGCGCGCCCGGCGCTCACCGCACGAGCACGTATCCGAAGGTCTTCGTGTCGCGATCGCCGTGGTCCGGCCCGAAGGCCGCGTGGTTGCCACAGGACGGCCAGGAAGGGTCTTTGATGCCGAAGCCGATGACGGAGTCGGGGCTCTTGCAATCGTTGCTCTCATCCCCGACGAGACCGATGCGAATGCGCTTGTTCGCATTCACGCCCTGCCAATTGCACTTCTCCTGAATGGATCCCGATGCGAGAAGCCCCTCCCAGAACTCCTTGGTCTCGGTGGTGGCGATCTCTTGATCGGGCGAGATGAGCGCGTAGAGCGAATCGCCTCCCAACGTGAGCTTTTTCCATCGGGTCGTGTCGCCGTCGATCATCCCGAGCAGCACTTCGGTGAACGGCAGGCTCCAGTAGCTCGCGAGCTTGGCCTCTTGCTGGTCGAGCCCCGGCTTGTCCTCCGCGTAGCCGTTCATGTTCTTCCAGATGGCCTTGTCGTACTCGAACGTGTTGTCGTTGCCGTCGATCTTGAGCGCCAGCGTCCACCCGCCGTTCGACTCCGTCATCTCGCAATAGGCCTTGTACGGAGACCCATTGATGGGCGTGAGATCGTAGATGGCGCTCGGCTTCGTCGGATCCATCTGATGGATCTGTTTGCACGAAGCGAAGGTCACCGGCCCGGCATCCATCCCGCCCGTGCCGCCGCCGCCGGTACCGCCGCTGCCGGTGGTGGCTCCACCCGACCCCGTGGTGCCGCCTCCGGAGCCCGTGGTGACGTTGCCGCTGCTGCTCGTCGCGCTGCTGGAGGTGCTCGACACCGAGCTGCTCGCGCTCGTGGACGACGAAGAGGATGACGAGCTCGCCGATGAAGAGGTCGACGAAGTCTCTTCTTCTCTTTGCCCATTGGTCTGGAAACCACAGGCGGCCATGACGGCGAACGCGACGCCGCTAGCGCCGATGAGGAGAGGTTTCGAGGCGCGCATCATCGCCATTTCGCGGCTGCGGCGGCGGCGCGTCAACGGCGCGACGGCGCGTCGACGTGGATTTGAACCGGCCGACTCTGCCGGCCTTGCCGCTCCGCAACCACACGGTGCGCACCGGGCGAGAGCGGCCACGAAGCGCCTTGGATGGGCGCTCCATCGACCTTCCAGGAGACGTCGGCGATCTCTGTGCCCCAAGCATCGCGCGGAGCGGGATCGACGACACCCCGCGCGCCGAATCGATGAGGAAGCGGGCGCCGTCGCGCGGCTCGCGCACCACCGGATCTTCGTCGGTCGACGCGGGCGCGAGGAACGCGCGCGCCACCCCCGGAGGATGAACGCGCTCGATCCACGCGGCATAGCGGGCCGGAAGGAGAACGTCGCCGGCCTCGTCGTGCGCCTCGCACACGTCGGAGGGAATGGTTTGAGGCGCAAAGCGCTCTTCGACGACGTGCCGGCAACGCGGTCCGGGGCGATGCCCCGTCGCGGCGCAGACGGCGACGGGCACGAGCCGAATCGCGTCTCGCTCCACCGGCATCACTCCATTGATGGACGCACGCTCGACGGCGGCGGCGAGGATGCGCACGGCCGCGGGAGCCGCCGCCTCGAAGCCGGACACCGCGCCGAGCGGACGCGCGGCCGGATCGCCGAGCCACACCACCACCGTGAGCGACTCGGTGAACACAGCCGCCCAGGCATCGCGCCACCCCGACGACGTCCCGGTCTTGAGCGCGAAGCGGGCGCCGCCGGCGAGATCGATCAAGTCGGCGCCGAACGCATCGGCCCGCGCCTGCGGATCCGCGAGGATGTCGCGCGTCACCTCGGCGGCCGCCGGGCTCAACACCGGCGTGCCAGCGGCCGGCGCGCGCGTCGTGAACGACGGAGGGATGCGCGTCCCGCCGCGCGCGAGCGTGACGTACGCCGAAGCGAGATCGAGCGGCGCGACATCGAGGCCACCGAGCACGGCCGCAGCGCCGTAGTGATCCGCGTCCTTCGGCACGCGCAGGCCCATCGCGGCGAAGCGACCGAGGAGCGCCGTCTGTCCCACGCGGGCCGCAACGTCGAGCGCCGCCAGGTTGAGCGAGCCCGCAAGCGCGACGCGCGCACGCACAGGCCCACGCTCGCGGCCGTCGTAGTCACGCGCATCGAACCACGTGCCGTGCGCGCCGAGCCGAGGCAACGAGATGTCGTCGAGCACGGTGGCCGCCGTCCCGCCGCGCTCGAAATGGATCGCATACGCGAAGGGCTTCAGCGTCGATCCCGGCTGTCGCGGAGCCGTGAGCAGATCGAGGCTGCCGCCTTCGACGTCCGGGCCGCGTCGCGCCGCGCCCGTGTACGCGAGGATCTCGCCGGTCGCATTGGCGATCACCACGGCCGCTCCATTGCTCACGCCCCGTGAAGAGAAGCGCGCCACGGCGGCCGCGAGCACGTCGTCGGTGCGGCGTTGCAGCTCGAGATCGAGCGAGGTGCGCACCGCGCCGTCGCGCCGCTCGATTCGTCCATCCTTCCACCGCGCGAGGACCGCATCGGCGAAGCGCGGCGCCTCGTCGGGCCGCGCGGGCACCGCGCGAATCGCGGGCAGCTCGGCCGCGACCGCGCGCTGCGTCGCTTCGTCGATGCGTCCGCGCGCCGCGAGCCGCGCGAGCACGTAGTCGCGTCGCATCCTCGCTCGAGCCAAGTGCCGGCGCGGCTCCGTCGCGCTGGGCGCCTGCGGAATGCCCGCGAGCAACGCGGCCTCCGCGATCCCGATCGCCCCCACGGGCCGGCCGAAATACTCTTCGGACGCGCGCGCCACGCCCTCGATGCGATCGCCGAACGGCACGCGATTCAAATACTGCTCGAGGATCTCGTCCTTCGTGAAGATGCGCTCCAGCGCCGCCGCCCGCGCGATCTCGACGACCTTCGAGAGCGGCCCGAGCGGCCGCCCATACACGCGCTTGACGAGCTGCTGCGTGATGGTCGACCCGCCGCTGCGCCGCCCCCAAGGCCGCACGCTCGTGACGACGGCGCGAAGGAGCGCGCGCAGATCGACGCCGTGATGCTCGCGGAAGCGCGCGTCCTCCACGGCGAGGAACGCATCGATCACATCCGGCGAGATCTCGCGGAGCGCGACCCAGCGACGATCGACGCCGTCCACGCGGGCGTGCCGGATCACGCGGCCGCGTCGATCCAGGATCTCGAACGCGTCACGTGGCCGCGCGAAGCGCGCTGGATCCACCCACCACGACGGCGGCGTGAGCTGGAAGCCTGCGACGCTCACGAGCACGAGGGCGGCGATCGTCCCAGCGAGCCGCAGGAGGCGCGCGGGCCGGAGCGCTGCTGCCACGCTGGAGAGCGACGGCAGGCGCATCACGGATCCACGGTCAGCGTGTTGACCGCGCTGCGCGCGACGAAGCTCGGCGCATACAGCGCTTCGATCTCCGCCGGCGGCAGCACGAAGGTGCCGACGGTGGTGGCGCGCGCGCCGTACGTGATCTCGCGCAGCCCCGAGCCCGGCTGGGTCATGTAGAACGTGGCCCGCCCGGCCGAGAACGCGCGGTGGGAGATGGCGTCGAGCGATCGCGCCGCCCAGTGGCCGCGCGAATCGACCGCGTCGTCGTCGGCCCCCATGCCGAGGAGCGCCCACAGCGAAGCGCGCGGCGTGGTCTCGTGCGCGCCGTCGATCGGCGAGAGGCCGCCTGCCATCCGATCGCGGAGCGCGAGATACGGCGGCGTGGCGTGCTCGCTGTGCAAGAAGAGCCGCACCCGCACGAGCTCGCCGAGCCGCACGCGCGCGTGCGCGCCGAGCGGCTTGCCGCTCGCGTCCTCGAGGACCCGGTGAAGCGCCGCCGCCTCGCCGCGGGCCACCTCGTCGAGCGGGCCGAGCGGCTCTACGCAACGCGACGCGATCGCGAACCACGCCGTACCCGGCGCCTCGATGCGCAGCGTGTGCTCCTTGCCCATCACCTGCGCCGCGGGGATCGTGTACCACGCGAGCATGCTCGTGCGCGCGCCGGCCGTGAGCGGCGCGCCGTCGAGGAGCACGCGCGGCGTGAACGGCCCTTCAGCCCGCACGGTCGCTGCATAGGCCGCCAGCGCCGCGAGCGCATGGCTGGTCTCGTGCGTCGATCCGAAGCCGCCGCGCGCCTCGTCGCGCGCAGCGAGGAGCCGCGTCGCGAGGCGCCCCGCATCCTTGCGCCCCACGTCGATCGCGAGCGCGGCTTCGAGCACGGCCCCCAGCGTGCGCGCCGATCCGTCGTACCAGCGAAGAATACGCGGGTTCTGGCGCTCGTCTTCGCGCGTGGCGAGGACACGCTGGATCGCCTCGAGCACCAGCGTGTCGCGCCGCCGATCCATGTCGTCCATGGCCAGCGCGAGCTGCGCCATCCCGTAAGGCGAGAGCCTCTCCCGCTGATCGTAGACCGCTCGAATGCGATCCACGTCGGGCTCGTGTGCCTCCGTCAGCACCCGCAAGGCGAACGCCATCTCGTCGTGTCCACCCGTGTCGCGATCACCGAAGACCGTGTCGCGCACCTCCCCGTGCACGTAGGACCGCGCGCGATCCAGCGCGTCGTCGGGCACCTTGTGCCCTGCGCGTCGCGCCGCCGAGAGCGCGTGCAGCGCATACACCGAGAGGTAAACATCCACGGGCGAGCCGGCGCTGAAAGCACCGAACCCGCCCGAGTGCTGCTGCAACGACGTGAGCCGCGCGATCGCCGACGCGGCCCGCGCGCGGATCTCCTCGGTCGAGACGCCCCCCGGCTTCCGGCCGAGATCGAACGTCGCGTAGGCCGCGAGCGCGATCACGCTCGACGCCGTCACCTCCGCGCCGGCCTCCGGCGACGCGAGCAGCGACTCGAACGACGCATCCAGCCCGACGAAAGGATGCGACGCGATCGACAGCGTCACCGTCCCTGCCTCCACCGTCGCCGGGAGCTGCACCTTGAGATCGCGGCTCCCGCTCACCGCGCCCACCGCTTCGGATCGCGCCGTTCGCCCGCGCGGCGCCACGGCCACCCGCGCCTCGGCGAGCGTCGACGCGCCCTCGGCCCGCGCCTCGAAGCGCACCACGAGATCGTCCGCCCGCGCGACATCGACCCACTCGACGACACGCGACTGCGCACGAGGCTCGAGATGGAGCACCTGCGGCGATCGCGGTACTCCATCGACGATGGGCGTCACCGTCACATCCACCGGCTTGTCCTCGGTGTTGTGCACGATCGCCGCCGCCTCGAAATGATCGCCGACCGTCGCGGCATCGGGCAGCGCCGGCCGGACCACCACCGGCATGGCCGCCACCATCGTGTGGTGTGCATGCCCCGCGCGCGTCCCCGCATCCACGGCGACCGCCATGATGCGGTACTGCGTCGGCCGCGATGGCAGATGGATCGTCGCGCTCGCGCGCCCCTCGGCGTCCGTCGTCAAGCGCGGCAGCCACAGCGGCGTCGGCTCGAAACGATCTTGCTCGGGCGTTCGCCGCGCGCTCCCCGCTTCGGATCCGTCACCGCCCGCGCTCGGCACGAGCGGCTCGTCGACGCGCGACACCAGCGCGCGCCGCAGATCTTCCCACGCGAACGACGGCGGCATCCGGCGAAACAGCCCCGACAGCGCATCCGGCACCTCGTACCCCGTGATGCGCAGCGTCCCCTCGTCGACCGCGAACAACGCCACCTCTGCAGGCACGCCCTGGCCTCCCGCATCGCGAACCGCGACCGCGATCGGCACATCGGATCCCGCGGGCGCGCTCGGCCCGGCCTCGATGCTCACCGTGAGCGGCGACGCGGCAGGTCGCACCGCGATCTCGGTGAGGCCCACCCGCAGATCGGGCGCGTCGAGATCGATCTTCTTCCCGGGCGCGCCCGTGCGCGGACGCACCAGCGTCAGCGACACGAACGCGTTGGGCACCATCTCCGCGGTGACCGGGAAACGGTACACGTCACCGCCGGCCTTCACGCGCCGCTGCTCCATCACGATGACGCCGTCGCGCTCCACCGTGAGCAGCGCTTCGCCTTCGGGGAACGGCGACTCGAACGCGATCTCCGCCGTCTGACCGACCTCGTAGGCGCTCCGCTCGGGCGTGAGCGTCACCGCGGTGCCAGGCGGATCGCGATCCGGATGCTCGTCCGGCCCCGCGACGTACACGCGCTGCGACGCCGTGCTCGTGCGCCCGCGGTCGTCGCGTGTCACGGCTTCGAGCACGTACGTGCCCGGCCGCTCGGCCTTCCAAGCGCAGCTCACCGGCGCCGCCGCCGAGGTCACGTTGCAGCGATGGACCACCTCGCGTGATCGCGTGCGTCGCGTCTCGTAGCTCCCGCCCTCGCCTTCCTCTTCATCCGCTGCCCCGTGCCGCGACCACTCCCAGTACGTGTGCCAGCCCTCGCGCACGATGCGCGCTTCCACTTTGCGCCCCGGCACGAGCGCGCCGTCGCCGTCGATGACGATCGTCTCCGCGTTCAGCTCGGCGCCGTGCTCGATCCACTGCGCTGCGCGGCGCACGCCCACCTCGTACGTCGCGGGCCTCATTTGGAAGTGACGGCGCGCGCTCGTCACCGAGCCCGTGATGTCACGCACCATGACCTCGAGCGTGGCCTCCTCGCGAACGGGCGCGCCCAGCGACACGGTCGTGCCGATCGCGGCGCGCCCCTCGGCATCGAGCGTCATGTCCCCCTGCGCCATCGTCCCGAAGTGCGCCGATGCGTCGACGGGCGTGAACGCGTACGTCGCCCACTTGTCGGGATAGTCGCTCGATCCACTGCGCTGCAACGTCCAGCTCAGCCGCGTCCCCGCCGCCGGCGGGCCGAACATGTAATTGACCGCGACGTTGGCGTGCATCGGATCGCGATCGACGAGCACGGCCTCGCTCAGCGCGAGATCCACGCGGAACGCCGGCAATTGATACTGCCCGACGGCGAACGATGCCGATCCCACGGGCCGCTCCTGCCCGTCGCGCCGCACCTCGACGCGGTACGTCCCGGGATCGGCGCCGGCATCGACGGCGAAGTCCGCGTCGACCGATCCGAAGCTCGACAGCGCGACGACGCGCTCCGCCTTCGGCGCCTCGCCGGCCGGCCCGAACAACATCACCCGCACCGCCCCGAGGGGCGCGGTCAACGCATCACCGCTCCCTTCGCGCACCACCGCCTTGGCGTGGATGGTCTCGCCGGGCCTGCAAATCCCGCGATCCGTGAACACCGTCGCCACCCACGCATCGGCCGGCGGAGGCGCTTCACCGGGCGAGATCCTGAGGTGCCTCGGCCCCATCGCCGCGCGCGGATCCATCACCAACACGGCGCGATCCTTCCCCGCCACGGCCCGCACGGCCCCGCCTGCTTCGAGGAGATTTTGCTCGAGCGGGATCCACGCCACACCGTTCCCATCCGTGCTCGCCTCCGCGAGCGTCGTGCCGGTGGCATCGGCCACCGTGACCCGTGATCCGGCGACAGGCTCGGCGCGATGCACCGACGTCACCCACGCGAGCACACCGCGCGGCAACAGCTTGGCGTCGATCCCGAGATCCGTGCGCTGCACGAACGTCGCCGGCAACGCCTCGGGCCGGCGCTCGCTCTTGTCCGGCAGCAGCGAAATCACCGCGAGCGCGGCGTTGTCCGGATCCTGATCCATCCACGAAAGCGATCCGCTGCCCCATCGGTTCGGTCGCGACGAAGGCACCACCTCGGTGAGCTTCATGCTTCGCCATTGCCCCGTTCGCTCCGGCCCGATCCACCGCGCCGGGAACAGCGCCGCCTCGATCTCTTGCCCCGGCGGCACTGCTCCGATCCGCGCCTCGCCCTCCTCGACGTGAATGGCCGCGATGTCGAGCGCCGCCTTCGCTTCCTGCTCGAACGCGAGCCGCCCCGACTTCGCACGCACCTCCGGCGTTCGTCCCGCGCTGCGGATCGCGAGCGGCGCAAGTCGCTCCAGATCCCTCCCCTCCGTATCGCGCAGCCCTCCGACGCGGACCTCGTAGACCTGCCCCGGATCCCAATCGCCGGAGATGACGATCTTCTTCTTGTCCTCGATCTTCACGGCGAGACCGGCGAGCGCCGGCTTCACCTGCACCGCGTCCTTCGGCAGCGCGGCGAGCTCCTCGGTGGCGAGGAGACGCAGCACCTCCCCGATGTCGACGATCTGCCCAGGCGGCCCGCTGTGCGCGCACGCCGATCCCTCGGTCGCGCTCTCCTGACAATCGATCCCATCGATGCGCGGTCGCGTCGCGATCTGAAAGCGCACCACCCGCGGCTCCGAGCCACCCCACGTGATCGGCGGCGCCAGCGCCACCGCGAAGTGCGCCCCTGCTTCCAGGGACTTCTTCAGGCTCACCTCCACCGGCACGAGCCCCTGCTTGTCGCGCGGCCGCTCCAGCGCGGAGAACGGCAACATCCGCCGCCCGCCGTCGATCTCGTAGACCATCATCTGCGACGGCAGCAGAGCCGCATCGATCTTGCCCGAGAACAGCAGCGTGAGCGGCTCACCGGGCACGAGCCGCGACGCGTGCCGCGCGTGATCGAAGCGCGGGCCACCATCGAACACCACCGTGCGCGCCTGAAAATCTTCGATCGTCTCCCCCGCGAGCGATCGCAGCATCGGCGCGAGATCCATCGACACCGTGCGCGTGTTGCTCCAGGTCCCGGGCTCCGCTTCGAACGAGACCGTGTTGCGCGATGTCCACCGCGTCTGCCCGCGCACGGGCGGCGTCAGCGCGATCACCGCCTCGTCGGCCGGCTTGCCGACGCGCACGCCCTCGACCATCGGGCGATTGAACCGCACCACGAGCGGCGCCCCCGGCCTCAGGTTGATCGCGTTGGCCGTCGGCTCGAGCACCGCCAAACGATCGGGCGCATCCGCCGCGAGCAACGGATCGAGCGGCGTCGCCGGCCGCAGATCCGGTATCGCCGCCGGGAACGTCGCCCCCGCCCGCAGCAGCTCGGGCGGCACCTCCATGGGCGCCACCGCCGGCCGACACGAGCGACCGGCCAATGGGATCACGATGCCCGCGGCCACCAACGATCCAGCGGCGACCACGAGACGCACCCGCGCAGCCCGATACGACGCCGCCCGATCCGTCGGCGAGAGGTCGAGCCGCGGCGTTCCTTTGCGATAGGGATTCACGGGCGCGCCGCGTCAGCAAGAGGTGTTCCTCCCGACAAAGCGCACAAATCCCGCGACATGCGCGGCCTCCCCCGAACGGAGGCGTGTCTTTTCGACCGCGGCTGCGGTTAAAAAACCACAACCCTCACGGACACCAGTCCGCCCAGCCAAACACCGTATCCTCCTTGTCCGGGTGGGCCGCGCCCAGCTCGTAACGGTTCGTCGCCTCCACGCACCCGGGCCACTTCTCGACCGTCGGCCAACCACCCCGCGTGTACTTGTAAAACACCCAATCTCCTCGGGGCACCGGCACGAGCCCCGAGGCGCTCGTCATTCCAGGGTCCCAATCGAGCGCCTGTTGCGTCCATCCGTTGGCCGAAGTGGCGATGTGAATGGGCGCCGACGTCGGCGTGCCCGGCGGGACCGTCACACGGAATCGCATCAACACGGGAGGCGCCGGATCTCCCAAGCTGGGATCGTAATCCATCGTCAACACGAACCCTGCCTGATCGGGAATCACCACGAGCAGCGACAGATCCCGCGCATCGTAGAAATACCCCTTCCCCGCCGCCCGCAAGCTCTCCTCGCTCGTGAACGCCGCGAGCGGCGCCCCCGAAAGCTTCACCCCGCTCACCTCGTGATCCACACGCCGCACCCGCACCGAGAGCGCTCGCGGCGGTGAAACGTATTCCCCCTCGCGCGGCGTGGCCTCGAGCCTCGCGCCTCCGGCCAAGCGTTGCAGCGAATAAGTGACCTTGGCGCTCTGCCCCTGTGCGTAGGCGAACGAGGATCCGTCATCTTCGTAGAGCGTGAGTTGGGTCTCCGTGTCGGCCGGATAGACATCGAGATACAGATTCTGACTCGGCTTCTCATCCACCCATGCAACGGGGTCTACGCGCGGGACGATGGCCCCTTCCCTCACGTACGTCGGCAACGCGCCCTGGGTGAGGCTCACGGCAAACGTGCCCGGTCCTTCGTGCACGGCGCCCGATCGCGCCTCGAACCAGCGCCCCGGCGGCAGATATACCGTCTTCGTCGTCGCCCCCTGCTCGAGCACCGGAGACAGGAGCAGATACGGGCCCAACATCGCTTCGTCGTCGACGGTGGCCGAACCGGGGTCGGCCTGAAACTCGTGCACGAGCGGCCGGAGGACGGGCGCGCCCGTCTGCGTCGCCTCCCAGAACAAGCTATAGAGATAAGGCATGAGCCGATAGCGATCGAGCATCACGTTGCGGCTGATGTCCTCCACCTCGGTGCCGAATTTCCACGGCTCCTGGCCGGCCACGCCGCTCGTCACGTGCCCTCGGAAGAAGGGTGAGAACGAGCCCACCTGCATCCACCGCGCGAACAGCTCCGCCGAGGCGCCGCCCGAATATCCACCCACGTCGCTCCCCACGAACGGGAGCCCCGAGAGCCCCATCCCGAGCAACATGGGAAGGGTGCCCCGGAGCGTCGGCCACGTGCTCGGCGCATCGCCCGTCCACACCGCCGCATAACGCTGCACCCCTGCATAACCGGCGCGCGTCAGCACGAAAGGCCGGCGTTCGGGCACCGCGGCGCGCATCCCCTCGTAGGTCGCGCGAGCCTCGTTGAGCCCATAGACGTTGTGCAGATCCGCCATCGTCCCCGGCGTCCCGTCGCCGGCGCACACGGCATCGTTCGGGACCGTTCCATCGGTCCCGCTCACGAAATTGGAGGGCTCGTTCATGTCGATCCAAAGCCCGCTCACGCCCTCGTCGAGATCGCGTTTCACGAGCTCTCCCCACCACGCACGCACGTCCGGAGAGGTGAAGTCGGGGAACGTCGCAGGCCCTGGCCAAACCTCGCCGACATAGGGTGCCCCGGCCCGCTTCAGGAAGAAGTCTTGGGCGAGCCCTTCCGCATAGACATCGTATTGAGGATCGACCTTGATCCCCGGATCCACGATCGCCACCGTGTGCATCCCCAACGCGCTCAGGCTCACGACGAGGCCCGAAGGATCGGGAAAGGCGGCTGGATCCCAAGTGAAGGAGCGGAATCCATCCATGTGCTGGATGTCGAGCCACATGCCATCGGCGGGCAAGCGGCGATTCCGCAGCTCCGTCGCGACCGCCAAGACCTCGGTATCCGGCGAATACCCCCAACGCGATTGGTGATATCCCAAAGACCATCGCGGCGGGAGCGCCATCCGCCCCGTGAGCGCGGTATAGCGCGCGATGACGTCGCGCATGGCCGGCCCGACGAAGAGGTATTGATCCACTTCGTCACCGGCGGTCTCCAGCGTGTATCGCTGGGCATCGGTGGCAGCCATGTCGAAACGGAGCCGGTGTGTGTCGTCGAGGAAGACGCCATAGGCCGTGGCGCCGCGCAACCCGATGAAGAAAGGGATGGATTGATAGAGCGGATCGGCATCGGGCGGATAACCACCGAACGCAGATTGGTAAGCATCGGTGTTCCAGAACGTCAGCGTGCGGCCGCGCTTGTCGAGCGGGCCTGTCTTCTCACCGAAGCCGTAGAAGTGCTCGCCTTCTGCAGCGGCGCGCGTCACGCCGCGGCCGAGCCCTTGGCCTTCGTGATAACCACCCCCCTCGGGATCCTCGAGCAACACGGCACCATCCCGATCGGTGGCGCGAACGCGGCAATCGGCACGGGTGACCTCGACGAGCACGTCGTCCGTGCAGACGAGGACAGTGTCCTTGGTGCTGCCGATGGCTGGGAGGACGTCGGCATTCTGATCGATGACGGCGTAGGACGCGCGCCCCGAAGGCGGTGTCGATCCGCGATAACGCAGTCGCACGACACCGCTCTCCACAACGGCTACGTGCAAGCCGGCGCTCCCGCAGGCAACGTCGATGGAGCGATGATCCTGTCCCACGGGGACATCGCCCACGGGCAACGGCATCCCGCGACATAGGGGCATGAAGCCGCCGGCCCCACCGCTGCCGCTGACGGCGCCGCCTGTGCCGGAGGCACCGCCGCCGCTCGTCGTCGACGTCGCCGGGGCGCCTCCACCGCAACCGACGAGCAAGGCCATGATCGAGAATGCAAGGGGCGCGCGGCGCATCGGCGCAATCCTAACCTGCGAGGCCCAGCGGCGTCGCCGACCGAGATGCCATGATCGCTTCATTGGCCATGGCCGCTCGAGGGCATGTGACCGAACATCGATTTTGATCTCGATTGATACTGAACCGATGCGCAAGGGTGGGTATCGTGGTGATCCTTTGCCGACCGCGCGTAACCCTTCTTCTGCAGAAGCCATTCGTGATGCCTTGGGGCTCGTGCGGATTCTCTATGCCGCGCGGCGCGCGCGTGAGGCTGCGCCGGCCCCGGGCTCGGATCCGCTGGTCGCCGTGGGTCGTGAGCTCGCCGCGGCGCTCTCGCTTTCGGCACATGAAGAAGGATCGCTCGGCCATCGGGCGGCCTTGGATCGGGCGGCGCGGGCGCTGGCCCGGTTGGGTGACGAGGTGACGGCGACGGACACGGCGTGGTCTCTGGCGCGGGCCGCGCGGACACGCGTGCTCGGCGAGAAGGCCGGGGCGACGCGCGAGAAAGCGTGATTCACGCGGCGGGCGCGCTTTCGACCGGTGACGAGGAACCCGGCGGTGGGCGACGCTCTCGTAACGAGCCTCGTGCGCCATCCTCGACCTGCCCTCGCCGCCGTCGTCCTCGGGCTCTCGCTGCCGGCCGCGTGCCTCCCCGGCGCCATGCCTCCTCAGGTGCCGGCGCGCCACGCGCTCGACTTGGGCGGTGAAGCGGCGGCGACGGCGCAAGCCCACGGAGGTCCGCTCGCCGTGAGCTTCGCGAGCCCGCGCGGGGAGACGTCGCAGGGCACGGAGATATCGATCGTCTTCAATAAGCCCATGCGGGCGCTGGGGCTCGGTCCGTCGGATCCCGCGCCGCCGGTGACGATGTGGCCCACGGCGAAGGGCGCGTTTCATTGGCTCGGCAGCTCAGCGCTGCGCTTCGACGCGGAAGCGAAGCTCGCGCCCGCCACCGCCTATCACGTGGAGATCCCCGCGGGCACGCGCGCGCTCGACGACTCGACGCTGGCAGAGACGTTCGTGCTCGATTTCATCACGCCGCGCGCGAACGTCGTCGAGCACGATCCCGCGATGGGCGCGACGGGCGTGGCGCTCGACGAGAGCGTGAGGCTCGTGTTCGACGAAGCGGTCGCCGACGCGGAGATCCAGCGCGCGGTGAGCATCCGCGGCGAGAAGGCGACCGCGACGATCCCGTTCGCCATCAAGCGGGAGGGACCGACACGCGTGGTTCTGATGCCGGCGCGCCCGCTGCCGCTCGCGGATCGCATCCACGTGCACGTCGATGCGTCGCTGCGGGCCGAGGGCGGCGAGCTCCCGGCGGGCGCGGAGCGCGACATCACCTTCACCACCGTGGGGCCGCCGTCGGTGAAGCAGTGGACCTGCGAGCCGCACCCGGACGACGCCGGCGCCTGCGATCCCGATCACGGTGTCATCTCCGTGGAGCTCGACGGCGCCGTGCCACAGACGCCGCTGGTGCGGGCGATCCTCGTCGATCCGCCGGTGAAATGGGATCCGACACCGCACGCCTCCAACGATCCCGTCGATCGTTTCGACGTCCTCGCGGACTTCAAGCCGGGCCAAACGTACCGCGTGCGCCTCGCGCCGAATGCAAAGCTCATCGATTGGTCGGGGCAGCGCCTCGTACCGGGCGCCGCGCAGACGTTCCGCTTCGGTCACCGGCCCGCGGGCGTGCAGCTCGGGCTGCATGGAATTCATTGGAGCTCAAAGCATCGCCACACGTTCCCCACGCGCACGACCAACGCATCCAACGTCGAGGTGCACGTCTCGCCGCGCTCGCTCGACGAGGTCCTCCGCGCCGTCGGCGGCGCGCCGCTTCCTCCGCCGGGCGGGCCAGTGGCGGCGATCCCCGAGCCGCGTCTCGACGAGCACGTGCAACGAGACATCCCCATCGATCAGCTCCTCCCGGGCGCGCGCGGCGTGCTCGACGTCGTGGCCGGGTACACGCCGCGCGGGAAGAGCGATCGCCGCACGACATCGCACCGGCTCAACCTCACCGATCTCGGGATCACCGCGCGGCTCGGCCATGGCGGCGCGGCCGTGCTCGTCTCCGATCTCGACGACGCGAGCCCAATCGCCGGCGCCGAGGTCGCGGTGTATCGCGCGCCGCGTGGCCCCGAGCCGGCCAAGATGCTCGGCTCGGCCACCACCCGCGCGAACGGTGAGGCGACGCCGATCTGGAGCGAAGCGTTTCGTCCGAACGACAAGCTCGTGATCGTGGCCCGACGCGGCGCGGACTGGAGCTACCGCGAGATCGCGACGCCGCAGGCCATCGAGCCGGCCGGCTTCTTGTACACCGAGCGCGGGCTCTATCGGCCCGGCGAGACGGTGAAGCTCGCGGGCGTGATTCGCATGCCCGGTCTCTCCGGGCTCACCACGCCGCGCGGCGCGCCGGTGCACATCAGCGTCAGCGCGGGGCGCGGGAAGCCCATCGCCGAGATCGACACCACGCTCTCCGAGTTCGGCACGCTCGCGGTCGACGTCCCCATCCCCAAGGACGGCCCCGTCGACGGCTATCGCGCCAAGGCGACGATCGGCGACGCCCACGTGACGGGCGGGTTCCTCGTGTCGGAGTATCGGCCCACCGAGATCGCGGTCGAGGCCACCACCGATCGTCGCGAGTACACGCGCGGCGACACCCTCCGCTGCGGCGTGCAGGGCACGTATCTGCACGGCGGTGCGATGAGCGGCGCGACGGCGACCATCGTGGCCTCGCGTGGGTCCTCGTCGTTCGAAGTGCCGGGGCTGCGCGAGCAGGGCTTCAGCGCCCACGACGAGGAGCGAGGGGTGATCCCCGCCGAGATCGCGCGCACGCGGGCCAAGCTCGACAAGCGCGGCGCGCTCACGTTCCCGATCACGCTGGCGCTCTACGATCAGAGCCAACCCGAGGAAGTATCGTGCGCCGTCGAGGCCATGGATCTGAACCGGCAAGCCCTGGCCGCGCGCGCACACGCCCTCGTCCATCCGGGCGAGCTGTACGTCGCCATCGCGGTCCCCGGTGGCAACCCCGTGGCGCCGGGTGATCGTGTCTCGCCCGAGATCATCGCGGTCACGCCCACAGGCGAGCGGCGCGCAGCCAAGGTGCACGTCGACATCGTGCGACGCGACGGCGACGACTCCCGAGCCATGGAGGTCCGCGTCACCTCGTGCGACGTGACCACCGGCCCCGCGGCAGTGCGCTGCCCCTTCGACGTGCCGAAGGATGCGACCGAGAGAGCGCGGATCCTCGTGCGTGCATCGCTCACGGATCGCCGAGGAAACATGGTGCGCGCGAGCACCTCGTTGCCGGTAGCCGAGCCGCCCGCGCCCACACCGCCGGCGCCTACTCCGCCTCCCGAACCGCCCCGCCCCGAGCTCTCCATGACGATGGATCAGAGCTACGAAGTCGGACAGACCGGTCACATCCACATCGCCTCGCCGTATGCGAAGACGGCGACCGCATTGGTCACCATCGAGCGCGAAGGCATCCTCTGGCAGCGTGTCCTCTCCGTTCCACCGGCCGGCGCGCGCGTCGACGTCCCCATCACCGACACGATGATCCCCAACGCGCGGGCCAACGTGATGATGGTCTCGGGCCCCGCGGCGGCGAGCTACGGTCACGCGTTTGCAGTGAGCGCCAAGCCGAAGCGGCTCGCGGTCACCATCACGACGAGCGGCGGTGAACGACACCGGCCCGGTGAAGCGATCGACGTCGACGTCGACGTGAAGGACGCGGCCGGAAAGCCCGCGCGCGCCGAGATCACGCTGTGGGCCGCGGACCAGGGGACGCTCTCGCTGTACGGCTATGCGCTCCCCGATCCGTGGATCGCGCTGCACGATGGACGACACACACTCGCCGAATCGACCGAGTCACGCGACGATCTGGTTCGCGTCGGCATCGACGGGTGGCACCGAGCCCGCTGGCCGCGTGTCCGCATGGGCGCGACGCAGCGGAGCACGCCGCGCGTCGAGCCTCCGCAAACCGCCTTCTTCGCCGCGCACCTCGTCACCGATAACGCCGGGAAGCTCCGCCGTCGCTTCACGTTGCCGGACGGGCTCACCTCGTACGCCGTGATGGCCGTGGCCGTCACCGCCGACGATCGCGCCGGCGTCGGCGAGGCGCGGGTCGTGACCAGCCTGCCTTTGATGGCGCGCCCCACGCTGCCGCGCATCGTGCGCGTGGGCGATCGCTTCGAAGCCTCGGTCGTGATCTCGGGCACCGAAGCCGAAGGAAATGCGACTGTGAGCGCGGAGATCTCCGGCCTGACGCCGGCGTCCGCGACACGCCAATCGGTGCGCATCGAGCGGGGCACGCCCGCCGAGGTCCGCTTCGCGCTTAAGGCCGATCGCACGGGGCCTGCACGGCTCACCTTCCGCGCCGACCTCGGCAAGCTCTCCGATGCGATGACGCTCACGCGCGACGTGATCACACCGCTCGTGCCCGAGAGCGCTTCGATCGACGGCGAGACGTCCGCCTCCGCCGCCGAAGCGCTCGGCGATCTCTCCACGATTCGCTCCGACTACGGCGGCCTCGACGTCTCCCTCTCCACCACGCCGCTCGCCGGCCTCGCCGACGGCGTGGAGCAGCTCGTCGAGTATCCCTACGGCTGCACCGAGCAGACCGTGAGCCGCCTCGTGCCCATCCTCGCGCTGCGCGATCTCACCGAAGCGCTGGGCACGTCGCTGCCCGCGGGCACGCGCCGCACCATCGACGAATCCGTGGCGCGGCTCATCGGTCATCAGCGCCGCGACGGCGGCTTCGGCCTCTGGCCCGAGTCGGCCAAGAGCGATCCGTGGGTGAGCGCGTGGGCGCTCTGGGGCCTCGACGAGGCGCGGCGGCGCGGCGCGACCGTGCCGCCGTCCATCACCACACGCGCCCGCGCCTACTTGCGCGAGGCCACCTCGATCGCCGCCGACGCCTCCGAAGATCGCCTCGCGCTCGCAGCCTTCTTCGCCGACGTCGACGCGATCGATGGGCACCCCGACCGCGATCTCGCGTCACGCCTCTTCGCCGCGCGCGATCGCCTTCCGCCCTTCTCCCGCGCGCTCCTGCTCCACGCCCTGGCGCTCGCCAAGGACGATCCCGCACACCTGCGCGAGCTCGCCCGCGATCTCGAGAGCATCCTGCGCCTCGACGGCGCCTCGGCGCACGCCGTGGTCGCCCGCCATTTCGAGCGCCTGCTCGACTCGGACACGCGCACCACCGCCATGATCCTGCGCGCCTTCCTCGCCCTGGATCCCGCGCATCCGCTCGGCCCGCGTCTCGCGCGCGGCATCCTCGATGCGCGCCGCGGCGGCCGCTTCCGCACCACGCACGACGCCGCCTGGGCGCTGCTCGCGCTCGACGATCTCCGTCGCGCTCGCCCGCCTGCGCCGCACGGCACCTCGGCCCGTGTCTTCCTCGGCGACGCGCTCCTCCGCGAGAGCGAGCTCGAGAACGCAAAGCCCGTGAGCTTCGGTGTGCCCGCGGCCACGCTCCTCGGCGCCGGCACGCGCCCGCTCGGCTTCACCGCGACCGGCCCGCTCCACTATCACGCGCGCCTGCGCTTCGCGCGCCGCGAGCTGCCCATGCAGGCCGTCGAGTCGGGCTTTCTCCTCCACCGCACCGTGCGTCCGCTCGACGGCGACGGCCCCGATCGTCCGCCCGGCGCCCTCGTCGCCGGCGAGCTCGTGCAGGTGCAGCTCGACGTCGTCACCCCCTCCCCACGCAGCGCCGTCGTCCTCGAATCCCCGCTCGCCGGCGGCCTCGAAGCCGTGGCCACCGACCTGCGCCTCGGCGGCGCATGGCTCCGCGCCTGGGAGAAACACGAGCGCGCGACACGACGCGAGCTGCGCGACGATCGCGTCCTCTACTTCGTCGACGAGCTACCCGCGGGGCTCGCGACGTTCCGCTTCGTTGCCCGCGCGTCCACGCCGGGCAACTTCGTCACCCCGCCGGCACGGGTGGAAGAGATGTACGCGCCCGATACCTTCGCGCGGACGGCGTCCGAGACCGTCACCATCGTGGCGCCGTGATCCACCGCGTACGCGGCGCCGCCCTCGGGCCCTTCTCGCCAAGAATCTGACAGCCGGCCCCGGCGGGGCTATCTCATGCACGCATGGCTTCGCACGCCGGATGGATCGCCGCCGCCGTGGGCGGGCTCGCCGTCGCGGCGATCGCCTGGAGCGCGACGCACGCCACCCCGCGCCGCGTGCCCCCCGTCGCGATCGCCGATCCGGCCCGCTGGCCCGGTGATCGCGCGTCTCTCTCGCTCGTGCCCGCCGCATTTCCGCCGGGCTTCGGCGTGGCCCGCGTGACGATCGATCCAGGCCACGGCGCGCCCGGCAACCCCGGCAACCGCTCCAGCTTCTGCGTGGACGAGCAGGACGCGATGCTCGATGTCGCCGAAGCCCTGCGCGATCGCCTGGAGGCGACGGGCCATTTCGAGATCCGCCTCAGCCGCGAGCGCGGCGCCCTCGTGGAGTACGTCGATCGCCTCGCCGACGCCGCAGCCTTCGGCGCCGATGCCTTCGTGAGCCTGCACTCCGACGTGCGCGGCCACACCGAGCAATGGTCGCCCGTGCCCGGCCGCTCGTGCACCGTCTCGCTCGAAGCCCCCGGCTTCGCCGTCCTTTACTCGGACGAAGGCGACCGCGCCCTCACCGACGCCCGCCTCACGCTCGGCCGCGCCGTCGCGCAGCGCATGGCCCAGGCCGGATTCCTCGCCTACGGCGGCGCCGAGTACACCGGCATCTACGCCGCCGACGACATCGCGCCCGGCGTCTTCGTCGATCGCCACGCCCCCGATCAGCGCATCTTCCTCCTTCGCCGCACCGCCATGCCCGCCGTCCTCGTCGAGACCCACAACGCCCTCGACTCACGCGAAGCCAAGCGCTGGCTCACGCCCGAGACCCTCGACGCCTTCGCCTCCGCCCTCGCCGCCGCCCTCGCCGACGCCCTCGGCCGGCCTCCGCCGCAGCACGGATGAGGCCCGCGCCCGCGATCAAAACCGCGCCGTGTCCCGATGAATGCGCGCAGGATTCAGCGTCCCGCACCTCTCCGTTGGCCGACCAAGCGACGCCCGCGACGACGTGATCGCAAAGATAGCTTGCAGGACGGAAACGGATCGCGTAGGAAGCCCGGCACGACGCACCACGCGAAGGTGGCGGAATTGGCAGACGCGCTGGATTCAGGTTCCAGTGGGGTAACTCCTGTAAGGGTTCAAGTCCCTTCCTTCGCACCATCTGACATCACTGCGCTGGCCGCCTCTCCGGTCGGCGCGGTTGGATGACATAGCCGTCGACGTGGAGCCCCAGCGGGTTGCCTCCCGTCGATAGAGCTCACGCTCAGCGCTCCGGTTCGCGACAAAGCTCGATCGCGGATCACGGATGTTCGCGCGCTCATGTCGCGCCGCATCGCCGCGCGAGGATCGCGCCCAGCGCTTTCATGAGGGCGCCGTCGTCCTCACGTGCCGCCGCCGCGAGGACCATGTGGAGATCCGGATCCACGGTGGTCGACGCGAGCGAGAGGAGGCGCGCGCCGCTTGGATCGCCGGCCTTCTGGAGCGCGACCGCCGCGGCCGCACGCGCCTCGACGGGTGCAGCGCCGTGCTCGACCAACCTCCACAGCTCGTCGAGCCGCGGAGGCGCGGTGCGCAGGTCGGCGGCCGCGCCGCTCCCAGCGGCGCGCAGCGCGGTGATCCACGCTCGAACGTCGCGTCCATCCTGCGCATGCAACATCGGAGGTGCCGCCGTCTGCTCGTCGCAGCGCTGGCGTGCATGCGCAGCCGCGACGCGCGCGACGATGGCGGAAGCGTGGCAGCCGGAGGGCGCACGACGCTCGTCCACGAAGACGGGCCAGCGCAACTCGCCGCCGCCGCGGAGCGAGAGTCGAAGACCGCGTGCACGAGCGCCGGACGCGTCCGTCTCCTGGTACTCGGAGACGGCGGCGACGTCGCGATAAGGCACGATCTCGGTGCGCCACGCCCAGCGCCGCGCGACGGCATCGGAGCCGACGATCAAGCGCGGGCCCGCGACGCGCTGGACGAGGAAGGCCAGCGTGAACGAGATCACCGCCCACCCCGCGACGATGCCGAGATCGGAGATCGCGCTGCGTTCCCACGACGCCGTCCAGGCCGCCACCACGATGGGTACCGGGACGAGAAACGCGCCGAACAGACCGGCAATGACGAAGCCATGCGCGGCGAGCTCGCGCAGATCCCGCGCCGATGGCTCGGCGAGATCGTGCATCGTCAGACGCTGCGCCGGACCAATGGCGAGGCCGTCGAGGATGGCAAAGCCCTCCGCGCTGCCCGCCACGCGAAGAACGATGGCCGGTCGAAAGCGACGCTGAACGCGCACCTCGGCGCCGCCCTCGGAGAGCGGGATCACCTCCCCCGCGTAAAGGCTGGTGCGCCGAGCGACGACACGACCATCGAGAAGGAGATCGCCGCGAACCACCTGCGCCACGCTCGGTGACGCTCGTCGCTTCTCCAAGGCTTCCGTGAGGGCGACCGAGAGCCCGACGCAGAGCAGCGCTGCGCCAAAGACGCAGGCCCAAACGTGGGTGCCAGATCCATGCGCGTACGGGTCGACGGCGCAGAAAGCAGCCGTCCCGATCGCGCCGAAAACCGTCGTCGCGAGCGCGATGGCCAGCACGCGTGGATCGCGCCGGATGTACGTGCACGGAACGTGCGGGCCACCGAGCGTGTCGCCGTCGCTCACGTCGATATCCTCCGCGCCGCGACATACTGCGATTCGTCGCGTGCCGCGATGGTGCGGGCCGGGCGACACCGAGATCACATGCGCTCGCCATGCGCGCGAGCGACGTACGCGCGTCGCGCAGACGACATCGAATCAACACGGCCCCTTCGAGGTGCGGTGCTCTGCTCGCAGCGCGACGGGCTTCGCCGACAGGCAGGTGCCCGCCCATCGTCACGATGAGCACGCTCCCCGACATTTCCAGCTCCAATGCGCATGGTTCCGCGGCTCGCCGGAGCCCTTCACGGACAGCCGCGCGCTACCATCGCATCGTCATCAGCGTCGCTCTCGCGGCGTTGTTCATCGCCCTGCGCGTGGCGTTCCTCCAGGCTGATCCTCCGACGTCGCTGCCCAACCACGCGAACATCTACGAGCTCTTCACCGATCCACCGGCCAAGAGCTACGAAGCACGGAGCTTCGCGCTCTTCGGCACGTGGTCGACGGCGCCCGGCGACAACTACGCATTCTGGAGGCCACAGTCGCCGGTCTGGGTCTATCCGCTCGCGCTCTATTATCGAGTCTTCGGCGTCAGCTACGCGTCCTTGCGTGTCTTCTCGACGCTCTGCGCGACGGCGGGGCTCGCGGTATTCCTCGCTCTCTTGGCGCGGAAGCTCCGCGGTCTCCCGTTCCTCGTGGCCGGGGCGCTCCTCACGGTCAACTACTACCACGTGGTCTATGCACGGAGCGGCCTCTTGGAGGCGCTCCTCAGCACCTTCATCACGCTCACCGTTTACTTCCTCCTCCTGTCGCGCCGTCACCTCGCTTGGTTGATCGCGGCAGAAGCCACGTTCGTGCTGGGGCTCCTCACCAAGCAGAGCGGGGTTTACATCCTCCCGCTCCTCCTCGGCGTCGGCGTCTTTCGATATCGCGCGGCGCGCGCTTCTCGCCTGGCTCGGGCGCTGCCGTTGATCGGCTTCGTGGCCGCGGCTGCGTTCCTCGCTTGGTACACGAGCCGTGACGAATACCTGCGCACGGTTGCGTGGAACTACGATCACATGGTCCTCGGCGACAAGGTGAACAGCGCGCAGCGCACGCCCGTCATCGAAGCGCTTCGCCGCCTCGTCTCCAGGGAGACTTGGAGCATCGGCTTCTTCACGCTCTTTCCCGTGGCCGGAGTCCTCGCCATCGGAGAGGCGGTCCGCACGTCGATCGCCGTCGTGCGCCGCCGCGCGACCGACTGGGAGGTCATCGTCACGCTCTGGGCGGTGTCGAGCTTCGCCGTCCTGCTCTTCACCCCGTACCTCGCGATCCATTATCGACTCATCCTCTTCCCGCCGGTCGCAGCGCTGGCCGGCGCCGCCGTGGCGCGGCTCCTCCGCCTCGGCGCGCGCCGTTCGTGGATCCGACCCGCGATCGCGCTCGTCGTGGCCGCCGAGATCGGTCTTCATCTGATTTGGTTCGCCGCCGCTGCCCAACGCCGCACGTACGACATGCTCACCGCGGAGCGCGCCATCGAGCGAGCCGTCGGCCCTCGCGAGGCCGTGTTCGCCGGGATGTGGGCAGGGCCGCTGGTCTTCGGGACGCGCTACCGCTGGTACTACATCAAAGCCATCTTCAACCAGCAACGCGAGGTCATCGACAGCTTCGGAATCACGCACCAGCTCGAGATGAACCGCAACGAGATCGCCGGAAAGCACCTGCAGAGCCTCTATCGCGACGAGCTGCGCGATCGCCGCCGGCTCTTGGGCTTCGATCTACGCGAGCGCCACGTCGATCTCTACGCGCTCTCCGCCCCGCTCCGCACGCGTCCCCTTCGGGCGAAGCGCGACCCTTGATCGATCTGGCTCGGGCGGATGGGCGCATCGAGCCCTCGACGCCAACGCGACGCGAAAGAGCATCCGACTGCGATGTTGGTATCTCGCACGAAGGTGCCTTGACGACCGAGCCCCTCCGTGACATCACTTGGCCCCTCCGCCATGCTCTTCGTTGCCGCCTCCTCTGTCTCGCGCGCGTGTGCACCCGTGCGTGAGCGCCGGACGACGGGCTGAAGAGCGCGAAACGCGATTCGGAGCCGCCGCCGGACACCGGAGGCGGCTCTCGTGCTTTTCGCGGCCACGGCGGAACGAATCGTTCCTTCCACACCGTATCTCGACGGGAGGAGTCCATGAAGAACACCATCGTCCTCTGCGCGTGACGTTCGTCGCGCGGAGACAGCGTCACGCGCTCGCCCGGTGAACCGATGTCCGGGCGTGCTCGGGGTCACTACGCAAGAACAGGATCACAGCCGCGGGCGTAAACCCCGGCCGCCCACTCCGCGAGCGTCATGAAGCGGCGTTGGGTGGTTCCATGAGTAAGAAGAAGAAGTCCGAGTCCAAGCTTCGTCGGAGGTCGCAAAAGCGCGCACGCAAGGCCACGGAGAGAGCGAAATACGAAGCCTGGAAGGCCTCGGGCCAGAACTCGAAGAGCAAACGCGCCAAGCTGCGCGCGCGCCGCCTGCGAAAGAAGACCGTTCGCAGCGGCCGGCACTCGACGGGCCCCTGCGGGAACATCGGCTGCAAACGATGTAACCCCATCCCCGCTAACCTCGTCCCGGTTCGCTTGATTCATCGCACCACGTCATGAGACCGGAGAGGGGCGCTCGAGAGCGGGCGCCCCTTTTCATCCTTCGGCATCAACCATTCTCGTCTTGTTACATGGCGGATTGTCACGCAGCTCAATCGGCCATCCGCGCGTCGATTCCTGGCGGGGTACTACCATTCTGTGGTGGTCGCCTGATCATCGCGGCGGTGCGCCGGCACGACCTGCGATAGCTGGCCCTCGCTGGAGAAGCGAGCGTCAGGGCGCGATCTTGGCCACGAAGCGGCTGACTTGGGTGCTGGGCGGAATCGCTTCGTCGCCTGCGATCACGAGGTTGCCTTCGTGGTCGATGAAGGAGACGTAGGAGTTGAAGGACGCCGGCCAGACGAGCCCATCGACGACACCGCTCCGACGATGACCACCATCCGGCCCGAGCCGGGCGAGCACGAAGCGGACGTCGTAGTCGTCGCTCGGCGGAAAGATCTCTCCTCCTCCGAAATCGCACGGCGGGGCCGCATAGCCGCTCAGGATGACGTCTCCGTTCAGCGCGAAGCTCGCGCGCAGCTCGGCGGCGAGGCCCGGGAAGGTCCTCGTCCACGCCGCCGTCCCGTCGGGCTCGAATTTCGCGAGGGCGACGCCCTGCCCCTGGAATGCTCCGCAGCCGAAGTCGACGCTCTCTTTCATGTCGATGGGCGTTGCGAGGAGGAGCGCTTGCCCTTCGGGGCCGGACGTGATCTCGAGCGACACCTTCTTCGCGACGTCGGGCAGGCTTCGACTCCACATCACGTCTCCCTGCGGCCCGAGCCGAACCACAAGAGATCTCCGTTCCTGGTTCTCCTTCGTGTCCGCCAACGGGATCTGCGTCGCGACGAGCAAGAACCCGCCGCCTCCGGGCGCACGTACGGTTTTCCTGACCTCCAGGCTGTGACGCGCGCTCACGGTGCCCGGCCAAAGGGCCTCGCCGAGCGATCGAGCCGAGACCACGTTGCCGGAAGCATCGAAGACGAGGACCGCGACGTCACTGGTCACGCTCGGGGCCATCTCGATCGTTCCCGTTCCATAGTCGAGCCCATCGATCGAGATACCAAAGGGGACGATGAGACGATCGCCCTCTCCGGGAAAGACGGCGTGTGCATCGACGTCGGAGAATGGGTGGCTCCACAGAAGGGCGCCCGAGGAATCGAAGCGATGCACCGTCGTCGTTCCCGCCGAGCCGTCGATGGTCGCGGTCCAGAACGAGCCGCTGTCCCCGGCCGCCAACCGCGAGAGGTGGAGCTCAGGCACCTTCTGCGCCCACATGGCGTCGCCGGACGGCGAGAGCTTGGCGAGGTACTCGCCCCACACGTAGGGGGGCGGCTCCGGCAGCGTCACGCCGCCCCCGAAATCGCTCGCCACGCGATACTCGTTTCCAATGAAGATGTTGCCGGCGCCGTCTGCGCTCACGAGCGGCCGAGCGTCGGAGGACCTGCCCGGAATGGCCCGCAACCACACCACGCTGGCAGCGTTGCCTGTCGTGTTGGTGTCGGAGAATGCCGTGTCGCACGCGAACGTCGCGGGTTCGAGGATCCCGCCCCCGACGCCTCCCGCACCGCCTCCTCCGGTTCCAGGCGCCATGCCACCGCTCCCGCTGGACGACGCCGTCGTATTCGGCACCTCGATTGGGGTCAGCTCGCAACCAGCGATGAGGGCGAAAAGAATGATCGGTATGCCCCCCATGCGACGAATGCTCATGGGAGGAGCATCGCAGGCGGGTGTGGGAGGCCGGCTTAATCGTGCCTTATTCGGCTCGCGCTCGCGCCAGCCGAGCCGGTCTTCGACGCGTGTTCAACGAGCCCTTGCTCGCTCGACGCGCTTCGCCCGTGTCGTGCGCGTGACGCGTCGGGCCACGAGCATGGAGCCTCTTCCGAGCGCGGACGGTGAGGTGTAGGCTCGGCGCCCCGATCAGCGGGCCTTTCGGCGGCTCGCGCAAGGAAAGGGCAGCCCATGTCGGAGCTCCTCCTCACGTTCGAATCCAAGGAAGAGTCCCTCTCCGTGCGACAGTTCTCGGTGCACGAAGAGATGTCGGCGCTGTTCACGGCCTCGGTGTGGGCGCGGTCGCCGGACGACGACATCGATTTCGAGACCATCGTGGGCAAGGCCGCGAGCTTCCGGCTCAGCAATGGTGTGAAGGGCGGCGGCACCGACGCGCGCACGTTCACCGGCGTCGTGAGCCACATGGAGCAAGTGCAGATCGAGAGCTCCGGGCTGTCGACGTACTTCCTCACGATCGTTCCGCGGCTGTGGCTCCTCACCCAGCGGACGAATCATCGGTTGTTCCAGCACCTGTCGATCCCCGACATCGTGCGCAAGATCCTGGGCGAGTGGAAGATCGAGCATCGCTTCGACATCCAGGGCGGGAGCTATCCCGAGCTCGAGCTGCGCGTGCAGTACGGGGAGAGTGATTACGACTTCGTGCGCCGGCTCCTCGAAGAGGCGGGCATCTCGTTCACGTTCGCCGAGGATGGCGAGCGGGGCTCGGTGATGGTGCTCGGCGATGCGCCGCAGGCCAACGAGCGGCGCGCCGGCGGGCCGATTCCGTTCTACGACAACCCGGCGAACAGCCATGGATCGGCGTTCATCACACGGGTGCGCGTCGCGCAGGAGGTGAAGCCGGGCAAGGTGACGATTCGCGATGCGGACTTCCGGCGCAATCCCATCTTCCCGCTCTACGGCGCCAAGTCCGCGGGGCACTCCGTCGAGGATGCGCTGGAGCAATATCGATATTCGCCGGGCTCGTTCCTGGTCGAGGTCGACAAGGGCGCCGTGAAGAAGCTCGGCGACGCGCCAGGCGCGGAGAGCGCGGGTGACGCGGCCGACGCGGGCGCGGACGTGATGGGCAAGCTCACGTCGGGTCTCGGCGTGGTCGAGGTGATGCCCGGCCTCCCGGGCGACGACAAAGGGATGGCGCGCACCAGCGAAAAGGCAGGCAACGCGCGGGCGCAACGTCACTTGGAGAGCGCGCGGGCCGCGCGCAAGAGCGTGGTGTTCGAGACCAACCTGGTGGGGCTCGCGCCGGGCACGGTCATCACGTTGAAGAACCACGGGCGCGCGGAGCTCGGTGAGGATCACGCGCTGCTCGTCACGGGCTTTTCCATCGACGGCGCGCCAGACATCCAATGGTCGATGAGCGCGCGGGCCGCGTTCGCGAGCGTGCCGCACCGACCGGCGCTCCGCACGCCCAAGCCTTCGATTCAAGGCATCCAGAGCGCGGTGGTGACGGGCCCCGCCGGCGAGGAGATCCACACCGACGAGCTCGGGCGCGTGCGCGTCCAGTTTCATTGGGATCGCGAGGGCAAGCACGACGAGAACAGCTCGTGTTGGATGCGCGTGAGCCAAGGCTGGGCCGGATCCGGATACGGCATGGTGGCGCTGCCGCGCGTCGGACAAGAGGTGCTGGTGGCCTTCCTCGAAGGCAATCCCGATCAGCCCGTGGTCGTGGGCCGGCTCTTCAGCAGCACGGCGAAGCCGCCTTTCGGGCTGCCGAGCGAGAAGACGAAGAGCGGGTGGCGCACGGCCTCGTCGCCCGGCGGCGGCGGATACAACGAGATCATGTTCGAGGACGCGAAGGGCAAAGAGCTCTTCAGCGTTCAGGCTGAAAAGGATCTCGAACGGGTCGTGAAGAACGACGAGACGAGCACCATCGGACGGCAACGGCACACGCACGTGGGCACCGTCGACGAGACGCACGTCGGCGAGCGCCACACGGTGGCAGTGCGCGGTAGCTCTGGCTCGACGTACACCGAGATCACGGACAAGAAGATCGCGCTCTCCACGGGCGGCGCGAGCATCATCCTCGATGGGCCCAACATCACGCTCCAGGCGAAGGGCAAGATCCTCCTTCATTCCACGGGCGGCGACGTGGAGCTCATCGGCGGTCCGTGGGTGAAGATCAACTGCGGGCCGGGCGACGAGTACGAAGATCACGAGATCACGTTCACGGATCCGTTCGGCAATCCGATGACGCGATCGTTCCTCCGCGGCGAGGTCTCGGTCGATGGCGGCGAGTCGGAGACGCACGACGAGATGACGTCTCGGGTGGTGCGCGTGCCGCCCGGCAAACAAGCGACGGTGAACCTCACCTACGTGGATCCGACCGACGGCGAAGATGACGGAGGGTGCTGCTGATGGCGCAGACGAGGACAGGTCAGGGGCAGAATCGCGGGCAGCTCCAGCTCCAGCGGCAGGGCAACCCACAGGCGAACGTCGACGTGGGCTTCGAGAATGGTTGTCCCGGCGCGCAGGTGCACCTCGGGCTGCGCTTCCAGGACAAGCCCGGCACCGGCATCGACGGCACGGCCTTCCCGCGGGCCGAGTGGGAGCAGAGCCCGTTCTTCACGCCCAACGAATATCCGGTCGGGCTCGCGGGCGTCGCCGGCGTGGACACGGCATCCATCGCGCCGCCGCCCAACCCCGCGATGCGCGATCTACCGAAGATCGATGCCACGCGGTGGAAGGATCTCGTGAGCCGATCGGCGGCTGTGACCGCGAAATGGTTTTTGATCCACGACACCGGCGGCGGCGGCGTGCCGTCGCGCGCGCCCACGGACGGGTCACGCGGCATTCACATCTTCATCGGCGCCGGCCGGAGCTTCCTCAACCACGATTTCTCGACGAACCACAGCGGCACCAAGTTCGAGAGCCACCACAGCGAGTTCAAGGGCAAGATCATCCATTTGGAGATCGCCAATCGCGATCAACAGGTGCGCGCCAACCCGCCCGACGTCTACGGCGAGCAGGACTACTATTATGCGGCGCTCGCCTACGTGTACGCGTCGTATCGCGCGAGCGAGTGGCTGACGGTGACTTGCCATCTCGAAGTGGACCGCGGCTTCCCCAACGGGCACTCCGATCCACGTGGGTTCGTGTTCGCCAAGCTGTATCGCCGCATCGGCGTGCTGGTGCCCAGCGTGGCCGGCAAGACGTTCGGGATTCTGCAGGACCGGATCGGTGACAACCGGAACATGGTCAACATGAAGAACACGTTTCCGGCGCAGTACGGGGCGATTCAATACGAGACGCGGCTGCAGCGGTGAGAATGGTCGTCGCCATGGGCGGGGGTCTCGCCGCCCGCCTCACGCGCGTCGACATTCGATGAGCAAGCTCCTTTCCCTCACCGAGCGCATCGCGATCACGGCCGGCGACACATCGGCCGTCGAGCACGTCGTGTCGGCGCATGTCGCTGCTGGATTCCATCGCTCGGGCAGCGCCCTCGTTCGAGGATCGCTCTTCAGCTCCTACATGGGGAGTGATCCCTTCAGGTGGCGAACGACGGCCGCGGTCGTGGTCGAGCAGGACAGCTTGAACGTCACCTGGTCCGTGAACGTGTCCGGCCAGCATCTTCTCTTGGAAGAGGTCGATGCGCTCCGTGAAGAGCTGCAGTGGACGCTGTCGGAGCACGCCCCAGGCGCGGCTCCGCCGCCACGACGGTCCTTCGGTTTCGGCGATGGCGCCGTCGCGATGGCTCGGAGGTCACCCGGGCTCGTCGCCTTCTATCTCGTGATGTGTTTGTTCTGCGCGGGATTCGCCCTCACGAGCGTCGCTCGCGAAGATTTTCCGCCCTACGGGCGGCTCGATCTCGCCAGCGGTGAGATCGATGCGGTCAAGTATCAAGGCGGCTTGCTGAGGGTCAGGCTCCGAGGCGACGCTCGTGTCTATGCCTACAACTCCAAAGGGGGCGCAGCATCTGCGGTGAGCCACGCGCTGAGCTCGACGGGAACGTCCGTCGTATCGCTGCGCTACGAACCAATTGCTTTCAGTCCGGCGATCGGCACGAAGATCTATCCCGTTTGGGATATCGCAGTGAATGGTCGTCCCGTGCGAACATACCTCGAGATCAAAAAGGCTTGTCACGACGACAACCTGCTCGGGGTCGCCCTCGGAGCGGTCATGTTGGCGATGGCCTTGCTGCCCGCTTGGATGGGCGTCCGAGCCCTGAGGCGTCAACAGCAGCGCGTGAAAGCCGAAGGAGCCTGAGCTCGCCTCGCTGGAGAGCGCTCAGCCGTCGCCGACGAGCACGTTGTCGCTGCCTTCGACGAGCTGGCCACCGACCGTCGGATCTTCGCGGCGGAAGGCTTGTTTGCCGTTGATGAGCACGTGCGTCGCGCCCTTGGTCGCCGTCCAAGTTTCGCCCTTGTCGGTGACGCGCAAGGCGGGGCGGCCGTTGACGAGGACGTTGTCGGAGCCGGTGATGGCCGGGACCTTGCCCGGGCCGGCGTCGCCGCCGGTGGCGCGATCTCGAAGGCGGCCCTGGACCTTGTTCATGAGGGCCATGATACATCGGGCCGCGCGCGGGCGATGCAGAGATGGTTGGGCGCGGAGCGCGATCAGGCGATAGGGCCGAGGACGCGGCCGAGCGCGAGGACGCGGATGGACCAAGGGCTCGTCTCGCCTTCGTCCTCGCGGAGATCGATCTCGGCGAGCATGCGTGCGGGGAACCGGCGGAACATGGGTAGACCGTCTTTCGTCTCTTCGGGAAGATAGACGGGGACGGCGCCCGAGGCGGCGCGCATCACGCTTCGAATCCACTTCTTGCCGAAGAGCGCGCGGCGCTGGTAGGCGCGCTGTTCGAGGAGCATGCGCTCTGCGTGCGCGTTCAAGTAGTCGGGCGCGACGGCGCGCTTGCCCTGCGCGAAGGCTTCGCGGAGCTTGGCTGTGAGGCTCTCGGCGATGCTGCCGGAGCCGTTCAACCAAGGCGTGGCGAGCAGTGGGTCGACGAGATCGAGCGACTCCTTCAAGCGCTTGTCGCTGCTCGCCAGTGGGCGCACGGCGGTGGCGGTGGCCTTCAAGGTCTCGAGCTCGTCGAAGGGCATCTCCAGCTCGGCGGAGACGACCGCGAGCGGAGGCTCGAAACCACCGTCGTCACGAACGGCGCCGTCCACGGCTTGGCGCACGCCGTCGGCGGAGACGGCGTCACCGTGAAGGAGGACTTCGAGCACGGCGCGCCGGTCTTTGACGTCGTCGGGGATGGGACCGCCGGCGATGTCGGCCTCGGCTTCGATGACGAGGCGCATCTCGAGATCGGCGAGGAGACGACGAAACGCGAGGTGTTTGCGAATGCGCTGGACCGCGGTGGGATCGAACCAGACGAGCTTGACGATCTCCCGCGCCGCACGCGCGCGCATCGGCGCGACGGGAGCAGCTTGATCGTCGGCCTCCGCGATGCGCACGGCGCGATCGGTTCCAGCTGCCAGATCCGATGCGACCAACACGCCGCCCGCAGCGGCGTTGGGCATGGACACCGCATCGGTGGCGAGCAACGGTGAGACCGTGCCCGCATCGGCACGACGCGCACCATCCTGCGATGCCGTTGCTGCCCACGGCGTCGCGTCGACGCGAGGAGCAATGGGCGCCGTCGAGACCGGCGGATGATAGAGCGCGGGCGCGGACGGGATGTTGGCCGCGATCGATGGTGCAGTCGTCGCCGGCATGGACACCGCGTGCAGCGGGTGCACGGGCGCAAACGAAGGATGCGGCGCGGGGGGATGTTGCGAGGCCGAGGCTCCGTGCGGCGGAGGCACGGGCGCAAACGAAGGATGCGGCGCGGGCGAGGATGCGACGAGCGGCGCGGGGGGATGTTGCGAGGCCGAGGCTCCGTGCGGCGGAGGCACGGGCGTGAGATGCGGCGCGGACGCGGGAGGAATGGGCGCGACGTGCGATGCCGCGAGACGCGATCCCGGCGTGGGGACGCGCAGCGGAGAAGCGGGCGCGGGGATGAAGGGAAGCGCGGCGCGCTTGTCGATCTTGGAGAAGCCCGGGGCCGTGCCGGTCACGTCCTCTTCGGCGTCGACGACGTCGCGATCGTCGAGCGTGAACGACATCGCATCCGCGTGCGCCGCCGGGCTCTCCGCGGGCGCGCCGGCCACGAAGGGCAGCGCGGACGAGGGCTTCGGGCGCGGCGGCTCGACCATGGTGCGCATCGTTTCGTCGATGGGCACCGAGCGCAGGGGCGCGCGGCGGCGCGACGTATCCAGCGCGATCAGCACGCGGCCCGGCTCGGCCGGGTGCTCGAGTGCGACGCGGCCGCGCCACGTGAGGGTGCAGATGCCGCGCGCGGTGTCGATCCACAGCGTGTCGGCGTGCATGGGCACGTCTTCCTGCGTGCCGCGACGCTCGATGCGAGCCTGCGGGCGCACGCCGGGGAGCGAGGTCACGAGGCGCGGATGATCGGGGTGCAGGTGCTCGAGGATGATCTGCTCGTCGTCGCGCAACGCGGTGACCTGTTGATCGCGCGGGGCCGCGTTGAAGAAGGCCGGCTCGATGTCGGGCAAAGGCTCTTGCATCCAGCGCCCACCGGGCCAGCTCGCGGCGTGCCGGCCGAGCAGCTCGCGGCGCGCAGGCCACGAGGGCGCGATCGGCCCGAAGCCCACGGGCGGCATGTGCTGCCCGCGCCGATCGAGGTGTAGCCCGATCGGTTGCAGATTGGGGATGGCCGTCGCGCCGTAGGTGTCCTCCACGTCGAGGCGCATCCCCACCGGGTTGCTCGTCCCCGGCCCGCCCGCGGCGCGCTCCCAACGGAGAGGCACGCGCACCACGCGCGCGCCTTCGCGGAGCTGTCCTTCCTGCGTGAAGGCGCGCTCGCCGAAGACCTCGATCGACTTGTCGACGTCGCCGACCTTGAGCCGCGCGACCAACGATCGCACCGGCTCGCCGCGCGGCGCGTACGCGTTGCCCACGAGGATGACGTCGGCCCGCGGCTTGAACGGCGCGAGATCACTCGGCGCCGAGAGGCTGCGCGAGGGGTCGTCGTTCCAGTACGTGTCCTCTTCGCTCGGCGCGTCCTGCTCGGCGGCGAGCTCGGACTCGACGGGCGCGAGGCGGAAGGTGCCGCGACACACGAAGGTGATGGCGAACGCGTGCGGCGCCGGCTGCCAAAGCACCGATGCGACGGGCAGCGGCCCGGCCGAGACGATCTCCATGCGCGCGCAGGGTACACCGACTCGAGGATCGAGATGCCGAGATCGCGCGCGCACGAGCACGCATGGCGCGTGCGATCAGGGAGCGCGCCGGCGCATCGAGAGGCCGCGATTCAGCGGCGAATCGGCTCGATCTCGAGGATCAATGCCCGCCGAGCTCGGCGCGAACGGCCGCGACGGTGGCCTCGATGGCATCGTTGTCGATGCTCCCGTGGCCTTCGTTCGGCGCGCCGGCATAGCGCGACGTCCAATCTCGGTTTTCGACCAGTGTCGCCGCCTCGTCCATGGCCGTGTTGGGCCCGCCGTGCGAGCGCGGCGCGAGCGCGACCCCGGTGCCGAAATCGCGCCCCGAAGGGTTGGTCTGGAAGATGTTGATGTTCTTCCGCACCGAGGGCGCCACGCGACGCGAGTTCGCGTCCGACATGTACCCTTGGGCGGCGTCGATGGTGACGAGCAGATCGACCCGCGCGATGCCCACCACCTCGCGGGTCCGATCCGCGGAAGGGCTGTAGTACTGCTGCCAGGTGCGGCGGTTGACGTTGTAATAGCCCGCGTAAAAGAGGCTCTGTGCGAGCGCCATGGCGTTGAAGCCGCCGACGCTGTAGCCGGTGATGATGAGCTTTCCCAACGGGTGGAAGGCGGATCGCACGAAGTCCTCCGCCGCGCCCGCGAGGCCTGTGCGGAGCGAGCCTTGCCAAGCGCGAACGAGGACGTGATGGCCTTGCGTCGATCGGATCGCCTTCAGCCGATCGACGAGCTGCGTGGTGCCCGTCGACTCACCGCCGGTGCCGAGCGGCTGCCCGCCTTCCGATGCACCCCAACCGCCGTACACCACCACGAGGTCGGTGACGGATCGCGGAGCGATGCTCTCCACGGCCGCGGACACGGAAGCGCTGTTGAACACGCGGGAGCTCTGCCGGCGCTCGCCGACGATGAGATCGATCGACATGATCCTTCACCTCGCACCGTCATCGCGCGCGAGCCATCGTCTCCACGACGGACGCGGCGCCTCGACTCCGCCGAGCCCGACCCAGGGGCTCGCGGTGCATGCTACGGCGCGGTGACCGCTCGTGTCCATCCAGCGTCGCGCGTGGAGATTGCGCCGCTCGTCATGTCATGTGGCAGGTGCCGCGCCCGGCGCGGCGGGGTATGGGACGAGGCTCATGGAAACGGACAAGGGCGGAACGGTTCCGCGATGATCCTGGTCATCCAAGCTCATCCCTACCCCGATCGATCGCGGGCCAACCGAGCGCTCGGCAGCGCCATCGCGGGGATGCCCGGGGTGGAGATTCGATCGCTCTACGATCGCTATCCGGATTTCGCCATCGACGTGGCCGACGAGCAGCGTGCGCTGACCGAGTGCTCGGTCGTGGTCTGGCAACACCCACTCTACTGGTACACGGTGCCGGCGCTCTTGAAGCTGTGGTTCGAGAAGGTGCTCGCGCTGGGCTGGGCGTACGGGCCGGGCGGGCGAGCCCTCACAGGCAAGCGCTGTCTCTGGGTGACGACCACCGGCGCCGACGAGACCGGCTATTCGTCGGAAGGCGTGCACGAGCACCCGTTCGAGGTGTTCGTGCCGGTCGTGCGTCAGACCGCTCGTTTCTGCGGCATGGAGTGGCTCGATCCCTTGATCTTCCATGGCGCGCACCGGCTCGAGCCGGACGATCTCGCGGCCGCGGGCACGCGCTACCGAGCGCGCCTCGAAGCGCTGCTCGCCGAGGATGCGCGCAAAGACGAGGGGGCGACCGATGCATGAAGGATCGGTGATCTCGGCGGCCATCGTCTTCCTCGCGGCGGCGGTGATCTTCGTGCCGATCGCGAGCCGGCTCAAGCTCGGGTCGGTGCTCGGCTATCTCGCGGCAGGCTGCGTGATCGGCCCGTTCGGCCTGCGCCTCGTGCGTGACGTGGGGACCATCCTCCACTTCTCCGAGCTCGGCGTGGTGCTCATGCTCTTTCTCATCGGCCTCGAGCTCGAGCCACGCCGGCTCTGGCAGATGCGCCGCAGCGTGTTCGGCGGCGGCGTCGCGCAGATGGCCGTGTGCGGCACGCTGCTCGCGGCCGGCTCCTACGCGGTGGGCCTGCCGTGGAAGGGCGCGGTCATCGCGGGCCTCGCGCTCGCGCTCTCGTCGACGGCGATCGCCGTGCAAACCATGAAGGAGCGCGGCAGCCTCAACGCGCCCATGGGCAAGGCCTCCTTCGCGATCCTCTTGTTCCAGGACATCGCCGCCATCCCGCTGGTGGGGATCGTGCCGCTGCTCTCGGAGGAGACGAGCGCGCCCACCGGCCCGCGTTGGGTGGGCTTCGTCAAGGTCGCCGCCGCCATCGTGGGCGTCATCGTCATCGGCCGCTTCGCGACCCGCCCCGCGCTGCGCCTGATCGCCAAAACCAACCTGCGTGAAGTCTTCACCGCCTTTGCGCTGCTCTTGGTGATCGGGATCGCCGCGCTCATGGACATGGTCGGCGTCTCCATGGGCCTCGGCGCTTTCCTCGCGGGCGTGCTGCTCGCAGGCTCGGAGTACCGGCACGCGCTGGAGAGCGACATCGAGCCGTTCAAAGGCCTCTTGATGGGCCTCTTCTTCATCGCGGTCGGCATGTCGATCGACTTCGGCCTGCTCGCGGGCCAGCCGCTCACGCTCATCGGCCTGGTGCTCGGGTTCACCGCCATCAAGGTCGTTGGCCTCCTCTTGGTGGCGCGCCAGATCGGTCTCACGCGCGGGCCGAGCCCGGAACCGCTCATGTTCACGGCACTGCTCTCGCAGGGCGGCGAGTTCGCCTTCGTGGTGTTCGGCGTGGCACGGGCGGCGCGGGTCCTCCCGGGCGCGTGGGATCAGAAGCTCACGCTGGTGGTGGCGCTGTCGATGGCGCTCACGCCCCTCCTCGTGATGGTCGCCGACGCCTACCAGCGCCAAGAGCGGACCGCCTCCGCGCGCGAGCCCGACGTGATCGAGGCCGAGGACGCGCCTGTGATCATCGCCGGCTTCGGTCGCTTCGGGCAGATCGTGGGCCGCCTCCTGTTCGCGAGCGGGCTGCGCGCCACCATCCTCGACGTCGACTCCGACTCCATCGAGATGCTGCGGCGCTTCGGGTTCCGCGTGTTCTACGGCGACGCCACCCGCCTCGATCTCCTCGAGGCCGCGGGCGCCGCGCACGCCCAGGTGCTGGTCGTCGCCGTCGACGACGTGCCCGCGAGCCTCAAGTTGGTCGACGTGGTGCGCGAGCACTTCCCGGCGATCCAAATCGTCGCCCGGGCGCGCAACGTCACCCATTACCAAGAGCTGCGCCGTCGCGGCGTCGCGGTGATCGAGCGCGAGCTCTTCGACGCCTCCCTCGTGGCCGGCCGGCGCACCCTGGAGATCCTCGGCGTCCGCCCACACGAAGCCTACGAGCGCGCCATGAAGTTCCGCCGGCACAACGTGAAGAACCTCGAAGCCCTCGGCCCCGCGATCCAGGATCTCGACGAGCGCGTCGCGCAGGCCCGCGCCGCGCGCGAGCAGCTCGAGCACCAATTCGAGAAGGATCGCGAAGAGCTCGATCGCGCCGTGGGCGGCAACTGGCAGACCGAGAGAGAGCGCGAGCCCGACGCGAGCTGATCGAAGCGTGCGGCCGCACACTCACCGCACGCCGCACGCCCTGCCCCGCACAGCCCCCTGCCCCGCCTCTCCCCGAGAATCTCCGCCATTTCTGCATGGCATGCCGCCTGCTCAAGCCCTCTGCACGGCCCAACGGCCCGACAGGAGGTCGCAATGGCAATCGCAACGAACGAGAATGGCTCTTCCTCGAACCACGGTATCCGCATCCGCTGCGGCGTGAAGTCCGGCGGCAGCGGCGGCCAGAACCACGGCATCCGCATCCGCAGCGGCGTGAAGGCCGGCGGCGGCCCCAGCACCGGCAGCGGCGGCTACAACCACGGTATCCGCATCCGCTCCGGCGTGAAGGCCGGTGGTGGGTTCAGCGGCAGCACCGGCAGCAACCACGGTGTCCGCGTGCGCTCCAGCGTGAAAGCGGGTGAAGGTTTCGGCGGCACCAACCACGGTATCTGCATTCGCTCCGGCGTGAAGGCCGGTGGCGGCGGCAGTCAGAACCATGGCGTCCGCGTCCGCTCCAACGTGAAAGCCGGTGGAGGTGGCACGCCCGGCGGAAGCGACGGCCAGAACCACGGTATCCGCGTTCGCTCCAACGTGAAGGCCGGTGGCGGCGGCGGCAGCGCGAATCACGGTATCCGCATTCGCTCCAACGTGAAGGCCGGTGGGCTCATTGGCCAGAACCACGGTCTGCGTGTCCGAATGGGTTAGAGCATGCCCCTACCCTCTTTCGACGAGGTCGTTGGGAATGAGGGAATTGCAGTCGCCGCGCTGCTCCACGAGGTGGGGCGAAACGACGAAGCGCGCGCCGCGTCGCAGCAAACACAGACGCTCTCGCGCCCCTCGCTGATCGTGGATCACCCAATCCGCCGACACATCGAGGACGCTCTTTCCGTCGCGCCATGAGCGGGGCTACCCTCGTCGCGTGCGCATTCGGTCGGCCCTCTCCATCGTCGTGATCCTCGGCGCCGGTGTCTTCGCGGCGTGCTCCTCGGCGCCCAGCTCGACAGGCAACGGCGACACGACGACCGGAGCAGGCGGCACCATTACGGGTGCCGGCGGCGCGAGCACGTCCAGCACCGGCAGCGGCGACACGACGACGAGCGCCGGCGGCGCCTCCACGACCGGCACCGGCGGCAGCGGCGCGGGCCCGAGCACGACCGACGGCGGCCCCGATGCGCAGCCCGACGCGGGCCCGGTGCCCGTCGACACGCTGAGCTCGAACCGCGATCGGTTGCTCGACACCTATTTCGATTTCCTGAAGTCGAGCGCGTCTTCGCCGCAATCGAATGGCATCTCCGGGAGCAACGTCACGAGCGTCTGCGATCTGTGGGCGAAGCTCGATCCCTCCGCCCGCGCGGTCTTCCTCACGCTGACGGCGCGCATGCAGGGCAGCATCCTCGGCAAAGACGACACCTCGATGCTCTGGCACGTCACCCGTGTCTATCGCATCTCCGGTGGGGAGGACGCCACCATGACCAACCCCGGGAGCTGCGGCGGCGGCGAATACAACCGCATGATGATGTCGATGGACGCGACGCTCCACGCCGCGCAGGTCGACGCCAGCGAGCATCAGGGCGACGTGCAGAGCAACGGCAAACACGATATCGGCGACGCCAGCGCGAGCAGCTTCTGGCGCGACTCGCACGACGCCGGCGGCGCCCACGATCCCTTCGACGGCACCGACGAGACCGAGGGCGGCGCCCCCCGCGGGCAGACTCAATATTTCGTGGATCCCGCGTCGACCAAGGCCAACTCCCCGCTCGGCCGCCTCGATCTCGAGTCGCTCGTGGATCCGTATGCGCTCGAGATGGATCAGGATTACGACTGCATCCACCTCTCCAACCCGCTTTGCACCTACGTCACGTATGGCCCCTTCTGCTTGCCGCAATCGTCGGCGCTCGGCACGGAGGTGTACACGAAGTCGTATGGCAGCTTCGATCCGGATTGGCATCCTGCCGGCTGCAACTGATGCATCGGTGAGCGCCCGCCGGCGCAGGCGAATGCGGAGCTTCGCGTAGATGGAGGCGCCGGGAGGTCGACCGCGACAGGGCCTCTCCCGGCGACGATTACAGCGATGCGGCGAACTCGCGGCCGAAGTCGAGAGGCCACGGGCGATCGACGGGATCGCGCGCGGTGGCGGCGCGGAGGAGCTTGGCGATCCCGGCGGGGAAGCCGCGGAGGCGCTCGGCGTCCTCGAAGGGATCGCGGCGCATGTGGGCGATGACGCGATCGCGCAGGTTGTCGAGATCGTCGAAGAAGGCGCGGCCCGTGGTGACGTTGTAGATGGTCGCGGCGAGCGCGTAGACGTCGGCGCGCGGGTCGAGCTCGACCGGATCGAGCACCTGCTCCGGCGCCAGGTAGCCCGGCGTGCCGGCCACGAAGCGACCGCCCACCTCGGCCGGGACGCGGATGGCGCGCACCATCCCGAAATCGATGACAACCGTCGCGAGCGGCTGCGCGCGGCCCGGATCACGGTGCCTCTCGGGATCGAAGCGCTCGCCGCCGGCGAGCGGCAAGCGCAGCCACAGGTTCGCGGGCTTGATGTCGCGGTGCACGAGGCCCGCGCCATGGAGCGCCGCGAGGCCCGCGCACGACTCGAGGACCACTTGGCGCAGCTCGAAGAGCGTCATCGAACGAGCGCCGGCGTATTGCTTGAGATCGGCGCCGATGAGGTACTCGAGCACCAGGAACGGCGCGCCGGCGGCGACGCCGCGATCGATGATGTTGGCGACGTTGGGGTGATAGAGGCCGGCGAGCGCATTAGCCTCCTCGACGAACGACGCGAGGATGCCTTCGCGCTCGATGTCGTTGGCGTTCGACAGGGCCTCGGCCTTGGGGATCTTGAGCACGAAGAGGCGATCGGCGCCGGGCTTGCGCACGAGCCACACCGAGCCCACGCCGCCTTCTCCGAGCGGCTTGACCAGCTCGTAGCCTTCGACGAGCTTGGGCTCCTTCTTGCGCGCGCCCGGCGGCGGGGGCGGCGTCCGCCGGATGGCGCCGCGCACCGCGAGCTCCAAGAGACCGGACGCCGCGGGCGCGAGCGACGCGAACCACACGTCGAGCATCGACGGCTCGCGCGCGCGGATGGCGCGGGCCACGAGCACGGCCACTCGCTGCGCGTTGGCGGCGGCGCTCGTGGATCGCGGCTCGTCGAGGGGCACCTCGCCCGGCGCGTGCAGCGCCTTCACCGGATCGACGAGCGAGGCTTGCAGCCGATCGCCGGCGAGCACGAGCGCGAGGCAACGCGCTTCGAGATCCGGCTTGGGCCCGGAGACGGTGCTGAACTCCTCCAGCGCTTCGGCGAGGCCGGAGAGCGCGCGCGCGAGCTCCGTCTCTTCGGCGTGCAGCGCGGTCAAAGCCTCTTCGGCCGAGAAGGCCCAGCCTTCGTCGTCCTGCGCCGACGAGACGGCGGTGCGCAGCGCCTCGGCTTGCTCGCAGCACCGCGACAGCGCGCCTTCGGCCATCATCGGCAACGCGGTGGCGAGCTGCGCGAGCATCGCGGGTCGATCGATGACGAGCGCCCACCACGCCGCGAACGGGCCGAGCCAACGCACGTCGTCGACCTCGCCGAGCGCGGTGCCGCGCGTGGTGTCGACGAGGCGCCAGAAGAGCGTGGAGAGCGCGCTCTTGAGCGCCGGCGGCAGCTCGCGCGATCCATCGGCGAGGCCTTCGAGCTTGCGGAGCCACAAGCACGTGTCGTGCGCCGTCGGGCCGCGCCCGGGGCCGAGCTCTCCATCCGCGCCGCACGCATCGAGCGCGTAGCCGCCGAGCCGGATGGCGAGCACTTCGAGCGCGACGTCGGCCTGCGGGTCGGCGTCCTCCGCGCGCCGTCGCTCCGCGACCAGATCGAGGATCTCCGCGGGCGCGCGCGCCAAGATCTTCCACGTCTCTTCGAGATCCGGCGCGTCGATGGGATCGCCCACGGGGCGCGTGGCCAAGAGCGGCGCCCACAAGCGCAGCGCGAAGGCGCGCGCCGAGCTCTCGAGCGCGTTGAGCGCGGCCGCGCGCTGGCGGAGCGATCCCGAGCCGAGCGCGATCCGCCGCGCCTCGTGGAACGTGCGCCCGAGCGCGCCGGCGAAGCGAGCGGCGCGCGCATCCGCTTCTTCGTCGTCGTACTGCGCCGCGAGGCGCGTCAGGTTCTCCAGGCCGAGCTCCAGATCGAGCGGATCGCGCTCGGCCCCGTCGACCACGTCCGTCACCGCCACCACTTCGATCCAGCGGCGCGACTCCTCGATGGACTCGGCCTGCGCGTGCCGCGCCATGCCGCGCAGCGCGCGAAGCGGGCGCTCGATCTCGGGATCACCCGCGCCGCGACGCCACACGGTGGCGAGCCCGCGCGCGAGCGCGCGCGCCGCGATCGCGCCGCCGTCGCCCTGCAAGACGCGCTTCGCCAAGCGATCCCAGAGTCGCCTCCGCTCGAAGAACAGGTACGGTGTCGCGGCGGCCACCGCGGCGAGCGCCCACGCTTCTTCTTCGGGCGAGTCGAGGATCGCGACGAGCTGGCTGGAGAGGAACGCGAGCCGCTCGGCCGGAAGCGAGGCGAACGCCGTCATGGCGCGCTGGCGGAGGACCTGCGATTGCCCGAACACCCAATCGAGCAATGTCCCCTCGAGCTGCTCGAGCACGCCCGTGAGCCGCCCGAGCGCGCGCGCCGCGTGAACCCACACGAGCGGCTCGGGATGAAGAATGAGCGGCTGCAACGCCTGGAGCGTGCGCCCCACGAGCTCCGGATCACACGCAGGCGGCAGGCCGCGCGCGCTCACCTCCAGGCAACGCGCGGCCAGCACGCGACCGCGGAGCGCGCCGTGCGCCGGCTCGTGGATCATCGCATCGAACGTCTCGCGCGATCCCCAGAGCCACTTGCCCAAGTCGGGCAGCTCGAGCCCGCTCGCGCCGGCCTCCCAGATCAGGATCTCGAGCCGCGCGCGCGCCTCGGCGTTCACCGTCAGCGCGAGCGCGGCGCCGTCCCCGAGGAGCGGCGCGCACGCGAGCGCATCGAGCAACGGCCCCTCGACGACGCGCGCCCGCGCCGCGGCGCGCGCCCATTCCTTGAGGCGCGGCGTCGTGAACGCTACCGCGAGGAGCTGCGCGAGCTGCGCGTCGCCGCGCCACGTGCTCGCCGAGCACCACGACAAGACCAGCTCGCCCTCCGGATCCAGAAGAATGTCGGCAAACCTCGCGGCGTCCTCCGCCGTGCGCGTCCCGCGCGTGAGGACGGTGTCCAGCGTGTCGACGGCCGCGCGCATGTCCCCGGGGAGCGCGCGTCGATCCGCCTCGTAGGGCCCACGCGCGCGCCAGTGCGCGCGCACCGTACCTTCGAGCTCGGGTTGATCGGCGAGGAACGCAAGCAGCGTCGAGAGGGCGCTTTGAACGTCTTCGGTGAGCATGCGATCCCGCCGAGGATAGAGCATTCCCGGCAGCAGGCGCTCTTTTCACGAAGAAGGCTCGCTCCGCGGTAAACCCTAGGGCCGGCCTGCCCCGATTTGCCTTCTGAACCACAACCTCGAAATGGCGAGGAGGGTCGAGGACGCCTGAGTCACAGGAAATGGGCGCTGCCGTTCGACTTTTCGGGGACCGCACTCTACGGCACGGGAAGGTAGCCCGCGCCGGTAACGTCGAGGAAATGGGACGTCAGCTTGCGTGCCGGAGCCTCACGAGCTGAGACCTTCGCGGGATGACCTGCGACATGGCGCTCGCGATCTCGACGCCCGATGGCGTCGAGCTGCTCGAGGCTCGTCGAGAGCTGCGGTGTCGAGAAGACCATGCAGTGTCGACCGCGGCGCTCCGTGCACCTGAAGCACAATCACGCCGCTCGCTCTTGAAGTACTGCCTCCACCCCCTTGCGCGGGAGGTGCACGGTGAACGTCGTCCCCTCCACGGCCCTGCTGGAGACCGTGATCGTGCCGCCGTGCGCCCGAACGATCTCGCCGACGATGTAGAGCCCGAGGCCCAACCCGCGCATCGCCGGAGGTTCGCCGCCGGGGGCGGCGCCACGCTGGAAGGGCATGAAGATCGTCTTCTGCGCCCCTGGCGAGATCGGCGTGCCCGCGTTGTGCACCGCGAGCACCAGCTCGCCCTCGCGCCCCTCGACCTCGACCCGCACGACGCTTGCGGACGGGCTGTACGCGACCGCGTTCCCCGTGAGGTTGGCGACGACTTGCGCCATCCGATCCGGGTCGAGCTCCGCGCGCGTGTCTCCCGTGACCGAGACCGCGATCTCGCGGCCCGGGTGGGAGACCTCGAGCTCGCTCGCTACTTCCCGGACGACATCGGCGAGATCGGCGGGCTTGCGCGTGACGCCGATCCCGCCGCCCCCCGGCAGCGGGCGAGATCGAGCAAGTTACCGATCATCCTGCCCATCCGGTCGACGGCACGCGCGATGCGGACGACGGTGCGCATCCAGGTCGCCGGCGCGTTGCCGTCCTGCACCAGGGAGCCCGCCGCCGCCGCGACGACCGCGAGCGGCGCACGCAGCTCATGCGCGAGCACGCCGATGAACCGCTCGCGGAACATCGCTTCCTGGCGCAGCTTCTCCTCGGCCTCTTTCAGCTCGGTCACGTCGGTGATGACCACGCCTACCGCGCGCGAGGTGCCGTCGACGTCGAGCACGGGGATGAAGCTGTCGAGATGATATTTCACCTTGCCGGAACCGGAGGGCAGCTCGCCGACGAGGAGAAGATCGATGACCGGCTCGCCCTTCCGGAGGAGCTTGTCGAGCAGGGGCGCGATCTGAGCCTTGAACGCGGGCGAAACGATCTCATCGAACGAACGGCCGACGATCTCGTCCGGCCCCATCCGCTCCCATCGAGCGTAGACGGCGTTGACGCGGCGGAACCTCAGCTCCCGGTCGAAGACGAGGAAGCCAACGGGAGACGCGTTGAGGAAGGCATCGAGCTCGGCGAGCGCTTCGCTTCGTGCCCGCAGTGCGGCCTCGGCCTGTCGGTGGAGGCGGGCGTTATCCAGCGCCAGCGCGGCGCGACGGCTGATCTCCTCGGCCAGCACGAGGTGGCGCGCTTCGTAGCGCCGGTCCGGCCGGGTGCTGATGATGCCGAGCACACCGAGCGGGCGTCCGCGTGCGATGAGCGGCACGACCATGAGTGACTGCACGCCGATCTTCGCGAAGGCGGAACGGTGCTCGTCGGCTTCCGGCTCCGTCCCGATCCAGTCCCAGTCGCCCGGGACCTCGCTCACCAAGAGGGGCTTCCCGCTCCGGAGCACGCGCGTCGCGAGGCTGTTCCCTGTCGCCGTGGGCGCGAAGGCCAAGAGGCGCGCCGCCTCGTCGGCGCTGCGCGCGCCGGAGGTCTCGGCAACGAGACGGCTGAGCTCGCCCCGCTCATCCGCCTCGTCGATGGCGCAGCCGTCGGCGAGGTGCTGCACGACGATCCTGGCCAGGTTGCGGAGTGTGACGTCGAAGTCGAGCGACTCGATGAGCGTGGCGGTCACTTCCGACAGGATCCGCCTTGCCTGCTCCGCGCGTGCACGATCGGTGACGTCCACCTGGACGCCTGAAGATTCGTCACATCTCCGCGACGCGCTTCGATCCGCTTCCCGACGGTTGTGCGTCGAGAAGTTCATGGATTTGGACGAGTTCGCGGACATGGTTCCGTCGGTGGCGAGGGAGTTCGAGCGGTCGCGGGTGCCGGACCCACGGCTGCACAGGCGTGTGATGTCACTTGGCGACGGGTGGGCCGCGGCACCATCGAAGGGCATCCCGCAGATGGCTCGGTCGGCCGCGGAGCTTGAGTCGACGTACCGGCTGCTCAGCAATCGGCGCGTGACCTACCGTGGGGTCATGCAAGGGCATCGTGAAGCGACAGCGGAGCGCGCGAGACAGGCAGGCACCGTTCTCGTCCTTCAAGACACCACAGAAATGAGCTTCCGAGGCGACGCCCAGCGCTCTGGGCTCGGTCGGCTGCGCGGTAACGATCAGGGCTTCCTTGCCCACTGCGCGCTCGCCGTGAGCGCCGACGGATCGAGGTGTCCGTTGGGCCTGCTGGATTTGATGTGCTGGGCGCGAACGGGTCCGATTCGTTCTCGAAAGGCGAAGCGGTCAGGCAGCGAGTGCGCGAAGCAGTTGGACAGCGAGTCCGCGCGCTGGGCGAAGACCGTCGAGAGCGTCAGCGAGCTCGTGGGGCCAGGCACGTCACTGATCCACGTCATGGACCGCGAGGGAGACAGCTACCGTTTGCTCTCAGCGCTCGTCGAGCAGGGGCACCGCTTCGTCATCCGCGTCGCGCGTGACCGCTGTGTCATCGACGAAGATGACGAGCCGTTGAAGTTGAGCGAGACGCTCTGCGGGCTCGACGATCTGGTCGAGGTCGAGGTTCCACTTTCGCGACGCGCGGCGAGCCCGATGCCAGGCAAGCGAGGCACTCATCCACCGCGCCGTGCGCGAACGGCGCGCCTCGCATTCAGCGCCGTCGCGATGGCGCTGAAGCGACCGCAGTACCTGACGAACGAACCCGAGACGCTTCCCGTGCACTTCATCCACGTGCGCGAGATCGAACCGCCGGACGGTGAAGAGCCCGTGGCCTGGGTCCTCGTCACGACCGAGCCGATCCGCACCGCCGCCGACGTGACCGCCATCATCGAGCACTATCGCACGCGATGGCTGATCGAGGAGTTCTTCAGGGCCCTGAAAACGGGCTGCCGCATCGAGGAGCGACAGCTCGAATCGTTCGCCGCCCTCACAAATGCCCTCGCCATCTTCGTTCCCATCGCGTGGCAAATGCTCGTGCTGCGACACCTTGCTCGCACTGCCCCTGAAGCTCCCGCGCAAGCAGTCCTCTCCGATGTGCAGATCGAAGCGCTCACCGCGTGCGCGAAATCCAAGCTACCCCCGCGGCCGAGCGTACGCGACGCGCTCTTCGCCATCGCCGCGCTGGGCGGCCACATCAAGCACAACGGCGAACCCGGCTGGCAGACGCTCGCCCGCGGACTCGAGCAGTTGAACATCTTCGCCGCGGGCTGGTCCGCTGCACTCTCCGCCGCACGTAGAGCGGATCAGCCTGCGGCCCTCACGCCTCGCCGAGGACGCAACCAGGCGTAATCAGGAGAGAACCTACGATCAATGATCAGACCTGGACGCTCACGGCGCCCGTGACCTCGCCTTGAGCGCCGCGGGTCGGGAGCGCCGAGGTCAGGATGGTGCGGCGCACGCCGTCGAAGGCATCGATCTCGAGCTCCTCCTCGATCGCCGGCTGGCCCGTCGCGAGCACGCGTGAGAACCTCCACTCGAAGGGCCTGCTCCCCTGGCCGGCACCCGCCCGCCATGCCCTGAAGACACGAAAGTCCTGCGCGTCCTGCGTAGTGGGCATCGCGCCCCAAATCCGTTGAGCCGCCGCGTTGGTCTCGATCAAGCGTCCGTCGGCATCGACCACGGCGATCCCCACGGGGAGCGCCGCGAGCACCGCGAGCAAGCGGCGGCGCTCGAGATCGAGCTGCTCCAGCAGAGCACGAGCGGCGTACTGGTGGCGGCGCGCGCGCAGGGCAGCGGTGAACTGCGTGACGAGCATCCAGCCCTCGAGCGGCCGCTCCACGAGGTGCACGTCTCCGACGGGCTGGAGTATCTCGACGAGGCGACGCATCCGCGGTCGCGCCTCGTCCCGCTCCACGTCAGCGCATACCAGCAAGATCGGTAGGTCGGACCACGTCGGCTGCGCCCGGAGCGCATCCCGCAATGCCTCGAGCTCGGCGGGCGAAAACGACGCGTCCACGAGCACGGCCGCGCCCGCACCTTCCCCGATCGCCGCGCAGAGCGAAGACACGTCAGTGACGATCTCGGCAGTAAAACCGCCTTCGGTTGCTGCCACCGAGATGCTCTCGGCATCTCTCGCGGCGGGCGCAAGAGTCAGGATGCGCTCTCCGCGCCCAGCGGTCGGCCTACTCGACTCGTCAGTAGCGCCACACCCGAAGGGTATGGCGCATGCCGCCTGCCCGGTGTGGTTTGGTTGCATATCGAGGCTCTTGAGCCTCTGGGCCGCCGCGCCAAGCTGGTCCTCGGCGCTCGTGGTGGAGCCGCAGCGCTCGCACGGCGCTACCAAGATGAAACCGAGCAGGCGGCGCGGCCCGACCTGCCTCCCGTTATCCGCCCTGGCAACGTCATCATCGCGCTTCCCCCGATGGCGCGACGAGTGCATTTACGACGACGATCCGGATCTCCACTTCGCCGAAGGCGGTGTGATCGAGGCGCTCGACGAGGCGAAGCGAAAGGGCTTGGTGCGCTTCACGGGGCACATGCTCCCACGCATCCACCTCTACAGGATCAAGCGCGGTTGCTCCCTGCACGAGGGCTCGTGCGCCCCTTCAATCAGCATCGCACAGTTCAGCGCTTCCCTTGGATAGGACGCGTCAACTGAAGCGCGGAATGAACCGAGGCGGGTTCGAGATCGCGGGAGGGGCGTTGCTCGGCGTGGGCGCGGCAACGCTGATCACCGGCGTCACCTAGCTCGTCCGCGGCCGAAGAATCGACGCGAGAATCGCTCACGGCTCCTGGCAGCGGGGGACGTGCACCGTCTCGATGTACTTCGCGAGCGCAGCATCGCCCGTGGCGAGGCGCCGCACTTCGCGCGCGCAGGCGGCGGGGCCCTTCTCGGCGTCGCACACGCCACAGGCTTGGACGTCGGCCGCCTCCTGCGTCGTGAGGATCTTGCCACGCCCGACCGGCTTGTTCTTGCCATCGCATGCGAAGAGGCCGCCCATCACCGGGATCTGCGCCCCCGTCGGATCACACCGGCACGCGTGCTCGTGCGCGGCGCGGGACGTCGCGAGATCCTTCTGCAGGAGCGCAGCCTCGGCCTTGGTGAGGCAGGCATAGCCGTACCAGTTCATGTCGCCGGGGCAGGGGCCGGGGTCTTTGCAGGACGAAGCCAACTCGGGGTGTGCGACGCCGGAGGGCTCATTCCGCGGCAGCGCATCGAGCGCCTGCCGCGCGTCGGCGTCGCTCAGCCGCCGCATGTACCGGCGGCGCACCGCGTCCTGCTCGGCGAGCAAGGCTTGCAGACAGGCCAGGCCGCTCCAGCCGGTGTACGCACAAGCGTCGGGTCCGGTGAGCTCCTTCTCCGGGCCCGAGGGACGCTTCCGCACGAAGGCAGCGTCGGCCGGCGCAGCAGGCCTGGTTGTCGGGGCAGGCGTCGCGGCGGGGACGGGCGCGGAAGACGGAGGAGGTGCCACGACCACCGTCGCGGAAGAGGCCCCGCCCGGACTGCTCGGCTTGCACGCGAGCGCGAGCGCGAGCACGGAGCCGAGAGCAGCGAGCACGAGGACCGGAGCATGCTTCGCGCACTTGTGGAGCGCTGCGTGGGACATCTCGTTGAAGCTCCGTAGTTCTGCCGTGCTTCTTCGGCCGCGCTGTGGCGCGTGCTCATACCCACTCCGCCCACGCCTCTGCCCGAAGCGGGCGCCCACCAACCTGTGGTTTTCCATCAAGCCTCTCCTTCGATCGACGCGCGGTCGGACACACTGTGTCGTAAGCACACGGCGCGCCAGCCGGTGGACGATGTCCCCCCGAGGAAGTTCTCGTCACTCCAGGCGCCCGACGTGGCCGAGGCGTCGAGCCTACGGCCTCGCTCCACGGATTGCGTGCCGGGACACGACGTCGTCCTCGATGACTGCTCGCGTGAGACATCCACGAACGGACGGGCGCCTGACATGTCTACGAGAGGTGCTGACACGTCAGTCGGACGCGCCGACATGTCATGAGGCGAGCGGCAAGGAGCCTGGTTGCAACCGGTCAGGCTGCCGTCCTGTGACACGCATCCTGCGCGAGGTGTCAGTGAAGCCAAGGGCGGGGTCATCGTTCATCGGGCGACCGTACGCAGCGTGGCGGAGCTGTTGCCATTGCTCGGCCTGGGCACGGAGCCGGCGCGCGTCGCGATCGAAGCGTGTCGCGAGGCGTGGGCGGTGCACGCGAAGCTGAGTGAATGGGGGAAGGTCTGGTGGACACGACGCGCGTGCGACCGAAAGCAGCCTGGCGCATCTTGCGGCCGTGGTGGCCAATCCCAATCTGGCGACTGCACGTGCGCACGGAGGCTCGCCGCGACCTCATCGCTCCTGCCGGGGCGCCAGGCTCATCATCGCTCGAAGGCGGCGCCTGACCTTGCTTCGCGCGGACATCCAACATCATGCTTCGCGCGCTGCCGGCGGCCGCTCCGGTCAAGCGCTCGGCGGCTTCGGGGAAGGTAGGTCAGAATGAGAGTAGCGGTCGTCACCTTCGACGGATTCAACGAGATCGACTCGTTCGTGGCGGCGCACATCATCAACCGTGTCAGGCTGCCAGGGTGGGGAGCCGAGATCACGGCGCCGGAGCCGAGCGTGACGTCGATGAACGGGGTGCGCGTGGCGGCTCAGCAGCCGCTCGAGTTCGCTTCGGAGGCGGACGCGGTCATCCTCGGCAGCGGCCGCAAGACCCGGGAGGTCGTCGCCGACGAGGCGCTGATGTCTCGCCTGCGCCTGGATCCGAGCCGCCAGTACATCACTTCGCAGTGCTCGGGGGCCTTGATCCTCATTCGCCTCGGGCTCCTCAAGGAGGGGCCGGTGTGCACGGACGCGAAGACGCGACCGGCCGTGGAAGCCGCCGGGTTCGAGGTCCCCGAAGGGGCCTTTCACGCCAGGGGCCGCATCGCCACCGCGGGCGGGTGCCTGGCGTCGCACTACCTGGCGACATGGCTGATCGGACGGGGAGCGGGCTGGGATGCGGCGGCGGAGGCGCTCTCGTACGTGTTGCCGCGCGGCGAGGAGGAGGCCTATCTGGCGCGAGCCCTCGAGGCGGTGAAGCCATTCGGCGCCGACCCACCGGCGTTTGCGCAAGGGCACTCGAACCAGCGGATGGAGCAGGCAGCGCGCACCTGAGCTCGTCAGGTCGCGAGCTGGAGGACGCCTCACGATGAGGCGCGCCGGCCATTCGCCACGGCGCCGCAGGAAGCTCGTCGCGAATGTCAGGCCAGCGCGGCGGCGAGCAGCGCACCCGCCAGTGTCGCGGCGGCGTTGACGAGGTCATTGCCGAACCAGCGCAGGCCGCGGACATGGGTGGCGGCGGTCCCGCAGTGGTGGACCTCGGCTTCGCAGGCGCGCTGGCAGTGAGGGATGAGCAGATCGTAGTCATCCCACACCCCGGACCACCCAAGCCCTCGTCAGCGTCGCGCCGCTTCGGGCCTGACGTTGGCTTTCTCGGTCACGTCTCGAGCCCTCAGCTCGACGCCGGGCCCCGGCGCGCGATCTCCGCGGCGATCGCATCCCAAAGCGCGATGCGCGCCGCGAGCATGCGCGCGCCCGCATCGAACGCCTCGGCCCGCGCCGCCGCGTCCACGAGGCACACCCGCTCGAACAAACGCGAGGCCATGGGCCCGTGACGGTCGCCGTCCACCTCGATGTGACGCTCGAAATAGAATCGCAGAAGCTCGATGTCCGCGGGCGGCGACGCTGCCTCGGCGAGCGCGCGCGTGCGGCCGACGAAGTCGCGAAACATGTCCGGAATGATCTCCTCGCGCCCCACGGTGAACGCCGAAACCCGGGCCGAGAGCGAGCTCGTCGCGAGGCGCAGCGTGGTCGTGACGAACGCCTTCGCGGAAGCCGGCGCATCGGATGCAGCGAGCGCGACCTCCCACCCCTCGCCCTCGTCGAGCCGCGCCACGAAGCGACGGATGGGCCCATCGTCCGCGCCGAGCCGCCGCATCGCCTCGACATAGATGGCGAAGTGGTTCGTGTAGCCGCCGCCCGGCGCATCGTCCGACTCCTCGCCCACGACAATCTCGTTGATGAGCCGCGCCGACTCGGGATCACGCGGAGGCCGCCAAGGCACGCGCACGGGCGCGATCTCCGCCTGAATCGATTTGAGGAGCGACATGAAATCCCACACCGCCCACACGTGATGCTCCATGAGCACGCGGAGGTGCTCGATCGTGTGCAGACGAGCGTAGAGGGGATGCGCGAGCAGCATGTCGCGGAGCGCGAGCACCTCGCGGGCGCGAGGCTCGGCGAGCGCATCCAGAGAGACGAAGACCGTGGAGCTCACGCCGCGTCCCATAAGTGTGTCGCCGGCTTCGAGCAAGGCACCCCGAGCCTCGAGCACGCGGCCACCGACGTTGTCCAACATGACCGTCCCGACGCGAAGAGCGCTTCGCCCGAAGCGGCAAAACGCGCTGAGCAGCGAGCGCGCATCGTGCGCCGCGAGCGGACCTGCGCCATCCAAGACTGCCATTCTGCTTCAGCGGTCTCGCCGTTCGGCGCTCACCGCAGAGCTCGATCGCCCTCGCGGCGCCGCCCTCCAAGGAGACGCGTCCGCCCTCGCTCACCCAGTTCGAGCCCGCTCGCCGGCTTCAACCGCTTTGACTTCCATACGTCACCGCGAGACATCACCTCCCCCCGATGTCCGCTCGATTCCCATCCTCCGCTGCGCTCCTGCTCTTCCTCGCGAGCGGCTGCTCGGCCGCGCCCGCTGCGCCTCCCAACCCCTCGGCGCCGTCGACATCGACCACGCCGTCGACATCCGTCAGCGCTGCGCCCACGACGCCCGTCCACACCGCTTCGTCACAACCGCTCTCCGCACCTCCCGCGCCGGCACCACCTGCCGTCCTCGCGGCCGGCACGGCGCATACCTGCGTCGTACGCGGCGCGGGACAGGTGATGTGTTGGGGATTCAACGATGAAGGCCAGCTCGGCGGCGCGCGCGGCGCGGGTCCCATCAAGGTTCCTGGAATCGAAGATGCCGTCGACGTCGCGGCGGGCTTGGCCCATACCTGCGCGGTTCGACGCAGCGGTGGTGTGATGTGCTGGGGCGCCAACCTCGGTGGTCAGCTCGGCGCCGGTGATCGCAAGTCGCACGCGGGGCCTGTTGCGGTGGTGGGGATCGATGACGCCGTCATGGTGCGCTCGCGCCGCAACGTGACGTGCGCGCTCAGGCGCAGCGGAGCGGTGATGTGCTGGGGCCCAAACGACGTCGGCCAAGTCGTGCCGGTGCGCGGCCGCTGCCCCGAGAAGGGCATGGCCAATATCGAGATCTGCCCTGCGCCGGTGCCGATTCCGGGCATCGAAGACGCCGTCGAAATCGCGGTCGGGGCCATTCACGCCTGCGCGCGCCGCCGCACCGGCGAGGTGCATTGTTGGGGAGACGATTTCCACAGCGCGCTCGGCAGCGGGCAGCAACAAGGCCAGTTCTCCAAGGGGACGCTCGCGAAGCTCACCGACGTGGTCGAGGTGGCGCTCGGCCAGGAGCATGGTTGTGCGCGGCGCGCCGAGAGGGGTGTCGCGTGCTGGGGTCGTATCTTTCAAGAGAGCATGGCGCGCGACGCTTCGCCGGTGGCCGTGGCCGGTCTGGACGATGCCGTGGAAATCACGGCGGGCAGCCATTTCAACTGTGCGCGCCGCCGCGACGGCACCATCGCTTGCTGGGGTGAAGATGAAGCGGGGCAACTCGGCGACGGCAAGAGTGCCAATCAGCGCACCCCCGTCGCCGTCACCGGCGTGCGCGACGCCGCCCACATCACTGCGGGCGCCGCGCACGCATGTGCCTTGTCGGCCTCGGGCGCCGTCACGTGCTGGGGATCGAACGAGGTCGGTCAGCTCGGCCCACGCTGCAGCGGCAAGCAGTGCGGACCTACGGTGGTCATGGGTCCGAGCTGAACGGCGCGCCGCGGACACAAGCGATCTTCGTCGATCTACACGCGCCCGAAGCGGCGCAGGCGCAGCGAGCTCGTGAGCACCGAAACGCTCGACAGCGACATCGCCGCGCTCGCGAGGGCCGGCGAGAGGAGCCAGCCGGTGTGCGCATAGAGCGCTCCAGCCGCGATGGGAATGCCGACGACGTTGTAGATGAAGGCCCAGAAGAGGTTCTGGCGGATGGTGCGGAGCGTGCGACGGGCGAGCAACAAAGCCGTCGGCAGCGCTGCGATGCCACCGCGCAGGAGCGCGATGTCGGCCGCCGCCACGGCGATGTCGGTGCCGCTGCCGACGGCGACGCCGACATGCGCGCCGGCGAGCGCGGGAGCATCGTTGATCCCATCGCCGACCATCGCGACGATGCGCCCCCGAGCGCGCTCCTCCGCGACGATGCGCGCCTTCTCCTCGGGATGCACCTCCGCAAAGACATGGGAGATCCCGAGCTCATCGGCAACGGCGCGCGCCGCGCGGAGGCGATCGCCGGTCACCATGGCGACCTCCACGCCGAGGCGCTTCAAGTGCAAAACGGCAGCCTTTGCTTCGTCCGTCGGCCGATCCGCGACCGCGACGAGCCCCGCGAGCTTGCCGTCGACGGCGACGAAGAACGGCGTTCGCCCCAAGCCCGCGACGCGATCGGCCTCCGCTTCGAGCGCCGCCGTCTCGATGAAAGCCCGGCCCAGCCAAGCGCTCGTGCCGATGCGCACCAACGATCCGGCGACCCTGCCCTCGACGCCGTAGCCGGGATCCATGACGAAATCGCTCACCTCTCGGAGGCTCACGCCGGCCTCGCGTGCACCGCTCACCACCGCGCGCGCCACTGGATGCTCGCTGGCGGTCTCCACCGAGGCGACGAGCGACAGGAGCTCATCCGCGTCCACGCCTGGCACCGTGATCACGTCCGTCAGCGCGGGCGAGCCGGCGGTGAGCGTGCCTGTTTTGTCGAGCAGGACGGTGTCGACGTGGCTCGCGGCTTCGAGCGCGGCGCCGCCTTTCACGAGCACGCCGAGCTCTGCGCCTCGGCCCGTGCCGACCGCCACGGCCGCTGGCGTCGCGAGACCGAGGGCGCATGGGCAGGCGATGACGAGCACCGCCACGAAGCGCTCGATCGCGGTCGCGATCCCGGTCGCGCTCGGGTCCGCGACGATCCACACCACCATCGTCACGACGGCGATGGCGATGACGGCGGGCACGAAGGAGCGGCTCACCACATCCGCGAGGCGTGCGATGGGCGCGCGGGAGCCCTGCGCTTGCTCCACCGCTTCGACGATGCGCGCGAGCGTCGTCTCTCCGCCGATGCGGGTCACCCGGATGGTGAGCGCGCCGCTCTGGTTCAGCGTGCCACCGAAGACGCTCGATCCTTCCTTCTTGTCGACGGGCATGCTCTCGCCGGTGAGCATCGACTCGTCGATCGCGGAGACGCCGCGCACGACCTCGCCGTCGGTGGGAATGCGCTCGCCCGGGCGCACCACGATCCGATCACCGACGCGGAGCTGCTCGACGGGCACCTCTTCTTCATCAGCGCCGTCGCGCACGCGGCGGGCCGTCTTGGGCACGAGCGCGACGAGCCCGCGCACGGCATCGGTGAGACGCCTGCGCGAGCGTGCCTCGAGCAGCTTGCCGAGCAACACGAAGGTGATGATCGCCGCGGCCGCCTCGAAGTAGACGTGCACCATGCGGCCATGATCGGCGTGCGGAAAGAGGCCCGGCGCGAGGACGGCCACCGTGGAGTAGCCCCACGCCGCGAGCACGCCGAGGCTCACCAGCGTGCTCATGTCGGCGGTGCGATGGCGGAGCGCAGCCCAAGCGAGCATGAAGAAGCGTCGCCCCGGGCCGAAGACCACCGGGGTCGCGAGCGCGAGCTGGAGCCACCTTCCCAACATGCCTCCGGTACCGGGGATGGCCCCGTGCGACATGGCCACGACGAGCAGCGGCACGGTGAGCGTCGCCGCGACCACGAAATCGCGGCGGATCGTGGAGAGCTCGCGCTCTTGCGCCTGCTCGATGGCCTCCGCGCGCGAGACGGCCTCCATCGGCTTCTCACGAGGCACTTCGTAGCCGGCTGCCTCGACGATCTGCGCGAGGCCCGCCGGCGTCGTCGCGCGGGGATCGTAGGTCACGCGGGCGCGCTGCGTGGCGAAGTTGACGCTCGCCTCCATCACGCCCGGCGCGCCGAGCAGCGCGCGCTCCACCCGGCGAACGCAGCTCGCGCAGGTCATCCCCTGAATGGGCAGCTCGCAGAGAGCGCCCTCCGCGTCCTCGTCGTGAACGGCGGCGTAGCTCGGTGTCATCGATCGTCTCCGGTGCAGTGGGTCATGCACCAGCCGACGATCGATGCCTCGACGGCTTACAGCGCGACGCCCGTGTAATGCGCCGCCGCCTCCTGCGTCCTCGATGACGAAACGGCGAGCGCGGCGAGCTCGCCAAGGAGAGATGCCATGAATCCGAAGAACGAGACCATCCTCGACGTCGCGGGCATGAGCTGCGCCTCGTGCGCGAGCCACATCGACAAGGCACTGCGCGACGTGGAAGGCGTATCCAAGGTGGAGGTGCGCCTCCGCGCGGGAAAGGTGATGGTGCAGCACGACCCGAGCACAGCCTCGATCGATGCCCTCGTCGAGGCGCTGCGCGAGGCCGGGTACACGTCGCACGCCGGCACGTCACCCTGAAGCATCGCCCGGCGAAAGGCTCCTCTGCCTTTCGCCGGGCGCATCACGCGCGATGGGTCGCAGATCGAACGTCGCGAGGATCGTCATCGCGACGCGGGCCGCCCTTCAGCGGCGCGCTTCGACGACGATCGTCCCGCGCAACATGTTCATCCCGCAGTGAAACTCGACCTCTCCGGGCGCGAGCGCCGGCAGGTCGATGAAGACGGGCTCGTTCACCGGCAGCTCGCGGCGAATGCCGAGCGTCGTGAAGACGATGTCCCGCGCGCACGGGCTGTAATCCTTGCGCACGATCTTGAGACGGATCCGCTCCCCCTGCTGGATGACGATGTGGCTCGGCTGATATCCGCGGTCGACGACGATCTCGATCTCCCGCGGCTTGGCCTCTTCGGCGTGCGACGGGGTGACGACGAGGACGGCCTGAGAGACGGGAACGAGCGCGAGCGCGAGCGTGAAGAGAACGCGGGCCATGGACATGGTTCGACTCCTTTCGTCGGTGTCGAGCCCGGAGACGCGCGAGAGAGCCCGGTCTTACAGCCGCCGAAGCGGCGGACCGAGCTCCGGTGAAATGAGGTGTAAGGGACGCGAGGGGTGCGCGTCAGCGCGTTCGACGACCCGGAGGATCCCCATCCATGTCGAATCGTTCGAGCACCAACCCATGGCCCGCCTTCGCGGCACTCGGCGTCGTGCTGGCCATCGCCGCGGCCGCGTGCGCGCCGCGCGCCCTGCCCGCTTCGTTCCCGAAGAGCTCGGCCGCATCGCCCGCCGCCGTCGCTGCACCGGCGGCGAGCGTCGGCGCTGCGCTCGCCGAAGATCCGCCGCTGCCGGGCGAGCCGACCATGCGCTGGCCCGGCCTCGTCCCCGCACGCGAGCCCCACCATCACGACCACCAGCCGAGCGCACCCGACGGCGGCGCCGAGAGCGGCCATGCGCATTGATCCACGCCGATTCGCGGCGGTCGTCCCCCTCGCGCTCGGCGCGACCGGCTGCATCTCGACGGCGACGCGCGCCGATCTCGATCGCGTCTCGGCCCTCGTTCATGCGCCTCTGCCGAACGTGAGCCGCGGCTCGGCGGTCGCTTCCGACACCTCCGAAGATGCGCGCGCGATCCTCGAGCAGCCGCTCACCGCCGACGCCTCCGTGCGCGTCGCGCTCCTCAACAACCGCGCGCTGCGCGCGTCGCTGCGCGAGATCGGCATCGCGCGCGGGCAGCTCGTGCAGGCCGGGCTGCCACCAAATCCCACCGTCGAAGTCGAGCTGCGCCGGCCGCCGGCGCAGGGAGAAGCCCTGCGGAAGAGCTTCGCGGTCGAGTACGATCTCACGAGCGCCATCCTCGTGCCCCAGCGCGCCGACGCGGCCCGCGCCGACCTCGAGGCCGCGCGTTACCGATCGGCCGCCGCGGTCGTCTCCACCGGCTACGAGGTGCGCGCCGCGTTCCTCGCGCTGCAAGCGGCGATGGCGCGCCACGCGATCGGGAGCCGGGTGCTCGACGCCTTCGCGGCCGGCCGCGACGCCGCCCGCGCGCTCCTCGCCGCCGGCAACATCCCCGAGCTGGATTTCACGACCCAGGAGGCCGCCTATCAAGCCGCGCGCGTGACGATCGCGCAGCTCGAGCTCTCGGTGCTCGATCGTCGCGAGCAGGTCAATCGCCTCCTCGGCCTCCACGGCGAGCAGACGACGTGGACGGCGGACGGCACGCTGCCGCCCGTGCCGGAGGCGCTCGATCTGCCGGACGATCTCGAACGCAAATCCATCCAAGCGAGCCTCGAGCTCGCCGAGACACGGAGCCGGCTCGAAGGCATCGCGCGACGCACCGGCCTCGCACGGACGGAGGGATGGCTGCCCGATCTCTCCGTGACGCTGAACGCCGAGCAGGACGGCCCGGGCTATACGGTCGGCGGCGGCCTGCGTCTCACGCTGCCGCTCTTCGATCGCAAACAAGGCACCATCGCCGCCCGCGAAGCGGAGCTCGACACGCTGCTCGAGCGCTACCACGGCGCCGCCGTCGACATCCGATCCTTCGCGCGCGAGCTGCGGAACCGCGTCGCCTCGACGCACGCCCGCGCCCGCCATCTCCAGGAGGTCGTCGTGCCCACGCGCCGCCGCGTGCTCGAGCAAGCCATCCTCCAATACAACGGCATGCAGATCGGCGTCTTTCAGCTCCTCCAAGCGCGCCGCGAGGAGCTCGACGCGGAGCTCGGGCTCGTCGAGGCGCAGCGTGATTTCTGGACCGCGAGCGCTGCCGTCGACGCGCTCCTCACCGGCCGCCGCGTCGACCTCGGAGCCTCTGCGGCACCGGCGGCCATCAGCGCTTCATCCAACGAGTCTTCGGGAGGTCATTGACATGGATCGTCGTCACTTCATGACGTGGGGCGGCGTCGCCGCCGGCGCCGCGCTGCTGACCCGCGTGAGCCGCGCTTCCGCCGATCTCGGCGCAAACGAGGTACCGCCTCCCCCGCCGGCGCGCGTCCCTGCCCTCGGCGGTCAGCCCGCCGTGGTGACGCCGAACGGCAGCACTTTGCCGCTCGAAACCATCGGCGGCGTGAAGGTCGGTCACCTCGTCGCGGAGCCGTTGGAGCATGAATTCGCGCCCGGGCTGCGCGCGGAGGTCTGGGGCTACAACGGCAGCACGCCGGGGCCGACCATCGAGGCCGTCGAAGGGGATCGACTGCGCATCTACGTCACCAATCGACTGCCGGAGCCGACCACGGTGCACTGGCATGGACTCGTCGTGCCGAATGGCATGGATGGAGTCGCGGGCCTCACCCAGAAGCCCATCCCTCCCGGTGAAACCTACGTTTACGAATTCACGCTCCGCGCCGCGGGCACGTACATGTATCACTCGCACTACGACGAGATGACCCAGATTGCGCTGGGCATGGTGGGCATGTTCGTCGTCCACCCGAAGCGCCCGCGCGGCCCGCGCGTGGATCGCGACTTCGTGCTCATGACCCACGAATGGAAGATCAACGCAGGCGCCAAGCGACCCGATCCGAACGCGATGAACGACTTCAACGTGCTCACCTTCAACGGAAAGGCCTTTCCCGCGACGGAGCCCCTCGTCGTCGGTCGCGGCGAGCGCGTGCGCATTCGTCTCGGCAACCTCGGGCCGATGGATCATCACCCCATCCACCTTCATGGCCTCTCGTTCGTCATGACGGCGACCGACGGCGGCTTCGTCCCCAAATCGGCGCAACACCCGGAGACGACGGTGCTCGTCCCGGTCGGCACCACGCGGGTCATCGAGCTCGTCCCCGACGAGCCAGGCGACTGGCCGGTGCATTGTCACATGACCCATCACGTGATGATGCAAATGGCACACGGTCTACCGTCGATGGTGGGCGCCGACACTCGTGAGCTCGATCGGCGCATGAGCCGTGTCCTGCCCGAATACATGACCATGGGCACGACGGGCATGGGTGGAATGGGCGAGATGCCCATGCAGATGCCGCCCAACAGCTTGCCGATGCGCGGTGGTCAGGGCCCGTTCTCGTACATCGACATGGGTGGAATGTTCACCTTGCTCAAGGTGCGTGAGAAGCCGACGGCCGCCGATCGCGACACCTGGTATGCGCACCCGAAGGGCACCGTCGCGGGGCGGGCCGATCCGGCGCGCATGAAGGCCGACGGCATCGATCCGCAGCGCCGCGTCCGGAGCGGTTGAATCCAGCGCACGCCCGCGCGTGACATACGGAATGGGTGTGGCACCTTGAGGCCCCGAGAGAGAGCAAAAGACACGTGAGCACGAGTGACGACATGGAAGAGCCGGGCACTGGCATCGCAGGCGTGCCGCCCGTCATCCTGGCGAATCGAGCGCAGTTCCTCGGTTTCCTGGAACGCCGGCTCGGCCGGCGGGACTTGGCCGAAGAGGTCCTCCAAGCCGCCTATCTGAAGGCGATGGAGGCGTCGGGCACCATTCAGCAGGAAGAGAGCACGGTCGCCTGGTTTTATCGGCTCCTGCGCAATGCCATCGTCGACCTCCGGCGGCGGCAGACGGCCGAGGCGCGCGCGCTCGAGCGGCACGGGCAGGAAGTAGCGCTCGACACCGAGCGAGAGGACGAGTCGCTGCGAGGCGCCGTGTGCCGTTGCGTCGACGGCCTCATTCCCACGCTCAAACCGGAGTATGTCGAGATCGTCCGCCGGATCGATCTCGGCGGCGCCAGCGTGCAAGAGGCCGCCGGCGCGCTCGGCATCACGGCGAACAATGCCTCCGTCCGCCTCCACCGAGCGCGGGCCGCGCTGCGAAAGCGGCTCGAGCACACCTGCGGAGCCTGCTCGCAGCACGGGTGTCTCGATTGCACGTGCAGCCAGACCACGACGCGCCCGCCGGCCGACGAGGCCTGACGCCGCCGCGCGTGCCTCGAGGCAGCGCCACGCACATGCGCGGTTGGTCCTCCTGATTGCACTCCGACCGATCCATCACCTGCGGATGCCCTCGACCTCGATGCACACGGGATCGCTCCGCCACGTTCGCTCCGCGGGCACGCGCACCGCGCGCACGTCGCAGTACTTCGGGATCGCCCAGCCCTTGCACGGATCGCCGCCGGGCTGCGGCACCGCGAGCGACGCCGACAACGACGGTGGCTCGAGCGGCACGTTCGCGTCGGGGTAGATCTCGCGGAAGGCCGCCGCGAGCGCACCGTAATGCATCGAGAGGCCGCTCATGCGTGCGGCCTTGTCCTTGACGGGTGTGGCGCCGGCGCGGGCGGTGTCGGCGAAGGCCACCATCGCCTCGGCCAGCGCGGTGAAACCTTGAAACGACGGCACCCGCAGCGCGTGCTCGGCGTCGATCCGCGCCCGCAGCGCGCGCGTGCCCGCCCGCAAAGCCTCGACGTCGGCGGGCGCCGGATCGCAGCGCTCGGGAATGCATGGGCGGCTGAAATGACGCGCCACCTCGTTCCCATCGGGATCCGCCTCCCAACGCAGCTCCCCGGCCACGCAGCCCGCGGTGGCCGCCTGCGCGGCCTTCATCACCGCCGTCATGGGCTCGCGCACCGCGCTCCGCGCATCGGCGGGCTCGGCCTTCGCAGGCTTGGTGGCCGGCGGATCGAAGCGATCGCACCCGAGCGCAGCGCACGCGAGCACGACCACGCTCGCTGTCCTTCCCGCGCGGCTCACAGGCACACCTCCGCGCCGGCGTACTTGGAGCACGTGCCCTGCTTGCAGGGAACATCCTTGTTGCACAGCGGCACGCAGCGCTGGAACACGCCGACCGGCGCAGCCCCGCGCCCGCACGCGGCGTCACGCTCGCCTCGCAAACAGGCCACGATCGATTTCGCGTCACCTCGATATGTCTCGAAACATGCCGGGTTGTCGAAGAGCGGCATCTCGCCGCAAGCACCGGCGACGCCGGCCTCCTTCACGACCGCACAGATGGCCTCGCTCGGCTTCGGCGGGTCGGCAATCTTGGCCACGTCGGCCGCCGATTCCAGCTCGCGAAAGTTGATGGTCACGCCGTTGATGCGCTCTCCCCACCCGACCTGGACGCGGCGCGATCGTGCGGGCCAACGAAAATCCACCGCGGTGTCCTCTCCCCGAATCAACGGCACCTGCACGACCAACGCGGGCGGGCCCGATCGCGACGAGTCCCGGTAGATCACCGATTCGCCGAGCGGCGTTGCAGCCACGCGCACGCCGGTGGGAACGGCCTTGTCGATGCCGCCGTCGTGGCAGCGGAGCGTCAGCCACTCGTCGACGATGTACGTCTCGCAGCCCGCGGCGGTCGACCCGGGCACGTTCACCTCTTTGCGCGTGCGCGCGCTCGCAAGCGTGGTGGGCAGCGTGCGGCCGAGCGGGCGCCCTGCGGCGGGCTCGGCGAGCTTCGGTGAAGGCGGCCGCGAGAGCACGGCCGCGAGCGCCTTGGCCACCGCTTCATGGCCCTTCGGCGAGAGATGGATGTCGCGCTTGAGGAACGCGCCCGGCTCGGCGGCGCGGAGCGTGTCGGTCAGATCGATCGCCGTCGCGCCCACGTCCTCCGCGGCGTCGATCAAGTCGTCCACGAGGATGCGCGCCGGCTCCAGATCGACGTGCTTCGGGCCATGCTTCTCCCACTCGTCTTTGGAGACCTGCACGTCGAGCGGCAGCGCCGCGACGACGAGCCGCGCGCCGGCCGCGTCGCACAACGCCTTGATCCGCCGCAGCGAGGGCGCGAGCGGCGACCAGGCGCGGATGCGCGGCACCGTCTCGGCCCGCACGGTGTCCGCGCGCTTCTGCGCGTCCTCGACGGCATCGAGCACCGGCGTGATGCGCGCCGCATCGGCCGCGTTCTTGGCCGCGCGATCGCGCAGCCGCTGCTCGACCTTCCGGCGGAACTCGGCACCTTTGACGATGAGATCGGCCGTCGCATAAAGCGGCCCGGTGTACTCGCCGTAATCGTCGGTCCCCACGATGTCGCCGGGCTGCGCGAAGCTCGCCTTCACCGGATCCCAGCGCCCGCCGAAGATGCTCCCCGGCGTGTCGGTCTCCATGCCGATCCGCTCGATACCGACCAGCTCGACGAAGCGATCGCGCGCCCCGCGCAGCTCCGCGTTGGCCACGCTGACCTTCGCGTTCTGGAGCTTCGCCAAGCGACGCGTGTCGTCGCGCGCGCGGAGGTGCTCCTCGGCCGCGCGCGCCGCCGCGAGACCGATGTCCGCGAACGTTCCCTCCGAAGGCACGGTGAACGCCTCGGTGGGCCCGCCCTGCCGGTACCAGAAGCGCCGCAGCGCGAAGATCGCATGCGATTTGCGGAACAACAGATTACGCCCGGGGAAGCTCGCCACGTGCGATGGCGCCGTCTCGCGACGCACGGCCCAGCCGTCCCACACGGCGTGTCGCTCGGTGTTGGGCCGCTCCGCTTCGAAGAGGTCGTTGGCGAAGTTGACCACGTACACCACGCGCTTCGGTTTCCGCTTCTCCAGGAGATCGGCGAGCACGCGCTCGAACTCCGGAGGCCCGTAGGTGGGCACGCCCGCGTTGACGACGCGCGCGCCGGGGAGCAACGCTTCGAGGCGCGCACACGTGGTCTCGCCCTCCTCCACGCCCAGCCCGAACACCTGCGAATCGCCGACGACCACCACCTCGTCGCTGCCCGGCGCCGGGAGATCGAGACCGCGAAACCCATCCTTGTTGATGCGCACGGAGGTGACGGGATTGCCGCCGAACGCGATACGCATCGACTCCCCCGGCAGGAGCCGCACGCCCAGCACCGGATCCGCCGTGTAGACGTTGAGGTGAGGAAACGCCCCGTGATCGCGCATGGAGAACGCGACCTCGCTCAACGCGAGCCCCACCGCGAGCCCCGCCGCGACGCGGAGGGCCCGGCCTGCGAGGCGTAAGCGAGGTGCTTTGGCAGCGGTTTCGTCGGCCATGGCGCGGAGTATACGTGAGCTCGCTCCCGTGCCCGCGACGAGCATCGCGTCCTTCGGGGTTGCGGCCGGACCGCGCTCGGATCCATGACACCGCATGCGGCTCGTCCTCGACAGCTCGGTCCTCATCGCTGCCATCCGGCCCAACGAGCCGGACCACGAGGACGCGCGCCGCTTCGTCGAGCGCCTCCGCTCCGCGCCCGCGGCCGCCGAGGTCTTCGCGCCTCCCGAGCTCTGGCTCGAGGTGCATGTCGTCGAGCACCGCCTCGCCGGCACACGCCGCGGTGCCCAAGCCCCCGGATCCGCGCTCGAAGGGCTCTCCATCGAGCTCGTGAGACCCGATACGCTCGACGTCGTCACCGCCTTCCTCGACACGCTCACGCGGCAGATGCGCGGCCGCCGTCCCTTCGCCAATGCAACCGATCTCGTCTACCTCTGGGCCGCGTGCCACGTCGACGCCGTGGTCGTCACGCTCGATCAAGGAATGCTCTCCTACCATGGAGTGGTCTGCGACGTGACCCGCCCACAGCACGTCCGCTGGCCCGCGGATCGCACGCGCCGCGGCTGAATCCTCGCTCCTCGAGATGGGCAATCTCGCACGCCGTCAGCCCCGAGGCGCGGATGGCGTGATGTCGCCGATCCGATCGCAAAGCGCCTTCACGTCATCGATGCTCGGTCGCTCGTGAGCGAGATTCCGAATCCAGATCGAGGGAATACCATCCATCCCATGGCGCGCCCCGGCGAGGGCGCCTGCCATGGCACAGATGGAGTCGACATCTCCGCCCAGCCGCGAAGCGGTGGAGACCGTCGCCTCATAGCTTTCGCCGGAAGCAAGAAAGGCCCAGAGCGCCGCGGGGACGGCCTCTTTGGCGAAAGCGCTCGTCCCCAACGCACGCGCGGCCTCCGCAGGCTCTTCGGCGCGCGCGAAGAGCATTCCAATCTTGGTGAGCGCTGCCTCCACCCAGGGTGCCTCTCCGCGCACGCGCGCCCCGAGTGTGCGGAGAAACGTCGGCGCATCGAGCTCGCCCGGGCGCGTCTCCAGCGCGATTCGAAGCGCATGCGCGTGGACACGCGCCGCCGACAAGGCATCTCGGTGCGTGTGCGTGACACGCGTCGCCAACGCGATGGCCGCATCGAGCGCCTCGGCCGATGTCCAAGCCGCGCACGCCACCGGCGTGATCCGCACGGCGCCGCCGTTGCCCTGAGACCCTTCCGGCCAAGCAGCGAAGGCGCAGCGATCCCAAGACGTGCCCGTGGCGAAGGCCGTCAATGCGATCTTCATCCCCCGTCCGAACCCGCGCGCCGGCTCGTAATGCGCCTGGAATCGTCCCAGCAGATGCTCGGGATCCACGGTGCCGGTGGCCACGATGGATTCGGCGACCGCGATGTTCATCAAACCATCATCCGTATAGGACCATGGGCTGGGCGTGGTGCATCGAGCCGCGAGGCGGCGGGACATCTCCGCGGGAGAGATACCCTCGAGCGGACCGCCGAACGCGTCACCCACCACGGCGCCGACGATGGCCCCACGGATGCGGTCTTTGCGCTCGCCCGCCGCCACGTTCATGCCGTCGATTGTACTCGCCGAGGACCCCGTTCCTGCGCTTGAATCCCGAGGCGGCCGCGCGGCCCGCAGGGGAGAGCGGATGTCGGCACGAATCGGACGCTTCTTTTCGCCATCGGCCGCCCTCGTGGCCCTCGGGATCTTCGTCGCCGGGCTGCTCGTCGGCGGGTATGCGGTGTACCTCGTCGTCGACGAGGCACGCATCTCCATCGGTGGCTTCGTGCTCGCGGGCGCGCTCGTCCTCGGCGCGGCGGGCGCGCTCGCCCGGGCCTTTCCGCGCGGGTGCAACGCGTGCCGGACGACGCTCGCCGGTGTTGGCGCGAGCTTTCCCGTGGAGCTCGTCACGGCGGGCTCGGGCGGCGATGCCTTCGTGGCCTCCTATGACGATCAAGGCGGGCTCCGGTGGAAGAAGATCATCCGCGGATCGTCGATTGGTCCGGGCGTCTCCGTCGCCGTCGCCAAGAACGGCGACGTGGTCCTCGCGGGCGCGTTCCAACAGGGCTTGTCCCTCGGTGGAGCGACGCTTCAGAGCGCCGGTATCGACGACATCTTCGTGGCCAAGCTCGATGCCGCCGGGCATCACCTCTGGAGCAAACGATTCGGGACACCGAGCCAGGACTTCGCAGGTCCGCTCGCCGTCGGCCCGGGCGGCGCCATCTTCGTGAGCGCGTCCGTGAGCGACGTCGTCGATCTCGGCGCCGGGCCGATTCCCGGACCCGCCGGGCAGCCGCACACCCTCGCGGCCGTCTTCGAGGCCGATGGCACGCTCCGGTTCAGCACCGACGCGGACGCCCTCGTGAACGATCCCGACGCGCTCTATCTCTCCAGCGCGGCCTTCGATGCTTCGGGCAACGTGGTCATCAACCTGGATTACAGCCTCTCGTCCCCCGACTTCATCCTCATGAAGCTGAACGCCGGAGGTCACCCCATCTGGTCCGAGAGCTTCGGCCCTTACGACGTCACCGCCCAAGCCACCTTGACCACCACGCCGAGCGGCGGCGTGCTCCTCACGGCGCAACTCCAGAACGCCCTGGATCTCGGCAACATCCACCTCGCAGGCCCGAAGTCGGGCGCCGAGGTGCTGATCGCGAAATTCGCCCCCTGACCAAACCTCGTGGCGTGGCGCCTCAATCGCTCGAGCAAAAGCCGTTCGTGGGTCTCGTGAAGTGGACTTCGAAGACGCGGAATCGATCCCCCTTGTCCTCGACCTCCATCCAGAGCGAATGGCGTCGGCCCCCCGCATCCACATACGAAGCGTTGACGCACCGCTCGTTCCAGCCGACGGCGGTGCTCCACGACGGCGAGGCTTCGAGCGATCCGCGCAGGGCTGCGAGCGGGCTGTCGGGCGGAACGCGCGCGGCATTGCCGAGCTGGGCACATGCCCGACCGCCGCACAGCCTCCGAGCCGCCGCGGCATCATCACGGCGAACGGCGCTGAGGAAGCGCTGCGCGAGCTCCCTCTCGCTGGAAGAGTGGATCGTGGTGGCAATCGTGATCACGATGGGGACGCTGAAGAGAGCGCCGAGGAAGATCCCACGACGGGGGCGACTTCGCGGCGTCGCACCGCCGCCGGTCTCGGACGCCGAGGTGCTCATTGGTTGGGAGCATACACGGGATCGGCGCGCATGCCTTCCACGGGTACGTTGCGAAGCACGGTGTCGTCGCGCGGCGTGCGCGGGCAACCGGCGAGCGCCGCCTCGATCGCGGCTTTGCGGCGCAGCGTGTAGGCCGTCGGCGCGCCGGGCCACGATTGCCATACGGACATTGCCTCATCGAGGAGCGAGCATCGATTCGAGGGTCGAAGCGACCCGAGGAGCTCCAATGTCTCCACGAGCCCGACGTAAGGCAGGATCACCGTTGGGTGCGCAGTGACGAGCGGCCGCAGCCCAGCCGCGGTTTCGTCGAGGAGCTGCCCCGCGGCGTCGGCGTCTCCGAGGGCGTGCCGCGCTCGAGCCGCCATTTGCCGGCACATCCAGGGGCTCAGGCGCGCGTCGAGGCGAGCGTCACCCGAGCTCGCCAGGCGCGTCGCGAGGTCGAGCCCGCGATCGATGGCGGCGAGCGTCTCCGCGCGGCGCCCCAGCTTCGCGAACGGCAACGCCATGGAGCATTGCCCGAGCCATTCGAACTCCTGCACGTACGCGGAGTCGGGCAGCGCGGCGACGATGGCGCGCGCGCGGCGGAAGAGCGGCAACGACGCCGCGGGGTCGCGCTCGGCCATCGTGGCGGCGAGCTGATCGAGCGAGAACGCGAGCTCCTGCGCCGCGCGAACATCCTTCGTATCCCGCTCCGCGAGCCGCTCGGAGTGGGCGACGGCTTGTCGCATCATGCTCTCGGCCGGGGCGTCGTCTCCGGTGCGCGGGTTCCAAATCTTGCCATTCCCGATCCCCGATCGGGCCGCCGCGCCGCGCACGAGCGTGGCGCAGGCCTCCCTGCGATAAGCGGAGTTCTGCGGGTGCTCCGCGAGGAGCTTTTCGAAGATCGATTGCGCCTCGTCGAGATCGCGAATCACCCGGTCGGGATCGCCGGCGCGGCTCCGCCAAACGTCGCTCCCCTCGTACGCCACGCCGACCCAATAACGAGCCTCCGCCGAGGAGCGCTGCGCGGCCCAGCGTGTCGCGGATGCGAGGGCGCCGTTCGCGTGACGTTCTCCCGCCTCGAGATCCCCGTCCTGCGTCGCGATCTGAAGCATCTCCAGATGACTGGACACCACGAGGCGATGGTCGAAAGCATCATCCGCCGGCAGCGTGGCGGCGAGCTGGATGGCAGCGAGCATGTTCTCCAGCGCGGGCCCGTATCGCCGTTCATCTTGATAGACGGCCCCGCGCGCGTGGAGCGCGCGCACCTGCAGCCAGCGCGTGGCGGAGTCGGTGTGCCCGGACGCGACGAGCCGATCCACGATTTGAATCGCCTTCCCGTAGCTCAGCAAAGCATCTTCGAAGCGCCCCAGGTTCGGCCCCAGCGCGCTCCCTTGGATGTCGCCGATCTTCAAGTAGGCAGCCGCGAGCTCCCGCGACAGCGACGCGTCGTCCCCTGCCTCGCCCGCGAGCCCATCGAGGTATTCGAGCGCTCGACCCACGATGACGGCGCGCGCCTCCGTGGTGCCCTCCACGCTCTGGATCTTCTCGTCGACCTCGAACAGCATCGCGCCGGCCAAGCGCCGCACGTCGTCGAAACGCTTCTGTGCCCGCTTCGCCTGCTCATCCGCGCGCTTCGCCTGCACGTCGGCGCGCCGCGCCTGGCGCACGGAGATCACCGTGGCGACGCTCGAGGACGCGAGCATGATCCCGAGGACGGCGAAGAGCCCGCGATTCCTCCTGATGAGCTTGCCCGTCCGATAAGCGAACGTCGGCGCGCGCGCCAAGACGGGCAGCCCGTCGAGGTGGCGCCCGAGATCATCGGAGAGCTGCTCCATCGACGCATAGCGCCGGCTCGGCTCCCGGTGCAGCGCCTTCAAGACGATGTTGTCGAGATCCCCCGCGAGCGCGCGCCGGTGCGGCGCTTTCGCCGCCACGCTCGGCCGCGGAGGATCGATGTCCTGCATGGCGCGCAGCGCTTCGAGGCCCTCTCCCTTCAAGCGGCGCGCCGGCACCCCGGTGAGGAGCTCGTAGAGCACCGCGCCCGCGGAATACACGTCCGTCGACGTCGACACCACCTCTCCGCGGAGCTGCTCCGGGCTCGCATACTCCGGTGTGAGCAGGAGCATGCCTGTCCTCGTGTGGGCCTCGCGCGCGAGATCGGCAGTCGGCTCGAGGAGCTTGGCAATCCCGAAATCGAGGAGCTTGGGCGTTCCATCCGGCGTGACCAAGATGTTGCCGGGCTTGAGATCGCGGTGCACGACGAGCTTCTGGTGCGCATGGGCGACGGCCGCGGCGACCTTGCGAAACAGCGCGACCCGCGCGCGCACGTCGAGATCGTGCGCGTCGGCATAGGCCGTGATGGGCACGCCTTCGACATGCTCCATCACCAGATAAGGGAGCCCCTCCTCCGTCCTCCCGCCGTCGAGCAGCCGCACGATGCCCGGATGATCCAGCGCGGCGAGGAGCTGTCGCTCGTCGCGGAACCGCGCCACCGCCTCCTTGGTATCGAGCCCGCGACGAAGCAGCTTGATGGCGACCTCGGTTCGATACTCGGCATCATCGCGCACCGCGAGGTGAACGGCGCCCATGCCTCCATGGCCGATCTCGCGCACCAGGCGATAAGGGCCAATCCTCCGCTCCTCCTTCGACTCGGTCGCATCCGCGATGACGATGCTGGCGCTCCGCCCGATCACGCTCCGGATCTGACGGGTCGCGCCGGACATGCTCGCAAGGAGAGACTCGACCTCGGCCCGGAGCTCGGCATCCTCTCCGCAAGCGCGATCGAGCAGCGCGCTCCGCTCCGCGAGCGGTGCGTCACAGGCGGCGTCGAACACCTCTTGAATCTGCTGCCAACGCTCCGGGCTCACGCCCCGTCCTTGAGGTGGCGGCCGAGCCAAGCCTCGGCCAAACGCAGCTCACGAGCGACGGTGTTCTCGTGGACCGAGAACACGGCCGCGATCTCTTGATGAGACATGCCCCCGAAATAACGAAGCTCGATCGCCCGCGCCTTGCGCTCGTCGAAGTCGGCGAGCGCGGCCAGCGCATCGTCGAGCGCGCACAGCTCCTCGGGCCGATCGCCGGACATCAGCGCATCGTCGAACGTCACCGGGCGATCACGACCTCCGCGCTTCTCCGCGGCGCGCTTCCGCGCGTGGTCGACGAGGATGCGTCGCATGTGACGCGCCGCCACCGCGAAGAATTGGACCCGGCCTTCGTACGCGGGGTGATCCCCACCGCAGAGCCTTAGGAAAGCCTCGGAAACGAGCGCCGTCGGCGTGAGGGTGTGGCCCGCGCGCTCCCTCCGCAGATAGCCGCCCGCGAGCCGGTGCAGCTCGTCGTAAATGAGCGGCGCGAGCTGTTCGAGCGCTTCCTCGTCTCCTCGACTCCAAGCATGCAAGAGAACCGTGAACGGCGGCGCCATGCGGCCGGGAGCCTACCACGCGAAGCGGGACAGCGCGCCCCGACGAAGTGACGTTCTGTGGCGAGATCTCGTCGTGCAGCGCGCATGACCTCGTAGGGGAGAAGGTACACACATGAACGAGTCGACCATACGCGAAGCCGGAAGCCGCGAGCCATCCGCAGAAGCTCGGGTGGATCGCGGCGCGTGCCCCAATGTGTGAATCAAAGCCCGAACAGCTCACTCAGCCACACGCCGCCCTGCCCGGGCCCCACGTGGGTGAAGAAGAGTCTCCCATTCTCGAAGTCCCCTCCTTCGGCCACCCATTCCGCCGCGTGCGCGGACAGTCGGGCCACGGGCTCCGGCGGGAACGAGAAAGGGGATCGCGATCGGTAGACGAACGTGGCGTCGCCGGCGACAGGATAGCTGGTGACGGTCAGATAGAACCACCCGTGTCGCTGGAACACGAAGGGAGACTCGGTGTGACCGCTGTCGAAGCGGGTGGTGGAGAGGGTGAGCGCCATGACGGGCTCGGTCCAGTGGTGGAGATCGACGGAGAGGCGGTACGCGACGCCGCTCGCGGGAGAGGCCTTGTCGGCGCAACGGGTGTAATACACCATCCAGCTCGGGCCCAAGCGAAACAGCATGGGATCGCGGGCCACGCAGATGTCTTCGAACAACGTCTCTCCCTCGCGCGTCCAGGTGATCCCGTCACGCGAGCGGGCCAGGTGAAAGGCGGCGCGATCGGGGCCGACGACGCCGGCGTGATAGATCATCACCAGGCTGCCATCGTCGTCGCGGGCGAGGTGCGGCGCCCAGATCCAAGGCTCGTCATCGGCCGCGCGCAGGGCGAGGCGCTCGGGTGCAATCGAGAAGGCCGGCGATTCGGCGGAGTACCATTGAGAAGGCTCCGAGGATTCGGCCGTGGCGAGGACGAATTCGCGCTCGTCCCGGCTTTCGTACTTGCCGTCACGATGAAAGATGCCTGTCAGGATCCAGCGGCCGCCTTCGAGCCGAAGGAGAGAATGGTCGTTGACGTAGAATTTGCCTTCGGGGAGATCCGTGGTGTCGAGGATCTTCACCCTCGGTCCTTGAGAGAGGGAGAGCCCCTCTTCGTCCCCCGCCGCGGGGCGCGCGAGGATGGGGAGGAGCGTCGTGAAAATCGCGGCTCCCAGGAGCGCGAGGAGCGTGCCGCGGGCGACGCCGAGACCCGAGATCCACCGAGCATGAGCTTTCTTCACGCGGTGAACCTGGGGACCGAGCCCAGCAAACGGGACCGGGCTGAACGGATATCGATGCTCCCGTGCGCGGGAGATCTCCAGCGTCAGCCCAAAGCGCGCTGCTCCACTTCGGCACGCGTCGGATACGAGGGCTGGCAACCGGCGCGCTCGACCGAAATTCCCGCAGCCACGACGGCGCGCTGAATGGCCCTCACGATATCCATGCCTTCCGCGACGCCCGCCGCGAGCGCGCCCGTGAAGGCGTCACCCGCGCCGGTGGTGTCGAGCACCGCTGCCGGGATGGCCGGGAATACCGTACCTTCCGGGAGCAGAACGGCGCCGCTCGCGCCCGCGGTGCGCACCACGCGAGGCGGCAGATGCCCGGCAAGGGCTTCGTGCTCCAGCTCGTTGACGATCGCGAGATCGAAGCGGTGCACGAGATCAGGATCGATCGCATTGACCGGCGAAGGATTGATGATCGCGATGGCCCCGTCGGCGCGCGCGGCGGCGAGCGTGCCCACGACGGCGTCACTCGGGATCTCGCCCTGACACAGCCACACGGCAGCGCCGCACGGGGCCGGCGGCGACACGGTGGCATTGGCACCGGGCAGCGCCAGAATCTGATTGTTGCCAGCGGCGTCGACGCAAATCAGCGCCACGCCCGTGGGCACGTCGGGGCGCACTGCGACCGCCGAGACGTCGACTCCATCCCGCGAAAGCGCAGCGGCGCAGAGAGCGCCGTTGTCGTCGGCCCCGCGCGCGCCGGTGAGCCACACCGAGGCCCCGAGGCGCGCGGCGGCGACCGCTTGGTTCGCGCCCTTGCCGCCCGGTGCGATCAGGAGGCGATGGCCGAGCACCGATTCCCCGGGGCGCGGCAGGCGCGGGCCATAACCGATGACATCGGCGGTGATCGATCCACACACGGCGACGCGTCGAGCCACGGAGGGGCCTTATCACGGCGCGGGATGGGCGTCCGAAGGGCGGAACGAAATGGCGCCGAACACCGTGATTTCATGGCCCGAGGACGGCCGATCCGCGTCGGGGCGGATCTCGATCTTCAAGGTGTGCGGCCCGTCGGCGAGGCCGAAGGTGTGGAAGAGGTCGTGATCCCAGGTCCGCGGGGGCGCGTAGGCGTCGAGGAGCCGCGCCTGGCGCACGCCGTCGAGATGGACATCGGCCCGTCCGCCCGCGGGGCCGAGCGGTCCGAGAATGGCAATCCCGGTTCCGGAGAAATGGAGCTCGGCGCAGGCGCCCGCTTGTCCGCTTTGCTTGCCTTGCCAAGGTTGTCCGGCATCGACGGCACCGGGCGCGTCGCGCCACGCACCGCCCCACGTCCACGCGGCGCTGGCCGCCTCGATGCGCGCCGCCGGAAGGCCCATGTCGAGCTGCTCCAAAGGCGGCGGCGACGGGGCTTGATCGGGGACGAGGAGCGTCTCCCCCGTGCAGGCGCCGCCTGCGCGAATCACGGCGGCGATGGCGCGACGGCGGGTGGAGGCGACGAGATCGTTGAACGAAACGTCGGTGTGATCGAAGCGGCGATCCGCGATGCGCGGGATACCTGATTTGAAGGCATCGGGAATCGATGCATATCCGACGGCGGCCCCGAGCACGCCGAGCGCCGTGGCGGCGTTGCTGTCGGTGTCCTGTCCGGCGCGCACCACGATCTCCAGCGTCCGCGCGAAATCACCGTTTCCGTGGAGCAGGCCGAGGACGACGTAGGCTCCGTTGAGGCGCGCGTCGATGTCGAAGGGCTCGAGCGCGCCGCTGGGGCAGACATCGCGATTCGCCGAAGCGTCCTCGATCTTCCGCCACGTCGCGCGCCAATCCGCGTCGGCCGAGCACCACCCGAGCACGTCGCGGACGGCGGCGGCATAACCACTCTCGGCAGGGATGGATTGCAAGGCGACCTCGACGAGCTCGCGCGGGCTCGTCTCGAAGAAGGCCGCGGCGTAGAGGCTCGCCACGAAGAGGCCACCATAGAGACCGTCGCCGTGGCTCACGAGACGGCCCACGCGGGTCGCATAGCGGTTGGCGTCGGCGGGGAGGCCCGGTGTCATGAGGCCGATGAAATCGGCCTCGATTTGGAAATCGATGTCGTTCGTGTGGAGGTTCCAAAGCGGGTCGCCGGCGCGCTCGGGCGGCGCGCCCTGCGCGAGCAACCGCCGCGCGGCGGCGTTGGCGTGGAAGAGGGGATATCGGGTCTTCGCGAGGGCCGCGGCATAATCGGCGAGCGTGGCGTCGAGGCCGACGCGATCCATCACTTGGGCGAACGTGGCATCGACGTAGAGATCGTCCTGCGAGAGCGCGTCTTCGACCTTCCGTGGGACGAAGCCGTCATATCCCCGAAGGTCACCGTCGAGGGTCGCGCCGCGCGCGTGAAACTCGAAGGGCGCGCCGCACGTGACGCCGATCATCTGCCCGGCCCAACCGCCGCGAATCTTGTCCTCGAGGACTGCGAGCGGGAGACGCCGCAAACCGGCGAGGCTCGGAGGGATGGTGCATCCGGAGGGATCGGGCGCGCGGCGATGACAGCCGAGAGCGAGACAAACCAGGATGAGCACGGACCGGATCCCGGCCGCAGCGCGTTCCATGGCAGGAGCCTAAGGACCGATCGGCCCAGCCGGCATGGGTGCATGCATGGAGGGCGCGCGACGAGATCACCGGAACAGGAGATCGATGCGCGCGGTGCGCGTGCACATCGATCTTGCACCCACGCGCCACGCTGGTACGGCTGTACCGGATGAGCACGTGGATCGCAGATCGAAGGCCGGCGCTCGGAGTCGGGCAACGCCCGTCTCGATCTCCGGTGGGCCCTGGGCTCGTGGCCGGCGCCATCAGCGGCTTGCTCCTCGCGGGCGTGAGCAGCGCGGGCATCGTCGCGGAGCGGCTCTCCCGTGGCGACGCGCGTGTGGTCCTCGGCGCGGACGCGGTGGCCGCGGCGGTCGCGGTGATCGTGCTCGCGACTACATTTCGGCCGTTCATCACGACCGAGCGCGATGACGATGGCGCGCCTCGGCGAAGCCCGGCCCGCGTGATCGGAGCGCAGGCGGTGGGCGCGCTCGCGGGCGTCGCGCTGGTGCACCTCGCGCTGCGCGCCACGTCGCTCCGCACCTGCGGTTGGCTCTGCGAGGAGCCGCGACAGATCGTGAACGATCTCGCCGCCGCCTTCGGCGCGCTCGCCCTCGTGTGGGGTTGCGCGCGCAAGCCCATCGGCGAGCTCGCGAGCCTGGGCGCCGTCGCCATCGCCGCGGCCTATGCGATCACCTCGTCGCGCTGGCACCTCGATGCCTGGCGCGCCGACGTCCTGCACGGAGCCTTCCGCTCGATCTCGGTGCAGATCGCGGTGCTCGCGCAGATCGCGTGCACGGCCGTGGGCGTCGCGGTGTTCCATCGCCTGCGCACGAGCCCCCCGTCGTTCCACGCGCGCTGACACACACGGTGATCGCATCCAGACACGCGACCGCGGACGACGTCATCGGCTGCATGAATGAAGCGCCGTCTTTCAACACCTTCGCGGCGAGCCTGACGGGAGGGTCCGCCCCGCGCGACGCGGTTGAGCGCGAAGGCGAACCTGAGTAGGCTCCGGCGCCGGTCTCATGCGAGCGCGAATGGTTTTTGCGGACACGGTGTCCCGGCGATGAACGCGGGCAGGCCCCTCGGCCCGCGCCTCCGGAGCGCCCGCGCGTCGCGCCTGCCCAATGGGACGCGCCGTTCGACGATCGCCCGTCCCCGCGCACCGTGGCCATCGCTTGGGCCGCGGTCGGCTTCGGGCTCGTGGCCTCGCTTTCCTTCTTGGCCTGGGCCGTCTCCGTGGAGCGCGACGAGCGCCGCACGACGGCGGACGCGCAGGCCAGCGCGGAGCCTTCCGCCTCGGCCCGCATCAAGCAGGACGACCGCGAGGTGACGGGCGCGTTCATCGTCGCCGCCGACGGCGCGTCACAGTCCGGTTGGCCGGCCGACGACGGCATCCTGGACATGCTCGACGACACGGCCGGCGACTGCATCCCGGCCGACGCCCCGCGCAGCGGCGCCGTCGTCCGGCTCATCGCGCGGACCGACGCGCGCGCCGAGCACGGGACGCGCATCGTCGCCTTCGAGTACCAAGCGTCCGGCGCCGCGCCGCTTCGCTTCTACGGGTTCACCGGGCACGACGGCCATCGCCTCTTCGACGAAGCGGGTGCTCGATCCTGCGGGGTCGGCTGGCAGCGGCCGCTCTCAGAGATGCGCCGCACCTCGCGCTTCAATCCGAAGCGGATGCACCCCATCCTGCACCGGCTCATGCCCCATCAAGGGACGGACTTCGGCGCGGCCAAGGGCACGCCCGTGTACGCGTCGTACCGCGGCGTCGTCGATTGGGTGGGCCCGCACGGCGCGCATGGAAACTGGGTCTCGATCATCCACCCCGATGGCATCGAGACGGGCTACGCGCACCTCTCGCGCTTCGCGTCCGGCATCAAGCGCGGCGATCACGTCCATGCCCATCAGATCATCGGCTACGTCGGGAGCACGGGTCGCTCGACGGGCCCGCACCTCCATTGGAGCGCGCGCCGCAACGGGGAGTGGTTCGATGCGGAGTCGCTCCTCGCGCACGGCGGCCGCGGCCTCGAAGGCGGCGATCGCGCGGCATTTCTCGCGGTGAAGGCCAACCTCGATCGGCGGCTCGACGCCATCGCGCTGCCGGCGCGCGTGCCCGCCGCGAACGGACCGGGCGGCAGCGCGCCGCTCGTCCCCACGGCGCCTCTGGCCGCGCCGCGCGTCGGCCTCGAGCCGGCCCAGTGATCGCGACACCGTGAGGGCGAGGCGGAGATGACGAATCACTTCGAGCTCGTGGGGCGGATCGCGGTCGGCGCAGTCCTCGGCGGCGTCATCGGTTACGAGCGCGATCGCCATGGACGGCCCGCCGGCCTGCGCACGCACCTGCTCGTGGCCATGGCGGCGGCCACCTTCATGGTGGTGTCGGCGCACTTCGTGTATTTCCAACACTATGGCAAGGACGACCTCGTCAGCGTCGATGGCTCCCGCATCGCCGCCTCGGTCGTCTCCGGCATCGGCTTCCTCGCGGGCGGCGCGATCCTCCGCTCGGGCGCGAGCGTCCAGGGCCTGACCACGGCCGCGGGCCTCTGGCTCGTGACCGCCATCGGCCTCTGCGCGGGCGGCGGCATGTTCATCGAAGCCGTGGCGGTGACCGCGCTCGGCATCCTCGCGCTGACGACGCTGCGCCGCTTCGAGGACAAGGACGACGACCGCGTGGGTCGCCGGATCTCCATCGTGCTCGGCGAAGACGCGCCCGGCCTCTCGGCCATCATGAGCACGCTCCAAGGCCTCGGCGCCATCGTCGCCGACGCCGAGTACGAGCGCCGCCTCGACGACAAGAAGCGCGTCACCGTGACCCTCGACGTCCGCCTCCCCGCGAAGATCGGCTTGGCCGAGCTGCTCGAACGGCTCGAGAGCCAGCCCGGCGTGCGTCGCGTCCAAGTGCGCTCCGGGCCCTGATTCACCGAGCGCGGCGGCATCGAGCCGGGCACGGCCCGAGGCGCCCGACGTCGCGAGCGCCTCATGACGGGAGAGCGATGATGCTGCGCGCACACGGCGCGGCGCGCAGCATCATCGGGGCTAATGCGCGTCGCCCCAGCTCTTCCCTACGCCGACGCCGACCACGAGCGGCACCTCGAGCGGATAGGGCTTCTCCATCACGCGACGCACCAGCTCTTCGGTGGCGGCCACCTCGGCCTCGGGGGCCTCGAAGACGAGCTCGTCGTGCACCTGGAGCAGCATGCGCGCGTGCGGCGCCGCGGCCGGAAGAGCCTTGTCGATCTGGAGCATCGCCAGCTTGCACAGATCCGCCGCCGAGCCTTGAATCGGCGTGTTGGCCGCGATCCGCTCGCCCGCCGATCGATCGCTGTCGTTGCGCATCGACAGCTCGGGGATGTAGCGCCGGCGCCCGAGGATCGTGGTCACGTAGCCCTTCTCGTGAGCCTCTGCGATGGTGCGATCGAGCCACTTTCGCACGCCTTCGTAGTACGTGAAGTATTGCTCGATGTAGCTCTGCGCGTCCTTGCGCGGGATGCCGAGGATCTGTCCCAGCGCCGTCGCGCCTTGGCCGTAGATGGTGGCGAAGTTCACCGTCTTGCCGATGTTGCGCTGCTCCTTGGTCACGTCCTCGGGGGTGACCTTGAAGAGCATGCCGGCCGTGCGCCGGTGCAGATCGAGGTTCTCGCGGAAGGCCTCGACGAGGCGCGGATCCTGGGAGAAATGCGCGAGCACGCGCAGCTCGATCTGGCTCCAGTCGGCGGAGAGGATGCGCATCCCTTCGGGCGCCACGAAGGCCTGGCGAATGCGCCGTCCCTCGGGCGTGCGCACCGGCGTGCGTTGGAGATCGGGATCCGTGGAGATGAGCCGACCGGAGACGCCCACTGTCTGTTGGAAGCTCGCGTGAATGCGGCCCGTCTCGGGCGCGATCGCCTCCGAGAGCACGTCGGTGTACGTGTTGATGAGCTTGGCGAGCTCGCGTTGCGCCAAGATCTGCTGCGCGATCTCGTGCTTGGGCGCGAGCCGTTCGAGCACGTCGGCGTCGGTGGAGTAGCCGGTCTTGGTCTTCTTGATGACCGGCAGCTTCAGCTCCTCGAAGAGCACGTCGGCGAGCTGCTTCGTCGATCCGATGTTGAACTCGTGCCCCGCGAGCTCGTAGATGCGCTTCTCGATCTCGGCCTTGCGGGCGCGGAGCTCCACGCCCATCGCCGAGAGATCCGCCTTGTCCACGCGGATGCCCGCCATCTCCATGCGCGCGAGCACGTACGCGAGCGGGTGCTCGACGTCGCGCCAGTGCGCGAGCTGCCCCTGCTCTTCCATGCGTTTCCGCAGCACCGGGCCGAGCGCGAGCACCACGTCGGCGAGCTGCGCGGCCCACGAGGCCGCGTCGCGCACCGGGGCCGCGCTGGGCGCCCGCTCTTCCTTCCCGCTGCCGATGAGCGTCTTCAGCGGCGGCACGGTGCGCTGCACGTACTCCTTCGCGACCTGATCGAGCTCGTGCGGGATGCACTTCGCCGGATCGACCAGGAACGACGCGATCATCGTGTCGAGCACATCGCCGCCGAGCGTGAGGCCGTGCCGCGCGCACAGGATGGCGAGCTCCTTCACGTTGTGAACGATCTTCGGGCGCGCCTCGTCGGCCAGGAGATCGCGCAGCAGCTCCGTGGCGCCGTCCCCGAGGGCCTCCCCTGCCCCGCGCATCGCCAGGTAGAACGGCGCGCGGCCCTCCGCCGCGATCGCGACGCCGACGAGGTGCGCATGATGAACGCGCGCGGGCGGCTCGAACACGGGCACCACCGCGATCGGCGCGCCCGCGGGAAGGGTCGAAAGCGCCGATCGCGCCGCCTCGATCGTGGTCGGCACGTCGACGCTCACCGCCGTCGCGCTCTCGGCCTTGGCCGCGGCCGCGCCGCCGGTGAGGAGCGAATAGAACTCCAGCTCGCGATACAGCGCATCGAGGTCCGCCGGATCGGGCGGCACGATCCGCAACGCCTCGAGCGTCGCGTCGGTCTGCGCGTTGCAGTCGACGGTGGCGAGCTCGCGGTAGAGCTTCACCGCCTCGCGATGCTCCTCGAGCGACGCCTTCTGCTTGCCCTTGAGCTCGTCGAGGTGCGCGAGGATCCCGTCGAGCGATCCATACTTCTCCAGCAGCGTGGCCGCGCCCTTCTGCCCGATGCCCGGCACGCCGGGGATGTTGTCGACGTCGTCGCCCATGAGCGCGAGCAGATCGGGAATCAGCGCCGGGGGCACGCCCCACTTCTTGCGCACGAGCTCGGCGTCGTAGGTGACGTCCCGCATGGTGTCCTGCATGCGCACGCGATCGCCGACCATCTGCGCGAGGTCCTTGTCGCCGGCGACGATCACGACATCCATCCCCTCCGCCGCGCCGCGGCGCGCGAGCGTGGCGATGATGTCGTCCGCCTCCCAGCCCGGGCTGCGAAGGAGCGGGAAGCGGTTCGCCGTCACCACGCGATCGATGAACGGGAGCTGCTGCGCGAGCTCGCTCGGCATCGGCGGGCGCTGCGCCTTGTAGTCGGGGAAACGCAGCTCGCGGTGCGTGGGCGCGGAGGTGTCGAAGACCACGGCGCCGCGGTCCGGCATCTTCCCCGCGAAAAGCTTCCGGAACATCGTCGCGAAGCCGAAGATCGCGTTCGTCGGCAGCCCGCTCTTCGTCGTGAGGTTTGCTGGAATCGCGAAAAAAGCCCGAAACACGAGCCACGATCCATCGACCAGCACCAAGCGTTCGCCCTTCGCCATGGGCGGCATCCTATGCGAGCCGAGGGCCCACCTGGGAGCGCTTCGTGCAGCCGCGATGACACGCGCGGCACCAGGCGCTTCCCGACACCCATCGACACGCGTCGAGCACCTGTACGGAGGATCGCGGAAGCTCGCCGCGACGATCTCGAAACGATCCCCATCGCGCGGCCGTCGTGGAGGCGCGCGCCGTCCGCTGCGCACCGGCGCGCGTCGCTCGAGCATGCGATAGGCTCCGCTCCGTGGACGTCTCCGTGCTTCATGACGGCAGCGAGGCCGCGCGCAGCGCCGAAGCCCGCATCACGGCGGCAGGTCATCGGCTCGTGCCTCCCGCCGAAGGCCAAGTGATCCTGATGCTGCTCCCCACCGCGCGCGCCGCGGCGCAGGCGCTCGCGACATCGGTCCACGCACGTGCCCTGTGCGCCGTCGATCTCGGCGAGCTCCAACTCGATGCCATCACGGGCGCGCTCCCGTTGCTTTCGGCGAGCTGGATCGAAGAGCAGGAGAGACACGGAATCACGGTCTCCGGTCCCCTCGAAGCGTATCGCCACGCCCATCCGGTCCTCACCGCCATCGCCCCCACGGAGCATGCGCCGGAGGGTCACGGCTTCCTCCGCGTGCACGCCGCCGAAGCTCCCCTCTACCAACGCTGGCTCGAAAAGCGCGTCACGCTGGACGACGTGGAGCGGAAGAGCGGCATCGTGCTCGAGCGCGAGCACGTGGCGAAGCGCTGGCACGAGGCCATGACGCACATGCTCGCGAGGCTGCCTTTCCCCCAAAGGGCATGGGCGGAGGCCACGGTCGCGGCGGCCATGCGTGAAAAGCGCGCTCCGTTCGGCTATCTGTACCTCGAATGGCAGGGTCTCAAACGCAAGATGCTCGACGGCGACGAGCTGTGGACGTTCGATTCGGGCAAAGGCTCTTGGGAGAGCATGATGGGGTGCTCCGGGCTCGCGCTGGTGCGGCGCGGTGAGGTCGTCGTGTGGATGACGAGAATGGTAAACTGAAGGCGCCAACGCCGAACGAGCCCAGAGAAGCCTTCATGAGCAGAGAGGACTCCACCCTCGCGCCGTCGCCCGCGCGCAACGCCGGCATCGATGTGCTCCGCGGCGTCTCCATTCTGCTGGTCGTGGTGCACCACGTCGGCCTGCGCATCCCGCTCAAGAAAGGCATTCTGGCGGACCATCTGCCGAAATGGTTCCTCAGCGCGCTGATCTACAATGGTTATGAGGCCGTCTTCATCTTCTTCGTGCTCTCGGGCTTCTTGATCACCGTGAACGCGATGGCCCGTTGGGGGAGCCTCGACGCCATCGATCGCCGCGCCTTCTATGCGCGCCGCGCGGCGCGGATTCTGCCCTGCCTCGTCCTGCTCGTCGGCGTGCTGAGCGCGCTGCACCTGGCCGGCTTCGCCGACTACGTGATCAAGCGCGACACTCAGTCCCTCCCGCGCGCCGTCTTCGCCGCGTTGGGCCTGCATCTGAATTGGTACGAGGGAAGGACTGGATACCTGCCGGGCGGGTGGGACGTGTTGTGGTCGCTCTCCATCGAGGAGGTGTTCTACCTCGGGTTTCCGCTGGTGATACCGTTGCTCGGGCGGCGCCGCCTCCTGATTCCATCGCTCGTTCTCTTGGCCCTGTCGCTGCCAGTGACGCGCGCGGCCCTCGCCGACAACGAGATTTGGCAGGAGAAGGCTTATCTGCCCGGCATGGCCGCCATCGCCACCGGCGTCCTCGCGGGCCTGTTCGCGACGCGCGCGCGGCCGCAGAATCGTTGGATCGTGCCGCTCCTGTGCGTGGTTGGAGCGCTTGGTGTCTTGGCCGTCCTCGGCGCCGAATCGAGACTTTGGCCCCGGCTCGGGAACGGCGTCATGTTGCTTCTCACGGGAGGCACGGCCTGCCTCGCGGTCGCCTTCCACTGGCAAGCACGCACGGAAGCGCCTTTTCGCATGCGCGGCTTCGGATGGCTCTGCTCGTTCGGGCGGCTGAGCTACGAGATCTACCTGACCCACATGTTCGTGGTGTTTCTCGTGGTGCGCGCGTTCAAAGCACGCGGTGGAGACCTCCGCATGGGCGTGCTCTGGTACCTGCCGGCCGTCGTCGTTTCGTGGCTCTTGGGCTGGCTCGTGGCGCGATACGTCTCCATCCCCAGCGAGCGCGCGTTGCGCGAGGCGCTGATGCGTCGCGGGCCATGAGCCGCGGGCTACGCGAGGAGGCGTGTCGCGCGTGCTCCTCTTGCTATCAAGCAAGGGCCATGTGAGCTTCCGCGCCGGAAACGCTTGATGAAAGGATCCTCTCCCGCGATGCCGTCGTCGTCCGAATCGTCCACGGGGATGGGGCCTCTCGTGCAGCGCGCCCAGGCGAGCGCGGTGGTCGCCTGGATCATCTTCGCGCTGGGGATGATCATCTTGCTCGGATGGGCCGGGCTGAGCATCGCGCTCGTCAGCGACCAGCTCCAGCGAAAGCCGACCCCGGATGGGGTCTTCATCGGCCCCATCGTCATGGCGGTCTTCCTCGTCCCGTTGGGCTCCATCTTCGCGGTCAAAGGGTATCGGGGGCGCATTCTGCGCTTCGATCTCCATGAAGGGGGCGTCGCCTTCGAGGACTACAAGGCCCGGCTCGCCGTCCCGTGGGCCGAGGTCGCAGCCGTCCTCTGGGAGCAGACAGCGCACGTCGGCGACCTCGGCTTCGGGGTCGAAGTCACGACCCAGCGCGTGGCGAAGACCGTGGTCCAGACCGCGCGCGGCGGCAGCGTCGTCGTCGACGAGCGGTTCCCCGATCACGTGCGCTTCGCGGCGCGCGTTCGCGACGCGGCCGCGGATGCCATGCTCCCTCGCTTCGAAGCGGCGCTCACCGCGGGCCAGCGCGTCTTCTTCGGGCGGGTCGGTGTCGACACGTGGGGCATGCATCTGCCCGAGGCCGTTCCCTGGGACGCGATTGGAGGGATTCGTTGGGAATCCCATGGGGCTTCGGCGAGCTACACCGTTTACCGCAATGACGGTGGGCGCATCGGCGAGATTCGTTGTCCCATCCCCAACGAGATCATCTTTCAAGTGGTGTTGAGCCGCATGGGCAAGCTCGGCGACGCGCACCAAGAGGGCACGCCCCTCGGCGACGAGATCATCGGTGCCGCGCGTCGCCTGTTGAGCCGGCATCTCGCGCGCTGACCGGTGCCGATGGAGGAGCACGACGACCATGGACAAGCTCGCTTCGTGTCGCTGGCCGGCGCTTCCCCCGAGGTACGACGCCGCCCTCCGCGAGGCCGCGCGGTTCGTGATCGAGCGATTCGATCCCATCGGGATCGTCGCGGCGGGCTCGATCCTTCGCGGCGAAGGGGATCGCGCGAGTGACATCGATCTCTACGTGATCCACGAGCATCCGTATCGCCAGCGACTGCAACGTTGGTTCGGCGACGTGCCGGTCGAGATCTTCGTCAACCCAGAGAGCGCCGTGCGCGCGTACTTCGAGGCGGAGCACGAGCGCGGGCGTCCTTCGTCGGCGCACATGATCGCCACGGGGTTTCCCGTGCTCGGCGGGCCAGCGCTCGATGCTTTGCGCGCCGAGGCCGCCGCTTGGTGGAAGAAGCCCCGTCCGCTCACACCGGCGGAGGATACGTGGGCTCGTTATTCGGCAGCCACGCTCCTCGAAGACGGCGAGGACGTCGCCGAGCGCGACCCCGCTTTGGCCAGCGCGCTCCTCGGAGAGGCCGTGTTGGCCATGATTCGTTATCACGCGCGCGTCCAGACTGGCACGCTTCCCCGGGACAAGAGCCTGTTTGCCGAGCTCGAGCGCAGCGATGCGGAGGCGTCCGAGCTTGCCCGTCGCTTCTTCACGGCGACGACCATCGATGACCGCCGGATGGCCGCGCGGGCGCTCGCCGACCGCACGATTCGAGCCCGTGGGTTCTTCGAATGGGAGTCCGAGAAGAGCCCCGTGCCCAACGACTGAAGCGTCAAGCACGGGATGCTGCGGTCGAAAACGGGTAGATTGCCAATCTCATGAAACCGCTCGGCATCGACCGGTATCGAAATATCGTGGTCCTGACCGGTGCCGGCGTCTCCGTGGCCTCGGGGCTCAGGCCTTATCGCGGTCCCGGAGGGCTCTGGGAAGAGGCGGGGGTCGCGCAGCTCGCGACGCCGGAGGCGCTCGCGGAGCGCCCCGGCGAGGTGTGGCGGTTGTTCGGATCCGTGCGCGTGGCGGCGCGCGCCGCGCATCCCAATGCCGCCCACGAGGCCCTGGCGGCGGTCGAGCGGAGGCTCGGCGAGGCGGCGTTCACGCTCGTCACGCAGAACATCGATGGCCTGCACCAGCGCGCCGGAAGCCGGAACGTCATCGAGCTTCATGGCTCGGTGTTTCGCACGCGCTGCAACACGGCATCATGCGATCTGGCACCGTTCGAGGACGATGATCCTCATGCCGAGTCGGTGCCGGCGTGCCCGCGTTGCGGTGGCGTCCTGCGTCCCGACGTCGTGCTCTTCGACGAGCCCATCCCCGGCGGGGTGGAGTGGCAGGCCAAACGCGCGCTGCGCGATTGCGATCTCTTCGTGGCGGTAGGCACCTCGGGGACGGTGTCCCCGGCCTCGAATTTCGTGCGCGCCGCCGAATTCGCCCGGGCGCGCACCGTGCTCGTCAACCTCGAGCCCATGAAGCCGCGACACCCGGCTTACGATGAAGAATATCTCGGACCTGCGGAGGCGCTCCTTCCGGTGTTGCTCGGATGAGGCCTGCCGCTGTGCGTCGTCGGGTGTCGATTACGACGCGCGCTCGGATCGGCCCTCGGCGCGCGCGGCCCCGGCGAGGCTCGCCACCAGCGCGGCCAGCATCGCGGGATCGACCGGCTTGGCGACGTGCGCTTGGAATCCGGCGGAGCGGGCGCGCTCGCCCACGTCGGCCTCGGCATAAGCGGTGATGGCCGCGGCCGGGACGGCGCCGCCCTCGCTGTGGGAGAGGCTGCGCACGCGGCGGATCAAGGAGTAGCCGTCCTCGTGGGGCATGCCGAGATCGCTGAGCAGCACGTCGGGCGCGCGCTCGCGCAGGATGTCGAAGGCGTCTGCGGCCGACGATGCGGCTTCGACCTCGGCGCCGCTGCGCTCGAGGAGCATGGTGATGAGCTCGCGCGTGTCGGCCTCGTCGTCGACGACGAGCACCCGAATGCCTTCGAGGCGCGTCTCGACGGGGATCACGCCCTCGCGCTCGGGAGCCAGCCGCGAGGTGCGGTGGAGCGGCAGGGTGATGGTGAACACGGCGCCCGCGCTCGCGCCGCCGTTCTCCGCGCGCACGGCGCCGCCGTGCATCTCCACGAGGCTCCGCACCAGCGCGAGGCCGAGGCCGAGGCCGCCGTGGGCGCGCGCCGCGGTGCCGTCGGCCTGCCGGAACGCTTCGAAGACGTGCGGCAGGAACGCCTCTGGAATACCTGGGCCGGTGTCGATCACGGAGAGCTCGATCTGCCCTTCGATCTCGCGCATGCGCACCGTGACGCGACCGCGCCCGGGCGTGAACTTCACGGCGTTGGAGAGGACGTTGGAGACGACCTGTTGCAAACGGCCGGCGTCGCCCGAGAACGTGCTGGGGGCGCCGGCGAGATCGACGTCGATCACGATCTCCTTGGCCTCCGCGGCGGGGCGCATGGCGTCGACGGCGGCCACGATGATGCTGCGTAGATCGAGCGCGCGGACGTCGAGGCGGAGCTTGCCGGTGACGATGCGCGAGACGTCGAGGAGATCGTCGACGAGGCGCGCCTGCGCGAGCGCGTTGCGCTCGATGGTGGCGAGCGCGCGGGGCACGTCGACGGAGGATCCGCGATCGGAGCGCAGCACCTTGGCCCAACCGAGGATGGCTGTGAGCGGCGTGCGCAGCTCGTGGGAGACGATGGCGAGGAACTCGTCCTTGAGGTGGCTCGCGGCCTCGGCCTCGCGGCGCGCGTCCTGCTCCTTGATGAGGAGACGCTCCAGCGCCTCCTCGGCCTGACGCTGATCGTCGATGTCGGTCGCGGCCAGGATCCACCCTTGAAGCTCGCCGCGCGCGTCGCGCTCCGGCACGGCGCGCGCGAGGTGCCAGCGGTACGCGCCGTCGCTCTGCCGGCGGAGACGACACTGGAGCGCGAAAGGCTCGCCCGTGCGCGCCGCCTCCTCCCAGGCCGCGCGCACCGCGGGCCGCTCTTCGGGGTGCAGCGCGGCGAGCTCCCAGAGCATGGCGCCGCGCGCCGGGCCGTCACCCGAGTACTGGGACCAAGGTTGGTTGTTGTAATAGATGGCGCCGCTCGGGCGGGCGACGATCACCGAGAGCGGCATCGAGTCCGTGAGCATGCGGAAGCGATGCTCGGTCTCGCGGGTGAGCGCCTCGCGCTCCTGCCGGCGAAGCAGCGACTCCTGCCGCTTGATCTGCTCGCTCTTCACGTGCAGATCGACGAACACCGAGACCTTGGATCGCAGGATCTCCGGCTCGTAGGGCTTGATGAGATAGTCGACGGCGCCCTGCCGGTAGCCGCGGGCGATGTAGCCGACGTCGCGGTTGAACGCCGAGAGGAAGATGATGGGCGTGTCGCGGTTGCGGCGGCGTTGCTTGATGAGCGCGCCGGTCTCGAAGCCGTCGAGATCGGGCATGCGCACGTCCATCAGGATGACGGCGAAGTCCTGATCGAGGACGCAGCGGAGCGCCTCCGTGCCCGAGTGCGCCTTGACGAGACGAACGGGGAGCGAGCCGAGGATGGCCTCGAGCGCGATGAGGTTCGCGGGGTTGTCGTCGACGAGGAGGACGCTCGCCGGCGTGGGCTCTTCGAGGTTCGCGGGTTGCTCTGCCGTCATTGGTGCGGGTTCCCTTCGGGTGTGCCGCCCGCCTCGGTCCAGAGGAGCAGCATGTCGATGAGCTGGTCGCTGTCGACCGGCTTCGGCAGGTAATCGGAGGCCCCCGCCTCGAGGCATTTCTCGCGGTCTTCCTTGAGCGCCTTGGCCGTCACCGCGATGATCGGCAGCGACTCGTAGGCGACGTCGCCGCGGATCGCCCTCATCGTCTGGTATCCGTCCATCTCCGGCATCATGACGTCCACGAGCACGACGTCCACATCGCGATTGGCCCGGAGGACCTCGATGCCCGCCCGGCCGTCGAGCGCGTAGACGACATCGACGTCGCAACATTCCAGCACGCTCGTGAGGGCGAAGACGTTGCGCACATCGTCGTCGATGAGGAGCACCTTCTTTCCGGCGAGCCCCACGTCACGCAGCGAGCGCGGCGCAATCCGGGCGCAGGGCTGCTCGGGCAGGGCCGGCTCCTCGGCGAGGGGGAGCGTGTCGAGCGCCTCCCAGTCGCGATCCTGCGGCAAATGAAGCGTGAAGGTGCTGCCCTTCCCGGGCGCGCTCTCCACGTGGATCTCCCCGCCCAGCAGCTTGGCGATCTCGCGGCTGATGGAGAGCCCGAGCCCCGTCCCGCCGTACTTGCGGCTCGTCGTCCCGTCGGCCTGCTGGAAGGCCTCGAAGATGAGCTTCTGCTTGTCCTTGGGGATGCCGATGCCGGTGTCGCTCACCGCGAAGGAGACCACCTGCCGGGCCTCGTTGAGGAGCGCGCCGCGGAAGCGCATCCACCGCGGGGCCAGATCGATGCGCAGCGACACGTGGCCCACCTCGGTGAACTTGAAGGCGTTGGCGAGGAGGTTCTTGAGCACCTGCTGGAGGCGCTGCGCGTCGGTGGCGATCGTGGCCGGCGTCGCCGGGCAGAGCTCGACCTCGAACGTGAGCGCGCGTTGATCCGCGACGGCACGGAAGCTCCGTTCCACGAACTCCTTCACGGTCGCGAGGGGCACCTGCCGCGGCTCGACCTGCATCTTGCCGGCCTCCACCTTCGACAGATCGAGGATCTCGTTGATGAGCGCAAGCAGATCCCCACCGGAGCTGTAAATGGTCCGGGCGTACTCGATCTGCTTGTCGGTCAGGTTCGTCTCCCGGTTGTCGGAGAGGAGCTTGGCCAGGATGAGCAAGCTGTTGAGCGGCGTGCGCAGCTCGTGGCTCATGTTCGCGAGGAACTCGGACTTGTACTTGGAGATGAGGGCGAGCTGCTCCGCCTTCTCCTCCAGCGACACGCGCGCCTGCTCGATCTCGCGGTTCTTGATCTCGACGTTGCGGTTCTGCTGCTCGAGGAGCTTGGCCTTCTCTTCGAGCTCCAGCGCTTGCCGCTCGAGGCGCGTGTTGGAGCTCTTCAGCTCGTCCTGTTGGAGCGTGAGCTCCTTGGACTGGCTCTGGAGCTCCTGGGCGAGGCCCTGCGATTGGAGGAGCAGCTCCTCCGTCCGCATGCTGGCGCTGATCATGTTGATGACGACGCCGATGCTCTCCGTGAGCTGGTCGAGGAAGACTTTGTGGATGGTGCTGAACTGGCAGAAGCTCGCGAGCTCGATCACGGCCTTCACCTCACCCTCGAAGAGCACGGGGAGGACGATGATGGTGAGCGGCTCCGCCTCGCCGAGGCCGGAGGAGATCCGGATGTAGTCGGGCGGGACGCTGGTGAGCAAAATCGGCTTCTTTTCCAGCGCGCACTGGCCCACGAGCCCCTCGCCCACCTGGAAGCGATTGGAGACGTTCTTGCGCTCGCGGTACGCGTAGCTCGAAGTGAGCTTGAGGACCTGGGCGTTCTCCTCCGTGTAGGCGATGAAGAACGCGCCGTAGTGCGCCGAGACCAGCGGCGTCAGCTCGCTCATGATGAGCTGGGAGACGGTCTGCAGGTTCTTCTGCCCCTGCATCATGCTGGAGAACTTGGCCAGGTTCGTCTTGAGCCAGTCCTGCTCGGCGTTCTTCTGCGTCGTCTCCTTGAGGTTGACGATCATCTGGTTGACGTTGTCTTTGAGCGCCGCGACCTCGCCCTGCGCTTCGACGGTGATGGAGCGCGTCAGATCGCCTTTGGTCACCGCGGTGGCGACGTCGGAGATGGCGCGCACCTGGGAGGTGAGGTTGCCGGCGAGCTGGTTCACGTTGTCCGTGAGCTGCCGCCACGTGCCGACGGCGCCGGGCACCTTGGCCTGACCGCCGAGCTTGCCCTCGATACCGACCTCGCGCGCCACCGTGCTCACCTGCTCGGCGAAGACGCCGAGGGTGTTGGTCATGCTGTTGATGGTCTCGGCGAGCGCGGCCACCTCGCCCTTCGCCTCCACCTTGAGGCGCTGTGACAAGTCACCGTTGGCCACCGCGGTCACGACGCGGACGATGCCGCGCACCTGCGTGGTCAGGTTCGAGGCCATGAAGTTGACGTTGTCGGTCAGGTCCTTCCACGTGCCGGCCACGCCGGGCACGCGGGCCTGGCCGCCGAGCTTGCCTTCGACGCCGACCTCGCGCGACACCGTGCTCACCTGCTCGGCGAACACGCCGAGCGTCTCGGTCATGCTGTTGATGGTCTCGGCGAGCGCGGCCACCTCGCCCTTCGCCTCCACCTTGAGGCGCTGCGACAGATCACCGTTGGCCACCGCGGTCACGACCTTGACGATACCGCGCACCTGCGTGGTCAGGTTCGACGCCATCGAGTTGACGTTGTCGGTCAGGTGCTTCCAGATGCCCGCGACCCCGGGCACCTCGGCTTGGCCGCCGAGCTTGCCTTCGGTGCCGACCTCGCGCGACACGCGCGTCACCTCGGACGCGAACGAGTTGAGCTGATCGACCATGATGTTGATGGTGTTCTTCAGCTCGAGGATCTCGCCCGAGGCCTCGACCGTGATCTTCTGCGAGAGGTCGCCGTTGGCCACCGACGTGGTCACGAGCGCGATGCTCCGCACCTGGTTGGTCAGGTTCGAGGCCATCGAGTTGACGTTGTCGGTCAGGTCCTTCCACACGCCCGACACGCCCTGCACGTCGGCCTGGCCGCCGAGCTCGCCTTCGGTGCCGACCTCCTTGGCCACGCGGGTCACTTCGGAGGCGAAGCTGCGGAGCTGATCGACCATCACGTTGATGGTGTTCTTCAGCTCGAGGATCTCGCCCGAGGCCTCGACCGTGATCTTCTGCGAGAGATCGCCGTTGGCGATGCCGGTCGAGACCTTGGCGATGTTGCGCACCTGATCGGTGAGGTTGCGCGCCATGAAATTGACGTTGTCGGTCAGGTCCTTCCACGTGCCCGACACGCCCTTCACGTCGGCCTGGCCGCCGAGCTTGCCCTCGGTGCCGACCTCCTTGGCCACGCGGGTCACCTCGCCCGCGAAGCTGCGGAGCTGATCGACCATGGTGTTGATCGTGCTCTTCAGCTCGAGCACCTCGCCCTGCGCGTCGACGGTGATCTTCTTCGAGAGATCACCGTTCGCGACCGCCGTCGACACCTCCGCGATGTTGCGCACCTGCGCCGTCAGGTTGTTGGCGAGCAGGTTCACGTTGTCGGTCAGGTCCTTCCACGTGCCCGACACGCCGGGCACCTCGGCCTGCGCGCCGAGCTCGCCTTCCACGCCCACGGTCTTGGCCACGCTCGTGACCTGCTCGGCGAAGATGCCGAGCGTCTTGGTCATGCTGTTGAGCGTGTCGGCGAGGGCCGCGATCTCGCCCTTGGCGTCGACCACGAGCCGCTGCGAGAGATCGCCGTCGGCGACCGCGGTCACGACCTTGACGATGCCGCGCACCTGCGTGGTCAGGTTCGAGGCCATGAAGTTGACGTTGTCGGTCAGGTCCTTCCACACGCCGGACACGTCCTTCACGTCGGCTTGGCCGCCGAGCTTGCCGTCGGTGCCGACCTCGCGCGCCACGCGCGTCACTTCGGAGGCGAAGCTGCGGAGCTGATCGACCATGGTGTTGATCGTGCTCGAGAGCTCGAGGATCTCGCCCTGCGCGTCGACGGTGATCTTCTTCGAGAGATCACCGTTCGCGACCGCCGTCGACACCTCCGCGATGTTGCGCACCTGCGCCGTCAGGTTGTTGGCGAGCAGGTTCACGTTGTCGGTCAGGTCCTTCCACGTGCCCGACACGCCGGGGACTTCGGCCTGGCCGCCGAGCTTGCCGTCGGTGCCGACCTCGCGCGCCACGCGCGTCACCTCGGCCGCGAAGCTGCGGAGCTGATCGACCATCGAGTTCACGGTGGTGCCGATGCGGAGGAACTCGCCCTTCACCGGCTGCCCTTCGATGTCGAGGGCCATCTTCTGCGTGAGATCGCCCTCGGCGACGGCGCTGATGACGCGCGCGACCTCGGTGGTCGGCTGCACCAGATCCTCGATGAGCGCGTTGACCGAGCCGAGCTGGGCGCCCCAATCGCCGGGCGCGCTCGGGAGCGTGGCGCGCTCCTTCATGCAGCCCTCGCGGCCGACGACGCGCTCCACGCGGACGAGCTCGTGCGTGAGCGCCTCGTTGAGACCGACGACCGCGTTGAAGGTCCGCGCGATCTCGGAGACCACGCCGGCCATCCCGTCGCGGCCGCGCGCCCGCCCGGAGGGCTCGGGGAGGCGGATGGAGAAGTCGCCCCGCTCGGCCGCTCGCAACGCCACGAGGAGCATCTCGAGCTGCGCCGCGACGGTCACGGACGGCGCGGCGCCTTCGCCTCTCCCCGAGGTGCCTTTGCGGGAAAGCGGGGCTCCATTGCCGTTGTGGCCATTGCCATTCACGTGCGGAGCGCCGTTTCGGCGACCGTCGCGCACAAGCGTGTTGACATCTCGCCGGCCCTTGGTGTGGAGCTCTGCCGCCACGAATGACTCCCCTCGCTCGATATCCAGGTTCGCCCCGCGACCTTCGTAGGGCGGTCCACGAATCTGCCCCGCACTTGCGTGCAAGCAACCCGAGGCTGTTGAAACAGTCTCGTTGTGGGGGAGTTTTCCGCTTCGATGGCAAGCCGGCGTGCTCGGCCGAGCTCGGAATTGCATCGGCTCCCAAGGTGGGAAGCAGTGATACCAGTGACACAAGTCACCAATCGCCGAGAGCGGTGATAACCATTGTGACCGTGGTCGCCGAATCCTCTTGATGGGATTGGCTGGACGAACGTATTCTCCTCTCCAGTTCCCTGGTTCGAGCTCTCGAACAGACCTACCAAGCCCGCGCGGCGTGCGCGACGCCCCGCAGGGAAGCCGATGGAACGGTGAGACGATGTTTCTTCGACGGCTGTCGTTGCTGGCCGCAGCGCTGCCCGCGCTCGCAGGCTGCTCCACCACGTTCAACCCTCTGACCTGCGCGGCCGATGCCGACTGCGGCGACGGCCTGGTCTGCGGCTCGGTGAGCGGAGAGCCCGTGTGCATGGCCGCGGCCGACGCTCCGCTGCGCATCGGGATGAGCGCGCCCGTCTCGGGGCCGAGCCAGGAGCTCGGCACGGCGATGAAGCTCGGCGTGACGCTCGCCATCGACGCGCAGAACAAAGCGGGCGGCGTGCGCGGGCGGCCGCTCAGCCTGGTGTTCCGCGACGACGCGTACATGCCGGATCTCGCGGAGAAGAACGCGCGCGCGCTGCTCGACGTCCAAGCGACGCAGGCCCCCACCAAGTGCCCGACGACGTCGATGTCGCTCTCCAGCGGGCAGCCGCCGGTCTCGGAGACGGCGCTCGATCGCGGGCCGAACGGGGTGCTCGCCGTCCTCGGGAGCGTGGGCACGCCGACCATGCTCCGAGCCGCGCCCATCGCGCTGGAGACGGGGGCGTTGTTCTTCGGCGCGTTCACGGGCGCGAGCAAGGTGCTGCGCGACGACACCGCCGGGGCCTGCAAGAAGTACGTGTTCAACGTGCGCGCGAGCTACGCCGACGAGGCGCGCGCCGCCCTCGAGTACTTCTTCTCCGCCAAGGTGCCGGACGCGGCCCACCTCCTGAGCTTCGATCAAAACGACACCTTCGGGCAGGCCGGCTACGACGGCCTCGTGGCTGCGTACAAGGCTCTCCGCGGCGACTTCTCGCCGGCGCCGGCCGACCCGACCACGCCCATCCATCGCTTCCGCTACCAGCGCGACGACGCCTCCAGCGTGCCGGCGCAGGTCGACGCGGCGGCGACCTACCTCGCCTCGTTGCTCGCGGCCGACTCGGCCGAGCACACGATTGGCATCTTCATGACCGACACCTACGGTCCGGCAGCGTCGTTCATCACGGGTATCCGCCAATGGCAGTACGCCAATGACACTCAGCAAACGATGCTGAGCAAGGCGACGCGGCTTCACCTCCACTTCATCAACGTGTCGTTCGTCGGCCCCAACGCGCTGGCCGAGCGCCTCAAGAGCGCTGGCACGATCGCGACACCCGCGGGCGACGTGCCTTACACCGACGGTGTGATGCTCTCGCAGGTGGTGCCGAACTACGAGAGCGACCAGAGCGACATCGTCCGCGACTACCAGAGCGCCATCGAGACGAGCGGGGAAATGCCGAGCTTCACCTCGCTCGAAGGCTACATCGACGCTCGCGTCTTCATCGCCGGGCTCCAGGCGCACGAGGGGGCTTTCGCGCCGGAGGCGCTGATCTCGACGTTCGAGAAGATGCCGGATTTGAGCCTCGGCCTCGGAGCGCAGGCCGGGTATTCGCAAACCGATCACAATTACTCGAAGTCGGTTTGGGGCACGGCGCTCGACGCGGGCGGCAGCTTCCAGAATCGCTACTATTGGGCCGAGGGCACTCCCCTCCAGCTCTTCGAGTGAACGACGCATTCGAAGCGAGGAAACGATGAGCGAGCCCGCTGCCCCGACGATCGTCGGCCGCTACGTGCTGCATGCCCCCATCGCGCGCGGCGGGATGGCCACCATCCATCTGGCGCGGCTCTTGGGCGCCGAAGGCTTCTCCCGGATGGTCGCGGCCAAACGGCTGCACCCCGAGTTCACGGAGGACGCCGAGCTCGTGGAGATGCTCCTCGACGAGGCGCGCATCGCTTCGAAGATCCACCACCCCAACGTCGTGCCCGTGCTCGACGTGGTGCGATCCGGCGGCGAGGTGATCCTGGTGCAGGAGTACGTGCACGGGGTGCCGCTCGACAAGCTGCTGCGCGCCGCGAGCCAGACGAAGGAGCCCCTGCCCGCGTCGATGGTCGTGGCCGTCGCGGCCGACATGCTGGCAGGGCTCGGTGCGGCGCACGGAGCCAAGGACGAGCTCGGCGCGTCGCTCGGGATCATCCACCGCGACATCTCTCCGCAGAACGTGCTCGTGGGCGTGGACGGGATCGCGCGGCTCTTGGATTTCGGCGTGGCCAAGGCGTCGCTCAACGCGCACGTCACCCGTGCCGGCGTGTTCAAGGGCAAGATCGCGTACACGTCCCCGGAGCAGCTCCGCAGCGCGCCCATCACCGCCGCGACCGATCTGTATGCGGCGGCGGTGGTGATCTGGGAGGCGCTCGCGACGCGGAGGCTCCATCCGGGACTACGCGAGGCGGAGCTCGTGGCCGCGGTGAGCGCGGGCAAGGTCGCGAAGCTGACCGAGGCGGTCACGCGCGACGGCGTGACGTCCGAGCGCTGGGCCGTCCTCGAGCAGATCGAGCCGGTGCTGGAGAAGGCCATGGCGTTCGCGCCCGAGGATCGCTGGGCGAGCGCCGCCGAGATGCGGGACGCGCTGCTCGCGGCGGTGCCCGCGGCCACGGCCGCCGAGGTGTCGCGCAGCGTGAAGCTGCTCGGGAAAGAGTATCTGGAGGGCCGCGAGCGGCTGATCGTCGCGGAGGAGTCGAGCTGGCGACAGCGCGGGAGCGGGCTGCCGCCGGGCACCGAAGAGCCTTCGACGAAGTCGGCGCCCGCATCCGCGGTCGGGACGCTGCGCCCTTCCGAGGTGCTCACGCCCGCGCCGCCTGTGCCGGAGCGCGGGCGAGCGCAATGGGCGATCGCGGGTGCGCTCGCCGTCATCGGCCTGCTCCTCACGGGCATCCTGCTCATGCTGGTGCGGCGGCCGGACGCCACGCCTCCGGCGAGCGCGGCCGCGCCGCCCGCCGCGTCGATCGCGCCGGTGGCCTCGACCAGCGAGATCGCTGCCGCTCCGACGAACGAGCCCACGGCCGCGCCCACCGCGTCCGCGAAGGCGAGCGCGTCGCCGAGCGCGGCAGCGAACACCGTGCCTGCTGCGGCGGCGCGGGCGCCGGCACGAGCGGTCCCCGCTGCGCCGCGCCCGACGGCGGCCGCGGCCGCGCCGGCGGCGGCCGATTGCAACCCGCCGTTTTACTTCGACGGAAAGAAGAAGATCTTCAAGCCCGGCTGCCTGTGAGGCGCCGCCGAGGAGCCCCGATGCCCACGTCCTTCTCGATGCTCCGTGCGAGCGCGCTCGCTGCCTCGATGCTCTCGATCGCGAGCCCCGCGCTCGCCGCGCCGCCCACCAAAGACGAGTGCGTCGACGCGCACAGCAAGGGCCAGGACGCGCGTGAAGCGAACCAGCTCGTGCGCGCCGGCAAGCTCTTCCTCACGTGCGCGCAGTCGACGTGCCCCGATCTCGTCCGCGGCGACTGCGCGCGCTTCGCCGACGAGCTCGCGCGTCTCCAGCCGACGGTCACGTTCGCCGCGCGCGACGGCGCGAGCCGCGATTTGCCGGACACTTCGGTGTACGTCGACGGGACGCTGATCACGTCGCAGCTCGGCGACGGGAAGGCGTACGACGTCGATCCCGGCCGTCACGACGTGCGCTTCGTGCATGGCAGCGACGAGACCACGATCACGGTGGTCGTCGGCCAAGGCGAGAAGGGCCGCGCGGTCGTGGGCACGTTCTCTTCAGGCACGCCCGCGTCGCCGGCGACGGCGACGCCCGCGGCGGCACCGGCGGCGGATCGTCCCGAGGCCACGCGACCGGGTGGGCCGCTCGTCCTCGTGGGCCTCGGCGCCGCGGCGACGGTCGCGGGCGGCGTGCTCCTCGGGCTCGGCTTCGCGAAGATGCCGAACAACTGCAAGCTCTCGGAGCACACGTGCGCGGCGCCGCCGAACGATCCGGTGTTCGGCACGGCGAAGACGAGCACGACGTGGATCAACGCCGGCGCCATCACCGGCGCCGTGGGCCTCGCGGCGCTCGGTGGATCGCTCATCTGGTACTTCGCGCAGCCGCTCCGCCCGGCCAAGGCGGTGACCGCGTTCACGCCGTGGATCGGCCCGCAGGGCGCGGGCCTCTCGTTCTCGGGCCACCTGTGAAACGCCCGGCTTGACGCCGCGCCCGGAGGCGCGGTACGCGCGGCCCGTGCGCGTCTTGAGCTGGAACGTCAACGGCCTGCGCAGCGTCATCGACAAGGGCTTCCGTCGCTGGCTCTCGCGATCGGGCGCCGGCATCGTCGGCCTGCAAGAGGTCCGCGCGCGCGAGGATCAGCTCGTCGATCACGCGCGCGTCTTCACCGGATTTCATCGCCACCTCGTGTCCGCCGAGCGGGCCGGTTACAGCGGCGTCGCGCTGCTCGCGCGGCAGAAGCCCGACGTCGTGACGACGACGCTCGGCGATCCCGCGTTCGACGTGGAGGGCCGCTTCCAGCTCGCGCGCTTCGGTGCGCTCACGGTGGTCAACGCCTACTTCCCCAACGGCAACGGGCCAAACCGCGACAACAGCCGCGTGCCCTACAAGCTCGCGTTCTACCGGCGCGTGTTCGAGCTGCTCGAGGCGGACAAGCAGCGCGGCGCGCCCATCCTCGTGATGGGCGACTTCAATACCGCGCACCGCGAGATCGATCTCGCGCGCCCGCGCGAGAACGTGAAGACGAGCGGCTTCACCCCCGACGAGCGCGCCGAGCTCGATCGCTGGATCCGCGCCGGCTGGGTCGACACCTTCCGCCGCTACGAGCCCGGCCCGGGCCACTACTCCTGGTGGAGCCAGCGCTTCGGCGTGCGCGAGAAGAACATCGGCTGGCGCATCGACTACGTGCTCGCCTCCCCCGGCGCGATCCCGCACCTCACGGGCGCCTTCATCCACGCCAAGGTGAAGGGCAGCGATCACTGCCCCGTGGGCGTCGACATCGACGACGCCGTGATGGGCTGAGCGCCGGAGAACGCGACGAATCGGCGGGGCTCGGAGCGCGCCGAGGATCGGTACGATCGCTCTCCCGAATCGGCGGTTCCTCCGCGCCCGCGCAGCGCGATCCGCTCCGACCGAGCACAGCCGTGAAGGTTCGTCGCTTGCATTGCTGGCGACGGGAGGGCCTTTGCCCATGCGAGCGCTGACCTACCGGGGCCCGGGACGAGTCCGGGTCATCGAGAAGAGAGAGCCGAGGATCGAGCATCCCAACGACGTGATCCTGCGCGTGACACGCGCGACGATCTGCGGCTCCGACGTGCACCTCTATCACGGCTACGTGCCCGACACGCGCGTGGGGGACACGTTCGGCCACGAGTTCACGGGCGTCGTCACGGAGATCGGGACCTCCGTCGAGCGCCTCCAGCGCGGCGATCGCGTCGTCGTTCCCTTCAACATCGCCTGCGGCACCTGCTTCTCCTGCGAGCGCGGGCTCACCTCGCTGTGCGACAACACGAACCCCTGCTCGACGCTGGTCGGCGGTGTCTTCGGGTACTCGCACATCACCGGCGGCTACGACGGAGGGCAGGCTCAATACGTGCGCGTGCCCTTCGCCGACGTGGGCCCGATGAAGATCCCGGACGACATGAGCGACGAGGAGGTGCTCTTCCTCAGCGACATCATCCCGACCGGCTACCAAGCCGCGGAGATGGGCGACATCGGGCCCGAAGACACCGTGGCCGTCTTCGGCTGCGGCCCGGTGGGCCTCGTGACGCAGCGGAGCGCGTGGTTGCTCGGCGCGGGCCGCGTGATCGGCATGGACTACGTCGAGGAGCGGCTCGCCTTCGCGCGGCGCTGGGCGCAGTCGGAGACCATCGATCTGCGCTCGCACAAGGACATCATCGCGCACCTGCGCAAGATCACGGACGGCCGCGGTCCCGACGTGTGCATCGACGCCGTCGGGCTGGAGGCAGAGGGGTCGCGCATGCACGACGTGCTGGGCAAGGCGCTCAAGCTCGAAGCCGGCGCGCCCACCGCGATCGACTGGTCCATCAACGCCGTCCGCAAAGGCGGCACGGTGTCCATCATCGGCGTGTACGGCCCGCCATGGAACATCGTGCCCATCGGCACCGCGATGAACAAAGGCCTCGTCTTGCGCACGGGCCAGTGCAACGTGAAGCGATACCTCCCGCGGCTCCTCGAGCACATCCGGGCGGGCGCGATCGACGCGAAGGGCCTCATCACCCACCGCTTCGATCTGGAGGACGCCGAGGAGGCCTATCGCGTCTTCGCCGGCCGGCGCGACGGGATCATCAAATGCACGCTGGTGCCTCCGGGGGTCGCATGAGCCGCACGAGACGAAGAGAAGATCCGATGACGGCAGCGGCGCGGGCCGCGCACGCGGACATCCCCTTCTGGGGGATCGATCTCGATCCCGCGGATCGGCCCGGGGTGCCGTACGAGCACGCGCCGCGTCCGGTACCGGGCGCGCACTGGATCAAGCCTGCGCGCCAAATCGCGACGGTGCCCGTGCTGAAGGCCGCCGGCGTGGAGCGCCTCACGCCGGTGTTCGGCACCGCGACGCCCCCGCACGGGCTCAGCGGCGTGCTGCGACGGGTCGCCTATCGCGCGCCCGATCATCTGGCGCGGCACTGGCTCCTGCTGCTCGTCGCGGATCGCGTGGACGCGATCGAGAGCGACCTCGGCGGCTTCGCGCGCCGCGCGTTGCCGGCAGCCGCGCTCGTCACCGCCGTCGGCGTGGGCCTCGGCGTGCTGCGCCAACGGCGCCGCCGCGCTCGCGTGGCCTGATCCGAGCGGTGATCACGATCTCGCGCGACGCGAGATCGCGAAGCAGTTCGATAACTCGATCAGGAAGCGACGACGCTTCACGTGCGCCGTGCTCGAGCGTCGAACACGAGGCGCGCACGCGAGCGGCGACGCGATGCTCAGTGACGGCGATGACGCCGGCCGCCGCCGCCGTGGCGCTTGCCGCCGTGACGACGGCCGCCGGCCTTGGCGCCGCTGCGGGTGCCGGCGCCGCCTTTGAAGACGCCCTTCACGCCGCGACCGACGGTCTTCGCTCCGTCCTTCACGCCGCGGCCGACGGTCTTCGCTCCGTCCTTCACGGCGTGCCCGAAGTCCTTGAACGGATTCGCCAGCACCTCCGCGGGCGCCGCGAAGAGCAGCGCCGCAGCGAGCCCCAGGCCGAACGAGAGCTTCCGCGTCATGACGTCATGCTACGCGGCCACGTCGCACGACGCGAGCGGCAGAGCACGATCAAGGCGACGGCGGCTTCTTGCCGGCGATGGCCAAGAGCACGGCGCCGCGCACCTCGACCTCGTCACCCTTGGCCTTCGACGCGGGGCGCACCGACCAGAGCGCATCCGGCACCGCCTCGACGCCGGGCGCGCACTTGTCTTCGGCCGCGCAATCGTATGCCTTGCCGATGAACGCCGCCGCATCCCCCGCGGCCGCGCCGGGCTCCGCTTCGAGCTGACGGATCGCCGCGTCGAGGGCGGCCACCGCGCGAAAGGTTTGAGCTCCAACGTTCGGAGCGGTTCGATCCACGATCCCCTGGGCGCGATCGCGATCCACCCCGAGCGCGATCAGCCGGGCGCGGAGCGCGTCGCGAAAGCTGGGATCGTTCTGCGCCGCGGTCCAATCGGACACGGGGACCGCCATCGTGTGCACGTAGAGGCTCTGCACGAGCTCCGCGCGCGGCACCCAGCGCCGGCCCTTCGCGGGATCCATCACCAGCACGCGATCGCCGTCGAGCTTCCACAGCAGGAAGAACTCGCTGGGATCGTCCTCCCCGGGCCCATCGACGATGACGATCGCCGGCAGCACCTTCGCCTCCGGCAAGAGCACGTGCTCGGGCGGGAGAATGATCTGTCGGGCCTCGAGGCCGTACTTTTCGGCGACATCCTCGAGATCGTCGATGGAGGCGCCGTCATCGTCGACCTTGCACTCGCGCTCCAGCGCGGCAGCGTCGAAGGCAATCCCGTGCGCCGTGAGCACCGAGCGCAGCGCTGCGGTGGCGCTGCCGCGCCCCGTGTCACGGACCTCGGGCGGATCGGCTTCGGCGGCCGCCGTCGCGCTCGCGGCCGGCACATCGCTCGACGCCGCGCCGGTGGACGACGCGGACGGCGCCGATCCGCAGCGCGCGCAGGACGTGATGCTCGCGACGGCAGCGAGCGCAACGAAGGCGAGCTTCATGGCGATCTCCAGAACAGCGAGGCTATCACGAGCGCTCTCGCGGATCGGCGACGCACCGTCATCGCGGCCGCTTCGCCGGAGCCTTCACCGCAGGCTTCGCGGGCGTGCGCTTCGCGATCATGGTCGGCTTCTGCCGCCTGGTCACGAGAGTGTCCACCAGCATCTTGCGATACGCGACGACCTGCCACGTCCGCTGACCGGGCTTGCACCAGATGTCGAGCGACGGTCGGCTCAAGCCTTCGTAGCCGGCGAGCCAATGCGGGAGGTCACCGGTGCCTGCCTTCTCTTTGCAAAGCTCGCGGTTGGCCGTGATGATGGAGGCCATGCGACGGATGTTGTTCGCCGGCACGAGGAGCGACATCTTCGCGGCCCGGCACGCATCGCTGGGCGCGTGCACCGGATCGGCGTCGGCGCGACACGCGCTCAGCCAGCGCCCGCGCACCTGACCGAGGCCATAGTCCTCGCCGTCGGGCGAGACGACCCACGGCTGCCAGCGCGACTCGAAGTGGATGATGGCCACCGCGGTGAGCGGATCGAAGTCGTGCTTGCGCGCCTCTTCGTCGAGGAGCTTCGCGTAGCGCGTGGCCTCCGCCGCCGGCATCGTGGGCCGGGACATGAGGATCGCGGAGACGATGATGGCTAGAGGTCGAATCATGGTCCCGACCGACGTCTAACGGGCGGGCGGCCTCGGAGCCAAACAAACGGCGTCAGCCGTCTTCCATGTCGCTCCGCCACTCGCCTGCGGCGGTGTCGATCTCGACGTTTCCCGTGCCTTTTTCGCGGGCGCGGGCGAGCGCCGCTTCCGCGCGGCGAATCACGTCGGCGGGGCCTTCCGCGGAGGGCGGCGACCACACGGCGGCGCCGACGCTCACGCTCATGCCGGGCGCGATGGCGGCGCCCTTCTCGTGCACGCCCTCGATCGCACGATGGAGCACCTTGGAGAGGCTCGCGGCATCGGCCCGCGGGAGGAGCAGCACGAGCTCGTCATCCTTCCAGCGCGCGACCATGTCGTACTCGCGCCGCGACGCGCGCAGCTCCTCGGCGACGCGACGGAGCAGCTCGTCGCCCGCGTCTCGCCCGTGCGTCTCGTTGATCCGGCGCATGTCGTCCACGTCGACGAGCGCCACCGCGTACGACACCCACTCGCGCTGCGCGCGGCGGTGCTCGCCGCCGGAGGCCTCCTCGAAGCGGCGGCGGTTCGCGAGGCCGGTGAGATCGTCGAGGGTGCTCTCCTGCGAGAGACGGCGCACGAGATCATCGACGCGCGCCTCGGCGCGGCGCTCGCGCGTGACGTCGCGGAGGACGTCGACGCGACCACCGCCCGCGCTCGGGATCGACGTCCACACCACGGTGCGCTCGTGCGGCCTCACGATCGCGATGGGATCGACGACGGTGCGATCGCTCGTGCCGACGAGCGGCGCGATCGTGTCCGGCTCGGCGACGCCCGCGGCGAGGCGATCGAGCACCGCGACGCGGGCGAGGCCCACGAGCGACGAGGCGTCGACCCCGAACATCTCGGCCACACGCCGGCCGGCAGCGCGACACAGGCCATGCTCGTCGAACACGAGAACGGCTTCGTCGAGGGCTTCGAAGAGGGCGAGGAGTGCGCTTTCGACGGCGTACCCGGGAGCTTCGGGCATGCCTCGGATGGTACTACGACGGCCTACCGGGCCACACTTTTCAGCGTCGCGGCGGGGCAGCTCACCATCTTGACACTCGAGGATGGGATCGGGTCCTCTCATCGGGTCACTGCTTGGAGGATCCATGAATCATCGTCTCGCTGCGCTCGCCCTCGCGTTTGCCGCCACCACCGTCGCTCCGCTCGCCTCGGCCGACATCCCCAACCCGACCTCCTCGTCGAGCGGCACGGGTGGGACGGGCACCGGCGGCACTTCAGGCACAGGCGGCGATGGATCGGGGAACGACAGCAGCGGCTGCGCTGCGGCCCCGTCCTCGGCCGGCGGCTCGGCCGCGCTGGTGATCGGGCTCGGCTTGATCTGCGCGGTCCCCTTCGCGCGCCGCCGTTCCGCGAAAAAGTGAGCCCAGCGACGCTCGCCTGGCTCTCGGCCTTCCTCTTCACGCAGGCCGTCGAGGTCCCCGTCTACTTCGTCGCGCTCGGGCGCGCGTGCTCGACGGACGCGAGCGCACCGATCGACGATCGACCCGCCCGGATCGCGGCCGCATTCGGCGCGAGCCTCATCACCCACCCCATCGTGTGGTTCGTGTTCCCGCGGCTCCCCTTCCGATCCTACGAGGGGATGGTGGTGGGCGCGGAGACGTTCGCCATCGTCGCCGAAGGCCTCTATTTCGCGCTGCTCGGCGCGATGCCCATCCGCTGGGCGTTTCTCTGGTCGCTGGGCGCGAACCTGACGAGCGTGACGCTCGGCCTCACGAGCCGCTCTCTCTTCGGCTGGCCCTGACTACCTCACCCGCACTTCGGCGATGGGATGCCGCTCCGCGAGCGGCACGAGCACCTCGCGCACGATCGCCTGCACGCGCTCGAAGCGCTGCCAGTTCGTCGCGGCCGGGTTGCGCTTCGAGTCGACGACGCCGATGCGCACGTCGATCCAACGCGGCTCGTCCACGCGAGCCTCGGTGCCCTCGGGGCCGGACTCGGTGACGAACGACTCCGCGCACACCTTCTCGAGCGCCACGTTGATCTCGGGCACCGCCGGCGCGTCTCCGCGGAAGCTCACCACGAGCGAGTCGCCGAGACCGTTGAGCACGGCGTTGAGGTTCTCCACCGGAAACGGAAGGCCGGCGAGCCAGTCGATCACCCGCCCGCGCGCGCCGATGAGGCCGATGGCCAAGAGGATCGCCATCACGAGCGGCGCAGCCGCCAGCACCTTGAGCACCAGGATGATGCTCGGCGACGCCTCCACACGCAACGCCGCGACCAGCGCGATCACCGATGGCGCCGTGGCGACACCGACCACCGACGGGTCCGTGAACATGCCCCAGCGCGAGGTGGTCGCATTCATGATGCGCGTGAAACGACTGGAAACGCTCTCACTCGCGCGCGTGCGCGCCGATTCACTCATCGTCGTTGACCCCAATGAGCCGCCACAGCAGAAACCCTACCCCAACGAGGGCCAAGAGAGCGGCTACCCACGAAAGGCGGACAGGCCCGAGCATGAACGGGTTCCCGGCCGACTTCTGAAAGAAGAAATCGCAGAGGCCGACCGCCAACCCGAGGAGCAGGATCGCGAGCGGCATTTGGAGCCGTTCACCGAGGGTCATGGCTGCGTGCGCGGGCGCCTCGTACTCCGGGACCGCCGAGCGTCCCGCGCCTCGATCGACGCCTGAACGCGGCCCCGTGGTCGCGACCTCGACCGACGAAGGAGCCTTCGCGGGGCTCGTCGAGACGCTCAGCTCGAAATCGGTCGCTCCTGCTGCAATGGACGGCTCGGGCGCGCTCGCCAAGTCGAGCTCGAGCTCGCCCGATGGCTTGCGCGGCGGCCCCCCTCCATCGGGCGCGCTCGTCTGCTCGGGCGCGGCGTCGCGGATGGGCAGCGCCATCTCGAGATCCATCGACGAGGCCTGCGCCGAAGCCCCCGAGGCCGGAGCACGCTGCGCCGACACCGGGCCTCGCTTCGGAGGATCAGGCGCGCCGTCGTCGTGGATGGGCAGCGCCATCTCCAGATCCATCGACGGCTGCGCCGACGCCGGCACCGGCGGCCCATCGGCTTGCATCGGCAGCACGGCTTCGAGGCTCCCCGAGCTCGCGTGCGTGGGCAGCGGGAGCTCCATCCCGACCGACTGCGCGCGGGGCTGAGCCGCCGACGGAGGCGCGCGATCGACGGATCGAGGATCACTGCGCACCACCCCTTCCGGAGGCCGCACCTTGCCGCTCGACGGTGGCTTGGCGCTGAGCGGCGGCGCTGGCTCGGCCGCGCTCGTCACCACCGCAGCGGGCATCTTCACGAGATCGATGCGCCCGAGCCGCGCGGCCGGCGCCTTCTCGGCCTCGTGCCCGTGGGGCTCGCTCGGCTCGCGACGCGCATCGCGCGAGCGCAGCGAAGGCTCGATGCCGATGGCTATCTCGAGCTCGGACCAGAACGTCTCGATGTCCTTGAAGCGCCGGCGCGGATCGAGCGCGAGCGCGCGCTCGAAGACCCGCTCGACGTCCATCGGCACGTCGGCGCCCAGCGTGCGCGGCGTGGGGCGGCGCTTCTCGTCGAGGCAGATCCGACGCATCACGTACGTATCGCCGTCGATCGGGGGCGAGCCGCACAACGCTTCCGTGAGCGTGAGCGCGAGACCCCAGACGTCGGTCCACGGCCCCGTCTCCCCGAACGTCTTCGGCGTCCATTGCTCCGGTGCGCCGTATGCGGGCGTGAACGAAGCCGCCACGTCATCCGCGATCGATCGCCCCGTGGCGCGGCCCACGGCCTGCGAAGCGGCGCGCTTCGCCTTGGCGATCCCGAAGTCGAGGATCTTCATCGACTCGGTGCCGCCGATGTTGGCGACGAAGATGTTCTCCGGCTTGAGATCGCGATGGATGATGGCGATCGCGCCCTGCGGCCCAGGGAAGCGGTGCGCGCGCGAGAGCGCGCCCGCGACCGGGCGGAGCATCTTCACCACCTTGTGGATCCCGAGCGGCGCCTGCTTCTGCTCGCGCCGGCGCGTGATGATGCCGTCGAGCGACTCGCCGTCGAGCCACTCGAGCGCGAGGAAGGGCACGAAGCGCCCATCGGCGACGTTCAGCGCGTCGACATGCAGCGGGCGAACGATCTCGGAGATGGCCGCCGAGAGCCGGAACATCAGCTCGGCCTCCTCACGGAACTGCTCGAGGAAGACCGCGCGCTGCGGCTTCGTCATCTCCTCGGGGATCTTGAGGCACTTGAGCGCCACCGGCGCGCGAAACGCGCCGTGCTGCGCGCGATACACGACCCCGAAGCCCCCTTCGGCAACGACGCGCTCGACATGAAAGTTGCCGGCCTGGGTCGTGCCCACGATGCCGAAGACGTCGCTGGGGGGCATGCTCCTCGAGATTGATTCATAACTGATTTCGCACCGCTCACGGAAGCGGCGCCCGGTGGTGATAGGCAGAGTGACCACCATCCATCGCCGCGGAGCGCGGTGCAGCGCACGTCAGCGATGCGGAGAAAAGCATCCGTGCGTACGCAGGCTGACGTGCCCCCACACCATCGCTCGAGGACACACGGAGCACGATCTCGACCAGCGTCGTACCGTGGCGGGCATCACGGAGACGATGAGGCTCCGCCACCGAGCGCGTGGCGTGCGAAGAACGCGAGGATGTCTCCCTCTCGCCCCTTCGGCCAACGATGGTGGTTGTGCTCGGCCCGCTGGGGCGTGCACTTGTTGCGAACGGTGCAGCTCGGCTCCTCCTCGGTGCCGACACCGAGGCGAATCCACGGCGTCTCCGCGGACACCGCGTCGCGTGCGCGGAGCCAACGCTCCACGGCCTCGCATGAGATGAATCCATCGCAGGCGCGATACAGCACGAGCGCCGGCGGCGGTGGCCCCGCGCACGACCAGCTCGCGCGCGGCGCGTCGGTGCCGAACGCCGAGAACGCCGCGATCTTGTCGGCGCGCATCATCGCGTAGGTCGCGGCCATGTGGCCGCCGTACGAAGCGCCGAGCGTGTAGATGCGCCGGCGATCGACGAGCCCCTTTTGGTCGAGCTCGCCGATGAAGTGATCGACCGTAGCCACGTCGACGTTGTCCGCCCCGGTGTAGTCGGTCTCGAAGACGCTCCCCCGCTTGCCCGCGCGAATGTGGCGTCCCTGGGGCGCGAGCACGATGAAGCCCGTATGCGCCGGATCGCCGGTGAGGTTGTACGTGGCGGACAGCTTGGGCAGGTTCGTCTTCTTGTGGACGCTCGAAGGATCGTCCTGCTCGTCGTGGAAGAACACGACGAGCGGCAGCGGCGCGCGCGTCTCCACGCCGGGCGGCGCGACGATGCACGCGTAGCGAGGCGATCCCTCGGCGTCCTTCCATTCGACGACCTGCGCGCCGCGACACGGCGGACGCCCTTGAATGCGGCGGATCTCGTGATCGGATGCGCCCTCCGGCGCCACGCACGATCCCTCCACCGGCGCGCGCACCGAAGCATCGACCGACGCGCTGGCCGAGGGCGACGTCGCCGACGCCGCGTCGTGCCCAGCGTCCTTGCCCTTGCGCCGCCGGCCGGCGTCGCTGGATGCATCGGCCGCGTCCGCGGAGGCATCGAACGCGAAGACCCCCATCAGATCGCCGCCGTCGATCTCGGACGAAGGCGTGCTGCACGCCGCGAAGCCCACCGACGCCGCACCGAGCCCGAGGGACACGGCGGCGAGGAGCGAGCCTTTGGCGAGCGGCCTGGACGACATCGGCGAGTGGCTAGGTAGCAGCGGAATTGGGGCGAAGTCACGCCCCAAGGAGACATGGCTCCTCTCGGCCTCGCATACGCCGAGCACACGCAATGGCGCTCGCCGCGTCGGTCTCCACACCTTTCGCGGGCGCCACGTTCCGGCAATCGTGCGTCTTTGCTTGCGGCCCCGGCGAGCGTGGCTAACTTGCTCGGACCGCCGATGTACCTCTTCGACATCCTCGTCGTCGCCGTGATCCTTGCTGTCGTCGCCTTCCAGGCCTGGCTGACTCACCGGGTTTTCAAGAGCAACCTGTACGAACGCAAGCAGAAGATCGCGCAGGCGCAGCTCATCTGGCTCCTCCCCATCATCGGCGCGGGCCTCGTCTTCAGCGTTCTCCAGGACGACGCGAAGGCCGAGCGCGAAGCTTCGTCGCACCTCAAGCACCTCAAGAGCTGACGCGAGCCTCCTCGTTCGCATCGCTCGAAACACCGATGTTCGCCGCTCGCTCCGGATCCTCAGCGAGCGGTTGAAACGTCGCGAGCGTCCCAAGCTCCAAGTTCCATCCGACGACGTCGCGAGCGTTCCGCCACCAAGGAGCGCCGTCGCGGCTTGCCACCGTCGTTCGCAAAACGCGACACGCGGTAGCGTCTCGTGGGCACGGGGCCACGGCTCTCGCCGCGCGGTGCAAGACGGATTCGATCGTCGCGGGCGCGCGATTCGCGCCTCCGCTTCGGCCACGACATCGATGGGAGCTCACCCTTTCACGGTCCGCTCCGGCTGCGGCTTTCCGGTGAGGCAGCACCACGATGGTTGTGGTGGCGCTCAGGTGGCAACCCGACTTACCGCCTCCTTTACGCCCAGTGCGCACCCGTGACCGCGCGCCCGGATTGCTGATAACGTCTCGCGGATGTCCCAGCAGGCCATGATCACTCCGCTCCCCGTGGGCACTTCGATCCCGCAGGGTTCTCTCCGAGCGGAGATGGAGGCGCGGCGCGCGGCGGGTGGGCGCTACACGGTAAAGGAAGCGCTCGCCATCATCGTCCCGGTGTGCATCCGCCTCGCAGAGCTGCATCGAAGCGGTCAGACGCTCTTCGTTCATCCGTCGTCGCTCACCATCACCGCCGACGGCGCCGCCGCCGTCATCGAAGCGGGCGCGCGCGTCCCGCCCACGCTGCCGCGCGACAAGGCGTGCCTCGCGCCGGAAGCGCGCAAGGGCGCCCCCGGTGACGCGCGCGCGAGCGTGTTCGCCGTCGGCGCGATGCTTTACGAGTTGCTCACCGAGGCCAGCGTCGGCCCCGGCATGCGCCGCCCCGTGGAGCTCGTGCCGGACCTACCGCCGTCGCTCGAAAGCGTCCTCGGCAAGGCGTTGGTCGCCGATCCCAAGCATCGCCCCGGCGATCTCCTGGCGCTCGCGCAGGCGCTGCATCACGTCGCGCCCAGCGCGTCCATCGCGCCGCCGGCCGCCGACGAATCGCACCTCGATCACGACGACGACTTCGAGGTCGACGTCCGCCTTTCGATGATCCCACCCAACGAGGCGCCGCCCTCGGCCCCCTCGATCCCCAAGGCCGCGGCCGTGCCGCGGATCCAAGGCAGCGGCCCGTACGCCGTGGCCGTCGCCCCGAGCAACGGCGCCGCGCCGCGCCGCGCCGATCCCACGCAGCGTCTCGCCGATCTCAAGGCCGCGCTCGAGTCCGATCCGCGCCCGCGCTACGTGGTGATCAAGGACGGGATGGATCACGGCCCGTTCTCCGCGGTCGAAGCGCTCCAGCAGATCGCCTCGGGTCAGTTCACCGACGAGCAGGTCCTACGCGACACGTTCACGGGCGACGAGCGCTTCATCAAGGATTGGGAAGAGTTCGCGCCCTTCGCCGAGCAGGCCAAGCTCAACCGCGAGATCGTCAAAGAGAAGAAGCAGCTCGACGCGGTCGTCGTCGCGGAGCGCAAGGGCACGCAGTACAAGGCGCTCATCGGCGTGGCCGTGATCGGCATCTTCGCGGCGGGCGGCCTCGGCCTCTGGGCCCGCGATCGTCAGAACCGCGAGCACGAGCGCGAGGTCCAAGGCGAGAGCGCGGTCAGCATCGACGTCGACGCCGGCCTCAACGTCGGCGGCAAGAAGACCGCGGGCGCCGGCGGGCCCGGGTCGGGCGCCGTGGGCCCCGGTGGGCGCCCGATGTTGCCGAGCGGCATGTCGTGCGAAGGCGCGCGCGCCCGCTACATCGAAGACTTCGACAAGGGCGCGCCGCCGGATCTCTCGGCCGGCTCGTACGGCGCCGTGCTCAACAAGGGCACCTACCTCAACGCGTGCGGCGTCCCTTCGAGCATGTCGGTGACGATCTGCGCCGCGGTGCAGAACGGCCACGCGGTCGGTGTCACCGTGAGCACCAACCCCGTCAACAAGGGCATCGCTTCGTGCGTCTCCAACGCGGTCCGCGGCCTCCCGTTCCCCTCGCATCCGCGCCTCGACGTCACCACCACCACGTTCACGGCCAACTGAGCCCGAGAGAGCCTCGCCGCCGCTCACGTCGCGCCGCTTCGGGCCTCGCACGAGCGCGCTCGCCCGCATCGTGAATCGCTCGCAGCGAACGCGCACGAGGATCGTGTGCGCCCGACACGAACCATCGGCGGACGGGCGTGCTCGGCCGGCAGACGACGCGTGGATGCGAAGGCTCCGCGCGCCCGGCGAGGCTATGCTCGGCCGGCGGGAGACGCGCGGATGATTCAGGTCGAGGCGCTCACCAAGACCTTCGGTGGAATGCCGGTGCTGCGAGGCGTGAACCTCGCGGTACCGAAAGGCTGCCTTTATGGGCTCATCGGGCCGGGCGCGTCGGGGAAGAGCGTGCTCCTCAAGATGCTCACCGGCCTCCTCCGGCCCGATCAAGGCCGCGTCGTCGTCGACGGGCGCGACGTGAGCCAGATGAGCGAGATCGAGCTGACGCAGTTCCGGCTCAAGTTCGGGATGCTGTTCCAGAACAACGCGCTCTTCGACTACATGACCGTGGGCGACAACATCGCCTTCCCGTTGCGGCGCCTCTTCAATCTGCCGGAGGAGGAGATCGCCGCGCGCATCGCCGATCGCCTGCGCGTCGTCAGCTTGCCCGGCTTCGAGGATCGCATGCCCGCGGGCCTCTCCGGCGGGCAGAAGAAGCGCGTGGGCGTGGCCCGCGCGACCGTGTCGCAGGCCGAGATCGTGCTCTACGACGAGCCCGCCGCGGGCCTCGATCCGGTCACGTCACAGCGCATCTTCGAGCTGCTCCGCGCCGAGCAGCGGGCCGCGGGCGCGACCGTGATCATGGTCTCGAGCGATCTCGATCGGCTGCTCACGGTGACCGATCGCGTGGGCATGCTCTACAAGGGCAAGCTGATCTTCGACGGGACGACCGAAGAGGCCAAGGCGTCCACGAACGCGTACGTGCGCCAGTTCGTGCACGGCCTCACCGAGGGGCCGCTGTAGCTCCAGCGCCCTCCTCTCGCACAGCCCTCACGTGCACGGATTCAGGGCCGCTTGCGGCCCCATCGTGATCAGGGCCGGCTCGTCCGGCCTGGGGTTTGGGGCCGCTTGCGGCCCCATCGTGATCAGGGCCGGCTCGTCCGGCCCGGGGTTTGGGGCCGCTTGCGGCCCCATCGTGATCAGGGCCGGCTCGTCCGGCCCGGGGTTTGGGGCCGCTTGCGGCCCCATCGTGATCAGGGCCGGCTCGTCCGGCCCGGGGTTTGGGGCCGCTTGCGGCCCCATCGTGATCAGGGCCGGCTCGTCCGGCCATCGTGATCAATCCCCGCCGGCGTCGACGGGCCCCGTCATCGGAAAGCTGCCGCCGGTGCCGCCGCCGCCCGTGCCGGTGTCGCACGAGAGCGCGGGCTGGCCTTGGCACTCTGCTTGGCAAGCGGCGCACTGGCAGGCCACGAGGTCGCCGTACACCGTGCTGCCTTGGATGCAGGCTGCGATGCAGTTGCCGATGTTGGCGCTGGTCGAGCAGCCTTGGATGCAGACGGTGACCGCGTCCTGACACCCTTGATCGCCGCTGCACGTCGTCTGCAGCGCAGCGCACGTGCCGCCCGCCGTCGCGACGTCGTAACCGCACTTGCCGCACGCGCCGGCGTCGGCCCCTCCGAGCACGAAGGCGGCCGCGCAGGTGCAGTCGCCGATCGTCACGCCGCCAGAGGTTGAGCTCGAGCTCGACGACGATGACGACGACGTCGTTGGTGGCGGCGTGGTCCCGCCGCCGCCCGTGGTCAGCGAGTTCGGAACCTCGTACGGCAGGCCGGGGTAGCGGTCGGAATCGACAGCGCACCCGAACGGGGTTAGGACCGCGGGCGCGGCGGTGACCGCAGCGACCAAGAGAATTCGACTGACGAGCCGCATCCTCGGGATTGTAAAGTCACGCTCCGCGTCTGCGCCACAATTCGATACTTCCCATGTCCCTCGCCCCGCTTTCGCTCCTGCCCCGCTCCGTCCTCGGCCTCGCCAAAGAACTTGCCCGTCATCTGCTCCGACGTCCGGTGGTCGGGCTGGCGGTGGCCGCGCGCACCGCGGACGGTCGGTGGTTGCTCATCCGGCGTGGAGACACGGGGACTTGGGCGTTGCCCGGTGGGACGGTGGAGTGGGGCGAGACGCTGCGCGCGACCTTCACGCGGGAGCTGCTCGAAGAGGCCGGTGTCACCGAGGCCACGTACGAGCGCATCGTCGGTGTGTACTCGCGCCCCGATCGCGATCCACGCTTCCACGCCGTGACGGTGGTGGTGGCGGCGCGCGTCGCCGAGCCTTCGCGCGCGCCGATGAATCCGCTCGAGATCCGCGAGGCCCGACTCTTCCGCGACGACGAGCTGCCGCGCGAGCTCGCGCTCGCGATGAACGACATGCTGGCCGCTGCCCGCCGCGGTGGTGAGCCCGAGCTGGAGTGAGCTGATGACGACGACCCAAGCGAACATGGACACGAAGGCGGGCGGCCTCGATCTCGATCCGGCCCTGCGCGCGCGCGCCGACGAGCTCGGCGCACGGCTCGAGAAGTACCGGGCCAGCTACTACGCGGGTCGCCCCGAGATCTCCGACGCGGCCTACGACGCGCTCGAAGACGATCTGCGCGCCCTCGATCCGACGCACCCGGTGCTCGCCAAGGTCGGCTCCGGCGAGCTCGTCGCGGAGTGGCCCAAGGCGCGGCACGAGATCCCCATGGGATCGCTCAACAAGGCGGTCAACGAAGAGGAGCTCCGCGGGTGGCTCACCCGCTGTCAGGAGCTCGCGGACAAGGACGGGCTCGGGCCGGTCAGCGATCTCTTCGTCGCCGAGAAGCTCGACGGCATCTCCATCGAGGTCATCTACCGCGACGGCAAGATGGTCGACGCCATCACGCGCGGCGACGGCGAAGTGGGCGAGCGCATCACGCAGAACGTGGCGCGCATGAAGGGCGTCCCGGCGCGCATCAAGGACAAGCGCTCGATGAGCGTGCGCGGCGAGATCATCCTCCGCCTCTCCGACATGAAGAAGCATTTTTCGAGCGGCACGAGCCCGCGCAACCTCGCGGCCGGCACCTCGAAGCGCTTCGACGGGACGAACTGCGAGCACCTCACCGTGCTCTTCTACGACATCGCGGCCGAGCTCGATTTGCCGAACGAGGTCGAGAAATTCGCCTTCATCCGCAGCCTCGGCTTCGCCACGCCGGCGACGAGCCACGGCGGCATCGACGACGTCATGGCCACCTACCAGCGCTACTCGGGCGAGCTCCGGCAGAAGCTCGATTACGAGATCGACGGGCTCGTCGTCTACGTCAACTCGCTGCACGTGCAGTCGTTGCTCGGCGAGGTGAACCATCGGCCGCGCGGCGCGGTGGCGTTCAAGTTCGCGTCGCCGGCGAAGGTCACCAAGGTCCTCGAAATCCGCTGGGACACGGGTCCGAGCGGGCGCGTGACGCCGGTGGCCATCGTGGCGCCGGTGGAGCTCGCGGGCGCCACCGTGCAGCGCGCCAGCCTCCACAACGCGACCAACGTGCGCGCGCTCGGCATCGGCGTGGACGACGAGGTGCTCGTCTCGCGCCGCAACGACGTCATCCCCTACGTCGAGGAGGTCGTGGAGAAGCGCGGCACGGTCGCCGAGATCCCCACCAAGTGCGGCGTGTGCGGCTCGGGGCTCTCGGTCGAAGGCGAGTACCTCGTCTGCCGCAACACCTCGTGCACGGCCATCGTCGAAGGCCGCATCCAGACCTGGGTGGGCGCGATCGGCGCGCTCGAGTGGGGCGACAAGCTGATCGAGCAGCTCGTCGAGGCCAAGCTCGTCCGCGAGCCGCGCGATCTCTACAAGCTCACGTGGGAGCAGATCGCCGGGCTCGATCGGCGCGGGGAAAAGAGCGCGAAGAAGTGCCTCGCCGAGCTCTCGTCGCGGCTCCCGATCACGCTGCCCGTGTTCATCGCCGCGCTCGGGATGGATAACTTCGCGCTGCAGACGGCGAAGCTCCTGGTCACCGCGGGGCACAAGACCATCGAGGCCATGCTGGCCGCGAAAGAGGAAGATCTCGCGGGCATCAACGGCCTCGGCCCCATCAAGGCGGCGAGCATCGTGCGCGGGCTCACGGCGCGGCGGGAGGAGATTCAGCGGCTGCTCGAAGCCGGTATCGTGCCCGTCACGCTCGACGAGCAAGGGCCGCTCGCGGGGCTCTCGTTCGCCTTCACCGGATCGAGCTCGCGCCCGCGCAACGAGCTCACCCAGCTCGTCGAGTCGAAGGCCGGCCGCGTCCTCGCCAGCGTCACCAAGGATCTCAACTACCTGGTGATCGCCGACCCGGCGTCGACGTCGAGCAAGGCCGTGAAGGCGCGCAAATACGGGACGAAGCTCATCACCGAAGAGGAGCTCGATCAGCTCATCGCCGAGCGGGAGAAGCCGGCCTGAGCGAAGACGCATCGAACGTCCCCCCGAGCGTCCACCCGACCGTCCCTGACGCGCGTGCCGATGCGCGAAATCTGTTCTCCGCGTCGAAGTCGTGGAATCATGCCCACGCCTTGGACTCTTTGCAGAGCGCCCGGATGATCGAGGGAGAGGAGCGCGTCGCGTCGTGACCGAGCTCCGCCTGACGGCCGGCACCGTCTTCGCGGGAGACTTCAAGGTCATCCGCCCGCTGCGCACGGGCGGCCAGGGATCGCTCTACGTGGTGGAGCAGCTCTCCACCAGCAAGCAGCGCGCGCTCAAGCTGATGCTGCCGGAGCTCGTGCAGAGCTCCACGTCGCGGAAGCGCTTCGAGCTCGAGGCCAAGATCGCGGCGCGGATCCAGAGCGATCACGTCGTCGAGAGCATCGCCTCGGGCGTCGATCAGCAGAGCGGCGTGCCGTGGCTCGCGATGGAGCTCCTCGAAGGGGAAGACCTCGCGAGCCACATCCAGAAGCGCCGCGCGCTGCCGCCGGGCGACGTGCTCGAGATCTTCGGCCAGCTCTGCCACGCGCTCGGCGAGGCGCACCGGCAAGGGATCGTGCACCGCGATCTCAAGCCGGAGAACATCTTCCTCGCGGCCTCGCGGCGGCGGGGGATGCCGTTCATGATCAAGGTGCTCGACTTCGGCATCGCGCGCGTGCTGGCCGAGGCCAAGACGCAGAGCGGCGCCACCGTGACCGGCCTCGGCACGCCGATGTGGATGGCGCCGGAGCAGACGGTGCCCGGCGGTCGCGTCGAGCCGAGCACGGACGTGTGGCCGCTCGGCCTGCTCGCGTTCCGTCTGCTCACCGGCTACCTGTTCTGGAAAGCGCCCTACGATCCGGCCGCGAGCGTGCTGATGCTGATGGCGGAGGCCTTCATGCATCCCATGCCGGCCGCGAGCGAGCGCGCCGCCGACTACAAGTGCAAGGAGCGCATCCCGCCCGGGTTCGACGCGTGGTTCGCGAAGGCGGTGGCGCGCAACATGGACGAGCGCTTCGCGGACGCGACGGTGGCGTTCACCGAGCTCGAGCCCATCCTCGCGGCGGCGGCCGAGGCGGCGAGCGCGCCCGCGAGCACGGCGAGCCCGAGCGGCGCGGCCGCGACGAGCATCACCGGGCCGACGCGCCCGCACACGGGGCCCATTCCCATCACGGGCGCGCCCGTGTTGCAGACCGGCCCGGGCCGCGCGACGTGGGAAGGTGCGCCCGAGCTGTCGCCCTCCGCCGTGATCTCGGCGAACGACGCCGAGGCGAGCGCCGCGCCGCGCTCCGAGACGCCCGCGAGCACCACCCCGGCGCCTAGCGATCGGGGCTCCGCCGCGCGCATCGAGACCAGCACGCCGACGGCGGAGCACGCGCCGCCGGTGCAGCAACCGTCGCTGCCCAACGTCACACCGCCGGCGAAGCCGCGAAGCATGATGGGCGTCATCGCCGGCGCGTGCATGGTCGGCGTGTTCGTGGGCGGCGGTCTCTTCGTGTGGAGCCGCGGCCGCGCACCCGTGCACGCCGCGACGTCCGCCACATCGGCGGCCCCACTCTCATCGAGCGTGCCCGCCGCATCGAGCAGCGCCGCGCCTCAGGCGTCAGCCAGCGCGGCAGCAGCAACCGACACCTCGGCGCCGGCCGACACCGCGGTGCCCGCCGACTCGGCCGCCGCCGCGGGGAGCGCCGCCGGCCCCATGATGCCGGGCGGCCGCTCCAAGAAGCTCTGCAAGCCCGCCGGGCAGAAGTGCCTTTCGAACGACGATTGCTGCGATCGCACGTGCCGCGCCTGGACGTGCCGCGCCAACGCCGCGCTCCGCGATCCCTACGGGAACTGACGAAATACCCCCGCGAAGCTTCGGGCGCGTCTTTTCCGGCTTCCGTCGGAAGCTCGGAGGCTTCCGACGCGCTCCAAGGGGCTTCCGACGCGCTCCGGGAGCTTCCGACGCGCTCCGGGAGCTTCCGACGCGCTCCGGGGGCTTCCGACGCGCGCCGGAGCTTCCGACACGCGCACCGGAAGGCCGCGAGCCGGCGCCGCGAGGCGCTGCCGCCGCGGCGGAGCGTCCTCGCAGACCGGCGAAGGGGTCGCGCCCCGCGCCGACAACCATTCTGATGTGCGGCGGAAGCGCTCCCGCTGCATGGCCATCGAAATGGTCAATCGCCGCTCATTTCAGCAAAGCGGCGGCGAACGAGGCATCGGCTTCGATCTCAGAATGGTTGTGAAGGCGTGCCTCAAGGCGATCACCACAGCACGTCTTGATCCTCGGCCACGCCGAGGATCCGATCGATCTCGATGGGATCGCGTCCCGGCAAGCGGATGACGCCGGAGTAGCTGCCCGCGGGCTGGATGAACTTCGAGGCGATGACGCCGAAGTCGTGTGACTCGGCGTGGACGTCGCCGGGCTCGAAGCGCAGATCGACCTCGCCGTCACGCGTGCGCACAGTCCAAGGCGCGAGCGGGCGGCCCTCCTGCATCTCGATGCGGCCCTCCGACACGGGGAAGAGCTCGCCGTCGATCCACACGGCGCACTCGGCCTCGCCGACGAAGCCCTGCACGAGGTTCACGGCCACGCGCTCGGCGTTGCGCGTGCGGCCGAGCGCGAAGGCCCAGCGCCAGGCGGTGTGGCGCGCGAGCAGGCCGGCGGTGAAGTCGTAGCCTGCGAGGCCGCCGTCGAGATCGTAGTGCTTGCCGCCGATGATGGCCTCGCCGACCACGGGCAGAAGCACGCCCTTCTCGGTGGCGTTGAAGAGGCCGGACGGCGGCGCGGGGAGCGCGGCGATGGCGCCGATCCGCGGGGGCATGGTCTCCGTCGAGAGGCGGGCGCTGACGCGCAGATCCGGGGCCTTCACCTCGACGCGGTAGTCGCGCTCGGCGCGCCCGCGCTCGATGGAGACGTGCGCGCCGAGCCAGCGGAAGCGCGCGTGACAGCCATCGCCGCCGGTGTCGCCGACGCTCGCCGCGATGCGCGGCGCGACGGTCGAGTACTTGCTGACGATGCGCCCCGCCGCGCGATCGAAGGCGAACACGAAGCAGTTGGAGGCGTAGCCGAGGCGGACGACCGCGGCGCAGACGAGGAGATCGTCGGCGGCGATGGCCATGTAGATCCAGCGCTTCTCGTGGCGCACGCGGAAGACCCGGCTCTTCGTGACGAGCCCGGGATCGACGCTCCCCACGCCTCCGCGAAACGAGCCGACGGCGAGGACGCGGGTGAGAGAATCGAGGATCGCGGAGGGAGGGTCGGAGAGCCGGCGCATCTTGTGGAATTCACCACGGAAGGCCCGTGGAAACGAGGGAAAATCGCCTGCGCCTTCGGCCTCACGCGCGCGCTCCGGTGTTCTATGCTCCGCCCACCATGTTCGACGCCATCGTCTCCCCTCCCCGCCCAACCAACGAGACCGTCCTCTCCTACGCCCCGGGCAGCCCCGAACGCGCCACGTTGAAGGCCGAGCTCGCGCGCCAGTCCGGCAAGACCGTCGAGATCCCGATGTTCATCGACGGCAAGGAGATCACGACGGGCGTCCTCCAAGACGTGCGCTCCCCGCACCGGCACGATCTGCTGCTCGGGCGCGCGCACCAAGGCACGGAGGAGCACGTCGCGCAGGCCATCGCGGCGTCGCGCAAGGCGCACGCGAGCTGGTCGAGCCTGCCGTGGACGGCGCGCGCCGGCGTCTTCCTCAAGGCGGCGGAGCTGCTCTCGACGCGCTACCGGCCCGTGCTCAACGCCGCGACCATGCTCGGACAGAGCAAGACGGCGTTCCAAGCGGAGATCGACTCCGCGTGCGAGCTCATCGACTTCTTCCGCTTCAACGTCCACTTCGCGAGCCTCATCGCGGGTGAGCAGCCGCAGAGCTCGCCGGGCATGTGGAACCTCCTCGAGCCGCGCCCGCTCGAAGGCTTCGTCTTCGCATCGACGCCGTTCAACTTCACCGCCATCGCGGGCAACCTCCCCGCCGCGCCCGCGATCATGGGCAACACGGTGGTGTGGAAGCCGGCCGCGAACGCGCTGCTCTCGGCCCACTACGTGATGAGCCTGCTCCGCGAGGCCGGCCTCCCCGACGGCGTCATCAACCTCGTCATGGGCGACCCGCCGCGCATCGCCAACGCCTGCCTCGATCACGAGGATCTCGGCGGCGTGCACTTCACCGGATCGACCGCGGTGTTCTCCGCGATGTGGCGCCGCGTGGGCGAGAACATCGTGAAGTACCGCATGTACCCGCGCCTCGTCGGCGAGACGGGCGGCAAGGACTTCGTCTTCGCCCACCCGAGCGCCGATCTCGACGCGCTCGCCGTCGCCCTCGTGCGCGGCGCCTTCGAGTACCAAGGCCAGAAGTGCTCGGCCGCGTCGCGGGCCTACATCCCGCGCTCGATCTGGCCGGCCCTCAAGCAGCGCATGATCGATCTCATCGCCACGCTTCGCGTCGGCGACGTGAGCGACTTCAGGAACTTCATGGGCGCGGTCATCGACGGGCGCGCGCACGCGCGCATCAAGGAGTACATCGCGGGCGCGCGGCAGGACGCGGCGTGCCGCATCCTCGCGGGCGGCGACACGCCGGACAAGGACGGTTGGTTCGTGCACCCGACGCTGATCGAGACCACCGATCCGAAGCACCGGCTGATGCGCGAAGAGATCTTCGGGCCGGTGCTCACCTGCTGGGTCTTCCCCGACGAAGAGGAAGAGCGCGCGCTCGAGCTCTGCGACACCACCACGCCGTACGCGCTCACGGGCGCGATCTTCGGGACGGATCGCGGCTTCATCGAGCGGGCGCTCCGCTCGCTGCGCTTCGCCGCGGGCAACGTCTACATCAACGACAAGCCCACGGGCGCGGTGGTCGGGCAGCAGCCGTTCGGCGGCGCGCGATCGTCGGGCACCAACGACAAGGCCGGCAGCCCGCTGAACCTCTATCGCTGGGTCTCGCCGCGCGCGATCAAGGAGACGTTCGTCCCGCCGCGCGCGGTCGGTTATCCGTCGCTCGAGGCCGAGTAGATCAGGCCGCCGCCGGGAGCGACTGGGCCAGGATCCGCTCCACCGCCGCTGCGGCTTCGCGCAGCGGCGGGAGCGGGCCGCCCACCGCCGTGAGGTAGAGCTTCTCCCCGCGCAGCACGATCTCCGCGCTCGTCAGCATCTGCCCGTTCGTCTCCCGCTCGATCAACGCGCCGAGCGGACGTTCCCGCCGGCCCGGCAACGCAGCCACGCACCCGAGCGCGGCAATCCAATCGAGGTTCAGCGGCCTTTCGGCCCGCGAGGCCGCGGCCATCATCAGGCCATCCTCGCTCGCCAGCGTCAGGGCCATGAGCCCATGCCGCTCCGCCGTGCTCTGGAGATACAGGCGAGCCGCCTCGCCGGGCGCCTCGCTCCTTTGCCTGCGTCGCTCTTGCATCCTCGTGACCTCCTGCCTGCTGCGATGCAGGAAGGAGACCGCAAGATCACGGATTTGGACCAGAAAACGGCGAACCTCGGGGGCCGCCCGACCAGCGCGGCGCCGCTCGCCGCGAGCCATGCAGGCGGCCGAGCGGATACGATCGCGCGCAGCCATGCCCAGCGACGATGTCCTGCACCTCCTCCTCGCGCGTGCCGGCACCAACGATCCGCTCCTGCCCGAGGGCCTGCCGCTCGCCGCCGCGGATGCACCCGAGGCGCTGGAGATGCTGCCGAATCCACCGCACGGCGCCGGCCTCGAAGGTGTCCCGAGCTCGACGTGGGGAGTGATCGCGCCCGAAGGTCCGACGGGCGATCGTTTGCTCGCGCTCGCCGATCGCTTGATCAAGGCCCGCGAAGCAGAGCAGGGGCGGCCCGCGCCGATCCATCGCGTGCCCCCATCGCGCGGGCCCATGAGCCTCGCGGACGCGCTCGCGTGGCGCACGAAGCACTTCGACGACGGCGCCGGTCTCGGGCTCGATCGCGCGAGCTACCAGCTCGTGCTCGGCGACCTCGGAGACGTGCCCCTGGCGATTCAACAAGTGCAGTCGATCGATGGTTACGTGGGGCGGCTCTTCTTCGCCGATGAAGCGGGCTACGACGCCTACATCGACAAGGTGCTCCGCGCCCAGCAGGCGCCGCGGCGTGGGCCGGGGCGTGTCGTGCTGCACACGGCGCACGATGGATCGCGGGCGCTCGAGCTCGGTCTCCGCGGCCTCACTGCGCCGGGCGAAGCGCTCTTGCGCGCCGAGCTCGCCGCCGGCCGGTTGCCCGCGAGCGGCATCGCGGCGTTCGCATCCCCCTCGCGGCCCGGCAAGGACGTGCTCCTCGATCGCGCCGCGGAGCCGGAGCCCGGCGTGCTCTTCACCATGAGCCACGGGCTCGGCCTGCCCATCGATGGTTGGTCGTCGCCGGCCGATCAGCGCGCGAGGCAAGGCGCGATGCAGCTCGGAATCGCCGACACGCTCACGGGAGACGACCTCGGCGCGGGCCCGTTCATGACCGATGGCCTCTGGTTCATGTTCGCCTGCTTCAGCGCCGGCACGCCGGACGCGAGCGTGTACGCGCATTGGCTCGCGCGCCTCGTGGAGAGAGACGGGCCCCCGCGAGATCTGCGCCGCACCCTCGCGCTCGACGCGCCCTTCATCGCGTCGCTCCCGCAGAAGGTCCTCGCCAACCCCGAAGGCCCTTTGGCCTTCATCGGCCACGTCGACTTGGCCTGGACGCACTCCTTCCGCGACGACAGTGATCCCGAGGCCTCGCGCGCCGGTCGCTTCATGCGCGTGCTCGGGAGCGCGCTCGCGGGCGATCCGGTCGGCGTCGCTTTCCAGCGCCTCACGCAGCTCGTCCGCGAAGCCGACACGGCCTTGCTCTCCCTCGACGCCCGCGACGTCCCCACACCGATCCTGCAAGATCCCGCCGCGCTCGAGCGCCGCCGCGCGCTCCTCTGGATGCAGCGTCAGGATCTCGGTGGCTTCGTGCTCCTCGGTGATCCCGCGGTGGTGCTCCCCGTGGATCCTTCGCGCGGCAACGCGCCTGCTCCATCGGATCGACTGGAGCACGCGATCTTCGAAGCCCTCTTGGCGGAGAAGCCCCTTGCACAGATCGCCGAGGCGCATGGAATCGATCCGGCAGCGCTCGATGCGCTCGCCGCGCGCTACCGGCAGGCGGGCCGGCGCGCGATTGGGATCGATCGCTGAGCACCCTCCATGGACGGATCGACGATGACGGCGAAACGCTACGCATTTCGCGTCCCCGAAAAATCCGGCGATCTCGGTCGAGCCCCCTCTAGAATGGCCGAGCGCCGGGCAGCATCGGCTGCCGCACCGAAGGCATGAGCGACAAGAGCAAGCTCGCCACCACGCTTCCGAGTGGAGCGCCGCACGCGTCGCCGGCCGCACCGAACGAGCGTACCGACCTCCCCACGGTCGAGCTCCAGAGCCGCGCGACCGTCGACGAGACGCTCTCCGTCCTCGGGGACACGCTCTCCCTCGATCCGATGGAGGACGCCGCCGACGCGGTCACCTCCGATCAGCCGGGATACGTGGTCGCGCACCGCTATCGCCTGGCGCAGCTCATCGGCCGCGGCGCGCATGGGCGCGTGTGGGAAGCCGACGATCTGCTCACCGGCGGCCGCGTCGCGCTCAAGATGCTGAGCCCCGATTGCGGCACGACGAGCGCGCGCATCCGCCGCGAGGTCGCGTCGATGCGTCTCCTGCGGCTCTCGGGCGTCGTCCAGCTCCTCGACGAGGGCACCGACGGCGACCGGCCCTTCCTCGTGATGGAGCGCGTGCACGGCACGCCGTTCCCCGGCCAGCCCGGCCCCGCATCGTGGCCTCGCATCGCCAAGCCGGCGATCGCGCTCTTGGAGACGCTCGCGCGCATGCACGCGGTCGGCATCGTCCACCGCGATCTCAAGCCGGCGAACGTCCTCGTCGACGCCGATGGTCGCCCGATCATCCTCGATTTCGGCCTCGCGCGCGTGGACACGTCGGTCGACGAAGGCATCACCGATCACGGCTCGATCCTCGGCACGCCCGCGTACCTCTCGCCGGAGCAGGTCGAGAGCAAGCCGGTGACGGCGCGCTCGGATCTCTATGCGATCGGCGTGATGCTCTTCGAGGCGCTCTCGGGGCGCTTTCCGCATCCGCACGAGAACGTCATGCGCATGCTCCAGGCGCGCGTCCACGATCCGCCGACGCCGCTCGGCGCTGTCGCGCCGGACGTGCCGCGCCCCATCGCCGATTTGATCGACGCGCTCCTCGCCACCGATCCCACGGCGCGACCGCGATCCGCGGGCGAAGCGCTCGATCGCCTGCGCGGGCGCCGCGTGGCGGCGCGCCCGGCGCTGCGCCGCCTCGGATCGGATGCACCGCTCTCTGCCCTCGTCGACGCCGCGCTCGCCGGCGCCTCGATGGATGTTCACGGGCCGCGCGGCTCGGGTCGATCGCGCTGCCTCCACGACGTGGCCGCGGAGCTCGGCAAGAGAGGGCGCGCCGTCCTCCACGTCGCTCCGTCGGCGATCAGCGAGGATCCCACGTCGTGGGAGCTCGGGACGCGCGCCGCGATCGCCGCGGGATCGGTGCTCCTCGTCGACGATGCCGATCGACTCGCGCCCGCCTCGGCGGCGGCGGTCGCGCGTCTCCGCGAAACGGGCAGCGTGATCCGCGCCTTCGCGGGCGCGCCTTCCGCGGGCGCTTCGACCATCGTGCTCGCGGCCCTCTCCGAGATCGATCTCCGCGCGCTCTTCACCGGCGCGGACCGGCTTTTCCACTTACCCGAGGACGCCGCGCGCGTGCTCCATCGCCGCACCGACGGCATGCCCGCGCGCGTCGCCGACGACGTCACCGGCTGGATCCAAGCACGCATCGCGCGCTGGGACGGTGATCGCGTGGTCATCGATCGCGACGCCATCGAGCGCTTGGAAGCGGGCCTCCTCATCACACCGCCCGATGTCTTGCCCGCGCCCGCCGTGCCCCTGCCTCCCGCGCTGGAGGATCTCCTCGGATGGATCGTCCTCGCTCATCCACACGCGCACGCCGCGCACCTCGCCGTCGCCCGCGGGACGACAACGGATGCGCTCGATGCCGAGCTCCGCTCGCTCGAAATCTTCGGCGCCGTCCGCCGTTTGCCGGACGGTCGCGTGGAGCCGCGCGCGGCGCCCGGCGTCGCCGAAGGTTGGGCCGGCGAGCGCCCGCGCGAGGTCCATCGTCGCATCGCCTTCGCCGCGCCGCCGGGCACGCCGCGGCGCCTCTATCACCTCATCACCGGCGCCGACGACGACATCGAGCTAGGCCCCGAGATCGCTGCCGAAGCGCGTCACCTCGCGCGGCGCCTCGCCGTCGAAGGCCGTTTGCCGCTCGCCGCGGCCGCGGTGGGTGAAGGCCTCCGCGCCGAGCGCCGCCTCGGCATGTCGGGCGCCGTCGAGTCGCTCCCGCTCCTCACCTTGCTCGTGGAGATCGCGTTGGAGGATGGCACGCCGCGGCTCCTCGATCGCGCCATCTACGAGCTCTATCGCATCCGCCCGCGCACCCCTGCCATCGAGAAGCTCGCGCGCCTCGTGCGCGCGGCGCTGGCCATCTCGCAACGCACGGAGCGCGCGCTCGAAGAGGCCACCGCGATTGGGCCCTTCGCCGATCCGACGTTGGAGCGACGGCGCCAGGAAGTCCGCGTCGCCGCCAGTCGGATACGCCCGCAAGCCGAGCAGGAATCGTTGCTCTCGGAGCTCTCGAATTGGGCGGAGCGCTCGAACGATCCGGCGGCGCTCCGCGCCCATACGGGTTTCCTCGGCCGGCTGCGTTATCGACAAGGGCGCTTCGTGGAAGCCGCGGAGCTCAATGCGCGCGCGGCGATCGACGAGCCGTGGGTGACGGCCAAGCTCGCAGGCCTCCTGCGGAGCGCATCGTGCCAGATGGAGGCCTTCGAGCTCGACGCCGCAGCCGCCGTGGCCCGCGACGTCCTCGATCACGCCCGCCGCTATCGGCTCCCCTTCCACGAAGCCTCGGCGGAGCGCATCCTCCGCTCGGTTGCCTATCGCACCGGCGCGGCCACGGCGCCGGATCTCGAGCTCCTCGAAGCGGCGAGGAATCTCGGCGTCGGCGAGTGGGAAGCGATGCTCACGCTCAACGAAGCCGCCGTCGCGCGCCGCGCGGGCGACGTGTCCCTCGCGCGCGACCTCGCGCAGCGCGCCGTCCGTGCGTGGGCTGCCATCGGCGAAGTGTCGAGCGGCGCCCTGCTCGCATCGGCGCTCGCCGTCGCCTGCGGCGCGGAGGCATCGCCCAACGAAATCAGCATGTCGGTCGAGCGCGCTCTCGAGAGCCCGGCGCCGCGCCTCGGTGTTCAGACGCTCGGCCTCCTCGCGCTCGCGCGCCGCACGCCCCCGTTCGAGAGCGCGCGGCTCGAAGCGCTGCTCGCCAAGATTCCCACCGCGATATGGGACTACCGGCTCGAAGTGCTCTCCATCCGCGAAGCGCTCGACGCCATCAAGGGATGTACGCCCCCACCGTCCCCTTGAGCGCCGTCACCGCGATACCGAGCCGCTCGCGGAAATAGGCCTCCAGCGTGGCCGGCTTCAGCCCGTCCGGCGGCGTCGCCGGCATGAGACGCAAGCTCGTCCCCCGGAGGCCCTCGCCGCGCGCCTCGCTGTAGCCCGGCCACGTATACGCGGCGCGCCCGCGATCCCCGGACGACACGGTCTCATAGAGAAACCAATACTCGATCGTGTTGGTCCGGCTGGTACCGAAGGTCCACACCGCGCCGACCTCGAGCCACTCTCCTGTGGGCTGCACTTGTTGAACCATGAAGTACGGCGCCCGCATGGGATCGATCTCGAAGCTCTCGTCGGCGTCCGCAGCAGGCTCGTTGGGCTGGAACATGGGACTCTCCCTCCTCGGTAATCACCGTCAGTAGCCACCGACTCGCGCATACCCGTCAAGCGTTTTTCGCCCGCGGATCCAGCGCTCCCGCCGCGCGCCGCGCGCGCCGCGGGAAACCAGCGTGTCATACCGGCGCCGACGTGAAGCCACGCGGGCGATAACCGTGCTACAAGCCGCGTCTTCCTACGCGAGCGTCACCATGCCTTTGGTCGTCCACAACACCCGTACCCGCAAGAAAGAGCTCTTCGTCCCCGCGCACCCCAAGGTCGTCCGCATCTACACCTGCGGGCTCACCGTGTATGCGCCGATGCACATCGGCCACGCGCGCACCTACTCGTTCTGGGACACGTTCCGCCGCTACCTCGAATACCGCGGTTATCACGTCGTCAGCGTCATCAACTACACCGACATCGACGACCGGATCATCGCGCAGGGAACGGAGGGCAAAGGCTGCGTCGACGTGGTCGAGCGCATGATCGCCGGCTTCCGCCGTGATTGCCGTGCCCTCCACATCAAGGACTATGCGGCGTACACCCGCGCCACCGACTTCATCGAAGAGCAGGTCGACATGGTGGCGCGCCTCGTCGACAAGGGTCACGCCTACGTGAAGGACGGCGAGGTCTTCTACGAAGTCTCGACCTTCCCGCGCTACGGCGCGCTCTCGGGCCGCACCGTCGACGAGCAGGAGGTCGGCGCCAGCGGCCGTTGCGAGGAGGATTTCGCCCGCAAGCGCCACCCGGCCGACTTCACGTTGTGGAAGCCGTCGGACGCCGGCCAGCCCGCTTGGCCCACGGGCCACGACGCCTTCCCGCCCGGCCGGCCCGGCTGGCACATCGAGTGCTCGGCCATGAGCACCACGCTCCTCGGCGATCACTTCGACGTGCACGGCGGCGGCGTCGACAACCTCTTCCCGCATCACGAGAACGAGATCGCGCAGAGCGAGCCCCTCTGCGGCGAGCCGTGGGTCCGTTATTGGCTCCACCCCGAGCACCTCGATTTGCGCGGCGTGAAGATGAGCAAGAGCCTCGGCAACGTCATCGGCGTCGCCGACCTCATGGCGCGCCACGGCGCCGACGGCGTGCGCTGGTTCTATGCGACGCACCATTACCGCAGCAAGCTGCCTTTCGGCTGGGATTTGATGGAACAAGCCATCACCGGCTATCAGCGCATCAAGCGCCTCGTGGACGTCCTCGCCGAGCGGCTCTCCGCGCTGCCCGAGCTGCCCGCCATCCCCACCCGCGGCGATTACGCCAGCCAGCGCCCGCCCGAGCAGCGCACGCCGCGCCTCCGCCACACCTACGCCTTCGGCGCCTTCGCCGAGGCGAGCGCGCGCTTCATCGATCGTTTCATCACCGCCATGGATGACGATCTCAACGCCCCTTCGGCCATGGCGGCGCTCTTCGATTACGTGAACGAGCTTTACGCGGGCGGCGTGGATCAGAGCGCCGACAGCGCCTCTCAGCTCGCGGTCTACCGTTGCCTCACCGCGCACCTCGCGGTCTTCGGCATCGAGATCGCGCGCCCCGAGCTGCACCCGGAGCTGTGCGCCGACTATGCGCAGCCCCCGCGCCGGCCGCCGCCGCCGGCCGCGGCGGCGACGGCATCATCGATCGCCTCCTCACCATGCGCTCCGAAGCCCGCAAAGCGAAGGACTTCGCCAAAGGCGACGCCATCCGCAAGCTGCTCTTGGAGGCCGGCGTCGACATCGAGGACACGCCCCAGGGCCCGCGCTGGACGGTGAAGTGATCACGATGGGGCCACAAGCGGCCCCAAACCTCTCGACCACGACTCCCCTCCTCCGGCCCCTCGCGGCGCTCTCTCCATTTCCCACCCATCATCGCCCCTCGCGCCCGGCACGTGCCCAGGCACAGGCCGGGCACGTGCCCACGCAGGCCCTCCAAGGGTGCTGAAAACACCGCATCCGTCGTGATGGCCCCTCGGGTATCTGCCTGGAACGCAGTGTGCACGGGTCGCCCCGTTTTCGACCTTGGGGGCTCACCATCATGCCTACGACGATAAGCGTGCTCAACGCTTCGGCGCTCGCGCTCGAGGCTTCCACCACCGTCTCTCCTGCGCTCGACGCGGGCGATTGGAAAGTGCTTGGTACCGCCCTGCCCGCCTCGACGACCGCGGTAGACGTCGTCGAGTTCGATCGTGACGACGGCATCACCCACGACAAGACATGGGTCTTCACCACCGTGCTCGTGGTCGACGGAGTCCAGGTCTCGTTGCAAGAGCGCGTGACGGGCACGCTCACCGGCAGCGACATGTCCCAATGCATGACCGCCGGCACCGCCACGACCGGCTTCGTCGACACCAACGATCCCCGGAGCATCACCTTCACGGGCGCGAGCGGCGCGGACTACGAGGTTCGCTGGGATCTGTCCGGCGCCGGCTACAAGGACATTCGTTACACCCTGTCCATCTCCGAGCCGGAGCTGAAGCGGATCACGCCCGTCCTCCCGCAAATCGAGACGATCGTGATGATGATGTTCGAGAACCGATCGCTCGACAACGTCCTCGGCTGGCTCTATCGGGGCAGCGGTCCCAACTTCGTTTATCCGCCCGGCTCGCCGTCCCAATTCGACGGCATCCCCGAGGGCGCGTCCAACGCCTATCACAATACGTCGTACAGCCCCGCCGTCGGCACGCAGGCCATGTTGCAGCCTTGCCGCGTCCCCAACTTCGATCCGGGCGAGGCCATGCCGCACGTGAAGAACCAGCTCTACGCCGACGCCACCGGCAAGCTCCCGAGCGACGACCCTTGGTCCGCGACGCCGTCGATGACGGGCTTCGTCTGGGACTACGACGCCGTCTACACGCAGAACGTGGAGGTCATGGGCGCCTATGCCCAAGAGCAGCTCCCCATCCTCTATGGCCTCGCGCAGAGCTATGCGGTCTCCGATCGCTGGTTCTCCTCCGCGCCGACGCAGACCGATCCGAACCGCGCGTTCTCGATCTGCGGCACCTGCCTCGGCGCCGAGACCAACGACGACATGAACGGCAGCACCTTCGCCAACACCAACACGCTCTTCAACGTGCTCGGCGACGCGGGCAAGAGCTGGGGTATCTATTGGCAGACGGACGGCGGCCCCGCGGCCGGCTCACCGCTCTTCGACGTCTACACGCCCTACTTCTTCTCTCGCATCTCCGCGGCGCAAAACGGCGGCGTCTACCCTTACAGCACCTTCCTCGACGCGGCCCGACAAGGCACCTTGCCGAGCTTCTCGTTCCTCGAGCCCAAGTGGGGAGGCGGCGTCGGGGTCGCGGGCGATCCGCTCGCCTGGGTGGGCATTCAAGGCAACGACTACCACCCACCGGCCTGGATCGGCCCGGCCGAGGCCGAGCTCGACGCGCTCTACGACGCCCTCGTGCAAAGCCCTCAATGGCCGAACATGCTGCTCATCATCACCTTCGACGAGCACGGCGGCACCTGGGATCACGTCCCTCCCCCGGCCACGGTCGCGCCGGATGGAAACGTCGGCAAATCAGGCTTCAAGTTCGATCGCCTCGGCGTCCGCGTCCCCACCATCCTGGTCTCGCCCTTCATCCCCAGCGGCCTCGTCTTCCGCTCGCCCGACGCCTCCGCTGATTTCGATCACACCTCCTTCATCGCCACCTTGCTCAAGTGGGCCGGCGTCGACCCCGCCTCGGCGGGCCTCGGCAAGCGCGTGGCCGTGGCCCCGACGTTCGAAGGTGTCTTTCGCGAGACGCGTCGCAACGACACACCCTCGTTCACGGTCCCGGCCGACTATGCCGATCAAGGCGTCATCGCCGACGCTCCTCGATCGCCGGTGTCGCTGAACGCCGCCGCCGTCGAGCCACCGCGAAGACCGATGAACGTGCGCGACTTCCGCCAAGCCTGCGAGACGAGCAAGAGCGCCGAAGAGCTCCACGCCCGCCTGCAAGCGCTGATGTACGGCGACGCTCCCCCACGAGGGACATCGCCCCGCCCGTCTTCGGCCAAGTGATCTGCACTGGATTGCCCAGCACCGTTTCCGGCCCGCTCGCGGCCGCATCGTGATCGAGGTTCGTCGGGACATCATCCACAGGGGGTTTTCATCATGCAGCAGCGCCTCCCGCACGCGTCGCCGAGCCCATCGTCCGTCGACGATGCGCGCACGCTTTGCTTCACCTTGAACGGTCAACCGATCACCATCGCGAATCCCGACCCCCGCCTCCTGCTCGCGGACTACCTGCGATCGCCCGAGGTCGGCCTCACCGGCACCAAGATCGGTTGTGGCGAAGGGGGCTGCGGCGCGTGCACGGTCCTTTTGCAGCGGCGGGATCCGCTCACCGGCGACACGGTCATGGAGAGCATCAATTCGTGTCTCCGGCCGCTGTGCTCGCTCGATGGAATGGCCATCTCCACCGTCGAGCACCTGGGCACCACGCGCTCGGGCCTCCACCCCGTGCAGCAGCGCCTCGCCGCCGCGAACGGCTCCCAATGCGGTTATTGCACCCCGGGCTTCGTGGTGCAGATGACGGGCCTCCTGCGCCGCACCCCAAGCCTTCCACGCGCGAGGTCGAAGATCACTTCGACGGCAACCTCTGCCGCTGCACGGGTTATCGCCCCATCCTCGATGCCATGAAGTCCTTTGCGAGCGACGGCGCCCCCCATTGCAGCGGCCCGGAGCGCTGCGAGATCCAGCTCGCGCCCCCTCGCTCGCTCCACTTCGAGGCGAACGGCTACACGTGGATTCGGCCCGTCGCGCTGGCCGAGGTCCTCGACCTGCTTTCGCGCTACGGCGCGAATCCCGAGCAAATCAAGCTCGTGAACGGCAATACCTCGGTCGGGATCTACAAGCGATCGGTCGAGGATCCCCACGTCCTCGTCGATGTCTCGCACATCCCCGAGCTGCTCCCATGCGAGCTGACCGAAGGTGGGATTCGCGCCGGCGGCGGCGTCACGCTCGCCCGCCTCCTCGACATCGTCGATCGAGCCCTCACCACGATCACACCGGCGCGCTCGGCCGGTTTTCGCATGCTGCGCGATCACGTGAAGCGCATCGCCAACGTGCAGGTGCGCGGCGTGGCGTCGCTCGCCGGCAACATCATGTTGGTGGTCCATCACCTCCGATCAGGATCGCCCTTCCCTTCCGATCTCGTCACCTTGCTCACGGCGCTGGGCGCGCGAGCCCATGTCGACGTCGCCGGCCCCACGCCGCGCGAGATCCATTGTTCGGTGGAGGAGCTCGTCACGTCACCGCCACGCGAGCCTTTCCTCCTTCGGTCCCTGTTCATCCCCGCTTCGTCGCCGCGCGATCATGCCCTGAGCTTCAAGATCTCGCGTCGCCTCCAAAACGCTCATGCGATGGTGAACGCGGCCTTCGTCGTCGGCCTCTCCGAAGATGGAACCGTGCAGCATGCGCGCCTCGCCTACGGCGGCATCGCTCGCACCGTGACGCGCGCCACGGGGGCGGAAACATCCCTCGTCGGCGGCCCTTGGTCCGAGGAGCGTTTGCGCCAAGCCCTCACGATCCTTCACACGGAGCTCGCCGAGCGCATCATCCCCATGCCGGAGGACGGTGTCTCCACCGAATACCGCCTGCGCCTCGCCACACATCTCTTCTACAAGCTCGGTGTTCACGTGGCCGCGGCCATCGATCCGAGCAGCGTCGCGCCCCGCGTGCGCTCGGCCGGCGAAACGTACCAGCGGGCCATCTCCCACGGCAAACAGCACCTGACCCGATATCCCTTCGAGTCCCCCGTCGGCGATCCGGTCGTGCACGTCTCCGCCTTCGCTCAAGCCGCCGGAGAAGCGACGTACACCCGCGATCTCGCATATCCGCGGCACACCCTTCATGGGTCGTACGTTTACGGCGAGCGCGCCCATGCGAGGTTCGATTACGATTTCGCAGACGGCGCCCGCGGGCTCGCGGCGCACCTTCGGGAGCGCTTCCCCGGAGTCGTCGACTACGTCACCGTGGCCGACATCCCCGAAGGTGGGATCAACCTCCAAGGCAACGGTGATGAAGATCCCATCTTCGCCGACGGCCTCATCACCGCCTATGGAATGCCGATTGGCCTCGTTTTGGCCGACGATCCCGCCACGGCCGAGCAGGCCGCGGCCTACGCCCGTGGTCGCGTTCGCTATGACGATCTGAAGCCCATCTTCACCATCGAGGAAGCGCGCGCCCTGCCCGACGGCGCCGGCATCCTGCCCGGCGGCGTCCAATCGGTCGTTCGCCCGGGCAGCGACATGCAATGGCTCGAAGCGCCGGGCCCAAGGCCGGACATGGTGTATGCCACGGGCGAGCAGCGGACCGGCGCGCAGTCCCATTTCTACATGGAGACGCAGGCATGCCTGGTGGAGCACGGCGACATGGGCGCCCTCATCGTCAACGTGTCTTCGCAGGATCTCGTGGCCACCCAGATCGCCGTCGCCCGCGCGCTCGGCATGGCCGACCACGCAATCGAAGTGAAGGTCGTGCGGCTCGGCGGCGCCTACGGCGGCAAGGAGACCAAACCACCGCTCTTCGCCGCCGCGGCAGCCGTGGCTGCCACCAAATGGAAACGCCCGGTGCGCATCGTGCTCGACCGCAACACCGACATGCTCATGGTCGGCACGCGGCACCCCTTCACTGGCCGATACCACGTGAACGCGCGGCCGGACGGGACCATCACCGATCTCGAGATCGAATATGCCTCCAACGCCGGCAACACCATCGACAAGTCCGTCGACGTGATGAACCTGGCCCTGCTCGGCGCCGACGGCGCCTATCGCATCGACACCTTCGGCGCCTTCGGCACCTGCTACCGCACCAACCTGCAATCACGCACGGCCATGCGATCCTTCGGCTTCATCCAATGCACCTTGGTGCGGGAAGAGGGCATCGAGCACGTCGCCCACGAGCTCGGCATGCTGCCCGAGGACGTGCGGGCGAAGAACTTCTACCGAGACGCGGCGCTCGAAGACTGCGACGTCACGCCCTACGGTCAGGTGCTCCGGTGGTGCATGATCCACGATGTCTGGCGGCGCCTCCGGGAGTCGTCCGACTTCGACGCGCGCAGCGCCGCCGTGATGCAATACAACCGCGAGAACCGCTGGCGGAAGCGCGGCATCTCGATGATCCCGATGAAATATGGAGTCTCCCGCCGGTCCAAGAGTGGCAATCAGGCGAGCGCCTACGTGGCCGTCCACGCGCACGACGGCAGCGTCCTGGTGCGCCAAGGCGGCGTGGAGATGGGCCAGGGGCTGACCACGAAGATCGCCCAGATCGCGGCGCTCTGTCTGGGTATCCCCATGTCGCGGGTGCGCGTCGCAGGGGCGGATACGAGCGTCATCCCCAACGCCAGCGCCACCGGAGCCTCCACCGGATCGGATCTCAACGGCGGCGCCGTGAAGCTCGCCTGCGAGGAGCTGCGCCGCCGGCTCGTCGGGCTCTGCGAAGAGCAGGAGCACCGGGCCGGTTTCCCCGATTGGCGACACGACTGGGCAGGCGCGTGGCCCGCCGTCGTCCAAGCGGCCTATCAAGCGCGCGTGAACCTAGCTTGCCAAGCCTTCTACCGCTCTCCCGGGCTCACCGAGATGAGCGACAACGCGCCGCAGGGAAGGCCGTTTTATTATTTCACCTATGCCGCCGCGGTCTCCGAGGTCGAGATCGACGTCCTCACGGGCGAGCAAACCATCCTTCGCTCGGACATCCTCTACGACGCCGGCCTGAGCTTGAGCTCCGCCATCGACGTCGGCCAAATCGAAGGCGGCTTCGTCATGGGCGTCGGCAACGTGACCACCGAGGAGGTCTATTACGCGGACGACGGGCGGCTCGTTCCCAATGGCACGTGGAACTACAAGCCGCCTTGCAGCAAGTCCATCCCGGTGGACTTCCGCGTTTCGCTCTACGACTACGGCGCGCTCGGGAGCGAGCGCATGAAATGGCTCGATCCCCACGGCGTCCAATCGTCGAAGGCGACGAGCGAGCCCGGGCTCGTGCTCGCGAACACCGTGTTCTTCGCCATCAAGCACGCCATCTTGGCCGCGCGGAAGGACGCGGGGGACGATGGATGGTTCGAGCTCCCGTCCCCCGCGACCGCCGAGCGCATCGCCGAAGCCTGCGCGGGCGCCGGCGAAGCGCTCGAGATCTACGCCGCCGAGCCCTCGGGCTGACGCTCGTCGAGCCCGGCGCGAACGGGCATCAATCCATAGGTGTCGAGATGCCGGCGCGCCCAGAAGGGCGCGTCGGGCCAGCGCTGCTCGGCGCGGTAGGTGCCGTGGAGGACGGCCAGGTAATTCGCATAGGCCTTGTCCATGAGATAGAGATAAGCCTCCATCGCGTCGGCCCGGCCCGCGAGGTGATCGCGAATCGCGTGGGCCGCGTAGTAGCCTGCGCCCAAGGCCGATCCGATGCCATAAGACGACAGCGGATCATAAGCGGCCGCCGCGTCGCCGACGGCCATCCATCCGGCGCCGGCGATGCGATCGAGCCGCGCGCTCCCGGCCACTTGGACGCGCGGAGCTGCCGCGTGAGGCCGCGTGTGATGACGACTCACGCGATCCAGCGTGCGCGGCGGGCAACCGAGCGCGTCCCACCATACCGGCGCACGCAACGCGCTGCGGTCCAGCAGATCGCCGTCGGTCATGTACGCGACGGCGAGCCGGCCACCGCGGAGCGCCGCGGAATACCACCATCCCGCCGGCGTGGACTCCACCAACGTGAAGGTGTCAGTGACGGCGCGATCCGGATCGCCTTCGAGCACCGAGGCCACGGCGACGAGACGATCGTAACGCACGCGCTCGGCGCCGAGCCCGCGCGCGAGATCGGCGCGCCGGCCCGTGGCATCGACCACGAAGTCGGCGACGAGCCGGCGCGCATGCGCGGATGCATCTTCGAAGACGAGCTCGAACGCGCTACCACGGCGCTCGCACGCCATCACGTGTGCGCCGCGACAGTAGCGCGCCCCGGCCTCCGCCGCGGTGACGGCGATGCGATGCTCGAAGCGCGCGCGATCGAGGTGCCACGCCTCGGCCTGAGCGCGAAAGATGAAGTCTTCGTCCACCACGCTCTCACCGCCCCACACCGAGCGATTGCCATGGGCCTTCAAGTGGCCATCGGCCGAGAGCGCTTGTTTCACGCCGAGCTGCTCGAGCAAGCCGCCGAACCCCGGAGAGAGGCACTCTCCGATCTTGGCGCGCGGCGCGCCGTCGCCTTCGAGCACCGTGACCGGGAGGCCGGCCCGCGCCAGCACGATGGCCAGCGCGGAGCCGGCCGGGCCCCCGCCCACGACGGCGACGTGAGGTGTCGATCGCGTGGTCACACCGATCCGCGACGGTAGATGCGGCGCCGCCGGCCCGCCGGTGTCGCGCCGCGATCGCGCTCCCCGAGCTTCCCGGCCGGTCGATCGTCCGCGGTCCCCTTGGCGCGGGCGGCGGGCGGATCGATCTCCCCCTCTGCAATCAAGGTCTGTTGCCAGGAAGAGTCGAACTCTTGGAACTTGAGATCACGCTCCGACTCCACCCAGAGGACCGGGGGCAGCCCCAAATCCGCATGATCGGGCGGCGCCGGCCGGCGCTCGACGACGCCGAGCTTGTCCCACTCCGTCACCATGTCGTTCAAACGATTGACCGCCGAGGTGTTGTCGAGATCTCGATACCAGAAGCTCCGATACGTGAAGTGCTTGAGGCGCTGCACCTTCGGTTGCCCGGTATCCATGAGGCGCTCGTAGGCTTCCTGGCTCATCACCTGATTGGGAATCCGCGCGGCCCACTGCGCGGGCGTGGGCAGGTAGAAGGAGGCATCGTATCCGGCGTTGCAGCTCGCGGCGTCGGCCTGCCACGGGACACCCATCCACCGGGACAAGGTCCCGGGCCCGCTCGCTTGGAGCGGCCCATCGGCCCCGAGCGCGATGTCGGGATAGAGCACCGGCCCATAATCGTCCTTGGGCGTCTCGCCCTCGGGCATGATGCGGAGTCGGAACGGCTCCTGCCACATGCTCTGGTGCCGGAGGACCCACGTGGCCTCGATGCCGGGGCGGAAGGTGCCGCCGAGGATCTCCTCCAGCGCGGCGCGGGCGAGGGCCATCGGCTGCTCGCTCACCGGCCGCTTCGCGAGCGGAACGGGCTCTCCCGGCGGCCCCTTCCAATCGTCGATGAACTCCCCCTCTGCCCACTGGCGCAGCCAACCATATTGGGTGGGCGTCATCGACAGCTCGTTGTTGGGCTTGTCGCTGAAGTCGTGGAGCGCGTCGCCATAGAAGGGCGGGAGATCGACCGGCTCGGATCGCGTCGCCGCCGGATCGCGGAACCAGCGAAAAATCCGGTCCCGGAGCGCGCGCTCCCGATCGCTCGGATCGGCGAGGCGGCGCACCATCTCCGGCGCGGTGTAGTCGGCGGGCGAGCCCGTGCCGAAGAGCATGAAGAGCCCTTGGTTGACCCACTGGGTCTGGACCAGCTTGTCGAAGATGGGATAGATGTGCTCCGTGAACGAGGGGCGCTCCGGCCGTGTGAGCCACCCGGCGTGATAAAAGAGGTCGAGCGCGACATCGTACATCGTCAAGATGCCATAGAGCCCCGGCCCGAAGTTGGGCGGAGCCACGTTGACGAACGCCGGCTCCGCTTCAAAACGGCCTTCGGACGTGATGACGGTGGCCCGCACGGGACCATCGGAGATGTCGTCGTACCAGCGATCGTTGTTGGCGAAGGTGCCAAGCGGGTTGTAGGGCCCCACGTTGCCTGCGAGGCCGTGGCCGCCGAAGACGAGAAGTCGCCCCATCTCGTCGGTGCGCAGCTCCCCGAGATAGACCGGCACGTCCTCGAACGTCCCGCTGTCGAACCGATAGGCGTCCCCGCGCTGCTCCCGGCCGGAGATGGCACGCGATCCCGGATCGATGATGAGCTTGGTCCGGTCCTGGAAGCCGACGAGCAACGTGTTGCGCTGCCCTTGGGGTAAGGCGAGCGGCCCGATGTCGAGCGGATTCTTGAACTGATACCAGCCTGCCTTGCGATTCGCGAGGTGCACGCGCCATTCGATCTGCGCGTCGTCCGCGGTGATCTCTTTGACCACCCGACCCTCGCCATCCAGACCGTAGATACGGAATCTCGCGGCTTGGCGCTTGATGCGCCCCTCCCGATCCTTGGAGGCCCCGGGCGCCACGGGCAACTGCCCCGGCACCTCCGGCGCGAGATAATACTCGTCCGGCGAGCTGCCCACCCGCGCCACCCCGAGCCCGGGCGAAATCACATACCGAACGATCTCCTGCGTCTTCATAGGCCTTGCCCCTTTCGCGGAAAGCGCATCTCCGACGGCGCGCCCAACACCCCACCGCCCACCTGCGCCCGCGCCGCCGTAAGCACGCCTCACGCCACCGCGGCACGGGCTCTGCGACGACGTCGAATCGCGGGTTCCAGGCGCTGGTTCCGCCGGCAAAGCCTGCTCCGGGCAGACACGTGCCGGGCACGTGCCGGGCACGTGTCCGCCGAATTCACGTCACGACGCGATGAGGCGTGATGTCATGTCGGCGCTCCTCGCCGAGCGCCCGCCCAGGTGTGTGTGCTGCGATCAGGGCAAGCGGGCTTCGCTCTTCGATGATGTTCGGGTCGAGGAGCTCGCTGGGCACGAGCTCGCCCCGAGAATCACAGCGATGCTTGTCGCAGCGGATCGCCGCGCATCACGGCGAAGTCGGCGCCTTCGATCCAGCGTTGCACCTCGACGAGCTGCGAGGGGAACGTGGTGGCGGGCCCGGTCGCGCTCACGTTGAGGGTGTGCGTGCCGACCACGATGACGCGCTCGATTACGTGCGTCACGGGGCCGCCGTCGCGAGACAAATCGATTTCCACCTCGAAGCCCGGTTGGCCGCGGTGATCGACGGGGCCCGAGCGCGTGTAGCGCACGTCGTCGTAGCGTTTGCGGTAGTGCTTCGGATACTCGACCGTGCTCAGCGCTTCGGCGCTCAGCACGGCGTCGGGCGGCACTTGGTAGTCCTTCGCCAGCAGCGTCATCTTCCCGCTCGGCGTGACCAGGTTGCATTGCACGAAGCTCACCGTGACGTGGAGCTTCTGCTGCACGAGGCGCTCGACCTCGCACGTCCAGCCTTCGCCGAGCGGGCGTGAGACGCGGACGAGCTTGTCCTCGGTCTCGATGGGCGGCGTCGCTTGCGGAGGCGGCACGAGCGGCCTGCTCGAGGAAGGCGGCGGAGGCGCGGCCGGCGCCTGCGCAGGAGGCCGCGATCCACCGCAGCCGAGGAGCAGCGCGGCGAGCGCCGCCATCGAGGTGTGGAGACGAAGAGCCATCGAAGCGCGTCGCATGATCCACGGACCATCGTACACCTCCGACCGTCCGTGAGAAACGTGTCGGACATCACGACGTGCACACCGCACCGCTACATGTCGTCCCGGTCGAGCGTGCGTGCTCGTTATCGTGCGTGGCTGCTACACGAGCGCTGGTCGTCGTCGCGCCGCGTGGCATGCTCGCGGCGAGAACGCAGGCTCATGGAAGCTCCCATCGCCGTCGGAGACGTCGTGGCCGGCAAGTTCGCCGTGGAGCGCATCCTCGCATGTGGAGGAAGCGGCATGGTCGTCCTTGCCAGGCACCTTACCTTGCTTGAGCCATGCGCCATCAAGCTCCTCTTGCCCGAGGCGCTGCAAGCGCCCATGGCGCGCGAACGCTTCTTGAGGGAAGCGCGCGCGGCCGCGCGCATCAAGAGCGAGCACGTGGTGAAGGTGTTCGACGTCGGCCAGCTCGCCGACGAGACACCGTACATGGTGATGGAGTACCTCGAAGGCATCGACCTCGAAGAGATGCTCGATCGCCGCGGGCGCCTCCCCGTCACCGAGGCCGCCACGTATCTCCTCCAAGTGTGCGCCGCGCTCGCCGAGGCCCACAAGCTCGGCATCGTGCACCGCGATCTCAAGCCCGCCAACGTCCTGGTCACGCAGGTCGAGGGCAGCGCTCCGCGCGTCAAGCTCGTCGACTTCGGCATCTCCAAGCTGCTCGTCGACGCCGACGGCAGCGATCCGATGACGACCCTCCAAGGCACCGTCATGGGCACGCCGGCGTTCATGTCGCCCGAGCAGATCAGCGCCGGCACCGTCGATACGCGCACCGACATCTGGGCGCTCGGCGCGCTCTTCTATCACCTCGTCACGGGCAAGCTGCCATTCGCGGAAGCAGACGCGATCATGGCGAGCCTCACGCTGGTGCTCACTGCGCCCGCCACGCCGCCGTCGCGCTACATCCGCGATCTCCCGCCCGCGATCGAGCAGCTCATCCTCCAATGTTTGGAGAAGCGCCCCGAGGATCGGCCGGCCAGCGTCACCGAGTTTGCCGCGGTGCTCGCGCCCTTCGTGCGCGGTGAGACGCCTTCGTCGGTAGCGCCGCCGCCGCTCTTCGCGAGCGATGCGCCTCCGCCTGCGCCGGTCGTGGCGCCCGCCCAGACAGCGCCTGTCGCTGCCGCTTCGCCGCCATTGCCGAGCGAAGTGCCGGCGCTCGACAAGCCTGCTTTGGAGACGCCGCAAACGCCGAAGCCGACGACCCTCGAAACCCCGGCGCCGCCGGCGTTGCTCGAGCCCGTGCGGCCGCGCCCCGTGGCGGCGCCGCGCCCGCCGCGCGATGGTGTCGTCGTCGTGGTCACGCTCGCCGTCGCCGCGGTGGTGCTGCTCTTCGCGCTCGCGCTCGCCTTCGGTCCTTTGCCCGCCGCGCCGCAGAGCGCGCCGGAGACGCCGAGCTCGGCGTTCCCCGCGCCGCCCGCGCCCTCCGCATCGACGCCGGCCGCGCGCCCCGCCTCGCTCGCGCCGCCGATCAACCCGTGACGAGCTTCTCCAAAGCCGCGCGCATCCGCGCTGGAATGGCCGCCGGCCGCCGCGTGGCCCGATCCACGAACACGTGGACGAACCAGCCCTCCGCCGCGACCTCCGCCTCGCCGCGGGGGAACAAGCCAATCTCGTAACGCACGCTCGATCGCCCGAGCTTGCTCACCGCGAGCCCCGCGTCGAGATCCGTGGGGAAAGCGACGGCGCGGCGATAACGACAGTGCGACTCGGCCGCGAAGCCGATCACCTCGCCGGAGACGATGTCGAGGCCGCCGTGGTCGATGAGATATCGGTTGATGACCGTGTCGAAGTACGCGTAGTAAACGACGTTGTTGACGTGCCCGTAGATGTCGTTGTCCATCCATCGTGTCGGGATCACGAGGAAGTGACGAAACCGGTCGCGCGTCGCGGGCGCCTCGAGATTCGATGTCTTCGCGTCGATCATGACTCCTCACCAATAACCGAGGGCGCTGCGGAAGAGCGCCGCGAGCGCGGGCTCGTCGACCTTTGTCGGAGCATTGTCGACGAGGCGCGCCTGCACGATCGTGCCGGCCGCGAGCGCCGCCAAGTCCGCTTCGCCGTACCCGACGCCGCTGAGGCCGTTGGGGATCGCCGTCGCCTGCATCATCTGCACGAGCTTCGCCCCCAGCACCGCACCGGCGTCCTCGGGCGCCGCGCCGCGCGTGTCCGCGCCCAACCATTCTGCGGCCTCGAGGTGGCGCGCCGGGCTCGTCGCCGCGAGCGCGCGAAACACCGCGGGCGCGTTCACCACCACCGAGACTCCATGCGGCACGAGCGCTTCGTGCGCGGGATATCCGGGCATTCGAAACTCGCGCACGAGGCCCGAAACCGCGTAGCTCATGGCATGAGGCAGGTGCACGCCCGCGTTGCCGAACGCGATCCCCGCGAGCGTCGCGGCCCACGCCATGCCCTCGCGCGCCTCGGTGTCCGCGGCATCCTGCGTCGCCCGCACGAGGTATCGCCCCGTGAGGATCAGCGCCTCGCGACACCCCATGTCGCTCCAGGGATTGGCACCTTGGCTCATCGGCCGGAGCCCCGGTCGATCGGGCCGCGGGCGCGCCGTGTACGGACGGGCCGTGTACGACTCCAGCGCGTGACAGAGCACGTCGAAACCGCTCGCCGCGACCACGCTCGCGGGCAGCGTCTCCGCACAGGTCGGGTCGACGAGCGCCAGTGATGGACGCAGCTTCCGCGACGCGATTCCCGTCTTGGCGCGGCGCGCGCGATCGTCGAACACCGCGATGCCGGTGCACTCGGCGCCCGTCCCCGTGGTCGTGGGACACGCCACGTGCGGCGGCAGCGGGCCCGGCACCTCGCGCCCCTCGCCGAGGGGACGATTCACGTAGGCCGCGAAATCCGCTGGATACGTCGCATACAAGAGCGCGGCCTTGCAGGTATCGATCACCGATCCGCCGCCCACCGACACGTAAGCATCGAAGCGCCCGTCACGCGCGAACTGCGCCGCAGCGAGGAACGATTCGGCGGTCGGCTCGATCGACACCTCGTCGTACACGACGACGTCGAGCCCGGCCGCCTCGAGCGATCGACGCGCCGCTTCGACATGCGGGAGCCGCGAGAGCGTGGCGTCGGTGAAGAGCGCCACGCGCCGCGCGGATGCGTTCGCGAGGAGCGCGCGCACGTGCTCGCCCAGCTCGGCGAGCGCCCCGCGGCCGAAGACGACGTGCGAAGCATCGATGGAGAAGGCGTGGTCTCCGCCTTCGGTGAGCGCATAGCCATGACAACAGGCCATGCGGCATCCTACACCGCGGAGCCTCAGCCGGGCGATCGCGACGATGCGTGCGTCATGCGTCCCTCGTCACCGCACACGCGGCACCAAGGCAGCCTCACCAAGGTGTGCAGGGTGGACTCCCAGCTCACCAGATCTTGGATCAGCGTCCGTCCGCCGAGGTGGGTCGGCGCGTACCGCGTGATCACCTTGATCGCTTCGAGCGCCACGAGGTGACCGAGCAGCCCGTCGCTCGCGGTGCCTCCACGCACCGCGCGCTCGCGGTTCATCTCCGAAAGCGCGGCGCTCACCGACGTTTCCATGGCGCACACGCGGCAGGCCGTCTGCCCGGGGATCACCAGAGGCCCGATGGCCACCACCGTCCCCGAGCGCCGCGCCCACAGCGAGGGAACGGACGCCGCTTGCGTGAGGCGCGCGAGCCGCTCGGTATCCTCGGGCGGCACCGCGGCGATCACGAGCGTCGACTCCGATCGTCTCGCGAGCGCTGCTGCGACGTCACGCAACGCGAGCGGGCCTTCGATCGCGTCCACGCCCGCTGCCGCGAGCTCGCGCGCGGCCGCCTGCGCCCAGCGCGAGCGTCCGGCCACCACCACGTGCGCTGCCACGAGGCGCGCGGTCGCGGCATCCGCATCGGCCGACCACGCGCGGAAGAAGAGCCGCTGTCCGCGCGCCCGCGCGCTCGGCGGCGCTTCGGGCACGGCTTCGACGGCGCCGCGCGCCACCAGCCGATCGAGGAACGCGGCCACCGCGGCCGGCGCTCCGCCGAGCGCCGCAAGGATCGCGGCCCGATCGCGCGAGCCGTCGAGCAGCGGCAGGAGCTTCTCCATGAGGCGCCGTGCATCGCTCCCCGTGATCTGGCTGGTCACGAGATCCGATCGCACGAGGAGGCCGGCCTCCGTCGACACGATGTCGAATGCAGGGCTGAGACGCAGGCGGCTCACGTCAGCGCTCCTCCGCCGGGCGCCCGACGCCGACGAGATAGATGGCCTCTTCACCGGCGGGCAACCGGCACATCTCGTTGACCTCGGCGTCGAGGAACCCGCCGATCCCCACCGGGCCGAGCCCGAGCGCCGTTGCGACCAGATATAGATTCTGGCCCACGTGCCCGGCATCGAGGAACAGATATCGATAGCCGCGTTGACCGTACTTGAACATCGTCCTCTCGCGTACCGCCGTGATGACGCAGACCACGTTGGCGTCGCGCAACATGTCTTGTTCCAGGGTCAGCTCCACGAGCTGTTCGTGGACGCGTCCCCCACGCACCTCTTCGAGCTCGTGCGCCCGGGCGTCGTAGTGATGCACGCCGTCCGCGAGCCCCTCGACGTCCTGCGTGGCCACGTAGATCTCGATGGGGTGGAGCCCGCCCGCCGACGGCGCCGGCCGCTCCCACAGGCCGAGCCCCTCGGTGCGCCGCCGCCCCCACACTCCGTGGCTCGCGTAAAGCAGCCGACCCAACGCCGCGAGCGGCAGCGGCCCGCGCGCGAACCGCCGCACCGATCGACGCCGTGCCAAGACCTCGCGGAACGGCACGTCGACCTCGAAATCCCGCCCGGGCAGCGCCGTCCGCGGCGCGCCGGGGAAGGTGCGATGACACAGCGGCTTGTCGTCCTCCGTCACCCCGGTCTCGATCGAGCGCGCGCGCACGTTCGAGGACGAGAGGTGATAGAGCCGCGCGAGATCGGTCTCTTTGCTGCGGGCCATGACGAGCTCAATCCATGGGGTGCGGATCGGGGTTGATGCCGTGCGGGGTCAGCGCGGAGAGACGTGGGTTGTCGAGGCGCACGACCCGCTGTCCGAAATGAATCTGCTGAAAATCCGGCCCCAGCGCGCGGACCACGCGGAACGGGGTGCCGAGGAGATCGGGTGACGTGAGATCGGCGACGGCGACGCGCAGCCCCGCGGCGGCGATGCGCGAAACCACGGTGCGAAGCGACACCTCCTCCGGCTCGGCGAGCGCGGCCGCGGACACCACCTCTCCCGCCGTGAGGAAATCGAAGGCGCGCGCCCGCTCCGTCGGGAAGTAATAGAGCGCGTGATCTTCGAGCGTGTGCACGTCCTCCGGGCGCGCCGGGATGGGCTTCTCCCGTTCCTCGAGGAGCCTTCGATAGAAGGGCCCGATCTGCCCGTGCTCGAGCAATGCCTTGTGCACGGCCACGCGCGGGCTCGGGTGCGCGGCGAGCGCGATGGATGCCCCCGGCCAGCGCACGCCGTCACCGAAGATGACGCACATGATGGTGGGGATGCCGAGCCCGACGTCGAGGAGATGGAGCTCGCAGCGCCCGCCGGTGCCGGCCTCGGCGACGAGCTTGCGATCGAGCTCGCGCGTCGCGCGGTCGACGCTGTCGTCGAGCACGATGCGGCGCCCGGGCCTCCGCGCGAGCCACGAGAGCGTGAACGCGTCGCGCTCGACCAGCTCCAGCACGGCGCGCAGCGAGGCGTCCGGCACCGTAGGACCGGCCGCGAGCCCGTTCGAGGTCACCTGGCAGAAGCTCTCGTCCGGCTTCACATGATAGCTGTAATACGTCGGGAGCGCGGGCAGGAGCACGGGCGCGCCGGTGTCGAGCCAGCGCCCCGGCGTCCAATCGATCGGTGTCCGGGCATCGATCTTCCGATAGGGAAAACCGCGCTCGGCATATTGATGATCGGCATACAGGTTGAGCCGCTCGGGCGGGATGAAGTCGACCTCGAGATCGGCGGCCGCGGCGCGCACGATCACGTCGGGATTGGCGTAGCCGGCCGCATAACGCTCCACCGCTTCGCCCACCGCGCCGATCATCGCCGTGACGGTGTCGAGGCCTTTGCCCGAAGCGTCCTCCGGCGCGTGCGCATGTCCATGGCGCGCGCACGGCGAATAGGCTCCCAGCGTGGCGCGCGCGGTGATGGGCAGATCGACGGTGTACGGCGAGTCCTGCGAGGCCACGACGAGCTCGTGGACGATGCCGGTGCGGGCATCGACGATGCCGGCCAAGAGGCGCCTGAGCTCCGCGGGATTGCGCGCGGAGGCGAGGCTCACGCGGCCCTCGCGCGGCTCACGCGCCTCCGCGCCGCCGCACAATGCGCAGCGCGGCATGGGGATCACGGCGTGCAGCGAGGTCGTGAGATCCACGAGGCTGCGCACGGCGACGGCGCCGGCGAGCTTCGCTTCCTCGCCGCGCTCGAGGAGATCCATCACCGCGAGCGCGACGGCATGGCCGAGCGCGCCGGCCGCAGGCGCGAGATGGGTGCGCTCGCGATCGGGCGCGCGCCGCTCGAGGAGCGCGTCCGTGAGCGCGTGCGAGAGCGCGGGCCGCGCGCCGTTGGCGATGCGCCGCTGACGCGCACAGGAGAGACAAGCGGTACGGCCGGGGATCACGGCCGGTCCGATGACGGCGTCGGCGCCTTCGAGGTACGCCGTCAGCGACATCGTGCCCGCCGTGTGCGCGAGACGCGCGACGCCCTCGTGCAACAACAGATCGTCCGCAGGCGCGCAGGTGAGCGCCAGATCCCACGGGCCCGCGGCGCCGAGGCGCATCGAGGGCTCCATCACGAGCAGCTCGGACGTGACCTTGCACGGAGGGACGCGCCGCGCGATCGCCGCTGCCACAGCGGCTGCGCGCGGCGCGCCCCGATCCACGACACCGAGGACGCGCGCGCCGTTCAGATCGCCGTCCGAGACCACCGCATCATCGACGAGGTGCAGCGCGCCGATCCCGGCAGCCGCGAGATCCATGGCGGCGACCACGCCCCACGGCGTGAGCCCGACGAGGAGCACACGCGCGCGACGGATCGTGCCCGGCGGCGCAGCTCGCGAAGCGCCGGCGCGGACAGCATGCATGGTGGACATGGATCGACGAACAGGCCTGTGGATGGGCACGTGAGGCTCGCGATGGTGGAATGCGCTCGGGCGGGTGGATCTCGATCAGCGGCAGCGGCAACCGCCGCAGCGGCAACCGCCGCAACGACAACCGCCGCAGCGACAACCGCTGCAACCGCAGCCGCTGCAACCGCAGCCGCTGCAACCACAGCCGCTGCAGCTACAGCTGCCACAGCTGCAGCCACAGCCACCACAGTTCGCCGTCATCGGCGCCGTCCAGCCGTTGTGCTCCTCGCCCACGCCTTCCACGTCATCCAGCCCGATCTCGAAGTCCTCGTCCTCGAGCTCGTGATCGATCCCCCAATTGATGTCACTCATGACTCCCCCTCTCGACGGATGCATCGAGCCGCCGGCCCGTTCGTCAACGCCGAACGCGCTCGACCGCCATTCCGAAAGCGCGCGCGGCGCCGCGACTTTCGCGGAGCGCCGGCGCTCTCGGTCCTTCGCGATCGGCGCCATGCGCGCGCGATGGGGCGCGCTTCACGTCTTCCGCGATCTCGCCGCGCGCCCGCGCGACGGGGCCGAGGCGCGCCCGCCGTTCATGGTCTCTCGAATCTCGGAGGATGATCCATCGGCGCGCCGCGATGGGCGCGCCGCCGCGATCACCCCGCGATCGACTTCCACTGCTCGGTGAGGCGCTGCGTCGAGACCGGCACCGGCGTGCGCAGCTCGGGCGCGAACACGGAGACCCTGAGCTCTTCGACGAGCCAGCGGAACGCGTCGAGATCCTGAGCCGGCACGCCGCGCGCGCGGAGGCCATCCTTGTGCTTCAGCCAATCGTTCCAGAATGGCATCACCTGCGCCGCCTTCGCCTGATCCTTCTGGGGACCGTTGGGCAGGCGATCCAAGCGAACCTGGATTGCACGCAGATACCGAGGCAAATGCGCGAGCCGATCGCGCGGCGCCGTGAGCAGCAGATCGGGCGGCGCGAGGTGCGCGAGCTGCTCCCGTACGTCGTCGAGGGCTGCGCGTGGTGCGCCGGGTTTGCCCGCGAGCCCGCGCAGGATGCCGTGGGTCCGATCCAGCTCGGCGCCGATCTCCTGCGCGATCTTGCCGAGATCGGCGATGGCCGCGCTCAAGCGGCGCCGACCGGCGTCGAGGCGCTCCATGAACGCAGCGCGCGTCCGCGGGAACGAGGACGCATCACCGAGCCCGAAGGCCTCGTCGAGCGCGCGCAGCGCGAGCAGCCGTCGCGGCGCAGTGCCGCCGGGAGATCCGGACAAAGCGCTCATGGCCACCGCGGCCGGAATCTGCTGCTCGATCTTGTTCAAGCCGCTCCCCATTTGAAGGAGGAACAGCCGCCGCAAGCCCGCGCGTGTCGCTTCGTCCGCGGCGGCGCGCGACGATCGCGGGCGCACCGCCACGGAGCTCTCCGCGTCGAGGAGCGCGGGATACGCATGCATCCGCGCGCCGCTCACCTCGACGGTCACCTGCTCGGGCAAGCTCTCGAAGCTCCACGACGTGAGCCCTTCGCGCTCCCAGCCCTGCTTGGGAAGGCTCCCCCACGCCTCGCGCGCGACGCCGGCGAACCGCTCGCGCAGCTCGCGCAGATCACGGCCCTCCCCGACGATCCGATCACCATCCTTCACGCGGAAATTGAAGCGCAGGTGAGGCGGGAGATCCTCGAGGTTCCATGCATCGGGCGGCACGCGCACGTCGGTGAGATCGTGAATCTCCCGGGTGAGCGCGGAAAGGAGCGGCTCCGCGAAGGGACGGATGATGCGCGCGAGCTCGGCCGCGAGATCCGGCGCGACACCGATGCTCTTGCGCATGGCCTTCGGCAGCGACGCGAGGATCAAGCTGATCTTCTCGGCGTGCCAGCCCAGGATGGTGTGCTCGAACATCCGCGGATCCGCCTGCGGGAGCAGCGCGAGCGGCATGGTCACCGTGACGCCGTCGTCGTCCTCACCGGGATCGAAGCGGTACGAGAGCGGCAACGTCGCGCCGAGGATCTCGAGGCGATCGGGGAAGCGATCCGGCGTGATGACGGCCTCTTCGCCGAGCAGCACGTCGTCGAGCGAGAGGAAGAGGACGCGCGGGTCCTTCGCCTCCGCGGTCTTGCGCCAGAGCTCGAATGTCTTGCCGCTGTAGACGTCGTCGGGCACGCGCTTCTCGAAGAACTGCGCCACCGCGTCGTCGTCGGCGAGCATGTCGCTCCGCCGCGCCTTGTCGCGCAGCCGCCGCACCTCGTCGAAGAGTGCGCGGTTGTGCGTGACGAAGGGTGCTTTGGCCGCATACTCCTGCCGTACCAACGCGTGCACGAGGAAGACGCGGCGCGACGCCTTGGGATCGATGGGCCCGTAGTGCACGCTCCGATCGCGCACGATCGGAAGGCCGTAGAGCGACACGTTCTCGCGCGCCATCACCTGCGCGGATCGCTCGGCCCAGTGCGGATCGCCGTAGCTGCGCTTGCACGAGGACCCACCCGCAGCTTCGAGCCAAGTGGGATCGATGCGCGCGGCGACCCGCGCGAAGAGCTGCGAAGTCTCCACCAGCTCGGCCGCCACGATCCACGCCGGCGGCTTCTTCGCCAGGCCCGACGAAGGGTGCAGCATGAAGCGCGTCTGGCGCGCGCCCACGTACGTACGCGCCTCCGCGTTCCACATCCCCACGCGGCTCAAGAGGCCGGGCAGGAGGGCGCGGTGCACCGCCTCGTCACCGGCAGGCGTGTCGTTGGCGCGGAGCCCGAGCTCACGCGCGATGCGCGAGAGCTGATGGTGCACGTCGTTCCACTCGCGCATGCGCACGTACGAGAGGAACGCGTCGCGACACAGCTTCCGGACCTGGTTCTGCGTGCGCTTCTGCTGCGCGTCTTGAAAGTGGTGCCAAATCTTGAGCAGCGTCGCGAAGTCCGAGGCCTCGTCGCGAAAGCGGCGATGCGCTTCGTCGGCCTGCTTCTGCACCGCGAGCGGGCGCTCGCGCGGATCCTGAATGCCCAGCGCCGACGCGATGATGAGCACCTCGCGCAGCGCCCCTTCCCTCTCGCCGGCCAGGATCATCCGCCCGATGCGCGGATCGACCGGCAGCCGCGCGAGCTGCTTGCCGATGTCGGTGAGCGCTCCATCCTCGGCGATCGCGCCCAGCTCTTCGAGGACGCGATATCCCTCGTCGACGGCACGCTTCGGCGGCGGATCGAGGAACGGGAAGGCCTCGATCGCGCCGAGCCCGAGCGCCTTCATCTGGAGGATGGCGCCCGCGAGCCCGACGCGCAGGATCTCCGGATCCGTGAACGCCGGCCGCAGCGCGTAGTCCTGCTCTTCGTAGAGGCGATAGCAAACGCCGCTCTGCACACGCCCCGCGCGCCCCTTGCGCTGATCGGCGCTGGCCCGCGAGATCGGCTCGACCAAGAGCCGCGTCACACCCGATCGCGGCTGATAACGGTTGATGCGCGCGAGCCCGGCATCCACCACGTAGCCGATGCCGGGGATGGTGAGCGACGTCTCGGCCACGTTGGTGGCGAGCACGATGCGCCGCTCGGGCAGCGACTGGAACACGCGCGCCTGCTCGGCCTGCGAGAGCCGACCATAGAGCGGGAGCAGCACCGTGTGCGGCAACGCGCGCGCGGTGAGCGCATCCATGCACTCGTGGATCTCGCGCTCGCCCGGGAGGAACACGAGCACGTCCTCGCGCGGATCCATCTCGGTGATCTCGTCGACGGCGCCGGCCACGGTGTCGGCGAGATCAGCCTCGCCCTCCACAGCTGGGCGATACACGACCTCGACGGGGAACGTGCGGCCCGAGACCTGGATGACCGGCGCGCCGCCGAAGAAGGCCGCGAAGCGATCGAGCTCGAGCGTCGCCGAGCTCACGATCACCCGCAGATCCGGGCGCTTCGGCAAGAGACGCTTCAGATACCCGAGGAGAAAATCGATGTTGAGGCTCCGCTCGTGGGCCTCGTCGATGATGAGCGTGTCGTAGCGCCGGAGCAGCGGATCACCCTGCGTCTCCGCGAGCAGGATGCCGTCGGTCATGAACTTCACGTACGTGTCCGGCGACGTGCGGTCCGCGAACCGAATCTGGTAGCCGACCTCGCGCCCCAGCTCGACGTCGAGCTCCTTGGCAACGCGCGCGGCGACGCTGGTGGCCGCGATGCGCCGCGGCTCGGTGACGCCGATGTGCTGCACGAGACCGCGCCCCATCGCCAAGCAGATCTTGGGGAGCTGCGTCGTCTTGCCGGACCCGGTCTCGCCCGCGACGATGACGACGGGATGGTCGGCGATCGCCGCCGCGATGTCGCGGACGCGCGCGGAGATCGGCAGCTCGGGCGGGAAGCGGACGGGCCCATCCGAAGCGGCGGGCAGAGCAGGCGCGGAAGGATTGGGACGAGACACGGCGGCGAGGGAGTAGCGCAAGAACCGCCATCGCGTAGGTCTTTTTGTGATGGGCCCCGGTCCTTTCGCGGACCAGCTCCGACCCCCGCGGGCCCGAGGTGTGCGGGTGCGAGCCTGTGACCGGCGGCGGCTCCGCGCAGGCGAAGCGCGAGAAAGTGCCTGGAATCGTGCGTTCTTTGCGCGCTCGTGTGGATACGCGGAGATATTACGATCATCCTACGTCGAGGCTCGCCCTCGCTTTCACACGCGGACGCCGGCGAAGATGCGCTCCACGCCTCGGCGCGCGGACGGATCGTCGTGGTAGCGTCGCGGCAATGGCGAAGACCGCGCGCGATCGATCGACCACGTTTCCTCCGCCGCCGCGATCGTTCCGCGCCCGTGGGCGCGAGCTCGCGACGCTGGCGCGCGCCGCCGTCTCCGGGCACCACCCGCGCATCGCCCTCGTGGGCGCAGGCGGATCGGGCAAGTCGACGCTCGCGTGCGCGCTCGGTCATCGCGTGCGGCGCGCGTTCCCCGGCGGCATTCATTGGTTCCGCGTCGGCGCCTGGGACACGTTCACGCTCACGGGCATGCTCGCGTTGCGCTTCGGCCTCTCCATGGCGCGCCCGCGCATGCTCGCGCGCGTCTCGGCGCACCTCGAAGAGCGCGGGCGCACCTTCATCGTGCTCGACAACCACGAGGACGATCGCGCGATCTCCGCGCTGCTCGACGCGCTCCGCGATCGGCCCGTGACGTGGCTCATCACCGCGCGCCGCTGCCTCCTCGCGGGCGTGAGCGTCTACCCCGTCGTCCCGCCGCTCGTCACCGAAGGCCGGAGCCCCTTCCCCGCCGTCGCCTCGCTCACGCGCCTGTTGCGTTGGAACCCGGTGGCCCTCGATCTCGCTGACGCGCTCGTCACCGGCGGCGCCTCTTCCGCGGCCGATCTCGGCGCGTGGCTGATCTCCCGCGGCGTCGATCGCGTCCGCGTCATCGACCACGAGGACGATCTGCCGGAGGTCGCGCTCCTCGTCGCGTTCGCTTGGGCGGATCTCCCGCCGGCCTCGCGCCGCGTGCTCGCGGTCCTCGCTCACATGGGCGGAGATCACATCGACGCGGCCTCCCTCACGCACCTCGCTCACGCCCGCGGAAACGCGCTCGATCCGTTGGTTCGCCTCCGCCTCGTGCAGGAGCCGCTCGCCGGCCGCTTCGCGCTCCACGCCACCGTGCGTCACGCGGTGCTGAAGCGCACGCACGGCGATCCGGCCGCACACTTCGAGCACTACGTGGGCATGTTGGAGCGGTCGCCCGAGCGGCTCGATCTGGAGCAGACGCACCTCTTCGCCGCCATGGATCACGCGAGCATGAAGGGCGACGTCGGCGCGGCCATGCGCATCGAGCGCCTGCTCGCGCGCCTCGAAGAGCGCGGCGACGACGCGGGCGAGACGTGATCGCGCGCGCTTGACCTCGGCGCACCGCCGAGGCACGCCGAGCCTCCAACGGAGGTTCGATGAAGCTCTACTACAGCCCGGGCGCCTGTTCTCTCTCCCCCCACATCGTGCTGCGCGAGGCGGGTCTCCCGTTCGAGCTGCAGCGTGTCGACACGCGCTCGAAGCAGCTCAAGGGCGGCGGCGACTTCACCGAGATCAACGACAAGGGCATGGTCCCCGCGCTCCAGCTCGACGACGGCTCGGTGCTCACCGAGGGCCCCGCCATCGTGCAGTTCCTCGCCGATCAGAAGCCCGAGACGGGCCTCGTGCCCAAGGCCGGCACGATGGAGCGCTACCGTCTCGCGGAGTGGCTCAACTTCATCAGCACGGAGCTCCACAAGGGCTTCACGCCGCTCTTCAACCCCGCCACGCCGGAAGAATACAAGCTCATGGTGAGGGAGGCGCTCGCCAAACGCTTCGGCCTCGTGCAGAAGCGGCTCGAAGGGAAGACGTGGGCCATGGGCGATCAGTTCACGGTCGCCGACGCCTACCTCTTCACCGTCCTCAGCTGGACGAAGTTCGTCGGCGTCGATCTCAGCCCGTGGCCCGTGCTCGTCGCGTACCTCGAGCGCGTCGCGGCGCGCCCGACGGTCACCGAGGCGCTCGTGGCCGAGGGCCTCGTCAAGAAGTCCTGAGCGCGTCGCTCACCCTTCCGACGACCGCGCGAGCGCCTCGCCTTCGAGGCGCTCCGCGCTGCTTCACGACACCGAAAGCGCGCGGCGGAGAATGCGGGCCGCGATGCGCGCGTCATCCGATCGCCGCGTGAGCGGAGGCCGATCACCCTCCCCCGCCTCGGCCGCCGCGAGCCGCTGCTCGGCCGCCTCGATGAGCGCATCGGCCAGCGCGTCCTCGCCCTCGGCGCGCAGCACGCGCGCCTCAGCCAGCGAGAGGTGCCCCTGGTGCAGCTCGATCACCGCGGCGAAATACGGGTTCTGCCGCAGCAAATCGAGCGACATGGCGAACGCGTCGCGCGCTTCGTCGACGAGATCGAGCATCGCCAGCGCCGCGCCGCGCATCCCCGTGAAGATCCCTTCGACCCGCACGTCGCCCACGTTGCGCGAGAGCCGAGCCGCGTTGTCGAGCCACAGCTCGGCCTCCTGCGCGCGCCCCGCGTCCAGATGGAGCACGCCCAGGTAACCGGTGACGATGCGCAGGTTGCGCTGCATCTTGAGCCGGCGCGCGATGAGCAGGCCGCGCTCGTAGTACGCCTCGGCGCGCTCCAGATCGCCGGCCTCCAAGTGATACGACCCGAGGCCCATGGCCGCGCGGCACTCGGCCACCTCGTCCGCGCGCTCGACCCCGAGCGCGAGCGCCGCCTCGTAGTGTGCGCGCGCGCCCGACGCGTCACCCATGGCCTGCAGCACGCCGCCCACCTGCTGCAAGGCCAGCGGCTCCGACGTGCCATCGCCCGCGGCCGTGGCCTCCACGAGGGCGGCCCGCGCGTGCGTGAGCGCCGGCTCCAGATCGCCGAGCTGGAACCGCGCCACGCCCACCGCCAGGTGCATCGCCACGATCTGCCGCGCGCTCCCCGCGTGCCGCGCCAGCGCGAGCGCCACCTGCGCGTCGCGCTCCGCTTCCTCGAGCTTGCCCTGCGCTCGCAGCGCGCCCGCGCGCACGCCCAGCGCGCGCCCGATCATCGCGGCATCGATCCCCGAGCGCGGCCCCGTGTCCCCGGTCCGCAGAGCGTCGTCGAGCAACACGAGCTGCGCCCGCGAGAGCCCCGTCCCCGACGCGATCACATCGAGCGCGATGGCCGCGCGCAGCACCAGATCGGGCCGCCGCCCCTGCGCCCCGAGATCGAGCACCGCCTCGAGGTTCTCCCGCTCGGCCGCGAGCTCCTCGCGCGTGCTCACCGACGCGGGCGTGGCCGGCAGATCGGTGAGCGGCCCCGACGCGAGATCGAGGTAGTAGCGCGCGTGCCGGAACGGCGCCCCCGAAGCTTCGTCACCGAGCGAGAGCGTACCGGCCGCGTGCGCGCGGATGGCCTCGCACAACGACAGCCGCGGCGCCGCGCCTTCACCGCGCGTCGCGCGCACGAGGCCCTTCTGCACGAGCGCTTCGATCACCTCGCCCACGGGCCGCGCCTCCGCCGCGCGCGACAGCGCGACCACGTGCTCGGCCGCCGCGACCGTGAAGCCCCCGCGGAACACCGAGCACTGCGCGAGCACCTCACGCTCCTCGGGACCGAGCTGCAGATACCCCCACGCGATCGCCTGCGCGTCCGAGCTCACGCAGCGCCCCGGCCGCGGTGCCGGCAGCGCGCGCGGGTCGCCCTCGGCGAAGCGCGACGCGCACAGCTCGATCGCGAGCGGCACACCACGCACGCGCCGCACCAGATCGGCGATGGCCGACGACTCCTCGACCGACGGCACGAACCCGCTCCGGCGCGCACGCACCCGCTCCACGAACAGCGCCGCCGCATCCCCTTCGAGCGCCGCCCCTTCGGGCAGCGTCAGCGGCCCGACCTCGATGGGATCTTCACCGATGAGATAGAGCGGCTCTCGGCTCGTCACCAAGAAGCGCGCTTCCGGCGCCAGATCGAGCCATCGCAAGATCACGTCCGCGCCCCGCGGCAGGAGCTGCTCCACGTTGTCGAGCACCACCAGCGCGCGCCCACGCGCCGCCAACGCGCGCCCAATCGCCGTGACCGACGCCTCACCCGCGGCCGTCGCCTCATCCGCGATCGACAGCGCCCGCGCCACCACCGCGCTCATCGCCTCGACGTCGCGCGCGTCGCACAGCTCGCAGAACCAGACGCCGCCCGAGCCCTCGTAGACGCTTCGCTGCGACAGCGCCACCCGCTGCGCGAGCCGCGTCTTCCCCACGCCGGCTTCGCCCACCAGCGTCACCAGCCGTCCCTCGCTGAGCGCCTGCTCGATCGCCGTGAGCTCCCGCAGTCGGCCGACGAACACCGACGACTCGAGCCGTATGAAGCTCGTCCGACGCATCCGGTGCAGGAAGTCGGTCAGCACTGGTCAACGAGCTTACCATCGCAGAATCGGCTGTGAAATGACGGTTTTCCGTCCCCACACCCGACCACAACGGCGCTGCGCTCGTTTCCTCCGTCAGTGACGGCGCGCCTCCCGTCCGGCGCGAGACTCGATGACACCTCCGCCCTGGCCATGACGCGCACGGACGCGAGCGCAGCTTTCGTCGCGCGCAGATGGATCGTTTGAGCTCAAACCATCTCCGAACGCATCGTCCGTTCGAGCTCGAACCATCTGCGGCGCTCACCCGCGCGGCAGGCGCTCCAGCGCGGCGAGCGGCGCGAGCGGGAACGACCAAGCACCGCGCCGCGATGGGGCCGCCACCGCGACGGACAGCGCCGCGAGGAAGTCGCGCCGCGGCCAGCTCTCCCCGCCGAACCGCGCCAAGTGCGGAGTCTCCACCTCGCAGTCGACGAACGAAAATCCCCACGCCGCGAAGTTGCCGAGCAGCGTCACGAAGGCCACCTTCGACGCATCCGGCGCCCGCGCGAACATCGATTCTCCCGTGAACATCCGCCCGATCGAGACACCGTAGAGCCCGCCGACCAGCTCGCCGTCCTGCCAGCTCTCGATGCTGTGCGCGAAGCCGAGCTCGTGCAGGGCCGTGTATCCCGCGATCATCTCCGCGTTGATCCACGTCCCGCCCTGCCCGGGCCGCGGCACTTCGCTGCACGCCTCCATCACGCGGCGAAATGCGGTGTCGACGCGCACCTCGTACTCGCCGCGGCGGATGCGCTTGCGCAGCGACGTCGGCACGTGCGCGCGCTCCGGCACCACCACGAAGCGCGGGTTGGGCGAGAACCAGAGGAGCGGCAGCCCCTTGTGCGGCCACGGGAAGATCCCGCTCGCATACGCGAGCAGGAGCCGCTCCGGCGAAGGCTCTCCGCCAAAGGCGACGATGCCCTCGGGGCTCGCCTGCTCGGGCGATGGAAACGCATTCTCGCGACCGAGCATGGGGATGCGCATGCGCCGCGACATGTTGCCATCGTTCGCCGGCCGCGCCAGCACCCGTCACGCCCTCGCCATGATAGGAGTCGCGCATGCATTGGCTCCCTTCGCGGCTCCCCTTCGCGCTCGCCATCGGGCTCGGCGCCTGCGGCGGCAAGGTCGTGGTCGACGGCAGCGCGGGCACCGGCGGAGCCGGCGGCAGCGGTGGCTCGTCGTCGAGCTCGTCTCCCACCGTGTCCACGTCCGTCGTGTCGAGCAGCTCCAGCACCTCCAGCGGGCCGGCCGTCTGCCCCGATCCTTTCCCCGGCATCCAGGCGAGCTGCGATCACGAAGGCCTGCAATGCGTGCCGCCCCTCACCTGTTGCGGCAGCCCCGCGACCTGCAAGGGCGGCCTTTGGCACTATGACGAAATCGACTGCGACGCGCCTTGCGCCGCTCCTTGCGGCCCCGACGGCTTCGCCTGCACGGCCGGCGCCGTCTGCATCGCCTACATCGGCACAGTCACCACCTACCAGTGCCGCGAGAACCCTTGTCAGGGCCCACTCGATTGCTCCTGCGCCGGCTCGTTCTGCGCAGAGCAGATGATGAGCTGCAACAACATCCAGATGGGCTTCAAAGTCCTCTGCGACTGATCACATGAACGCACGGAGCCGCCCTCCCCCAGAGGGCGGCTCCACGCATCGTCATCGTGATTGGCTATCAGGCCATCGGCGGTCGACCACCCGTCGACCACCCGTCATTGGCAGGTCTTTTCGGGCATGGCGTCGATCCAGGTCTTGAGGAGCGCGACGCCCTCGTCGTGAACGAGGTTGTGGCCCACGGGCGGCATCGCGATCTTGCTCTCCAGCGTCCCGGCCCGACACGGCACGATGGAAAGCTCCGAGTGGCCCGGGACGACGTCGAAGGCGAGCCCGCACGTCGCGCCGCCCGCCGAAGCGGGCACCTTGCAGACACCGTAGTCCGAGGGGTCGCCCTTCACCGGATCGGTATGGTCCCAATCGAGCCAGAACGCCGTGCCCTTCGCCAAACCGACGACGCCGTGGCAATGGCTGCAATTGGCATCTAGATACGAGCGCCCGCGATCGGAGGGCGACGCGCTCCCGAAGGGATCCACGAGCGTCTGGCGCGCGGCCACCGCCGGCGGCGTGGTGTCGAGCAGGCCGAGCGACGCGAGGTGATCGATCTGATTCTCGGGGCCCTTGCCGTAATCGTGATCACGGTTCCATTGCCGTGTCCGCCCGCCGAGCGATCCCGTCATGCCTACCTTGCCGTGGCACTCCAGGCAGACATTGGTGTTGGGCACGCTGTAATGGTTGGTGCGCGTCGCGCCCGTCGCGTCGATCCAGCTCACGTCGATGGTGTCGCCCGCGACCTCGCGCACGGCGCCTTTCTGCTCCGCGTCCCACTCGTACGTGTGCGGAATCCACCCCGTGCTCTCGCGCACGAGGAGCCGTGTCTCCAAGAGGCGAAGGCCCTTCTTCGCATCGCGCTCGTCAATCGGATAAGCGAACGTCTTCACCAAGATCGCGCCCACCGGGAGCTCCCATCGATCGGTGTCGCGATATCCAATCTTCTTCCCCGGAGGCACGTAGAGGAAACGGTGCTTTTCCGTGTAGTCGGAGAAGAGGGGCGCCACCACGTCGTACGGAATCACGCCTTCCGCCGGGGTTTGCTCGTGATCGTCGGTGAAGAGGTGCCACTCGGCGAGCGTGTCCCAGGGCTTGCCTTCGGGCGCGGGCGTGGGCTTCACGGTGCCGGCGTCGGGCGGGCCGGCATCGCCGTTGGTGTCGGACGAGCCCGAGCAGGCGCCGCCGAGCGCGAGCGAGACGAGGAGCAACGCGCGCTGAGAAAATCGTCGAATCATCGGGGAATCCTGAATCCGTCGACCGGAACGGGCAGGCCGCTCGGCACCTTCGCCGGGCGGCCGGGGCTGCGGCTCGGGTCGACGAGACCTTTGTCGAGGAAGGTGGTGATGGCGGAGATCTCGTCCTCGTCGAGCGCGCGCGGCGCGAGCTCCGCTTCGTGGCGAACCGCGTCGAGGAGCTCCTCGACGGCGCCCGTGTGAAAATACGGCCCCGACTCGCGCACGTTGCGCAGCGTGGGGACACGGAAAGCATATTGATCAACCGCGACACGCGTGACCGCGCCGCGGCCCTCGTCACGAACGCCGGCGATCGGCGCGACATGACGATCGGCGAACACCTCGGCTTCGAAGCGCGGCGGCACGTGACACTTCGCGCACCCCACCTCGGCAAAGAGCCACATCCCCCGCTGCGCCTCGGCGCTCAAAGCACCCTCGTCGCCGGCGATGAACTGGTCATAGGGGGATCGATCGCTCACCATCGTGCGCTCGAACGCCGCGATGGCTTGTTGCAGATGGATCACGCTCACGGCCGGCTCGGCCCCCGGAAAGGCCTCGGCGAAGCGCGCCGCATAGTCGGGAATGGCCGCGATGTCGGCCACGACCTCCGCGGGATCGCGGCCCAGCTCCCGCGCCTCGTGGAGCGGGAAGATCACTTGATCTTCGAGCGAGCCGGTGCGCCCGTCCCAGAAGAGCGTCTCGCGATGAGCCACGTTCCACAGCGTCTGCGCGTTGCGACGCGTGAGGCTCTTACCGACGCGGCCGGGCCCCGTGGGGCCCACGCCGCCCACGCCGATGGAGCGCGCCAGCCCATCGGACATGCCCCAGATTTCGCTGTGGCACGTGGCGCAGGCGACCGCGCGATCGGTGGAGAGGATGGGGTCGTAAAACAGCAGGCGGCCGAGCTCCGCCTTGATGGGCGTCGTCGGGTTCGCCTCCGGCTCGGGCGCCGCCGCGAGCGCCTCGGGCGCCCACGGCAGCACGCGCGAAACGGTCGCGGGCGCATGAGGATTGCCCTCCTCCACGGTGCAACCCGTGAGGGCGAGGAGGGCAATCGCGAGCCACGAGCCGGGCGAGCGCATCACTTCGAGGCGGGAATCGCCGGCAGATCGCACTGGTACGGCGTGGTGTCCGTCGACTGCAGCGGCGTGCCCATGTCCGGATCGGTCAGGTGATCACCGGCGAACATGCGGAACGACGGGAACGGCGTCTTGGTCCCGAGACAGAACTTCGCGTCCTTGTCGGTCGCCGGCATGGAGGAGCGCACGATGCCGTCCCAAAGCACGTTCTCCGTCGGCGAGACGCCGATGAGATCGAGCGGCGTGGAAGGCATCGTCCCGTTGTTCGAGTAGGTGTTGTCGTGAATGAACGTCCCATCCGGGTAGGGGTCCGCCTCCGGATCGATCATGGCGCCGGGCACGAGCTTCGTCATCAAGACGTAGCTGACCACGAGGATGGCCGCGCTCTGGTTGTTGTCGATCTTGTTGTTGCGAATCTCGGTGTTGTCGGAGCCGACCACGATGACGCCCGTGCCCTTCGGGATCGAAGCGACGAACGTCGTCGAATCACCGAAGTTGACGTGGTTGTTGTCATGCACGTTGTTGTCGTGGAGGAGGTTCGTGTCGGAGGTCTTCTTGTTGAGGTTCCCGAGGAGGAAGACCGCGAGACCACCGCTGTTGTCGTAGATCTCGTTGTCGTAGACTTCACCGTTCGTGGTGTTCTCGAGCTCGATGCCGAGCACGCTGTCGTGGGCCTTGTTTCGCCGCACGATCGCGCCCGTCCCCTGCCCGACGTAGATGGCCGCGTCGGCCGCGCCCTCGACCTCGCAATCCTCGATGAGCACGTTGGTGCACTCGGCCGGGTAGACGGCATAAGCACCGTGCGTGGCCGACTGCGGGCTGTCCCAGCTCACCTTGAGGTTGCGGAAGGTGGGCTTGTCGGATTGACGCACGACGACGCCGTTGCCGGGCGTGTTCTTCACCCACAGGTTCTCGATGGTGAAGCCGTCGGCCGTGACGAGCATGGTGTCGTTGGTGGTGCCCTCGTGTGTGGAGAAGTCGAGGACGGTGTCGGTGACGGCCGCGCCCAAGCCGCGCACGGTGACGTTGGGCACCGTGAGGCTGAGCTGCTGCTTGAACTGATACGTGCCGGGACAGAGGCAGACGCTGCTGCTCGACTTCACCTCGATGAGGGCCATCTGCACGTCGTGGGTGTCGTCGCTGCCGGGAGCGACGACGACGCCGCAGCCGCTCGTGTCGATGCCGGGGCCGCAAGAGTTGGTGTCGCCGCCGCCGGTGCCGTGACCGCCTGTGCCGCCGGAGCCTCCCGTCGTCCCCGTCTCGCCACTGCCCCCACATCCGCCCGTGATCGCCGCGAGGAACGCGACGGTCGCGAGTGAGCCCAAGAAAACCCGCTTCGCCATGAGATCGAGAATGGCACGCACCGGGCGCGCCTGTCGAGGGTCACCCGAAGCGCTCGCGCAGCGACTCCGTGAGCCTTCGCGAGCGACGCAGTGCGACGACGCGGTGCACCCGATCGACGACGGTGGGATCATGACGATGAAGCGCGAGCGCATGAATCGCCGCGACGGCCTGCCCCTCCGGCGCGCTCTCCACGAGCGTGAGGAGGAACGCCAAAGCCTCGTCCGATCGCACCAGCGCAATCGCCATGATCACGCTCTGCTGCTCGCGCGGACGCGCGATGCTCTCGAGCGCGCTCTGCAACACCGGGAGCGCCTCGCGCACGCGTGATTCTCCGAGCGCGAGCGCGGCTGCCTCGACGCGCGCGGGCTCCTCGCTCCGAAGCGCGTCCGCGACGATGGAGAGATAGCGCGCCGGCGCGAGCCGCAGAAGCCCGCCATAGCAAGCCTCGATCACGTCTGCTTCGACGTCGCCTGCGAGCACCTTGAGGTGCAGCACCGCGGCCGCGCCCTCCACGGCGGATCGCGCGATCGCCCGCACGGCTTCGGCGCGCACCATCGGCTCGGGATCGACGAGCAGCGGTGTGATCTCCACGAGCGCCTCGGCGTGATCGATCTCGACGAGCGCATGCGCGGAGAGGCCGCGCACGGGACCGGCGGTGTCGACGGGCTCGGGATACGACGGCTCGCGCTGCACGTGGTGGAGGCCGGCGAGATACACGGGGGCGACGTCGGCTTGGAACGCGACGAGCGCTTCGAGGATGCGCTTCTTCCCGAAGCATGCCTTGTCGGCGTCGGCCCCGGCGGCGAGGAGCCGCTCGAACGCGGAGGCCAGCTCGGGGATCAGCTCGCGGAGCTCGCGCTGCTGTACGACGGCCGCCGCTTCTCCGCAGAGATATCCATTCTTGTCGCCGAGGAAGCGGCGCAGCTCGGCGACGACCACCGCCTCCGGCGAGGAGGCGAGCGCGGCGATGCGAGCGCGTTTGTCATCGAACGAGGAGGCGCGACGCGTGGCCATGCGCCGAGGATGGTAGACCATCCCGTCCTCCTTTCGAGCGCGAGACTCCCATGCTCGGCGCCGAGCCTCATGGCCCGATCAGATACGGAGTCTGCCGCGCCCGAAACGAGCTTGTCCGCCTCTCGGCCGATACAGGCCTTCGACAGGCACAATCGGGAAACGGCGAGCCCGCCTCGGTCCGTCCGCCGGGCCCGGCGCGAAGCCTCTCCGCGCGGCGATCACGCGCGCGAGCGAGCTCGGCGCGACGCTGGTGAGCGAGCGACGTCGGCGTCGCAGATCGGCCCATCGTGCTGCCGGGCGCACCGCCGGCGCTACGCTCCTTCGATGACGAGCCTTCGCCCGCAGACGGGCCCGGCGTCGCCGCTCGGCGCGCTGCTTCGGGAGCAGCGCGAGTCTCTCCTCTGTCGTTGGACCCGTCGGGTGCTCGAAGATCCCATGGTGCCCGCCGCCAACCGCCTGACGGAGCCGGCGCTGCGAAACCACATCGCCGAGCTCCTCGACGTCATGAGCGCCGCGCTCGACGCGTGCGATCAGCGTCGCATCGACGGCGATCGCGAAGGCCGCGCGGCCGGGCGAGCGTGGCTCACCCGCGAGCACGCACAAGAACGCTTCTTCTCCGCCTACACGCTCGACGAGGCGCTCCGGGAGCTCTCGCACCTCCGCGCGACGATCACCGATCTCTGCCAGGAAGCCCAGATTGTCCCACCCACGAAGAGGCGAAGCTCGTCCACGCCGCCATCGACGAGACCATGGCCATCGTGGCCGTGGAGATCCAAGAGGCTGCCCGCTCCCAGTTGGCGTTCGAGCGAAAGCGCCTGCGCTCGGTGATGGATTTGCTCCCGGTCGGCATCTTCGTCGCCGAGCAGGGCGGGCGCATCGTCGAGATGAACCCAGCGGCCATGTCCATCTGGGAGACGCGACATGCCGCGCCGTCCGCGGAAGGGTACGACGTTTATCAAGGCTTCCGCCCCGCGACGGGCGAGCGCTTGACCGCGCACGAGTGGGCGCTCGCGCGTGTGCTCGTCACGGGCGAGACCATCCGTGACGAGGAGCTCGACATCCTCACGAGCAAGGGAAACAGGAAGACGATCCTCAACTCCGCGATCCCGTTCCGCGGCCCCACGGGCGCGATCGCCGGCGGCATCGCCGTCAACGTCGACATCACCCCGCTGAAGCGCATCGAACGCCGGCTGGCCACGCAGTACGAGGTGATTGGCATCCTGGCGGAGTCGGGCTCTCTCTACGCCACCGGCGCGCGGGTCATCGCCGCCGTGTGCGCCGGGTTCGGCTGGGATCTCGGCGTGCTCTGGCGGGTGGAAGGCGGCGCGCTCACGCTCATCTCGTTGTGGAGCGCCGCGGATCACGGGCCGTTCGAGACCGTGAGCCGCACCCTGCGCTTGGGCCCGGGCGAAGGGATGCCTGGCATCGTGTGGAAGAGCGGCGCGCCCCTGTGGGTCACCGATCTCGCCGAAGCGCATCGCTATCCGCGCTCCGCTGCGGCCGCGCGTGACGGCCTGCGCGGCGCCTGCACCTTCCCCATCCGCGCCGGCGCGCGCATCTGCGCGGTGCTCGAGCTGTTCTCCGGCGCGCCGCGCGCGCCCGATGAGGAGCTGCTCCGCATGTTCGACGCCATCGGTGTCCAGCTCGGCCAATTCATCGTGCGCGAGGAGGCCGAGGCCAAGAGCCATGAAGAGCAGGCCCGCAAAGCCGCGGTGCTGGACGCGGCGCTCGACGCCATCGTGACCATCGACGCCGCGGGCCGCGTCACCGAGTGGAACCCCGCCGCGGAGCGGGCCTTCGGCTATCCGCGCGAGAACGCGATCGGGCGCGTCATGGCCGAGCTCATCATCCCACCGTCGCTGCGCGAAGCGCACCGGCTCGGCCTCGCCCATTACCTCGCCTCCGGCGAGGGCCCGATCGTCGGCAAGCACATCGAGCTCGAGGCCATGCGCGCCGACGGATCGTGCTTCCCCATCGAGCTCACCGTGACCCGCCTGCCCACGCAGGGGCCTCCGCTCTTCACCGGCTTCGTCCGCGACATCAGCGATCGCCGCCGCGCCGAGGACGTGCAGCGTCGCGAGACGGCCTTCCGCGAGCGCTTCATCGGCATCCTCGGCCACGATCTGCGGACGCCGCTCACCGCCATCACCTTCACCGCCGGGAGCCTCCTGCGACAGGAAGAGCTCGACGAGCGCGCCACCAAAGGCATCCGGCGCATCGCCAAGAGCGCCGATCGCATGGATCGCATGATTCGCGATCTCCTCGACTTCGCTCGGAGCCGAGAGGGCGGCGGCATCCCCATCACGCCCGCACCCGTGGATCTCGGCGCCGCCTGCCGGCACATCCTCGACGAGGTCGAGATCACGTATCCGAGCCGCGCCGTGCAGCTCACCGCCGGCCCGGGCAGCCAAGGCCGATGGGATCCCGATCGCATCGGCCAGGTCGTGCAAAACCTCGTCACCAACGCGCTCGACTACTCGCCGCCCGACACGCCCGTGCACGTCGACGTCGACGCCGCCGGCCCTTTCGTCCTTCTCCACGTGCGCAATCAGGGCCCCGTGATCCCCAAAGAGAGCATCGGAGTCCTCTTCGATCCTTTCAAGCGCGGCGCGGAAGGCCGAGCGCCGCACACCTCGAAGGGGCTGGGCCTCGGGCTCTACATCACCCACGAGATCGTCCGCGCGCACGGCGGCGACATCACCGTCACCAGCGAGGCGAGCTCCGGCACCACCTTCACCGTCCGACTCCCACGCTCGCCTCCGCCGAAGCCTTGAAGTCTCTTCGCCCCGGCGGTGGCGCGAGAAATGGCTTGACCCACTGCGCGCGCAGAGGTGTGACGAGCCACCTGCGCGCGGTCTCCCGGGGGAGAACCGTGAAAGGAGCGCTCCACATGATCGCCACCAACAAGTCCATCGTCTGCCGCCTCGTCGAGGACGTCATTCAACGGGGCCAGCTCGATCTCGTCCCAGATCTCTTTTCGCCCGACTACGTACCGCACGATCCTTCGAACCCCGCCCGTCGCGGCGGCCACGAAGGCGCGCGCGCGTTCATCGAGATGCTCCACGCGGGGCTCAGCGAGATTGGTTATGCCGTGGATCTGCTGATCGCCGAGGGCGATCTGGTCTCGTATCGCTTCACGCTCTCCGGCGTGCACACGGGGCCCTTCATGGGGGTCCCGCCCACCGGAAAGCGCATCTCCGTGGGCGGCGTGGACATCTTCCGCCTCACCGCCGGCAAGATCGTGGAGAGCTGGGTCTACGCCGACGCGCTCGGCATGCTCATCCAGCTCGGCGTGATCCCGCCGCCCGCAGCCTGATCGCCGCGCTCGCCATTTCGTGGCAGCGAAAGTTGCCACCAATGCAGCGGCGGTGATGGCTTCGTCCCATCACCGCCGCCGCATCGTCACGGAGACTGCCCCCACTTGCTCGCCGCAGGCCCCATGTGGAACACCAGCGAGCCGCCCGCCTTCAAATCCGCGTGCCGAATCTCGGGCACGGTGAGCGCTTTGCCATTCAGCTCCACGGCCTCGACATAGATGTTGGTGTCCGACACCTCGGCCGCTTCGATCGTGAACGTGCCGCCGGGCACGGCGACCTCCGTGTGCGGGAAGAGCGGGGCGCCGATCACGTAGCGATCGCTGCCCACGAGCGGATAGAACCCGAGCGCGCCGAACACGAACCACGCGGACATGGTGCCGCCGTCGTCGTTGCCGGGGAGGCCGTCGGGGCCCGGCGTGTATTGCGTGGCCCGGAGCCAAGCTACCCATTGTTGCGTCAGATCGGGCCGGCCGAGCTGGGCGAAGAGGTAAGCCGCGTTGATGTCGGGCTCGTTCGCCGCCCAGTAAAAAGGCCGCTGCGCCCCCGCGAGGAGCAGGTTGTCGAAATCGATGTTCTCGTGATGCTCGCGCGTCGCCTGGAACATCTCGGAGAGCTTCTGCACGAGCTTCTCCCGGCCGCCGGCGAGCTCGGCGAGGCCGTCGGCGTCGAGCGCCACCATCCACAAGCTCTGCCAGGGGTTGGCCTCGGTGTACTCGTTCGTGAACCCCGTGGGATCGCCGTGCTTCGAGGCCCAACTGCCATCTTGATTGCGCGCCCAGAGGAAGCCCGTTTCGGGATCGTAGAGCTTGCGATAGCCGGTGGCGCGCTGCCGCAGCGCGGCGGCGTCGTCCTTGTGCCCGAGGCCCTCGGCCAGCGCCGCGAGGGCAAAATCGTTGTTGGCGTATTCGGTGGTGTGCGAGACCGAACCATCGGTCAGGTCCTGGGGCACGTAACCGAGCTTCATGTAAGGCTCGACGTGATCGCGCCCGCCGCGCCCGCCCGGCGGCGGCATGGCGTCCATGGCCGCGGCGCGCAGGATCGAATAGGCCCCCTCGGCGTCGAAATCGGTGATGCCTTTGAGGAAGGCGTCGGCCACCACCACCTCGGCGCTGGCGCCGATCATCGTGTGGGTGTCGCCCGTGGCGAGAGCCCATTTGGGGAAGGCGCCGCCCTGCTGGGCCATGGCGTGCATCGATCGCACGGCGTCCAGCGCGCGGTCGGGCGTGATGATCGAATAGAGCGGATGAAGCGTGCGGTACGTGTCCCAGAGCGAGAGATCGGAGACGTAGCGGAAGCCGTCGGCTTGATGCACCTGCCCGTCGAAGCCGCGGTACTTGCCGGAGACGTCGCTCTGTACGGTGGGCATCAAGAAGAGGTGATAGAGGGCGGCCGTCATCATGTCGCGCTGCTCGGCCCGGCCGCCCTCGAAGCGCACCGTGTCGAGGAGCTTCTGCCAATCGGCGGCCGTCTGCTTGGCGGTGTCGTCGAAGGACCAAGCCGGCATTTCGGCCGCGAGGTTTTGGGCCGCCTCGTCGCCGGAGACGAAGGAGAGGCCAATCTGCACCTCGATGGGATCCGCGCTCGCGAGATCGAACGCGAGCGCGAGGCCCACGGCGCTCCCGCTCGCGGTGGTGCCGGCCGCGGGGGCCATCCCATCGTGCCACACGAGGCTCTCGGTCCACGCGGCCCGCGTGCGCGCCTCGAAGAAGACATCGTATCCGCCGAATCCACCGGACATGCCCCCGACGCTGCGCAGCCGGCCGCGAATGCGGTGCTCGTCGGGATAGAGGGTGACGTCCGCGTCTTTGACCGATCCGCCGCTGAGGTGATGATCGAGATCGAGGATCACGTGACCAGCCGCCGTGCCCGCAGGGTACGTATAACGATGGTGGGCCGCATGGGCGGTCGCCGTGAGATCGACGGCGATGCTCCCGCGATCGAGCTTCGTCGCATAGCGGCCGGGCGTGGCCGACTCGTTGGCTTTCTGGAACGGGGAGGCGTAACCGTCCGAGGTGGTGATGGTCGGATCGAAGGTCTCGATGGGCATCATCGAGAGCACGCCGTAATCGGTGGCGCCCGTGCCATGGAGATGGAGATGGGAGAAGCCGAGGACGGTGTCGTCGCCGTACCAGTAGCCGGAGAAGTGGAGGAACCCAATCGTCCCCCAGGGGCCTTTGGTGTCGGGCCCGACCTTCACGAGCCCCTGCGGCGCCGCCGCGCCCACGGTGGCGCTGCCGACTCCATAAGCGAAACCACCGCTGCCGATGAACACCGGCGCGACCGGCGTGCTTTGACGCCACACCACGGCAGGGCCCGGCGGCGGACCACTGTCGGGCGGAGGCCCGCCGTCGACGGGCACATGGGTATCGCTGCTCTCCGAGCAGGCAACGGATCCGGCGGCGATCGCGAAGATCGCCAAAGAGCGGACGATGGCGCGCATGAGCGATGCTAGGCGCGGGCGCGGGCGCGCGTAAAGGACGCGGCCTCTTCGTAACGGCGGATCGCGACGCCGGCCGCATGGGTCGCGAGGTAACGCGCGGGCTCGCCGGCCGGCACGGCCCGCTCCCTCACTGCGCGAGCCAGGCAGTGCCGGGGCAGATCGAGATACGGTCGCACGGTCGTGGCGAGATCACGATAGAACGCGAGCACGCGTTTCTCCCCGAGGCGCGTGATCACCGCGTGACGCGCATTGACGGTGAGCGAAGCGCTTTGAAGCAGCGCGTCGTCATGATCGATCGACGTGGGGAAGCGCCGGAGCGCGAGGGCGCTCGCCTCCGACAGCAGGCCGAGCGCCGCAGCTTCGTTGCGCGCGTCGAGGGGCGCATTCTCGGTGTGCGGAGAGACGGGGCGCACGAGGCGATCGAGCTCGGGCTCCGTGGCCATCGCGATGCGTGCGAAGGAGAGCGCGGCGCGCGTCCCCGCGGCGTCGGTGCGCGCGGTGACGCAAAGGGCGCGACCGGGGCCGCCCAAGAGGGCCACCTTGCGATCGAAGAGCGGCGCGCCTCTCGGGATCGCGAGCGGGATCGCGGCCTCTTCGGCGTCGTTGTCCGGGATGGCAAAACCATACGAGGAGAGGAGGCGAACGTTGGATTTGACCCCGTAGCTCGTGATCACCGGCGCGCCTGCGGGAATGGGCTCGGTCGCGAGGAGCACGAATCCATCGGCCTCGTCGTCCCAAGTCCAGCGCGTGGACGCAGGGCGATGATGGTTGAGCATGTCGGCGAGCGGCACGAGCGCCTCGGTCTTCTGCCCGTCGATGGTGAGACTGAAGACCCGCGTGCTCGCGCACAGGCGAGCCCAGACGAATGCGGCGATCGGAAGATCACGAAAGGCGGGCACGCGCTCACGCAGCGCGGCGTGCTCGCGCGCATACGTCGTCCCCCGCGTCTGGACGAGAGGAAGGGCGTACGAGCCTTCGAGCAAGGCGACCTCGGAGGCCGTGAAGAACAACGGATCGGTGGGAAATGCGCGCGGAAGCGAGGCCAAGTACCCGCGATGGATCGAGGTGGAATCAGCGCTCTCCGCAAGCAGCCACGCCGCGAGAATCAACCCGGGCGTGTGATCCGGAATACTGGATACGAGGCGTCCCACATTCGTGCCGCGGGCGGTCTCGGTGGTGATCACGTGAGATCGCGGGACACGAAGGACAGGGGCGTGAGCGGCGATGGGCACCGCGGCGACGATGCCCCGGCCGGCATTGGGATCATCGGCAATCCGAACGCGATCGATTTGCGCGCCGCCCTCGACGAGCCAGCGGGTGAGCTCGGCGTATGGTTGGGACGGCTCGTTCATCGTGGCGCCGGGCGGCACCACCCCATACCACGTTCGTGCTCCGCACAGGGCGGAGGCCGCCCGCCGCCCGCGCGCGACCTTCAATTCGACATGTCGAGAGCACGTGCAGCGAAGGAGTCGTTGACGTACACAATGAAGTTGTGCGAAGCGATGACGGCGACATGAGCATTCAGGTTGATATCGACGCGGTCGTGGATGCGTTCGTGGAAGATCTGGCGGACCTGGTGCGGCGGGCAGCGCTCGACGCAGCGCGCGCCGCGTTGTTCGGGGCGAAGGGTGGGGCCGCCCGTCCGGCGCGCCCCATCACCGTTGGCGCAGCCGCGGGCCGCTCCCAATCACGTGAGCCGAGCGCACGTGGCCCAAGCGCACGTGGTCCGAGCGCCATCTCCCAACGAGCAGCCGCAGCCGACCCCGAGCCCGAGGTGAAGCCGCAGCCGGCTCCCGTCACGACGACGCGTATCCTCGATCGTCAGCGCACCGGCCGCTTGATCGTGCTGCCGTCGTCGTCGGCGACGACGACCAGCGCCCCGACCAACGTGGTCCCGCTGCCGACGCCGCGCGAAGTGCACGCCGAGGCGCCCGCGCGCAAGCCGCGCAAGCGTCCTGTGCGCCGCGCCGAGCCTGTGGCCGCAGCCCCCACGCCGCCGCCGGAGCCGATTCCCGCGCGTCAGTGGGTGGTGGTGCGACGCCCCGCACGCGTGGCGCCGGAGGGGAGCGCTCCTCTCAATGGCAATGCGTCCGCGGCTGCGGAGCAGGCGCCTCCCCCGCCCTCTACTCCGCCGGAGAGCGCCGTGCAGCCCGTCAGCAACGGCGATCTGATCTGACAGCCGGCGCTCCCCAGCATCGGTTTCGATGGCCGCAGCCCTGATTCCCAGCGGAATTTCGGGCCGACGGCGCCGGGAGCACAAACGACGAATTCATGATTTCGAGGCGCCTCGATGATTTCGGGGCGCTTCGGCGTCATCTCCATTGCTCGGCGGTGAGCCCCATTGGCCCTCTCCCGAGCTGCTCATGGATGTTCGTCGCGAGCGACCGAGGGCGAAGAGCCGATAGCGCCTCATGATCGGGCCGCAAGCGACCGGCCTTGATCGGGAGAGGACCGCAGGGGCGCAAAAACACGCTTACATCCGGCTCGAGAGAACCTCTGATCCGTTGGGCCCTCTCGCGCCCAGCCTGGTATCGATTGCAGGCTCTGCAAGGGATCCGCAAACGGCTCTCGGCAGGCTTCAAAGGTGCTCGAGGTCTCGGGAGCGATGGCCGGCGCTCAAACCATCTTCGAGCGCCGCGGAGCGCCTCAGGCCATGACGGCGGTGCGCTCCGTCGCGTCGGAGGGACGGGCGGGCGCGGCCTGGGTCGCGCGGTACATCGCATGGGTGTGCGCCAGAAAGCGCGCCACGCCCCGCACCACATGCACCGTGCGCGGCGAGGAGAAGACCTCGAAGGCGTGCTGTGCGCCGGGGAGCTCGGCATACGCCACCGGCTCGTGGGACGCGGCGCGAAGAAGCTCGACGAAGAGGCGAGCCTCCTCGACCGGCACCAAGGTGTCGTTGGTGCCGTGAATGACGAAGAACGGCGGCGCGTGCTCGTTGACGCGGCTCATCGGTGAGGCGCGATCGAAGAGCTCGACCGCCTCGGCGAAGCGGCGCTTCATCACCACTCGGCTCAAGAGGCCGCGCATGTCCTCGCGGCCGATGCCTTTGCGATTGGTGAAATCGTAGACGCCGTAGAAAGGCACGCAGGCCCGCACCGACGTGTCGGCCGCCTCGAAGCCGGGTTGATACTCCGGATCGTTGGGCGTGAGCGCGGCGAGCGAGCACAGGTGACCGCCCGCGGAGCCGCCGGTGATCACCACGAAATCGGGATCGCCCCCGTGCTCCGCGATGTGCGCTTTCACCCAGGCGAGCGCGCGCTTCACGTCGATGATGTGATCGGGAAAGGTGGCGCGCGGGCTGAGCCGGTAATTGATGGCCACACACACCCAGCCGAGCGACGCCATGTGCGTCATGAGCGGCAAGCCCTGCTGGGATTTGTCACCGAGGACCCAAGCGCCGCCGTGGACCTGCACGAGGACGGGGCGCTTCGCGCCGGCGTCGCGCGGACGATAGATGTCGAGCTCGTTGCGGTGACCGGCCGAGCCGTACGCGAGGCCGCGGATACGCTCGACCTCGGGGTGATGCGGCAGGAAAGGTTGGATGAGCTGCCCAATCCCCAGCGGTGTGTCGAGGCGCGCCCGCTCGGCTGCATCGATGCGATCGGCGTAGTCGCGACCGAGCGCCTCGACGAGCGCGTGCTCGACCACGTCACCGGCGGAGTCCGCCACGCGTGTCATGCGCACGAGCCCCACCCACGAGATCAGTACGAGGGCCAGCGCCACGAAGCCCGGCCACGCGGCGAGCGCGCCGGCCCACACGAAGGCTGCGGTCGCGATCACCTGCCAGACGAGGTGGTGAATCGCGAGCTCGGACGTCAGCCACCCTGCGAAGAACACCCCGATCGACAGCCGCCCGTCGCGCACGAAAGGACGCGCTGCGTTGGCCGAGAAGAGCGCGCCGACGGAGGCGACGAGGAGGAACGCATACGGAATGGCCAGCGGATGATGACTGAGGCCGGACTGCACGTGCCCACAGTAACCGAGGAAAACGCCTCGGGAAAGGCCGCGGCGACAGCAGGCTTGGGGGCAGCGTCCGCCTGTGATTATGATTGCGCCGTCCGTCCGGCGCGGGGCCATTCGAATGGGACGGCGGCCCCTCCGCGGCGTGGAGGAACGCGACCATGAATCGATCGCTCGTCTCGTTGGTCTTCGTCAGCGTGGCCGCGATCGCGGCGCACCAAGCCGGGTGCAGCGCCGCGCCGAACCAATTCATGGTCGGCGGCGCCGGCGGGGCGGGCCCGACCGGCGGCGGCAGCTCCGATCCCACCTTCACCGGATCGAGCACCGGCGGCGCCGGGAGCTGCGCGGGTCCGCATTGCTCGAGCGATCTCCACACGCTCGTCGACTGCGACGACAAAGTCCTCACCACCTGCCCAGCGGATCAAGGCTGCACCCTCGACGGTTGCGTGCCCTCCTGCGACAGCGCCGTCGCCAACAAGAGCAACATCGGTTGCGAGTATTGGGCCGTGGATCCCGATGTCGTCCTCGACGGCGCCGGCGCCTGTTATGCGGCCTTCATCGCCAACACCTGGACCACGCCCGTGACGATCAACGTCGAGTACGGCGGGCAGACGCTCGATCCCTCGACGTTCGCCTTCATCCCTTCGGGCTCGGGACAAGGGATCACCTACAAGCCGATTCAGAACGCGCAAATCCCCGCGGGGGCGGTGGCCATCTTCTTCCTCAATCGGCACGTGGGCGCGCCGTCCTTCCTCAAGCTCGATTGCCCGCTCGGCATCACACCCGCCATCACCGCGGTGGACACGGCGGCGCACGGCACGGCGATCGGGAGCGCATTCCACATCACCTCGTCGGCGCCGGTGGTGGCTTACGACATCTTCCCGTACGGCGGCGGACAGAGCGCGATGACGAGCGCGACGCTCCTCTTGCCGACGTCGGCCTGGGACACGAACTACATCGCCGTCGACGCCTTCGGGCCCGGCCTCATCGGCCAGCCGTTCGTAGAGATCGTGGCGCAGAAGGACAACACCGCCGTCACCATCAACCCGACCGCGGACATCGTCGGTGGCACGGGCGTGGCCGCGACCAAGTTGGGCACGCCGGCCACGTACACCATCAACCGCGGACAAGTGCTTCAATTCACGCAGGGCGCGCCGCTGGCAGGGAGCGTCATCCAGTCGGACGCGCCCATCGGTGTTTGGGGCGGCAAGTCGGGGCTCGGCATCGAGAGCTGTTGTGACGACACGGGGCACCAGCAAATCCCGCCCGTGCGCGCGCTCGGCAACGAGTATGTCGGCGTCCGTTACCGCAACCGTTACGACGGTCAGGAGGAGACGGTGCCTTGGCGCATCATCGGCGCCGTCGATGGCACGAAGCTCACCTACGAGCCGCTCCCGCCGCCCGGCGCGCCGCTCACGCTCGCGCGCGGCGAGGTCACCCAATTCAGCGTCCCCGGTCCATTCGTGGTGCGAAGCCAGGACGGCGATCACCCCTTCTACATGTCGGCGCACATGACGGGCGCCGCCGCCTTCGATCCCGAGAGCAAGGACGGCCGCGGAGATGCCGAGTTCGTCAACGTCATCCCGCCGGCCGAGTTCCTCCAATCGTATGTCTTCTTCACCGATCCCACGTATCCGGAGACGAACCTCGTCCTCGTGCGCGTGAAGGGACCGAAGGGCTTCAGCGACGTCGAGCTCGACTGCGCAGGCAAGCTCGACGGCTGGGCGCCCGTGGGGACGTCCGGCCAATTCGAATACACACGCTTCGATCTGGTGCGGCACAACTTCGCGCCGCAGGGCAACTGCAACAACGGCCGTCACGAGATCAAGAGCGCCGGCCTCTTCGGCCTCACCGTCTGGGGTTGGGGCTCCGCCGAGACGGGCAACATCGGCGTCGGGTTCTACACCCAATACGTGAGCTACGCCTATCCGGCAGGCGCCGGCGTGAAGCCCATCAACACCGTGGTGGTGCCGCCGATCCCGAAGTGAGGGCGCACGCGCTTCAGCGCGACCCGATCGTTTGAGCTCAAACGATCCGGAGAAAGAAAACGCAAAGAGGCAAAGACGCAAAAAGGCGAGGATGAGATTTTCTCCCCGTCTTTTTGCGTCTTTGCGACTTTGCGTTCCTTCTCTTCTCTCAATACCGCACGCGCACGTACGAGCCCGGCGCCGCTTCGATGGGCGTCACGACGCCGCCGCCCGGTGTGCGGGCCGGGACCTCGACACCGGCGGTGGCCTTCTGCCAAGCGAGCCAATCGGGCCACCACGATCCCGCGTGCGACGTCGCGCCGGCGAGCCAGGCGTCGGGGTCTTTGGGCATTTCGGGGTTGGTCGAGTAGCCGTATTTCTTCGAACCGGCCGGGTTGACGACACCGGCGATGTGGCCCGAGCCGCCGAGAACGAAGCGCACGGGGCCGCGCACGAGCTGGGTGCCGAGATACGTCGTCTTCCAAGGAGCGATGTAGTCCTCTCGGGTCGAGAGGAAATAGATGGGCACCGTCACCTTGCCGAGATCGATGGGCTGGCCGAGCAGCGTGATGCCATTGGGCTCGCGCAGGCGGTTGTGCTGGTACATGTTGCGGAGATAGTAGGTGTGCATCTTGGCCGGCATGCGCGTCGAGTCCGAGCCCCAATAGAGGACGTCGAACGGCATGGGATCGCGGCCCAAGAGGTAGTTGTTCACCACGAAGGACCAGACGAGATCGTTCGAGCGAAGCATGCTGAAGGCGGCCGCCATTTGCGCGCCGTCCAGGTAGCCGCGATCGCTCATCTGCTTTTCGAGGAGCTGGAGCTGCTCCTCGTCGATGAAGACGGAGAGCTCTCCGGGCTCGGAGAAGTCCGTCATGGTGGTGAAGAGCGTGGCCGCGGTGATGCGCTCGTCGCCTTTGCCGGCGAGGTAGGCGAGCGCGCACGCGAGCAGCGTGCCGCCGAGACAGTAGCCGACGGCCGACACCTCGTGCACGCCGGTGATCTTTTCGATGACGTCGAGCGCCGCGAGCGGGCCTTCGGCGAGATAGTCCTCGAAGCCCTTTTGGGCGAGCTTCTCGTCGGGGTTCACCCAGGAGATGACGAAGACGGTGAGCCCCTGGGCCACGGCCCAGCGCACGAAGGAGTTCTTCACCCCGAGATCGAGGACGTAATACTTGTTGATCCACGGGGGCACGATGAGGAGCGGGCGCTCGTGGACCTTCTCCGTCGCCGGTGCGTATTGGATGAGCTGCATCAGATCGTTTTGGAAGATCACTTGGCCCGGCGCGGCGGCCACATCGCGGCCGACCTCGAAGGACTTCATGTCCTGCATGCTGATGCGGAGATCGCCTTTGCCACGCTCCAGGTCCTCGAGCAGGTTGGCGAGGCCTTTCATGAGGTTTTCGCCGCCGCTCTCCAAGGTGGCTTTGAGGACGGTGGGGTTCAGCGCGATGGTGTTGGTGGGCGAGATGGCGTCGACGAACTGCCGGGTGTAGAAGTCGACGCGCTCCGCCGTCTTCGGGTCGAGGCCGTCCACGTCGGTCACCGCCTGTTGGAGCGAGCGCGCCGTGAGCAGGTAGGACTGCTTGATGAAATCGAAGACGGCGCTCTTGGCCCACTCTTCGTCCTTGAAGCGTCGATCTTCGGGCGAGGGCTGGATGACGGGCTCGACCTCGGCGCCCAACATGCGGCGGGACGTGCGCTCCCAGAGCGCGAGGTAGTCCTTCCAGAAGCTCATCTGGATCTCGATCATCTTCTGCGGGCTCGCCACCATCTTCTGCGAGAGCTCGAGGAAGGCGCGCGCCACCACGCCGCCGTCCGACGGGGGCGCGGCTTCGCCTTTGGCCTGCCGGCCGAGATACTCGGTGACGAGCCGGCGCCCCGTCTGGGTGATGCGCGAGAGGCTCGCGGCCACGGCCTTGCCATCGGGGAGCTTGATCGAGGGCTTCTGTTTGTCGCTCATGGTCGAGGATCCGAGTTTCGGCGATCCGAGCCGGGCTTGTCGATGGCAGCCGGCGCGCCGCAGCCGTTATGATGGAGTCGATGTCGCGACGCACCACGAGGGCCTCGTCCCGCCCGGGCCGCGAAAGGCCTGAAATCCCGCGCATGAAGCTCGGCGCGCGCCTCTTCGCCGCCGCCGCTGCGGCCGCCGCGCTCTCGGGCACGAGCCCGGCGCGCGCCGACGACAAGTTCGCGCTGGGGATGTTCCATTTCAACATCCAATACGTGGCCGGGGGGATGGTCGGCTATTGGGCCACGCCGAACCCGGCGGTCGATCTCGACGCGGAGCAGATCGAGGATCTCATCGTCACCGAGAGCTTCGCCCCGGTGCTCGAGCTCTACGAGAAGCACCCGACCTGGGGCGTGAACATCGAGCTGCAAGGCTACATGCTCGACGTCCTCGCGGCGCGCCATCCGGACACGCTCGCGCTCCTGCGCACGCTGGCGAAGTCGGGGCAGATCGAGGTGGTGAGCTTTCACTACTCCGATCAGCTCTTCATTGCCCACCCGCGGGACGACTGGTCGCGCTCGCAGGAGCTCATGGTCTCGACCTTCGCGAAGCACGACATCCCCCTTGGAAAAGCGGTGTTCTGCCAAGAAGGCCAGGCCGGCGAGATCATGGCGCGGGAGATGAAGGACCGCGGTTACGGCACCATGGTGTGGCCGAAGAACCTATGGACGTACCAGCACGGCGAGTTCGACGCCGCGCCGCTCTACCGCTTCGGCGACATCACCATGATCGCCGGCGCCAAGGGCGTGAATTACCAAGACGGGACGACGAACATCCAGGTCGCGTGGACCTTCTTCGACGACGGGGAGCTCCTCGCGACCAACGACATGAATCCGTATTTCCCCGACCTCTTCATGAAGAACGAGAAGGCTCTCGCCGACTACGAGGCGCAGGTGTCGGGGCTCGAAGCGCAGGGATTCTCCATCACCACCGTGAGCAAATACGTGGCCGCGGTGAGCGCACAGGTGACGCCCGCCGAGCCACCGCCGCTCCTCGATGGCACATGGCAGCCGGGGAGCACCGACGGCGTGCATCGCTGGCTCGGCGCCGGCGGCCTCTGGGGCGCCGACGAGCGTGACAACGACGTGCGCACGCTGGCGAACCTCGCGCACCGCGAGCTGCTCGCCGCGGAGACGATCGCCGCGGAAGCGAAGCTCGACGCCACCGCGACGCTCGCCGATGCATGGCGGCTGCTCGCGCTGGGCGAGGTCAGCGACGCGACGGGCATCAACCCTTTTCGCGGAGAGGCCGAGTACGGGATTGGCCACCTGACGGAGACACTGCGCATCGCGCGCGGCGTGATCGAGGACGCCAAAGCGGCCCTCGATCTCGACGAGGTCGCCATCGATCCGGCGAGCGCCAAGGTGACGAAGGGCCAAGCCGACGCGCTCACGGGCACGATGATCGACGCGCCGATGAAGCTCGACGTCAACGGCGGAGACCGCATGTTCACCGAGCGTTGGGAGCAGGTGAAAGACGGCCTCGCGCGCGTGGAGATCGCGTTCGACGACGCCGAGTCGCGCTACCTCACGGTGCGCTTCCCCGGCGTGATGGACGATGCCATCGTGACCACGCGGGCGCTCGACGACACCGTGCCTGCGGCGTATGCGCGGAGCGCGTTCACCTTCGAGCACTTCCATCTCCCCCTCCCCATCGGCATGGTCGGTCTCGGGGGCGGCTCGTATCTGATCCAGGATCAGGCGCGCGTGCACCTGGCGGCGCAGGTCTTCCGCGACTCGGGAGACGTGGTGTTCGGCGATGACACGCAGACCACGGGAGAGCCGGTGACGTGGGTGTTTTACGTGCTGCAAGGCAGCGCCGAGGACGCGGTCGCCTTCGCCCGCGCGCTCAATGACCGGAGGGCTCTGTCGCGATGAAGAAGCTCGCTCTCTTGGCGCTCGGCCTGGCCACGCTCGCCGGCTGTCATTCCAACGAATCGATGTCGTCGTCCACGTCGACGACCACCACGACCACGCCCGACAAGACGGTGTTGAAGGGCGATCTCGATCTCGACATCCGCCACAAGGCCCATGTCGAGCTGACCGTGACCGAGGGCGAAACGAGCGTCGCCGTGTCGCTGAGCCAAGGTCACGGCGTGCTCGCGGCGGAGACGCCCATCACGGGCACCGCGCGCATCGAGGCCTTTCCCGAGGCAGCGCTCACGCTCTACACCGCTCGTCTCGACGCGCCCGCCGAGCCCTCGGGCCCTTGCGGCGCACAACCGATCTCGCTGGCGTTGAGCTTGTCGCGACGCGGGAACAACAGGCATGTCGGCGGCTCGCTCACGGCCTACTGCGGCGCGGGCACCTGGCACGGTGCGCCGGCCAGGTTGCTCCGGCTCGCGGGGGACATGCCTTTGAAGGAGTGACCATCACCGCGCCGAAGAGGCGCAGTGATGGCCGCCCGTTCGTGTCTCAATTCACGTCGAGCTCGCCACGCGCGAGCGAGCGCGCGTGGACCGCGAGCCCCTCCACGACGGAGGTGAAGCTCTTGTAGTCGCGCACGCGCGCGTCGCCGAAGCGACGCCGGATCTCGGCCGCGATGCGCGGGACCTTGGCGGTGCCGCCGGTGCAACACACGTCTTGCACCTCGCTCGGGGCCACGCCGGCGGCGGCCAGCGTCTCGTCGAGGCAGCGCAGGATCGTGGACGTGGCGCGCTCGGAGGCGGTCTCGAAGGCGGTGCGGGTCACGCGCTCGTGCACGTCGATGGATGGATAGCTGAAGTCGATGCTCGCCTCGTCCGCGCCGGAGAGCGTTCGTTTGGCTTGCTCGATGACCTCGAAGATGGAGAACCCGAGGCCGTCGTCGACGAGCGTGGAGAGCTGATCGAGCTTCTCGCGATCGTCGGGCCCGACGCTCCATTTCCGCACGTTGCGGAGGAACTCGGCCACGTCCGCCCGGCGCAGGATCGAGAGGTTCGCCGGGGAGCAGAGGTGCTCCACGATGGGCTTGGGCATGGTGAGCACGTTCGAGCCCAAAGGCACTTTGTAGCTGACCTCGGCCCCGAAATGCCGCGCCACCTGGCTGCGCATGATGCTCGCGTCGAGCGCGTCGCCCGCGACCGCCACACCGCCGATGGCGAGCACGTCCGAAGGACGGAAGTTCCGCGGGCCCACGCGCATCACCGTGAAGTCGCTGGTGCCGCCGCCGAAGTCCGCGACGAGCACCACGCGCTCCTCGCCGACGCCGACGCCGAACTCGCGCGCGGCCGCGATGGGCTCGGGGAGGAACACCACCTCGTTGAAGCCCGCGCGGCGCGCGGCCTCCTCGAGGCGGCGCTGCGCGAGCTGATCGTCGAGCGGCTCCTCGGCGAAGCGCGCGGGCCGGCCGAGCACGACGCGATCGACCTCCGTGCAGTAATACGTGTTGGCGCGAATGCGCATCTCCCGGATGACCGCGGCCACCAGATCTTCGATCGGCATGGGCCGCTCGTCGATGTACGTGCCGTGGAAGCTGCGCGACGGGAGGTGCTTCTTGATCGACCTGAGGAGACGGCCATCGAGGCCATTTTCCGCGTAACGGCGCAGCGCCTCTTCGCCGTAATAACAACGCTGCGCATTGGGAAAATAGAGGACGCTGCGCAGGATGATGGGATCGGTCGCCCGCGGATCGATCGGCGCCGGGGAGAAGGTGTGGTCCGCGTTCGCGGCCGCGAGGAGCGAGTTGCTCGTGCCGAAATCGAGCGCGTACACCGTCGGGAGATCAGCGTTTTCCATGTATGAGATCGTGCCTGTTCGATTGAGCTTTCCAAGCTGCCCTGATTCGTGACATCCTGAGGAGGAATCAAGGATGTCTCGAGGTTGGGCCCCTTCGCCGACTCGAGGTCTTCGCCGGCGCCTTTTTGTGCTTCGGCTTCGGCTTCTGCTTCTGTTTCGGGGCGCGTGATTTCGTGGCCGAGCGCGTCGACGCGCGGGCGGACGTCGCCTTCGTCGCTGTGGTGGCGGCGCTCGCCGCGCGCTTGCCGCTCGAGCGGCGCTTCTTGCTCGCACGGAGCTTCTTGCCGTTCTCGTCGGTCATCGTCTTCGGCTTCGTGCGCTTCTGCGGCTTCGCGTTGCTCGGAGCCTCGTTGGTGTCGGCTTCGGAGCCCGCTGCTTTCGCACGATCGGGCGCCGTATGCACGGGCGGCGGCGCGTCGCGGAAAAGGGCGTCGCGACCGGCGAAGCGACGACGCATGACCTCGATCGCTTGCGGGCTCTCGTCGATGAGGACGACGTCCCGCCCGTGCCGCGCACCGGCGTCGCCGAAGCTGCCGCTGCCCGCGAAGAAATCGAGGAGCCGATCGCCCGGACGCGAGTGCACGCGCACGATGCGCGAGAGCACCCCGAGCGGTTTCTGCGTCGGATACCCCGTCTTCTCCTTGCCATTGGGGCTGACGATGGTGTGCCACCAGGTGTCGGTCGGCGTCTTCCCGCGCGCCGCCTTCTCCTTCCCGACGAGCCCCGGCGCCATGTACGGGATGCGATCGATCTCGTCGAAGTTGAAGCAGTAGCGCCGCGGATCCTTGGCGTAGAAGAGGATGTTGTCGTGCTTCGGCGACCAGCGCTTCGTGGCGCGGGCTCCATAGTCGTAGGCCCAGATGAGCTCGTTGATGAAGCTGTCGCGCCCGAAGATCTCGTCGAGCAGCACCTTGGCGTAGTGGACCTCGCGATAATCGAGGTGGAGAAAGAAGCTCCCCTCGGGCTTGAGCAGGCGGTGCGCCTCCTCGAGCCGCGGCGCCAAGAAGCGCAGGTAATCGTCGAAGCGATCGCGGAACGAGCTCTGGCCGACCACCGTCGTGCGATAGCGCCGCCCCTGAAAGCCGACGCGATCACCTTCGGCATGCCGCTCGGTGCGGATGCGCGTGCGTGCCTGCGCCCGGCCCGTGTTGAACGGCGGATCGATGTAGACCAGATCGAACGAAGCATCGGGAAACCCGGCCAAGATGGGCAGGTTGTCGCCCGTGAAGACCTCGATCTTGCCCGGCACCGCCGATCCTTCACGCCGGCTCGGCGCGCTCTGCGACCTGAATCTCACGCGCGCATCCTACCGCGACGTGCGGAGCGCGCGTGCCGAGGAGAACGCACGCGCGCGCGACATGAAGGCTCGATTCGAGGAAAACGCAAAGCTGCTCAGCCGGGAGGCACCGAGGATCGACGCCGGCTCTGCCAGCGTGGGGTTTGGGTCAGGGCACCACGGGCGGCGTGAGCCGGACCGCGTCGACGGTGAGCGTGTCGCGGATGTATTGGATGGTGCGTTCGCGCATGACGATCTTCGTCTTCGCGTAGGCGTCGCGCGGCAAGGCCGCGAGCCGCTGGGCGTGCGCGGTGGCCGTCGGGAGGAGGCGCGCCTCCTCGGCCACTTCGTCGACCCAACCGGCGGTGCGCGCGCCCTCCGGATCGTAGACGGTCGCGAAGAGGGTCGCGGCCACGAAGTGCTGCGGGTGAAGCCGATCGCGCGCGAGCTCCATCGCCAGGATGGGGACGGGCAGGCCGATCTGAACCTCGTTCAGGCCGATGCGGAAAGCGCCCGCGGCGCTCACGCGCAGGTCGCCCGTGGCCACGAGCAGCGCACCGCCCGCGAGCGCGTGTCCCGAGCTCGCCACGACGAGCGGCAACGGGAACGCATACAGGCGAAGGAGGAACTCCACGCCGCGCGCGATGAGCGCCCGCGCCTGCTCCACGCCTGCCATCATCTGCTTGAGATCGAAGCCCGCGCAGAAGCGGCCCGCACGACCGGTGAGGACGACCGCCGAGGCTTCCTTCTCCGCGCGATCGAACAGCTGCTCGACGGCATCCATCATGTCGGCGCTCAGCGCGTTGGCCTTGCCGTCATCCATCGTGATGGTGGCGATCCCAGCAGTTTGCTCGTACCGAACCAGGCTCGTGCTCATGTCGCGGCATTGTGCGTCACGGACGGCGGCCTCGACAAGTGCGCTCGTGCGCGCGTCGATGATTCGAGGACGCGCGCGTGTGCGAGCATCCCGCGCGACGCGAGCACGATGGCGCAAGGCGCGCGACCACGACAGCGCAGTCAGGGCAGCGCCGGAGCATGGCAGTCTGCCACGGGCGCCTCACGGTGGCCTGATCGTTGCTCGCCCAAAGACATCCTTTCACGAGGGGATTGAAATGGCTTGGAGATACCTTCTCTCTTTGGCTTGTATCGTATCGGGTCCAGCGCTCGCCGGCTGCGGCGGGGCGCTGGTAAGCGGGACGATCGAACGACAGAAGAACGATCACACGTTCAATGACGATGTCGTCTTCACCGGCGATGCTCATGTCGTCATCGAGCTCGCGCGATACCAAGGCGAGGACGCGCCGACGGCGCCCGTGACCGAAATCGACATCCCCTTCACCGGCTTCCCCTTCGCCTTCGACGTCCCGGGAGATCCCGGCGAGGCCTTCGCCAACGAGGCCAAGCTCCTTCTCCACGCCAAGGTCTTCAACCACGCGGGGACCAAGCTCCAAGTCGGCGACTTCATCAACGAGCTCAGCGTCGAAATCGAAGAGGCCGGCACCAGCGTCGTCGTCCAAGCCGCCGGTCTCGAAGCCTGCGACGCGCCCAACGCGGGGGGCGCCTGCACCTCGGAACAGTGAGCTTCGATCGAATGCTGGACGGGTAGAGCATCGGGCGCTCGATTGGCCATCTCGATATCGAGCGCTCGTCTCTCCGCGGGCGCGGAGCGGGCAATTCCTCCCTTGACCGAGCGCACACGCGAGGCCGGTGAGCCTGCGCGGCGCGCTCTGCCTATGCGCTCGGCGCGCCGCCCGAAGGCCCGAGATCGACCTGCAGCCGGGTACGGCCGACCAAGATCTCGTCGCCGTGCTCGAGTGGGTGGCGGCCGGAGACCCGCACGAAGACGCCGCTCTTCGCGCCGAGATCGGTGAGCACGAAGTCTTCGGCCTGCTCTTCGATCACGCAGTGATAACGCGCGACCAGCGGGTCACGCAGGATGAGGCTGTTCGCGTAGTCTTGGCCGGAGCCGATTTGGAGCAGCGTCTCGCGGGCCATCCCGCATGCGCCGAGAGCGCCGCCTTCGAAGATCTGCACGACGCAGAACGAGGATGGGGCCTTGAGCGACGAGAGGAAGTACGTCGGTCCATCGTCGGGGCCGTCGTCCGCCTCGGGGTTGCGCTCGAGGCGCAGGAGCTGATCGCCGATGACGAACTCGGTGCCCACGCTGATGGCCACGCGTGAGCGGATGCGGACGAAGACGCCGTTGCCGCCTTCCAGATCTTCGAGCCAGAGGCGATCGCCTTCCCAGATCAGCGCGGCCTCGCGTGCGTGACAGAAGCGCTCGCCCGGGAGCTTCACGGCGCCTTCCGAGCCGAGGATCACGGTGTCGCCGCGTGGATCGTAGCGATCCTCGCCGCCCGACAGGCTGCGCAGCACATGCAGGGTGAAGCGCACTTTGCCGCCGGGCTCGGCGCGCGCAGGCTCGGGCGCGGCGGGCGCGCGCGGCTTGCCGCCGCCGACCTGACCGATGTCGACGGCCGGCGGGTGCTCCAAGACCTCCATGCCGCCGCCGCGCGCGCCTTCGATGACGGGGTCGAAGCGCCCGTCGCGGAGCTGCTGCACCATCTCCATGTGCTGGCCCTTCATCAGGCTCCGCACGAAGAGCGCGACGTCGTCACGCTGCACCGAGTCCGCGTATCCGCGCTTGTGGCTCTTGATGATGCGCCCGCCGTCCGTGAACAAGTGCGTGATGATGTGCGGCTGGCTGAGCCCCGAGTCCTCGGTCTGAACGTGGTAGAGCTTGCCCTTGTATTTGACGTTGTTGTTGAAGCCGAGCTGCGCCTTCTGGAAGACGGGCCGGCCCGCGCGGTCGAGGCGCGCGAGCTCCTCGGCTGGGTAGCGGCGGATGGCCTCTTCGAGCTCGGCGTGATCGGAGGTGATCGTGCCCTCCATGCGCTCGAAGGCCATCTTGGCGATGGCGCTCTTCGGCTCGATGCGCAGCGCCTCCGCGAGCAGCGCTTGGCCGTCGGCGTCGTTCGGCCCCTGCGCAGCCCACGCCGAGAGCACGAGGACGGCATCGGCGCTCGATCCCTTGTCGCGGAGCGATTTGGCGACCCGCAGGGCCAGCGTGCGCGGATTGGGTGCGCTTGTCATGGGCCCGCATCATCGACGCGCCCGGGTCCGAGGGCAATGGTCGGCGCACCTTCCGGAGGCCGTGCGGCGCGATCGTGTGGGCCCCAGCGCGAGTGAGCTTCCGGATCGTCCCTACGTCAGCGGCCTGGCGCGCTCACGAGGCGCGACGCGGGCGTGGGGAGAGCTGCGCGAGATACATGATCAACATGTCGGAGACGGCGTCGGCCCAGCGATCGAGCTCGGCGTCGCTCAGCCGGCGCTCCGAGACCTGCTTGCCGACCGAGGTCATCGTGGTGATGACGAGCTCGGCGGCGAAGCGCCGCTCGCGCGGGGTCGCCCGCGGCGCGGCGGCGGCGACGAAGGTGCCGATGATGCGGCGGCTCCGGCGACGCCCGGCGCGCGACTCCGGCGCGTCGTGATAGCTCGGCGCCGCGGCGTCGAGCGCGAGGCGGAGCGGCGCTTCGTCGCGCTCGGAGCGGAAGAACGCGCGCACCGTCGCGCGGAGGCGCGCCTCCGGAGGCTTCGCGGTGTCACCGAGGAGCGCGTCGATCGTCGCCCCGGTCTTCTCCCATTCGTCGAGCTGGAGACGATAGAGGATGGCCTGTTTGTTCGGGAAATACTGATAGAGCGAGCCGACGCTCACGCCCGCCGCCTCGGCGACGCGAAGGGTGGTGAAGCGCATGGCGCCCTCCCGCTCGAGAACGCGAATCGCCGCCTTCAAGATGTCGGCGACGAGCTGCGTGGAGCGCGCCTGAACAGGCAGCTTCCGCGGGGCAACGACGGGGCGCGGGGGTCGCGACATGGTCCCTCTCCGAACGCGAATGGCGAACGCGAATAATCATTCGTATTCTTCTGGCCCATCAGGAGCAACCATGAACGACCCGAAAAACCAGACCGACTGCACGCTGAGCACGCCGCGCGTCGCCGCCCTCCTCGCGCGGCTCTTCGCCGACAGCGAGGCGAGCGACGGGAAGCTCCGCCAGATCGTCGGCGCGCTCTCGCCCGAGGAGCGCGCGCGCCGCATGGCGGATCCCAACGCCGATTACCGCCAATTCTTCAGCCGCGCGAAGGAGCTCTACCTGGCGGTGGCGCCGGAGACGGCGAGGCTCCTTTACATGCTCGGCCGAACCACGGGCGCGCGGTCCATCGTCGAGTTCGGGACCTCGTTCGGCATCTCCACCATCCACCTCGCGGCCGCGCTGCGCGACAACGGCGGCGGCCATCTCGTCGGCAGCGAGCTCGAGCCGAGCAAGGCGGCCGTGGCGCGGGCCAACCTGACCGAGGCCGGCCTCGCCGATCTCGTCGACGTGCGCGAGGGCGACGCGCTGGAGACGCTCTCGCGCGATCTCCCGGAGAGCATCGATCTCGTGCTCCTCGACGGGCACAAGCCGCTCTATCCGCGCATTCTGGATCTCGTCGAGCCCCGTCTCCGCAAGGGAGCGTGCCTCGTCGCCGACAACGTCGACGCCAGCCCGGACTACGTCACCCGCGTGCGCGCGGCGGGAGGCCGCTACCTCTCGGTGCCCTTCGCCGACGACGTCGAGCTCTCGATCAAGCTGTGAAGCACGGGAGCGAAGATGGCGAGTCACCCGCGCGCATGCGCGGGCGACACCGCTCATCGTCGTTCACTTCGGGCAATCGCAGCACACCTCGACAGCCACGCTCTCGAGCGCGCTCGACAGGGCAGCGCCGTCGCTCGCCGATACGTAGAGCGCAGCGCCGTTCGGATCCGTGGCCACGTAGCCGCCGCCTTGCAACATGCACCCGGCGGGGAACCCCTTCGCGGTCATTCCCGCGCAGGCCATGTTGTTGAGGAACGCCGCGCCCACGCCGCCGGGCAGGTTCGCGCCCTCGGCCGAGAAGCCGACTACGAACGTCTTGAGCCCGCCCGCCGCGAGCTTCTGCACGATCGGCAACGGATCGGGCGTCGGGCAGCTCTGATCCCAATCCGCGCCGTCGGTGACCAGCACGATGTACTGCGGCCGGCCCGGCGTCGCGTGCGCGATCAGGTAATCCGACGCGGTCAGCAAGCCATTGCCGGTCGGCGTCGAGGTGCAGATCTTGGTCTTCGCCGGATCGAGGGCGGCCGCGATGGTCGCGCCCGCGTTCTTGGCCGGCGGCACCAACACCTCACCTGCTTCGCAATTCGGGTTCGTGGCCGCCGTATTCGCGACCTTCTCCGCGAGCGTGATGCACCCGGGCGACTCCTTCGGCCACAGCGTGAGCCCGAGCCGCACTCCATTGTCGAGCGGCTGCCCCGCGAGCCCCTCGATGGCATGAATGGCCTGATACCATTTCGAGCTCGCGTAATCGGGCGCGTCCGTCGGCTCGCCGCCGCCCGGCGTCTTGTGCATCGTCAGCGTCCGATCCAAGGCGATCATCATGTCGGGCGGATCGCACTTGGGCTGGCAATCACAACAGAGCGTCGCGCCCACGCTCTGGAGCGTCGCCGCGAGCGCGCCGCCGTCGCTCGCCGAGAGATAGAGCTGCGGCCCGGCCGCGTCGGCCGCCACCCAACCACTGCCGCTCATCACGCATCCAGCCGGGAAGCCTTTCGCCGTCTGGCCCGCGCACGCCATGTCGTTGAGGAAGCTCGCGCCCACGCCGCCGGGCAGGATCGCGCCCTCGGCCGAAAAGCCGATCATGAACGTCTTGATGCCCGCGGCCGCGATGTCTTGCACGATGGGGAGCGGGTCCGGCGTCGGACAGCTCTGATCCCAGTCCGCTCCGTCGGTGACCAGCACGAGGTATTGCGCTCGCCCCGGCGTCGCGTGCGACTTCAGATAATCGAAGGCCGTTTGCAGCCCGCTGCCCGTGGGCGTCGACGTGCAGATCTTGGTCGTCGCCGGATCCAGGAGATTGGCAATCGCCCCACCGTTGCCGATGGCCGGCGGGATCGTCACGTCACCGGCTTCGCAGTTCGGGTTGGTGGCCGCCACGTTGGCGACCTTCTCCGCCAGGGTGATGCATCCAGGTGATTCCTTCGGCCACAGCTCGAGGCCGAATCGGATCGACTTGTCGAGCGGCGGCGCCACCATCGACTCGATGGCCTGAATGGCCTGATACCATTTCGAGCTCGCGTACGCGGGCGCGTCCGTCGGCTCACCGCCGTTCGGCGTCTTGTGCATCGTCAGCGTCCGATCGAGCAGAATCAACACCTCCGGCGGATCGCAGTTGGCGCTCCCACCACCGCCGGTGTTGCCTCCATCGAGCGAGATGCTTCCGCCGCCGAGGCCGCTCCCGGAGCTCGAGCTCGCGCCGGCGCCGGTTCCCGTCCCCGTCGCGCCCGCGCCGCCCGTGCCGGTTTGGCCACCTCCACCGCACGAAGCCGCCGCCGAGACCAGCGACACCAGCACCAGGATCATCGCGAGGAACAGAGATGAACGTCGAAGGCGCGTCATGGGATGATGCGATGGTACATGTCGGCCACGAGCCCAGCTACCGTCGGCTGCGCACGCCGCCGTGCGGCTCAGCCTCGCCCCCGGCGCCGCGTCTCACGGCCCCGCTGCCGGACAGACCGCGAACTCCGCAATGGTCGTCTCCACGCGAAAGCTGCTGCTCGTCATGTGCCGCTCGGCGAAGAACAGCGACAGCGTGTACACGTCGCCCGGCGTCAGCCCGAACGAGCCCGCGACCGCATCGAGATCGACCGAGCCGCTCTCCGCCGAATGCACGCCGCCGAGATCGATGGCGAGGTGTCCATGGATGAAGGCGAAGACATCATCGTCCCCACGAAAGCTGAACACCTCGCCGCCTCGATAGCGGAAGTCGACCACCATCTCGACGGTGAAATGGTAGTTGTGGGGATTCCCCTCGTTGCCGAACAACTGCCCATCGATGGGAAAGAACGCCTGCGAATCGAAGCGAAACACCGGCTCGTCTCCGCCGCTCGAGACCAGGGTGATGGGAATCGACGTGCTCTCGTTCACCCCCGGGACATCACGAAACCAACGATCGAAGCTGGCTTTGCCCGAGGTGGTCGGCGTGCTCGGGTGCGCGGCGTACACCGGCTTTCCATCGGCCCCGAGGAGCGGCTCCACGATGCCGAGATCGAGGCCGAGCGCGCTGCCCTCGAAGTCTTGATGATCGGCGTGGAAGTCGCGCGCGGTGGCGGCGATGGTGATCTCGTCGGTGGGCGGGCTCGCGCTGCACGGTGTCCACTCCCCTTGCTCGCAGCGCTGGATGCCCGTCCCGCAGAATGACTCGCAGGCCTGAACCAGCCCGCTCTCGCACGTGATGAGCGCCGAGCGGGCGCCGCACCCGAGCAGCATCACCGCCGCCGCCAGCATCCATGAGCGTGTCAGAGCGCCTCCCATGACGACACGTTATCACACGCGTCCGACGCGCTCCCCTCCCCTTCGAGGCGCCGCGCGGGCCTGAAGAGTCGATATCGAATGACGACCGTGCCAATCACGCTCATCGCATGACAGGCAAAGGTGTTTACCGATCCTCCAGCGGCGCACGAGCAGCCATGATCGAAGCGACGTGTCGTCGGGTCGGCTCGACGGTCACTTCGAGGCGGCGGCGCGTTCGAAGGCCTCGCGGGCGCGCTGGACTTCCGGCCGGTGATGCTGCGCCCACATCGCGAGCACGGTCACGGGCTCGAGCAGGGTTCGTCCGAGGTCGGTGAGATCGTAGTCCACGCGCGGGGGAATCGTCGGGAAGATGGTCCGCGTCACGAGCCCGTCGCGCTCGAGGCCCCGCAGCGTGAGGGTCAGCATACGCTGCGAGATGCCCTCGATGGCCCGCTTGATGTCGCTGAAGCGCATCGTGCCTTCACCGAGGTTGACGATGACCAGCACGCTCCACTTGTCGCCGATGAGGCTCAAGATCTCGCGCGTCGCGACGCAATCGTCGTCGTAGTGCTTGGTCATCTTTCCGTTCCCTAGTGACTTCAATGTGCCTCCTTGTCCGGCATCCGCGCGGTATGCACGATAGCCAGGGTCACCATCCGCGACTAGGTACAAAAAGGTAACCTACTTACCACGAGGCATGTCATGACTCCTGCCATCGGCGGCATCGCGCCGCCGTCCAAAGCCCTCTCCATCGGCCTGTGGGTCGCCCAGGCGCTCCTCGGCATCCTCTTCATCGGTACGGCCTTCTGGAAGCTGCTGACGCCGATTCCCAAGCTCGCCGCGATGATCCCGTGGGCGGGACAGGTGCCGGAAGCCTTCCTGCAAGCGACGGCCGTGATCGATCTCTGCGGCGGGATCGGCATCGTGCTGCCCTCGCTCACGCGCATCAAACCGGGCTTGGTCGTGCCGGCGGCGCTGGGCTGCGCGGCGCTTCAGGTCTCTGCCATCGTCTTCCACGTGTCGCGCGGCGAGGCCGCGAGCACGCCGTTCAACGCCTTCTTGGTCGCGCTCGCGTGCTTCGTGTTTTGGGGACGGCGCTACCGAGCGCCCATCGAGCCGCGCGCTTGAAAGGACGACGGCCCCGAAGACTGCTCTCCGAGGCCGCTGTCGATGAGCGCGGTGCGCGTGCTGCGATTCAGCGGGATCGGGCGGCCTTGGGACGGCTTCCGACGAATGCTGCCAGGTGCTCGCCGGTCAGCGTCGACTTCGCCGCGACCAGATCGGCGGGGGTGCCTTCGAACACGATGCGCCCGCCCTCGTGGCCCGCGCCCGGCCCGAGATCGATGATCCAGTCGGCGTGCGCCATCACCGCCTGGTGATGCTCGATCACGATCACCGACTTGCCGGCGTCGACGAGGCGGTCCAAGAGGCCGAGCAATTGCTGGAGGTCGGCCAGATGCAGCCCCGTGGTGGGCTCGTCGAGCACGTAGACGCCGCCGTCGGCACCCATGTGCGTCGCGAGCTTGAGCCGCTGGCGCTCGCCGCCCGACAGCGTGGTGAGCGGTTGACCGAGCCGCAGGTAGCCGAGCCCCACGTCGGCCATGCGCGCGAGGATCGCGTGCGCGGCCGGCGTGTGCGCCTTGCCCTTGCCGAAGAAGGCGACCGCTTCCCCGACCGAGAGATCGAGCACCTCGGCGATGTTGAGCCCACCGAAACGGTACTCGAGCACCGAGGCCTGGAACCGACGGCCCTCGCAGTCCTCGCAGACCGTGGTGACGCCGGCCATCATCGCGAGGTCGGTGTAGATCACGCCGGCGCCGTTGCAGGTCGGACAGGCACCTTCGGAGTTGGCGCTGAAGAGCGCGGGCTTCACGCCGTTGGCCTTCGCGAACGCCTTGCGGATCGGCTCCAGCAGATCGGTGTACGTCGCCGGGTTGCTCCGCCGCGAGCCGCGAATCGGCGTCTGATCGACCGCCACCACGCCGTCGCGGTTGCTCACCGAGCCGTGGATCAGCGAGCTCTTGCCCGACCCTGCCACGCCGGTCACGACCACCAGCACGCCGAGCGGGATGTCGACGTCGACCTTCTTCAGGTTGTGCGCGCTGGCGCCGCGCACCTTCATCACGCCCTTCGGTTTTCGCACCGAAGCCTTCAGAGAGGCCCGATCGCTCAGGTGACGCCCGGTGAGCGTGCCGCTCTCGCGCAGCCCGCCGACGGTGCCCGTGAAGACGACCTCGCCGCCCGCGGTGCCGGCGCCGGGACCGAGATCGACGACGTGATCGGCGATCGCGATCGTCTCCGGCTTGTGCTCGACCACGAGGACGGTGTTGCCCTTGTCGCGGAGGCGCAGCAGCAGATCGTTCATCCGCTGGATGTCGTGGGGATGGAGGCCGATCGTCGGCTCGTCGAAGACGTAGGTGACGTCGGTGAGCGAAGAGCCGAGGTGGCCGATCATCTTGGTGCGCTGCGCCTCGCCGCCCGACAGCGTGCCCGTCGGCCGGTCGAGGCTGAGGTAGCCGAGCCCGATCTCCACGAACGAATCGAGCGTGTGCCGCAGCGTCGTGAGGAGCGGCGCGACCGACGGCTCCTCCAGAGCGCGCACCCACGCGGCCAGATCGCTGATCTGCATCGCGCAGGCGTCGGCGATGTTCTTTCCCTTGATCTTGGAGGATCGCGCGGCCTCGCTGAGCCGCGTGCCCTTGCAGTCGGGACAGGTGCTGAAGGTGGCCGCGCGCTCCACGAAGGCGCGGACGTGCGGCTGCAGCGAGTCGACGTCCTTGGACAGCATCGACTTCTGGATCTTCGGGATCAGCCCCTCGTAGGTGAGGTTGATGTTGTCGACCTTGATCTTCGTCGGCTCCTTGTGGAGCAGATCGTGGAGCTCTTTCTTGGTGAACTTGCGGATCGGCTTGTCCGGATCGAAGAAGCCGCAGCCGCTGAAAATGCGGCCGTACCAGCCGTCGATCGAGTAGCCGGGGATCGTGATCGCGCCTTCGTTGATCGACTTCGAGTCGTCGTAGAGCTGGGACAAGTCGATGTCGCTGACCGAGCCCATGCCCTCGCAGCGCGGGCACATGCCACCGGCGCGGTTGAAGATGACCTTCTCGGTCTTGCCGCCGCCCTTCTCGACCGTGATCGAGCCGGCCGCGCGGACCGATGGCACGTTGAACGCGAAGGCCTGAGGTGGGCCGATGTTCGGCTTGCCCAGGCGGCTCCAGAGCACGCGCAACATCGCGTTGGCGTCCGTCACCGTGCCAACCGTCGAGCGCGGGTTCCCGACGAGGCGCTCCTGGTCGACGATGATCGCGGTCGTCAGTCCCGACAGCAGGTCGACCTCGGGCCGATCGAGCGTCGGCATGAAGCCTTGCACGAACGCGCTGTAGGTCTCGTTGATCAGCCGCTGCGACTCGGCCGCGATGGTGCCGAACACCAGCGACGACTTGCCCGATCCGGAGACGCCGGTGAACACCGTCAGCCGGCGCTTGGGGATCTCGACGCTGACGTCCTTGAGGTTGTTTTCGCGCGCGCCCTGCACGCGGATCAGATCATGGCTGTCTGCGGGATGCTGGCTCTGGGAGGGCATGTTCGCGATCACGTCATCGAGCGCAGCCGGGTTTGTCAAGAGACCCAGGCATCTCGGGTCACCCGCGGGGTTGCTGCTGGCAAACGCCGATACGATGGCGCGAAGCTCGAGCGACGACGTTCGCATCGCACCGCGAGCTCGGTGCGAGGTCCGAGGGCTCACGTGGCTCGCGGGACGGCGAACGCTGCTCAAGCCCGCCGTGAGCGCGCCGAAGACGAGCGCAGAAATGACGAAGCCCCCAGGGCAGGTGCCGTGGGGGCTTCGCGGACTGACTGCGCCTCACTGAGATGTGAGCAAGCAAGGCTCCAATGGCTCCAGCTGCTGGACTCGAACCAGCGACCCGGCGGTTAACAGCCGCCTGCTCTACCGACTGAGCTAAGCTGGAATGGCTCGAACGAGGCGCGGAGCATACTCACGGAGGCGGTGCCGTCAAGCATTTCGAGCACCTACCGTGATTTCTCGATCCCGAGCGGGCCGGCGGCCTCGTTCAGCGCCGAGGAGGACGCCGAACGAGGCTCGCGGCCCCATCGCAATCACGGCGTCCAGGCGCCGAGGATGGTCTCCGCCTGCGTCATCGCGGAGACGAGGGAGTCCGAGCTGCTGGCGTCGGACTGCGCCGACACGAGCGAGTAGAGCTTGCCGAAGGGCGTGGCGAGCTGCTCGGCGGTCGGGTTCTCCGAGCTCCAGCCTTCGGGCACCGACGGGAGCGAGTCACCGCTGACGCCGGCATAGGCCTCGTCGAGCTTGGCGAAGCCGGCCGCGACGGCCTGGTCCACCGCATCGCCGCCCTCCTTGGTGAGGATCCAGTCGTGGAAGAGCGCGTAGGTCGCCTTGCCGCCGGCGACGTTGGCGCGCATGTCGGCGAGCGTGTACTGCGCGTAGCGAGACTCCTCCTCGCCGGTCGCGGCCTTCACGACCTTCTCGTGCTGCTCCTCCATCGAGCCCATCACGCCCTGGTAGGCCGAGGGGGCCTCGAGCGCGAGGGCCTTCCACTTGTCGCGCATCTGGCCGACGTCGCTCACCGCGCGGGCGACGAGCTTGTCGCGGAAGTCGGTCGCCTCGGTCAGGTTCGAGGGGAACGCGGCCGCCTTGTAGTTGGGCAGGCCCGACTCGAACGTGATCACCGACTGGGGGGTGACGTCCGACCAGATGATGCGCTCCACCGAGTGCAGGCCGGTCGCGCCCGTGTCGTCGAAGAGGTTGTCGTCGGGCGCGGTCTCGATGAACGCGTCGTAGCGCGCGTCGAGCGTGTAATCGAGCTCCGGGAAGACGACGGCCAAGGGGCCCTCGATGGTCTCGTACGCGAGGCGGGCCTTCTTCCACGCGGTGCGCATGGCCTCGACGGCGGCCTTGTCGTCCGTGCTGTTCCAGCCGTCGTCGTCGGGCGTGGGCACGGCCGCTTGCAGCTCCTTGACGGCTGCATCCAGCTCCTCGATGTGCGTCTGAATCGCTTCCTTCATCCCGAGCACGGCCTGCTGCTCCCGGGCGGCGTCGTCGAGCACGGTGGAGTTGTCACCGCAACCGACGGCGAAGACGGCGGCGAGGGCGAGCGAGGCGAAGGAGACTTTCTTTCCGTATGACATGATCACTCCTGCGAGCAGAGAAGCTCGGCGCCAAGCGCCGATCAGAGCGCCTCGACGAAGGCGAGAAGCGCATTGCGGTCTTGAAGCGAGAGCGCCCGGAAACGGGCGATGGAATCGTTGGCCTCCGAGCCCGGGCCCTCGTGGGCGAGCACGGCCATCTCCACCGTCTTGGCGCGACCGTCGTGGAGGAAACCCTTCAGGTGGCGCACGCCGATGAGCGGCGCGGTCTTCCACGTGCGGCTCGTCGCCGACTCTTCGGCGAGGCCGTCGGCGAGCGCATCGCCCATGTCGTGGAGGAGGAAGTCAGTGAACACGGCGGCGTCGATCCCCGCGAGCGCAGCGATGGGATACGAGCTCGAGGTCTTCAGCGACGGCGCGTGACAGGCGCTGCAGCGCGCCTCCGCGAAGAGCTCCTGACCGCGCCCCGTCGGCAGATCGCGCTCCGGGATCTCGAGCAGGCGCATGTAGTCGGCGACGACGTTCACGGTAGCGAGGTCGATGTCCACGCCGGGCTTCATGTCGTCGGCGAGGCCGTCGGGGTTCGACAGCTCGACCGGGCGGAGCGGCGTGGTCAGGCCCATGTCGCCTTGGAAGGCGTCGGCGGTGAACTCGTCGAGCGTCGAGATGCGCGCCTTGAAGCCGAAGCGACCGATGATGTTGGTCTGCCCCTCGGTGTACGCGTGGTACGGCTGATCGGGGTTGGGCTTCGAGTGGTAGGTGACGCGGTTGATGCGGCCGTGGATGCCGTCGTCGCGGCTCGCCTGCTCGGATTCGAGGCGGACGATCTCCGCGTCGTCGACGGCCTCGAGGTAACCGCGACCGAACACCGCGGGGCCGAGCCGACTGCTCAACTTCACATCGGGCTCGTCGGGCGGTGCGATCGGCGTGTGCGCGCCCGCCGTCATGTAGGGACGTGCGGTGTGTCCGTTGGGGAGCTCCGATTGATCGGGCAGCGGCGTGATGCCGTCGGCCTCGACGAGCGCCATCTTCTGCACGGCGCCGGGGCCGCGCATCGCAGCCTGGTGACACGATCCGCAAGCCTGGCGGATGTAGAGCGGGCCGAGCCCGTCGACGTCACGGAAGACCGCATCGAAGCGCGCATCCCCCGTGAGGAACCGCTTGGCCTCGTCGTCGGTCGCCTTCGCCAGCGGAATGTCGGTCGGATCATTGCCGACGACCTTGATCCCCGCGAGCGGGTCCTCCGGCGTCTCCGACGAACAGGCGGCGAAGCCGAGAAACCCAAGAATCATAAGCCCATGTGCCGTACGCCACATGGGGCCCATGAATGCTGCAATTGAAAGTCATTGTCAACATCGTCATGGGCCGATTGCGGGGCGCGCGTGCGCTCGCACGATCGATATTCACGATCTTTCTCGGGATTTTTGTCGCCTCGAATTTCGCTCAGCGAGCGGCGGGAACGCTCTTCGCGCAGCGAAAACCGCTCATCACGAGGTGATAGCGGCCGGGATGATGAACGCGGTTGGTCACGCGCAGGCCGGGGCCTGGATAGTTGAAAGCCCCGCCGCGCAGCACGTGCTCGCATTCGGTGGGGATGGGGTTCGATCCGGTGAAGCCCTTCTTGCCGTGGGATCGCAGATCCGCGAGCGCTTCGAGCGCTTGCTCGCAGGTGCCGCCCTTCCCTTCGGCGGCGCCGGGATGCTGGTAGGCATAGGGATCGTAGACGTCCTCGACCCACTCCCAGACGTTGCCCGCGAGATCGTGGTGGCCGTAGGGGCCGTCGCCCTTCGGATGCGTGCCGACGTCGCGTGACACGCCGCGACCGCCGAAGACGGCATGCTCGGGCGCGGGCTCGTCGGAGCCCCATGGATAGCGGCGCGCATCGGTGCCGCGCGCGGCCTTCTCCCATTCGGCTTCGGTGGGGAGACGCTTGCCGAGGCGCGCGCAGTACGCGCGTGCTTCGTCCCAGGAGACGGCGCTCACGGGCTGCTTCGGGCCACGGAAGCGCTCGTCGGCGCCGAAGCCGTTCTTGCCTGCGCTCGTCGCGTCGGGCGGCGGACAAGCCCGAGCGTCCACGCAGCGCTGCCAATCCTCGTTCGTGACCTCGGTGAGATCGAGATAGAAGGCCGGGATGGTCACCGTGTGTGCGGGGTGCTCGTCGAGCTCGCCGCCGTGATCGGCGCCCATGGTGAACGAGCCGCCGGGGACGAGCGCCATGCCTGCGGGCGCGACGTCCGCGGACGGCGACGCGGAGACGGCCTGCGGTGGGGCGGCCGACACGGAGGCGCTCGCAGATGCGAGGCCCGGAGGCGCAGAGGCGCTCGGCGCGGGACGATCGCGCTCGGGCGCGCGCGACGAGCAAGCGGCGAGCGCGAGGGCGAGAGCGGCGAGCCGAAAGCGCGTCACGGGGACGTCATACGAGAATACGTGACCGACGGACAACCACGCGACACCCGCCGCATGAATCGCGGTGCGCGGCGGCGTGCGCGATCTATCATGCGGGCCCATGCCGCCGATGCGGCCAAGGCTCGATCGATCCGCCATGAGCACCATCGCTTTTCTCGGGTACGGCCGCTTCGGCGCCGCCCTCGCCGGGCTCTTCCAAGAAGCGGGCGACCGCGTGCGCGCCCTCGATCCCGAGGCCGAAATCCCCGAGGCGCTCCGCGCGACGTCGCTCGCGGATCTCTGCCACGAGGCCGATTTCGTGGTGATCGCCGTGCCCGTCCCGCACATCGGCGCGGCCGTCGCGGCGCTCCGGCCGCACCTTCAGCCGACGCAAATCGTGTTCGACGTGGGCAGCGTGAAGGTCGCCCCCACCGCATTGATGGCCGCGACGCTCGGGCGCGACATCCCTTGGGTGGGCACGCACCCGCTCTTCGGCCCCGTGAGCATGCTGCGCGGCGAGCGGCCGCTGCGGGCCGTGGTCTGTCCGAACCCCGTGCATCCGGAGGCGGTCGTCACGGTGAGCGCGCTGCTCGCGCGCATCGGCTGCCAGGTGTTGGAGCAGGACGCCGACGCGCACGACCGCGCCATGGCGCACACGCACGCGCTCGCGTTCTACGTGGCCAAGGGCATGATGGACGCGGGCGCGCCGTCCGATCTGAAGTTCGCGCCGCCGTCGTTCCAAGCGATCGCGCGCACCATCGAGTCGGTGCGCGCCGACGCCGGCCACCTCTACGGCGCGCTCCATCGCGAGAACCCGTATGCCGCCGACGCGCGCCGCTCGCTGCTCGACGCGCTCACCGCCGCCGATCGCGGGCTGCGCGAGGACACGCCCGCACCCATCGCGGCCGGCGCGCTGGTGATCCCGGATCTCGGCGCGGTCTCACCCGTGCTCTCGCAAACGCGCGAGCTCATCGACGAGGTCGATCGCGAGATCCTCGCGCTCCTCGCCCGGCGCGCGCGCCTCTCCCGCCGCGCCGCCGCCGCCAAGGCCGACCTCGGCGTCGCCGTGCGCGACGCGCGCCGTGAGGCCGAGCTGCTCGAAGCGCGCCGTCGCGAGGCCGAACGGCTGGGCCTCGATGCAGAAGGGGTGACGCCCATCTTCGAAGCCATCCTGGGCTTCTCGCGGCGGGTGCAGGGGCGCTGATTCCGAAGGCTACCGCGGGCTCGTTGCCGGCGCCCCGGACGATGCCGGCAGCGCGGGCTTGTCGAGCTGCTCGCCGCAGACGTATTGCACGAGGTACTCGGTGATTTCCCGGTCGTGGTAGACGCCGGTGACGGCGCGGCGCTGCTCCACGATCGAGTAGGCGCCGCCGCAGTGCTCGCTCATCTGGCGGCGCGCGTCGGCCATCGCCTCCACGTGCTCGCCGTCGATGGCGAGCACGCCGCCGTTCTCGGTGCGCGACACCAGCACGGCGCTGCCGCCGCACCCTGCCAGCACCAGCGCCGTGAACGGGACGATGCGGAGCAGGATTCGAGGCGACATCGCGTTCGATTCAAGTGCTCGCGCCGCGCCATGTCAAGGCGCGTACCAGCTCACCTCGTCGCCGGACCGAGGTGCTCGAAGCCCGGAAGCGGATCGTAGAGCTGTTCGGGATCCTCTGCTTCCCCCGGCGCGGGCGGCTCGAAGTCGTCTTCGGCCTCGTCGCGCAACAGGCTGCCCCAGGGCCCATCGTCCGGGCCGTCGTCGTCTTCGTCGGCGAGCGCCTCGTCGAGGCCGTCGATGGTCCCGCCGGCGACGTATTGCGCGAAGGCCTCCTCGTGCTCGCGCGCGAGCAGGGCCTCGAGCCCGGCGGCGGTGACCCGCACGATGGGCTTGCCGTCGGTGCTGCTCCGGGGCCGGAAACGCAGCTCGCGCCGCGCATAGACGGTGAGCTCCACGGGGAAGACGTCGGCGACGTGGTAGTGCAGGTACTCGCGCATCTCGCCGAACTTTTGGATGGTCACGGGCTCGCGATCGAACGCCCAGCGCAGCGCGCGCAGGTGCATTTCGAGCGCGCCGTCGTCGTCGGTGAAGACCTGGAGATCGATGTCGCTGCCTTTGCGGATGTGGCCCGTGCTCACCGAGCCGATGAGCCGCGGCTCGAAGGCGGCGATGGCGCGCATGGTCTCCAGCGCGACCACGCGCATGGCGAAGAGGCGCCGCGTGCGCCGGCTCCCTTCGGCCATCTCGGCGAGGTAGAGCAGCGCGTCGCGGATCTCGCCGTTGCCCGGGAGATCGCCGGGCCGGTAGCGCATCCGCTTGCCGGCGACGCGCCCGAAGAGGCGACGCGCGGCGATGCGTTTGGCCGTGAAATACTGCTTCACGCCCTCTTCGTACATGAGGCGCGCGGCCTCGGCGGCGATGGCGGCGCGCAGCCCTCCGAAGCGTTCGATGCTCATGAGACCGCGCGGAGATCCGCGACGACGGGCTCGAGCGCCTCCCGCAGCTTGCGCAGCGCCCCACCGACGAGCCGCCCGTCGCGCGGCGCGCCGTGGAGCGTCTTGCTCACCACCTGCTGCGAGATCCCGAGCCGGCGCGCGGCCTCGCCTTGCGACAGCCCTTCGAAAAAGCAGGCCTCGACGACGGCCCGCTGCTTGTCGGTCAGCGCGCCGGAGACCGCGGCGCGCACGGCGTCGCGGAGCAGATCGCGCGCATCGCCGGAGGTGTCGGACCAGAGGCCGTTCGTCGCGTCGATCCGATCGAGATCGGGCGAGAGGACCAGGCGGCGGCGCTCACGCATCCTCCCTTCCATGGTCCATGAAGGCGTCATCGCCTTCGGCGAAGAGGATGGTCATCGCGGCTTCGGGGGTGAGCACGGAAGCGCTGGGCGATCGTCCACCGACGTCCCAACGACGGAGGCGCTGGAGATCGGCGAGGACGGGAGTCCCGCGCAAACGGCGCTTGGTGGCGGCAGGCGAGTCGAGCAGATCGAGGTGGTGGCGCACGAGCCAGACGACGCGAGGCGCGAGGATGCCTTCGAGGAGATCGGCACCGACCTCGGCGTGGTCGGCCGATCCTAGCGCCTTTCCTACGTCGTGAAAGAGCGCAGCGGCCCAGAGGGCACGATCGTCGCTGTCGCGGCGGGCGAGATCGAACGCTTGCAGTGAATGGAAGAGCGCGTCCCGTTCCGGGTGCCAGCGCGGGTCCTGCTGGATGCCGTCCAGGGCGAGGAGGAGCTCGAGGAGATCTTGGTTCATTGGGTCGGCCCCCTGCATCGAGGGGGCCTCTACCCAAGGGGCCCGGCCACACCCACCGGTCGACAGGACATGCAGCGCCTTGGATGAGGCTTTGCGTCTGCAAAGCGCTCACCCCTCAACGGCCGTCACCGCGTCCGAGAGCGGGCCCAGCGCACGAACGCCGCGTCACGCACGCCTCCCTCGACGGTCGCCTTTGCGCTGCGCTCCCGCCACGAGCCACCGGCGAGGCGTCGCCGCCCGCGCACCTGATCCTGGTCGAGGTGGTACGCCTGCGCATCACCGCCGCCGTCGAGCTCGACGAAGTCGCGCTTGAAGAGCACCGGATGCCCCTTGTGCACGTCGATCGTCGCGAGCGTGGGCGCGTCGAGCGAGTACAGCTCGCCGACCACCGAGAGATCGCCGCCCCGCACGAGCCCTGGATAGGTCCCGAGGTCGACGAGCCGGTACGACGCGACCGTCTTTGCTTCTCCCAAGAACGTCGCCCCCTCGAGCAGCGCGTGGCTCTCCTCGCCGCGGAGAAGCGTGCCGTAGACGAACAGCGTGAACGTGGGCCCAGGCATGCCCCGAAGTCTACTTGAAGCGCGTCCTGCGAGGCGACGTCAGCGGCGCGGTGTGCGTCAGGTGCGCGACGATTCCCGCGCGAACGCGATCACGTGACCGTCGGGATCCGCACAATACCCCGCGAGGTGCCCCCAACCGCGCTCCGTCGGCGCCGAGAGCTCGCGTGCGCCGGCACCGAGCGCCCGCGCGTGGTACGCGGCGGGATCATCGACGAGCAAATAGAGCTCGGCGCGCGGCACGCCCGCGGCGCGCGCGGGATCGATCGATGCGCCGAGCAACCGCACGATCCCCGCTTCGGGCATGAGGCCGAGGACCGCGCCGGAGCCGAGCTCGAACTCGGTCATCCCCGGCACGTTCAGCGTGGGCTCGCGCGCGAGGACCTCGCGGAAGAACGTCGTGCTCGCGTCCTGATCGCGCACGTAGAAGATGAAATGCGCTCGGTCCACCATCGCGCCGCTCCAAGTCGAAGGAGGCCGCGGACGGTTCAAGCCTTCGAGAGCGGCGTCAAGGCGCGCTCGCGATCACCTTCAGCCGCCGAGCACCATCCCCGCAACGATCGTCCGACCGCCCACCAGCTCCGCAGCCCCGAGCGGCTTTCGGCCCTCGGCCTGCGCCTTCAAGATCCGCAGCGTCCCCGCGCCGCAGGCGACCTCGATCCCCTGCTTCCCCGCGGCCACCACCGTGCCCGGCGGCGCCGACGAGCCCGTCTCCGCGCCCGTGCGGCTCTCCAGCACCTTCAGCGTCTTCCCCTGCGCCGTCGTGAACGCGCCCGGCCACGACGTCATGCCACGCACGTGATCGTGCACCGCGTGCGCCGGTCGATCCCACGCGATGCGGCCGTGATCCTTCTCCAGAATGGGCGCCATCGTCGCGCTGGCGTGATCCTGCGGCGTGGCCGTGACGGCGCCTTCCACCACGCGCACGAGGTCGGCCCGCACGACGTCGGCGGCGAGCTTGCCGAGATCGACGCCGAGCTCGTCAGCCGTCGTTTCCGGCCCGATCGGGATGCGATGAATGGTGAACACCGCGCCCGTATCCATCCCCTCATCCATCTGCATGAGCGAGATCCCCGTCTCCTTCTCGCCGTTCACCACCGCCCAGGTGATGGGCGCGGCGCCGCGGTATTTGGGGAGGATCGACGCATGAAGGTTGAGGCAGCCGCGCCGCGGCGCCTCGAGGATCGCAGGCGGGAGGATGCGGCCGTACGCGATCACGAGCGCCGCGTCCGCGTTCGCGTCACGCACCCACTGCGCGAACTCGGGCGTGCGGATCTTCGTCGGTTGCACGACGGACAAGCCCAGCTCCAGCGCGCGCACCTTCACCGGCGGCGGCTTGAGCTCGAGGCCGCGGCCGGCGGGCCGATCGGGCTGGCAGACGACGCCGACGATCTCGGCGAGGCCGTGCAGGGCATCGAGCGAGGGGACGGCGATGGCAGGCGTTCCGAAGAAGAGGGCGCGCACGCGCGTCCATTAGCAGCGCCGCGAGGCGCCGTGGCCGACAAAGCAGATCCGTGCCGCGACGGCCTCGCGCTCGCTTCGTCCTTCAGTGCTTCCGCTTCTTTTTCTTCTTCGTGCCCCGCACGGGCTGCGCGGCCGGCGGACCGCTCTCCGGCCCGGACGTCGCGGCTGCGGCGGCGGCCGGCGCTTTGTTCGCGACCGCAGCGTCGGCAGTGAGCGTGCCGGGCTCCGCGCAGCAGCGGAAGCCGGTCTCGTAGAACGTGAACGTGGGCTCGTGCGCGTCGTTGGTGCCGCGACAGCCCGTCCACGGCTTCGCCCAGAAGCCGCCCATGAGCGAGCCCGGCACGGCGCGCCCGGGACGCGACGCGACCCACTCTTCGACGTTGCCCATCATGTCGAAGACCCCGAACGACGACACGCACGACGCGTGCGCGCCGCTCGGCGACCCTTGCCAGAGCTTCTGGATCTCAGCGTCCTGCTCGGCCGAGTCCTTCGAATAGAGCCGCTTCACGTCGAAGGGGCGCCACTGCTTGTCGCTGTTGCAGACCTTGATGTCGACGGCCCAGCCATAGGCGAGCGGGCGATGCTCCGGCCCTTCGCAGGCGAGCTCCCACTCCTGCTCGGAGCACACGCGCTTGCCGCGATCGCCGCACCAGCGCTTCGCCGACTCGAACGACTTCATCACGAAGGGCTTGGCCCCGCGGATGTTGGGCGCCTCGTACTGATCCATGCAAACGCGGATCGGCGTGGCCTTGCCCTCCTCGGCGGTGAGCCCTTCGAAGTAGGCGAAGCAGTGCGTCGTCTTCGCGTCGGGGCGCGGATCGATGCAGAGGTGCTGCTCGTCGTCGTAGTGTGTGCCCGAGACGAGACGCATGTCGGCGGGACACTCGGGGCTCGGTCCAGGATCGAGCGCCGGCGTGAGCGGAAAGTGAAGGAGGGCGAGGGCGAAGGCCCCGAGGCCCAGGATCGGATCCATCAGCGCGCTTTCCCGGCGGGGGTCGCCGGTTGGGCCCGATCGGTGGCACTCGCGCCGCTCGGATTCAAGAGCCGATCGCGGAAGATCCACCCTGCCAGAGCTCCACCAACGAGAAGGAAGGCGATCGGGAGCACGAGCCAGCCTCGCGATTTCGTCGGCGCCGGCGCCGACGGAAGCAAAGCCTGCGACGCATTCGCCGACGGCGACGGAATCGCAGCCTGCGGGCCGCTCGCCGCTTGCATCGCGCTCGCGGGCGACATGCCGCCCGAGGGCAACGTCTGCAACGCGCCCGCGGGCGCCAGCGCGCCCGATGCATGCGAGGCTGCCGGAGGTCGCGGCGCGCTTGCCGGATGCGGCGTGCTCATGGCGTGCGGCGCGCTTGCCGGATGCGGCGTGACCGGGCCGCTTGGACCGAACGCCGTGCCGGGCTCCATCAACATCGTGCCTGCGAGCGGAGAGCTCCCCGCGTGCGGCGCGCTTGCTGGGTGCGGCGAGCTTGGACCGAACGACAAGCCCGGATCCATCATCACCGTGCTCGCGCCCGACCAAGGCTGTCCCGACGGCGGGCCCTGCGGCGCCGCGCCGGATGCGAACGGCGATATCGCCATGAACTCGGTTCCCGCGCCTGCGAGCTGCGGTGACGGCGCGCTCGAAGGCGTCGAGGACGGCGGCGCTCCCGAAGGCGCGAATCGCTGCGACATCGGCGCGGCCTGCGGCCCGTACGCCGGCTGCGGCACCACCGCGCTTTGCAACGCGCCCTGCCCGCTCGAAGGCGGCACCTGCAACGCCCCTTGCCCGCTCGACGGAATCCCCTGCCCGCTCGAAACCGGCCCCGAGCTCGGCACGCTGCGATCACTCGCCGGCGTGCCCGAAGGCGGCGGCCCTGCGTGGGGTGCCGCTGCCATCGGGATGGTCTTCTTCGGAGGGACGGGCGGCGGCCGATTCCCGCTCGCGGGCGCCGTCGCTCCGCCGGACATCGTGGGCGAGCCCGCCGCGGGCCGCGGAGGAGGAGGCGCCGCGCGTCTCGCGGCCTTCTCAGCCTGCTCGCGGGCCCTGTCGATCCCCTCTTCCAGCTCCTTGAACGTCTGCGTCTTCTTCTTCGCGTGCTCGCCGCGCAGCGCCTCCTCCCACCACTTCACTTGAGGTAGCGAGTTGCGCTGGACGAACTGCGCGAGCGACTGCCGATCATCGGCCGCGAAGCCCTTGGCCGCGAGCCAGGCATCGAGCCTGGTCTTGATCTCGGCCGCGCTCTGGAAGCGCGCGTCAGCCTTCTTTTCCAGGCATTTGTGCGCGATGGCCACGAACTCGGGGTTGAGCCCGCGGCGCAGCTCGCCGAGATCCGGATGCGGATCGTTGGCGATCTCCATCATCACGTCGAACGCGCCCTTCGCCGCCCACGGCCTGCGCCCCGCGAGCAGCTCGAACATCGTCACACCGAAGGCGAACAGATCGGCGCGATGATCCACGAAGCCCGCGCGCTGCTGCTCGGGCGCCATGTAAGAGGGTTTGCCCTTGAGCTGCCCGGTGCGTGTGTGGGTGATGCGCTCTTCGGCCTTGGCGATGCCGAAGTCGATGATCTTCACATCACCGTCGAAGCTGACCAGGACGTTGGCCGGCGTCAGATCGCGGTGCACGATGCCGAGCGGCGTTCCATCGGGCGCGGCGAGCGAGTGTGCGGCCGTGAGGCCCGCGCAGATCTGCGAGCAGATGAAGGCGACGGTTCGCTCGGCGAAAGGCTCTTGGTTGGTCTGCGCCTCTTTCAAGAGACGCGAGAGCGACACGCCCTGGACGAGCTCGATCGCGAGGAAGGGGCCTTGCTCGTCGTTCCCCCAAGCCATCACGCGCGCGACGTTGGGATGATTGAGCGCGGCCGTGATCCACGCCTCGTCGAGGAACATGGAGACGAAGTCCTGATCCTCGGAGATGTTGGCGTGGAGCCGCTTGATGGCGACGATCTCGCCTGCGAGCCTTCCATCGAGGACGCGGGCGAGCTCGACGGAACCCATCCCGCCGCGCGCGACTTCGGCGAGGGACTCGAGCCGCATCGGCTCGGCGGGGGGCAAGGGCGGCCGGGGCATGCGGGCGGGATGGTATCCGGGGCCACGCCACGAAGACCACCACTGCGACGAGAGGGCCTGACAGGGATCGACCCAGCATCACCCGCCGGGGAGCGAGCGGGGCGGTCCACCGCCCACAAAATTGGATGAAATCTCCAGACGTGGCTGGCATGCAGGATGCGTCATGTCTAAGGTGCCCAACGTCACCCTCGCATCCGGCATCGCTCCGCGGGGGTGCGCCCAATGACGCCGTTTTGGAGCTGAGCCTCGGGCTCAGGTAAGGCTCGCCGGTCGCGATGGGGGAGGTCCCCCATGCCCCCCCGGCGCGGTCCGGTCCGTGTAGAGGAGATCGACATGTCCGAGAAGAAGAACCCGCCGATGCCGCCGCGATCCGAGGAGGAGGTCGTCTTCGGAGACGAGCTGCCGGTGCTGCCGATTCGCAATGCGGTGTTGTTCCCCGGCGCGGTCGCGCCGTTCGACGTCGGCCGCGAGAAGTCGGTCGCGCTCGTGGAGGACGTGGACAACCTCCCCGGGCCCATCATCGCCATCTTCGCGCAGCGCGATCCGTCGACGGACGATCCGGGCGCGGAGGATCTCTACCCCGTCGGTTGCGCTGCCCGCGTCCTCAAGGCCCTGAAGCACAGCTCGGGCAACTACTCCCTCATCCTCCAGGGCCTGACCCGCATCCGCCTCGACAGCGTCACGTCGAACACGCCTTACCTCAAGGCCAAGATCCGCCGGCTCGACGAGCCGCAGACGGAGGACGTCGAGGCCGAGGCCCTCGCGATGAGCCTGCGCGACATCGCCAAGCAGGTCATCCAGCTCATGCCGGAGCTCCCGCGCGAGGCCGCGTCCCTCATCGACTCCATCCAGGCCCCCGGCGCCCTCGCCGATCTCGTGGCCGCGAACCTCGACGCCCCCGTCGAGGAGAAGGCGCAGCTCATCGAGACCATCGAGGTCAAGGACCGCATCCGCAAGGTCCTCCGGCTGCTCACCCGGCAGCTCGAGATCCTCAAGATGCGCGAGCGCATCAACTCCCAAATCAAGGAGGAGATGGGCAAGAACCAGCGCGAGTACGTCCTCCGCCAGCAGCTCAAGGCCATCAAGGAGGAGCTCGGCGAGGACGAGGGCGATCAGAGCGATCTCGACGGTCTCGAGGATCGCATCGCCAAGGCGAACCTCCCCACCGAGGCCGAGACGGTCGCGAAGAAGCAGCTCAAGCGCCTCCGCACCATGCAGGTCGGCTCGGCGGAGTACACCGTCGTTCGCACCTACCTCGACTGGATCCTCGACATCCCGTGGACCAACTCCACGGCCGACAACCTCGAGATCGGCCAGGTGCGCAAGGTCCTCGACGAGGATCACTACGGCCTCGAGAAGGTCAAGAAGCGCATCCTCGAGTACCTCGCGGTCCGCAAGCTGAAGCAGGACAAGAAGGGCCCGATCCTCTGCCTCATCGGCCCGCCCGGCGTCGGCAAGACCTCGCTCGGCCGCAGCATCGCGCGGGCGCTCGGTCGCAAGTTCGTGCGCGTCTCCCTCGGCGGCGTCCACGACGAGGCGGCCATCCGCGGCCACCGCCGCACGTACGTCGGCGCCCTCCCCGGCCAGATCATCCAGGGCATGAAGAAGTCGGGGACCATCAACCCCGTCTTCATGATGGATGAGGTCGACAAGATCGGGCACGACTTCCGCGGCGACCCGAGCGCGGCCCTCCTCGAGGTCCTCGACCCCGAGCAGAACAACACCTTCGCCGATCACTACCTCGAGATCCCGTACGACCTCTCGCACGTGATGTTCGTGGCGACGGCGAACGTGGCCGACCCGATCCCGCCCCCGCTCCGCGACCGCATGGAGATCCTCGAGATCCCCGGCTACACGCGGCGCGAGAAGCTCGCCATCGCGCGCCAGCACCTGCTCCCCAAGCAGCTCAGCGAGCACGGCCTCACGCCCGAGCAGCTCGAGGTCACCGACAAGGCCCTCGAGGAGATCATCGACCACTACACGCGCGAGGCGGGTGTCCGCTCGCTCGAGCGTCAGATCGCCGGCGTCATCCGCGGCGTCGCGGTCAAGGTGGCCGAGGGCGACACGCAGAAGCGTCGCATCGACAACGAGGACGACATCCACGAGTTCTTGGGCGCGCCCAAGTACACGAGCGAAGTCGCCGAGCGCACCGCCGAGAGCGGCGTCGCCACGGGCCTCGCCTGGACGAGCGTCGGCGGTGAGATCCTCTTCATCGAGGCCACCAAGATGTTCGGCTCCGGCAAGCTCCAGCTCACCGGCCAGCTCGGCGACGTCATGAAGGAGAGCGCGCAGGCCGCCCTCTCGTTCGTGCGCTCGAACTCGTCGCGCTTCGGCATCGCCAAGGACTTCCTCGAGAAGAGCGATCTGCACATCCACATCCCCGCGGGCGCCATGCCGAAGGACGGCCCCAGCGCCGGCGTGACGATGTTCACCGCGCTCGTCTCTCTCCTCACCGGCATCAAGGTCCGTCACGACGTGGCCATGACGGGTGAGATCACCCTCCGCGGCCGCGTCCTCCCCATCGGCGGCCTCAAGGAGAAGGTCCTCGCGGCCCACCGCGCCGGCATCAAGCGCATCGTGGTCCCCGAGCGCAACCGCGCCGACCTCGAAGAGGTCCCGAAGGAAGTGGTCGACGAGCTCCAGTTCTTCTTCGTCGGCCGCATGGAGCAAGTCCTCGAGGCCGCCCTCGAGCACATGCCCGAGCCCCTGCCGGCCGAAGAGGCCGCCAAGGAAGGCGAAAAGAAGGACGGCGAGAAGACGCCCTCGACGACGGCCAACTGAGCTGACGAAGAGAGCCTGAGCAACAAGGCCCCTGCCTCCGAGAGGAGGTGGGGGCTTTGTGTTTTCGGGGGTACGCGCGACGGGAGATCGACGGCGGAGATGGGGTGATGGAGAGTCGAAGCGATTGACGTCCTTGGTGTCGACCCTGGAGCGCCTCGATATCGGGAGTGCGCGTGCGTGCGTGAGCGTGCGCGCACGGTGCAGCGTTTACGCGATGCCGCCTCCCCTACCCCATATCACCGCCCATTGCGGCTTGAGCTGCGGCGTTGTCCCTCATGGCACCGGCGTTGCGATGAGGGCCGGCGCCGCATCGAAGCCCGGAGTCGAGCGGCGCGCCGACAACCACGATGAGTACAACGATGACGCCCCTCTTGCACGACACGATGCCCGCCGGTGAGCCCGATGCGCTCGCCAGGCTGCGCGCTCACTGGAACATCGACGACATCGAGACGCCGCCCGCTGCCCCGGGCATGAAGCCGCGGTTGACCGGGGTCTGCACCTATGAGTCACGAGATGGGGAGGTCGCCAGGGTCGAGAGCGCCCGCCGGGTGACCGACATCGAAGAGGTCGAGGACCGGCGCGCGCTCGCTCGCATCCTGCCGATGTGCGACGGGATCCGCCCCCTGCGGGAGATCGCGCCGGAGATCGGCATTCCGGAGGATCGGCTCGCGGCCATCGCGGCCACGCTGTTCGAGCTCGGCGTGATCGACGACGCCGCCTCGGGGCCCGTGACGGGGGTCGCGTTCAACCGACACATCAGCAGCATCGCGAGCCCCTACTTCTTCGTGCTCTCCCAGAAGGTAGGGCTCCACGCCAGACTGATGAATCGCCCCCCGCGCCGGCTGCTCCTCGGGTGGCTGATCGAGAGTCAGCACTTCATCGCTTCCGCCGCAGACTACATGTCCGTCGCCGTCTCCTCGGCCCCTTCGGAGCGCGCTCGGATGCTGCTCTCGGATTACCTGGCGAGCGAGTTCTGGCATGGCTCCTGGGTCCGACAGGGCCTCTTCGCGGCCGGCCTGTCCGCCGAGGCTTTGAACGGCGCCGAGCCCCTCCCCGGCACGAGCGCGGTGACGAACGCGCTCCGGATCCTCGCAGCCCGCGACTTCCATGCCTTCGCCGCCTGCCTCTGCCTCCATGAGAGCCCGGCCATCGACGGCACCGAGCAGGCCACGGCGGGTTTCTGGTCGGCCATCACGGCGTCCGGCGCGCTGCCTGCCACCGTGACCGACCCGTTCCGCGAACATCACATGATCGATTGCGCGGAGCAGCACGGGTCGATCGCGGAGCAGCTCTTCGTCGAGAAGGATCTCGTGTCCGCCGGCGAGCAGCGCCGGATCAAGCGCGCTGTCCTCGGCCACGCCCACACGCTGGCGGCGTGGTTCCGGCAAACCCTCGACTACTACGGCCCTGCCGAGGGGCCTCCGGTCTTCACCTTCGACGGAGACTGATCGAGCCATCGAGTCGACGCTCGGCGGAGACCGATATGGCGCCAAACAACTTCACCGGCCGCCTGATTGAGGCGGGCGGCGAACCTATCGGGCCGCACGTCACACCGGATTGGCAGGCGTGGGCGGGGTCGGGGCAGGCGTGGTATCCGCCTCTTCCGTGAGGCCGGCGCGGCGGCGCGCGGTGGGCCGCACGCGATCGGCGAGATCGGTGCGCCCGACCAGCTCGTAGATGCCAGTGATGACATCGGCCACGCCCTGATAGCGCTTGTTCCACACGGCCACAGCCTCGTCGCGGCGGCCGAGCGTAATCTGAGCTTCCCTCTCCTCGCGGCGGACATCCGCGAGGGCGGCACGAAGCTCCGACGCGGTGGCGAACAAGGCATCACCGAGCGCGGGAGCGTCGATGGTGATGCCGATCTGCCGCGGTGTCTCGGTGATGGGACGGCTCTTCAAGAGCTGCGCGGTGCTGGCCACGCGCTGGAGGAGCGCCTCGGGATCGTCCGGCGTCTCGCCGGCGAGGCCATACGCGCCGAGGATGCCTGTGCCGTAAACCGAGCTGAACGTCGACCGCAGGCCAATCATCTGCGCACGCAAGGCCGCGATACCGCTCTCCCGCGCCAGGCGCGGAGCCTCGTCGTCGGAGAGCTCCTGTGCGTGGGCGACATCCGCCACGGCCATGGCCTCCATCGCGCCCGAGAGCGCGCCGTGAAGCGCGGTGATCAACCCCGGAACGGTGAGCGTCGGTGGGACTCCCTGAGGAAACAGAATCTCGGAAAGCTCTTTGGCGACATCCGCACCATGAACCTCGACCGATGCGAGCACCGTCCGGCTGATGGCAATCCGACTCGAGACGACCTTGGCAACACCTTGCTGGTTCATGTGAACCTCCCTCGGCCCCACAACGCACGACCACCGCCAAGTGCTTCCCTCCGTGGTGACGATTTCGCGAAACAGCGCTGGGACCGCTCCGGAAGGGTCTGTTGCAGGTAAAAGGGTGGTTCTGGAATGGTCGGGGCGAGGATTTCATTTTGAAACGATCGTTCGGGAGCGGCCGGGACGAGAATTTCACGTGAAAGAACCGTTCCGAAGCAGTCGGGACGAGGGTTTCATTTTGAAACGACCGTTCCGGAGCAGTTGGGACGAGAATTTCACGTGAAAGAACCGTTCCGGAGCGGCCGGGACGAGGATTTCATTTGAAGGACCGTTCGGGAGCGGTCGGGACGAGGATTGGCCCGAAGGATGCTCTCGACCTGGCGGCGCTTGGCGGAGTGGCGGACACCAGGGGACGAATCGTGCTGCCGGAGCGCGAAATCATGCAGAAACTCGAGGCGGGGAAACATGCCCAGCATGATGCGTGCCCGATGCGGTGGGAATGAGCGAAGATGAACGGCCGGAGACCGGCCGCGCCCCCCGCCTCCTGGATCGCGTGCGAGAGGTGATCCGCGCGCGCCACTACAGCCCGAGGACGGCGGAGGCCTATTGCACTTGGATCCGCCGGTTCGTGCTCTTTCACGGGCGACGGCACCCGCGCGAGCTCGGAGCGCCGGAGGTGGAGGCGTTCCTCTCCCATCTGGCCAACGAGCAGCACGTGAGCGCGTCGACACAGAATCAGGCGCTCGCAGCGCTGCTGTTTCTCTATACACACGTGCTCGTGGCGCCGCTCGCCGAGCTCGGCGGCTTCACGAGGGCGAAGCGACCCTTGCGCGTGCCGGTGGTGCTGACGCCGCTCGAGGTATCGGCGCTGCTGGACCGGATGACGGGGCCTCCGGCACTGATGGCGGCACTGCTCTACGGCGCGGGCCTGCGACTCTTGGAGTGCGCGCGGCTCCGCGTGAAGGACGTCGACTTCGAGCGGCTGGAGATCACGGTACGTGATGGCAAAGGGCGAAAGGACCGGGTGACGATGCTCCCGCAACGGCTGGTCGGGCCTCTGCGAAAGCACGTCGAAGACGTGCGGATGCAGCACTCGGCCGATGTCGCGGCAGGCGCGGGATGGGTGGAGACGCCGGATGCGCTGAACCGGAAGATGCCGAATGCTGGACGGGAGTGGCCCTGGCAATGGGTGTTTCCGGCGACGAGGGGTTATCGAGATCCGGCAAGCGGGCACATGCGTCGACACCACCTGCACGAGACGGTGTTGCAACGCGCGGTGCGCGAGGCGGTGCAGGCAGCGGGGATATCAAAGCGGGCGAGCTGCCACACGCTGCGACACTCGTTTGCGACCCATCTGCTGGAAGCGGGATACGACATCCGGACGATTCAAGAGCTCTTGGGGCACCGGGATGTGAGCACCACGATGATCTACACACATGTGCTGAACCGCGGAGGGATGGGGGTGCGGAGCCCGCTGGATGGAGTGATTGGGCGCCGCGTGGGGACGAGAGGCGGGGAGCAGGGGTGAGGCGGCGGGGAGCGGTGAGCCGGCGGAGGGAGGCGGAGGAAGAAGCAAGGAAGAGGGAGAGGTTTAGGCTGGTCGGGAAGTGGTGCGAGGGTGTGGGTGCAGACGTGGGCGTGGGCTCACGGTGTTAGGCGAACCGGCCATAAGAGGCGGCGGAGTTTGGGCTTGCGAAATGACGGGGCTTCGGGAAGCATCGTGGCGTGCTGGGCTGGATTAGGCTGGTCTGGGGTGGCGGGTTGGATGGATCGGCCGAGTGTGGAGGGAGAGGGGTTCGGTGGATCTGGGATAAGGGGATGGGAGGGTGCGAGGGGATGGCTAAGAGGTTTAGTGCGGCGAGCTGTGGGCAGTAGATTGGGAGTTGTGCAGCCTGGCCTCGCCGGGCCACGGAGACCTTATGACAAAGCTCTTTACGTGTGACCCACCTGTGCCGCCGCCCGGCCCGTGGCCAACCTGTCGTTGTCTTGATGTCGGCAGCAAGAAGCATCCCAAGTTGCCGGCACTTCACGCAGAAGTTCAGGACACGTCGTGCGAGGCGTGGCGCATCGTCAACGAGACTATCGAGGCTGCGGCGACTCGGGGCGACACCGTTCTGGCCCCTCTTGCTGGGCTCAGCGGAGAGCAGCGACAGCAGATCATCACGCTGCCTGCGAGCATTGAGCGACTGAAGGACGTCCGTGAACTTCGACTCTACGGGAGCCACTTGGTTCGAGTTCCGTCGCAGATCGCGGGCATGGCGTCCCTCGAGTACCTCGATGTCTATACGTCGTACCGGTTGCACTTCCTCCCTTACGAAATTACGAAATGCGGCAACCTGTCGCGATCTCGTGTGAGCACGCGTGCTCTGTACGGCAATTACAAGCACCGCCCGCTATTTCCCGACCTGAAGCGTCCCGAGAACCATGAAGCCCTTCAGCAGCTTACGCCCGCCGTTTGCAGCGTCTGCGCGCAGCCTCTTGGCAACTCCGCGCCCGTACGGCGATGGATCACCCTTGCGGTTGGCACGGACTGGCTCCCGCTATTGGTGACGGCCTGCTCTATGGAGTGCATCAATGCGCTACCGACACCCCCACCGGGCTACGTTCAGGAGGCACACACGGGCGGACATCATGTCGTCCAGCCTCCCCCGAGGTGGTAGCGTGCAACGGAGGCTGCACAACAAGCCGCTGCTGACCGACGCTCCGGGCAGCCTCGCTCCGCTCGGCAGCCCGGCCCGCGGCAGAGCGGCAGTCGTTAGCCGGGCCAGCCCGGATACCCACCGGGCTTAGAAGACATGACGGAAGACGAAGTGCTCCAGCTGATCAAGACACGCGTCGCGGCCGAAAAGACGTCCGCGGTGCTGCCGATTGCTGCCGCAGGTGCGATCGCCAAAGCAGAGCGCGCCGTCGGGTTCTGCTTCCCTCGATTCTACGTCCGTCTTTTGACCGAAGTCGCCAATGGTGGCTTCGGTCCTGGGTACGGCATCATTGGTGTCCCTCCGGACGGTTTCCAAGATTCCGATCTCGGCGTGTCGTTGACCGACGCTTACACTCGAGACCGTGATCCAACCGCTGGGGCCTACCGCGTTCCGAAGGGGCTGCTCGCCCTCTGCAACTGGGGCTGCGGCAGCTTCTCTTACGTCGATTGTCTCACGGAAAGCGCGCGCGTCATCACGCAAGAGACGCTCCGGGATGGTCCGGAGTACACCGAAACAGCAACAAGCCTCGCTGCATGGTTGTCAGATTGGGCACGCGGCGTTGATGTTAGGAGGGAGATGCACGAGGTCACTGGCTATCGAGAGGGCATCAATCCTTTTACACGAAAACCGCTTAGAATCCCCATCCTTCGAATGAAGGGAGCACGCGTTGACTTCGCTGAACGCATCTGACCCCGATCGCAGCGTTTCAGTCCGTCGCTCCGACATTCGGCCAGCTAACAACGCGCTGCACCTGACGCGGCGCCCAGCCTCGCTCCGCTCGGCAGGGCGCCGCGCAGGTGACCGCTTAGCCGTTCGGCGGACGGCCAATGAACTGCCCGGCGACACGATCTTCGCGAGCGAGACGGCTCGTGGCGCCCATCGTACCGGCCGCTGACAAGGCCGCGCGCATCGGCTCTCTTGATTAGGACGAGGTCTCTAATGGGCAAGCTTCGGGTGTTCATCAGCAGCACGATGAAGGACTTGATCAACGAACGGCGGGCCATCGTAAAACAGCTAAGAGAGTTCAACCTCGAACCGGTCAACGCCGAGGCGTGGCTCCCGGACGGCGCGAAGTCATGGGACCGCATCGAGAAAGAGATCAGGTCGAGTGACGTGTTCGTGCTCATCGTTGGAGAACGCTACGGGTGGGTTCCCGACGGCGGCCAAGGACGCTCGGTCACACACCTGGAAGCGGAAGCGGCGAGGGCGCTAAGCCTTCCCATCCTTCCCTTTCTCAAAGAACTTTCGTACGAGACAGATCGCACCTCGGACGACGCAAAGCGCCGGGACCTGTTTCGAGCGGAGATCGCGAACTACGACAATGGGTATTTCATTGCGAAGTTCGACGATGCCTTCGACCTCGCGAACAAAGTAGGAGAGGCAGTCATCCGACTGCTCACCGACGAATTTCAGCAGAACCGTATCCGATCGCGCGTGCAGGTCGTCAGCAACACGGCACTTGCTCTCGCGAGCGAATCCGAACAAGCGGCAATCACAAGTCACCCAGCGCTGCCGCCGCGCCTCGTTGACGCCGTCAAGAGTAAACAGGCAGTTCTTTTCGCGGGTTCCGGTATCTCATTGGCGGCTGGCCTTCCATCCGTGAGGTTCTTTGCTCAGAGCCTGATTCAGCTTGTCCGCAAGAGCTTCCCCGAGTACGGAGCAAACCCAGTCGGAAGTGCCTTCGCTGGCATCGCGACGGACGTCGAGGGGCTCGCGACGGGGCGTGCAGGACTTGTCGACGCCGTTCTAGCCCTCACACAACCGCCACAAGGGCTGCAGGCGACACCGGCGCACCTGATGGCGGTCGACCTGTTCGACCAGATCATCACCACCAACTATGACATGCTCTTCGAGGGGGCCGACCAGAAGCTCGGGAACGCACGCGCGGTCATCTCGAGTGAGATCGACGGCGAATCGATTCCTGCTCGTGCGATCGTCAACCTCCACGGATCTGCAAAACAGCCAAAGTCCTTGATCCTCACCGAGCGGGATGTGCTGCTTCTCGATGGCTCACGCCCTCGTCTGTGGAGGGCCGTGCGTGACTTGCTTGCGAATAAGCTGGTCGTGGTCGTAGGCAGCTCCCTTCGGGATCCCAGCGTCGTGCGACTTTTCACTGAGGTCGGATCCGGCATGTCCGGCTACTTCGTGGTCCCCGAGTTGTGGGAGACAACGATCGCGCGTCTGCGCGCGTGGAACTTGGAGTGCATTCGTTCCGACGCCAGGAGCTTCTTCAGGGCGCTCGATGAGCAACGCAGTGCTCGATGAGGCAGCCGAGTCACACTCTGCGGCCAGCTCGTTTGCCGCCGAACTGCGCGCTGCACCTGGCGCGACACCCAGCCTCGCTCCGCTCGGCAGGGTGCCGCGCAGGTGACCGCGTGGCCGTTAGGCGCACATCCTGAGATTCAACGCGATTTGTGCAAGTGCCGAAGCCTGCGCAGGTTAAACAATGACGAGACATCGACGTAACCCGCGACTCCAAAACAACGACACACCCTCGGAGCACCGGCTCGCAGCGACCAAAACGCCAGACGGAGGTCCAGCCCAGGGCCCAAAGGCGGAGGAGAATCAAGCACGCCTGATGCTCGCGCGTCTCGCCGCAGTACCTGAACCTCGGGAACGGCTGCTGCTGTGGTGTGACTTCCTGGTCGTCTACCGCAACGCGCTCGACCACCGACGGCCATTGGACAGTCTCGTGCAGGAGGCACCTGAAGACATCCGCGACGCTTTGCAAATGCGGGTCGGTGCGTTGAGAAAACTGGACGAGAGTGCACTGCTCGTCGGCGCGCAGTCTTTGAGATCCCGACGGCCGTTTATGCAATTGCTTGATGACGCCGCAATCGGAGATGTTGAACTCGCCACTGATCCTAAAGCCGCGAAAGAAAGACTCGAAGACAGGCTCATTCGACCGACTTGGTCGACTAGATTGCGCCTTCTGGCAGAATGGACAGGGCTTAAGGGGCTGCTGATCGCCGGCCTCGGCGTTGCACTCGGTTGGCTTGCGAACAAGGGGCCCGAGAGCCTCGCCAAGATCATCGTCCCCGCCAGGCCCGCCGCGGTAGACCTGCAGGCAGAGGTAACCTTCTCCTTCGATGCCGGCCGCATTCAGATGCTTGCGGCCAACCTCTGGATTTCGAAGTTCATAGCTGAGACGCTTCCCTCGCTCGTTGGACGCGGATGCTATGACGAGGTGCTGTCGTCGAGTGATGTAACCTCGACCTGCCGGGACCGCTGGGCCAAGGCGACGGACGTCTTGATCCGGGCTCAAGACGAGGAATTACTGCGTGTAGGCCGCATCGAAACCGCCCTCACTGGGTGCAAGCTTGATGCAGAGTTCAATCCGCGCGCAACGCTCGACACCACAGACTACCGACCGTCAACAGTGCTTCTCGGTCGAAGCTGTCCGGAGATGGCAGAGAAGGCACGAGATTACAAGAGACTCATCTCCGACATCAAGGGGACGCTCATCCAGCTCAAGATGACTTTGGGTGAGGGCGTCGAATCGTGTACAGTCCGCATGACTGTGCAGAACCAAGGGGCGGACCAATGGTATCCTCAGGGGAAACCGCAGTCGCCTTCCAAGTCGACCGAGTGGACCATTCTATTCGAGGGCGCGAAAGAATCTCGTTCGCTCACGCTTGAGTCGAAGGTCCGCGAGGGCTTGCGCACTGGTCTGTCACCGTACGGCTGGACGACGATTCCGCTGAAGATGACCCCGAGAGCGCCACTGGGCCCGATTGTAGTAAGACCTCCTGAGGGTCCTCACATCCGGATCGACAGGGTTCCGAATGACTGTCGTCGTTCTACTCCGTAGCGCCGCGGCGCCTAACGGGCCGATGCACCCGACGGTCCGCGCAGCCTCGCTCCGCTCAGCAGCGCGGTCCGCGGGTGATCGCCTTCACGTTGAGCAGGCGAGGTCTCCATGCGACTGACCGATGTAAGAGATGCCATCACCGTGCTCGACATTACGCAACCGTAGGGGGCACGGGAGCGGACCTCGTCGAGACGCTGAGCCGCGTGGATACGATGTGGGGCCCCGTCGGCCCTCCATTCACCCTCGACCTGGAGCTTTCGGATCCGTTTCTCCTCGTCAAACATGTTAGTCACGTCCCTACGAGTTCTATTGAGGGATTTAGGAGTCTGCAGAGCCTCGAATTTGCAGTTCTTTCCGGGGCCGGCTTCACGAACAACTTCGTAACCCATTGCGTGGCATTCATCGGCGGGAAGCCTTCTCTCTTCAAGATCCTGTTCCGTGACGAATCCGGGGCCGAACTGGAGTTCGACAAGGATCAGCAAATCCGAGAGGACGACTTCGGCCAGCAGTACCCCGGCCGTCGGGTCGAGTGGATGTAGTCGAATAGCACGGTGATCGCACCCATGACCTGGTACGAACCGAAGGACGGAACCCCGCGCGAGCAGTGCCCTTGCTGCGGGTACGTGACCTTGCCCGAGCGCGGCATGAGCTTGATCTGTCCCGTGTGCTTCTGGGAGGACGATGCGTTCATTGGCAACGAATTGGATGAGCATTCCGTGTGCAACAACCTGACCCTGCGGCAGGCAAGAGCCAACTTCATTGAGATCGGCGCGTGCGACGCGAAGATGCTGGTGCATGTTCTTCCTGTGCACGAACGCGGTAAGTTCCGGCACGAGCCTCTTTCGCCGCCGGAGGTGGAGGCGTGACGCTGCCCAACAACCCGCTGTACACCGACGGTGCGCGCGTGCCTCGCTTGCGCTCGGCACGGCGTCCCGCGGGTGAGCGGGTAGCCGTTGGGCGGGCAGAAGGGGTGGAGCGCGATGCTGTTCGGTGATCGGTCGGACTTCGCCATCGAAGCGGAGGTAGACGCGGAACTCTCCCTCCCGGGCGTGTGGGGGCGCATGTGCGTGTGGTGCGCTGGGACGCCTCTTGGAAACATCGATGAGCCCGGGTGCGCGCTCTATCCGGCGTACGTCTCATTTCGCGGGCTGTCCTCTTGCCTCGACACGTTATCGGCCGATGACCTTTCCGGGCTGGATGACGTTGCCATCTGGAGCCTTCTCGATGGCGAACTCTACGGCACTCACGGCGATACCGTGCTCGTGGATGAACGGAAGAGCCAAGATGGTTCCGTACATCCAGAAGACTGGAAGCGATTCGACTTCCTCACCAACTGGGGCGAGCCGTTCGACGCGTGCAAGGCGTTCATCTTGTGCCCACCTGGCGGAACGGTCCGCGTTCTTTGGCGCCAACTCCCCGACAACGCCCTCCGCAGCGCGGACGTGTCGCGCGCCGGGATCATGGTAGCAATCGATGACTTCAGCCGCTGGTTTGAGGAGAAGACGCAGGATCGACAGCCGGGTGCTGGCGCAACCGGGGGCACGTAAGATGGAGCTGCCCAACTCACGCCCTGAGGCGGACCGCGCCCGGAGGGGGCGCTCACGCGAACGCCGGTTGGACACATCAGCGCACGATTGGTATCGGGTAGCGTTGCCGCCCAACTGCGCAATGCAGCCGACGGTTCGCGCAACCGCGCTTCGCGCGGCAGCGCGCTCCGCGGCTGATTGCGACCACGTTGGGTGGGCGGCTGTGTCGCGAGCCCATCCAGTAAGTGCTATTGAAGCCCCGATGGTCGAGCAAATCCATGCCCTGGACAAAGCGCTCGCGACACTCGTAGCTGCACGAGGGCCGCTCGTTCGCCCGCACCTCATGTCTCCCGCGTATGCCGTGCGTGCCACCGCGGCGCGCGTAAGTGGCGAGATCGGCGATGCCGGCGTGTCGGCCGGGACCGCGATCGTCGACGGCGAGGTCGCGGCAAATATTGTCCCTTTTGAGGCAGGTTGAACAAATGCATCGAAATCTCAGTCTTTCACTCTTCATGGCGGCGGCCTTCCACCTCGGGTGCTCGAGCGGTGACACGAGTGGAGCTACCAGCACCGCGAGCGGCTCCGGGGGGCAGGGTGGCGGTCAATCCGCGACCGGCAGCACGAGCGGAGGCGGTCAGGGCGGCGCCGGCAGCTCCAGCACGGCGAGCGGGGGCAGCACTTCGGCGACGGGGACGGGCGGCGGCCCCACGAACCAGGCCTGGAAATGCCCGGCCGGCAATTTCCAGAGCCCGAATCTGAACGGGCTCTCGGCGAAAAAGATCGCCGGCGTTCCACCGGCCGACGGCTTCAGCCCGGGGTACTCGGTTCTCGAAGGTCCGCTCTGGCTCGGCGACGCGCTTTACCTCTCGGACATCGCGACGGACAGCAAGCCTCCCGTTGCGCGCCTGCTCGAGCTCCTGCCGGCCACGTCCACCGTCTCGATCGCTGCCGCGACGATCGGCAGCAATGGTCTGGCCACCGACAAGGACGGTAACATCGTCGCAGGCGTCCACAAGGACGGATCGATCTCTCGATTCTCGGTGAAAAATCTCGCCGACCCGATGCCGATCGCCGGCTCGTTCATGGGAGCTCGCTTCAACTCCCCGAATGATCTGGCCGTGCGATCCGACGGGAATATCTACTTCTCCGATCCCGACTACCAGGCGCCGGCCCCGTCGCCGCAGGCCAAGACTCGGGTCTATCGGATCGCGCCCGGTGGTGCGGTGTCGGTGATCGACGACACGATCAACAATCCAAACGGCATCACGCTGTCGCTCGACGAGTCGACCCTGTACGTCACCGGTACCTCCGGGCTCTACAGCTATCCGGTGATGGCCGATGGCTCGGTCGGCGCGGGGAAGCTGTTGAATGGGGCTCTGGGGGGGGACGGCATGGTCGTGGATTGCGCCGGCGATCTCTATGTGACGGGAACCCAGAACGTCGTGGTGCTGAACCCGGCTGGAACGGACATCGGACACATCGCGGTGGGCGGCGTGAACGGCGTGGACGCGACCACCAACGTGGCCTTTGGCGGCCCCGATCGGAAGACGCTGTTCATCACCACGCGCGGCAGCACGCCAGCCCTGTTCAGCGTCGATCTCGGCGTCCCCGGCATGCCCTACTGACGTGATGCATTGGTGTGCGCGCCGAGCAGGCGAGGCCTCGTTGGGCACCGATCAACGCCAGCCACCTGCGCACCCGAAGGCACAGCCGTCGTCCCGAGTAGACCAAGCAGATGCGCTCCACCTCCAGGATTATGATCACAGACACAGGCAAGATGCGGCTTCGATGGAGCTCCCGGAAGATGCTTGCACGGTTGTCGATCAGATAGCTTGGGACCATGAGCCATCAAGAAAGCATCGAGATCTTCGTAAGCTGCGACGCCGGACAGGTGATAGATTGGTTGGCCCTGGTAGCGGGACCTGTGAGGCTCACCGAAACAGTGGGCGACATGCTCGTCTATGAAACCCGTATGGGCTCGGTCTTCGTCACTCTCGGCATTGGCGGCTCCTTCGTGAGCGTCTATTTGATTGCTGCTGGCAGCCCGTGGTCCACGGACGTGGACTGTGCTCGCCAGGCAGCATCCGAGCTGGGCTGCGTGATTCGATGCGACCCTGGACAACACTATCCAGGCGTGCATCCAGCGTCGGACACATTCCTTGAGATCAGTCAGGGAACAGAGAGGCTTGTTGAGTGGTATGATGACTTGGATGCATGAAGAGACCGCCCAACAATCCGCTGCACACCGACCGTGCGCCGAGCCTCGCCTGCGCTCGGCACAGCGCCCCGCGGGTGAGCGGGTAGCCCTTGGGCGGACGAGCGTTGCAGGTCGGTCGCGCTACGTGCGACCATCCCTCAGCGCAGGCAGCGTCACCGCGAGCAGCGCCCCGCCGCTTCGAGGCGAGTAGCGGATGACAGGAGGACCCATGCACATTGCCGTCATTGGTCTCGGAGACATCGGCAAGGCCATCGCCCAGAATCTCATGAAGGCAGGCCACCGCGTCAGCGTGTGGAACCGCACGCCGCAAAAGGCCGAAGCGCTCGTGGCGCAGGGCGCCACCCTGGTGAAGAGCGCGCGCGAGGCATTTCAGGCCGCCGAGATCGTCCTCTCGCTGCTCTTCGACGACGAGGCCGTGCAGCAGGTCATCCTCGACGGCGACACCCTCGCCGGCAGCAGGGCCACGCACGTCTGCATGTCGACGATCTCGACGGAGATGGTGCAGAAGCTCGCCGCGGCGCACGCACGCCATGGCAGTGGCTTCGCGAGCGGGCCCGTCTTCGGCCGCCCCGAGGCCGCCGCCGCCGCCCAACTGCAAATCGCGCTCGCCGGGCCCGACGACATCGTCGCCCGCGTCGAGCCCGCGCTCGCGGCGCTCGGCCGTACCTGGCGCGTCGGAACCGAGCCACACCACGCGGTGCTCGCCAAGCTCGCGGGCAACTTCCTCATCGGCGCCGCTCTCGGCTCGCTGGCCGAGGCGTGCGCGCTCATCGCTGGGCAGGGCGGCGATCCGCGGCCCGCGATGCAACTGCTCGTCGAGACGATCTTCAGCGCGCCCATCTACAAGGCGACGGCGCCGATCGTGGCGGCCCTGCAGGCGCCGCCGCGCGCGTCGTCTGGCAGTGCGATCCCGCAGAAAGACACGGGGCTCTACCTCGTCGAAGCCAAGCGCAGCGGCATCGAGCCGCGCTTCGCCCGGCTCATCCTGGAGCAGATCGGTCAGGCGCTCGAGCGGCACCCGACGGAAGACATGGCCGTCGCTGTGGCGAAGGTCGCCCGCGGCCTCTGACACCAACCGCCCGCGACGCGCCATGTGCTCGCGAGCGTCCTGCGGTACAGTCAGGAGACGGGCCGGGCCGAGCCTGCCACCCTGCGCGAGCGACTCGCCCACCTGGCGGGCCGGGAGGCCGCGGAGGAGCTCATGACGACGGCGGAGATGCTCAGGCGCGAGGGAGAGGCAAGAGGCAAAGCCCAGGGCATCGAGCTTGTGGTTCAGCCGGGTGCTCACCACGTCTACCCTCGATGACGTTTTGGGGCGCGACTGCCACTGTGCCGCCCAACAAGGCAATGCAGCCGGCGCATGCGCGGCTGATTGCCTGCACGTTCGGCGGGCCGAGGTCTGGGTGTTCCACGCACCGGGCTGGAACATCCATTCGTAAAAACGGTGGAGTAATCATGTCTCTTGTTGTGCCCCGCAGTAAGAAGCGCAGCAGTCCCGCAGAGTGTGAGGGCAATCGGTACCTGTTTGCGGTGTCCTGGTCCTGCTCCGTGGTGTTCGCGGCCTGGTGCAACGCCTGCGCCCCAGCATCTCCGCCCGTGACCACCATGGAAGCCGATTCGGATGCCATCTGGCTGCGCAAAAGCTGCGAGGCGGGCTTCGCTGCCGACTGCCATGCGCTGGGCGTGATGTACACGTTTGGACACGATCTTCCCTGCGACGAGGCGCGCGCCGCGGAACTCTTTGGCAATGCCTGCGACCGCGGGAACGCGGCCGGCTGCGTGAGTCTCGGACACCTGCTCGAGAAAGGCCGGGGCTACGAAGGCCGCGGCCCGGTCAAGGACGAGGCGCGCGCCGCGGAACTCTTTGGCAATGCCTGCAACCGCGGGAACGCGGCCGGCTGCGTGAGCCTCGGACGCCTGTACCAGAAAGGCCGGGGTGTGACCAAGGACGATGCGCGCGCCGCGGGACTCTACCGCAAAGGCTGCGACGGTGGGGAGGCAGAGGGCTGCTTAAATCTCGGGGTCGCGTATGCCGAGGGTCGGGGTGTGCCCAGAGACGATACACGCGCCAAGGAACTCTTCCGGAATGTCTGTAACAAAGGGTATGAGGAGGGTTGCCACTGGCTGCTGCACTCATACGCTGAGTGGCCGGGGGCTTGGCCACGGTAAGCGTGGCTCGCTCTGGGCAACTGCGGGCGCCCAGACAAGACCCTGCGGCACAACAAGCGGGTGGTGCATGACGGTGCGCCATGCCTCGCTCCGCTCAGCACGGCGCCCCGCAGCACACCCGCAAGGCGTTCGGCGGACGAGGCGCTCTTCCTGCATCGCCCGTCGGGGCCCTCCAGCAAGCTGACCCCGCCCCTCGGCGCTCCCATGGGCGGCGAACCGCGCGTCAAAGGCTGTTCAGCGCCGAGGCGAACCAACTGTCGAAGCCACCGACCAAGACGCGGGCCACGGAGGTGGTCGCCGCGCCCGAGAACGACCATCGCCAACGGAGACGGTTCAGCGCCGAGGAGACGCGCCGCATCCTCGAGGAAGCCGACCAGTGCCAGTGCCGCGAACTGGCCGCGGTGCTGCGCCGCGAGGGAGATTTACGGCTCTCACCTGACGCAGTGGCGGCAGCAGCGGCCGTGATGGCACGGGGGATCACCGATCGCGCAGCGCCCTGGAAACTTGATTGTGCTCAAAATTGAGCAGGTTCGGCTTTTGAGTGCTCATGGCGCACATTGGTCCCTCCGGGCGTCGCATCGCCCTCCCTCGATTGGCGCATGGGCACGAATGAGCGCGCTCTCGGACCGAGCGGGGCAAGAGGCGCCTGTCGCTCCCAGCGCTCGCACAGGGCGAGCTGCGCTTGACCCGCCCGCTGATCGGGGTGCGCCGGCCCGAGCCCCAGCGCGTCGCGCTCGACGAAGCTCCGGTGGACCTCGACGCACGCAGCCGCTGCGTCCTTCGGATCGGGATCGCAGTCCGCGCCCGTGGCGTCGAGGCGCTTCATGTCCGGATGCGCTGGCCCCCGCCCTCGCGACAGGAGCGCCGCCCGGAGCAGCGCGCGACCGGCGCAGCTCGTCGGGATCGGCTCGTCACGAGGCGGCGCACTCGGTGGAGCGATCGCTGCGACCACCGGCGCGTCCGCGACGGCGCGTGCCGGGGTAACAACGGGCGCCGGGGCGACGGGAGCGGACCCCGCGCACGCCGCGCACGTCAACGAAAGAACCGCACCAGAGGCCCAGCCCGCGCCCGGGGAGGATCGGAGCATGGCGCACTGTACCATCGATGAATCCGGAACGAGCGCTCGCCGTCCGCGTGCGCCGCGAGATCCCCGCCGGCGCGCAGGAGCTGCTGTCGCCGCTCGAAGCGTCCCGCCGATGGTGCTCACCGGCGTGACGCTCCGGCCACGCTGCGAGGATCGCGTCGGCCTCATCGAGCCGGCCTTCGTGCTGGCAGGTACTGCTCGCGTGCGCGATTGCCAGCTTGATCTGCCCCGCCACGCCAGCGTGAGGCCGAGCTTGGCGCCCGAGATCTTCCACTCGTTGGCAATCGGCGTCGGCGCGAGGCCCGGCGCGGCTCCGCTCGTGATCAACTTCACGGACGCGTCCTGCAGCGGTGACGCCTCGTGCGGCGTCGGGGCTCACGGGGGCCTCCTTCCTGCCCTGTACGTATCGGTCGAGGAGGGCAAGACCTACGATATCAGCGTGGTCTCCGCGGACGCGACGGCGCCCAAAGGCTCCTTCACGCTCCGCCTCGGCAACAAGATGCCTGGTTGAGCGCCTGTGCGGAGCAGATAGGCCCGACGCCTCCGCGACGCACGGACCCTTGTTTGCGTCGTAAAAACGGGCGCTGCGGCCCCCGGGCGCTGGTCGATATCACACCTCGTGATCGAGCTTTGGGTCTCGCGGTGGCCACGGGCGGTCGCGACGGAGAGCGTCGCAGAAGCCCAGGGGGCCAAGTGCGCCGTGGCGGTCCGGAAAGGAGTGTGATAGCCACCGCCTCGCCACACTTGACGGAATAGGTCGGTCCCACCGAGGCCTGAATGAACGACGACGAGCCTATCCTTGTCTGCTGTCCGTACTGTCTCGCGTCCATGGGAACGATCGACGCGCCCGATGAGGCCTTCGACCCTCCTGCGCTCTGCGCTCGTTGCGGCCTCGAGCCGCGCCATGACGCGGCGTTCGAGCTGACGCTCGGGCAGTGGATGGCGCTGGAGAAGACACCGTGTCGCGCGTGCCGGGCCGGCGTTCCCACCCTCGCGATCCGCTGCCGAGAGTGCCGTGCGGACACGCGCGCCAGGGCGCCGTCGCCGGCGGGGGTGTCCGCGGGCGCCAAGCCGCCATGGGCGCGCGCCGACTTCGTGACAGGGTGCCGGTTGCGCGCAGTCCGCGGCAATTGCGTGGTGCTCGAGTCCGGCACGGCGCTCTCGGTCATGCGGGTCGACGACGGCGTCTTCGCGCTCGAGCAGCACGTCGAGGTCGACTGGAACCGCGGCGTCGCGCTCTCGCGTGGCGGCTCCCTCGCTCGGATCGAGGAGGACGTCGCCGTGCATGCACCGAACGCGGGCGCGTGGTCCTCCCTCCCCGACGTACCGGGGCTGGACCCGTCCGGCGTCGCCTTCGTGGACGACGCGCTCTTCGTGTTTCCGGGCGTTCGAAACGATCTCGACGCGGTTGTGCCGTGGTGCTGGGACGGTACCCGGTGGAGCGCCGTGCCGCTGCCGCCGAACGAGGGATGGGACAGCGGCAGGTTCGGCAGGGAGCTCGACGGCGCATGCGTCCACGCGACAGGCGTGGACTACGTGCTCTGGGGGGCGCCGTGTACCGCCTTCGTGAGCGCACCTTTCAGAAGATCGGCGGCGTCGACCTGCACCCACTGCGTGCCTTCGGCCTGGCGCCGTTCGGCGCGGGTGTGATCGTGATTTCGGACCAGCAGCTCTGCCTCGTCGAACCGGAGCGATCCACGGTCCTCTCCGACACCCTGCCTGCCTGCGCCGTGCATCCTGCGCCGGACGGCGCCGTCCTCGCCGAGTACCTACGAAATGATGGAAACCTCGGCGCGGTCGTCCTCTGGACCGATGGCACCTCGACCTCGATAGGCCACGATTGGCTCGGGACTGACCGGTACGATGCGTCCACCATCGTGCCTGTCGGTCGAACGCTCGTCGTCATTCGCGGCGATGAGGGACAGCCACGCAGCGTGCCCTGGTCTGTCGTCGTCGATCTCCCGCGGATGCGTCGCTGAGAGGGCGCTTTGAAGTAGATCGCGGCGGAGAGGAAGCTCGGTACGGACTGATTGGCTGTGAGCCCGCCGAAGCTCTGGCTCCAGATCCGTGTTGCCGCGAAGACATCCCACGACGTCAAGGCAGATGGCGTTCTCCGGTCATCCACATTGCATCCGCGCGCAGAAGCCGTGTCCGCGGCGCGGGGCTCTGCATCGCGTGTTCGAGCGGCGGCGGTCCATGGTAGCTTCGGCCATGGCCTGGCTGGTGGTCGAGACGGAGCAGGACGAGCAAAGCTGCCAGACGGCGCCGGGGAGGTCCGGTCGTCAGGAGCCTGTGCCTCCGGGGCTCGTCATCGGATTTACGCGGATCCTCGCCACCGCCAACACTGATCATGGAGGATCGAGATGCGAGCCAAGAGACTGACTTCAGACGACCGAGCACTGGCTGTTCGTCTTGATGGCCGAGGTCTTCGCAGAAGACTACGAGCAGCTCGGTGACGGTTATCTCGATCGTCTCCTGAGCCGGCAGGACTTCTGGGCAATCGCCGCCTTCACGGACGACGACGATCTCATCGGAGGAATCACCGCACACACGTTGCCAATGACCAGAACAGAAGCCTCGGAGATCTTCATCTACGACATTGCCGTGCGAGGCGACCAGCAGCGAAAAGGTGTCGGACGGCTCCTGATGACGGTGCTGCGTGGAGAGGCTGCAGGCATCGGGATCCAGGACGTGTTCGTCCCCGCAGACGACGACAACGCGCAGGCGCTCGATTTCTACCGTGCTCTCGGAGGTGTGCCGTCGCCGGTGACTTTCTTCACGTTCTCCGGTCATGAAGAATGACCCCGGGGCACGCCCACCGAGCGGCTGGAGCCGACGAACCCAGCGGCTTGCACGATCGGAGCCTCGCGATATGTGGGAAGGTCATGGCACGCGAATTTGCTGGGCTTCGCGCCGGGAATCTGACGCTCTTTCCTCGCATGGCCGAACAAGCCGCTGCACCCGACAGCCGGCTGCGCCGGCCGCGGGTGACCGGCCAACCGTTGGGCGGGCGGGGCTGGTCGAGCGGACGTGGGCTCGGCTCACGTCGCTTGTCGCGATCGCAGCAGGGTGGTGAGGCGTCCGTCCGCGTTCGATGGGATGCTCGCGTGTGGTGCGTCATGGTACACCTCGAGAGGCCGCCCGTCAGGGAGACGAGATGACGGCCCGCTCGTACCGCGACCTCCGCGTTTCTTCGCCGAACGGCACGCTCGTCCTCGAAGCGCTGTCACCGGACAACGGGAACGATCTGCTCCGAGATGGAGAGCACATACCGGGCGACGACACCGGCTACTTCCAGAGAAATTTTCGCTATCAGCTCTTGCGAGCGGACAATGAGACGGTGGTCTGGGAGCGCTGGCAAAGCCCCCACGAGAAGTCTCCGGTGTGCGGGGTGGTATCCGACGAAGGCTACGTCGTGCTCCGAACCCATCGCATGCATTGGGGAGCGAAGATCTCCTGTTCATCTCCCCACAGGGCGAGACGCGGCTCGTGATCATCGTCGCGGCGGTCGGCTACCTGGATGAACTCACGCGCGGGGCGAAGCCGAAGGAGAGACGCGACGACGGCCCCGCTACGATCGTCTGGGCCGACCCTCACGTCAGCGTCTCGAGCGCCGGCCCGATCTGGGCCGCCGGGGCAGTCGCGACATTCCCCACCTCGATCGCGGAGAGCCTCTTCTGCTTGCGGACCGCGTGGGGGCGCCGCTTGATCGTTGATCTCCGGCGCATGATCCTCGTTGAGGAGTCGGCGCTGACCGCATCGGCGCGAGCCCTCGTGGGAGAAGCCGAGCGCAGCCATTCGCTCGATACGCTTCGAGGCCTCGTCGCGCTCTTCCGACCCAGAGCGAGCTTTTCTTGGGAGCACTTGTACAGGGGACAAGGCGCTTTTGCGGTGGTCATGGACCAGCGCATCTCCGAGGCCGTCCCCCTCTTGCGAGAGCTCGAGTTATGGAGTCGCGACGTCGGATCCGGCGAGTCGTACGTCGACGGGCACTGGAAGGTGCATCACGAGCGGACACGTTCGCTCGCGCGGCTCGCGCTGCGCTCGATTGGAGAGGAGCCTGCTCCGGGAGGAAACTACCGTTTCGCGACGCCGGCTTCCAACAGAGGGTCCGAGGAGACGGAGGCCGCCCCGGTGCACATTGCGGGCCCTGCGCGAGCCTGGGAATTGGCGAGGCATGTGCAACCCGGCTCCGGGCTGGCTACGGTCCTCGACCGGATCGGGTCGCCCGATTTTATTCGGAGGACGTCGCGCAAGGTGGATGAGTATTACGTATGGTCCGAGGTGTGGGAATACGACGGCCCCGAGAGCTCGACGCATGTCATCTGGTCATTCCCGGAGAGCTCGGCCCGAGAGATCGCGCGAAGACCGCGGCACGTTTCGGAGGTGCAAGAGTTGGAGGGCCGGAGCGACGTAGACCGTCTGCTGGCGCTGTTCGGCCTCCTGTGAAGTCGCACGTGCAGGAGGGATATGCGCGACTGGCATTGCCCTCCGACAGCGACGCGAATGAGCTGTTCGACGCCTGCCCCGCATCCGTCGGGACGGCTCCGTGGTACACGCAACGCGATGATCGCTCCCGCAAGCTCCGCGCGCCTCCATCACACCGCCTCGTCGTACTACTCCGCGATCGCACGCCTCGCGCTGGTCGAGCGCGGCATTCCGTTCGAATCGGTGAGGGTCGACATCCACCGCAGGATGGAGCAGCTCGCGCCGGACTACGCGCGCATCAACCCGAACCTGACGGTGCCGACGCTGGAGATCGACGGCCGCGTGCTCTCGCAGAGCCGCGACATCCTCCTGTTCGCCTTCGGTACGACCGAAGCAGCGCTCGATGACGCGACGCGGAGCTGGCTCGATCGCCATTACGCCTTTCCCATCGACGAGCTCACGTTCGGTTGGCTGCTCTCGTGGAACCCACTCGCGCGATCGGCCGTGCGGAGATCGCTGGCGACGACGGAGAAGCGTTTGCGCCAGCTCGCAGCCGAGCACGTCGACCTCGCGGACGTGTACGGGCGACGGGCCGAGGTGTTCGCCGGGCGCGTCAAGACGTTCGACCCCGAGGGCGTGGTGGCGATGTTCGGTGAGCGCAAGCGCGCCGCGTTCGAGCTTTTGGACACGCTCGATGATGCGCTCGCAGACGGCCGCGAGACGCTCGTATCCGGTGGCTATGGCCCCGCCGACGTGGTGTGGACCGTATTCCTCGCCCGGATGGGCTTCGTGCGGTTCGACGCCGAAGTCGCCAAACGAGCACACCTCGCCCGCTATGTGAAGATCGTCAAGGCGCGACCGAGCTTTCGCGAGGCGGACGTCTGGGACCGGCTGAGCCCGCTGAAGTTGGTCAAACAGGTGCTCTGACGTGGTTCACAGACTGTTGTCCTGTGTTGCCGAACAAGGGTAGTACAGCCGCAGACGTTCGTCGGAGAAACCATGTCCTCTATCTTCGAGCCCATCCAGTGGGGGCCGTTCGCGTCCGATTATCATCGCAGACTGGTGGACGATGATTTTCGCATCGCGCTGTGCCGCTTTCTGGAGCGCCATGTGCTTCCGCAGGTTACCGAGCATTTTGATGCAGTCGAGGGCACGGTCTCAGCAAAGTTCGATGAGCCGCGCTACACCGGGCCAAACAGTGCGGTGCGCAACAGGTTCCATCTCCGCCTTTCCCTCCTTCGGTCGACTGGCCCTGACACGCTCGAAGTGGATCTCCAATACGATCCGCCGACCAGGACCTTCACGTCGCGTCCCGAACATCCATACCTGTGGACAGCGTCCCGCCGCCGCCGATTCAAAGCTGAAGAGGGCGCCATTCGGGATGTGTGCGCGGCATTGGTTCGCGGCACCGTCATCGATGCAGCGTGCCCGCGATGTGGCTTGCCGATCAACGCCAGCATCGTACCTGCGCAGATCGAGATCGATTGCCGCAATGGCTGCTTCCGCTACCACTTTCATCGCGACCCAGCGACCGGAGAGCTCCATCATGGCCACTTCCTGCAGGGGCAACCAACCTATTAGGTTCCATCCGATATCTATGGCGATTGGCCCAGCGAGCTCGCCGCTGCGGACCGCGGCAGACCGGGTAGCCGTTAACCGGGCAGGAGGTCCATGAACATGGCAGTCGACCTCGAGCGATTCGTCCTGCGGTCCTCCGACATTGGTGCAGCCAAGCTCTTCTACGAAGCTCTCGGCCTGGTCTGGCGAGAGGAGCAACACGAGGGCGGGCCCAAGCATTATTCGTGTCGCCTGGGAGGGACCTTGTTCGAGCTCTATCCAGCCAAGAAGGGTTCAACCGGACGCGTACGGCTCGGCCTGCGCGTCGCGGATCCTAAGCGATCTGCAGAGGCCGCCGTCGCGGCGGGCGGTCGCCGGCGCCTCGACAGCCGACAGAGCGGGGGAAGCGTCATCCAAGATCCTGACGGGAACGAGCTCGAGCTGCTTCCATCGGACCGAGACGAGGCGATCGACTCGGGTGCCCGACCTACCTATGCAGCAGTTCACGAGTTCGTTCGCACCTACTCTCAGCGCCCAGACGATGAACCACCGTTCGACGTCAACGCTGTCATTCATCTGATGCTTGCTGCCCTTGATAACCTGCGCGCACAGTGGATCGACGGCGACCTCGAGCAGATCGCGCTCTCTGCAACGAAGGAGCAGCGACAGCATCTGATCAAGATCGGTGAATTTCTTCGAGATCATCCCGAGGCGGCAGATGATGATGACGATGACGGCTGACCCGCGGCGGATGCTGACGGTGCGCCGAGCCTCGCTCCGCTCCGCGCGGCGCCCCGCAGCACACCCGCATGTCGTTGAGCAGGCGGACCGACACCGACGGGCGGGGGGCAACTCGCCGCCGAGCTGGATGAGGCACTCCTCGCCCTCGTTGCCGGGCTCAGGGCCTCGGCCTCCCCCAGCAGGGCTCAGCGTCGATCCGCCTGCTTCCTCTCCTCCTCGTCCTCGCGCTCGGCCTGCGCCAGGGCCTCGGCCTTCGCCGTGCGGACGAGGCGGCGAAGGAGGGGCTCGATGTCGTCTGGATCGAGCATTCCCTGACCGCGGAGCTCGAACCAGCCGTCGACGGGGGTGAGGTCCGTGAAGACGTCGCGCGCGAGCGGATCCTCCGCGCGCCGGGGTTCGGTCCGGTACGACGAGAGGATCGCGCGCTCGTCCTCGACCCGCGTGGGGACGCCGGCGCGCGCGGTGTACGCGTACACGGGCGCCTGTTTGGAGGGGTACGTGGCGCTCTGGACGAGGTCGATCTGCACGCCGTTCATCGTCCCCGAGATGCGCAGGAACGGGATCGAGCCCTCGCTCTCGAGCCCAAGGTGCGCCGCCTCCTCGCGCCACCGCGCCCGGAACCGGCGCTGCTTGATCCCGCCGCCGACGGCGAAGGCGGCCGGCAGCGCCGCTACCGCGAGGAGGGTGGCGATCGAGAACCAGTCCAAGGCAAACCTCGGCAGCATGCTACCTCGACGAGGGGCCGCGCGAGGCTTCGGTGCACCGCGGCGCTTGGTCTACGCTCGCACCGCCATGGTTTGCGAGCAGCGACGTCGAGCCACGGAGCGCGCGTGCCGATGAGAGGCGCGCACCTCGCCGTCGGCCTCGTCGCGACGATCCCGCCGCTCGCGCTCTCGCGCTCCGGCGGGCCCAGCGTCTGGCTCGCGGCGCTGGCCATGGCGGCGAGCGCCGAGCTCGCGCGCCTCGCGGCGCGGAGGTGGTCGCCTGCCCTCGCGCGCTCCTATCTCGTGCGTCGCGCCCTCTCTTTCCGCTACCTGGGCCCCGCCTTCGGCCTCCCCCTCGCTTCGGCAGCGCTCGTCGCCCACGCGGGCGCGATCGGCGCGGCAGCGGTCGTGGCGCTCCACCTCGGGCTCGCACACGCCTGGCGCGCGCGCCTCACCCGCCCCGGGGCGCTCCGCGTCGTCCTGCCGCTCGCGGCCGTGGGAGGCTTGTTCATCGCGCTGGAGGTGCTGGCCGTGAGCGGCTACGACTGGCGCCTCGGCGGCCGTCTGGCCTACGCCGAGGAGAGCCGCCAGCAGCGCCTCGTGCTCGTCGAGCGCGAGGGCGCCCTCGACCTCTTCCTCGACGGCGAGCTCCAACTCCGCACCACCGACGAGCGGCTCTACCACGACGGGCTGGTCGGCCCCGTGCTCGCGGCCTCCGCGCATCCGCGACGCGTGCTGGTGATGGGCGGCGGCGACGGCTTCGCGGCGCGCGATCTCCTGAAGCACCCGAGCGTCGAGCGCGTGCTCATCGTCGACTGGGACCCCGCCGTCACCCGGCTCTTCCGCTGCGAGCCCGAGCTCTCCTCCCTGAACGAGGGCGCGCTCGACGATCCGCGCGTCGAGATCCTCCACCGCGACGTGCGCGAGGTCCTGACGGCCCAGGGCGAGCCCTTCGATCTCGTGATCGGCGACCTCACCGATCCCGATCACGCTGCGGAGGCCGCCGGGCTGCTCTCGCCGGGCTTCTTCGCGATGATCCGCCACCGCCTTCTGCCCGACGGCCTCGTCGTGACGCACGCCTCGTCACCCGCGGGCGCCGGCGCACCGTGCGCGGTCCAAACCGCGCTGGAGGAGGCCGGCTTCGCGGCACGGGCCTACACGCGCGCCGTGCCTTGTTTCGGCAACGTCACCTACGTCGTCGGCTCGCTCCCGGAGCATCGTGTCAGGCGCTCTGATGGGACAGACACCGGAGATCTTCGAGGATGAAGCAGGAATATCCCATCACGCTCGCGTGCGGTATGCATGGTGCCGTGGGAGACGTGAGCCGTATGCGCATCGAGCCGCCGCTCGACAACGGCTTGGTGCTGGCCGTGCGCAGCGCCCCTCAGCACAAGCCGTAGCCGGTTCGGCAGTCGGACCGCCGGGCGTGAAGATCAAGATTCCGACCCGCTCGATCGCGTTGGTGGCCACTCGGCCGAGGGGGTGATGGAACGATGGCAGCTCATGCAAACGAAGAAGGAGCCGTCGAGTCCTCGATCGAACGCGCGGTAAGCATCGGGCCGGACGCGGCAATGAGGACATTCGACGCCAACCGTCTGAATCTGTTGCGCTGCCCGCTCCCAGTATCCGCGGACCGCCATGCGATGGTGGTGTTCGCCACGACGCGCTTCATCCTCACGGGCACGCTGCTCTCGTGCGAGCGCGCCCTTGGCATGCCAGTCGACGGCCGCAGCGAGCGCGTCCCGCGTGGGCAGTTCCTCACGAAGACGCGAACGCGTGTCCGCGAGGGCGGCGAGCTCAAACGGTGCGAGCTCGAGTGTCGAGCCCTCCGCGGCAGCGACCCACGAATCCCATTCATCGTATGCCACATCGACACATTCGCCGCTGACCGCGAGCCATACCGACACGAAGCACAGTGTCCCGAGCCCAGCGGCATCGAGGCCCCAGTCGAGATGCGCAACGACCATCGCGTGCTCGCTGTCGAGCACCACAGCCTGCGATGCCGATGCCACCGCGCGATCGCGGACCTGCCCGAGTCGGTGACGGCTGTAGTCTACGCGCCCCGGCCATGCCTCGAAGCAGGCCTGATGGAACACCACCTGGCCCCCGCAGACACTGCAGTCGTCGCCCACTCGACGATGCGGCTCGTGCAGGCCAATCCCCGTCCCACACCATGGGCAGGTGGGCTCCTCGGCGGTGAGCATCAACCGACCCTATCACGCAGGCACGCGGGTACCATCGCCGCTTGGTCTCCTTCTGCCCTGCGCTGCCGAATCACACCCGAGGTGGGCCGCAGGTCCCGAAACCGGACTTGCCCAACGATCGCCCGCAATGCCTGAAAGGTCCCTATGGCAGACCTCGAAGATGCCCGGCGCCGCGTCGCGCTCGAACTACCCCGGAACGTCAAGTGGTGCATCCGTGGCACGTCTCTGGATTTCGACTTCACCCGTGCCGAGCGGGCGCTCGCGCCGCTGCGCGAAGCGGAAATCAACGGGTCGATCGAGCCCGAATGGGCCTCACTGTTCCTCTTCGGTGAGCAGGACTTCGCCGAAGGCGGGGGTGCTCGGCCGTTCGTCGGAATCGAGCGCAACACGGGCCAGGTGCTCGGGCTCGATGTCGAGCGCGACTTCTCGTGTCTGTTCCTGTACAACTCGGATCTCGACAGCTTCATCCGGACCTTCAAGCTTTTCGATGAAGCGCTTCGCTCGGACACGCCACCTCTCGATACGCTATCCACGCGGGCGGCCTGCATCGATGTCGCCTTCGCGCAGAGCGAGTGGGCTCTGCTCCTCGGGTATCTCGCCAATGGTTAGCGCCGTGCAGCAGCGGGAGGACCTGCGCCGCCCAACGAGCCACGGGTGTCCGACGGTCCCTCGAGTCGGCACGAGCGCAGCTTCGGCGACCCGCGGTAGAATGCGCGAACCTGATATGACGTTTGAAGAGAAACTCGCCCCGCGAAAGAACGCGACCTCGCCGGCGCCGACACACCATCATCGTCGAGTGGACACATGACGACCGTGAGCGTGCCTTGCCCGTCCTGCTCCGCCGCGATCGGGTTTGGACGCGGCGCATGCCCGTCTTGCGACCGGCCCGTTCCCCGCCAGTTGCGCGAGGCGCTGGAGGCGCGGCTGGAAGCCATGAGCGAGGACTTCCGCGACCTCAAAGCCCACGCGGGGCGCGCCGCGATCGTCCTTCTCGTCGTCGCCATCCTTCATGTCGGATTCGGCATCGTGCGGTGCGCGGTCGAGCTCTCCGCCGGCATGGTCACGCACAGCCGCAACGACTACGTGGAGGCATTCTCCGGGCTCTTCGGCAACCTCATCGTGGGGGCCGTGATGCTGGGTTGTTTTGCGTGGGCGCGGCGGGCCCCCGTCCCTGCCCTGTCGGCTGGTCTCATCTTCTGGCTCGGCGCTCAGGTCGTGACCGTCGTCCTCGGCGGGCTGGTCGTCCTGTCCATACCGCTGATGCTGGGAAAGCTCGCCGTCACGTTCGTTCTGGTCCGCGGCATACTGTCGGCGCGGAAGATCCCCGCGGTCGCCGAGCAACTCGCGCGCGGCGAAGACCAGCACCAAGCCTCGATCGATGATGAACGCCACGACTGACGAGCACGCCGGCCGCAGACCGCCGATCCCAGCGACCTGCTGGGATACCTGCGAACGTCCATCCTCGAGTGTGCGGGGTTTCCGGCTCTGTTTGGCGTTCCGCGAACGATTGCTAAAGACGTCGAGGTCTTTTGAACATGACTGCAACGCTGCCCAACAAGGCCTTGCTGAGCGACGCGTGGTACGAGTCGCGTCCCCCACGCGCGGAAGAAGCCCTACTCGTTGAGCAGCGAGCCCCAGCAACCGATGGATGAACCACAGATGCGCGACGACCACCCCTTCGTCCCCCGCCACAAGCACGACATGAGTCGCGCCGAAGCCGCGGTAGCGGCTGGCTGGCCCGCCGTATCGCCCGTGCTTCCGGATCTGCTCGAGTGGCTCCAGGACTACAACTGGCCCGTCGCCCACGTGCTCGCCCCACTCCTTGCCACCACGGGTCTCTCTGCGCTGCCTCACATCAAGCGGATATTGGAGTCGGACGACGACGTCTGGAAGTACTGGATCCTCTCGTGCGTCGTGGCGCCCCAGCCGGAGGTCGTCGCCGCTCTCCGTCTCGAGCTTGAACACGTCGTCCTTCGACGCACAAACAGGGAGGAGGCGGAAGGCGTTGTCGAAGTTGCCGAAGACCTGCTCCGTGGGGAACAACGATGATGTGGCCCAACAAGCCAATCGTTGGGCGAATGAGGTGCACGGCATGATTCCACTCGAATGGCTGCAAGAGCGCTTGGACGACACGGCCCCGGAAAGGGAGGCCCGCCGCGAGCTGCAGCGACTGGGCGTCGACGCCCTGGAGGCCGAACGCTTCATGGCCTCTGCCGCCTTTGATCGATGGCGGCAGAAGTGGGCTGACTTCTTGACGCTGATGGCGCCGGGGGACGAGCTGTGGTTCTTCACGAGCCCGCCCGAGCTTTGGCAGCGTCTCGCGGGAGCGGCTGGCTGTGCCGTCGTGCGCGACGGGAAGCCAATCCACCTACTTGCCTCGAGAAAAGGCTGATGCGGTCCTCGGAACAGAGACTCTGTCTCGCGATTCAAGCGCTCGCCCAGCCGGCAGGCGTGCAGCGCGCCCTCTTCCCGGACTTCGTGGTGGTCGGCGATGAGCTTGCGCTCGAATTCGATGAAGCGCTGAAGGACTTCCGGAACGATGAACCTGCACTTTCGCTCGTGCAGGCAGAGGAAGTAGGGGGCACGGTTCGCATCACGCGCAGAGTGAGGGACGGTTGCCGGCCCAGCCGGGCTGGAGTAAATCGCTCCGATGGCTTCCCCTGCAGGCTCATTGAAGCTCGGCCGCGCCCAGGGCGCGGATCGGTTCTTCCTCCTCGATCGGCCCATCAGCGGCGGCGATGTGGTGCAGATCTGCGCCTCCGGGGGCTGGATCACGGGCCGCTTCGAGTGGGACTCGGGCGTAGGGGGCGTCCCAACCTTCTATTTCTCCGTCGAGCTCGATGGCGGCGGCGTCGCCCAACTCCACTTCCCGATCCCGGAGCGCGCGCTCCTGCGCTGGGCACAATAGCGCACGCCGCGCCGAAGGTCCGACGAGGCGACTTGTTCTGGAGCGAGCCGGACGAGTCGCTCGGCACAGCGCCCCGCAGCACACCCGCACGTCGCTGCGCGGGCGGCAGGGCGTTGATCCGAGACAGCGTTGCGAGACCGGCAGTCCGCCAGCATGGCCCTCGGAGCACGGCCCGCTGGTAGGTCGTTGACCGGCGTTGGCTCGGCCTCCTCGACGACGTAACATCCACGCCGTGAACGTGGATCTCGGCGCACGCGTCGCCCGGCTCAATGCTGAAAGGCTGGCGGTTCCAGGTGTCATTGCCATGCGCGCTCCCGCCGAGCTCTCGTACTCCGGCATTCCGCACGTGCTCATCGGGCCCGATGCCGGGTTCCCATGGTGCCAGCCTCTCGATGAATGGAAGGGAGACATCGCACTGGTGAACGCGCGCTCTCTCTCCTCTGCGATGCGCGCGGCGGCTGGGATCAAGCTCCCCGAAGAGAGGCTCGCGGAGTGCGAGGAGCTCGACCGTTGGTCGATCGACGCCGGAACCGCGCCCATGTTCGACGAAGACATGCTCTCCGCGCTGCGCGTCGCCGGTCGCGCCCGCCTCCAAGCGATCGACCGGGATGCGCGTCGAGTCCTCGCCGAGCACGGCGCAGCGTTCTGGGTCGCCGGCTATTCGAGAGTTTCAGCTACGATGTCGATTCACCGCGTCGGAGGCCCCGAGCCGTTCGCGCTCTGGGCTTTGCACTGGGACACGGAGCTTGGGGGCGCCCCGCCTGCAAGCCTCCCGCTCGAGCGGTTCCAGGCGCTCGCGTCGACTCGCTGGATGGATCGCGTGCTACGCGCACTGAGCGGAGGTGCGGTGAGCGAGCCGGCGCTGCTCTTCGCGCAACGCCAGTTGGTGGCATTGCACGGCGTCCTCCTCGTCGAGGACGAGGTCGCACATGCAGGTGTTGAGGCCGCGAAACGGATGGCAGCGGGTGACGACGTGGTGGACGTCCCGCTGCACGGTCCCGTGCGTCGCGTACGACTCCCCGGCTTTACGCAGCACGTGCTGGAGGCAGACCCAAACACCGCGACCGCCGGAGAGCCATGCCCCAGGCGCGCAGTCGAGGTTCCGGCGGAGGATGTCTATGTTCGGATGGCGGACGTGGGCTGAGCTTGGTCGTTCAAGGCAAGGGCTCGCGGATCGACGCATGGGGCCGCGGAAAAAGCCCCGATCGTTGGGCGCGCGCGATGTAGAGGTGGGCGTGCGGCGAGATACCGGTTGACGTTCTGAGCCTGCTTGGATTGTCTAGCGTCGTGCATGCTCTGTTCATCCCCCGCCGCTGAAGGGATCGAGCCCCGCCGGCGCTGACATCGAAGGAGGCAACATGAATCGACGACGTATCACGAGGATCGTGGCAGTTCTGGCCCTGGGCGCGTTCGGTATGCTGGTGAACAGCACCTACGCCGACAACTCGTGCGGCTCCGACTCCGACTGCAAGGGGTACGGCAAGTGCTCGAGCGGCAAGTGTGGCAACTGCGGCTCCGACTCCGACTGTGGCGGCTACGGCAAGTGCTCCAGCGGTAAGTGCGGCGCGTGCGGCTCGGACTCGGAGTGTCCCATCGGCAAATGCTCGAGCGGCAAGTGCGGCGCGTGCGGCTCCGACTCCGACTGTAAAGGCGGCAAGTGTTCGAGCGGGCGTTGTAGCAACGCGAAGTGATGACTCACGGCGCCTATCAGAGCAGGCCTCCGCCGGCTGGCTCTGCTAGGCGCTGCGCCCTGCGAGCGGGGGTTCCTCATGACGTGCTCGCATCGCGGTCGATTCGGTCATCACGGCGCGATGTCTCCGAGCGCAACGCGAATACCTGGCCTGCTCGACAACCCCGACGAAAGGACCGCGCGTGATCATCGTCCTGAATGGCCCGCTCGGGATAGGAAAATCGACGCTCGCCGAAGCGCTCGCGGAGAGCATCGACCAGTGCGTGATGCTGGACGGCGACCATCTCGTCGCAGCGAACCCTCCACCAGCCGATGAGATCGAGTACTTGCACTCGACGATCGCACTGCTGATCGCGCATCATCGTCGCTTTGGCTATCGCCACTTCGTCATCGACCATTTCTGGCGCACGCCCGCGGATCTCGCCGACCTGCGCAGCAGACTGCTCGATGTCGACGCCGCCACCGACATCCGCTGTTTTCTCCTCACCCTTCCACTCGAAGAGAATCATCGGCGAATCCGGCAACGCCAGGTTGCACGCGCGCTCGACGAGCAGGAGCACGAATGGCGTACTGTCGAGGAAGAACGGGAAGCCCTGTTCGAGAGTGGAAGTGGCGACCTAGGCGAGCCCTTCGATGTCTCGGCACCACCGTTGGATCTCGTCAAGACACTGGTGCTCCGCCTCGGGCTGCAATGAAGCCACGGCGTTTCGGCGTGGGTCGGAGTGCGGCGTTGGAACAGTGCACGGCCTGAGGTTGGCCAGCCGATCGAGAAGGCTTTTTCAATGTTCTATCCCGATCTGAGCAACGAATGTCCGATGGACCACGGCGACCACGTGCGCGCCATCGGCTGGCTTGGCGAGGGCCATCCCTTTGCGGTCGGGCCCGTCCCGCCGGAGTTCCTGGCAGCGCTCCGCACCCATATCGATTCTGCGTGGCAGCCGGTCGTCTGCGTGGGTCCGCACTTCTGTGACTTTTGCCCCGAACCAAGAGCTGGCAAGCGCTCTCGCAAGAGCCGCCCCGGTGCGTCCGGGAACGTTTGGATCCCCGCTACGGGTGTGGTCTATGTCGCTCCCGAGTTGATCGTCCACTACATCGAAGTGCACCAATACCGTCCCCCTGACGAGTTCGTGGCTGCGGTCCTTGCGTGTCCGAACCAGGGTTCAGCCGAGTTCCATGACCGTTTGCGCCAGTTCCCTCGATCGTGGGATCCGCCCACGAGCAGACATGATTGAGCTGACGTTCTCCATCTTCAGAGAGCATATCGTCGGATCGACCGCCGGCGAGACGAGGTTCCGTGCTCCCGCATCTCTCGTCTTGGATCCCGAGAAGGGACGCCCGCTGCTGTGCCGAGAACGTCGTGCAGCCATTCGCAGCCGCACATGAGCATGCTACCCTTCCCTTGATGCCATCTACCGGCCGGCGATTTCGCCTCTTGCTCGTCGAAACCGACACAGGAATCGTGCTCAATCAGGCCGGTCACCGGCACTGCACGGGGCAGCCCGAGTATCGGCCGCAATTCGACACGGAGGAGGAGGCTCTTCAGCTGAAGGACGACCTGCTGGCGCTCTTCCCGTGGAGCGAGGTTTCCATTACGGACAGCGAAGCTTTGCCTCCCGCCAAGACACGCACGTTCAGGCCAACAGCTGCTGCAAGCGCCGACTACCATACGCTCAAAGCGGCACGTACCAAGTATCTCCACGCAAATCCAATACGGCGGGCATTCATGAAGCCCCCGCTCGACCCATGGTCCACCACGTCGTACGTTGTTTTGCGACACGAACGCGCCTCGCGGCGCGCATGATAATCCTCTGCCCCAACACTACGGAGCCAGCTGCCAACATGGCACTGCAGCAGCCGAGCGCTTCGGTCTGCGCGCTTCCCCCTGACACTCGCGGCTGAGTGTCTGTGCGTCAGGCAGTCCGCGTGGTTTCGAGAGATTGGTCGAGAGCGATGCCTATTGTTGGTGATCACTTCATCTCGCGGCGGATCGGTGAAACCCGCGGCGTCATGATCACCGGCCTTCACCGTTCACCGCCCGCGACCGCGCCCTCCGCGCCGATCTGGCCCGCCCTCGTCCCCGCGGCGTAGACGACATCCTCCGCCGAATCGATCGAAGGCCCGAGGGCTGTTGGTGATCACTTCATCTCGCGGCGGATCGGTGAAATCCGCAGCGGCATGATCTCCGCGCTTCACCGTTCACCTCGCGCGCCTGTCCTCCCCGCGCCGATCTGGCCCGCCTTCAACCCCGTGGCGTAGACGGCCCTCGCCGCGGCGCTGGGCCTCGCGCTCCAGGTCGCACAGGGCCCGGTGTCGCCCCGCGTGCTCGCCGTCTTACCGCGCGACGGATGCGCCGGGCGCGAGCCCTTGCGCTCGCCCGGCACGCTACGGGGATGGCCGAGATTCGCCGGTTGATTGATTCTTGAAGGGGAAAGGCAGGAAGCGATGAGCAAGCCTGTTCTGTGCGAATGGTGCGGGAAAGACGGGCGCCGCAAGAACGGCCAGATCGCCCCCGAAGGATGGCTGTTCGCCGAGGTGGCCATCAACAGTGGAGGCTTGCCACCGCGGGAAGTCGTCAAAGATGAGGACCATTGCTTTTGCGTGGCGGTGTGCAGAGGCGCTAGCGATTCATCAGCACCTGAAATCGACGGTCCTGCGAGAGCACGTTGAAGTCCTCGCCCTCCTTGGCCGGCGTACGCCTTCGGCTCAGCTGGTGGCCAGGCACGCAACACGCGAGCGTGAAGGCCGCATCCCAGCGGAGCCGATCGAGCACATAGTCCACGTCCACGTGGGCATGGACGAAGGTCACGAACACGGGCATTGCAGGCAGCGCGTTGAGCTCGTCGATCACGTCCTCGATGCGGGCTCGGTGCCACGCGAGCCGACGCACGTCGAACCGCGAACGCCAGTCGGCGAGCAGTCCGAGATTGAGCGAGGGATCGACGCTGATGTTCTCGGCGTGCGTCTTTAGGGCGAAGAGTGCCGCCGTGCGCGCGTGCGCGCCATCACCCACGTGGATGACGCGGCACGGCTCGTGCTCGGCCAGGTAGGGGCGCAGGTGCTCGAGCGCCGAAAAGCTCTCGGTCATCTCTTTGGCAGGCCGCGTCGCGTGCGCGAAGAGCCGCCACAGGGGCTCGAAGGATTCGCGCCGCATCAGCCGGTCGAGGTAGGACGTCGTCGTTTCCACCCTATGAGTCTACGCCTCCGTCGGCTTCCGAGGGCCCGTTGAGCTCAGCCGTATTCTGGAATCGCCTTCGGGGTTAACAGCAGGATCAGGTGTCGCATTCTGGGACGGGCCCCCGCCCGCGGAAATGGACGCGGCCGTCGTCCTCGGTAACGAAGACGCCATCCGCGATGATGACGTGAAAATGAGGGTTCGGGTTGAGGCTGCCACCGAACCGCTGAATCTGGTTGGCCGCTGCGTGCTGGGCGCGGGCGACGCCAGCCGCTCGCCTCTGCTCGAGCGCGACCGCCTCGATGAAGATGCGCCCGAGCGCGCGGGCGACATCGGCGCGGAACGCGGCGAGATGATCGCGGACGATCGCGTGCAGAACCGTGTCCACCGGGCGACGAGGTACGTAGCCGGGAGGCAGCGACGGGCGCGGCGCCGAGGCGGCATCGGCGCGCGGGAGATTGGGCCGAGAGCTGGTGGCGAGCACGAGGCGCGCGCCGTGGCGGTCTCCGTGCCCGGAGACGGCTCAACGATTCCCGCCGATTCTCGCGCCACGGATCTGGCGCCGCCACTTTTCCGGTGGCGCCGCCAGAGCCGCAGAGCACCACCCGCGCCATCACGGTGACGCTGTGGGATCGCTCTGCCTCGCACCTCGCCGCTACGACAACGGTGAAGGATTCTGGCGACGAGATCCGGTGAAGGATTCTGGGGGTGGGCGCACTCTTCACCGGAATCCCGCGCTTCTTGAGCCCCATCTACACCTATCATGAGCTACGGCGACTCGAAGTGCTCGATGCCGTGCGGAGATGGCCGGCCATGTTGCTCGGCGGCGTGGACGCCGACTGGATAAGGGGCACGCGGATGCCTCGTCTTCAAGCTTTTCTCAGCGCCCTGCGCTTGGCCGGCTTGGACGAAGGCGAGCCGCCCTTCCACGACTTTGGCTCGTGGTTCTCGGTTCGCGTCGATGGGATTTCGAGCTCCCACAACATGCCCTTCCACTGGCTCGAGGAAAGGGAGGGCGGGGCCGACTCGGCATTCGATTACTATTTTGCTCTCCTCGACGAATATAGGGCGTGCCACGCCACGACGCTTCAGCGGTCCGCTGGCCCGTTCAGGCCAACCTTCCTGGTCGGCTTGGAGGATCCACGGCCACCCGAGCACCCCCGACTCCATCGTGCTGGGCAGGTTCCACCCCTCCAATGTCTACTTTTGGGGTGAGGTCTACGGAACGCGCGTCATTCGGCAGTTCCCATTCTCCTCGACGCTCGCTGGTGCGCGTTGCGCCGCTCGTGACAGGTGGGGTATCGATCTGCAGTGGTCAGAAGATTGAGCTGCGGCCCGCTGCTGCCTGCGAGCAACGCGGGCTCATCGTGATAGGATCCCGCCATGTCCGGCCCTGTTGGCCTACCTGTCTACCGTGATGGTCAGCGCGCCGGGCTGGTCCGGTGGCGCGAGCGGCGAACAGAGGTCGAGGCGCGGGCGGCTGCGCTCTCCGGGGAGGACTGGACCATCCTGCCCTCCGCGCTGCGGGGCGACCTCGAACGACTGCAGGTCCTCCTCCGTCAGCCCGACGCGCAACTCGATGCCATCGAGGTCGCGGAGGCGGATCTGGAAGCATACGCGGAGCGCATCGAGGTCGCGCACTCGCTCGCTGCGCAGTTCCGCGCCGAGCGGGCGCGCACAGCCCCGGCGCGGAGGCGGTGGGCGCTCCGGATCGCGGTGGGCGCCGGTCTGTTTGCAGCGGCGGGCTGGATCGCGATTCACCGGGCAGAGACGCAGCGTGCCGTTGACGCCGCGCGGTGCCGAACGGACCCGTGGTGTCGCATACGCGGGGCCTGCCACGCCGAAGAGCGCGAGATCTGGCCCGGCCATTTCGCTTGCATCGCCGCGAGCGACGCCGAGTGTGCTGCATCGGTCGGATGTGTGGAGCACGGACGTTGCGTTGCGCAAGATGGCGTGTGCGTACTGCTTGACGGATACTGCCGCGCGCACCCGAAGTGCGCGGCAGAGGGGCTCTGTCGTCCGGATCCGTCGGCCACAACCTGCGTCGCGGCGCAGCCCGATGACTGTCGGCAGAGCGCGGCTTGTCTCGAGCGCGGCGCCTGCACGCCGTGGGGCTGGCGTTGCCACGTGGGGTCGGACGAGGATTGCAAGGCGCCGGCCGCGTGCAGAGAGCGCGGCGCCTGCCAGGCGTCGGCCGGGGTCTGCGTCGACGGACCGACCGCTGTCTGCCGCGCCTCGACGGAGTGCAGCGTCTGGGGCACCTGTTCGCATCACGATGACCGCTGCCTCGCGCTCCAGGAGGAGGATTGCCGGAGCAGTGTAGTCTGCGGTAACGACGGCTTGTGCACACCCCGAGACGGGCGCTGCGTCGCGGCAAACGATCTCGATTGTCAGCGAGCGAGTGTGTGCCGGCGCGAAGGCAGATGCACCGCCGTTGGCGGGCGCTGCGACACACCTCCGTAATGGCCACTCGACTCATCCGACCCACTGCCGCCGAACACGGGCTTGGTGCTAACGGTGCACGGCGCCCCGCAGCACAAGCCCGATCGGAGTAGAGCCGATGCTGATTTCGGAACGCTTGACCTCGATTCGAAGAAAGCTCGACGAGCTCGCACGCCTCGACGTCGCCATGCTGACCTTTGGCTCGCACGAACCGTACGGCCATGAATATGTTCAACGTGCGCGCCTCACCACGTCGCAAATCTCCGACCTCGAAGGCCGTTTGGGTGTCGAGCTTCCGAGCGAGCTGCGTGCTTTCCTCACCGAAGTCCACGGCGGTGGCGCTGGGCCGGGCTACGGCCTCTCGGTCGAGGCGGATCCACCAGTTCTTCCCCGCCGGTCTCGGCCGTTTCCTTTCGACGACACGACCGCGCGGCGAGTGATTGCCGCCCGGCTCAACGGGAGTAATCCATGGACATCTCTCGAGATGCCAGAGGATGAAGTCGAAGATGACGACTGGCCACCCGGGCCGGGCTTCATCCCGATCGCCCACCACGGTTGTGGAATATTCGACGTGGTTGTCACGACCGGGCCTCAACGCGGACTCGTCTGGCGCTGTGACATGAAATGGTTTCCCGTGTTCGACACCGACGGCCAGCAGGTTGGTATCCTGGATTGGTACGAGATATGGTTGAATCGAAGTCCAACGAACCTGAGATGACCAGCCCACGACCATCGCGTGCCGTTCTTCGGCACCTCCACAGGAAGCCACCGAGCGCCGCGTTGCATCCGACATGGCGCCCAGCCTCGCTCCGCTCGGCGGGCGCCACGCAGCTGAACGCGTAGCCGCACGTTGGGCGGACTGGAGTGACGCATGAGCAAACTTTGGTTCGACGAGGGCACCATCATGGGAGTCGATGTCGAGAGTCGTGCGATTGTCTATTCGCTGGAGATTCCCATCCCGCTCGCCGCGGCTCAGGAGGCCCTTCGGCGCGTGCCGAACATCGACTCAGACGAGGTCGTTTCCTGGGGCGGTATCACGGATGCCGACGCAGAGCTGCTCCTGAAGGCGGAGCCCGATCCTGAGGAGCGCCTGGTCTACCTCGAGGAGGTCGCCTGCATGATGCAACGTGTGCGCGACCGAAGGGTCCACTGGTGCGTTTATTATCCCAGGAGGTCGAATGGCCAGTGATCTCTGGCTCGTCATCTTCGATCCACGTGAGGCCGCCGTCGCCGCCAGGCGATGGATTGGGATGGGCCGCACCGTGGCTGCCTTGCAAGCGGAACTGCGGAGACCTCCCGAAGTAAAGCAGACAGGATTTGAGAGCTGGGGGCGCGTAACGACCGAGGAGGCCCTCGTCGTCGCGCGTGCACACTACTCCGGTGGCGCCACGCCTGGCGACATTGCGATTCTTGCGGAAGCATTTCCCGACGATCGGTACTGGTGGATCTTTGAGCGCAGGTTCTAAATCGACGAAGCCCATGAATTTGCTGCGCGGGACCACCACTCCGCTCCCAACGACGCAAACTGCAACGATGAGCCTGCCGCCCAACGAGGTGCTGCACGGCGCTCCGCGGATGAGCGCCCAAGCGTTGGGTGGATCGGAACGACGATGTTGGACATGACGCCACGATGAGCAAGCGGCCCGGAACTTGGTGCCACACATTTGTCACACCTGATGTCCCGAGTCCGGGGCTGTTCCAGGTCCAGTGGCAGGCGCCCCGCTTCACGTATACCTGCATCGCAAGCAGCCTCGACTTTGCGTCGCTCGCGCTCGCCTTTGTCGCTGAGACCCGCGGCAATCCCGCGTTCCGTGATTCGTCGCTCGGTGGAGGCGTCTACAGGCGCATGCCGGAGAAAGCCCTGGATTTGTCGCCATTCTTCGTCGGCATGACGTTGAAGCTCGAGAAGCTCGGCGATGAGGACGACAGCTACCAACTGACCATCGAGCACGCCAGTGGTGTGTGGCTGAAGCTCCGTCTACACGTGGACGAGATGGACGCCTTCATCAACAGCATGACAGAGATCGCGAAAGATGCTTAGCGCATGAGCACTCAATGACATCGACGTGAGCCGCCGAGCTCACCCTCTGACGCCGGCGCGCCCCAACCCGCGACACAGCCCCTTGTTGGGTGGGCAGGCACTAACCTCATCACCATGGACGCGCACAGTCCGCTCACCCCCGTGGTGGTGCGCGGCGGGCATGAGCTCGACCGAGGCGCAGGCGCACCCATCGTCGTGCCACGGCTGCTACCTTCGAGCTCGGATCCTTCATGGCTGCGAGCAACGCGTCCCCATAGCGGGCCATCCCGCAGCGCCCGAGGCCCATGACGGCGGCGGCGCGCACGACGGACCGCGGATCCTGGAGATGCGGCTCGAAGAGGGGCGCATCGACCTCTTTGCCTGTTTCCGCGAGCCCGTGCAGTGCCGCCGCGAAGGACCGGCGCTCGGCGAGCGCGAGAGCCTCGCGGTAGAACGCCGCGAAGTCGAGCGGCTCCAGGCCGGTCTTCGTCCAGAGAAACCGCGCGAGCTCCCGCACCGAGCAGGTGTCGTCGAGGAGCGCGCGCCGGAGATGCGGCTCGGCCTCGCCCGAGAAGCGGGAGCAGATGGCCTGGAGCACCAGGCACCGAATGCGTGGCAGCCCGAGTCGGAGCCGCGGGAGCGCCTCGCGGAGCGCCTCTCCGCTCCACGTCGTCGTAATCACACGCGCAGCAGCCGTTGCCGCGATGGGATCGCTGTCCATCGCAGCACGGTAGAGGAGCGCTGGATCACCGATGCGCGCCGCGAGCCTCGCGCATGTCCGCCGCAGCGTCCGACCGCCGCTGCGCAGCGCCTCGTCGAGCGCGGGCAACGCGGCCTGCGTGCAGAGGAGCGCTTCGATGTCGCCGATCAGCGCCCGGTGTGGGGCCCGGCGATTCCCACGCAGGTCATCCACGAGCGTGAAGCAGCGGACGAAGTGAGCCGCGTACGCAGCCTCGAGCCGCGCGCGCACGGCGGTCTCGGCGGCCGCGCGGACGGGTGGCACCCAATCGTTCACGCGCACCAGCAGGAAGGGAAGCTCGCCGCCGTCGCGCCGCGCGGCGAGCAGACGCACCGCGCGCTCGCGCACGAAGCCGTTCGGGTGCATCGACGCGAGCGCGATCACCGCGGGGCGCGGCCCAGACGCATCCGGTGCATCCGCGCCGAGGTCATCCGGGAGGAGCGCATCCCAGCGCGGATGCGCGGACTCCCACCCGTTCCACAGAGAACGATGGCGTTCGAGCCAGCCGATGTCCTCGGGCGCAGCGCGCTGGAGGATCGCGTCGGCAGCACGCGCGGCGTCCGCCTCCGGTTCGAACGGGCGCGGAGGGAGGAACGGGAGCAACAGCACCAAGTCGGCGACCCGGCCAGTGGCGTAGAGCGACCAGACGTCGCAGCGATCGGGCATGGATGAATCCTACTCCCCTTCCCCGGAGTTGCTCGTCGAAGCCCACGCGGGCGTGTGCACGTGTCCGTGGCAGGGCGTTGGGCTTTCCACGGTTGCCTGGTGATGCATATCGCCGGCACGGCCCACGACGACTTGGTGCACGCGGCTTGGAGTTACCTCCTCATTCAAGCTCGTCTCGCGGACTCCGGAGAGTGGTTCGTCGGCAGCATAGGACGAATCGGGCAATGACGATGATGAATCACCAACAAGCGCTCAAGGTGGTCGCACGATGCCATACGGTGACGCCCCGCCCAACCACGCGCTGCACCTGACGCTGCCCAGCCGCGCTCTGCTCGGCGTCGCGCAGGTGACCGCGTAACCGGCGGGCCAACGCGTTCGCGCCGACCACTCGTTCGTCCGGCGAACACCACCGTCGGCATCTCCGCCTCGTGATAGCCAAGCGGGCAGATTGGGCGGTATCCTCTCAACGATGATCACGACCGCGGTGGCGTCGCTCGCCGGGGGAGCCGCGGGAGCTCTGGAGTGGCGTCGTATCGCCCGCCGACATCCGGACCTGAAGCTCGAGAGCGCGCTGCCGCACGCGCGGCATCTGCTCGTCGTCGTCCCCGTCGCGCTGGCGCTCCTCGGGGTCCAGCTCTTCGTCGTGACGCATCCTGATGTCACGTGGGACGCGCCTCTGTGGATTGAGCTTCACCACGCCGATCTCCTCTTCGGATCGGTCGCCGCATGCATCTCGTTCGTTTTCGGGCTCGCAACGTACGGCGCCTTCGCCACCCGCCATCGGCAACGCATGGCTGTGCCAGTATCGATGGCCATCGTCGTAGGCATCGTGTTCGCCATCGAGTGGGACTTCGAGGCGCCGATCGCGTCGAATCTCCATGAACGGAGGAACGGCGAGATCGTTCTCCAGAGCAGCAATGCATCTTGCGCCGCAGCATCCGCGGCCAACCTGGCACGCCACTACGGCATCCTGCGAACGGAGTCCGAGATGGCCGCGCTCGTCGGGACGACGCGCTTTGGAACCTCGCCCGCGCAGGTCATTCAAGGCCTGAAGCGTCTCGGAATCTCCTGCCAGAAGATCGTACGCGCGGACGTCGATCCGACGCCTTTGCACGCTCCAGCCGTGCTCTTCCTCCCAGGCAGCGCAGGAGTCCCAGGACACGCCGTGCTGTTCATCGGCGTCGATGGGCAAAGCTCCGTCGTGCTCGATCCATTGTCGGGTCGGCAACTGTTGAGCCGTCACGAGCTGACCGCGCGTTGGAAAGGACATGCCGTGGAATGCAACCGCCCCCTCGAGAGCCGCGCGCTCCCGACGACGACAGCACACCCCTTTCTCTGAACGTTCATGACGCCATCGTTCGCGTTCTTTTCAACCAGCATCGGTACGATGGCAGCAAGTACGAGATCGAGGTCCAATCCGGCGACGTCATCGTCGTAGAGGCCTCAGTCCCAGTCGTGGTGACTCCCGCCGCTGTGAGTCGAGGGGAGCGCCGCGCCCACGATCACCGCGACGAGGAGGCTGGTGAGGACGATGCCGATCACCAGCCCGGTCGTCTTGCCGCTGGAGAATTTCCGGAGCCCAGCGTGCTGGATCTGCGCCAGGGGGACGCGGATCTCGCGGGAGGTGTCTCGCGAGAGCCCGACGAATAGCTCGGGATCGAGCGTGATCCATCGATAGCGCGACTCGATCTCGGTCCGTCCGGTCGGGGTGCGGACGTCGAGGATCAGACGGGAGCTCGCGTCGAAGACGTGGGTGCGTCCGCTCTCGTCGACGAGATGGTAGCCGAGCGGCGCGGGGCGCGGATCCAGCCGGCGCACGATCGAGCTCCGCGCGTCGTGGAAGCCGTTCAGCTTCGCGAGCTCCGGCGTCGGCACGCGGTAGACCGTGGTGCAGGCCGTGGACGTGAAGCTCAGGAGGGCGAGGAGCGCGACGCTGGATCGGAGGGGCCGAGACCTGCGACAGGGAGGCGGACCCGCTTCGGCGATCGTCATTCGCCCACGATACTGGCCCGGCGGCCGCATCGCACCAACGATGCCGGAGCGCCACCTCTGCCGCTTGCCGGCGAAGTATCGAGCCGCACAATGAGCCTCGCTCCGCTCGGCACAAGCCCCGCCGCACAACCGCATCTCGTTGGGCAGCTCGTGCGCTCGACCCGCCCCGGAGCATACTGACGCCGTGGCCACGGACCGTTCTCTCAGGCGAGCGCAAGGGCGTGACGAGTTACCGCTGGTAATCCCGATCTCCGGATCTCGCTTCACGATGGGCAGCGAAAGCATCACCGAAGCCGAGGCACCGAATCCGACGCACGACGTCGAGCTCACCGACTACTGCCTGGGCGTGTTTCCGGTGACAAACCGTGAATACGCCGTCTTCACCGCGACGATGGGTCATCGCCGGCCGGCCTCGTTCTCCCATCCGCAATTCGCCTCACCGGACCACCCGGTCGTCGGCGTCAACTGGCACGATGCGATGTCCTACTGTCGCTGGGCGGGCGGCACGTTGCCGACCGAAGCGCAGTGGGAGCTCGCAGCGCGTGGCTTTGAGGGCCGCCGCTATCCCTGGGGTGATGCCGACCCCGATGAGACTCGTGCATGCTTTGCGCTCGACTGGAATCGAGGTACCACCGCCGCCGTCGGAACGTTCCCGCTCGGAGTCGGCCCCTTCGGCAATCACGATCTCGCTGGGAACGTGTGGGAATGGTGCCGCGACGTGTGGGCCCCAGATGCTCACGTGCATCGGACGACAGCTCCGCTCGACCCCTGCGTCTCCGCGACCGGACGCGTGCGCCCTCTGCGCGGCGGCTGTTGGCGCAGCATCGATTGCAAGCTTCAGGGCGCGTACCGGAACTGGTCGCACGAAATCGCGTTGCACACCACGATTGGCTTTCGGCTCTGCATCGGCCCCTGATCGACTGGCCGGTGGAACCGACGAAGCCCACCATCCCAAAGAGCGCGGCCTTGCGAGAGACGGCAGCGTCGTGACACGCTGGGAGCGCTCGCTGGCGGCTCACGGGCACCACGTTGGACGGGCGAGCATTGTGTAAATCCATGAAGGTGACCAATTGCGCGTGGGCCATCCATGGGTCTTCGAGTCGGGATTGGCCGGCCGCGACTTCCGCGGCATTGCGTGTCGCGGCGCTGTCATTCGCCCTCGATGCGGCGAGCTGCGAAGCGAAGGAGCAGCCGTGCCCGATCTGCCCTGCAACGTGCGTGACCACGACACCGTCGAGCACGACGCCGCTCCCTCCAGCGACGCCGTCCGCGAGCGCGTCGGTCGCGGACGCCGGCAACGCCTCGCCCGACGAAGACGAGAATCGCTGGTGCGAGAAGGGACTCGAGAGCTACGGCACGTGGACGGCAACTCCGGAGGAGGTCCTCGCGGCCGCCCGGAAGCTGCCCGAAGGGTGCGCTCCCAAAGAATGGCTCGTCTACGCGCTCCGCGACTGCTCGAACAGTCGAACGTGGGTGTGCTGTCCGGCGACAGATGGACTCCCTTCGCCTGCAACATCACCACGAGCTCCGTGGAGTGGCGAGGGCGGCGGTGGATCGAACTCTACCAAGCCATCAGGGACGGCGCCGCCATCTTCGACGTCATCTCCGCCGTCGAGCTGACGCCGAAGGGCCCAGTGGTGGTCACCCACACGTGCCAGGATTCGCCGACCGCCGGCACCGGCCCGGGGCGGCGTCCTCCGCCTCCGCCCGGCTGGAAGACGTTTCCGAATGACCTGAAGGCTCGACTCTGTGCGCATTGAGCGAAGAAGGGCCGCCCAACGATACGTTGGTGTGTGACGACGAGGCGGCCTCCGAGCTCGATGGTCGGTCGAAGTCCCTTCACCGCTGATTGCCGCCGTCGAGGTATGCTCGTCGCGTGCCCGCGTTGTGCCTGCGTCTCCGAACGACCTGCTCCACGTGCGGTCACCCCGTCCCACTGACGAACGCGAGGCGCTCGCTCGCGCCATGTCCGAGCTGCGATGCGCCGGTGATGCTCGGTGCGGCAGCGTTCGAGTGGGTGATGCGTCCAGGCCTCGACGCGCGCGGACCGGACGAAGGCGCAGCCCTGCTCGGCGAGGTGTCCCCTGCCCGTGTGACCTGCCGCGCTTGCGGGGCCTCCGTGGACGACGACGCGGTCGAGCGCGGCATCGCAGACGGCTCCCTGACCTGCCCCGCCGGCCACGCGATCGCTGTGCGCGCCGTGCCTCCCGAGATGGGTCGCCAGCCATGGTGGTCAGCGTTCCTGGGCGAGACCGATCGGGAGCGGGTCGTGCCCTCGGAGCAGCCGGTGCAGCTCACCTGCGCGACCTGCGGAGGCGCCCTGCTCGCCGACGGCACGACGCGGACGCCTCCATGCCGTTTTTGCGGGACGCGCGCCTACCTTCCCGAGGATCTTTGGCGCGCGCTCCGCCCCACACCACGCGTCGAGCCGTTCTATCTGTGGGTCGACTCCGCGTTTCGCGACCAATGGATGAGAGCGCGCAAGGCCGCGCTCTGGTGGGCAATTGGGACCTTCGTGGTGGTATGGCCCGGCGTGGGGCTCACGCTGCTCGCGATGGCCGTTCTGTCCGGGGCTCCGAGCACATCGGACTCGGGGTGGTGGCAGGCGACCGGCATCTGGGGCTCCGCCGGCTGGATGGCTGCGTGGGCGACAGCCCACATCGTCTACGCGAAGCGAGCCTCGTATGAGCGGGATGGAAAGCGGAGGTGAGCAGAGCAAGGCGCGGAAGATGGGATTGAGCAAGAAGCACACGAGAGTGCATGTACGCAGTCACCGAAGCGATCGACGATCGCCGAGCAGACGCCCGACGACGCCCACAACCCCGCTCCGCTCGGCCGTTTGCCCCACGGGCGATTACCCAGGCCACTGAGGGATGAAGATCCTCTTCGTTGAGAACCATGCCCTGTTCGCAGCCACCGTCATCGAGCAGTTCCTATGCTCTCACGATGTAACGGTGGTCTCGTCTATCGCTGCCGGCATGGAGGCAGTCGCCACGGGCCAGTTCGATGCGGCGCTCGTGGACTATGATCTCGACGACGGCAAGGGCGACCAGCTCATTCGATCCATTCGAGTTGCCGGTTTCAACGCGCCGATCGTCGCCGTTTCGGCGCGCGACGAAGGCAACCTGGCGATGACCGATGCCGGTGCCGACGCGGTGTGCCCCAAACAAAGCTTCGCGAGGATCGAGCACGCGATCCAGCGTGCGCAGGACGCTCTGGAGCGGACGCTGTGCCGCGTCCATTTCGAGCCCCCGCGTGCCGGGTGGAGCCGCATGATCGTCATCTCCGGCTCCGACCGCATCGAGCTCGATGCATCGTACACGCCTCGAGACTCGCTGGGCGAGCTTGCAGGCTCGCTCCTGGCGCTCTTGCAGTCGAATTCCGAGGCAAACGTCGCATTCAACGCCGAGCCTGCGGTGACCGTCCTGAAACTGCTGCCGATCGGCGATCAAGTCGAGCTGAGGCTCGAGCGTTCCTCGAGGCACGGAGGACACGAGGACACGGCAACGCTGATGCTTCGACGACGAGCCTCGAAGCGAGAGGCGGTGCTCGCGTTCTATCGCCCCTTCCGAGTCCTTCAAAGGGTGGTTTCGCCGGACCTGTACGAGCGCGAGTGGCGACACGCATTCCCTGCTCGAGCACTCGAACGGATTGAAGAAGCTCTCGGGAAGGACACGTGAAAACAATACCGCCCAACCTGTGGCTGATGCCGATGGTGCTCCAAACCTCCCTGCGCTCGTCGGGCAAGAGAGTGCACAGGTAATCCTATGAATGCAAGGCTCGCAACCCCAGCCACTTCGCCGCGATTGATCCTGGAGGAGCTCGTGCCTCCTGCTGGGAGGCGGAGGTTTATCGTAGTTCCGGGAAGCACGGTGACGATCGGGCGCACGGAGCGAGCCGACATTGTCGTGGCGGGCGACGTGCGGATGTCGAGCCCTCACTTTTCGATCACCTGGAACGGTGCGAGTGCCACAATCGAGGATTTCGATAGTACCGCCGGCACATTGCTGAACGGTTCGACGGTGCATCGCAGCGAGCTGAAGCACGGCGATTGGATCCGGGCCGGCGACACCGACTTCCATGTCTACGTGGAGGGCTTCTCTCAGCGAGATTCCCGCGCCATGACGCCGCAGAAGGAGGCTGTGTGCCACCTTCTCCGCGAGCGCAGGAGAGAGCTTTACGCCGTCGTCGACGCGGCCCGAAGTCTGCGTATTCACGCACTCCTCAAGGAGTCGGCCGACGCGTGGCAGTATCTCCACGAAGGTCACGAGCGAGAGCGCGAACGGAATGACTCTGAGAACGTGGCGCCTTGTTTGGTCAAGCTCTCGGACGCCGCCTCACCGCTTCTCGACAGCTTGGTGCGCGAAGGGTGGGGAGAGCGCTGGGGAGTCTACGTCACGAGCCAGCGGTCCTTCGAGGATCTGTGCAACCATTTTCGGCGGTTCTTGATGATCGATGATCCGGTGGGACAGCCCATGACCTTCCGCTTCTACGATCCAGGGGTGCTCCGGCAAGAGCTGATCACGTCTTCGTCGCGATGGATCGAAGACGTGTGGTTCGCCGGGGTGAGTCGCTTCATCGTCGAGTGGGAGGGTGGTCGCGAGGCGCGCATCCTTTGGGCGAGATCCGGCGACGGTCTCATGGAGGAGGGCGTGAAGCTGTGAAGGCTCTGGGAGATATTTTGCTATCCTCGCACCGCACACTTCGATCATGACAAGCCGCAAGCCTCGCACGATCAAGCTCGGAGCGGTCGTCTACTTCTGGCGAGCACACCATCGCCACGATGCGAATCGCTCCATCGGCAGCCAGGGCTGCACCGAGGTCTTCACGGCTTTTCAAGAGCGGTATCCACGGAGCCCTGTCCGCATCCTGTTTCCCGAGACCGGAGAACATGGTCCGGGCTTCCCGCGTCAAAGCGGCGTCATCGTCGACTACCAAGAGCCAACTCGGTACATCAACCTGAACCGCCCGCGCCTCGCTCGACTGCTGATCGAGCTCTCGGTCGCTGCCGGATGGGAACCCGACCGCTCCAGGAGCGAATTCCTCTTGCCTGATGGCTACCGGCTATTGCGTGAGAACCGCCTTCTGCTCGACGCTGCGCTCGCGGCTGACCCGAGTTAATCAGCCCCTGCTGACCGACGTTCTACGCTGCGCGGCCCGCGGCAGAGCGTGGCTCACCATCACGCGGTCGCGGCAAGCGATGGCGCCGTCGGTGTCGCGTACCAGACGGACCTCTTGAACCACACTGGCGGTCCGCTGTAGTATTTCAGAGAAGAACTCACGTGGATGAGCTCGACGGCAGGCCTGCTTCGCTCGACAGCCCACCACGCGACGCATCGCCGGTCGGCGGACAGGCGGTGGCTCCCCCTTCCGCTCAACCGGCCTCCGCCTCGGGTCAGCTCTCCTTGCTTGTTTTGCTGCTTGTTTTGCTACGGTGACATCGGATGCGCGCCCTGACACAAATGCTGCTCTTTCCAATCATCGTCGCAGCGGGGTGCCAGTCGCGCGCCCCCGCGGCAGCGCCCCCCGAGGTCGCGCCGCACGCAGCCGCGTTGACGGCGGTGCCGGGAGCGGCTCCCGATGCCGGCCCGGAAGAGACCTCGACGGCGCGGCTCGCCATCGCGCCTCTGGAGATCGTCCCGGCAAAGTGGACTTCCCCGATGCTCACGCTGAGGGCCGACGGCCACGTCACGTTCGTGGACAAGCCGCTCGGCACCCTCCGAGCGGACGGCCGATTCACGTTTGCCGCGGATGATCGGCTCGTGGCGACGCTGAACGAGGATGGCTCGGTGTGGCTCACTGGGCCTCAGGACATCCAAAAGGATTTGCCTGGCTCACTCGCGCGGGATCTGCGCTCGTTCGAGGGCCGCATCCGATCCGCGTTCGTGATCGACGAGCGCGGAGATGCCCGCGGCGGCGGCTTGGTGCTGCAACTGCTGCCCGGAGGGGAAACATCCGATGGCCGGCTCGTCGTCGTCGGCCTGACGCCGAAGACGCGGCGGACAGCGATGTATCTGATCGTCCTGCTCACGACGATAGTGGGTTGAGCTGCGAGGCCCGCTGTCAGACGATGATGGCCTACGCGGGCACAGCACGGCTATTCAACAAGGCGCTGGTGTTGATTGCACGTAGGGGGACGGCTGCACGACGTCGGTGGTTGGGCAGGCGCGTCATCCACGCTTGGCCCGCCAAAGCCTGCTCGATGAACGCGACCCGCGTCGCACGGTGATCCGCCTCGCTCCAACGCCGAAGGCGATCAGGCGAAGTAGTGTCCTTCCTCGAGATCGGGGATGAGCCCCGGACGGGTAGGCTGCCATCCGAGGAGGTCGCGCGTGATCTTTGCCGAGGCGGGACCATCGAATCCCCAGAAGGCCCCGAGGAAGCCGAGGTAATCGCCGGCCTTCGCTGCGGTGACGGAGAGGGCAGGAACGCCGAGGCGGGCAGCGAAGATTTCGGCGATCGCGCGGATCGGCACCCCCTCGTCGCCGACCGCGTGCAACACGGAGCCTGCAGGTGCGGACTCGAGCGCGAGCCGGAACAGGCGCGCGGCGTCGTCGCGGTGGACCGACGGCCAGCGATTGGCCCCGTCGCCGACGTAGGCTGCGGCGCCCTTCTCTCGCGCGAAGCGGATCGCTGCGGGGATGAACCCATTGTCGCCCTTGCCGTGCGTCGCCGGCGGGAGCCGCACGACGGACGAGCGAACGTTTCGGTTGGCGAGCGCGAGCGTGTAATGGGCGTTGGCGATTCGGCTCTTGGCGCCGCTGATGGGGACTTCTCCAATGGCCGCTTGTCGCTCATCGCGCTCGGTCGCAACGACGCCGGGCGGGAGCCCGAGCACGCCGAGGATACCAGAGGCGATGACGAAGGGCTTGCCGCTACCGGCGAGCGCCTCGCCGAGGGTTTCGATCGCCCGGCGGTCGGCCTCGGTGGCGCCGGCAAAGTCACCGGAGAAGGCGATATCGTGCTTGAACGCGAGGTGGATGACGCCATCGGACGACGACGCGGCGTCGCGCAAGGTGTCGAGATCGTCGAGCGAGCCCGAGCGAACCTCGGCTCCCACGGTGCGCAGGGCCTGGGCCGCAGCGTCGGAGCGGGCGAGCCCGACGACTTCGTGGCCCGCAGTGATGAGCTCCGGGACGACGCCGCGACCGATCCAGCCCGACGCTCCAGTGACGAAAACGCGCATGGAAAGACCTCCAGGATGTTTTGCCGAGCGGGTCGAATCGACCCTTGATGTCGGCGGCCATTTAATTGTACGATCGTTCTAACAATGTCAAGCCGAGGCAAACAGAGAGAAGCGGCGACGGCGGGGCGCCCCGTGGACCATGAGCGGCGCGCGGAGCTGCTCGATGCGGTGGTCGACTACACGGTCGAGCACGGGTTCTCCGACTTGTCGTGGCGGCCCGTCGCCGCCGCGCTCGGCGTTTCGCCCACGTCGCTGGTGCATCGCTTCGGCGCCAAAGAACAGATGCTCGAGGCCATCCTCGGGCGTTTGCGGGAACGTATGCTCGAGGCCACGCGTGAGGCGCTCGGCGAGCAACACGACTTGGCGACGGCGGCGCGCGCGGCGTGGACACTGACCTCCGACCCGCGACGCGGGGCTGAGCTCAGACTCTTCTTCGCGGTCTACGGGCGCGCGCTCCAGGCGCCGCAGCAGTTCGCGGACTTCCTCGAGCACGTCGTGGCCGACTGGATGATCGCGCTCTGCCACGCGCAAGGACCGGACACTGCCCCGGCGACGGCGAAGCGCAGGGCCACGCTGGTGATCGCGACGATTCGCGGGCTGGTGCTCGATCTCCTCGCCACCGGTGACCGAGACCGGGTCCAGGACGCCGCCGAGAGCTTCCTCGCCGCTCTCGAGCCCGATGCGCCGAGGCGCTCTCCAATCAAGAAGCGGTGATGCGAGCGAGGATTGAACAGTGGACAGTCGCTAAGCCAGCTCACGCAGGAACGACACGACCACCTCTCCCAAGCGCTCGGGTTGCTCGAACGGAAGGCCGTGACCGGCGTCCTGGACCTGTTCGATGCGCATGCGTGGGTTGAGGCTGCGCAGCTCCGTGGCCATCTCGAGCGTGACGACGGGGCTGGTGTCGCCAATCACGAGTAGGCTCGGGACGTCCATCGCGCTCACCACATTGCGGTAATCGGGATTGGGCGGCGTGAGCACGTCGAAGGCGCCCATGCAGGTTTTCAGTCTGGCCTCGGCTTGGAGCTCGACGATCTCGGTCGAGCGACGCGGGTGCCGGGCTCGGGCCTGCGCGATGAGGTCAGACTTCTGAAGACCGAGAGCCCGGCGGTGTTGATCGGCGACGTCGCTGTCGTGCACCTCGCGCTGGCGCTCGGGGCTCAAGAACGTCGGGTCGACGAGGATGAGGCCGCGGAGGATCACCGCACCTCGACTCGCCACCACCGCGGCGGTCATGCCGCCCATCGAGTGCCCGAGCAGAAACGGACGAGAGAGCGAAAGGCCGCGAATGAGGCCCACGACGTCGCTCGCGTGATCGTCGTAGAGATACCCGCGGTGCGGCGCGCTCGAACCGCCGTGCCCTCTTGCGTCGGGCATGACGACGTCGAATTCGCTCTCGAGCGCGCGCGCCAGGGGAGACCAGCAGGCGCCCTTCCCCATCAACCCATGGAGCAGAACGACGGGAGGTTTGGCGCCTCCGGTTCGGATGTAGTGGATGCTGATGCCATTCGTTTCGCAGACTCCACGGCTCCACGTCGTCATCGGCATCTCCGCGACGGAACCTACTCGTCGCCACCTCCGTCGCGCCAGGAGATTCCGGCGCCGCGGTCGAGATGCGCGCGTGACCTTCAGCGCCACCGCCGCCATGAGCTACGACGCTCGCTCGAAGGATGAAGAATCCGTGCTCTTGTCGACTTACGGTGCCGTCGACACGTGGCGATGCGCCGCCATCTGGTCGCGCCGGCGATGGCTCCTTCGAAGCGTCCTCAGGCGCTCCTCTCCCTGTCCTGCTGATCGAAGAGCTTGATGATCTTCTTCGGGCCGAGCCGCGTGCGGTCGTAGCCGTTCGGGTACGTGGGATACGTGTTGAGCCACGGCATCTCCGATGCGCTCGCGTGCTCGAAGGGGTTCACGTGGCGTGAGGTCCTGCACCAGAGGCGCGCGAGCGCGCGGACACCGATGCGGAGCGGGGCGACCGGCGCGCGCAGGCCGAGCGCGGAGCACGCTGTGGGGTCGTCGAAGAGCACGACCGCGATGCCCTCGAGCGAAGGAGCGACCCAAGGCGGCGCCAACGTGCCCACGGCGCGGAGGAAGCCGCGCGCGACGGCCTCGTTCTCGGGTGCATAGCGCTGGTGGGCGCGCTCGTACGCGCGTCGCCACGCGAAGAACTCGGCGTAGCTCTGGGGGATGCCCGGAATCTTCATCGCCTCGCCGAGGCACTTCGCGGACGCGAAGAGCGCGCGCTTCTCGTGCATGGTGAACGGGCGGTGGCCGTGCTTCTCCACGAAGAGCACGGGATCGAAGATGAACGTGCTCAGCACGTACAGGAAGTCGTCGGCCGCGATCTTGTAGAGCGAATGGATCCGGTTGAGGTGCTCCACCGTCTGCCGCCCTTCGGGCGTGTCGAGGCCGTTCTGGTGGATTTCGTTGAGGATCGCGCGCGTGTCGTCGAGCCGGCGCTCGCCTTCGTCCTCGTATTGGCGCGTCCCGTGGAGGACGCGGCTGATCGAAGGGATGGTGAACGTGCGGAGCTGCGCGAGCTCGAGCGCGACCAGCATCTCGAGCGGGAATACGTGGTCGGAGAGGAGCTGCACGATCTCGCGATGGCTCTCGTCCGGATCGAGGCGCGCGATCTCGTCGTCCCAACGCCGCGTCCTTCGCGCCAACGCCGTCATCGTCACTCTCCCTTCACCGAGACCGTCGAGAGCGCCATGGGGACGACCGCACGCCGCGCCCAACCGTGGACGACGACAATCCGCGTCGAGGCGGAAGCGCGATGGGTCACCTCCACGGTCGATCCCGCTGCCAATGCAGCGAGCGACATGCGCAGGCATCCTCGCGCCGAAACGATCTGATGGCACGTGCCATCTCTGATACGGTCCACGTCGACTCCGGTCAATGGAAATCTGATGGCATCCGCCATCACAATGCACGAGGGGTGAACCATTGGGCGCGAAGGTTCGTGCGAGCACGTACGGCGGCAGGAGCACCGAGGAGCGGCAGGCGGAGCGGCGCACCCGCCTCATCGAAGCCGCGCTCGACATTTGGGGTGAAGAGGGCTGGGCCGCCGTCACCATGCGCCGCGTCTGCACGCGCGCCGGCCTCATCGATCGATACTTCTACGAGAGCTTCTCCGATCGCGACGCGCTGCTCGTCGCGGTGTGGGACGAGCTCAGGGACGGCGCATCGGAGCTCATCCGGCAGGCCGTCGCGGAGACGGCGGCGCAGCCTCCCGCGGCGCAGATCCGCACCGCGATCGGGGCCGTCGTCCGCGCGGCGATGGTCGATCCCAAACGAGCCCACATCGCTTTCGGCGATCACGCCGGCAGCGAGGTGCTCGCCTATCGGAGGCGCGATTCGCTCCAGAAGCTCACGGACCTCATGGTCGAGATCTACCACCCTTCCTTTCGACCAGACGTCGACGAGCGCGCGCTCCGCATGACGCTGGTGATGGCCATCGGCGGCCTCGACGAGCTCATGACTGCGTGGCACGCGGGCCTCGTCGAGGGCAGCGTCGACGACGTCATCGAGCACGCCGCCACCGTCGCCGCCTTGCTCATCCACAAGTATCTCGATCCGCGAATGCAGCCCTCGGCGCCCGATCCCGGGCCCCGGAAGAAGAGAGAGCGCGAGCCGACCGAAGACAAGAATGCGGCCCGACCGCGCGCAGACATGACGGCCGCCAACACACCACGAAAGCCGCGGGCGGGAGCGCGGGGGAACGTCAAAAAGGCCGCAAAGAAGCGCTAGTCACCACGTAGGAACGCCATGGATTTGGGTCGCGAGGAGCGCCGCGCATGCTGAGCTGGAATCACGATGGCGCCGGCGAGGAATGACCACCTTTGGGTGCATCCATGTTGCGACCGCGGGCGGCGCAGCGCGATATTGTATCTCATGACACACGCGCACCGCGCGCTCTCGCTCGTGGCGCTCGCGGGCTGCGGTGCGCCTCCCCCGGCCGAACAGCCTGCAACGATCTCGACCGCGACGGCATCGGTCGCGTCGATCGCACCCATCGAGTCGCCGGCTCCGCCGCCCATCGTCGCACCTGCAGCGCCGCCCGTCGCAGCGGCGCCGCAGACCGTGGCCGTGGCGGAGCCGCCCGCTGCGAGCGCATCGGCGTCGCCGCGTGCGAGCGCAGGAGCGACGAGGCTCATCCCGCCTCACATGGTCCACGGGCGCCTTGCTCCCGAGATCATCCAACGCGTCGTCCGAGAGAATTTCGGCCGCTTCCGCCTCTGCTACGAGAACAACCTCCGCAACTCGCCGAACCTGCAAGGACGCGTGGCTGTTCGCTTCGTCATCGAGGTGAATGGCAAGGTCCGCAAATCCGAGAACGCAGGCTCGGACATGCCCGACAGCGAGACGGTCGCGTGTGTGGTGAAGGCGTTCCGCGAGCTCACGTTCCCGCCGCCGGACGGCGGCACGGTGACGGTGACGTATCCAGTGATGTTCGCGCCGGGAGGGTGACGATGTGACCGACGAAGCTGCTGCATCGGGATCGCTCGAAGGACGCGAGCCATGCGCGTCACATCTCGAGCCGCGAGCAGTGTAAAGGCCCCTTCCTCCGAGAAGAGGTGAGGGCCTATTCGATCGATCCGTTGGCCGCGAGCCAATCCAAGATGATCTTTGTCACGGCCGAAGCGCGCACGACGTCGGCGTGGCTCAACCACCGAAGCTCTTCGATCTCGGCGGCGGGCACCGGCTCTCCGCGGAAGTCGGCCTCGTAACACGTCATCTTGACCTGCGTCCCTTCGGGCTTGCCGTCGGCCTGCGCGCGGAACGTGTGGATGTAGCGGAGGCTGCCCGGCACGAGATCGATGGAGAGCTCTTCTTTGATCTCCCTCGTCAGCGCGGCCTCATCGCTCTCCCCCGGCTCTCGCTTGCCGCCGGGCAGGTAATAGGTGCTCTTGCCGCGGGACCGCGCGCCGAGGAGGCGCTTGTCCCGAATGTGAATCCAAGCGAGCTTGTCGATTTCGTTCATCGTGCGGATTTCGTGGCGAGCTCGAGGTCGTGTCCCGCGAGGCCGAAGCGTGGTGGCCGGCGAGACCGAAGCCATAGCGCCGATCACCCATTTCGCAACGAGGACGAGGTCGCTCGCGAGCAGCGCGTGAATGGCGGGAGGGACTGCGAGGGCGTCGATCGTCCACGACGCGAACGAGAGAGCGCCCTCGTTCACGGGCGAGGAGACTAGCCACCATCCAGCGCGGAGGGAGCGTCCTCGAGTTGGGCCGCGTCCAGATCGTCGGGAGCATCGTCGGTCTCGCTCGCGTCGAGATCGTCGGCTGCATCGTTGGCTCCGGCGTCGGAAGGGAGCTCCGCGTCTCCATCGCTCCATGCACCGCCGTCGTCGGGCGGGAACACGACGCCGCCGTCCGAGCCTCCAGCGCTCGAAGAGGGGGACGTCCCGGTCCCCGAGCTCCCCCATGCGTCTGCGCCTCCGCTCCCGAGCACGTCGATCTGGGTGTTGCACGACGACACCAAGAGGAGCGCCGGGAGGGCCAGCGCGGGGAGCAACCGCAGATTCATGCGGGGAAGAGCCCCGAGCGCCGCGGAGCAGCTCACAAAAGAACGCGCGGCGCGGAAGAGGTGAGCCGTTCTCGCGCGCCCGTGGCTCTGTCTTGCGCACGCCATGCGCTCCCGCCCGGTCCGCGATTCTGCCCCGGCTCTCGCCGCTCCGCTCCGAGCCGGCGGTGTGCGCGCGCTGCCCTCGGCCGACGCGATCGACGATCGGGAGCTCGTGGCCCGGGCCCAGAGCGGAGACACCTGGGCCGAGGAGAAGCTCTACCGGCGGTACGTCGGCTACGTGTTCGGGCTGGCGACGCGCCTCCTCCGCAACAGCGTCGAGGCGGAGGACGTCGTGCAGGACACGTTCGCCATCGCGCTCGAGCAGATCGGCTCGCTCCGCGACGGCGCGGCCGTGCGGGCCTGGCTCGCGCAGATCGCCGTCAGCCAGACCCGGCGCCGCTTCCGCCGCAAGAAGCTGCTCCGGCTCCTCCATCTCGATTCGAGCGTCGACGACGCCACGCTCGAATCGATCGCCGGCGCCGACATCGGGGCGGAGACGAGAGCGGAGCTCGCGCTGCTCGATCGCGTGCTCATGAGCCTCGCGAGCGAGCACCGATTGGCATGGATGCTCCGCTATGTCGAAGGCGAGTCCCTCGACGATGTCGCGCGCATCGCGAGCTGCTCGGTGGCCACGGCGAAGCGGTGGATCGCCGCCGCCGACGCGCGCGTGCGTTTCCACGTCTCCGTGCGGGAGCCGTCCGAATGAGCGATCTCCGCGCGCCCCTCCGCAGGATCGCCGACGTCCCCATCGACGAGACGACCCTCCAGCACATGTGGCGGGCCATCGGGAAGCGGCGCGCGCACCGCCAGGTGAGCGCCTCGTTCGGCAAGATCCGCGTCGCCTTCGCGCTCGCGGCCTGCGTCGCGCTCGCGCTCGCGCTGATCGTGCGCTTCGCCGTCCATCGCGACGTCGGCCCCTTGCACCAAGCTGGCGGCGCGGAGCTCGGCGACATCGACGGATCGGCCTTCCACGCCGGCGCCTCGGCGAGCGCGTCGCGTCGCATCGAGCTCGACGATGGATCAAGCCTCGTCGTCGAGGCCGGCACGCGCATGAAGACGCTCTCGAACACCTCGAGCTCGCTGATCACGCTGCTCGAAGGCGGGCGCGTGACGTTCGACATCCGGCCGGGCGGCCCGCGCCGCTGGATCATCGAGTGCGGCTTGGCGACGGTCGAGGTCGTCGGCACGCGCTTCACGGTCGATCGCGCGCCCCATCACGGCCGCGTCACGGTCGAGCGGGGCGTGGTGCTCGTCCGCGGCGAGCTCGTCAAGGATCGCATCCAGCGGCTCACCGCGGGGGAGTCGCTCGAGATCGAGGACGGCGCCGCCGAGGCGCCCGCGCCCGCGCCGCCGAGCGCTGTGGCCTCGAGCGCACCGGCCTCGAGCGCCGCGGCGCCGCTCGCCACGAGCACCGTGAAGGTCACCCCGAGCGCGCCCACCGACGAAGCGCGCGAGCCGTGGCGCGAGCTCGCTCGCAAAGGCGCTTTCAAGGAGGCCTATCGCGCGATCGCGCCGGCCGGCATCGCGCAGCAGGCCACGACGGCGAGCGTCGACGATCTGCTCCTGCTCGCCGATGTCGCGCGACTCTCCGGCCACTCGATCGAGGCCGTCGCCCCGCTGATGCGCGTGATGAACGAGAAGAGCGGCGATCCGCGCGCGCCCATGGCGGCGTTCACGCTCGGTCGCGTCCAGCTCGATGCGCTGGGACAGGCTCCTGCGGCCGCGCAGACCTTCGCGCGCGCCATCGCCATGGGCTTGCCGCAGGGCCTCCGCGAGGACGCCCATGCGCGCGTCGTCGAAGCGCGCGCGCGCGCGGGAGACTCCGCCGGAGCCCGCGCGGCGGCAGCGGAGTACGAGGCCCGTTATCCCAACGGGGGCCGCCTCGCGGAGGTCCGCGCATGGGCCGAGCGCGAGTAGCCGTCACCCTCGCGACGGCGCTCTTCTTCCACGCCGCGGCCGCGCGATCGCAGACGCCGCAACCGCCGAGCGGAGCGCGCCTGCCCGCGCGTGTTCGCTTCGAGCCACCGGCGTGCGCCGCGGGCCCCTTCGACGTGACCGCGTTCGTCGCGCTCTTGCAGATCGAGCTCCGCGAAGACGGCGTGGCCTGGGATCCGAGCGGAGATGCCACCAAGGAGGACGCGTCGCAGGCTTGGCTCGCGATCGAAGTCACTCCGTGCGACGCCGGAGCGCGCGAGGCCGTGCTCACGATCGGGGCGACCTCGACCCGCAAGACGGTGCGGCGCACGGTCTTCCTCGGTGACGCGCCCGCGCCGCTGCGATCCCGGCTCCTCGCGCTCGCCGCGGCGGAGCTCGTTCGCTCGAGCTGGCGCGAGATCGCACCGGCGGTCGTCGCGTCGACGCCCATCACGCCGCCGGCGCCGTCGACCACCGTCCCCATCTCGACGCCGCGCGCTCCCGCGCTCGATCCGTCGATCACGATGGGACCACAAGCGGCTCCCCAAACAGCCCCGCTCACGCTCTGCGCCCCGCCACCCGCGAGCCCGCCTGCCCTCCCATCGCCGCCGGCGAGACTTCATCTCTCGGCGGCCGCCGACGTGCGTGCGCTCGTGGGCCACCTCCATGCCGAGGGAGGGCGCATCGGCGCGTCGATTGCTCTTTCTTCGCGCGTTCCGCTGCGCCTGACGCTCGACGGCGGCGCGCTCTTCGGCACGAGCTTCGATCGCCTCGGCTCGGTGAGCGTGAGGATCGTCTCGGGTGCGCTCGGCCTCGCCGGACAGGTCTCGATCGCGCGTGCGGTCCTCGAGATCGGGCCCGAGGTCGAGCTGGGCGGCGTGTGGGCCGAGGGGCACGCGTTCGATCCGGCCGTCCGTGAATCGCACGGGAGCGCATTCATCGTGGCGAGCTCACTCGCGGTGACGGCACGCGCCCGCCTCGGCGATCGTTTCTGGCTGAGCGCCGCGCTCCGCGGAGGTGCGCTCCTCCGCGGCGTGATGCTGCTCGCCGAAGATCGCGAAGCAGGCGGTGTTGCCGGAGCAATGCTCGGCTCGAGAGTGGGTATCGGCTTCGATCCGTAGCGCGCAAACGGATCATGAAAGAGCCACGAGCCCACGAGGACGGCTCATCGCCGCCCAAACAATTCTTTTGAGCTATCGAGTCTGCGCCGTGGCTCTGTTCGGCAAGAAGCCGCGAAGCCATACGCGCGGCGAGCAGCAACACGGCATCTCACGCGGCCAGCGCGACGGATAGCCACACGTCCGGTCCGTCGAGTCCGGGAAACCATCTCGTTCGGGGTTCATGCGAAACGAAGCTCTGATGTGGCTCCAGCGCGCCGCCGTGCTCGTCGGGCGGATCCGATCGCACGCGGGCCTCGCCGCCGTGCTGCTCGTCGCGGGCTACGCGGGGATCGTGGGGATCGACTTCGGGAGCCATTGGGACGAGCCGACGATGCTGCGGGTCGTCGGTGATGCGCTGACGCGCGGTGAGCTCCTGCCGCGCTGGTACAACTATCCTTCGGTCTCCTTCGACTTGAGTCTCCTCAGCGGTGCTTCCGAGGCCCTCTCGCTGAGCGTCCTGCCTTCCGTGCGCGGCTCCGCGGCGGGCACGGCGGCGCTTTCGACGCTGGTGGGGAGCCGTGGATTCCTGCTCCGCACGCGGGTGATCTTTCTCCTCGTCTCGCTGCTCGCCGTGGTCTGGATCTATTGGCTCGCGTGGGACTCGAGCAAGAGTCGCCTGGAGGCCACGCTCGCCGGCGGGCTGGTCGCGTTCTCGTGGGAGATTGGCTATCACGCGCGCTGGATCGCGCCCGACGCGGTGATGATGCAGTTCGGCGCGCTCGCACTCCTGTGCATGCACCTCGCGCTCTCGCGCGGCTCGATGCGGTGGTCGTGGGCAGCGGCGGCGGCGGCGGGCCTCGCGTGCGGGACCAAGTACCCGGGCGGCGCGCTCCTGCTGCCAGTCTGCTGGTGCGCCGGAGTCGTCGGGCACAAACGTCGGCGCCGCGCCCTCGGGATCCTCCGCAGCGCCTCGGGCGCGCTCGCCGTCTTCGCCTTCGCGTACCTCGTCACCACCCCTGGAACGGTGCTCGAATATGGGCGCTTCTTCACCAACGTCCGACAGGAATACGCGCACTATCATGATCACGGACACCCCGGTGGTCACTCCATCCAAGCGGGTCTGCCGCACCTCCGGGCAGCATGCGAGTACCTGTTTTGCGCAGCGCTCTCGCGACATGCGATCATCGCTGTGGCATTGGGCGCGCTCGCCGTCATCGGTGCTGCCGCGCTCGTGAGGGAACAGAAGGTCCGTGCGATTTCGCTCCTCGCGTTCCCGATCTTCTACGTCGGATACATGAGCTCGCAGCGGGTCATCGTCGTGCGAAACCTGCTGGTGGTCATTCCCTTCTTGGCGCTGTTCGCCGCGCGCGGCGGCGCCGTGATGGTGCGTGCGGCCCGGCGGCTCCGCGGCGGCCGGCTCGTGGTGGCGGCGCTCCTCGCGGCCATGTTGACGTTCAATGCGGTTTGGCTCGTCTGGGCAGCGCGCACGGTCGCGCGGAACGAGGACCCCATGAAGGTGCTCGGCGCGTACATCGACGACCACCCCGAGCAACGCTTCCTCGTCACACCGCGCGTCGAGCAGGCGTTGAGAGCCAAGCGCGCCATCCTGCCCTCGAACATCGTCGCGCACGCGGAGGGCCGGAGCGAGGTCGTGCTCTTCTATGCGAGCGAGGCCTTCGCCTCGAAGGCCCTCGTCGCCTTCCATCACGACACCGCGCTGCGGTGGTTCGGCGGCTACGAGGTCAATTACAACTATTATCCAACGTGGGCAGGGCGCGATCGGATCGTGGCCATGAAGCTCCCCGCGGCGCGCGCCCTCTTCCCGCAGCTGTGAGCGGCTGTGGCTCTCTCCCCACCCACCACGGCGCATCTCGCGCGAGCGCGCTTCACGATCGCCGCCACTGGCCCGGTGGCTTGCCGGTCCAGCGCTTGAACGCGCGGGTGAACGTCGCGAGATCCGCGAATCCCAGGCGAAACGCGACGTCGGTGAGCGTGAGCTGAGGGTCGCCGAGCAGGCGGCGGGCGACGGCGAGGCGCGTGTCGTCGAGCACGTCGGAGAAGCGCGTCTGCTCTTGATCGAGGCGGCGCTGCAGCGTGCGGGCGCTCATGTGCAGGGCCAGAGCGACCTCTTGCACGTCGGTGCCGCGCGGCAGCGACGCGGCGACGTGGGCTGCGACGCGCTCGGCGAAGGAAGCGCCCCGCGGCCGTGCGTCGAGCGCGGCGTCCACGAGCGGGGCCAGCGTCGAGAGCGCGCGGGCATCGGCGAGGCGCATGACGCGATCGAGATCCGCGCGCGGCACGGCGAAGCCGCAGGTCTCCGCGCCGAACTCGATCGAACCCGCGCCGAAGAACGCGCGCAGCGCCGTGAGCTCCGCCGGGCGTGCATGGGTGAACCACACGCGCGCGGGCGCGAGCTCACCTGCGCCGGCGCGAAGGTGATGGAGAGCATGCGCGAGCGCGAGCTCGTGCACGTAGCGGCCGACGCCGCGCGGGCGGCGCGGCGTCGAGAGCAACCACCGCGCCTCGTGTGCATCCTCCTCGATGACGGCCGCGAGCCCTTCGTGCAGGAGCGGCGCCCAACGCGCGAGCAGGTGGAGCCCTTCGCGCACGCTCGCGGTCGCCCGTACCGCGAGCTCCACCAGCGTGTGTCGCTGCGACTCGAGCCGGGCCGCCACGCGCACGGCGACGTCGGGCTCGGCGGCCGCGCGCGCGACCGCATGGAGGAGCTCGTCCGGCGCGTCGGCGGCGACGTTCACTTCATCACGCCGCGCGGCGTCCGCCGGGAGATCGAAGCGCAGCGCCAGCGCTTCTACGTCGAGCCCACGTGCTTCCGCGTGGCGAAGGATCGCCGGAACGAGCGACGACGATGTGGGAGGCTGCTTTTCGGGCCGGGCCATCGGGAGCTCGGGAGAGAATAGTCACGCGCGGACGCGCCGCCGGTTTCGGCGTGATCGGCAAATCGATCTGGCGCGGATCGCCATGGTGGTCCCGCGCCGGCCGGGTAGAGTCTCGTCGAGGAGAGATTCGATGCCGATCCAGATTGTCCGCGCCGACGGGACCACGCTCTACCGCGCCGACGTCGAGGAGCTGCGCGAGGCCGTGGAGCGCGCCGTCGAGGAGCGGATCGACCTCGCGGGTGCCCTCCTCGCCGGCGCCGACCTTCAAGGCGCCGACCTCGAGGATGCTCGCCTCGCCGGCGCGGATCTCAGCGGCGCCCGGCTCGACGGTGCGAACGTCGAGGACGCGGACCTCGCGGGCGCGAAGCTCGACGACGCCTCGGCGCGCGGCACCAACTTCGAGAGCGCCTCGCTCGCGGGCGCCTCGCTCCTGCGGGCGAACCTCGACGGCGCCAACCTCGAGCGCGTCGACCTCGAAGGCGCGGCGTTGGAGGGCGCGCGCGCGGTGCGGGCCAACCTCGAGCGCGCCAAGCTCGTGCGCGTGAGCGCGCAGGGCGCCGTCCTCAAGTGGGCGAACGTCGAGAAGAGCGATCTGCACGGCGCCGACCTGTCGCGCGCCGACCTGACGGGCGCGAACATCGAGAAGAGCGACCTGCGCAACATCCGCCTGATCGAGGCCGTGCTCGCCGGCGCCAACATCGTCAAAGCGGACCTGCGCAACGCGGATCTTTCGAGCGCCGATCTGAGCGAGGCCAACCTCGAGAAGTGTGACGTGGAGGGCGCCTGCCTCGACGGCGCCAAGCTCGCCGGCGCCAACCTCGAGGGCCTGAGCGGCCGCCTCCGCGCGCGCGAGGGCTCCGGCCCTTACCGCTGAAGACGTGACCGACAGCGCCGCGCGCGCGACGCGCAGCAGCGCCGCCGGTCGCATCTCGCGCTCACCGTAAATCACCGACCAAGCACGCGCGGCGGCGCGGCGGATCCGCCGCCGAGACGCCGACGTGTGCCCGGCCCTCGGCGGCGAGCGTTCGCCGCGAGCGGCCGCCGACAAACCGAGGGAGCAAGCACGTGAAGAACGGAAACATCCTGATTTCAGGCGCGAGCATCGCAGGGCCCACGCTCGCGTACTGGCTGCGCCGCTACGGCTTCAACCCCACCGTGGTCGAGCGCGCGCCCGCGCCGCGCCCCGGCGGCTACAAGATCGACATCCGCGGCGTGGCCGTCGACGTGGTCGAGCGCATGGGCCTTTACGACGAGATCCGCCGGGCCGGCACCGACATGCAGGGCGGCTCGTACGTCGACGCCACCGGCAGGTGGCTCGCCACCATCGACGGCGAGACGTTCGGCTTCCGTTCGGGCGACGACGTCGAGATCATGCGCGGCGATCTCGGGCACATCCTCCACGAGAAGACGCGGAACGACGTCGAGTACGTCTTCAACGACTCCATCACATCGATCACGCAGGACGTCCACGGCGCGCGGGTCACCTTCGAGCGCGGCGCGCCCCGCACCTTCGATCTCGTCATCGGCGCCGACGGCTTGCACTCCAACGTGCGCGCGCTCGCCTTCGGCGACGAGGCGCGGTTTGCCTTCGATCTCGGCACCTACGTCTCGATCTTCAGCGTCCCCAACCACCTCGGCCTCGATCGCTGGGAGCTCGTGTGCTCGAAGCCCGGGAGGCTCGTGGGCCTCTCCAGCACCCGCGGGGACACGCAGGCGAAGGCCTTCTTCACCTTCGTCGCGCCGCCCCTGCGCGACGGCGCCCGCGATCCCGCGCGGCAGAAAGAGCTCCTCAACGACGTCTACGCCGGGATGGGCTGGGAGGTGCCCCGCCTGCTCGAAGCGATGGCCGACGCGCCCGACTTCTACTTCGATCGCATGACCCAGATCGACATGGACCGCTGGTCGGCGGGGCGCGTGGTGCTCGTCGGCGACGCCGGCTATTGCCCCTCGCCCGCTTCGGGCCAGGGCACGAGCCTGGCGCTCGTCGGTGCCTACGTGCTCGCCGGTGAGCTCGCCGCGAGCGGCGGTGATCACCACATCGCCTTCGCCCGCTATGAAGCACGGATGCGCGGATACGTGGAGCGAAACCAGAAGCTCGGCAAGAGCGCCGCCAAGCACATGACCCAAAGCCATCGCGCCTTGATCTGGTTGCAGATCCTCCTCATGCGCGCGCTGCCCCACATGCCCTGGCGAGACAGCATCATCCGCCGCGCGCTGCAACCCATCCGCGACGCAGCCGAAGCCATCTCCCTGCCGCAATACGCAGGCTGACGACCTTCCGAGCACAAGAGGAAGAGCATCTGTCTTTGGGGTGAGAAGCGATAGCCCCCTTCCTCCGAAAGCTGACGGAACCTCTGCAAAAGCAATCGCCCTCGACCGCGCGGCCGCCGCGCGAGCGCGATGCTAGCCTGGTCCCGCCATGTCCTTACCTGCACCGATCGACGCTCGCCCCAAGCCTTGGTTTCTGCCCCTCGATCGCCTCTCGCCGTCGCGGCGGGTGCTCATGTTGGGCGGGGCGATGGCGATTGCGGGCGTCTGGGTGCGCGAGCTCGTCCGCACGCCGGGAGAGCGCCACATCACGGCGGTCGTCCTGGTGTCGGCGGTGGTGTCGTGCATCCTGGCGAACGTCAACCACGCCGGCGCGCAGCTCGCGGCGCGGGGCGTGTGGTGGTTCCATCTCCTCCTCGGCACGGTGGGAGCGCTCGCCGAGCGGGGCTTGGATCTGGCGATCATGTCCTGCGGCGCCGGTGCCGCGCTGCTGTCGGCGTGGGACTTGGGCCTGCGCTCGGACGAAGCGACGCGCGGCCCCTTCGAGCCGGTGGCCTTCCGCCGATCGCTCATCGTCTCCATCACGATGGCCGTCGCGGAGGTGCACGTCCTCACGGTCGGTGCGCTGCTGCTGTTGACGACGACCCAGCGCGCATTGGGCGTCGGCGTCGCCGCGTGCGCCGTCCTGCTCGCGCTCGGCACGTACGGCATCTTCCGCCTTCGCTTCTGGGGCGTGCTCCTGCACCTGTCGGCGATGTTCGGCGTGGCGACGCTGGCCGTCTTGGCGCTGAAGCGCGCCCACGTCCTCGAGATGGTCTTCGTCTGGGTCGGCACGGTCGCGGTGCAAATGCTCCTGCCCCTGCCGATGCTCCTCACCATCCTCCGCCGAAAGCCCGTGCGCGTCGGCCCGCCCTCCACGCTGCCGGCGACGCTCTTCGCGGTGCTGGTGACGCTCATGATGGGCTCCGCGGCGCTGGCAGGCTTCGGCGCGCATCGCTGAGCCAAGCGCTCGTCGCAACGTCGCTCCGGCATTCCGCGACAACCTCGCTCCCGCTTCCTGCACATCCATGCCATCATCGCCGAGGGCATCGTCGCTCGCGACGACACGGGCAACGTTCGCTCCCAAGCGCGTTGGCCCGCTCCCGCGTCTTTCCCTGCTTCGTACCCTGAAAGGATGAGCCGATGAGACTCCGTATCTCCGTCCCCTCGTGGACGCAGCAGCTCCTCGTCGTCTTAGCGGCCCTCCCGGTCACCGGCTGTGGAGGATCATCCTCCTCGGGCGGCTCGGGCGGGAGCGCGGCGGGCTGTGACAATCCCCAACCGGTCCAGATCGCGGGGACCGACACGGGCTACGAGAAGTGCGGAAACGGCGTCTTTCACCGCCGTGAGAACAAGGCTGGCAGCGCGCCGCGCAGATGGAGCACGCCTCGATCGCCGCCTTCGCGCGCTTCGTCCTCCACCTGCTCTCGTGCGGCGCCCCGGCCGATCTCGTGCTCTCGGCCCAGGCCGCCATCGCCGACGAGCTGGAGCACGCCCGCATGTGCTTCGCGCTCGCCAGCGCACACGCCGGAGAAGCGCTGGGCCCCGACCGTCTCGCCATCGAACGCTCGCTCGACGACAGCGAGGAGCGCACCATCCTGATCACGACCATCCGCGAAGGCTGCATCGGCGAGACCATCGCTGCTCTCGAAGCCACCGAAGCGCTCGCGCACGCGACCGATCCGGCGGTGCGCGCCGCGCTCGTGAAGATCGCCGACGACGAGCGCCGCCACGCCGGCTTGGCATGGCGCTACGTGGCCTGGGCTCTCGCGCGCGGCGACGGCTCGTTGCGCGCGATCGCCGCCGCCGAGCTGGCCGCCGCGCTGAGCGAGTCCCCCTCCGAGACATCAGCCGATGATCTGAGCCACGACGAGCCCCTCATCGCATTCGGCATCCTCAGCGCCGCGCGCCGCGCCGAGATCCGCCGCCAGACGCTCGCGCACGCGGTCGCGCCCATCGCCCGTGCGCTGCTCGGTGGGCTCATGAGCAGCGAGCGTCGACCGATCGCGATCGAAGCGCCGCTTCACGACGTGTGAGGCAGTCGAAGAACCAGATCCCTCACCAAGCCATCACGACGGCAACCGCTCCACGAAACGGCTCAGCAGGACACGCACGCCGGCTTCACCGAAGTCGATCTCCAGCTTCGTATCCGCGCCGCTCCGCTCCTCGCGCCGGACGACACCCTCTCCGAACTTGGGGTGCTTCACGCGGTACAGGCTCGGCGGCGTGCGATCCGCAGCCGTGAGGCGGACTTCGAGCGTCGCGTTCTTCATCCACGCTTCCAGCGCCCGGCGCTCGGCGTCCGTCGTCGAGCCCCCGTGCAGGTGCTGCTCGACGACCCCGTCGAGCCAATCGGCCAAAGGCATCGACCTCCTGCTCTGATCCTCATCGAGGTACACGACGATCCGCGCCGCCTGCGCGCGCCGCTCGACGCAGATCCACTCATGCCCATCGCGGCCCAGCGCGACCAACGGCGCCGGCACGGAAGCCTCTTCCGCCTCGTCCCGGAGGCCGGTGAGCCGCCCCAGATCGAGATCGTACATATCGAAGACATCGGCGTCGGAGAAGAGGAGCAAGACCGCCGGATCGAAGCGCAGCCCGAGCTCGCGCTCCACGGAAGCGACCGCCTCCGCGTCGAGGGACACGACGATCTCCTCCGTCGCGACGACCTCCGGACCACGCTGGGCAGCAAGGAGCGCGAGGTAGGCGCGCTTGGTTTCACCCTCGATCACCAGAGATCGTGAAGCGTCGGCCCTGGCAGCGTGAGACGGCGGGAGCGGCACCACCACTCCGTCCCTCGGCGCGACGTCCGACGCAAGCCTCTCGCGCAACGTCGTGTCGCGTGCTGGCCACGAATGCTCCACTTCACGGAGCAGGCCGACCTCCAGCGAGGTCCTTCGAAATGGTAAACCCCTCGCCGCGACGACAGCCCCCATCCTCGCGAGTGAGCAAAGGAGCTTCTGATGTTCGAGCACAGCCCGGCTTGGCCGCATCGCCGGTTGCAGAGCGCGTTTCCCGAGATCTTCTTCGTCCTCGGCACCAACAAGACGCAGCACGCCGGCATCGACTACCAAACCAGCCGAACCATGGTCGTCGTACGCGAGGACGGCGCGCTGACCCTGCTGAACACCGTGCGGCTCACGGAAGATGGTCTGCGTGAGCTCGAAGCCCTCGGCGAAGTCCGAAACGTGGTCCGCCTCGGCGCCTTCCATGGTCGCGACGATCCCTTTTATCGCGATCGCTACGGCGCGACCCTGTGGGCCTTGCCCGGCGCGGAGCATGTCGACGGTCGAGGCCCCGATCGATTCCTCGCCGAAGGCAGCGCTTTTCCCGTGCGCGACGGTGAGCTCTTCGTCTTCTCCTCGGCACGGCTCCCCGAGGCCGCGGTGCTGCTCCGGCGCGAAGGGGGGATCCTGATCACCTGCGACGCCATCCAGAACTGGACCCACGTCGACGAGCTCTTCTCTCCCCCATGCGGCGAGATGTTCATGGAGCAGGGCCTCATCCGCGCCGCGAACATCCCATCCACCTGGCGGTACGCGTGCAACCCGAGCGTCGACGACTTTCGCCGCCTGCTCACGCTCCCCTTCCGACACCTCATCAGCGCGCACGGCGAGCCGCTGCGCGACGAAGCTCACACGTTGCTGCAAGCGCGCACGAACGAGGTCTTCTCGGCGTGAGCCGCGCCAACACGGCATGGCCGTGTCTCCAAGCAAGCAGCCTGACTCTTGCGATATGTCGTGACGCCCCAAGGCGTGGTGACGACGCTGCCTGCGGCCCAAGCCATTCTCCTCTCGCGCGACGAACACCCGTGCTCCTCACACCGCGTCCCCTTCTTGCCTTCCTGCTCACCGCCATCACCGCATGCGCGCCGGCTTCCATCCAGCCTCGGCGCGCACCTGCACCGCGCCCTCTCACCCAGGCCACGCCCCCGCCGCTACCTCCCGCCGTCCCTCTTCCATCAGCAGGATGCACCGACCTCCCGCTGCCGGCCTCCACCAGGCCGATTCCCCCGACCAAAGCGCAAACCCAGCTCCTCGCGCAAATCGATCACCTTCTTGCCGCCCGCCCTGATCACGCCAACGACCCGGCCACACGTGCCTTGGCGCAGGCGCGCGCGCTGTGGGGCGCTGGACGGTGGCCGGAGGCCACGCGCGTGCTCGGCGAGATCGCCATCGCACATCCCCGCGAGGACGCCGGCATCCTCGCCGCCATGCTCTACCTCGAGGGCTTGAGCCTGCTTGGAAGCGGGATCGATCCTCCCCGCCCGAGCTGTCATGACGAGCTCGCCAATCGCTTGCCGACCCTCCAGCACCATTATTGCGAGCGCGGCGAAAACCGGCGTCACCCCAACGAATGCTACCTGCTCTACAAGATCGAGCGCGACCTCGAACGCGGCGGTGGATGTGGAGCTCCAGCGCAGTCCCAGGTGCCCCCTTCGGTCGCGTATGCACGCGCCGGCGAGCAGTACCTCACACGCGCCGTTCGATGCGTGCAGGCCACCCGCCTCGCCGGAGTCTCTCCCCTCGTCGAGCATTGCGACGACCTCGCTTTCCATGCGGTGCGGGCCTTCATGAACGTCCCTGACGAGACGCGCGCCGGCGAGGCACGCGCGCTGCTCCTCGACCCCGGCAATAGCATGCTGCAAAGCCCGCGCATCGCGGAGCTGCCCGCGCTCGCGCCTCGATGACGCTGCGAAATCGAGCCACACATCCATCGGCGCAAGCATGGACGCGCGCGTCGGCAGAGATGGATATCCATCCTGCTCACGGAGGTAACCGATCCACCAACCCGGAGCGTGAGCCGCCCAACCCCGAGTTGCACCCCGGGCTCGCTTCGATCGTCCGGATCTTCGTGGTAGGCTGGGACGTTGCGTCAGCGAGCTTTCGCTGGTGAGCTCGAAGCCGTCAGGCAACCGAACGACATGACCACGGGGGGCCGAGCTGCATCATGACGAACATCCCGCAATCCGTTTCGGAGCTCGTCGACGTGCTGGCCGCCATGCCGGGCACGGTGGCCGTCGTTCTCGGCGGCTCGCGCGCCGTCCAGCGCCACGACGAGGGGAGCGACTGGGACCTCGGGGTGTACTACCGCGGCCCGATTGACCTGACTGCGCTGTCCACCCGTGGAACAGTCTTCCCCCCAGGCTCGTGGGGACGTTTGATGAACGGAGGCGCGTGGCTCGCGTGCGGCGAGCAGAAAGTCGATGTCCTCTTACGAGATCTGGACGCCGTCGAGCATTGGACCGAGCGTGCGCAGGAAGGCGAGTTCGAGCGGGACGCGCTCCTCGGCTATGTGGCTGGGATTCCGACGTACAGCCTGACTGCGGAGCTCGCTTCGTGTCTCGTGCTCTCGGGGCACATCGAGGCGGTGCCCTTTCCGTCGAAGCTCGCAACTGCCGCACCACCGGTGTGGCGATTCTGCAGGTCGTTCAGCCTCGACTACGCGCGAATGCACGCGAGACGCGGCAACGTGGTTGGAGTCGTGGGTCAGGCGTCGGCCGCCGTCATGGAGGAGGCCCATGCGATCGCGTGCGAGCGCGCTCAATGGGTATGCAACGAGAAACACTTGCTCGAAGCCACCGGCCTCGACGCTCTGAACGCCTCGTTCGCGCAGATTCCCAAGGAGCGCGCAAGCCTTCTCCAATGGGTGGATCTCGTCGCGGACCAACTCGGCGCGCCGAGAAGCGAAGCCATGCCATGGAGGAGGAGTACGTGAGCAACCCGGATCGTGAAAACAGAAAGCCTTTGATCGTCAAACCCGACCAAGGCCGCAAATACGACATGGGACGCATGCGCGCCGTGTTCTTTGCGGATGGCGACGAGACGAATGACCGCTACTCGATCTCCGAATGGTGGCTCGAGCCTCGAACCCTCGGCCCCGGTGTCCACTCGCATCCGGACGATCACATCTTCTGTGTGCTGACGGGCACGCTCACGCTCTTCCTCGACGGCGAGAGGACGGACGCTCCCCGCGGCAGCTACATCTTGATTCCCGGCGGCGTGCCCCACACCTTCGAGAATCATGGATCGGAGGAGTGCGGCTTCATCAGCATCAACACGCCCGGTGGATTCGAGCGCAAAGTCCCGGGCATCGTGGAGTGGTTTGCGGACAACCCTCTTGGCAATGTGACCTGACGCCCCCATGGAGACCGACGAAGCGAAGCTCGCCGTCCCCCAAGCAGACTTGGAAGCGAGCATGAATCCTTGGAGCACCCACGAATGATCGTCGACCACCCCATCGCCGGCGGGCAGCGCTGGACCTCGGCGGTGCCGTGCCCTGGAGACTGGCCATGTGCATGACGTTCAGCCTGGCCACGCTGGCCAGAACCAAGCTTTACGCCGGCGAAGCGAAGCTCGGCGGCAAGTACGTACACGTCATCGCCTACCAGAACGAAGCCCGCTCCGCCGGGCCCAACGCGATGATCCTCCCGATTCCGGCGGCGGCTCCGCTCACGGAGCAGAACGTCATCGATACACGAAGCTTCGCCGGCTTCCTCGACGACATCCACTGGGCGACCAAGCTCACGCGTTGGTCTTCTCCGCACGAGTCGAGGAGCTCGGACGCCTTACCGCGTGTCCGGATCTTCAACGTCGGCTCGTACACCGTGGTCCTCGCGGCACGCCCTGCCGCCATTGCCTCGGTGCTCGCCCTCGTGCCGGAAGGACGGCGTCCAGAGGTCAACCCGGCGATGCTACAAGCCTTCGACGAGCTCTACCCCGGCTGGCCGCTGGCCGTGTGCTGTTGGAGCGGGAAGATCCGCCCCGAGCCGCTTCTCTGGTGGTACGAGCCGAAGATGCCCGACTGGCTCTTTGCGCCCGCCCTCGACGCGCACGACGGAGGCCCTCCCGATCTGCACGCCGACGTCAAAGTCCACCACCACATCGCCTTCGGCTCCACGCTGGACCCATTCGGCAACGAGGTCAACTACGCGACTCGCCCCCCCGGAATCGCACGCGATCTCTTACCGACACACGTCCTCGGCGCCCGCATCACCGGCCGAATGCCCAACGGCGACCTCTGGAGATCAGCAGGGATATACAACGGCCCCGCGCTGCGTTGCTCGCCGCCGGTGAAAGCACCTCCCGACGGACTCTTGGCCCAATGGGCAGCGCGGCTCCGCCGAACCTGTCCCGCCACGAAGCAGGCAGAGATATCGCTCCATGGCTGGCACTGAAGCGCGAGCACATGGCACAGCGCCCGAGCTTTGGGGAGACATCATGTCGGACATCTCGAGATCATGGACGATTGCGGAGTGGGATGTCGTCAAGGCACGTGGCGTCATCGCGTGCGGCGCTCTCGGTCGATTGACGTTCGATGCTTCGGCTGCGCTCGTGGACGAGCTCCGCGTCGGCGAGGTCGTGCACGTCGAGCTGCAACGCGACGGCTCGTCGTTCCGCGTCGTGAAGATTTGGCCTGATGATCCTCGCGTCCGTGCTCCCGACTCCGCACCGAGCGCGCCCCCGCTGCGATCGGACCGCGCGGCGGCCCTCGAACACACCCTTTCGGCGCTCCCCCTATGCATCGACTACCGCGTCCTCTCCTTCCGTGACGACCTCCTCGTCGAGGGCGACGACGCCGCATTCGAATACGGCAGCGCCCAAACGATCACATTCCGCGGCGTCGAATACCTCGAGCTGCCAACCCGGCGGAGCGGGAAGATCTTTCGCTTGGCCGAAGCCGAAGAGCGTCGATACATCGGGGCCAAGGTCGACCTTTCGGCGGAATCGGTGGTCGTGAAGATCGTGGACGACGCGCTGCATGCGTTCTTCGTCGTGTGCGAAGACATCGACATCGCATCGGGACGCCGGCATTGACGAGCATGCCGCCCGACTCGGCAAAGCTTCTTTCCCACGCCGGTTGAGAGTAGAGAGTAGAGAGACTACCAATGGCGCCCTCTCGAGCACCGAAGAGTGACACCCATGACCGACGCCCCGCAACATCCCCCGCTCATCGAGCTCGACGGCGCCCGCCTGCGCCCGCTTCGCATGACCGATGCGGACGCGCTCTACGCCTACCTGCAGAATCCTGCCGTCACGGAACTGACCGCCTATCCCGCGGTGTCGAGACCGATGGTCGAAGCCATGATCGAGCGGTATCTGAGCCGTTGGGCGGCAGGCGAGCTGTCAAAATGGGGGATCGCCCTCCAGCAGGATGATCAGCTCATTGGCACCTGCGGTTTCAACGACTGGTCCAAGGCACACGGCTGGGCGGAGTTGGCCTACGAGTTGGCGCAGGCTCATTGGGGCAAGGGACTCGCGCGCCAAGCCGTGGCCGCGGTGCTTCAGTGGACGTACCAACAAAACCACGTCCATCGCGTGCACGCCTTCGTCAGGGTCGACAACATGCGGTCGGAGCGGGTGCTCGAGCGCAGCGGGTTCGTGCGTGAGGGTCGCCTGAGGAGCTATCGCGTTTGCCGTGGAGAACCCCACGACTTCCACATCTACGGTTTGCTTCGCTCGGATTGGGAGAGCGCCCAACGACGGATGGGAGCGGAGGAGACGTAACGATGATTGAGGATGACGTGCCGCTCCGCGAGGATCGCGGCTCGGCCCGCTGCCCAACGGCACCGAGCCGTTGGGCGAGCCGCGCCTACGCCCCCGAGCGTGCAATCGTGCCGAGGAGCGCGCGATAACCGCTATCCGCGAGGAGCCGCTGCATCGTCTCATCCGGGACGAGCGACGAATCGGCGCAAACCTTCTTCACGACATCGAGCGCGCCCGCCTCCAGCGTGCTCTTCGGGAGCTCGAGCACGGAGCCGAGCACGAAGCGCAGACGATTCGCCCCGTCCTCGAGCCCGAGGACACGCTTCGAGAGCGCATGGGCGTCGGCAACGAGCGCTTCCCACACCCAGATGCCGGTGGAGGGCCAGGTCCTGACGCGCTCGCTCCAACGACCGAGCATCGAGTCCTCCGCGCCCGTTCGGTCCATCCCCGCGGCGACCATCTTGTCGAGATACGCGGTGCGCCGCTCGAATCCGTACTCGAGATCGTTGGGATTCGGCCAGGGGAACCCGGTGAAGGGGTTCAGCCTCTGGACCCAGAGCGCGAAGAGCTGTTCGTCGATCTCGTTGTAGGCTTCGGGCTCCGAGGCCATCGCGCGGCCGAGGACATCGGCGTTCGCCCCGAGCACGGACGTGATCTTTCCTTTGCCTTCGAGCCAAGCGATCACGGCCTTCCTCGGCACCTCGAGCCCCTGGAGATCCGCGAGATTCTTCTCGATCCGCGAGAGGCTCTGGGCAGGCGACTTCTTGCGTGCGGCGTGCGCCTCCGCCGGGCTCATCACGCGGAACGCCGCGCCGAGCCGTGCCGCGATCTCCTCGGGCGCGAGCGTCGGATGCACGAGCTGCGTGCTCTTGACGATCGCGGCCTGGTTCTTCGTGCAGGCGTCGAGCGCTGCATTCACGCGCGCGACGATGGCCGAATCCGCGACCGAAGGCGTCGCGCCGAGGAGCTCCAGCACCGCCGGTCCGTGGCCTCCGAGCACCTGCACGCACGCGAGCTCGGTCGCGCTGGCCGGTAGATCCAGGAGCTTTGCGAGCCTCACCCCGAGCGGCCAATCGACGAGCTTCCCGACGATGACAGGCTTTGCACTCGACGCCGCGGCTGTCGCCGGCTTCGCGGCGGTCTTGGCAGCCTTGGCCGCCCCCTTCGCGGCCGGCTTGGCCGCACTCTTCGCGGCGGTTTTGGCCTTGGGCTTGGCAGCAGACTTGGCGGTGGGTTTCGATGCAACCTTCGCAGGCTTCCCGGCGCTCTTCATGCGGCCCGGATGCTAAGACGCAGGCGCGCGCGTGACAACGACGAATCCCGCCCCTCAACCATTGCAGCGTTCGCGGACAGCTCACAGCGACCGCTGCAATGCTGCGCTGAATCGACGAGGCGCTCGCCGACATCGGTATCACGCGGCTGGCTTGGGTGATCTGCTCGACGATTCGGCGATCGATCCAACGGAAGCGATGCGAGCACGACGATGCGCCACACGGGTGCGCCGCACCGCAAGGGTTTGGGCTTGCGAAGCGACGTTTGTTCGGAGAGCATCCTGGCTCGTGCGTTGGGTGGGGGCAGGACCGGCTTGCAATGGCGCGCGACGCACAGCAGATCAGGCTTGGGACACTCGAGGAGGACAAGAGAGCATGGGTTGGGCGACGGCGTACATCGCGAAGCTGAAGGCCGGTGAGACGGTCTCCTTCAGGCCTCGTGGCGGGTCGATGACGGGGAAGATCGAGTCTGGTGAGCGCTGCACGGTCGAGCCGATTGAGGATGTCTCGGCCCTGAAGGTCGGAGACATCGTCCTCTGCAAGGTCCATGGGAACGAGTACCTTCATCTGGTCAAAGCCATCCAAGGCCAGCGCTTTCAGATAGGCAACAATCGCGGCCTCATCAATGGATGGGTAGGCCCGAATGCCATTTACGGCCGTTGCATCAAAATAGAGCCGTGAGCGTGCCCTTTCTTGGCGACATGGCGGAGGCCCCTTTCACAATGACGCTGCCAGCGCTGCCGCTCGCGATCGCAGTGCTCGTGGCAAGCGTCCTCCTCGCCGCGCTCGCACCGAGGATTTCCGTGTAGGAACGAGGAGGAATCACGAAAGCGACCCATCCACGAAACCTCGACGGCTGACCATCACCGACGAGCGTGCGATGATGGGCCGACGAGCCGGTTCTCATCCGTCATGACGATGATCGCTGCCAGCAAGATGGATCTCTCGACGATTCACCGCATCGGCTTGATCGGTGACGTTCACACCGAGGCGGAGCTCCTCGAGCGCGCGATCGAAGACCTGCGCGAGCTCGGTGCCGACATCGTCTTTTGCGTGGGCGACATCGCAAACGGTCGTGGAGACCTCGCGAGGTGCTGCGATCTGCTCGAGCACCACGACGTCATCACCGTGCGCGGCAATCACGATCGCTGGTTGCTGAACGACCTGGCGCAGGACCCGGAGGATCCCGCCGTGAAGCGCCGGCTCCCCGCGGCCATCGTCAAACATCTTGCCCAGCTGAGGCAGGACATTCCCGCGCGCACGGCTCGTTTCCTGACGAGCCTCCCGGCGACGCGAACGTTTGCGACGAGCCGCGGCGAGCTCATGCTCTGCCACGGCCTCGGCCCCAACGATGTCGCGGGAATCACGCCGGACGAATCGGCGGAGTCGGTCGCCGCGAACATCGAGCTCCAGGCGCTGCTCGCGAGCCCTGGGCTACGGCTCGTCTTGAATGGGCACACCCACCATCGGATGGTGCGATCGGTGGATCACCTGACCATCATCAACGCTGGAACGCTCCATCCAGCACAGGAGCCCGGCGCAGTGCTGCTCGACCTTGCACGGGGAAACGTGCTCTGGTTGCCCCTCGTCGAGGGCAGCTCCCCTGCCCCGGAGCTCCTCGGCACACTGGCCTGAATCGATGAGCCCCCACAACGATTGACGCCGCCTCTGTCTAGGAGCCTATCCCAGTAGACCAGACCGAGCCGGCCAAGGAGACGCGAGCCCGCCGAGGCGCGAGGGCGGAAGCGTACTCTCTGTACGCAGGGAGCCCGAGCAACGAAGGCGGGCGAAGTGTGTCCGTGGGCCGGCGACGTGGAGGTCTACTGGGATAGGCTCCAAAGCTCGCATCATGCGCCGAGCGCCGGCCTGAGGCCATCGTAGGTCGTACGGGCCGAGCGCTGCGCCGGCGTGACCGCAGCTCGCCAGCGCGTGCCAACGTTTGGCCACCGTGTCCAACGCCCGCCAGGGACGCCTCACCGGACGATGGTCACGCGCGGCAGCGCACGAGCAGCGACAGCGCGATCGAAGGCGCGGCACGCGCGGTGCTCTGGCCGTTCCCCGGACACACCGCAGCCGTGCGCTGCCGCGACTGTCGCCTCGAAAAAGCATCCTGACGGAGCACATCGAGCCCACGACACACGCTCCTCGACACCGAACCATCTCTCGAATGCTCGGCAGGCACCGAGCGAGGTCAGCTATCATGCAATTGGTCGATCGACATCCGGTGATCGAAGATGCGTTGGACGCCTGGGCTTCCTCGCTCGGCTCAGCACGCGTCGCGTACGGGGGGCACGCCTATCGCGTGTACAACTTCGCGCGGCGCATCTTCGGCTCCGAGCGACGCGATGATGCGCTGGCCGTGGCGAGCGCGTTTCACGACCTCGGCATCTGGTCCGACGGCACGTTCGACTATCTCGCACCGTCCATCGGACGGGCACGCGATTACCTCCAAGAGCATGCTTCCGAGATCCCCGCGGACCTCGTCGCCGACATCATCGACAATCACCATCGGCTCCTCTGGATCCGCAAGGGACCGGAGGCGGACGTCGTCGAAGCCTTTCGGCGCGCGGATCTCGTCGACGTCTCCCGTGGCCTCCTTCGAGCCGACCTCGATCCCGGCTTCCTCCGCGAAGCCGTCGCCGCGTTCCCCTATGCCGGCTTCCACGGCGTGCTCGTCCGCACCGCGTTTGCCTGGTTCCTCCGACACCCGTTGCGTCCCCTCCCCATGGTTCGTCTCCTCGCCCCTCCCACGTCGAACGGTGGAATCCAGCGGGCTTAGCGTCCTCCCCTTCGATACGTGGAGAATTTGAGTCCTCCCAAGCAGCGCGTGAGATCTCGAGAGATCGGAGCGCGCCATTCGCTCCCATGAAGCCCGTGCCCCAAGGAGTATCCTCATGAGCGATCGAGAGCCTGCCGTGAATGCCGTCTCGGCCCCCAACCTCTTCATCGAAAAGAATGGCCGTCGCTTGGCCTATCGATCCATCGGCAGCGGCAGGCCGATCGTCCTATGCACCCGCTTCCGCGGCAACATGGACGTCTGGGACCCCGCGTTCCTGGATGCGCTCGCGGCCCAAGGCTTTCGCGTCATCACCTTCGACTATACCGGCCTCGGCCTCTCGACCGGGACTCCCACCTACAATCCGTTCGAGATGGTCAAAGACCCCTGCGACCTCATCGACGCGCTCGAGCTCGGGGACGTCATCATCGGAGGCTGGTCGCTCGGCGGCATCGTCGCCCAGGTGACGCTCGCGCTGCACGCCAAGCATTTCACCCATGCCGTGCTGCTCGGCACGACACCGCCGGTGTCCAGTGTGAAGCCCGCCGAGCCGCTCTTCTTCGACACGGCATCCGTGCCCGTGAACTCGTTCGAAGACGAGGTGGTCCTCTTCTTCGAGCCGCGTTCGGAGGAGAGTCGAGCGGCCGCGCGGCGCTCGGTCGACCGCATCGCCTCGCGCACGGAAGGGCGCAGCGTGGAGGTACCCATCGCGTTCGCGCGCGCCAACATGTCGACGAACCGAAAGGGGTCTCTGTTCCCCGCGCCTCCCATCCTCGATTTCATGAAGACGACGACGATCCCCATTCTGCACATCGGGGGCGATCACGACATCGTCTTTCCCATCGAGAACTGGTACGCGCTGAACGCGGAGCTGCCCACCTTGCAGCTTCTCACCTATCCGCGCACGGGCCACGGCCCGCACCACCAGCACCCCGTCGCTGCGGCCGAGCACATCGCGACGTTCGTGCGCACCACGTCGGACGCGCGCTAACGATGCTCCGGCGAGATGGCTTTCTGCCAGCGCGCCAGCACCGCTTGCTCCTCGGCCGTCGCGGGGCGGTTACACGCGCCGCGGACTTGCACCATGTGGCGGCTCACGGGATCCAACTCGATGGTGACCTTGCGGACGCCACCGGCGCACAGAGAGAATATCGCCGTCTCCCCGCGCGCGCAGCGATAGGCATACGAGGCCACGCAGTGATGCATGGCGCGGCTCTCCTCGGCGAGCGCGCGTGAGGACGTGAGCTCACGGACGGTCCAGACCGTCGCTTCATCCTCGCTGCTCTCCCAATCGAGGTCTCGCGCTCTCCAAACGAAGTCACCATAGCGAGTGTCGCGGAGACGCTGATATTCGAGCGCGGCGGCGTGCGCGCTCGCGGGCTCCCGGCCGCGCCACGAGAATTGCGCGCTTGGAACGTCCCACCTCCGGAGCCCTTCCGTGTGCTGGTGCATGGCCCACTCCAGGATGTCGGCGCTGGTCTGGTCGGAGAGCTGCTCGCGCCACCGAACGAGCCACGCCACCGTCTCGTGCCAGAACGCGTGCGTGCGGGTGACGCAGGCCGCCTGCTCGCGCCAACGCTCCGCAGACCATGAGGGCTCTCCTTCGGGGCCGGGCTCCGTCACGCTCACGGGCGCAGCGGTCGGATCGAGCACATAGGCGGGTTTTCGTCGCAGTCGATCGAGATCGACGCGATGGCCGCCGGCGCGCACGATCTCGGACCACATGCATGCTTCGAGCGCCGTGAGATCGTCCGGTGCCGTCGAGAAGCAATGGGTGAACCGCTTGGCGATGCTCCAGCCGAAGCGGCGTGCCGCGCGGTGCAGGTTTCCCCCTTGGCCGAGCAGGAAGCGCGCGCGGGACGGGATGGACCTGGAACAAGTGCTCGACGAGTGACCTCGTGATCGCGGCTTCATCCCCCTCGGGCGCGCTCCAAGACGCGAGCGGCCGCACCCAGAACGGCGTGAACAGGAGTGACATGACCACCGGCGCCGGACGAGCAGCGAAGCGCTCGTGCGCCTCCGCGACACCGCGCATGCCACCATTGACGCGCGCGAGGGCGTCTTCGATCTCGCCGCCGAAGGAGAGCTGGTGTTCACGCGCGCGACCGATGAAGTGCTCCACGTGCGCGAAGAGCGCCTCTACGATCTCGTCCGGTCCATGACGCAGCCGCGCCTCCGGCGGCACGATCGGAGCCTCGATCGGCACGGAGCGCGTGAGCGCCCCCGGCAACAGCTCACCGAGCTTGGGCCTCCGGCAGGCAAAACCTATCGACTCTTCGAGCGCGCCGAGGGCGAGGCAGTCATCCGCCGTCCACGCGCGCCGCGGGTTCCAGTAGTCATCGTAGTGATCGTAGTCGTAATCGTCGTCGAGCTCGTCGTACAACTGGACGTCGCCCTCATGGACAGCATCGCGCGTGCGACGGAACTTGCGCGTCAGCTCGTCCGGAGCGAGACCGCGATGTCGATTGACCTCGATGGCGGGGCACACGGCGCCCGGAAGCTAGCACGCGTTTTCGCATCGCCCAGGAATGAGAGAGGACTCGTCGTCCATTCATGCGACAATGTCGCCTAGGGATGCCCACTGTCGTGGAGTCACCGTGGCATTGGGATCTTGGCCGGGTGATTCGCAGCGAGGTGCGCCCCCGAGACGCTCGACAACCGCGATCGCCGCCCGTAGCGTCTCTCCCATGGAGTCATGGCACGAAGAGCTCGCTCGGCGGATGTCGGCCCCTCAACGCCACCGGCTCCTGCAGGGGTATCCCATGCTGCCGTTGATGCGCCCGGCGGCGGAGCACGACCGCCACGAGCACCGCCGCGCCGACGGCGAGCTGTACACGACGAGCCTTCGCGAGGTGCCCCCGCGCGAGAAACAAGGCCCTTGGATGGAGCTCGATCCCTCGCGGCCCCTCATCGTCGGCGTGCTCCCGCACACGCAATGCAATCCGCAGGTCGAGGGCTGCGGGTTCTGCACGTTTCCGCACGATCCGTACGACAAAGGCCTGCTTCGTAGCACCGCTCATGTCGTGTCGAGCCATGTCGAATCGTTCTTCGAGGAGCATCCCGAGATGGCCAAGCGGCGTGTCGACGCCGTCTATTTCGGCGGCGCGACAGCCAATCTCACCCCGAAGGCCGAGCTCCGCGACATCGGCGAGACGCTCGCGCGCAACCTCGACATTTCCGGCGCCGAGGTGACGTTGGAGGGCATTCCCACGCTCTTTCGCTCGCTCCTGCCGAGCACCTTCGAAGTGCTCCTCGACATGCCCGTTCGCCACCGACGAATCAGCATGGGTGTGCAGACGTTCGACGAGGCGATGCTCGACCGAATGGGACGTTCGCGCTTCGGCAAGCGGCGCGACGTCGAGCACGTCGTCGCGAAAGCACATCGAAACGGAGTCACGGTGTCGGGTGATTTCCTCATCAACCTCCCCTCCGAGACCAGGGCGCAGATGTTGGCCGACGCAGACGAGGCTGCTTCGCTCGGGTTCGATCAGATCTGCATCTATCACCTCGTGCTCGCGGAAGGCCAAGGCACCCCATGGGCGGAGGATCCGGCCATACGCGCCGCGCTGCCCTCCACCGACGCAGCCTGCGATCATTGGCTCGCCGTGCGCGAGGCGCTGCTCGCACGTGGATACGTGCAGACGACGCTGACCAATTTCGAGCGCGCCGACGTCCACGCGAGCGATCGCCGCTTCGTCTACGAGGAGCACAGCTTCACGCCGGAGCGCTACGACGCCTTGGGCTTCGGCCCTCTTTCCATCTCCACCTTCACGAACCTCGCCCAGCGGCGCGCCGTGAAGCTGGCGCGCTCCAAGTCGCTGCAACAGATCTTGTGGGGCGCGAACGATCTCTTCTTCGCCTATGACGAGGAAGATCTGCGCTTGCTCTTTCTGACCCGTACGCTGGTGCGCCTGCACGTTTCGCACGCCACTTATCGTGCCCTCTTCGGCGCCAATCTCACCGACCACTTCGAGGCAGCCATCGAAGCCGTCCTCGCGGCAGGGCTCGCGACGCTGGATGCGGACGCGCTGCGATTGACACCGCGCGGGATGTTCTATGCAGACTCCGTCGCCGGGCTCTTCGCCTGGCCTCGCGTGGAATCGTTGCGCGCAGGCGGCGCCGGGCGGCACACGCGTGACCTCCTGAAAGGCCCATTGCAGCTCAGGTTTCACGACGCCATGGGGTGAGAGCCCGCCGCGTGCCCATCGACGAGCATCGATGAAACGGCTGCAACGAGACCGAGACTGCGTCGAAGGGGGAGACCGTGAGGCAGCGTGACGGAGGGAGCGAGCCGAGCGACGGCGAAAGACGGTTCCTCGTCAAAGAGTCACCGAACGGCGTCGCGCTCAGGATCTTGCTCGGGATGCTCGTCGGCGGAGCCTCCGCATGCTTCCTGCTCCGCGATCGGTTCGACGACGGGGTGTACCTCCTGCTCGTGGCCTTCCTCGCCGGGCTCGCCTGCTCCGCCCTGATTGCCTGGTTGTTTCCCCCACCCAAGGTTTGTGTCTTCGTCGGCGTGGACGGCGTGGCGCTCTGGGGACGCGTCATCCCCTATGCGAAAATCAAAGGCGTCCGGGAGGAATGGCGACATCGCGCCGCCGGCAACGACGGTGGGCAGAGTGCTTGGTCGGAGGCCGACATCTGGACGATCCATCTCGACTTGCACGGCGGCAAGTCGCTCCGGGTCGAGTCGTTGGAATACGACCGGTCCAGCATCGATACCAGCGTACCAGAGCACCAGAACGAGCGCGGTGCCGCGCTCATTCAGGCCATCGAGGCAGGCCTCTCCGCGTGGCGAGAGGGACACCACGAGCCCTCACGGGAGGACCTCGTCGCTCGCGGCGCGCGAACGTTTCCTGAGTGGGTGTCCGCGCTGCGCCGGCTCGGCTCGGGCGCGACAGCCGCTTACCGCGGCCTCCCCGTCGACGTCGAAGGGCTGTCACGCATGCTCACCGAATCGCAGAGCAAGCCCTCGATGCGGGCCGCAGCCGCGATCGCGCTGGCCGCCGCGGGCGACGACACGGCGAGCAAGAAGCTCAGAATCGCGGCGACGGAGGTGGCCAATCCGCAATTGCGCATCGCCCTCGAGAGGGTCGCGGAGGATGCCAGCGACGACGCCGTCGCCGAAGCGCTCCAAACGCTCGAAGCGGAGGAGCGCGACGCGCGGACGTCGGCGCGTGCGCGATGACTCATCGATGCTCGTTGGGGCGCCCAGCCGTTGGGGGCAACCACGAGAATGACAACCGCGATGTGAGATTGCGGTTGCAGCGGGGACGCCGGGCGACGAGAGAGGGCTCTCGTCACGAAAGGGAACACGCATGCGCTTCGTTCGATGGATCCTGGCCGCCACGCCGCTCGCTCTCGTCGCTTGCTCGGGCGGCAGCGACACGACGACCAGCGCGGGTGGTGGCCCGACGAGCAGCACCGGCACCTCGACGGGCACCGACACGACGAGCTCCAGCGCGACGGGCACCGGCGGCGGGGGCGTGGGGCCGACCGCGCTCGTCGCAGGCGACGATACGACCTGCGTCGTGACGAGCAAGAGCGCGGTGGCCTGTTGGGGACAGCTCGCCAATGGAACAATGGGCTCGAGCACACCGGCGCTGGTCTCGGGCCTCGTCGCCGCGCCCCCCAAGAGCGATGTCGCGCCGTTGTCTTTGGGCACCGCCACCGCGTGCGCGATCACGAGCACCGGGAGCGCCGTTTGCTGGGGCGAGGGATCGAAAGGGCAGCTCGGCAACGGCTCCACCACGGATGCGCCCGCGCCCGTTCCCGTGACGGACCTCGACGCGGGCGTCACGGCCATCGCCACCGGCGACGCGCACGCGTGCGCGGTCGTGAACGGTGCCGTCAAGTGCTGGGGACAGAACAACTATGGACAGCTCGGCGACGACCTGGCGGAGACCTCCTCGACGACACCCGTCCCGGTCCCGAGCCTCACCTCGGGTGTGGTCGCGGTGACGTCAGGCTTTTGGCACGCTTGCGCGCTCACCGACGCCGGCGGCCTCCGGTGTTGGGGTGCCAATGGCAACGGCGCGCTGGGCAACGACGGCATGAACAACAACGAGCCGGTGCCGGTCGCCGTCGAGGGCCTCTCCTCGGGCGTGCGCGCGGTCGTGGCGGGTGATTTCCACACCTGCGCGCTCACCACCGGCGGCGCGGTCAAGTGCTGGGGAAACAACGATCGTGGCCAAGTCGGCGACGGCACCACGAACACGGCCTACAGCCCCGTCGACGTGATCGGCCTCTCCTCGGGCGTCGTGGCCATCACCGCAGGGACCAATCACACGTGCGCGGTCACCACCGGCGGTACGGTGAAGTGCTGGGGCCTCAACACCGAAGGTGCGTTGGGCAGCGGCCCGGCCATGGATGCCATCGTCTCCACGCCGGTCGACGTGCCCTCTCTCTCCGACATCGTGACCATCGCCGCCGGCGCCGCACACACCTGCGGTGTCACCGCGGGCGGCGCGGTGAAATGCTGGGGCGCGAACGACGCCGGCCAGCTCGGCGACGGCACCAACAAGAGCTCGAGCACGCCGGTGACCGCCGGCCCCCTCCCCTGACGCCCGTCAAAGAGATCGCGTGTCGTGCCCATGGCACGATGACGGCCTGACATGAAGGCCACGATCCAATCATGACAGCCGGCGCTGACATCCTTTCGATGTTCGAGATCCGATGATCGGTGATCGCACACATCAGGAAAGCCCTTCAGCACCATGCGGATTGCAAGGGCGCCGTCACGCGGCGCCCCGGTGAATGCCGCCCTCGCGACACGCTCGTGCGCGGATCCACCGTCTTCGCGCATTGACGCACGAGCACACCACGCAAAGCATCATGAGCCCGCGGTCTCGACGCGATGCTTCCAAAGAGGAGGCTCACATCGAGCGTTTCATCGCTCTTCTCGGCTTCTCCCCTGCGCGAGAGCCGCGCTAGGCTCGGCGCGATGAGCATCGCGCTCCACCCGTTCCCCCTCGACATCGCGCCGCTCGACCCGACGTCCGTCGCGCCGAGCCCAGAGGGGCTGGGCGAGCATCTCTTCGCCGAATGGTGCTCATCGATGTACGACTTCGCTTGGCCGGAGAGCGCGGTCGAGGAGGGATTCTTCGGCTATTGCGCCTGGGTGCAGGACGGCCCTCATGCCGATGACGCATTCGAGGTCGACGCCCAGCGCGTGATACTGAATTTCCCATCGGAGCTCGCCGGCGGGGGTGGGTTGCTCGCGGCGGGTGACATCGTGCGGCATTGGTTCGAGATGTCGTTCGCGGAGGACCGGACCGTGCTCGACGAGGCCGCGGCTTCGCTCGGATATCGCATCGTCTCGCCGGCGCCGGGCCTGCGTTCGCTCTACGCGCGCGGCCCTTCGTCACCGTGCGTGGTGCTGCGAGGCCGGATCCATTACACCTCGCGACGACACAGCGACGTTCGCGGAGAGCAGGATCAAGTGGTCTCCGCGCTGGGCGGCGGCGACGACGATTGGCTCCGTATCGCCGAGCTCTCACCGAGTGAGCGGGCCCACGTCGCATGGGCGCAGCTCGTCGGACATTGCGAGTGCCATTGTTGCTATTACCCCTGGCCGCCCGGCGTGGCGCCGCCGAACGAGCGCGATGAGCAGGCCCGGCGCGCCGACGGCATCGCGGCTGCGGAGCGCGCGTGGACGTTGATCGCGGGCGACGCCGCGCTCGCCACGCTCGCTGCGCGCGTCGCCTCCACCGCCCTCGACGCAACGGACGCCGCGTGGGTCGAGATCACGAAGCACGCCGACTTCCGCGCGCTGACATCACAGCTCGCCAACCGAGGCGCATCGCTCGACGCGGACGCCGTGGCAGCGCTCGCCATCCGACACGCCGCATCCTCGCGGTGAAGGTGTCGATCGCGACACGATCGATCTCGACGGTGCCATCGACCCGCGAAGCTTGGGGCTTGCGGGTGCCGAGCGTTTCGGAGAGCATCGCTGAGGAGCGGGGGATTGGGAGGGGCCCTGGGGGAGTGGGCGAGCGCATCGAGACGTGGGGTGGGGCCGCGAGCGCGGCCTGGGCACCGTGACGGGCAACGTTGCTTGGGAGGTGGGAATGGTTTTCTGGGATTCCGTGAGAACGGCGGTGGATCGCGTCACCGGCTCGGCAGCCAACGTGACTTTGGCGATGGATCCGCACTTCGTGCTCCCTGGGCAGACAGTCGCTGTCCAAATCGGCATCAAGAACGGGCCTGCACCTCTGGACGTGCGCGCCGTATTGCTCGAAGTGGAGTCCCTCGAAGAGATCGAGCTGCCGCGGAGCGCGGATTTGGCCAACGTGGTCGCCGACGCCATCGCGGCGAGCTCGCGCGCTCCGCGACGCGCGGAGCACACCTCCGAGGTCGCCCGGCACAACGAAACGACGTTCGAGTCCAAGGTCACCGTCGCCCCCGCCATGGTCTTATCGCCGGGCGAAGAGCGAAACTTCAAAGGCACCTTCCGATTGCCAACCACCGTACAGCCGACCTACCAAGGCAAGTTCGCCAAGCATGCATGGCGGCTCCGCGCACGCCTCGACGTGCTGGGCACGGATCCAGGCACCGGATGGCTCTCGTTCCGCGTCGGGCGCCCGACGGATTGAAGAGGGCGGCACCGCGCCCGCTCCCAACATGCCAGCAAACGGGCATGAGGGTCAGGTCCCTATGCCGGCACGTCGGCATAACCCGGAACAGTGGTTCAGTAGCGAAGATGTTTGGCCAACAGCTAAGTTCATCGGCGTGCAGATCAACCCTTATGTCGTGCTGACGATTCAGTTCTTCCGGACGCAGCTGCGCGCGGCCAGAGCCGCGGGCGATGCGGCGCAGGCGGAAACCTTCGCGGCAGCGCTCCGGTCGCTGCAGGAGGAAACCAATCTCCACGTCGATTCGACGAGCCGGGCCTCATGATTCGAGACGGACGGTAGGACGCCAATCCCAGCGCCAACGATTGTTCGAGCAGCGCATCGCGGCCAGCGCATGCTCCGCGCGGCGACATGGGGAGTCGACCGTACCGCCCGGGTCGAAGCGCCCGAGATCGCGCGACCGTGATATCGTGCCGAGCATGCGAATCGGCGTGCTCCTCTTCGTCTTGGCCGGCGCCGGGCTCTGCTCCTGCGACAATGCGGAGCAAGAAACGACTCCGGGGTATCGTGACGACAACGTTGGGGCTCAGGGAGAGTGCCCCGCACGCCTCGTGCGAGCCAGGCACGTTCGATCGAGGGAACTTCACGGGCACGACCGACTGCGGTTGCGGAACATGGCACTGCGTGTGCGGCTCCGACAAATCCTGGCACGCGTGCTGTTGTCCCGAGACGTTCTCGCAGGATCCCGCCTGCTTGGAATACGAGGCATCGGAGCAAGGCAAATGAGCGAGGTGCACTCGGGTGATGCGGCCTGGCTCGTCGTGGCCGTCCTTTCGTCGCTCCTCGCGGCAGTCCTCATGGTCGTCGTAGCGCGCCGCCGTCGCGAGCCGGAGACACGCCACCACGCGGCGCGGGCCAAAGCCCATCGCATCGCCGACGCCCTGGGCAAAGCTTGGGGCGTCGAGCCGCGGCGCTCCGAGGACCTCGACACGCTCGGTCAATGGGAGATCGAGGGTCATGAGGATCCGCTCTCGTTCCGGGCTCGTGTCGTCATCACGCGCACCGACGATTGTCGCGTCGACGTCTCGATCGCACCCGTCGTGTGGCTGCCGCCGGGCGTGATGCTGCGCCCGCCGAAGATGGGGAATCCGGCGGACCACGACGACTACGAAGCGCCGACCATCAAGAGTGCTTCCCGCGGGTGGGTCGTCGAGCCCGAAGGCGCGCAATCGACGTTGCCATCCGCCGCGCTCGACGCGCTCACACAAGGCCCGCTCGGCGCCACGCTCCATCGGACCGAAGGCGATGTGACCAACCTCGTTTTCTGGGCCGAAGGCGACGTCGTCGAGACGTTGCGCGCTTCGCTCGCCGGCCTTGGTGCGCTCTCGGCTCCGACGGACGACCGAGCGTGAGCTCGGACGTTCGAGCATTCGCGATTCTCCGGCCCGCAGTCACGTTGTAGGCTATCGCGGTGGACGTCTCCGGCATGCTCCGTTTGCGCTCACCGCTCCTGCTGTCGCTCGCGGCCTCGGCCGCGGTGCTCGGCGCGTGCAGCAAAGGACCTGACGGCCCGGGCGTCGACGGCGACACGACGGGGACGACCTCGTCGAGCACCGGCGTGACCGGCGGCGCCGCGTCCACGTCATCGAGCACCGGCGGGGCCGGTGGCGCCGTCACCACATCGAGCACGGGCGGCGCGCCTCCCGAGTGCGCGGGCGCCGCGATGGTGACCGCGAGCGACGGCAGCGACTCGGGCTTCGCCAGGTGCCCCGACGGCAGCATCCATCGCAATTACCCAGTGACGTGCGATGCGGGCCTCGGTGTCGAGGCCTGCGACGGCACGGAGAAGTCCACGGCATGCACGACGGACGCCGAGTGCGTCGCCCACCCGCATGGGCGCTGCGGGCGCAACCGTCGCATCGATTTCAGCGGCGTCATCATCGCATGCGAGTGTGTCTATCCATGCGAAACGGATGACGAGTGCGGCGCAGGCCAAGTCTGCGTGTGCGCCGGCGTGGTGCCGGCCGATCACCATCACTCTCTCTGCGCCCCGACGACCTGCAAGACTGGCCAAGATTGTGCGAGCGGTGTCTGTGGGCTGTCGTCGCTCCGCTTGCACGCCAATCAATGCTTCGCCGACATCGAGCTCGCGTGCCATGCACCGACCGACATTTGCCAATCCAACACCGACTGCGCGGATCCTTCGACGGAATGCCTTCTCGCCCTCGGCCCGGTGTGGGGCTGCTACGGCCCACAGTGTCCGTGAGCCGCGGTCGCGGAGCGCTCTTCCTCTCATGATCACCCCATGCATGTTGGTGATCACGGGAGGACCCGGCCCGGTCGCGCCGACGCGAAGCTCATCGCCTCCCGGTGCCTGATGCCGACACCGCGCATGGCGCGTGCTACGGTGGGTCGCAAGCAAACATGAAGCGGATCAACACCCGTTCTCACGACACGGTGCCAGCCCGCGTGGCCAAGCTGTCGCTCGGCAGCCTCGCGTTGATCGCGTTGGGGTGCGCCGTCCACCCCCATGAGCCCGGCGCGACACACCCCGCGTCGGTCCGTCACATCCTGGGCTTGTTGCCGACGATCCCCTCGGGCGCGGGGCCGGATCAGGTCCACCGCTTCCTGGGCATCGCGCCGGACCGCGCTCCCGACGGCGGCGGTGTCGAATCAGGCGAGATGACCGAGGTCTTCAACCTGGCGCCGGGCTATCGCCTGGAGCTCTCCTTTGCTCCGGCTCCCGAGGCGAATCCGGCGCGCGTCCGGTTTTCGGCGGGGAGCATCTCGGCGCAGCGCAAGCCCGGCTTCGCTCCCGACGAGTGGCACACGCTCTATCCGTACCGACAGGGTGATCGCTTGGTCCGACAATGATCCCACCGGCGAACCTCGCCGATCCTCGGGGCGCCTGCGTTCTCGTCGCCGCATGAGCGCTCTCGATATCTCGAAGGCCGGTCGCGGGAAATGACATGGAAGCTGCTCCGCCCCAAAGCCTCGCCGAGACGTTCGACACTGCGTACATGGCTCCCTATCGATCCCATCGTTGGCGGTCGATCCGGGGCCGATGGCACTGGTCCCTTCTCGAATCCTGGCAAGACGCGTTGGGAGGCCCGCTGTCCAGCATCGTGAGCGTTGGTCATTGCAGGTATGTCTATGCACGCGAAGACGCCTATTTCACCGGCGTCTCGAACCCGCATGAGCTGCGCGCACGGCTGCTCGAGTGGCACGAAAAGCTCGCTGCGGGCGTCGAACGGTTCAACCCGCGCACGCGTTCGCAGCACATGGATTGGGCAACCATGCGGCACCTCGTATCCCTCTTTCGCGACCTCGTCGATCGCGGCTGCGACATCGAGCTTGCCCGCTGGACGTCCGAGCGAGGGTGACGTCGTGCTTTCGATCGCTCACGCCGTGAGAAATCGGAAGATCGCGCTCAGGTCAGCATCGGAGTCAGGTCCGGGTCGCCTTTGGCCATCGCCCGCCGATAAGCGGGTCGCGCGCCGATGCGCTGGAGATAGGCGAGCACGTTGGGACGAGGCGCGAGATCGACGGGATGGAACAGGCGCATGGTCGTCAGCGAGAAGACGCTCATGACGTCGGCCGCGGTGAATTCGCTCCCTGCGAGATGGTCGCTTTGCGAAAGCCGCGCTTCGACCAACGCGAGCAGTTTGTCGAGGCGCTCCTGCACCGACGTTCGCACCGGATGATCCGGCGCCAGCCCGCAGCGTCCCACCATCATCGATCGAAGCATCGCCGGCTGAAGGTTGCCGTTGGCGAAGTGGAACCAGTAGAGATAGGAAGCGAAATCGGGATGGTCCGGCCCATGCCGCAAACGTCCGTCGCCATATCGGGTGAGGATGAAGTCGACGATGGCGCCCGACTCGGCCAGCAACATCCCGTCGACTTCGATGAGCGGCGCCGCGCCGAGCGGATGGAGCGCCTGCAACGCCGGCGGCGACAGGCGCGTGACGGGGTCACGCGTGTATTTCTCGAGCTCGTAGGAGACGCCGAGCTCTTCGCAAAGCCAGACGATCCGCTCCGATTGCGAGTGACCGAGGTGATGAATTTTCAGCATGGATCGTTCCTTGTCGCATGCTTCAGCACGGTGGTCATGAGGCTCGATTCAATGGATGACGGCGCTCGTGCTGCCGCCGCTCCGCGCTCGCGCATCCCCATCGGGTCTGATGAGGCTTTGCGGGGCTCTCCGCAGTCGTCGAACAGAGATTAGGCGGCGCCGGACGCGCGATGGCTCGGGAGAGACGAAACCGTGCGCCCGCGGTTTTGTCCGCGGATGTCGGTGGGCAGGTAGCCGAAGCGCGCCCGGAACCGCGCGGTGAACCGTGATGCGGAGGCGTAGCCCGCGGCCAAGGCGACATGAAGCACCGGAGCATCGGTGTTCTGGAGCAGCGAGAGCGCATGTGACATGCGGACGTCTTGCACGAGATCGCGAAAGACGATTCCCTCCGCCGAGAGCTTTCTCCGCAGCGTCGGGATGCTGGTCGCGGTCTCGTGCGCCACCCTCTCCATCGACCACTCGGCGGACGGATCCGCCGAAAGAAGTCGACGTACCTGCTGACCGAGCGACGCCGGCGCCGTCTGCGGAAAGTGAAAGCCCCGCTCGGCGAGCCAGAGCAAGACCTCTTGAAGACGGTGCGTGGCGATGCTCGCCGGCAGGCCGTCGGCATCACTCAAGCCGTCGAAGGCGCGGTAGTACGACGCGCGGAAAGCATCGCCCAACGCGGTGTGCTGCGCGACGCGCGGGCTCGAATGGCGCCGGGCCGCGCCGGACATGGCAAGCAGCTCGGAGCACCAGACGATCCAGAGCGCTCGGTACGTGCCACTGGCGCCGGGTGTGTTGGAGATGTCCACCACCTCCCCCGCCTGCAGGGACAAGGCTTCCCCGGCGCACGCAACGCATTCGCCGCCGGACCAACGAATGCGCTTCCGCCCCTCTTCGACGAGGATGAGCGTCGCCTGCTCGACCACGAGCCGACGCGACGTCAAATCGGAGCGCTGCACGATGTGCCCGGCCGCGCCCACGCCGGGCCGCGCGAGGACCGTGCGTGGGCCGGATCCGAGCCGAACCGTGCTAGTCGAGCTGCTTGCCATCCTGAGCTCCGCGTGACCTCAAGCCCCGTACGTTACCGTGAAGCTCGCCTCCCCGACCTTGTTCATGTTGGTGAAGAAGCCAACCAAAGCGCCGCTCGCGTCGTTCGGCACCGGGAGCGTGTCGACCGACACGGCGTGCAAGGTGAAGACATATCGATGGGGCGCGCCGGGCGGCGGCGCGGCGCCGACGTATCCAGCGGTGCCGAGATCCGTGCGCGTTTGCCGCGCGTCGGGAGGAAGCGGCACCGAGCCGGTCCCTGCGCCGGCGCGGAGCTCGGTGGCTCGGGGAGGAATGTCGACGACTACCCAGTGCCAGAAGCCGGAGCCGGTCGGCGCGTCGGGATCGTACATCGTGAGCACCAAGCTCTTCGTGCCTTCGGGCACGCCCTCCCAGGCGAGGTGGGGGGATCGATTCTCCCCGTGGTGCCCGAAGCCATTGAACACATGCGCGGTCGGGAGAACGCCGCCGTCGTGAAGATCGTTGCTGAACAGCCGGAAGGTCATGCTTGCCTCGTGCTCGGTTGAGGGAACGACCGCACTCTGTCACCCGAGGCGCGATCGATCGCGCCTCGGGCGCTCAATCTCTGTGCCGATTCGCTCAATGTGGCCCGCGGCCTCGTCGATCGAGCATGAGGCGGTTTGCGCTTGCGGGGCGATGGACGGTTCGGAGAGCATCGCTCGAAAGGTCGTGCCGGGGAGGCGATTGCGATGTTGGTCGATGGGTTTTCGACGATGGCTCTTCATTCGACGGCGCGAGGGACACGACACCGGCCGCTTCATCGAGGGAAGCGCCTGACCATCACGGCGGCCTTGCTCGCAGGGCTCATGCGTTTGGCGACGCCGCGCGAAGCGTGGGGAGCGCCGCCCGGCGAAGCCCCGCTCGACCCGCAGATAGCCTCTTTGGAAGAGCGCCTCGGCACCCGAATCGGCAAGCTCGAGAAGCGCGAGAAGGATATTTGGGACAAGCTCTCCGCGCTCTCCGGGCTGCTCTCGGGGGCGGTCGTCGCCTTCATCGGCTTTTATGCGACAAACATCTACAACCGGCGTCAACGCGAAGCCGAAGTCTCCCGCAAGAATCACGAGATCAGGATTTCCGAGGCGCAGGCCATCGAGAAGCTCATTCCTCATCTCGCCAAGGAAGACACCAAAGCTGCGGCCTTGATTGCCATCGCCACGCTGGGCAACGACGATCTCGCCGTGAAGCTCGCCGCCACCTTCCCCGGTCGCGGCTCCACGGTCGCGCTCGCCACGATCGTCGCGAACGACGCCACGCCCGCCGCCGAGCTGGCCACACAAACCATGAAGACCGATGTCATGACCGCGCTGGCCGCGGCCGATGCGCAGCCGAGGTTGGAGTCCGTGTCCCCAGCCGGCGCCGAGGCGGCGCGGCTCGGCGCGCCGGCCAAGCCCCTCGACATCACCAAAGACGTGATCCGTCGGGCGGCGCGCGCCACCGTCCTGTGGGTCGATGATCGACCGAGCAGCAACATGCATGTACGCAGAGCGCTGGAGGCCGTGGGCCTTGGTATCGTGCCTGCCGCCACCACCGAAGAGGCGCTCGACTTGCTGGCGGCGCGCCCCTTCGACGTGGTGATATCGGACATGCGTCGCCCGCCCGACGATCGGGCCGGATACACGTTGCTCGCGCGGATGCGCGAGCGCGGCGACGCCACGCCCTTCGTGATCTATGCCGGCGCCGCAGCCGCCGAGCATCGGGAAGAAGCGACGCAGAAGGGCGCGCTCGGCAGCACGAATCGCCCTCGAGAGCTCGTGGATCTGGTGCTCTCCGCCTTACCGCCTTCGCCGCCGGCGGCGGCTGGATGAAGCCTGGTCGGTTGTGGGGCTCGGCCCTGGCTGCTACGCCTCGTCCATGCGCTCGACCCGCATTCGTCGCCACATGAAGGCTCCACGGCAGATCGTGTATGGCGCGCTCATCGATGGAGAGGACGATGCGCTGGATTGGCAGTTGTCGTTGACGAAGCTCGCGGCGCTCGTCGAGACGCAGGGGGCACGATGAAGCCTTTGAATTTCGAGACGGTTCGTTCCCTGCCCGCGCCCGAGCTGCGCAGGCTGCTGGCGGAGGGCGACGCGCCCGAGCGGCTTTGGGCGGCATGGGCCGTGGCCTTGCGATTGGGAGCCGACGCGGTCCCGTTGCTCGCGAGGGCCGAAACGTTGCGCATGCCCTCGGGGCTTCGTCAACAGGTGCTCGTGATCGTCGCTGGCCTCGGCGAGCGCGAGGTTCTCCGTGTGCTCGCCGATCAGGACGACTCCCCCGCAGTGCGCGCGACGGCCTGCGCCTATTTCATCCGGACCGCGCCGTACAGCACCGACGAAGACACGCTGGCCTTCGCGACACGGCATCTCGGCTCGGAGATCTCTGCGATCCGCGAGGCGGTGTTGGAGGAGCACCTCGCGCTGCGCCTGCGGCTTCCGGACGCTGCGTTGCAAAGCGCGCTCGAAGACGCCGACGACGGCATTCGCGCCCTCGCCGCGCGTTGCCTTGCGAAAGAGCAGCTCTCCGAAGCGAGCCTCCACGCCCTGATCGACGCTCTGGCGCGCGAGCCCGAGCCCGATCGGGTGCCCGAGCTATTCGGGATGCTGCCGCCATCTTCGTATCGGGTGCTGTGCGCTCGACTCCGCTCGGCTCGGACGGACCGCGTGGCGAAGATCCTCGATCTGGTTCACGAGCGCGTCGGGTCTTTGGATTGGCCCGAGCTCATGGGCCTCGAAGAGAGCGACGATCCGAGCGTGCTTCTCCGCATGCTGCGACTCTTGCAGAGCCCGCTCCCCGATGAAGCGGTCGCCTGGGCGGCGCGGGTCTACACGGGTCGCTTGATGCAAGGCGCCCCCGAAGCGATCGAGCATTGGGATCGTGATCAGGCGGCATGGCGCGCCCATCTGCTGCTCCGAAGCAGCCTTTCGCCGAGCGCCGTGCGTCGGATGGATGCGCTCACCGTCACGCTCCTGCGGCAAACCTTCGAAGCGACATACGCCGAGAGCGTCCGATCGGTGGAGGAAGACGATCTCTACGATCTCGAAGCGCAATACGGAGCCATTGTCGACATGCAACGATGCCTTGCGCTCCTCGCCGCCCACCAGGGCTGATGTGAAGACCGTCTCGAGCGCGGCTCCGTATCGAGAACCAACGGCATGCCCTCTCTCGACACAAACCACTTGGGCCACGCTCGCAGGCGACGCGGAGCGGAGGTCGTGGGCGGGCGACGCAGGACACGTCACGGACGCGATGTCGTGTGATATCCAGCGGGACGACCGTGCATCTGGACATCGCCATCACCGAGGAAGCGGCTGCGCTCCTGACGTGTGTGACCATCATGCGTGAATTCGTCTGGGGGACGGCGGAAGATGAGCCGCTGTGGTTTCTCGATGGCCATGTCTTCGGTCGTATCTATCCGCATGGATGGGTCGGCGCAGGTCCGTGGCTCGCTGCCGCCTCGTCGGATCTGACCGTCGTGTCGATGTGCCCGATGCTCACTCTGCCGGCCGGTGTTTCGCAGCCGCCGGCGCCGCAGCTTGCGGACGCGCTCGGTCGGGTGCTGGCGGTCTCCGATACGTGGTTTCTCTGGAGCGAGAATTTCGATGAGCGGCCCCCGACGCTGCTCGAGCTGAGCGCCGTGGAAGTCTCTCGAAGGGTGCGAGCAGGTCTCGAAAACAAGGCAGCGGCGCTGGACTTGATTGCGTATTCTCCCTCGGCCGCGGCGCGTCTCCCCACTTGGTTGCCGCTCACCCGGTAGAGAGCACAACCATGCTGGAAGCGGTGGATCGAGGGTTCCTCGCTCCAAGCGATCTCTCCGCGCCGTGTCGAAGCCGCTCGTGGAGTCGCGCATCGACGAAGGCAACCTCGACATGGTGTTCCGCCGGCTGCGGGTGACTTGGCTTCTGGTGCTCGCGAGCGCCCTGCTCTGGTACGCGCTTCCGCTCCAGATGCAGGCGATTTACGAGGCCCGCTCGTGGCCGGCAGGATACGAGGTCAGGCAGATTGCGCCGGGTGAACTCATACAGGGCACATGGTGGACCCATGAGATCGTTCCTTGTTGCATTTCGCTCGTGCTCGCAGCCGTATTGCCATGGTGGTTCCATGCGCGGTGGCGCGCGCGGGCCTGCTTGCCCATCGTGGAAGGCGCGCTGGGGCCGGTGGTCTCGTATCGGCGTGCGCCGGTGCGGTGGCAGGCGCTCCATCCGCATGCGGTTCGATCCGTGGAGACGGCGTATTGCCTGCGGCTCGCCGGGGTCGTCGTCCTGCTCGTGCCGGCCGCCGTGCTCGTGCTCGGCATGACGTTGCCTTCGCGCGGCTTCGATGGGGGAATGCCGCCGAGGATCACCTTCTCGTCGCCGCTGGAATATCTGCCGGTGCTCGTCCTCGCGACGGTGGTTGTCACGATGAATGCTCCGACCAACGCTCGATTGCTCGGCGGCGTGCTCTTTCAAAGAGAGAGGGTCAACGAGCCGGCGTCGAGCGCGACTTCGTAGTAGCCGTGTGGGTCCCAGGGGAGCGTGCGATTCCCCTGCGCGAGCGTGCCGCCGTCGACGACGACGCGCACGAATCGACCCTTGGGGAAGTGGGCTGGCAGCGTCCACGACCACGTCGTCGCGTTGCCGGCGGTGACCGGCGGCGCATTCGCCAGCAGCTTTTGCCCGAGCCAATAGGCACCGACGGTGACCACCGTGTCGAGCCACACGTCTCGGAGCGAGAGGGCGTGATCGATGCTGCCGGTGATCGAAGCGATGTCGGTGGTGGCGTACCAGGATTGGGGCGTCGGTGCGATGGAGTGAAAGAGGAAGATGAGCCAGCTCCCCTCCCCTCTCGCCGCGTCGATGTCTGCGCTGAATTTGCTCGCCGGCTCGCCGCCTGTGGCGATGGCGGAGATGCACGGGAGGTTCATGGGATCGACGTTGGCATTCGGTAGGATGGTGCCCGGGGACACGCCACGCGCCAGAAAGAAGCGGGCTTTGACGGCGGGCGCGTATCCCGTGTCGCCGAAGGGATAGGCTGCCGTCCAGACGTCCGCCTGCTTGGCCGTGGTCTTGATGTAGGCCGTGACGCCGTCGAGCTCCGCGTCCATGCCCAAGAAGGAAGCGCCGTAAAGGCAGCTCCCGTCGGCGTGACAGTGGTGCACCGTGTGATTGCCGAGCTCCCAACCTCGGGCCAAAGCACGTTGCCAGGCGGCGTCGAAGTCGCTGCCCCGAGAAGAGGTGTTGAGGTAGAACGTCCCGCGAATGCCCTTCGCGTCGAGCTCGGGCCAGTGCGCGATGTGCGAAGGTTGGGCGTCGTCGAAGGTGTAGGTGACCGCGCTCTTGAAGCCTGCCCAAGGGAGGATGCGGAGATTGCGAGCGGCGCCGCTCGGCTTGGGAACGTTGGCGGAGCCGGGCGGATCGGGAAGCCCAGAGAGAGGGCTCGTGATCTGCGCGCCGGGGCTCGACGCTGGGGCCATGGGAGCGCCGTCCGGTATGCAGCCCAGGAGCATGACGAGCGTGGCACCGAGCAGCGTCGTTCTCATCACCACCTCTTCAGCTTCTTCACCAGCGCGACGACTTGCTCGGCGATGGCTCGCGCGTGCACATGGTCCCGGTGAAGCCGACGACATGGGACGACGATATCGTGAAAGGATGGGCCTTTGGAGGCGGCGGCAGGTGAATCGCCGCCGAGCAACGCGGTGGGCCGGAGATGGATGGGTGGCCACGCGAGGGTTGCCCATGACCACGTCGAGAGGCTGCTAACCGAAGTGTCTCGTCCACACGGGAGCGATGGCCGGGCGGGCGCGCACGGCGGCGGTGAGCGCTTCCACCTTCGGGAGATGCTCGCGCCGAAAGGCATCGGCCAAGTCCCAGCGGCTGAGCACGGCGATGTAGAGATCGGTGGCCGAAAACCCGCTCTCGACACAATACGGTGTGCCGGCCAGGTTCTTTTCGAGCACGAGCCAGCGCTGGTGCCAAATCTCCTTGGCCCGGGCGCGCACGTCTTCTTTCGACTCGGGCGACGGGGCGAAACGCTCGGGGTAGTCGACGATCTCGATGATGGGATAGAGCTCGGTGGCGGCGAAGAGCATCCACCTCAGGGCTTCTGCCCGCTGCGGCGAGCCCGGGGGCGGCAAGAGACCGGCGTGGCGGTGGCGCTCGTCGAGCGTGAGCAGGATGGCCACCGACTCGGTGATGATCTCGCGACCATCCACCTCGAGCGCGGGGATCTTGCGTTGTGGGTTGAGCGACGCATAGGCGTCGCCCCGCTGCTCTTCGGCGCGCATGTTCAGATCGCGCACTTGATAGTCGGCACCGACCGCGGCACAGGCAGCTTCGACGATGCTCGATCCGGAGCCACGTGCACCGTGAATGATGTACGTCATGAAGCGAGGCTATCACTCTCGCGCCGAAGGGCGCGCGCAACGACAACTGGCCATCTGCGCCCGCCAAAGTGCGTCGTCTTTCGTCTCGAGAGGGCGTTCGAGATCGATGGATCACGTTTTTGATTCGATGAGAGGCGTTCTCACGGCGACGAGGCGCGATCCTGCGAGGCCAAGAGGCGGCGAGCCGAGGTAGGCTGCCGGCATGAGCGATCCCACCCAACCTGCGGCCGTGCGCCTTTCGGAAGAGCTCGATCAGGCTCTCGAACGGCACCGGCGTGAGCTCTTGGGGTACTGCTACCGGATGCTCGGGTCGTCGTTCGATGCGGACGACGCCGTGCAAGAGACGATGGTCCGCGCGTGGCGGAGCTTCGATCGGTTCGAGGGGCGCGCGGCGTTGCGATCGTGGCTGCATCGCATCGCGACCAACGTGTGCCTCGACATGCTCGAGGGCCGATCGCGGCGGGCGCGGCCCATGGATCTCGGACCGGCAGGCTCGCCGGAGGGGCCGCCCGGTGATCCGTTGCCCGAGTCGGAGTGGGTGATGCCCGTCCCCGATGGGATGGTGATGACGACCGATCCGGCGGAGCTCGTCTCGTCGCGGCAGACCATTCGGCTCGCGTTCGTGACCGCGCTGCAGAAGCTGCCGCCGCGCCAGCGCGCCGTGCTGCTGCTGCGCGAGGTGCTCTCGTGGGAGGCGACCGAGGTCGCGGAGCTGCTCGACACGTCCGTCGCTTCGGTGAACAGCGCGCTGCAACGCGCGCGCGCGACGCTCGGGAACCTGGACGTGCGGACCGATACCTATCAGCCGATGGGAGAAGCGCAGCAAGCGCTCCTCGGTCGCTACGTGGAGGCGTTCGAGCGCTTCGATCTCGATTCGCTGGTGTCGCTCCTGCACGAGGACGCGACGCTCTCGATGCCGCCCGTGCCCCTGTGGTTGCAAGGGCCGGCGGCGATCCGCGCGTGGCTCTCGGGGCTCGGAAGCGGGTGTCGCGGATCGCGGCTCGTGCCAACGGTGGCCAATGGATCGCCGGCGTTCGGGCAATATCGACCGAGCGGCTCGGACGGCGCGTTCGAGCCCTGGGCGCTCCAGATCCTCGAAGTGCACGACGGAAAGATCGTGGGGATGGTCTCGTTCCTCGACACCCCGCGGCTCTTTCCCCTGTTCGGTCTGCCGGCGCGGCCCGAGCCGTAGGGCTCACGAGCGGCGAAATTCGCTCACGTTTCCGACATTCGCAAAAATCTTCGCGGCCGACCGATGAGTTTGGCGAGGCCACGCCGTCCTAGCGAGTGAACCGACCGCGCAGCTCACGAGGGCAGCCGGTCGCGCCCCCAACCTCGAAGGAGAGACGACGATGGAAACGACTGCCCTGCTGCCGGCGACGCGGATGGAATCGGTTTCGAACAAGCGCGTGTGGGCGGGAAGGATCGTGAGCGGGCTCGCGGTGGCGTTCTTGGTGATGGATGGCGTGATGAAGCTCGCGCCGCCCGCGCCGGTGCTGGAGGCGTTCGGACAGCTCGGGTTTCCTGCGGGGGTCGCGCGCGGCATCGGGTTGCTGCTGCTCGCGTGCGTGGCCTGCTACGTGAACCCGCGGACGTCGGTGCTCGGCGCGGTGCTGCTCACGGGCTACCTCGGCGGCGCGGTCGCGAGCCATGTGCGCGTGGAGAGCCCGCTGGTGAGCCACACGCTGTTCCCGGTCTACGTGGGCGCGATGATCTGGGGCGGGCTCTTCCTGCGCGACGAGCGGGTCCGCGCGCTCATCGCGCCGCGGAAGTAGCGACGGGATTGGAGCCATGGTGCGCATGGTGGAGCGGCGCGATGACGAACGGTCATCGCGCCGGCTCCGCGCGAAGAGCGGCGCTCACGCGGGCGCGACGTCGAGATCGAGGATGGTGGGATCGTGCCCGCACGCGCGAAGGAACGTGAGCAGATCCTGCCCGCGGATGGCGGTGGTCATGGTGTTGGTGAGGGGGTGGCAGTGGATCGGATCGCGCGTGAGCGCCCGCGCGTCGAGGACGACCTTCACGGCGCCCTCCGTGTCGTTGAGGGCCGCGAGCGGCGTGACCGAGCCGGGCTCGACGCCGAGGTAGCGGCGCAGGCGATCGGGCGAGCCGAAGGACACGTGCCCCGCGCCGATGCGTTGGGCGAGGTCCTTGAGGTCGACGACGCGATCCTCCTCGAGGACGACGAGCCACATGGCGCCCTTCTTGTTGCGCAGGAAGAGGTTCTTCACGTGCAGGCCTTCGTGCTGCACGCGGTGCGCCTTGGCCTCTTCGACCGTGTAGACGGCGGGGTGCGTCTCCGTCGTGGTCTCGATGCCGAGCGCGCGGAGGCGCTCGAAGAGCGCGTCGATGGCAGGGGTCGTCATGCGCGATGTGGTTACCCGAGATCACCATCGGTTTCGATGGGGCTTCGCCCCAAAGGCCGCTGCGCTTCGCGCGGCTTGGCGCCGAGGCCCGATTTCGTGGCGGAACTTCGGGCGCACGGCACTAAGCTCCGCGCCGTGATTCCCTGGAACAAGCTCGCGTCCGCTCGTGCGCCCGATGGCACCGAGCTGTCGCTGTGGAAGCGCGGTGAAGAAATCGTCGTCCGCGTCGGCGGTGTCGATTTGATGGGGAGCCGCCAGCACGGCTCGGAGGAGCTCTTGGCCGAGCTCGGCTGCGAAGGGCTCGGCGAAGGAGCGCGCGTGCTCATCGGCGGGCTCGGGCTCGGGTTCACGCTGAAGGCGACGCTCGCGCTGCTACCGCGGCGATCGGAGGTGGTGGTCGGCGAGCTCGTTCCGGAGATCGTGCAGTGGGTGCGCGATCCCGTGGGCGGCGGCAAGCTGCTCGACGATCGGCGGACCAAGATCGAGATCGGCAACGTGGCCGACCTCATTCGCCGCAGCGAGGCGCGGTTCGACGCGATCATGCTCGACGTCGACAACGGGCCGGCGGCGCTCTGCCTCAAGGACAACCACGTGCTCTACGGGCCCGATGGCTTGGCGGCGGCCGCGCGCGCGCTCAAGCCGGGCGGGCGCCTCGCCATCTGGTCGGCGGGCGACGACGCGGCGTTCACCAAGCGGTTCGGGCGATCGGGGTTCGACGCGCGGGCGGTGCACACGCGGGCGCGGCGCGACAAGGGCGCTCGGCATGTGATCTTCGTCGGCGATCTACCCAAGCGTCGCTGAGGGTTCTTCCCGCCTTCGGCGGTGCGCGATCGGCGCGACCCATGGCAGCATGCGCGCCGTGAACGTCCCGCTGACGACACCGCTCGCCTGCGTCGCGCTCGCCGCCGCGATCCCGCTCGTGCCCGCGGCGGGCGCGTGGCTCGTGGCGCGCGCCGGCGTGGGCCGCGACACGCGCGCGATCCTCGCGCCCGGCGCGGGTGTCTCGCTGTGGCTCGTCGCGGTGATCGCGATGGCGCGCGCCGCTCATCACTTCGTCACCGGGCTCGTGGTCGGGACCGTGGCCGTCGCCGCGCTCGGCGCTTGGCAGGCGCGCGCATGGATCCGCGACGGCTTCGCCGCAGGCGCACGGCGTCGATCGAACCTGCTCGTCGCCGCGATCGCGCTCGTCGCCGTCGTGCCGGCGGTGCGGTGTTACTTCCACGACGAGCTGACCATCGGCGGGCACCTGTCGATCGTCGCGCAGCTCGAAAATGGGGCGTTTCCCCCGCGACTCGCGACCTTTCCGCAGTTCGAGCTCGATTACCACGATGGCTTCGACGTCATCGCCGCCGCGTTCGGCGTGGTGCTGCGTGTACCGGCGGCGCTGGCCATCGATCTGACGACGCTCCTCGCCGTCGCCTACACGTTCTTCCTCGGGGCTCATTTGGGGCGCGTGCTGGGAGGCGCGCGCACTGGTGCGCTCACCGGCCTCCTCGCGCTGTTCGGCGGCGGCGTTCACCTGCTCTGCCCCAAGCCGGGCGCGCCGCTCGGTCACCACTTGATCGGGTATTGCGAGATCGATCACGTGTGGATCAATCCGCCGCTCGGGAGCTACTTCTTCCAGCACCCGTTCGGCGCGGGGATTCCGCTGTTTCTGGCGGTTCTCGTGCTGCTCGCGGAGCGGCGATCGGTCGCGCATCCGGGCCGATATGCGCTCTTCGCCGTCCTGCTCGCGGCGCTCTCGCAGAGCCAGACGGTGCTCTTCGCCTGCGCGCTCCCGTCGTTCGTGGTCGCCGAGAGCGTCCGGCGCGCGAAGCTCGATCCGCGCCGCGCCGCCGGCGCCGTCGCCGCCGGGGTGGCATCGGTGGCGCTGGCCCGCGTGCTGGGCGGCTTCTTCGCGGCGACGCCCTACCGCGAGGGATCGGGCCTGGAGCTGCACCTCGGGATCGGCAGCTCGCTCGCGGGGACGCTGCTCTGGAATGCACGCACCTACGGCGTGCTCCTGCCGCTCGGGCTCGCGGGCCTCTACTTCGCGCGGCGCGAGCGGCTCTTCCTCGCGCTCGTCATCGGTGGATCGGTGCTCGTGCCCAACGCGCTTCGTTTCCGGTACTCGTGGGACATCGTGAAATTCGCGACCGTGGCCGAGCTGGCGCTCGCGCTCTGCACGGGCGTGGTGCTCACGCGCATCGGGGAGGCCCGATCCGCGTCGCGCGCCGGAAGAGGCATCGTCGTGGCGCTGCTCGCAGGCGCGGCGATGGGGTGGAGCGCGACGTTCCATGCGGCCGCTTGGCTCGCGGTTCCGCAAACGAGCTTCGATCACCGGCCCGATGCGATCGACGAGGTGGACGCGGCCGTGATTGGCTATCTGCGCCACGCCGTCCGCCCCGAGGAAGGGGTTTATCGCGCGCTGGGCAAGGCGAAGGCGTACGATCAATGGGGTGGGTTGTCGACGCCGTGGCCCGAGGAAATGGCCGCAGGGTTCGGCGTTGCCCCACGTCTGTTGAAGTCGCGGCAACAGCTCCTCAAGGTACTGCCCGCGAGCGCGGCGGAGTGGGCCCGTGAAGGCATCGTGTGGCTCGTGCTCGACAAGGTCGACAAACGCGAGCAGCGCCTCCGCGCCCACGCGGACAAGTGGGTGCGCGACGGCGAGGCCGACGTCGCGCTGGAGCGCGGCAGCCTGCGGGTGGTGCACCTCCACGCGAAGCGCTGAAGAGGTGCTCGTTCACGGATCCCGATCGTTGAGGTAGCGTCTCCGGCACCGCTCGAAAGTGACCTGCGCCAACACGATGCCCATCGAACGCTCGCCCGCTCCGGCCTCTTTTCACACGGCCCTTCGTCATCTCGAGCGCATGCTGCTTTGGGATGAAGGGGCGGTGTGGGCTCGAAGAATCTCCTACGGATCTCCGCGTGACGATGTCGCCTGGCCGGCCGATCTGCCGCCGCCGACACCGGAGCTCGCAGCATGGTTTGCGTGGAGCCCTGAAGAGCACGAGACGAGCGGCATCGGGTGGCGCTCCATCGAGCGCGCGGCCGAGAGGTATCGTGAGCTTCGAGACGAGCCTTGGTTCCGGGCGACCTGCGTTCCGGCCCTCAAAGGGTTCGTCGATACCGCGGACGGGAGCTATTGGATCGAACGCTATGACGATGAAGGGCTCTCGGTTCTGAAGCGGGCCGCTTTCAGCCTGACCGAGGCCATCGAGGAGACGGCGCGCGCGTGCGCCGCCGCGCATGCGGAGAAGCGTGGCTCGCCTTGGCCGCGGCTCCGGATCGCGCGCGCCGACGACGCTCCCTGGTCGAGCACGGCGATTCCCGACGTCGCGTGGCTCGACGCAACGCCGGCGGGGACGGCGCTGATCATGCTCCCGGCGCAGCGGGCGCGACGAACCTGGCTCGACGTGAAGCGCGAGGACGGGACGTGGTTGCATGTCCGCGCACGCACGAACGTCGCGCTCGGTGACGGGGAGATCGAATCGCTTCTCCAGTATGTCCGCTGGGAATGTGCGAGCGCCATGATCGAGCCGCAGAGCGCCGAGGTGGTGCTCGCGCAGATGCGAAAGACCGCCGGAAGCGCGCCGGGCGTCGTGCACATCGGAGCGCTCTGCCTCTGGGAGCAGCCGCCGATGGACGACCTCCTCCAGCGGCTCGACGCGTGGCTCCGCCGCTCGAGCCGAAAGCGCCTCGGTCCGCCCGCCGCGCCAGCGGATCTTCGCGCCTTGGAAGCCGTCATGGAGAGCGAGCTCCCTTCGGATCTGCGCGCGTTCTTTCTCTTCGCCGGCGCGCCCGGCGAAGACGCGCTGTACATGAAGTACCGCGTCGCCGACGTCTCCAAGGCGGGGGACTACATCCGCACGATGCTCGAGCTCGGCGAGACGCAGTTCGGGCCCGCGTACTGGGATCGAGGCCTCGTGCCTCTCTTGGAGGCCGAGGATGGTGACTGCATCTATGTCGATGTCCGCGGCGTCCATGGGCCGCCGGGCGCGATCATCGATTTCGATCACAACAGGCCAGGAGAGCGGAAGGTGCTCTTCGAGAACGTCGCCCAGTGGCTCGAGTGCTTCGTCGATGCGCTCGAAAACGATCTCTACGTCGAGCTCGACGAAGACGATGGGCGCCTGTTCCCGCGCGAGCTCGTCGAGGACGGCTACACGTTCGCGCTGAAGCGTCACGACGAGGTTCGGACGCTCGGTCAGTATCCTTGGAAGCTGCGCGTGCCGATCGAGGATCGGTGACGAGACTCCATTGCGAGCATCGATGTCCCATGCTCGCTCGGCGCATCACCGGCTACAGCACCGCGTCGTTCGGGTGCCGGTCCGGCGGCGCTGCGATGACGAAGGCGATCGTAGTAATCTGGCAGCATGCGGACGAGATCGTCGTTCTTCGGGCTCGGGCTCTCGCTGCTCGTCGCTGCGTGCAACGGCGCCGTCGACGAAGCCACCGGCGGGGCCGCGTCGACGAGCAACGGTGGGGCCGGAGGCGTGTCGAGCACGAGCGCGAGCAGCAGCGCCTCGACCACCGCGAGCAGCAGCGTCTCCACGAGCGCGAGCAGCAGCAGCGCGTCGTCGAGCAGCTCCAGCGGGATGCCGGATCCGCACTGCGTTCCCGGTGTCCTCGGTCTCCCGGCGCCGCCGCAGATGCTCGAGGGAACATGGACGGCCGCCACCGGGGACATGAACGGTGATGGCCTCCCCGATCTCGTTTACTCGTCCGCGGACGAGGTCGCCGTTCTGCTCGGCAGCAGCGACGGCACCCTCGTCGCCGGGGCCTCGATGGCCGCGCCCTGCGGTACGCTCCTCCTCGCGGACGTCGACGGCAATGGCACGCTCGATGTCGTGTGCAACCGGCCCGACCTCGTCACCGTGGTGCGCAACGCGGGCGATGGCAGCTTCCTCTCCGCCTGGTCCATTCCCGTTCCCAACACGTATGGCGTGGATGCCTACATGGCTGCCGGCGATCTCACGGGTGACGGTCTCCCCGATCTCGCGCTCTCCGTCGAAGGCAGCGGTGGCATTCTGCTCCCGAGCGCCGTCGCCGCCGTGCTCGTGAACCTGGGCGACGGCACCTTTGCGGCGCCCGCCTACACGGCGATGCAGCCCTCCGCCAACAGCGGTCCAGTGGGCATCGGCGATCTCGACGGCGACGGCGCGAACGACCTCATGATGGGCGCGGGAAGCAGGCTCGTCGTCCGCTTCAACCATGGCAATGGCACCTTCGCCGATCCTGTCGATCTCGGTGAATCCATCACCGCATATGCCATCACCGCCGCGGATCTGGACGACGACGGCCATGTCGACGTGCTCGTCGCCGATTACAACAACGGCCGCGTGAGCGTGCTCCGCGGCCATGGGGATGGCACGTTCGCGCCCAAGGTCGATGCAAACGCACCGTCCGCGTATGCGATGCAGGTGGCCGATCTCGACGGCGACGGGAAGCTCGATGTCTTCACCGCTTCGTACAATGCGGGCTTCGACGTGCTGTGGAACGACGGCCACGGCCTGCTCGGCGCGCGGACGCACCACGACATGAGCGGCACCCCGGCGGGCGCAGCCGATCTCGACGGTGACGGCCATGCGGACGTCGTCGTCGCCTACGGCGGCCTCGAGATCGCCTTCGGCCGTGGTGAGCATGCGTTCGCCGCGCCGGAAGGTTACGAGGTGCCCGGCGCCTCCATCTTCGGCACGCCCACCCAGATCGCGGTCGCCGATTTCGACGATGATGGCTTTGCCGATCTCGCCGTGTCTCATGCAGGCAACGACACCGTCACCATCTTTCGGAACAACGGCAATGGCACGTTTGCCGCGCCGATTCCGTACGCGACCGGCGCCCAGCCCACGGGCGTCGTCGCCGGGGATTTCAACGGTGACAGCCGGCCGGATCTCGCGGTCGCCAATTCCAATGGGCACTCCGTCAGCATCCTCGCGGGCAAGCCGGGAGGGGGCTTCGCCGCCAAAGTGGATCACCCGGTGGGCGCGACGCCGATCGCGCTCGCGGCCGCGGATCTGAACGGTGATGGCAAGCTCGATCTCGCGATCGCCAACAGGACCGATGGCAACGTGAGCGTGCTCTTCGGCCACGGCGACGGCGCGTTCACGGCAGCGACTTACCCCGCGGGATCGGCGCCGATGGCGGTGGCGCTCGGCGACGTCGACGGCGATGGCCACGTCGACATCGTCGTCGCCAACGAGGGTGCCAATACGGTCAGCGTCCTGCGGAACGAGGGTGATGGCACGTTCGCGCCGCCCCTCGCCGCCGTGGTCGGGGTTTATCCCAAGTCCGTGGCCATCGGCGACGTCAGCGGCGATGGGATTGTCGATCTCGTCGTCGCCACCCACGGCGATCCCGCGGCCGTGCTCTTGGGGCACGGGGATGGAACGTTCGCCGATCGCGTGTCGTATCCCGTCCAGCTCGATCCGGCGATGGTGGCCATCGCGGACATCGATGGAGATGGAGCGTTGGACTTGGCGATGCCCACGGCAAACCAAGGGGTGGAGGTCCTGCTCAATCTGGGAGATGGGACGTTCGCGCCGGCGCTCGACTACGTGACGCGAATCGGGGGAACCGGGATCGCCGTCGCGGATTTGGACGGAGACGGCAGACTCGATATCACCGTCTCGAACACCGGCGGAGACAACGTGACGGTGATGCGCAATCCGACGTGCCGTTGAGCGGCCGCATGACCCGAGCCGGGCGGCTCGGGCCATGCGAAACGGAGAGCGTCAGTTGATCTTCGGGCAGCTCACGCCGTCGACGCTGGCTTGGTTGTTGTCCTCGAGGCACTCGCTGACGGCGTTGGTGCTCTCGGCGCCGTCGACGACGACGTAGAACGTCTTCACCGTGTTGCCCGCGGGCACCTGCCAATCGGTGCTCACGACCTCGTATTGGCCGGGGAGGAGCGGGATGGTGGTCTTCGCGCTCGAGATGAGCGTGCCATTCGGGCTCGTGCCCGCGTAGAAGGAGACGTCGACGCCGGCGGCGACGCCGAGGCTGCCGTGGTTTTGCACCAAGGCCTCGAGGTGCACGCTGCCCGGGCAACCGGCGAGGCCGGCGCCGAGGCTCACCTGGAGATCGGGGGCGTTGTACACGCCCGCGCCCTGGCTCGATTGACGATAGTTGTTGAGCCCCTGCGGGCCGACCCAGCTCACCGGCTCCGGATGCGGCACCGAGCCGTCGGCGGCGATGTTGGTGAGGTGGTACGCATGCTGGTTCCAGATGCGGCGGGTGCGCACCCACTTGTCGTCGGCGTCGCCGTACACGAAGACGCCGTGCCGAATCTGGTCCGGCGACGTGTACGTGGGGCACGTGGCGAGCGGGTTCTTGTGGTTGAGATCGTTGGAGACGACGACGATCTCGGTGTTGTTGTCGCCGTCGACGTCGGCGATGACCGGGTACTCGTGGATGGTGCCCGAGGAGCTCGGGTCCTGGAACAGCACGGTGCCGTCCTTGCCGCTGTAGATGCGGAAGTAGCACTCGTCGCCGTAGACGACCTCGGCCGAGCCGTCGCCCTGGAAGTCGAACACGCTCGATCCGGTGCGGTTCGAGCTGATGTCCTGCGTCGTGCTCTTCCACACGAGCTCGATCTTGGCGGGCGTGCCGGGCACGAAGCGGAAGACCATGTACGCGTTGCCACCGGCGGTGGAGAAGTCGGGCTTCCCGTCGCCGTCGAAGTCCGCGATCGTCGGCGGGCCGCCGGCGCCGGAGACGCCCGTGGGGAACGGCGAGGTCGCGAGCACCGCCCCCGTCGCACCGCTCTGCACGCGCACGGTGCTGTTCGACACGACGACGATCTCCGGCTTGCCGTCGCCGTCGAGATCGGCGACCGCGGGGTAACCGTCGCTCTGCGCGTTGTCCCAGAGCACGTGCACGCCGGTCGCGTCGACGTCGAAGGCGCTCTTGCCGGTGATGATCTCCTGCTTCCCGTCGCCGTTCACGTCGGCCACGATGGTGACCGATCCATACGAGGAATCGTGCCCGCCCACGTGGGCTCCGCCGTCGGCGATGAGCTTGCCGGTGCTGTCGAAGACGACGCCGGCGACGATGATCTCGGGGCTCCCGTCGGCGTCGAGATCGGCGATGGCCACGGTCGCCGAGTCGACGACGCCGAGCCAAGGCGTGGTGCCATCCTTCTGCTTCGAGACCCAGCGCAGCGAGCCATCGTGGTTGAAGGCGATGAGGCCGCCGCCGGACTTGGGCGTGACGATCTCGACCTTGCCGTCACCGTCGAGATCGGCCGCGGCCGGCGTACCGCGGGAATTCGCGCGGTTCTCCATCTTGTAGACATCGGCCGTCGCCGGCCACTTCTCGGTGCCGTCCGTCCCGTTCAGCGCGCGCACGTAGGCGATGCCGTTTTGGCTGAAGTCCTCCGAGGTGACGACGACGACGTCGGGGTGACCGTCGTTCTCCAGATCGATCACGACCGGCATGTTGATCACTTGCACGGCGTTCGGCTGGATGGTGCTGCTCGTCCACGACCACTCGATCTTGGGCGTGAGCGGACCGACGGGCGGCTTGTACTCGCAGATGGGCGCGCCCGGAGCCTGCGGCACGCACTTGCCCAGGGTGGGCTCGCAGAACTCGGCGTCGGCGCAGTCGGCGTAGTCGAGGCACGGCGTGGTGGCGGCGACGCATTGCTCGCCGAGGCAGAGCTCGTCGGCGCCGCAGCACTTGGTGTTGCCGGTGCCGCAGCGGACCTGCGGCGCGCACGCGGGCAAGCACGCGTTGCCGACGCACTCGTCGCCGGCCGCGCAGCAATCGCCGTCGCCGCAGATGATGCCTGAAGGGCAGCCGGTGGTGATGCCGCCGCCCGTGCCCGTGCCGCTCGTCGTGAAGTTGCCGCCGGCACCGTCGCCGCCGGTGCCCGACGCAGAGCTCGACGATCCGCTGGCGTGACCACCGCCGTCGGCACCGGTGCTGCCGGTTTCGGTGCCGCCTGATCCGCAACGCGCGAGCGCCGGGATCGCGAGGATGAGAAAGAGCGCAGAGCGCTTGCGAGCGAGGGAAGGCATGTTGTTCACCCTACCCGAAAGGGCGCCCGCCGTCGCCGCGCTTCGTCAGGTGAGATCGCCGCGATCCCGGTACCAGGCGGCCGTATCCGCGATCGAGACGCGCGCCGCGCGAGAGCGATAGCCGAGCTCGCGCTCGGCCTTGTCGCTCGACACTTTGACACGCAATGTCGATTGAATCGCCATCTCCTCGCTCAGCGTCGGCGCCTTGCGGCGCAGCAGCGCCAACGCTTCCATCGCGCGCCCCGCGCCCACCACGACCCCGGCCGGGAGCTCGAAGCGCGGCGGGCGACCGCCGACGGTGGCGGCGATCTCGCCGAAGAGATCGCGCACGCTCATCGACTCGCCCGCGAGGGCGTAGCGCTCGCCGCGACGGCCGCGCAGCGCCGCGGCGAGGTGGCCGTCGGCGACGTCGCGCACGTCGCAGACCGTGCGGTAGCCGCGCGGCACCGCCAACCCGAGCGGCGATCGCGCGGCGCGGAAGAGCGGGAGGAGATTTCGTTTGAGGTCAAACGGTCCGAAGATGGCCGTGGGGTGCGTGATCACGGCGTCGAGCCCGCGATCCACGCCGCGGAGGACCTCCTCTTCGGAGAGCCACTTGGTGTGCGGATACACCATGCCCAGCGGAGCAAGCGAATAACGATCGCGCTCGTCGATGGTGACGGGCTCGCCGCGCGTGGCGTCGAGCGGCTTGCCCAGCGTCGAGCCCGAGGACGTGAAGACGAAGCGCTCCGGGCGCGCGGCCACCGCGGCCTCGACGAGGGCGCGCGTCCCGTCGACGTTGGTGCGGAGGACGTCGGCCCACACGCCGCGCCACATGCGGACGTCGGCGGCCACGTGGAAGACGAAGCGGGCGCCGTCGACGCCGCGACGGAGGGCGTCGGCGTCGAGGAGATCACCGGAGACGACCTCGACGCCGAGGGACGGCAGATCCTCGGGCAGCGCGCCGCCGCGGCTGAGGGCGCGCACCCGGGCGCCCGCGAGGGCGAGCGCGCGGGCCACGGCGTACCCGAGCATACCGGTGGCCCCGGTGACGAAGACGACGCTTCCCCGCAGATCGCTGGCACCCGTCATGCGGCCGGATGCTCGCACGAAAGGCCCGTCGAAAGCAGTCGTCCGCTGCCCCTCTACGCACGCCCTCGGGATCTGCTAGCCTCGTCGCGACCCGAACCGAAGCGTGCGGCCGTCTGCATCGCGAGCCCGCGAGCCGGGGCACGCATCGGTCGAAGACGAACGAGCCCATGGATTCGACGCATCCGACGAAGCCTTGCCTCGACGTGCCGAGGAGGACGACGTGAAAGCCTGTCCGAGCTGCGGTTGGATGCTCAAGGACACGGACAACGCCTGCAACATGTGCGGCGCTTCGGTCGGTGGAGGCGCGCCCGCGCCGCCGCCGGCCGTGGCCCCGCCGCCCGCCATGGCGCCGCCCGCGCCGGTGATGATGGGCGGCGCAGGCGCGTATGCGCCGCCGGGCCCGCCGGGGATCGGTGGGTATCCGGGGGCACCGCCGCCGGTCGCACGTCCCGGGGCCGTGGCGCCGCCGCCTCCCGTGACGCCGATGGGTGGTGCGATCGCGCCGCCGCCGCCCGTGTCCGCGCTCGGTCCGCAACCCATGCCGCCGCCGGCGATGGGTCCGATGGCGGGCGGTGGATACGGCGCGCCTCCGCCGGTGCAAGGCGGTGGTGGGGCCTTCTCCGCCGGTGCAGCGCAGCCCGAGTTCAGCTCGCCGTGGGCGCGCGCCGCCGCACCGCAGCCGCCGCAACCGGCGGTGGGCCCGCCTCCCGTACCCGCCGCGCTCGGTGGCCCGCCGCCGGTGCCGCCGCAGCCCATTCAAATGGTGCCCAATGCGCCCGCAGCGCCGAGCTTCGGCGCACCGCCCGCCGTGTCGTTCGGCGCGCCGCCGGTGCCGGGCGCTCCCGCGATGATGCAAGGCGGAGCACCGCCGATGATGGCCGGCGCCCCGCCGATGATGGCCGGAGCCGCCGCACCGCCGCCCATGGTTCCGGGCGCCTTCGGCCGGCCGGGCGGCATCGCGCCTCCGTCGATGGTGGCCCCGCCGCCGCTGATGTCGCCGGGATCGTTGTCCGGTCCGCCGGCCGTCGTCGCGGCGGCCTCGGGCCCGCGCGTGCTCGTCGGCTTCCTCGTCACGTTCCAAAACGATCCGAGCGGCAGCTTCTGGGCGATCCACAGCGGCCGCACGCAGCTCGGCCGCTCGGCCGGTGAAGGCGTCGACATCGCGCTGCAGGACGCCAGCGCGTCGTCGCGGCACGCCAGCATCCACGCCGATCCGGCCACGGGTCAGGCCTTCGCGGAGGACGATGGCTCGCGCAACGGCACGTTCCTCAACGAGGCCCGCCTCTCGCCCGGCGAGCGCCGGCAGCTCCGCGACAACGATCGCCTCCGCCTCGGCAGCACCACGTTCGTGGTGAAGCTCCTCGTCTCGTAACTTCACGTCCCCGTGCGGCTCGGCCCCTCGACGCGGTCGAGCCGCGACCGCGATCGTTTGAGCTCAAACGATCTCACCATCGGACCGAACGCTCTCGTGCTTCGCGCGTTCGCGAGCGCCGCTGCCGAAATCGTTTGAGCTCAAACGATTCCCCAGCCGGCGCGCCGCGCGTCAGTTGAGCGAGATGTCCGACGCTGGTGGACCGCCGAAGACGCCGTGCTCCTTCGCGTCGGCGAGCACGCGCAGCGCCGTGCGGTAGCCGCGCGTCACCAGCGGGCGCGCCGCGTAGCGGTTGAAGTACCCGTACGAGCCGACGTCGGGCGCGATGTCGAGGAACTTCACGTGCGGGTAGAGCTTGCACAGGAGCTCGACGCCGCGCCGCTGCTTCTCCGAGAGCACGATGTTGAACGCCTGCCGCATCACCGCGTGGGCGCCGCGTCGAGCGATCGAGCGGCGCTCCGGCGAGCGCTCCTCGGGCCGATAGATGTTGGAGATGATGACCACGTTCGCGCCCGCGGCGACCGCGAGATCGGCCGAGAGCGTGCGCACGATCTCACCGTCGAGGAAGTAGCGTCCGTCGATGCGGTACGGCCGGAAGACGCCGGGCACGCAACAGCTCGCGGCCAGCGCTCGGCTGATGGGGACCGCCTCTTCGTAGCCGGGCCCGAAGACGACGCGCTGGCCGTTGTCGACGTCGACGGCCGTGACGAACACGCGCTTCGGGAGCTGGCGGAAGTCGTTGATGGGCAGGTTCTGCGCGAGGTAGCGCTCGAGCGCATCGATGGAGAAGAGGCCCGACGCAAGGTAGCCGGGGTCGAGGAAATCCCGCAGCCTGGGCGCGCCGAGGAAGGTGCGGAGGCGCAACCGCGGGCCGTCGTGCCGGCGCCGCCACGGCAGGCGGAAGCCGTCGAGCAGCACGTCGAGCGGGATGTCCTGGCCATAGAGCGCGCCGACGAGCGCGCCGGTGTTGGCCCCGACGAAGATGTCCGGCTCGATGCCCAGCTCCTCGCAGGCCTTCAAGACACCGAGGTGAGAGAGGCCGCGCGCCGCGCCTCCCGAGCCCACGAACGCAACCTTGAGCCGGGTCATGGACGCGGGAGTCTGTCCGACCCCGCGCGCGATCGCAACACGCGCCCTCCTTCCGCACGACGACGAGACCTTGTGACGGGGACGAGCACAGCAGAGGCACGAGCCCCTGCGAGCCCCCTCTCGACACGACCGAGTAAACGCACGCGAGGCGTCCAAGACTGCGGCTGCTCGTGCCCGCGCTCGTCGAGCGATGCCCCGGCGGATACCATCCCGCGCCGCACCGCGAGCCCGAATTAAACTTTGCTAAGTGGACCGACGCGCAGCGCGCGTCAGCATCGGCCCCGATGATTTCACGCAATGTACGGCTCGTCGTCGCGGCGCTCCTCACGGCCCTGAGCGCTTGCGGCTCGACAGGACAGCCCGCTGGATCCTCCACGAGAACCACGTCGAGCGGCCAGCTCGGCGGCGCAGGAGGGATGGGCGCGGGCGGCCACGGCGCGGGCGGCGGCGCGGCCACGTGCCAGGGCCCCGCGTGGCCCGGGAACCCTGCGTGCGAAGCCTGCCAAAACGAGAAGTGCTGCACCACGGGGGCGAACTGCGCCGGTGACCCGGACTGCGTGGCCAGCATCGCGTGCGCCGCCGCAGGGACCGACTGCACCAGCGGTCACGCGGGCGGCATCTGGAACTACAGCGGTCTGGTGGTTTGCGTGCAGAACCTCTGCGCCGACGCGTGCGGCATGGCGCCGGCCACGTGCGGCAACATCCAGCCCACGCCGGCGAGCTGCACCGGCGAGATTCAGGCCGCCTGCTGCGACGAGACGAAAGCCTGCGGCGAGAGCGATGCGTGCCTCGCCTTCGTGTACCAGTGCATCGATCAGAAGCAGTGCGCGTCGCAGCCCTGCTTCAACGATTGCGTGGCGCAGTATCCCGACGCGGTTGCGCCGTTCAACGCCATGGCCGACTGCTGGAGCAACGTGAGCTGCCTTTGAGGCGACGCGGGCGGGCCGCGGCGCGCCGCCCATCCGGACTCAATTGAGCTGGAAGTCTTCGAAGATGCGATAGATGCGATAGCGATCGCCGTCGCGGCGCAGCCACAGGATCATCTCGTCGCCGAAGAGCCGATCGGCGCCCACGCGCGCCATCACGATGGGCACGCGCACCACCACGTCGTTGCCGTTCAGCGCATCGGCGCGGATCGCGGGATGCGGCGGCGCATCCAACGCGTCCTCCGCGCGGAAGAAGGTGATCTCGGCGTCCCGATAGACGAGCTCGCCCGCGAGCCGCGTGTAGTCGAGCTTGCGGAAGCGCCCATGCCAGAAGAGGATCGCCTGCGGCGTCTGGCCGGCGCCGCTGGGCGCGAGCGAAGTGACCGCCAGCGCATCACGCGTGAAGAGCGGCTCGAGCCCCTCCCCGTCCTCTTGCACGATCTTGCGAAACAGCTCCTGCACCGTGGAGAGCGCGCGATCGATGCCGAGCGGCGTGCGCAGGGTCACGAGCCCCTCGGCCACATCGGCGCGATCGCGCGCTGGAGGCGGAGCGCTGATCGGATCGATGGCCACGCCGTCGGGGCGCCGCCGCGCGGTCCCGCTTTCAGGGAGCGTCGCCGTCGCGGTGCACGCGGGCAGGCCGAGGCACAGGGCCACGGCCAACGCCGTCACGGAGGAGGTGGAAGGATGGCTACAAGCTTTCGATGACCGGATCATCCGAGCGCGTGATGGTCACGATCGCACGCTGCGGAACCGCGGTCCACCCAGGCGGCAGGCCGTCGTCGAAATCGGACGCGACCAGCGTGAGCCGGCTCGTCGCGTAGTCCGGGATGCGCATGCGACCGAGGCCACCATCGCCGAAGAGGCGCTCGAGATCGCGCTGCCCTTGGAAGACGCGGTACCCCATCTCGGCCGAGGCCGCAGCGCTCGTCCCGCCGCTCGATGCCGTCCCTGCGTGCACCGCGATCAAGTACTCCGGGTTGGTCACGATGACGTTGAGCGCCGTCGGCGGCGCGCCTTCCTCCGCGCAGAGCCCGTCGACCAAGGCCATGGCGCCGCGCAACGCCGTGCGAGCCGCGCTCGGCTCGACGGCCGGCCGATCGAGCTGCCCCGCATCGTGGAGGAACGACAGGAAGAGGTGGAACAACAGCTCGCTGTCCGTCTCGCCGCGGACGTCGCGATGGAGGAATTGGGGGAGCTGCTCGGCGAGGCGACCGCGCAGGCGGGCGAACGCCTCGACGGTGCCTGTGTTGGCGAAGAGCCACTGCCGGTAACGGAAGGGATGCGTGTTCTCCGTGCGGGGGGCCCCGACCGTGGCCAGGCGAACGTGCGCGACGAGCGTGTCGGCCCGGACGTCGCGGGTGATGTCCGCGGGCCGCACCTCGTCCCGATCGTCGATCGGGCGGCGTTTGAGGAGGATCTCACCTGCCTGGTAGAACCCGACACCCCAACCCGGGGTCACCCCCGTGCGACGACGTACGTCGAGGGCACGCCCCTCGAGCTCGATCACGCGGGCACCGAGATCCGGACGATTACCGATGAAGCCGACGAGTCGAGCCATACATCTCTCCTCCTGAGCCCGGCCGAGCCGGAGATCAAGCAGCGACAGCCTATGCCGATTCTTCTCTGCGGTGGGAGCCGCAGACATCCGCTCCCCGCCGGGGTCGCGGCGTGGATCGTTGCCGGTCGTGAGCGCGGGCACCCGCTCCCGACGATCGCGGCAATCTATTTCTTGATTCGGATTCGGCGGTCGGCAAGCGACATGGACGTGCTCCTCCCGAGTCTCGCATCGACGAGCTACGCCGTCTCGCCGCGCGCGGCAAAGTTTTCGGGCTTCGTGAGGACTCGCGCTCCACAGCGCCGGCAGCTTTCGCCAAGCTCCGGAGATCTGATAATCCGGACCTGAAAACCATGAAAGCGCGCTTCGCTGCGTCCCTCCTCCTCACCGCGATCCTCACGGGGTGCCCTGCGGTGTACCCCGAGCTCGGCACGCGTACGCGCGCCATTCCCGCGGGCCAACCGCTCGATCCTGCGCCCCCGAGCGAGCTGCGCTGGCTCCGCTTCGTGTCCGCGCGGGTGCCCGAGCGCACGCGCGACGGACGTGCGTGGAGCCCGAGCGGGAAGCCTTCTCCCTACGCAAAGCTCCTGGTCAACGGCGCCGAGCTGTTCCGGACACCGGTGCAGTCGGACGCGTTCGAGCCCACCTGGCCCGAAGGCCCGCGGGGGAACTTCAAGATCGGCCCGGGGGACAAGCTGCGCATCGAGCTCTGGGACAACGCGGCCATCAACGACAAGCCCATCGGCGTGCGCGACGTCGGATCGATCACGGAGCAGAACGAGCTCGACAAGCAGGTCCGCGTCCTCTTCGACGACGGCGGCGAGGTCGTGCTCGCCTACGAGCCCGCGCACGCGGTCTCGGGCCTCGGCCTCTGGTTCGAGCTGCACACCGACGCCTGCTTCATCACGCGCCTCCTCCAGGGCAGCCCTGCCGAGCGCGCCGGCATCCAAGCCGGTGACGAGGTGATCCGCATCGGCGCCCGCGAGGTGAAGAAGATGACGCCGGACGAGGTGAAGAGCGCCTTCAACGCCGTGCCCTTCGACGGCCTCGCGCTGGCGGTGAAGCACGCGTCCGGGACCGTCACCGAGCTGACCATCAAAGAAGGCCCGATTTACCCGACGTTCGCCCAGTTCGGCCGGGTGGATTAGAACGGCACGCGTGAAGGTCCCTCCGTTCGGCCTCAGCACCGACGAGATTCGCCGCGAGCTCGCGCCGCTCCGCAGCGATTTCTCCGTCGCCATCTGTCGGGCCAAGAACCCGTTCAACATCGGCGCCATCATCCGCGTCGCGCACTCGTTCCTGGTGCGCGAGATCTTCCTCATCGGCAGCGAGCCCTATTACGAGCGCGCCGCCATGGGCATGCAGAAGTACGAGACCATCGTCGAGTGCCCCGACGAGCGCGCCTTCCTCGAAGCCGTCGCCGGCCGCCCGCTCATCGGCGTGGAGCGCGATCACGCGCGCACCTCCCTCTGGGAGTCCCCCATGCCGAAGGATCTCGTCTTCGTCTTCGGCAGCGAGAACGACGGCGTCCCTCCCTCGCTCCTCGGCGCCTGCACCGAGGTGCTCGCCATCCCGATGTACGGGATCAACCACTCCTATCCCGTCGCCATCGCCGCCGGCATGGTCATGTGCGAGTGGGCCCGCCGCCGCGATCCCCGCGCGCGCGGCTGAGCACCGTCCGATTCACAGGCTGACACGGAATCCTGCGCACTCGGCATCGCGTAGGTCTTCGCTCACCGCATCACGCCCATCACCGCGAGCTCCGCCTGCGGCATCTCGTCGAGGCCTCGCGGCGAGCCCGCATAGACGAGCGTCACGCTCCTTCCGGTGCAGATCACGGCCACGTCGTCGAAGCCGTCGCCGTTCACGTCTCCCACGCCGGCGACGCGCTCGCCGAAGCCGATGTTGCCATTCACGCTCGAGCAGTTCGTGCGCCGGGCCTCGTCGCCGCCGGTGAGCACCTGAGACGGCGCCTCGCTCGGGCCCGTGGCCGCGCCCAAGTAGAGCTGGACGTCGCCGAGATAGAAGGCCTTGTTGTCCGACTCGCGATGAGGCCGGCCGAGGACGAAGTCGTCGAAGCCATCGCCGTTCACGTCGCCCGCCGCGGCGAGCCGGTTCCAGTTGGCGCGGCCGTACGCGTGGTGCCGAAACGGCGTGCGCGCGAGGCCGTCTCTGGCGCCGAGAAACGCGCTCACGGCAGCATACGTATTGCCGCGCGGCGTGCGGAACACGGTATCGAACGAGAGCGCGGCATCGACGATGAGATCCGCGAAGCCATCACCGTTCACGTCGCTCCCGACGACGCCGTACCCGAAGCGCGCACCGCGACCGCCCGCGGCATCGGTCCACGCCCCGGGGAGCAGACGGAGATCCCCGCCGCCGAGCACGAAGACGGCGCCAGCATCATTCTTCGACGTGTCGAGATCCACCGCGCCGACGGCGAGCTCACTGCGGCCATCGCCGTCCACGTCGCCGAGGGCCGCGACCGACGCGCCGAAGCGCGCATCGCGCTCTGCTTTGGGGCTCGCGATGCGCCGAGGCTCCGGCGCGACGCCCTCTGCCGATCCTCGATACACGTAGACCGCACCGGCATGTGGCGCACCGGCGGCCTCGCCCGGCGCGCCGACGACCACGTCGGCGAAGCCGTCTCCATCGAGATCGCCAATCGAAAGCGCCTGCCCGAAGTCCGCCAGCGCGGGCCCCGTGAGCACCCGTGACGGCGCTGGGGGCAGGCCTTCACGCGATCCGTAGTAGAGGAGCACGCCATCCGGCTTGCCGTGACAGAACGTGGTCGCGGCGACGGCCAGATCGTCGAAGCCATCTCCATTCAGATCGCCCGCGGCGAGCGCCGCACCGAGCACCGTGCAGCACGCGCCCGCCGCGCACTTCACCGTGTCCGGCGCGGCGAGCAACGTCGGATCGCGCAGCAATCCATTGGGCCCACCGTAGAACACGCGCGCCCGCCGCATGTCCTCGATGGCAGAGAGAGGCACCACCTGAATGCCCGACGACGTCGGAGGAGGCTGCCTCGGCAGCACGACCATGTCCGAGTAGCCATCACCGTTGAAGTCGAACGCAGGCCGGCCCGAGGTCGCCACCGGCTCGCTCCACGCCGAGCAACGCCCCGCCGTGCACGCACGCACGCGAAACGCAAAGCGACGCGCCGAGAGCTCCGCGCGACGCGGGAACGCGAAGCGCGGAACATCGACCTTCGCGCGGAGCGCCATTCGTCCCTCGTCGAAGCGACACGGCGCACTGGCGAGCTCCGCCGCACAGACGGCCACCTCGATCTCGTATCCCGCGGCCCCCTCGGAAGCCGCCCAGACGAGCGCCGCCCGGCTCGCGCGATCGATGCGACGAGCCGCGAGAGCCTGCGGCGGTGGCGGAGGGAGACGCGACACCGAAGAAGGTGCCGCAGGCATTGAAGAGGGTACGGTGGACACCGTAGCGGCAGGAGGCGGGGCGGGCGCGCAGGCACCGAGCACGAGCACCGTGGCGAGGAACGAAGGCGCGCGCCGCATGCACCCATCAATACCCGTTTTCCCTCGCGGCGTCGGACGAGACGTCGATCACGATCTTCCCGAACGGACCGCGTTCCAGGTGATCCAACGCGGCGTGAACATCGGTGAAGGCATATTCGGCGTCGATCACCGGCGCGAGGCCCACGCGGTCGACGGCCCGGACCAAGTCTTCGAGGGCGCGCCGATGGCCGACGCCGATGCCGCGCACCGTGACCTGCTTGAGCATGAGAGGCACCGTCGGTCCTGAGATCTCGAGCCCTTCGAGAATGCCAATCACGGACACGCATCCATGCACCGCCGTGGCCTGGATGGATCGGCCAAGGCTCGCGCCCCCGGCGATCTCCAAGATGTGATCGGCGCCGCGATCGCGGGTGATCTCGTAGACGGCTTGCACCCAATCGGTGGTGCTGCGGTTGATTCCATGGTGCGCGCCGAGCGCGCGGGCGCGGTCGAGCTTCGCATCGCTGCTCGAGGTGACGATGACCTCGGCCCCGTGCGCCGCCGCGATCTGCATGCCGAACAGGGCCACGCCGCCGGTGCCTTGCACGACCACCGTCTGGCCGGCGTGCAGGTCCCCCTGCTCGACGAGGGCGAACCACGCCGTGAGGCCCGCGCAGGGAAGCGTGCTCGACGCGGCCGCGCGCAGGCTGCGCGGCGCGGCCACCGCCCAGTCCTCGTGGAGGATCACATATTCGGAGAGCACGCCCGTATGGGTGCCACCGAGCGTTCGATATCCGGGTTGGCGCGCCGTCCCGGGGCCACGTCCATCGATCCACCCGGGAACGAAGGTGGAGATCACCCGCTCTCCAACCGAGAAGCGGGAGGCCCCCGCGCCCAAAGCCACCACCGTACCGGCCATGTCCGATGCAGGCGTGAAGGGGAATTGGAGCGGCAGGCCCATTCCCTGCTCGATCACCAGCTTGTCGCGGTAATTCAGCGACACCGCGGAGACGCGGACCAAGATCTCTCCCGGCCCCGGCACCGGAATCTGCGCCTCGACGAGCTTCAACCGATCTCGGCCCAAACCATCCATCGCCCAACGCTTCATGGTGTTTCCCATCTGACGATCTCCTCGGCGTGCCCCCGTTCGCCGAGACCATAGCGTCGCGATTGCGTCCCGACTGGCGGCGATTTTTCCGCTCATTGACGACGCTCGATCTACAATCGGCGCCCTCATGTCCGATCGGCTCAACGGCGTCGCCGTCTTCGTCGAGGCCGCCGAGGCCGGGAGCTTCGCGCTCGCCGCCGAGCGACTCGGCCTCTCCCGCTCGGCGGTGGGCAAGACGATTGGCCGCCTCGAAACGCGCCTCGGCACACGGCTCTTCCACCGCACGACACGCAGCCAGAGCCTCACCGAAGATGGCCAGGTGTTCTACGAGCGCTGCGTGCGCGCGCTCGGCGAGATCGAGGCCGCCGAGACAGCCTTGGAGTCGGGGCGCCTCGCGCCCGCGGGCCGATTGCGCGTCAGCGTCCCCGTGCTCTTCGGCCGTCGCTGCGTGGCGCCGATCCTGCTCGATCTCGCGCGGGCGCACCCGCGGCTGGAGCTCGACTTGTCCTTCAGCGATCGGCCCGTCGATCTGGTCGAAGACGGCTTCGACCTCGCGGTGCGCAACGGCGCGCTGCCCAACCACACCGGGCTCGTCGCTCGTCGCCTCGTGGGCCAACGCATGACCGTGTGCGCCGCGCCGGCATACCTCGATGCGCGCGGCCAACCGTCATCGCTCGAAGCGATCGCGGAGCACGAGCTGCTCGCCTATGGGCGCGGTCTCAAGATGCGGACATGGCTCTTCCCCGACGACGCCGGGCAGGTTCGCGAGGTCGCCATCCGGAGCCGCATTCGCTTCGACGATCTCGAAGCCATCGCCGACGCAGCCGTGGCCGGGCTCGGGCTCGCGTGGCTCCCAACGTGGTTGATTCGTGATCGCGTGCGCCGCGGCGAGCTCGTGCACGTGCTCGCCGACGTGCCCGGCCTCGTCTACGACACACACGCCCTCTGGCCGCAGGCGCCGCATCTCCCGACGCGGGTGCGCGCGGCCATCGACGCGCTCGCCACGCGGCTCCCGGCGCTGGTCGATGAATGAGCGGCGCGGCCGCGCATCCGACTGCACGGCCCTGTGAGACTGCAACTCCGAGTTTGGGGCCGTAACCGGCCCCAACGCGGATCACGCCAACATCGCCGAAATGAACCCTGGAGCCAGGCTCGGGTCGCCGAAATCATCCATCGGCGTCTTCCCGTCCTTCGTGCAGCCCACGGCGGCGCCCACCGTGTTCCACATCTTGTTGTTGTTCACGCCGCCGGCGTCGATGTACTGCCCCGTCTTGAGATATCCATTGCACCCGCCGGCGAGGATGTAAGGCACGTTCTTGTACGAGTGGTACTTGTCGGCCAGATCGTTGGTCCACACCGCGACGCCGCTGTCGAGGAGCGTGCCCGTCCCGAGCGAGTACGCAGACAGCTTGTCGAGCAGGTACTTGAAGAGATTCCCGTGAATCTTGTCGATCTCGTGGTGGAGCTCCACCGCGTTGTCGATGGGCGCGCCCACGTCGCCGTCGCCCTGGATGCGATGGGAGATCCAGTGATAGCTATACTGCTTCTGCCCGTTGATGGTGTATTCGGTGCTGTCGTTGCCGTCGCCGATCTGGAGCGTGGCCGTCCGGACGACGCCGCAGGCGAACGAGAGCGCGATGATATCCATCTGCATCCTGGCGATGGTCTGCACGTTGTCGCTCTTGGCGACGCCGGGTTGGATGGCGTCCATCTCGGCGATCTCCATGTCCGTCAGCTTGCAGGCCATGTTGAGCTCGAGATCACGAATACTCTGGAAGTGGAGATCGAGCCTGTCGCGATCGCTCTGGCTCAGGTCCTTCCGGCTCATCAGCGCCTTCATCTCGCCGCGGACCAAGTCGTTGACGCTCGACCGCGCGGCCTTGAGCTTCTCCAGCGTGACCGGGTCGATCTCGCTCGCGCCGAAGAGCTTCTTGTACGCGAGGAACGGGTTGCGCTCGGCCGCGCGGAGCTGCTTCGGCCCGCGGTACGAGAGCACCTCGTCGAGGTAACCGGACATCTTGCCGGCATAGAGCGTGAGCGGCTCCACGCCGGGCGCCTGCAGCTCGCGCGCGATGCGGTTGTCGATCGACTCGCCCATGGAGAGCGAGCCGGCGCCGCTCGGATCGTCGCTCACCTTGGCGGCGGTGAGGCATTGATTGCCGCCGCCGGAGTGGCCACAACCGTTGCCGGGGAAGGCGAAGTTGACGCCGCGGACCATGGTCAGCTTGTCCGCGTAATCGGCGAGGACGCTCACCGCGCGATCGCTCTCGGCGGCGAGCCCGGCCTTCGTGAGCGCCCCCAGCGCATGAGGCCAGAACATCTCCGGCTCGTCGGTCTTCTGCACCACGCCGTTGGCCTGGCGCATGAAGACGGCGAACGGTGGATACGTCGCAGCCTTCGCCTTCTTGGGCGCGAACGTCTCGAGGAACGGGAGCGCCATGGCCACGCCGGCGAGCCCACGGAGGAAGTATCTTCGCTGCATCACGGCGCCTCCTTGCCCAACGCGCGCGTCCGGAAAGCCTTGGTCTGCGTCAGGGCGAGGATGAGCGCCTGCGTGCCCTTCCTCGAGGCCTTCCCGAGCGTCGCGATCGTCTCTTCGTCGGCGGCCTGCGCGGCCCGTCCATACCCGTATTCGAGCCAGCTCTTCGCGTAGCACGCGTGGACTTGCTCGGCCTCGGCCATCAACCCATCGAGCTCGATGGCATCGTCGTACTCGAGCGTCTCGTCCCCGAGCAAGTAGCTGTCGGCCGAGTTGATGGGGAAACCATTCTCGGTGGTCTGGAATTGCCCGAGCGCGTCGTAGTGCTCGAACGCGAACCCGATGGGATTGATCATCGTCCCATGGCAGCTCGCGCCGCAGGTGCCTTTGCCCGTGTGCTTCTCCACCCGCTCCCGGTTGGTGGTCGACTCCGTCGCCGCCGGCAGCGGAGGCACGTTGTTCGGCGGATCGGGGAGCTTGGCGCAGAGGACACGGCGGTTGACGAACACCCCACGATGAATCGAGTGCTGCTCCCGCTTGGTCGCGTTCGAGGCCAAGAAGCCGATGTGCGTGAGGAACCCGGAGCGCTCCTCGGGGTCGAGATCGACCTTCACCATCTCGCTCGTGAACTCGCCCTCGACCCCGTAGATGGGCGCGAGCTTGTCGTTCACGAACGAGGTCGGTTGGGTGAGGATCTCCCGAATGCCACCCTTCCCCTCGAACACGATGTCGTCGATGAACATCTGTGCTTCACGCTTCATGTCGGCGCCGAGCGCCGGTGTGAAGGTCGGGAACTTGGTCGCGTCCTTGTTGAGATCGTCGTAATGGTCGTATTGATAGAGCTGGTGGTGGAACCACTCGACCATCGCGTGGGCCCGGTCGCCCGCGAGGAGGCGCTCGGCCTCGGCGCGCACGCCCTCGGGCGTGTCCAGCTTACCGCTCTCGGCCGCCGCGAAGAGCGCATCATCCGGCATCGTGTTCCAGATCATGTAGCTCAGCTTGGTGGCGACCTCGTAGCCCGTGAGCGGGATGGATCCGTCCTTCGCGACTTTGCTGCTCGCCTCGATTCGATAGATGAAGTGCGGTGACTGCAAGAGCGCTTGCAGCACGAGCTGCGCCCCCTTGGCGAAGTCGTCGGGCCCGGTGACCACGTCCTTCCCCTTCTCGAAGAGGGCGAGATACGCCGTCACCTCCGCCGTGGTCAGCGGCCGCCGATAAGCACGCTTGCCCGTGGTTTCGACGAACGCCTTGGCCCGCGCGGCCGGATCGCTCGGCGCATCCTCGGGCAGGAGCTGCGCGAGCAGCCCGGCGTCGTTCGTGACCGCGGCGGACAGCTCCTCCGCGGCGAGCTGATAATCGGCCCAGAGGCCCGGTGTTACGAGCAGCGAAGTCTCGTTGTTGTCGAAGACGCCGCCCAGCGGATCCCCGGTGAACGAAGCCGAAAGCTCCGACGGCGCGGGGAGATGCAGCAGATCCTGAACGGTGTTGGACCACTGCAGGTGGCTGAGCCGAGGAAACCGGGAGGTCTCCAAGGTCTTCGGCGTATTCGGCCCTTCGGGCGCGCAGGTCTCGCAGCTCGCGTCGGGATCGCCGATCTTCCCGACACAGCCCGCTCCCATGGCTGCCGAAAGCGCCACGGCGGCGCCGGCGATCAGCGAAAGGGAGCTTCGCGCCACCGCACGGCGCAGGCGTGTTCCGCTCTCCGTGTGCTCACGTCGCATGTGAGGAGGCTCTCACGCCTGCCCCATCGACCACAAGGCGTGTAATTTTGCGCTCATCGAACACCGGGTCACCCCTTGCCCTCCCTCGGGGCTCGTCCGATGCGTGCAAGCGGGCTCCACTGGTGCGCGGCTCGCGTCACGAGCACGAACCCGCGTATACTCGCGGGCTTCCCATTCTCCGGCTCTTCGACGAGGTTCATCGATGCGTGTCAGTGCGGTGGTCGTGAGTGTCTGTACGCTTTGGCTTGGAAGCGCGGGTTGCGGGGAGCCTTTCACCCTCGGCGGCGGCGGCGCCGGCGGCGGCACGTCGACGAGCTCGGGGACTCCCAAGGCGTGCTCCCCCAAAGACGGGGGCTGCGGACCGGGTGAATACTGTGCAACCACGGATTGCACGACGGGGACGTGCGCCCCCATTCCCGCCTCCAAAGGCGCCGAGCTCGACCCCGTCTGCGGCTGCGACGGCATCGCCTATTGGAATGCCGATCTCGCCGTCGCCGACGGCGTCGCCTTCGTCGATTTGGCGCTCTGCGACGCGAAGACACTGACGACCTGCAATCCCACGCTTCCCGAAGTGGCCCAATGCGACACGAAGAACAACGTGTATTGCAATCTCCGGGTCTACACGTCGTGCGTGGCCGCGCCCAACGGCGTCTGCACCAAGGTCCCCGCCGACTGCAAAGCCACCGACGCCCCCGGCCGGCAATGCTTCGCCGGCACCGACACGTGTGATCGCATCTGCGATCTCGTCAAAGCCGAGAAGCCCTGGCACGTGCCCACCCCGGCCTGCACGTTGTAGCGAGCGCCCTCGGCGCGAGGACCTCCTCGCGTGGTGCTCGAATCCTGGCACGCGCGGCGCGCCACTCCGCGACCGCCTCGAGCGCAACATGCGCGTGCCCTCGGGCTCACGTTCCCATCGCGCTGGCACGGGTCGTGTCATGGGCCGTGGCACGCCGCTCGATCGAGCGGTCGAACGCTGAACGTCTCGAAAGGATCGAATCTCATGACGACGCGAGCTCCCCTGCTTCTCTCCGCGGTGCTCGTTCACGCGACGGCTTCCGCGGGGTGCGCCGCGACATCGGACGCAGAAGTGGCAAGGGTCGCCGATGTCACCACCGCGGCGGTGATGGAGCCGCACACCACGATCGTCAACGCCGGCACGGCGTATGTAATGGTCGGCGGGCCCGACCGGCCAACGCCATGCACCTCCGGCGCCGACGCGGTGATCGTGGATCCCCAGCGCGGTGTCTCGAAGCCGATGGGCTGCGGTGGTCCCGCACCCGCGGGCAAGGTCGCGAAGAGCGCGCCGCCGTCCACCTGCGCCGAGGCGAAGGCCGTGAGCCCCGGCGGCGACGGGGAGCGCGCGCTCTACTTGGGCGGGCGCTACGTCAGCGTCTACTGCAAGGACATGGCAGAAAGCCCGATCGAATACCTGACCCTGCCGCGCGTGACCAATGTCTCGCGCTACGGTCAAGGCCCGAACACCGCACCCGGCGGGCTCACCACCTCTTTCACCAAGGTCCGCTTCCACCCGGACACGCTCACCGTCGACTGGGAGGACGCCACCTTCGCATCGAGCACGGGCTGGAACGCGTTCGGCAAGACGCAGCGCTCCTCCGTGGGCTGGGGTGTCGCGGGCGACTGCGTCGGCAATCACTCCGAGACGGGCTCCGCGCAGATCGATCTCCGCGGCACTCCCTTCGCCGTGGCGAAAGACCAGTTCTCCACCACCGGCTGGTTCCCAGCGGGCAGCGCGCGATACAGCACCGATCGCCAGGTGGTCACCCTCACCGGCGGCGGTTATTGCGGCCACACGGGGCCCAAGAGCCCGCGGCTCCAGCTCACCTGGATCGAGCCCGGATAGCAGGAGCTCCTCCGCTGCGAGGGCGACGATCCGTCGCTGCGGTCGGATGGGCGCGTGGCGGCTCGGCTTCGTGAGGCCACACGCCTCGAAGCGACGCGGCTCGGTCTCGTCGCTCGGCGCATGACACATCGCTGCGTCCGCTGACATGTCAGCGCCTCCGCCTAACATGTCAGCGCCTCTCATGGACATGTCGGGCGCACGTACAACGTCGCGCCCCAGCATGAACCTCGCCGCTCAGCTCGGCTGCGCGGGGAGATGAGCCGTCGTCAGCTCCCAAACTCGCTCTGCCAACACCGGATCGTACGCGATGCGTCGCGCTTCCCAGCGCTTCGGGCTCTCGAAGGCGACGCCGCTCTGCGACGAGACGTCGGGCTCGGTCAAATAGCGCACGACGTTCGCGGCCGAGCGCTCCGGCGTGGTGGCGATCATGGCGTACAGCGCGCGCGCCCACCACGGCTGCCGCGCGATCGTGTCGGTGACCGTCGGGCCGACACACGCGATCGCGATGCGCACGGGGGCTCCGCTCCAGCGACGCGCCGCCTCCTGCACGTGGAGGAAGCCGAGCACCTGCGACGACATGAGCGCGCGCATCAGCGTCCACCGCCGCCGCTCGAACTGAAGGTCGTCGAGATCGGGCACCAGGCCGGTCGGAGGCTTCGCCCCGACGTGAACGATGCGCCCGTCGCCCGACGCCGCGAGCGCATCGAAGAGCGCGACGTTCAGCGCTGCCCGCGCGAAGTACTGCAGCCCGTACGCGAGCTCGAAGCCGTCGGCCGTTTCCTGGCGGCGGCGAGCGTGGAGATCGACGGTCATCGCCGAGTGCACGAGCCCGGAGATCGAAGGGCTCCGCGCGCGAATGCCGCGCACCGCGGCGGCGATGCTGGCGCGTGACAGGAGATCGGCCTGCAGCGCCTCGGCGGACGTGGCCCCGGCCTCCCGAAGCTGCTGCACGGTGCGCTGGGCGCGCTCGGCGTCGCGCCCGAGCACGAGGACGCGGGCGCCTCTCGCGGCCAGCGACAGCGCCGCCGTCTTGCCGATGCCGCTCGTACCACCCACGAAGACGAAGTGCTTGTCGGTCATGGACCGTTCATGCCGGACGATGAGCCATCATACGTCCATGAAGGTTGATTCATCGTCCGGCGCTGCCCTCACGGCCCTGCTCTCCCAGGTGCATCTCCACGCCAGCGCCTTCGGCGCGAGCGACCTCGGCGCCCCGTGGGGCGTCCGCACGGAGGGCATCGAAGCCCTCGGCGTGTACGTGGTGCTGCAAGGCTCGGCGGTGCTCGTCGTGCGCCGGCGTTCGGTCGATCTCGCCGCCGGCGACGTGGTGCTCGTGCGCGCTGGCGTCGCCCACGAGCTGAAGGACGCCCGCAGCACGCGCAGTGTGCCGTTCGAGCGGCTGCAACGCGCCGCCGAGGGGCGCGCGCGCCCGTTCCGCTGGGGTGGACGCGGGCCGCGCACCAGGCTCGTGTGCGGCGCGCTCGTGCTCGATGCGATCGACGGCGCGCTGTTCGCGGCGGCGCTGCCCACGCACGTGCACGTGAGCGCCGCGCGCGCGAGCCCGAGCCTGCGCAGCCTGCTCGATGGCCTCGCCCACGAGGTCGCCGACCCCGGCCTCGCAGCGCCGCTCGTGCTCACGCGCTTCGCCGAGCTCGTGTTCCTGCACGTGCTGCGCGCGTGCGCGGAGACCGACGCCGGCCCGCTCGGCTGGCTCCGCGGGCTCGGTCACCCGCGCATCGCCCGCGCGCTTGCGGCGATGTACACCGCGCCCGAGCGCGACTGGACGGTCGACTCGCTCGCAGCCAAAGCGACGATGTCACGCTCGGCGTTCGCCGAAGCCTTTCGCGCGCACGTCGGTGAGCCGCCGCTCGAGCACCTGACGGCGTGGCGCATGCGCCGCGCGGCGCGCTTGCTGGCGTCGCGCGACGTGCCCCTCAAGGCGATCGCGGCGCAGGTCGGCTACGGATCGGACGAAGCCTTCTCGCGTGCGTTCCGAGCGTGGGCCGGAGAGCCGCCGGGTGCGTGGCGGCGCCGCTCCCTCGAATGACTGCGGCTACGCCGTCGCCGTCTGACGCGCGCGGGCGCGCTGCCGTGCGGAGGCGCCGGCGCGCGGGTGGCGAGCCTCGTCCACGGTGCGATCGAGGGCTTTGCACCAGAGGTTCGCGGCAGCCTCGTTCTCGCAGATCATCACATCGATCGGGCCGTGATCCGTGTCGAGCCGCACCGCCACGCCGCTGGAGATCCGGGCTGCGCTGGACGCGCGCACCTCGACCAGCGGAATGGCCGCGCCGAAGCGGCCTTCGGGCCGCACATCCACGGCGCCGTCGCGGCCGACCCACGGCAGGATGATGATGCGATCGCTGCCGACCGCGGCGAGCGGCGCCGAGCTGGCCCGATACTTCGCCGAGTAGCGCGCCACGCCGAGGAACGCATAGCCGGTGAGGGTGAGCAGCGCTCCGGCGATCCCCGCGCCGATGGCGGCGCCCTGCGCCCCGCCGGCCGCGAGCGCCTGCCAGAGGCCGATCCACGCCGCTGCGGCTGCGATCATGAGCACGACGCCGATCATGGTGTTGCGCTTCGCGGTGGCGCGGGGACCGGCGTTGTCCCAATCGCGCAGGATCACCCGATCGCCCTCGGTACGCAGGGCGAAGCGCGCGAGCGCCGCGTTCGCGAGCGCGTCGCCGAGCGGCGCCGGCGGATCCTCGACGTCGAGCGACACGACCTCGCCGGCCCGCTCGATCGGAACGTCGATCGCTTTCGCCAAGCGCGCCGCGATGCCACGGGCCACGTCGGGAGCGCCTTCCAACAGGCGCTGTTCCGCGACGAGAAGCCGCTCGGGCCGCGCGCCCGACATGCCTTCGAGCACCAGCCACACGGAGGCGTGCTTGCGCCTTCGCTCGCAGCCGGAGGACTCGCAGCACGGCTCGTCGCGCTCGTCGAGATCGATCCGGGTGGCCTTGCGCACCATTCCATCGCCGCCGTGATAGAGCGCCGTCCCGACCTCGCGGGCGCCGCGCATCACGCGCACCCAGACGGGATCCACGGGCACGGGGCCGTAGCCCGCGCCCCCCGCCGCAGGCTCGGGCGCGACGCGGATCACGAGGCCGCCGTGCTCCGGCAGCGCGTCGAGGGCGCGGCACGCGGCTCCCGGATCGAGGAGGAAGTCGACGACGGGATCGTCCTTCGGTCCGCCGAGCAGCTCGATGGCCGCCTCGATGTCGTGCGCCAATGCCATGCCCGCGTACTGCCGCGCTCCCGCGCCGATGTAAAGCCGCTCTCCGCATGACGTGACGTCGCATCTCGTCCGCAGCTCGCGGCTGCGTACGGCCGTTCGCCGTGCCAAGATGCGCGCTGGATCGTCGCGAGGATCACTGCATGCTCAGCAATCGCCGCATCTTCCTGTTCCAATCAGGCGCGCTCGTCGCGTCGGCGCTCGCCGGCTGCCGCGGCTCGGAAGCGCCGGCCGTCGTCTCGAAGTCGTTTCGTAGCGTGACGCAGCGGCTCCCCGGCATGCCCACCACCGACGGCGCCGGCGTGCGCCTCACGCGCGTCATCGGGCAGCCGGCGCTGCGGAATCTCGATCCTTTCATCATGCTCGATCGCTTCCACTCCGACGATCCAGGCGCGTACATCAAAGGCTTTCCCAATCATCCGCATCGCGGCTTCGAGACGGTGACGGTGATGCTCGCCGGCCGCATGCGGCATCGCGACAGCGTCGGCAACCACGGCGTCATCACGGGCGGCGGCGCGCAGTGGATGACGGCCGCCCGCGGCATCGTGCACTCGGAGATGCCCGAGCAGGACAACGGGCTCATGTCCGGCTACCAGCTCTGGGTGAACCTGCCCGCGAAGGAGAAGATGGGCCCGCAGTTCTATCAAGACCTGCAGCCCGATCAGATCGCGGAGGACAAGCTCTCGCCCGCAGGCAGCAAGGTGCGCGTGATCGCAGGCAGCGTCGGGAAGATTGCGGGCCCCGTGCGCGAACGCGTGACGCAGCCGATCCTGGTGACGGCCGCGTTGGAGGACGATCGCCCCTTCGAGCTGGAGACGCCCGAGGGGCACAACGCGTTCGTGTTCGTGGGGAGCGGCGAGGTGGAGATCGGTCCGGAGAACGGGGGCGTGAGCGCGGGTACGGGGACGATCGCGCTGCTCGGAAGTGGCACCCGCATCCGCGTGCGCGCCAAGGATCGGCGCAGCGAAGTGCTCTTGGCCGCGGCCCGTCCGCTGCGCGAGCCGATCGTGCAGCGGGGGCCCTTCGTGATGAACACGGAGGCCGAGATCCAAAAGGCTTGGGAGGACTATCGCGCCGGAGTGCTCGACAAGGGCTGAGCGCTCGACGGCCCGGAGCTCTTTGGCGCGTGCGCGAGCTCCGAAGCGAAGGACGACACCGCTTCGGAGCCTCTTGGAAGCCTGCGATCAGCGCCGGCTCTGCCGAGCATCGCGCTCGGGGCCGCTTGCGGCCCCATCGTGACGAGCGCTGACTCGTTCGGCGCGGGGTTTGGGGCCGCTTGCGGCCCCATCGTGACGAGCGCCGACTCGGTTCGGCGCGGGGGTTTGGGGCCGCTTGCGGCCCCATCGTGACGAGCGCCGACTCGGTTCGGCGCGGGGGTTTGGGGCCGCTTGCAGCCCCATTGTAACTAGCGACGAACCCAGCGGCCGGGAATGTACTCCCAGCGGTTGTAGCGGCGCTCCCACTGCGGGCCGACGTAGGCATAACCGACGCGCTGCTGCTCCCAGCGGCCCGCGACCCACAGGTGCTGGCGGCCGTTCCAGCGGTAGTAGCCCGGCGCCCAGAAGTGACGCGCGCTCGGCGCCCGGCCGTAGACCTCGCGACGCGCCGCCGGGGGGCGTACGGCGCGTAGTAGTGACCGTAGCGGTAGCGAATCGCGTTCGTCTCACCGCCGTTGCTGTCCTCGGTCGGCGCCGACTCCGCCGTCTCCTCGGGGGCCACGGCATTCGAGTCCGCGCCGGTCGGCGCGTTGCAGCCGATCGCCGCCATCGACCCCATCATCATCGCCGCCGTCACCAGGATCTTGCCGTAGAGCTTCATGTTCATCGTCCTTCCGAGGTTGCGTACGAGCTTAGAGCAACGGTCGGGCCAAGAGCTGGAGAACGACGACCCTCGCCATTTCCCGGGATTTTGAGGGCCAGCGCCCCGCGGACCGTAACACTCGGCGTAACAACCGGTAGGACGTTCCGCTCATTTCCGTCACCATGCGTAACCGACCGTCGGGGAGGACCGACACGAGCGCCGGCCGGTGGTGACGCTTGGATCGCTGGTCGGGATGCTCCGTTCATCGATGGAGACGCTCGGTTCACTGGTAGAGCCGCTCGGTTCGTGGGCAGAGGCGCTCGGCTCATCGACATCGATGCTCGGTTCGTGGCCAGAGGCGCGCTGCTCACCGACAGCGACACCACGATCACCGACAAAGGCACCCTGCGCATCGACAGCGACGCTCTGCTCGTCGACAGCGACGCTCGGTTCGTTGGCAGAGGTCCTCGGTTCATCGACATCGATGCTCGGTTCGTGGGCAGAGACGCGCTGTTCACCGACAGCGACGCCACGATCACCGATAAAGACACCCTGCCCATCGACAGCGACGCTCTGCTCGCGGACAGCGACACCATGATCGTCGACAGCGACGCTCGGCGTGCCGGCGCAAGCATGTCGCTCGGCGCGCCGCCTCGTCCGTGAAAAAAATCGTCGCGAGGTAAATCGAAAATCTCGCCTCTTGGATTTTAAGGATCGAGAGCCGAGAAACCGCGGCGGGGTCGGCGTCCTGCGTCCATGGACGGAGGCGCGGGCTCGTCCGCGTTCGCTCGGGTCCCCACCGTGCGCGTCCGCGCGCACGAGAACCATGGAGGCGTCATGAGCACGAACCACGAAACGATGGGCCCCGTCATTGCGTTGAAGCTCCCGCGCGGGAACGGAGCGCTGATCACGTTCGCCAAGGCGGTGCACGATCACATGTCGAACAACCCGAGCTTCCCGAGCCCGAGCCCCACGCTCGACGTGCTTGCGGCGGACATCACCGCGTTCGAGGAGGCCGAGACGAAGGTCGCGGGGCGGAGCCGGGGTGCGGCGAAGCTGCGTGATGCGCGAGCGCGCAAGGTGAAGGGCGACCTCGCGCACCTCCGGGACTACGTGCAAGGCGTCGCGGAGGCGCGGGCCACGCCGGCCGACGCGGCCGCCGTCATCGAGAGCGCGTTCATGAGCGTCAAGAAGATGCCGACGCGGCGCCACCTCGCGCTCGAGGCAAAGAACGCCGACCTCTCGGGCAGCGTGACGCTCATCGCCAAGGCGGTGGCCAGGACGGCGACCTACTTCTGGCAGTACAGCCTGGACCAGGAGACGTGGACGAGCGCCCCCGAGACGATGAAGTCGCGTGCCGTGATCTCGGGCCTGGCCTCGGCGCGCATCCACTACTTCCGGTTCCGCGCGCTCACGAGGACCGGCGAGATCGGCTACTCGCAGGTGGTGAGCCTGCTCGTTCATTGAGGCATCGCGAAGCGGCGGTGCTCTCCACCGGGCCGCGGCGAGGGTCGTTCAGGCTCTCGCCGCGGCGATGAGCAAGGCCGCTGCACGCTCGATCTCGTCCTCCGTCGTCCCCCGCCCCAGCGTCAGGCGCACTGCGCCGAGCGCGTCCTCCGGCGCGATCCCCATCGCCGTGAGCGCGACCGAGGCGTGCTCTTCGCCCGCATGACAAGCGCTGCCCGTAGTCGCGGCGATCTCGGGCACCTTCGCCAGCAACGCCGACCCACGCACGCCCGGGAATCGGCCGTTCACCGTGTTCGGCAAGCGATCGGCAAAGGCCCCGTGCACCACGAAGCCGGCGGAAGCGAGCCGAGCTTCCAACCGATCGCGTAGGGCGCGCTGTCGCTTCGATTCGACGGCGAGGGTCTCGCTCGCGAGCGCGCACGCTTCGCCGAGACCGGCGATGCCGACGACGTTCTCGGTGCCGGGGCGGAGGCCGCGCTCGTGCCCGGCGCCGACGACGACGGGCGCGAGCTGCACGCCGCGCCGCACGTAGAGCGCGCCCACGCCCTTCGGCGCATAGAGCTTGTGCCCTGCGATGCTGAGCAGATCGACCCCGAGGCCATGCACGTCGATCTCGATCTTGCCGACGGCCTGTGCGGCATCGGTGTGTACGAGCGCGCCGTGGGATTTGGCCCGTGCTGCGATCTCCGCGACGGGTTGAATCACGCCGGTCTCGTTCTGCGCCAGGATGACGCTCACCAAGATCGGACCCGCGACACCGGCGAGCGCGCGCTCGACCGCCGCGGGATCGAGCACGCCGCGGGTATCCACGGGCACCATCCGGATCACCGCTCCCGAGGCGGCGATCACGCTCGCCGGCTCGAGGGTCGCAGGGTGCTCGACGTTCGAGATCACGACGGTCAGGCTCGCCGCGCCGGCCTTGGCGGCGAGGCCGCGAAGGGCCAGGTTGTTCGCTTCGGTGCCGCCGCCGGTGAAGACGATCTCGTCGTCGTCGCAACCGATGAGCGCGGCGACGCGGCGCCGGGCCTGATCCACGATGGCCCGCGCGCGGAGCCCGTAGGCGTGCGTCGCGCTCGGGTTGCCGAAGCCATCTTCGAGCGCGGCCATCATCGCCTCGCGCACGCGGAGCGGGACCGGCGTGGAGGCGTTGTGATCGAGGTAGATCGGTCGCGACGTGGTGGCTTCGTTCGGCACGCGAATCTCCGCCCTTTCTCGGTGCCGGCAGGGTACGGCCGAAGGCTGGCGCGCGATAGAGGCGTGGTCAGCCCCAGGCGAGGCGGAGGCTGCGTGGGCCGCGGTGGAGGAGGTTCGGGACGTATTCGAGCGTCTGATCCGGAACGAGCCGCAGGTTCGGCAAGCGCTCGAAGAGCTGCTCCAACACGAGGCGCGCTTCGAGGCGCGCGAGCGGAGCGCCGATGCAGAAGTGGATGCCGTGGCCGAAGCCGAGGTGTCGCTCGGAGGCGGAGCGGTGCGGGTTCCAACGGTTGGGATCGGTGAACTGCTCCTCGTCTCGGTTCGCGGCGGCATAGCTCAAGAACAGCCGCTCGCCTGGAGGTAACGAAACGCCCCCGACCGTCGCTTCGGCGCGCACGGTGCGGATCATCCCCTGAATGGGCGCGTCGAAGCGCAAGGTCTCCTCGATCGCGAGGGGGATGAGATCGGGGTCGTCCACGATCTGCTGCTTCACTCGAGGATCGCGGAGCACGTGGAGCAGGGTGCTGGCGATCAGGTTGGTCGTGGTCTCGTGGCCGGCGAGGAGGAGGCCCATCATGAAGATCGCGATCTCGGGCGTGCTCATCTCGCCGCCCTCGAAGCGTGCCTGCACCAAGCTGGTGGTGATGTCGTCCTGCGGGGCGCGCCGGCGAGCTTCGACGATCTCCGTGGTGTAGCGCTGGAACGCGAGCACGCCTTCGGCGCACGCGAGCTGCTTCTCCTCGGGGAGGCGGCCGAGGGAGAGCAAGAGCCAGTCGTCCGACCAGCGCTTGACCTTGTCCATGTCGTCGTCGGGGACGCCGCTCATGGCGCAGATCACTTTGGCGGGGAGCGGATAGGCGAGCTCGGCGACGATGTCGGCCTCGCCCGCGCCGGCGATGCGATCGAGGATCGTGGAGGCGATGGCGCGGATGTGCGGTGTCATCGCGTGGATGCGCTCCGGCAGAAAGGCTTTGCCCACGAGGCCGCGCATGCGCGTGTGATGGGGAGGGTCGTCGTTGACGAGGATCGACATCTCCTCGTAGCCGGTCGCGAGCAGCTCCCGCGTGCGCGGGGAGAGGTCCTGCGGATAGCGGACGGTGTCGTGGGACGCGAAGGTCTTGGGATCGCGGACGACCGCGATCACATCGGCGTACCGCGTCACCATCCACATCTCGAGGACGGGATTGAAGAAGACCGACGCCTGCCGGCGCGCCGCTTCCAGCGCGGGATACGGATCATCGAGGCTCGGTGGGATGAAGGGGTTGAACGGGATCACGGTGCTTCGAGACACATGGACCTCCTCGGATCGCGCGCGAGGCGCGGGCATCTCGACGTCACCCCCGCGGCGCGTCGAGCGACGGAGAACGCTAACGAGGGAGGGTGGCTTCGTCGTCGTCGGGAACGTGGATGACGGCGTCATCCGCGAGGAGCGGCATCATCACTTCCGATGACGTGGGAGGAGACGACGCACGTTATGCTCGCGCACACGGGGAGCTCGATCGAACGATGCCCAGCGCTGAAAGCCAGGAGCAGCTCGCGGCCGGGATCCTGCTCGCGGCCGCGGAGGTCGTGACGTACGAGGATTTCGGCGAGATTCTCCCGCGCCTCGGGGCGATGTTGGATGCGCGCGGAGCCTTCTTCTATCGCTCGGAGGCCGAGCATCCGATCGTGCCCGTGGCCGGCACGTTGCTCCCGCCGATGACGCCCGAGTACCTCGACGCGTACTATCAGGACGACCCGCTGCAGCGCGCGGTGCACCGCGACAACCCGCGCATCTTCTTCGGATCGCGCTGCCCCGAGTGGGCCGCGTATCGCGCGCACCGCGCGCGTGACTTCTTTCGGCGCCACGACGTGGAGTACTTCCTCCACGTGCGCCTCCATGATGGAGGGCATCACGCGCCCGGCGCATCGGGGATGGTCGTGGTGCGGGCCGCGTGTCAGCCCGATTTCGCGGATGACGATGCGCTCCTCCTCGGGCGCATCTATCCGGCGCTCTCGGCGGCGGCGCGGCGGGGCTCGCGATCGTTCGAGGGCGCGCGGACGCGATCCATCATGGAGAGCGCGCTCGAGTCTGCGCCGCGCCCGCTCGTGGCGCTCGATCTCGGCGGGCGCGTGATTTGGGCTTCGCCGCGCGGGGAGCGTCTCTTGGCGTCGCGCACACGACGGCGCGCGCTGGAAGCGGCCCTCGGGGACGCGGCGCGCCGCATCGCCGCGCCGTCGCTGGCGAGCCTGCCTCCGGCGAACGTCGCGGTGCGCGTGCCGGGCGGACCGCCGCTTCGCATCGAGCTGCGGCTCTGTCGTCCCGCGAGCGGCGCGCCCTTCGTGCTCGCCGAGATCGATGCCGGTGATCCGCCGCCTCCCCTCGCCGCGCTCGCGGCGCGCCACGGGCTCACGCGCGCCGAGGCGAAGGTCCTCGATCTCGTCGCGCGCGGACAGCGCGATCGCGAGATCGCCGCCCGTCAACGCACCTCGCTCGCCACGGTGCGCACCCACGTGAGCCGCGTGTTGAGCAAGCTCGGCGTGCGCTCCCGCGTCGAAGCAACGTTGATTGCACGTGGAGCGCCGGTGGAAAGGGAGAGCGTTTAGCGAAGCGCCGATTCCCTGATACGCTCGGATCAATCTGCATGACAGGCCGCAACGCAATCCTTGCCCTCGTCTTCGTCGCGGCCTCGGCGTGCAGCGAGCAGAAGATCGCGCCCAAGATCGCCGGCGCCGGGGCGAGCAGCGCGATTGCGCTCGCACTGGCGGCCGCCAACCGCGCCACCACCGGCGAGTGTTGGAGCTATTGCCGACTCGGGACGGTCTGCGACAAGGCTTCGGGCTTGTGCGTCGAGGCCAGCTCGTACATGCCGCCGGCCCAACACTCGGCGCCTCCGGTGCAGCAGGAGCGAGCGGCGCCCGAAGCGCACGAGTACGAGATTCCTCCCCTCCCATCGAATGCGCCCGGCGCGTCGGTGCCGTAGCGCTCGCGTCGATGGCGCTCCGTCGTTCGGCGAGCGAACGCGGACAGCGCCCGTCATCGAACGATGATCCTCTCTCGGAGCACGAGCTTCGCGCCGCGAGAGGCCCGACGCCTCAACGCCGCCGGTCGGCGAGGGCTTGTGCGGCTTCGATGATCTTGCCGAAGCCCGCCGCGTCGAGCGAGGCGCCGCCGACGAGCGCACCATCGATGTCCGGTTGCGAGAGCAGCGTCGCGGCGTTGTCCGCTTTCACGCTGCCGCCATAGAGAATGCGGGTTTGCTCCGCGAGCGCAGGCGAGCCCTTGGCGAGCAGCGCGCGGATGTGCGCGTGCACTTCTTGAGCGTCCTCGGGCTTCGCGACTTTGCCGGTGCCGATGGCCCACACGGGCTCGTAGGCAATGGCGCCGAAGCCCGGCTGCCGAGCGAGCGCATCCATCGTGGCGCGCACCTGACGCTCGACGACGGCGAGCGTTTGGCCGGCCTCGCGCTCCTCCAAGGTCTCGCCGACGCAGACGATCGGACGCGGCCCGTGCTGCATCGCGGCCGCCGTCTTCTTCGCCACGACGGCGTCGGTCTCACCGTAGAGCTGACGTCGCTCGCTGTGGCCGAGGATCACCCACGTCGCGCCCGCGTCGCGGATCATCCCGCTCGCCACCTCGCCGGTGAAAGCGCCTGTCTGCTCGTGGCTCATGTTCTGCGCGGCCACGGCGACCTTCGCTTCCATGGAATCGATGCGATCGGCGACGACACCGAGCACGGGGAACGGCGGCGCCACCAAGACGTCCACACGTTCATGATCGGCGGACGCGCGCCCGACCGCCGAAGCGAGGGCGCGTGCTTCGGCCGGGCTGCCGGCGTTCATCTTCCAATTGCCTGCAATGAGAGGCCGTCGCGAGGGGTGCACGCTGTCTCCGTTTCGCGCGGCAGAGTAGCGCGACGGCGCCGCGGTCCAATCTTCCCATGGCCGTTCGTTTCGATTAGGGTCACGCTCGCCGATGTGCGCCGGTGACGTGCGCGCCGCGCGAAACTGCGAATGAGTGTGACCCCGAGCCCCGGCCCTGTCGTCCTCGCCAGCGATCACGGCGGATTCGATCTCAAGGAAGCGATCAAGCGGCACCTCGCCGCGCGCGGCGTGCCGCTTCGCGACGCCGGCACGCATTCCAAGGAGGCCGTCGATTACCCCGTCTTCGCGCGCGCGGCCGCCGAGGCCGTGGCCCGCGGTGAAGCGTGGCGCGGCATCGTCGTCGACGGCGCGGGCATCGGATCGGGAATGGTCGCGAACAAGATCCCCGGCGTGCGAGCGGGCATGGCCTTCGACGTGGCCACCGCGAAGAACGCCCGCGAGCACAATGACGCGAACGTTTTGACGCTGGGCGCCGGATATCTCAGCGAAGAAAACGCCCTGAAGATCGTTGACGTCTTCCTGTCCACCGAGTGTACTGCCGACCGTCACAAGCGACGGGTCGCGATGATCGACGCGCTCGACGCGGGGCGCGGATTGCCTCCCCCAGCCGCAACGAGGAACAGCTCTCCCATGGCATCGGCCACCGGCGACTACGAGTCGCTCGTTCAATCGATCATGCAGGTTCTCACGCAGAATCCTGCCCTGCTGGCTCCCCTCTTCACGACCCACGGCGGCGCGCCCGTCCATTGCGTCGGCGGCCAATGCGTCGGCTGTGGCCATTGCGTGTCGAAGCGCGCGGACACGGTGCGCAGCTTCCTCGGCAATGCGCGTGACGTGCGCCTCGCCGGCGCGCCCGGCATCGACGCCGTGCCGCAGGATCTGGCGCGGCTCATCGATCACACGCTGCTCCGCGCCGACGCGACGTACGCCGACATCGACAAGCTCTGCGACGAGGCGCTCAAGTACAACTTCGCCAGCGTCTGCGTGAACCCGGTGTACGTGAAGCGCTGTGCGCAGAAGCTCCGCGGCGCTCAGCCCGTGGTGTGCACGGTCGTCGGCTTCCCGCTCGGCGCCACGCCCTCCGAGGTGAAGGCGCTCGAAGCGCGCCGCGCCATCCGCGACGGCGCCCGCGAGATCGACATGGTGCTCGCCATCGGCGCGCTCAAGTCGGGCGACCTCAAGTACGTCTACGAGGACATCCGCACCGTGGCCGAGGCCGCGCACGACGGCCGCGCCATCCTCAAGGTGATCCTCGAGACGGCGCTCCTCACCGACGAAGAGAAGGTCGCCGCCTGCGTCGCCGCCAAGCGCGCCCGCGCCGATTTCGTGAAGACCTCGACCGGCTTCTCCAAGGGCGGCGCGACGGTCCACGACATCGAGCTCATGGCCAAGGCGGTCGATCACCAGCTCGGCGTGAAGGCGTCGGGCGGCGTCGGCTCCGCGGCCGACGCCCGCAAGATGATCGAGGCCGGCGCGACGCGCATCGGCGCCTCCGTCGGCGTGAAGATCGTGCAGGAGTCGAAGGGCCAAGCGCCTACCGGCGGCTCCTCCAAGGCCGCTTACTAGCTGAACGCCAGGAACGAACGAGCCAGGAACCAACGAGAAGATGGCCGACCTCCGAAGCTTCGTATTCCTCGACTCGCTGCAACCGCAGCTCGCCGCCTACCTGGGGACGACCGCGAAGGGCTTCCTCCCCATCGCCGGCGAGGCCTCGCTGATCGTCGAGATCTCCCCCGGCATCGAGATCAACCGCATCACCGACGTGGCCGTGAAGGCGACCGACGTGCGCCCGGGCATGCAGATCGTCGAGCGCCTCTACGGCATGCTCGAGGTGCACAGCCCCTCGCAGGCGGACGTGCGCCAGGCCGGCCAGGCGATCCTCGACACGCTGAACCTCAAGGAGGAGGACCGCATCAAGCCGCGCGTCCTCTCCTCGCAGGTCATCAAGCACGTCGACGATCTCCAGGTGCAGCTCATCAACCGGAACCGCCAGGGCATGATGCTCATCGCGGGCGAGTCGCTCTTCATCATGGAGGTCGAGCCCGCCGGCTACGCGGCCTTCGCCGCCAACGAGGCGGAGAAAGCGGCGGAGATCAACGTCGTCGACGTGCGCATGACGGGCGCCTTCGGCCGCATCTACCTGGGCGGCGAGCAGCGCGACATCGACGTCGCCTCCGTGGCGGCGACCAAGGCGATCGAGGGCCTCAAGGGGCGCGAGGCGAAGTCCTCTCGGAAGGATTGAGCGGTCATGAGTGGCGCTGGTATCGATCTTCGTAGCTACGTTTACCTCGACTCGCTGCAGCCGCAGCACGCGGCCTTCCTCGGGACGGTGGCCAAGGGCTTCCTCCCCGTCCGCCGGCAGGCGTCTCTCTTCATCGAGATCGCGCCGGGCATCGCCATCAACCACCTCACCGACGTGGCGGTGAAGGCCACGCGCGTCACGCCGGGCATGCAGATCGTCGAGCGCCTCTACGGGCTGCTCGAGATCCACCACGACGAGCAGGCCGAGGTGCGCCGCGCCGGCGACGCCATCCTCGCCGAGATCGGCGCCACGGAAGACTCGCGCATCAAGCCCGAGATCCTCTCGTCGCAGGTCATCCGTCACCTCGACGATCGGCAGACGCAGCTCATCAACCGCGTGCGTCACGGCCACATGATCATCGCGGGCCAGTCGCTCTACACGCTCGAGGTGCAGCCCGCGGCCAACGCCGCGCTGGCCGCCAACGAGGCGGAGAAGGCGGCGAACATCAAGGTGCTCGAGATCGTGTCCTTCGGCTCGCTGGGCCGGGTCTACCTCGCCGGCGCGGACCGCGACATCGACGTCGCCTGGCCCGCCGCGGAGAACGCGATCAAGCAGCTCAACGGACGGACGGGGAAGTGAAATTCACCTCGCGGTGATCCGCGGGGCAATGAGCGTGATGGATGCGGGCGTGAGGCTCGCCGAGAAACGCCGGAGCACGGAGAAGGAAAATGGCCGAAGCATTGGGAATGATTGAGACGCGCTCGTTCGCGGCGATGGTCGAGGCCTCCGACGCCATGGTGAAGGCGGCGAAGGTCGAGCTCGTCGGCTACGAGAAGACCGGCGGCGGCTATGTGACCGCGATCATCCGCGGCGACGTCGCGGCCGTGAAGGCGGCGGTCGAGGCCGGCCAGAACGGCGCCGCGCGCGTCGGCGAGATCGTGTCGACGCACATCATCGCGCGCCCGCACGTCAACGTGGACCTCGTCCTTCCGCTCGGCCGCAAGTCCGAGGTCGAGAAGGAGATCGCCTCGCGCGGCGGCCGCTAGCCACACGTTGCTTTCCTGCGGTGCGTCCGCCGCGGCCTCGACGGCCCAGCGGCGGGCGCGCGCGGCGGAAATCAACGCATGGCTGGGTGACCGGGCTACGTCGTGGCCCGGTCTGTTTTCGTTCGCGTACGAGAGGTGGTGAGCGATGCTCCTGGCGAAGGTGGTCGGGACCTTGGTCGCGACGCGCAAGGATCCCAAGATCGAAGGGCTCAAGTTCCTGGTGCTGCGCCAGGTGAACCCGGAGACGATGCAAGAGGGCGGCTACGTCGTGGCGAACGACGCGGTGGGCTGTGGCGTGGGCGAGTACGTGCTCTACGCGTCGGGCTCTTCTGCGCGCCAGACCGAGGTCACCAAGGACCGCCCCTGTGATGCGGTCATCATGGCCATCGTCGACTCGTGGGAGATCGGCGGCGACGGCAAGTACGAGAAGCACGGCCAGAACAGCGGCTACGCCGACTGACACATCGAGCTAGGCGATGAGCATGAGCCCCGAGGAGATCCGGCGCATCGCAGAGGCGATCGCCAGCAAGCTGGTGAGCAACGCGCCCGCGGCGTCGGGCGGCGCCGCAGCGGCGAGCAGCGCGAAGGCGGCCCCCGCGCCCGCGTCGCTCGGTGACGGCGTCTTCACCACGCTCGACGAGGCCGCGCAGGCCGCGCGCACGGCGTTCATCGCGCTGTCGGGCCTCGGGCTCGAGCAGCGCAAGGCGATCATCGAATCGATGCGCCGGGCGATGCGCGCGCAGGCCGAGAACCTGGCGCGGCTCGCGGTGGACGAGTCGGGCCTCGGCCGGTTCGAGGACAAGGTCCAGAAGAACCTCCTCGTCACCAACAAGACGCCCGGCCCGGAGGAGCTCACGCCCACGGCCATCACCGGCGATCACGGCCTGATGCTCTTGGAGCCGGCGCCGTTCGGCGTGATCGGCGCCATCACGCCGGTGACCAACCCGCCGTCGACCATCATCTGCAACGCGATCGGCATGGTCTCGGCCGGCAACACGGTCGTGTTCAACGCGCACCCGTCGGCGAAGCGCGTGAGCATGACGACCATCCAGCATTTGAATCGGGCGATCGTGGCCGCGGGCGGCCCACCCAACGTGCTCACCTGCATCGCCGAGCCGACGATCCAGTCCGCCGGCGAGCTGATGAAGCACCCGCTCATCCGGCTGCTCGTCGTCACCGGCGGCCCGGCCGTGGTCGCGGCCGCGATGAACTCGGGCAAGCGCGCCATCTGCGCCGGCCCCGGCAACCCGCCCGCCGTCGTCGACGCCACCGCCGACATCGAGCAGGCCGGCCGCAACATCGTGCTCGGCCACTCGTTCGACAACAACGTCATCTGCGTCGACGAGAAGGAGTGCATCGTCGTCGACTCGGTCGCCGACGCCCTCAAGGCCTCGATGAAGCGCAACGGCGCAGTCGAGATCAAATCGAGCGACCTGGCGCGGCTCGAGAAGGTGATCTTCGAGAAGAACGCCGGCCCGCGCGGCCACGCCACGGTGAACCGCAAGTTCGTCGGCAAGAACGCATCGCTGATCCTGCAGGAGCTCGGCATCCCCGCCGGCCCCGAGGTCCGCTGCCTCATCGTCGAGGTGCCGAACGATCACCCGCTCGTCTGGACCGAGCAGATGATGCCGGTGCTGCCCGTCACGCGCGTGCGCAACGTCGACGAGGCCATCGATCTCGCAGTCGCGGCCGAGGGCGGCTGCTACCACACCGCGACCATGCACTCGCACGATCTCACCGCCCTCTCGAAGATGGCGAAGAAGTGCAACTGCAGCATCTTCGTGAAGAACGGGCGCTCGGTGGACGGCCTCGCCGTCGCGGGCGAGGGCTACACCTCGTTCACCATCGCGTCGCCCACGGGCGAGGGCTTGACCACGCCGCGCTCCTTCTCGCGGTGGCGTCGCTGCACGCTCGTCGATCACTTCCGGATCGTGTGAGGCGCTAGGTGAGCGAGGTCGAGAGCGCCGGTCACGCGGGGGAGAGCCTCCCCGGGCCCGCGCTCGCCATGCTCGAGCTCGCCGACGTGCCCGCCGGCTACGCCGCGCTCGACGCGCTGGTGAAGGAGGCTCCCGTCTCCATCATCGCCGCCGGCACGGTGCAGTGCGGTCACTTCCTCATCGCGTTCGCGGGCGAGGTCGAGCCGGTGGAGATGTCGTTCACGCGCGCGCTCCGTGTCGCGGATCGAGCGATCCTCGACGTCGTGCTCCTGCCCCACGCCGAGCCGCGCATCCTGCCCGCTCTCATCGAAGAAACACGTCGTTTTCCCGCCTCGGGCGATGCGCTCGGCGTGCTCCAGACGAGCTCCTCGCCCACGCTCCTCCGCGCCGTCGATGCGGCCCTCAAGGGCGCCGAGGTAGAGCTCGTGGAGCTGCGCATCGCCGAGGGCCTGGCCGGCCGGGGCCTGGCCACGCTCTGGGGCAACCAGCACGACATGCAAGCCGCCATCGATCTCGCCACGGACGCGTTCACGCGCGGCCGGCGCGAGGGCTGCACGACGGCGGTGATCCCGAACGCCGATCACGAGGTCGGCCGCGCGCTGCGACGAGGCACGCGCTTCTTCAAGGAGCTCCGCGGGTGAGCCAAACGAGGTCGAGATGAAGCTCGGACGCGTGATCGGCACCATGGTCGCCACGGTGAAGCCCGACGCCATGCGCGGGCTCAAGATGCTCATCGTCCGCCCGCTGACGGCGCGGCTCGATGTGGAAGGTGATCCCTTCGTCGCCACCGACGCCTCGGCGCAAGCCTCCACCGGCGATCTCGTGACCTACGAGGCCTCGCGCGAGGCCGCCCTCCTCCACGATCCCTGGTTCGTGCCCGTCGACCACGCCATCGTCGGCATCGTCGATCAACATGCGTACGACGATGGGGGCGCGAGCGATCCCCGGAGGCCGCAATGATCCTCGGTCGTGTTTGCGGGACGGTGGTGAGCACCGTGCAGCACCCGTTCTACGACGGGAAGAAGCAGCTCATGGTGCGGGCCTGCACGCCCGACGGCGCCTTCGACGGCGAGAAGTACGTGATCGCGGTCGACACCGTGGGCGCCGGCGTGGGCGAGATGGTGATCGTCGAGGACGAGGGCAACAGCGCGCGCCAAATGCTCGGCGTGACGAACGCGCCGGTGCGCTCGCTGATCGTCGGCATCGTCGACGAAGTGACGGACACGTCGCGATAGCGCGCGCTCACGGCGGCGCTGCGGAGCCGCGACGTCCGTGCGCTCGGCGCGGATGCTCGAGGAGGCAGCGCACTTCGTCCGCGGCGGCGGCGAAGGGCCGTGCGTGAGGCGGCCAGTTCAGCACGAGAGCGGCGACCGGCGCGCGCACGGACTTCGCTGTCGGCGAAGGCCGCCGGTGTGAATGTTCGCACTCGCCCAGGCTCCTAAGGCTCGAGCCGGTGAGTCTCTTTTTCAAACGTACGCGCGGAGGAGGCGACGGCCCGTCGCCGGCGATCCCGACGTTCGAGCAGGTGTTCACGGAGCACGCGAGCGCCGTGTGGCGGTTCCTCCGCTGGTTCGGGGTGCGCGAGCGGGACCTCGACGATGCCTGCCAGGACGTGTTCATCGTGGTCCACCGGAAGCTCTCCACGTACGACGGGTGCTGCTCCGTCCGCACATGGCTCTACGGGGTCTGCCGGCGGGTGGCCGCGGACCACCGCCGCTCGGCCCACCTCGCGCGGGAGGAGCTCGTCGCGTCGCTCCCCGAGGTCTCCGAGCCCCCGCCGCAGGACGCGGAGATCGAGCGCCGCGCCGCGCGCCAACTGCTCGAGAAGATCCTCGATACGATGGATGACGACAAACGGTTCGTCCTCGTCCTGCACGAGATCGAGCAGGTGCCGATGGAGGACATCGCCGCGCTCCTCGGCTGCCCCGTGCAGACGGCCTACTCGCGGCACCGGGCAGCCATGAAGCACATCGAAGCGGCCGTGAAGCGCCTGCGGAGGGACGCCGCGTGAAGCAACTCCCGCCCGAGCTCAAGACCCCGGCATCCCCAGCCGTACGCGCGCTGTTCGACGCCGCGCGCGAAGAGCAGCCGAGCCCCGAGCGGCTCGCCCGCATCGCGAGGGGGCTGCCGCTCGACGCCCCTCCCGCTCCAGCGAGCGGCGCGCGGCGGCGAGCCCTGCCGCGAGCGATCTGGGGGCTGGCCGCAGCCTGCGCGCTCGTCGGGCTCGGGGCCGCGGTCGTCGTCGCGCGGCGGCCGGCGCCGCGCGGGACGCCGTCGCCGAGCATCTCCACGCCGTCGGACTGGAAGCCGTCGATCCCCACGTCCATCGCGAGCGAGCGCGCGCCCGTGCCCTCTCCGAGCGTGGACGCGCCGCCGCCCACCGAAGTCCCCCCGACGAGCGCGCGTCCGGCGAACCGCGCGATCGCGCATCGTTCGTCGGCGCCCGTGCCCCCGCCGGCGCTCCCCGACGCGCTCGACGCCGGCGCGCCCGGCGCCCCGCCCGACGCCGGACGGGCCGCGGCGGTGGGGACCGAGGACGATCTGCTCGAGCGGGCCGCCATCGTGCTCGAGCGCAACCCGACCGAGGCGCTGCGGCTGGCGGACGAGCACCGCACCGGCTTCCCGGCCGGCGTCCTGAGCCCCGAGCGCGAGGTGATCGCCATCCAGGCGCTGCTCCAGCTCGGCCGCGACAACGAGGCGCGAGCTCGCGGGGCGCGCTTCCTCGAGCAGTACCCGAGCTCGCCGCGCCGCCCGCTCGTCGAAGCGATGATCGCGCCTTAGCAGCCCGTCGAAAGACGTCGGACGAACCGCCGAGACGCGGCGCACACCAAGGCCCCTTCCGCCTCGGTAGTGCGAGCGTCTCGTCTTTCGACCAGCTCCGCTCCACGGCCGCTCCGACACACGGACAGCGCGCTTCGGGCCTGCGCCTCGGCCGAAAATCGCCTCGTGAACGATCCCTGTCGGATTCTTCATAACTTCGCGCGCGAGGCTCCATTCACCGCGCAGCGCCCGCTGATCGGGTGCGCTGAGGAGACGTCATGGAGCCTCGACACGGCGAGCGGGCGCCGCCTTGCCCTCTTGCTTGCACAACATCGCTTCGGCGCCGAGGTTCGTTGCAGCTCTCTTCGCTGGTTTGAAGGACATCGCGCCGAGCCACCGCGCGAGCGGGACCGTAGAACGCGTGGATCTGCGCGCGCGGGCAATAGCCTCCTTTTGTAGGCCCGCGCGACGCACGTGGGGAACGCGGCTCGGTCCGGCTCGCGAGGTGCCCTTAGCCATGCCGGGCGCATAGCGGCCCGCGTCACGCGCGTGCGCAGCTCGCCTGCGCGCGCGACGCGGACGTGTGCCCGCGATCCACCGTCGCTCCGTGCCGCCCTGCGCGCACGAAGGGAGAGATCCGTGTCGAACTTCTTCTTGGTGGTCAAGCTCGGTATCGGGCTCGTGGGCGCGATCGCCACGGCTTACCTGGCCTCGTCGAAGCGCCTGCAGCAGCTCTCGGATGGCCGCTTCACGCTGGCCGCGGTCACCGGCGGGGCCGCGGTTCGCCTCGCGATCTTCGTGGGCGTCTTCATCGTCGCGGGCTTCGCGCCGCAGTCCGACGTGATGGGGTGGTACTACCCGCAGGCCAAGGAAGCGCTCCTCGGGCACGTGCCTTATCGAGACTTCGCGTCGAGCTACGCCCCGCTCTTCCCTTACCTCGAGTCGCTGGCGCTGCGCGTCTGGGACTCGCCGAAGAGCATCGTCCTGCTCAGCATCCTCGCGGAGATCGCGTCGCTGCCGCTCTGGCTCCGGGTGGCGCGCGACGCGCTTGGCGAGCGCGACGCGCGGGTGGCCATGACGATCTACCTGTGCAGCCCGCTCCCGCTGGTGAACGCCGCCATCGTCGGGCAGAACCAGGCGATCTGCTCGCCGTTCCTCGCGCTCTCGCTGCTCCTCGCGTTCCGCGGGCGCGCGCTCCTGTCCGGCCTCGTGCTCGGGGTCCCGCTCGTCGCGCTGAAGTTCCTCACGGTGCTGTTCCTGCCGCCCTCCTTCGCGGCGAGCTCCCGCAAGACGGCGTGGATCGCGGGCGCGGCGGCGCTCCCCGTCCTCGTCTACGGCGCGCTCGTGCTCGCGGGCGTAGACGTGCTCACCCCGTTCCGCTCGGAGGCGGCCGTGCGTACGTCCGGGAACCTCGCCTTCCTGCTCAGCGCCGCGGGCCACGGGCTCAGCGAGTCGACCTTCCACCCCACCGGCGGCGCCGGGCGCGTGTTCATCGCCTGGCTCGCCGCCGGGCTCGTGCTCGTGACGCTCTGGAGGGTCCGCTTTCGGGGTACCGAGCGGCCCGACGCCACCCTGCACTTCACGGCCCTGCTGCTCCTGACCTTCATGCTGCTGAGCAAGAAGGCGTACTCGAGCTACTTGGTCATGGCCTTCTTCCCCATCTGCGTGGGCGTGGTCTCGTGGGCGCGGACGCCCCTCGCGCGCTTCGGCTTCGGCGTCGTCTGCACCATCGCGCTGGTGGAGCCGTCGCTGTGGCACACGTGGATCGCGCCGCACGATCTCGGCGTCATCTGGAACGCACGCGCCGCGGGGATCCCGGCATCGAAGCTCGCGGTGTTCACGCTCTGCGAGGTGGTGCTGGTCGGTGCCTACGTCGCGTGCTGGGCCCGCACGCTCGGGGTTCTGCGGGAGATGCCCGTCACCGGCCGCGCGCTCCCGCCCCTGTTCGCCCCCCGCGCCGAGCCCGCGAGCGCACACCGGGAAGGCGCGGTCTCTTCCAAGATTTGATCGCGCGACGGCGGTGTCCGGCTCCGAAGGCGAGCACCGCCCCGTCCCGAGTTCAGCCGCCCGAGTGGATCTTGAGCCCCGGGATCGATCGCACGGCGTTCACGTCGGTCACCAGCGATCCATCCAGGTAGAGGTGCTTCAGCTTGCTGAGGCCCGCGAGCGGCGACACGTCGCGGACCTTGGTGCGCTTGAGGCTCAAATTCTCGAGCTTCTTGAGCTTGCTCAGCGGCGTGAGATCGGTGACCTCGGTCTCGTCGAGCTGGAGCTCGGTGAGGTTCGTGCACGACGCGAGCGGCGTGAGATCCGTGATCGGCGTGCGCCCGAGATCGATGCGATCGAGCTTCACCATCCCCGCAAGCGGCCCGATGTCCTTCACCTGCGTGATCGAGAGCCGCAGCGACTCGATCTGCGTGAGCGTCTTCAGCGGTGAGATGTCGTCGAGCTTGCCCGGCGCGAGGTACAGCCCCTTCACGCCCGTGAACAGCGGGAAGATGCAGGGATCCAGCTCATCGTTGGCCTTGGCCTGCGACAGGTCGAGCGTCCGCACCTTCCCGAGCTCCGCGCGCGTGATGGGCCCCTCGGGCTTCTGCAATTGCCGCCGGACCACGGTCTCGATGGTGCTGTCGGAGAACGTGATGGTGGCGTCCTTCGAGCACGGGCCCGCGACCTTCTTCGGCTTCTCGACCGCGGCTGCCGTCACGCTCGGCGTGGGCGCGGGAGCAGGCGTCGCGGCCGGCGGCGGCGCGGCTTGCGCAGAGGCGCTCGCGGCCGCGGGCTTCGGCGGATCGTCGCAGGCCGCGAGCGGGAGCGAGAGGGCGATCACGACGGCGGAGAGGGAGGATCGACGCATCGCCGGCAGCTTACTTCGACCTCTGCTCCGCACGCGAGCGACGCATGCGCGCCCCGCATCGATCCCGCCACGAGCCCGGCGCACCCGCGATGCGGCGTGCTACCTTCGCCACCCATGCGCGTCCTCTGCTACGTCACGGTCGCCGCCGCGCTCACGCTCGGCGGTTGCAGCGCTTCGCCTCGTCCCGATGGCGGCACGGGCCTCCTCACCGCGGGCAAGCCGGCGCCCGATCTCTCCGCCGCCGATCAACACGGCAAGACGCATCGCATCGCCGACGAGCGCGGGCACGCCCTCATCGTCTACTTCTATCCCAAGGACAACACCCCCGGCTGCACCAAGGAAGCCTGCGCCTTCCGCGACGCGTGGGATCGCTACCAGAAGGCGGGCGTGCAGGTCTTCGGTGTGTCGGCCGACGATCAGAAATCACACGAGGCCTTCGCCAAGGAGCAGAAGCTCCCCTTCCCCATCCTCGCCGATCCCGGGCATGCGTGGTCCGGCGCGTTCGGCGTGGGCACGAAGCTCGGGATGACGGCGCGCGTGAGCTTCCTCATCGACGCCGAAGGCAAGGTGGCCAAGGTCTACCCCAACGTCGATCCGGCCATTCACGCCGACGAAGTGTTGAAGGACGCGGCCTCCCTCACGCCCAAGGCGCCGTGACGGCGAAGCCCGTACCCGCCCCCGAAAAACCTTGGTAGAAAGCCTGATCATGATGTCGAGCTCCGGTTTCCAGCGAGTCAACGGGCTCCGGCTGTGCGTGCACCGCCATCGCGATCCGGACGCGGTGCCGTCGGGGCTCACCATCGTGCTGCTCCACGGCGTCCTCGACGCGGGCGTCACGTGGGACATGGTCGCGCCCACGCTCGCGCGCGCCGGCCACGACGTGGTGGCCCCCGATCTCCGCGGCTTCGGCCAGAGCGATCACATCGGCGCGGGCGGCTACTATCACTTCCCCGACTACGTCGCCGATGTCGCCGAGCTCGTCGACGCGCTCGCGCCCCGTCGCCTCGCGATCGTCGGCCACTCGATGGGCGGCACCGTCGCCGCGCTCTACGCGGGCGCGCACCCCGATCGCGTCGAGCGCCTCGCGCTCCTCGAAGGCCTCGGCCCCATGGCCACCGAGCCCAACGTCGCCGTCGATCGCATGCAGGCCTGGCTGCGCACCCTGCGCGAGGTCCCGCGCACGCCGAAGGTCCTGAGCTCCTTGCAGGAAGCCGTCGAGCGCTTGTGCCTGCACCACCCGCGCATCCCCCGCGACATCATCGAGAGCCGGGCCAAGCTCCTCACCCGCACCGATGACACCGGGCGCCTCATCTGGGCCTACGATCCGCTGCACCGGACCACGTCGCCCACGCCCTTCAGCCTCGATTCCTTCAAAGAGTTCCTGCGGCGCATCGACTGTCCGACGCTCGTCGTGGGCGGCGGCCCCGTGGGCTGGCATCCGCCCGACGAAGCGCAGCGCATCGCTTGCCTGAAGCAAGCAACCACGGTCGAGATCCCCACCGCCGGCCACATGATGCACTGGACCGAGCCGCACGCCCTCGCGCACCACCTGGCGCGCTTCTTCGGCGAGCCTCCTCCCGCGAAGACGCGCCCCCCCGTCTCCTCCGCCGGGCATCCGTCGGCCGCGCAGCCCTCGGGCGCTCCGAGCGCAGCCCACGCCTCGGCACCGCGCTCGTCCTCCGAAGTCCCCACCGCCGCCACGGGCCACGCCCCGCCCCCGGCCTCACCGGCGGGCGTCACGCCCCCCGGGCAGCCTTCCGTGTCGTGGTCCGGCGCTGCGGCCGCGCCCGCGCCTCCCGCAGCGCCGGGGGTGACGGCGGCAGGCATCGGCGGCGTGACGCCGGGAAAGCCCATCTACGGCGGCGCAGCCGCCGATCTCGGAGCCCCTGCCCCCGCCGCCGGCGCGGTGCCCGTCGGCCCGACGCGGCCTTCGACCGGTGTTCCTCCGCACGGAAGCGAAGGAAGTGGCGGAAGTGGTTGACAGAACGGCTCCAATATGGGAGAAGGCGCGGCCTCTCCAACGGAGAGGGGTTGCCACCTTAGCTCAGCGGTAGAGCAACGGTTTCGTAAACCGTAGGTCTCGGGTTCAAATCCCGAAGGTGGCTCTGAGATTTTGTCGACTAATTCCGGTGAGTTCCGAGCGGCGCTGTTCGAGCCGTCGTCGTGCTCCCGGAAGGCCGTTACCCCAGCGTTACCCCGGCAGAACCGTTGCTCCAGTCCGCACCGAGGCGGCGTAGCGAACTGGGCGGTCGTGCCGCAGAGGGACAGCGGTCGTGAGGCTTCGTCGGGACGGCGGCGCACGGCGACGCGGCTCGCCGAAGATTCCAGCTCGACCCTGGCGGGTCTAGGCTGCCTTGTCGGAGCCGCCCTTGGCCGCACGCAAGGCCCCATCGCCCCGCTGGCGATCCGTGCCGTGATCGTCGTCGAGGCGTCGCGCGGCGTCCTCGAGGTCGCCCTTCAGGAAGTGTACGTAGTGCTGCGTCGTCGCCAGGTTCCATCTTCTGGACGACGTGCACCGGGATCCCCTTCCGGAGCCAGCTCGTGATTGCGTAGTGCCGCAGCGAGTACACGGACCAGCCGGCAAGGCCGGCGCGGTCGCGTACACGCTCGAAGGCACGATCGAGCCCGTACTGGCCCCAAGGCTCGCCCTCGGCGGTGACGGCCAGATGCCCCTCCCGTGGCCCCGTCTCGACGTCGCCGAGAAGCATCGCGAGCCGGCGGGGGATCGGCACCTCACGCACCCCCGTCTTCGGCGTGTGCGTCTCCCCGAACGAGAGCCCCTCCCGGATGCTGAGGAACCCTCCCACGGGCTCATTGCCTTCTCGGCGCAGCTTCATGTCCCGCCGAAGCAGCGCACGCACCTCGTTCGGCCTTAGGCCCGCGGTCGCCGCGGGCGCGGTGCGGCGTTCAGGGCCTGCGCAGAGCTGGGCGGGGAGCATCTCGTCTTCGCGACGTGCTCCGCGGTCCCGTCCAGGGAAGGGCGTGGCCCCGCAGCACGATCGACGCATAACGACCCGCGCTGGCGTGACGGTCGCCGCCCGCACGAACGGCGCGCACGATGCCACCGACGAGGTGCCACAGGTCGGGGGCTACGACTCGGATCGGATGGCGCCAGCCTGGCAGGCCTTGTCGAGCAGCAGCTCGACGACTGCGTCGAGCTCCCTCATTCGGCTGCCGGTGCTCTCGCGGACCGCAGCGTTCCCGCAGAACGCGGCGCCCACGCTCGGAGCCGGAGTGCGAGCACGAGCGGCGCCCGAAAGAGGGTGCCGAGCTCCTCCCCGCCGGCGTGCGATCTCCTCTCGTTCAGGTGCCGGCCGGCACCGTGCTGTCGCTGGTGTTCTCGTCGTACACCGCGTCGCTCGCGGTGCGGGCTCCGTCGCGGCGATGGTCCTTCGCGATCAACAGGTAGACCGAGGGCACGACGAGGAGCGTGAAGATCGTGCCGATGCTCATCCCGCCGACGAGCACGACGCCGATCGAATTGCGCGCGACGGCGCCCGCGCCCGTGACGAGCGTGAGAGGGAAGTGACCGACGACCGTCGCGACGGTGGTCATCAGAATGGGGCGGAGGCGCGTCATCGCCGCTTCGCGCACCGCCTCGAGCTTGCTCAGGCCGAGCTCCTGCTGAGCGTTCGCGAATTCGACGATCAAGATGCCGTTCTTCGACACGAGGCCGATGAGCGTCACGAGCCCGACCTGCGAGTAGATGTTGAGCGTCGTCGTCCAGCCCTCGGTCAGCCGGAAGTGCATTCCGGGGGGGCCCGAGAACTTGAGGAACGTGAAGATCAACGCGCCGAACATCGCGAGCGGCACCGAGCCCGCCAGCACGACGAACGGGTCGCGGAACGAGTTGAACTGCGCGGCGAGGACCAGGAAGATGAGGAGCACCGCGAGGCCCATCGCGGGCAGAAACTTGCCGCTCTCCTGGCGGAGCTGGCGCGACTCGCCGGTGTAGTCCACGCGGTAGCCCGGCGGCAGGATCTTCGCGGCGGCGTCCTCGAGCACGCGCAGACCTTGATCGAGCGAACGCGGAGCGAGCCCCGAGATCTTGATCGCATTGAGCTGTTGGAAGCGATTGAGCGAACGAGGCTCGACGCCCGTCTTGAGCGTCGCGATCGAGCTCAACGGGACGAGCTCTCCGCTGGGTCCGGTGACGTGGATGCTCTGGAGCTGATCGGCCGTGAGGCGACCGGCCCGCTCGATCTGAGGGATGACTTTGTAGGCCCGGCCGTCGATGTTGAAGCGGTTGACGAAGTTGCCGCCCAGCATCGAGCCGAGATCGGCGCCGACGCCTTGCATGGTCAAGCCCATGGAGGCGATCTTGTCGCGGTCCAAGAGGATGTCCGATTTGGCTTGGTCGAGCCGCACGTCGGTGATGGGCGGGAACGCGAACAGGCCGCTCTTCATTGCCTCTTGCACCACGAGCTCGGCGTAACGCACGAGATCTTCGTAGCTCGCCGTCGACGCCATCACGAACTCGACGGGGAACTGCCCGGGGCTCGGCAACGCGGCGGGGAGGAACACCGGAGCGCGCACGCCCGGGATCGCCGAGAGCTTGCCGAACAGCTCCGCTTGAATCGGGAAGATGCTGCGCTTCCGCTCCTCCCAAGGCTTGACGAGCATGCCCCCGAACCCGCCGCTCGGCAGCGTGATCTGGAAGCTGTGATCGAACTCCGGCGTCGCCTGGAAGTACCGGTTGATCTCGGCGGTGTACGGCGTGATTTGCTCCAGCGTCGCGTTCGCGGGCGCGTCGATCGCGCCGAACACGACGCCTTGATCTTCGTTGGGCGCGAGCTCTTGCGGTGAGAAGAGATAGAGCGGGACCACCGCCACGCTGAGGAGGATCCACACCGCGTAGATCGCGCCGCGCGCGGCCAGCGTCGTGTCCAGGAGCCGACCGTAGACCCTCTTCACGCGCTCGAAGCCCCGGTCGACCAGCCTCGCCATGAAGCCCTGCTCCGCGTGGGACCGGAGGAGCTTCGATGCCATCATCGGCGAGAGCGTCAGCGCGACGATGCCGGAGATGAAGACTGCGCCCGCGAGCGTGAAGGCGAACTCGCGGAAGAGCGCGCCTGTCAGGCCGCCCTGAAATCCGATCGGCGCGTACACGGCCGCGAGCGTGATCGTCATGGCGATGATCGGCCCGACGAGCTCGCGCGCACCGAGGATCGACGCTTCGAGAGCGCTCTTGCCGTCGCGCATGTGTCGCTCGACGTTCTCGACCACGACGATCGCGTCGTCGACCACGAGACCGACCGCGAGGACGATGGCGAGCAGGGTGAGCAGGTTCACGGTGAAGCCGACCACCTGCATCAGGAAGACGGCGCCGATGAGCGACACCGGGATCGCGACGAGCGGCACGAGCACCGAACGCAGTGAGCCCAAGAACAGGAAGATGACCACGACGACGATGAGCACCGTCTCGGTCAGCGTGTGCGTGACGTCTTCGATCGCGCTGTTGATGTACTTCGTGGAATCGAACGCGACGTTCGCGCGGAGCCCGCTCGGGAGCTCGGCCTTCACGAAGTCCATCTCTTTCCGAACGCGCGCGATGACGTCCAGCGAGTTCGCGTTGGGCAGGACCCAGATGCCCATGAACACGGCGCGCTGACCGGAGAAGCGGACCTCCTGATCGTAGTTGTCGGAGCCGAGGACGACGTCGGCGACGTCCTCGAGGCGCACGAGCGTGCCGCCACGCTCGCGCAGGACGAGCTTCTTGAACTCGTCGACCGAGTGCAGATCGGTCGAGGCCGTGATGTTCATCTGGACGAGCCCGCCCTTGGTCTGTCCCACGGCGGAGAGGTAGTTGTTCGCCGCGAGTGCCTGGCGGACCTGCGCGGGGCTCACGTTGTAGGCCGCCATCTTGTCGGCCTTGAGCCACGCGCGGATGGCGAACGTGCGGCCACCGATGATGTCTGCGCGCTGCACGCCCTCGAGCGCGCTGAGGCGTGGCTGGACGACGCGGATGAGGTAGTCGGTGACCTGGTTCTCCGCGAGGATGTCGGAGTCGAAGCTCAGGTACATCGCCGCGATGAGCGAGTCGGACGGCTCGACGTTGATCGCCGGGACCTCGGCCTCCGGCGGCAGGTCGGCACGCACTTGGTTCACGCGCGCGCTGATGTCGGCGAGCGCGTTGGCAGCGCTGAAGTTGAGCTTGAGCCGGACGTTGATCGTCGACAGGCCCTGTACCGACTGCGACTCGATGTAGTCGATGCCGTCGGCCGCCGCGATCGACCGCTCGAGCGGCGTCGTGATGAAGCCTCGAACGAGATGCGCGTTGGCGCCGACGTACGCGGTGCGCACCGCGACCGTCGCGCTCTCGAGCTTCGGGTACTGCCGCACGTTCAAGCTTCGAACGGCCTGCAGGCCAGCGATGATGATGATGAGATTGACGACGATCGCCAGGACGGGTCGGCGAATGAAGATGTCCGTGAGCTTCATCCGTTCCTCAGCGGTTCTCGGGCTGCGGAGCGAGCTTGGCGTCGAGCGGGATGTCGTTGTTCACGACCGCGCTCGCGCCGTTCCGGAGCTTGAAGGCGCCTGCGACGGCGATCTCCTCGCCTGCCTTGATGCCATCCTCGACGGCGACGAAGTCGCCGCGGCTCTCGCCGACGCGGACGAACTGCTGGCGCGCGGACTTCACCGGCTTCCCGCTCGGCGCCCGGGTCGCATCCGCCTTGTCTTCGAGGACGAAGACCGAATCGCCATACGGCGCGTGGAGGAGCGCCGTCGCGGGGATCGTCAGCACCGGCTTCTTCTGGGGGAGCACGACCGAGACGCGCACGAACATGCCCGGTCGGAGCGCTTCGTCTCTGTTCGGCACGCCAGCCCGGAGCTTGATCGATCGCGTCATGGGGTCGATCGCCGGATCGACGGCGACGACGGTGCCGTCGAAGCCATTCTTGTCCGACGCGCCGGTGCGAACGCGGACGGGGGTGCCCGGCGGCACGTCCGCGAGGCGCTGTTGCGGCAGCGTGAAGTCGACGTACACCGAGTCCATCGCCTCGAGCACGACGATGGGCGTGCCCGGGTTCAGGTATTGGCCGAGGTTGATGGATCGAATGCCGAGGCGACCGGTGAACGGCGCCCGCACCACCTTGCGGTTGATCTGCGCTTCGGCGGCGTTCACGTCGGCGCCCGAGCTCCGGACGATGGCCTCGTCGTTGTCGAGCTGCGAGACCGAGATGACCTGGTCCTGCGCGAGCGCTCGCGAGCGGCCGACGTTGACGCTCGCGAGATCGCGTCGCGCGCGCGCAGAGGCGAGCTGCGCGCGCTCGACGCTGGTGTCGAGCTGCACGAGCACCTGGCCTTGCGTGACCTTCGCGCCGGACTCGAAGAGGATCGCCGAGACGACGCCCGGCGCGTCGTTGCTCACGGTGACGCCCTTGACTGCCGCGACCGTGCCGACTGCGGGAAGGATCGCTTCCCACGACTGCGCTTCGACACTTGCACTGCTCACGACCTCGGGCGGCGGCCCCGCCTTTTCGGCGACCTTGCCGTGGTTCGCGAGCATCGACATCTGGCGGAACTTCAAGCCGCCCAAGCCCGCGATGAGCGCGAGCACGGCGACGATGGGCACGACATATCTCACTGCGAGCACCTCGAAGTAGGCGTTTGTCGATCGATCGCCGACGAGGCGATTGAGAGAACGCGAGGGGCGTGCGTTGGGCACGGGAGGCGAATCGTTAAGGTGTTGTCGACGAAGGAATCTGAACGACCGCGTGATCGATCCACGACGTCACGACACACCGTCGAGAACGACAGCGTGGACCCGTGTCTTCGTCGAGAAGACCTCCGCGCCCGAAGGCTCTACTTCCTATTTGATAGTAACTTCTGCGTGGGAAGGTGAGTAAGGCCCGGCGCCAAGCCTGTCAACCCCGTTTCCGTTTAGCGAAGCGGCGATCTGCCGTGTACAATGGGTCCTGTCCGAGGCACCTCGATGAAACCCGCGTGCGCCCACCTCTGCATGCACTTCCAGTCGGCCATGAACGTGCTGTCGAAGCCCTGGACCGGGCTCATCGTCGCCACGCTCGAGCAGGGCGCGCTGCGCTTCTCGGAGATCGGCGAGCGCATCCCGGCGATCGGGGACCGGATCCTGTCGTCGCGCCTCAAGGAGCTCGAGGCCGAGGGTGTGGTCCTCCGGCGAGTCGATCCCGGACCGCCGGTGCGCGTGACGTACGAGCTCACGGAGGCGGGCATGGGGTTCGGGGCGGCGGCGGACGCGATCAGCGCCTGGGGCGCGGCGCTCTCGAAGCAGAAGGCGTCGAGCGGCGGCAGAGCGCGGGCGCCGCGGAAGGCCGCGCGCCCTGCGTCGCGCTGAGCTCCGGGACGAGCCCCGCCGCTGAGTCGCGACCGCCGCTTGGCCGGCCCACCGACGACGCGTAATCGCCGCGATTGGCCCCCTCGTCAGCAGGCGCCGGTGGCCTCGTCGCGATCGCGTCGCACCGACGGCGCCCATCGGCGGCCCGTTGCATGGACGAACGTACGCGGGCCCTGGCCCGTCTGCCGCCGTCGGGCGCCAGGTCGCCGACCACGCGCGCTTTCACGTCGCGCTCCACCAGCTTCTTCTTCCGCCGGGCCGCTTCCCGCAGCGCGGCGGGGGCCATGCGGTCGATCTCCTACAGACTTCGCCCCCGCTACCTCGTGCAGCAACGTGCGCGCGGGGCGGTGAAAACCTCGCGGTCCGCACCGGCGCGGTCCAAACGCACTCGCAAACTCAAGTCGAATCGCCCCTTCACCGAGAGCGAACACCGCTGGCGAAGCAGCCGTGCCGTGTGATCCCGTCGCGACGACGTTACCAGGCTGGCACGTCGGAGAGCGCGCGGGGCTCCGCGCCGAACAGGCTACCGCGTTGAGCAGCGCGGGTCCTGGTGCCCGCCTCCCGCGTCGACGGCGTATTGCGCGGTCTGCGTGCCGATCGCCATGCACTCCTGGGTGTTGCGAATGGCGTACTACGCTTGCTGTTGGGTCGTCCCGCGAATGTACATGAGCGTCCTCCCGCGAACGTGGTGGTTGGTTCTCGTGTCCTGCGCATCATCGGGCTGAGAGGCGGCCGAGCACGACGATTCTCTTGACGGGTTCGTATTATGACCATAATACATCGCCATGACCGCGAAGATCTTGGTCGTCGGCGCGACTGGCGCTCAGGGGTTTCCAATCGTACGAGCACTGGTGGAGGATGGACGCTACGAGGTCACGATCTTCACTCGGAACGCCTCGTCCGCACGATCGAAGACGCTGCTCTCGCTCCCCGGCGTGACGGCGTTTCAGGGCAACGCGATGAACGAAAAGGACATCTACGATGCCTTCCGCCGCGTGGACGCCGTCTACTGCAACCTCGACGGTTTCGCGATCGGCGAGGTCAACGAGACCTTCTGGGGCATTCGAATGTTCGAGATCGCCGTCGAGCTCGGCCTCAAACACTATGTCTGGGGAAGTCTCGATTATCTGCTGAAGAAGAGCGGTTACGACCCCAAGTACCGCTGCGGGCATTACGACGCCAAGGGCCGGGTCGCGGAGTTCATCCTGCAGCAGAGGCCGAAGTCCATGGTCGCGTCGGTGCTCACGTCGGGCCCTTACATGGAGATGCTCTATGACGGGATGTTCGTACCTCGCACGCAAACGGATGGAACGCTCTTGTTCGCACATCCAATCGGCGAAGGGAAAGTCCCGATGGTCCACCTCGACGACATCGGTAGATTCGCTCGATGGATCTTCGACCATCCCGAGGAGTCCAACGGCGTGGACCTCGAAGTTGCCACGGAGCATGTCGGTTGGCGATACCTCGTCGACTGCGTCCAGCGCGTGACGGGCAAGAAGGCCGTCTTCGTAGACCTCGAGCAATCCGTGTATTTTGCCAAATCCGGTATCAGCGCGACGGCGCCGGCCGCGTGGGCACAGGCCGAGGGGGCGCCGATCTCGGGTGGGCAAACCTTTTGGGAGAACTTTTCGGGATGGTGGTCCGCGTGGCACGACAATCTCGTCACCCGCGATTACGCCAAGCTCGATCGCATCCTGCCGGACCGCGTTCGCACGCTCGAGGAATGGATGCGCAAGACCCACTATGACGGCTCGTTCCGGCCGATCCTCAAAGACCGCTCGGACTCGCGAGAGGCCAGCGAGTCGCGCAACGTAAGCGTATGAGAGGCGACACGACGTAAGCGTCCGGCCACGGACGTCTCGAGCCGCCTGCGCCCTGAACCTCCCCGGATTCGACGAACAGTCCCACTGTGCCGACGCGCACAGCGGTCAGAACAGACCGCCCAACGCGAAGCACCGCGCCGGCGAGGGCGCGGCTGGTGGCGATCGCTGCTCAGATAGCGATCCACGATGGTAGCCACCTCGACGGGGAAACCATCTGCAGGTGTCCAAGCCCGTGCAGCGCGCTCTCCTGGACGGTTGCATGCCGCACGAAGGGGACGTACCACGGGTCGCCGCTGACCGGGCGGTCGAAGACCCAGCGCACCACTCGTGAACCTCCATGCTCGTCATGGCTCGGCGCGACGGCGACGATGACCAAGGAGATCTTCGAGCGCGCCGCCGCTCCCCATCGCGCTGGAGGACGCGCTCGCGTCGCCGCCGCCCGATGTGCTCGCGCTGCCGGAGGTGGACGCGCTCGCGGCGATCGTCGTCGCGCTCGTGCCTCAGTAGACGCCATCCAGCCGAATGAGCTCGGCGCGCGCCTTCTTCTTGCTCGTGTTGTAGCCGACCAGCGCGTAGACACCCTTGCCGGGCACGTCGATGAAGTTTGCGATGTTTGCGTTGTCGAGCAGGTCCGGCTTGATGAGCGAATTGATGGCGTAGTCACCCTTCCTCGTGCCCGTCGCGTCGAACACCTCGAAGCGTGACTGGTTGTACGTCGAGCACAGGCCGTCGCCGCAGCTCCAGGGGTCGTTGGAGATTCGTTTGCCATTGCTGTCGCGGCCGCGAACCACCCGGCCCCGTTCGGCCGAGGCATGCTCGTGTGATCCTCGAATATCCCCGGATCGATATCCAGAGATACGAACAGCTCCACCGCGTCGCCGACCGGATCACCATCGAGACTGAGCCGCTGGGCGATCGTCCGCCGGACGACAACGGGATCCTCGGGTCCCCAATGGCCCATGCGCCGTCGGGGCCGGCGGTGATCGAGCCGAAGAGGCCACCCTTCAAATCCGTACCGATGGGCACGATGTCTTTCCATCCCATCTCCGTGCCTGGCAAGGGCGTGCCGTCCCGCCGATGGCCGACCAAGAAGGGTGATCCGAGCGCCGCGAAGACATAGGTCATCCCGGTACCGGAATGCGTGGAGAGCTGCGGGCCGGCGTTCCCGTACTTGGTCCCTACTTCGCCGTAGCTCGTAAAGGGGAGGATGGGGTTTCCTTCGGTGTCGAAACGACCGAAATACGATGCCTCTCCCACCCGACCGCCGTCGAGCGAGAAGGCTTCACCCACACACCTCCCGCGCGCTGCGATCACTCCGCAGTCAGCTCAGCCTTCTCCTGCGCTCGACGAACCTTGCTTCAGGACATCCGGTTTGCGTGCCCGGCGGGCTTCATGAGAGGGTGGCGAGGACGCATACCCATCGGAGAACACCGCCGCATGGCCTTGTTGCCCCCGCCGCGCCTGAAGGATCTGGACAACCGGACCGGCTTGACCGTGTTCCAGTACGACAAGATGGCGCCAGGTCGCGTGTTCTGCGATGTCGTCGCCGTGAAGGCCGCCTTCGCGCTCACGCCCGAGGGGCTGCTCCCGATCCCTGGCCCGGGCGCGATCTACCTGGCCGACACCCACCGTCAGGAAGACGATCCCACGGGCTCGTCGCTGGTGGAGGTGGGCGACTTGATCCTGGGCAAACCCGGCGCGGACATCTTCCTCACGGGCTCTGCGCGCAGTGAACGGCCAAGCGAGCGCTGGCGAGTCGGCGTGACGGTGGGCCGCTTGGAGAGGCCCCTCGCGCAGGTCGAATGCGCCGTGACCGGACCGCGCTCCTGGCGACACAGCTCCTCGAAGGGCTGGCACCTGGGCCCCGCCGACGTGACCAACGCGGTCCCGATTCACTACGAGCTCGCTTACGGCGGCCGGAAGCCCAACCCGGAGAAGCCGCGCGATCAATGGGACGCCTTCGCCGCCAATCCCAGCGGCAGCGGCTACGACTTCGACGCCTACTCCACGGCAGACACCCCGCCTGGCCCCCAGTGGGAGCCGGCAGGCGGCTTCGATGCCTCGGGGACCAGAGAGCTCATCGGTCTGGGGCCGGTCGCGCGCTTCTGGGCGAGCCGAAGGCAATTCGCGGGCACCTACGACGAGGCATGGAGGCGCCAGTTCGAGGAGGAGGCCATCCCCGACTACCCGCCTGACTTCGATCAGCGCTTCTTCCAATGCGCCCATCCGCAGCTCCAGACGAGCGCCCCTCTTCGCGGCGACGAGGATCTACACCTGAGCGGCCTGCTGGCCGAGACAGCGCACCTCGCGACGCGACTGCCCGGCTTCGCCGTCGTGGCCAGTTGGGGCGAGAGAGAGGCCGCCCTGCTGCTCGACACGGTGCATGTCGATCTGGACGACAGGGTGCTCCAGCTCGGCTGGCACCTGACGCTCCCTCAACACCTCGGAATCGAGCACGTGGGCTTGAACCTGGAGAGATTGTGATGGCCGGGAAGCACATCGCCGATGCGGAGAGCAAGTTCGTGATCGTCAACGTCACTCCCGACTTCTGCGCGGTGGGAGGCGCCGTCGTCCCATTCGACATCTCGCAGGTCCTGCCGCGCGAGAAGGCCGGATATGCCAAGGCGGTCTTCGCGCGGGGAAAGAAGGTGCTGATGATCGACAGCGTGATCAACGGCGTCTGCGGCAACGCCGGGAGCGGCGTCCGCTCGGGCGTCTCGCTGGGCGCCGGGGACAACAAGATCATTCAAGGGGCCAGCTCCGTCCGCGTGGAAGGGCGCCGCGTGGCCAGGCACCTCGACGAGGTGCTGATGAACGGAGTGTTCTGATGTCTGACAACAGGACCATTGGACGCCTTCAGACAGCGTACGTTCCCGGCACCTCGGAGCGCATCAAGAAAGCCGCCGACGAGGTGGCCGAGGTCCTGAGGAAACCCCGAGGGCAGGTCACGAGAGCGGAGATCGAGGAGCAGCTCGACAAGCTGGGGAAGCTACGCGGCGCGGATCCGCCGCTCTCCGGCACGGAGATCACGAACCGTTTGAGCCTCTGCGCCTCCCTGATCGTGAGAGCGTCCAGCGAGGGATTGATGACGCCCGAGGAGATCATGGGTCGCAGAGACTACGTGGAGTGGGCCCTCGGGGCGCCGGGCGGAAGCGGCGGTGGCATCGGCGGGCTGAGGTCCATGAAAAGCCCCGGTGCCGGCCCCATGTTGCCGAGGACGAGCTCGCCCTCGGTCAAGATCCCGCCGAAGATCCCGGCGCCGTCCCAGGTGGACGCACCGGACGGCGTCGTGATCCAGAAACCCCAGTTCACGCGGGTCGGACGGTGGATGAGCCGGGAAGAATACGAGCAGATGAAGGAGACGGGGCGGGTCCAGAATGGCGCCGGAGGGGCCACGTACGCAGCGACCTCGGGCCCGGATTCCTACTACAAACAGGCAGCCCCGGGGAGCGTCTACGTCGAGTACGACGTCCCGTCCAACAGCGTGTTGCCAGGCGGCAAACCCGACTGGGTCAGGACCATCGGTCCGGACGCCAACGCCATCTCCCAGGCGCAGCTGGCGAGACAGGGGGGTGAATTTCTCCCCCCCGCCACCAACATCTCGGACCCGCTCAGCTCGAAATAGCGGCTCTCGACACGAGCACCCTGGCAGCGTCTTGCGAACGTGAGAACGAGCATCATCGGCTATGCACGACTCTCATGGACGGCGGTGCGCTGGACGAGCTTCGGTATTGCGGTGCTCGGCCTCCTCATCAACGCGGTCTTCATCGTCGGCGCCCTCAACCGAACGGGTGAGGTGGAGATGGCCCAGCAGCGCGGCATCACGTACGTCGATGCCGCGACCAAACAGGCCGCCCTCCAACGTGACGCCGGTCGGCGCGGTGGCACTGCTCCTTGGAAAGAGAGTCTCAGCACCCTCTTCTAAGAAGGCGCACGAATGCGCTGGGAGGTCCATGCGAAAACGGAAGCGGGGAACGTTCAGCGCAGAGTCGTCGTTCCCCGTCCACCAGCTCACCGCTCTCGCGACGCTCGAAGGCAGCCTCAAGACGCTTTGGCCATAGGCGCAGGCGCTCGCCGCCGGCAGCCTTCGCCTCGACGTCGCGCGCGCCGCCGCCATGCTCCGCGGATAGGGCTGCCTTGTGGGCGTGATCGCCGACCGCTCGAGGTGCCCGTCTCGTCGCAGTGGAAGCTAGAGACCCGATCAACTAAGAACCAAGGAAGATCGATCCCTTACCCACCGCGGGATCGACACCGGCGCGGCCCTCTGATCAAACCGGAACTGGAGGTGCCGCATGGCCACGCTCTGGAAGCCGCCGGTCGAGCTGTCGTCGTTGGAAAAGAAGATCGTCGAACGTTGTGGGAAGCGACGCGTCTTCGTGTTTCTGCGGGAGCTCCGGCACCTCATCTTCGATGAGGAGATGCAGCGGAAGTTGCACGCGGCCTACGAGCGTGCAGACCGCGTACCGCCGGTGCAGTTGGCGCTGGCGTCGCTGCTGCAAGCTGCGCTTGGCGTGCCGGATCACGAAGTCGTCGAGCTGACGGTGATGGATCGGCGTTGGCAGATGGTGCTCGGTTGTTTGAGCGCCGAGGAGCCGCTCTTTTCGCAAGGGACGCTGTTCTACTTCCGCCAGCGCATGATCGAGCACGACCTCGACCGCGAGCTGTTCGACAGGACCGTGCGGCTGGCGCGGGAGACCGGCGGGTTCAGCGCGACGCACCTGCGCGCGGCGTTCGATGCGAGCCCGCTGTGGGGCGCGGGGCGCGTCGAGGACACGTTCAATCTCATCGGTCGTGCGGCCAAACACGTGGTGCGTACGGCGGCCGAGCTGACGGGCAGATCGTTCGAGGAGGTCGCGAAGGACGCGGGCATCCCGGTCGTCACGGCGACGAGCATCAAGACGGGGCTCGACATCGACTGGGACGATGCCGGCGCGAAGAAGCGGGCGCTGGAGAAGCTGCTCGCACAAGTGTCCGCGCTCGGCGCGTGGATGAACAAGCAGCTCGCAGAGCACCTCGGCGCACCTCCGCTCAAAGAGCAGTGGGAGCTGGTCGAGAAGCTCGTCGCGCAGGATACCGAGCCCGATCCCGACGATGGCGGCGGTCGGCGCATCAAGCACGGCGTCGCCAAGGATCGACGTATCAGCGTCAGCGATGCGGACATGCGCCACGGCCGCAAGAGCAAGAAGAAGCGCATCGATGGCTACAAGCGGCACATCGCCGTCGATCTCGACACGCCCGGGCTCGTGTGCGCCGTCGCGCTCACGCCGGCCAACCAGCCGGAGCGCGTCGCAGCAGCGGAGCTGTTCGCGGATATCGAGCGTCAGGGCGCCGACGTGCACGAGCTGTTCATCGATCGCGGCTATCTCGGCGACGAGAGCATCGAGTCGCATCGACGCCGTGGAATGGCGGTGCGCTGCAAGCCGTTCCCGCTGCGCAACGGCGCGCTCTTCTCCAAAGCGGACTTCACCATCGATCTCGACGCTGGCACCGTGCGCTGCCCGAACGACGTGGTGGTGCCCTTTGCGCTCGGCCAAACCCTCCACTTCCCCGCCACGCGCTGCGCGGCTTGTCCGCTCCGTGTGCGATGTACGCAGGCCGCAGGCAAGCGAGGGCGCAGCCTCTCGGTTCACCCGAACGAGCCTTTCCTCGTCGAGCTCCGCGCGCACGCCAAGACGCCTGAAGGCAGAGCAACGCTGCGCCAGCGCGTCGGGGTCGAGCACGCCCTGGCCACGATCCACAACCGCCAAGGCGACCGCGCCCGCTACCGAGGGCTGCGCAGGAACCTGTTCGATCTGCGGCGCCAGGCGGCGCTCTCGAACCTCTGCGTGGCCGACCAGCTTGCCAGGGTTGCGGCCTAATTGGTCAGGTCTCTAGAACCTCTTCCCCACCCCCCGAGCGGCCGCACCGCGAACGCTGTGGTGATCGCGCTCGTGTTGGTGTCGGAGTCCTGCTGGCGGAAGAAGTACGTCTCCGCTGCCACCTCGCCGAGCAGATAGAACCCGATCGGCAGATCTACCGAAACACCCAGGCCCGCGCCCACGTGCCCTGCGAAGCTGGTGCGCGGCGGCGCCAGGCCGCGGGTCGTGAACGACTCGTGGAGCAGCGCGGCGCCTGCGGAGACGCCGAGGTCGAGGCTCACGATGGGCAGATCCCAGGCGTGCGCGACGCGCACGGAGAGATCCAGCTCGTCCGTGCTCGCCGATAGGAACGCGTTGCTGAAGCCGCCGCGGCAGGCGCCGAGGCGCGGCGAGACGCTGAGGTGCTCCGTCTCGACCGCATAGCCGGCGAAGAACCCGTGGCACGGCGACGCGCCCTTCCAGAGCGGCATGCGCATGCGGTAACCGGCCTGCGGCCCGTGCACCAACCCCGCGCGGGCCTGCCCCTTGCGCACGAGCCGCGCATACGCGACCCGGGTCAGCGCGGCGTCGCCGGCGACGGCCGCCTCGCCCGCGCCCAGCGTCACCGAGCCTTCGAGGAGGTAGTCCTTGTCCCGGCCGCGCACGAAGTAGGTCCCGGGTTTGACGCTGATCTTCCGGCCGGTGTCGCGCTCCGAGACCTCGGCGACCACCGCGCCGCCGCTGCCGCCCGCGAGGATCAAATACGATCGCCCCGCGGGCACTTCCAGCGTCGCGCGCCCCGCAGCCGCGCTCGCCAGCGAGGTGAGCACCATCTTGCCGTGCCCACGCAGCTCGTAGCGGAAGGTGGGGTGCTGCGTGCCCGCGAACGTGCGGCTCGAGGAGCGCAGCGTGTTGGCGTACGCGTGGCGATAGGCCTCCTCCAGCTCGACGTCGCCGTCGCCGTCCTCGTCGGCGGCGCCCATCAGGCCCGACACGAAGTAGTGCGTGAAGAAGGAGGCCTTGAGCGCGTCGGACTCCTGCGCATCCTCGTTGGCGGAGCTGGCCGTGAGGAAGACGACGCCCTCGCCGGCGAGCCGGTGATCGATGCGGATGGGGATCGGCGGCGCCGCGCTGCCCCCCTTCACCCGCGTGAGCGCGCCGGACCGGCACGCGTCGAGGACGAGCACCCGGAAGCTTGCCGCCGAGCCGCGCACGAGCTGCTCCAGCTGCACCAGCTCCAGCGTCGTCGCGCCGAGGTGGAGCGCCGCCGCGTCGGCGTGCCCCGAGTAGTAGACGACGGCGATCACCTGCGTGTCCGCGGCCGCCGTCGCCTGGCGGATGCGATCGTTCATGGTGATCAGCGTCGTCCGCACGGCGTCGGCGTTCTCGCCCTTGAGCAGCACCATGTTCGCCGCGGGGAAGCCGCCGAGATCCTTGAGCACGTCGTGGACGCGGGACGCGTCGGACTCGGCGTAGCGAAGCTCGACGTCGCCCGCCGTGCCCACGTTGTTGCCGATGATCACGGCGAAGCGCTCGATGCGCGCCCACGCCGCGCTGGAGAACAGCAGCGTCGCCAGGACGACGCCGAAGACCACGACGGCGGATCGCTTCACGGCGCCGCCCGCTTCACGAAGGAGACGCGATCGACCTCGCACCCGGCAGGGATCGGCGGGCCCTCCGGCGCGGCCTGGAAGGCGGCGCGCGCCGGTTCGAGCTCGATGGGCTCGGCGCAGAAGAGCGCGTAAATCGTCTCCTTGCCGAGGACGCCGTCGAGCACCGTGCTGGCGTCGAGCGGCGCGTCGCGGCCACCGACGATCCGCGCCGCGCGCGGCGTGGAGGGGTAGTAGACGCTGGCCTTCTGCGCTCCATCGACGCTGATCAGCGCGAAGTACGCGACCTCCTGCGGCATCGTGTACGTGAACTGGAGCGCGTCGCCCGGGTACACGATCTCGCCGGACGCGCCCGGCGTCACCGCGGCGCCGTGCTTCACGTAGAACGCGACCCGCGGCCGACCCTTGATGCGGGTGCCGGGCTCGCTCGCATCGCCCCCCGTCGGCACGCCCCGGATCCACATCGTGATCGCGGCGGCCGCAGCGATCACGGCAGCGGCCGGCGTGGCCCAGCGCGCGAGGCGCCGCACGTTCGCGACCGGTCGCGCGGCCGGCAACGGCGGCGGATCGGCGAGGAACGCCGCGCGGCCTGCCTCGATCGCGACGAGCCTCGCCGCGCAGATCGCGCAGCCTTCGAGGTGCGCGCGTGCCTCGCGCTCGGCCGTCGCGTCGAGCTCACCGGCGACGAGCTGGTCGAGGCGCAGATCGGAGAGACATGTCGTAGGGCGCGTTCGTGTCAGGACGGGCTGCATCGCTCCTCCTCGTGGGACGCCGCCCACGTCTTCAAGCGATCGAGTAGGTTGCCCACGTGCCGGCGCGAGCAGCCCATGACGGCGGCGATCTCCTCGTGGGTCATCTCGTCGAGGTAGTAGTAGACCGCGGCCGTCGCGAGATCCTCGGGCAGCTTGGCGAGCAGGTCGCGCACCAGCGCGCTGGCCTCCGCCGCCGGCTGCGCGGCCTCCTCGGTGGGCGCGGTACGCTCCTTCAGGATGCGAAGTCGCGTTTTCCCGTCGCGCAGCTTGTTGAGGCACAGGTGCGTGGTGGCGCTGTAGAGCCACGTGGTGATCGAGCTCTGCCCCTGGAACTGATCGGGCCGCTCGATCAGGGAGGCGAAGACCTCCTGTACGGCCTCGCGCGCGTCGGCCTCGTTGCCGAGCACGCGCACCGCGCGGCGGAGCACCGAGTGCCCGTGCGCCCGGTAAACCTGCTCGATGTTCCGCCGGCCCAGCACGTCAGCTCACTCAATACCAGTCGAACCCCTGCAACGCCCCGAGCTGCACCGCGATGGAGGTGGAGAACCCGTCGGGCGCCTCGTGGAAAGTATCGTGGACGCTGCCGCACTGCGGGTCCGGAATCTGGGCATCGCAGCTCGTGACGCACGCCTCGTAGCTGGCCTCGTCATCTTGCGGACACGCCTCGTAGCAGGCGCTCGTGGCGTCCGAGTACTGCTGGCTGCAGGCGTGGATCTGCGCGATCTGCTCGGGTGTTTTGCGCACGACCTCCATCAGGTGATACCCAGCCGAAGGCCGCCCGCCGAGCACGCTCTCCCACCAGCTACCGGGATCGAGCTCGTGATCCACGTAGACGACGACGTACTGCCCGCTCATGCCGAGCGTGTTTTCCTGGACCTGCTCGAGATCCGAGACCTTCCCCTGGGTGGTGCCCGCCTTGGCGACGAGGATGTAGGCGAGACCAACCTTGTCGTTGCCGGTGTCATCCGAGACGATGAGCCCCTCGTCGGGCGGCGGCGTGTAGATCGGCATGGTGAAGCTCGCGGGAAACTGACCGCTCACCGGCGCGCTGGTGCCGACCATGACGAGCGGATGATCATTGACGTCCCAGAGCAGGATCACCTCCGCCGCCGGCGCCGAGCTGCCGTCCCCGACGACGGTTCCCTGCAAGCTGGCGAGGGGCTCCCCCTTGTAGCCCGGATCGGCCTGCGAGTCGCAGCCGGCGATGGCGAGGGAAGCAAAGGCGCAAAGGAAGAGGCAATTCAGCTTCATGGGTCGTGCTCCTGGTGAACGTTGCCGTGTTCGCCTCTTTGGGAACGCGACGGCGCTGTTCGTGGCACGACCGGCGAAAGAATTCTTGGCGGGGGACCATCGCGGGCCGGGATCGACGAGCGTCCTCCTCGTCCCGGCCCTTCACGTGGAACGATCGGCTTCTGCGCTCGCGCCTCCGTGCGCGTGTCGCCTCCCCATCGCCCTCACGGCCCTGCCGCTCGCGCCCCCTCGATCGCCGTCGAGCCCCGCATGCCACCAGAGGTGCAGTTCGAGGACGTGCACGCGTGCGGCGCCGCCCTCCGCAACGCCTCTGCGCCGCAAGACGAGCTGTACCTCCTGGCCTGGCATCTGCGCCAAGAGGTCGAGAACAGGCCATCGCAGCCAAGCTCTCCGCGCGCTCCCCCTCGGACCACTCGCGCCCGAGCCTCACGCGCGAAGCTCGCGCACTCCGCGTCCCGGCGTCGTTCCGACGATGCGCCGAAAATGCTGGTTCAAGCGGCTTTGATCGTAGAAGCCGACGAGCGGGGCGACGTCGCGCGGAGCCGTGCCGGAGGCGAGAAGCTCCTTCGCGCGGACGACGCGAAGCGCGGTGAGCCAAGCATGCGGCGGGATCCCGACCTCGGCCCGAAAGGCACGGCAGAGGCGGAGCTCGTCGAGGCCGGCGCTTGGAGCGCGGCTATGCGGCGCCGTCGGGTGCAAGGGCGCGGCGGAGGTGGTCAGTGAAGGCGCGCACCTTTGGCAGGACATGGCGGGTCGGCAGGGAGACGACCGAGATCGGGACTGCATCGCACGCGGCGTCTGGAAGCACCTCGACGAGCTTCCGCGCCTTGGCTGCGCGCGCCATCATGAAGTCGCAGAGCCACGCGAGGCCGGCGCCTTCGATCGCCAGCTCGATCAGCGCCTCGCCGTCGTCGACGACGATGCGCCGCGTGGGCGCGAGCTCGCGCACCTTCGCGCCGTCGCGGAGGCGCCATGGGATGGTCCGGCCGTGCGCCGCGTATCCGAGGCGCACGTGGCGTTCGAGGTCGTCGATCGTTCGGGGCCGGCCGTGCTCGCGCAGGTAGCCGGGAGCGCCGCAAACGAGCATCCGAGAGCGGCCGACCGGGCGTGCGATGAGACCAGAGTCCGGCAGCGTGCCCAGCCGGACCGCGACGTCGATCCGCTCGGACGCGAGATCGGCCGGGTCGTCGCGCAGCATGAGCTCGACGTCGACCTCGGGGTAGCGTTCGGCGAAGCGCGCGAGCACCGGCACGAGCACGTGGCGGCCGATCACGGTCGGCGCTTCCACGCGTAGGAGCCCCGCCGGTCGCTCGCGCAGCCTCGAGGTTGCGCGCTGCGCCTCGTCGAGCTCGCGCAGAGCAGCGCGGGCGCGCTCGAAGAACATGCGCCCTTCGTCGGAGAGCGTCACCGCGCGTGTGGTGCGGTGGAAGAGCCGCACGCCGACCTCGCTCTCGAGCTGCGCGATACGGCGGCTGAGCGCGGACGGCGTGACGTGCAGCCGCCGCGCGGCGAGCGTGAAGCTCCCGAGCTCCGCGGCCTCGACGAATGCTTCGATCGCGGCGAGCCGATCCATGTTGAACCTCGATTGATGCGTACCACGCACGAGACTTGTTCGCCGTCGAATGTGGTTTGCGCCCCACGCATGAATCACCGTGTCCCGCATGAGCACCGCGAACCCCAACAACCCATCTCCCAGCCCGCACGCCCGGGCGGTCGCGCTCGGAGCGATCACGACGCTCGTCGCGACCGCGATCCACCACGTCTACGGCAGCCTTCGCTACGCGACGCCGTGGCGCCTCCACGGCGCCGCCGTCGCCTTCGCGCTCTGCGTCCCCGTCGCGCTGGCGTACACGGGCTACCGGCGGAGCCCTGGCACGCGTGCCGGCCGCATCTCCGGGGGCTCGCTCACGGCGCTCGCCCTCGCGTTCCCGGCGGCAGCGATCGGGATCTTCGAGGGCGCATACAACCACCTCGCGAAGAACATCTTCTTCTTCGCGGGTGCGCCGCGCGACCTACTCTTCCGGATGTTCCCGCCGCCCACCTACGAGCTCCCCAACGACGCCTTCTTCGAGATCACCGGCATCGGGCAGACCATCCCCGCGGCGATGACCGCGATCGCGGCGCTCGCCATGATCGGTGACCTGCGCCGCCGTGCCGCAACGCTCGCGCCCGGGGCCGTGCTCGCTGCGCGCGAGCTCGTGGGCGTCCACGGCGAGCGGCTCCGCATCCCCGACCCCACGCGGCTCGTGCACCTCCAGCTCCGTCGCTTCGCGGGCTGCCCAGTATGCAACCTCCACCTCCGCTCGATCACTGCCCGTCACGACGAGATCGCTGCGGCCGGGATCCGCGAAGTGGTCGTGTTCCACTCGAGCGCCGATGAGCTCCGGCTCCACGTCACCGGACTCCCCTTCACGGTGGTGCCCGATCCTCACAAGCGGCTGTACGCGGAGCTCGGGGCCGAACCATCGCTACGCTCGGCGCTCGATCCGCGCGTGTGGCCGACCATCGTCCAATCGGTGGCGCGGAGCACGATTGCGATCCTGCGCGGGCACGAGCGGCCGCCCGCGCTGGTCCCGACCGGCGGTCGCTTCGGGCTCCCGGCAGACTTCCTCGTCGCGCCCGACGGCCGCGTGCTCGCGAGCAAGTACGGCGAGCATGCCGGTGATCAATGGTCGGTCGACGAGCTCCTCGCGCTGACGCGCGCGCCGACGGTGCCGAGCGTGCGCGCGGCCGCTGAAGAGTGTGCGCCGTGACGCAACGGTCGCGACGACGTCGTAAGCGAAGACAGCGCCGGTCCCGAGCAAGATCAACGTGAACGGGGCCGCACCAGCAGACGACAAGGGTCTCGGTCGCCGGGCCCAACACGGAACGCCGCTTCCAGCTCGCTGTCTCCACGCGCCCTTGTCCGCGCGACCATGGCCCTTTGGACGGCGGGCTCGACGCCGGAAGATGGCTGCACTCGCCCAGACGCGAACGCGCGCGTCGCTCGGAGCTCCGCGACGATGGCCTCGACGTCCTTCGGCGGTGAGCGGCCCTGCGGTCCGGTGGGCACCTCGACACACCCCTGGAGCGCCTCGGACTCCTCGACCGACCTCAGCATCGGGAGCGCTGAGCCATGCCAGCGGATAGCGGGCGCGGACGGCGCAGCGCGCGCGGCGCGGGGGATGCCACAGCGAGATGGCGCGCATGGGGCTCTTCGCCAAGAAACCGCTCGGGCTCCTGCTGGAAGAGCTGCACGGCGAGCACCGCCTGCGCCGCGTGCTCGGCCCGCTTCAGCTCACCGGCCTCGGCGTCGGGGCGATCGTCGGCACGGGGATCTTCGTGCTCACCGGGCAGGCCGCGCACGACAAAGCCGGTCCGGCATTGACGCTCTCGTTCATCGTCGCAGGTGCGGCGTGTGTCTTCGCGGCGCTCTGTTATGCCGAGTTCGCCTCCATGGTTCCGGTGGCGGGCTCGGCGTACACATACACGTACGCGACGCTGGGCGAGCTGTTCGCGTGGATCATCGGCTGGGATCTGGTGCTCGAGTATGCGGTCGGCGCGGCGACGGTCGCGCACGGCTGGTCGCATTACTTCCAGGATCTCATCGGCATCTTCGGCGCCCACCTGCCGCACTCCCTCGCGAACGCGCCCTTCGACTACGATCCTGGGGTCGGCGGCTTCGTCGCCACCGGCGCGCTCTTCGATCTACCGGCGACCCTGATCACCTTCACCGTGACGGCAATCCTCGTGCGAGGCATCCACGAGAGTGCTCGATTCAACGCGGCGATGGTCGCTTTGAAGCTCGCCGTGGTGGTGTTGGTCATCGTCGTCGGCGCCTTCCACGTCAACCCCGCAAACTGGCACCCCTTCGCGCCGTTCGGGCTCGGTGGGATCTCCTTCTTCGGAAAGCCCCTCTTCGGATCGAGCGGCAAGGGAGGCGAGCCGCTCGGCATGCTCGCAGGCGCCGCGATGATCTTCTTCGCGTACATCGGGTTCGACTCCGTCTCGGCGCACGCCGAGGAGGCGAAGAATCCTGCGCGCGACGTCCCCATCGGCATCCTCGCATCGCTGCTCCTCTGCACGCTCCTCTACGTCGCCGTCACCGCCGTGCTGACGGGGATGGTGCGCTATGACGCGCTCGACATCGACGCTCCCGTCTCAGCCGCGTTCCGGCAGGTGGGTTTGCCAGGGGCTGCGCTCCTGATCTCGACGGGCGCGCTCGCGGGCATCACCTCGGTCCTGGCCGTCATGCTCCTCAGTCAGCCGCGCGTGCTGCTGGCGATGGCACGTGATCGCCTACTCCCGATGCGGTTCTTCGGCGCCGTGCACCCGCGCTTCCAGACGCCGTGGAAATCGACGATCTTCACCGGCGTCGCGGTAGCTGCAATGGCCGCGCTGCTGCCGCTGCGCGTGCTCGCCGAGCTCGTCAACATCGGCACGCTGCTGGCGTTCGTGTTCGTCTGCGCCGCCGTCCTCGTCATGCGCCGCACGCACCCCGAGGCGCGGCGCCCCTTCCGTGTCCCGCTCTATCCGATCACGCCCATCGCGGGCGTGCTGACCTGCCTGCTCTTGATGTTCTCGCTCCCGGTGGAGAACTGGCTGAGGCTCGTCGCATGGCTGGCGCTGGGGCTCGCGATCTACTTCGGATACGGGCGGCGCCACAGCGCACTGCGCGCCTACCTCGCCGAACAGCTCGCGACGTCGCGCAAGGTCAACGACTAGTGCGGTCTTCCCCAGCGTTGAATGCCGTAGCCGCACTTGGCGAGCCAGCCGACGCTAGCTCGTCGTCAGCGTCCCCGCGCGCGGCGGCACGTCGCGCGACGCGGCATCCAGCCGGGTGCTCCGGTACATCCTCGTACCGAGCCACGCCGCGGTGACCGCGGCACCGGCGAAGATCGCGAAAGGCACGACCTCGAGCCGTCCCTCCACCCGCCACGCCGCGAGCAGCATCGCGCAGATCGCCGCAGCCATCGCCACCGCCTTCACCACGAGCACGGACGAGAGCACGTAACCAATCGGCCGCGCGCGCCATACGGTCACGGCCGTGAGGAGCGCGAGCGGCACCACGAGCCCAAGATCGAGCGCCTGCACCACCATGGTGGTCTGCCCGAGCAGCATCGCTCCGCCCAGATCGCCGCGAAGCGCGGCCACGATGCGGTGGAGCCACATGGCAACCAGCATGAGCGCGAGGCCGACGCAGAGCACGGCCATGCCGCGGCGCGGGAAGCGCTCGGAGAAGCGGCTCGCCAGATCCTCGCGCGCAAGGCCGGCCCCGAGCCACACGATGCCACCGAGGCTCGCTGCATAGATGATGATGAACGGCAGGAAGAGCAGCCCGAACGCCCACGTCACGGCGTACATCAGGTACTGGTAGAAGAGGTACGCGAGGAGCCCCAAGGCGAACAGCCGGACCCGGAACGATCCGCGCCGGAGCGCCGGCACCGCCGCGAGCAGCGCCGGCACGGCAAAGAGCAGTGTGAAGACATCCCAGCCGACGCCCTCGGCGACAACCCGTTGTGCGTTGAACGCGTAGAGCCCCGTCGTGGCCATCGCATACGCCTCTCCCCGTACGCTCACGACCTGCACCGCCGAACCGTCACCGCGCAGGGCGATCCCTGCCGCCGCCACCAACCCGGTCAAGAGCGCGACGGCCAGGCAGAGCGCCGCTGGTCCCGTGTGCGTCTTCTCGCTGCTCATCTCCGCACCTCCGTCGGTGCCGAGCGCCCGCACGTCGCGTGCCCCCGGAAATGCCGCGAAGCGCGGTCCGCGCCACCTCGGACGCGCAACGCGTGCGCCCAGCCGTGCAGGCGTTGCGGGCGACGAATGCGACGTTCAACGCTAGGAAAAACCGCTCTAGACTCTTCTGGGCCGTGTCTCGACTACGTTGACAGGTTCCGGGCTGAAGCTTGTGCTGCCGGCCGACAAGAAGGAGCTGAAGAAGATCATCGGCTTCCTCGACCAGGATTACCTCGACTCGGAGCTGACCGAGGACCGCTTCAAGGTGAGCTCGAAGGCAAGCTCTGACCTGTAGCCGACGCGCCTCTGCCCACCGTTCCGGGACGCCCGAGCGGGCGAGGATCAACTCCCCGCCTCGTCCGCCGACAGGCATCTGCCTGCCCGCCAAACTCGGGGCGCCGTCCAACTGCGGTGGCGCCCCTCCCGCTCGGGCATACAGTTGGCCATGTGCGCCGCCGCTCACGAGCAAGCGAGCAAGGTCGTCGATGATCGTCGAGGCAGGGTATGAGCTCCTCGAGAAGCTCGAGGAGACTGCTGATTTCAAACTAGTACGCGCCTGCCGCGAAGGCGATGTCGTCCCGGTCTTGCTGAAGGTCCTGCGCGCGGAGGGAGCGAATCGCGCCGAGGTCGCGCGCTTCAAGCACCAGTACGAGCGCATCGCGCGCCTCACCTCGCCTCACCTCGTCGCGGTGCACCGCGTCGAGGAGCTCGCCGGCGCCTTGATCGTCGTCCTCGAGGACTTCCCGGGCCGCGATCTCGCGCAGATCCTCGCCGCGCGCCCGTCACGCAGAATGCCGCTCGGCGAGGCGCTCGATCTCGCGACCTCGCTCGCCGAAGGTCTCGCCGCGGTCCACGCGGCAGGGCTCATCCACCGCGATCTGCGCCCGCACAACGTGCTCGTCGGCGCGTGCGGCGCGGTCAAGATCACCAGCTTCGGCGCCGACGCCGAGATCACCCGCGCGCACGAGCGGCTTTATGCGCCGGCGGTGCTCGCCGAGGTGCTGCCCTACGTCTCCCCGGAGCAGACGGGCCGCATGAACCGCGGCGTCGACTACCGGACCGACCTCTACGCGCTCGGCGTCATCCTTTACCAGATGCTCACGGGGCAGCGCCCCTTCGAGGCCCAGGACCCGATGGAGCTCATCCATGCGCACCTCGCCCTCGCGCCCGCGCCGCCATCCCGCGTCGATCCGACGATCCCCGAGGCCGTCTCCGCCGTCGTGCTCAAGCTGCTCGCGAAGAACGCCGAGGACCGCTACCAGAGCGCCGAGGGCCTGCTCGCCGACCTCGAGCGCTGCCGCGAGGGCCCGCGCGCCGCAGGGACGATCGCGCCCTTCATCGCGGGCCAGCGCGATCGTCAGGACCTCTTCCGGATCCCCCAGAAGCTCTACGGCCGCGCGCATGATATCGAGGCGCTCACCTCTGCGTTCGAGCGCGCGCTCGAGGGCAGCCGCGAGGTCGTCCTCGTCTCCGGCTACTCGGGCATCGGCAAGTCTTCGCTCGTTCACGAGATCTTGAAGCCGCTCGCGCGGCAGAAGGGTTATTTCACCAGCGGAAAGTACGACCAGTACAGCCGCGGGGCCCCCTACAGCGCGGTGATCCAGGCGTTCGACGGCCTCGTACGGCAGATGCTCACCGAGAGCGAGGCGCGCATCCTCCGCTGGCGAAGCGCGATCCTCGAGGCGCTCGGGCCGAACGGGCAGGTCGTCTGCGACGTCATCCCCTCGCTTTCCCATGTGATCGGCCCGCAGCTGCCCGTTCCGGCGCTCGATCCGCTCGAGGCCCAGAACCGCCTGAACCGGTGCTTCTTGCAGTTCGTCTCCGCGTTCGCGCGGCACGCGCACCCGCTCGTCCTGTTCCTCGACGATCTGCAGCGGATCGATCCCGCGAGCCTCGGGCTGCTCCGCGCGCTCCTCGCCGATGACTCGCTCGAGGCGCTCTTCTTCTGCGGCGCTTATCGCGACAACGAGGTTTCGCCCGCGCACCCGTTCGTCCGAGCCATCGAGGAGCTCGAGCGCGCAGGGGTGATCGTGCGCGACATCGTCCTCACCCCGCTCGCGCGCCCGCACCTGCTCGAGATGCTCTCGGACAGCCTCAAGCGCGACGACTGCGGGCCGTTCGCCGACGCGGTGCAGAGAAAGACCGGCGGCAATCCGTTCTTCGTCAAGGAGTTCGTCCGGTCCTTGCGCGACCACGGCGTGCTCACGCATGCTGCCGGGTCGGGCTGGCGCTGGGACCTCGCCCGGATCGACGCGCTCGCATACACGGACAACGTCGTCGACCTCATGGTGCGCACCATCGCGCGGCTACCAGCGACGACCCAGGCGGCGCTGAAGCTCGCGGCGGCGATCGGCAACCAGTTCGAGCTCGACGTGCTCGCCACGGTGAGCGAGTGCTCGCTGGAAGAAGCGTATGGCCGCCTCGATCCCGCCGTGAGCGAGGGGCTCGTGGGCACCGGGCGCAGCGGCTACCGCTTCGCCCATGACAAGGTCCAGGAGGGCGCCTACGCGATGATCCCGGGGGCGGACCGGCCCGCCTTCCACCTCCGGATCGGCCAGTTGCTCGCGGGCAAGCTGGATCTCTCCGAGGGCCAGAACCTCTTCGACGTCGTCGGCCACCTGAACAGCGCGGGCGACCTCGTGTCGGCCCCCGCGGAGCGCCTGCGCCTCGCCCGCATGAGCTTCGAGGCCGCCTGCCGTGCCGAGGACGCGGCCGCCTTCGGCGCCGCTTTGCGCTACCTGAAGCTCGGCCTCCTGCGCCTTCCGGAGGACGCCTGGACGTCGCAGTACCCGCTCCGCCTCAGGTACGCGATGAAGACCGCCCTCATGCTCTCGCTCTCGGGCCTGCATGACGAGGCGCTCGCGCTCCTCTCCGATTGCCTCACGCGGGCCACGAGCCGGCTCGATCGCACCGAGGTGCTGCGGCTCAAGATGAACGTCCAGGTGCTCAAGAACGACCTACCTGCCGCGCTCGCGGAGGGGCTCGCGGCCCTGCGCCCGTTCGGGATCGACCTGCCCGCGTTCCCCGACGAGGCCATGGTCGACGCCCAGATCCGAGCGACGATGGATCTCGTCTGGGAAAAGACGCTCGAGGCGCTGCCCGATCTGCCGCCCCTCGAGGACCCGGAGATCCTCGCCATGCGGGACGTGCTCCAGGAGCTCTACGTGCCCTGCTATTTCCTGGCCACGAACAACCTGGGCATCACGGTCGCGAAGATCCTCGAAAACACGCTGCGCCACGGGCTGTCGAGGCACGCGATCTTCGGCTGCATCAACTTCGGGATGGGCCTCTGCGCCCGAGACGACATCGCGCTCGGTTATCGCTTCGGCCGCGCCGCCATCGACCTCTGGGAGCGCTCCCCGGACAAGAAGTCCGAGGCGATGCTCCGCAACATGTGGGGCGGCTTCGTGCAGCACTGGAGAGAGGGCTACCTCGCCTGCAAGGACTCGTTGCTCGCCGGGATGCACGCCGGGCTCGAGACGGGCCAGTACATCTGGGCGTTCTACAATGCGTCGAACAGCGTCACGAACAGCCTCCTCCGCGGCCTGCCGCTCTCCGACCTCCTCGCCGAGGCGCGGAGCTACCAGCCGATATGCGAGCTCGACGAGTGCAACGCCATCACCTGGATGATCGCCGCGATCGGACAGCTCGCGCATCAGCTCTCGAACGAGACCACGTGTCCGGCCTCGCTCAAGGGAGCGTGGGTCGACATCGACGAGGTGATCGAGGAGGCCCGCCGGATCGACAACCAGGCCTCGCGCTTCTTCGCCTACTTCTACGCCGTCGTCCTCTACGTCTTCCAGGGCGCGTTCGAGGATGCGGCGCGCACCGCGCTCTCGCTGAACATCGAGATCCCGGCCGTCGAGGCCTGGCATGGCACCCCTGCGTTTCATGGCTATGCCGGCGTCGCGCTCACGCAGGCGGCGGACGTGGTCTCGCCGGGCGAGCGCGCGCTCTTCCTCGCCCGCGCGGAGATGTTCGCCGAGAAGCTCTCGCGCTGGGCGGAGCTCTGCCCGGAGAACCTTTCGCACCGCCGCGCCCTGCTCCGCGCCGAGCTCGAGCGCGTCCGCGGCGACACGCTCGCCGCGTGGCATCACTACGACGAGGCCATCGCCCTCGCGCAGCGCGGCGGCTACCTCCACGACGAGGCGCTCGCCAACGAGCTCGCCGGCCGCTGCTTCTGCGCGCTCGGCAAGACCACCATCGCCCGCGCCTACCTCACCGAGGCGCACAGGGCCTACGGCCGGTGGGGCGCGACGGAGGCCATGCGGCGCCTCGAGCGCGCGTACCCCGATCTCGTTCCGAGCGAGATCCTCCGCGGCGCGAAGGGCCTCGGGGCCGCCGCGTCCGCCGGTGCCGCGCTCGACATGAGCTCGGTGCTCAAGGCGTCCCAGGCCATCTCGGGCGAGATCGTCCTCGACCGCCTGCTCGACGCGCTCATGCGCATCCTGGTCGAGAACGCGGGCGCGCGGCGCGGCGTCCTCCTGCTCCTGCATGACGGACGGCTCGTCGTCGAGGCCGAGCACCGCGTCGGCGAGGCGGCCGTGCACATGCTCGGCGCGACGCCCCTCGAGGACCGCTCCGACGTGCCGAGCAGCGTCATCACGTACGTGGCGCGGACGCGCGAGACCGTCCTGCTCGACGATCGCACGACGGACGGGCCGTTCGGGCGCGATCGCTGCTTCGCCCACGCCGCGCCGCGCTCCTCGCTCGCCGCGCCCATCGTCCACAAGGGCCACCTGGCCGGCGTCATCTACCTCGAGAACGACCTCACCCGCTCCGCCTTCACACCCGACCACGTGGAAATCATCCGCCTGCTCTCCGCCCAGGCGGCCGTCTCCATCGAGAACGCGCTGCTCCTCGCCAAGGAGCAGGCGGCGCGCGCGGCCGCCGAGGACGCGGAGCGCCGGGCCGCGTTCCTCGCCAAGGCCGGCGTGCTGCTGTCGGAGTCACTCGATTACGAAGAGACCTTCGCCCGACTTGGCCGCCTCTGCGTGCAACAGCTGGCTGACTGGTGCGCGATCGACGTCGTGGAGGGGCGGGAGATCCGGCGCCTCGCCGTGGCGCACCGAGACCCCGTGAAAGAGCGCTTGCTCCGGCAGGTCCAGGAGCGATATCCGCCCCGCTGGGATTCACCCCACCCCGCGGCCAAGGTCCTCCGCACCGGCGAGCCTGTCCTCACGCCCGAGCTGACCGACGAGGGCCTGCGAACGCTCTGCCACGATGACGAGCACTACCGGCTCGCCCGCGCGGTGGGCACGCGGACGGGGCTGTCGGTGCCGCTCATCGCACGCGGGCAGACGCTCGGGGTGCTCAACCTCGCCTCGGATGTGCCGGGGCGCCCCTTCGGGCGCGCCGATCTGGACCTGGCCGAGGAGGTGGCCCGCCGCGCCGCGATCGCCATCGACAACGCTCGGCTCTACCGCGCCTCCCAGGAAGCCGTGCGGGCACGGAGCGAGTTTCTCACCGTCGCTTCCCACGAGCTCAATACGCCGGTGACGTCGCTCATGCTCACGCTCCAGTCGTTGCGCCGTGCGCGGCCGTCTGGGCGGCCCGCCGATTTGCAGGTGATGGACCAGCGGCTCGAGCTCGCCTCGCGGCAGGCGACGCGGCTCGCCAGGCTCATCAACGATCTCCTCGACGTCTCGCGCATCGAGGCGGGCCCGCTGCCGCTCGATCGCACCGACGTCGACCTCGGCGCGCTCGTACGCGAGGTGGCCTCTCGCTTCGAGGCCGACCTCGCGCAATCACGCTGCTCGGTCTCGATCCGCACCGGCGCGCCGGTGGTGGGGAGATGGGATCCATCCCGCATCGACCGGGTCGTCACCAACTTGCTGTCCAATGCGATCAAGTTCGGGAAAAATCGGCCGATCGAAGTGTTCGTCGGCGCCGATCGGGGCGTGGCCCGACTCGCGGTCCGGGATCACGGCATCGGCATCGCCCCGGAGCAGTGCGATCGGATCTTTGGCAGGTTCGAGCGCGCCGTATCGGATCGGCACTACGGCGGACTGGGTCTCGGGCTCTACATCAGCCGGCGGCTCGTGGAAGACCACGGCGGCTCGATTCGATGCGACAGCCAGCCAGGGGCTGGAGCCACGTTCACCGTCGAGCTTCCCTGCGCGGGGCCCCACACCATGTTCCCTCCCGAAGAATCCCTGCCTGGACGTCCGGTGGGCGGATAGCTCGCTCGAGAGCGCCGAACGAGCGGGACCGATCCGTCGTCGCGTTCGAGTGACGAGATTTGGGGTGGCGCGCTCTTCACCGGAATCACGCGCTTCTCGAGCCCCATCTACCCCCTGAGTAGGCGGAGCAGGAGCGGCCAACCAACCCCGCCGTCGAGCTGCCGGCCTCGATCCCAACAGCGCGCATGGGTCGCGACGATCTCGGTGCCTTCGGCGATGCGCGCCTGCTCGAGGTCGGCGAGGACAACGAGCGTGCGGCGCGTCCGGTCGTGAGGGAATATCGCGGGGGCATCGGCAGGACGCGGCGTGGGCAGGACATGGGTAACACCTCGGTAGTGGTTGGAGGGTGATACGGGGATCTTGCCGGCGGTGCCGATCGGGCCGCAGGATCCCCGCCTTTCCGACCGCATGAGCACCGCCGCCTCGTTCCTCCGCGCCATCCTGACTTGTGCCGCCCGCGGCGGGGCCGATGCGGGCGCGCTCCTCCGCGTGGGGGATCTCGATCAGCAGGCCATCGCGGATCGCGATGCGCGGGTTCCCACCGCGGCGCTGCTCCGGATCCTCGCGGCTGCCGTGGAGCGCACCGGGAATCCGGCGCTCGGGGCCGAGGTGGCGGGCGCCATCGATGGGGCCACCTTCGGGTTGGTCGGATTCGTCGTGGCGAGCTGCGCCACGCTCCGCGAAGCGCTCGAGCGGTTCATCCGGTACTCGCGCCTGCTCTGCGACGAGCTGCGGGTCGAGGTCGTCCACCGCGCGGACGAGGTCGCCATCGTCTATGGGCTGGACGCGGAGCCGCGCGTCCCGGCGTTCTTCGAGTTGGCGCAGGGACACCTCGTCCTCACGGCGAGGCGGGGGACGAAGCGCGTGTTTCGCCCGCGACGGGTCGTCTTTCGCCATCGCGGCGGGCCGCGCGAGATCGCCGAGATCATCGGGGCGCCGGTGGCGTTCGGGGGCGAGGAGGACGCGGTGATCTGTGACCCGGGTGCACTCGATCTGCCGCTCCGCGGGGCGAATCCCGTGCTCCTCGGGTACCTGGAGTCGCATGCCGCCATGGTGCTCGACCGGCTTCCGCCGGAGGACGATCTCCTCGGCCGCGCGCGCCACGCGGTGAGCGGCCTGCTGCCCGACGGCGAGCCGTCGCTCGGCGCGGTCGCGGGGCGCCTCGGGTTGGGTGGGCGCACGTTGCAGCGGCGGCTCCGCGAGCTGGGCCTCACGTATCGGGCGCTCGTCGACGACGTCCGCCGCGAGCACGCGGAGGTCCTGCTCGCGCGCCCGGACGTGCCGATCGCGGAGGTGGCGTTCTCCCTCGGCTTCTCCGACCCGAGCGCCTTCCACCACGCCTTCCGCCGCTGGACCGGCCGGAGCCCGCGCGGCGGGGCCTGACGCCATGGCGCACGCGCCGGATGCCGTCGCGCCGGCGCAGTGGTTGTCGCACCGGCGCAGTCGTTTGTCGCGCCGGCGCATGGCTACGCGCACGCCCCTCCCTTATTCGTGCCGCCCATCCAGGAGGCACCATGTCGCGCACCGTTTCTCGTCGTCTCGATCTCGCCCTTTCCCTCCTCGTGCCCGCATGGATCGCCGGCTGCGGCGGCGGATCCGCGATCACGCCCGACCCCGACGCCGGGCTCACCACGAGCAGCAGCGCGTCCGGCAGCGGCGGAGCGGGCGGCATGGGCGGTGCCGGCGGCGGCGCGAGCAGCAGCAGCAGCAGCGCGACCAGCTCGAGCGGGACGGGCGGCGGCGGCGGTGCCGCGCCGCTGGTGTGGAAGGACAGCTATGCGTTGCAGGCCCAGTTCCCCGAGGGCGGCACCTACGATCCCGCGACGCACGCGTTTTACGTGGGCAGCCTGGGCGATGGATCGGTCCACCGCGTCGACGCCGCGACGGGCGTCGAGAGCGTGATCTTCACCGAGACCGCGCCCGGCAAGTGGTGGACGCTCGGGATGGATGTTGACGTGGTGCGGCGGCGGCTCTGGGTGTGCGCGATGGATGATCGATCGCCCGACCCGCGCGCCGGGTATGTCTGGGTCTTCGATCTCGAGACGGGGAAGCGGATCAAGAACCACGCACTGGGAGACGCCGCCGCGGACGCCACCTGCACCGATGTGGCCCTGACCCAGGATGGCCGCGGCTACGTCGGCGACCGGGAGGCGGGCAACGTCTATCGCGTCGACATCGACGCGGGTGCTTCGCTGTTCGTCACGGATCCGGGGCTCACCGCGGCGTTCGTCGGGCAGAACTCCATGGTGGTGCTGCCCGACCAATCGGCGCTGCTCAGCCTGCTCTACGGGTTGCCTCATCTGGTGCGCGTGGACCTCGCCACCAAGGCGGTGAAGGAGGTCGACATCGACGGCACCTTCTCCGACCTCTCGCTCCTGGCCGGGGCCGACGGCATCACGCTCGCGGGCGGCAGCGCGTACGTGGCCTTCACCAGCAAGCTGATCAAGGTGACGCCGACGTTGGGAGACTGGTCGCAGGCGACCTCGGTCGCCGTCGACGTGCCCAGCGGAATGACCGACGTGGTGAGCACGCCCAACGGGATCTACCTGCTCAACGGGCAGTCGGTACGCTTCGCGCTCGGGACGACGCCGGACCCGTTCGCGCTGGTGCGGTTCGCCGGATCGCTCTGATTCACGCGGGCGGCCACGCGCGAACGCGCTCGCTGGCCCGCCGCGCCGTCAGGGTGATTGTGCCTCGTGCTGCCGTGTGTCGACGGAGGGCACGAGTCACATGGGCAGAGGCAGGTCGCATGGTTCCGAGCTTGGGCGGAGCAATGCAGCCGTCGCAACATCGTTGTCGGGAGGCGTCGAGCGGGCGTCACTTTTGGGCGCCTGGTTACCACCGCTGAAACGGCCGCCAGCACGTGTGGACGGGGTGGGAGAGCCGTTACGGTCGCTGGGAGTACCTCCCCGACCGCTCGACCATTTAGCTCTTCCAGACAAGTCACACGATGACTCGAACGGGCAAACACCATATCTGCCATTGGGGCCGATGAACGCCTGTGGCCGAGACTGAACCATTGCCCCTCGAGCAACCACGCTTATCGCCACAAGCGAGCTCCTATTCACCCTCTCACCCAATCTGAACCTGATCGAGCTTAGCTTCGAAGCTGAAGCAGTGGACCTCTCCGGTTTGCGTCGAATCCGGGAAAGAGCTCGGCGCCCATCATCGTGTCCTGGCACCTGACGCGGAGACGTCGGTGACCGGCAGGGATCGCGCGGCGCGTCCCGAAGACGAGGCGCGGCTCAGCGCCCCCGCGTCGCGGGGAGCGCGAGGGACAGGAACCTCTCGCCGTCGCGCATCATCAGCCCTTGTTCGCAGAAGTCGTCGAGAACGCGTGCGGCCGCCGCCATCGAGACGGCTGCATCCGCGCGCCCGAGCGCCCCCTCCGCAGAGATCGGGTGGTCCGCGGCGGCCTTGTAGAGCGCCGCCGACGGCGACCCAACCTCGCCCGTGACGCTCCCGAGCTGAATGATGATGTCGTCCGCGAAGTCGTCGACGAAACGCGCGTCGCGGTGGGGCGCCTCTTCCCGGAATGCCTCTTTGGAAAAGAGCCAGTCCCCCACCAGGCGGCGGCGCATCTGGGACAGGTCGTCGTAGAGCGGATGCCCGACGCGATAGGCGAGCTCGAGCGCCAGGTGGAACGTTTTCGTGGGAAAGCTGTCGACGCCGAGCCCCTCATGCCTCCGGAGGTGCAGTTTGAGGACGTGCACGCGCGCGGCGCCGCCCTCCGCAACGCCCTCTGCGCCGCAAGACGAGCTGGACCGCCTGGCCTCGCATCTCCGCCAAGAGGTGCTTCATGCCTCGTGAGCCTCGAGAACGCGCCATCGCTGCCAAGCTCACCGCGCTACCCCTCGGACCGCTGGGAGCTCTTCCCAAGTCCGCTGCGCACAGGGCCCACAGCGCGACGGTCCGTCGACTCGGGTCGAATCGGGGGAAGCTCATGATGCCTTCCCGCCCAATCGCTGAACGAAGGTCACCGAGCCGGTTTCGCACTCGGCAAGTGCCGACTTCGCGGCATGCGTTTGAAACGGTGTAATTTCTTCGACGAGGATGTGATTTTGCGCGGTGAGTGCGTCGGGTCTCCTTCGTTCGAAGCTGCGTGGAATACGCATCGGCGATGCGAGCCGATGCGAGTAGGATGGTGGGTATATGACAACCAGCAAACCTCTCATCGGCCTCCTCACACTGGTCCTCGCCGCTTGCGACGGCAGTGCAACCGAGAACCCGACCGGCAGTGGCGGCGCTGCGGGTGGCGGCACCGGCGGTGGCGGCGCTGCAGGTGGCGGCAACGTCGGTGGCGGCGCCGCAGGTGGCGGCAACGTCGGTGGCGGCGCTACAGGCGGCAGCGCTGCGGGCGGCGGCGGTGGAACACCCGTCGATCCCGTCACCCACCTGCCGACCTGCGACATCGTACCGGGCGGCTGCGACGAGGTCTTCACCGGCGACGGCTCGTACATCCCGATCCTCGATCGGACCGCCCCCGGAAAGATCTTCTGCATCCCGAGCGGCAACTACAAAGGCCTGCACCTCGAGCGCGTGAAGGGCGGGCCCGGAGCGCCCCTTCTCATCAGCAACTGCGGCGGCAAGGTCGTCTTCGACTCCAGCGGATACTCCAACGGCATCGACGGGGTCGAGGTGCAGTACGTGCGCATCTCCGGCGCCGGTGACGTCAATCACGGCTACGGGATCGAGCAGAAGAACGCCAACCTCAACGGCGTGGACTTCGACATCGGGATCACCGATATGGAGGTCGATCACCTCGAGGTCCACGACAACGGCTACATGGGAATCGGCGTGCGCAGTTATCCGCGCTGCGACGGCAAATATCACCGAGGCAACTTCACGCAACGCAACACGTCGGTGCACGACAACCACGTCTACAACGCGTTAACCGGCGAAGGCTTCTACATCGGAACTTCGCACTACAACGCCACGGAGCCGCGCGGCTATATCGAGAGCGACTGCCCCGAGACCGGCTACCTCGAGCCGCCCCTCGTCAACACCAAGGTCTACAACAACCTCCTCGAGGACATCGGCCGCGACGGGATCCAGGTCGGCGCCGTCATCGAAGGCATGGAGATTCGCGACAACGTCATCAAGCGCTACGCGCTCAAGCAGGACTACGGGCAAGTGGGCGGCATCCAGATCAACCCCGGCTCGGTCGGCCAGGTGCATGACAACTGGATCGAGGCCTTCGCGGGCGACAAGGCCGGCACCGCGATCCAGTACGCAGGTGGCGGCACCGAAGACATCGACATCCACGACAACGTAGTCATCGGCTCACCGACGCCTTTGTTGACGCTCGGCTATCTCATCGCCTCGACGAACCGCACCATTTTCCGTCACAACACCGTCGTCAACTCGGGCGGCAAGCCGTTCTATCTCTTCTGCAACGCCCAGCTCACCGCGACGCAACCGCATCAGGTGACGATCGAGGACAACATCTTCGTCGGTTACGCCGAGATCGGTGCGTTCATCTTCAGTGACGCCTCGGGCGACTGGTACAAGATCGTGGACAGCCACGCGGAAAGCTGCCCGATCAATGGGCACGTCTACGACAACGCCCTCGAGAAGGACCAGCATGTGACTGGCAATTTCTATTCGAAGAACGTCGCCGATGCGCAATTCGTCAACGCGGCGGCGCAGGACTATCACCTGGCTCCGGGCTCGCCCGCGACCGGAATGGGCGCGACGCTGGACTGATCAAGGACGGGTTCTTCGCGCCGTGCCTCGTCGATCTGCCGGCTTCCCGCGCGGGCGAAGGCGGAGCCGGCGGCGGCGCGCCCCCCCCGCGGTGAACCTCCCCCGATTCGACGGGCAGTCGCACCGTGTCGCAAGCGCGACGCCGCGGCGCCCCGCCCCCATCGCAGAGATCGCGCCTACACCGCCCCAACCGCCACCGCGCCGATGCGAGGATCGCACCAGAGCCAATGTGCGGCCATGATGCCGTCGTCACACAGGAACCACTCGAGGCAGAATCCCACCAGAGCTGCCGCCTGCGCCGCTCCCCCGCTGGAGCTGCCTCAAGCGCCGCCTCCGGTACCATTCCACCCGCTCGAAGTGTTTTGAGAGCCACCGCTGCCGGTGCCATTCCACCCGCTCGAGGTGGTTTGAGAGCCACCGCTGCCGGTGCCATTCCATCCGCTCGAGGTGGTTTGAGAGCCACCGCTGCCGGTGCCATTCCATCCGCTCGAAGTGTTTTGAGAGCCACCGCTGCCGGTGCCATTCCACCCGCTCGAGGTGGTTTGAGAGCCACCGCTGCTGGTGCCATTCCACCCGCTCGAGGTGGTTTGAGAGCCACCGCTGCCGGTGCCATTCCATCCGCTCGAGGTGGTTTGAGAGCCACCGCTGCCGGTGCCATTCCACCCGCTCGAGGTGGTTTGAGAGCCACCGCTGCTGGTGCCATTCCACCCGCTCGAGGTGGTTTGAGAGCCACCGCTGCTGGTGCCATTCCACCCGCTCGAGGTGGTTTGAGAGCCACCGCTGCCGGTACCATTCCATCCGCCTGAGGTGGTTTGAGAGCCACCGCTGCCGGTGCCATTCCACCCGCTCGAGGTGGTTTGAGACCCTGTGTACGATCCGCAGTCGGTGGAGGTCGACGGGCCCGCGCCGCCGGGCTCGCCGTCGATGGGGTTGATCACGCTCGGGTTGCACGCAGCGATCAAGATGCACGCGGGGATGATGAGCCGTTTCATGATGGGACCTCCGAGGCGCTCTTCGCTCGACGCCTTCTCCTGCTTCGATGGCCGGAGCTCGCCTGCGCGGCTCACCGTTCGAGGACGACGCCGAGGGAAAAGGATCCATGCGCAAGGAACGTGGAGACCGCGCGTCCAGCAAAGCGAACCTCGACCGGAGGCAGGGCCACGCCGCCCAAAGCGCCTGCCGTGAGGTGCACCGCGTCGACGAGACGGAAGCGCAGCTCACCCCGTGCATAAGCCATCGCAGCGAACATCGATGCGTCGTGATCGACGTAAGGCGAGCGCGCGTCCCCCGACGCGCTCACATACCAGAAACCCGCGCCGGGCGAGAGGACGAGCCCGACGCGATGGGTCCGCGCAACAGGGGCCGTGACGAGCTCCACGCCGAAGAACGAAGGGCGAAAGGTGGTGCTGCCCTCGGGCTCGCTGATCCGAGCGGCAACGACGGGCAGCTCGGCCAAGAGGCCCACGCCGACCCGCTCGTGAGGCCAGAAGCGGATCGAGGCGTCGAGCGCCAGCGAGGGCCCCGGCGCCTGCACTCCCAGGGCCAACGCGACACCAACGTCCAGGAAGGCGAATCGCGGCGCGGCAGGTTGGATGAGGGGTGGCGGCGGCGTGACGGCACGCGGCTGGAAGCTCCCCGGCGACGCGACGGGCACGGGCGGGGCTGGCATCGTTTCGGCGCGCCATGGCGCTCCTGCGGCACGCGCAAGGGCAGCCTCGGGACGCGCGGGCGCGACAGCGACGCGCGCGGGGGTAGCCTCGGGACGCGCGGGCGCGACAGCGGGCAATGGGTGCGGCGACGGCGGCGCGCGCGCAGGAAACGCGAGCGCCCGGACGAGCTCGGACGCGCGGAGGACCCGCGTGTCGAGCGTGCCTCCGGGCGGGACGCTCGCGACGAGATCGGAGCGCCCCGATGCTTTGGACCAGATTTCGATCGGTCCGCCGTCCCCAGCGGGGACCACCACGACGAGCGCTCCCGGCGCGGCGTCGCTTTCGCTCGCTTCGACGCGCACCGAGAGGCCCGCGGCCTCGAGCTCCTGCGAGAGGCGATGGGCCACCGCGCCGCGGGCGCCGGCGACGACGCTGACGCGCGGCGGCTCCTGGGCGGAGCACGGCTCGGCGATCGCGAGCAGGGCGCACGCGGCCGCCGCGCAGACGATACGCACCGTGTCCCGGCCCGCGCTCAATGCGCCTCGCCGACGAGCGCCGTTGCCAGCGCGGCGTGCGCGCCCTTCGGGTAGGCAGCGAGATAACGAGCCGCGAGCTCTCGGGCCCGCGCGTAGTCGCCGAGCTTCGCGGCGCATTCCATGGATCGCCCCAGGGCCTCGGGCGCCAGGCGCCCGCGAGGCTGCTCCGCGAGGTAGGCCGCGAACCAGCGCGCGGCCTCGTCCCATGCGCCGCGTCCATCGAACGTCATGCGGCCGAGGTGGTACGCCGACGACGCGGCCGCGTCGCTGCCGGGGAACCGCCGGCGCGCCGCCTCGTAGAAGCGCACCGCGGTCCCCGGCTTGTGCGCGAGGCGCGCCGCGGATCCGAGATCGACGAGCTCGGTGGCGTGTGCTCTCTCGATGACCACATCGACACCCAGGCTCTCCACCTCGGCGAACGCGTCATCGAGCCTGCCCGCGGCGAGGCGCGCGCGCCACGTCTCGGCGCGCGACTCCGCTGCTGGAAGCGGCGCGCTCGCGTCGGGCGCGGCGGCGACCGCGGACGCTCTGAGGCTCGGACGAGGCTCGACGACGGACGCGGTCGACGCCGACGGTGACGACACGCACGAGATCCGCATCGACGCGGGGGCCGAGAGGAGTCGGCCCGAAGGATCGACGCACGGCCCCTCGACCCGCACGCGGCCGGACAGCATGGCGACGGTGAGCTCCTCGGCCTGCGCGTTCCACCCGACGTCGAACTCGGTGCCGACCACGTGGACCTCGAAGGGGCCGCCCATCACCACCCAGTGGTTGTCGTGGTGAGGCACGACCCGCACGTGGAGCGATCCGCGCTCGAGCAGGACGCCGGCTCCTTGCGACGCGAGCGCGGTGACGCGCGCGCGGCCGCCGAGCGCGACGTCGATGCGCGAACCGTCCGAGAAATCGAGGACGATCGGCGACGCGTCGGCGGCGACCCATCGGCCGACGGCGCCGGCCGTCCCCGCGAGCTGGTAGGTCAAGGGCTCGCGGGATCGCGACAGGACGAACAGCGAGATCAGCGCGGCGCACGCCGCGAGCGCCACGCCGAGCCGCCACGAAAACGGCGCCCGCGGCCGGCGGAGCGCCGCTTCGGCCTCCCTGCGGTAGAGGGCCGCGAGCCGCGCATCGGCGGACGGCGATGGGAGGCGAGAGAGCGCGTCGTCGTGATAGGCGGCGACGCGTCTGCCGACAGCTGCGACGTCTTCGCTCCTCAGGCCCATCGATCGCCCTCCTCCAACCAGCTCGAGAGGACCTCGTCCTTCTTGCACTGCTCCACGAACACGGCCTCGGCGCGCTGGATGCGGCGCTTCACCGTCGCCAGCGACACCTCGCAGGCGGCGGCCACCTCGGTGAGCTCCATCCCCTCGACGATGCGCAGCGTGAAGGCCAGGCGCTCGTCGGGCTCGAGCCTGGCGACGGCGCGGTAGAAGGCGCGCACGCCCTCGCGCGCGTCCCCTTCGTCGACCGTCGCGACCTCGGGCAGCTCCTCGCTCGCGAAGAACGCGAGCCACCCGTGCCGTCGCTTCTTGCGGATCGCCTCGCGCGCGACGAAGACGGTGACGCTCGTGATGAACGCCGTCAGCGCCTCGGGCTCTTGCACGGCGTCGATGCGGGCAAACACCCGCGCGAACACCTCCTGCACGTGATCCTCGAGGTTACGGTAGTCTCCGAGGACGCGGACCAGGATGCCCTCGACGCGCCTCCCCTGGCTCTCCAGGAGCCACCGCTCCGCGGCGGGCTTGCGTGCGTGCAGATCACGCAGGACCTGGCCCGCGGCCGGGTCCCGATCGGGAGCGGTGCGCCGGAGCGCTGGTGCTCGGATGAGGCGAAGGCGCGGAGACATGGGTGCGATCCATGGATGGCCGCCCGGGCTCGCCACGGCTCACGTGACATTGTTCGCATGTCCCGCGGCGACGACGCCAGCGCCGCGTGCGGGCCGCGCGAGCGCGGAGAGCGCCGTGGCCTCCACGCATCAACGTCGCCGCGGCCGTCTCTCGCGAGCGCCACGGTCCAGGAGCTGCCGTCGTCCTAATTCCCCTGCCCCCCGGGGCTCATGAGATTGATCTTCTTTGCGGCGACGGCCTTTCGCCAAGCGTCCGCCGTCTTCAAGACCGGATCCCGTGGCAGCCCCAGCCGGCCCTGCACCGTTTGCAGATCACCGGGTTCGAGCCTCGCCAGATCGCCGACGAACGACCAACCCAGCATGCGGCGGCAATCTCCGCACGTCACCGCACGAACCCACAGCCTCGTGCCCCGTGCGTCGAGCGCCACGACATATTCCCTTTTGATCGGGTGCCCCGGCTCGGAGTCCGTCGCGAGGATCTCCGCGCCTGCGGGCGGGACGCCCTCGAGGACGTCGACTGGCATGATGACCCCCGACACGCGGCCCGCCGTGTCACAGAAGCGATTGAGGAAGGGATACACCGCCGCGTCGGGCGGACAGGGCCCACCGAGGCCCGATTGCTTCACGGGATCGTAGGCGTTGCCCGCCGGGCCCGGCGTCGCCGTGGCCGCGGCGTCGGGCGTCGCCGTGGCCGCGGCGTCGGACGGAGCGGGACGCGAGCACGCGCTCAGCACGACGCAGAGCAAGGGGACGAGGGCGGCTTTCATCGTGCGGCACCTATACCCTCTCTCCAGCGGCCATCGAGCCGTCGAATCCGCGGCCGGCGCGACCGCCACGGCGCTCGTGCGAAGACGCGCTGAGCTGCATGATACGCTCCCACACCACGGAGGCCCGACGATGCGTGGATGGCGCTCTCTTCCGGGGCTGCTTGGCGCGTGTGCGCTCGCGTGCGGCTGTGCGACCGTGGTCGCGGGAGGCGCCTCGACCTCCACGGCCGGAGGCGCCGGGGGCACGGGCGGCGGGGGAGGAGGCTCCGGCGGGACATCTTCATCGCCGAGCTGGGTCCGTGACCGGGGATGACGCCGGGCGATCGAGTCGCTCGGCGGTGGCCCGCATCCACGGGATCACGCAGGGGGTCACGCAATCCGCGCGATGACCGAACCAGTGGAGCACGCGGGGAGCGTGGGACGCCCCGCGGGGACGACGACCACGAAGAGCAGGTTCCCCGTGTCGAGCTCGCGCACGGGCGCGGTCACAACGCGACTGTCCAGCGAATCGAGGGAAGTTCACTCGTCCCGGTGCTGACCCACGTGCACGGCGGCGCCCCGCTGGGAGCCGCCAACCTGAGCCAGACGCAGACCGTGGTGTGCCGCATCGCCTGCCTCCCCAGGCAGGACGCGGCGGCGCGCCCGGCGGCATGCGCTGCGCGTCGACGCCGAGCAGGCGACGTACCAGACCCTCGCGCTCAGCATCGCCGATACCGACCGGCCGTCGCGGGGACACGCCCAGCGCGCCGAGCAACGGTGGGACGGACGAGCGCGTGAACACCATTGATCTCGAGCGCTCGCGCGGCGCTCCGCGGTTGACCGGATCGCCGTGCCAGAAACGCTCCGTGGAAGTCCGGCGCCTCCTGCGTCGTGCCCCAGCGGCTCGGGGACAATCTTCTTCGCCGTCTTCCGCGACGGTGCTTCGGCCGGGCGGCGTCCACGAGGAGCGACCATGGCAGAGACGACGATGATGAGCGCCGGGATTCCTGGTCGGCGGCAGCCGTTACCGGAAGCTGCACGCACGCTGGAACGACTCGGCCAACCTCTTGCTCCCGAACAGCGCCGAGGCTCGCCGACGAGGTTGCCCGCGAGCGCCACGCGAACAGGATCGCGGTGGGGGAGCCGGTGCACGAATCACCGATCGCGATTCTCGAACAACATCACGCCGCCCGCTGAATATGCCGAATGATGGGCCCGGCGCCCGTGACGCGGCGCCAGACGTAGTGATCGACGTACTCGCGAGCGTTGTCGAGCAGCTGCGTCATCGCCTTGCAGCGGTGGTTGCGGGTGACGTTGGCGTGGAAGTCCTGCCAGACACGCTCGATCCGGTTCGCGTCGGGGCAGTACGGCGGCAGGAAGTGGAGCACGATGCGGCCCTCGAGCGCCTCGAGGTTCGCGATCCCCGTATACTCCGCGCCCGATGAGCGAGCCGGTCGTCGAGCGATACAGCGCCTCCGAATCGAGCATCACCGGCCTGTTCCTCCTCGTGCTCGGCCTGTTCCTCACGGTCCTTCCCGTCGCCGCCACCGTCGACAATCTCTGCGATCTGCGCGCCTTCCCGGACGCGCCGCGCGACATCACCGTCGCAGAGGCGGCCGCGATGCGCGAGCCTCCGCGCGGCGCTTGGGTGCGCCTCGTCGACGCGCGGATCGAGTGCCGCCATCCACCGCGGCGCGGCGGCTCCGGACCCGACGTGTACGCGCTCCTCACCGACGCGACCGACGGACCGCGCGTGCTCGTCTCGGTGCCGGGCCCCGGTCAGGCGTCGTGCGAGAACCCGGCGAAGGTCCCCAACATCGGCGTGCTCAAGGCCGGCACCCCGGGCCGGATCGTCGGGCTCGGCTGGCCCGGTCTGGACTGGAACCAGTGGCCCACGCCGCACCTCACGATGTTGTGGACCGACGCGGGGCCGTCGGACAGCCGCCTCTGGGTGTGGCTCGGGCCGCTGTTCACGCTGCCCGGCCTCCTGCTCCTCGCCATCGGGAAGCGCTCGCTGCGCGACGGCCTCCGCGCCCGCCGCGCGCCGCCGCCCGTGCTCACCGATGCGACGTTCGCGATGCCGCTCTCCACCGGCGCCTCGGCGCTCCAGCTCTTCGGCGGCGGACTCGTCGTCCTCCAGCTCGTCGTCTTCGGCCCGCTCTTCTTCCTCAAGCACCTTCCGGAGTGGATGGCGATCCCGCTCGGCATCCTCGCCGCGCTCTGGTTCTTCGCCATCCTCGGCATGCTCATCGACGGGTGGAAGCGACGCGCCAGCGATCTGCTGCTCGGCCGCGACGCCATCGCCGTCCGCGGCGGCCCGCTCCACCGCACGCGCCACGCGTTCCGCGATCCGCCGAGCTTCACGCTCGAGAGGCACGAGGCGAATCGGGACGGCGACATCGCCACGCTCCGTATCGGCGGCGAGGTCGCTGCCATCTGCCGCGACGAGGACGAGGCGAGCTCGCTCGGCGCGCTCGTTTCCACCGTGGAGGCCCTGCACGCGCAGGCCGTCGGCGAGCAGCGGCCGCGCACCGGCGAGCGGCCTCCTGGCGTGGTCTCGTGCGGCGCGTGCGGCGCCCCCGTCGCGCCGAGCGCAGAGCCGGAGACGACCTGCGGGCACTGCGGCGCGAAGGTCGTGATGCCCGAGGCCACACGCGCCGAGATCGCGGCGCAGGGCGACCTCGCCGCGGCGCGCGCGGAGTCGGAGCGCCTCCTGCGACGCCTGCTCCGCCAGCCCGGCGCGCACCGCACCAACCTGCTCATGCTCTTCGCGATCCCGCCGGCCATCCTCGGCTGGCCCGTCGCCGGCGTGCTCTTCGACGAGTTCTACCAGGCCCGCCACCTGTTCTCCTGGCACCACGGAGTGAGCCTCTTCGTCGCCGCGCTGACCTTCACGTACGGCCTCTCGTGGCTGCTCCGCGCGCAGATCGTGGGGCGCGCCGCCGTGCGTCTCGTCGCCACCCGCTTCGCCGCCGTGCCTCCGGCATCGGCGGGTGAGCCGTCATCGTGCCACTGCTGCGGCGGTCCGCTGCCGGACGCGGCGGAGGATCGGCTCGTGGTGGTCTGCGTCTACTGCCGCAGCGCCAACGTGCTCGGCACGCACCTCGTCCCGGTCGCGCGGCGCGAGCAGGGACAGGCGCGCGATCTCACCGCGGCGCTGCGGGAGCGGCTCGCAGAGCGGCGCCGGTACTTCCTCATCTCGATGGGATCGCTGGTGCTGCTCGCGATCAGCGCAGCGAGCCTCGCACCTGTGTGGCGCGTGCTGCGCGGCGGATAGCGATCATCCAAACAGCCGCGCCCGCCCCCTAGGCCTTCGGGTGCATCCGCTCCGAATGGCCAGCTAAATCACCGAACAACATCACGCCGCCCGCTGAATATGCTGAAGAGTGGGCCCGGCGCCCGTGACGCGGCGCCAGACGTAGTGGTCGACGTACTCGCGAGCGTTGTCGAGCAGGTGCGTCATCGTCTTGCAGCGGTGGTTGCGGGTGACGTTGGCGTGGAAGTCCTGCCAGACACGCTCGATCCGGTTCGCGTCGGGGCAGTACGGCGGCAGGAAGTGGAGCACGATGCGGCCCTTGAGCGCCTCGAGGACGCGCAGGGTCGCGTCTGCAGAGTGGATGCCGTAGTTGTCGACGATGAGGTGGATGCGTCGCACCTCCGGTCCGTAGCGCTTGTCGAGCAGCTCCAGAAGCTCGCAGAACAGCCCGGCATTCTTCTTCGCGGTGCCCGTCGTGTGCAGCACTCCGGTGCGGACGTCGAGGGCGCCGGCCGGGTAGAACTTCTTGTTCTTGCCGGGCGTGGCGATGCGGCGCTGCCGGCCGGGGAGCATCCAGTCGATTCCCAAACCGAGGAAGATCCCCGCCTATTTCCATCTATTTACGAGTTAATCGACATTCTCGCTCAGTGATTTAGACGGCCCAGCCTGCGGCCGCGAGGGCAGCATCGATATCGGCGCGGGCAGCGTCTTCGGGGCGGGCCATCAGAACGGCCGAGGAGCCTACCGCAGCTCGGCCGTCCCGGTGGAGTCGATCAGCCGTTCGCGGGCTTGTCGGCCGGCGTCGCGGGGCCGGCCTTGCCGTCGGGCGCGGGCTCTTCCTTGCCGGTGTCCGGGTTCACGTCGTCCACCGCGCGACGCGAGCGCAGATAGGCGCCGATGGCATCGTTCTGCTTGAGGATCGGCCCGAGCAGCGTGGCGCGCGCCTCGTTGCTCTCCTCCGTCCGGGCGTGGAACTGGCCCATGATCGCCGCGACCACCTCGAGCATCAGCTCCTGCCCCTCCGCGCGCCCGGCCCGCACGCGGCCCCACGCGACGATCGACGGCGGCGGCGCTTCCAGCGCGTCACGGTACTGCACGGCGAGATCGGCGAGCCGCTTCGTCAGCTTGCCGAGCCCGAGCTCCTTCGCGGTCGCCGCGAGATCGCCCTGAAGGAGCTTCACGATCTCGTCGACCACTTGCAGCTCCTCGACGTAGGGCGCCGAGGTCACGGCGAAAACGCCGTTCGGGAAGAGACGTTTGAGGAACGACTCCACCTCTGCATGAATCGGGTCGTCGGTCGAGGCGCCCTGGGTCTGCGCCACGGCGCCGTCGCGAATGGCGCCGAGCGTGCGGTCGACGAGCACGTCAATCCGTTTGGCAGCAGGGTTGGCCTCGGTGTCGTTTGGCTCGCTGCTCCAGCGGCGTTCGAGCTGGCGCACCTGCGTGTCGTGCGCGATGGCGGCGTCGCAAAGGGTGACGATGTTCTTGAGACTACGCGCCTTGGCCGCGGCGCGGGTGAGGCCGAGGGCGAAGAGCCTGCGGCCGGTGGTGAACTCATAAAGACCGATGAGGGTGCGCAGTGTTGCGTCCACGAATACCTCCCTTCGGGAACGGACTGCAGCGTAGGACGGGAATTGCCGTAAGCAACTTCGTCTGCGTCGATTGTATCCCGCGCTGGAGATCCGACCGTATTGAGTTGGGCACGTTGATCGTCCATCGGGACGGTCTTCCTTGGCTTCGAGCCAAGCCGTCAGCCACCGAAGGACTTCGTGAGCCACCGCCCCCGAGATCGACCCTCGCGGAGGATGTTGATCCATCACACCAGAGGACAGTCGAACCCTCGCGCTGGGTGTTGATCCATCACAACCGGAGGGGGTTCGATCCCCCCAACGGGTGTTCCTACATCGCTCCTGGAGGGGGGCCGCCCCCCCGGCGGGTGTTGGTCCATCACCCCTGGAGGGGGTCGCCCCCCGGCGGGTGTTCCTACATCATCCTCGCCACCGCGGTTGGTCGAGCTCGTTCCCGCGGCGCTCCCCCGCGCCGACGCGCGCTACGTCGTGCGCGTCGAGGAGGCGCGCCGCCGCATCGAGGCGCTCGAGGCGGAGCTCGTCGCGCGTCCCGAGCTCGAAGCATTGATCCAGAAAGCGATGGGGAAGAGCTCCAGGTCCGCGCCCTCAGCTCGAGGTAGCCTCAACTTCCGCGGGGCGGCAGGGGGCGTTCATGTTTCCTAAAACCACCACCGGCAGAGAGGAGTACGGCGCCCTTGATGCGTTCATCCTCGAGCGAGGCGGTGAGCGTGCCGTCGCCCGCCCGCCCGCTCCCGGTCGCAGGCGGAGACGCGCAGCTCGAGGGCTGCGCCGCGCTCGTGCGAGACCACCGGACTCACGGCGTCACGACGCGACTCCGACCGGAGCTTGAATCACCGTGGTTTGAACCGTTGGAGTGAAACGTCGGTGTGCGACGTAGGCGATGCCGGTGAGCAGCAGGAGAACGCCCGCCGGCGCGCTGTCGGCGAGGCCGTCCCCCGAGGCCGTGTGCGCGACGAGCGCGCCGCTCAGGTCGAAGAACACGCCCGCGAAGGCCCACTCCTTCAGGCGCGGCCATCGCGAGCCGAACACGAACGTGACCGCGGCGAGGAGCTTCCAGATGCCCAGCTCGGTCGCGATGTACGCGGGGTAGCCGAGGTGCGCTGCTGCCTCCATCGGGCGCGGCTGATGGGTGACGTTGGCGACTCCCGAGATGAAAATCATCGCGGCGAGCAGGCCCGTGGGAATCCAGTACTTGAGTTTCGTCGTCATGTGGCTCTTGGATAAGAGGCGCGGTATGGACTGTCCATGTCTCGGAAGCCAAAGAAGTTTGCCGAAGCTCCATTGCCGATGGATCTCCAAGACCCACGCGGCGACGTCATCGCGGACGTGCTCGGGGCTTCGCTCATCCGCCACGCGCTCTACAACCTGCTCGAGGCGCATGCGCCGTGGGGCATTCGGTTGCCGACGCGACCTCGCGCGAGCTTCTACCTCGTCACGTGTGGCAGCGCTCGCATCGAGGTCGAAGGCGAGCGCGCTCACGTGCTCTCGCCGGGCGAGGTCGCATTCGTTCCGCACGGCACGCCCCACCTGTTGCGCGACTCGGCGGACACGGTCGCCACGCCCGTGTGTGATGGTCCGGCAACTTCGAACCTCACGCCTCGGCGCATTGGAGGCAGCGGTGCAACCACGAGCCTCGTCGCGGGCTTCTTCGAGGTTCGAAGCGGCCACGAGCCGCCGCTCCTTCAGAAGATGCCGGATCTCGTCGTACTGTCGTCGAGCGACCCGACCTCAGGCCCGTCGATCGCGGCGCTGGTGCAGCTCATCCTCGCCGAGAGCGTCGCGCCGAAGCCCGCGAGCAGTGTCGTGCTCCAGCGCCTCGCCGACGTGCTCTTCGTCCTCGCGCTTCGTTCGGCGCGGTCCTCGGGCCAGTGCAAGGCGCCGGGCATCCCTGCGCTCTCCGACCCGCGCATCTATGCGGCGCTGAACCTGATGCACGCGTCCGTCGCCGAGCCGTGGACCGTCGAGACGCTCGCCAAGCGAGTGAACATGTCGCGCTCGGGCTTCGCCGCGCGCTTCACGGAGCTCGTTGGCGAGCCGCCGCTGCAATACCTCGCGCGCTGGCGCGTCACGCGCGCCGCCGAGCTGCTTCGCCACGGCGACGAGAAAATCGAGGCGGTCGCAAACCTCGTCGGCTACGAGAGCCTCCCGGCGTTCAGCCGCGCATTCAAGCGCTGGCAGGGCGAGAGCCCCGCGATCTTCCGGCGCGCACTCGAACAGTAGGGCCTGCGCCGGAAGTGACGGACTCGCGTTCACACCGCGACGATGCCGCCATCGACGAACAGCTCGACGCCTGCAATGTAGCTGCTCTCGTCCGAGGCCAGAAAGAGGACGGCCTTCGCGACCTCCTCCGCGAGTATGTCGGCACGAGTGGAACCGGCGTGATCGTGGGCACGACTCCGGCGTTGCTTGGCTGAGCGTCGGGGGCGGATAGCCGATGCAAACGGGATCCGGAAGTCAAAAGGCATCTCGCCCACCCGGGTTGACGTCATCGCCCTTCCACGCTCCTGATTCGTTTGTCGAGTCAGATCGTGATTTCATCACGATGGAGCCATATCGAGGCGTCCTGTCCGGTACGCGGATCCCGCGCACAGAAGGCGCTACCAGGGTGGTACGCGGATCCCGCGCAAAGGCGCTACCAGGGTGGCGAGCACGCGCGATCACGCGCCGTGGTCTTCGGTGGGCTCGTCGACTTCGTGGCCTTGATGGCCGGCTGGATCGCATTCACGGCGAGCCGCGGTATCTGATCTCGCGCGCCCCCGGACAAGAGGTCTGGCGCGGCGAGATGGTCAATGGTTGCGCTGGTCGTAGGCCAGCGCGCGGCACACCGGCTCGATCGCTTTGCCCGTGAGCCACGAGATCGATGCCGCGGGCACCTCCGTGCGGTTTTCCAGCGTGATGAGCGCGCCGAAGTCGCCGGGATCGCAGCGCTGGTCGTCGTTGTGGTCGAGGACCACGGCGAGCTGCTCGCTGGGCCACGCGCGCCCGGGCATCTTCCAGGCGAATCGCACGTCCCGGTGCTCGATGCGGTTCGGCTTCACTTGGGCGGCAACGGGGCGCTCGGCGGCAACGATGCCGGCGAATGCGATATGGCCGTCGAGCGCCGGGTCGACGCCGCGCACGACGACCTCGGCCATGCGCGGGTCGAGCGCGCCCAAAGCGGCCTCGACTTGAACGCGTGTCGGCTTGTCGCGCAGCCCGAGCGACATGTCCTCGTCGCCCGCGGTCACGTACGTATAGCGGGAGACCGCGCGTGCGACGTCGGCGCCCGTCTCGCCGGTGCTGCCTTTCGCGTACACCACGGCGGAGAGCACGGGATAGCCTTGCCACGGGCGCGGGACGCACAAGCAGGCTTCGAAGTGCTCGTCTTCCACCCGTGCCGTTGCCGTCGCGGGCGGGTCGGGCCGATAGGGCTGCGATAGCCCGACACGCACGCGTGCGCCGTCCAGGCCCGAGAGCCCGTCGGCCTGGAAACGCACCATGAACGGGTCGGGCAAGGTGCACGCCGCGTGCGCCGCGACGCACACCGGCGACGTGGCTGGATCGGTGCGCGGCCTTCTGCTCGCTGCGTCGCGCCGGTCCGTCGCGGCACAGCCTGCTCCCTGCGCGGCCGCGAGCGCGGCGACCGCGATGATGTATGCGACATGCGCGCGTTTCATCGGCGCGGACTATACCCGCGCGCGTCGCATCGCCAACGCGCCGGCATCGTTTCCGCGCCCGGTCCGGAGACCGCATCACCTCATCGATCCCGCAATCGGCCGAGCCGTCGGACGGTCACGTGAAGCTCGGCGCGCTTCGAGCGGAGCACGGTTCCGACGACGAGCGCCCTTCACCTCCGCTCGCCGAGGATCGACGAGAGCGCCGCGCCCGTATCGAGCAGAGTTTGGCCTGGTCGTGCCAGCCGTACAGTGAAGATGCGACCAGGCTTGGCGAGGACATCGCCGAGGCTGGGGGATGCTCGTCCGTCTCGATGAGTACCCCGTCGAGGTTGATGAGCAGCTCGCCAAGGTTGGGTCGTGGCGCAGCAAGGCCAACTGACCGCCGATAGGCCACTTCGGCTCAACGGTGAGGTTATCTCTCATGCATGAGAATCAATTCCGAAGGAACGCTCGCCGCCCTCGACGCGGAGATCCGAGCTACACGACGAACCCTCGAGCTGCTCACCACGGCCAGGTCCAGCTATGCGGCTGCTCACGGCCTCAGCCAGCGCCCGAGCGGATAGCCCATGCAAACGGGATCCGGAAGTCAAGAGGCATCTCGCCACCCGGGTTGACGTCATCGCCCTTCCACGCTCCTGATTCGTTTGTCGAGTAGGATCGTGATTTCATCACGATAGAGCCATATCGAGGCGCCCTGTCCGGTACGCGGATCCCGCGCACAGAAGGCGCTACCAGGGTGGTACGCGGATCCCGCGCACAGAAGGCGCTACCAGGGTGGCGAGGCCCGGAGATGCGTTGAGCGATCTGATCCTCGGCCTCTTCGCGGTCGACGTGCTCAGCTACCGCGAGTTCCACGAGCAGAACCTCTGCATCTGCGACGTGTGCGGCCGCGTCTCGTACAACCCCGCGACCACCACGCGCTCGGGCTGTAGCGAGCACGTCCCCGCGAGCGGCCCGCCGAGCGCGCCGACGAGCGGCTTCCAAGGCCGCGTGAAGCAGCGCGGGTAGTCGGGAGCGGACGAGCACGACCGGATCGTCACGACAAGCGCTCGCGAGCCCGCTCCCGGAGCTCCGACTTGAGCCGCTCGAAGCGCTTCCGCAAGGCGGCGGACGAGCGGTTCAACGCGGCGTCGGAGACCTCTTCGTCGCCGGCGAGCACGCGGGCGATCTCCCGCCACGGCAGGCCGCGGCTGACCCTCAGGATCAAGAGGGTCTGATCGTCGGGATCCAGCTCCGCGCGCAGCGCAGTGATGGCGTCTCGGGTCTCGGTGCGCAGGAACGTCGCCGTCCGGCTGCGTACCTGCGCGGCGACGTCGGAGATCCCCGCGTCGGAGATCCCCACCGCTCGGCGCCGGTAAGGATCGCGCCGTACATGCCCGAGCGCTTGCCGGGCGATCGTGTAGATGAAGCTCCGGAGCGAGCTCTCCCACCTGAACCGCGGGAGCGATTGCCAGAGCTCCTCGCACGCGAGCGAGAAAGCGTCGCCGGCGTCCACTTCGCTCCTCGTCATCGCGACGAGATAACCGAGGACCTCGTCGCCATATCGCTCGATCGTGTCGGTCGTCGCCTCGGACCAGCGGGCTGCCGCGCAATGGGCGCGGATGGTGGCCTCGAAGGCGTCGCGCTCGTCGCTCACGGCGCGGAGGATACGCCGGCCGCGCGGTGCTTGTTCAGCCATTCGTCGGCCTGCTTGCGCTGTGTGGCGTAGTCCTCGCCGATCGCGGCGTACCCATCGCGAGCCGTCGTTGCGTGCTTGCGCGCGACGGTGCGATCGCGGCCCGCTACCCAGAGCGCGTCGGCGTACGCCATGTGGGCCTCGGCGGAGATCGGCGGGGCGATCTCCGGATGCTTCTCGCAGAGCGCGACCATCGGCGCGAGCAGCGCCACCGCGTCCGCGGCGCGACGCTGGAGAACGAGCGTGTAGGAGAGCTCGATGGCGGGGTTCACGATGCCGGGGTTCTCGGGGCCGCTGCCGAGCTCCACGACGCGGATCGCGTGACGGAGGTCCTTCTCGGACTCCTCGAGCCGGCCGAGGGCGCGATGGACGCCGCCGAGGATCGTGTACGCGGTGAGCAGCTGCTCGTTGTCCTCCCCGAGCAGCGCGGACTGGATGGAGGCCCCTTCCTCGGCGTAGGCGAGAGCCTTCTTCATGTCGCCGAGCTGGAACTCCATCACCGCCATGTTGACCTCGAGCTCGCCCATGTCGCGGCGGTCGCCGTGCGCGCGCAGGATCGACAGGGCGCGCTCGTACGACCGTCGGGCTTCCGCTGCGTCGCCTCGTTGCGCCGAGATCATGCCGACGAGCTGGAGCGGCTCGTTCAGCACGGCGTGGTTCGGTCCGAACCACCGCTCGTCGATCGTGAGGGCGCGCCGCGCGTGGGCGAGCCCCGCGTCGAGCTTGCCGAGGCGGACCTCGTCCTGAGCGAGGTTCGCCGCGTAACGCGCGGTCTGCGGGTGCTCGTCGCCGAGCGCCGCGGCGATCTGCTGGAGCGCGATCTCGGCTTCACGCGCGGCGTCCTCGTAGCGCTCGTTCGTGAACAACCCGTGGCTGAGCGCGAAGTGGGTTCGGGCCATCTCGATCGCGTCGTCCCCGTGCGCCTTCTTCATCAGCTCGACCATGCGCTGGAGGATGGCGAGATCGTCGGCAAATCGGCCCTCGGCGAGGGCGATCAGGCCGTCCACCTCGAGGATCTTCGCTCCGACTCTGGGCTCTTCGCCGCGGCGCGACCAGATCGCGCGCGCCAGCTCGATCCAGTGCTTGGCGTCGACCGGGCTGCCGCCGGACGCGTAGTCTCGGGCGAGCTCCAGCATCGCGAGCGTGGCGCCGTCGTCGTCGCCGGCCTTGAGCTCGAGCGCCGCGGCCTCCTCCCAGGTGACGCGGGCGGCGCGGCGGTCGCCGGAGGAGCGTTGCAACGAGGCGCGAACGCGCATCGCTTCGGCGATGAGGGGAAGCCAACCCGTCGCCTTGGCCTCGCCGACGAGCCGGTTCGCGGTCGCGACAGGCTCGCGCGCGTCGCCCCGATCCACACTGGCAGCGGCCGCCAAAAGCTCGCCCATCACCCGCTCGATCTCCGAGCGGACCGCGCGATCGGTGGGGAGCGGCGTCTGCTTTCCGAGGGCCGTCAGGTCGCCGCACGCGCCGATGTCGGGCAAGAGAGCGAGCCGGTCGGCGGCGCGGTCGAGCGTCGCGCGATCGCCGGCCGCGAGCTCGTCCAGGAGGACCGCGAGCCCGGCGCGCGCGTGCGTGAGGCACAGCATGCGTTGGTCGAGGAGCGCCTCCGACTGCGAGCCGTCGACCCGCGTCGCCTTGCATGCGGCGGCGTGCTCGTGGGTCCACGCGTCGGCGTAGCGCTGGACGCGGGGCTGCAAGCTGCTCCACGCGACGTCGCCGCCGGCGGCGCTGAAGGCGCGCGCGATCTCGTCGCTGCGCGCCGGCCCCCAGATCGACGCGAGCGCTGCGGGGCTGTCGGCGCAGACCGCGCTCGTCGCCCGGCGCGACAGCCCGATCGCGACGGCGGCGACGGCGGCCAGCGCGACGAGGACGATCGCCGTCCGGCGGAGGCGCGCGCCGGGATCGCGGCGCAGCTCGGCGAGGAGCGCCGAGACCGACGGCCAGCGATCGTCCCTCGCCGGCGAGAGGCCGCGCCGCAGCGCGCGCTCGATGTGGCGCGGCGCCTTCGTCGCCCGCGAGCCGGCATCGAACGGGCGGGCGCCGTAGAGTGCCTCCCAGAGGGAGACGCAGAACGAGAACTGATCGTCGCGCGCGTCGGGCTTTCCGCCGGCCTTCTGCTCCGGCGCCATGTAGGCCTGCGTCCCGGCGGGGCCGTCGCTCTCGCCGGGCTCGATCTCCAGGGAGCGCGCGAGCCCGAAGTCGGCCACGCGCGGGCGCCCGTCGGCGCCCACGAGGACGTTGTCCGGCTTGAAGTCGCGATGGCTCAAGCCGGCCGCGTGCGCGGCGGCAAGGCCGTCGCCGGCGGCGCAGTAGAGCTCGACGATCGCTCGCCAGCCGCGCTCCTCGGCGTTCACCCACGCGCGCGCGGTGCCGCCGTCGACGTGCTCCATCGCGACGAAGAGCCGACCGTCGACCTCGCCGACCTCGTGGACGACCACCACGTTCGGATGCGCGAGCTTGGCGAGCGCTCGAGCTTCGCCGACGAGACGCTCGAGCGGCGCGTTGGCGACCTTGCTTCCGAGCTTGAGCGCCACGTCGCGGGCGAGCCGCTCGTCGCGTGCGAGGTAGACGACGCCCATGCCGCCCTCGCCGATGGCACGGACCACCCGGTACTTGCCCCGATGACCTGCCCGGGGAGGAGCGCGCCGCGATCCCGCGCACCCGGCGCTCGGGCGATCGCGCCGAGGAACGACGCCATCGAGCCGAGCTCGTCATCGGCCGTCGCCTCGCTCGCCGAGCCGGCGTCGGGGGAGCAGGCATCGTCCGGGGGAGCCGCCACGGCCGCAAAGACTAACCGGTTTCCGGCGTGCGGCACCTGCCCATGCGGCGGGCCGAACTTTCTTCGTCACAACCGTCCGGAGCCGGTGCTTCCCCTCAGCCGCGACGCTCGCGGCCGCGAAACGCAATCGCCCCACAGGAGACGCGCATGACGCTCGTGATGAATCACCGACTCTTGGCACTTGCCTTCATCGTCACTGCATCGACGACGGCCCTCGGCTGCATCGGGAACGCCGTCGACGAGAACGACGAATCGATCGGGGAGACCTCTCAGGCCTTCTCCGGCTACTACTACTACTCCTGGTCGACGGTCGGCTCGAACAACGTGATCAATCTCGATCTGGGCCTGACGCCCGCGCAGGCCACCTGCTTCTTGAGCAGCGTGGGGGCGAGCTCGTGTCGGGGGTCGGCGACGGCAACGGCCCGGGTCGAGACGCCTTCGCAGGCGGGCGCATCGAGAATGGCCACTGGCACCTGATCACCAAGCACTACATCACCTATGGTGGGATGTCCGTGGACGCCGGTGTCGTCTGCCTCCCGACGGCGACGAACCAGGTGCTGCCGAGCGCCGCGACGACATGGTCGAAGGGGCAGCCGGCGAAGATCATCGCTTCCGCTGCCCAGTTCCCGAACCGAGTCTGCGGCCTGTCCTCGGTCTCGAACAGCATGTACTCGAGCCAGAACGGCTGGGAATCCAGCGGCGATTCCGTGCAGGTGTGGAGCGACGGGACGAACTGGTGGATCGGCGGCCAGGGCAGCGCACAGGGCACCGCCACCTGCGTCGACAAGACGTCCGGCGGCGGCCTCCTCGGGTTGGTCTCCAACGCGTCGACGCCCATCGTCAACTCGATCGACCATGGCACGCGCCCGCTCGGCACGCAGTGCTTCCTCTCCCGGGTCGGCGGCGCGTTCACGCACGGCGGCAGCACCAACGACGGTCTCTACGTCACGTTCGACGCGGGGTCGAACTGGTGGAACCTCGAGGCCGACAACGGCAAGACGGCGGGGGTCACCTGCCTTCAGTGAGTGCCCTGCCAGTAGCGGGCGGCGCGGCTCAGCCCGCGTAGATCGCCTCGAGCGGCAGCGTTCGCCCGAGCAAGCGCTCCACCGTGTGCACCGGCGTGCCGGCCGCGGGGCGCAGGTAGCGTGCGTTCTGGTGATCGTCGGAGGACGCGGTCCAGAGCTTCTTCTTCTGCTCGGCGAGCGCGCGGTACGCGGCGGCGATCTCGGGCTTGTGGCGCGAGGTGTAGACCTCGATCCCCGTGGCCCGATCCAGGATCTTCGCCGTGCGATCCTTGTCGCGGTAGCGCGCCGGGTGCGCGACCACGTCGACGGCGCCGTCGGCGCGGATCGCGTCCATCGCCTCCTCCGGCGACCAGCCGAACAGCTCGCGCTCGTCCTCCCAGAAGCGCACGTGATGATCGCGGAACGGCTCGAAGAGCGGCCGGCGCCGCGCGACGATGCGATCGATCATCGACTGCAGCGCCGGGAAATCCGCCGGCTCGATCGCCGCGAGCAACCCCTCCGGATCGATCGCTGCACGATCCTCCGCCGCCAGCCCATCCATCCACGCGAGCACGAACGCCCGCCAGCGCGCCTCTACGCGCAGGCCGCGGCGGTACAGCTCCGTGCGGCGGAGGCGCGGCGGGAGCGCATAGCCCACAGGGAAATACGCGAGCAGGTGAACCTGCTCGGCCGCGGGCGTGCCGAAGTGCAGGAACGCGGTGACCTCGACGGCCGGCAGGTAGTGGAGGCCCGCGCGCGCCGCGGCGGCCGCGCCGCGCGGGATCGCGGTGAGCACGTCGTGATCGGTGATGGCGACGACGCGCATGCCGATCCCGCGTCGGTGATCGACGAGCTCCTCCGGCGTGTGGCGTCCGTCGGAGAAGAGCGTGTGGCCGTGGAGATCGGTGGCGATTTCCAAAGCGGGCTACTGCAGCGGGAAGTCGGAGTTCGAGAACGAGCCGCTCGGGTTGTCGTACGCGTCCTTGAGCACCACGTGCTGCCCGTCCGAATACCACTTCTGCGCCACGTTGCTGAACTTGGTGTAATCGGCGACGAGCGTGGCTTTGACGTGCCCGTAGACGAGGAGCTTTTGCGCGGTCGAGGGCACCGTGACCTTGCCCTCGTAATCGGTGCGCCCGGCGCCGAGGACGCGAGATGCGGTGTTGGCGACGAGGGGCTGCTCGGTCTGGAAGGTGGCGCCGCCGTCGAGCGAGACGCCGACCGCGACGTCGTAGACGAGCGTGCCGTAAATGGGCGCCTCGTAGGTGCCGAATCGGCCGCTGTACATCGGCGTGCCGATCTGCAAATTGAGGCTTGTCTTGTCGACGATCTGATCGGCGCGCCAATCGGTGCGGATAGCCGATGCAAACGGGATCCGGAAGTCAAGAGGCATCTCGCCCACGCCGGGTTGACGTCATCGCCCTTCCACGCTCCTGATTCGTTTGTCGAGTCAGATCGTGATTTCATCACGATGGAGCCATATCGAGGCGGCCTGTCCGGTACGCGGATCCCGCGCACAGAAGGCGCTACCAGGGTGGCAGGATTGCTAGCGGGCTCTCATCCGGAGAGCGAGGCGGTGGCCTGGTCACCCGTCGAGGTGGCGGCCCTGACCGACGGGGCGCGACTCCCGTCGACGCCGGAGAAGTCGCTGGTGTCGGGTCGCGGCCAAGGCCGGTGATGATGGCGTGTGGACAGTGGATGAGGTGCCGCGAACGCCGGCGCGAGCGAGGGCTTGGCAACGGATTGGCCTGCTCGTCCGCTCCCCGGCGGTCGCGGCTACCACGCTTGTCGTGGGCTCAGAAGCTGCTGAACGCCGTCTGCGTGCCGTTGCCGACGGTGCCGCCGGTGCCGTTGTAGATGTGGAGGATCTGCCCCGAGGCCAGCGACACGCTGACCATGTGGTTCATGGTCGCCGACGCCGGCGCCTCGATGGCGTTGTCCTCGGTCACGTAGTTGGTGAAGACGCTGTAGACGCCGAGGCCGAGCGCCCTGTGGCTGGTGACGCCGTCGGCGACCTTGTAGGACGCGTAGCCGTTGTGGCCCGTCGGGGCGATCCACGAGGACTGGTTGGGCACGTCGTAGGGCAGCTCCGACTGGTAGAAGAACGTGGTGCCGCCGTTGCCGTTCCAGAGCGTCTGATACTTCTCGAAGTGCTCGACGAAGAGGCCATAGGCGGTGACGTCGTCACCGTTCACCGTGATGCCGTTGTCGCTCGGGTTGGTGGTCCAGCCCGTGGCGTCCTGCGCGTGGTCGGCGCGCCACAGCCACAGGTTGTCGAGGATGACGTCGTCGCTGTTGATGGTGAAGCAGCTCGTGGCCCGGCCCACGTGGTTGCCGCCGACGCGGCAGAGCATGTCCGAGAGCAGGGTCGGGTGCGCCGAGTGGTCGGCGTTCGACCCGGGGGGCCCGACCTGGAGCAGCGTCGGCGAGTTCGTCGGCCCCGCCTCGAGCAGGAGCCCGGCCAGGGTCACGTTGTCCACGTCGGCGACGTTGATGAGGGTGTTGCCGCTCTCGGCGCTGAGCGTGGCCAGCCCGAGGCCGAGGAGGATGGTGTTCGGGTTGTTGACCTGAAGGCTGCTGGTCAGGTGGTAGATGCCCGGCGTGAACAGGATGTTCTTCCCGGAGGCGAGCGCCGCGTTGATCGTCGCGGCGGTGTCCGACGGGTTGGCGATGTAGAACCGGCTGATCGACTGCGCCACGCCCGGAGGCGCGCCGTCGGCCCAGCTCCGGCCCTTGCTGTTCTTCTTGAGGCTCGGCACCATGACGAGGTAGTTGCCGGCGGCGTCGACGTAGAGGAACGGCTTCTCGCGCACCACGGGCGTGGTCGCCTGCACCGAGTAAGGCGTGCCGGGCCAGGTGCCGGAGGGGACGGTGCCGTTCCCGACGAAGACCATGTTCCAGTTGCGGCCGGTCCAGTTCTGGTCGTTGTTGCGGGTGAGGAACTGCTGCTGCGAGCCCGAGTTGATGGTGCCGTCGATCTTCGAGTCGACGATGAAGCCGCCGCTCGACCAGCCGCCGTCGTCGAGGTTGATGTTGCCGGCGACGTGCACGCGGCGCATCTCCGTACCCTGGGAGACGGCCCAGATGTTCTTGCCGCCGTCGATGCTGCTCTGCGGCACCACCTTGAAGTTCTCCGCGCCGCGCCAGAAGTTGCAGGTGGCGTTCTGGTCGCCGAGCCAGTCGGCCTTGGCGCGCACCGCGCCGTTGATGGTCACGCTGTCGGGCGACTGGCCGAGGCCGAGCACCTGGGTGTAGAAGCCGACCTTGACGTCGGCGCTGTACGTCCCCGGCTTGAACAGCAGGGCGTACCGCTGGGTGCCGAACTGGTTAGCGTCCATCTGGGTGTAGATGGTGTTGAGCTTCGACTGGATGGAGCTCGCCGACATCGACGGGTCGAAGATGATGACGTTGGCGCCGAGGTTGGGCGCGCCGGCCACGACGCCGCCGCATTCGGCGGTGGTGGTCCAGCTCGGCGGGCAGTTGCCCGTATCGCCGCCGCCCGTGCCGCCGGTGCCGCCGAAGATGAAGCTCTGGTTGTCGGCGCCGCTGCAGGTCCGGATCTCGAGCTTGGCGCCGTTGAGCGTCGACTGCCCGGTGACGTCGAGGCACTTGCCGCTGGTCGGGTTGCGCACGCGGACCGCGCCGTTGCCCACGTCTTCGAGGGCCCACGTCTGCGCGCCGGTGCCGTTGCAGGTGTAGAGCTGGACCGCGGTGCCGTCCGTGGTGCCGGCGGCAGCCACGTCGATGCACTTCCCGGTCTGCGGGTTGACGAGGTTGACCACGCCGCTGCCGGCAGCGTCGACGCGGAATATCTGGTTTTCGCCGCCGCTGCAGTCCCACTGCTGCATGGCGGTGCCGTCGGCGGTGCCGTGGTCGGTGATGTCGACGCACCGGTTGCTGCCGCGGCCGGTGATCGTGTAGCTCGTGCCGGTGACGATCCCCGACGGAGGCGTGGTGGTGGTCGGCAGGCCCGAGATCTGGAGCTGCTCCCAGGGGCCGAGGGCAGCGCCGTAGGCGAAGACGGTCCCGCCGCCGCCGTTCTGCGCCGAGACCCAGTTGCCGGTGGTGGTCTGGAGGCCGACGATGTCGCCGTTGTGGATGGTGCCCGATCCGCTCTGCTTGACGACCTTGAAGGTCTCCCAGGCCTGGGTGTTGTTGCTGGCCGCGTTGAGCGACGAGCCGCCGCCGTTCTGCGCCTGGAAGTACTGGCCGTTGCCCGCGCGGATGAAGACGCTGTCGCCGCTCTCCAGGGAGCCGCCGTTGATGTCCTCGAGGGAGAACATCTCCCAGCCCTGCGCGACGGTCGCCGTGGCGATGACGGCGCCGCCGCCGTTGTTCTGGGCTCCGACGAAGCGGGGCTGAAGGACGGTCTGGAAGCTCACTCCGGTGATCGTGAGCGGCGCGGAGGTCGTCTCCAGCGATTCTCCGTCAGCCCCCGATCCGGAGCAGGCGCTTAAGAAAAGCGCCGCGACCGAGCCGATGGCACCACCTTTTTGCAACCACAGAGAACGTCGAATCATGGGTAGCAGTCCTCCTCGTTGGCCGGCTCGGAGATCGAGTGGCCGCAGCGAGTGCGGGAATGACGAGCTCGTCCCGAGGCCCCGTTGCAGTCGGCGTGCCCATCCAGGCCCCGCGGTTTCGCGCGGGTGAGCGCGATCCATCCGATCGCACCGGGATCCGGCGGATCCAATCGCCGGTGAGGGCGAGGGGCCTCCCCGCACCTCGGCGTCGAGCCGACCGTGGGGCGCGACGGCGGTCAAGGCCTTCATCACGAGCCCCCTGCCCGCGCGCAGCAGCGATGGATCGCAGACGTGATCGCCCCGATCACCCTCTGATCCCCATCCCACGGTACACCCGGGCCAATTCAGCCTCGCCGCGCCTCTCCCGCCCTTGGCAAGGGGGTTTGCTGTACCCGGCCGGCGCGGCGACAGGCGGTCGAGGCAAGGCCGCCGGATTCGCCCGAGAGATCGAGATCGCAGGCACCCTCGATTGCCTGGGCAGGCGAAACCCACGCTCGTCATCCAAAGGAGCTTCGGCAGAACATGAAGAACATCATCTTGTCGGCGTCGCTGTGGCGGATAGCCGATGCAAACGGGATCCGGAAGTGAAGAGGCATCTCGCCCACGCCGGGTTGACGTCATCGCCCTTCCACGCTCCTGATTCGTTTGTCGAGTCAGATCGTGATTTCATCACGATAGAGCCATATCGAGGCGTCCTGTCCGGTACGCGGACCCCGCGCACAGATGGCGCTACCAGGGTGAACCGAATCCCGGAGGCGCTTGGATCGCTCGGGCTCTCCCGCTCGGAAATCGACACCCACATCGGTTGGGACATCGGCGCGGCGAGGGTGGCGCGTCACCTCTCCACGCTGCTCGACGCGCCGCTCGTGTTGTCGGGCTATTCGCGCCTCGTCATCGATTGCAATCGCCCCGTTCATTCCCCCGGATCCATTCCGGAGGTGACCGGCGGCGTGACGGTCCCCGGCAATGCCGGTCTCGACGCGGCCGCGCGCGACGCGCGCCAACGCACGTTCTTTCATCCCTATCACGCCACCATTGCCGAGATGCTCGACGCGCGCAAGCATTCGAAAGGCGCGGGCGAGACGGTGCTGTTCTCGATGCACGGCTTCACGCCGGAGCTCTACGGGCAGAAGAGCCCTTGGCCGATTGCCATGCTCTACGGCAAAGACCCTCGCCTCGCGCACGCGTTCCGCGACTTCTTCCGCCGCGATCCCGCGCTGCTCGTGGGCGACAACGAGCCTTATCGCGTCTCCGACGAGACCGATTGGACGATTCCGATGCACGGCGAGGCGCGCGGCCTGCTCAACACGGCCTTCGAGATCCGACAAGACGGCGTGAGCGACGCGGCCGGCGCGCGCGCGTGGGCCGAGCGCATCGCCGACGCGTGGCGCGTCCTTGCCTATCTCGCATGACCACGGCTGATCCCCCGCCCACCCTCTCGGCAAAAACCTCTTCCGATCGGCAAAGACCTCTTCAGAACCGCGACCGTCAGGGAGCGGACCCGAGCCCCGAGCGTCAGCGAGGGGACCTCTCACCCCTTCACCGAAGCGCAGGGCAATCATCTTGAAATCCGCGCGAGAGTCTTTTCTCCTCGCCCCATGGCAGCCAGCAAGAAGACCGCGCGCGCGACGCTCCGACTCGGGGCGACACAAATCAAATCCCTCGCGAGAAACTGCGAAGAAGCGCTCGCGCTCTTGAAAGAGCACGTGGAGGTCGAGCCCTTCTCGGACGAGTCGAGCGACCGGGCATCGGCCGAGGCGACCGCGAAGGCGCTCAAGGGCGTGGACCAGTCGAGCGACATCGATTGGGGGTTCTCGGCCTGCACGCTCACGGGCGCCGATCCGAAAGGCGCGCGGGTGAAGGTCGTCAAGCCCAAGGCGAAGTACGGCACCGCGAGGGTGCTCTCGGATATCCCCGATGCGACGGAGGAGACGCTCGGTGACTACGTCAGCGAGCGCGACCAAAAGGCGTATACGAAGACCGCCGCGCTCCTCGACGCAGCGGGCGGTGTTCGCCAATTGCGGCTCACGGCGAAGGAAGATCACGGCTACACGGTGGTGGTCACGCTCGCCGACGGACAGGAAGGCGCCTTTGGTGTCTTGACCGTCCGAAGCGACACCTGACAGGGCGACGGTGCGTGCCTCGCCCGCCCTTCTCTCTTGGAGGCTCCACCATGTTCACCAGATCTCACGCATCGACCATCGCCGCCTTGTCCATGGCCGTCGCCTTGGGTTGCTCCACCGAGACCACGCCCCCGACCAAGGGCACGACGGCGTCCACGACCACGAGCGCCTCGGGCACTGCGGGGGCGTCGCCCGAGGGCTGCATCGACATCCATGTGCGGATAGCCGATGCAAACGGGATCCGGAAGTGAAGAGGCATCTCGCCCACGCCGGGTTGACGTCATCGCCCTTCCACGCTCCTGATTCGTTTGTCGAGTCAGATCGTGATTTCATCACGATAGAGCCATATCGAGGCGTCCTGTCCGGTACGCGGACCCCGCGCACAGATGGCGCTACCAGGGTGGCGAGGCGGCCTCGTTCACCTCGTTCGTCGGAATACCCGCGTCACGGGGCCGGGTTCACCCAGAACTTCTCCCAGGTGCTCACCGAGTCGCGGTTGGCGATGAGCGGGCTCTGCCCGCCGTTGTCCGCGCAGACATAGAGACCATTGGCCTTCGCCTTGAACGAGACGCTGCCATCGCTGTTCTTGCTCGGATAGAAGCTCTCCCAGTCGCCGATCGAGGTGCGGTTGGCGATGAGCGGGCTCTGCCCGCCGTTCTCCGCCGTCACGAAGCGACCGTTGGCCAACGCGCGCAGCGAGACGCTCCCGTCGGAGTTCGCGAACACGTCGAACTCCTCCCACGTCGACGCTAGATCGCGGTTGGCGATAAGCTGACTCGCGCCGTAGTTGTCGGCGCAGACCAGCTTGTTGTCCGCCAGGGCCCGGATGGTGACTCGTCCGGTGACGTCGCCGGGGCCGCCGGGAGGGGTGCCGCCCCCCGTCGTGGTGGAGGGCGGATTGGGGTTCGAAGTCCCCTCCAGCATCTTGGCCTTCACGAACGCGCCCGACGCCGTGAGCGCCGAGTCGGGCCAGCCGCCGGTGGTGCTCGCGCCCGGGTTGAGCGCCGAGGCCGTCTCCTGCTTGTCGAAGAGAGACCAGTTGGCCCAGCTCAGGCCGTTCTGGTTCAGGAAGTTGATCCAGGTCTGCGACTCGTTGAGATCGAGGCCGCCGTTGCCCGACGCGTCGCACGTCCCCCACTCCGTCACGAAGAGCGCGAGCCCCTTCGAGATGGCGTAAGAGGCCTTGTCGCGTATCGCTTGCTTGTGCGTCCCGGCGTAGAAATGAAGCGTATAGGCCACGTTGGTGTAGGCCGTGATCGGATCGTTCGCGGCGGCGTCGACGTCTTGAGACCAGGTCGGCGTCCCGACGATGACGACGTTGTTGGCCCCGGCGCCGCGGATCGCGCCGATGACCTCCTGCGCATAGCTCTTGACCTGCCCCCACGAGACGTTGACAGGCTCGTTGTAGATCTCGAAGATAACGTTGGGCGTGTTCTTGTAGGTCTGCGCCATCTCCGTGAAGAACTGCTTGGATTGCGCCGTGTGCTGCGTCGCGTTGTGATCATGCCAGTCGATGATCACGTAGATCCCCTTGGCGACGGCGGCGTTGACCGCGCTCACCACGTGAGCCTTCTCGGCGGCGGGGTTGGCGAGGTAGCCCCCCTCCTCCACGCCCATCGCCGCGCGGATGACGCTCCCGTGCCAGTCGTCGGCGATCGTGCCGATGGCGCCGCTGTTGTAGAACTGGCTGCTCCACTGGCTCCAAAACAGGCTCATCCCCTTGAGCTGGACGTTGGCGCCGTGCTCGTCCTGGAGGTGAGTCCCCGAGACGTGGAGCGCGCCATGCTCGATGAGCGGCGCCGTGAGCGGCACATCCACCGACGCGAACTGCTCGTTCTCGTCGTCCAGCGGCTCACCGACGCAGCCAATCCCGGCTGTGACCAGCACCGCAGAGGTGAGGAGGGAAAAGCCAGCACGGGACCACGTACCCTGTAACGAAATTTGTTTCATGGGACCCTCTCTCGAGTGGCGCCCGACGCGCAAGGAGCATCGGCGGCGAGTGGCGGCGTCGCGCTGGCGTGGAGTCGAGCCCGGGAGCGCGCGTCCGTGGCTACAGTACGATGCGGGCCACATTCGTGACAGGTAAATATGGCATGAAATAAGGCCTCGACCGAGCGGGGGTGATCCCGCGCATAGAAGGCGCTACCAGGGTGGCAGCGCTCTGGCGCTCGGCTTCATCGGTGTTGCCGCCGCCGCCCTCCGACGGCGTAGGCGTGCGTAAGGAATTACCTTCTGGGCGACGCGTTATCCAGGCGATGAACGCGTGATCCACCCCGCGTCTCCTTGCGAGACGAGGAGGCGCGGAAAAATCAACGCAAAGAGCGTGATCGCAGCGCGGGCAGCGTACAGCCACGCGAGGAATTCACACGTTCGTTACAAACGATTGGCGTTTGACACAGTGCAGCGAGCATGGACCGCCGCGTGCAAAAGCATTCATCGGCGCTAGGGAACGCGCATAAAAATGCACCGGCGATGCATCGGTGAGCGCACATGCCGTGGGCTCGAGGCGCCAGGTACTGACCATTTCAGGAGATGATGATGATCCGTACACTCACGCTTGGTTGCCTGTTTTTGATGCTCGGTGGGTGCTCCGGGGCCGACGTGGGCCCGGACGAGCAGAGCGCTCTGAATGCAGAGCCGGTCATCGTGTCGAGCATGACCGACGGCACGTACGTCCTTCACTCGGTCGCCACCAACAAATGCCTCGACGTGGCCAACGCGAGCACGGTGAACGGGGCGAACGTGCATGAATGGACGTGCAACGGCACGAACGCCCAGGTGTTCCAGATCACGGCGGTGGGCGACGGCTACTACAAGATCGTAAACATCAACAGCAACAAGGCGGTCGACGTCCGCGACGTGAGCACGGCCGAGAACGCGGCGATCCAGCAGTGGGACTACGGCGGCGGCGCGAACCAGCAGTGGAAGTTCGTCGACAGGGGCAACAGCCAATTCAGCATTCACGCGCGCCACACCGATATGGTCCTGGACGTCTACTGGGGGAAGGCGGACGACGGGACGCCCATCGTCCAATACCCGTACATCGGCGGCACGAACCAGCGATGGACCTTGGATAAAATCGGCGGCGCCCCTCCCGGCGGCGGCGTGCGTACGCTGACGATCAAGAACAATTGTTCTCAGCCGATCTGGGTCGCGCACTCCACGAACGTGCAGGCGGCGCAGAACGTCAAGCTGAATAAGGGCGCGGCGTTCGTCTATAACGTGCCCGACGCGGGGATCGCGGCGACGCGCTTCTGGCCCAAGACCGGGTGCAACGAGAGCGGGTCGAACTGCACGATCGGCGATAGCGTCGCGCCGTGCCCGGCGGGCGGCTGCCAGCCTCCGATCGAGTCGAAGTTCGAGGCGACGTTCGCGAGCAAGGGAGGGCCGGACCAGACCTGGTACAACCTGAGCCAAGTCGACGGCTATACCTTGCCTTTCAAGGTGGTGCCGACGGGCAACGGCGCAGGCCAGGGGAGCTGCGTCTCGTCGGACTGCTCCGGGCTGACGCTCGACAAATGCCCGGGCGACGAGGATCTCAGCGGCCTCGGGTCGTATCCCGGCTATGCGTATGAAGATCTCCGGGTCCGCGACGCCGCGAACAACGTGATCGGCTGCATGGCGCCGTGCAAGAAGTGGAATTACCCGGCGCCGTGGGGCTTGGGGAAGCCGGAGAGCGCTGATCCGGGGCTTCATATGTGCTGCCCGACGCCCATTAATCCGAGCTCGGGGCAGTGCACTGTCGCGAACGCGTGCATGACGTCGCAGGCGTGCAGCAACACGGCCGATCCGCTCAGCGTCGAGCACACGGACTATGTGAACGTCATGCGGCAGATGTGCCCGACGGCGTATAGCTATGCCTACGACGACGCCGCGGGGCTCCACGCCTGCCCGAATACGACGAGCTTTGAGGTGACGTTCTGCCCCTGAGCTTGATCGTATACACCACCTCGGAGGCGGCGGGGCCACTACGCCTGCCTCCGAGGCGGATAGCCGATGCAAACGGGATCCGGAAGTCAAAAGGCATCTCGCCCACCCGGGTTGACGTCATCGCCCTTCCACGCCCCTGATTCGTTTGTCGAGTAGGATCGTGAGTTCATCACGATAGAGCCATATCGAGGCGTCCTGTCCGGTACGCGGATCCCGCGCACAGAAGGCGCTACCAGGGTGGTACGCGGATCCCGCGCACAGAAGGCGCTACCAGGGTGGCGATCTGCAAGGGCCTCTGCAGTTCACGCGGGCACGACAGGGATGCCAATGCCTTCTGTATGCCGCTGCAAGGTCTTCTTCAGAAGCGGGGAACATCTCACCTGGTCCCACTGCTCTGCGCGCCCAACGTGACCGCGGTGTGCCGGGGGGCGCCGTGTCGAGCGCAGCGAGACTCGCCGCCACGTCGGCACCAGCGCGCAGTTGGGCGGCACAGACACGTAACCGTACGAGGCCGGACGGATACACAGACACTGCCAAGCATTGCAGTCTTGCTCGTGCTTCGATCCGGCGCAGGTCGTTGGAGTCCGTTCTGTGACACCTGCGAGCGTTGGGCTTCCTACCCCCGATTCTGCGAGGCTCCGGGCGACGGCAAACTTGTGTAGAGAGACCTCGATCACTTGAGCCCAGTCTCGATGATCATCAGGGAGCGGCGAACTCCCGCGCGTGGATGGCGCGCACCTTCTCCAGCACCCTTGGGCCGTGCTCTTGGAAAGGCAGATCCCTCACGCGGCCCTTCCTCAAGTACACGCCCGAGAGCTCCCGGCTCGCGCCGAACGCCGCCTCGTAGAGGCGCGAAGCGCCCTGGGTCGGAGGCGGGTAGAAGAACCGCATCAGCGCCTTCACGAAGAACGGCAGCCCCGACCGCTTCCCCTTTCTCAACGTGTTGTTGGCCCCCGGATCCGCGCTCCGGATCTTGATCCCGTCCCCGGCGAGCAGCGGCGCCACCTCACGCGTCCAGAGGGAGAGCGCGAGCTTCGATGTCGCGTAGGGCCCGAAGAGCTGCTTGAACGCCGCCGGGCGCTCCAGGTCGTCGGGATCGAAGCGCCTGGTCATGTCGAACGCGTTGGTGGACGTATTCACCACCGTCTTCAACGCCCCCCGCCGCAGCAGATCCCGCAGCTCCATCGCGATGACGTACGGCACCACCGTCTGGAGCTCGAAGTGCAGCTCGCGCCCTTGCTTGGAGAAGGTCAGCTCCGGGGCGCTGCCGCCGGCGTTGTTGAAGAGCACATCGATCTTCGCCTCGCTCGCCTTGATCGCGGCGAGCGCGCGCTTCAAACCCTCGAAATCGGACAGGTCTGCCCTGTGGACGCGGAGCCTCCCCCGCTGCTGGCTCTCCCGGATGAGCGCGTCGTCCTCGGGGAAGGCCGAGCGGTTCAGCGCGACGACCTGAAAGCCCTCCGACAGCAGCCGGCGCGTGAGCTCGAGGCCGATACCATGGTTTGCGCCCGTGATGAGCGCGACCTTATCGTGATCGCTGGTGTTCATCGTCGATCCTGTGATCGATGTCTCCCCGCGGCCTCGCCGAGGAGAGAGGGTGAGTGAGCCCTCCGATCGCCCGAACCGATGGGCGCGCGCGTGCCCCATCGCCGGTGTCCGCCTGGACTCCGCGCCTGGACCTGAATGCGCGCTCCTTCGCCCGAGATCGCTCGAAGTCGGGTGGTGAGCCGCGACAGGGGGAAGAATGTGCCACTGAGTGGCATTTGTCAAGGAGGGGCACCGGGATCCGGCGCGTGGTAGCCTCGGCGGCATGACAGAGGGCCAGGCCCCGGGGCTCCGCGAGCGCAAGAAAGAGCGGACGCGCGCCCAGATCATCGAGACCGCGATCGATCTCTTCCTGAAAAATGGCTACGAGCAGACGACGCTCGACGAGGTGCTCGCCGCGGTCGAGGTCTCCCGGAGGACGTTCTTCCGCTACTTCGAGTCGAAGGAGGAGCTCCTCGTCGCCTGGGTGGACCAGCTCATCGAGGTGGCGGTCGAGGCGGTCCGCGCGCGCCCGCCGAGCGAGCCGCCGCTCGTCGCGCTCCAGGGCGCGATCCGGGAGACGCTCGCCCGCCTCCAGGAGGGGAACCTGCCGCGGTTCGTCGCGACGCAGCAGCTCGTCGCGAGGACGCCGGCGGTCCGCGCGCGGCAGAGCGAAGGGCTAGGGCACTGCGCGGAGGCGATATGCGAGCCGCTCGCCGCGCGGATGAAGCTGGATCCGCGGCGAGACCTCGCGCCGCGGGTGCTTTCGAACTGCGCGTTCGCGATCGTGAACACCGCGATGGCCGCGTGGATCGCGCAGGGGGCGAAGGGGGATCTGCTCGAACTCGTGGACGAGGGCTTCCGGGCGCTCGCGCGCGCGCACGAGCGCCCGTGAGAGGGTGAGCGCCGGGGGCCCGTGAGAGCGCGCACGAGCGCCCGTGAGAGGGTGAGCACCCGTAGGCGTAGTTGGTCGTCCCGGTGACGTACTCCGCCTGGCTGCCCGACTCGACGAGGTGGTTCGGGTCGACGCTCTTGATGGTCGCCGCGGCGTCGTCCAGAAACGCTCGGAGGTCTGGTTGTCCGGCCCTCCGGCGTCGCCCGCGCCCTCCTCGTTGAGGATCTCCCACATCCCGATCGCCTTCGAGCCCTTGAACTGCGAGACGACCTGCTTCACCCAGGGGATGTACTTGGTCTTGTAGCCCCCTGCGTACCAGGAAGGCCCCTCGAGTGCTTGCCGCTCGGGACGCCGTCGTCATCGCCGCAGTCCGGGTGGGCGTCGCCGAGCGAGAGGACGAGGAGCTGGTTGTTCACCTCGGCCCAGTGGACCATGCGCGTGATACCCTCCATCCCCTGCGACTCGAACGCCCAGGCGCGCACGTGGCTCTTCGGCCGGAGCGACTTGAAGAACGCATTCATGACATCGTCCGAGTAAATCCCGGAGGCCGTGCAGCCGGTCATTCCGTACGCGTTGATGCCCACCCCCTTATCGGATAGCCGATGCAAACGGGATCCGGAAGTGAAGAGGCATCTCGCCCACGCCGGGTTGACGTCATCGCCCTTCCACGCTCCTGATTCGTTTGTCGAATAGGATCGTGAGTTCATCACGATAGAGCCATATCGAGGCGTCCTGTCCGGTACGCGGATCCCGCGCACAGAAGGCGCTACCAGGGTGGTACGCGGATCCCGCGCACAGAAGGCGCTACCAGGGTGAGCGTTTCCCCTGCGGTCGTAGATCACCTGGATCAGCAACGAGGTCGAGGTGGTGAGGCTCGTCCGGGGAGCGCCTTGAGTTGGCCTGCGCCGCCTCGGCCTTTGGGAGGCGCGCGCGGATCCAGAGGTGAGGTGTGTCTGCGTGCGTGTGAAGGAGGGCGTCGAACGTTATCGCGCAGTAAGAGGACGCGCTGTGAGGACACTCGTACACATCCATGTCCACGCCCATCACCTCGGCGCGTGCGCGCGTTCGGGTGTTGAGGGCAGCGACTGAGGAGCGTCAGAAGTCCTTGCTCGCCACGAGCTTTGCGTCGTCCATGAAGTTCTCCGCCGTGATCCCGAGCGCCGGGTTGTTGATGTTCCCCGCGTCCGTCATGTCGGGATACCGTACGAGGAATGGCCTCTCGTAGATCTCGACGCGCGCCAGCTTCTTGCCGCCGGGGATCGAGATCGCCCAGTACACGAGATCCCCGCGCCACGGCCCGGTGCCGAGGTTCCCGTCGCGGTCAAAGCTCCCGTTCGTGTAGAGCGCGTGCTGGAACGTGCCGTCCTCGAAGAGGAACTTGAACGTGAGGTCCTTGGGCCACCAGAAGTAATCCTTGTACTTGCTATCTCCCCCCTTCTGGAGCTCGGCGAACGTCGCCGGATCCGTCGGATCGACGAGCGCCGGGAGGTTGCCCTGGAACTTGAGGGGATCGTAGATGATCCGCGCCTCGGTGAACTTCGGGTGGTAGCTCCCATACACCGTGTAGACGGGGACGTCCCACTGCTGCGGCACGAGGAACGGCATCGTCTCCCAGTCCTGCAGCGGGTCGAGCGGCGTCGAGCGCCGGAGCACGCGCTTACCGTTCTCGTCGAGCGTGAGGGTGGGAAAGCCAGGCATCTCGTCCATCCGGAAGGGCGCCTGCCCCACGCGGCTGTACGGGACGTCGCCTTCGAGCACCGCGCTCGCGCCCGCCATGTTGCGGAAGATCGCCAGGGCCGAGAAGTCGGAGAAGCCGTCCCAAGGACCCGGCGCACCGTTCTTGTACTCGACGCACGACATGCTCCGGAACATCGCGTCTCCGCGCTCTTTCCCGAACACGTCGGCGTTGTCCGGATCCTGGCAGATGGGGGACACGAAGGCCGAGGCGACCTGATCGTAGCTCCAGGTATCACCGCGGCCGCCGCCGTCGTCCTTCTCGCCGCCGTACGGGTAGCTGTAGCCCTGCGCGACCGGATCGGCCGGCTTGTACCAGCCTTCGCCCCAGTGCGGCAGGCTCAGCGCGTGCCCGAACTCGTGAATCGTCACGCCGTAGAAGTCGCCGCTGACGAACGTCTTGTTGCCGCCCCAGCCGCCGGGAAACAGGCTCTCGGTGTTGCCGAAGTAGAATGAGAACGCAAAGTCGCCGGTGGCGTCGTGGAGCGCGCCGACGAGCCGCAGGGCAGCCGCGTTGACGACCATGTCGTCCATCCCGTCCGCCTTCGGCGTACACGTGGCCGGGTTCGGATCGTTGTCGGAGCAGAGCCGCTGTTCGAGCACGGTCGGCGTGGTGCCGGCGTTGCCCCCCACGACGAAGCGCGGCAGCTTGATCCGCGCCGGGAAGTGACCTACCCGCACCACGGCCGCCGGGATCTCGGAGGCGAGGTTGCGGAGAAAGTCGGCGGGCTCCGGGATGTCGGCGTGGCCATCGTTGTAGTTCAGGACATCCATGTTGAGGATCGCCAGGTTGAGCTCGGGCGCAGGTCCGACCGCGAGCTCCTTGTCCGAGAACTCTTTCTCCGTGCCGCCGGCCGTGACCTTGATCCGGAGCCCCGCCTGGAGCCACGCCTTCGGCAGGGTGGCCGTGAAGCTGTCATCTCGGCTCTGCACGGCGGCGGACACGCTCGCCGGTAGGTTGGCCGGCCCCTTCAGGCACTTCACGCCCAGCGAGACGTCCCCCAGCCACCCTTCGACCTTGACCTCCGGCGCGGCGCCGCTCCCGGTGACATCCACCTTGATGAGCGCGGGCCGCTTCGCGACGAGAAAGAAGAGCGGCCACGACGGCTCCATCACGTGCGTTTGCGCAAAATAGACATGCGCGATGGCGGCCGAGTCGTTCTTCGCCCCCGTACACGGCGCGTCGTCCGCGGGCTCCGGGAACTCGAACCCCTCGTAGCCGTACGAGGCAGGCAACGCGGACTCCTCCGCGCTGGCCATGCCGCCAGAGCCTCCCGTCCCGCCGTTGCCTCCCGTGCCAGTCTCTCCACCGCTGCCCTGCCCGGGTCCGCCGGGGTCCGGCGTGTCGCTCGGCCCGCAGCCGACCGACAGGACCGCCGAGAGGAGAGAGGCGACGGCGCCAACCGAGCGGTGAGCCCGCGAACCAGGACGCATAAAGCGTTCGTTATCCATGTTCACGACGATATGGGTAGGCGGATAGCCGATGCAAACGGGATCCGGAAGTCAAGAGGCATCTCGCCCACGCCGGGTTGACGTCATCGCCCTTCCACGCTCCTGATTCGTTTGTCGAGTCAGATCGTGAGTTCATCACGATAGAGCCATATCGAGGCGTCCTGTCCGGTACGCGGATCCCGCGCACAGAAGGCGCTACCAGGGTGGTACGCGGATCCCGCGCACAGAAGGGTCATGCTGCCTCGTCCGTCGCGAGGAGGTCTCTCAGCGCCACGTCCAGCGCGGGAAACGCGAACGGATAGCCAGCCTGGCAGCGTCGTCGCGGCCCCGGCCGCTGAGGGAGCGATGGCAGAATCTAACAGTTGATCGCCCTCTCGGCCCGTAAGAGAGATGCCGCGGCCGGACACGTGATCCGGCCACCTCGCGAATCGTCCCACGGCGGCTCCTCGGGGCTCGTAGATATTCACGCGCAATCGAGGGACGTCGAGAATGAATGAGAAGATTGCATTCGTCCTTGCGCTCACAATGATGGTTGGCTGCAATGATGCGGCCTCTGGAGCGGGCACGTCGGGCGCGCCCGCCGCGCGCGGACCGAACGGTTCCCGTAGCACCGGCGCAGCTACTCCAGGCCAGGCTCAGGCGCAGACCGACAGATTCGACGGCGCGGCGCCGGAGGGTCAACGGGTGAGCATCGGGAACATCGGCATCCCTGCTGGGTGGCAAGGAGGCGAGTTTGGCGAGGTGCGTACCAAGGACAAATCCGGCTACGCCGCAGTCTACGATCTGTCGGTGTGGCCGCCGCCGGTGAAGCACGTCGAGCTGCGCGTCCAGTCGCTGGGTGGCAAGAATGCCAAGCTCGGCGCGCCGGTCGACGTCAAGGTTGGGAAAGCGCACTTGCCGGGCAAGATGTTCGAGGGGCGCGGTGACTTCGAGGGGGCGCCGGCCGTCTTCTACGCAGTCGCGGTGAAGGTGAAGAACGACATCAAGGTCGTGGTGATCGCCGTCAAGGAGGCCGCGCGCGCCAACCTCGATCGCGACGTGGGGAATATCGTCCGGCCGCTCGGCAATTAGATGATTCAATCACCAAGGTTTGGCTGATGGAGCCACCCCGCGAGAAGCTGAACGTCGAGGTGGAGATCATCAAGACGCCTTCCGGTCGAGACACTCCCGCCGAACGCTGAGCGGCCTCCTGCGCGACGCGCTCCGAATACTCGCCGAGCTCCTCGCCGAGAACGCCCTGCTCCGCGCGTGCGGGGGTGAATTCGGCAGCGCACGGAAGCCGGAGCCCATTGTCACGCTCGAGCGACGATGTTAGCCGCGGTGCGTGAGCAAACGAGCCCCCTCGACCTTCCTCGTCGCGCTGTCGACGCTCGCGATCGGCGCGGCCTGCGGCGGCACCGGCACGAACCCGTCCGGCGGCAGCGGCGGCAGCGGCGGGGCCGGATCTTCGACGAGCACTGCGAGCAGCAGCACGGCCACCAGCACCGCGAGCAGCAGCACCGCGACCAGCTCCTCGACGAGCTCGACCACCAGCGCGAGCTCCAGCAGCGGCACCGGCGGATCGGGCGGGGCCGGCGGGAGCACCAGCGCGAGCTCCAGCAGCGGCACCGGCGGCGGTGGTCCGGGGCCTGCGAGCGTGCTCGACTTCGACGTCGCCAAGTTCTACGGCACGGGCAGCAACTACTCGGGCGTGCCGTTCGCGACCGGCGACTTCAACGGCGATGGGCGCGTCGACATCGCCTATCCGCTGCGCAGCCAGAACAAGGTCGCGATCCTCCTCGCGGACGCGGACGGCGCGTACCTCCCCGCCGTCGAGTACGACGCGACCAACGCCTACGAGGTCGCCGCCGGCGACGTCGACGGCGACGGCAAGCTCGATCTCGTGGTCACGTCGCTCAACGTCAACGGCACGAAGCTCCTCCGCGGCAACGGGGACGGCACCTTCGCGGCTGCCGTGTCGGTGCCTGGCAGCGCCCTTCATTCCCCGGTGCTCTTCGACCTCGACGGCGACGGCAAGCTCGACCTGCTCGGCGGCGTGTCGGGCGTCTCGTGGATCGCCTTCGCCAAGGGCGACGGCACCGGCGCGTTCACCGTCGGGACCTCGATCGAGATGAACCTCGAGTCGCGCCGACTCGTCCTGGCCGACATCAACGGCGACAGCAAACCCGACATCGTGTCGCTCAACGCCAACACCCTGAACGAGCCCGTCGTGAGCGCGCGGCTCGGGCAGGGCGGCGGCGTGTTCGGTGCGGCGCAGAAGCTCACGATCCCGGCGATGAACGGCATCGCGCTGGGCGACGCCCGCGACCTCGCGGTGGGTGATTTCAACGGCGATGGCCGCGCCGACATCGTCGTGGTCGACGACGAGGGCGTCACGCTGCTGACCGGCAGCCAGTCGGGAGCGCTGTCCGTGGCGGCGCGCTTCACGGCGTCCTTCACGCGGACCTGCAGCGGCGCGGTCACCGGCGACTGGAACCAGGACGGCAAGACCGACCTCGCGGTGGTGAGCGACTACGACGCTCGCCTGACGATTTTCCCCGGCAACGGCGACGGGACCTTCGCCGCGCCCGTGCTCCATTCGAGCGGCGATCGCTGCGGGAAGATCGCGGCCGGCGACGTCGACGGCGACGGCAAGCCCGATCTCTTGCTCAGCTCCGCGAGCGTCGGCGTCGCGCTCGCGCGCGCGGACGGGTCGTTCCGCGCGGCGCCCATCCTCGTGTTCAACGACGACAAGCCCGCGGGCGTAGCTGCCGCGGATCTCGACGGCGACGGGAAGGTCGACGTCGCCGTGGCGGGCAGCTCGACCCAGTCGATCGCGATCTTCAAGGGCGCAGGCTCCCACGCGTTCTCCACGCCGGTCACCATCCCTGCGGGCGCGAACCCCCTCCAGATCGCGCTCGCGCCGATGAACGGCGATGCCCACCTCGATCTCGTCTATGGGACTGCCAACGGCAAGATCGGCGTCCTGCTCGGCAACGGCAGCGGGGGCTTCGGCGCGCCCACCCTCTTCGACAACGGCGGCGGCGAGATCGAGATCGGCGACTTCAACGGCGACGGTCGCCCCGACGTCGCGACCTACACCACCACGTCGGTGCGGGTGCTGCTGAACGACGGTAACGGCGGCTTGATCCCCGCGATCAGCACCCCCGCGGGTTCGAGCGTATACGGCATCGCGACGGGCGATCTGAACGGCGATGGCAAGCACGACATCGTCGCGAGCGGCTACGCATCGAAGGACGCCACGGTGCTGCTCGGCGACGGCGACGGCAACTTCCACCCGGGCGCCGGGGTGACGTTCGACGGAGCGGCGCTGCACGCCGAGATCGCCGACTTCACGGGCGATGGAAAGCCCGACGTCCTCTTCGCCGTCAACGCCACGGAGTCGCTCCAACTGCTCGTGAACGGGGGCAGCGGGCTCACCTCGCTGGGCCTGTTGTCGTCCGCGCGGACCTTCGTGGTCCCGGACCTGACCACCGACGGCAAGCTCGATCTCTTCTACACCGTCGGCGATGGCATCCCCCGCGCGACCACCGGCCAAGGCAACGGGACGTTCGACCCTCCCCGCTCCTACGTGAGCTTGTGGACGACCCGCCTCGAATCCCACGACGTGGACGGCGACGGTCGCCCCGACGTCTTGGTCACGGCGAGCCCGACGCTGCAGCGGGGGTACATCAGCGTATTCTTCAATGCCTCGCATTGAAGACGGGCTCGGTGTGGCGGCGAGATAGCCCGCGCCGCGATCACCGCCCCGCGATCGAACCTCGACCTGCTCGAGCCGCCGCGCGAGGTAGCGTCGCTTCCCCACGAGCGCGGGACATATCCGCTGTGAATTTCGGCGGATCGGGCACCGGGCGGCGGCCCGCCATCATCGAGCAGCCGGGCGTCCAGTGTCTCGACGATGTGCTCGCTCTCGATCTCGGCGGTGACCGTAGCCTCGAGGCGGAAGCGCGCGCGCATGCCACTGTCGGCGAGGATGGCGGGCAGCATGACCTTGAGCGCCCGGCGCTTGCGCGTCCGCTGATCGATCACCTCGTACACGGTGCCCATACCGCCGGCCTTGAGGCAGCGTACGACCTCGTAGCGGCCGTGAAAGAGGCGGCCTTCCATCAGCACGACGGGTTGGGCTGCCTCAGCACCCATCCGTTGTCCTCCGTCGATTTCGGGAGCCGCGCCACGGTAGGTCGCCTCGCGCGATGGCGGTGAGCGACACGTTGGGGCGGGGCAGCAGCAAGGCTTGGTACTCTACCGGAGCGCTGCCGCGGCGCTGGGCGCGTGGATGGTTCGCTTCAGCCAGCGCGCCAGGGTGACGACCTCGTGGCGGTCTTCGATCGACATCGGAAGGAACGCTGATATGCGCGCCAGCCACGTGGGGGCGCGACACGGGAGCGCCCCGCGGCCGAAGTCATCCAGGACGCGGCCCGAGCGCGTGACGATGCAACGCGACCTCGGCGAGCCGAGCTCGGAACCGCGCGACAGCGAGGCGCCGAGCCGGTGGTCGAGGCGAGAGCGCTACGATGTCCTCCCCTCCCCCGGCTCCGGGTCGTCTCCGTCGACGAGCTCGGCGCGCACGCGGCCTCGATGGGTCAGCAGCCGCCGTCGCTGGGGCAGAGATCCTTCCCGATCACGCTCTGACTGACATCCTTCGTCTTCTGGTAGACGCGCACGTAGTCGACCTCCAGCCCTTGCGGGAACGCGGCGTCGTCGATCCCGTGCCGACCCGCCCACTGGCCGCCGATGGCCAGGTTGAGCAGCACGTGGGCGTAGCCGGCGTCGGTCCCGTCGTCGTGAACCCACTTGTAGCCGCGCTGCACGATCATCTTGCCGTCGACGTACGTCGCCGCGCTCGTCTCGTCCCAGAGCAGGGAGATGACGTGGAAGTCGTCCGGGAAGTCGAACGGCGCTGACCAGAACGTCCATTGCTTGTTGAAAGCAGGGTCGTTGAAGAGGAACGCCGAGCCCTGCGCGCCGTGGTCGACGACCCCGGTGTGCAGCATGTTCACCTTGTCCTCGACGCCGTTGTTGACGAACTCGAAGATGTCAATCTCCGGCGGCCACGGGGGCACCTCGGCGTTGAGCCAGAAAGCGGGCCAGACGCCGAGGCCGCCCGGCATCTTCACCCGGGCCTCGAAATAACCATATCTCATGATGGTCTTCGAGCGGAGCATCCCAGATTCGTAGTTGATCGCCGTGGGGCCACCGTCGCTCACCTTGCGCGCGGTGAGCTTGATCGAGCTCCCGGTCATGACGTGATTGCCCTGCTCGCGATAGAGCTGTTGCTCGTCATTGAGGCGATCGAGCGTGCCATTGCTGTAGACATAGCGTGTCCACCATTTCGACGTGTCGAGCGCGGGCTCGTCGAACTCGTCGCTGAACACGAGGCTGTAACCGCCCGGGACCCAGGGGCTGTCGATTGGGCCGCTGCCACCGGTGCCGGTGGTGCTCGCGCCACCAGTGCTGGCGGTGCTCGCGCCGCCGGCACTGGTGACAGCCGTGCTCGCGCCACCGGTGCCGGCCGTGCTCGCGCTGCCGGCACCGGTGCCGCTGCTCGTCGTGCTGGGGGTGCCGTCGCTTCCGCCACCCGAGCACGCCGCGAGGAGCAACGCGCTGCCAACCCAGATATTGTTCATGCGAGTATCCTATCGAGTCGGAGCGCGCTGTCGACCGCGGGGTTCGTCGGTGGATTTGGCAATGGGCTCAGGGCAGAGCGCAGGAGGGGACCTGGATGAGGTAGTCGTGTGCTTTGGAGTCGTCCGCGCTCCCCCAGGTGGACGTGAACAGGACCTTGGTCAGATCGGGGCTCGCCACCGCCGTCGCCTCGCCGAAATAGCCGGCATCGCCGCCATGGGAGTGAGCGAGGTTGTAGATCTTGGGGTTCGCCGCCAGCTCCACCGCGACGATCTTCTGGTTGAACCACTGCGTCGCGGGATTGCAGAAGACACCGCCCTTGGTGATCGCCAGATCGCTGTTCTCGGTCCGATCCTGCAGCTGTGTATAGCTGCTGAAGTCGGTCTTGTAGGCCCGCGTTCCCAGCGGGAGAGTCCATGAAGGAACGCAGTAGTCGCCCTTCGGGCTCGTCGAGATGTGGTCCGGCGATTCGGTCACGCTCATGTGCCCGAGGATCTCGTCGGTTGCCATGTCGTAAGAGATGAGGCCGTCGGCCACGAAGTTCCCCCCCGGCTGCACCGTGTGGCCGACTTCGACACACCAAATCTTGCCGTCGTCGGAGGGGCGCCCCTCGCCCGCGGTCCACATCCCCGTGGCGTTCGGAAAGAGCATCTTCACCCGCGAGCCCAGGTCGCGATGGACGACACTCTGGTCCGTCGCGACGTCGTAGGTGCTGATCGTCAGCCCCTCAGCATGGCTCTGGAAGTAAGAGAGCTTGTTCGGATCGGTGACGTCCCAATTGGGCTCCTGGTCGTCGGCGAGAGAGAGTGTCTTCAGGAACGTGAAGGTCCCTTCGGCGTTCACCTGATAGAGGCGGAACCAGCCGTTGGAGCTGTCCTCGAGCGCTCGTGTGGAGTCGGCGTTGAACGCGGGCCGCCGGGAGAATTCGTGCCGCACACGCGTGGGGATGTCGCGGTCGGTCACCTGGGACGCCTCGGTCACGCGTGTCACCGTGAGGTGGTAGTGCTCGTCCGTGTAAGGCACGTTCAGCGCCGGACGCGGGAGGCTGGCCGTCGGCACCGAGGTGTCCTTGCCCTCCACCAGGGTGATGCAGCCGCCGCCGCTCGCGCCCCCGGTGGTCTCCAGCACGGGGTTCGGCACGCACGCTGCCACAAGCAAGGGCGCCGTCGCCCAGGGAAACCTCCTCATCGTCACCTCTTGTGCCCGGACGAGCTTCGTCCTGCGTGTGGGTACAAAGACACCGGGCTCGGTCGATCCGTCACGCGGAAGGTCGAAAATTTACCACGCCCCGCGCACGGAGAGCCCAAGCGGGCCGATCGTCGCGGAGATCGCCGGCGTCGGGGCGCTGGCCGAGCTCGCACGTGGCGCGGTGGCGAAGAGGGCGCCCCCCACACCGGCCGCCGCGGCGCCGGCACCAAGCAGGACGAGGGCCGCGGTCTGTATGCCCCGCGCTTCGCCGAGCAGCGTGATGCCGCGGGCGTCTGCGCACGCCGAGAAGTCCGGTCTGCAATACTCTCGGGCGGCGCCGACCTTGTTCAAGGTCAAGATCCCGAGCACCCCCGCTGCGCTCAGCGCCGCGACGCCGGCTGCTCCAGCGGCGATCTCCGCGATGCGCCGCGCGGCGCCCGGCTTCGCGCCCGAGGGCGCATCCCGCTCGGATCGAGATTGAGGCGAGACGATCGGCAGGACGATGTCGACGTCGATCTGTTGCCCCTCCATCAGCATGACGTCCCTCTGCACCGACGCATATCCGGGCGCGGAGGCGGTGATCCGATGGCTGCCCGCATCGACGGGGAGCGCATCTCCGAGAGCCGCCACGGGGAGCGGCCGGCCGTCACAGGCGAGCGCGAGCCCCTTCGGCGGGTCGGCCACGCGCACGCGCATGCGTGGCATGCCGATCATGGCGTAGCCGTGAGAGCGTACACGCTGCCCGGGCGAGCCGTCTCGGGGCTCGGTGGGGAGACGGCGTGCGGAGGGCGTCGCGCAGGAGGCCGACCCGTGCTCCGCTCGATGCGATCGCGCCGGCGGCGGATCTCAATTCGGCGCCAGCGCCACGCCGCGGAACGCGGTGTTCGCGGGCGCCGTGGCGATCTTCGTCGCGGCGGGGCTCGCGCTCCCGTCGTCGACGAGGGCGTAGACGTTCTCCGGATCCGAGACGATCAAGGTCACGCTCGCGCCCGTGACGGCGCCGGCGAGCCCGCGCAGGTCGCCGTTCAAGCCCTGGTTGAACGTCGTCGCGAGCTTCCATTGCGTGCCGTCGTAGGTCCACTTCTGCACGCCGCCGCCGTCGGTGGTGCCGCGATCGTCGGCCACGTAGCAGGTGTCGAGCCCGGGCACGGCGGCGTTGCGATCGAAGAGGGCGAACGAGAACGGGCTCGGTCCGCTCGCCGTCGGCATCCCAGGGAGCGCGCTCCCCGTGGTCATCGTGGTCGGCAACCCCGTGCCCACCGTGAACACGCTGAACATCGGAGATGCGCCCGCGACGCCGAAGAGCTGGCCATCGAAGACATGGGTCTGTCGCACGTTGTTCGGCAGGTTCCCCGTCTGGCCGACGAGCTGCACACCGCCCGTGGCGCCGAGGGCCAGGTGCCAGACGCCGCCCGTGTTGCCGGCGCCCGTGCCCGAGACCCAGAAGGCGGAGCCGTCGTTCGACGTCGCGCCGCGCACGTTGTCGGTGTTGAAGGCGCTGTCGAGGCGCGTGGAGGTGTCGATCGCGTAGCTCGCGTCGACGCGCGCCACGACGCGATTGACCGTCGCCGAGGGCTTGCCCTTGATCGACGCGACGCCGGGCGCCGACGCATAGCCGGCGAGCGTCACGTACTTGCCGTTCGCCGAGCGCGAGAGGCCACCTTCGGACGTCGCGGTCCCCGAGATGGCGAAGGGCTGGTTGTTGCCCACCACCGCCGTCGGCAGGGCCAGCGGGTTGTTCGCCTTCGCCACGAGCGAGCCGTCGAGGTTGCGCTCCTCGAGGAACGTCGCGGTGGACGCGTTGCTGAGCTCGGCGGATCCATCGCCGACGCGCACCACCATGAACGTGACGGCATCCGTCCCGCCGCCCATGCCTCCCGTACCGCTGCTGCTGCTGCTCGATGCGTCGCTGCTGCTGCTGCTCGCGCTGCCCGACGAGCTGGTGGTCGCGCTGCTCGAGGAGGAGGTTGCAGCCCCGCCCGTGCCGCCGCTCGACGAGGAGGTCGCTGCGCCTCCGGTGTTGGAGCTCGTGCCCGAGGAGGACGAAGTGCTGCCCGATCCGCCGGTTCCGGAGCTGGTTCCGGTGCCTTCGGAGCCGCAGGCAGTCACGAGAATGGCCATGGAGAGGATGACGAGGTTGCTGGAGCTTCGCACGACCGCGGCGTAGAACGAGCGGACGAACGCCACACGACTGGACGACAGCAGCTCGATGTCGAGACCGTGGCAACGACGCGCGGGTCGCCATGCGATCCATGTCGCGACGCCCCCGCGAGCAGCAGGACGTCGCACCAGAGCCCGATTCAGCGAGCGATGACCGGCACGGTCTGCGCGCCCGTAGGATCGATGTTCTTGCCCGCTCGACGACGGCGGTTGGGACACGGGAGCGCTATGGATGGAGCACGGTCATGCAACGAGGCCGGGTGCGCCGTCTGCTCGGACGCTCCGTGCGAGCTGGGCTGAAAGCAGCCTCGGCGAGATGGCGTAGTCCGTGGGCTGCATATGCCGTTCTGGTGTTCGGGCTCGCGATGACCGCGGCGCTCCTCCACGCGACGATGCGCCTCCTGCGCGCGGAAGACAGCAAGCGCTTCGATCACGAGGTGGCGATCACCGAGAGCGTGATCCAGCAGCGGATCGAGACGTACCTCACGATGCTGCACGGCGCGCGTGGCCTGTTCGCCACCGCCGGTGTCCTCCGCCGCGAGAGCTTCCACGCGTACGTGCAGGGCCTCCACCTCGCGGCGCGCACCCCGACACCCGAGGCGTTCGGCTTCATCCGGCGCGTCACGCGCGATGGGGTCGCGAACGAGGCGATCGAGGGTCGCCCGATCTGGCCCGCCGGCGATCGAGGCGAGCGCTTCGCCGTGCTCTACGTCGAGCCGTCCAGCGCGCAGAACGACGGCATGATCGGCTTCGACGTCGCGACGCAGCCCGCGCTCCGCGCCGCCGTCGAGAACGCGCGCCGCACGCGCCTCGCCGAGGCTACCGGGCGGGCCCCTTTCCCCGGCGCCGACGGGAACGCTCCCTCGGGCTTCTTCCTGATCGAGCCCATCTTCCAAGCCCCCGCGAGCGGCGCGGAGCCGCGCGTTCTCGTCGGGCTCGTCTTCGCCGGCTTCCGTGGGTCGGAGATGTTCGGTCACGTCTTCCCGGACGGGCATCGGCGCCCGATCGATTTCGAGGTGTACGATGGGCTCGAGCTCGGCACGGCGCACCTCCTCTACGATGACGACGACGAGCTGCGCGCGGCGCTGCCGCTCGAACGGCGCGCCTTCACTGCCCTCTCTCGCATCGACGTCTGCGGGCGCCCGTGGGCCATCAGCTTCGCGACGAGGCCGGAGTTCGTGTTTCGGTCGGAGCGCGGGCTCGCCGAGCTCGTGGGCGCGAGCGGCGCGATCGTCAGCCTGCTCCTCTTCGCCATCGTGCGGGAGCAATGGCGCGCGCGCGAGCGAGCGGAGGAAGCCGTCCGCCGGGGTGACGAGTTCCTCTGCATCGCTTCGCACGAGCTGAGCACGCCCCTCACGCCGCTCCGTCTCCAGCTCGAAGCGATCCGGGCCGTCTTTCGCGAGGGCCGGCCTCTCGATCGCGCGCGCCTCGACGCCATGACCACCGTCGCTCACCGCCAGACGCTGCGCCTCGTGAGGCTCACCCTCGATCTGCTCGAGGCCACCCGGCTGAGCCGAGGGCGCCTCGAGCTGCACCGCCAGCACACCGATCTGCTCCAGGTCGCACGCGACGCCGTCGCGCGTTTCGCGAACGAAATCGCCCGGCACGGCGGCGAGATCCGCTTCGACGTCGCCGAGCCCGTCAGCGGTGATTGGGACCCGCAGCGCCTCGATCACGTCGTGACCAACCTGCTCGCGAACGCACTGCGCTACGGCCTCGGAAGGACCATCCACGTCGTCGTCGAACAGGCCCGCGATCACGTGGTCCGCCTCTCCATCGAGGATCACGGCATCGGCATCCCGCTCGAGGCTCACGAGCGCATCTTCAGGCGCTACGAGCGCCTCGCCTCGACGTTGCACGACCGTGGGGGGCTCGGGCTCGGGCTGTACGTCGCGCGGCACATCGTCGAGGCGCACGGGGGGACCATTCGCGTCCAGAGCAGCCCGGGCGCCGGCTCCACGTTCGTCGTCGAGCTGCCGCAGACGGCGCGGGCCTGAATGGATGCGTCGGCGCGAGGCTCGGCACGGCGCATGGATCCGAGCACACCGATCGCGCCGTCCGTCGCCCGCCGCGCAGCCTTGCGTACGCTCGTGGAGCGCTCCATCGCGCAGCCATGGAAACCGCACGCAAGCGTGCTCGCGGTCGTCTTCAGCGCAAACCGCTCGGGATCGAGACGGTTGCCTGCAGCGTCGCGCGGAGGACGTACGGCGGGACCACGTGGTGGTCGTGCGTTTTGGATCACGTCGATGGTGCGGATGAGCCCAGTCCTTCGATCGGCCGGCCTTGCACGCAACTGCGTCGCTCGATCCGAGCAACACCGACGTTGCCACATCTGTTCGGCTGCCCAGGCGCAGTTGCGTGTGCTCGATCGAGCGTCCGCGGATCTGGAAGCGCGAGCGCGCGCCTGCGGTCAGAGCTTTCGGTGCAGCACCAGCGCATCGACGAGGCCCAACGTCGGGTGCGCGAACGCCTCGGGCAGCCGACCCACGACGGTGAAGCCGAAGCTCTGCCACAACCGCACGGCGCGCTCATTCGAGGCCACCACGAAGTTGAATTGCATCGCGCGGAAGCCCCGCGCCCGCGCGCGGTCGAGCGAGTGCGCGCACATGGCGCGGGCGACCCCGCGCCCCGTCGCGCCCTGGGCCGTCACGTACCCGCAGTTCGCCACGTGCGCCCCACCGCCCCGCTGGTTTGGATGGAGGAAGTAGGTGCCGACCACGAGGCCGTCCACTTCGGCGACGAAGACCTCGTGCTCCGGCGCGCGCCAGTACTCGAGCGCTTCCTCGCGCCCGAGGTCGCGAGGCAAGGCGTACGTCTCACCAGCCCGGATCATCGGCTCGAGGATCGACCAGACCGCTTCGTCGTCGGCGTCGGTGCAAGCACGGATCGTCGTCACGGCCTTGGCCTCTACCGCGAACCCGCGAACGGTTGCAACTGCACGCGCTCAGGCGTCGGGCGTCGCGCGTGGCAAGCGGACGTGGACGCGCACCACGCCGGCCTCGCTCTCGGCCCAGATCGATCCGCCGTGCAGCTCGACGATGCTCTTGGCGACGGCGAGCCCGAGGCCGGCGCCGCGCACCGGCGGCGCGCCGACCGCGTCGACGCGGAAGAAGCGCTCGAAGATCCGCGTCAGATCAGAGGCCGAGAGCGTGGGCCCAGTATTCTCGACGGTGATCTGGATCGCGCCGCCGGCGTCGCGGAGGCTCACGCGCACGTGGCCTGGAACGTGGCTGTACTTGATGGCGTTGCTGAGCAGGTTGTCGAGCACGCGCACGAGCCGGTCGGGATCGACCGCGAGCGGGGCGCGGCCTTTCGGCAGGTCGGTGTCGAGGGTGACGCCGGCGCTCTCGCAGAGCGGGACGTACTCGCTGGCGAGCTGCGCGACGAGCGCGTGGATGCAGACGACCCGCCGCGCGAGGCGGAGGTGCGGATCGCGCAGGCGCACATACTCGAAGAGATCCTCGATCATGCGCTGGAGCTGCTCGGCCTTGCCGTGCGCGATGCCGACGTAGTCCGCGAGCTGCGCGGCGCCGTCGTAGCGCCCGAGGCGCACGAGATCGAGGTAGCCGGTGATCGACGTGAGCGGCGTGCGCAGGTCGTGCGAGACGTGGGCGATGAGCTCGTCCTTCGTCCGCTCGGCGCGTCGCTCGGCCTCGATGTTCCGCTCGAGCGCATCGGCCATGGCATTGACGTTGCGCGCGAGCGCGCCGAGCTCGTCCTGGCCCTGATCGGAGAGGCGGTGGTCGAGCCTCCCCGCGGCGATGGCCGAGAGGCCCTCGCCGATGGTGCGGAGCTGCGCGAGCTTGCGCCGGGTGGCCACGAAGAAGAGGGCGACGAAGAGGAAGGGCCACGCGCCGCTCGTGACGGCGCGGACGATGCAGCCGGTGTGCTCGCGGCGCGGCACGCCCGCGACCAACAGGTAACCCGGCTCGCCGCGCTGGGTGACGGCGTAGACGACGGCGTAGTCGCCGTGGCCGTCGTAGCGCTCGGGCGCGGCCCGCTCCGCCGCCGCGACGCGGAGCGCACGGGGCACGTCGACGTCGCCCGGCACGCTGCCCGCGGTCGCCAGCACCACGTGGCCGTCGCGGTTCACGACGCGCGCCGTGAGCGGACCGCTGTTGAATTTGTGCACGAGCCCGTCGAGGAGGCGCGCGATGGTGGCTACGTCGGCAGGTCGATCCGGCTCGTCGAGCGCGTGCGCGAGCGCCTGCCCCACCTCGTCGATGCGATCCATGCCGCGGGCGTGCTCGCGCGGCATTCGGTGAAAGGCGAGGTCGAGGAGGTTGATCGGCAAGGGGAGGACGAGCGCGCCGATCGCGCACAGCAGCATGCTGCCGATGAGCTGGAGCCGTACGCTCCCGCGGATGGCGAGCAGCGCGCCGGCACGGCGGCGCAGGCCGGGGAGCATGCCTCAACCCTCCAGCCGATAACCGACGCCCCACACGGTCTTGATGTACCGGGGGTGCCGCGGGTTGTCGCCGAGCTTCTCGCGGATCTTGCGGATGTGCACCATCACGGTGTTGGCCGAGTCGTTGAAAGGCTCGTCCCACACGCGCGCGTAGATGCGCTCGGCGCTGAGCACCACGCCGCTGTGCCGGGCGAGGAGCTCGAGGATGGAGAACTCCTTGGGCGTCAGGCTGAGCTCGCGATCACCCGCGCGCACCACGCGCGTCGCCGTGTTGATCACGAGGTCCCCCACGACGATCTCGTCCTTCGCGGCGGCTCGGCCGTCGTTGAGCTCGAGGTAACGCCGGAGCTGCGACTTGACCCGCGCGATCAGCTCGAGCGGGTTGGGCGGCTTCGTCATGTAGTCGTCGGCGCCGGCGGTGAGACCGTGGATCTTGTCGAAGTCCTCCGCGCGCGCCGACAGCATGAGGATGGGCATGCGGTGCTCGCGCCGGATCCGGACGCAGGTCTCGATGCCGTCCATGGCCTCCATCATCACGTCGAGGATGACGAGGTGCGCCTCCTGTGTCGAAAGCGCCCGGAGCGCCTCGCGGCCGTCGGCGGCTTTGAGGATCCGATAGCCCTCGCCCTTGAGGTAGACCTCGAGCAGATCGCGGATCGCGAGATCGTCGTCGACGATGAGGATCGTCGGCCGCTCCGCGCGCGTCATGTGCCCCTGCGGGTCGCGGCCCAGCTTCGGATGGCGCTCAGCGCAAGACGCAGGCAGAGCGCCGCGCCCACGGCGACGGCGGCGACGGTGAAGCGCGAGCTCAGCTCGAGGATGTCGCCCGCGTGCTCGCCCATCGTGCGACCGGCGAAGAAGTAAGCGAGCGTCCAGACGAGGCCGGCGCCGTACGTGCAGAGCGCGAAGCGCGCGAGGGGCATGCGGCCGGCGCCGACGAGCTGGGGAACGATGACGCGCACGACGGGGAAGAGATAGCCGATCGCCACCGCCGCGCTGCCGAATTTGGCGACGATGTCGACGGCTCGCCGGAGCGGCCGCCGGAGACGCGGACGCGCGGCGAGGCGGTCCACGATCGGCGCGCCGACGACGCGTCCGGCGAGGTAGCTCAGCGAGAGGGCCGAGCTCATGGCCAGGTACGTAAGCGCGAACGCCGGCACCGCGCCCACGACGCCGCGCGCGCTCGCGAGCCCGACGCTCATGACGACCGCCTCGTCGGGGATGGGGACCACCCAGATGCCGAGCCAGACCGCCACGAAGATCGCGGCATCGCCGTGGTGCTGGAGCTGCTCGAGGAGCCATGCGTGATCCATGCGCGAGCCTCCTCACTTCCAGCAGACGTAGACGAATGCGGGCGGGAGGTTGAGGGGGACGAGCTCGATCTCCACGTGGCGGAACAAGCCGCGCAGGCTCGCGCGGAGCTGGAGCGAGTACTGGAAGGCGACGAAGACGCCGCCGGGAGCGAGCGCCGCGACGACCTGATCGAGCACCCGCGCGCGCGTGTCACGCGGGAAGATCGCGAGCGGCAGGCCCGAGATCACGCAGTCGAGCGCCGGCAGATCGAGGCGCTGGAGCGTCGTCGCGAGGTGGGCAGCGTCGGCATGGTGGGTGAACTCCGGGAACGCCTGGGCGAGCCGCGCGCGCATCGGCGCGTCGTGCTCGAACACGGCCACGCGGCAGCCGGATCGGCAGCGGTCGCGGATCCGCCGCGTGATGACGCCCGTGCCCGCGCCGAGCTCCGCCACGCTCGCGACGCGTGTCCACGGCACGTGCCGCGCGATTCGGTCGGCGAGGAAGCGGGAGCTCGGCGTCAAGCTCCCCACCACGGAGGGCGCGCGCAGGAACTTCCAGAAGAACGCGGCCCGCTCCAGTGGATCGGGCGGACGGGTCGGGCTCGGTGTCAGCGCGGGAGCGGCGCCCGTGGCGCCGGCGAGCATCGCAGAAGTACCCATGCGATGGGCTCTAGCGCCCGCCTCTGAAGACAATGGGAAGCGCTTCTGAATTCTTTCTGATGTTGCGAGCACCGCTCCAGCGCGTGCCGAACGCTCGCGCCTGCTCGAGCACGATCACGTTCTCCTGACCGCGGTCGTTGCTCGCGACGCGGGTCTCGCAGTTGCCGGGGCGGAGGCGGCTCCGTATCCTCGCGACCTCATGCACCACGGCGCGCGTGCCCCGCAGACCGAGCTCGGGCCGGTCGTCCCGGAGCCCACGTCGAGCTTCGTGGGGCGCGAGGCCGAGCTCATGGAGCTGGCGACGATCCTCGAGCGAGGAGAGCGGCTCGTGACTGTCCTCGGCCCGGCCGGCATCGGCAAGACGCGGCTCGCGCTCCGCTTCGCGCGGGGCGTGTCCGGAGGCCGTCGCGTCGTGGTGGCCGATCTCATGGAGGCGGCTTCGCTGCGCGATCTCGCGACGGCGATCGTCCGCCCTCTCGGCGTCGCCGCTTCGTCGAGCGCGAGCGACGATGACACGTTCGCCGCGATCGGCCGCTCGCTTGCGTCGGTGGGGCCTCTCCTGCTGGTGCTCGACAACCTGGAGACCTTGGCCGCGCACGCCGCTCCCGCGGTCGCGGCGTTGCTGGGAGCCGCGCCGGAGGTCCAAGTGCTGGCGACCTCACGCGAGCTCCTGCGCGCGCAGGGAGAGGTCGTGGTCGAGCTCACGCCGCTGCCCTTCCCCGCCCCCGAGGAGCGTGCACCGGAGCGTTTTGCGGCGGTGCAGCTCCTGTACGAGCGCGCGCGCGCGGTCGCGCCGGGCTGGGGCAAGGAGCATGAAGACGTCCCGACCGTGGCAGCGATCGCGCGGCAGCTCGAAGGCTTCCCGCTCGCGATCGAGCTATGCGCGAGGCGGAGCCGCCTCCTGTCTCCCGCGGAGCTGCTCGAGCGGCTCACGCGCGGGCACGACGTGCTCGCCGCGGGGCCGCGCGACGCCGCGGGCCGTCATCGAACGCTCGCGCGCGCCATCGACCTCTCCGTGCAGCTCCTCGCGCCGACCATGCGCGCGGCCTTCGCGCAGTGCTCGGTGTTCGCGGGGGCTTCGATCTCGCCGCGGCAGAGGCGGTGCTCGACCTCGATGCGGATGCGCCGCCCGTCATCGACGTGCTCGAAGCGCTCGCGGACCGATCGCTCCTGCGGCCGGGTGTGCCGTCGCCCGGTCGCTCCTCGATGTACGCAGCCATCCGCGAGCACGCTGCCGCTCTGCTTGCCGAAAGCGGGGCGCGCGAAGCCACCTTCGCCCGGCACGCCGCCTACTACTTGGATCTCGCCGACCGGGCCGGCGGCGTGGCCCTCGCGGCGGAGCGCGACAACCTGGGCGCCGTGCTCGCACGCGTGCTCACGCAGGGGCCTCTCGGCGCGCGGGACGCCCTCCGGGCCGCGCTCGCGCTCGACCGCGTCGTCGCGACGCTCGGTCCCTTTCGCGAGCACTCCGCGGCGCTCGATGCTGCGCTTCGCGCCGCCGAAACAGGCGACGTCGAGCCTTCGCTCGTGGCTCGCGGGCTCGTGGCGCGTGGACGCGCGCACCGCCTCACCGGCCGATCCGCCGAGGCCCTCCATGACTTGGAGCGAGCCGTGCAGATCGCATCGGCGGTAGGTGATCGCCGGACGGAGGCGGAGGCCCACCAGCAGCTCGCGATCGCGATGCGCGGGGCCCAGCGGCACGACCAGGCTCGGCGCCACGGTGAGCGCGTGATCGAGCTCGTCCACGACCTCGCGCTGCCGGAGCTCGAGATCCAAGCGCTCGGCGCCCTCGCCGCGCTCGACCTCGAAGCAGGCCGCGCAGAGAAGGCCGCGGCGCAGTTCGAACGCGTGGAGGGGCTGAGCCGGCGCGTGGGCGATCGCTCGTCCGAGGCCATGGCGATCGCGTTTCAAGGCCACGCGCACCAGGAGCTCGGCCGGCTCGTCCCTGCAGGGGCGGCGTTCGATCGGGCGATCGCCGCGTTCTCGGCGATCGGCGATGATCTCCACGCGGCCATCTTCGCCGGGTACCGCGCGGGCGTCGCGCACGAGCAAGGCGATCTGCCGAGAGCGAAGGACGGCTACGTCCACGCGGCGGAGCAGCTCGCGACGCTCGGCGTGGCGCGCTTCGAGGGCTTGTTCCGGGCCTGCCTCGGCGCGGTCCTCACCGATGTCGGCCAACCCGAGGAGGCCTCCGGCGCGTTCGACGCCGCCTCTGCGATCTTGGAACGCGTCGCCGATCCCGCGCTCCTCCTCGCGCTCGATCTGTACCGTCTCCACGCGCTCGCCGGGACGCCCGAGGGAGCCGCGCGCGCGATCGCCGAAGCCCACGCGCTCGCGGAGGAGAAGCGCGCGCTCGTCGCCGGCTCCGACGACGTGCGGCTCTCGCTGCGGCTCGTGCACCGAGCGGCGTCGACACCGACGAAAGCCGGCACGGGCGCGCACCTCCGCGTGGACCCCGACGGCCTCTGGTTCGAGGTCGCGGGCGCGCGGCGCGTCTCGCTCGCGAAAAAGCGCGCCCTCCGCCTCCTGCTGCGCGCGCTCGTGAACGCTCGCCTTCGCGCGCCGGGCCGGGCCCTCGACGCACCCGCGCTCCTTTCGGCCGGCTGGCCCGGCGAGCGCATCCTCGCCGAGGCCGGCGCGCATCGTGTTCGCGTCGCCATCTCCACGCTGCGCAGGAGCGGCCTCCACGATCTCCTCGAGCGACGCGGCGACGGCTACCTCCTCGATCCATCGGCGGCCGTCGCGCTCGGCGAGCTTTGACGTTTTTTGATTCGCCCCTCCGCGCCCCGGAGCGTACGCCCCGTGCGTCCAAGAGGAGCCCACCCACGATGCCCATCCTCCGCCCCCTCGCGCTCGCGCTCACGCTCTCGGCCGCCTGCGGTTGCTCGCGCTACACGCTCGCCCAGCCGGACGTGCCGACGTCCCCCTTTGTCTCTCCACCGCCGGATAGCGGCCGGATCTGCGTGTTCCGCACCTCCGTGCTCGCGCAGGCGGTCACGTTTCCCGTGCACGACAACGGTGTGCTCGTCGGCGCCACGCGCGGCCCGAGCTCGTTCTGTTACCTCGCGGCGCCCGGTCACCACGTCATCACGACGGACGCCGACGAGCCCGAGCACGCCGAGATCGTGGTCGAGCGCGGCGGCCACTACTTTCTGGAGCAGCACGTCGAGCACATCTTCGGCTGGATCCGGTGCCGCACGGCGTGGGTCGACGAGTCGGTGGCCCGCGATCTCGCGACGGACGCCCCCGAGGTCGTCCTCGTCTCGGTCCCCGGACGCGAGCAGCTCCCGCCCCGCCCGCCGCTCGCGCCCGCGCTCTGAGGCAGCTCCTCACGACAGAGCGAATCAGAGCTCGGCTTCGGGTCAATGGCGAGCATTGGAAGAGCGGATATCGAAAGGGTCTCATCTCCTCTCAACAGATCCGATCGAGCAAAAGGCCGCTCACCTGAACACCAGCAGCAATGGGCGACGCTCTTCGCAGCCTCGCGCGTGCGGATGACGAAGGTCGGGCGCGTGCGCGAATGGCTCGTGTAGCTGTCCTCGCCAGCATGCCAGCCATTCACCGCAACAAGAGCTCCCTCATCTGGATTCTATCTTTTCTCGCTCGTTGTCGCGCCAAGCGGGCAAGGAGGACCAACAAGAGATCAGCAGCGCCGTGAGGCTATTTCTCATCGTCGCGACCAACGTCATTGCGTTCACGCAGGAGTGGCGTAGTCCCTCGGCAGGAGTGGTCGTCATGTGGCAACGCATCATCGCCTCCAAGTTGGCCATCGCTCTCTCGGGGCTCGTCGCTGGCGCCGTTTCCGCACCTCTTCTGGGTCGCGCCGCTCGTCCCCTCGCCCGGCGGATCATCAAGGGAGGAATCGTCGCGCAGCGCGAGATTCTGCGGATCGTGGAGAGCTTCCGCGAAGAGCTGCAAGACATCTCGGCCGAGGCGAAGAGCGAGCTGGGTGAGGATCCTGCCCAGCTTCATCGGCATGGAGACGGGCACAAGCATGCGCACGAGAGGGCGCGGGCGTGAGGGGCCGCTCGTCCGCTCCCGTGCTGCCGCGCCTCCGGTCCTCGCTGCCCGGGCGCATGCGGTGGGAGGCCGCCGAGCTCCGCGACGAGCCACGCTATGCCGCCGCCGTCGAGATCGCTCTCCAGCATCAGGCTGGTATCGAGCTCGCGACCGTCAACCCGTTGACCGGACGGATCCTCGTCCACTGCGATCCTGCCGCGAGCCCTGCCACCATCGAACCGTTGATTCTCCAGGCGCTCGCGAGCGCGCCGCTGGAGCTGGAGGCGTTTGAAGCGTGGCTGTCGCGCAGCGTTGCTTCCACGGAAGCCCACGACACGCACGGTCATGAGCATGATCACGAGCATGGCGACGCCCACGGCCAGGCCCGCAATCTGCTCGTAGGCGGGACGGTGCTCGCGGGCCTGGGGCTCAAACGGCTCTTCTTCGGCGCCGGCGCGCTCGCCTCGAGCCCCGTTCTGGGTGGCATCAGCATCGCGGCCACGCTGATTTCGGGCTTCCCGTTCCTCCGCGGCTTCTGGCGCAGCATTGCCGGCAAGAGCGGAATGAACACCGACACGCTCGTCGGGTCGGCCACCATCGCGAGCCTGTTGCTGCGCGAAAACGTCACCGCGCTCGTCGTGCTCTGGCTCCTCAACCTCGGTGAATACCTGCAGACGCTCACCCTCCAGCGCACCGAGCGCGCCATTCGCGAGCTGCTCGACGTGCCCGACGAGGAGGTCTGGGTCGTGACCGAGGGACTGGAGCAAAAGCGTCCTCTCGCCGAAGTCCGACCGGGCGATCTCGTGGTGGTCTATGCCGGCAAGCGCGTACCCGTCGATGGTGTCCTTGCCGAAGGCCAAGGCACCATCAACGAGGCGCCCATCACGGGCGAGAGCATGCCTGTGATGAAGACCGCCGGCGCGACGGTCTATGCCGGTACGGTGCTCCTGTCGGGGAGCATGCGTGTGCAGGTCGAGCGCGTTGGCAGCGACACCGCCGTCGGGCGTTTGATCCGCCGCGTCGAAGAAGCGCGCGAGCTCCGCGCCCCCATCCAGACCGTCGGCGATCGCTTTTCGAAGCGGTTCGTCCCCACCTCCTTCGTGTTGGCAGGTGCCGTGCTGTTGCTCACGGGAGACGCATATCGAGCGCTCACCATGCTGCTCATCGCATGTCCTTGCGCGGTGGGGCTGGCCACGCCCACCGCTGTGAGCGCCGCCATCGGCAACGGCGCGCGGCGCGGGGTGCTCATCAAAGGTGGCACGCACCTCGAGGCGGCTGCCAAGCTCGATGCCATCGTCTTCGACAAGACTGGCACGCTCACCGAAGGCGCTCCCGGTGTCGAGCGCGTCATTTCCCTCGTCGACGACCGCACGGCCGAAGAGGTCCTTTCGCTCGCCGCCACCGGAGAGCTCCACTCCCAACATCCGCTCGCGCTCGCCGTCGTCACGCACGCAGAGGCACGGGAGATCGTGATTCAGCCGCACGAGGAGTGCGAGATCTTGGTGGGTCGCGGGATGCGCGCGGACTGGGAAGGCAACGTGGTGCTGGTGGGCAATCGCCGGCTCATGGAGCAATTCGACATCGAGGTCTCCGCCGTGGCCGAGGCGCGTTATGCAGAGCATGCGGCCGAGGGAGAGACGATGATGTACGTCGCCCACCAAGGCCGGCTCGTCGGGCTCATCGGGGTTCGCGACAAGCTCCGTCCCGACGCGGCCACGGCGCTCACGCAGCTCCGCAACGAGGGTATCGCGCGGCTCATGATGCTCACCGGCGACACCGAAGAGTCGGCGCGCGCAGTCGCTGACGCCGTGGGACTCTCCGAGTGGCGCGCACAGCTCTTGCCCGAGCAGAAGTACGAGCGCATCCGCGAGCTGAAGGCCGCGGGGCTGAACGTGGCGATGGTGGGCGATGGCATCAACGACGCGCCCGCGCTGGCGCTGGCAGACGTGGGCATCGCCATGGGGACGGCGGGCTCGGACGTGGCCATCGAGGCGGCGGACGTCGCGCTGGCGTCGAACGACATCGATGGTGTGGTGACGACGGTGCGCTTGAGCCGGCAGGCGCTAGGCGTGGTTCGCCAGAACTACGGGATGGCGCTGGGCGTGAATGCAGGTGGCTTGTTGCTCGGTGCCATTGGCCGCTTGAATCCCTTCCTTGCCGCGGTGCTCCACAACCTGAGCACGCTGCTCGTCGTCTTCAACTCGGCCCGTCTCATCGGTTTCGATCCGCGTGCGTCGCCCGTCCCGAGAACCGCGGTGCTCCACGACGATCGAGGTCGCACGCGACGATCGGCAACGAGCGACGTCTCTTGCCCGGAGTGCGATGCTCGTGCGTCGCGCGCGGCATGAACCTCGCTCACACGGATCTGTGGGCAGAGCGGTTGTGTGCATGCGGTGCGGTGTGCACGTGCGGCCGACTGTGGACGTGCCGAAGCTCGTCGTGCTCGTGCAAACCGCTCTCACATCCACTCTTCCCGGCGCCGAGCCAAGCCCATGGTCCGGAGCGGAGCAGGCTCAGGGCCAGAAGCGATCCCGCGAAACCGGCTGCGACCCACGCGAAGACGGAGTGACGTTGCTCGGCGAGGTCATGTAGATCGGGAACGCTCGCGCCGACGAGGAAGGCGTCGGAGGCGAGCCCCGCGATCACCGCGAAGACGAGCGTCGCGCCGCCGACGATGGCTGTCGCGCGGAGCCCGAAGCGCTCTCGGATCGTCGCGAGCACGATGCCATTGGCGGTCGACGCGACCACGAGGAACGAGACCGCGGCCCCGATCGAAGCCCCCTTGTGGATGAACACGAGCGCGAGCGGGATGGTGGCCAGCGCACAGCCGTGAACTGGCAACGCGAGCGCCGCGCCGAGGAGCACGCCGAGGGGCGCACCGATGCTGGCAATCTGCTTCGCCGGCACTGCCGCTTCGAGCGCCGCGGCCGCGAGCAACCCGAGCAGAAACCACGCGGCGGTGTGGTCCAGCAGAGGACGCACGATGTCTCCCGGCGTCCTTCGCAATCGCGCGGCGAGAGACGGAGGCGCGAAGAGGGCTTGTTCAAGGCCATCTGCGACACGATAGCGAGCATGAATGTCGAGGCTCGCGGCTGCGGCCAAGAGCGCGAGCAGCGCCGCGACGAGGAGGCCGGCGCCCATCCGCACCAAGGTCAGGTGCGTGCCGAGCAGCGAGAACGAGAGCGCTGCGCCCACGGGGTCAAGCTGCCGCGCCGCGACCACGAAGGCCACGGCCAGCGCGGGCGCGACGCCGGATACCACCAACCGTCCCGTCATCGAGGTCAGCCCACGCGCGCAGGCCGAGATCGGCAATCCGGGGACGAAGCTTCTTGGAGAGAACGCGCGGAGAACGGCAGCGCTCACGAGCCCGAGCAGCAACGCCGGAGCGCTCTCGAGGAAGAGCGGCCCCAGTGACTCGAGGATCGAGAGCTCGCGCGGCTGCGCTTGACGGAGCACGTCGTCGGGGCTTCCGACGAGAGGCAGGATCACGATGCCTGCGAGGAACCCGAGGCCGCCGAGCGTGCGCTCCAACGGGCGCGTGGGCGGCGGCGCGTGGCGATGAACGGCGAGCCGCAACATCACGCCGAGACCGAACGCCACGAAACCATGGAGCGCCGCGTGTGGAGCGGACTCGAGCACCGCATGCCCGCCGAGCGCGCCGACGACCGTTGCAGCGCCGAGGATGGCGACGGTGCGGAGCATGGGGCGGAAGCCGATTTGCGGCGTGAGCGTGGTCGCGAGCAACAGCCCCTCGGGCAGGCGATGGAGCACGAGCGCGCCGCCGAGCAGGAGGGATGCAGGGCCGAAGCCGGTTGCGAAAGCGAGCGCGAGCGAGCCGCCGTCGAGCAGCGAATGCAAGGCCATCGCAGGCACGACCACCGTGCGCCGGAGGTGAGCGCCGGCCCGGTGGTTCCGGCGGTCGATGATCCAGAAGCCCAGATAGCCGACCACCATCCCCAGAATCGCGATCGGGCCCGCCTCCTCGTAGAGGTGAGGCAGCAGGCGGAGCAACACCAGCGCTGGGACGAGGCCGAGCGTCAACCCCTCGAGCGACGCGAACAGGAGCGCCTGTCTGCGCCCGAGCGCGAAGAGCGCCGGCCCCAGCGCGAGCCCCAGAAGGGACAGGGCGAGTGCAATGACGAACATGCCTTGGCTCGATGCTTTCGTCGGGGAGCGGCGGCCGCGCTACGCCCGACCGCCGATCGGTGTACTGTCCACTCCGAGGCGATGTGCTCGCGCGTCCCCGTCAGGGCGCGTTGCCTTCACACTCGCAGCAAAGTGCGCGCTCAGCCTCGGGCTCACGTCGTGCGTGCGCCGGGGCGAGAGGTCGAGCCCGCTTCAGTGCTCCGGTCACCGCGTCGCGGGTGGCGGAACGTTCGGGATCGAAGCCGATGAGACGGGCCGAGTTGAAGACGACGAGGAAGGTGCTCAAATTGTGGAGCACTGCGGCAAGGAAGGGATTCAAGCGGCCAATGGCGCCGAGCAACAGGCCACCTGCATTCACCCCCAGCGCCATCCCGTAGTTCTGGCGAACCACACCGAGCGCCTGCCGGCTCAAGCGCACCGTCGTCACCACACCATCGATGTCGTTCGACGCCAGCGCGACGTCCGCCGCCTCGATGGCCACGTCCGAGCCCGCCGTCCCCATGGCGATGCCCACATCTGCCAGCGCCAGCGCGGGCGCGTCGTTGATGCCATCGCCCACCATCGCCACGTTCAGACCCGCGGCCTTCAGCTCGCGGATGCGCTCGTACTTCTGCTCAGGCAAGAGCTGCGCGCGCCACTCCGAAAGCCCCACGGCGTCAGCGACCGCACGCGCCGACTCTTCGGTGTCGCCGGTGAGCATCATGAGCCGCGCGATACCCTCGTTGCGGAGCTGCGCGAGCGCCGTGGCGGCATCGGGACGGAGCTTGTCGCGAACCCCGATGAGCCCGACGAGCCGGCCCTGGTGGGCGACGTACATCATCGTCTCTCCCTCGGCCGCGTGCTCTGCATAGCGCGCCTCGGCCACGGCGGAGACCTCGATGTCGAATTGCTCCATGAGCCGGCGATTGCCCACCAGCACCACGTTGCCTTCCCAGTCCGCGCGCATCCCGCGCCCAACCAAGATCTCGCACTCCTCGTGCGGCTGAATCACGATCTCCCGCGCTTCCGCATGCCTCACCACCGCGAGCGCGAGCGGATGTTGAGAGTGGAGCTCTCCGGTGGCGGCGAGCGAAAGGACCTCTTCGGCCGTGCGGTCGTCGACGAGGGAGATGACGCGCTCGACACCGGGAGCGCCTTCGGTGAGCGTGCCAGTCTTGTCGAAGACGATGGCATCGAGCTTGGCAGCCGCCTCGAGGTGCGTGCCACCTTTGATGAGCACCCCGCGCCGCGCGCCGTTGCCGATGGCGGCGCTCACAGCGGTGGGCGTGGCCAGCCCCACCGCGCAAGGACAGGCGATGAGCAGCATGGTGAGCGCTCGATACGCATCTCCCGTGAGCAACAGGACCGTGCCCGCCAGCACGAAAGAGGCCGGCACGAAGCGCCGGGAGAACTCGTCGCCGACGGTCTGGATGGGGGCGCGGAGCTCGCGCGCTTCTTCGACGCGGCGGATCAAACGCCCGACGGCGGTGTCGCTGCCGACGCGCTCGACCTGCACACGCATGCTCCCCGACAGGAGCACCGTACCGGCATAGACGGTCGCGCCCGCGGTCTTCATCACAGGCATGCTCTCGCCCGTGATGGGCGCCTCGTTGATGGTGCCTTGGCCTTCGGCAAGGACACCATCGACGGGTACGCGCTTGCCGGCATAGACCACCACGAAATCGCCCGGTCGGACTTCGGCGAGAGGACGCTTTTGCTCCTGTCCCTCGGTCACGACCCAGACCTCTTCGTCGGGCACGTCGAGCAGCTCGCGAATGGCGCGCTCGGTGCGCTGGAGGGTGAGCGTCTGCAGGTATTCACCGAGGTTGAGGAGCCAAAGGACGATGAGCGCGGTGACGTTTTCACGCAGCAACAGGCTCGCGATGGTGGCGGACCCGACGAGCGTGTCGGTGTTCATCCCGCTCTTGCCGGCGATGCTGCGCCAGAAGCCGCGGAGGAACGGGAAGCCCGAAATCAGAGTGGCCGCGATGCTGATGCCACCCAGAACGGGGCTCGAGGCGAGCGCGCCGGCGCCGAAGAAGAGCCGTTTGAGCCCCAGGCCCGCGAGCACCGTCCCGCCCACGATCAGGTTGCGAGAGCGCTCTTCGAGCTCGCCTTCACCGTGGTCGTGGCCGTGATCGTGATCGTGCCCATCATGCGCAGTGGGCGTGTGGTGCGCCTCTTGCCAAGCTCGAAGCGCATCGACGTCGAGGGGCGTGCTGTCGAGCGCAGCGCTGACCTTCGCCTCGATCGTGCCCACGGACAGCGTCCGATCGCACATCACCAGAATCCGCCCCGTGAGCGGATTGGCGACGGCCAGGGCGATCTCCGCGTGCTCGCGAAGGGCCTTTTCGACGGCGGCCGCATAGGCCGGTCGATTGTGGAGCCCCGGCGCCTCCCAGCGCGTTCGGCCGGGAGTCGCAGAGCGCAACCGCAATCGGTCGCGTGGCGCCGAGCGCACGCTCACGCCTGCGCCCGACGGTGATTGTGCGAGAAATCGTGGTCGTGATCGTGATCGTGATTGGCATGCACGGCCGGCTCGCCGAGCTCCGCCTTGGCCTCTGCGGTGATGTCCTCGAGCTCCTCCCGCAGACCGGCGACGATGCGCAGGATCTCCTGTTGGCTGACGATCCCCGCCTTGATCAAATCACGGATCAGCGGGCGCGTCGCGCGTCCCAACAGAGGAGCGCTGATGGCCCCCGCCGCCATGCCAGCCAAGAGAACGGTCAGCTTCGAGGCGATGATTCGCTGCCACAGCGTGGGCATCATGGTGAGAGCTCTCCATGTTCGCCGAACGCGGAGCTCGGCGTTGACGGTCATCCGCACAGTCCACGAGCGCATGACGTCAGCGCTCGGTGCAGGCATTCCTAGGCCCCGCCGGCTCGACCGCAAGTGGGGTGTGGACCGCGAAAGCTCCTGCTTTCTTCGCGGATCGCCGTCGGGGCTCTTCTCATCTCGAATATCCATCCACCGCCGCCGACCGAGCTCGAGGTCAGCAATGGTGGTAGCGAGCTCGACATCGAACGCTCACGGCTCAGGTCGCGCCGAGGTCGATGCGCGACGCCCTCGACTTCGTGCGCGTTCGGCGCTGGTCACCATCTCACGCGAACGGTCGCGCCTCGTGCCCCGTTCCGGACATAGGCCCATGAAAAAGCATCGCCTCCTCGTCCTCGTGCTCGCCGTCGCGGCGCTGGTGCTCCGCGCGGCGCGCGCCGAGGCTGCCGTCGTCGTCGTCACCACGACTCCAGATCTCGCGGCCATCGCGCGACACGTGGGCGGCGGCGCCGTCGAGGTGAAATCGCTCGCGTTGGCCACGCAGGATCCGCACTTCGTGGATGCGCGCCCGAACCTCGCGTTGCTGCTGAACAAGGCCGATCTCCTGGTCGTCCAGGGCCTGGATCTCGAGGTCGGGTGGTTGCCCGTGCTCCAGACCGGCGCACGGAATCCGAAGATCCAGACAGGCGCGGACGGCTACCTCGACGCGTCCACGTTCGTGACACCCTTGGACGCCCCCTCCGGAACGGTGAGCCGCGCGCAGGGCGACATTCATCCCGGCGGCAATCCGCACTACCTCCAAGATCCGAGAAATGGCGCCAAGGTCGGCCGGGCCATCGCTGCGCGTCTCGGCAAGATCGATCCCGCGAACGCCGTTGGTTACGACGAGCGCGCGTCACAGCTCGAGAAGGACGCCGCTTCTCTCGCGGCGCGCCTCGCCTCCAAGGCGGCCGCGATCGACGTCGCCAAACGCAAGGTGGTCGTCTACCACCGCTCCTGGAGCTACCTGCAAACGTGGCTCGGCCTGACGGAGGTCGGCGCCATCGAGCCCAAGCCCGGAATTCCGCCCGATCCAGCGCACATCGCGCGGCTCCTCGTCACGATGAAAGCGCTGGGAGCGCGGGCCATCCTCGCCGAGACGTACCACCCGCAAAGCGCTCCCAAGCTGCTCGCGGAGAAGAGCGGCGCAGCGCTGCTCGTGCTCCCCGGCGGCACGGGTGACGGCGAGCGCTACCTCGATCATGTCCAGCAAGTCGCCGAGCGAACGCTCGCCTCCATCGCGCGATGAGCCACGATCACCTCCTCTGCGCTCGGACGCTCTGCGTCGGCTTCGGGCGCACGGCCATCCTCCCTCCGATCGATCTCGCGATCCGGCGCGGCGAGCTCTGGGGCTTGGTGGGCCGCAACGGGGCCGGGAAAACCACGCTTCTGCGCACGCTCCTCGGCTTGCACGCGCCCGTCTCGGGGCACGTCGAGCGCGCCGCGGGCGTGAAGGTTGGTCACGTCCCGCAGCGCCACGTCGTGGACCCGCTGATGCCCTCGCGAGCGCGGGACATGATCGCGGAAGGCGCCGACCGCGGCTGGTCCTTTCTCCGGCCCCTCCGCTCACGTGAGGCTCGCACGCGCATCGCACGCGCCATCGAGGCCACGCGCACGGAGCCGCTGCTCGCGCGGCGCTATCGCGATCTCTCCGAGGGCGAGAAGCAGCGCGTGCTGCTGGCCCGCGCGGTGGCGGGCGCGCCCGACCTCTTGGTGCTCGACGAGCCGACGAGCGCCATGGACCTCATCGCCGAGCGCCAGGTCGCGGAGCTCCTCCAGGCGCTGCGCGAGCGCTTCGCCATGGGGATCGTGCTCGTGAGCCATCACCTCAGCCTGGTGGCGCGCATCGCCGATCGCCTCGCGTTCGTGGACTCGGACGAGCACGTCGCCTGCGCGGGCGCCGTCGATCAGGTGCTCGCGCACCCCGCCTTCACGCGGCGCTATTGCACGATGGTGTCCGAGCCGTCGCTGTCCGAGGCCGGATTGACCACGAGCCCAACGGAGGCAGGATGACGATCGACGCGACGGCTCCGACGTTGCGCGACTTCATGGCCGCGTGGGACTTGTTCCGCGATCCGGTGATCGCGGGCGTCATCGCGGGTGGGACGCTCGGTTATCTCGGCGTGTACATCGTGCTTCGGCGCATGGTGTTCGTGTCGGCCGCGCTGTCGCAGGCCGCCGGTCTCGGCGTGGCGCTGGCGTTTTATGCGCAGATCGCGCTCGGCGCCGCCGCGCTCGTGGGCGATCCGATGGTGATGGCGATGGCGCTCACCATCGTCACCCTGCTGTTCCTGATGCGTCGTGGCTCCGAGCGATGGCTGAGCCACGAAAGCCTCTTGGGCGCCGTGTACCTCGTCGGCGGCGCGGGCGCGCTGCTCGTCGGGACCAAGATCCGGCAAGAGGCCCATGACATTCAGTCGATCCTCTTCGGCGCCGCGGTCCTCGTGACCCACGCCGATCTCCACAAGCTCGAGCTCGTGGCAGCCGGGGCCGTCGCGCTCCAAATCGTCGCTGGGCGCGGCCTTCGGTTCGCGAGCTTCGATCCCGACGGCGCGCGCATCCGTGGTCTGCCGGTGCGGCTGCTCGACATGGCCTTGTTCGTGAGCATCGCCGTGAGCGTGTCGGTGTCGACACGGCTCCTCGGCGCGCTGCCGGTCTTCGCCTTCAGCGTGTTGCCAGCCATGGCTGCCCTCCTCCTCGCACCCAACGTGCGTGGGGCCATGGCCATCGCCGCCGTCTGCGGTGCAGTCGCAGGCGGCGCCGGATACGTGGCGGCATTTCTCTATACGTGGCCAGTCGGCGCAAGCCAAACGGCCTTGGCAGCAGGCTTGTTGGTCGTCGCCGGCATCCTCCGAGCCACGCTCCGGATGCGTTGAGCGAAGCCGGCCCGCCGCCGACATCGCCCAACGCAGACTCGAAATCGGCGCGCGCCCAGACAACGTGCTCGGGAAAGCCTCGTGGCTTCGGCCGATACGCCATGTGTGCTGTGGCGCACCATACCCCTCGTTGTCGGCATCGAACGCTGTGTGCGCGCTGCACGGGCGTGCCGCCACGGTCTCGCTCGCGAGCCCTGCGTTGGAGACATGATGTTTCGAGACAGGACGACATCGCCTCGACGATGGCCGCATCGTGCGACGAGCACGATTCTGCTTTCAGGCATGCTCACCGCCTCTGCGGCGCAGGCCGCGCCGCCGCCCTCGATCTCGCCTACGGATCTCGCGGAGATCCAACGCGCGCTCGGCGCCGATCGCGCGGCCGCGCCACCCACGCCTCCGCCGAGCGCTCCTGCGCCCTCCCCCATCGCGCGGGCCGTGGCGTCGCTGAACCCGGCGATCTCGTTCATCGCCGATCTGGCTCTCGCCGGATTCAGTCGGGCCCCCATGCAGACGGGCAGTCACGATCCACAGCAGAACGGCTTCAACCTCCAGGCTTTGGAAATGGCCGTGAGCGCCGACGTCGATCCCTATTTCAAGTTCGACGCCAACATCGTCCTCGGCAACGAGGGTGTGGAGGTCGAGGAGGCTTATGCCACCACCACCGCTCTCCCATGGGGCCTGCAACTGCGCGCCGGTGAGATGCTCACGCGCTTCGGGCGCATCAACCCGACGCACCCGCACGCGTGGGATTTCGCCGATCAGCCGCTCGTCATCGGCAAGATGCTCGGCGGCGACGGGAACCGTGGGCTCGGTGTCGAGGTCTCGTGGCTCACGCCATTGCCTTGGCACACCGAGCTCGTCGTCTCGGAGACGTTGGCTCGCGGCGAGGAGTGCGCGCGCAGCTTCTATGGCGACAAGGACCTCGGCGTGGAAAGCCCGAAGGATCTCGAGACGATGGTTGCGCTCAAGCAATTTCACGCGCTCTCGTCCGACTGGTCACTCGCCTACGGTCTATCGATGGCGCGCGGCCCGAATCCGACGTACCGGGGAGCCGACAGCCTGCTCTTCGGCGCGGATCTCTACCTCAAGTATCGCCCGATCACGCGGCAGAGCACGACCATCGTGTCCGTACAGGCCGAGGCGATCGCGCGCCAGCGCGACACCCCGAATGGCACGCTCACCGATGGTGGTTTGTATGCCCAGCTCATGTGGAGGTTCGCGCAGCGTTGGGCCGTGGGCGCGCGCTACGACTTCGTGACCGGCGTCCCCAACGACTACCTCGATCCCGAGTGGCAGAGCGCGCGCCAGCGGGCGACGGCCAACGTCACGTTCTTTCCGAGCGAGTTCTCGCGGCTCCGGCTGCAAGGCTCGGCCGACATGCCCAGTTGGCAACCGTCACCCATCTACGCCGCCTTCCTGGCGCTCGAGGTCGTCGTGGGCGCGCATGGCGCGCACCCGTTCTGACGCGCGCCGAGCCACGCATAGACGACGGGGAGCACCAGCAGCGTGAGCACCGTCGCCGTCACGAGACCGCCGATGACCACCGTGGCGAGCGGCCGCTGCACCTCGCTCCCGGGCTCGCGCGACAGCGCCATCGGGATGAAGCCCAGCGACGCAACGAGCGCGGTCATGAGCACCGGACGGAGCCGCAGCTCGGCGGCCTCGCGGATGGCGTCGACATGACTTCGGCCCTGCTCTTCGAGCTGTCGCGTGAACGAGATGAGGACGAGGCCATTGAGCACGGCGACCCCGAACAGCGCGATGAAGCCGACACCGGCGGAGATGGAGAACGGAATGCTCCGCAACCACAGCGCGACGACGCCTCCGACAATCGCGAACGGGATGTTGAGGAAGATGAGCGCCGCCGGACGCGGCGAGCGGAACGCCATCCACAACAGGAACACGATGAGCGCGAGCGCCAGCGGGACCACGACGAGGAGGCGATCACGTGCCTCGGCGAAATGCTCGAACTGCCCGCCCCACTCGAGCCGATAGCCTGTCGGGAGCGTGACCGCCTTGGCAGCGGCCGCCTGGGCATCCGCGACGACGGACACGAGATCGCGCCCACGGACGTTGAATTCCACAGAAAGCCGGCGAGACTGCTTGTCGCGGCTGATCTGCACGGGGCCTTTGACCATGCGCAGCTCGGCGACGTCCCCGAGAGGGACGACCTGGCCGTTGACCGCCTTGAGGGGCAGCGTGCGGAGCGCGCTCAGATCGCCGTCGAAGCCGTGACGCGTTTTGACGACGAGACCGAAGCGTCGCTCGCCCTCGAGCACGACGCCGACTTCGTGCCCGACCGCGATCGTCTCGGTGACCTGGTTGATGTCATCGACGGTCAGGCCATAGCGCGCGAGACGCGCGCGATCGGGCGTGATGCGCAGGTAGCTGAGACCGGCGACCTGCTCGACACGCACGTCGGTGGCGCCGGGCACGCGCCGGATCGCGGCGCTCAGCTTGTCGCCGAGCTCGCGGAGCGTCTCGAGATCGGGCCCATAGACGATGGCGGCGACGTCGGATCGCACCCCGGCTACGAGCTCGTTGGTGCGCATCTGGATCGGCTGCGAGACGCCGCCCGCGATCTCCGGAACGGCGGCCTCCACCGTCTCCGAGATCTCCTTCGCGAGCGCCTCCTTCGTGAGGCCCGGGCGCCATTTCGCGCGGTCCTTGAGCGTCAGATAGACATCGCTCTGCTCCACGCCCATCGGATCGGTCGCCACCTCCGGGGCACCGGCGCGGCTGACGATGTGGTCCACCTCGGGGATGCTCTTCAGCGCGGCCTGGAGGCGGAGATCGGTCGCCACCGACTCGGAGAGGGCGATGCCGGGGAGCCTTCGCGCCTCGATGAGGAGATCCCCTTCGTCGAGCTGCGGCACGAACTCGGCGCCGAGCCTCGTGACGAGGACGACCGCGCCCGCGAGCATCGTGAGCGCAACGCCGAGCGTGGGCCAGCGTCGCCGCAGGACGACGTCGAGCGCGGGCTTGTAAAGGGCGTGCGCCTTGCGGAGCAACCACGTGTCGTGCTCGCCGCCGTGGGGGCGCACGAAGTAGCTCGTCAGCACCGGCACCACCGTGAGCGACAGGATGAAGGCGCCGCCGAGCGCGAGGAGCACCGTCGTCGCCATGGGCCGGAAGAGCTTCCCCTCGATCCCGAGCAACGCGAGCACCGGCAGATAGACGATGGCGATGATGGCCTCGCCGAACACCGTGGCGCCACGCACTTCGAGCGTGGACTCCCGCACGATGTCGAGCCGCTCGTCCGCCGTGAGCGTGTGACCGCGCAGGCGTTGCTCCTCGGAGAGACGCCGCACCGCGTTCTCGACGATGATCACGGCGCCGTCGACGATGAGCCCGAAGTCGATCGCGCCCAGGCTCATGAGGTTGCCGGACATGCGCGTGGCGCTCATGACCGTCACGGCGAAGAGCATCGCGAGCGGGATGGTCGTCGCTACGACGAGCCCGCCTCGCAAGTCTCCGAGCAGCACCAGGAGGACGACGATGACGAGCGCCGCGCCTTCCAGCATGTTCTTGCCGACGGTGCGCATGGTGCGATCGACCAGCGCCGAGCGGTCGTAGAACGGGACGATGCGCGTCCCCTCGGGCAGGGTGGGCTCGATCTCGGCGAGCTTCTTCTTCGCAGCCTCCGTGACCGTGCGCGAGTTCTCACCGAGGAGCATGAGCGCGACGCCGACAACCGTCTCTCCCGCGCCGTCCTTTGAGGCCGCACCCCGGCGGAGCCGCGGCCCGAACTGGACGTCGGCCACCGTCGACAGCGTGATGGGCGTGCCTTGTGACGTCGCGCCGATGACGACGCGCCTGAGGTCGTCGAGGCTCTTGATGAGACCATCGGTGCCGATGACGAAATGCTCGCGGTTGTGCTCGATGTATCCGCCGCCTGCGTTGGCGTTCGACTTCTCGAGCGCCTTCGCGACCTCGGCGATCGACATGCCTGCGGCCTGGAGCCGTCTCGGATCGATGACGACCTGATACTGCTTGTCCTCGCCGCCGAAGCTGTTGACCTCGACGACGCCCGGCACCGTGCGCAACGCGGGGCCGACGTACCAGTCGAGCAGCTCCTCGCGTTGCATGAGCGTGAGCCGCTCGTTCTCGATGGTGAACTGGTAGACCTCACCGAGCCCGCTCGAGATCGGGCCCATCTCGGGCTTGCCGTACTGGGCCGGCACGGCCTCCCGAGCCTCGCGCATCCGCTCGTTCACGAGCTGGCGCGCGAAGTAAATGTCGGTGTCGTCGGTGAAGACGACGGTCACCACCGAGAGGCCGTATTTGGAGATCGACCGGACCTCGGTGACGTGCGGGATGCCGGTGACGGCCCGCTCGACCGGGATGGTCACGTACTGCTCCGCTTCGAGCGGCGACAGCGCGGGCGCGGCGGTGATGATCTGCACCTGCACGTTGGTGACGTCGGGCACCGCGTCGATCGGCAGCGCACGTGCGGCGCGGATGCCGACGAGGACGAAGAGCACGGTGGCGACGAGGACGACAGCGCGGTTCCGGAGGGACCACGCGACGATCGCAGAGAGCAGGGCCATCGCTACTCGTCCTCCGCGATGGTGCTCTTGAGCACGAGGCTCTTGAGCGTGAAGACGCCGTCGGAGACGACCTGCTCGCCTTCGCGCAAGCCCGAGAGGACCTCGACCTTGCCGAGCGCGGCGCGCCCCACGACGATCGGGTGCAGCTCGAAGTCGTCGTCCGGGTGGCGCACGAACACGAACGGCTTGCCGTTGATCTCGGTGACCGCCGTGCGAAGCACGACCAGCGACGGCTCACGCTTCTGCGCGTCACCGGCAGAGATACGCGCCGTCCCGAAGAGCCCGAGGCGGAGCAGCTCCTGGCGGTTGGCGAGCGGGATGCGCGCGACCACTGTGCGCGCCACGGGATCGATCTGCCGGCCGATGAGCGTGATTCGCCCCTCGAACCGCTCCTTGGGATAGGCGTTGAGCTGGACCTCGGCGGCGGCGCCCACCTGCACGCGCGCGAGATCACTCTCGAAGACTCGCCCGAGGAACCAGACCTCGCCGAGATCGGCGATCGTAGCGATCGGTTGCTCGGGGCCCACGGCTTGCCCCATGACGGCGTCCCGCGCGACGACGGTGCCGTCGATGGGCGAGCGAACCTCGAGGAGCGAGCCCGGCTTGCCCGTGGCGCCGAGATCGAGTGCCCTGAGTCGCTCTGCGGCGGCCCGCGCCTCCGCTTCGAGCGCGGCAGCCTGCGCCTTCGCGTCAGCGAGCTCCTGCGCTGCAGACAGCCCCTTGCCGGCCAGCGCCGCGAGCCGATCGGCGTTGGCCCGCGCCGCCACCGCCCTGGCCGTCGCCGAGGCCAGAGCGGCCTGCCGATCGGCCAGATCGGGGACGCGCACCACGGCCAAGAGCTCCCGCGCCTTCACGAGCTTGCCCTCGGTGAAGAGCACGCGTTCGATGCGACCGACCACGGGAGGCGCGATGCGCGCCGTCTTGTCCGGATCGCCCGTGATCTCGCCGGGAAGCTCCAGCACCGTCTCCAGCACTTCTCGCGCGGCCGGCGTGGTCTTGATCCGCGATGCCGCGATCACGTCCGGCTTGAGGTGCACGCGCTTGGGCAGCTCCTCGTGCTCCGGCTCGTCCTTGTGATCGCCGTGCTGCTCGGCGGCGCTCGTGGGTTGCTTCCCATGCTCGTCGGCGTTGCTCGAAGTCGACGCCCCCGCGCTCCCTTTGGAGCAGCCCGCTCCGAGCACACCGAGAAGCGCCCAGAAGAACCAAGCACGTCGCTTCACGGCTCACCTCGTTCCAGGGCGATGCCCGCGGCGCGGGCGAGATCCACCGAGGCCACGCACAGCGCCCGCTTCGCTTCGACGTACGCTTCGAGCAGGTCGAGCAGCCCCTGCTGCGCGAGGAGCGCATCGCGCACCGTCACTCGCCCTGCGGCGAGCTCCTCACCGAGCGACTTGAGGCTCTCCTCGACTCGCACGAGTCGCTTCGTGTCGAACGCCGCGAGCTCGCGGCGACGCGAGGCCAGCGCCTGCGCTGCCGTCACGACCTCGAGGCGGACCTGTCGTCGCAGGCGTTCGACCTCCGTCCCCGCGCGCTGCGCGAGCGCGACCGCTTCGGCGATCTCGCCTGCGTTCGTGCGTCCCAGCGGGCTCGGAAGCGGGATCGGCACGGAGATGCCACCCGTGATGATGCGCTCGCCGAAGCCGTCGCTCCCCACCGACACGTTCACGGTGATGTTCGGGACACGCGATCGCCGGAGCACGGTCGCGCGATGTTCGTTCGCCACCTGCTCCGCGCGCGCGATCTCGACCTCTGCGCGCGCGCCTGCGGCCTGCTCCGTCAGCTTGGCGATGCTGTCGTCGTGGATCGCGAGCGGCACGAGCTCGCCGTCGACCTCGAGCGGCTTGGTCGGGTCGGCGCCGATGGTGGTGGCGAGCGCCGCGTGCGCCGCAAGCGCGCGACGTTCGACGGCGGCGCGTGTCTGTCGGGCACGCATGGACGCGGCGTACGCGACGTTCGCGTCCACTTCCGGGATGAGGCCTTGCGCTGCGCGCGAGCTCGCCGATTCCGAAAGCTTCTCGGCGCTCTCGGCGAGGCGGTTCACCAGCGCGAGCTCGTCACGCGCGGACAGGGCCTCGAAGTAAGCCACGAGGGCGGCCGCCGCGACCTCGCGCTCGGTGAGGCTCGCGCGCTTCGCCTGCGCGCCGACCTCCGCGCGCGCGGCGTCGAGCCGCGCCCCTCGCCGGCCTCCGATCTCGATCTCCTGCGAGAGCGAGGCCAACCAGTTCACTGCGCTCATCCCGGTCGCATTGCGCGCCCCCGCCATGACGGAGAGCACGGGGTTCGACGGAAGGAGCACCCCGGCCGCGCTCTCTCGCCCGCGCGCCGCCTCCAAGGCGTATCGGTCTCCATGGACGGCTGGGTTGTTCTTCACTGCGCAGGCGACGACCGTCGCCCGTGTCACCTTCGGACTGCACACCGCGATCTCGGCCCGGCTCGGGCTCGACGAGATCGCGAGCGCAAGCGCCAACACGGCGCCTGCGAGAACGCTTCTCGGTCGCATCTCCACGCTCCTCGGCGCGCTCGGTGCACGACGAGCAAACGCTCATCGCTGCCGAGATCGCCAGCGTACGGACACCAACGTCTGAGCGCGCACACGCGCGCTCGCCTCATCGCTGTCGAGACGAGACGTCAGGCTCTCGGCGGACGATCGAGCTCAGGAAGCGGCGGCGCGGGAGGAATGCCGAATCGATAAGGTGTCGACGACAGCGGCACGTCCCACGCGAGGATCTCTGGGAAAACGACGGCGAGCGACGCTGGCAACGATGGCAGACGACCGTGCGGGCACGAGCAGTCCGGGCAGTCGGCGGGGCAGCCGTGGTCCCCGGGCTCGCCTTTGCAGGGGCTCGCGCAGACGTCGATGCATTCGGCGCTCGCACCGTACAGCGCTCCGACGACGACGTGCGAGCCTCCAGCAAGCTGGAACGTGCAGGCGATCAACACGACGCGCACGATGAAGAGCAACCAGCGCAAACCAGCGGCACGACGCACGCCGAGCGTGCTTCGTCGTGATCGATGGCTGGAGCGGGAAGCCAGCATGGCCCGTCGGGAGGCTGCATCGGAAGCCGATGCAGGTCAAGGTCGGCGGTTCTTCGCGCAAGCCTGACGGGTCGAACGCTCGGGCACGCGCTCCCAGTGAGCCCGGTCGCAGAACCGTGCTTCGGCTCGAACCCACGTTACCAGCAGCGCAACACTGCCGAGATGCGTGACTCGAGCGCGCTCTGCTTGGTCGTCGCCGGCGCTCGGATCCTCGCGCCACGAGCCTCCTGCACCACTCGACGAACCTGGTTGAGCATGAGAAAGCAAGAGGCGGGACATGGCCTCTCCAGACCGACACCGCACATGGCCCCGTACAAGAAGCCTGCGCATTGGTCTCATCTCCGGGCGAACAAGCGGGGCGCCGTCGACGGTGAAAATGACGGCAAGCGCAGTCCCCCTAAGAGCGGGCGCACTGGTGGCCATGTTGTCGTACTTGACAACGGTCGCGCTGATGGGCGCGCCGCGGGATGGGCGACAGCAGTGAGGTTCAGCGGTGGGCGGAGGAGCAGGTGGCGTCGGCGAAGCTCGGCGACGCGCGTCGCGTTCGGCGGGCCGCGTCGATGTTGCGACAAGCCGCCGACCAGCCGGCAGGTCGACTGACGGAGGTCTTCTGCACGCGCGCGGAGCTGCAAGCGGCGTACGACTTCCTTGAGACCGAAATGGCGCCGAGGGCGCTCACGACGGCGTTCGCAGAGGCGTCGCTCCGCGCGGTGAGCGACGCTTCGTTCGTCTATGTGGTCGTCGATGGGACCAGCCTCTCGCTCACGGACGTCTCGAAGACGAAGGACTTCGGCTCGCTCGGCATGCGCTCGCTTCCGACGCGAGGGTTGAAGGTCATCGACGCTCTCGCGGTGACTGCCGACGGAGCTCCCGTGGGGCTGCTCGACCTCGAGTTCTGGGCGCGCGGGCCGAAGAGCAAGAAGGGGCGGTACGCGCGTCGACGCGACCTTGAGACCGAGACGGCGCAGTGGGTCGACGTCGTGGCGCGTACGGGCAAGCTGGTGCACCAGAAGGCGCCCTCGTGCATGCCGTGGTTCCTGATCGACCGCGAGGGCGACAACGCCGAGATTCTGCGCGCCGTTGCGAAACAAGGGCGGTTCACTATCCGCGCGAACCAGGACCGCCTCGTGGTGCTCGTGGATGGCCGACGGCGCCTGCTGCGCCGGCACATGCGCAAGCAACGCATCGTGGGCAGCTACGACGTCGACATCCCCGCCGGGCCGACACGAGCCGCCCGGCGCGCCCGGCTCGACGTACGCTACGCGGATGTCGTGCTCGATCTACCCGAGCGTGCAACGCACCACCGCACGACGATGAACGTGCGCGTGGTCTGGGCTCACGAGCGTCGCACGCCGCGCGGCGAAGAGCGCCTCGACTGGATGCTCCTGACCAACGCCGAGGTGAACGGCTTCGAGGACGCCAAGGGCATCATCCATGGGTACTGCTTCCGGTGGCGGGGGGAAGACTTTCACCGGGCCTGGAAGCGCGGTCATTGCAATGTCGAGGACACGCAGCTGCACACCAAAGATCGCGTCATCCGCTGGGCTACGATGCTCGCCGCGGTGGCAGCTCGCGCCGAACGCCTCAAGCACCTCGCCCGCACCCAGCCCGACGCTGCGGCGAGCGTCGCGCTGTCCCCGATGGAGATCGAGGCGCTTCGCGCCGCGAAAACCAAGTACAAGGCGCGCACGGAGACCATCCCGGAGGGCGTGCCGACCATCGCCCAGGCCGTCCTCTGGATCGCCGAGCTCGGCGGCTACACTGGCAAGTCCTCCGGCGGGCCGCCGGGCTCCACCACGATCGGACGTGGGTTGAAGCGGCTGATGATCTGGACCGAGGCGTTCGAACACTCCGAGAAGCTGCGGCGAAAATGAGACCAATGCGCAGACAAGAAGCACGGGGCCTCCCGCGGCCTCCCTGATCAGGGGACCATCTTGGCGACGAACCCGCTGGTCGTCTCCTGGTCTCCTTCCAGCATGGATTGGCCGTCGAAATCGAGCGACTCCCCGTACGATCCCACCGCGACGAGCTCGCCGTCGCGGCTCAGCGCGACGTCATAGGGCATCTCACTCCCGGGGCCGGAGAGGACGGCGCTGTAAAGGGCTTTGCCCTCTGCGTCGAGCTTGGCCACGTAGACATCGCTGCTCGTCACGTCGGGCTTGCTCGGGAGCTGCATGGTGCCGAAATCGAGCCCGCCCCAGAACGTGCCGGTGAGGCCTACGGCGCCCGCGGCATCGACCGAGACCCCGAAGACGTACACCGATCCATCGTTCTGCGCGGCGAGGGTCTTGGACCACACCTCGACGCCGGTCCCACCGAGCTTGGAGATCTGGATTGCCGTGGGCGAGACACCGACGAAGACGGTGGATCCGACGACCACGTTGCCGGCGCCGTCGAAGGCGGCGGTCTGCGCGAGGAGCTGATCGTGCCCCGTGCTGAAGACGTGGTTGCCGCTCCCGTCGACCTCGACGACGAACCCGCCGATGCCGAACGCGCCCGGCAGCTCGCCGCCGCCGAAATCGGGGTATCCGGAGTAACTCCCCACCACGACCGCCGCCCCGGACGCGGACACCGCGATGGCCTTGGTCTCCACCTCGCCGTCGCTCGTCGCCGTGGTGAGCCGCCGACTGTAAACATGCTTCCCGCTCGCGTCGTACTTGGCGACGAACGGCGCGCCGCTCAGGTTCACGGTGCCGCCGCCGAAATCGAAGGGAGCGTCGGAAAGCCCCGTGACCATCACGTCGCCCGCGGTATTCGTGGCGACCTGTGGCGACGTGGCGGAATCCGAGCTCGGGAGTTGCTTGGCCCAGAGCACGTGACCTTCGCCGTCGAGCTTCACGACGAAGGTGCCATACGTCGGCGCCGTGAGCTTCGTGCCGTCGAAATCGATGGACGAGAGGAAATAACCGCTCGCGAGCAGGTTGCCTTGACCGTCCGCGACGACCTTCGAGACATAGGCATAGCCGCTCCCCCCGAAGGCCTTGCTGAAGACATGATGACCCTTGGTGTCGAAGCTCGCCACGAAGATGGTATCGGGCTTCTGCGCTTGGATCGGGCCGCCGCCGAGGTCCATCGATCCCTCGAAAGTCCCTGCCACCAGGACGCGCCCATCTTCCGCCGTCGCGACCCCTTGAACGGCCTTGCCGACAGCGCGACTCCAATGCGCAGGCCCCGTATCGCCCCCACCCGTGCCGCCGTGTCCGCCGCTGCCGCCGGTACCACCGCTGCTGCCCGCGCCGCTGCCGCCCGCGCCGCCGCTGCCTCCGTGGCCTCCGGTCCCGTGATTGCCATTGGAGGTGGAGCAAGCCGCGAGCGACACGAGGCACACGACGCCGATCGCGCCCGTGAGCCCGCGCCGGAGGCGCCGGCTCGAAGAAGAAAGAGTCATGTGAATTACCTTCGAGATCAAGCTGTCGAGAAGCGATGAAGCCGCGGCCGTGCGCCGCGCTGCGCCGGCGCGCTGAGCAAGCGGGACGCCAGCGGCGAAGCTCGGGGAGACGCGGGCGCCGGTGAGCGCGCGCTGCGCGAATCGAGCAGAGCTTGCACGAGTTGCGCAGCACCGGCGCGCGGGAGCCACCGCGCGGTGAGCTGTTCGGCTCGTCACGCTCGTTCGGTGGGAGAGGCGTTCGCCGCCTCGCTCGGTATGCATGAGCTCCTGAACCGGGCATCGCGCTCTCGGCGGGCATCGTCATCGGACCTGCCGAGATTGTCGTCGCCCGCGGCAGCGACGCGTCGGCCATGAGGCTGACTCCACGTCACGTGTCGACGGGGCGCTCGAATCCGGGGCACCTCGTCATCGTTCCCCGCTTGCTCCGCGACTCGTCTCTTCGAGGGGGCGAAGCTCTTCGGAGCGTTCGCCGCCGCCATCACGCTCTCCGCGTGCGTCAGCCCGTACGACGACGACGCGAGCGAAGACACGCAGGAGCTGCAGCAGGCGGTCACGAGCCGGCCGCCTTGCACGGCATCGAACGAGGGGGCCCAGATCACCGAGAGCGTCCGCGGCGGGTACAACGTCTATCAGTGCGAGTCCGGCCCATGGCAGTTGATTCGCGCCTGCAAGACCGGCGGAGTCTGCATCGATCACTGAGCGTCGTCCGTCGCCACACCTCGCCCGCGGCGCTCCGGCTGCCCGCGCGCGATCCGATCATGATCGGGCGCGGCGTTAGCCGGGTAGCCCTTCGGCTCGCGAACGACGAGGGTCGTGCCGCCGATGCGCGCGCCGCCGGAGAGTTGGGTGACACGCACGACGCCGACCTCCCGGCCCGCGACGGCGACGCTGGCGGGCATGCGGGCCGCCGAGGCCACCCGCAGGCAGGGAACGAAGATCTGCACGCTCGACGGCGCGCCGATGGTCGCAATGCCGTTCGCGAGGTCCAGAGTGCTCGCGCCCTCGATGTCCGTGCGCGCGGTCACCTCGTCCCCCTCGAGATGCGCCTCCACGGTGGCCAACGGATCGTCATTTCCGCAGCCATAGGGGGAGCGCCGCCGCCCGTGCTTCTCGATCATCTCGAGATCGCGCCAGGGAAGGGCCGAGATCGGGAGGCTCAGGAGCAACCGGCCCTCGTGGATATCCGACTCCACGAGGAGAGAGTCCTCCTCCGAGGAGCCAATGATGTAGAAGCTCATTCCGGGATTGCCGCCTGCGAGCTTCATGGGTGCACCCAGACGTTGCGCATGGCGATGTTGTTGTCGTTCGTCACGACGCTCACTCCCCCTGCCCCGACGGCTGAAAGGTCTTCGTCGTCCTCGAGGCGCACCAGCAGGCAAAAGTGACCGTCCCGGTGGGCGCTGTTGCCCGGCTCGGGAGGCGCCCAGCCGAAGTCCACGGTGGTCTCTGCATTGGGAGCCAGCGAGGGAACCGTGATCCGATTGCCCGGCCGGCTGAAGCCGGGGCCGGTGAAGAACCTCGTGCCATTCCACGCGGATGGGAATGGCAAGTTCGTCGCCGGATCCGCCCAATGGAGGTACACGTCGGTATTGAGCGCCGTGCTGTTGCCGCGGTTTCGGACCGTGACGCGGATGATGTTGTTGAATCGCTCGGTGGCCGAGTAGGTTGGGTTCGCGACGGGGATACCGTTCTTGTCGAGGACGGCAATGTCGGGGCTTTCCCAGAACACTGGACCCGTAAACGGCTCCAGGCCCTGATCGGCGAGGTCGGTCCGGATCCAGACATCCACCGTGGCCACCTGCGGATTGCAGGCGTCTTTCATGGCCAGGATGCCGAAACCGAAGGTGTTGTTGGGAGTCGGCATGCCGCGCGTGACTGCGTTGTGCACGAGGACCTGCTTCAGGTCCGCACACGTGGCCGTGGCACCACGGCACTGGAAGAGCAAGGCACAGGCGCCCGCCACGATGGGGGCCGAGAAGCTCGTGCCTCCCGCCCCGCCCGCATATGGATAGAACTGGCCGGTGGCGACGGGCACGTTCATGTTGCGAGACGCCGGGGCATTGAGGCTCGCGCCAACCGTGGCGATCTCGGGCTTGACGCGGCCATCACGGGTCGGCCCGCGGCCGCTGAAGGCGGCGATGACCGGCGTCGGAGAGCCTTTGTCGTGAGCACCGACGGTGATGGCACGCTTCGCCGTCGCGGGGACGCCGAGCGTGAGCTGGGTGTCGTCGACGAACGGCGTCTTCCAGGCGGAGCGACCGCGATTGAATCGCTCGACCCACGCCTGGAACGCACCGCTCAAAACGCCGGTCCCCGCGAGCGCGATGGTCCAATCTCCGCTGGGGATTTCGCTCGCCGAAGTGAGCGCGAGGAGGATGCGAATGCAGTTGTCGCCGTTGCTCGGGTCGGGCGCGACGGAGGACACCTGCACACGCACACCGGCAACATCGACGCTGGCGCGGCTCCCGGGCGCGACCGGGCCAATCACGCTTCCGTCGGGCGCGGTGAGGGTGACCTCGAAGCGGTCTTGGCCACCGTACCAAATCTCGACGGCGTCGGAGCTCGTCGCTCCGGCCGTGTAGCTCAGCGTCAGCGTCACGGAGCCCCCGGGAGCCACGACGCCTTGCGCATGGAACTGCGTGTCCGTCGCGTCTCCCGATGCCAGGGTAACGGCGCGACCGGGCTTGGCGAGGAGCGAGTCCAAGAATTGCTCGCCTGCGCTGCTACCGTCGTGCGCGCCGAGATTCGAGGTGGCGCTCAGATTGACGACGCAGGGGCGGTTGGAGGCGCGCGCAAAGATGTATGCGAATGCGTCCATCACGCCCGCGTGGTCGGCGAACAGCAAGCCGAGAGGCAACGACGATCCCTGGGGATCTCGGCCCGCCAGCGCCGGTGCGCTGACGAAGATGATTTCGGCTTTCGGGGCGGCGCCGATGTGCCGCGCGTGCGGCGGCGTACCGGCGGGATCGGCCCGCCCATTGCCCGCTGCGCATCCAGTCACGACGGTGCCGTGGCTGACGATGGCGTTGTTGATCGGCGCGTTCACCGGGATGAAATGCCGGACGACCTGGTAAGCCGTCTGTGAAGCGGCTTGTGCGGCGTAGTCCCTTTGGATGTCTGCTCGGGAGTACTCGACTCCGTACGTTCCGCTGGTCGGGCTGAAGCCCGGAAGCGTGGGCGGCGGCGCCTCGGCCCCTTGCGGGGAGAGCGATTGATCCCACAGATACGATATGCGCGACGTGCCATCGGCCTCTCGAAAATCCGGGTGGTAGAAGTCGAGCGTGTTGTCGATCACGCCCACGATGACGCCCTCGCCGTCGATCGGCGGGGTCGCGTCGTGCAGGGTGTTCATCGCCGTCAAAACCATCGTATCGCCGAGGTCGTAGGACAGAAGCTTCGACAGCTCGATGGACCGGACCGCCACCGACCGCTCGAGGCGCTCGATGGCGGAGAGCGGCACGAACGCGGTGAAGACGTCGCACGCCTGGTTGCGTACGCGCGCGCCGAGGGACTCGAGGTCTCTGGCGCTCGCGTCCGAGAGGAGGAACGCGCTGATATAGGGCTCCTCGAACAGCGCGCCTCCACTTTTACGCTTGGAGGGAATGTAGAGGCCCCACGTGATGGGAGCAAAAACGCTCGCGTGGAGCCGCCGGAGCTCGGCCTGGTGCTCGGCGAAGCCCTCCGCGCCCGCGGCAGAGGCGCGCGCGCAGTGGCGCGCGATGGCCTCTGCGACGGCAGTGAGCTTCGCCCTTTCGTGCGCCACCAGGCTCCGAAGCTGCTTCTTCGGGAGCGAGAGGAGGAATTCCAAACGGGCGTCGAGCTTGGGCCTAACGGGCCGTACCTTCGCTGCGCGCGATCGCGAGGATCGCGGTTTGCCGATCTTCCGTCGTGCCATGTTCCCCCCCACCGGCGACGATGCGGGCCGCGCGCCGCTCATACGGATGATAATGTGCACTGACCCACTCCCCCAGTGCCGTCATCGATACACTGGCCCGATCCGGGCGCCGACGAGGAGGGCCAGCGCCGCGCGCCCGAAGCTCCGCTAGGAATTCGGGCCTCGGCGCTCGGTCGCGCGAAGCGCGGCGGGGCTTGGGGCGGAGCCCCATCGAAACCGATGGTGATGCACGAGCGCGAAGCGCCGCCGCAAAGCGGAGACGAAGTCCGGCCACATGTGGCCGGACTTCGGGCGTGCAGCACTTGGGGATGCGATGACGTGCTCGCTCCCGCCGCGGTGCAGATTGCATATCTTCCGTTGATTCTTGGAGCCCGCGAAGCCTCCGTATCCGTTCGGTCCACCAAGCCCCTCCCCTGTCGCAGAAGCACGCGAATGACGGACTGTTCGTTCGGCAAAACTGTTGCACTCCGTTCCGCACCAAGGTGCGGTCAATGAGCAGATGCGAGAGAGATCGATTTCGTGGCTCAGGCAGAGCGCACACGGAGCCCGTGATTGAGGGTGCCGGGATCGCCGGCGCTGCCCTTGGCGCCCGGATGGGAGAGCCGAACGGTCGTGCGCACGCGGACAGGCGCCCGGCCGTGATCAGCCGTCGAGTCGTCCTCGGTGACGATCTCCCGGGTGGCAACCTCGTTGGAATAGGGGGTGGCGTCGACGGCGGTGAGCGCGAGAACAGCAGCAGATCCGAGCAGCGTGGCGGTGGTGCGGAGCATGGCGAACGTCGTTGCTTTCAGGCCCTCGATGGGCGTCGGCCCCGCTCACAGCAGCGGTCATGCCAGCCAAGTTCGACGCAGAGCCACAAGAAATCGTCGTAGATCGCAGCGGTTCACCGCGTGCGCGCACGCTCCACCGCACACCACCACACGATCCGGGCGCCATCCTCCCTCGGAAGCTGACGGCCCCATCGCCACGCAACGTGCATGGCCAAGCGCGCGAGCTTGTCGAAGCGCTCTCGAGAACGCGTCCGTCGTTTTCGACGGGCCGCGCAAGGGCCGGCGAGCGCCGGCGCAACCGAAAGACCGCTGTCGGCAACGCGAGCGCCGAGCCTCAGCCCACGCCGTGGCACCCCGGTGACGATCGCGACGGGAAGAGATGACACCGCCTCGCGGCGATCGTGGCAGGCCCGCTCCAAGTCTCCGTCGTGCGCGGCTTCGATGGACCGCGCATCGATTGCGATGGATGGCTCGAGCCCTTGGCGTGGCTCGCCATGCTGTGGCTCGATGACGGGAAGCTCGACGCGCTCATCGACGCCGTGGCCCGCGGAGAGCGCGCGGGGCTACGGCACACGGCGGTGAGCAGGCCGCGCGAGCCCTTCACCGAAGAGCGGGAACGGTGGCGCCGAGAGACCGGGACCGAGATCGGAGACGACGCCATGGTCATCTCCATCGAATTCATCCGCGGCCCCCTCGTGATGCCCCGCCCGGTGCTGCTGCACGTCCTCGAAGAGCTCTCGCGCTGGCGCACCGCGCCGCCGGCAACCCGATCTCTCGAATTCACCCTTGGCAAATACGATATCTGCGCCACTCGTCACCTCGGCAACCCGCCGACAGAGCACGCCGCAGGTCACCGCCGTGATGCGAGCAGAGCAGCACCCATCGAACGGACGATGTTGATTCGGTGTCGTCTGCGCAAATCGCGCAGCTCCTCTGCGACGCCGAAGAGCGTTGATGCGGCACGCACAGCTCGGCCCGGGTCACGACGCGTCGCGACCACGAGGATGGGCCGAGCGTGCCGCCGTGCGATCAATCGTCGTTCTGCTCGGTGTCGTCGTCCTGCTCTTCGCCGTCGCCGTCCGCGCACCCGATGGAGCCCGGCAGCTCGAGATCCGGGACGCCCATGGCCTGCGCCGGATCGGCATCGTTCGCATCGTCGGCGGTCTCGGCGTCGGCGTCATTCGCGTCGTCCGCGGTCTCGGCGTCCGCATCGTCGTTCGTTTCGCCGTCGGACGCGCCATCCCCCGTGGGGTTCGCCAGCGGGCCACCGTCGCAGATCTGCTTCGTCTGCGCGTCGATGCCATCGACGCAGTCCGCGCCTCCATCGTCGTCCGTCTCGCCGTCGCCGTCCCCCGCCGAGCACGCCTGAACCGCCTTGCCCGAGGCGCCGGGCGTGATCGGCGCGATCTTGCTGCGCGCCGTGACGGCAGGCCGGAACCGGACGGCGCCGATATCGACGCTCGCGCCGATGGACTTCACCACGACCACGGTCTCGAGATGGTCCTTGTTGCTGCGCAGGACGAGCGGCGTGACCGTACTGCCTGCTGACAGCATGAAGCGGTAGCTGCTGCCGCTCGGCAACGGAAGCGAGAACTTGCCGTCCGCAGCGACCGCAACATCGAACGACGCGCCCTTGTCACTGACGACCGAGATGGCCGTTACCGCATCAGGGAATGACCCCTGTTGGATTTGTCCGCGGACGACCGACGATCCCTGCTGCGTCGAGCTGCAGCCCGCCGCCACGACACCTGCCAGCGCCAGCGCGCCCATCATGCTCCTCATTCGATTCTCCTCTCCAGGGGTGCTCCCCGCTCATCCACATTGGTGCGGGGCGTCGTGGACCTTCAAAAATTCCCCATGCAAAGGAGTCGCTGTCGATGCCACCGCACAAGTCGATTCTGCCCCTGCGATGATGCGCAAATCCGCTGAAGGTTCTCCATAAGCCGCGCCAAGAAGGCGATCACGCGTCGATATCGCGCAGCCGAAAGAAGGTTCGCAGCAAACGAAGAACGGCGCGCCGCGCGTGCTCCAGGCCCGTGTCCGTTCAGGTGACGTTAAGGTTCGCGTGCTCTCGTGGAATGCATGCTTCCATCGCCGCTCACCAATGCCGAGACGCTGTCCAGTCGTTGGCGTGCTCTCCGCAAACACGATGCCGTGACGTGAGCGCTCATGAGAAGGAGGCCACGCTCGAGGGAGCGCATCGAGCTCATGATCTGCCCGCTGGGCGTGCTCCCTCCCGCGAAACGCATGTCGCGGGCTGCTTCGTAGAAGCGCCTCCGAGGGCAACCGCATGACGCGCCAAGCGCGCAGCGCTTCTCCCACGAGAACGCTCAGTCTACCGACCCTGGCGACGCGGTGCGGGGCGTGCGGCGAGGCGCTCCGCGCCGACTACCGCCGCCATCGCACGCTCGCGACGCTCGGCGGCGTCATCCGCCTGCACCTCCAGGTGCGCCGCTGTCAGGGCCCTGCATGCCCTGATTTTCTGCGACCGGTTCATCCCGAGGAGGAGGGTAGTCTCGCGCTGCCTCATCTCGAGTTCGGCCTTGACGTCTTCGCGCTGGTGGCCGCGCTTCGTCGCGCCGAGCGTCTCTCTCTCCACGAGAGTCTCACGCTCCTCCACGAGCGCCGAGTCGATATCTCTCTTCGCACCATCAAAGGTTTTCTCCGGCGCCACGAGGCATTGCTCTCCACGGAGATCGCCGACGACGCACACTTGCAACGCTCGACTCTGCTACGCGGGCGCGTCGTCCTCGGCATCGACGGCCGGAGGACGGACATCGGGCGAGAGACACTCTGGATCGTTCGCGATTGTCTCAGCGGCGAGCCGCTCCGAGCTCGCTGGCTCTCCTCGGCGGGCCCAGACGAGCTGGTGCAGATGCTCGAGACCACGAAGCGCGCGCTGCCCGTGCCGATCGCGTGCGCGGTGTCCCGGGACGAACGGGTGTTGCGCGAAGCCGTCGCAACGGCGCTGCCCGGCGTTCCGCACGATGTCTATCATCAAAGGTCGCCAACGGACCTGCTCGAGAACGGTTGACGACCGGCGCGCGGGCGCAGAGCGATGCGCCGCAACTCGTGGCGAGGAAGTGAGCTACGAAGGCAATACTGTGATCGGCTTTCAATTCGTGCCCGCAGTGCCGCCACTGCGACGTGTGATGTCGCAACCTGATCGAGATGAATCGGCGGAGAAACGCCCCTCATCAATCACTGCTGCTTTCCTGCCTCTCATCGAGGTGCGGCGCGCGAGGTCGCAGCCGCGACCAACCGCGTCGCAGCTTGTCTACCCCCGTTGTCGTCGCAGCCCGAGGAGACGAATTTCGCTTCCTCCCAAGTCGTTTCCGACACGCGACGCATGAATGCGCGCAAGTGACGGTGCATCGGAGGGGGCCATGCGCCAACTTGGGTTTATCGCTCTCCCGCTCGTCGCCGTTGCCTGCGGTGGCTCCTCCAACGTCGACACAACGCCCGATGCTTCGACTCCGGATGGGACCGACGGCGGATGGATCGACAGCGGATCGAACGATGGGTCGACCACGCCCGACGCGGGGACGATCGACGCCTCGACGCCCGATGCGTCGAGCACGTGCGAAGGCGACCTCTCACAGCCCGATTCGTCGCGCCCTGCCTGCAAGCCTTGTCGCGCGATGCACTGCTGCGCCGAGTACACGAGCTATTACGCCGATCCCGATTACGACGACTACGTCGCTTGCATGGGCGAGTGCGGGAACGCGGACGGGGGGCTGTCGGGAATCGAAGCGTGCATCAACGAGTGCGGCTCCTCGCACCCGACGATCTCCGAGAAGAACACCACGGCGGCGAACTGCGTCGTCGCGAAGTGCGAGGTGGAGTGCTATCAGTCGCCGCCGAGCACGGGGCTCGTCCATGTTGCCTATGATCATGGGCCCATCGACTGGTGTTGGCGCGAGACCGGATCCTCGGCTTGGAACGGTCCCGTCGTCGGAGCGAGCGGCCTGACGTACAAGAGCTCGTGGAACGCCGGTTTGCCTTCGGGCGGCACCTTCGACCTCCACGTGATCGACGCGGGAGGTGACTGCAACGCTCCGATTGCGGCGAAGGACGCGGCAAATATCGTCTACAACACGCATTACACGCTCGCGTTCGTGGGATCGCCGCCGAAGCTGTTGTTCCTCCGCGATCCGAAGCTGGCGAGCGACACGGGGTTCGTCCGAGTCATCGATGCGTACGACGGAGAGGCGACGATCACGGTCTCCACATCGTACCCTCCCAGTGGCAACACCATTGGCACCGTCTCTCCCGAGAGCGTCTGGACGGGGCCGAACATCGATGCCGACGGCGTCATGAAGTACTCGCCCGTCCCCAGCCAAGGCAGCTTGCAGTACTATTTCAGCGCGCCCTCCTCCACCGTGGCGGCTTCTTATTCAGTGACCTTCGTGAAGAGTGGTCCGCTCGATATCTACATCGTTCCATTGGGCACGAGCTTCAGCGCGGTGTCGTTGTGATGTGATATCGCACTGACGGCGTCCGACGCTGCGCATTGCTCTTGCGCCATCACCTGCTGTCGCCCCGGGGTGCGCCGTAGCACACCGAGCACGCCAACCACCGTTCACACCTCCGCGCGGATCGCCCTGAAAACTCGGGCCGGCGCGTGGGAGCAGGGGTTGCAAGGCGGCGCCGCCCGATGCGCCTGCTCCGCCCTGTCGTCGCTGCCGCGCTCGCTTGTGCAGCCCTCCTCGCTGCGGCTCCGTCGCGCGCGGAGCCCAAGGTCATCGAGCGCGCCGTCGCCGTGGTCGGCGGCGAGCCGATCACGCTCACCGAGCTGCGCAGGCGCGCGACGCCGGCCCTTCGCAACATCTGGAACGGCCAAGATCCGAGCTGGAAGAAGGCCGAGCAGTCACGAGCGGTGCTCGCGGCGACGCTCGACGGGCTCATCGACGAGGTACTGATCGCGCGCGCCGCGAAGGCCGCCGGCATCGAGATCACCACGGCCCAGGTGGACGACATGCTCGACCGGACCGCGAAGAGCCAGGGCATCACCCGCGCCGATCTCCTCGGGCGCGGGCTCCTCACCGGGTGGGTCGAGAGCGACATGCGCGCCGACCTCAAGCGGCAGCTTTGCGCGGTGTACGTGCTCCGCCTGACGTACCAGAAAGCACACGACGAAGCCCTGCCGGAGGGGGAAGACGAGGCCGCCGTGAAGGTGCGGCACGCGTGGCGCGCGCAATGGCTCGCGACCCAGCGGCGGCTCTGGGGCGTGGAGCGGCGGCTCGTGCTGCCGGCTGGGCCGTGATCCCGCGCGTGTCTCTGCTCGCTGCGGCGCTCGCGCTCGCCGGCTGTGCGCTGCGCGTCGCGCCCGCGCCCACGGCCACGCCGGCGACCGGCGCCCGGCGCGACGCCGCCTGCGCAGCGAAGGACGACATGGTCCACGCGTCCTTCACGAACGCGCCCACGACGTACCTGAAGGACGGCGTGCCCATCGACGAGGTCGTCGTGCACGGCGCGCGCACCGTCCCGGCATCGACGATCCTCGAGGTGATGAAGAGCCGCGCCGGCGGCGCGTTCGACGAGCTCACCGCCGAACAGGACCTGCTCCGCATCGAGGCGCTCTCCACATTCGAGGACGTACGCATCGCCTGGGAGCGTCGCGCCAAAGGCATCGTGCTCATCATCGAGGTCGACGAGCGTCCGCTCATCGGCGAGGTCTTCCTCGCCCCGGGATCGAGCACGCCCGAGGCGGGCCAGTGGGTGCCGCCGCTCGCCGGTGATCTCTACGATCCGGCCATGGTGACGCGGGCGCTCCGTGCGCTCGAGCGCAGCTGGATCGGTCGCGGGCACGTCGATGCGCAGGCCAGCGTGCGCGCGCGGCGCACGGATGCGGAGCACGTCGACCTCTGCGTCACGCTCGCTCCCGGCCCGCTGTGGACCGTGGCGCGCGTGGCGTGGCCGGGCGCGCACCGTCTCTCGACGGACGACCTGCACGCCGCCATGGACACGAAGAGCGACGCGTTCAACGTCGCGGGCAAGCCGTTCCGGCCCGATCTCCTGGGCGAGGATCGGCAGCGTCTTCAGGTGCTCCTCGGCAATCGCGGCTTCCTCGACGGGAGCGTGAAGGGTCCCAAGATCACCCGCATCGCGGAGCAGAGCGCAGTGATCATCGAGATGCCCGTGACCGAGGGCCCGGAGTACCGCATCGGCCGCCTCGACTTCCAGGGGCGCCTCGCCGGCCCGCGCGCCGAGTACGCGAAGCAGCTCGGGCTCTCGCCGGGCGAAGTGCTCTCCCGCAAGAAGATGTGGAGCGGGATCGAGCGGCTCCGCAAGCACCACCGCGCGCTCTCGCACGAGGACACGCAGCTCTCGCCGAAGCTCGAAATGCATCCGGAGCGAGGTCTCGTGGATGTGGTGATCCAAGTGAAAGGGAGCTGATCCATGCAGCGTATCGCAGCCGTCGTCGCGATCGCGCTCGCCCTGGCCGGCTGCGCCCACGCGCCCGCGAAGGGCAACGCGCGCCCACGCGCGTCGAAGGTCACCGCGCCGGCCTCCGCAAAGAAGGCGAGCGACGTGGAGATCGAGTGGGTGATTGGAAAAGTGTTCGCCGAGCTCTACAAGAGCCGCCTCATGCCGTACGACGAGCCGCGGCTCGCGCGCTACGTGAGCGCCGTCACCGCGCGCCTCGCCGCGCACACGGGCCGGCCCGAGGCGCGCTTCGAGGCCCAGGTGACCGACTCGCCTGCGCCCGATGCCTGCTCGATGCTCGGCGGCCGCGTGTACATCTCGCGCGGCCTGCTCGCGTATTTCGACTCCGAGGCGGAGCTCGCCGCCGTCCTCGCCCACGAGATGGGTCACGTGTCCGGACGGCACGCGTTCCATGGCTTCTGGCGAAGAGCGGCAGACCTGCACGACGACTCGGCCTCGCCCTATCCGGAAGCCGAGCAGGAAGAGGACCAGCAGCTCCAGGCCGACCGCCTCGGGCTCAGCTTCCTACGCGCGGCCGGCTATGCGCCCCGCGCGCAGGATCGCGCCCTCCGCACGAGCGCCCACGTCATGGGCTACGACAACGTCGACGACGCCGCGTTGCGCGCGCGGCTCGCGCGGCTCACGCGGCACGGCGGGAACGACGGCGGCGGCGAGATCGGACGCGACGCGTACCTCGATCATCTCGACGGCCTCGTGTACGGCGCCGATCCGCGGGACGGCGCGATCCGCGGGCGAACGTACCTCCACGCGCGCACCGGCTTCACCTTCGATCTGCCGGAAGGATGGACCGGGGAGATGGAGGACTCCGAGCTCCATGCGCGCAGCCCGCGCGGCAAGGAGCTCGACTGCTCCTACGTTCGCCACGCTGCCCCCGACGTGCTGCGCACGTCGATCGTGGAGGACTTCCTTCCGGGCACGGCCGCGCGCGAGACCGTGTCGGGCCTGTCCGTCGTGCTCGGCACGGTGCAGGGCAAGACCAAGCTCCACGAGCTCGCGATGATCGCCGACGGCGAGGTGACGTACCTACTCCTGACCGAGGACGCCGGCGCGGAGGAGAAGCGCATCCTCCACGAGATCGTGCGGACGGTGCGCCGCACGCGCGAGGCCGACACGCGCCTCACGCCCGCGCGCATCCGTATCCGCCGCGCAGCCGAGACAGGCCCGTTTCAGCGCGTGATCGAGCGCACCTGCAACCGCGCGCGTCCCGCGGGCGAGCTCGCCAAGCTGAACGGAGAGGATCTCGCCGCTCCCATCGAGGCGGGCCGCCGCCTCAAATGCATCGCGCCGTGATCTCCAGCCCGGCCGCGGCGCTCCTCATCCAACGACGCCTGCGTCGGCGCGGGCGCCAGCGTCTCGTGACTTCGTGAGCGTGGACCAGAGGCGAGCTCCGAGGTTGCGTACGGCGATGCCGGCGCGCGTCGACGGAATGAGAAGATGCGACACGTAGCCGACGCCCTTCACCTTCGGGTCGACGCGCCGGCGGTGCTCGTGCTCGTACCGGCGGAACGCCGTCTCGTAATCGCTCGAAGCCTCGCCGAGCGCGCGGGCGAGCACGGCTGCCCCCGCCATCGCGTTGCTCGATCCACCACCGAGGAACGACACACACGAGGCTGCATCGCCGAGCAGAGCCACACGCCCCTTCGACCACGTGTCGAGCCGCACGCGGCTCACGGAATCGAAGTAGAAGTCGTCGACCTCGTCGAGACGGCGCAACAGCTCGTCCGATCGCCAGCCGGCACCATGGAAGTCAGCCACGAGGAGGCGACGGTGCTGCGCGGTGTCGCGGTGATCGAAGTCGGCGACCACGGGGCGGCGGACCATGAGCGCGGCAATGCCTTGGCCTCGGCCGGGGTGAATCGAAATGGCCTTGTCCGGCACGTTGTACATCACGATCTCGTGAGGATCGTCCGCGGGGCCGTCGAGCGGGAAGGTCGCGACGTACATGCCGAGGTCGTCGATGAACGCGCGCTCGGGCCCGAAGAGGAACCGCCGCACCGTGGAGTGCAGCCCGTCGCAACCGATGACGAAATCGAAGCGGCGCGGCGCCGCGCGCTCGAAGGTGACGTCGACGCCGCCCTCGTCTTGGCGGAGGTCGGCGATCGAGTCGTCGAAGAGGAGCTCGGCGTCGCCGCGCGCGGCCTCGCAGAGGATGCGGGCGAGATCGCTCCGCGGCACCTCGATCTGGCGACTGCCGTTCACCGGTAGACCGAGCTCGCTCACGCGCCGCCCGCGCCCATCCACGAGCACCATGCGGCGGACCTGCGTGGCCGCGTCACGCAGCTTGGGCACGACGCCCATCTCGGCCGCGACGTCGAAGGCGGCGTCCTGCACGTCCACCGGCGTGCCGCTCGAACGAAGACCGCGCGCCCGCTCGACGAGCGTCACACGAAAGCCTCGCCGCGCGAGCAGGAAAGCCAAGGTCGAGCCGGCGATGCCGGCGCCCGAGATCAAGATGGCGGGTTGGTGCACGAAGCCTCCTCACTGACCGACGGTCACATCTTCGAGCTATGTCTTGTCCGATGGTCAGTCAACGGGTACACATGGAGCAATCGCCATGGACACGCCCGACACACGGGTCCGCATCCTCCGGGCCGCGCTCGAGGAGTTCGGCGCGCACGGCTACCAGAGCACGTCCATCCAGGCCATCGCCGCGCAGGTGGGCGTCTCGAAGGCGGCCGTGCTCTATCACTTCAAGAGCAAGGACGAGATCCTCGCCGCCCTCACCGCTCCGATGCTCGACGCGATGGAGGCGGCGATCGTCGCCGCCGAGATGGCCGCCCCGAGCGAGGCCGGCTGGAAGGCGCTGACGGGCCTGCTCGAGGTCTGGCTGAGCCACCGCTACCTGCTGCGGATGAGCCTTCACGATCTCTCGCTCGTCCACGGCAGCGCGTTCGAGCGCTACCGTGACGCCGCCCTCCGCGCGAACGCGCTCCTCGCCGGACCGAAGCCCGATCTCGCCGCGAAGGTGCGCGCGGCGCAAGCGCTCGCGATGACGACCGATCCCGTCGTGCTCTTCGCCGACGAGCCGACGGCGCGCCTGCGCGACCTCGTGCTCACCGGCGTCCGCCGCCTCCTCGATCGGCCGGCGCCACCGGCGGAGACCAAGCGCACCACTGCCCGCCGCGGTCGCAAGAGCGTGATGAGCCCACAGCTCCAAGCGAAGGCGCTCCGCCTCCGCGATCGAGGCGCGTCCGCCGACACGATCGCGGCCGAGCTCGGCGTCTCGCGCGCGACCGTCTACCGATTTTTGAGACAATAAAGATACAATATTGAGACGAGACGAGCCTTCTTCGCTCACGGAGCACCGCGGCCGGCCGTCGGTCTGCGGGCGCGCGCGGCACTGGGCACGTCACGTCGAGGAGCGCCCCAGGTCCTCGGGCGCACGGCATCGCGAGGGCGAGCACCGCGCCCACGCTGCGACCGGACAGCGCGGTGCCTTGCAGGCGCGAGTCGACGTGCGGTCAGGCGCTCGTGCGCCGGCGGATCACGTCGTCGATCGTCGACTGCACGGGCACCGGCGTCCGTGTCCGCACCGGCGGCGCGCGGCGCGTGAGGGGCTGCGGCGGCTCCTCCGGCACGGGCTCGGGAACGACCGCGGGCGGGTGCGGGGTCGCGGCGAAGAGCCGCTGCTGGCGCGGGTCCAGGCTGAAGTATTGGCCCTCGGGTTCCTTCGGCTTGGCCATGGGACGAGGCGTTTTGCCAAGAAATTGCCGGCTGGGCCAAGCTCTCCGAGGTTCCGTCGGTCGCCTCCGGCTCCACGGGCCGGCGGCGACCGCGTTCTCCGCTCTGACGCAGGTCAGGTGCAGCACCGAGATGAGCCGGCGGCCGGCCGACCAGCGCTGAACATCCCCGTGCCGTGCGGTGCGCTCAACGCTCGGCGAAGGCGCCGCGCACCTTGGTTCGGTGCATGGGGTGATCGGGCTGCGTGATCGCCGGGCCACCTTCGCTGAAGCGCTCCTCGAGACGCTCGATGGAGGTCATGCGCCACGGCGCGATCAGCTCGGAGATCTGCTCCACCGAGCGGACGTACAGCCCGATCCGCGCGCTCTCGGAGAGCGCCGCGACCGTGGTGTTCAACACCTCGCTCTCGGGGACCTCGGGGAAGCTCAGCGCCACCACGCTGCCGGGCGCGCAGAAGGCATGGAGGCGCTGCATCAGGCGCCTGAGCTCGTCGTCGGCGAGGAAGTAGACGACGCCGATGGCGCCGACGGCGAGCGCACGCTCTTCGCCGAAGAAGCCCACCGCCTGCTCGATGAGCGCGTCCGGCTCGCGTAGATCGACCTGGGAGCAAGCCATGTCGGCGGTGTACGCGAGGAGCTGCTGAGACTGCGCCACCGTGATCGGATCGAAGTCCGTGAAGAGGATCTTCGCGCTCGCCATGTGCTCGTTGAAGTGCCCTTGCGTGGGCAGGCCCGAGCCGAGATCGAGGACGCGCCGGCGCCCCTCCGCCGCCCAGCGCCGCCCCACGTCGGCGAGGAAGGCACGGTTCTGCCACGCCAGGCGCGGGTATGCGGGCATGACCTCGATCATCTCTTGGGCAGCGCGGCGGTCAGCCTCGTAGTTGTACGTGCCGCCGAGCACGTAGTCGTAGATGCGGCCGATCTGCGGGCGATTGATGTCGATCTTCATCAGGTGATCCCCTTGCGATGGCGCCGCGCCATCGCGGCGAAGCGTTGGACGATGCGCGCGTGCTCGGGCACGCGTTCGAGAAAGCTCTTCTTGAGCGCCGGCGCGCTGATCTTCTCGGCGTCCGCGAGGAGCTGCGCGTGCGTCGCGGTGAGCTCCACGCGGGCGCGCTCGTGCTCGCCAACGGCTTCGAGCGCCTCCGCGTGCGCGAGGCGCGCGTGGAGCCGGCTCACGCCCTGAGCCTCGCAGGCAGCGAGCACGTCCTCGATGAGGCGCAGTGCCGAAGGCGCGCGGCCGGCCGCGAGCTGGATGGAAGCGAAGGTGAGCTCGACCTCCCCGCGGAACAGCACGGCGGACGGGGTCAGGTCGAGCGCGAGCTGGGATTCGCGCTCAGCCGCGACGACATCGCCGGAGCGCAGTGAGATCAGCGCCAGCAGACAGTGGCCGCGCCCCTCGAAGCGCGTGTTGTGAAGCTCGATCGCGCGGGCGAGGAGCGCACGCGTCTCGCCTTGCGCGGCGTCGAGCTCGCCGCGATCCAACAGCGCGCGAGCGAGTTGGTAGTCGCGCAGGAGCCCGAAGTCGGCGAGATCCCAATCGACGATCGCGCTCCGCAGCGTACGTTCGGCCTCCTCGAAGGCGCCGAGCTGCCAGAGACACGTGCCGCTGCAGAGCAGCGCGATCGGCTGCCCGCGTTCGTACCGGTCGTCCTGAAAGCTCGTGAACGCGGCGCGAGAGAGGCTGAGCCCACGCCAAGGATCGTTGTCGCGCAGCGAAGTGAAATGCGCGCGCGCGAGCTCGAGCCACCCGCGCGCGACACACGAGCCCGCGGCCACCGGCGTCACCACCGCGCCGAAATGGGTCAGCGTGGCCTCGGCGAGGTCGAAGCGCCCGAGCAAGTCGAGCATGAAGACGCTGATGCCGAGCGAGAGCGCGACGACGCTCGTGGCCTCGGGATCGAGCGCCGCCTCTTGGATGCGCGCGATGTGCGCGAGCAACGTCTCGAACTCCCCCTTGTTGGCCGAGAGCCAAAGTCGCGCGGTCGCCGCGTGGAGCCACGGTGTGCTGCCTGGACGCGTGAGCCGCAGCGCTTCGTCGATGATGGAGGCTGCGGCGTCCCACTCGAAGCGCCACGCATGCGCCTCGCAGAGCACGCCGAGCAGCGCGCCCCGTTGCTCGGTGGAGAGGTCGAGCGCGAGCCCGCGGCGTGCGTGCCGGATGGCCGCGTCGGCGTCGCCCGCGTGGTAGGCGTGCTCGGCCGTGCGCGCGAACCACGTGCCCGCGCGCTCGTGCTCCTCGGCGCGGGCAAAGTGCTCGGCGAGCACCAGCGGGTCGGACTCCCCGTGCTGCTCCAGCCACTCGCCCGCGAGGCGGTGCCCGAGCACGCGGTCGGTGTCGGTGAGCATCGCGGACGCTCCCTCGCGCAACATCGCGTGACGGAAGGCGTACTCGATCTCGCCGGTGAAACGGCTCTCCGGGCGGCGCACGAGCATCTCGTGCCGCACGAGCGCGTCCAAGTGGAACAGGGCCGCTTCCTCCCCAATGTCGGCGACGAGCGCGGCGACGCCACCCGACCAGCAAACGTCACCGAAGATGCTCGCCGCGCGCAACACACGTCGGGCCTCCGGTGGGAGCTGCGAGATGCGCGTGCCCACGAGCGCGAGCACCGCCTCCGGGGCCGTATCGTCTCGGCCCTCGGCCACGGCGCGCACCATCTCTTCCAAATAGAGGGCGTGGCCGCCCGCCTGCGTCACGAGGCGCTCGACCAAGTCCGGCGTGGCGCGCTCGCCGAGCGCCCGCTCCACGAGCTCGGCGCCCGCCTTGCGCGTGAGCTCCTTGAGCCGGAGGTTGACCACGCCCTCCTGCTCCCACAGCTTCGGGAACGCGTGTGACACCTCGGGGCGCGCGAGGCCCACCACGAAGAAGGGCGCGTTCTTCAGCATGGCGAGCGCCCTGCCCACGCAGCGGATCGACGGCGCGTCACCCCATTGCAGATCGTCGAGCACGAGCACGACCGCCCGCGCCGCGCACTCGGCCCGCAGGAGATCGGCCCACGCCCGCACGATCTGCTCGTGCATGAGCCGCACGTCGTTGCGCGCCTCGAAGAGCGCGGTGCTCGTGTCGTCGGGGAAGTGCACGCTCGTGAGCTCACCGAGGAACTCCGTCACGCGCGTGCGATCGGCCGCCGCCACGCGCTCGCGCACGTAGGCGCGGAGGCGATCGCGGCTCACCTCCAAGGGGTCACCGCGACGGATCTGGGCGGCGCCGCGCAGCGCCTCCGCTAAGAGCCCGAACGGCGCGCCCGCCCGCAACGCGTCACCGCGCGCCGCCCACACCGCAGCGGTCGGCACGTCCTTGCGCATCCCGCGGAGCAGCTCCAGCACGAGGCGAGACTTGCCGTAGCCGCTGGGCGCGGTCACCAACGCGGCGTGCGCGACCGACTCTTCGATGCACTCGGTCCAAAGCGTGGTGAGCATCCCCAGCTCCGCCTTGCGGCCGACGTAGGGGCTCTCCCGGCCGAGAAACGTGCGAGTCATCGCGCCCGCGTCGTGCTCGCCGATGATCGCATAGCCCGGCGGTGAAGAGCGTACCTCGAAGCGCTTGTCGAGGAGCCGCGCGCTGATGGTGTCGACGAGCGGCGCATCGGGCAGCGCGCCCGCGCGCGTCACGGCGTCGAGCAGGCGCACGGCGCGGTTGATGGCGTCGCCGACCGTGCGCTTGAAGAGCCCGCCGCCTCGCCCCGTCGCCATCACGACGGGCCGATCGGGCGCCACGGCGTGGAGATCGCGCGCCAGGCGCGCCGCCTGCGAAGCCTCGTCGAGCGGCGGCAGCGCTTCGTTCAGGATCGCGGCCATCGACCCATCGGCCATGGGCTCGAGCCGCGCGCCGCGCGCGAGCGTCACGCGGCGCAGCGCCGCCAGATCGGCCGCGCTCGCCTCGGAGGCCTGGGCAGCATCGAGATCGGAGACCGGCGGCGCACCGACGATCACCACCGACAGCACGCGCTGCTCGTCGGCGGTCAGCGCCGGTGCGCTCGACAACGGGCGGACGGAGACCGGCCCGAGCTCCGCCGCTGCCACGCGCTCGAGCGAGGCGAGCGACGATGCGACCTCCATGCTGGTCGGGCGCTCGCTCGGATTCTTCGAGAGCATGCGCGCGATCAGCTCGTCGAGCACCTCGGGCACCTCGGGGCTGAGCGAACGGGCGCGCGGCGCCGGCTCGAAGAGGATCTTCGCGAGGATCGCCGGCAGGTGCTGCCCGGCGAACACCGGCGCGCTCGTAGCGCACTCGAACAACACGCACCCGAGCGAGAACATGTCCGCCCGGGGATCGCGCACGTCCTCGCCGCGCGCCTGCTCCGGCGGCATGTAGCCGGGCGTGCCGAGCACCGCGCCCGTCTGCGTCGCGCGCGTCCAGCCGGAGCGTCGCGCGATGCCGAAGTCGACCACCTTCACGCGCGCGACCTCGCCGTTCGCGAGCACGAGGTTCGTGGGCTTCACGTCGCGGTGGATGACGCCGTGCGCGTGCGCCTCGGCGAGCGCGGCTGCGACGCGCGCCCCGAGCGCCACCCACGCCTCCATGCGCAGGCGGCCACGCGCGAGCCGCCGCCCGAGATCCTCGCCTTCGATCCACTCCATGACGAGGTACGGCTCGTCCATCGACGTCGCGCCGTGCGCGATGTAGCGGACGACGTGCTCGTGATGGAGCGCTGCGAGCACCTCTGCCTCGCGCTCGAAGCGCGACGCCTGCTCGTGCGCGTCGCGCAGCACCTTCACGGCGACGAGATCGCCTGTCGCGTGATCACGGGCTCGGAAGACGACGCCCATCGCGCCGCTCCCGACCAATCTGTCGATCTCGAAGCGATCCGAGATGATGTCGCCGGGCTGCATGAGAGAAAGGGGCCGGATGATATGGGCGATCCGTCCATCTGATGCACAAGCCTGACCATCGCGCCCCAACTTGGTGCGCGCCGCGCCCCCGAGATGCGCGGCCCAACCACGCTGTGACGCACGCCCGGACAGCACCCTACGTCCGTCGTCGTCGAGCCCGGACCACTACGCATCCACGTCTACGCATCGCGGCAGCCACCGACAGGCGAGCTTCACGAGCGTGGCGCGGGAGACTCCATCTCACACGCCTTCACGACCTGCCCCCGATGACGCGGAGTCACGAGAACGAACGCGAAGGTCGATGCTCGTGCGTGACTGGACTGGCCATCTCGTCGCTCAGCCCGCTCAACCCGTCACGTAGGTCTCCGGGTCCAGTTGTCCGATGGCAGCTTCGATGTTCTCCGCGGCGAGCGCAAAAGCGCTCACCCCGGGGAAGGCCTCGATGAGCTGCTCGAGCTGTTCGAGCTGCTCCCGCAACGCAGCGGCGATCTTCACCGGATCCGGGGCTTCGAGAGAACGAGCTGCCTGCGCCATGACGACTGCACCTATGATTTGGACAGCGAGCCTACGCACCCAGCGATGATGATTCACCGAGCCGACGGCTTCATCGAACATCGACGCCGAGCCGGAGAACCATTTCGCAGAGCCTCGCATAGTCATCGACGCGGGCGCCGCAACCACCATGATGCACAGGGGTGAAGAGCATGCCGATCGACACGGAAGAGCTCAAGCGACAGTTCGAGAAGAGCCTTGCTGAGCTCGAGACCCTCCGCGATGACACCAGAGTCAGGGTCCATCTCGGCACCATGGATCTGAAGGACAAGCTGGGGGAGTTGGAGGACCGGCTGGAGGACCTCAAGAAACGGAAATCAGAGCTCACCCAAGAGCTCCGTGACACCGCCGCCGACCTCCGCAATGCCTTTCGCGCGCTGCGCGATCGGCTCGGTTGATGGCTGGGAGCCATCGAGCCCTCGTCCGCGTGCCGGGCGCCGCGCGCCGAACGGTGGTGGGCGATTCGGTGAAGCGTGCCTCACCGAATCGCCCATGACTCATTCAATTGCGCTCGCATTCGCTCGTCGAGCGAACCGGCTTGCCCATGTCCACGACCTCCATGTCGGTGATACGGATGTTGCCGACGCTGTCCGGATCGACGCCAACCTCGTCCCACTTGTGGACAGTGTACTTGTCGTCGGCGGCCGTGAGCGGCGTGTGCCCGCCGTCGGAGAGGATCATCCCGTGACGCATGAGCGCCCGCGCGATCACGCGCGCGCCTTCGGTGGGCAGGCTCTGGAGCGGGAAGTCGCGGCGCAGCCGGAGGCGCACGCCGTAGGGCGGCGCGTTGGGGCCGCCGGTGAGCGCGTTCGACGCGTGGGTCGCCGGCCAGACGTAAACGCCTTTGCGGATACGGCTGTTGGGTAGGATGAAGCGGATGGCGTGATCGATCGCGCCACTGGCCACCTCGTCCGCGGTGAAGAGCATGGCCGACACGGGGAATCCGCCCGCATCCGACGACGTACACTGTTGGCCACGGCCGTTGCCATACGACTTGTGGAGATCCCACACGACCGCGCAGCCACCGAAGAAGCCACGAGGGGTGATGTCGGCGCGCCACATCTCGTAGAGCTTGCCAGTGGCCTCGTGGACGACGAGCAGGTGGCAGTCACCGTTGGTCGTGCACGCGTATCCATCCTCCGCCTCGAGAGCGCCGCCGCGCGGGACGGGAAAGGGCACGTCATCGCAGTCCGGCCGATAGAAGTCCTCGGTTGGCGTGAACTTCCGGAAAGGCGTGGACGCGTCGGCGTGAAGCAGCTTGATGCTGAACTCGATGCGCAGCCGCGGCGTGCCCCAGCCACCGTGATCGGCGAGCCAACCGATGATGTCGTCGCTGGCGGCGCTCTTCTGCTGGTCGGACACGTCCTTGGTCCAGGGCTGCGGCCCAGAGAAGAGACTACCGCCCATTCCCCGCTTGGACGAAGCACCGTCGAACGACGGGAAGGTGGCGACGGAAGGTGCCTTTCGGGCAGCGGAAGGGGCCTCTGCGACCGTGGAATTCGCGGTCACTTCGTCGCTTTCGGCGCAACCGCCGAGGGCGAAGCAAAACAGCGTGCCGACGGCGAGGAGACGCGGAGAGAAAACGATGGGCTCGAACGGATTCGGCATCTCGATGAATTAGGCTCCTTCGCCGGTTCGATCAATCGCCGTATGCGGCGCTGGAGGAGAATCCGAAACGAGCTCTGGCAACGAATGTCATCTGCTCGACAAGACATCGAATCTCGCCGACCCAAATCCGGATCGGCCCCCTCTGTGAGCCACTGCGACGAAACCGCTTCGGCGCTTGCGCCGGACGAGGGCCTGACCGTAGTCCACGAAATGAAAGGTCACGCACAGGAAGGCGGCGATCGCGCTCACAAAGATGGCGAACCAAAGTCGATGGATCGCCGGCGCGCCTGGCGGACGGCAACTGGGGCGCGGGCCGCGCCTTCTTCAAAGTACTTCACAGCACCTCATCTCCAATCGTGGCAAGGCTCGGAGAGCGAGGCCCTCATGAAGATCATCCTCACGGGCGCGACCGGGTTCGTCGGCACGGAAGTCGCGGCGCAGTTGCTCGTTCATCCCGAGGTCGCGCAGGTCACCTGCCTCACGCGCAGAGCGCCCGCGGTGAGGCACCCCAAGCTCGTCACCCTCTTCCACGACGACTTCGCCCATTACGACGACGCGGTGCTCGCGCCGCTCGCAGACCACGGCGCGTGCATCTGGGCGCTGGGCGGCAAGGCCTCGGACGCCGCCTCACCCGAGGCCTACGAGCGCATCACCCACACGTTCACGCTCGCGTTCGCGCGGGCCATGGCCGAGCGGGCGCGCGGGCGATTCTCCTTCTGCTACGTGAGCGGCATGGGCGCGGATCCCAGCGAGCGACGCGGGCTCCTTTGGGAGCAGACGACGCGGCACCTGAAGGGCCGCACGGAGCGAGATCTCGGCGCGCTCCAACGCGCGCACGCAGGCTTCACGGTCCATTGCTTCCGCCCCGGAGGCATCCTCCCCGCGGGCGCGAGCCGATGGATGCATCGCCTCCTCGGCCCCATCGTCATCGGCGTGGACACGCTTGCGGAGGCCATCATCCTCACGGCGACGAACCAAGATGTCGTGTGGAATGGCACCTTCGAGAACCACGAAATCAAGGCGCTCCCCCGCCTCGGCGCTCCGCGGCGCTAAAGGCCGCAGAAGCTCACGCGCCGGGCGCGCTCGCATGCACGCTCCGTCGCGCGCAGCATCACCTGCCGAGCGGGCGCGCCTGCGGCGGGGGCTTCCGGCCCGCGCGTGAAGAACCACAGAGCCGTCGTGCGAGGGCTCATCTTCGATCTCGACGGCACGCTGGTGGACACCGTCTACGCCCATGTCTTCTCGTGGCAGCTCGCGCTCGCCGAAGCGGGCATGCCCGTCGACGGTTGGCGCATCCATCGGCGCATCGGCATGAGCGGCGGGCTCTTCGCGCGCGCCGTGGCCCGCGAAGTCGGCCACCCGCTCACCGACGAGCAGGTTCGCTCCATTCAGCACCGCCACGGCGAGATCTTCCGCCGAATCCTGCCCGAGCGCCGCCCGCTCCCCGGCGCGGTGACGATCCTCCGTCACCTGCGCGATCTCGGCGTCCCCCACGCCATCGGCACGTCCGGACGTCGCCCGGAAATCGACGCCTCGCTCGCCGCGCTCGACCTCCCACCCGACATGGTCGTCGTCGATCGCGGCGACGTGAGCCGCGCCAAACCGGAGCCCGATCTCTTCCTCGCTTGCCAGCAGCGCCTCGGCGTGAAGGTCGAGGATTGTTACGTCATCGGCGACGCCGTCTGGGATCTGCTCGCCGCGCGCCGCGCCCGCATGCTCGCCGTCGGCCTGCTCTCCGGCGGATACGGGCGCGACGAGCTCTTCGAAGCGGGCGCGTACCGCGTCTACCGCGACACGGCCGAGCTCGACGGCGCGCTCGACGAGCTCGGCGTGCTGCCCTGATCCTTCACGACCCCGCGCACCAGCGCGCGAAACGCCCGCGCCGCCGGGTCCGCATGCGTGCGCTCGTGCCAGCACATCGCGATACGGATGGTCTGCGCGGGCAAGGGCGCAGAGACCTCTCGCAGCCCGAGCGCATCACCTTTGGCGCGTCGCAACGAGACCGGCAGCATGGTCACGAGATCACTCGTCGCCACGATCTCCGCGGCGACCGTGAACGAGGGCACGGTCACCACGATCTCGCGCGGCACGCCCGCACGAGCGAACGCCGCGGCGAACGGGTCGCGGAAGTTCTTGCTCGGCACCATGTCGACGCGCACGTGACGCAGGTCGCCCAACGCCCTGCGGGTCACGCGCCGATCGAACATCGAATGCGCGCGTCGCGCCACGAGCACGCTCTGCTCCTCGAGCAGCGGCTCGACGTGCAGCCCCGGCCCCTTCGCGGCGATCCCCAGGTGAAGATCGATCTCGGACGACGTCAGATCACCGAGCGACAGGAGCGCATCGATGCCCACCACCCGCAGGTGGGCGAGCGGCATCTCCCGCCGCATCGCCGCGCTGAGCCGCGGGGCCCACACGACCTGCCCCGCATCCGCGACGGCGAGCGTGAACGTGCGCGTGCAGCTCGAAGGCTCGTACGGCGCGTGGAGCAGCGTGTGCTCGAGCTCCCGCATGGCACGGGCGAGCCCCGGCGCGAGCTCGACGGCGCGCGGCGTGGGCACGATCCCCCGCCCCTTCCGCGTGAAGAGCGGATCGCCGAGCAGCTCGCGCAACCGGGCGAGCGCGTTGCTCACCGCGGAGGGCGTCACGTGGAGACGCTCGGCGGCGCGCGCCACGTTGCGCTCCGCGAGCACGGTGTGGAGCACCAACATCAGGTTCAAGTCGATGGATGAAATGCTCACGGCTGGTGACGTTATACCTCACGAACAATCACTTTCGGTGTGCATGTTCGAGGCCCACAATCGACGCATGAAACGAGCAGCGCTGTGGCTTTCGGCGGCATTCCTGGCCGCCTGTGAGCCGCGCTCCCCTTCCCTTCGGAGCCATCCCATGACCGTCGAAGCCCCCACCGTCCGCCGCCTCGATGTCCTCGACTCGTACCTCTCGTATCGCGAGGTCGGGTCGGGCTCCCCCATCGTGCTCCTGCACGGCAACCCCACGCATTCGTACGTGTGGCGCAACGTGCTTCCTCACGTCGCGCCCCGCGGCCGCGTCCTCGCGCCCGATTTGATCGGCATGGGTCAGTCGGGCAAGCCGGAGAGCCCGTATCGCTTCCGCGATCACGCGCGCTACCTGGACGCCTGGTTCGCGAAGCTCGACCTCCGCGACGTCGTGCTCGTCGGCTACGACTGGGGCGGCGTGCTGGCCCTCGATTGGGCCCGCCGGCACCCCGATCGCGTGCGCGGCGTCGTCGTCTTCGAGACCTTCCTCCAGCCCATGTTCCTCCGCGATTTTCCACCGCAGGGCGCGGAGCTGTTCCGCGCGCTCCGCACGCCGGGCGCCGGCGAGAAGCTCGTCCTGGAGCAGAATGGCTTTCTCGAAAAGTCGCTGAGCAATGGAGTGAAGCGCGGCCTCACCGAGACGGAGCGCGCCGAGTACTACGCGCCCTTCCCCGACCCCGCGTCGCGGCGCCCGATGTTGCAATGGCCGCGCGAGCTCCCCATCGACGGCGAGCCGGCCGATGTCGTCGCCGTCGTCGAGGACAATGGCCGGTGGCTCTCGAGCTCACCGGAGATTCCCAAGCTGCTCCTCACCTTCGATGGCAAGGGTCTCAGCAATGCGCCGGCCATCGTCGCTTGGGCGCAGCAGACGATGCCGAGCCTCGAGGTCGTCCCGCTCGGCCCCGCCGGCCATCACGCCCCCGAGGACGCGCCCGACGCCATCGGCAAAGCCATCGTGGCTTGGCTCGATCGGCATCCTGGTCGATGAAAGAAACGTCGATCGGGACCGGCCCGGCCCTTCGAAAGGAGCACGATCATCCATCGTGCTCCCGTGGCCCATGCCGGTCCCGATCGCGGCGCTCCGTCACTGAATCGGGGCCGGGACCGCTCGACCCAACGTGGTGCCGTCGCCGAGCTGACCGTTGGCGTTGTAGCCCCAGCCGAGGAGAGCGCCGGAGGACGTCTCGGCGAAGGTCTGGTTGAGCCCCATCTTCACCACGGTCGGGACGCCGCCGGGCGGGAGGCCCACCACGGCGGTGGGCAGATACTGGTCACCGAAGGTCCCGTCGCCGATCGCTCCGTAGCCGTTGGCTCCCCAGCAGAGCATCTTCTTCGCCTGGGTCAGCGCGCACGTGTGAGAGCCGCCGCTCGCGATGGCCACGACACCCGAGCTCAAGCCGGTCACGGGGCCGTACGTCGTGTGGCCACCGATCGTCCCTCCATTGCCGAGCTGGCCATTGGCGTTGAGGCCCCAGCAATCGACGGCCCCCATGGTGGTGAGCGCGCAGGAGTGGGCGGAGCCCGCCGCGACGGCGGCGATTCCGGAGGAGAGACCCAAGACGGCAACAGGGGTGTTGCTCGTGGTGAAGGAGCCATCACCGAGCTGGCCAGAGGAATTGGCTCCCCAGCACCGCAGCGCGCCCGCGGTGGTGACTGCGCAGGCATGCGCGCCCACGTGCGAGCTCGCAACGTCGTTGGGCCGCCCGACGGCGATGGCCGCGACGCCGGAGCTCAGCCCCGAGACCATCACAGGAGAGCTGGAGTTGTTGAAGCTGCCGTCGCCGAGCTGGCCATACGCGTTGAAGCCCCAGCACGCGACCCCGCCCGCGTTGGTGAGCACGCACGAAAAGAGCGTGCCCGAGTGGATGTCGGCGACGCCGGTGAGGTTCGGCACGGCCACGGGCACGACGCTCTCCGTCATCGTGCTGTTGCCGAGCTCGCCATAATCGTTCTGCCCCCAGCACTCCACGCTGCCGTTCGCGAGCGCCGCGCACGTGCTGTACGAGCCCACGGCCACCTTGACCGCGGGGCCGCTCAGGCCGAGGACGGTGACCGGCGAGAGGTGGTTGTTCTTGGTACCGTCTCCCAGCTGGCCACGGTAGTTCTGCCCCCAGCACATCACGCCGCCGCTCGAGGTGAGACCGCAGGTGTGGTAGACGCCCGACGAGATGCCCGTCAGGCTCAGGCACGTATTGCCGTTGTTGGTCGTGGCATAGCCCGCATTGCAGGTGAAGCCGCACGCGCCGAGGGTGCAGGACGTGATGCTCCCATGCGCGGGCGGCGCGCACGCGTGGCCGCAACCACCGCAGTTGCTCGGATCGGTGTCGGTTTGCGTGCAGAAGGCCGAAGGCCCGGTGCCGCACGTGTCGTAACCCGTTTGGCACGCGTCACCGCAGGTCCCATTCGAGCAGACCTTGCCCGCGGGGCACGCCGTGCCGCACGCGCCGCAGTTCTGCGGATCGATCGAGGTGTCGGCGCAAATCGTGATCGTGCCGGCGGTGCACGCGGTCGTGCCTTGGTCGCAGGCCTTCACGCAGAGGCCGCCCGAGCACACGTCGCCGGCTGCGCACTTGAATCCGCAGCTCCCGCAGTTCGCCGGATCGTTGATGAGGTTGGTGCAGAGCCCACCGCACGACGTGCCTTTGATGCCGTTGCAGGCGGGCGCGCACGTGCCTTGCGAGCACCCTTGGCCGAGCGGGCACGCGTGGTCGCACGCGCCGCAGTTCTGCGGATCATCATCGAGCGCAGTGCAGTGCGCGCCGGCGCCGCTGCCGCAGCTCGTGTAGCCGGTCGCGCACGAGTCGCTGCACTGCCCGCCGGAGCAAACCTGCGTTCCCGGGCAGACGTTGCCGCAGGCGCCGCAGTTGTGTTTGTCGGAGCTCGGGTCGACGCAGAGCCCATTGCAGCTCGTGTCGAGCGCGCCGCTGCAGTGCGGAGCGCACGTCCCATTCGAGCAGAGCTGGCCCGCAGGGCAGACCGCGCCGCAGGCCCCGCAGTTCTGCGGATCGTCGTGCGTGCTCGCGCAGTAGGCCGTCGTCCCCGAGCCGCACGTCTCGTCGTTGACCGCGCAGGTCGCGGCGCACGCGCCCTTCGTGCACACCTGGCCCGCGGGGCACGCGTTGCCGCACGCCCCGCAGTTCAGGTTGTCGGAGGCCGTGTCCACGCAGCCGTCACCGCACAGGGTGGAGGTCTTGCCGATGCAGCTCGACCCGCATTGACCACGCGAGCACACGTCGCCTTCGGGGCAGACGAAGCCGCAGCCGCCGCAGTTCTGGCGATCCGTGTTGAGCCTCGTGCAGGTTTGCTTGTCCCCGACGGTGCAGAGCGTTTGTCCCGGCGTACAGCCGGCCGATTGGCACTCTCCGCCGACACACGCGTTCCCCGCCGGGCATGCGTGTCCGCACGCGCCGCAGTTCGCGGTATCGATCGCCGTGTCCTTGCAGGCGTCACCGCACTGCGTGGTCCCGCCCAGACATACGACGCCGCACGTGCCCACCGAGCAGAGCTCGCCCTCGGCGCAGGCCTTCCCGCATGCGCCGCAATTCTTCGGATCGAGGCTCGTGTCGACGCAGGCGCCGTCGCAGTCCGTCGTGCCGGTGCCGCACGACGAGCCACCGCCGCTCGACGACGACGAGCCGCCCGTCTCCATCCCGCCCGTGCCCGCGGTCGTCGTCGATCCGGTGCCGCCGCACGCTTCGGAAGCCAAGGTCGCGCAGACCAGCAAGAACATCGAGGTCACGCGACGGGTGAAACTGAATCTCATGGTGTCTCCTTCGTTGCGCTCCACGCCCGGATGAAACGGCCGACGCGTGCGCCGTGCGCCCTTCACCACGGCTCGTCGGGGTGCTGCGGAGACCCACGTACGCGAGACAGAACGATGCTTCTTGCGACAGAGTCCGCGATTGGGCGTCGCGCCTTTCGTAGATCGAAGGGCGCGCGTCGCGGCGTAAGGTGTCGATAAGATCTCGATAAGCCGGCCCGCGAATCCCAGCGATTCGCGGCGGCCACGCGCCGCTCGCGGGCGCCGTCGCAATGTGTCGGCACCGTGACGCCCACCAGCGGCGACGCTCGACGATCAAGCGCACGGGGCCCCACGGACCGCGATTTCTCCCGCTCTTTCCCGTGCTTTTTGCGCGTTTCCGCACAGCCATTCGCGGAGCCCCCGCCCTGATTTACAATGCGAGCCCCGCATCGTGCCGAACGTGCCGCGCCCGCCTCCTTCGCCGCCGACCAACGTCAAGGCACGCTCGACGCGGTTCATCGGGCGGGAAAGCGAGCTCGCCGCGCTCGACGCCCGGCTCTCCGCCGAGCTCGCGGTGAGCGTGCTCGGCCCGCCCGGCATGGGCAAGACGCGGCTCGCCCATGAATATGCGCTCCGGCGCGCCGACGCCTACCCGGGCGGCGCGTGGCTGTGCGACTTGACCGATGCCTCGGGCATCGACGGCATCTGCGGGGCCATCGGCGCGACGCTGGAGGTCCCGCTCACCGCGGGCGACAGCGCGGGCATGCTCGCGCAGCTCGCCGACGCGATCTCCGCGCGCGGCAGGCTCCTTCTCATCCTCGACAACTTCGAGCACCTCGTCGCCCACGCGCAGGCGACGCTGCCCGTCCTCCGCGCGCGCGCCCCCGAGGCCCGTCTCCTCGTGACCTCGCGGGCGCGAACCAATCTCGAAGGCGAAGCGATTCTCGATCTCGGCCCATTGCCTCTCCCCCGAGACGACGCGGACGTCGCCGCCTCCGAAGCGATCCGCCTCTTCGTCGATCGCGCCGGGCTCATCGCCCACGGCTATGCCCTCACGACGGACGAGGCGCCCCGCGCAGCCGCGCTCGTGCGCGAGCTCGACGGCCTCCCGCTCGCGCTCGAGCTCGCCGCCGCCCGCATGCGCGTGTTCTCCACGGCCACGCTGCTCGAGAGCCTGCGCCATCGCTTCGATGTCCTCGTGAAGGGGCCTCCGAGCAGCCGGCAGCGACATGGATCGCTCCGCGACGCCATCGATGCCTCGTGGCGCGCGCTGGATCCCGCGGAGCGCGCCGTGCTCGCGCAATGCGCCGTCTTTCGGGGCAGCTTCGATTTGCACGCCGCCGAGCGCGTCATCGATACCAGCGACGGCGCGCCGCGCGTCGCCGACGTGCTCCAATCGCTCCGCGATCGCTCGCTGCTCGCGCGCGAAACACCCGACGACGCCCGCTTCACGCTCTACCTCAGCATCCGCGAATATGCGTGGGATCGCCTGCGCGAGAGCGGCGCGGCCGACGCCGCCGTCGCGCGCCATGCAGCCCATTACGAGGCGCGGGCGAGCGAATGGGCCGCGCGGGCCGACGGCCCCGAGGGCGTGGAGGCGCGCCGCTGGCTCGCGGCGGAGAAGGAGAACTTGCTGGCGGTGCACCGCCGCGCGCTCGAACGGAGCCACGTCCGCACGGCAGCCCGAATCGCGCTCGCATTGCAGCCCGCGCTCACGGTGCACGGACCGCTCAGCCTGGCCGCAACGCTCCACGATGCCGTCCTCCGCGCTTCGAGCGCGAGCGATCTCGACCACGATCTCCGCGCGCGCACGCTCGCCGCGCGGGCCGAGGTGCACCGGCTCATGGGCGACTACGCGCGCGCCCTCGCCGACGCGGACGAAGCGAGCGCCCTGTCTTCCCGCATCGCAGACCACGACACCTTCGTGCGAGCGCGCTGCACGACGACGCTCGTTCACCTCTTTCAAGGCCGGCTCACCGAGGCCCACGCCGAGCTCGCGCTCGCAGAAACGGCCATTCCTCCCGAGGATCGAAGGCTTCGCGGCCGCACTCTCACCGTGCTCGGCGTCATCCGCGTCTTCGAAGGAGCCCAGGAAGAAGCGCGCGAGCTGTTCTCGAGAGCCCTGCCATTCCACCGCGAAATGGGCGACCTCCATTTCGAGGGCATGGCGGAGGGCAACCTCTGCGTGGTGCAGATCCACCTCGGGCGCCGTGAGGAAGCGCGCGAGCACGGCGAACGTGCGGTCGCGCTCCACCGCGCTCTCGGCAACCGGCGCAACCTGGCCAATTGCTTCAGCAGCCTGGCCGCGCTCGCCGACGAGCAAGGTCGCTTCGACGACGCGGAAGACCTCTGGGAGCAGGCCATTCGCATCGCGGGTGAGATCGGAGATCGCTATACGCGCGGGGTCGTCCTCGGCCATCACGGGAGCCACCAATTCATGGCCGGCCGGCTCCCCGAAGCGCGGGAGAGCTGCAAGCGAGCGCTGCAGAGCCTGCGCGATCAGCATTCGATGGAGGTCGCCATCCATGCTTGGCTCGGCAGCATCGAAGCGGCGGCCGGACGCGTCGCGGCCGCACGTGAAGCCTTCGAAGAGGCGGAACGACCGAGCTGGGCGCGGGAACGTCCCGCCAATGCCGCCGTCATTCATTATCTCCGCGGGCACCTCGATCTCGCGCTCGCCCGCGAAGCCGCCGCCAGCGGTGAGCCCGCCTCCGCGGAGCGACACCTCACCGATGCTCGCCAAAGGCTCGTCGGGCCGCCCCTCGCACCGAGCCGCCTCGAGATCGCCCGCGCGCGGCGCTCGTTGGAGCAGGCCGTGCGGGCCCAAGCGCCGGCGCCGATCGCCAATGCGATGCTGCTCGTTCACCCCGAGGGCGATTGGTTCCGTCTGCCTTCGGGAGAGCGCGTGGATTGCTCGCGCCGGCGCCTGCTCGGCCGTCTCCTCGTCGCCTTGACGGAGCAGCGTTTGACCGCGCCCGGCGCGCCGATGACCGCAAAGGAGCTCGTGGCCAAAGGATGGCCGAGCGAACGCATCCTCTCCGACGCCGCCCTCGCGCGCCTGCGAGTCGCCTTGAGCAACCTCCGCAAGGCAGGTTTGGGCAACCTCCTCTCGAATCACCCGAAAGGATACCTGCTCGACGCCGGGACCCCGGTGCGCTTCACGACGCCCGGTGAGTGAGCGAGCGGCCAGCGTCAAAGCACCTTCGCTCGACAGGCGAACCGGCGCGAGGACGCCCAGCGCTTCCGAAAGTCGCGACGAGGCGCCATGCATGTGCGCAAGCCTGCCTCATGCCATCACGACACCTTTCCGCGACGGGCCATTGTCATCGGACTCCACCGCACCTCACCCGAGCTCCTCATGCTTCGCGCGGCGACCCGCTCGTCCACGGCCGCGGTCCCGCGCTCCCGAGGCCGCTCCGACGGCCACGCCCCTCGAGCGCGCTCGACGCGCCGCCGCCATTCTCTACGCTCCCTCGTCGCGTACCAAGCGCGGCTCCGGCTCTTCGTCGAATCGAACCTCCTCGGCATCGCGACGGGGCGCATCGACGGCATCATCGAAGAGTCCAACGATGCATTCCTCTCCATGACTGGCTACACGCGCGAGGACGTCCGCGCAGGCATGGTGAGCTGGAGATCCATGACCCCGCCCGAGTGGCGTCACGTCGACGTGGAGGCCCTCGAGCGGCTCCGCGCCACCGGAAGCACTGGGCATTTCGAGAAAGAATACGTACGAAAGGACGGCAGCCGCGTCGCCGTCCTCCTCGGCAGCACCTTTGCAGACATCGAGTCCGAGCGGATCATCTTCTTTGCGCTCGACATCTCCGCTCAGAAGAAGGCCGAGGCCGAGCTCGCGCGCATGAATGCCGTGCTCGAGGACCAAGTCGCGGAGCGCACCGCGGAGCTCTACAACCACCAAGTCCGTTTGGAGCTCGCGCTGGCCGCGGCCAAATGCGGCTGGTTCGATTGGAACGTCCAAAAAGGCACGGACGTCTGGTCCAAAGAGACCGAGGCGCTCTACGGCATGCCACCGGGCGGATTCGCCGGCACCTACGAGGCGTGGCGCCGCTGCATCCACCCGGACGATCTCGTCGAGCTCGAACAGAGGATCGGACACGCGCTCGCGACCGGAAGCTTTCATCACACCTATCGAGTCGTGTGGCCCGACGGGACGATTCGCTGGCTCCTCGCGCGGGCCCGCGTCTTCAAGAACGACGAAGGCCGACCGCTCCGCATGGTCGGCGCCGAGGTCGACGTCACGGATCTCGCCGAAGCACGACAACGCGTGGAGCGTTTGGCGACCGAGCGCGGCCAGCTCCTCGGCGAGGCCACGCGGGCCTTGCGAGCGCGGGACGCCTTCGTCACCGTCGCCTCGCACGAATTGAAGACACCGCTCACGCCCCTCCGGCTGAGCCTCCAATCGCTGCGCGCCGAGGTCGAACGCTCGACCTCGTTCGGACACTGGATCCCGCGGATCGATCTGCTGCTACGGCAGGTCGATCGCCTCGCCGGCCTCGTCGACGCGCTCCTCGAGGTCGCGCGCGGCGCATCCGCACGAAAGGAACGCCGCTTCGTGCCCACGGACCTCGCCGCGCTCGCGCGCGAAGCCATCGCGCGCACCACCCCCGCGGCCATCCAGGCGCGATGCGCAATCACGCTGCACACGGCCGGCGACACCGTCGCCGCCGTGGATCCCCTCCGAATCGAGCAGGTCTTCACCCACCTCCTCGCCAACGCCGTTCGCTTCGGCGCGGGAAAGCCCATCATGGTGAGCGTCGACGCGAGCCCCGGCTCCGTGCGCCTCGTGGTGGAGGATCACGGCATCGGGATCGCACCCGAGGATCAGTCGCGCATCTTCGGCCTCTTCGAGCGCGCCTCCGACGAGCGTCTCTATGGCGGCCTGGGCCTCGGCCTCTATGTGGCGCGCAGCATCATCGAAGCTCACGATGGCACCATCATCTGCAAGAGCGCGCCCGGCTCCGGTGCTCGATTCGAGATCGAGCTGCCCAAAGAGCATCCGGTGAAGCCCCTACTTCCGCGCAGTGGATAGGACGCTCGTCGGCGAAACGCATCACGCACGATACGACAGTCAGCCGCACCACGATGGTGCCATGACCTTTCGCAACGACCGTTTCGTGGTACGGTGCCGAGCCATGTTGCGCGATCGCCTCCCCGCTGCCGATCCCGGCAGCTCCCGTGTCGAGGACGCGCGTGGGACGGCGATCTTCAGCGAGCCCGCGCCCGGCGTGCTGCTCGTCCGCATCGTCGGGCACGTCACGCTCGACGCGGCGAACGCGGCCATCGCGCTGCGGCGCAAGGCGCTCCGCACCACGCCGATCCTTCACCTCTTCGACGACGCGTGGGAGGCGATCGGATACGACAGCGACGTGCGCCTCCGGCTCACGACCTGGGCCAAGGAGAACAGCGATCGCATCGGGAGCCACCACCTCTTGATTCGATCGAAGATCCTCGCGATGGGCGTGTCGGTCGCGAACATGGCGCTCAAGAACCGCATCACCGCGCACACCGCGGAAGAGTCCTTCGCCGCTGCCCTGCGCGACGCCTGCCGCACGCGACGCTGATCAGCGCTGGCTCGTCCAGCGCGGGGTTTGGGGCCGCTTGCAGCCCCATCATGATCCGAGCGCTCGACCAAACCACGTCGGCCCCAAGCGCGCTCCTCCGCTCTTCATCCTGAATCCACCTCCCCGCGCACCGCATCACGAAGACGGCTATCCTCTTCGCGATGCGCTGGTCATCACGGCTCCTCCTGCTCCTCTCGCTCTCGGCGTGCGCCGGAGAGCCGCGACGCGACGCCCGACCGGCGACGGATCTCCCAACCTCGTTCCAGCACCCCGCGCCGCGCCCGCGCGCCTTGGTCTCCTCCTGTCCACCGGCGGCGCCGAGCGCCGTGCCCCTCTCGTTCGATCCGCGCCTCGTCGCCGGGACCATCGCCGGTGTCACCTGGCTCGTCGGCATCTCCGCAGACGGCCCCGCCCTCGCGCACCTCGGGCCCACAGGCGAGATCGCTTTGACCAAAGTCCCCTTGGCACATGCGGACGCCGCCGCCGTCGACGGTGAATCCATCTGGCTCTACGAGCTCAGTCAAAAGGGTGTCGGCCCCGCGCGCTGGACGGTGGTCGACGTCCGCGATCCCGATGCCCCCGTCTTCCATCCACCGGTCGCCGTGCCGAGCAACGTGACGCTCGACGCCCCCGTCGCGCTCGCCGTCGGCACCGGAAGAGCGCTGCTCGTGACTGGCACGCTCGCCGCGCGCGAGCTCGTGCTCCTCGACACCGCAAAGCACGCTCCCGTGCGCCCCCCCGTCGTGATGGACAATGGCTTTTTGCCGACCCATGCATTCTGCGGCGGTGCCCACTGCGCCGTCGTCGGTGTGGCCAACGAAGGAGGCGGCCCCGAGCGCCGGCTCGTGGTGGTGCGCTTCGCGCCCGATGGGACCACGGAGAGAGAGCAGCTCGCCCCTGGTTGGATCTCCGCCGTACGCGCCGCCGAAAGCCCCCAACGCGTCATCTTCCTTTGGAGCGACGAAGGCGGCACGCGGCTGCGCGCGCTCGATCTCCGCGGACACCCCGTCGGCCCCGCGACCATCGTTCCTCCAAACACATCGACCAAGATTCGTGGTGAGCCGCGTCTGATCCCGACCGAGGGCGCGCCCCTCTTCGCCTCGCTCCAACACGATCGCTGGGCCGTCGCGCCCATTGCCCCAGATGCCACGCTCGGCGCCTTCCGCGAGGTGCCCGGCGCCGCTCTCCCATTCTTCACCGGCGCTCTCCTCGACGACGGGCTCGCCTGGGCGAGCCTCGGTGGTGACGTTCGCTACCGCCAAGTCGGTCCGTCCTATATCCACACCTGGACTTCACGTGTGGTGTCCGGCTTCGTCTCCACGTCGAGCACCGAGGATCATTCTGCATCCGAGCTCTCGGCCGGCTTCGGCGACGGGCGAGCCGGCTTCGAGGTCTTCGTGCTCACGCGCCCCGGGCGCGCGGCGACGCTGGTCGTTCCTCGCGGCGACGCCACGCTCTCTCCGAGCGGGAAGTCGCGTGCTCACACGCTGCGCGTCCCCTGCAAGGCTCGATAGCCGCCGCAAAGGGCCTCTTGCCGCGCTCCACCGCCGCATGGTCTCCTCCGGCTCCATGAGCAAGAAGCCGCGCGACGAACACGAGCTTGCCCGCCTCTACGAGCTCCTCTCCGCGCCCGCCGGCGCCCCTTCCTTCGGCTCGCTCGAGTCTCCGAGCGCGCTCCCCACCGAGCCCCAACCCGCATTCTTCGCCCCGCAGGGAACGAGCACACGAGGGCTCACCGAAGGTGATTTGCCCTTGCTCGATCCCGAAGGCATCGAGGCGCTGGAGCAGCTCCTCGCCGATCATCCCGAAGAGATCCTGGCCCGCGCCCGCATCGCGCTCGATGGCTCGATCACCGAGGCCGAGCTCGCCGAGCGCCTGCGCCGGGCGCGCCGCGCCGTCTCCGCCCCGCGCGAAGCACAAGCCCTCATCATCGCGCAGCGAGCCCTGGAGTCCGTCGCGGAGCAACTGCCTCCCGACTTCGAGTTCGAAGGCATGGATTTGGCCGCCATCCCGATCGATCCCGGCAACACCAAATTCGAAGAGGCCGCCGACGCGCTCGGTTGGCTCGTGAACACGGGCCGCTTCGTCTTCGGCTTCTCCCCGGGCCCCAAGCAGGATTTTCGCTGGCACGACGCCCCGGGTGTCCAAAGCTCGTTCGTCTATCCGCTCCGGGGCCAGACCGCGGGCTCCGCCCTCTCGATCGCCTTGTTCGCCGACTTCGGCACCGGCCTCTACCACTCGCGCTACATCGGAAAGCAGCTCGAACGCCGGCGTTTCCCCTACGCCATCCACCTCGGCGACGTGTACTACGCCGGCCGAGAGGCCGAGTTCCGGGACAACTTCAAAGCGCAGCTCGACCCGCTCCTCCCCGACACTCGGCTCTTCACGATGAACTCGAACCACGAGATGTTCTCCCGTGGCATCCCCTATTTCCGCTACATCGAAGAGCGGCGGCAGAAGCACCCCGATCTCCAAGAGCAGGAGGGTAGTTATTTCTGCCTCCGCGGCGAGACCCTTCAAATCGTCGCCATCGACACCGACTACTTCGGTTATCGCCGCCTCCGCGACCCCGCCCTCCTCGCCTGGCTCGAAGCCCAGCTCGCCTTCGGGCGCGCGCACGGGCTCACCAACGTCCTCCTTTCGGGCGACGAGCCATACGAGTACGGGAGCACCGGCCAAACCGATCTCCTCGACGACCTGCGCCGCCTGCTCGTCGATCGCGCGCTCGTCGATCTCTGGCTCTGGGGCAACACCCATTATTGCGCCCTCTTCGATCAGGCCCCGGGCCTGCCTTTCGTGGGGAGCTGCATCGGTCACGGCGGGTTCCCCTACGGCCGCCAGAAGCCGAATCGCGCGTCTCCCGCGCCCGTCCGCTTCCTCGAAACCAAAGCCCGCTTCCCGGAGTGGACGGGCCTCCGTCAGGACCGCGGCAACAACGGCTATTGCACCCTCGACATCCGCGCCGACGGTAACCTCCGCTTGACCTACGTCGATTGGATGGCCCACGAGCGCGCCATCGCCGACCTCTCCCGCGAAGCCGACGGCCGCCTGTCGCTCGCCAACGTCGACGTGCTCTGACACCCGACCCGGATCACGACGGGCCTGCCAGCGGCCCCGAAACCCAAGCTTCGATCAATTCAAATCCAAGAACGGCACGTAGACGCCGGCGGCGAGCCCGACGTTGATCGAGCCCTTGTCCTTCTTGCCGGCGGAGTCGAAGCCGTATTGCGGCGAGTAGCCGACGGTGGCGCCGATCATGAAGGGAAACTCGGTGCCCCAATACGCGCCCAGGGTGACGGAGGGCGCCAGCGCATCGAGCGGCTCGGGCTTACGCACTTTGCCCCCCTCTTGGTAGGAGAGGTATTGGCCGAGGTCCACCAGCGAAAGCTCGACATGCACGTGCTTCGCCGCCTGGAGGCCGAAGCCGATGGGCAAGCTGACGGGGCCATAGAATTTCGCCGAGTCCGCGCCGGTCGGGCTGACGCGCGCGCCACCCGCAGCGCGCAGCGAGCCGCCCAACGAGAAAATCGCGTCGCCGCCGCGGTCACGGCGGTTCGTCATGTCGCGTGTCAACGACTCCAGGATCTTGGTGCGCTGCTCATGCTGCGCCTGCGTGGCCTTGTCGTCCTTGGGCGCACTCTTGGTGTATGTCTCCGCATGTTGGAGAATCCCGCCCAGGAGGCGCAGCGCCCGCTGCATGTCCCGGCGCGTCACGCGCTCGGCCTCGTCGAGCTTCTTCTTCTCCTCGTCGGAAACCCTCCGCCGCTCGGCGATGTAATGGAGGACCACCACGTGCTCCACCGCGCGAAACGCGCCGGCCACGACCGTATTGGTGTCTCCCTCGATACCAGCCACCAGCAGCGCCCGAGCCAGCGAAGCCACCTGCTCCGGTTTCGTGATCTCCTCCGTGGGACTCGCATTCGGCTCGAGCTTGGCCGGACAACGGTGGTCGGCAATCTTGTCGGGCTCGATGAACATGCAGCCCGCGTCGAACGAGGCGTCGATGGCGTGCCGCGTGCGGAGCTGGACGTCGGATACGCCGTCCCTCGCCGCGGAGAGCGCCTTGATGATGCTGGCCGCGACGCCGCGTGCCGACGCGATGCCTTCGGTCGAAGGAAGCGCCATCCCACACCTCTTTTGCAGCTCCTTGCCCATCTGCAACGAGAGCTCGGGCACCGGGCAGGACGTCAGCGCAATCCGATCGGGCGGGCTGCTCAACAGCCGACATTTGGCGACCACCGCGCCGGCGAGGAACATCGACGACGTCGCGTCGTTCTCGCAATAAGGCACCTTCTTGCCCTCCGCCACCGGTCCCTCCAGCTCGCCCACGAGCACTTTGTCGAGCAGGCGAAACACCACATCCTCCGGCACCACCGAGCCTCGCGCCGTCTGGAGCCGGACGAGCTCTGGAACGATGAGATCGACGACGATCCGCCGGAGCTCCACCATGCCCTTTTGCTCCCAATCGAGCTTCATCCCCCGCGCCGCCGAGGCCCGCGTGAGCATGGCCGTGATGGCATCGCCGAGCAGCGCCGAGTAAACGGCGGCACGCGAGGTGGCGACGTCTTGCATCCGCACGGAAGCCACCACCCGGCATGTCTCCGGAAACCACGTCGGCGGAGCACGCTCCACCACCGAGCCATCGCTCCTCGTCGGGCAGCGCAGCAGATCGAGAATCTTGTCCTGGAGCAGCCGATACGCCGCCTGCGTGCTCCGATCGACCACGATCTGACCGAGGATCTGCAGCGTCTCGGCCGCAATCTCGTCAGCGCCGGAGACGGGTGAGAACCCTTGGTTTCGCGCGGTGCCGAGCTCGCCCGCCTGCCCCCTGATCTCGCCGCGATACCGCGTGAGAATGCTCACGGGATCGTGATCGTCGAGCACGCTCGCAGCGATCATCACGGGCACGCTCGGCGCACCGGCGGCGGCCGCCCGACAGCTCGTTTGCGCACGCGCCGGGGCCGTGAGCGCGACGGCGGCGAGGATCATCAGCAACGACAATGCGGCGGAGATCGGGATCGAGCAGCTCCACCACGGCTGCATCGATGGGCCTCCCGCTACTCCATCGCAAAGCGAAGAGGGCATGGATCCTCCACGCCCTCTTTGCGGCATCGAGGCGCTCATCCGCCGTCACATGACATTCTTGCCCACGCGCGTCCCGCCGACATCGAAGCGTCCTTTGAGGCCGGCGAACACGAACGTGTTGAACGTCCGGTTCTCCAGCACGGCAGACGGACCGCCCGTGCGCCCCAGGAACAGATTCACGTCGACGCCGACCATCGGTGAAATGGCCAGGCTCTCCGCGGGCCGCACATCGATGCCGAACTCGATCTTGCCGAGCTGCACGCCGTGCAGGATCGACGACGGCGATCCATCGGCCGGCGACTCGACGAACATCCGATATCCACCACCGAAGGTGATCGACGGATCGAGCCGCTCATGAGGTGCCAAGTGATAGGTGCTGTGGAGGTCCAGCGTCACACCGCGCAGCGAGGCCGGCTCCGCTCGCCTCCCGCTCGCGCCATAGCCTTGGTATTGCCCGCCCACGCCGAACGACCAACGCGGGTTGACGCGATCATCGAGGCTCAATCCGAGGGTCCCGCCCGCGCCGGCGCCCACGCGCGGGTCCGACGTCGCCGAGCCGAAGCCCTGGGTATACCCAGCCTCCAAACCGATCTCGAGCGCCCGGCGCGGCGCCCGCACCGGCGTCACCAGCACGTCGCGCGCTCCCTCGTTCAGCGTCACCGGCTCGGCAGGCCGCACATTCTGGGCAAAGGCCGACGTCGTCACTGCGCACACGACCGCTCCAACCGCGATAGCCAACGTCTTCATGGCGTAGCTCCCCTCACGCACCCATCGCGCCCGTGGGCCGGTTGGGCCTGCCCCGCCCGAGCATCGTGCATGCCGCTACGCGCGAGCACATTCTGCCCGCTCGCCGAAAGCCCTCTCGCGCCGACCGAACGAGCGCGTCAATGTCATCGAGCAGGGCGAGCGCTCGTCAACCCATGCTCGCTTCCACGACAAGCAACGTCCGCGCTGGCCATCTCCCCGAACAACCAGGCTCGAGCGCCCACTGCCGAGCTCCCCCGCCCCTTCACACGCAATCGGCAGCGCTCACTTGCATTGCGCCGCGCGCACGAGGCTCATGAACGCGTGGGGCCCGAGCCACGCCCCATGATCGTAGTAATCGTAATTGCGGTTGATGCCGGTACCTTCCCCGAGATCATTCCATGTACCGAACACCGCTACATCGGAAGCCGCCGAGGTCTCCAGCGCCTTGATCAAGAGCTCTGGGCCCTTCACGACCCGGTCGCTCTCGGTCGCGATCTCACCGGGGTGATCGCGCCCCAGCGAATCCCACCGGACCATGAAGTGATCGTGGGTCACATCCTTGATCTTGTAGTGGCTCTCGTGACCGAAGGTGTTCCAGGTGAACTCCGAGTCTGCCACCGCCGGCATCCCAGGGTCCTCGAAGAAGGCGCGATCCACCGCGACGAAGGGCTCGACCCCGAAGTCGGCGGCGAAGAGCTGCTTGAGCCGCGAGACCACGCCCGCTGCCGCATTCAAAGGCTTCAGCGTACCGGCATTGTAGAAATAGAGGAAGGGACGCCCCTTGACCAAATACCAATGCTCTTGCGGAATGGCTTGGTAGAACCGCCTCCACTTCGCTTGATAAATCGTCTGCGCCGCGGCATCCGCATCGGACAGATTCGGCACCGAGCTCCACGGCGGCGGCTGGTCCGAGCGCCAAGACCACGTATCGTCCAGAAAAGCGATCTTGATGCCCCCACCGACGTCGGCGAGCGCCTCGGTCAGCCGGCCGAGCCGCTGGAGATCCGGACCATAGGTGTTGACCAGCAGGAACTGCAGGCCCGCCCAACGGGCATCGACGAGCTCGCGCTTCCAGAAGCCGGCATTGTCCGGGTGGTAATACCCCTCCGCCGCTTCGCCGAAGCCATAGAGCCGATGGGGCGAATCCATCCCCCGCACGTGGGTGTTGGCCCAATCGAGGTCGCAGTTCACGCCGCCCGGGCACTCGCTGAAGAACATCAGCACGGCGCCCACGTCGCGCGTCGTCTTCCGCTCGCACGGCGTCGTCAGAAGCACCTGCTCCTTCCAAGGATCGGTGTAGGCGAGCGGGCAGCTCTTCCCCGCGTCATTGCAGAGGATGCGCACCACGTCGATGCGCCGGACCCATTCGTCGTTGCGGAGCTGATCGGAAAAGCTCGAGACCAGATCGGGGCTCGGCTCCGTGCCATGGATCTGGCAATGCGCTGCCCGCACGAAGGCCTCGGGCGCGTGGCCGAGGTTCACGTCGATCGTCGCCCTCGCCTCACAAGGCCCTTCATATTCCGGAACGAGCTCGAACTCGGTGTTCTCGGGAAGGTCTTTGGGAGGCTCGGTCGGACGGAGATCGTCCGTGGGATCATACGATCCCTTCGAGCAACCGGAGAACAAGGCCAGCGAAAGGGCGAACGAGCAGAAGGGTACGGCAGCGCGCATCGCTCACTCCAAGAAGGCTACGTCATCGATGGTGAAATCCCACGCGACCGCGTCCTTGGAGGTCCAGTTCAGGCCGACGATCGCCTTCGTATCGAGCTTCGTCTTGTCGCCCCAGCCGAGCTGCTTCAAGTCCGACCACTTGATGTCGTAGGTCTTCGCGTCCTTCGACAGGTTGGTGATGGCGATCATGAAGTGGTCGTAACACTTCTTGCAGCGGCCGAACTCGGGCATCGTGTCCACCGTGGCCACGAGGAACTTCATCGGCGTAGAGCCGGAGGCCTTGAAACGAATGCCCTTGAACTTCGTCGCGTCCACGGGCGTGAGCAGCGGCGCGCCGCACAGGTTCGTGCCGATCCCCCCACCCCACTCCGTGTAGCCTTTGCCCCACGTGTGGATGGCCCCGTTCTCGATCGCTTTGGTGAACTCTTCGACGGAGGCCGGCTGTTTCTTGCCTCCGGTCTTGTCGCTGTACACGAACCAGCTCCCCGGAGGCTCGATGTTGGGGAGGTTGGAGATGCCCGCGCCGTCCCAAATCATGGCGCCGGTCGGCACCACTGGATCAGGGACGGGCATGTCACTCTTGCCCGCGGCCGGCTTCGCGTCCACGGCGGCAGTGGCGCCGTTCGACGTGGCATTCTTGCAGTCGCACGGCGGACACGGCTTCGTGGCCCCTTGAGGGCCGATACAGCCGATGCCCAGACCGCCGACGCACACGAGAAGCCCAGTCGCAAAACGAGCAGCGAAGTAGCGCATACCTGACTCACATCACGTTGCGTGATTGTCCACGTGGAAGCCGAACCTACGTACCATGCGCTCACGAGCGGCCCCAAGAGAAATAGTAGGCAAACCGAGTCGTTTACTACGTCGTTTACCGCGCGGGCCAATCGTCTCGCAGGGTGCCTCGACGCACGCGCGCTCGGATCCCGATCGAGGCACCGACTCTCCGCCGGATCGATCTTCGCAGCTCGGGTGGAATGCCCTCGTCCCATCGGATCTCATCGGTCCTCGCGAACGGCTCCCGATCAGTAATCCAGGGCACGAAAACGCCGCACCGCCGGCCCGCGACCACAGCCGATCTCGCCGCCGATGCCGCGCCGATCCCTTCGTTGCCTTCGTGTGTTTCGTGGCTTGAACCGTTAGGCCCAGGCGGACAGCGCATGAGATGATCGGTTGGGCTTCACGGCCTGAACGGGCGACCAGCGCCTTGAAGAGCCTTGAAATGCCGCATCGCGCGATGTTCACGATGCTCGTTTACCATTCGCGCGAAACACAGCGATTCATGCGGCATGCGAGTAAACACGGAGAGTTGACCATGATTCACATTGACGGTCCGTATCGAGTTGTTCGAATCTGGACACGACCCGGTCACCACATCGACTTTCTCTCGTACTCGCAAGGAACGGGGCAAGACTATGAAGCCTAATCATGCGTTGCACGTGTCCATCTTCACCGTTGGTTGCGCGTTGTCGCTGATGACCGCGTGCTCGTCGGGCACGGCCAGCCCCACCGGCGGCGCCGGCGGCACTGACCCTTCCACGAGCAGCGGTACCACCACCAGCAGTGGCACCACCACCTCGAGCGGCACGACCACGAGCAGCAGCAGCACCGGCGGCCCGTCCAAGCCCAGCGTCTGTGACAACAACGTTCACGAGCGGACCATCGACGACGCGTTCATCGACGACTTCGAGACCGACACGCAGTTCGGCGGTTGGTACTCGTTCGCCGACACCACCACCATGACGCCGATCGCGATCGCGGACGGCGGCGCCACGACGACGGCCAAGTCCGCGCACGTGCTCGCGAGCGGCATCAAGGCGCCCACCGCCGGTGGCTTCGGGGCCGGCTTCGGCTTCAACCTGAAGGACTCCGCCGGTGCCTGCGCCGGTGTCTCCGCATTCGACGGCGTGTCCTTCTGGGCCAAGGGTACCGCCGGCGCCGACAACGCGCTCAAATTCCAAGCCGTCGTCGCGGCCACGCAGGCGAAGGCCGACGGCGGCGACTGCGAGAGCAACTGCTACAACCACCCTGGCAAGACCGTCACGCTGACCGCGGATTGGAAGCAGTACACGCTCAAGTGGAGCGAGCTCGCCGGCGCCGTGAAGGTCGAAGGGCTCCTCCTCGGCATCAATTGGATCACGCCGGGCCCCGACTACGACGTGTACATCGACGAGGTCACGTTCTTCTCGGGCACCGCTCCGACCGGCCCTGTCGGCAAGTGACGTCACGAATCGGCCCATGAAGACAAGAAACAACGCGGCCGGCTCGGAGCAACCGACCTTCATCGGGCCGGCCGCGCTGGTTCTCGGCCTCATCGGCGCGGGTTGCTTCGATCAGCGGGTGAGCCCCGTGGAGGCTCGCCCCATGGATTCGGCGGTCGTCCAACCGGTAACACCGGCGACAGCGGCGACGGGAGCAAGACCCATGAACACTCCCCCCATCGACGAATCGGATCTCGGTCCCTTCAAGCTCAAGCCCGAGTGGACGGGCCCCTGCCAGCGCGCGGACGTCGTCGACGTGAACCTCGGTCATGCGCCCGAGATCTTCGTGCGCGCGGCCCACTGCCAAGTGACCGGCAAAGAGCCGAGCCCCGACCTCGTGAAGACGTGGGCCGAGAAGCTCCGGGCGAAGCCGCGCACCCGCCGCATCGACGTGGTGATGTCGCTCTGCGCCGACGAGAAGCGCACCTGTCAGCTCTCCTATTCGGACCCTTGGGAAAACCACCCCGAGCTCGGCACCGGTCCCGTCAAGAAGGTGAAGCGGGACATCGGTGCCGTTTGCATGTTCTTCTTCAATTGCCCTGGAGAGGTCAATTGCAAGATGGACTGGGCCAACACCCACTCCCCCGGCATGGCGAAAGAGCACCCGCTGCTCGCCTTCGGTGCGCAGAAGGCCGGCTATTACGTGCCCACGCACCCAGGCTTCTGGCGCCGCGAGCTGCTCGACGCCAAGTATGCGGGCCTCGACTTCCTGCTCCTCAACACCTACGGCCCCGACATCGAGAACGGCAAGCTCAAGCCCTTGGCGGACGCCTTGGCCAGCGTCGAAGACCCGGTCAAGATCGCCTTCTTCGACGACACGTGGACGTGGGGGCAACCCTATTTCAGCCCGGCGTGGAAGCAGAAGCCCGATCTCGACGACACCGAGGCCGCCGCCAAGCTCATCTACGGGATGAAGTGGAAGCCCTTCTTCTCGCAGATCGACAAGCGCCACTGGTATCGCTTCAAGGGCCGGCCCTTCATCTACTTCTACAATGCGGGCACGCTCCTCCCGCGCACCAAGTCCTCCGCGCTGCTCGCGCGGCTCAAGGCGATGTTCGTCGCGGACTTCGGGGAAGAGCCGTTCGTCAACGCCGACTCCGCCTACTTCGAGGATCCGGCCATGGAGAAGGTGGCGGACGCTCGTTACCAGTGGTTCACCTTCAACAGCCCCGAGCGCCGCAGCCGCTCGACGCTGAAGGGCCACGTCATCGATCATGCGATGGTCAAGTGGGACGCGGTCGGCCGCGATCGCCCGGGCCAGCTCCCCCGCCAGACGGATCTCATCATCAAGGACGCCAGCGTCTTCACGCGCGTCCTCGACGAGACACGCGACTCCGAGCTGCTCGTGATCGCGACCTGGAACGACCTCGGCGAAGGCACCGGCCTGAACCGCAACTACGACTACTATTTCCACGGGCAGTGGCAGCGGCCCGATTACTTCATGCAGCTCATCCGAAGATCGCAGAGCGGACTATGAAGGGCGGATATCGGCTGGCAGGGGCCGCGCTCTGTGTCGCGGCCGCGTGCACCAACGGTGGAAACGTCGGCCGCGTCGGGCTCGCGGACGGGCTCGCCGCGGCCGTTCCCTGGGCCAACGGCGCCATCGCGCAACGGAACCCCGATGGCACCTTGATCACCCCAGCCGAGCCCGTTTTCCCGCCGATCCGGACCGATACACCGGATCCCGGCTCGCATCCCATCGATTGCAGCCGGCTCGATGACATCGAGCTCTCGCCTTTCTGGATCGAGACGTTCGAGCCCGATCCCAGCTTGGCCGATGGGTGGGGCGTGGGCGAGGCCTGGTCCGCCTACGACGACGAGACCTATGGCGCGTTCCGCGTGCCCGGCGACGCCGCTTGGTATCCAGGGCTGTTCGGGCGCTACAAGGAGAAATGGGGCCTCGCGGCGGACCGCATCAAAGATGGTCCGAGCTGCGATGGCAAGCCGAACCAATGGGCGCTCCATGCCCGCGGCGGTCGATTCAACTACTTCGGCGCCGGCCTCGAGCATCCTTTCGCGGCCATCGAAGCATGTCCCTCCGGCTCGGATTTCTGCCCTCCGCCACCGGAGCCCGGCTCGAAGACGGACTCGGTGGGTTTCCCGCTCACGCGTTCCGACGGCCACGACTACGAGCAACCGGAGCCTCACCGCTATTGGGATCTCAGTCGTTACGACGGTATCACGCTCTGGGCGCGACGCGGCCCGGACAGCCAGCCCGGCGTGCTCGTGGCCTTGCACGACAAGCACACGAGCGACGCGCTCAACCGCGAAAACCAGACCTTCTGCCGCCGCATCAAGACCTGTCGGCTCGACTGTCAGAACGGCCTGCCCTGCAGCCCGGAGAACCCCGACGCCCCCAAGCCGACCTTCCGCTGCTTCGATCCCAACCAGGGAATGGCGCCGATCCCCGAGCCGGCGGAGATCGAAGAGGTCTATCCCGTCTGCGGCCCGAGCGCGTGTCGCTCGCCGGACTACTACTACGATCGCGATCTCGATGGCACCGAGTGCAAGCCCTACGAGTTCTCGGGCACCTCGTCCGCATACTACTGCTACGGCGACGAGCCGCCGCCCACCGAGGCGGAGCGCTGCGGCGACGGGTGGGTCGCGCCCATCCACCTGAGCACGGATTGGCAGATCTTCGTCCTCCCCTTCAGCGAGTTCCGTCAGGTCGGCTTCGGCAAACGGGCGCCGTTCATGGATCTGCACTCGATTTACATGATGGCCATTCAGCTCCCGGTGGGCTTCGCCGACGTGTACATCGACAACGTCACATTCTATCGCCGCCGCTAAGAGATCCGATGAGACAGCTCCCCAAACTGGCAGCGCTCGCGTGGACTCTGTTCGCCATGGCAGCAGCCAAGCCGGCGGAGGCGCAGAATCCACCGACAACCGCGAGCACCGCAGATCCCGCGGCCAAGCCACCAGCGGCACCGGCGCAGCCCGCGCCTACCAACGGCTCTCCGGCCAAGGCCGATCCCCCTGCCGAGCCCATCACACCGGCGTTGCCTCCGCGCGGCTACATCCCCGGCTCACGCCGCTCGGTCGGGCTCGGCCTCTCGCCCTATGCCCCGAGCGGGCCCAGCTTGCCCGGCGGCGTGACGATTCCGTTCGCCGGCCCGGAGGACGAGAGCAGCGAGTTCAAATTCAAATTCAGCGGCTACATGAGCGCGGCGCTCCGGCTCTCGTCCGGCCATCGCGACAAGCCCACGAAGGATCAATACGAGGCCACGTTCCTCGCGCCCCCGCGCACGCCCGACATCTACGGCGCCACGCTCGGCACCAACGCGCCGCAGGGCAGTTGGGTGGAGCTCCGCTTCGACTACGGCAACGCCAACGTCAAATCGGTGGTGAAGATCAGCACGTGGAAGCCGACGGCCGGTGAGACCTGGCGCGAGAACAGCAGCCAAAACTTCGTCAACGAGGCCTTCCTGGTCTTCACGCTGCCCACCATCGCGGACTTGAGCGTCAATTGGACGGTGGGCGCCTTCCGCAACTCGTATGGTCCTCTCGGGCAATACGGAGCGGGCCAATACAACGCCGCCATCATCGGCTCGCCGTTCGGCGTGGGCGAGACGCTGAGCGCCAAATACCGGCTCTCGAGCTCGTTCTCGCTCGTCGCCGAGCACGGCTTCATGGGGCGCTTCAACAAAGTCCCCATCGGCGCCGGCCCCGTCGTCTACGACCACGACGCCAACCCCTCCAAGCCTTCGGGCTTCGTCCACCACGCCCACCTCGGCTTCACCATCGACGGCGAAGTCCCCTTCGTCTTCGGCCTGCACCTCCTCCAGAACTTCGCGCAGGACGAGCGCGATCAAATCGACGATCCCAAGACGCCGTTCATCAACGAAGGCCGCCGCCCCGACGCGAGCATGAACGTGTACGGCGCCGACTTTCGCATGCTCAACAACTACCTCGGCAACTTCGCGCTCGCCGCGTCGTACGCCGACGCGACCTACGCGCAGCTCTTGACGGGCATGAATTATTACGGCGCGGACACCGGCGAGCTCCTCACGAAGCGCCTCCTCGGCCAGCAGGGCGGCGGCACCGGCAAGCTCCTCATCGCCGGCTTCGAATACAACTTCAGTTGGGCGAAGTTCCTCTGGTACCCAGAAGCCTATTGGGGCGAAGGCCCCGATCTCGTCACCAGCGTGTTCGCCAACGTCGCCTCCGTGGTAGAGAGCAAAGATCCGAACTTCGACGGGCGCACGCTCTACAAGGTCGGCACCGAGATCACGTATCGCTGCCTCTCCTGGCTCGCGCTCTCCGGTCGCTACGATCACGTCTCGCCCAACTCCAAGGACAAACGGGAGAGCTTCGACGTCATCAGCCCCAAGCTCATCTTCCGGAGCGACTGGAACAGCCACGAGCAGGTCACGCTCAGCTACACGCGCTGGTTCTACGGCAAGCACACCCACGGTGAAGCGCCGAACGACTACACGCACGAGGAGCTCGATAACCAGATGTTCGCTCTCAGCTTCGGGATGTGGTGGTGAACATGAAGAAGCACCTCGTTTCATGCCGAGCGGCGGCGCGTGGTCTCCTCGGGGCGATGCTCGCCCTGCCCTTCTTCGCGAGCACCGCGCGCGCGCAGCAGCAACAGCCGCCGAACGAAGCGACCGCCGCCGCTGCGGCCGCCGCGCAACAGCAGCAGCAGGACGCGGGCCTCGGCCTCACCCCGGGCACGCCCGTCGTCGGCACCCTCCCCGGCGGCTTCGCGCCCGCATACGGCCTCAGGCCCAAGGAAGAGAGCGAAGGCGGCTTCCAATTCGACTTCCACGGCCTCATCACCATGCCGCTCCGCGTGGGCTTGAACTCGCGCGCCGGCGTCGTGACGACGGAGCAGAAGAACTTCGTCATCCACGCTCCGCCGGTCGTCCCCGACTACCCCGATTCGCCCGGATACACCGCCGTCGTGCCCCAACCGTACGTGCAGCTCGCCTTCTCGTACGGAAACCCGATCGTGACCGGCACGGCCATCATCAAGGCGTGGACGGCCACCACCGCCAACAGCTTCTTCGATCCCACGCTCCAAGGCGGCATCACCGACGCATTCATCACCTTCAACATCCCGACCCTGGCCAAGAGCGCGCACATCTCCATCAACGTAGGCGCCTTCTCGAACCGCTACGGGACGATGGGCGAGTACGACGAAGGCCACTACGCCACACCCATCATCGGCCGCACCAACGGCGTGGGCGAGAACGTCATCGCTCGCTTGGCGCTCGGTGATTGGGTGCTCGCCTTCGAGCAGGGCTTTCAAGGGCAGCTCGACAAAACGCCGATCGGCCTCACCTCCGATGGTTGGAATGGCTTTGCCGATCCCAACACGGGCACCAGCCTGGTGATGCACGAGCACCTCGGCGTCACCTACCGGCGCCAGCTCACCTTGGGCCTGCACCACATGTTGGCCTGGAGCCAAGACGACCGCGCCGCCCAAGCCTTCACGCCCGATGGATCCATCACCGTGCTGGGCGCCGATCTCCGCTTCTCCGGCAGCCACATCGGCCATGCCTATCTCGGCGCCTCGTACACGATCGCGAACGACGCACGCTCCGTGGGCCGCATCCTCTCCGTGATGAACACGCAGGGCGGCGCCGATCTCATGCGCAACTACCTCGGCCCCGACAGCGGCGGCAACGGGAAGATTCTCACCATCGGCGCCGAATACGGCGTGAGCCTGGCCCGCCTGCTCCTCTATCCGGGCGACTTCGACGGCAAATCACGGGACATCGTGCTCTCCGCCTTCGGCATCTACTCGCGCGTCGCCAGCGAGGATGTGAAGTACAATGGGGACAACAAGATCAGGTTCGGCGCCGAGGGCAGCTACACACTGGCCTCTTGGTTCGCCGCCTCGGGCCGCGTCGACCACGTGCGGCCGACGAGCAACGTCGATGGACGCGAGTTCACGATCCTTTCCCCCCGGTTGATTTTCCGCACGGACTGGCAAGCGCGAAACCAAATCGTGCTTCAATATTCGCGGTACATCTACGGTTCGAATCCGATCGTCCGGAGCGGTTATCCGGCGGTCGACGATCCCAAGCTCAAGCCCGACGAGAACATGGTCTCGCTCTCCGCGAGCATGTGGTGGTGACCTATGCCCCGACGTTCGATGGATGAGCGCTTCGCGAAAAGGCCTCTCACCTCGGCCCGCGTGATGGGGGCTTTGGCGGCGGCCAGCATGCTCGCGGCATGCTCGTCGACCCCCGCGACCACGACGAGCGGTGAGCCCACCGGAACGGGCGGCCACGGCGGCGTGGGCGTCGGTGGCCATGGCGGTCAGGGCGTCGCAGGGCACGGCGGCCAAGGCACGGGCGCGGGCACGAGCAGCAGCACGGGCACCGGCGGCGAGCCCACGATTCCCTCGGGCGGCGGCGCGGCCGCGCCCTTCGTCGAATACGAGGCCGAGTCGATGGAGACGAACGGCGTCGTCATCGGCCCCTCACGCACCTTCACGGAAGTCGCATCCGAAGCGTCGGGCCGGCGCGCGGTCAAGCTCACCAAGGTCGGCGACGACGTTCATTTCAAGAGCACGACCCACGCGAACTCCATCGTCGTCCGCTACTCCATCCCCGACGGCGGCAACGATTATTGGGTGACGCTGGGCGTGTACGTCGACGGCCAGCTCCGTGGCCGCCTCTCGCTGACCTCGCGCTATTCGTGGACCTACGGCAACCACGATCACTTCAACCAGCCCGATCAAAACAACGCTGGGCTCGGGACACCGCATCACTTCTTCGACGAGTCACGCGCGCTCATCGGCGACATCCCCGAAGGGGCCACCGTGATGCTGCGCAAAGACGGCGAGGACATGGCCTCCGAGTACGTCATCGATCTGGTCGACCTGGAGTACGTCGCACCGCCGCTCCCCAAGCCCGATGGCTTTCTCTCTCTCACCGATGATTGCGGGGGCACGCCCAACGACGCCACCGACGACTCGGACGCCCTGCAAAAGTGCATCGATCGCGTGCAAGGCGAAGGCCGGCCCGGGCTCTATCTGCCGCCCGGCGAGTTCCGCAGCATCAGCAAAGGCCTCAGCACCTCGAACATCACCATCCGCGGCGCGGGGATGTGGCACACCACCATCTCGGGCTTCTTCGCCCGCTTCGATTGCTGGGGCAACAACTGCCAGTACTATGACTTCTCCGTCTTCGGCGACACCATCCAGCGCAAGGACGACTCGCCCGAGAACGCCTTCGGCGGCAACGGCAGCTCCGGCACGCGGCTCGAGAACATCTGGATCGAGCACGCCAAGGTCGGTTATTGGACGGGCCCGGACACGAACGGTCTCACGATCACCCACTGCCGCATGCGCAACCTCTTCGCCGACGGGGTGAACTTCTTCGGCGGTACCAGCAATTCGCTGGTCGAGTACACCCACGCGCGCAACACCGGCGACGACGCCTTCGCGTCCTGGTCGCCGGCCGATCACGCGCCCAACCGCAAGAACGTCTTCCAAAACAACCTCGTCCAGGTGCCGTGGATGGCGAATTGCTTCGGCATCTACGGCGGCGAGGACACCGTCGTTCAAGACAACGTGTGCGCCGACGTCGTGCAGTATCCCGGCATCCTCATCGCCCGACAGTTCAACTCGACCCCTTTCACCGGGACGACGCACATCGATCGCAACTCCCTCATCCGCGCCGGCGGCTCCGCCTACGATCAACCCCACGGCGCCTTGAAGCTCCACGCCGCCCAAGGCCCGCTCCAAAACCTGCGCATCGGCGATCTCGAGGTCATCGACCCGACCTATTCAGGCATCCACGTCGAAGGCCCGGGCACCATCGACAGCGTGTGGTTCGACAAGGCAACCATCAAGCAGCCCAAGACAGCCGCCTTCCACCTGAGCCCCAACGCCACCGGCGCCATGGACGCCGCCAACGTTGCCGTCACCAACGCTCCCCAGGGCGTGCTCGACGAGTCGGGCGGCAAGTTCAAGATCCTCGTCGGCGCCGGCAACACCGGCTGGTAGGCCTGTCCGAGGACACGGCAATGGTCGGCGCCCTCGCCGATCCGTGCTGCTGCGCTCCCGGAATTTCAACGCGAAGTCGCAAAGACGCAGAGACGCAAAAAGGCGCAAAGAGCTTGGCTCGGCGCGCCCAGGAGGCGTTGCACAGCGATCGAAGCACGGCACGCGTGCGACGCTGCGAGCCGGCGTCGTGGATGACACCGGCTCGCGCCGCTTCATGGCGATTGCCGGAGCCGTCGTGATGACCGACACCGGCATGGATGGTGGGCTCACATCAGTTGGGCGCGCACCGAGCGATCTTCGAGCGAGAGACCGAGCGTGAAGCTCTCGGCGCGATTCGCGATCTCGACGACGCCGTTCTCGACGCGCAGGGAGCGGCCGTCGAGGGTGATGTCCCGGCCCTTGAAGCCATGGAGCACGAGGCGCAGCGCGCTCCTTCGAAACTCGGGGAAGCCTTGGCCCGTCACCGTCGCCGTCATCGTGATGGAGGCGCCGCGCCGAACGACTCGGAACGTCGTGCGGTAATAGGCGCCGCGCGCAAAGGCCTTGGTGAGCCCGTCGTCCTCGTGCAGCTCGGAGACGAGCTCACCATCTTCGTCGGGGATGAAGACGTGGAGCACGAGGAGCTCCGGCGCGTATCCCATCGTCGACTCGGGGGCCGTCGCATACGCCGGGACGACATAGCCCCCGCGCGCGAACATCGGAATCCGCGAGAGCGGCGCCTCGACGTTGATGAAGCGCCCGCCCGTGTGGCGCTCGCCGGTGTACCAATCCTCCCACGTGCCTTCGGGGAGGTAGACCCGGCGCGATCGGCACCCGGGCTCGACGACCGGAGCGACCAAGAGCGCGTCGCCGAGCAGATAGGCGTCCTGCGTCTCCCGCGCGCGGCGATCGTATTGAAAGTCGTACACGAGCGGCCGTTGGATGGGGTCGCCCGACTCGCTCGCGTGGAAGAACGCGCTGTAGAGATAGGGCAACAAGCGATAGCGAAGCTGCAGCGCCTCGCGACAAATCTCCTCGATCTCGGGGCCGAACGACCAAGGGTATTGATCCGGCTCACCCCAGTGGTTGTGATTGCGGCAGAAGGGCGTGAGCGCGCCGCACTGGGTCCAGCGCGCGGCCAGCTCCGCCGTGGGCGCCGAGACGAAGCCGGGGATGTCGGCGCCGATGAACGGCTGCCCCGAAATCCCCATGGCGAGCGCCATGGGAATGCTCATCTCCAGATGGTCCCAATTCGAGCAATTGTCGCCGAGCCACTGCGCCGCGTAGCGCTGAATCCCGGCGGACCCGGCGCGGCTCAGGATGAAGGTGCGCTGATCGGGCGCGGTCTCGGCGAGACCGGCCACCGTGCTCATGGCCATGAGAAGCGCATATTGGTTGTGGTAACGCTCGTGCGGGTGATTGGCTCCGTCGCGATCGAAGCGCATCGCGAAGGGCTCGACATCGCCCGTCGCCGGCTCGTTCATGTCGTTCCACAGCCCGGCCACGCCGGTGCCGGCGACGTGCTTGGCCACGTGCGAAGCCCACCAGGATCGCGCCTCCGGCTTGACGAAATCCGGGAACGCGGTGCGCCCCGGCCAAACCTTGCCGATGTAGAGCTTGCCCGACGCCGTCTTGCAAAGCAGGTTCTTCTCGTTGCCTTCGTCGAACACCGGATACCCCGGCTCGGCCTTCACGCCGGGATCGATGATGGTGACCAGGCGGAACTTGTCGTCTTTGAGCGCGCCGATGAAGCCGGCCGCATCGGGGTAACGGGTCGGATGCCAGGTGAAGACGCGGTAGCCATCCATGTAACCGATGTCGAGCCAGAGCACGTCGCACGGAATCCCGCGCTCCCGGTACTTCCGGCCGATGGCGGACACCTCTGCATCGGTGTAGTGGTGATAGCGGCACTGGTGGTGGCCGAGCGCCCAAATCGGCGGAGGCGCCATCCGCCCGGTGACCCAGGTGTAGGCCCGGAGCGCCTCCCGCAGATCGGGACCAGCGAAGATGTACTCCGTGTATTGGCCGCCGCTGAAGGCATAACGATAGTAGTGGTTGGCGGAGAACTCGAAGTTCCCCTTGTAGCCATTGTCGATGAAGAAGCCCGCCACCTTGGCCGAGTCGTCCGCCGACCGGCAGTGGTAAAAGAACGGGATCGACGTGTAATAGGGCTCGAACTTCGGGCTCTTGCCCGACAGGGTGACGTCCGTCTCGTAGAGGTGGTTCTGGACGAGGACGTTCGGGTGGAGGATGTCCGTGTTCCAGAGGACGTAATCGCCACCGCGCCGATCGAAGGCGCCCGTCTTCTCGCCGAGCCCGTAAATGGCATCTTCCGGCGCCATGCGCCGCGTCACGACGAAGGAGTCGTTGAGATGCAGGTACCCCACGGCGTTGCCGGCCTCGTCCCGGTGATCCTCGAAGATCACCGAACCGTCCGTGCGATAGGCATCCACCGCGAAGGTTCGCTTGGCGATGCGGAGCCAGAGACGCGCCGTCTCCAGGACGAGCTCTCGAGCCGACTCCCGCACGGTAAACGACGTGGGCGGCGGCATGTCGAAACAAGCGGCGAACGTCGGACTCTCGTCGAACGATCCGCCCTGCGAGATCTTCATGCGGACGACGTCGGGGAGGAGGACGTCGACACGCACTCTCTCGTCACCGACGCCGAGAAGCAGGCCGCGCTCCGTCTTCTCGACCCAATCGACACCGCCCAGCGGCACGTGGTCCGCGCAGTTGATCGCCGTTCGCACCGTCATGCTCCTCCGTTCGCCCGGAGCCCCACCTCGGCTCGAGCGAAGCCTTCATGTCGTATCGTTCGACACGAAACGAATCAAGGCAAGTTCCGAGAAAACATCGTTGTTTACCGTGTTTTCTCAACGGTTCACGAAGCGCGTGCCCTATCGATGGCGGGTGGCAATCCGCTCCCCGACGTCGCCGGTCGCGAAGAAATGCACCCGTGCCGTATCGATGAAGATCGGCAAAGACTCTCCCACCCGGAGGCCGCTGTGCGCGTCGACGTGGGCGACGGCGTGCGCGTGGCGTTCCGTCGCCACGACTACATCCATCTTGTCTCCCAAGGGTTGAATCAACACGACGCGCATCGGCAGCGCGTTCTCCGCGGTCGCGAAGCGCGCGCTCGCCTGATCGGACATGGCCTCGGGCCGCACCCCCATCACCACGTTCATCCCCACGCGGTCCGCGAGCTGCTCGCGCGCCCAGTCCGGCACGGGGATCTTCGCCGTCCCCTCGTCAAACGATAGGCGTTCACCATCTTTTACCAAACGCCCTTCGAAGAAGTTCATGGGCGGGCTCCCCAGGAAGCCGGCGACGAAGCGATTGGCCGGGTTGTGATAGATGGCGAGGGCGCCGTCGCACTGCTGGATGACTCCGTCCTTCATCACCACCACGCGATCGCCGAGCGTCATGGCCTCTTCCTGATCGTGGGTGACGTAGACGGTGGTGGCGTCGAGGCTCATGTGGATCTGCTTGATCTCCGCGCGCATCTCCACACGAAGCTTCGCGTCGAGGTTGGAGAGCGGCTCGTCGAAGAGGAAGCATTTGGGCTCGCGCACGATGGCGCGCCCCACGGCGACGCGCTGTCGCTGCCCGCCCGAGAGGGCCCGCGGCTTGCGATCGAGCAGCGCCTCGATCCCCAAAATCTTCGCGGCGCGCATGGCCTTCTGGCGGATGGTGCCCTCATCCATCCGGCGCAGCCGGAGCGCGAAGACCATGTTGTCGTAAACCGTCATGTGCGGATAGAGCGCATAGCTCTGGAACACCATGGCGATGTCGCGATCCTTCGGCGCCACGTCGTTCACCACGCGATCGCCGATCTTGATGGTGCCGGAGCTGAGCTCTTCGAGCCCCGCGATCATCCGCAGCGTCGTCGACTTGCCGCAGCCCGAGGGCCCGACGAGCACCACGAACTCGCGATCTGCGATCTCGAGGTTGATGCGATTGACGACCTTGACGCCGCCTTCGTACACCTTGACGACGTCCGAAAGAGTCACGCTGGCCATGATCGGTACGCTGCCCCTCTTGGTTTCGTCCCTCGGCGCGCGTGAGCAACCTTCACACGACCGAGCGAAAGCGCCTCGCGCTGATATCGTCTGTGACTGACGTGGATCAGGGCCGCTTGCGGCCCGGTGTTTGATACCGCTTCCCACCCCATCGTGATCACGGCCGGCTCGCCCGGCCGGGGGTTTGGGGCCGCAAGCGGCCCCATCGCAACCAGGGCCGCTTGCGGCCCCATCACTACGGACTGGCGGCTTCGGCGGATTCTTCGGCAGCATCCGCCGCCGGCGTGAGCGGACGTGTCAGCTCCGCGAGGAAGCGCGCGGGGATGAGGCGCGAGGACGACTCCGCGCCTTCGCGCCGTGCATCGATGAGCTCCTTCCCCGCACAGAGCACCTCGCGTACATCGAAGCCGATGTGCTCCACGCCCTCGGCCAAGCCGGCCGGCCGTGGCCAGTTGCAATGGGCCAGCACATAGACGTCCTTGCCGGGCGTGACGCCCGCGCGCTGGAGCCCCGAGAGCACCGGCGGAACGAGGTTGTCGTCGATCACGAAGATCGCGTCCGGGCGATTCTTGCGCTCGAACATCAGCTCCGTCAGGTGCTCGCAGCCAATCGGCGCGGCGTGCACCGACTGCAATCGATCGGCGGGGAGCCCGAGCTTCTCGAGACACTCCGCTGCTGCAGCCAGCTTGGGCGCGTGCGGCGACATCACCGCGATGCGACCGCCCCGCTCGAGCACGCGCGCCGAAGCGCGGGAGATGAGCCCCGCGAAATCGAGCTGCACCAAGCTCGCATGCGGCAGCGACGCGCCGATGGCGACGCGCGGCAACCCCGGTGTCTGCAGCGCGGGAAGCAAATAGGTCATCGCCGAATTGACGAGCAGGAGCCCCGCCGCCGACTTGCGCGCTTCGACCTCGCAGAGCTGCCGGTACTCGGGGTTGTTGGCGCGGCCATCGACCCCCACCAGCGCGCTCACCTGACCGGGAATCCCCGTCTCGCCGCGCTCGATCACCTCGAGCGTGATGGCCAGGAACAACGACCATTCGGGCGATCCCGGCTGCTCGCTCGTCACCCACACATAGCGATCGTGATGCGGGAACCGCTGTGTCACGAAGACCTTGCGCAGGCCTTTGACGGTGATGAGCCCCTCTTCCCGAAGGGCATCGAGCACGCGCCCCACGGTGGGCCGCGTGACGCCGAACTGCTCCATCAGCGCGTCGTACGTCGGCAGCCGTGAGCCCGGCGCGTACCGCCCTGCCAGGATCTGCTCCTTGAGCGCGCGAGCGATGGCTTCGACTTTTCGCAGTGGCATGGTCCCACATGCAGCCTATCACGGTGCAGAAGCAGCCGTGCAAGGTGCTCGTCGAAGCCTTCGGGGCGGGATCGCTCTTCATGCAGCGCATCACGCGCTCGCCGCCGAACGTCGCATGCCCGCACCAGGTGGCCATGTGGTTGCCGTCGCTCACGCGTCGAAGCTCTGCGTCGAGGCCATGCCCTGGAAGAGGGCGCGCTGCACGAGGCCGAAGAGCACGACGATCGGCAGCGTCGTCATGATCGAAGCGGCCATCAGATAGTGCCATTGGGTGCCGCCTTCCTGGCTCTGATAGGCCTGCAGCCCCAAGGTCAACGTGTATGTGCTCTGGTCGGTGAGGAAGAGGAGCGGACCGAGGAGGTCGTTCCACGAATACATGAGCTGAAAGAACGCCACGACGACGAGCGGCGCCTTGGAGAGCGGCAGATACATCTGCCAGAAGATCCGAAGCTCCGAGGCCCCGTCGAGGGTCATCGCCTCGGGCAAGCTCTTCGGAATGCGCATGAAGAACTGCCGCAGAAGGAAGATGCTGAAGGCGCTCCCGAAGAAGGTCGGCACCCAGAGCGGCTTCAACGTGCCAATCCACCCGAGCGCGCGATACACGCTGTAGAGCGGCACCATGACGACCGGGAACGGGATCATCATCGTCGCCAAGGTCAGCCCGAAGAGCAGATTTCTCCCCGGCCACTCGAGGCGCGTGAAGCTGAACGCCACGAGCGCGCTCGAGAGCGTGGTGCCGATCGTCGCCAGCGTGCAGATGATCACCGTGTTGAGCGCATAACGCAGGAACGGGATGTACTCGATGGTCGCGACGTAGTTCCGCCACTCGATGGGATGCGGAATCCACACCGGCTCGGGCGTGAGCGTCTGCTCGATGGGCTTGAGCGACGTGGACAGCATCCACAGGATGGGGAACACGAACACGAGCGAGCCCACGATGAGCAGGACGTGGACCACGGCACGCGACCACGGTCGCTGCCGAAACGTGCTGCTGAAGGGAGAGTCAGCGGCCGCCATGAATCACGCTCCACCGTAGTGAACCCGGGAGTGCCCGAGGCGATGCGCGAGCGCCGTGAGCCCGAGCACGATCAAAAACAGGATCCACGCCATGGCGCACGCGTAGCCCATGCGCAGGAAGTAGAACGCGTTCTCGTGCAGGCGCTGCGCATAGAACAGCGTCGCGCGCGCCGGCCCGCCGGCCGTCATGATGTAGGGCGTGGCAAACACCTGCAGCGCGCCGATGATGCCCATGATGGCGTTGAAGTAGAGCACCGGCGAGATCAGCGGGATGGTGACGTGCCGAATCTTCTGCCAGAAATTGGCGCCGTCGATGTCGGCCGCCTCGTAGATGGATCGCGGCACGTCCTGCATCGCCGCCAGCAGCGTCAGCACCGTCTGCCCCACCGTCCACGTGCTCACGAGGATCAGTGAAGGCAATGCAAAGCGCCGCTCGGCGAGCCAAGACACCTTGGGAAACAGCCCGAAGGTCACCTTGTGCAAGAAGTGATTGATGATGCCGTACTCGCCGTTCAACATCCAAATCCAGATCGTCGCGCCCGCCACCACCGGGACGAGCGCGGGCAGGAAGATGAGCGTGCGGTACACGTTCGATCCGCGCACCTTGGCGTCGAGCAGGAGCGCGAAGAAGAGCGCCACCGTGAGCCCGAGCGGGAGCGCCAAAGCCACGTACAAGAGCGTGTTCTTGAGCGCGATCCAGAACACCTCGTCCTGGAACAGATCGATGAAGTTCTGGAGCCCGATCCACCGCGGGGGCGACAGCACCGAATAATCGCAGAAGCTGTAAACGATCGACGACATCACCGGATAGGCCAGGAAGACGAGCAAGCCGATGCCCCAGGGCGAAAAGAAGGCGAGCCCCTTCCGCAACGACGCATTCGAGCGCACCGGCTTTTGGACGCCGCTGATCGCAGCGAGCTTTTGCTGCTCGCGCCGCGCCAGCCCGACGACGACCGCGACCAGGAGCGCCATCAGCGCAAAGGGGAGCGCCGACAGCCATCGTTGCGGTGTCGCGTCCTGCCGGTGACGGTGGCGATCCCACGATTTCTGGATCACCTTCTTCACGTCGCCGAGCGCCCGATCCGCCGTTGCCTCACCCAACCAGAGCCGTTGAGAGGCATTCCGGATCTCGTTGGTGTACTCGTTCCACACGCTGATCCGCGGCTGCGGCGTGGCGCCGGGGCTCGCGGCCAGCTCCTGGAACATGCGAATGTACGGGTTCTTGTGCGCGCGGAAGAATTCGGGGCTCACCTCGCGGAGCGGCGACAGCTTGCGTTGCCCGAGACACAGCTTCTCCCTCGGGCCTCGTTGCGAGAGATACGTGAGGAACTCGAAGGCCTCCTTCGGGTGGCGCGCGCCGCTCGGGATCACCAGCATGTCGGCGTCGGCGATGGCGACGGGCGGGCCACCCGCCTTCTCCGATGGAAAGGGCGCCGCGCCCCAATGCATGTCGGGGGCGAACCTCTGAATGAAATTCCCCATCCAGATGCCCTGGAGCACCATGGCGAGTTTGCCGCTCAAGAACGGATTCTGAGAGGAAGCAAAGTTGCCGAAGGCGCTCGTAAAATTCTGAACCTGCGCGGGGTCGTGGCGCTTCGCGTAGCTCTGAAACCAGGAGAATGCTCGGATGTTCTCCGGTGAATCGATGGTGATCTTCTCTCCACCGTCCCAGAGGCGCCCGCCGAACCAAAAGCCCCAACCGTAAGGCCACCAGTTCGTGTCGGCGGGCATGAACCCGAGCTGCTCGATTTTGCCGCCCTTGATGACGGTGAGCTTCTCCGCCATCTCGTCGAGCTCGGCGATGGTGCGCGGCGGCTGCTCCGGATCGAGGCCTGCTTTGGCGAAGAGATCCTTGTTCCAGTGCAAGGTCACCACGATCGGAACGGACACGATGGCCCAAACCCGATCCCGATACACCCCCATGTCCCAGTACACCGGGAGGTAATTCTCCCGCTGGAGGTGCGTCCCGCGCATGAAATCGTCGAGCGGAACGAGCGCGCCTTTCTCGGCGAAGTCGGCGATGTCGGCCGCGAGGAGCCCGGCGATGTCCGGCGGATCGCCGCCCGCCGTGGCGATCAACGTCTTGTGTTGATACTGCGAGACCGACTGATACTCGACCCAGATCCGGGATTGAGAGCGGTTGAAGTCCGCAATCACGGACTCCATCGCCTCCTTCTCCATGCCGGTCCACTTCTCCCAGTAGCTCACCCGCACACGCCCCTCGGGCGATGGGGCCTGCTCGCCGTAGGCCCATGGTGAGATCAAGAGACAGGCTACGGCCACGAGGATGGAGAGGAAGGCTCGACGCAGCCCATCATCTCTCGACCTCGACTTCGAATCGCAGAAGGGGGCTGCCAATTGCTGAACGTCGAGCCAATCCGACGAGCAACGGCGCATGGGCGACACTGTACCGGCGCCTCGGGCAACGAAACAATCGCGAACTGGGTAAATTTCGAGGATTTACCAGGAGGCGACGAAGGACCTCGGGGGCGCGCGAAAAGGCCGCGGATCCAAGAGGCCCTGTGCCGGGGCCCGGCGCTCGCCTGGTCGGAGCAGGGATGTTGGCGAGCACCCTTATCGAGGTGCGCCGGCCCGAGGCGGCGAGCCACAGACGACCTCCGCGCCGGCGCAGTCTCGTCCGACGCAACGCGTTTGCGGCAGCGCGCCGAGCGTGACGCAGTGGGAGATCGGCAATGGGCGACAATCACCCTGCCGCGAGCGTCACGACCGACCCCACCTCAGGCTTTGACGTTCACGTCACTCGGCATCTGCAGTGGACGCGTCAGCTCGCCCAGGAGGCGAGGAGGGATGGTGCGCGTGGGGTACGGCGTGCCGGCGCGATGGGCGTCGATGAGCTCCTTGCCGGCACAGAGGACTTCGCGGACGTCGAAGCCGATGTGCTCCACGCCTTCGGCCAAGCCGAGGGGACGCGGCCAGTTGCAATGGGCCAGCACATAGACGTCCTTGCCCGGCTGCACGCCCGCGCGCTGGAGACCGGCGAGCAGCGGCGCAACGAGGTTGTCGTCCATGACGAAGACGGCGTCGGGGCGCTTCCTTCGATCGAACATCATCTCGGTGAGACGCTCACAGCCGATGGGCGCCGCGGGCATCGTGAGCAGGCGCTCGGGGTGCAGCCCGCGCGCCTCGAGACACTCCTGGGCGGCGGTGAGCTTGGGCGCGTGCGGCGACATCACGGCGATGTGCTGCCCGCGCTCCAGGACGCGCGCCGAAGCGCGCTCGATGAGCTTCATGAAATCGAGCTGCACCAAGCTCGCATGCGGCAGCGACGCGCCAATGGCCACGCGCGGCAGCCCCGGTGTCTGCAGCACCGGGAGCAGATAGAGCATGGCGGAGTTCACCAGCATGAGGCCCGACGCTGTGCCGCACACCTCGATGTCGCAGAGCTGTTGATACTCGGGGTTGTTGGCGCGGCCATCGACGCCCACGAGCGCGCTCACCTGCCCTGCGATTCCCGTCTCGCCTCGCTCGATCACCTCGAGCGTGGTCGCGAGGAACAGCGACCATTCGTTCGACCCCGGCTGCTCGCTCGTCACCCACACATAGCGATCGCGGCGCGGGACCCGCTGCGTCACCGTGATGATCTCGTCGTCCCGAATCAACATGCGCCCCGTGCTGGAGCGCGGATCGGCCTCCATCAGCGGCAAGAGCATCGCCGTCGAGGCTTCCCGCTGGATGCGCTTCATCTGCTCGTCGATGACGACGCGGAGCTTCTCCCGCTCGGCGACGAAGAGCTCCTCCACGAATTGGCCCACCTCGCGAGCGCCCGTGCGCGGGCTCGTGCGCGCCAGGTAGCCTTCGAGCGCCGCGCGAAAATCCTCGGCGCTGGCGAAGCGATCATTCGCTCGGTGAGCCATGGCCTTGTCGCAGATGTCGGCAATCTCGGCATCGACGCTCGAGACCTCCTCGCGAATGCGCGGCTCGGTGCCCGCGAGGCGGCGGCTCAGCATGGCCGATTGGCTGTCGCCGCGCGCGAGGCGCCGGCCCGCGATCGCCTCCCACAACATGACGCCCACGCCGAAGACGTCGGCGCGCGCATCGACGGGATCACCATTGGCCTGCTCGGGCGCGACATACGCGAGCTTGCCCTTGAACATGCCACTCTGGGTCGTGCCCACGGCGCCTGCTGCCTTGGCGATCCCGAAGTCGACCACCTTCACTTGCCCGTCGTACGTGATGAACACGTTCTGCGGGCTCACGTCGCGGTGCACGACGTGGAGCTTCGTGCCATCGAAGTCCGCGAGCGTGTGCGCATAATGGAGGCCCGCCAGCGTCTCGGCGAGGATGCGCACCTGAATGTCGAGGGGCACGCCTGCGCCCGCGCCGCCCGCCCCCGCTCGGCGGAGCACCGCATGGAGCGGTTGGCCATCGAGGAAATCCATGGCGAGGAAATGAATCCCCGACTCGAAGCCGACCTCGTAGGTCTGCACCACGTTGGCGTGGTTGAGGCGCGCCGCGAGCCGCGCCTCGTTGAGGAACATCGCGAGGAAGTCCTCATCCAGCGAGAGCTCCTCACGCAGGAGCTTGAGGACGAGGAGCTTGTTGACCCCCATCGGGCCGGGCACCACCGAGAGGTACACCGACGCCATGCCCCCCTGCCCGAGCGGCGCGATGATGCGATATTTTCCAACGCGCTCGAGGTTCATGATCACACCGGGGTGAGGAGGCCCTGCGCTAAACGGTGGTGCTTTCGAGCGTGCGCCGGCCGCGCCGATGCCAGTCGACTTGGACGCGAGAGTCCAAGCCTCCCGAACCGCGATCCTCGCGCCGCTCCGCGTGCCCGGACGCGCTACGAGGCGCCGTCCTCGGCACACGCCCGACCAGGTGATTCATGTGCCGTTCAGGCCCCGATCGCGCACACTCGATATCGACTTCGGGGCTGGTATCGCCGTTTGCCGACGACGCCGGCCCTCCATCGCTCACGCGACGCATCTGGACTGTCGAGTCCACGTCATTCTCCCCCACGCGACCGCATTCTGCCCGCCGGCGCTCGACGCCTGCCATGGATCGAGCGCCATTCGCATGTGCAGAGGCGCCTCGCGTGGCAGCGAGGTGTACCGGCAGCATCGTGAAGACGACGCGGTTCACACGCCGAGGGTAGACGCACCCACTCTTCGGATCAATCTCCGATGATCTCACCCATACCTCGATGACGCGCATCATCACGCGGGCGCGGTGCGTCAGAGCGCTTCGCCCGAGCAACCGACGCTCATCATTCGATGAGCAATGGCGCCATGGCCACGACGTCGGCGAGCCGTGCATGCGAACGTCGCGCACAGCGTACGTCCAGCCGAGAACCATTGACCACGCGACGCCTGGTGTCGCCCGGTGCAAACGAGACCTCGCGCCTCAACGCAGTTGAAGGCGACAAACCCGATCACGCATGCGACACACCATTGCGATGCTGTACCGCAGCGCCGGCTCTCCTCTCGAGTCGGAGACGTTCGCGCGCTTCACACGCGCGTCATACGGGGGCTCCCTCCCATCTGGATCTCACGCACCGCAGCGCCTTTCACCGTCTGCCAATGCCTGCGCCGTTCGCTCAGTAAACGGCCTTTTCTAACCGTGTTTCCGATTTGTTTCATCAAAGTGAGGTGATAGTTTCATCTCGTTATACGATACCGGAGGGTCTCATGAACGCTCGCGCAAGCCGTGGCAGGCCGGTGCTCCATGCTTTACCGCAGTCGAGATCCCATAGGAGATCCTTCGCTCTCCTGTTGGGCTCGATGCTGGCTGCCGCGAGCTGTGCCGAAGGTCTCGTGGGCACTCCGGGCACCGGCGGCGCCGGTGGTGAGGATACGTCGACGAGCTCCAGCGCATCATCGAGCTCCGCAGTGGCGTCGAGCTCCTCCTCGTCATCGAGCTCTTCGTCGTCGACATCATCGTCTTCGTCGAGCTCCTCTTCATCGTCTTCGTCGAGCGCTTCCTCTTCATCGAGCGCGTCTTCGTCCTCGAGCGCCTCCTCTTCCTCGAGCGCGTCTTCAAGCGGGAGCACCGGCCCGATGGGCATGGTGGTTCAATACAAGGTGGAGAACGGCGCGGCCTCGAGCGCGGCCATCGGATCGCAGCTCTGGATCGTCAACACCAGCACCGACATGGTGAATCTCAACGATCTCGGCCTTCGCTACTACCTGACCAACGAGGTCGCCGCCACGCTGCAAAAGAACATCAACTGGGCCAACATCGGCCTCGTGGGCGGCTCCAACTCCGGCTTCCCCACCGGCGACATCATGATCACGGTGGTGCCGATGGCCACGCCCGTGCCCGGCGCCGACACCTATGTGGAATTCAGCTTCACGGGCAGCGCTCACATGCTGAGCCCCAACCAGCGCGTGCAGTTCTCGTGGACGATTCAGAACTTCATGTCTCAGCAGTTCGCCCAAACGGGAGACTACTCGTTCAGCGCCGGCGCCACGTCTCAACAGGATTGGCCCAAGGCCGTGCTCGTGTATCAAGGCCAATCCGTGGTGTGGGGCGTCGAGCCCTGACGAAGCCCCCGCGAGCCTTGGAGGCCTCCCTGCCACGGAGGCCTCTTCCCTCCTCACCAGAAGAAAAACGAGAGCAAGCCTGACGCCTGCTCTCGTTCAACGAATACCGATTGACGTATCGTTACTTGGGAACGACGGCGCCGCAATCCACGAACGAGAGGTTCGTGTCGATACGGAAGGTCGATTCGGGCGTGTGTCGCTCGGCGTGGAAGAGGTCGAGCGCATAGACGTTGCCTTTGACCATGCCGAGCTGATCGGCGGAGGCGTCGAGGTTGACAGCGGTCGAGCCCTTTGGGTGGAGCCCGCCCAGATCGACGGCGAGATGGCCATTGAGGAAGACCCAGACGTCGTCGTCGCCTTCGAAGAGGAACGTCTCACCGCCCTTGTATTGGAAGCGCGTGTGCAGCTCGGTCGTGAAGCTGAAGTTGCGGACGACGCCGCCCTTGTCGACACCCGAGTTGCCCCAACCTGCGTTGTCGAGCGGGAAGAAGGAGAGGCTCTGGAACGTGAAGAGGCCCCCCGCCTGCGGCGCGAGCCACACGGAGAGGAAGAACGGCTGATTCACGTTCGGTGTATCGTGATACCATTGCTGGAAGTTCGTCAGCGACGTCGTCTCCGCGCCGAAGGGGCACGTCGGCGCCGGGCTCGGGTGCCCTTCTTCGCAAGTCCCGGTGTAGACGGGCTTCTGCTCGGGGCCCAAGTTGGGCTGCACGAGCCCCTTCGTGATGTCGTTGCCGTAGAGAGGGCCTTCGAAATCAGGGTTTCCGCCCGCCTCGCTCCTGCCTTTGAAATCGCGAACGATGGCCGTGAGGATGTTTCCGCACTTATCGGTGCTGCCGGCGCCCGCGTCCGCGAGCGAGCCTTCGCTGGCAGGCGCACCGAGCTGATAGCCCCCGATCTCCGTGGCGACGAAGCCCATGGGGAGCTTGTCGACGATGCCGCCGCCGGCATCGCTTTGGCCGCCGTCGGGGATGGAGATGCCACCGCCGACACCGATCATGATGTCGCCGCCGGTGCCCGCTCCGCTGCTGGAGGTGGTATCGATGCTGGTGGCGCCGGCCCCACCGGCGCTGCACGCGGCACACGAGAGCAGCGCCACGTAGGTGAGCAGCCGCGTCCGCACAGGGCCCGTTCGCCCCCCATCACGACGACGCGTGGATGTCGTGCTCCGGTAGAACGGGCGGTCGACCGCGCCGGCGCCGGTACAGCAGCGATTCCGAACAGGCAACAGCTTCATCCAATCCATGGTCCAGGCCCTCAATCCAGTGGACTGTTCGACGGGCACGAGGGAATCAGCCCTTGCAAAGAGGCTCGAGCGCTCCTCGAACGCTCTCCGAGCCTCATATCCCTAACAATCCGAGATGGACCCGATCCATCAAATTCATGGTCAATTGGACCTTTTACCAAAGAGGATGCGACACGCGATCCACTGCGCATTTTCGGCTCGATCTCGACGCGCACGCTGACGCAACGCAGCAGCAACACGGTTCATCATCGCGCGCCGGTAAATTCCCCACGTGTACTGCGCCGAACACGGAGGTTGGCTTACCGTCACTGCCATGCTTCGACGCACCGTCGTTTTCGCTTCTCTCTCCATGGCGATTGTCGGCTCGATCGCTTGCAGCGCAGCATCTCCGGTAGGCCCCGGGTCGAACGGGGGCAGCGGTGGTAACGGCACGGGTGCCGGCCCAGGCGTGGGCGGCGGCCTCATCACCGTGGGAAGCGGCGGTGCCGGTGGCTCGATGGTGAAGCCTCCCGCCAAAATCGATGAGACCTTGCCCCCGGGCTTCACCGCCGAGACGAGCTATGGAGGTTGGAAGGTGCTCGGGTTGCTCAAAGACTTCAACGAGCCCAGCGAGAACGTCTGTGCCAACGTGCTGCGGGTGATCGCGCGCGACTTCACGCAAGCCCACATCGATTTCGGGCAGGAGAAGCCGTCGACGTGGATGGCTCCGGGCCTCTACACCGGGCAAATCCTCCCGAGCCTCCCCGCCGACCGCAAGCCGGACATCAACCCGGCACGCACGCCGCTCGACGTCATCGAGTCCTTCGACGATTGGTATCGAAACATCGATGGTGTGAACGTGCCGTTCGTGATGGACATGTGGTTGCAGCCGGATCCGAGCAAGCCGGGCACGTTCATCTTCGACTCGAGCAGCTTCTTCCCGCTCGACAAATGGAACACCTCTCCCGGTGACGTGCAGGTCGGCGGCAACGACAATGGGCCACACAACTTCCTGTTCACCATCGAGATGCACACCGCGTTCGAATACAAGGGCGGTGAGGTCTTCAACTTCCGCGGTGACGACGACGTGTTCGTCTTCATCAACGACAAGCTCGCCGTCGACATCGGCGGCATCCACGGTCCGCTGGTCGGCAACGTGAGCCTCGACGCGAGCGCGGCCCAGCTCGGGCTGCACATCGGCGATGTCTACAAGCTCGATCTCTTCCAAGCGGAGAGAAACCCAGGCGGCTCCAACTTCCGCATCGAAACCACGCTCGACTTCCAGTCATGTGGAATCTTGCCGGGCGACATCCCGAAGTAATTCGCTTCTCCAGGTCGACGACGTCGAAGGGGCGGCGACACGGTCGTCATCACCACGGATCTCCGGCCACGCGTCGATGCGCGGAAGTCCCGGATTTATCGCTGCTTCATCGTGGATCCAGCCCGGACAGGCGTGCTTGACGAGGTTCAGGGTCGACGGAACAGATCACGTGACGGGCAGCCCGAGCGGCCGCCGATTTTCGTGACGGGCCCCCGAATCCAGCGCGCCCGAACGAGGAGCTCTCGGTCACTCCGAGGGACGGTGAGCGAGGATCCGGGCAGCGACGATTCGGTGAGCGCGATCGCGTTCCGCCGCGAGCCTCCCGAGTGCCGGGCACATCGGCGGCGTGGGGCTTGATTCCCTTCCTCCGCCGCTGCAGACCGAGCCGAGGAGATCGCGTCGTGCCCGTCTACGAATACGTCTGTCGCAAGTGTGCCCGTCCCTTCGAGGAGCTGATCTTCGCCGGCGACGCGCCGCCGGTGTGCCCTGCTTGCCAGGCGCCCGAGGTGGAGCGGGTCCTGTCCGTCGTCGCGGCCGGCCGGCCCGAAGCCGCTGCGCCGATTGGCGGCGGGTGCGGCTCGTGCGGTGATCCACGCGGACCGGGCGCTTGCCGGCTCAACTGACGATCACGCGTATCGCATGCGTTACGAAGGCAAGCTCTATCGGCCGCCGTCCGAGGCCGACGCGTACATTCTTCAGGCCACGATCGGCTGCTCGTGGAACCACTGCACGTACTGCGACATGTACCGGGACAAGACGTTCCGGATCCGCGATCTCGCGGAGTCTCTCGCCGACCTGGAGACCGCGGCGCGACACGCGGGCGATCGGATCGAGAAGGTCTTCGTGGCGGACGGCGACGCGCTGATCATGCCCATGGATCATTGGCTGCCAATCCTCGAGCGAGCGCGGGCGCTGTTCCCGCGGCTCCGTCGTGTGTCGTGCTACGCGATGGCCCGCAACGTGAACGAGAAGAGCGAGGCCGAGCTCTCGAGCCTGCGCGCCGCGGGCTTGTCGCTGCTCTACATCGGGCCGGAGTCGGGCGACGATGCGACGCTGAAGCGCATCGCCAAGGGTGACGACGCGGCGGCGCACGTCGAGGCCGCGCGGCGCGCGCATGGGGCAGGCATGGAGATCAGCGTGATCGCGCTGCTCGGCATCGCCGGCGAGCGCAGCGACGAGCACGCAGCGGCCACGGCCGATCTCGTGACGGCCATGGATCCGGCGTATTTCTCGGCGCTCACGGTGACCGTGGTGCCCGGGACGCCGCTGCACACGCTCGCGAAGCGTGGACGGTTCGCGGTGCCGTCCATACCGGCGCTCCTCCGTGAGATGCGCGCCATCGTCGATCGGGCGCGGCCCACGGACACGATGTTCCGCACCAACCACGCCTCGAATCATCTCCCCTTGGGTGGCCGCTTGCCGCGCGATCGCGAGCGCATCGTGCAGGTCATCGATGCGGCGCTCTCGGGGCAGGTCCCGCTTCGCCCCGAGCGACATCGCGGGCTTTGATGCACACGGCAGAGGCGCGACGGCGATCGTAACGACGTCGCGTAACAGCGGCGTACCGCGAGGGGCCCGCGCGCGCAGGGCCCCTTGATTTGCGGCTGATTTCTCGCTCCCAGCGAACGCTCGCGGGTTGGCCTGCGGGCTGCAATGACGGTTCGCCGAGGAGCACGACAATGAACTCGTCTCGCACCAACAAGCTTGCTTCGATCTTCTCCACCCTCACCGCTGCCGCCGCCGTCAGCCTCGGCCTCACCGGATGCGTCGTCACCGGCTCCGCTGGCTTCGACGGTGACATCTATGTCGACCCAACCCCCGTCGCCACCGTCGCGGAGGTCGCCATCGACTCCGGCGCCACCATGACTGCCGATCCTGGTTACGGCGTCGGCGTCTTCGTCCAGTACGACGCCGGCGGCTTCTGGACCGTTTACACCACCTGCGACACCGAGATCTCCGGCTCCTCCTGCAACTTCGACATCCTCGTTTCCGCCGATTCGCGCGTCTACATCGACAACGTTCAGGGCTTCGATCTCGAGAGCGGTGACTCCATCGACGTCGGCATCGATGGCTCCATCAACCTCGTCACCGACACCGCCTATGGCATGAACGGCTTCACCTTCGACGCAGACCCCGGTGCCATCATCGAGCTCGACGTCCTGCTCGATGGCATCGCGCAGCCCAGCTTCGTCTACGCCGTCAGCGACGGCGCCCTGCTCAAGGGCGTCCCCACCAACCCCGTCGACTTCGTGCCTTCCGATCCGTGAAGGCAGGAGCGTGCTTCTCCTCGTGAGAGGAGTGCGATTACTTCGGTCCCTTCAATACCCCTCCTCGTTCCTCCCCTTTGCGGGCGGACACCTTGCCAGCGCTCCTCGGCAGGGCGTCCGCCCGCTCTTCTGACGGCAATTCGCAATGCCTTTGCACGCGGAGGGAGGATGAGGACACGAGCCTTTCGCGAGGCTCACAGTGGAAGGCGTGCAGCGATCTCCTCGGCCCAAGCGTCGTGCGCCGAGGCCGATGGGTGGAGGCCATCGCGGGCGAAGGCACCACGCTTCGCCTCGGCACGCATGCGCGGGAAGATGTCGATGAAGCGCGCGCCGGCGCGCTGCGCCTCCTCGGCGAGCACGCCGTTGAAGGTCTCGATGCGGCGCGCGATCTCGTGCGGATCACCGAAGTCGGCTGCGGCCGGCGCGAGCGACCAATCGGGCTGCGGGAGCGCGACGACACGCGCGGCCGGCACCCCCGCAGCGGCGAGCGCTGCGAAGATGCGGCGGACCTGCGCGCGATAACGATCCGTGGAGCTGCCACGCACGAGATCGTTGGCGCCGACGGCGAGGGTCACCAACGTCGGCGCGAAGGACGCGACCTGCGGCAGCTCGATGTCGAGGAGGTCTTGCGTGGTGAAGCCGTTCACGGCGAGGTTCTGCAGCACGACGGCGTGCCCCATGGCGCGCCAACGCTCGGAGAGGCGCGTAGGAAATGCTTCGGTGCGAAGTGATCCGGTGCCGATGGTGAACGAGTCGCCGAGGGCGAGATATCGAATCTCGTGCGCAGCAGGCTGTACGGGCGCCGATATGGCGCTCGGCGACACTGGCATCGCAGGGCGAACGACCGCGCCGGCATCGGCTGGGCTCGTGTCCCGGGCCGAGGAGGCGTCACGCGCGCAGCCGACGACGAATGCGGCGGTCAGAAGCGGCGACAGCGCTCGTAGCGACGGGAGGAGCGGCTTCATCGGTCCACGAGGTTACGTTCGGAGCGCCGCGCCGGATCGCGCCCGCACGACGCCGGCGGGCGCGCGCGACGCGACGGGCGCGAGGAGACGCTGGGCTCTCGACGAGACGCCGAGCGACCTCGGTGGCTTGTTGGATGAGGCGGCTTTGCCGGACGTGAACGGCGTTCTGCGACAACGCGCTCCGCGCGCAGACCTCCTTCACGTCGAGCGCTTCGAGAAAAAGCATGCGAAACATCGGGCGCGCGTGCGTGGTCATGGTGCGGTCCATCTCGGCCAGCACGGCACCGACGAGCTCCTTCTTCTCGACTTGGCTCGCTGGGCCATCGTCGAGGAGCAACGTGTCTTCGAAGCTCCCTTCGTCCCATGAATCGTGCTGCATCGGGGCCGTGTTCCCGCGCTTGCGGAGGAACGAGATGACGAGGTTGCGCGCAATGACCTTCACGTATCCGGAGAGCGAGAGGCCATGATCCGGATCCCAGGTGAGCAAGCGTTTGCCGTTCTCGGCAAAGAGTGCGCAAAGCACTTCCTGGCTCAGGTCCTCCACATCGTGACGCGCGCGGCTCCACACCGAGGCGGAGATGTGCCTCCGGAGGGCGTCGGCGACCGCGAGGTGGACCGCCGGTGAGAGCGCGCGGAGCAGCTCGCGCAGCGCCGCAGAATCACCCGAGAGCGCTTTTTCCAGGACATTGCACGTCGGATCGGACATGGCACCTCCCGCGCTGCGCGACGCCCACACCGAAGACGGGGCAGAGGGCTCGCCTCAGCATGCGATGCGCCGCAGAAGCGGCGCCCCGGGGCTGCATCTCCAACTCTCGTGCCAGCAGGGCCATGACGACTGCATTGAAATCCACGAATAGCGATGCCCCTCGCCGAGGATGAAATGCAGATGGCGACGTCGGCTCCCGTGTATCCTCGCCTCGTGAGTCTGCGCGCTTTCTTCTTCGTCGCCGTCGGCGTGGCTGGGGTCGGAGCCTGCACGCTGAGCAGCAATGGTCTGGGCCCGGCGGATTCCGAGAGCACCGGCACCGGCAGCGGAGGGGCGACGAGCCATCCGTCCGGTAGCGGAGGGGGGCTCTTCACCACCGCATCCTCGAGCGCCAGCACGAGCTCCAGCGTGTCGGCGAGCAGCAGCGCCGGCACGGGCGGTGCGGCGACCACGTCGTCGAGCACCGGATCCGGCGGCGCGACGACGTCGTCGAGCAGCTCGTCATCGAGCAGCAGCAGCTCGTCGTCGAGCAGCTCGTCATCGAGCAGCAGCAGCTCGTCGTCGAGCAGCTCGTCATCGAGCAGCAGCAGCAGCTCGTCATCGAGCAGCAGCGGCGCGCCGACCTGCGATGATCAGTACCAGAGCGTCGGTGGGTACCAGCTCTGCAAGAACATGGGCGGGTTCTGCGAGTTCAACGCCAGCCTCAACAAGCAGAAGTCGTGCAACGATGTCTGCCGAGCGCTCGGCGGCGAGTGTTCCCTCACGATCGACAACGGCAATGCCTGCGACTACACGCCGAACACGGCGGACTGCTCGTCGCTCATGTTCACGAGCGCCATCTGCCGGTGCTCGCAGGGCTGCGGCGGTGGCCCGGCCTGCGTCGCTCCCAAGGTCTGCATGAACGACACGTGCATGTGACATGCCCGCTCCGGGACGGAGCGCGGCACGTCACTCGCGTCGCATCGTCGAAATCGGCGAGCGGTAAGCCGGCGCGGAGCGCGCTTGATGCGCGCCGGCACCGGCCTACCGCTCGCCTCACTTCACGCCGCGATTACCACTCGCCGCGTTCGTACGCGCGGAGCGGCCACCGGCGCCCGGTGACGTGGTCCGTCACCACGCCGTCCTGACAACGGATCGTGCGGCGCTTGTCGCCGCGCATTCCGCTGCCGACCTGATCGCGCCGGGCCGCAGCGACGTTGCCGCTCTGCTTCGCCTGCGCCGCCGCCCACAAACGCGAACGCAGGAGCGCGAGGGCCGTGGCGCGATTCTGGTGCTGGCTGCGCTCGGTCTCGCAACGCACCACGAGGCCGCTGGGCCGGTGCTTGATCATCACCGCGCTCTCGGTCTTGTTGCGGTGTTGACCGCCCGCGCCCGAGCCGCGACAAGTGCCGATCTCGAGATCGCGCGGATCCAGGCGGATCTGCGCCTCCGTCACCTCCGGCAGGATGGCGACCGTGATGGTGCTGGTGTGGACTCGCCCGCGCTTCTCGGTCGGCGGTACGCGTTGCCAGCGGTGGCCACCGGGCTCGTCACGGAACACGACGTCGGCTTGCTTGCCGACGGCGCGGAGGACGATCAGCCCAGGCAGCGCTTCGACGAGATCGAGGTCAAAGCCCACTCCGGCCGCAAAGCCGGCGATAAATGTCGAGCTGCGCGAGGACGATCAGCTTGGCGTCGTCGCCGCCTTCGGCGGCGCGGATTTCGACGATGACATTGCTCATGACAAGGGGCCTCCTGACCCCGCGCGCAAGGTAGCAGGCCCGAAGCGAACGGCACGTGGAGAGCCGCTCAGCCTTCGTTCTGCGCCGCGAAAGCGCGAATTCTTCGATCCATCTCGTCTTCCGGCGTCGCCAGCACCCAAGCCTCGAAGTCGGGGATCGATGCTTTGAAGCGTCGGATCAGCTCTCCGAGCGCCTTGCCGTCGATCCCGGGCACGAGCCGCATCACCCGCTTGCCGTTGAACTTCGTCGCGACGACGGCCTGCCGCGCCTCGGCTTCGCGCTCCGCTTCGATGCGAACGGCGAGATCGGCCTCGGGGAAGGCGGCCATCACCAAGGGCAGATACGAAGCGCGATCCGCGAACGCGAAGCGTTTGTCGACGGCGCGCTCGCGCAGGTAAGCGATGAAGCGAGCGATGGTGGAGCGGTCATGGGATCGCTTGAGGACGTTGCTGTTGGCCTGGTCGAGGTAGGGCGCGACGGAGAAGTACGGGCTGTCGATGACCCAGTCGAACACCTCGGACAGCGAGCCGAAGCCAGCACGCCACGCCGAGAAATCGAGCCCGAGAAAGGCGCAGATGCGCTCGAAGTCACGGGAGACCTCGAGCTCGACCAGATAGTTGTCGTCGGCGCGACGGTAGACGTAGCCAAGGCCGCGCTCGCCGTACTTCAGATCGAAGCGGCGACAGATGCGGCCGATGATGTTGCCGACGTCGTTGAAGCACATGAACGAATAGGCGCTGTCGAGGAAGCGCTCGGGGATCGTGAAGAAATCGGTCTGAAGACCGCGAAAGACGGTGGAGAAGACGTGGCCGACGACCTTGGTTTCGGTGATGCCGAGGTCGCGGGCGAGCTCGGTGCGCAACGCCTCCCAGTCGGGTCGCGCCGCGACGATCACATCCATGTCACCGAAGTCGACCTTGTCGCCGTAGAAGCGGGGGATGCGGTACCGCCCCGGAAGACGATGATCGAGGTAGCGCCGCACTTCGGCCTCGACGTCGAGGTACGCGTCGCGCGGCATGCGCGGGAGGTTGAAGAGCTTGCCGCCCATGATCGCCGGTACTTTCGCATGAAATGCGCGACGCGAGCGACATGGTGGAGCGGCTCACACGCGCGGGGTCCGTCACCGAGCGCGTAACGTCGCACGTAACAGCGGGGGGCGAGGCGCGTTCGAGCGCTGGTTTCAGGGGGATTTCGCGCGTCTTCGGGTTGGCCTGCGGGCTGCAATGACGGTTCGCCGAGGAGCACGACAATGAACTCGTCTCGCACCAACAAGCTTGCTTCGATCTTCTCCACCCTCACCGCTGCCGCCGCCGTCAGCCTCGGCCTCACCGGATGCGTCGTCACCGGCTCCGCAGGCTTCGACGGTGACATCTATGTCGACGACCCAACCCCCGTCGCCACCGTCGCAGAGGTCGCCATCGACTCCGGCGCCACCATGACTGCCGATCCTGGTTACGGCGTCGGCGTCTTCGTCCAGTACGACGCCGGCGGCTTCTGGACCGTTTACACCACCTGCGACACCGAGATCTCCGGCTCCTCCTGCAACTTCGACATCCTCGTTTCCGCCGATTCGCGCGTCTACATCGACAACGTTCAGGGCTTCGATCTCGAGAGCGGTGACTCCATCGACGTCGGCATCGATGGCTCCATCAACCTCGTCACCGACACCGCCTATGGCATGAACGGCTTCACCTTCGACGCTGACCCCGGTGCCATCATCGAGCTCGACGTCCTGCTCGATGGCATCGCGCAGCCCAGCTTCGTCTACGCCGTCAGCGACGGCGCCCTCCTCAAGGGTGTCCCCACCAACCCCGTCGACTTCGTGCCTTCCGATCCGTGAATGCAGGAGAGGATGTCGGTCTTCTTCATCAACCTCCAAGGCCTGGACGCGATCCCCACGTGATCCGGGCCTTGGTGGGAAAGACGACCAGCCTCACGACGGCGGGCAGCGCGATACACGCCGCCGGGATCGTCGGCCTGCTTCTCCGTAAAGCCACCGTAGTATCCCGCCCAGCGTTTGCCGTGGATGTGACGATAGCCGAGAAATAGCCTCGGATTTCGAGGCGGGAGCGTTTCCCTCGGCGGAGATGCGCGGCCTCCGCTATCCGGGCGCGGAGGACACACGCTATAAGCCGCGCATGTCTGGCCGTCGCACGATAAGCGTCCTCGCGTCGATTCCGCTCTCGATTCTCATGGCTTGTGCACCGGCGGCGCGGGCGCCGCAGTCGAAGGCGACAGCCACGCTGAGCGTGGAGCAGACGACGTTTCCCACGAGAGAGATGGTGGCGAAGATCGCGGCCACGCCGGCGCCGGCGCGGCTCGCGGACGACAACGCCAAGGACGTGCCGGCGTGGGAGCTGACGGGCGCGCTGCCCGACGCGATGGAGCGAAGGCCGCCGCAGGACGACTCGCCGTGGGGGAAGCTCTTCATGGAGGCGACGGCGGCGCGCGGAGAAGAGGTGCTCGCGACCGAAGCGATGCACTGCGTGGCGCGGGAGAACGCGGCGTTTTATCTGGCCAACGATGCGCTGCCCGCCGAGATGCTGGAGCGCTTCATCGCGGCGCGGTGTGGAGCGCCGACGTGGTTCGGGGGCACGGCGTTCCAGGTGATCACGGGGGATCCGCGGACGAGCGACGACAAGCTCTTTGCGCAGTTCGGCGAGCGCGTGAAGGCGATGATCGACAAGGCGCTGCGCGGAGGGCGGCTCGAAGCGGGCCTCGCCTACGTGCGCAAGGGTGGGCGCGCGGTGATTGGGCTCGCGATGGTGCCGCAGACGGTGCGCCTGGAGAGGACGCCGATCGTTCCCGGGCCCGATGGCAAGGTGGTGATCAAGGGCGAGCTGCTCGGGACCGCGGTGGGGCTGCGCGCGTTGGTGAACCGCGGGCGATATGGATACGCGGAGTGCACGGCGAGCCCGGGTGTGCCGCTCCCGCGCTTCGTGATCACGTGCGAGACGGCGCGCGAGGACGAGGTGGCGTGGCTGTCGGTGACGGCGTTGCCGCCGGGGCGCGTGCTCGGTGCGCCGGTGATCGAGACGCTGGTTTGGCCGAGCGGATCACCGGGGAAGACGTACGCGAAGCTTGCGCGCGGATCGGGAGACACGGCGGGCGCGTCACCGGAGGCGCTGGCGCAGGAGATCAACAAGGTGCGCGCGGAGGCGAAGCTCCCGCCGGTGCGCCTCGCCGACGCGGAAAGCAAGACTGCGACGCAGCTCGCGCCGCACTATTTCGCGTCGATCGAGGGGCGTGGGGACGACGTCGCCGATCAGGTGGCGCTCGGTCTGCTCGCGGGTTGGGAGGTCGACGGCTTGGTGCGCAACGGGCGCTTCGTGTCCACGTGGGTGCAGAACGCGGGGTCGTGGTCCGAAGTGATCCGCGCGGCGCTCTCGCGGCCGATGGGGCGGCAAACGCTGCTCGATCCCGCGGTCGAGCGGGTGGCCATCGGGCCCGTCGTCGCGGGGCAAGCGCACGGCGCGTTGTTCAGCACGTATGCGCTGTTCGATGCTTATCGCCACGACGATGATGCGAAGACCGTGGCGGCGCGGATCGGCGAGGCCCGCGCGGCCCGCGGGCTCGTGGCGCCGAAGATGATCGTCGAGATGAACGCCGAGGCGGATCGCGCCGCGCAATCGGTGCAGTCCGGGAAGCGCACGCCCGAAGAGGCGCTGAACGATCTCATGGAGCGCGTCTCGGGGCGGCTTGGACGCAACGTGCGCGGGTGGGCGGCGGAGACCACGTCGCTCGAGCACATGAAATGGCCGGACGAGCTCTCGGCGATGCCGTCGCTCACCTTGGGCATCGGGGTTGCGCATCATCGGCGCAATGGGCATGCGTGGGGCCGGTTCCTCGTCTACGTGGTCATCCTCGACGAAGGCGGGAGCGGCGGGATGACGGCGCGGCGCGGCGAGCCTTCGCAGGGGTAGCGTGGGGGCGCACAGACCGCGTCGATTCCGGCCCTCGATGACGATTTGACGACACCCCTTGCGGGCCGCCGCGCGGCCGGCGATCGTGTGCCTCCGATGGCGACCACGCAGCGGCCTTTGAACATCCTCGCGCTCGCTTGCTTCAACACCGGCGATCGCTTCATCCAGCGCGCCAAAGAGCGAGGCGCGCGCGTCTGGCTCCTGACGAAGGAGACCTACCTGCGGAAGAAGCGCTGGCGTCGCGATCTCTTGGAGGACGTGTTCGCCGAGCCGGATGGGACGCCGATCGCCGGTACGATCAACACGGTCAGCTACCTCGCGCGCACCATCAAGTTCGATCGGATCATTCCCTTCGACGATGTCGAGGTCGACGCGGCGGCGCGGCTCCGCGAGCACCTGCGCGTGCCGGGCATGGGCGACACGCGGGCCCGCGTGTTCCGCGACAAGCTGGCCATGCGGGTGCGCGCGCAGGAAGAGGGCATCCCCGTGCCCGACTTCGTGGGGGTGATTCACCACGACGACATTCGTGCTTTCACCGAGCGCGTGCCCGCGCCGTGGATGTTGAAGCCGCGCACCGAGGCGTCGAGCACGGGCATCAAGAAGATCCACGACGCGGATCAGCTCTGGCAGGAGATTCACGCGCTCGGCGATCGGGCATCGCAGTTCCTTCTGGAGCGGTATCTGCCTGGGGATGTGCATCACGTCGACAGCATCGTGAGCGAGGGGAAGATCGTCTTCACCGAGGTGCACCGGAACGGCATCCCGCCCTTCGACGTGTCGCACGGCGGCGGCGTGTTCAGCACGTATACGGTGGAGCGCGGGTCGGCCGATTGGGCCGCGCTCGAGGCGTTGAACGAGCAGGTGCTCACGCGCTTCGGGTTGCTGCGCGGCGTCTCGCACCTCGAGTACATCAAGGGACGCGAGGACGGGAAGATGTACTTCCTCGAGGCGGGCGCGCGCGTCGGCGGCGCGCACGTCGCCGATCTCGTGGAGGCGGCGACCGGGATCAACCTGTGGGCCGAGTGGGCCGACATCGAGATCGACAAGGGGACCGTCCCCTACGTGCTGCCGCCGCGTCGCTACGAGCACGGTGGGCTCGTGCAGAGCTTGGCGCGCACCGAACGGCCGGATCTCTCGGCCTACGCGGATCCGGAGGTCGTTGCGCAGGTGGACGATCCGTATCACGCGGGGCTCGTGGTGCGCTCGCCGAGCCATGCGCGCGTGCGCGAGCTGCTCGATGGATACGCGAAGCGCTTCGCCCATGATTTCCTGGCCGTGATGCCGCACTACGAGCTCCCGCCCCAGCGCTGATCATCCGCGCGCGACGCGCCGTCTCCCTCGCCGTGATGGAGGACCCATGACCGCTTTCAACGCCCTCTCGAGCGCCGATCGCGTGGATCCCCTTTTTCCCGAGGGGCACCCGCTCCGCCGCCTGGTGCGGCCCAGCTTCGACACCGTCCGCCGATCGCTGCGCGGCATGTACGTGGCGACGATCTGGAACGACAGCGCCGTCGATCCCACGCGGGCTGGGTTCCGCCCTTCGTACGATGCGCTGTACGGGCCGGGCGCGTCGAACGTGATGGCGTTCGTCGGTACGTGGCTCTCGACCGGGCCGGGGACCGAGGACGGCGGCAACGTCGTCCTGCTCCCCGAGGGCATCGATGCGACGCTCATCGACTATGCGCGGCGCATCGGCGTGCTCGGCCCGTTCGAGCTCGTGCCGAGCGTCGCGGCCGCGAAGGAGCGCGTCGCGCGGGCCGGGAAGAAGCTCTACAACGTCGACGATCTCGGGGCCGATTTCGATGCGTGGTCGGTCCTGCCGAGCGAGCTGTCGCGCTGGGTGAGTTCGAAGGACGCGCTCGGCACGCTCACGAGCTTCGGGCCGACCGAGGTCGTGAAGGACATGTACGACGTGAGCCTCGCCGACTTCGAGGCCGCGAAGCGCGGTGAGGGCCGCGTCTTCCTCAAGACGAGCAACACCGAGAGCGCTGGCCTCGGCGTGTACATCGCGCGCACGGCGGAGGAGTTCGAGGCGCAGCTCGCCACCATCCGCGAGCACCAGAAGCGCTTCGACCTCAATCGGCGGCTCGTGGTGCAGCCGGAGATCATCGGAAAGAACCGGAGCTTCCAGGTGCTGCTCGATCCGCGCGCGCGGGACGAGGTGCAGGTCATCGCGCTCACGGATCAGCTCGTGGAAGCCGACGGCAAGACGTATCGATCGTCGATCAACCACGCCATCACGAGGGAGACGGTGGAGCCCGTGGGCGCCGCGATCCTCGATTTGGTGGATCGCATTTGGGCTCGTGCGCCGGAGGCGTTCGGCTTCTTGATGTCGGACTACTTCGACACGAAGGAGGGCCCGGTGGTCTACGATCCCGGCCTCCGGCCGACCGGCAACACGGCGACGGCGATGGCCGCGCACCTCGGCCGCAAGCTCACGGGCCGCCACGTGACGACGAGCCTCGTGCCCTTGCCGACGGGTCGTGCCGGCCTGACGTTCGCCGACTTCGCGCGCCGCGCGGGCGGCCTGTGCGAGCCCGAGAGCATCGCGCGCGAAGGTCGCGCGCTCATGCCCTGGGGCTGGAACCCGATCCAGGGCTTCGGGATGATGATCGCGATGGCCGAGGATCAAGCCGGGGTCGAGGCGCTGCGCGCCGAGATCCTGGCTTATCGATACGAGTAGCGACGAGTCGATGCAATTGCAGGCGTTCGATGGGCTGATCGATCTTCCCCGCGGTGCCGTGCGCGTGCGGGTGCGCGGCGAGGGGCCGCCCCTCATCTGGTCGCACGGCGTGTTCTTCCCGCTCGACGTCGACGACGAGAGCACGCTCGGCCGGGTGCTCGGCGATGTCTCTGGGTTCACGGTGATCCGCTGGGACGCGCGCGGGCACGGGCGATCGCCGGCCGCCGCGACCGCGGACGAGCACCGCTGGGATCGCCTCGGCGACGACGTGCTCGCGCTCGCGGATGCGCTCGGGATCGAGCGCTTCGCCGCCGGTGGGATCTCGATGGGCGCGGCCGTGACGCTGCACGCTGCGGTGAAGGCGCCGCAACGGATCGAAGCGATGATGCTGCTGGCCATGCCGACCGCATGGGAGACGCGGCCGGCGGAGCAGGAGCGCTATCGCGAGCTGCTCGCGTTCGGGAGCCCCGAAGCGCTCGCGGCCCACGTGCAGGAGGATCTCGATGCGGTGTTCCCACCGGGCACGCTCCCCGCGTCGCTCCGCGCGATGGTGGCGCACCTGCGCGCGCAGGAGTGGATGGCCCTCGAACGCGTGATCGCCGGCGCGTCGCAGAGCGACATGCCCAGCAAGGATGTGCTCGCGGCGCTGCGCGTGCCCGCGCTGTTGCGGCCGTGGCCCAACGACAGCGGACACCCGATGTCGACGGCGGAGGCGCTCTTCGCGACGCTGCCGGAGGCGGACATGGTGCTGCTCGGCGGCTTCGACGACGAGATCGGGATTCGCGGAGCGCTCTCCGATCTGCACGGCCGGTGCGCTCCGCGCGCGCGACCGGATTGAGAGAGCTTCGAGTCAGCCGGCGGAGAGCCGCATCTGCGACTCGCGCGGATCGATCGACTGGAGGACCGCCCCGCCGTAGGGCGCGGCGCGCTCGCAGGCTCGCTCGACGGGGAGACCGAGGCCCACGAAATACGTGAGGGCGCCGGCGAAGCTGTCACCGGCGCCGTAGTCGCCCTGCACCGGACCGGGTGCTTCGGGCGGCAGGATCGAGGTGACGGATCCCTCGCGGATCACTTGAATGGGCCGCGATCCATCGGTGAGCACGAGCGCGCCGGGAGGCGGCGCATAGCTCGACAGGGGCGCGTTCTCGCGGGGATCGCTGATGCTGCCGACGATCACATCGGGCGCGATCCCGGCAGCGCGCAGTGTCGCGGCCCGACGCGCGGTGACCACGAGACGACGCGCGCTGCGCGCGGCGCGGAGGCTCTCGGGATCGGCGCCGGTGAAATAAACGGCGTCGCAGTCGGCGAGGACCGACCACGGGAGAGGATCGGCGGCCGCGGGTTGGAGCGGATCGGCCGTGACGATGATGGTGCGCCGGCCGTACGTGTCGACGTGCACGACGACGCGAGGGTGATCGAACGGACGCCTGGCGGCGTGAATCTGTGCATCCGGACGGGCCGCGCGCACCGCGGCCTCGACGGCACGACCACCGTCGTCGGAGCCGAAGGCGGTGAAGAGGAGCAGCTCGGCGTCGCTGCAACAGAGTTGCAAGAACGCGAGGCCACCGCCGCCGCCGGGGAGAAAGCGGACGTCGCGCAGATGGATGATGTCACCGGGCTCGGGAACACCATCGGTACGCCCGAGGGTGACGTGCTCGACGTGCCCGACCACCGCGATGCGAAGGTGCGCCATCGGTCCAACGATACCGCGAGATCCGAGCGCGTTCGCGAGATCGATGCGCGGGCCGTCGAGCGCGGCGGCCCGCACCGGCGCGCCACGGCATAGGGACACGTGAAACGACGCTGCGATGCGGACGACGCCGAGCGCTTCGATATGAAATCGGGCGGTTGCACAGACCGCTTCCCCGCGAGCCCCGCACCTCGGAGAATGGAGCGCGAGGAACATCCATGACGACGCGCTCGCTTAAAAGCTCGCCGCCCGCTTCCGCTGCTGCTTTCTTGCGACATCTGCTCCAAGCCATGGGGCTCGGGCTCTCGGCCGCGACCGCGCTCGGCAGCGCCGCGTGCGGGGGCAAGGTCGCGGTCGACGGCGATGGCAGCGGGGGATCGACGACGACCAACACCACCACCGAGACGACGACGACCACGACCACCGTGACGACGGTGTGGGTGTGCGAAACGCCGGCGGTGAAGTACATGCCGGTCTACGTGTGCGTGGAGCCGAGCCCGAACGATTCGTGTCCGGCCGTCGGCTCGGATGCAGCGTTCGCCGCCGTGCTGACGGAGCTCGAGATGCAGGCATGCGGCAGCGCGGACCTCGTGAGCGTGCTCTGCGGCCCGGATCCGACGGCCTTCGGTCAATGCTGCTACTACGCCGATGGGATGGGCTTCGAGTGTGGGGGCCGCCCGTTCGTGGTCGAGGGAGCGGCCCGTATCGCCGCTGTCGCCGAGCGATCCGATTGGCTCGCGCGTGTCGAGCCCAGCGCGATGGATCTCGACACGAGCACGCGGGACGCGCTCGCAGCGGCCTGGACGCGGAGCGCGCTCGACGAGCACGCGAGCGTGGCCTCGTTCGCGCGGTTCGTCCTGGAGCTGCTCGCGGTGGGCGCGCCGGCTGATTTGGTGGGCGCGGCGCAGCAGGCCATGGGAGACGAGATCCGCCACGCGGCGCTGTGCTTCGGGCTCGCGTCGTCCTACGCGGGGCGCGCGGTCGGACCGGGCGCGCTCGCGATTGCGGGCGACACCGCTGCGCGCACGGACCTCGCCGAGATCGCCGCCGCAGCGGTGCGCGAAGGCTGCGTGGGCGAGACGCTCGCGGCCTTCGGGGCGGCAGCGGCCCGCGATGAAGCCTCGGATCCGGCGGTAAGGGCGGCGCTCGACGCGATCGCCCGCGACGAGGCGGAGCACGCGGCGCTCGCGTTCCGCTTCGTGGCGTGGGTGATGCGCGGGGACGATGCGCGGGCGCGCCGAGCCGTGGGCGAAGCGTTCGCGGCAGCGCTCGCGACACCGCCGGCGACGCTGCCGGACGATCGCGGCGACGCAGCCTTGCTGCGAGCGCACGGGCAGCTCCCATCGGGCGAACGGCGAGCGCTCGCGGCCCGATGCTTGGCCGAGGTGGTGGCGCCGTGCGCGCGGGCGCTCCTGCACGAAACGCAGGAGACGCGGGGCTCGATCCGTCAGATGGTTTCAGCTCCAGCGATCCTCGTCAGAGAATGGTTTGAGCACCAACCATCGTGATGGCGAGCGGCACGTTGATGGTTTGAGCACCAACCATCTTTCTCTTCGCCGGCGTAAGGATGGTTTGAGCACCAACCATCACGGCTCGTTCATTCGCGAGCGCTCCGCATGTGGAGGGCTTCGGTGACGGCGCGGGCGAGCGCTTCGTGGCCGGCGGCGGAGAGGTGACCATCTTCGAGGAAGGCGGCGGGACCGGCCTTTTCCAAGGCCGGCGTGGCGTCGATGCCAACGGCGCCGGCGGCCCGCGCGGCGACGGCGACGGCGACGGTGAGCGCGGTCAGGGCGGTCGCGTCGGCCTCGCCGAGATCGCGACGGCGGCGCGCGCTCTCGGAGACCTGGGCGTCCAGCGGCGCGACCACGACCGCGAGCGAGGCGCCGTGAGCGGCAGCGAGGGATTGCGCCTCCGCCAACATCGGTGCGATCGGCAGCGGCGAGCGCGCGGCCGGCGGTGGGAGCGGCGCGGTGGGGAGCGCGGCGAGGCGAGCCTCGGCGGCGCGGCGGCGGGCGAAGGCGCCGTCGATCGCATCTCGGATCTCGCCCGGAAATGCGCGGGCCAGCTTGCCGAGCTCGTGCTCGACGTCGGTGCGGATCCTGTCACCGCGGAATCGCGCATAGCGACCGTACTCCCGTCCGCGCGGCGGGGGCACGCAGCCGCCCCAGCCTAGACGGAAGATCTCGTCATGCGGATCTCCAGCGCTGCGCAGGTAGGATTCCCACTCGCGCGAGAGCGTCTGCGAGGATGAGACGAGGCTGCGATATCGTTCCGCGACGGCGAGCACGTCGCGCTGGGCCTCGCGGAGCTCGACCTGTGCCGCGACGAGAGCCGCCGCGCGACGGGCTTCCTCCGCACGGTGGGCGCCGTCGCGTTGGACCTCACCGGCCACACGCGCTCCGAGCTTCAAGAGATCATCGAAGCCCGGCTCGGGCGTGATGTTCGAGGCCGCTGCCTCACGCGTGCGCAGCCAGCGCCAGAGCGCGAAGGCCGCGTGCGATCGCTGGATGAGGCGCGTGCGCAGCGCCGATGACGATCGCGGGGCCGCGCTCCCATCGACGCGTGCCGCCCAGCCGTCGACGGCCGTATGACGTTCTCGGTTGGGTGAATGGACCTCGACGAGATCATTCATGAGGTTGATGACCAGGACGACCGTCGCGGGGCGGCGGCGATCGAGAATCTGCTTCATCGTGGCGAGATATTCGGGCGGGCCATAGGTCGGCACCGAGGCGTCGAGCACCGCGGGCGCGCTGGGAAGCGAAGCATGGAGACGCGCCGCGAGGGCTTCGTCCTCTTCGACGCCGAGCCCGAACGAGAGCGAGTCGCCGACGACGATCACCTCGCCGGACGAGGCGCTCGGCCACTCCGCGCCGCGATACCCCTCGGCGTTGATGCGCACGTGAGTCGTGCGCTCGCCGGGCCGGCCGACCGCGGTGACGCTCCCGGGCGAGAGACGAACGCCGCGGACGGTGTCGCGCTCGTAGACGTTGACGAGGGGGAACGCCGCGCCGTCGCGTTTTCGGAAGACGGCTTCGGTGAGGCCCAGCGATACGGCGAGGCCCAGCGCGATCTGCGCGGCGACGCGGAGCCGCCGAAAACGACGGGGAGCGCGGGGCGCGGGCGCGGTGGGCGCGGCCTCGACGGGCGGTGATTCCATGCCCGACGAATCGCGTGGTGCTCGTCGAGTGTGACGGTGAAGATCCGTGATCGGGCGACACGAGGCGCTGCTCCTTCACTGCGTGCGGGAGTCGCACCCGAGACGCCGCGGCGCTGACGACGACGCCGTACGGCAGCGCTTGCCCGCCCGTACTGGTCGTTTACGATGCCGCCCATGGCATCCTCCCTCGCTCGATTCACGCTCGAAGGCGACAACCTTCCGGGAGACGTGGAGACCGATCGCTTCGAGGCGGTGGAAGCCATCTCCGAGCCTTACACGGTCACGGTCGGGTTCACGACGCAGAGCACGTCGTTCCGCGTGGAAGAGCACCTGCGGAAGCGCCTCTGCCTCTGCGTCTCCGACGAGGTCGGCCGCACCCGCTTCTACGATGGCATCGTCGATCAAGCGCGCTTCGTCCGGGTGGTGAAGGGCCGCCGTCACTTCGAGGTGCGCCTCCGCCCGGCGCTGGCCGCGCTCGCGCACCGCGAGGGCTGCCGCATCTTCCAAGAGAAGACGATCGTCCAAGCGATCCAGACGATCTTCGAGGAGGCGGGCTTCGGCCCGCAGGTCGAGTGGAAGACCGCGAAGGAGTACGAGCCGCGCGAGCTCATCGTCCAGTATCGCGAGTCGCACCTCAACTTCGTCTCGCGGCTGATGGAGGAAGCGGGCCTCTTCTATTTCTTCCACCACACCCCCGACGGTCACAAGCTCATCATCACCGACGATTCCAGCCGCTTCGGCGCGGAGGAGGGCGCGGATTCGGTGGCTTACAGCATGAGCCAGGGCCTCGGGAGCGCGGCGCCGATCGAGAAGTTCTCGCGCACGCGCTCGCTGCGCACGAACTCGGTGACCTTGCAGGACTTCGACTTCGAGCACCCGGACGTGCCGCCGGTCGGTCAGCTGACGGCGGAGGAACGGTGGACGATACCGTTCTTCGAGTACCCGGGCGGGTTCGTGAAGGGCACCGTGGGCGCGCGCTTCGCCGACGCGCGCCTGCGCGAGCTGCGCAGCGACGCCGATGTCTGCCAGGGCGAGAGCCGCGCGGTGGGCATGCGCGTCGGGGCGTATTTCACGGTCGACGGCGCGGCGGAGGAGTGCCTCAACGGCACCTTCGTGTGCACGCACCTCGTCTCGCGCGGCAACCAGACGCTCGTGGGCGGGAACGACAACCACGTCACCGAGAACCGCTTCCGCGGCATCGTCAAGGACGCTCCCTACGCCTCGCCTCGCCGCGCCCACAAGCCGCGCATCCGCGGCGTGCAGACGGCCGTCGTCACGGGCTCGAGCAAGCAGGAGCAGACGATCCACGTCGACAAGTTCGGCCGCATCAAGGTGCGCTTTCATTGGGATCGCGTGAGCCAGCAGGACCACACGTCGAGCCCTTGGATCCGCGTCTCGCAGGCGAACATGGGTGGTTCGATGGTGCTGCCCCGCGTCGGATGGGAGGTCTCGGTGGCCTTCCTCGACGGTGATCCGGATCGGCCGCTCGTGCTCGGGCGCGTCTACAACGCGGAGAAGACGTCGCCCTACGCGCTCCCCGCCACGAAGGCCTCCGGCTCGCTCAAGAGCATGTCGTCCCCCGGCGCGGGTGGGCACAACGAGATCGTCATGGGCGACAGCGGCGGCCAGCAGGGCTTCGGCGTCCACGCCCAGAAAGATCTCAACGTCACCATCGGCAACGACAAGGCGGAGCAGGTCGGCGTCGACGAGTCGCAGCACATCTCCGTGAACGCGAACCACACGGTGAAGGTGAACGAGACCATCACCGTCGGCGGCAACCAGTCGCTCGACGTCGGGTCCGTGCTCGAGCACCAAATCACGGGCAACCAGAGCATCACCGTCGGCGCCAACGAGACCAGCAACGCCATCTCCAACTATGTCGAGAAGATCGGCGGCAACCGCGCGTACACGGTGAGCGGCACGCAGATCACCATCTGCAACGGGATCGAGCAGTCGGTGGTAGGCGACTTCAAGCGGAGCGTGGGGGCGCTCCACCTCACGGGGTCGATCTCGTCGATCAACGACAACGTGCTGGGCTCGTTGAAGGAGAACACCGGCGCCATCAAGGCGCAGCTCGTCAACGGGAGCCACGGGGAGCAGATCGCCGGCAACAAGAGCCAGACGTACCTCGCCGCTGAGCTCCATCTGACGAAGGGCGGCATCGCCAGCCAAGTGGGCGGCAACATCACCAACCTGGTGGGCGGCCTGCACTATCAGAAGCTCGACGGCGGCTATGCGGTGAAGGCGCCGCTCATCACGCTGCTCGGGGCGGTGGGCGCGTTCAAGGGCGGCGGCAGCGAGATCAAGCTCGGCGGCGGCCCCATCGTGCTCAAGGGGAAGAAGATCGCGGTCACCTCCGGGCTGATCGTGAAGATGTCCGGTTCGATGAAGCTCGGTTGCTGAGCGCGGAGAGATGAGTCGTGGCGAACAACCATACCCAGGCGATCCCCTCGGTCAGGATCGGTAAGCGATCGTTCTTCGTGCTCCGTTACGAGCTCGACGAGCGGCTCGCGGAGCTCGGCGTCCTCGAGCTGGCCTTGTGGGACGACGCGGAAGAGGCGCTGCCCGCGCCGGGCGAAGTGCTCGACAAGGCCGCGGCGTTCACGCTCGCGCGGAGCGATGGATCGCAGGAGCGATCGTTCTTCGGCACCGTGATCCACGCCGAGGTGGCGCCCGACGACGACGACCTGCCCGTGCTCCACGTCGTCGTCGCGCCCAAGCTGTGGAACCTGACGAAGCGCGCCGACTGCCGCATTTTCCAGAACAAGAGCACCGTCGACATCGTGAAGGAGGTGCTCACGCAGGCGGGTGTGCCGGCGGATCAGCAGGACTGGGCCGGGGTCCAGGAGCCGCCGCCCGAGCGAGTCTACACGGTGCAATATCGCGAGACGGATCTCGCGTTCGTGCACCGGCTCCTCTTCGAGGAGGGCATCTACTTCGCGATTCACCATCGAGACGAGAAGGACGTGCTCGTCTTCGGCGACCGCACCAACGGGCTCGGTGAGGTGGAGAAGCCGACGTCCCTCCCCTTCTACGAGGACTTCGGTGTCGAGGGCTCGGCCGATCGCGTGATCCGGCTCTCGAAGACGACCAGCGTGAAGAGCGACAAGGTCTTCGTGCGCGATTACAACTACGACAAGCCTTCGATCACGCTGGAGGCAACGGTCGAGGGGAAGGACGAAGGCGCGCACGCGCTCGAGGTCTACGAATACCCCGCGCGGTGCGAGGATGCGGCGGCGGCCAAGCGACTCGCCAACGTACTGCTCGACTCGATGCAGGCCGAGCGCGACGTCGTCCACGGCGAGACGGGATCGCTCGCGCTCTGGCCGGGGCTCCGTGTCTCCATCGACGGGCACCCGTACGATCCGATGAACCAGGAGTATCTCCTCACGCGATCGCGGATCACGGGAGAGCAGCCTCGCCACTTCGACACGGGATCGGGCCGCGCGCCCAAGCTCACGATGGAGTTCTGGGGCGTGCCCACGGAGACGACGAAGTACCGGCCGCCGCGCCGGCTGCGGGAGCAGCACATCCCCGGCACGCAGACGGCCATCACCACCGGCCCCGGCGGCGAGGAGATCCACACCGACGCGGGCGGGCACGTGAAGGTGTCGTTTCACTGGGATCGCTCGGGGAAGAAGGACGACACGTCGAGCCGGTGGATCCGCACGAGCCAGCTCCCCATCGGTGGATCGATGCTGCTCCCGCGCATGAAATGGGAGGTCACCGTGCGCCACGTGGAGGGCGACGGCGATCGGCCCTTCGTGCTGGGCCGCGTGTACAACGCGGTCGCGCCGCCGCCCTACGCGCTCCCGAAGTTCGCGGCCCGAAGCTCGGTCCAAACCGCGACCACGCCCGGCGGCGGGAGCTCCAACGAGCTCCGGATGAGCGACACCAAGGGCAGCGAAGAGATGTTCGTGAACGCGTCGCGCGACATGACGACGCACGCGAAGAACAACGCCACGGAGTCGATCGGGAACAACTACACGAAGAAGGTCGGCTCGAACCAGACGCGCGAGATCACCGACTCGAGCTCGGTCAACGTGGGATCGAACCAGGAGATCACGGTCTCCGGCAACCAGACCATCCACGTCGAGACGTTCATGGCCGACCAGATCGCGGGGAACCACGATCTGACGGTAGGCGGCAGCCGCGACATGAAGGTGGGCGGTGATCACAAGCGCGACGTGGGCGGGACGAGCAGCTTGAACGTCGGGAGCAACCAGTTCGATCTGGTGGTGGGGTCGGTGACCGACCAGACCATGGCGAGCTTCAAGCACGACGTGGGCGCGGCGCTGATCGAGCTCGCCGTCTCGGATCGCACGGTGACCGTGGGCGGCAACATCGACGAGCACGCAGGCGCGGTGAAGGTGATCGCGGTGCGCGGCGGCCGCGGCGTGAACGTGGGCGGGTCGATGAACGTGAAGACCGTGGGCGCGGTGGTGAACGTGGCCAACGCCGATCACACCGAGCAATCGGGCGGCAACTACACCGAGGTGGCCGTCGGCGCGCAGCTCGTGAAGGCGGCGGCGATCTCGTACGAGGCGGACAGCCTGCTCACGGTGGTGATGGGCGCCTCGATCCTCTCGCTCACGCCTGCGAGCGTGGCCTTCCTCGGGCTCTCGGCGAAGCTCCAAGGCGACGTGGCCGACACGGCCATCCTCATCGTGGACAACTGACGGAGCCGCGATGACGAGCCCCACCATGGTTCTCAGCACGACGACGCGATCGTCGAAGATGTCGTAGGAGGCGCCGATGGCACGCGATTTCGAGGCTCATCTCACCATCGGCAAGACCCACGCTTCGCGCGTCTCCGCGTTCGATGCGATCCACGAGGCCGGGAGGCCCTTCGTGGTCGAGATCGACGCGGTGTTCTCGAGCTACATCGAGCTCGAAGCGCTGCTCGGGAAGCCCGCGAAGCTCGCCTACGGCGTGCCCGGCGACGAGCCGCGCTGCCTATTCGGCATCGTCGAGTCGGCCACGGCGGTCGGCCTCGCCGACGCGCGGCTCGACGGCGGCACGCACTACACGCTGCGGGTGGTCTCGATGCTGGCCTTGCTCGAGCGGAGCGTGGACTCGCGCATCTATCAGGACATGACGGTGCGGGAGATCATCACCGACGTCCTCGAGCGGCACGGGATCAAGAAGGTGGTGTGGCGGCTCAAGGCCAAGTACCCGAAGCGCGAGTACTGCGTGCAGTACCAGGAGAGCGCGCTCGCCTTCGTGATGCGGCTCTGCGAGCACGAGGGGATCTACAGCTTCGTCGAGCCGAGCGCGGAGGAAGAGATCCTCGTCTTCGACGACGACAGCACCGCGGCCTTGCCGATGAGCGGCGATCCGGAGCTCCCTCTGCGCCGGCGCACGGCGCTCGCGGACGCGGGCGACGCGGCGTATGCGCTGCGACAGAAAGAGCAGGTTCGCTCGGGGAAGTTCGTGCTGCGCGACTTCGACTTCAAGCGGCCGCAGCTCGATCTCACGGCCGAGAAGCAGAGCGCGGAGCGGACGGGCCTCGAGGTCTACGATTATCCGGGCGGCTACTTCGAGCCGACCGAGGGGAAGCGGCTCTCGGAGGTGCGCCTCGAAGCGGAGCAGGTGCTGCGGCGCACGGTGGAGATCGACGCCTCGTGCACGCGCATCGCGGTGGGGCAGAAGCTCGAGATCACCGACGCCGGTGACGCGGGTGGGAAGCTCTTCGTCTTCGCGGCGCACCACCGTTACGTGCATCAATCGGCGCGCGAGCGCGGCGGCGGCAAGGGCGCCGCGATGAATGGAAGCGGATCGAGCTACGTGGTGCGCGCGCGCCTCGTGCCGCTCACGGTGAAGTACCGGCTCGCGCGCGTGACGCCGATCCCGGTCATCGAAGGCCCGCAGACGGCGACCGTCGTCGTGCCGGCGGGCTCGCCCGGAGAGACGATCCACACCGACGAGCACGGGCGCTGCAAGGTCAAGTTCCGCTGGGATCGCAGCCCGCCGACGGACGATCGGGCCTCGTGCTGGATGCGCGTGGCGCAGCTCCAGACGTCGGGCTCGATGATGCTGCCGCGCATCGGGTGGGAGGTGATCGTCGAGTTCCTGGAGGGGAACCCCGATCGGCCCATCGTGACGGGGCGGCTCTACAACGGCTCGGTGATGCCGCCCTATGCGCTGCCCGAGGGCAAGACGCGCACGTCGATCAAATCGCAGAGCACGCCGGGCGGCGGCGGCAACAACGAGATCCGCTTCGAAGACAAGGCCGGGTCCGAAGAGATCATGTTGAACGCGCAGCACGACATGAAGGTCGTGGCCGCGAACAATGCCAAGACGAGCGTCGGCAACAACGAGACGCGGGTCGTCGGCAACAACCATTCGCTCACCGTCGGGGCCAACCAGACGACGAAGATCACGAAGGGCTCGTCGAACACCATCGGCGCGAACCAGACCGTCAAGGTCGGTGGCAATCGCAAGGTCGAGGTGAACGCGGTCACGGGGCTCAACGTGGCCGGCAACAGCACCACCAAGGTCGCGGGCAGCCAGTTCGAGATGGATGGCAATCCGCTCGAAGCGCTCCTGCAGATCGCGGCGCAGGCGGCGGAGCAATTCGTGGCATCGCTGGCTGACAACGCCATCGCTAACGTGCAAGCGCACGTCGACGGCGCGCTCAATCAGGTGATGGGCCCGATCAACCAGCTCAACCAGCAGGTGCAGGGCATTCAGAATGCGATGCAGGCCGTGAAGAACGGCGATTTGAGCGGCGTGGGGAGCATGGTCGCAGGCGCGTCCGGCCTCCCGGGCGCGAGCGAGATGGTCGCGTCGATGGGCGGCCGTGGGGGCGGCGGCGGTGGAGGCGCGAGCGCCGATGGGGGCGGCGCCGCCGAGGGTGGGGGCGGCGGCGGCAGCCCGACCAATGCGCTCGCAGGCATGGCGCAGGGCGCGGCGCACAACGCGATTCATCAAGGCGTGGGCGCGGCGCACAACGCGCTGGCGAACGCGCTCGGTCTCGATTCGGGCGGCGGCTCGGGCGAGTCGGGCGCGAATGCGGCCGGGCCGGCGGGCAACGTGGGCGGCATCGACGCCACGGATCGCGAGAAGGGTCCTGGGCATTCGACCGCGGTGATCGCGGGTAGCCACACCGAGAAGGTCGGGTCGATCAAGGCGCTGGGCGCGATCAAGCAGATCGACACCAACGTGACCGCGAACAAGACGATCGACGTCGGCGCGGCGACGGTGCAGCTCGCCATCGGCAACTACGGCGAGTCCGCGCGGGGAAACAAGACCGAGTCGGCGCTCGGGTTGGTCGTGCTCAGCAAGGCCGGCGAGAGCGAAGAGGTCGGTGGATCGAAGACGACGATGGTGGGCGGCGCGATCGTCGACAAGCTGAAGGGCTCGCACGCCATCCAAGCCGGAGGGCCGGCGACGTTCATCGGCGCGTTCCACAAGATGGAGGCGAAGCAATCGATCACCTTCAAGTGCGGCGCGAGCACGGTGGTGATCGACGAGGCCGGCATCACCATCAAGAGCCCGATCGTGGCCGTGCTGGCGCCGAAGATTCAACTGCCGCAGAAGGTGTCCGAGGTCTGAAGACGGGCTCGAGAGCGCTGCGTGTGCGGCGCTCTCGGTCACATCAGACGCCGCGTAACGGGCGGCTCAACCCCGGCGTTTCCAGTGCGGCACGTACTCGTTGACGAGCCGCAGCCACTCTTCTCGGAGCGCGGGGGCGTGCTGAAATCGCTGCTGCCAGAGGGTGTGCAGCGCGGGCCACTCGGCGGGGGTCAGGCCGAACTGGGATTGGACCCACGGGACGTGCATGGGAAAGGCCCGCACGCCGGCGCAGATGTTCGCGTACTCGACGAGACTGAAACGATCGTACGGCGCGGGCCGCGCCGATGGCGGTGGCGCTGCGCCGAACGAAGGCGCGGCCGCGGGCGAAGGCATCACCGCGGAGGCTCGAGCGAACGGCAGGGGCGCAGCGGATGATGCAGGCGCCGATGGCTGCGCGAACGGCATGGCGGATGACGCTGGCGCCGATGGCTGCGCGAATGGCAGGGGTGCAGCGGATGATGCTGGCGCAGTTGCTGCGGGAGCGACCGGGGCCTGCATCACCGCCGATGCTGGAGCAAATGGCAAAGGCGCGGACGCAGGCGAAAACGGCGTCGATGCGGGGGCGGACGGTATGGCGGCCTGCGCCGGCGCGCTCACGGGCTGAGGAGCAGGACGCTGGAATGGGAGCCCTCCCTGCGGGACCGGCGCGGTGCCGCTGCCCGGTGTCGACGGCGATGCCGGGGTGAAAGGAAGACCCGAGCGAAAGGGCGAAGGTTGTGGCAAGGCCGTCTCGTCGCGCGAGCCGGCCGAGGCGGCGAAGGGCAATGGGCTTTGCGCCGACCGAGGCTTGACGACGATAGGTCCGGTGCTCGATAGACGTGGATCCTCTTCGACTGGGGCCGACGGCGGGCTTTCCTCCGTCACGCGCTTCGCGAATGGCAACGCGTTGTCCGCTCGCGCGCCGAACGGGAGCGCGGCATCACGCTTGTCGGTAGGTGCAAATGGCAATGCAGCGTCGCGCTTCTCCGCAGCCGCAAAGGGCAGCGCAGCGTCACGCTTCTCCGCGGGCGAAAATGGCAATCCCGCGTCGCGTTTCTCTGCAGGTGCAAATGGCAATGCGACGTCGCGCTTTTCTGCTGGCGCAAATGGGAGACCCGTGTCGCGCTTCTCCGCAGGCGAGAATGGCAATGCGGCGTCACGCTTCTCCGCAGGTGCAAATGGCAACGCGGCGTCGCGCTTCTCCGCAGGTGTGAATGGAAGACCTGCGTCGCGCTTCTCCGCAGGCGCGAAGGGCAATGCCGCATCGTGCTTCTCGGCGGACGCGAACGGCAATGCCGCATCCATGTGGAGCGTGCGTGGCCTCGACGGGCCGCCGCCGTCCTCGGCGAAGGGAAGCACCTTCGGGACGGCGGTGATGTTGACGGCTGCGGTGCGGTCATCGTCGTCGTCGAGCGTGAGCAACGGGCGACGCGCCGGCGGCGCGATGATCGGCGGTGCGATGACAGGCGGCGCGATGACGGGCGGTGCGACGACCGGAGGTGCGACGACGGGTGACGTGGTCGGGGGACGCTGCGCATCGAGCATCGCCGAGGTGGCTGCTGCGACATCGGGCTCGGCGGAGAGCGGTGACACCACCGATGTCGGCGCGACCGGTGATGGTCCCGTGGGCTTGCGGCGCGCGAGCCGTCCGCGGGCGGCAGGCGGCTTCTTGGCGGTGGCCACCTCCAGGTAGCGGCGCGTCGGGCGAAGCCGGCCTTGGGCAGCTTGCTCGGCCATGGTCCCGAGCCAGCGCTCCTGCGCGATCTCCCACGCGGCCGCGGAGATCCCAGCCTCGGCCAGGATCTCTTCGCGCGGCAGGCCCGTCTCCAACGCAGCCGTGATGGAGGCGAATGCCTCGAGCGTGAGATCCTCGGACTCGACTTCGCTCGCCATGCGCGCGCCCATCCTAGAGACCTGACCAATTAGGCCGCAACCCTGGCAAGCTGGTCGGCCACGCAGAGGTTCGAGAGCGCCGCCTGGCGCCGCAGATCGAACAGGTTCCTGCGCAGCCCTCGGTAGCGGGCGCGGTCGCCTTGGCGGTTGTGGATCGTGGCCAGGGCGTGCTCGACCCCGACGCGCTGGCGCAGCGTTGCTCTGCCTTCAGGCGTCTTGGCGTGCGCGCGGAGCTCGACGAGGAAAGGCTCGTTCGGGTGAACCGAGAGGCTGCGCCCTCGCTTGCCTGCGGCCTGCGTACATCGCACACGGAGCGGACAAGCCGCGCAGCGCGTGGCGGGGAAGTGGAGGGTTTGGCCGAGCGCAAAGGGCACCACCACGTCGTTCGGGCAGCGCACGGTGCCAGCGTCGAGATCGATGGTGAAGTCCGCTTTGGAGAAGAGCGCGCCGTTGCGCAGCGGGAACGGCTTGCAGCGCACCGCCATTCCACGGCGTCGATGCGACTCGATGCTCTCGTCGCCGAGATAGCCGCGATCGATGAACAGCTCGTGCACGTCGGCGCCCTGACGCTCGATATCCGCGAACAGCTCCGCTGCTGCGACGCGCTCCGGCTGGTTGGCCGGCGTGAGCGCGACGGCGCACACGAGCCCGGGCGTGTCGAGATCGACGGCGATGTGCCGCTTGTAGCCATCGATGCGCTTCTTCTTGCTCTTGCGGCCGTGGCGCATGTCCGCATCGCTGACGCTGATACGTCGATCCTTGGCGACGCCGTGCTTGATGCGCCGACCGCCGCCATCGTCGGGATCGGGCTCGGTATCCTGCGCGACGAGCTTCTCGACCAGCTCCCACTGCTCTTTGAGCGGAGGTGCGCCGAGGTGCTCTGCGAGCTGCTTGTTCATCCACGCGCCGAGCGCGGACACTTGTGCGAGCAGCTTCTCCAGCGCCCGCTTCTTCGCGCCGGCATCGTCCCAGTCGATGTCGAGCCCCGTCTTGATGCTCGTCGCCGTGACGACCGGGATGCCCGCGTCCTTCGCGACCTCCTCGAACGATCTGCCCGTCAGCTCGGCCGCCGTACGCACCACGTGTTTGGCCGCACGACCGATGAGATTGAACGTGTCCTCGACGCGCCCCGCGCCCCACAGCGGGCTCGCATCGAACGCCGCGCGCAGGTGCGTCGCGCTGAACCCGCCGGTCTCCCGCGCCAGCCGCACGGTCCTGTCGAACAGCTCGCGGTCGAGGTCGTGCTCGATCATGCGCTGGCGGAAGTAGAACAGCGTCCCTTGCGAAAAGAGCGGCTCCTCGGCGCTCAAACAACCGAGCACCATCTGCCAACGCCGATCCATCACCGTCAGCTCGACGACTTCGTGATCCGGCACGCCAAGCGCAGCTTGCAGCAGCGACGCCAGCGCCAACTGCACCGGCGGTACGCGGTCTGCACGCTCGTAGGCCGCGTGCAACTTCCGCTGCATCTCCTCATCGAAGATGAGGTGCCGGAGCTCCCGCAGAAACACGAAGACGCGTCGCTTCCCACAACGTTCGACGATCTTCTTTTCCAACGACGACAGCTCGACCGGCGGCTTCCAGAGCGTGGCCATGCGGCACCTCCAGTTCCGGTTTGATCAGAGGGCCGCGCCGGTGTCGATCCCGCGGTGGGTAAGGGATCGATCTTCCTTGGTTCTTAGTTGATCGGGTCTCTAGCTCACCGAGGCGCGAGCCGCGCCACCCGGTCGCCGAGCACCACGTAGGCCGACGCGCCGTTCGATCGGATGCCCAGCACGGGAGGACCACCGCGCCATTGCACGAGCGTTTGCACCGCGCCTCGGTCGCTTACGTGCACCACCACGTGCGCATCGTCGCGGGCGAGCAGCGCGTATGCGCCGTCGGGCGCCGAGGCGAGGCCGTGAACGTCTCCCTCCACCGTGATCCGGCGCGACGGGCCTCCGGTCACAGGCAGCGCAGCCACGCGGCCCGATCCGCTCGACCAGAACAGCGTGCCTGCGCTCACCGTCAGCCGAAAGCCGAGAAAACCATCGGGCGCGCGCTCTTCGACGAGCGTTTCGAGCGTGCGCCGATCAGGTTGCCAGCGCTCCAGGGAGACGATGTCCTTCTCGCCGAACAAGAAGGTGCGCTTTTTCTCTCCGCGCATGAAATGGATGCCGGATGCGCCGGCGACGAGGCCCCACGCCGCGGCGGATCGTGCAGGCACGATCGTCTCCCAGGCGCCGCCGGCGATGGGCACGCGGAGGACCGCGCCTTCGCGGATGGCGTAGAGGTGTGCCTCGTGCACGACCCAATCCGTCGTGCGGCCGGGGCCGGGCGCAACCTCGATGGGCGCGCCGCCGGTGAGCGGCAAACGCACCACGCGTCCTTGCCGCTCGGTGACGACGACGTCGTCGCCGGCCGCGAGCGGTGGAATGGATCCGCTCGGCAGCGCGAGCAAGAGCACGGGATCCGAGCTCCCCGGATCGAAGCGGACCACCGTGGCTCCATCGACGGCGATCAAGCGATCGCCCACGGCCTGCACGCTGCGAAGGTGCCCGTGCCGGCCGGCCGCGACGAGATCCATTCCCTCGGGGACCGCGGCGGGCATCGGCCCGAGCGCGCGATCGAAGCGCGCGACGTCGTCGTCGATGCCCGTCGCGCGCGCGACCTCGCGGAGCGCGTCGCGACGAGGCGGAGAGATCAGCCGAGCAACGGCGTCCTTCTGCGCGCGCGTGGCCCCGTGCGTCGCCAGGAAGCGCGCCGCGCCGGCGGTCGCTTCGCTCGACAGATCGCTCGTCTCGATGGTCTGGAGCACGGCTTCCAAGCCCACCGCATCGAGCAAGCCCGCGGCGACGTCCTCGTACGCGGGATGACCACTGTAGGGGCCGGCGCCGCGCCCGTACCACGCGAGCAACGCCGAGGCCGCGTCGGTGCTGCCGCGGTCCGCGATCAGATCATGCGCCGCGCGCGCGTAGCGCTCCACGCCGAAGGCGGGGAGGCCGGCGACGAACAGCGATGGAAGATGCGGCATGATCGCGACGGGCGCCGACGCGAGCCATGCCTCTTGCTGCGCCGCCCGCCGGCGCGCGGACGCCGCGTCGTGATCGTACGCGTCGAGCAGCGCCTGCTCGCCGCGCGCGGCGAGCCATACGAACAACGCGCGTCCATCGGCGAGCTCCGCGTCGGCGTCCCACGCATCGAGCCGCAGGGACACGCCGTGGTGCAGCCCGAGCGCAGCCACGAGACCACCGCGCGCATCGAGCAGCTCCACCGCGAGATCACCGTGGCAGAGGCAGCGGAACGCGGGGCCATCCTCGCGGATGCGGAGCGCGTCGCGCAGCGCGGTGAGGCTCTGGCCCTCGGCCTCGGCGAGCACCTTTCCGCCGAGCGGGCGCCCCTCGGACACGCCGCCCTCGCGCACCCGCGCGCGAGCGGCCTTGTCGAACAGGTCTTCGAGATCGCGGCTTCGCGGGCGACGGCCACCATCGAGCGCGACCGGGAGGCGCATCATTTGAACGTGTGCAGCGTCGTCTCGGTGCCCGACGCGTCGGTGCTCGTCCAGCTCCCATTGTGCACGTAGACGGGCGGGTTGTACTTGGGATCGACGGGGCACATACCGCCGGGCGGCCAGTTGTTGGGCTTGCGCCAGAACTGGTACCACTTCTTCCCGGAGAGATCGTCCGACTCACCGCGATGCGTGCGATCGGGCTGATCCGAGCGCGCGCCGTAGGCCGTCGATCCGGTCTGCGCGGCCACGCCGGCGGTGACGCTCGGCCCGGCGCCTTTGGGCGGCGTGGCGGCGTTGCACGCGTACATGTCGACCTTCGATCCAGGCCCGCCCGCGAAGCCCGCGTTCTTGAGCTTGTCGCCGAGCTGCGGTCCGTCGATGACCGGGCGCGAGCGATAGGGGATGCCGAGGAACCGCTTTTCCCGGCCCCACTCGACGATGCCCGGCGCGCCGTGCGTGGTGACGACGACGTGGTTCTCGCCGGCCAGATCACCGGGCTGGAGTCGATCGCAGTGGATGACCCGCGCGCCCGGGTACTGCTGCTGGATGGTCGTGAGGTGCTGGTTGATGACCTTGTCGTCGGGGCCGCCGACGACGATGGTCGTGAGCCCGAGCGGATCGATGTAGAGCGTCGGGTTCCGCACGTAGCCGACGTCCTGCAAGGAGCCGACGAGCCCGAGCGGATCCGGCGTGGTGAAGACGTGCAGATCGGGCGCGTAGTAGCGGTACCGGTTGTAGTGCAGCCCGGTCATCGCGTCGGCGCGCTGGCCGGCGAAGCGGAGCGAGGAGGCGACGCCGTCGCGGCGCGCGAGCGCTCCCCAGGTCGTGAGATCCTGCTCGCCGATGGCCTCGCCGTCGGCGCCGACGAAGAGATAGGGCGTGCCCGCGGCGTCGGTGGCCACGAGGCGGAAGCCCGCGTCGTCCTGGGCCTCGAGCAGCGGTGTGTAGCCGGTGTCGTCGAAGACACGCTGCACCCGGCGGCCGCCGGTGTGGATCTCCTCCACCGCGGATTCGCCGTCCCACCCGAACCAGGTGCTGCCGGCGTCGGTGACCTCGCAGATGCGCCGGCCGAGCGCGTCGTACAGGTAGCGGACGCGCGCGCCGTCGCCGCGCACCACCTCGGCGAGCTGATTGTTGTGCTGGTAAGCGTACGTGAACGATCGCGCCGGATCGTCGCCGGCGCGCGCCGCGAGGCGGCCGAGGCGATCCCATGTGAGCATCGCCGTGTCGGTCTGCACGGGGCGCCCATCGCGGCCGAGGCGCCACGATCCGCCCTCCGGGATGGCGGTGCCCTGCGGCGCGAACTGGAACGACTCATCCGCGCCGAGGCCGCGCGCGCCCACGGGCCGGCCGAGATCGTCGAGATCGTAGCGGCGCCCGCCGCTGCGGCTGTCCTCCACGGCCGCGAGCGGACCGAGCCGGCTCCACACGAACGCGCGCTCGCGCGTCGGTGCGCCGTCCTCCCCGGCGAGCGTGACCTTGGTCGGCAGGCCGTAGCGATCGCGCTCCACCGCGAGGCGCGCCGCGCCGAACGCGTAGCCCACGTCGAGCCCGCGCTCGTCCTGCGTGAACGCGAGCGCGGGCGCCTCCGCCTCGCCGGACGTGACGCGCACGGAGGCCAGGATGCCCGGCTTGCGATCGAACGCGACACCCCAGCCCGTCGAGTAGCGGCGCTCGACGATCGCGCCGCGATCGTCGTAGCGATAGGTCACCGCGAAGCGGAACCCGCCGCAGACCTGCGTCTCGCAGAGCACGCGCCCCTCGACGTCGCGCTCGAACGTGATCTCGCTGGCCCCGCTCTTGGCGCGGACGAGGCTGCCCATGACGTCGTACTGGAGCTCTTCGATCAGGCCCGAGGCGTGCTCGCGCCGCGTGACGCGACCCTCGCCGTCGCGCTCCACGCGCACCCACGAGCCATCCGCGTGCTCGACGCGCACCACCTCGTTGCCGCCGTCGTGCTCGTACGTGGTGGTGACGCCGGCGAACGAGGTCTCGCGCGTCACGTTGCCTGCGGCGTCGTACGCGCGCAGGTAGCGCTCCCCCGCGGGGTTCTCCATCCAGATCAGCCGGAGGAGCGCGTCGTAACCCAGCTTGTACGTGCTGCCGTCGGCGGCGCGGGCCTCCACCAGCGCGTCGGCCACGTAGCGGTAGGTGGTGGTGCCGCCGCCGGGATCGCGCACGGCCTCGACCCGGTGGGTGGGCGAGATGCGGTGCGTGGTGGTGCGGCCCTCGGGCTCGCGGATGGCGACGACGTCGCCGCGCGAGTCGTAGTCGAGCTCGTACTCGACCCCGATCGGCGACGTCATGGACACCGGCCGCCCCAACAGATCGAACACGTACTCGTAGCGCTGACCGGTGGCCGTGACGCGGCTCCGGATGTTGCCATGCGCGTCGTACGTGCGGACGTCGCGCGTCCCGTCCGGCAGGCTCACCGCCGCGACCTGACCGCGCTCGTCGTACTCGAACTTGGTGCGGCGGCCGGCGGCGTCCACCTTCTCCACCACGCGCACGCCGTTGAAGCGGTAGCCGCGGCGCGAGCCGTCGGCCTCCACCATGGTGATGGTGCCCGTCTCCTCGTCGCGGTGCACCGCGGTGCGCGCCCCGTCGCGCAGCACGATCCCGTCGAACCGGCCGAACGCGTCGTAGCGCCGGCGCGTGATGCCTCCATCGCCGTCGCACACGCTGAGCAGGTTGCCCTGCGCGTCGTAGCGATGCTGCGTCACGTAGCCGCGCGGATCGACGTACTCCTCGACCAGGCCGAGCGCGTTGCCGCGATAGCGGTGCGTGCCGCCGGCAGCGTCGGTCATCGTCGTCTCGTACGGCCCGGGCCCGTACGTGAGCTGCGCGTGGAAGATGCCGCGCGCCCCCGACGCGTAGCCGCCCAGCTCGGCGAGCACGTCGCGGCCCGTGATCTCGCCCCATGTCTCCACGCAGCGCCGCTGCCCGTCCACGTCGGCGTACACGAAGCGGAACGTCACGCCGTTCGGCTGATGCTCCGCGACGAGGTAGTGCTGGTCGTCGTACTCGTACCGCGTCTGCACGCCGCCCGCGTCGAGGACCGACACGAGGTCGCCGCGATCGTCGATCTCGTACGTGACGAGGCGGCTCCGGTGCGGGCTGCCGTCGCCCGACACGACCGTCAGCTCCCAGATCAGGAAGCGCCCCTCGCGCACCAGCGCGGCGCGACGACCCACGGAGTCGATGATGCCGACGAGCTCGTCGCCTTCCCAGAACAGCTCGATGGAGTTGCCGAACGTGTCGCGCAGCTCCGCGAGGTGGTAGTCGTTCGTCCCCTGCCGGCGCAGGAGGATGCGCGCGAAGCCGTCGTCGAGGGTGAGCGAGAGCGCGTGGCCGACGCGCGAGATGCGCCGCCCGTAGGGGAGCAGCACGACCTCGTCCTCACCCGGGAAGGCCGCCGTCGTCTCGCGGAGCGACGGGTCGACGAGCACCATCCGGTCGCCGCGGACGTGGGCGCGGTAGTGGAGATCGTGGGCCCAGCCGAAGCCCATGCCGCAGCTCTTCCGCACCGCGGAGCTCGTGTAGCCGCGCGCGAAGCGGAGCGGCAGGAAGCCCGGCAGCATGAAGTCGAGCTCCGGGTTCGTGAACATCGCGCCCGTGATCACGTCGACGGGGTGACCGGCGCTCTGCTGCCCTTCGGCGCCGGGCGCCGCAGGCGCATTCGGCGGCGCCGCGCCCGAGTTGCTGCCCCCGCCTCCACCGCCGCCGTTGCTCCCGCCGCCGGGCCCGCCCTGCCCCGGCCCACCGGCGCCTCCGCCCGCGCCGCCGCCGCCGGATCCCGTGCCGCCAGCGCCGCTGGCCTTCGCGCCGGCACCGACGGTGATCGACTTGTTCATCTGCCCCATCGCGCCGGTGATCCCCGCCATCCCCAGCTCGATGAAGACGATGGGCGCGCCCAGCCACGGGAAGCACGGCCCGCAGGTGTTGAGGCTGACGATCTCTTTGAGCGTGCCCGGCTCGTTGCCGTGGCACTTGCTCATGCACCCGCCCACGGTGAGGATCTTCGCGCCCTCGATCTTCGTGCGCATGCACGGATCGGTGATCCCCTCCATCACCGATCCGAACGTCGGATACGGGATCGGCAACGGCGCGGGCGCCGCCGGCGTCAGGCAAACGCTGACGGCGAGCCCCGTCTGCACGTGGCCCGACTTGTCCGTGATCGTGTCCAGGAAGAGCGCAGTGACCTTTCCCATGGCGCGCGGGATCGTCGCACGCTGTTCGCGAGGCCACAAGCACGGCTCGTTGTCCAATTGCCTCGAGCTCGTTTCGACGACCTGACACAGTAGTGCTATCGCCCCCACTCGCGCTGTCCCAGCCCTCCATCGGCGAGCTGGTCTGTATGGATGGAATCGGCATCTCGTCTTCGCGTCTCCGATTCGACATCGGCTGATGAGACTCGGTATCATCAATCGCGGGCGCGCCTCGGCACGAGCGGTGCCCGCGATTGACGCCACGCTCCGCGCCATCGGCCTCGGCGAGCTCGTCCAGATCGACGGCTGCGACCACGAGTGGTTCGAGCAGCGCGCGGCGCGGTGCACGTTGTTGGTGTTCGTCCACGACGCGACGGGGCGCCTGATGCACCTGCGCTTCGCACCGAGAATATCGCCTGCGCATGACGTGCGCGGGCCGAGCACCTGCGTCGCAAACGTGTTTCGCGCCGGGCCGCGCCGACTAGATCGGATTGAAGTGGATGCTGTTGATGCAGCACCAGCTCCCATGGAACGGAGGGGTCTCGCTGCTGTTCCCTCCGGTGCAGTTCGTGCAAATCTTGATGTCGCCATTGTTCGAGCAACAGGCGGCCCTCGTCGCGGGCTCGAACGTCTCGTTCTTGGGAGCGGCGACGAGCACCGTGCCGACGTTCAGGGAGACCGTCACGGGCTCGCCGTCCTCACCTCCCGTGAGGGGCGCGAACTGGGGCTGCACCATGGTCCCCGGCGGGAGCCCGAGCGTGTTCGTCGTCTCCTCGTCCAGCGGGATGGCCTCTTTCACGGCCAGGCCCCCTCTGGCGAAGAGAAAGTCCGGCCTCACGAGGTACGTGAGCTCGACGCGATCATGAGACACCGCGGTCAGGATCTCGGTGGGATTGGGCGCGCCGAAGTCGAAGGTGCAGACGTTGGTTCCCTTTTCGTCCCCGCACGCGCCGTCCGGGCTGAGGTAGCGCGTCCTGGCGCGGATTTGGAGGCTGGTCACGGCGCTCTCCGCCTTGCCGATGGGATCGGCGACGTCCGCGGAGCTGCACGCGATCATGGGCAGTGCAGTCAGGATCGAGATCGAGAGCGCGAGCACGAGCTTATGGGTCATCGGTGTCTCCTGTCGGGTGAGTCGGGAAGATGGATGCCGGCATGCCGCCCGACAGCGAGGTCGGGCAGCGCGCCGTCGAGTCCGTCGAACGTGGGGCCTGGAGCGTCGAACGAAATCTCCCGTCGCCGGCCTGCGGATATGCGGCGCGCGCCTGCGTCGCTCGGCTTCGGCGTACGAGGCTACGCCTTCACCTTCGCGCCTCGACGCGCGCACGTCTCCTGGGCCTGCTCGGTCCGATTCTGTTGGGCGCTCCTACGCCGCGACGAGCGGGAGCTTGGACATACGAAATGAGCGCCGGCGCATTTTCTTTTCGGGGCCCGTCCCCCGCGCGGTCCGCCGATCCCGCGTCCGGCTCGGATCGGGGAGGATCAGCTTCTCTTCGGGCCGACGTGCTCGCTGCAAACGGTCAGGCGCGCGCTCTCCCGCGCTGCCACACGCCCTTTGTCCACAGGATCAGCCGCGCTTCGACGCTCGTCAGCACCGCCGTGAAGTCGATGAGGACGATGCTCGTACTCAGGCCGGGCTGGGAGAGCCGCGAAATCCACGCTCAATGGCCTCGATGCGGACCGCGCCACCGACGAGGAGCTCATCGTCGCGCCTAGCAGCGTCGCCGTCGAGACGGTCTGTGGCCAGTCCTTGTACTGGTTTCCCCCGGACGCGATGATGGTGGAGTGACGATAACCGCCCACAAGGTTGTTGCTGTTTCCATCCATGATTCAGCGCGTCTCGTCGGCCCATCCGACTCCCAGCTCGGGGGCGAGGCTCCCGTCCAACCGCATGGATCCGTCGACAGGGCGCCGCGAGACCGCGTAGAGCTGGGCTTGACTTCGGGAGCCTGTTTGCTCGCACTATCCGCGACCGAGATGAAGCGACGGTCACCCTTCCCGAATGCGCCGACGCTCCTCCGCCGCGATGGCCGTCGCCCCCTGCGAGGCACGCTCGCGCTCGCGCTCGCCCTCACGGCCGATTGCGCGTCGCCCCGCGGCCCCGAAGTCGTCACCGTCGCGCCGGCCTCGCCCTCCATCCCCGCGGGAGCGTCGAGTGCCACACCGCCGGCGCCCCCGATCGCGCCGTCCACGCCGGCGGCGTCGCCGCCCGCGCCGCCCGTCGAGCAGCGGCGTCGCTACGTCGGCTTTCACGTAGGTCTGGAGCATGACCATCACCACGCGCGGTTTGGTTCGCGCGTTCGCCTTCCGCAGGAGCTGACGCACGGCCGCACGTCACACTTCGCGGGGGCCATTCACCTGGTCCATGCCGAGCGGGGCCCCGATCTCGTCGTGCTCCTGCTCGACGACGGTGGCGTGGTGGTCGACTCCATCGAACTGCCGGGGTCCGCCGCCCGTTACCAGTTCATGGCGGCTTGCTCTCTCCCCTCCGGGGACCTCGTCCCCACGGCCCTCGTCCCCCGTGATTGCAAGGACGGCGTCACGGCAGTGCGCGCATGGAACGCGCGCGCCGGGAAGCTCGAGGCCATCACCGACGAGGTGACGTGCTCTTGCTTCACGGATGCTGAGTAAACACCACTCCAGGGTGAGCCGGTATCGAACCAGGGATTAGGAGAGGATTGCATCCAAGCCGAGCGGGGCGAGGATGGCGGCTTCACGGAGGGCCGTGGACGGACTTCTCCCGCCCCGGCGAACGCGGCACCCTCACGGCAGCCACGAGGCCGCTTCGCCGGTCGACGCGTCGAACACCGTCACGCTCTTCCCGCTCATGGTGCTCAGGCTGCCCGACACGAAGCGGCGATCGGCGCTGACGCCGAGCTGGGCGTACGTGTAGATGCACTCGGACTCGTGCCCGCGATAGAGCTCTTTCGTCGCGCCGAAGGGGAGATCGACGCGCGTCACGGCGCACGAGCCCGACGTCGCGAGCATGCGCCCATCGGGGCTGATCGCGAGCTCGGCGGCGGGCCACGATTCCGCGAGCGCGCGCGTGCTCAGGCGGAGGCGCCGCACCTGGTGCCGCGCCTGATCCTCGACCGGGTTGCCGTAGAACGTAGGCACGCCGGGGCCGGGCGAAAGCAGGCCGCTCGCGTCGACGACCGCGGTCCGGAAGAACACGAAGGCGCCGTCGGCCGTCCAGCGAGGCTTGTCGAGCATGCGCGAGCCGCGCGGCGGCGACCACACGGCGACCTTCGCGCCCGTCGCCGCGCGATGAATCGTGAGCGCCTGGCCCACCACGGCGAGGAGCTCGCCGTCATCGCTGAGCGCGAGATCGACGCCGTACGTGTCGTGCGCGGGGTGGAGCACGGCGAGCGTCGTTCCACGCGCCGGATCGCGGACGGTCACCGTGCCACCATCGTCGGACCACGCGACGCGATCGAAGCCGCCCGACAGCGCGAAGTTGGCCGCATCGGCAGGCAGATCCGGGATCGGCGCCGCGGTGCCGCGAGCGACGTCCCAGATCACGGGGCCGCTCGGGCCGCTCAGGACCATGGCGCCGCCGTCGCGGCGAAAGCCGCCGAGCCCGGTCCACGCGCCCGCAGGAGCGCGGGCCACGACGGCGAGGCTCGGCACGTCCACGATTTCGACGTTGCCGCAGAGCACGGCGAGGCGAGCGCCGGCGGGAGCCCACGCGACCTCGGTGATGCGCCCGGCTCCCGACCCGAAGCAGGGCGTGGACGCGGGCGCCGACGGCGCTCCCGCGCGCGGAGGCTGCTGGGGGGCAGCCGTCGCGCTCGACGCCGGCGCATGCGTGCCCGTCGCCTCGATCGCGGGCGGATGCGCCGTCGCGACCGGCGCCGAGGGCAACGCTGGGGGACTCGAAGAGCAGGCGGCGAGGCCGCCCACCAGAAGCAGCGCGATGAGCCTCATGGCGTTCCTGGTCGGGGCGTGGCGCCGAATCGTGACACGAACCGGCGATCCTCGATATCGGCCCAGGTCACCCTATCGCTTGCCGTGGCGCCGCATTTCGTCGCGCAGGGCAACAGGAGCATCGTGAGCCATCGCGGCGCGCACCTTGACGCGTGGGACTTCTGGATGCGCGTGGGCACCGAGGTGCTGGCGGCCCGCGGAGGTACCGTCGTTGCGGTCGAGGACGGGTACGACGGGATCGGGCTCTCGGCGAACGACGAGGACTCTGATTGGCTGCTGCGTCCGGTCCTACGGGAGATCTGTGCGCGTCGCCCGTCGGGCCAGGATCGCGCGGTAAATGAAGGCGACGACGATCGCGCCGATGATCGAGGAGACCCAGCCGCCCGTGCGCTGGCTCTCCGAATAAAAGCCGAGCGCGCGGCCCAGAAAGCCGCCGAGGAACGAGCCAATCACGCCGATGATCAGGGACACGCCCCACCCGCCGGGCTCGCGGCCAGGAACGATGAGCCGCGCGAGCGCGCCGACGATCAGGCCAAACAGCAGAAAGAGGAGCAGTTGCATGATGGGTTCCTTTCGCCCGCCGCCGCGCTGAAGTTGGCGAGGCAGAAGCCCGCGCTGAGCCAAGCCGCCTGACGCGCGCCAAGTGTGTAGGATTTACCGCGGGCGCGACGGACGTCTGCAACCCGCGAGCCCGTGGCCGCCCGACGAACGAGGGCAGCGTCGCGCAAGGCGCAGCCGAATCCGAGGTCGGCTCAATCGCGTCGCAGGAGATCGCCACCTCGCCGTTGGTGTTGACCACCCTTCCATGCCCGTCGTGGCTTCGAGGCACTCGAGACCCTGGGCTGGCACGCTCGACTCGCGTGCCTCATCAGCACAGCGCGCGAGCGGCTTGAGCTGAACGACTCGGCGGGGGCGGCTGACGTTGCCACTTGGACAGCGCACCGAGCGCTGCTCGCGCCCTGGCTGCGTCAACGCGGCTTCGACGTCCCGCGCTTCGTCGTGACGCGGCCGAGGCGAACAACGCCGTCGGGAGGACCTCCCATACCCCAGTCGACGCGAGATCCCTACCAGGACACACGCCCCAGAGAGACGCGGAGAAGTCGGTATCCCCGCTCGCCCTCGCGGTCTACCCGCGGCGCGGCCCGTTCGCTACGCGCCGCCCTACCTGCCATCACTCCAGACAACACAGGACGTGGCCCCCGGCGCGATGCTCTCGCGCCATCGACCGCGGCGGTGCGATTCGGCTCGACCGTGCGACCCCGTGAAGCGGCGATGCGCCCTCAGCGGGTCTGCTTCTCGCGCTCGCAGCCTTCGGTCACGCCGAGCTCGCAGGCCTTGGTGGCGTCGGAGCGAGCCTCGGCGCGCCGGCCGAGGTGGTAGTGGGCGCCGCCGCGCTCGAGGTATGCGCGCCCTTCGTTCGGGTGGCGCGCAAGGTATGCGCTCCACATCGCGACGACGCGCTCGAAGCGCCGCTCGCCCGAGAGCGCCTCGTCGAGCGCGAGGTGGGCCGGGAGGCTGTCGGGCTGCTCGCGCACCGCTCGCTCCAGCACGTCGAGGGCTTGAGGAAGCGCGGCGCTGCCTGCCTCGATCGCGGCCTTCACCTGGAGCACTTTGACGTTCGCGGGGGCGAGCTCGAAGGCCACGTGGATGACGCGGGCCGCGTCGTCGCGATGGTCGGCTCGGTGGTGCTCCCACGCGGCGCGGGCCAGGTTCTCGACGACGAGCCCATGGACGGAGCGCGCGTCGGAGTCCGTGGGATCCACGCGCAGCACGGCGAGCAGATCGCTCGCGGCGTCCTCCCACCGCTTCGCTTTGGCGCGGGCACGGGCGCGGTCGCCGAGCACGAAGGGGCTGCCTGGGCGCAGCGCGGCGGCGCGATCGAGAGCATCGAGCGCCGCCTCGATCTTGTTGTCGGCGAGCTCGATGGCGGCCCGCTCGAGCAGGAAGTCCCAGTGCTCGCCGAGCGCCAGGGCCGGCTCGAGGGCTGCGCGCGCAGCGCCGAGCTGACGCTGTCCGCGCAGGGTCCGCGCGCGATCGAGATCGGCGTAGCCGGTGAGCAAGCGCAGCCGCGGCCGGGAGGGATCGACGGCCGCGCGCGCGAACGCGTCCATCGCGCCGTGGCTCCCACCCCAGCGCGGCGTCAGCGAGTAGATGTACGCCACGCGCACCTGGAAGCAGGTCGGGCAGACGGCGATCGCTTTGTCGACCGCCTCGCGTGTCAGGCCGCGGTCGCCGTCGAGCCCGGCCATGAGGATCTGAAGGCGGCGCGCGGCCACGAGCTTCGGCCGGAGCGCGAGCGCTCGCTCTGTGTCGGCGAGCCCGCGCACGACCGCGTCCCTCATGGCCGAGAAGTCCGCGCCGGGCGTGCTCAGCGCCCAGTCCGCGCCGCGGCGCGCCTGCGCCACCGCCCGCCAGTGCGCCGCCCGCGCGAGGTACGGAGCGAACGAATCGGGCGTGGCCGCGACCCAAGCATCGAGCTTGGCGAGCAGTCCGGGCTCCGCCGATGAGAAGGCGTCGCCCGCGTCGATGGGCCAGTACTCGCAGCGAGGATCCGCCTCGAACTCGGCCTGGAGCTGCTCCAGGTAGCGCGTCAGGTCGGCGTGCGCGCCATGGAACAGGAGGCTGCGGAGAGCGGGCCGATCGACGTACTGCGTCTGCTCGCCGTCGGCGTTGCGCCCGGCGGGGCCGAGGAGCGGCAGCGCCGTGGGCAGCGGTACTGGCGCGAGCTCAATGATGGGCGCGAGGCGCCCCTCACGATCGTGGGCTATCCCCGCGCCGTAGCCGTACCAAAGGTGCCGGTGGAGCCCCGATACGGCGGCGAGGACGACGGCGATCGGGATCAAGACGACGAGCGCCTTGCGGACGGGTGTCATGGAAGCGACCTTACGACGGTGTCGTGACAAAGGGGTTGGGGCATCGCGAAGCGCGCTCGGTGGTATCGCCGTCCCAAGTCCGCAGCGCGCAGGGCGCCCATGTCGACGGGCTCCGCGTCGCGGACGTCTTCGCCGTCACCTTCTAGCCGTCCGACCGAACGGCGCTTCGAGCTGGTGAAGATCAAGGCCTCCGCGGGAGACCTCCGCCGCGAGATGCTAGAGAAGAGCACGCCGTTCAGGTCCTACGCGGCTGCGTGCTGGATCGCGGTCCCCGCGCCCTGGCATCGCGTCGTCCCCTCGAAGAGCCTGCTCCCCGATGGGTGGGCTCTCCTCTCGGTGGGCACCGACCCCCGCTCGCTGATCGTACCGGCGCCCGCGTGCACGCCGGTGGAAAGGCTCTCATCGTTCGAGCTGGCGCTGCTCCGCACCGCGGTCGCGAACACCGGCGAGCACGCTGCCCGCGACGCGCCGCCCGTGTAGGTAGTCCGACACTTTCTCGGCCCGGATCACGTCGGGCTTGGCTGCCATCAGGTCGCGATGTCGCTCGCGAAGCCACCTTGCCCGGGATGCCGGAACGGGACGGCCGACGGATCCCGTCGGCACCAATCGAGCTCTGCGTTGGGCGCGCCGCCGATGGCCTCGCGCTGCACGCATGATCGTGATCGCATATCCGGTGCCGGTATCAGCGATCCTCCAGCCGTCTCCGCTACCGCCAGCCGCTTGAGCTCCGTCGCGGTCCGCGCCGTCGGCTTGAACCCCTGCGGTGCTGCCATCCAGCGCAGCTCCACCTTGCGTCTTTTGCGTGGCGGATTGCTCTCCTTGCACTCACGCGCTGCCACCGCCGGGGTCACCACGCTATCGCTGACCTCGAGGTCTACGATCAGGTCGAGGTCCCGCAGCGCCCAGTCCGTCCGTGCTCGCTGCTCGTCGTCACTGGCTCAGCGCGGAGGAACGATTCCTTCCACCGAGAAGAAAAGGGCATCTCGACAGATCGTTCCATGTTCGAGCTGCCGAGGCTCCTGCTGTTTAGCCAGTTATCTCCCGAAGTAGCGAGCCGCGCGCTTCTGCCCCTCGAGCCGAATCTGTCCTGCCGCGACCAGCTTCTTGAGCGGCAGACTCAAGTCCGCGCTCGACAGGCCGAGCGCCATGCCGATGGCGCTCGCTCCCTGGCCTGGATTCTTGGCGATGTGGGCACCGAGCTTATGAAGCAGCGCGGCCAGCTCAGCCGGCGGACGCTTGACCCCTTTGGCGCGCTTCAGCGTCACCATCTTCGGGGCCGTCAGCGTACGCTTGGCGGCCTGCCGCGTGGCTGTGGCTGGGGAGCTCTTCGCCGCGGGCATACCCTTGGTCGGGGCCGACTTCGTGGGAACGCTCTTCTTGGTGGTGGCCGCGGTCCTGTTTACAGAGGAAGCCGGCATAGTTCCTAGCCCCGATTGCAGGGCATTCAACGTCACTCGTCGGATCAGGGCAGTGACATCGGCGACGAAGGCTTGAGTCGCGGCACGGATCGGATCGTTGGGTGTCATCCCAATCCGGATCGCATACCTTCGCATGGTTCGTCAACGGCCGGTCGCGAAACCTGTCAACGCAGTTGAGGCACGGCTCAGAAGAACTTAGCGACGTGCCTCCTCGCTTTTGGAGGCGCGGCCCAATTGAACCTCCCCCGTTTTCGCGTCGAATCGGGGGGGAAGTTCAGGAGAGTCGCCCACCCGGCGAAGCGCTCAGCGACTCGGCGGCGCGTGGAAGCACACCGAGTCTCCCGATCCGGTGCAATCACGCCAGTCCGAAGCGGCCACGCGCACGCGGGCGCAGGGGCTCTGCTTCTCACGCACGTCGAGGGTGATCCCTGCAGAGCGCGCGCCCTCTGCCAGCGTACGTCCGGCGCCGGCGAGAGAGCCCGCGGCGCGCACCTCGACGGATGCCAGATCGGAGTCGGAGACGGGCTTCGAGAAGACGTATTCGACGGCGGAGCTCACCATACGATCATCGCCGTCGGCGCAGCGCCGGAGCGCAGCGGACCACACGCACCCAGGAAGCGCCGCGCCCCTTTCACCCGCGATTGAGAGTGATCGCGCGGCACTGCCGAGCGTCACTGGCTCACTGAACGTGACCACCATGGAGCTCCGTGGCTTGCGCGGATCCGCGCCGTGCATGAGGCGGGTTACGTGAGGCGCGCTCCCGGTGAAAAAGGGAACGGCGATGGTGGCTGTCCCCGGTTGGTCATACGGCGCGGTCCAGGCGAGCTCTTCCACCTCCTCGGCGAGGAGATCGGATGTTCCCATCACCACCTCTCTGTCCGACGACAGCCGCAGCGTGTACCAGCGATCGACTCCCAGGCTGCCATTCACCGTGACGGCGACCGAGAGCTCGGTCACGGGCGCGCCGGCCACGTGCTTTCGCGCGTCGATCTCGGCGGCGAGGGGGACCGCCTCCCCGGCAGCGTCGCTCAACTGGACGTGCTTGGCTACGAGTGCGGCAATTTCCGCGTGGTCCTCCGGGCACTCGCCATGACCGCCGCACCGGACCTTGAAGAGCAGGCGCGGGTTGCGATCCACGCTCGTTGCGCGCCGCCCGATGGAGGTCAGTCGAGCCCGAGGACGCATGTCCTCTCCACCGCCTCCCGGGGCGGCGTGATGGGTGGTGGAGACTACTGTGTTTTCCGTGGGAGACGCCGTGACGTCGTCAGCTCCCCGCTCGCAGCCGGCGAGGATGGCGATGCACGACAGGATGACATGGATACGATTCATGATGATTTCCTCACTCCAGGTGCGACCGAAGGAGCTGCTCTCGCGCGCGGTCCATCGGCCTCGGAACCGCCGGTGACTCCACGGTCGGTATCCATGGCCGCGGGGCGCGCCGCTCCGCCGGTCACGACCGTCAGTTGAACGTCACGAGCGCGCTCAGGTTGGGGTTGTTCCAGATCGGCGTCGGGTCCGCGGTCTCGCCGAAGAAGTCGAAGTCCCTTCCCGAGAACGGGAAAGTGTCATTGTCATAAAGGGTCCTCCAGTTGCTATCCGAGTCACAGGAACCGGAGAGCTGCCCGTCCTGACAGTGCGCGATGCTGCAAAAGCCAGTCGCCTTCGCGTTGTTGGCCATGGTGCTGTGGCCGCAGTAGCGCGGCGTCACCGGACCGGCCGGGGGCTTCTTGTACTCGTCCGAGAGGTCGAAGCATGAGTGGCCCGACTCGTGCGCGAAGAGCCACCCCATGCTCGCGCCGCTCCTCCAGTTCCCCCCGTGCGCTTCGATGTGACCGCAGTCGGGATCCCACAGAAAGTGCGGCGGGTCGCCGAAAGAGGTCACCCCGTTGTCATCGTACACGCACACATCGCAGTCGCTCCCGCAGCTCCCCACGTTCTGAACGATGGTGAAATGGGACCGGAACAGGTTCCCGTTGGTGAACCCGAACAAGGTGGTGCTCCCGGCGGTGAGGAAGGCCTTCAGCTTGTCGATATCGCTCGCGCCGAGGGTGCTGTTCTTCACGCACACCTTGTTGTCCGGATAATCGTTGTGCACGTAGGCGTGGAGGACGAAGTGCCCGGCGCCCCGGAACGAGTGGACACCGATGTTGAGCGTGCGCGCCGACGCGGACGGGGGGATCCGCAGCGCCTCGCTCGCGAGGTCCGAGTAGCCGCGGAGCTCGAAGTGGTTGTCGTCCGGCAGCGCTTGGCCCGTGTTCTCATAGAGGTCGAAATCGACGTCGGGCGTCGTCGTGTCGAGCGTGAGGATCACGGGGCGGTTCGCCGGCACGTCGACCTGGAAATAGAGCACGTCGTGCGTGTCGAGCAGGAGGCCGTCGTGCCGCTCGTTCGGGTTGATGTGGGCGACGTGGGTGATGGCCGGGGATTGGGTGCCAGAGCACGTGGCCGCGATCGCCGCGAAGCTCGGAGGAGCGAAGTTCGCCACCGAGACATCCGACGTCCAGCTCACGAGGAGCTGCCCGGGAAACTGGGTGCCTGGCTCGTTCGGATACCAGACGTCGGCCGCGGGTGTGATGGCGTTCGTCAAGGGGTTGAGGATGCCCGTGTAGACATGGGTGTGGAACGGGCTCGACAGCTCCTGCACGTCCAGGTGATCGAAGCCGTTCTCGGTGTAGAAGAAGCCGAAGTACGGCTTCAGCGCCACCACGTTGGTGTTCACGTGGAGCGACCATGTCGACCTGGTGTTCACGTTGTAGAGGGTCATGTCCGTCGGTCCGTTCGCGGGATCGGTGGACTTCTTTGTGAACTCCAGTGCTCCCAGGTTCACCGGGATCGGTGGGTCGTAGCCGAACATGTTGCACCCCATCTGCTCGAAGCGCGCGAAGCTCGTGCGCGTGGTGAGGCCGAGCGCGACCCCGGCGGCGATCGCCGCCCACGCCGCCCCTCCGGCGAGCCGGCGAGGAGCATGGGAACGGCCAAGGGTAGAAGGAAGATGTGTTTTCGAGCGTTGCTGTCTGGTGTGGTTGCCCATGGCGAACGCTCCATGGCAACCGACATGCCGTCTCCGAATCCGGGCTCCGGGGCCGTGAGCCGTTTGCCGTTCAGGTGCGGAGTGCGTGCGGAGTGCGTGCGAGCACACTCCATGTAGGTGCCGGTGCCTCGCGAATAGGCAATCTGCCCGGGGAGGCAAATCCGAGCACGGATGAGCGTGCGTGGATGGGTGGCCCGCGGGTCAGCGTCGTCCGACGGCGAACGGTGTCCCGGCGATCTGCTCTTCGACGAAGGCAACGAACGCCTTCGCCGCCGGGCTCGCACGCCGCCCGCCCGGCAGCACGGCCCAGAGCACCACCGGCGGCAGGCTCCAGTCGGCCAGAACCTCTTCGACCCGGCCGTCGGCGAGCTCGGAGCCGAGCACCCACTCGGTCACGATGCCGATGCCTAGTCCGGCGACGATGGCAGCGCGCAGCCCTTCGAGCGCGTTCACCCGCATTCGAGCGCGCACGACGACCGACTGTGTCTGGCCACGGCGCGTGAACGTCAGCTGCTCGCCCCCCTCGCGAAGGGAGAATACCAGCGCCGGGTGAACCCGCAGATCCTGCGGTTGGAGCGGGACGCCGTGCTTCTCCAGATACGCCGCCGAAGCCACCACCATCCGGCGCGACGCCCCGATACGGCGGGCCAGAAGCTCCGAGTTGGCTTGCTTCCCCATGCGAAACGCCACCTCGACCCCCTGCTCGACGAGGCCGACGTCCTCATCGTCGAGGAGGAGGTCAAGCTCGATGTCGGGGTGTTCAGCGTAAAAGGCGCCGAGCTTGGGGATGACGTGGCGCCGCATGAAGGCAATGGTGCCGCTGATACGCAGGCGGCCCGAGATCGCGCTGGGCCCGCGCGCCACGCGCTCCGCGAGGTCGGCCGACTCCAGCGCGCGCACCGCGTGCTCGTAAAAGCGCTTGCCAGCTTCGGTCGGGGAGAGCCCCCGCGTCGACCGCAAGAAGAGCTCGACCTCGAGATGCTCCTCGAGCTGGGCCACGAGGCGCGAGACCGCGGGCTGCCCAGTGCGCAGGCGCTTGGCCGCCGCGCTGAACGAGCCCGTCTCGTAGACGCGCGCGAACGCCTGCATCGCAGCGAACAAGTCCACGCCCTTGCTCCTCGCGGCAAGGCGTACCGCAGGGGGCACGGGAGTTCAAACCTGGGCGGCGCCACCGTCGACGGGGAGGTCGATCCCGGTCACGTAGCTGCTGTCGTCCGACGCGAGGAAGAGGACCGCGGTCGCGATCTCCTCCGGTCGCCCGGCGCGCCCGAGCGGCGTCTGCTCTCCATGCGTCTTCCAGTACTCGTCGCTCTGCTCCTGCGTCAGGCCGGCCGACAGGAGCACCGGCGTCACGATGTGGCCGGGGCTCAGCGTGTTCACCCGGATCTTGCGGGGCGCGAGATCCGTCGTCCACGTCCGCGCGAACGAGCGGATGGCTGCCTTGGTCGCCGAGTAGACACTGAACGACGGCATCCCCTTCGTCCCCGCAATCGACGAGTTGACGATGATCGAGCCGCCGTCCTCCATGATCGGAAGCAGCGTTTGCACCGAAAAGAACGTCCCTTTCAGGTTCGTGTCGACCGTTTTGTCAAAGTCCTCTTCGCGGACTTTGCCGAACGGTCCCAGCACGCCGCCGCCTGCGTTGGCGAAGACGATGTGCACGCGCCCGAACTCCTGCTCCACGAAATCGCGCAGCTTGCTCGCGTCGTCGAGATTGGCAATGTCGGCGCGGAAGCCGCGGATCGACCCGCCGATGGACTTCACCGCCTCGTCGAGCTCCTTCTGCCGGCGTCCCGTGATGACGACCTGCGCCCCCTCCTGGACGAACAGGCGTGCCGTCGCCAGACCCATTCCGCTGTTTCCGCCGGTGATGACGGCGACCTTCCCCGTGAGCTTGCCCATGATCGATCTCCTTCTCGCGAGCGACGTGGCTCGGTTGCCGAGAGAAGGTGTGCTTCCGGGAGCGGCGGAGGTAGGCGTGCGATCGCATGGGTCCTATGCGGATTGTTGGGGATCGGGTCACGGCCGCAGCGAGCTGGCGCGGCCGTCAGGGCCTGCGACCCACCACGTCTGGCGCCGCGTCACATCCTCCAGATCGCCTCAGATCAAGGGCTGGGGTGATGTTCCTTCGCGGTCGGTGATTTAGGGTGTCGACACGACACGATTCGTCGTCAACGGCGGGCCAAACGATCGTGGAGCGCGCGGCGTCCAGCCCTCGCCGGGCGGCGCGGGCGCGAGGAGCCGCGTTCCGTGGAGCAGCCACACATGGTCTATGCTCTACGCCATGGCGTCTCGACTCACGCTCGTCCTGACGCACGCCTGCAACCTCGCTTGCTCCTACTGCTACATGGGCGAGCACCACGCCGCCTCCATGCCAAGCGAGGTCGCGTCGCGTGCGCTCGATCTCGCGCTCTCGCGGGCCGGAGAGCACCTGACGCTCGGCTTCTTCGGAGGCGAGCCGCTCTGCGCCTGGGACATGCTCGTCGACGTCGCCTCGGAGGCGCGCTCCCGCGCCGCGTCGCGAGGCGTCGGGCTCGCGCTCCAGGTGACCACGAACGCGACGCTCCTCACGCCGGCACGGGCCGCCCGCCTCGCCGAGCTCGGCGTCGCGGTGGCCGTCTCGATCGACGGCACGAAGGAGGCGCACGACGCAGGGAGGCCCTGGGCTTCCGGCAAGGAGCGTGACACGTCGTCCTTCGACGCCGCCATGCGCGGCGCGCGGGCCGCCCTCGTCGCGGGCTGCGACATCGATGTCAATGCGGTGATCACCCCGGAGAACGTGCACGCCCTCGAAGAGAGCGCTCGCGCGCTCCTCGGGCTCGGGCCGCGCCGGCTCTTCTTGACGCCGGCCTGGGAGCGCCCTTTTTCGGACGAGCACCTCGCGCGATGGGAGCGTGCCTATCGGGCGCTCGCGCGGCTGTACGTCGAGCGAGCACGGGAGGGGTGTCTGCTCCGGCTCTTCCCCTTCGAGCGATCGCTCCTGCTCGCGACGCGCGATGAACGCTCGGCCGAGGACCGCTGCGATCTCGGCGGGAGCCACCTGGCCGTCGCTCCCTCGGGGCGCATCTACCCCTGCGAGCGCCTCGTCGCCGACGACCGCGACGGGCGCTTCGTCATCGGACAGCCTCCGCTACCCCGCGGACCGCTGGGTGCTCGTCCGCCAAGTCCGTGGCGGCCAAGCTACGAGTGCGGGACGCATGACCCGCTCGAGACAGAGGCACTCGCGCCCGAGCCTCACGCGCGAAGCTCGCGCACCCAGCGTCCCGGCGTCGTTCCGACGATACGCCGGAAATGCTGGTTCAAGCGGCTTTGATCGTAGAAGCCGACGAGCGGGGCGACGTCGCGCGGGGCCGTGCCGGAGGCGAGGAGCTCCTTCGCGCGGACGACGCGGAGCGCGGTGAGCCAGGCGTGCGGCGGGATCCCGACCTCGGCCCGAAAGGCACGGCAGAGGCGGAACTTGTCGAGGCCGGCATGTGCCGCGAGCTCATCGAGCGTCACCGGCTCTGCGACGCGTGCGCGGAGGAGCGCGAGCGCGCGGCGGACGGCGCGGGTGTGCGTGCACGGACCGTCGAGCGGCGCGAGCGCGGCGAGCGCTTCTGCGATCGCGACGTCGCGCGCGAGCCCCGTACGGCCGGCGATCGCCGCATCGAGCAGGCGGTGGAGCGCGGCGCCGCGCGGATCCGTCGGGGCGAGCACGGGCGCGAGCCGCACAGGACCGATCTTGTCCTCGACGAGGCGCGGGGCGAACGAGACGACGGTGAGCGTGATCGGTCCTTCGCGCCCGACGTCGCGATGCACGTCGCCCGGCTGGCGAAGGTGAAGGGAGCGCGGCTCGACATCGAGCCGTCGCCCGCCGACGACGAACGTGCCGTGCCCGCGCTCGACGCGGCCCACGGCGTAAGACTCCTTCATCCCCGTGTGCGGCCCCATTGCGGTCCAGCGGAACGCGCGCACGGACGGCGTGGAGAAGAGCGGCTCGACGACGACGGACACGATCCGATCGTAGTCTCGCCGCCGCGTGTGCGCAGCCCGGCTCCCTCGAAAGGACCAAGAATCGCCAAGTCGGACCACGCCCGCAGGCGCTACGAACAGGACCATGATCCAAGACAAGGTGGTGGTGATCACGGGGGCGAGCAGCGGGATCGGCGAGGCGACAGCGCGCGCCCTCGCGGCGGCAGGCGCGAAGGTCGTGCTCGGCGCGCGGCGAGTCGATCGCATCACGCCGCTCGCAGCGGAGCTCGGCGGCGCCGCGCGCGCGACCGACGTGACCCGGCGCGAGGACCTCACGGCGCTCGTCGCGCTTGCGGTGGAGCGCTTCGGCAAGCTCGACGTCCTCGTCGGCAACGCGGGAATCGCGCGCACCGGCCCGCTCGACGACCTCGCCGTCGACGACTGGCTCGCGATGATCGACGTGAACCTGAACGGCTTCCTCTACGGGATCGCGGCGGCGCTGCCAGTGTTCCGTCGCCAGGGCTTCGGGCACTTCGTGACGACGATCTCGACGGCCGGCCTTCGCATCGTGCCGAACCAATCGATCTACGCCGGGACGAAGAACGCGGTCCGGACGATCCACGAGGGCCTCCGCCAGGAGGCGGGACCGCAGCTCCGCGTCACCGGCGTCTCGCCAGGGTACGTCCGAACCGAGCTCGCGACCGCCTCGATCCGGCATCCGGAGACGCGCGCGAAGATCGAGGAGCAGATGGTGCGGATCGCGATCCCGCCGGAGGCGATCGCGCGGGCGATCGCTTTCGCGATCGACCAGCCGGAGGACGTCGACGTCGGCGATATCGTCGTCCGCCCGACGGCTCAGAGCTGAATGGCGAAAAGGCCCCTTGCGAACGAGGGGCCTTTCCTGGACGAGACTCAGGGCTGATTGCCGACCAGGATGCTGTCGTTACCGCTCGACCAGCTCGTGCTGTTGCCCGTGTCGCAGAGGTGGCCAGCCGTGAGCCGACAGCTGCCCGCTCCAAGCTACGCCGCGCTGCAAGCACTGATTCCTCCTCCTCACCGGTGAACTTCAGCGGCATGGAGCGCGCTTTTCAGCGGCACCGCGCGCGCTCTTCACCAGTGAACTTCACCGTTCGCGCGGGTTCACAGGATCATCGGTGCTGAGCGCCAGAACGGCACGACTCGTCCCCTTCGCGGAGGGAGGGGCACCGAGTTCCTCCACTCGCGCTCCCTGCGGGGGCCACATGGCCAGGCCGCGGAGCTTCTGCCCGAGGGCCCCGCGTGCAGATATCGCCTCAATCTCCACAGCGCCTTCGCCGCAACGCCCACGATGGGAAGCGCGTTCTGGCAAAAGGCCCACTCCTCGGATCAGAGGAGTGGGCACCAGAGCCCCGGTCGGGCCCGGCCGCGAAGGTCGAATTTTACGCGTGGCTCACGCGTGGACCGCGCCGGCCGTCGCGCGCTCCGCGGGCCGCACGGGGAGCCCGATTCCGTGCTTCTCCATGTAGCTCGGCGAGAGGCTCCGGTCCTCGTAATAGGTGCCGAAGAGCCGATCCCACACCGAGAAGATGGCCCCGAAGTTGACCAGATTCCCCCTCGGGCAGTGGTGCAGCTTGTGGTTGTGGTTGTCGACGAAGAGGTAACGGAGCACGCCGATATCGAACGTGTGGTTGACGTGGTGCGTGCCCTGGAGCGTGAGCACGAGCGCGTACGCGACGAGCGTCGAGGCGAGGTCCATCCCGAGGAGCACCGCGATGATGGCCAGCGGGATCTGGAAGCTGGTGACGCCGGTGTCGATGGCCGAAGAGACGTTGCCTCGCAGGAAATCGAGGGCGCCGACCGCGTGGTGCGGCGCGTGGCTCCGCCGATACCAACGGACGATCGGGCCCATGATCGAGCGCGCGCGCTTGCCATGGTTGAGGAACCGGTGGCCCAGGTAATAGGCGAGGTCCGTGAGCGGCACGGCGATGACGATCGGCAACCAGCCCTCGGTGCGCCAGGGAAAAGCGAGCTTGCTGAGCAGCCACCAGCCGCCGACGACGACACCGGTTCCGAGGACGGCTCCCTTCAGCGCGATGACCGCGATCCCGTCCATCACCTCACGGGTCGACACCGGGGCGAGCGCCACGCTGGGATCGCGCTGTTCTACCCAGAGGGTGAGGAGCACGCCTGCGACGGTGACGACCAGGTACGCCACGACGAATGGCACGATGGCGAACCGTGTCGCCGAGGCGATCGCAACGAGCGCGGCGGCGGGCCCGAGGTGGATGAAGATCCCGAGGAACAGGGAGCTCGTGCGCTCCGGAGGCACCGTGGCGAGAGCGCCTGAGCTTCGCGCCGGTCCGTCGATGATAGAAAAGGATCGGCGCATGAACGCGCCGACCACCGCATGTCCGCGCGGCGGGCTCCGAGCAATGTCGGTCGCCGGCTGGGCGGCAGCCTGGCCAGAAGAGGGTCGAACGGCCTTGCCGCGGGCCGAGACATTTCCGGATTGGCTGATCACGTCCATGCCCTCCAACCAAGGCCGCGCCAGATCACCAGATCTATCACGCGCAGCGGCCCGTGCGAACTCGATGGATGGGCGGCGTGTGGAAGGACGTCTTCCAGGTCGATCGCGCCGCCGCGACGGCGATGAGCCAACAAGAGATCGAGCGGGCGGAGTGGATGCTCCGCGTTCGCGAGCGCCGAGCCACGCAGGCGCAGGTGGCCGAGCGGCTCGGATTGAGCGTGCGGCAAGTCGAGCGCCTGTATCGCGCGTACAAGGCCGGTGGCGCTGCCGCGCTCGTGTCCAAGAAGCGCGCCTCGAGTGGCCGATACACTTCCACATGTGCTTCTGCGCGGTCCGCTTGCACACGCAGAAGCCGAGCTTCAGCCGCGGAGCCGTTCGGCCCCCAGGGTTGATTCGCCGTGGCCATCTCGCGAATGAGCGCGATGGTATCGGCCGGGATCGACGAGGTTGCGGCCCCGCGTGCTTGCTCCCCGTAGAGCGGCTTCCGCCGCTCTACCCGAGGATCACCACGCGCAAGGAGCGTAGTCCTTCAGGAATTTGCCCCAAACGTGCTCTCCCGTCAGGAGCCCTGAAAAGAACGGGTCGCAGACCCGGGCGGCGCCGTCCACGATGTCGAGCGGAGGCTGAAAATCGTGCGTTTCCTGCTTTCGAGCAGCGATTGCCGCCGGGTCCTCGTCGGTCACCCACCCCGTATCGACGGCATTCATGAAGATGCCGTCCTTCGCGTAGTCCGGCGCGCTCGTCAGCGTCATCATGTTGAGCGCGGCCTTGGCCATGTTCGTGTGAGGGTGCTTGTCCGTCTTCGTGTGGCGCGAGAACTGACCCTCCACGGCCGACACATTGACGATGTGCTTTTTGCCCGTGCGCTGGCGCGTCATCAGCGGCTTCAGCTTGCTGCAGAGGATGAACGGAGCGACGGCGTTGACGAGCTGCACCTCGAGCATTTCGGGCGACGGCACGTCACCCAGGGCGAGCCGCCAGCTGTTGATGGTGCGGAGGTCGATCTGCTGGAGATCGGCGTCCACACGACCAACGGGGAAGATCTTCGCGTCGTTCAACGGATCGTCGTACACGCACGGCATCTGCGACAGCAGCGCTGAAGACCGGATGCCGACGCCAGGACCTTCACCTGCCCATGCCACCAACCCGGCCGCATCTCCGGCGTTACGACCGCCCGTACCCAGCGCAGCCCCGCCGCCGTCGCCGACCGCGAGCGCGGATTTGCACGCCTCGTGACCGCCGAGCACCAATTGCAGCTCGCGCGGGAGTCTGTCCCACGGACGCTGCTCCAGCTCGAGCATGTGCGCGTAGAAGCCAGCAGGTCTCCGCACGGTCTGTGCGGCGTTGTTGATGAGGATGTCGAGACGGTCCTTCGTCTGCGTGAGATAGCGCGCGAACATCTCGACGCTCGGCGAGTGACGGAGATCGAGCCCGTACACATCGAGGCGGTCTTGCCACTTCGCGAAATCGGCCTCACGCGAGAAACGCGCCGCCGCATCGCGCGGAAATCGCGTCGTCACGATCACGCGTGCGCCGGCGCGCAGCATCATCAGCGCGGCCTGGAAGCCAATCTTGATGCGCGCACCCGTGATGAGCGCGACACGCCCGTCGAGCGATGCGGTCTGGAACCGCTTCTTGTAGTTCAGATCCGCGCACGAGATGCACATCGCGTCGTAGAAGAAGTGGGTCTTCGTGAACCACGTCTTGCACACGTAACAAGCGCGCGCCTTCTTGAGCTCGCGAGCCTCGCTCGCGGCGTCCGTCGTGCCTTCCGCGCCCTCGGCCTCGACGATCTGCGGAGGCGCAGTAAAGACCTCGGCGCGTCGCGCTGCACGGATCTCCGTCGACGCCCGCACCTCGCGATCGTGGTCCTGCGCCCTCTTGCGCACGATGCGCCGGAACTCCTTCGCTGCCTTGCGGTTGTCATCGCGGCTCGGGCGTGACACGCGCCCGGCCGCGGCGAGGAACGCGATGCGCAGCTCGTCGGGTACGTCGTTCAGGAGCGTACGGTCATCGCGGATCGACTCGAGGATCTCGAGGCAACGCTGGAGCTCTTCCGGCGTGAAGGCAGACATTTCGCCCCCTACTTAGCGGGGGCGCGGATCGTCGGCAACGACAGCGTCGGATCGTCGACGGTGGCCTCGCGGACGGCTCGGCCCTTTTCGAGCATCACGACCGGTTGCGGGTCGCAGCATACGCTGAACCTCCCCCGACGATGAGTCGGCTCGACGGTCAAGGGGGCAACGGCAGTCTTCCTCGTTCGGGGGCTTTGGCGCTGCGCCGCAGGTGTGGGCGGGGCGGGGCTGTTGGACTTCGGCATGGAGGTCTCCTCGACGTCCGCGTTGGCGGTCGTGGATCGGCATCGTGGCTCGCTGAAGCCGCGTAGATGGCTTCAAACGAAGTGTTTGGTGCTCCAGCGATCGATCCCGAGGATGCTGACGGCGTGACGGGCGTCGAGACGACGAGGTCGCGCGTTGGCGTGGAGCGCGTCGCAGAAGGCATGTCGGGAGCAGGTCCGGCAGCCAGGGCCGACTCATCCCATCTATTCGACGGACAGTCCCACTGTGCCGACGCGCACAGCGGTCAGAACAGACCTCCCAGCGCGATGCCTCCGGCGCCCTGCGCGCCCCATGGTCGCGGGAACCAGCGCGGCTCACGCTCTTCGCTGGCCTCGTCGGTCCGAAGAGTTGCACGAGCCCGTGGACGAGCGTCTCCATCGCAGGCCTCGGCGACGCCCTGCCCTTCGCGTACGCCCCGCCGGCTGGCTGTCTCCGATCCCGGGAGGGCGCGAGATCAGCCGAGATCAGGGGACGTGTGGCCCGCGGGTTCTGCAGGATGCCGGTCGCCGGTGGTTGCCGCTTGCTCGCCGAAGCGCGGAGCGGGCCCCTGCGGAAGGAAGGCTACACGATGTTCAAGCACGCTCTGGTTGGGCTGATGATCGCTTCCGTGTCCCTCGCGGGCTGTAACGTGGGGGGCGACGAGCTTGAGGAGGCCGCGCTCGCGTTCGAAGACCGCGAGGTCAGCGACGGGCGCGAGCTCGAGAGCGGCGGCGACCAGCTCGCGCTCGAGGGCGCCGCAGAGGCGCCGGACCCGTCGGGGCGTGGGCGCGCCTGCACCCAGTCGGAGTGGAACGTCGCCGAGCAGCACGCGGCGCTGAACCACAGCGCGCCTGCGGCCTCGGCGATCGCGTTCGTCACGAGCTGCACCGTCAGCAACGGCTGGATCGTCTACACCTACGAGTACCCCTGATCGGTACGCCGGCATCGAACGCGGGAGGGCGTCGTCGCGAGCGCGACCCCTCCCCCGCGTCGCGCAATCCGGTTCGTAGAGGCTCGGCGTTGCGCTAGAAAAGGTCGCGGATGGTCCCCGCGTCACTTCCGCTGACCTTGCGTGCGCCGAACCCGCCTGCGCTCTTCCTGGGTCGAGAGAAGGAGCGCGAACAGCTCCGCGTCGCGTTCGCGAGGGGTCCCGTCACGCTCGTGAGCGGCGAGCACGGCGTCGGCAAGACCGCGACCGTCTTGCAGGTCTTGCGCGAGAGCTTCTTCGAGGTGCCGGTCGTCTTCGCGTCCTTCGGCGGGTTGCCGGACGGTGTCGCGCCCGATCGCGAGCTCGTGCGCATCGTCGCCGCCGCCGCGAGCGTCACCCAGATCGCGTGGGCCTCGGTGCTTCGTGTGCGCGAGAGCCTCCCCGAGGTGTTGCTCGACATGGCCGAGCGCGCGCGGCTCTGGCTCGTGCTCGACGGGGTCACCGCCGATCCGCTGCTTCGCGATCTCATGAGCGTCGTCTCCCGCTACGCGCGCGAGTCGCGGTGGATCGTGACCGGTGAAGGCTTCTGCGAGAGCCGCTTCGTCCCCGGACAGAGCCTGCGCCTCGGGCCGATGCCCGACGACCAGCTCGAGACGTTGGCGCACGGGACCGCTGCGAGGTCGCTCGATCTCGGCAGGGCCGTGGCGGCCTCCCGCGGCAACCCCGGCGCGCTCCTACGCGCCATCGCGTCGGGCGCCGAGCCGGATGTCTCGATCGTCGACCCGATGCTCTCGGCGATGCGCGCCCTGGCCGATCGCAACGCCGCGACGGTGCTCGCGTGGCTCGACGAGCACGCCGAGGAAGCGCTGCGCGACGGCTATGCGCGCAACCTGTACGCGGTTCTGTCGCTCCGGCGCCACGAGCCGGAGCTGGGCCGGTGGTGGATGCGCTGCGCCGCGGAGGTGGGCGATCTGGCGGCGCTGCCGCACGGCGCCGCGCAGCACGCCTCGCTGAAGGACGCTCTGGTGCTCCTCGAGGCGTTCTTCTCGGGGGGCGATCTCGACCGCTCGCTCCGCGACGCGGAGGCGCTCGTCGCCCGCGCCGAAGCCGAGGGCGCCCCTCGGATCGCCGGCGAGGCGAAGACGATCGCCGCCCGGTGCCTGGTGATGAAGGGTGAGCTCGCGCGCGCGCTCGGCCTGGTCGAGTCGATCGCGACGGAGGACGACGAGCTCGCCTGCTTGCGCGACGGTAGCGCCTCGACCGTCCTGGCGCTGATGCATCGTGGCGACGAGGCGCATGCACGCCTCGAGAGGGTCCGTGCCGGCGCAGTACGCCTTCCCTTCCGCGCGCAGAACCCGATCCTCTTCCGCGCCGCCGACACCCTCTACCAGCTCGGCCTGCTCGAGGAGGCGCACGACGTCCTGTCCCAGCTGATGTCCGGCGATCGCGCTCGCTCGCTGTCGTTCCACCACCTCGGGCCGACCCTCCTGCTGCAGCTGCGAATCGCGATCGACCGAGGTGCCCTGCGCGACGTGGCGGCCCTGGAAGAGCGGCTCGCTCCGTTCGCGCGAGAAGGGACGCTCCAACACCCTTTCGCGGGATCCAGCCGGGTGTTCGCGCGCGTGTGGGCGGGCGACTTCGACGGGATCGGCGAGGAAGTGAGCGATTCGCTCCAGGCTGCGCGCGAGGGAGACCTGCTCGAGGCCCAATCGTCGGCGGCGATGGCTGCGATCGAGGTCGCGCTGGCGCGCGGCACGGACTTGGGCGCCACCCTGCGCGATCCCCTCGTGCTGTCGTTGCGAAACGAGGCGTCCGCGAGCCCGCTGCTCGAAGAGACACGGAGGCGCGCGCGCCTCCGCCTCGGCGAGCACGTCCCCTCCCCGCCTCCCGCGGTGCGGAGCATCGAGCACGAGATCGTGGCGCGCCTCGCCGATGCCGAAGCGCACGTGCTGAGGGGCGCCTTTCACGAAGCGACCACGGCCAGCCGCGCGGCGGTCCAGCACGCCTCGCGCTGGGGCTACGCCTCACGCGAAGCGCACGCGCGCTCGACGCTGACCTTCCTCCTGCTCGCCCAGGGCCGCCGTGAGGAGGCCGCGCAACAGGCAGCAAGGCTCCGCGAGTCGGCAGAGCGCATGGGGAGCGCGCGTTTCGTCCGCGAAGCCGAGCTGCTCGCGCACCTTTCGCAGCCCGCCGCCTCGATGCTGAAGCTCGTGGCTTGGGCACGGGACGAAGCCCCCGCCCCGATCGTCGCGCGCTGCGCACGACGCCTGCTCGGGGCGCCCGGGGGTCCCGACGCCGTCGAGCGCGCACTGTTCGACGCGCTCGTCGGCCACGTCGGCAAGATCGCGCACCTCGCGCCGGGATCCCTCCCGAGCTGGGGCCTCGCCGACGTCGATCGATCGGTCGTCCTCGACGACGGATCGCGCATCTCGTTCGAGTCCAAACCGCTGCTCTGGCGCCTCCTCGAGGTCCTCTGGGATCACGGCGGCGAGGCCAGCAAGGAGGAGCTCGTTCGTGAGGGCTGGGCGCAGCCCGACTATCACCCGCTGCGCGACGACAACCGGCTGCACGTCACCATCCGCAAGCTGCGGGGTCTGCTGATGGATGGCCAGCCCCCCGCTCGCATCCTCACGCGCGACGAGGGCTACGCCCTGGGAGGCACCCCCGTCCGCGTCCGCTAGGTGCGGCAGATCAGTCGAGATCAGTGGCTCGGCGCGAGGGGCGCTCGCAGAGGGCGAGGCGGTCGCGGATGGCGGGGCGCCCGCAGAAGGCGCTCGCGGAAGCTACGGGCTGGGGTCGTCGAGGGGGGCGCGCCGATCGGGAACGTCTCGCCGAGGGCTTCGCGCACGGAGAGCGCCAGCCCGTGCTCGAGTCGCTGCGTGGCAATGACCCGATGGAGCGCGCGCAGTCGTGGCCGGTGAGGAGCGGCCACGCCGCCGAAGATCAGGGGAGCGTCATGGACGCCACGCGCCCGGTCGTCGGCGCGCCTGCTTCGCTGAATCGATAGGCCGTGAACAGCGTGCTGCCGAGAACGACCGGTGCGCCCGGCGCGTAGTGCTCGGTGCCATCGCCGGCAGGGCCGAAGACCCGCTCCGGCGCGGCGCCCGCCTTCTTCGACATCCGCTGGATCACGCGGTCGCCCCAGAAATACAGCTCATCACCGATGATCCGCAGGTTGTCGCCCCCGGCCGGCCAGGGGCCGAGCGTCTCGCGCCCGACGCCGGGCACGAAGTGATCGAGGGTCCCCCCCGTCGGCGTGAAGCCGGGGAGATACACGCTGCCATCGGCGTCGACGGCGAGCCTGGGGCCGCTGTCGTGGTAGCGCGTCAGAGGGCCGATGTTCACGAGCGGCTCCGGCGACCCGCCGTTCGTCGAGATCCGCGTGAGCATGTACGTCTCCGGCTGGCCTGCTTGAGGCGGCGTGTATCGCGCGTAGTACAGGAACCCCTGGGCGGTGCCCCACACGAAGCCCCCTTCGGGATCGAGCACGACCGTCTCCTTCGTTGCGAGGTCCGTCCTGGCGACGGCCCCGGTGGGCGCGCCGGCGTCGAACTTCTGCCAGTAGATGAAGCCACCGTCGACGGCCCAGGCATTGTCCGCCGGGCCGTCGACCACGTCGCGCGTGTCGCCCGAGGCCGCGTCGAGCTCGACGAGCTTCTTGCCGATGAACGCTTCGTTCCCCTCGTTCAAGCGAACGTCGACGTAGATCTTGCCCGCGTGGAGCGGATACCAGTCGCCCACGCGCTCGGCCCAGATCGACGCCGAGGGCCAGGGGTTGTCGCCCTGGTGGATGCGGGTGACGGCGAAGTCGGCGCGGCCCATCCGGTAGATGTCGAGGCCCGGCGCCGAGAGATCGAGGAAGTAGACGTTGTCGGCGTCGGCGCCGGTGACCGCGACCTCGTCGTTCAGCCCGCAGGCGAGGAGCGCCTCACCGAAGATCCCGGCGCCGCACGCCGGGTTCTCCGGCGCGGCACCGCCGGTGTGCTGGCCGCCGTCGCCGGTGTGCTGGCCGCCGGCGCCACCGGCGCCGCCGTCGCCCGGCGAGCCCACGGCGGTGAAGTGGGTGCACGCCGAGATCGCGAGGAGGAAAAGCAAAGAAAGAGAACGCTTCATGGGCTCAGCTCCGGATTGGTTTTTGGGGAGTCGCTGCTTCTGCACCCCCTTTTCCGGCGGGCCGGCGATCCGTCACGGAATCGATTGGAGGGCGTGATCGACCGCCGCGCTCGACATGCTCGACGGGTGCTCCTTGCCGAAGCGCGCGCCGGCGCGGCGCGCCTCGTCGTGTGCCCCCTTGGCGACGAGCGCCTGGACCTCGAGCGCGTCGCGTTCCTCCGCGAGCTGCCCACCCGGGAAGCGCTTCTTGTGGCGGGCCACGGCCGCGAGCGCCTCGTCCGCCCGGCCCCGCGCGAGCGCGGCGCGCGCGGCCTCGATCTCGGCGCGCTCCGCGGCGAGGTCCGTCGCCAGCGAGGAGGGCAGCGCCGCGGCCCCGCCGGTCGCGCGCGGCGTGGCCGGTGCCGGCGCGCTCGCGCGGGGCGCTGCCGTGGCGGTCGGGCGCGGCGGAGCGGCTTCCGAGCCGTGCGCCGAGGCGCTCGGCTCGGCGGGCGCGACCACGGCAGGCTTCTCCACGTAGCGCACCTCGATGCGGACCTCCGGCCTGCGCAGCGCGGCGACCGTGCCGCCGCCGGCCGCGAATGCGAGCGCCGCGACGAGGATGTGGCCCTTGAGCCCGGCCGCGAAAGCCGTGGCCGCGCCGGACGTGGCCGAGCCGGCCTGCGGCCCCGGCCCAGGGGGCCCGGGCTTGCCGGCGAGCCCTCGTGAGCTGGCGCCCCTCGCGGCTCCGTTGCGAGAGGCACGCCGAGCGTCGCCGAGAGGCGCGACGCGAGCGGAGCCTGGCGCTCAGCGGGAAACGTGTCCGCGCCGCGCTCCGCGGCGAAGAGATCTTCGAGATCGGGAGGCAGATCGTTCATCCTTCACCTCGCCGCTTGAAGGCGCCGCACGGCGGCCGCGAGATCCTCGCGGCCGAGGCGCAGGCGCGAGTACGCGGTGTTGAGAGGGATCCCGAGCGCGGCCGCGATCTCGGGCATGGGGTGACCATCCAGATCGTGCATCACGATGACCGCCCGGCGATCCGCGTCGAGCGCCTCGAGCCCCCTCGCCAGGAGCCTCCGTTTGTGGCCCTGGTCCAGGCGCTCGTCCGCGTGTGGGGACTCGTCCGGGAACTGCTGGTCCTCGGCCGGGTCCTCGCGGCGCCTCCGCTGCGTGCGCCGGTGGTTGGCGGCCACGCGCGCGGCGAAGCCGAAGAGCCAGGCCCGCAGGGACCGGGCCGGATCGTAGTCGCCCCGGTGGCGGTGGACCGCGACGAACACGTCGTGTGTCGCGTCGTCGAGGTCCGCGGCGCGGACCCCCAGGCGCCGCAGGCTGTTCCACACGTAGCGGACCTCGGCGGTGAAGACCGCCTCGAAATCGAAGCTGTTTCCATCGGTCGCCACCTCCGAGGCAGATGTCACCTCCACCCCCTTGTCCGCATCCGGCGTTTCCGTCACCGAAAACGAAGCGCGATCTCGGGGCCGATCGCGAGCGACCCGGCGGGGACGTTCCACAGCACGACGCGGGCCCCGGTCGCGTCCTCGAGGCCGAGCGAGGCCCTCGCCACGTTCGCCAGGGCCTCGGCGAAGAGCCCGAAGCCGAGGGAGCCGAGCTGGTAGCCGACGCGCCCGCGGACCCCCAGCCCGCCGACGACGTCGACCTGCGACCGCTCGACGGGCAGGCCGACGCCGCTCGAGAACAAGGGCCCGGCGCCGCCGACGAGGCAGAGCGCGCCGTCGAAGCCACGGTCCGGCGCCCGGGGCGCCGCGTGCGCGCACGCGGCGGCGAGGAAATAGAGCATCGAGGCCCGGAGGCCGCCTCCGCCGGCCATCCGGTAGGTGGTCGGGAGGTCGAACCGGAAGTCGATGTCGAACGAGAACTGACCCACGCGCACGCCGGCGCCGGCGCGCGGCCCGCCGCTCGGGCTCGGCGTCGTGCCCAGCGAGAGCTGCGCGCCCGCGCGGAGGTACGGCGTGACGGGCGGGCCCGGGCGGGCGCTCGGTGGCTCCGGCCGCGGGCGCACGGGAGCCGCAGGCGCCGGAGGCGGCGGCGAGGCAGGGGGTGAAGGCGGCGGCGGTGCTGGCGGTGGGGGTGGCGCGGGCGGCGGGGGCTGGTGGGCGCCGATGGGGTCCAGCGCCAGGCTGGTCGCGAGGGCGAGCGAGCGGACGAGCTCCTCGCACGCGCCCACCGCCACGGTGAGCGTCTTCTTCTGCGGCGTCGCCGCGCCCTCGCGGAGCACGTCGACGTCCCCGACGAGCTTCTGCCCCTCGCGGCGCACGCGCACCACGACCCGCGTTTTGCCGCCCCTCTGGAAGGGGTCGTAGCCGAGGTGCGCCATCACCTCGGTCCGGAACGCGGCCGCGTCCGGGCACGCGGTGACGTCGATGTCGCGCGCGTACTCGAGCTCCGCCGCCGGAGGCTCGGCGGCGGCGCCCCCGGGCCAGAGGAGCACGGCGGCGAGCAAGCCCGCTCCGACGCGGGCGCCGGCGGTCCCGAGCGGCGACATGCCGGCACGATCCCCGGGAACCGCGGCGCTTGTCAACGCGCGGCGGGGAGCGCCGCGCCGAGATCCTGCCGATCGACGAGCGGCATCGCGGACGTAGGAAGAAGCGCTTTCAGCACATCGACGAACACGCGTGCTGCGCCCGCGCACACGGCGGACACATCCGCGCGAGCGGGTGCATCCCCCGACACACGACGCCGCACCTGTGCCCAAGGACGAAAATCGTCACCGGCCCAGAGCGATGGAGTGACGAAACGCGACATCCCGATCGATGCGCCTCGCCGATATCCCGAAGAAACGCGAGGGTACGGCCCGTGCAAGGCACGCGACGTGCGACGGCTCTCGACAACCTTCCTCGGCTCCTTCTCTCTTGCGGTCCTTGCTTGCGCGCCATCGGTGGAGACGACGCCGAGCGGCGGCGCCGGAGGAGGGACGTCGATCGGCGGCGCGGGCGGTGGAACGACGGTGGGCGGCGCGGGCGGTGGGACCACCACATCGACCGGCGGCGCGGGCGGCGCTGCGATCACCGACGCGCCGTGGAGCAGGCGATTCGGCACACCCGACCTCGCCACCGAGGTGTTCACCGGCGGCGTGGCCGGCGACGACGGTGTCTTCGCCGTGACGCAGGAGAGCGCGAAGAACGACGACAACACGTGGCACGACGTGAGCCCGCGTCACCTGCTGCGCTTCGACCCGCTCGGCAACGTCGTTTCGGATTGGAGCATCGACAGGCTCGGCCGCGTCGCGGTGGCCCCCGATCAGAGCCTCATCGTCACGTTCGACATCATCGGTGGCTCGTCCACCGATTTCCTCGGCAAGCCCGTCTCGTGCGAAGCCGACTGGTGCACGGGCATCGCGCGCGTCGACGCGAACGGCACGCCCGTATGGATTCGCACCCTCGAAGCGAACGGCGCTCAGGCCGGGGTGACCACCGACCAACTCCGCATCGCCGAAAACGGGCGCATTGTGATGACAGGCCTGTTCAACGCGAAGCTCGATATCGGGACGAGCTCGCTGGACTCCGGTCCGACGACCGGCCTCTTCGTCGCCGAGCTGACGCCCGACGGCGCTCCCGCGTGGGCCCGGGCCATCCGCTTCTTCTATTCGGGGGGCTCCCAAGGGTGGTTTTACCTCCGCATGGCTACCTCGAGCGCCGGCGACGTGGTCATCGGTGGCACGAGCGAGGCGCCCATCGACTTCGGCGACGGCGTCATGCTCCCGGTGAGCACCCAAAGCGGGTTCTTTGCGCGCTACGACGCGTCGGGCACCGTCGTCCAACGCGGCAGCATCCCCGCGCCCCAGAACGGAGAGCCCATCACCGTGGCCATCGACACGATGGGCAACACCACCATCGCGGCCTGGTCTCGCGGCGCGTTCGATCTCGACGGCACCACCCTCGGAGCTCCCGGCGAGACGCGACTCCACCACATCAAGCTCGATTCGAACGGTGCACTCCTCGGCAGCCAGGTGCTCATCGACGGCGAGGACGGGCTCGGATCGCTGGCCATGGCCATCGACGCGACCAATCAAACGTGGTTGTGCACGACGCTCTCGACCCCGCTCACGGTGGGCGGTGCCGCGCTGACGCCCGTCTCGACAAGCGACATCTTGCTCTTGAAGCTCGATCCCTCGGGCAACGTCCTCTCACGACGACAGTTCGGAACGACCGGGCGTAGCGGCTGCATCGGCGTGCGTCTCGGCCCTACCGGCGTCCCCGTGCTCGCCGGCATGACGACGGGCAGCATCGATTTCGGGCAGGGGTTGCTCCAGACGACCGGGCTCCGAGATGGGCTCATCGCCAAGCTCGGCCCGAGCGACACGCTTTGACGAAGCCCCTCGTCACCACGTTATCTTGAAGTCGTAGCGCATCAGCCGGCCTTCGAGCTTCTTGTCCATGGTCTTCACCTGGATGCTCTGGCCTGGTGGCATGGCCCCTTCGATGATGCCTTGGAAGCTCTCGGGATACCAAGTCACGGGCTCCACCTTGCAGCGCCACGTCACCTCGTTCTTGCCGGTGACACGGCACGTGTGCTCGTTGCCTTCGACAGACACCGTATAGGCTTTGGCCACGATGGGGACGATGGTCGCGGGATCGCTGCCCATGAAGGCCGTCAGCGTCCTTCCGATCATGCTCGTCTTGAAGATGGGAAAGAAGGTTTGGGTGACACACCGGATGGCCTCCACGAAAGGCCTCGTACGGTGGAGCAAACCGGCCGTGTGGTAATACAGCTTGTAGAAATCACGGACCATGTATTGGCCGAACGGCGTGAGACGCTCGGCCACGCCGGCCGTGCGTTGCAGGCGACGAAGCGTGGCCTCGTCACGGGTCTTCTCCACGATTCGACAGAGCCCCTCGAAAAAGAAGCCTCGTATCTTGAGCTCGTGGGGGAGGTCGACGAGGTTTCGGGCAATGATGGCGCGGTCCTGCGGCGACGGGATGACGGCCTCCGCGAAGCGTTCGGCTTGTCGCAGCGTGATCGGCCCCTCCGCCCACACCTCGCCCGTGCCCCTCGACCCATTCATGTCGCTCGCCTCCCGGCTCGCCGTTTGTGGTCGTATTGCTGCGAGCGCCAGCGTACTCTGGGTACGCTGCCAGCGAAAGCGGCAGCGATCGACAAATGGGGAGAGGGGGTTACGTCCATGAGCGATCACAGCGAAAGCACTGGGCCGGGAGGGAGCGTGGCGCGGTTCGAGGCGCGCGTGCAGATCCCCGCCGTCGAGAAAGTTCCATTGATCCCCAACATCAAAGCTCGCGGCAACGGCGCGCTCGGCTACTTGGGCGAGCGATTCGCGCGGAGCGTCGCGCGGGCGGTGGTGACGCCCACGGAGGCTTTGCTCCTCCACGGCACGCCCCCCGCCAGCCAAGAAGACTACTTGTTCGGACGCAAAGGCCCTTGGCCGCAACCGTCGCCGTCCCACCCGCTGGGCCAGGCGCCGGCGGTGGTTCACTTACCGTTCAGCTACAAGCTCGATTGGCAGTTGAACATCGGGATGCGCTATCTGGCGACGCTGATGTTCTGGTGGCCGGTCGCCGCCGCCAAGACCGCGGAGACGCCCGCGCTCGCCGAAGTCCCGGACGACGAATTCGACCGGTTGATGACGACCGGCATCTACAGCAAGTTCCTCACCCCCTTCTCATTCACCGACGAGCCTGCGGGGCCGGAGCAGGTCGTGTCGCAAGGGCCCGTCGACAACGCGCCCGACAGCTCGACGGGTGACGTGCTCGATCCGCGCAAGGTCTTCAGCGCTTTTGCGCCCGCGAACGGTGAAGGCAAGTATTACGTCGTCGACCTCACGCCCATCAAAGGGGTCCGGCCTTATCGAGGGATGTACGTGGCGCCCACGCTCAGCCTGGTGCGCAAGGACGCGCGGAACCAGCCTGGCCGGGTGATCGCCATCTACATCAACGACATGGTGCTGACGCCGAAGGACGGCGCCGCCTGGCGCCTCTCGAAGTACTTCGTCCTGCAAGGCGCGTCGTACGGGATCCTCTTCACCATTCATCCCAACATTCATTTTCCCTACGACCCCATCAACGCCATCACCATCAGCGCGCTGCCCAAGCAACACCTGCTCTCGCGGCTCTTGCAACCGCATCTGCGCTTCTCGCTGGCGCTCGACGACGCCGTGCTCCAGTCGCCGGCGTCGGTGATCAGCAATTATCGCCTGACGCCGTACGACCCGTTCACGGCGCGGATGAACGACGGGCTCGCGGCCTTCTTCAACGCGGGATACGCGGGGATCCCCGGCAATCCGGCCTATCCTCCGTACACCTATACGATGAGGCCGAAGGATTTCGCTTCGGACTACAGCACCTTCCTCTCCGCCTATTATCCGGCCTTCCAGACGTTCGTCGCCAAGGTGCTCTCGCCGGAGAACCTCCCGGTCGGCGATCGCTACGTGACGCGCTGGGCGCGCTACATCAACGAATGGATCCCGAGCTTCCCCAACGGGGACGAGATTTGGGAGCAGGACCGGCTCGTGGACGCGGTGGCCGGCTTCCTCTGGGGCGTGAGCGTGGCGCACGCGGCCGATCATCAGGTCTTCGCCAAAGTCATCAAGCCGAGCCAGTATTGCCTGCGCCTCAGGCTCCCGCCGCCGTCGTCGGCGACGATGCCCGACTTCGATCGCCGCGACTTGAGCACGCCCATCGATCTCTTCAAGGCGGTGCTCGCGACCAAGATGTTCTTCGAGCCGACCAACATCACCTTGCTCTGCGATACGCGCTACGACTTCGACGCCGACGTCGAGCCCCAGCTCATCGCCGCGCAAAACCAGTTTCTCCAGGACCTGCGCGACGTCGAAGCCTCGTTGAAGGAGAGCGGGATTCCCATTTACATCCCGCTCGACGAGATCAGCCGCAGCATCCAGTATTGACGCCTTCCCGCGCCCTCCCCTCCTGAACACGATGGGGCCGCGAGCGGCCCCATACCCCAGGGCTGGATGGCCAGCCCTACCGGCGCTCGTGACGCGGCTCAACAAGCCCGATCGAGCGCAGTGGTCCCGAACGAGACCGCGCGCAGAAAGCCGGTCGACGCATGAGAATCGCGTTCCTACCCGTGTTGCTGCTCCCGGGGATTCTGGCTTGCTCGTCGAAGCCGAAGACGAGCGCGGGCGGCGCGCCGCGCACGGTGAAAGAAGCCGCCGCCGTCCCCGCGAGCGGGACGTCGTCGCCCACCGCTCTGGGAGCCCCGAGGGCCCGAGGCGCGAAGCGCGCCTGCGAGATTGCCGATTATTTCCGGCGCGCCGGCGTGGGGGAGCCGAACGTGTCGCCGGACGGGACGCGGATGGTGTTCACGGTGAGCCGCCAAGATCTGAAAGCCGGCGAGGGCTGGTCGGAGATCTGGATTGCGGACATCGATGGCAGCCACGCGCGCGCGCTGACCACCGCCAAGAAATACGATCTCGATCCGAGCTTCTCGCCCGACGGGCAAACGCTGCTCTTCGTGTCGAACCGCAGCGGCTCGCTGCAACTCTGGACCATGCCTGTCGCCGGCGGCGAGCCGAAGGCATTGACGAGCTTCGCGCCGGGCCTCGAATCCCCGGTGTGGGCGCCCGACGGCAAGCGCATCGCGGCGGTGAGCTCGATCTTCCCCGAGCATGGCATCGACGAGCAGGCGCATCTGCTCGAGGCCAAGGGGATCGACGAAGGCAAGCTCCGGGTCCACCTCGCCGACGCGCTGCCTTATCGCCATTGGACGAGCTGGAACGATGGGCGGCGCGCGCACATCGTCCTCGTGGACGCGACGAGCGGCGCGGTCCTCAAAGACCTCACGCCCGGGCCGTGGGAGAGCCCCACGTTCCAGCTCGGCGGCGGGCGCGGCTTCGCGTTCTCGCCCGATGGCAAGGAGCTCGCCTACACCTCGAACCACGAGGGGCGAGATGCCGAGTCGACGAACTCGGATGTCTTCATCGTGCAAGTCGACACCACCATCACGGAGACCTCCGCGGTGAACCTGACCGAGCCGAACAAGGGCTGGGATGGAGCCCCGCTCTATTCGCCGGACGGCCTCTCGATCGCGTACATCAGCCAGGCCACGCCCGGCTACGAGTCGGATTTGAAGCGGCTCGCGGTGCTCGATCGCGCGACGCGGACGACTCGATATCTGACGAGCCGGGAGGGGTTCGACGACATGGTCGACGACATGCGGTGGACGAAAGGCTCCTCCGCGCTCCTCTTCCGGGCCGAGCGCCTCGGGCGCACACCGCTCTTCGAGATTCCTCGTCAGGGAGGAGAGCCCGAAGCCGTGCTCACCGACGGGCACATCGGCGGCTTCGAGGTCCTCGCCGATGGAACGATCATCTACGCGCGCAGCAGGGTGAGCGAGCCGGGCGAGATCTACCGCGCCAAGAACGGCACCAATCCGCAGCGGGTGACGTACCTCAACGCCGCCCTGGAGGAAGAGATCGATTTTCGGCCGGCCGAGGAGATGTGGGTCGACGGTGAAGGCAACTATCGAATCCAGGTCTTCCTGGTGAAGCCGCACGACTTCGATCCGGCCAAGAAATACCCACTCGTCCTCAACGTGCACGGCGGGCCGCAACAACAATGGACCGACTCGTTCCGCGGAGATTGGCAGATCTATCCGGCCAAGGGATACGTCGTGGCCTTCGCGAACCCCACCGGATCGACGGGGCATGGGCAACCGTTCACCGACGCCATCACCGGCGATTACGGCGGGCGGGTCTTCCGTGATCTGATGAAGGTGACGGATGTGCTGGAGAGGCTGCCTTACGTCGATGCGGATCGCCTGGGCCTCATGGGGTGGTCGTTCGGCGGGTACATGTCGATGTGGATCGAGGGGCACACCGATCGCTACAAGTGCAACGCGGCGATGATGGGCATCTTCGACATGCCCTCGTTCTACGGGGCCACGGACGAGCTGTGGTTCCCCGAGCACGATCAGCGGGGCACGCCGTGGACGAGCGATGATTACGTGCGCTGGTCGCCCTCGATGTCGGTGCGGAGCTTCAAGACACCGGCGCTCGTGATCACGGGAGAGCGCGACTTCCGCTGCCCCTACACGCAGAGCCTCGGCTATTTCACGGCCCTGCAGAAGATGGGTGTGCCGTCGCGCCTCGTCGTCTACCCGAACGCGGGACACTGGCCCTCATGGTACGAGATGGCGTTCTATTACGATGTTCATCTCGACTTCTTCCATCAGTACCTCGGCGGCGAGCCGGCGCCGTATGACGTGAAGCAATTCGCCCGCAATCAGGTGGTCTTCCAGGACAGCGCCGCGCCGCGAGCGCGGCCGTGACTCGGAAGCTGGCCGAGTGAGCCAACGCGAGCCTCCAACTCGGAGGCCGCGCGGGCGCGGCGGGCGTGCAACCGGCGACCGCGAGAGCCTGTTCGGGAGGCGAGGCCAGACAAGCAGGCTTGTCGCCGGGCACACGATGTCCATACCCCTCGCGCGCCGCCGGAGGGCATGGCCGGGGCGGCGCGCGGGGAGCGCTGGAGTCCGCTCAGGGCCTCAAGGCGTGCAGTTGCCGTTGAGGCACGCCTGGTTGGCGGTGCACTGCGTGCCGCATGCGCCGCAGTTGTTCTTGTCGGTCGCCGTGCTCACGCAGGTGGTGCCGCACTTCGTCTGGAGCGCCGGGCATTGGGCCACGCAGCCGCCGTTGACGCAGACCTGACCGGCGGAGCAGACGTTGCCGCAAGTGCCGCAGTGCTGCACGTCGTTCTTGGTGTCGGCGCAGATGCCCGTGCAGTTGGTCGTGCCACCCGTGCAGGTGCAGCTCGCCGCGAAGCAGCTCGCGCCGCCGGTGCAGGTCACGCCGCATGCGCCGCAGTTGGTACCGTCGCTCTGCGTGTTGACGCAGGATCCATTGCACGCCGTGCTGCCGCCGGGGCAACTGGCCTGGCATTGACCCTGGGTGCACACCGCACCTGCGCCGCACGCGCTCCCGCAGGTGCCGCAGTTGGCCGGATCGTTCTGCGTGTCGAGGCAGGCGCCGTTGCACAGGCTCTTGCCGAGCGGACAGACGCAGTTGCCGTTGAAGCACGTCGCGCCCGCGCCGCAGACGGTGCCGCATGCGCCGCAGTTGGCCTCGTCGTTCTGGGTGTTGACGCAGGATCCGCTGCAGTTCTTTTCGCCGGGCGCGCACTGGGTGCAGAGGCCGCCGCTGCACGCCTGCGTGGCGCCGCAGGCGTTGGTGCACGTGCCGCAGTGGGCGGGATCCTTGGAGAGATCGACGCAGGTCCCGTTGCAGTCCGTCGCACCGCTCGGGCACTGACACGCGCTGGCGATGCACTGCTTACCGCCGGAGCACGCGTTGCCGCACGTGCCGCAGTTGGCCGGATCGGACGTCGCATCGACGCAGGCGCTGCCGCACGCCTCGAGCGGCGCGCACGACGGAGCGCCGCCGCTGCCGCTCGACGACGTGGTGGTCGCGGAACCGCCGGAACCGCCGGTCGCGGTGGCGCCGCCCGTGTGGCCGCCGGTCGCGGTGGTGCCGCCGCTCCCGCCGGTGCTCGACGTGGTCTCCGATCCGCCGCTGCTTCCGCAGCCCGTCAGCGACAGACCGAAAGCGAAGATCGACACCCCAAGAAAGCCGAAGCTCAAGGAATTGAAAGCCATGTTGTCCTCCCGATGGCCTGACGGGGCCGGCGATGATGGGCCCCGTCGGTTATTCGGTCCCTATCGTGAACATGAGGTTGCCGAGAACGCGGCGTTATCGATGTTTTTCGACGGGGGCGTCGGAACGCGATTGACCATCTGGTCACGGCGCTGAGCGAGGCGACCGTGCTCGGCGATCCTGCGCCAATGGTCGCGAATGTCGTCGGCCACGACGGTGGGGCTCGGGGCGACCTGCGGTCCGCGGCAACGCGCCCCTCATGCGGGACGACGACGCAGGGTGGCGAGGCGGCTTGCCGGCGATGTCCGCTTCGAGCTTGTCCTGCTGTCGGCTCATGCGCCGATGCTCACCCCCGACGAGTGGCTCTGGAGGTAGGCGAAGCCCCACCTGCTCGCGAGCTCGGGCCCGTGAATCAGTGCTGCGTTGGAGGACACGGTTCGCAACGCGATGTACCGTTTCAGCAAGCAACCGGGCCTCCTACGCAGCTTCTTCCGAGGCACGGTTGTTTCTTTAGCCGTAGGGAAGATGAGTAACAGGCGCGGGAACATCATTTCTGTTCACGCGGCCATCCTTCTCTACCGGGAACAGATTGGGCTCTGCTGGAACGACATCCTTCTCTGCCGAAAGAACAGCCCTCCTGGCCGGAAGAACATCCTTCCCTGCTGGAAGGACATCGCTCTCTGCCGAACGAGCATCGCTCTCTGCCGAGCGAACATCCTTCCAGCAGGGAAGGACATCGCTCTGTGCCGAACGAGCATCGGTCTCTGCCGAACGAACATCCTTCCCTGTTGGAAGGACATCATTCTCTGCTGAACGAATATCGCTCTCTGCCGAGCGAACATCATTCTCTGCCGAACGGACATCCTTCCCTGCTGGAAGAACATCGTTCTCTGCTGAACGAATATCGCTCTCTGCCGAGCGAACATCCTTCCCTGTTGGAAGGACATCCTTCTCCACCGAAACGATGCCCTTCCTTGCCGGAAGGTCATCCTTCTCCACCGGATGGCTTTCCTTCTCTGCGAGCGGTCCTGCATCGCGTGCGGAGATGATCTTCTCGTGCGCCCATCCCGCATCCTCCCCGCTGCGGCGCTCCCCGGGGATGGCCAGCGTGCGCTCACGACGGGGGGCGCCCACGTGGAGGTGGAGGAGATCCACGTGAGGTTGGAGGCGACGACACGGGTGCTCGGTCACGGCGCAGGCGCGCTGACGCCGGCGTGGCCCGAGACCGGAGACTGACGTGCTGTAGACGGCGCGACGGCGCCGTTCACTTCACGAGCTGCACTTCGGTCGTGCCCGCCTCGCGCAGCGGCGCATCCAGATTCCACACCACCGGACCGCTGCAGACCGCCTCGCACTTGTCGTTCTCCGGATCGATGCAGAGACGCACCTTCAGCGGCGCCGTCTTGGGCTCGTACACCATCGTGAACACGGGCGCGGAGGGACAACCGCAGCCCCATTGATTCTGGGTGAGCCAGCGGCCGGTGGCGGGATCCTTCGTCAGCTTGGCGTCGCTGGGCGAGACGACGCTCTTGTGCCCATCGCACGACGTCCCCGCGACCACCGGGAGCTCCCAGTTGCGGTCTCGCACGATACCCATCGGCTTCGTCGCGGCCGCCGGTGCGCTCGAGGGCGCCGTGACCGACGTGGACGCGGTCGCGCCGCGACCGGCGGCAGGCTCGGCCGGGCAGCCGGCGACGAGCAAGGAGAGGACGGCGACGGGAAACAGAGCGGGGAGCGTGGTGCGGTTCATGATCGGGTCTCTCGGCGGTAGCAGTATCAAAAGTGCGCGGACGCGTGGTGGAGATCGCGAGCGCGCAGGTGTGGGGCGAAGCGGCCGCCTCGCCGAAACCACGCTGTTCGTCGAGCGCGGCGAAGGCCAATCCGACGTGCGCGTCCATGCCGCACAACACGAACGGCGAGGCCCCCGTCGAGATGGGGGGACTTCGATCAGTCCTCCCGTCATCGGCCTCCAATCAGCGCTCGGCGCCGATGGCAGATCAGCGCTTTGCATCACCTCGAGCGGGTAGTCGGCGCTCGACGTCAGACGTCGCGGACCAAGCCTTCGAGGTTGCCGCACTGGGTCTCGAGATCGTCGCTCGCGTAAGCAGGCGGCTCCATGTCGCGGAAGGGGAGGATCCAGCCAAGGTAGGAGTTCAGCGCCCCGAGCACGTCGGCGTCGTCGGATCCGGTGATCCGGGCGAACACACAGGCATAGTAATATCGTATGACGAGGAGCCTCCAGATATACCGCTGGTACACCGCCTGGGGGAGGTTGCCACGGTACCTGCCCGAGATGATCCCCTGAACCAGCTCGATGTAGTCGGCCGTTATCTTGTGCTCGACCAGGCAATCGGCCTTGTTCCACTTCGCGGGCAGGTGGCTGACCACGGAGTGGCAATAATAGATGACCTTGGTGACCGTCGGCGAGAGCCCGGCGCGGGTGACGAGCTCGTAGACGAACTGGCCGCCGATCGTCACCTCCCTGAGGATCTGGTGCGCGTCCTGGTATCCGCCGGTCTTCCGGCCCACCATCTGGAGGCTCGCCCCCGGGCAGACGACATCCTCGCCGGGGCGGACGGTCCTCGCCTGTGCCAGGTGGTCGATGGCCATCAGCACCGTGAACGAGACGCGGATGCGCCGCTTCGCGTGGGTGTGCGGATCGACGTTGAGCCAGAGCGGCGCGACGTGCGGAGGGACGCGCCGCTCCGACTCGAAGTAGAGGAGACCGACCTCACCGCAGTGGATGCACGTCACCGGCTGGAGCCCCATGGGGCGGCCGTTGATGACCGCGGGCGCGATCAACATCACCCTCATCGGCCCCACCCCGCGGGCCACGTCGGCGTCCAGGTGCGCGATCCGCGTCTTGGCGTCACGCTCGAATGTCTTCGGGACCTTGGCCATTTGCTGCCTCGCCGTCGCCACCGTCTTGACGTCGGGTGGGCTCAACCGCGCTGCGAGCACCGCCCGCGCCTCTATCTCCTCCTCCTCCGTGAACACGCTCTGCCGCGGCGCTGCTGCTGCCGGCGCCTTGACGTCGAGAGCCGGCACCGCAGCCGCTACCGCGGCTCCACTCTTGGCGTCGCCGGCGACGCGGAGCGCCTTCCTGCAGGCGTTGCACGAGACGCGTGCGGTAGCGCCGATGCTCTCGACGGTGAACTTGCCCTTGACGACGGTGACCTTCATCGGCCGATGATAACGCGTCGATCGGCAGCGGCGCCGAAGAGTGGGATGGACCGCCGTGAAAGGCGCGGCGCGGCCTCAGCGCGCCGGCGCGAGCCTTTCGCGGAGCTCGCGCTTCAGCAGCTTGCCGGCCGTGTTCTTCGGCAGCGCGTCGACGAAGTGCACGCGCTTCGGCACCTTGAAGCCTGCGAGCCTCCCGCGGGCGTGCTCGACGAGCGACGCCTCGTCGGCGGCCGCGCCGTCGTGGAGCACGACGACGGCCGTGACGGCCTCGATCCACGTCGGATCCGGGATCGGGACGACGGCGACCTCACGGACGGCGGGGTGCGAGAAGAGCGCCTCCTCGACCTCGCGCGACGAGACGACGACACCGCCGGTCTTGATGACGTCCTTCTTGCGATCGACGATCGTGATGTAGCCCTCCTCGTCGATGCGCGCGAGGTCGCCCGAGTGGAACCACCCGCCCGCGAACGCCTCCTCGGTCTCGGCCGGCTTGTCCCAGTAACCGAGGCAGAGCTGGGGAGAGCGGTAGACGACCTCGCCGATCTCGCCCGGCTCCACGTCGACCATGTCGTCGTCCACGACGCGCAGATCGACGAACGGGATGGCGCGCCCGGCCGACGCGGGGCGCGCCTCGTGCTCCTCGGGGCGGAGCACCGTGGCGAGCGGGCCGATCTCCGATTGACCGAAGCAGTTGTAGAAGCCGAGCGCGGGCAACAGCCGGCGGAGCCGCTGCAGCACGGGCGTCGGCATGATCGACGCGCCGTAGTAGGCCTTCCTGAGCATGCTCACGCGCTCGGGCGCCTTCTCGACGAGGGCGAGGAGCGCGATCCACACCGTGGGCGCCGCGAAGAACGCGTCGATCGCGTGCTCGGAGATGGCTGCGACGACGCGCGCGGGGTCGGGCGACTCGAGGAGCCAGTTCGGCGCGCCGAGCATCAGCGACGGCATCATGAACACGTGCATCTGCGCCGAGTGGTAGAGCGGCAGCGCGTGGAGCTGGCGCTCTGAGGCGCGCGCGTCGAGCGCCAGCGCGGCCGAGGCGTAGTGATGGAGGAGCGCCCGGTGGGTGAGCATCGCGCCCTTCGGATCGCTCGTGGTGCCGGAGGTGTAGAGGATCTGCGCGAGATCGGTGTCCTCGATCGCCACGTCGAGCGGCGGGACGGGCGCCTCGACGCGGGCCCACGCGAGGACGTCTCGCTCCCCCGCGCCGTCACGGAGCGATCCGAGGATCTCGGGGACCACGCCGCACTGCTCGACGCCGGCACGGAGCGCGGCGTCCGCGAACACGGCGCGCGCGCCCGACTGCCGGAGGATGTAGGCGAGCTCGCGCCCCGTGAGCGCGAAGTTCACGGGGACGTGGACGAGCCCGGCCTTCACCACGCCGAGCCAGAGGATCACGTACGCGTCGGAGTTCTTGCCGAACGCCGCGACGCGATCGCCCCTCCGCAGCCCCGCCGCGAGGAGCCGGGCGGCGACGCGCGTGCTCGCGTCGTCGAGCTGGCGGTAGCTCCACGTTCGATCCTCGAAGGCGAGCGCGTGGGCGTCGGGCACGCGACGCGCGCTCCGCCGGACGAGATCACCGATGGTGCTTCGATGGATGGCCGTCATGCGATCCGACTCTACACCTGCCCGTCGGCGCGCGTCGCCGGGGCCTGCGGTCGCGCGCGGGGCGCGCCTCGACGCCGAGCAAGGGCTCGCCGCGCGCGCGGCCCACGCGGCGACGTGGGGCCGGGCGCGGCGAGAGCACGTGTGGCTCGACGGATGCGCTTCCACGACGATGCGCCGAGCGCGCTTCACGCGCACGGACGCGTCCGAATCGCGTAGCGTGAAGCGATATGAAACATGCTTCCTCGTGGTTCGTGATCGGGGTCGGCACCGCGGCGACGATTGCGCTGTTCGGTGGCGGGTGCGGCGACGGCGCGGCGGCGACGGGCGGGGGCGGCGCGTCGTCGAGCAGCAGCGCATCGTCGAGCGGCAGCGGCGGCGATGGCGGCGGCGGCGCGTCGACGGGAACGGCGAGCTCGACGAGCAGCACGGGGGGTGGAGGCGGGGACCAGGGCAGCGTTGGTGTTTGGCAGGACGCGCCGGGACAGTGCCCTGCTGGCATGCCGAAGAAGGACATCACCACGAGCGCCGAGCTGGCGGCGGCCTCGCGCGGCGACGACGCGTACGCCGACGACGCGCCGGCGACGTGTTACTTCGTGCACGATGGCACCTACGCCGACGACCCGGTCGTCTTCTACGCGCTGAAGGGCGGCGAGCCGGGCGGCCAGCGCCGCATCTTCGTCGGCGAGAGCCGAGACGGCGTCGTCATCCATGGCCGCGGGACGATCGAGGATGGCACGAGCGACATCACCATCAGCAACATGACCTTCGATCTGACCGGCTACCCGGGCGCAGGTGCGTTCAACACGATGACGCTCGGCGACGGCGCCAACATCACGATCGATCACGTGACCTTCACGGGCGACTGCGCGACCGGCTTCAAGGGCGGGCACATCGAGACGAATGGCACGCAGGGCGTGCTCGTCGAGGCCTGCATCATCGAGAAATTCGGCCACTGCGGCGACGGCGGGCACGAGGATCACGGCGTCTACCTGGCCTCGGGCAAAGACATCACGATCCGCAACAACGTCATTCGCCAGAACTCGTCGCGCGGCGTCCAGATGTACACGGCCGGCGGTGATTACGGCACGCTCGACGGCGTCACGGTGGAGAACAACCTCTTCCACGCGAACGGTCACGGCGACCACGAGGACGGCATCGTCATCAACTCGTACGGCACCGGGCCCATCACCAACGTGACCATCCAGCGGAACATCTTCTGGAAGAACTACTACTCGGCCATCCGCTTCGCGGGCGGGACCGAGGACGGGATCGTCGTCCGTTACAACACCTTCGTGCAGAACGGCGCGGGATCGAGCGCGGCGTCGCGCTCGGAGATCAACGCCGACGAGCCAGGCGGCAACACCCATACGCTCCTCACGAAGAACCTCTTCGACGTGGGCAACCTCCTCATCAACGACTGCTACGACGGCGCCGCCCACGGGTTCTCCTTCGAGATGAACTTCGTGAGCGGCGACATCCCGAGCGGGCCCAAGGGCGCGTGCATCTCGTCCTTCGAGACTGGCAATCTGGCGTTCGTGAACGCCGGGTCCGGCGACTTCCACCCGACGACCCCCATGGCAAAAGCCTACGGCGCCTACGCGCCCTGAGCGCCCCACAGAATCAAGATCAACGTCAGGGCCGAAGCGCCGCGACGCCCAGGCAGGCGTGGCGCGCGCGCAACGCGGTCCGCCACCTCGTAGCGAAGCTCGGCCCCCGCGATGAGCGCGAGCCACGCGCCGTGCGCGCCTGCGTTCGGTACGAGCTGCGCGTGCTCGACCGCCGGCGAGGGCGCGGCTGGTTGCGAGCACAGCTCCTCGGCACCGCGAAGCCGCGCGGCCACGAGCGGCGTGAGCGCGGCCTCGACCGCTACGATCGTCCGGTCTTCTTCCGTGGCCCGCGCATGCACTGCGCGACGAAGTCGAGGAACACGCGCACCTTCGGGAGGTTCGCCTTGTCGCGGGTGTAGAGCGCGTGGAGGGCCCGCGCGGGCAGCTCGTGATCGGACAGCACGATCTCCAGCGACCCATCGGCGAGATCTCCGCGCACGTCCGGCTCGAACAATTGGGCGAGCCCGAAGCCGGCGAGGATCGCCTCGCGGCGGGCGTCGAGGCTGTTCGTCTGGAGCCTGCCGGTCGGGACGAAGGTCGTGTCGCGGCCCCTCGTGCGAAAGCGCCACGGGATGGGCGTCGGGCCCGCGAGGAACCCGAGCGTGTCGTGCTCGCGGAGATCCGCGGGCTCGCTCGGCCGGCCGCGGCGCGCGAGGTAGCGCGGCGAGGCCACGACGACGAGGCGCAGCGTGCCGAGCTTCTTGTGCACGAGCTCGCTCTCGCGCAGCTCCGCCATGCGGAGGACGACGTCGATGCCTTCGGCGACGGGATCGATCACGTGATCGCGGATGCGCAGATCGACCGAGAGCTCCGGGTGCGCGTCGAGGAACCTCGGGAGCGCGGGCGCGAGGACGTTGCGACCGATCACGGACGGCGCGTCGACGCGGAGCCGCCCGCGCGGCGCGCCGCGGGCACGCGCGAGGGCGCTGTTGGCGTCCTCGAGATCGCGCAGGATGGCGCGGCAGCGCTCGTAATAGGCGGCGCCGTCGGCGGTGAGGCCGATGCTGCGCGTGGTGCGCTGGATCAGGGGCACGCCGAGGCGCGCCTCGAGGCGCGCGACGACGCGGCTCACGCCGGACGCCGTGAGCCCGAGCGCCTCGCCCGCGCGCGTGAAGCTCCGGGCGTCGACCACGCGCACGAAGACACCGAGCTCGCCGAACACGTCCACGCCCGACGTCTGGCCCATTGTTGACGCCACAGCAAGGATGCCGTGCCGCCGGGCGGGTTACTCCGGGCCTCGTCCGCTCGTACCTTCGGGGGCGCAGCGAACGGCTCGGAGCTGCAAACGGAGCGCGGGCGCAACCGCCCGCGTCGCTCTGGAGGTTTGTCCGATGAACGAACGAATCGATCTCGATCTCACGGCGCGGCTCGACGGTGTGTTGGAGCGCGCGCTCGCGGCGTCACGCGTGGTGGGCGCGGTGGTGCTCGTAGCGCGCGACGGGGCGCTCGTGGCGCGGCGCGCGGTGGGGCTCGCCGATCGCGAGCGCGGCGTCCCGATGCGCGAGGACACGAGGTTCCGCCTCGCGTCGATGACCAAGCCCATCGTCACGGTCGCGGCGCTCGCGCTCGTGGAGCGCGGCGTCCTCGGCCTCGACGATCCGGCGACCCGCTTCCTCCCGGACTTCGCGCCGACCTTCGCCGGACGCGCCGCGCCGATCACGATCCGTCACCTGCTCACGCACACGAGCGGCCTCGGCTACGCGTTCCTCGAGCCGCGCGACGGTCCGTACCACGCCGCCGGCGTCTCCGACGGCCTCGATCAGCCCGGCCTCTCCATCGCGGAGAACCTGCGCCGCCTGGCCACGCTCCCGCTCTACTTCGAGCCGGGGACCGCGTTCCGCTACTCCCTCGCCACGGATGTCCTCGGCGAGATCATGGCGCGGGCGACCGGCGAGACCTTGCCCGTGCTGGTGAAGAAGCTGGTCACCGATCCGCTGGAGCTCTCGGAAACCTCGTTCGCGGCCGTGCCCGAGGACACGCTCGCGACGCCGTACGCCGACGGCGATCCGCCGGTTCGCATGAGCGACGGCATCTACGTGCCGTTCGCCGGCGCGGGCGCGATCTTCGCGCCCTCGCGCGCGAGCGACCCGCGCTCGTACCCGTCCGGCGGCGCCGGGATGCTCGGCACCGCACCCGAATTCCTGCGCTTCCTGGAGGCCCTCCGCACGCGCCACCCGTTCGCGCCGAGGCACTGGATCGACCAGATGCTCGGCGATCGGATCGCGCCCATCACGTCTCCCATCCTCGGCGACGGCTGGGGGTACGGCTTCGGCGTGGGCGTGCTGCGCGATCCCAAGCTCGCCGGCTCGCCGCTCAACGCCGGCAGCGCGCGCTGGGGCGGCGCGTACGGACACGCGTGGTGGATCGACGAGACCGCGCGCATCTCCGCCCTGCTGATGACGAACACCGCGTTCGAGGGCATGGCGGGGAGCACGCGCGACGAGATCCAGCGCGCCGTGTACGGAGCATGAACGAAGGAGCGGAAGCGACTTCGACGATGCAGGCCCTGCGTCACTGAGCGGGCGCTTGCAGAAACGATCCGAGCTGCGCGAGCAGCGCTTCGGGCGCATCGACTGGAACGATGTGACCGCAGCGCGGCAGCACGGCGCCGCGCAAATCGTCCGAGATGGGAGCAAGCTGGCGATGCAGCGCATCGCCGACGACGTTGCCGCCGAGCGCCAGGACGGGCACCTCGATACGGCGATCGGCGACCGCATCGGCGATGAGCGCCGCGTTCATCGGCAGTGCGCGGTAGTGCTGAAAGCCGCAGTGCAGCGTGGCCGGGTCTTCGTACGCGGCGACGAACGCGTCGCGCAGGTGCTGCGGCAGGCCGGCGCGTTCGTAGGTGCCCGCGCGCAGGAACCAATCGATGTACGCGCTCGCGCGGCCGGCGAGGATCGTCTCGGGGAAACCGGGGACGGCGTGGAAACCGAACCACCATGGCGGTCCGTTGCTCAGGAAGCCCTCGGCGCCGGGCAGGCGGCCGAGCAGCGATTCCATGACCACCAGGCGCTCGACGCGCGCGGGGTGGCGCAGCGCGGTCATGAAAGCGACCGGCGCGCCGAGGTCGATGCCGACGACGGCCGCGCGCTGCACGCCGAGCGCGTCGAGCAGGCCCGCGACATCGTCGGCGAGCGTGTGTACGTCGTAACCGTCTTCGGGCTTGTCGGAGCGGCCCAGGCCGCGCAGGTCGGGCGCGACGACGTGTTGCGTGGCGGCGAGCGCCGGCAGAACCGGGCGCCAGACCTCCCAGGTGTGCGGCCACCCGTGCAGGAGCACGATGGTTGGGCCGTCGCCCGCCGTGGCGACGTTGAGGTGGATGCCGTTGGCCTCGACACGGCGGACGTCGAGCGCGAGGTCTGAAGCAGTGGTCATCGATCGTCTCATGCGGTTACCATTGGATTCATGGTCACCGTAGGAGACCGCCCCAGGACCAACAAGAAGGCACCTCGAGGTAACGCTCCTGCCCGGCGCGGCGACCTGTTCGAGCCCGCGTGCCCGACGCGCCGCCTGCTCGATCGGATCGGTGGCAAGTGGACCTCGATGCTCGTCAAGACGCTCGCCGACGCGGGCGGTGAGGTGCGCTTTGCCGAGCTCCAGCGTCGGGCGCGCGGCATCTCGCGCAAGATGCTCGCGCAGACGCTCCGCGATCTCGAGCACGACGGCCTCGTCGCACGTCGGATCGAGCCCACGGTGCCACCCGCCGTTCACTACGCGCTCACGCCCCTCGGTCGCACGCTCATCGGGCCGCTCGACGCTCTGCGCGCGTGGGCCGAGACGCACATGGCGACCATCGACGCGCACCGCCGCCGCTCGGGCGCACCGCCAGCCTGAGCGCGGGACCTCGAGGGCCGCGCAGGGGAACGCGGGCGTCACGAGAAGATGAGCGCGATGTCGTAGACCGACGCGACGTCGAGGATGGAGGTCCGATTCGAGTCGATGAGATCGTAGGCGTCCGTGATCGTTCCGAACCAGTGAAAGCTCGGTCTCGGCGCAACGAGCGCCGCGATCGCTGGCTCGCGGCGCAGAGCATCCCAATCCCACCCCTGCTGCGGCAGCACGATGAAGGGCATGAACAACGGCGGATCGTCGGAAGGCCACGCCTCGAACAAGTCGCGCGTGACGAGGTCGATGTCATCGAGATCGTCGCCGAGCTGCGGTGGACCGATGCGCCCCTCGCGATCGATCTCGATGAGCTCGTAAGACTTGTCGGCGTCTTCCGCCGGCCTTTCGAATCGAAGCCGACCTTCAGGTGAATGACGAGCGAGCGCGCGAGCGACGTCGAGCGCGCCTCGCTCTCCCACGAGCACTTCGAGCTGGAACAAGACCCCGAAACCGAGGACGATCGTCATTGCATGTCTCCAAAGGCGAGATCATCGTCGCGGCGCCGCTCTCGTCGGCGAAGTGGTGTGCGATCATCACTACGGCGGTCGTGCGCCAGCGTCGAGCGCGATTGAGCTCCCCCGGTTTGATGCGAAATCGGGGGAGGCTCAGAGCGCGCCTCCCCGCACACGAAGAGCCCTTGGGCTCTCCAGCGTCGAGAAACAGATTGCGCCCACTTCCGCTTCGACTCCCCATCTGCCGTCGAGCGAAAGGGCGGCTCTCGGCCAACGCGCATCGTCGATGGATGAACAGCGCGTCGAGGTCACGAGGCGAGACCTCCATGCCGAAGCCCAGCAGCCCCGCCCTGCCCACGCCGGCGACGCCGTGCCGAAGCCCCTGCTCGAGCAAGACTGCCGTTGCCCTCGACCGCCGGGCCGACTCATAGTCGCGAGAGGATCCGACGGGTGATCCCGGTCCGGCGCTCATCGTCGCGCGGCTACGACGCACGAGCTACACAACACAAGCGATCAGACCGCGATTTCGTGGAGATTTTCCGATGATTGAATCGTGCATCGATCGCGGTATCCGACACGGCTACGTGCTCGACAGCGCCATTGTCGGAGGGAGCGATCCGATCGGGTCCTTCGAGCGCGCGCTCTTCGATCTTTGGGCTCCCGGTGGGCCGGACACGATCGTGGTCTGTCGGGCCGAGGAACGCGCCGGAGCGAACGTGTGCGAGATCCCCGCGGAGCCTCGAGGTCCCTATCTGTTCGATGACGAGCTCGCGCGTTTTCTCGACCGGAGACTGGGCTTCGAGCTCCGCCCCGCGGCCGCAGACGACCCGCTCCACGCGTCGCTGGCGCGCGTCGCGGTCCGCACGGCCCGCCGGGGCACGGCCGTCGTGCTGTCGATGTCGGGCACGTCGACGCTCGCGGACGAGCTGAGCGCGGCGTTCTTCACGCAACGCCGCAGCGGCACGCTGCTCGTGCTCGCCGAGGCGGATGGCGTACCGGAAGGCGTCGAGGCCCTGCGCCGCTCGGCACACGAGCGCTCTCGGCCCGCGCTGGCTGCGCTCCTCGGAGACGCATGCCGGCTCGCCGAGCACGCCGGCGCCGAGTGGGCTCGAAGCGACGCCTGGGGCTCCGCGGGGTTCGCGTGGCGGGGGTGTCGGCGCGCGCGCGCGGCTGCCCGCGCGTGCTCGTCGTGCGACGCGAGGGCCGCGTGAAGGTGCACCATCGATGCACGAACGAGCACTTCGAGGTCTCGGAAGACGCGCTGCCCTTGCTGATGGGAAGGCTCTGTGACGGCGCGCTGCTCGCGGTGCTGCTCGAGCGGCTCGACTTGGCTCACGGCGACGAATCGGGCGCGGAACAGCCGAGCTCGTTTCTCTACCAGCGCGCCGCCCGCGCGCTCCGGCGCGCGCGCCGCGACGTCCCCGCCTATCGCGACACACCATCGTTCGAACGGCTCCCCATGATCACGTCCGCGCAGGTCATGGCGCGCTGGTCGTCGTACAATCGTGGGGGCCTCTCCCTGAAGCAGATGGCGCGGAAGCCTGGGCTCATCCTCCGCGGCTCTTCGGGTACGACGAGCAGAAGCGCGCAGGCGGTCGCGCTCGAAAAGGCCGTCCGTTTCGAGCGGGCGGACGCGGAGAACATCGTGTTCGGGCGGGTCGTGCCCCCGCGGATCGTCGTGCTGAATCGCCCGGGAAACCTCTTCGACGTGCCCATCGGATTCGACCAGGTCCGGGTCCACCGCGAGACGGCCGATCAGCTTCGCGTGACGCCGGGAATGAACCCGACCACGACCCAGCCGGCCGCGTGGGAGCAGACCTACGAGGCCATCGCGGCCTTCGCGCCCGAGAGCATCCAGGCCGACGCCAACTACCTCGTCGGGCTGGGGCTCTTCATGCGCCGTCGCAATCTCTCGCTGCCCACCGTTCGCGAGCTGATCCTGGGCTACAACTTCGCCTGGTCTTTCCAGCGCAAGCTGCTCGGCGATCTCTTCGGGGCGCGGCTCGTCGACATGTACCACTCGGGCGAGTGCTCGGCGATCGGGATCTCCTGCCCGATCGAGGAGGTGCATCTCCTCGAGAGCCACATCCTCTACGAGATCGTTCGCGAGCGCCGGCATGCGCGCACCGGCGAGCTCGGCGTGCTGGTCCTGAGCCTGCTCGACACCCGCGTGAGACCGCTGCTGCGATACGCGCTCGGGGACGTGGTCCGCCTCGTCGGCGCCCGCTGTCCGTGCGGGCGCCCCGGGCGCGTCATCTCGGTCGAAGGCCGGGTCCGCTATCTCTTCGAGGACGGGCGCGGGCGCATCACCACGACCCGCGACGTCGACAGAGCGCTCGCCTCGGCGCAGGGAGTCGCGTTCGCGCAGGTCCGAAGGACGGACGCGGGGCTGACCCTGAGCCTCGTTCGCGGCGAACACGCGAGCGCCACGCCCGACGCCGAAATCTGCGCGGCGTTCGAAGAGGCCTTTGCGCTCTCCACGCGGGTGCAATGGGTCGACGCGCTGCCTCTCGCCTCTCCCAACGGCAAGATCGCCCTCATGGACGTGCCCGACCACCGGACTCGCTTCTACCGACAACTGCTGTTCGGACAGGCGCGCGCCCCGCGTAAGACGAGTTGGTCGCTCGGCCGATCGACGGAGTGAGTGGATGGCGAAACGCCATCAACTACATTCTGCCATCAACGACGATTGCCTCTCTCGGGCAGCCGGTCTTGCGGTAGAACATCGGCCATGGCAGCGCGCTCGACGCCTCTCGCGTTCGCTCTCGCCGAGCTCTTCGCGTGCGGCGTGGCGGGCTGCGGCGCTGCACAGGAGTCGCCCCAGCGTTCGACGGAACCATCACGCCAGTCGACGGCAGTCGACGCCGGTCGTGCCTGACGCGCCGACTCGCGCGCTCGCCGGCGTGCTGATGGCCTGGACGACAGACCAGCTTCCCGGCGGCTCTTGCAACAGTATTCCGTACCAACCCCTTTGATCGGCAATTCGGACAACCATCAGGAGACATCCCATGAACGACAAAGACAAGGTCAGCCACGATTCGAAGGTCGAGGAAAAGAAGGGCCTTCGGCTCGAGGTGCGTCGCATCCGTACCCAGATTCGCGAAGGCGTGATCGAGGAGTATGGGCAGCTCTCCGACCTCTGCGATACGGGAACCGGCGCCCACTGACGATCAAAGCGGGTGCGGTGAGCTGCCGATTTTCGGCGGCTCCCGCACCCGCATTCCATCGTAGTATGCCGAGATCGACGCGCCGTAGCGCGCGTGCGGCATCCCGCATTTGCAACACCCCATGTCCAACAAGCACTCCATCCGGGCCGCGCGGGTCGAACCGGCCGGTTTCTTCGTGCTTCGCACGCCTCAGCTTGCCCATGAGACCATTCGCGTCGACGGACCGGGCAAGCCGCTTTCCGAGCGGCTTTTGGAGCTCGATACGCTGCTGAAGCAGACCGCCGTGCGAAACGCGCTCTCGTCCGCGAGCCCGGCGCTGCTCCGCGCGCTCGAGCCGGACGCCGTGCGCCGGGCCCCCGAAAGCGCCGCGCTGGCCGCGATGCGCTACGTCGAGCGCATGCGCGGACGAGCCACGCCGTTTGGGCTCTGCGCGGGGTACTCGCTCGGACGCGTCACCCGCGACGAGACGACCACGCTCGAGCTCGCACCGCGTGAAGCCTATCGAGCGGTGCTCCGCGTCGATGTCGACGCGATCACCGCGATCGTTCGAGCGGAAGCCAGGCGTGCGCCCGACGATGTGCGGTACGTCTGCAGTCAGTCCATCCTCTGGTTCGACGATTTGGTGAAGGTCGCGCGCCGCGGCCCGGACGGCAAAACCACCTACGCGGACATCTCGAGATCTCCCGCCATCGATCTCGCGCTCCGCATGGCGCGAGCCCCGGTCACCACGCATGCATTGCGTGAAGCCGTCCGTCCTTTCGCGGACGACGCCGAAGAGGCGAGCGCGTTCGTGTCCGCGCTCGTTTCGGAAGGGCTCCTCGTCCCCGAGCATTGCCCACCGATCGGCACCGAGGACGAGATTCGGGCGCTCGAGGGATTCGACGGGCTAAAGCAGCTCGCCTCGAACGCCCGCGCGGCCCGCTCGCTGTCTCTCGAACAGGACGTAGGGCCGCCGGTCGAGACGCTCGAGAGCGCGCTGCGGGCCCATCAGGCGGAGGAAGGGTCGGACGAGAAGCACGACCGAGCGGTGATCTTCGATCTCGTGAAGCCGATGGAGACGGGCCGCGTCGGGCAGGACGTGATTCGAGAGCTGCGCCAGCTGATCGCGGTGTTGCAGCGCGTCGCGGAGCCGATGGAGGACAAGCGGCTCAGAGCGCTGAGCAAGCACATCCTCGACCACTACGAGGGTCGCGAGGTTCCACTCGTCGAAGCCCTCGACCCGGGCCGAGGGTTCGATTTCCCGGTCGAGCCGGACTTTTCCCGCGCGGGAACGGGGCGGAAGGAGCCGAGACCGAACGATGGTTTGCGCCTCGAGCTCTTCTCGAGGAGCCTCGAGCACCATCTCTTCGAGGTGAAGCTCGAGGACGAAGACCTCCCCGCCGAACCGAAGTGGGAGCTTCCCTCGGCGCTCACCGCGCGATTTCGAATCGCGCGCGGCGCGAGAGGCCCGGTGCTTCACGATCTGCTCCTTTTGGGGCCGCCGGGCACTGCGTTGTTTGGGCGAGCGACCGCGTTCATGCCCTCTCTTCGGGAAGCCACCGAGCAATGGCTGGCAGCGCAGGCGGCGGCTCGACCGGACGCCGACATCGCGGACCTGGCCTATTTCATCCCGGGCCGCACGGCTGCCGCGGTTCAGTATCCGGCGTTGCAGCGCTTCGAGATCCCGCTGAGCGCCCGCGCCGGCAAGGCTCCGGAGCAGGTCATCGACGTCTCGGACCTCTTCATCAGCGTCCGAGGCGACCGGCTGATGCTCCGCTCGGCGACCACCGGACGCGAAGTGCTGCCGTGGCAGACCAACGCGCTGAACGGGGATCGCCCGATGATCCCCTCCCTCGTTCGCTTCCTGCACGCGTACACGGGCGTCGCGCCCATCGGACACGCGTTCTCGTGGCGTGCGCTCGCCGACGCCTCTTTTCTTCCACGCGTGCGGTACCGCGACCACGTATTGTCGTACGCGACGTGGACATTGGGTATCAAAGCGACCCGCGCAATCCGCGACGCCCGATCTTCCGCCGAGCGCCGGTACGCAGTCGAGTCCCTCCGCGAAAGGCATCGACTTCCGCGGCACATTTCATTTCATGAGAACGCCGATCATTTCCTGGCCGTCGATCTCGACGATCCGTTGAGCGTGGAGGCGTGGCTGGACGTCGCGCTCAAACGATCGATGGAATCGAAGCCGTGGCGGATCCTCGAAGCTTTCGGGCTGGAGGATTCGGCCGTTCGCGGGCCGGAGGGGCGGTTCCAACACGAGATCCTGATTCCATTGGTCACGAACGCTCCGGCGCGCGCCGAGGCGCCCCCGTCGCGGCCAGTCCTCGCGCCGAGCGTGACGTTCGACCGGGTGTGCCCCGGCGGCGACGTGCTCTATGCCAAGATCTACGGCGATCCCGCGGAGCTCATCCCCCTCTTGCTTCACCTGCACGAGACGGTCCTCGAGGATGCGATGACGAGGGAGACCGTGGCGCGCTGGTTCTTTCTTCCTTATCGCGACCCCGACCCGCATGTTCGTCTGCGTTGCATGGGCTCGCCGGCAGCGCTCTACGGCGACGTGCTCCCTCGCCTGCGCGACGCGCTCGATCCGTACGTTCGGCGCCGAACCATCTCCCGATGGTCCCTCGAGACCTACGACCGAGAGACCTATCGATACGGCGGAGAGAAGGGCCTATCGCTGTGCGAGGAGATCTTCTGGGCGAGCAGCGAAGCGGCGCTGGCGCTTCGTCGCGAAGAGCCGATGCATTCGGCTTCCGACGCGGCGGAGGCTCGTTCGTTCGTCCACTCGCTCGCCGGGCTCCTCTCTGCAATCGAAGAAGCGCCTCCAAAGGCAGCGGCGCATGCGCGACGAACCGCAGAACGCTATCAACGGGCGCCCGATGTCGCGGACGTCCGTCGCCGCGCGGGCGATCACTTCCGCCAGAACCGCGATTCACTGCTGCGTCTCGATGAAATGACGACGCGCTGGAGCGCGCCGTGGGCCAAGCGCGTTGCGCACGCCGCGGCCGCGCTCCGAGAGGCCTGTGAGCAGGGAACCGTGCACGTCCCGTTCGATGCCCTCGTCAGCGACCTCTTGCACGTGCATTCGATTCGTGTGCTCACACCGTGGTGCGAGCAGCCGCACCTCGAAGAGATTGGCTATCTCGTTCTGGGAAAGCTCCTTTCGTATCGCGCGCAGCGCGACGTCGTTGCGGCGAAGGCGCCCATCCAATCATGACATCCAGCAGCAGGTGACCACGCCGGGTGCTCGTCAATGCGAGCGCCCTGGGACCTGGTTTTCGCTGCCATCGCCGGAGGAATCGCTCCGATCAGCGCCATCGAGCGTGCACTCTCGGATCTGGGCGTCCGACGGACCGGTGTCGTCGGTGGTGGCGAAGGCGCGGGGCGACTTCACGGGTGGAGTCTGCGAAATTCTGCCGCGGCCTGCGAGGACCTGCTGCGCCGCGCGCGGCGACGCCCGCGCAGACGCCCAATGCGCGGCGTCGGGGCCCACCATCCAGCGGTGATTCGCGCGCGGTCCGAGCGTCAGAATCTCGCGGATGCCACGGCTGGGCCAGCCGGGTTATGCACGCCTCGTCCGCCGCCGGCTGCGCACCGGCGTGTACTCGGCGTACACGCACGCACGCCTGGCCGGGGCACGAGCAACTCGAGGAGGAACTGCCATGCTCAAGACTCTTACCGCCCTAACCGTCATCTCCACACTTGGCTCCACGCTTGGCTCGCTGTCCCTGCGCGGCTGCATGGGCGGGGGCCATGGTCCCGGGGGAACGACGAGCGCCAGCAGCAGCGCCTCCTCGAGCAGCGGCACCGGCGGCGCGGGCGGTACCGGCGGCGCCGGCGGCGCCAATACCGGCGGCGCCATGGGCACCGGCGGCGCCAATACCGGCGGCGCCATGGGCACCGGCGGCGCGAACACCGGCGGCGCCGGCGGCGCGAATACCGGCGGCGCCATGGGCACCGGCGGCGCGAATACCGGCGGCGCCGTGGGCACCGGCGGCGCGAACACCGGCGGCGCAGGCGGCGAGAACACCGGCGGCGCCATGGGCACCGGCGGCGGCGGCGGCGGCGTCACCTGCACGCCCGAGGGCCCGTTCGACGGGCAGCCCGTCACCGCTCCCGCGAACACCTGGACCTGGGTGCCCGTGCCCGAGTCCACATGCCGCGGAGGCGGGACTGCCGGCTTCGGCGTCCGTATGAACCCCGCGTCCACCAAGCTGGTCATCTACCTGCAGCAAGGCGGCGCGTGCTTCAACGCCGCGACCTGCAGCCAGAACGCGAGCACCTACAGCAGCAGCAAGTTCGATTCGTGGAAGACCGCCACGGGCCAGATCGGGCTCTTCGATCCGACGAACGCGGACAACGCGCTCAAGGACTGGAGCTTCGTCTTCGTCCCCTATTGCACGGGCGACGTGCACGCGGGCAACGCCACGGGCATCAACGTGCCGAGTGGTCCGACAAACCAGTCGTTCGTCGGGTACGCCAACATCGGCCATTACCTGAAGCGCATCGTCCCCACCTTCCAAGGCGTGACCGAGGTGCTCCTCACGGGCGACAGCGCGGGCGGCTTCGGGGCGCACTACAACTACGACCGCGTGGCGCAGGCCTTCTGCCCGACGCCGGTGGCGCTCGTCAACGACTCCGGCCCGGTCATGTCCGATCAGTACCTGGCGCCGTGCCTGCAGAAGCGCTGGCGCACGCTGTGGAACATCGACAGCACCCTGCCCGCCGGCTGCGACAATTGCTCCAACCCGGATGGGGGCGGCCTGGTCAATGCCTTCGACGCTGTCAGCAAGAGATACCCCAATGCCCATCTGGGCGTGGTCTCCTCCGACAAGGACAGCGTCATCTCGATGTTCTACGGGTTCGGCAAGAACGCTTGCGCGGGCATCGACGGCGGCCCCAACCCGCTCAGCGGCGCCGAGTACGCCGCCGGCCTCGCCGAGGTGCGCGCAACGTACATGGAGCCCTGGCCGCAATGGGGAAGCTACTTCATCAACAGCACACAGCACACCTGGACTGCCAACAGCAGCTACGCCACCGCCACGGTGCAGGGCGTGAAGCTCACCGACTGGGTGGGCGGCGTCGTCTCCGGCGCACCGAGCACGCACGTCGGTCCCTGAGCGCCTTCGGGCGAATAGCGGCTCCAAACGGGTTCAGGAGGTCAAGCCAACTCCCTCCACCATCGAGCTTGACCTCAAACCCGAAAGACGATGCGCCCAAAGCTCAGTTCATTCCACGCTTCAGTCTGCCAGAAAACACCAACGGCGGGGAACCCAGCGAAAACGCGCGCCATGTGCGAGATTCGGTTTCCCCGTCGTTGGGATGGGAGGCTCGCCGGCAAGCCCGCATGAACCGACGCCCGTGGATGGATGAGGAACAGCGTTCCTTTCCCGGGCCCCATACCTGACAGACAAGCTCGACATCAGGCCCGAAGCGGCGCGACCTTCAAGCATGCTCGGGTGGTTCGAGTCGACGTCCTATCGTGTCCTGTCCCCACCGACGATGGCGGCTTCGCCGTCACCGGCTCCGTGAACGAAGGCGGCGATGTCGGCGAGGACCTCGTCCGGGCGAGAGAACAGGAGAAAGTGGTCCTCGCCCGGGTACAGGTGCGTCGTGAGGTGGACGCCGCTCCGCTCCATCAGCCCGGCGGCGCGGCGCGCGTGGTCCTCGGAGAGACGATCATCGGCGCCCCCGTGTACCAGCAGCACCCGCCGGCCTCTCCAGCCCGACGTGAACGCATCGGCGCCGAGGACCGCCGGCTCCATCACTGCCGACAGGAACACGAGGCCGGCGAACGACCTGGGAGCGCGCGCTGCGGCGCGCGAGACGCCGGTGCCGCCGTTGGAGAGGCCGACCAGCACGACGCGCGAGGCGTCTCCTTGCAGGTCGTCGACGGCGTGGGCGCGAGCGCGCTCCACCGCCTCGACGCCGCCGTCGTCGGACCAGTTGCCGATCCCGAAGCTCGGGCACACCAGGATGAACCGCTCGGCGTCGGCGAACCGCCGGAAGAGGTAGAAGTAAGCTTTGAAGTTGCCGAGGCTGCCATGCAGAAAGAGCAGCACCGGGAGGCGCTCGCCGGGCGCGTGGGGCGGGACGTATTCGTAGAGGTGCCCGGAGTCGACGTCCTCGTAGGCGTAGTGCATCGCCGAGCCGAGGCCGCGGTACGCCGGATCCTCCTCCATGGGTCGATAGATGCGCAGCAGCAGCGAGCGAAGTCGCGCCGCGCCGCGGACGTCGAGGATGGGATCCAGCGCAGGCATCACGTAGGAGCCGAACTTGAGCTGATCGATCTCCGGGACGAGGTTGGCCACGCTGAGGCGGGGATAGGGGTGGTCGGCGGTGTACCGCGACCGGACGGCCGACAGCACCGCGCCTTTGCCCGTGGGGGCTCGCCATGCCGCGGCCGCGAGCGCCAGCGCTGCCAGGGTGGCCGCTGCCGCGCTCGGAGCGCCCGAGCCTCGGCCTTCGAGCCGGCGCAGCGCGAGCGCCGGAGCGACGGCCAGCGCCACGCCGCCCACCGCGACGAGGCGCGCGCCGGCGGTCTCCGCCGTGACGAGCAGCCACGCGCAAGGGAGCGTGGTGAGCAGCGCCAGCGCCGCCGGGAGGAGGAGCAGGGCGCGAAGCGTGGCGCGAGGGCTCGGGCGCGGTGACATGGGGCTTCACCACTCGTACCGACGGGCGGCGTGAAGATGGAGAAATCCCGCCGATGACGGGGTAGCCACCATAGCTCAGTCCAGCGGCACGCTGCCCGCGCCGGGGCTCTTTGCTGTCGAATACCATGCCCGAAAACACGAACGGCGGGGAACCCAGCGAAAACGCGCGCCATGTGCGAGATTCGGTTTCCCCGCCGTTGGGATGGGAGGCTCGCTGGCGAGCCCGCATGAACCGACGCCCGTGGATGGATGGATAAGGAACAGCGTTCCTTTCCGGGACCCACACCTGACAGACAAGATCGACATCAGGCCCGAAGCGGCGCGACCTTCAAGCACGCTCGGGTGGTTCGAGGTATGGGAGGCTCCACGGAGCAATGCTTCCGTGGAGGGAAAGGAGCAGCGCTCCTTTCCTGCGACTCAAGGATCGAGCGCGTCGCGCCCATCCGCGTGGAGGGAGACGGCCACTGGGATCATGCACGAATCGTTGGAGGAGATGGGGATGAGCGCGCGCCAGGGTCGATAGCCGAGCTCGTCTTCGCAGCGGGGCCCGAACGTGCCGTGCCAGAAGCCGATGTAAAGGCTCTGGCCGAAATCGGAGGTGACGAGGAGAGCGCGATTCGCGGGGACGCCGTAGCGGAGCAAGAGGCGTGAGACGTTGCGGAGATTGGTGGTGGTGTGGCGCGCGTGCGGGTCGATGATCACCGCTTCTTCGGGGACATCGTAAGTGGCGAGGAGGTATTTCTTCATCTCGATGGCCTCGGAGTACGGCGTTCGATCCGGGTGCACGTGCCCGCCGGAGAGCGCGATGAGCGGCGCGAGGCCTTTGGCGAAGCGCTGAGCGGCCAAGTCGACGCGTGCCTGTCCATTGGGATCGAGGACCACGTTGGGATCGCTCGGCCCCTGGCCCGGCACGAGGATGGCCGTGAAGGGATATTGTGCCCAATCGATGCTCGGGATGTGCGCCAGGGCTTTGGCATTCTCGCCCGCGGCCAGCGGCTCGTAGCGCGCGGCCTCATCGCGGCCGTCGGCGGCGAGGGCCGCGAGCGTGACGGCGAGGAGCGGCTCGAAGAAGGCGAACGCCGCGGGGTGCGCCGCGGTAGCGGACGTCACCGCATCAGCGAGCTTGGCGCCGCCGAGGGCCGCGGCTTCGTCGCCCAACGTCTGGCCGAGCGCGGCGATGAGATCGATGAAGGCGGCCTTCACGAGCGCGCCGTCGTCGAGATCGGCGTGAAGCGAGAAGCGCCCGGAGGCACGCATGGCATCCTGCGCGAAGGTCGAGAGCGAGCCTGTGGCCATGAGCGTCCCCACGAGCGCATCGGCCGCGACGGCGGCATCGGCGTCGGTCCACGCGACCGCGTCCACGTGACAAGCAACGTCGTCACCGCACGTGGAAGGCGCGCTCCGCACGCGCGCATCGCGATCCGCGCTCACGGCGGCGAGCGTCGGATCGGCGGCGAGCGCGGCCGCAGCCGCGGTGTCGAGCTGAAGGAGCGTGGCGAGGAAGAAGGCTTTGTCTTGTACGATCGAATTGCTCGCCGGCGGCACGTACGACGGTGACCATTGCGCGGCGGCGGCCGCGGCGATCATGGGATCCGCGCCTTCGCTGTCGGGAACACCGTCGCACGCCGCAGGATCGAGGGGCGGCACCGATGGGCCACCGCCTTCGCCGCCGGCGGATCCGCCGGTGCCCGTCGCGCTGCTCGAGGTCGTCGAGCTGGACGAGCCTCCGGTGCCCGTCGTGGTCTCACCGGAGGAGCAGGCCGCGAAGACGGCAATGCCGAGCGTCGACAGCAAGGCGAGGCCGGCGCGACGGAGAGGCCCAGTGGCAAGCGCGATCATGCATGCACGGTATCATCGCGCCGCGCGCCGTGGTGTCACCTCGATTGCATGTCAACGGCGCGTCGTCGAGGACAGACTACCTCGCGCCGAACGTCGGAGGCTCGTAAACGACGGTGACCACATCCCCGTTTCGATGGGTTTGCATCCGCCCATCACCGATGTCGTACGAGGCCTCCGCGACGCCCTCTCGATCGTGGGGCCCCGGCTGCGAGCCATTGATGATTCGGAGCTGCTTTCGCGCGGCCTCGGGCAGCGCCGCGAGCAGCTCGGAGACCGCGGCTCCGTCGCGAAGGCCGACGTACGTTCCATAAAGATATTGCTCGATGTTGGCTTGGATCACGACGGCACGATCATCGGCCCAAGCGTGGCAGCGCTTGCCATCGACCTCGGGGACCGGCGGCAGATGGAGCGCCGCCGCGGCGGCGACACCGATGCTCGCCTGTGTCTCGAAGCCATATCGATCCTTGCGCTCGGGCAGATACACCCGCTGAAACGCCTGGCACTCGAGCAGATGCTCCGCGGAGTCGTAGGTCGGCTCCGTGCTCCCGAGGTCGTAAAGCACCGTGTACATGGCGCCGGCGTCATCACACCACGTTTGCGGGTCGGTGCGTGGATGGCTCACCGGGATGAGCGGTCTTCCTTCCTCGGACACCGGCCAATCGTCCGGAGGCATGCCGTCCTGCGCGGCCAGCGCTTCCTCGATGCCAAACCGCACTTGATCGAACGGGATACCGTACAGCACACGATCGACGTGATCGATGGCCTCCGTGAACGGGCGACCGCGGCTCGACAGCGCGGCGACGAGGCGATCTCTCCGGTCGGGCGGCGCCGTCGTGCGGTCGGCGAGCGACGCCAACCATCGGCGACACCAAGGAGAGAGCGCCTGCGCCGTGACCGTCACCGAAGCCGTCCCTCCGCGTGAGCCTGACCCGCTTCATCATAGCCGTTCCACGGTCCCTGCGCAGGGCCCGTGGCCGGCCTGTTCTGGTTCGGATCCGCCGGACCGAACGGCGGCATCCCGCCGCCGAGGGGGTTCTGCCGCTGCTGCGCGGCCCAACTATCACTCGGTGGGCTGAAGTTGGTGTTGTCGGTGCCGCCACGGGAGGTGGCGCCCGGGGTCACCAGCGTTTGATCGGGGTGGACCGTGTTGGGCCCGTTCGGGTTGGGCGCGCCCCAACGATTCTGGAGATTGGCAATCATCTGGCTGCAGTTCGGACAAGGCGCGCGCGCCCCCTTGTCGTCGGAGGAGCTGATGTTCCCGATGGAGGCCAGCGCTTGCTGGATCTTGGGGTGATCGTCGGAGTTGTTCGGGTTGAGCTGTTGGCCGTTGTTGTGCTGGCTCTCCCACTGGCGGAGGTAATCGCTCAGCGCGCGTGGCTCACCGCACGCGGTCGGAGACTGGGTATTGCCACGCGGGTAAATACCGCCCGGCGCATTGGGGTGGCGCGGAGGAATGGCCGCGGCGACGACCGGATGGATTTCCGGCACCTGACCACCGCTGTTCGCCGTGGCAGTTCCGGCCGTGCCTGTCACCGTCGTGGTCACGGGGGCGAGACCGAGCGGATCGATCACGCGGAGCGGCTGTGCGTGAGCGTATTCCCAGGCGTTGAGCGACGCGGAGATGCCGAGTGGATCCGGGCTCAGATACTGGCCCACGACAGGATCGTAGAAGCGGTATCGCTGATAGAAGAGACCCGTCTCCTCGTCGCGGTACATGCCCGCGAAGCCCCACGGCGTGCGCGCGCGCCCCTCCCAACGGAGGTCGCCCCAGATGGTCGTGCGAGCCTCTGCGAGCACCTCGCCGGAGGCGCTCACCAGGATGCTGGGAGCGTTGCCCGAGCCGAGCAGGTAGTGGATCCAGGGACCAGGCTCCGCGCCCCCAACCGTCTCGCGATGCGCGAACGGGGCCACGGCGTCGTCTCGATAGGCGTAGTCGACGCTCGAGACACGGATCTTCTGGCCAGCGCGGTACGTCTCGCTGTGCTCTTGGATGAGCTGATCGCCCGACCACACGAAGCGCGTGATCACCGCTTCGCCCTCGGGGCGGACGACGCGCTTCACGAGGCGGCGCGCATGGGCGTCGTACACGTGATCGATGCGTGTCCCATCGGGCAGGGTCTGGCGATCGAGCATCCCGCGCGCGCCCCAGCGCAGGGAAGAGGCCGCCTCACCGCGAGCGGCGCGCACGCGGCGGCCCTCGCCGTCGATCTCGAAGACGCTCTCGCCGTCGCGGAGCACCACGCCGCCGCGACCGAAGGAGCGCGTCGGCGCATCGTTGCCGGCAGGGTAAACACGACCGCCGTCGCCGTAGCGGTAGCGCTCGCTCGTGCCGGTGCTGGTGCGGCGCTCGGTGACGCGGTGGAGCGGATCGTACGCGAAGGCGGTGCGCACGCCGGCCGAGTCGACGTGCTCCACGAGATCGCCGTCGGCGCCATAGGCGAAGCCTTCGTTCACGATGGTGCCGGGCGGGAGGCGGCCCACCCACTGCGGCCCGACCGGTGCGGCGGCGCCGTTGGTCACGCGGCGCTCCAGCATTTGGCCGAGGCCGTCGTAACGCGTGACGACGTGGCACTTGTCGGAGATGGCGCGGAGGATCTCGCGGCCGAGCCCATCGTGCGTGATCGCGACCGCGTCGCCGCCGTCGAGCGCGATGCGGGACGGGAGGCCCATCCGGTCGCGCTCGGTGCGCAGCGCGTAGCCGGTGGTCTGCACGGAGACGCGGCGACCGATGCCGTCGAAGGCCGACTTCACGACGCTGGTCACGCCATCGCAGGTCTGCGTCTCCTGCACGAGGTTGCCGCGCTCATCGTAGGTGTACTCGACGCGCGACTCCTTCGTTTCGGCGACGACGAGGCGACCGACCGGATCGTACTCGAAGGCCTCGAAGGCATCGTCGGCGAAGCTGCGGCGCACGAGACGGCCGGCGGCGTCGCGCTCCAAGATCACCTCTTCGCCGACGGCGTTCTTGATCCGCTGGATGCGACCGCTGCCGTCGAGCTTGTAGCCGTAGCGACGGCCGTCGAAGCTCTCCTCGCCGACCACGCGGCCGGCGACGTCGCGCTCGCAGCGGTAGCGTTCACCGGCCTCGTTGACGACCTCGACCAGGTTGCACTCGCGATCGTAGCGCAAGCGCAGGCTGTCGCCGTTGGGCTTGCGCAGCTCGTGGACGACGTTGTAGCCGCCCCAGCACAGCTCGTAGACCGAGCCGTCGCCGCCGAAATAGCGCGACACGCGCCCATCGGCGTCGAGCTCGACCGAAGGGCGCGCGCCGGTCGGTTGGGTGACGCCGATCAAGGTGCCGCAGGGATCGTAGTGGAGGACGGTCTCGTGGCCCTCTTCGTCGTGGAACGCGACGAGCCGGCCGACCTCGTCGTAGCGCATCACGCGCGAGCGACCGTTGGGCTCGGTCAGCTTGGCCAGGTTGCCCTCGGCGTCGTACTCGAAGCGCGTCTCGCCGCCGTTGGGCATGAGCGCGAGCGAGGCGCGGCCCTGCTCGTCACGGACGAAGGAGAGCAGCGTGCCGAGCGCGTCGCGCGTCGAAAGCAGGTTGTGCTTGTCGTCGTAGCTGTAGGCCACGGAGGCGCCGAGCGCGTCGATGGCCTCGACGAGGTTGCCGGCTGGATCGTAGGCGTAGAGGTTGGTTTGGCCGAGCGCGTTCTTCTCCGTGAGCACGCGCCCATCGGCGTCACGGCCGTAGCGCGTGCTGCCGCCCGCAGCGTCGTGATGAGCCGTGACGTTACCGAGCGCGTCGTAATCGACCGACTCGGTCCACACGCCGGCAGCGCCCGAAGGCTTGCCATTCGGGCTGTGATCGAAGCGCCGGCTCTGGCGCGAATCGTAGACGACCGTGAAGTCCGGGCCGTACTCCATGCGCGCGTGCAGCACGCCCTTGGCCGGCGTGACGCCGTCGGCGAGGAGCGCCGGCACGTCGTCGGCGAGCGCCGGATCGGGCGCGCCGAGGTGATCGCACCACGTCTCGATGCAGCGCGCCTCCTCGTCGTAGCGATAGTGCGTGGCGAGACCCGACGGGTAGCGCACGCGGGTGAGCAGGTGATCCTGGTACACGTACTCGATGCGCCGGCCGGCGGCGTCGAGGGTGGCCACGAGGTCACCGTGCTCGTCGTACTGATAGCTTCGATACGTGACCTTCCGGCCGCTCCGCCCTTCGATCTCGAAGGCACGGATGCGACCGTCGGCGTGACGCTGGACGCGGATGGTGCGCCCAGCCGTGTCGAGCAGGGCCACGAGGGTATCGCCCTCGTAAACGAGGCTGACGCGGTTGCCGTTGTGATCGACGACGGCGGTGAGGAGAAAACGCGCGTTGCTCTGCGAAGAGGCGCTGAAGACGTAGACGAGCCGGCCTTCGGTGATCACGTAGCCGCCCGCGTCGCGCGTCAGGCGGACGCCGTCGGCGACCCACGCGCTGTCGCCCACGGCCGGGATGTCGCGATGCGCGTGCGAGCCGTTGGGGCGCCGCACCACGAGCGTGCGACGGCGGGTCTCGATCCGCCACGCGAGCGAGTGGGACCAACCGAAGCCGAGCCCGAGATCCTGCTCGGCGGCGCCCGAGATGTACGATCGCTCGATGCGCAGCGGGAACGCGCCGGTGAGCACCAAATCGGCCTGCGCGATGGTGTAGACGCAGCCCGAGATGGGATCGACGGGATCGCCTGCGTGCGTGCCGCGGTTGCCGTGCACGGGGTTCATGCAGCCGCCGCCGCTCCCGGGACCACAGGTGCCCGCGCCTTTCCCGCCGCCGTTGGCGCCGTTGCCGCCGTTGTTGCCGTTCGCGCCTTGCTTGCCTGCGTTGCCCTTGCCGTTCTTGCCGTTGCTGCCGCCCGCGTTGCCGCCGCCTCCCATCACCCACACGCCGGGGTTCATGCCAGGGATCGCCGGGATGTTCGGGATCGGTGCCGTACGAGCCATGGCGTCATGTTCGCCGAACGCATGGGCCCGTCAAGCGGGGCTCGCTCATCGCATGGCGCGATCGAAGCGAGCGGCGAGCTCCTCGTCCTCGAGCAGCCGTTGGGTCCAGTGGGCTTGTGCTGCGAGGTAGGTGTCGAGGGTGAGCTCCAGACGCCGCAAGGTCGACGCCAGATCTCCGCCCTTCCGCAGCTCGCGCGCCGCGGTGACGAAGCGATCGAAGGGCAGGACCTCACGCACCCGGGCCCGCTGCGCGCGGGCGAACGCTTCAGCGTGGGCGGCAATCAACGCGGGCACGCGATCATCGTCGGCCTCGGCGTCGTCGGCCTCGGAGAGGCGCGCCTGCCACGTGTCGTCGATCACCTCCCAGGCGTCCTCGTCGAGGCCGTGCTCCGCGAGCACCGCGCTTCGATCGACGCGTGGATCGGAGAGCTCCGCAGCGAGGGTCGCGTAGGCCTCCACGTCGTTCCGGAAATCTGCCATGGGCGGGCGCAGGCTAGCATCGCCGCAGGGCTTCCAGGCACCCCCCGAGCCGGTGTAACACGTGGCGGTGGCGCTCTCGAACCTCCCGTTCGTCACTGCCGGCAACGCATCCGGCTCCGCGCTCGCGGACGCCGGCCTCCCTCCCACCGCGATCGATCTGGAAGCGGGGCACGCCGAGCTGCGCCGCGCCGCGCTCGCGATCGAGCACGACGTGCCGCCGGCCCCGGAGCTCGGTCCGGCGGCGCGCGCCATGGAGGCCGCGTTCGGTGCGTTGTACGACGTCATCGACGGCCGCGCCGATCGCTTGAACGCGGTGCAGGCCGCGCTCACGGAGATCGATCGCGCCGGCGTCGCGCTCGACGCGGCGGCCGCGCGCGACCGAGCCTTCGACCCGGCGCGCGCGCATCTCGGTCTCGCGCGCACGCACCTCGCCCGCGCGGAAGAGCGTTATGCGCGGCTTCCCCCGCTCGCGCTGCCTGCGACACCGGAGCTCCTCGCGAGCAACGACATCCCACGCCTGCACACGATCACGCGCCCGTCGCTCGTGCCCACGCTGCGCTACCCCGTGCCGCTTCCGGCGGGCCGCCCACCGCCCGTGCTCGCGCCCTTGCCCGAGCCGAAGACCTTCCCGGAGCTCCGCGCGGCCATCGCCGCGATGAAGCGAGAGGCCGAAGAAGCGAAGCAGCGCCCGCCCGCGCCCGCGCTCCCGCCGCCGCCCGTCGAAACGGCGAAGCTGCGCGTCCCGCCGCCGGGCTTCGCCCGCGACATCGGCCAAGCCATCGACGACGCTGCCTTCCTGCGGAACCGCGCGAGAGAGAGCTTCGAAGAGGTCTCCATGGTGGGCATGCAGCGCGCGCCCATGCTCGGCGATCCCTGGCGCGGCTCCTTGCTCCTCGAGCGGCGCATGCTGGCGTCGATCGACGTCATCGCCGCCGTCGGCAGGCCCGCGATCGAGCATGTTCCGCGCCTCGTTGCGGATGCGCCCGTGAAGGATCCGAGCCATGCATTCGGCATCGCCATGGTGCTCGGCTGCATCGGCGGCCGCGACGCGTTGGCCGCCGCGGAGCACGCGCTCCTCACGAGCGATCGCGATGCTGCCTTCGTCGACGAGATCGGCGCGGCCCTGAAGCTCGTGCCGCACGATCACCTCGCGCCCGCGCTGCGCTCGCTGCTCGGCGAGGCGGATCCGAAGATTCGCGCGCTCGCGATCGACGTCCTCGGTTACCGCGGCCTCGCGACCCCGGCCGAGCTCGTCGCCGCCGCAACCGACGTGCCCCTCGTCGCGGCCCGCGCGCTCGTCCACTTCGCGACCACGCCGACGCCCGAGCTCGCCGGCATCCTCCAAGAGGCCGCGCGCACCGAAGATCCCGCGCTTCGCGAGGCCGCGTGGATCGCCATGGCCCTCTCCGGTCACCCGCACACCGAGGTCACGCTCTCGGTCGCGCTCGATGGTCCCGAGGCCGGAAAGGCCGCGCTCGTCTTGGCCCTCGCCGGCGACGATCGCAGCGCGCGCCTCGTGTGCGATCGCACCTTCTGCGCCCCCACGCGCGAGCTCCTCTTCGCCGTTGGTTGGACGGGCGATGCTTGGGCCATCGCGCAGCTCGTGGATCTCCTCGCGACGAGCGAAGACGCCGTGCTGAAGTCCTCCGCGGCCTGGGCGCTCGAACGGATCACCGCCGCCGGCCTCTGGGAAGAGGCCGAGATCGAAGACGACGACATCACCGTCGACGAGCCTCCCGATCCCGATGTCGGCGAGCCCCGCGTCCCCAAGCTCGCGCGCACCTTCGCCGATCCACGCGATCCTCCGCCGGCGCCCGCCCCCGAGGTGATCGAGCAACCGAGCACCGATGCGGCCCGCTGGCGCGCGTGGTGGCAGGAGCACGGACCTCGTTACAACATGGCCGCGCGCTATCGCCGCGGCCAGCTCTACACCCCGCAGGTCTCCCTCTCCGAGCTCGACACCGCCCGGCGCACGCCGGCGGAGCGCCGCTGGCTGCAGCGCGAGCTCATCATCCGCACCGGCGGCTTCGTGCGGTTCGATCCGCACGACCTCGTGATGGTGCAGGAGGAAGCCCTGAAGGCGTGGCAACCGCTCGCCGCGCAAGGCTCGAACACGCCGGGCCGATGGATCAGGCCGGCGCGCCGAATCGGCTGACGGCCCTTCATCATCAGGTCGTGCAAGAGCTCAACGAGCCCGCGAATCGCCGCGCAGATCGGCGACGCGCGCGCGTCGAGGACGGCGTTCTCGCGCGGGCACGCCCCCGTCCGCTGCAGCCTGTTCGATCCGTTCGCGCAGCCGAGCCTTGGCGCGCTCTTCGATCTGACGCACCCGCTCCTTGCTCACGCCCCACGTGCTGCCGAGTGTCTCGAGCGTCGCAGGCTCCTCCGCGAGCAGCCGCCGCCGGACGATGTCCTGCTCCCGCGCCGACAGCTCGGTGATGGCGGCGCGGAGACGCGCTCGATCTTCCGCATTGCCGAGCACCTCGTCCGCCGCATCCACGCGAGCGTCCAAGCGATCGAGAGGGCTGCCACCATCGTCGTGAGACGCTGGGCTCAAGCTGACGTCGTTGGCCAGAAGCAACGGAAGAAGATCGAGAACCCGCTCCAGCGAAGCGCCGCTCATTTCAGCGAGCGCCTCGGGCCGCGCTTCTCGGGTCTTGCGATAGAGCCAGATGGCACGCTGCTCACCCTTGGTCGATCCCAGCCGCACGATGCGATAGTGACGCACGACATAGGCGCGAATCTCCGCACGGATCCAATATCCTGCGTACGCCGCGAGCCTCACGCCGTGGCACGGATCGAAGCGGTCGATGGCCTTGAGCAGGCCGATGTTGCCCTCTTGGACGAGATCCTCGATCGGTAATCCGCACCGCCGATACTCGAGCGCAATGGCGATGACGGCGGCGAGGCATCCTTCGATGAGGCGCTGGGCCACGCTGCGATCGCCGCTCCGGTAACGATGCGCGAGGTCCTGCTCGACCGCCGGGGCCAACCGTTCGCGCCGCGCGACTTCGATGCGGTAACGCGAGAGCACTGCGCTGTTCGAAAGGGTCATCTGGCGTCGAGCCCCTTGGGGTGCGGGTCGATGGATCCAGTCAGGCTGCGGGAGCGCCGAGCGCCGTTTGCTTCGGTTCCTCGGGAGTCTCGTTCCGAGCCCTCCGGCCGAGGAGCGCCTGGGACCAGAAGTACGCGACGGGCACCACCACCAGCGTGAGGATCGTCGAGCCCACTGCGCCCGAAGCCATCGTGAGCCCGAGCCCTTGGAGCAGCGGATCGAAGTAGAGCACTCCATCGCCGAACACGACCGTCGCCGCGGTGAGAACGATCGGCCGCACGCGCTCGTCGCCGGCGAGCGCGACCGCCTCCCGCAGCGGCGCTCCGCGTTCGAGCTTCTCGCGCGCGAAGTCCACGATCAGGATCGAGTTGCGGACCATGAGCCCCGCCAGCGCGATGACGCCGATGGTCCCCATGCCCGACAGCGGCTTGTGCGCGAGGATGTGCGCCGGCACCACCCCGACCAACGCGAGCGGGATCGGCAGCATCACCACGATCGGGGTGAGGTACGAGCCGTACCAAGCCGCGAGCAAAAGGTAGATGAGGAGCACCACGATCCCGAACGCCAGGCTGAGGTCGCGGTTCATCTCGAACGTCGTCGTCCACTCGCCGCCCCAACGCACGGTCCCACGCGCCGACGTGGGCAGAGCGTCGCTCCAAAGCACCTCGACGCCCTGCGCAGCGCCGGGCTGACGTGGCAGCGTGCGTGACAGGTCGAGCATCGCGTAGATCGCGGAGGCGTCGCCCGCCATCTCCGCGGTCACGAACACCACCGGCAAGAGGTCCTTGCGAAGGATTGGCGCGTGCACCTGGGTGCGCCGGATCTCCGAAAGGTCCGCCGCGAGCACGGGGCGCCCCTCGGCGTTGAGGGTCGAGATGCCCGCGAGATCGCCGGGCGTCGCTCGCACATGCCGCGGGACACGAACGTTCACGACGACCGGCTCGGGCTCGCCGGGGAACGAGAGCTCGGTGGCGATCGTGCCCGCGAGGAGCGCGCGGAGATTCGCGACGGCCTGGCCGCTCGCGAGACCGTGCGCCGTGAGACGCTCGGCATCGTCGACCATCGAAAGACCGGGGCGCGGCGGAGCTTCGCTCCAATCCACATCGACGACGCCCGTCGTGCGCGCGAGCTCTGCGCGAACCGCATCGGCAATCACCGTCCGCTGCTCCGGCGTGGGCGCGTAGATCTCGGCCACGAACGCCGCCTGAACGGGCGGCCCGAGCGGCTCCTCGGCGACGGTGAAGCGAGCCCCGACGCCGGCGAGCACGCGGGCAGCGACATCTCGCACGTGCCCCGCGATCTGGTGGCTCGTCGCATGGCGCCGGTGCTTCAACTGGATCTGAAGCTCCGCTTGGTGCGGCGCGCTGCGCATCCCGTACCCGCGCGCCAGCCCCTGGAAATTCAGCGGGCCGCCCACACCGCTGTACGTCTCGACGCCCACCACGTCCGGCAGCGCGAGCAGCTCGCGCGCAAGCCCGGTGCTCGCGCGATGCGTCGCTTCGAGCGTCGTGCCCGCCGGGAGATCGACGACGACCGCCATCGCGTCGACGTCGCTCACGGGCAGGTTCTTGAACGTCGCGACGCGCGTCGCGAGCAGCGCCGCCACGCCTCCGAGCGCCAGCACGCATGCACCCGCGAGCGCTGCAGCCCGCGATCCCTTGGCAAGGAAGAACCGCAGGATGCGCCCGTACGCACGCTGCCAGCCTGGGACGACAGCATGAGCGTCGCCGTGGCCGCCATGCGCGTCGCGAGGCCGGAGAATGCGATACGCGAGGAACGGCGTCAGGCTCAGCGCGATGACGAGCGAATAGATCATCGCCACGGACGCACCGACCGGCAGCGGCCGCATGAACTGACCAATCATGCCACCCGTGAACGCCGTCGGAGCGAGCGCCGCGATGACGGTCATGGTCGCGAGGATGGTCGGGCTGCCGACCTCCTGCACCGCCGCGAGCGTCAATGCGACCCAGTTTCCGTCGCTCTTCCGGTGCGCCTCGTAGTGACGATGCACGTTCTCGACGATGACGATCGCGTCGTCGACGAGGATCCCGATCGAGAAGATCATCGCCGCGAGCGTGATGCGGTTCAGCGTGTAGCCGGCGAGCTTGTAGACGAACGGGACGAACGCCAGGGTCACCGGAATCACCACGCCCACGATCAGCGCCGCGCGCCGCCCGAGGGCGATGCCCACGATGAGCACGACCACGATGGTCGCGATGAGCATGTGCTCGAGCAGCGTCTGCACCTTCTCGCGCGCGATCTCGCCGTCGTCCCGCGCGATCCGGTAGTGCACGTGCGACGGCAGGATCTGCCGCGCCGCACCGCTCTCCAGCGAGGCGCGGATGCGATCGGTGATCTCCGTCGCGTTGGATCCGCGCACCTTCTGCACGGCGAGGACCACCGCGACGCGTGTCGCGTCGCCCGTCTCCCGGCCGATATAGGACACGTAGCTGTCGGGCTCGCCGCTCCCATCGCGCACCTCGGCCACGTCGCCGACGCGCACCAACTTGCTGCCCGCAACGCCGAGCACGATGCTCCCCACGTCCGCCGCGCTGCGCAGCCCGAGCCCCGCCCGCACCGAGAAGCTCCCCTCGGGCCCATCGACGCTGCCGACCGGGAACGAGGAGGCAGAGCCACGCACCGCCTGGACGACGCGCTCCGCGGACATGCCGTGCGCGGCGAGCCGCGCTGGATCGAGGCGCACCTCGAGCTCGCGCCGCGCTCCACCGATCACGCGCGTGGTGGAGACGTTGGGATGGCGTTCGAACGTCCGCCCGATCTCGCGCACCATCCGGCGGAGCGTCGCGGCGTCGTCGCGGTCGCTCCAGAACACGACATCGAGGATGGCGATGTCGTCCGAGCCACGCGCGACGATCGCCGGCTGTACGCCCGCGGGCAGCTCCCCGATGTGCGCCGCGAGGCGGGAGCTCACCTGTGTAATCGCAGCCTCGTCCGGCACGCCGGCGAGGAACTGCACGCGCACCACGGCGGCATCGTCGACGGCGGTGCTCGCGACGTGCTCGACCGTCGCGATCTCGCGCATCCACGCCGAGAGCGCGCGGCCGAGGCGCTCATCGATCTCGGCCGCCTCGTGTCCGGGCCACGCCGCCGTCACTTCCACGGCGGGGACCGAGAGGGTCGGATCCTGCTCGCGCGGTGTGCTGATGAGCGCCAGCGCGCCGAGCGCGAGCGAGATCACGATGATGAGCGGCGTGAGCTTCGAATCGACGAAGAGCGCAGCGATGCGCCGCGAGATCCCCCTACCCTTCTCCTCCGATGCACCGCTCACGGCTGCACCACGATGCGACGTCCGTCCGCGAGATCGGGAGCGCTGGCGTCGGCCACGACGACATCGCCGTCGACGAGCCCATCGAGCACCGGTGTCGTGTCGTCGTGCGTCGAGCCATCGATCGCGCACCAAACGATCTGCATCCGCTCGCCGCGCACGGTGAAGACCCCGGTCAGCCCGCCGCGTCGCAGGATGGCCCGCGAGGGCACGCGCAACGCCGGTACCGCGCGCTCCCCCGAAGGAACCATCACGTAGGCGCTCACCCCCGCGCGCATGCGCTGCTGGTCGTTCGCCACGAGCAGGCGCGCGATCAGGCCGGGTGATCGGGGGTCGCCCGACGGCACGATGGCATCGAGGACGCCGGTCGTCTGCTCCCCCGTCGCGAACGCGACCGGGTAGCTTTTGCCGGGCTCGAGCGTGCCGGCTTGTCGATCGCCGATCGGCGCCAACACCCGCAACGTCGAGTCGTCCTCCAACACGAAGAGCGGTTGGCCGGGCGCCGAGAAGGTGCCTACCTCGGTGCGCTTCTGCACCACGAGCGCATCGAACGGTGCGCGAATGGTGGACTCGCCGAGCTGAACGCCGAGCTCGGCGAGCGCCGCGCGCGACCCATCGGCCGCGGCGCTCGAGGCCGTCACGGAGGCCTCGGCGCCGTCGACCTGCGCGCTCGCGATGACGCCCGCGGCGCGGAGCTTCTGCACCCGCGCGAGCTCGTCCGCGGCGAGGCGCGCCTGCGCATCGGCAGCGATCGCGCCGGCGCTGATCTGTCGCCGGCGCGCCGAGAGATCCCGCGCGTCGAGCTGGACGAGCGTGTCTCCCTGCTTGACCCGAGCTCCCTCCTCGGCGCGGACATCGAGCACGCGCGCCATCAGCTTGGAGCCGACCGCGGCGCGACGCTTCGGCTCCGCCACGGCGACCAGACGAATCGTGGCCGCATGCTCCGTCGCCCGGACCGTCACCACCGAGACGGGAATCGGCGGCCCTTCTGCGTGGGCGGGAGCGGGCTCGGCGTCGCGCGCACGACAGCCCATGAGCGCAGCGACGAGCGCCGCGCCGACAACGACACGCCTCATGCAACCTCTCCTCGTCGGCGCGCGAGTCGCTCGCGCGCCGCCACCCGCGTCACTTCACACACGCCCCTCGAACGACGATGCGGAGCAGCCTCTCGCCCTGATGCAGCATCTCGTCGCGCCGCGCTTTGGAGACGGCCCGGTTGCGCGCGAAATCGCGGCCGATCACGTGCTCCATCACCATCACGCACATGCGCTGCAGATCCTCCACGCGGCACCCTTGTTGGAGCATCAGCTCGTCGCTCTTGACTGCGTTCGCGATGAGCTGCCCCACGGCGCCGTGCGCGATCCGTTCGAGCTCGTCGACGTCGACCCCCGGCCTCCCGGCGCGCGACCCATACAGCGCGTCGAGCATGAACGCGGCCGCGTACGGCGACGTGACGGCGAAATCGATGACGGCCCCGAGCAGCGCCATCAAGCGTGCCTCGAAGGGGCCGCTCTTGCTCGAAGCGCTGTCGAGCACCTCCCCCAGCGCGCTCGTGACCAGCGTCACGAGGCGTTGATAGAGGCCCTCCTTCGAGCCGAAGTAATAGTTGATCGTCGGCGCCGTGACCCCGGCGGCCGAAGCGATGGTGCGCACCGATGTCGCCGCGTAGCCGCTCTCCGCGAAGCTGTGCATGGCGCACTTCAGAATGTGCGCCTCCTGCGGGTTCATCTCCGCGGTCGTCGGCCCCGCCTGATCGATCATCCGGAGAAGCGCAGAGGCCTTGGTTTGCTTCGCGCGCGCCTCGTTGTCTTTCATCTGTTCCAACAACTTAACAAGTGTAAAGTCAAAGCGCAAGAGGGCGCTTCGCGGAGAGGCATGCACTCCTCGGGCGGCACTCTCCCCACCTGCGCCCTGGGGCTATTCATGGTCGAGAATCGGCTCACCGAAGCCGTCGCTCGAGAATGGGATGGCCGCATCGCGCGGATCCGAGCTTGCGCGACATCGGCAACCACTCGATCCCTACGCAACGTCACTCGCCTCTTCGGGCGGCTCGCGGTCGTTGGGGAGATCGAGCTGCACGCGAGGAGGATCAGCGCCCAGCTCGGCAGTCCGCGCGGGTAGGCGGTCGACAGCCCTCGCTACGCGATCGCTGCCCGCGCCCTTCCGCCACAAGTCAGCGCACGTCGCAGAAACACCGAGGCCCCGAGACGCGAAGATACAAAGGTCTCAATTCTTCGCGTCCGTGATCCATGCGCCTCTGCGACGTGGCGCCGAGGCCACCTTCGGTGCGCGTGGGTCTGGTCCCGTTCAGAGCTGAAGGTGGCAGTTGCCACTGCCACCCGCGCCGTCGGTCTGATCGACGATGGTCCCATGGCAGGACGCGTGCGAGAGGAACGCGCTGCACCCCTGCCCGACGCGGTAACAACCATTCATGCGTGTCTGCACGCAATCGTCGAGCTCCTGCACCGTTGCATTGCAGGCCTGCGCCTTGAGGCTCGCCACGCATTGAGCCGTGCTCATCCCCGGAAAGCACGCCTGGCTCTCGAGACAGAAGAAGACCTCTCCCAATGCCGGAGCGCTGGAAACGCCCGTATACCAGGCGCACCAGGCCGAAGCGTCGGCATCGGAGAGCGCGCTCAGCACCGTCGTCGGCGAGACTCCCGAGGTGTCCGCCGAGAAGTCCGAGGGCGGGTCGATGCACTTCCATTCGGGCGTCGCGAGCTCGTTGCACGACCATGTCGTTCCCGCGCCACACGTGCATTGGGTGCGCGGGAAGAACGTGCAGCCCTGGTTCTCATGCCCCGCGCACGAGCTGCCTTCGATCGGCCGCTCGCTCACGCACCCGAGAGACGAGCCGCTGCCCGAGCAGAACCACACGTTGCTCTCTCGGCAGCCGCACGAGCAGGCCAGCCAGCCTCCCCCTTCCCATTGGTACGCGCACACCGTGCCGTTCGTCGTGCACGCACCGCCTGCTTGGAGATCGAGGGTCCAATGATCCGGGCAGCTCGGATCGTTCGTCGCAACGGGATAGGACGCGAGCGCGTCTCCATCGGCCCCTGCGCTCCCGAGCGCGTTGCTGCCCACCGAAACATCGCGCGGCGTACAGGCGCCGCTGCTCGCGAGCGCCGCGAGGGCGCCGGCGGCGAGGCACGAAAGGAAGCGGGTTGGTCTCGTGAATCGAACGTGCGTCATCATGCCCTCGTGAGTGGCCGCCGCGGCGAAACCCGTCAGCGCTCGTCGCTCGACGAACGCTGGTCCACGCACGACGCGCGTACCCTGTCGGCCAGCACGGATCGCGGCATCTCGGCGAGGAAGCGGCGCCCTTCGGCGTGCGCCTCCTGCACGCGTCCAGCCGCGCACAGGGCGAGCACCCGGATCACCATCCGCTCCTCGCGCAGCACGCCATCCGAATGACGCTGGGTGAGCGCATCCACCGCGCGCAGCGAACGCGCCGCATCGCCCGCTTCGAGCGCGGACTGCGCTTCGCGAAGGAGGGCCACCTCGGAAGCGATCGACGCTGACGCTGGCGTCTCCGGCGCGCTCACGGGCTCGGGCGCAGGCTCGCTCGGCTTCGAAGCGCTCGGTCGCGCCGCCACCCGCGGCGACACGACACGCGGTGCAGCGACGACGCTCGATGTCGACGCGACGCTCGGTGAGGTAACGGGGCTCGAAGTGGCCACGACGGTCGGCGACGTCGCAGACACCGCCGTCGCGGAGGCCTCTGCCTGCGGCGTCCGATCGACCTCGGATGGCAGCTCCGTCGGCGCGTTCACTCGCGCGCTGCTCGACGTCGTGACCGTCGCGCCCGCGGCTCGCGTTTCCACGGGTGTCCTCACCACGGCCACCGCTCCCACACCCATCGCACCGACGATCACGCTCGCAACGGAGACCTTGATCACGATCCCAAGCCCCGCGCCCTTCGCGCCGGCCGTGATCTTCGCGCCCGCGGCGACCTTCGTTCCCGCCGCGCTCGCGTTCGATTCATGCACCAAGGCCGCTGCCGCCGCGGCGGCGATGCGGGCATCGAGCCCGGCGCGAATGCGGGCACGAGCCTCGGTGGTCGGACCGGCGCCGCGGGCCGCATCGACGAACGCCCGACTCTTCGGAGACAGCTCGCTCATCGTCCCTCTCCTCGATGCGCTGCGAAGGCGGTCTCGAACGCGCGCCGCGCCGCGCGCAGGCGCGAGTACACCGTATTGACGTTGATCCCCAACGCGGCCGCGATCTCGGGCGCGCTCCGTTGCTCCAGCTCGGCGAGCACGAACACGGCGCGCTTGTCGTCGTCGAGGTGCTCGAGCACCAGCGAGAGCGCCCGCAGCGCCTCGGACCGGGCCGCTGCCTCGTGCGGGCTGGGCGCGCCGTCGATCACCTCGAAGTCGAGCGGCGCGAGGCCGCCCTTGCGTCGTTCCCGGCGGCGATGATCGCGGGCCACGCGCATCACGATGCCGAACAGCCAAGTCTGGATCGCGGAGCGCGCTTCGAAATCCGGCAAGCGCCGGTGCACCACCATGAACACGTCCTGCACGGCGTCGTCGAGCGTCTGCTCGCCGACCCCGAGGCTCTTCAGCCCACGCCACACGAAGTCGACGTGCTCCTCGTAGATGCCGTCGAACGTGAGCGGTGCCTGCGTCGGCGCGGTGCGCCCATCGCCGCCCGCGAGGTCATCCTCCGCAGCGGCGGTGAGATCAGGCAAGCTCGGCGAAATGGCCGTCACGCGCCTTGAGTGGCCGGCCGCGCCGAATCCGTCACGGCACCTCGAAACGAATGCCGAGCAGGGCCCGGCCATCGAACACCGGCGCCCGGAAGAGCGGCATACCATCGGCCACGAAGCGATCGCGCACCAGCGGGGTGAGGCCTTCGGCTTCGATCGAGAGTGCCACTCCATGCGCGAGCCGGAGCGTCCCCACCGAAGCGAACGTCGGCGAAAGCCACCGTCCGAGCCCCACGCCGTTCATCGATAGCCCGAAGCCCGTGGCTCGCATCACCCCAGCCTCGAAGCCCGCGCAGATCCCGAGCTCGATCGTCGCCCCCACGAGCGGGCGACAGTAGCGCACCGCACCTGCATAGAGCGCCACGCGCGTGCCCGAAGGCGGCGCGAGCGAAACCGATCTCGGAAGCCACGCGCTCGCTCGGATCTCCAAGCGATTCCGCTGAAATCGAGCACGCCCGCCACACCGATGCCCGCCGTCGCGCTGGGCAGCGCGGCTGCATCGACGCCGCCCAGCGCTGCCAAGCTCCACCCGAGCGCCTGCGGCTTCCGCGCCGGCGCGATGTCATGCTCGCGCGGCGCCGCCTCCACAGGCTCGATCGCGTCAGCGCCCGGCGCCACCTCGGCCTTTCGCTGCGCGGCGAGCGCCACGATCACGGCCGTCGCCTCCGCGACCTCGCGGCACGTGCTCCCCTCCACGCGTCGCACGCCCGGCATTCCTCGCGGCGTCGTGATGGAGATCGACACCGCCCACCGGCCTTCTTCCTCGCGCGACACCTCGGCGTCCACCGCGACACCATCGGAGCGCGCCTCGACCCGCCGCCCCGTGAGCCGCTCGATGTCCGCCGCGACCCGCGCTTCCTCCGGGCATCCCGCAGGCGCCGACCAGTGGAGCGCGACCCGAGCCCGCGGCTCGTCCGCCGCGGCACGACCTTCGGCCAGCATCGCGAGCCCCGCGAGCATCCCGAGAGCGCGGGCCTTCCCGTTCACGCGCCGAGCCTACCGGCGATGACCGAGGCGACGCAAACGGCGCGCGCGCCGCCTCGATCTTCGTGCTCACCGCGTCACTTGCACTTGCCGCTGTTGCACTTCCGGCCGCCGCACTCGCTGTCGAAGCTGCACTTGCCGTCGGGCGCGATCGAGCACTTGCCGCTGTTGCACTTGGCGCCGTTGCCGCCGCAGTCCGAGTCGAAGCTACAGCTCGAGCCGGCGCTGTCGGCGCACTTGCCGCTGCTACACTTCACGTTGGGGTGGCAGTCGGAGTTGAAGCTGCACTTGCCGTACTCACCGGCATCCGCCTCCGGACCGCCCGCGGCAGCAGCGAGGAAGAAGCCGAAGCAGGCGATGAGCACGAGAGCGACCTTGCGCATGATGAACGAACCTCCGGATCGGTGTTGAGCGCATCGCGTCGCGCCGGCTGCGAAATCCGGCGGACGTGTGACCGGGCACGGTAAACGAGAGCTGCAAGGAAAACCAAGCGGCGAGCACGGCTCCGTCGCACGCGATGGTGAACCACCCAACAGCACCGCCGCGACTCCTACCCGTGACACGCTCCGCGCATCGTCCCCTGAACGCACTCCCCGCGTAGGCGGATGAAGAGGCCTGAAGGCGCAAGGATCAGGAGCCTCGAGACTCCTATCCTCGCGCCCCTCGGAGCGCGCGTGCCCTTTTGCGATCCTCGTTCGATTCAGCGCTTGGTCGAAGAGTCGAAGACGGCGGCGAGGAAGCGCTCGATGGCCCAGGTGGTGACTTGTCCACCGGGGCCGGCGGGGTTGGCGTCGCAGCCATGCGTAGCCCAAGGCAGCTCGAGGAGGACGTGGCGGACACCGGCGCCTTCGAGGCGGCGCGCGAAGCGGCGGCTCTGCTCCGCGAACACGAGCTCGTCACGCGTCCCGTGAATCAGCAAGACGGGAGGCGAGTCGGCGACGATGAAGTCGATGGCCGAGGCGGCGTCGAATTGGCTCTTGGCTTCGGCCGGTGTCCCTCCGAGGTATTCGCGAAGAGTCTTGTGACTGTCGAGCACCAACGGATTCGTGGGGTGGTCCCAGCTCCAATTGAGATCCGAAGGCGCATACAGCGCGATGGCGCCGCGGATCGCCGGATCATGGGCGGTGAGCGCGCCAAGCAGCGAGAGCTGACCACCCGCGGATCGCCCGAGGAGCGCGAGGCGGGAGCCGTCGAGGCCCAAACGCTCGGCGTTCTTTTCGATCCAGTGCACGGCTTCCAACACGTCGTCGCGCTGGGCCGGGAAGACGTGGCCCGGCGCGAGCCGGTAATTGATGGCGGCCACGGCGATCCCGCGCGCGGCGAGATATCCATTCAACCAAGCGAGCTGGGTGCTGTCACCGCTGTTCCACGAGCCGCCGTGAATCACGATCACCACCGGCTGCGGCCCCGGCGCGTCCGACCGTCGATAGAGATCCAGATGGAGGCTGAGGCCAGGAAGCTCTCGATACAGATGCCGTGTCGGCACCACGGTGGGCGTGGAGACCGACAACAGATCACCGAGGACGAGGGGCGCGGGACGCGCCGGAGCCCCGGGAAGCGCGCGCGGCGAGACGCTCCCGAAGGCGGTGGTGAAACGATCCTCCACGTGTCGCTGGTAACCGATGGCGCGAATCAGCGGAGAGAGCAGCAAGAGCGCCGCGAGCGCGGCCAAGCCCGCCGCGAGCCGAGAGAGGTCGGCGGCCGGGCCGGGCGATGCAATGCACCACGCCACCAAACCGAGCGCCAACAACGCGAGCACATGGGCCCATTCGGTGGCGGCGACCGCGGGTTTCCAGAGGAAGCCTATCGGTGCGCGGAAAAGCGCCAGGAGCCCCCAGACGAAGAGCAGGGCACACAGGACTGCCCGGAGGAGGCCGAGAGGGGTCACCACGCACAAGTACCCTTCATCGAGCGCCGCCGACAAGGGTGCTTCGGGATCGTATTCCCAATAGGGCAATGGGATCGTGCCGAAGTCGTGATGAAGGCCGCCGAGGTCGTCGGCTTCCAGGAGGCGCTCCAGCGCGCACGGCGGGGAACGAGCCCCGACTCGTGCTTCAATCGGGTGCCGAAATCAGCACCGCGCCTCGCTCCCCCGAATCGCTGCCGGCAATGGATATCGCATAAGGATGCGGCGCATATCCGCGCCGGAAACCCTCTGCGGCGAAGACCAGATGAAGAGGCATGGCCGCCGCGCCCAAGTGGCCGAGACGCTGCGCGGGGCTGTCCACCTGCTGCGGCTCGCAGAACCAACGCTGCGTGCGCACGCTCGCCGCTTGCAGCTCGAAGTGACGGAACACCTCGAACGTGAGATCCGTGAGCATCCACCCCGCGCGGAGCCCGACCTGCGCGAGAGGCGCCATGACGGTGCGCAGCGCGGCCGTGAGACCGGACGCTTGGAACGCGGAAGCGTCGTTGTCCGGCCGCGCCTTCTCGTATCCCGTCGCGGTCGCGCGGATCTCCGCCTGCACCCGCAGATCCAAGCGGCGCGCGGTGTCGGCGCGCATGAGAACGACGAACGCCGCCGCTTCTCCGGGGATGAAGGCGTCGATGTTGTCGTTCCGAAACAGACGCTCCGAGGCCGAGAGCGCCGCGATCCGGCGCGGGTCGTAGTCGGTGTGGACACCGCCGAGGATGGCCGCGTCGATCGCTCCTGAGGCGAGCGCGTCGCAGAGCGGCGGCAAGAGATACGCGGGCCCCGCGGGACCGCGCGCCGAGGCCTCGATTTGCAGGTCCGGGAGCGTCTTCGCCACGGTGCGCGCGAGGCTCTCGACGAAGGCCTGCGCGAGCGGCGCGCCGTCGGCGCCGCGCTCGCCGAAGGGCTCGTCGAGCGTCAGCGAGAGGCGCACGCGCAGCGTGGAGGCCCCCGCGCCGAGCCCGCTCACCGCCTCGGCCAGCGCGCGCCGGCCGAGCACGAACGCGCGATCGGCGCCCACCAACAGCGGATCGAGGTTCGGCAGAAAGCACATGGTGATGGGCTCGCCCTCGCGATCGACGAGGGGCGCTTCCCGCATGGCCGCGGCCGCCGCGCGATGCGAAAAGGCCGAGTCCACGGCGCCGAGGCCCACCGGGGTGATGGCCCCGACCGAGACGATGGTGGCGAGCGTCTTCACGCCTTCTCCCGCTCCCGCACGATGATGCGCGCGTCCTTGAGCCGTCGCGGCGCGTTCACGTACGCGCGCCACACCATCTCGATGGCCAAAGGCTTCTTCGGTCCGATCGCATACAGATCGATGAGCACCGTATCCAGGTACGGCGCGATCACCACCGGATCACGCCCCTTGATGCGAAACTCGATCTCCAAGGGAACCACCGGCAAATCGAACGCCAGCGCCCCGCCGCCCGGCGTGAGGTTGAGGATCCGCACCGGCTCGCCGCCTGCGAGCGGCGGGCTCGCGGTGAGGCCCGGCGACGCGCAGAGATTGAAGCGATCGTCGAGATCGTCGGGCGGGAGCGGCGCGCGATACGAGAGCCACGCGTCGTCGTACGTGCCGGCGTAGCGACGGCGCGGCTCCCAGCTCCGGCCCACCACACCGATGCCCGCGGGCGGCGGCGCGGTCCGCGACGATCGGATCGGGAACGAAGGATCCTCGATGTGCGGCGCCGCCGTGTGCGTGAGGCTCGCCGGCTTGCGGGTCACGCCCATGCCCACGGGGTTGCGCGATTCCTCAGCGATCTCCGCGGGATCTTCATCATCGCGGCCACCCCACGCATAGTCGTAGCGCATGTCGATCTCGGCGATCGGCTGCGGCGAGGTGAGCCCCGCGCCCTTCTCCACCCAGAGGCGCGGCCCGAAGATCACGAGCGACTTGGCGAGCGGCCCGACCTCCACCCGCACGTCGAACGAAGGCACGGCCTTGCCCCCCGGCGCATGCGCCTTGGCGACGAAGATCACGTCCGTGCCCGGCTTGCGCAGGCAGACGTCGGCCGGATACGCGAGGCTCTCGGGCTTGTCCTCCTCCCACGGGAAGTCCGCGAAACGCACGCCGCGCGTGCGCTCGGCGGGAGCGACCACCACGTTCGATCCTTCGAGCTCGAAGGTCGCTTTGACGATGGTGACGAGCTTCTCGCCGTCGGCGTCGAGGAGGAGCTGCGGATGCGCCGCGAAGTCCGTTTGGTTGTCGAGCGCCGGCTGGTGCACGGCGGCGATTATCGTGCACCCACGGGCCCCGCGTCACCGACGAACTCGGGTCGGCCCATGCCACGCGCGAATGCCGTGCGAGAGCCATGGCCGGGCTCGCTCGCAGAGCGCCTCCGTGGCGCAGCCCATGCACCACGCACGTTCGCATGGGGCGTGCGGAAAGGGAGGGAGCATGTCGAAGCCCGAGGATCACGAATGGCCCGCTCGACGAGGGGATCTGCTCTCCAAAGCGCCGCAGGAGCGCGCGATCGAGGTCGTGGCCGGCGGCTCGATGATGGATGCTTTGTGCGGCGCCGCGGCGATCGTCCTTTCGTTCATGGGCCTCGCAGGCAGCCCGCCGTGGCGTCTCGGCGCCATCGCCGCCATCGTGCTCGGCGCGGCCCTCGTGGTGCAGGGCGGCTCCTTCGTCGCGGGCTATCGACGACACCTCCACGACGCGGCATCCACCGAGAGCCTCGCGGATGCTCAAGGTGGCGCGATCGCGGAGCTCCTCGGTGGGGCCGCGTCCATCGCGCTCGGGATCCTCGCGTTCCTCGGCTTCGGCACCGAGCTTCTCCTGCCGATCGCGGTGATCGTGCTCGGAGGATCGTTCCTGCTCGGAGGCGCGCCGATTCGCAATCTCAGCATGATGGGTCATGGTCCCGAGCCCCACGTGGCGAGCCCGACGTTGATGGCCACGTCGGGCATGCACGCGCTCGTCGGCATCGGCGCCGGTGTGCTCGGCGTCCTCGCCCTCGTGGGTCTCGCCCCGGTCCAGCTCACCCTCATCGCGCTGCTCGCGCTCGGCAGCGCCGTCTTCATCAGCGGCACCGCAGTGTCGAGCCGCATGGGCGCGCTTCTGCGTCACTAGGCTGCGGAAGGTTCGGAATGCACACCGTCCGCCGGCGTGCGCGTTTGCTTCGCAGCGAGGATGCTTTGAGCTCGATAGGTCGCTTCGCGCTACGCGCCCCGTCCGTACGAGGCACGCGCGGTGCAGGATCCACCGGCCCGGAGAGCAAGGTCGATTTGCTCGATGTCGGCCTGCAACGACGGCGAACGTGACGCCGCGCCGCGAACGGCTCACGCCGCCGGCTTGTGCGCCTCCGCGTCTTTCTCTGCTTCCAGGGCAGCGTGGTATTCCTGTCGGATCTTCGCGAGATCGACGGTGGGCTCGGGCAGCTTCATCCCGAGGGCATCCATCGTCGCGCGGAGGATCTGAGACACCGCGAGGTTGCGAAACCACTTGTGGTTGGACGGGATGGCGTACCAAGGCGCATGGCTCGTCGAGCAGGCGACGAGCATGTCCTCGTACGCGGACGCGTACTCCGACCAAAAGGCCCGCTCCGCATAATCATCCTGGCTGATCTTCCAATTCCGCGCCGGATCGTCGAGACGCGCCTTGAAGCGCTTCAATTGTTCCTCTTTGGAGATGTGGAGGAAGAACTTCAGAATGGTCGTTCCCGAGGTGTGGAGCAGCTTCTCGAAGGCGTTGATTTGCTCGTAGCGCTTTTCCCAAGCGGACTTCGGCACCAGGTTGTGGACGCGCGCGACGAGCACGTCTTCGTAGTGGGAGCGGTTCCAGACGGCCACCCGGCCATGTCCGGGCGCATGCGGGTGGACGCGCCAGAGGAAATCGTGCGCGAGCTCCTCCACCGTGGGTTGTTTGAAGCCGACCACGGAGGTGCCTTGTGGGTTCATGGCGCGGATGATGTGCCAGCAGACACCATCTTTCCCGGCCGCGTCGGTTCCCTGAAGCACGATGAGCAGCGCGTGCCGGCGCTCGCCGTACAAGAGGCGTTGCAGCGCGGTGAGCGCGGTGAGCGTCTCCTCGGTCTCGGCTTTGGCTTCGGCCTCGGACTGGTACTTTCCGTGATAGTCGGAGTCGAGATCGCCGTATCGAAGCTTGCTGCCCGGCTCCACGATGAGCTTCTTCTGATAGTTCACGACGCCCTCCTCTCTTCTCACGTGCGGGCCGCGTGCGGCATCAGAGGGACGTCGACGATGCCGGCCCCGCGCTCCTCCCCCTTGTTCAGATCGACGCCGAGGGGGCTCAGCGTCAGCCGCTTCTCGTCTGGAGGTGTGGATATCGCGCTCCGCACGCGCGGAGCAGATGGGCCCTGGGAGGCAGGCTGAAGATCCATGCGGAGGGCTCCTTGCTCGTGTCCGGCTCGCCCGGTTCGGGGCGGACGACAAGCATGCGACGCTCCAGCGTCCGCCATGCGAGGAGGTGTGCAGCACGAGCATGGCGAAGGCGCGCGTGCTCCGGCGAGCACGGTCGAGCTCGACGCGGATCACGTCGCGCGACGAGTCAGGGCGCCTTCTTGCCGGTGCTCTTGGCCGCCGGATACGATCCCAGCTCCACGAAGGCCCGATCCTGCATGACCACGAAGGGGCGCTCTTCGAACGTCAGGCCTCCGTGACCGTCGTGCTCGAGGATCTCGAGCTTGCCCATGCCGTAGCCCATCGGCCCGCGCGCGTAATAGTGCGCCTGGAGACGATACGGCGGCGCGCGCCGATGGGCGGCGAGCGGCACCGTGAAGCACTCCGGCCCATAGCCCGTCGTCACGTCCGCATAGAGCGAGCCACCCGAGGGCAGCTCCTTCGAGCCGTAAAATGCGTGCCCGCCTTGGCCATCGTGGATGTGGAAGTCGACGTCGTTGTTGTCGGTCTCCCACACCAAGACGAACCGCACGGAGGGCGTCGTGTCGAGCGTCGCGTTGGCGTTCGAGAGACGGCGCCGCACCTCCTCCGCCTTGGAAGGGTCCTGCTTGATCCATGCTGCACCGAGGAGCCCCATGTCCTCGCGGAGGATGCGATCGACCCCTGCAAAGCGCCCCGACGGATACGTGCGCGTCGCGCCGGCCTCGATGGCGGCAAAGGCCCCTGCGACATCGCCCGATCGCAGCCGCGCATACGCGAGCAGACGATGACCGGCCGGGTGATCGGGGCGCTGCGCGACGGCCTTCTCGTAGCTGTCCGCCGCGAGGCCGAGCGCGAACGTCGGCTCGAGCCGCTCGAGCCGCTCGCCCGCCATGCGCCGCAGATCCGCGCGCGACGCGAACAGATCGATGATCGATCCATACGCACGCGCGGCGCTGCGAACCTCACCCTTCGCCTCGAAGGCTTCCCCGAGCGCCACCAGCGCGAGCACGTCACCGGGGCTCGCCTTCCAGAACCCGATCGCCTTCGCGAGCGCGCCGTCCTTGTCCCCGTGCGCGAGCGCGTCCATCACCTCGCCGAGCTTGCCTTCGTACGGCCCCACCGACGGTTGCGGCGGCGACGGCGGCGCGGAAGGCGGGGGCGTCGTTCCCCGATCGCTGCGCGAAGGCTCACCGTCGTTGGAGAAATGGATGGGCACCACGACATTGACGGTGCCCCCCTCCGGCTGCGGAAAGCTGAGGCCCGCGAAGCCGCGCACGATGCAGTTGATCACCGCGGCATCGGGCAGGTCCGATCCACCGTTGCTCATGTGGGCGACGGAGCCGTCACGACCGATCTCGAAGCGCACCGCGACGCGCCCCTGAAGGACGGGATTCCTCCGCAAACCCTCTTCGTAACAGAGCCGGAAGCGGCCGAAATTCTGCCGAACGATGCGCGTCACCACCTCGGGCGGGAGGCGGCCGCTCACCCGCGTCTCGCCCATGCGCAAGCGCGGCGGCCGGATCATGTGGCTGCCTCCGAGGCGACCGCTCCCCGATCCAAAGCCCTGACCCGTGCCGGTCCCCGCACCATGACCGATGCCACTGACACCACCGCCGCTCTCGCCGATGCCGGAGAGGCCGAGACCACCGGCGCCGAAGGCATCCCCGATCTCGCTGCCCCACATGTTGCCGCGGGCGCTCAATGGATCGCTGCCCTGCGAATCGTCGCGGCCCCAAGGCGCGGTCGGTGCATTGGGATCACCGCCGCCGCCGCTGTTGAGCAGGCCGATCATGCCGAACTCGCGCGCCTGCGGAGACGCCGCTGCCGGCATGGCCGTCGCGGCCGGGGCCGCGCCCGCAGGGGCCTCATTCTCCACCGCGCGCGGAGCCGCCGGCGCACGCGTCACGACGCCGTCGCTGTCCACCGTCTTCGGCGGCACGCGAGGATCGATCGTGCCGAGAGGCTGATCCTCGGTGCGCTTGCGACGCGCGAGCTTCGTGCCCTCGATGGTGAGGATGTCGGCGAGCGCGCGGCGATCGATCTTGTACCGCGCGTAGTCGGCCTCGGTCTCCAACACCAAGAGCGCCGTGTAAGGGCTCAGCACGCGATGCGTCGTCGAGAGCCGCACGATCTCTTCTTTGCTCGTGCTCGGGTCCCCCTTCGCCACGAGCGCCGCGATGCGCGCTTGAGCCCACGCGCGCTCGAGCAGCGGCCGATCGATCTGCGCGAGCTTCGGCTCCACCGTCGCGCCCTCGCCGATGCGCACGCGCGGCGCGGTCCCCCGCGGGACCTCGGCATACACGAGCGCTTCGTCTCCCGGCTGCACACCGTCGAGGCGCTCCGGCCATTGGAAGCTCGCTCCCTCGACCTTCACGGTCACCGATCGCGTCGCCGCCGCGAGCCGTCGCAGCGCCGCCGTGGCACCGCGCGATCCATCGATCACCACGCCATCGCGCGCGAGCCCCGCCGTCGTGATTCCCCGCAGCAGCGCATCGTCGCGAATGCCTCCGACCGCCACCGCATCGATCCGCTCCACGCCCACCGCGCCCAGCCCCTTCGCGCGCTCGCGCAGCGGCGCGGGCTCGATCGTACCCTTCGTCGGCACGCCGTCGGTCACGAGCACCACGCGCTTCGCCTTGATCGACGATGCCTTCGCCTGCGCCCACGCGAGCGCGCCGTCGAGATCCGAAGCGCCGAGCGCACGGCGCTCGCGGAGCCGCGCGCCACCGACGGCCGCCCACCCCGAGGCCGTGCCTTCATGGATGACGTCGATCCCTTGATCGAACGCCGCCACCAAGATCGGCGCGCTCGGCTCCATCCCCGCCACGATCCCATCGACGAGCTCGATCTCCGCCTCGAACCCGAGCGCGCGCGACGCGCTCGTATCGATCATCACGACCGTCGCGCCGAGCGGATCCGCGCCTGCCTGCGCCGCCGGCTGCACGCGCAGGAGCACGAGCTCGCCCGCGCGCACGCCATCCCCTGCACCAAGCGTCGCCGGATCGATCACGAGATCACGATCGGGCGCCGCGTTCTCGAGGTGGATCTGCCCGAGGATGGACGCATCGTCGCCCGTGCGCGAGACGATCGCATCGAGCTTCGTCACCCGGGGCAGCCCTCGCAGCGTCATCGCATAAGGGGCCTCGGGCCCGAGCTCCTGCGAATAGGAGACGACGAGCTCCTTGCGCCCGTGCGGCGGGATCGGGAACACGCGCGCCGAAAACTCGTTGCCCGCGGCCTGCTCGAGCAGCGCCGGATCCTGCCGGCGATGGAGGAAATCCTCGTAGGCCCGCCGCGCCGCCTGCTTCTCGACGACCTCGCCCTCCTGCCAGCTTTCGCCTTGTCGCATCGCGAAACGGCTGATGGCCGCGCCCTGCGGCAGCGTGATGCGGAACGTACCCTCCAGCGTGCGTGCCTCGGGGTTGTCGAAGGCGAGCCGCACCTCGGTGAACGCGAGCGGCCCCTCGATCACGCCCCGCGCATCGTACGAAGCGAGCGTGAGCCCCGTCCCGTCGGAGGCCGTGAGCGAGAGCGCGGCGAGCTGCGCTCGCTCACCTTTCGCCGATGCATCGGCTGGGAACCGGAAGAGCGCGCCCGACTCGGCCGGGCCTCGTGCAGCCTCGCGCTGCACGCCAATGCCGGATCGTTTGGCCCGAACGGCCATGAGCGCCACCATCGCCGCCATGGCGACGACGGGAATGAAGAAGTGAGCCTTTCGCACCGGGCCTCCTGATCGTGACGGCCTGACCACCACCAGGGCTCGCGAGTTCCGCGCTGAAGTCACATCGTCGCAGCTCATCACGCCCCCGCCCACCAAGCACGATGGCGTCCGCGTGCTTCTGCGCCTCGCCCGGTGAGAGCGTCACCTGCGGACCGCCCAGCACCACGTCGACGCCGCGCGAGCTCGTAGGCGCGCGGCGAAAAGCGCGTCACGAATCGGCGCGCATGACGTATTCGCCCGTCACTTGGACCTCGTGCCCATCCGGCACGAGCGCGGCCAACAGACAGGCTGTGTTTGTACGGGTTGGAGGATGCGCGACAGAGCCGTCGGCGCCTCCTGGTGAGACAGCATCGGCTATACGATGTTGATGCGCATGGCGGGATGGTGTGGCCCTGCCCGCGCCGCCGCTCCACGATTACGCTGTCATACCAGCGGCCAACGCAGCCACGAAATGGCGCGGGCCAACCATCCGGCCCTGGCGCGTGCGTGGTCGTACACCGATCCAGCCGCTTGGGTCATGGCCTCGAGATCGGCTGCGTCCACGCGTACACCGTGCCGCGCGCGCTCCAGCACGGTGGCGCACGTCTTCATGCCTTCGAGCCCCACGCGTCTCGCCAGCTCCTGCGGCTGCTCTCCGGGGACGACGTGAAACCCTGCATCCCTGAGCCCCACGAGCATCCATTGCCATAGATTGGAGACGCGCTGATCGACGGTCTCGGGCCACAACGGGCTCCGCAGGTGCCGGAGAAACAGCATTCGGCGCAAGGGTCGTTGTCCGACGTGCACCACGAGCGAGGCCAGCGAGAGCGAGAGCAACCAGCCAAACGGGTTGGTCTCGTCGTGCGGCGACGGCGCAATCGCTCCACGCGGAGGCGCGATTGCCGCAATGGCCTTCACCGGCCCCACAGACACCGCCACCGGCCCAGAAGGCACCGTGGAAGAGGCTTTGACGACGACCGGCGCCGGTGCCGGCTCCGGCGCAGGAGGAGGCGGTGGCGGGAGCGCCGGCGCAGCCGTGAAAGCCACCTTCGGCGGCGCCGAAGGAGCAGCGCTCGCGCTCGCCCGCGGTGCCGCAGGCGTCGTTGCCGGCGACGTGGTCGAGATGGGGCCAGTCACCGCTCCATACGTCGAAGCCCCGTTTCCCGCGACACCCACTCCATCTGAAGTGGGCGCCCGATCACCACCGATCCCGGATGCTACCGCGGGTGACGAGCCCGAGGCCCGCACTTGAATGGGCACACCGTCGCGACAGGCCACGCAACGCGAGGCCACGGATTCGGCGGTGGTTTGCTCGCGGGTCCGACGCACCTGGAGATACTCGCGCACACGCGTGGTCTGCACTTCGGCAGCCATCGAGTCTGCGCAGCACGCCTCCGCCGGCGCGGCGCTGCCCGTGGCCGAAGGGACTTGCCCCTTGCTCGTCTGGGTCTTTGCGGTGTGTCGCTCGGTCTTCTCTTGCTGCCACAGGTGCGGCGCGATCCACGCCGTGATCATCAAGGTCGCAGCGCCCAGCGTGCCCACCCAGCCAATCCGACCGAGGAAGCGCAACGGCGCTTCGCGCAGCACGACTTGGCGCCGTTCCGTGCCGAGGCGCACGGTCGCACGAGCCTGCCACAGCGCGACCCGTCGCGTCTCGCGCGCGCCCAGGAACGCGAGCAAGAGCCCCGCCAGCGCCGCGAGCAGGAGGAAGCCCTGCGCGTGGGCGAGCGCGGTCTCTCCACCGCCGTCGAGGATCGCCAGCACCCACAGCATCGCGGGGAACCAGAAGGCCGGCAGCGCGCCGCGCTCGGTGAGCGACGCATATCCACACGCCGCCGCCGGCGCGAACGCCATCAACGCGATCTCCACCTCCGCCCACGAGATGCGCGCGTTGATGAAGAAGCTGCCGATGGGCAGGAACAGCAGCGGCATCATCCACATCGCGTTGGCGACGATGAAGGTGGCGAGCCACGGACGCAGCCGGTGCTTCGCCAAAAACTGCCCGACGCCCGTGCCGAAGAGCGCCCCCACCCAAAGCGGGCCCAGCTCGCAGGGATCATCGGTGTGCATCGAGATGCGCGTCGCGGTGATCACCGCGAGCCCGCACACCACGAGGAGCCAATGGAGGAGCGGCGCGGCGGCCGTCCCCGGGATCGCGTCGCGCTTCTTCATTGGAGCGCCTCCAGGCGGACGCGGAGCGGGCCGGCGTCGCACGCGATGAACGATCCTTGCCGCGGTTTGATGAGGTTTTCGCACATGGCGCTGAAGCGCTTGTGCTCCTCGAGCGCGTGATCGCGGCGCATGCGCTCGCGGCGCACGCGCGACCAGCGGTTATCGGCCGTGCCCACGGGATGAGGCAGCACGCCGGGCGTCGCGATCTTCGGTCGATCCTCGAAGCACGTCCACACCGACTCCGGCACCAGGATCCAGCGCACCGGGCCGGCGTCGACCGGATCGGGCTGCATGCGGCACGAGACGACGATCGACGATTCATTGGAGGTCAAACGATCGAGCCGCAGCGTGTCCTGCCAGCGCGCCTGCGCACCGAGGCGAAGCGCTTCCAGCCGCGTGTGCGCCGTGAGCCGGCGCCGCAGAGGAACGACCTCGCCGTCGATCGTCGCCGCCGTCACCAGCGTGACGCGCGCGCCGCTCTCGACGAGCGCGCGGGCCACGCCGAGCCACACCGCGACCATGGCATCGAGCAGCTCGCTCGGAGCCGTGCACGCGACGCGCGCGGCGCCGGGGAGGAACGTGTCGAGCACGAGCCGCACCGCGGGAGTCTCCGGAGGCAGCTCGTCGGGCAACCGCACCACCACCTGACGCGCGGTGAGCGATCGAACCCAATGAATGCGGCGCGCATCGTCGCCGGGCTGGTACTCGCGCAAGCGCAGGCTGCCCTCGGTCGGCAAGCGGGTCTCGGGGCGCGCTTCCAGGTCGTTGCCGGCGCGCCCCACGAGGTCCGTCACGCTCTCCACCGGACGCGGGCGCGGGAGCACCGTGAGGCGCGCTTCCCCCGCGTGGATGCGCGGCGAACGGCAAAGCCCGAGCACGTCCTGAAACCACAACGCGAGCGGCTCGGCGTCGTGCTCACCGCGGAGCGCGGGGCCGATCTCGGTCTCCAAAAGGATCTCGCCGCCCGACTCGGTGTCTTCGACGGCGTGTCGGCTCATCGCCCAGCGCGCGCCCACGCGACCGCTCACGAACAAACGGAAGCCCGTGGGGATGTCGACGTCCGCGAGCCTCACCTCCTCCATCACCGGCGCGCCCTCGTCCACGCGCTCCGGCACGAAGCGCCGCGACACCGACGCGCGCCGCCACGGACCGCGACCACCCGCGCGGAGCCACGTCCAGAGCACCACGAGGTGCACGATCGCGAGCCCCATCATCCCCACCACCGAGAGGCTCGCCCACCCCACCCAGACCGCGGCCGCGATGGCTCCCGCGGAGAGCCACATCAACGCGCTGCCCGAGGCCGTGAGCACGTCGATGTGATCGAGGAGCCCAGTCGCGCCGGCGTCCGCGCGACGACGCCGGAGGAGCGCGTCGACGCTGCGAACCACGAGGGCGCCCGCCATCAAGAGCCACATGGGACCGAGCCCGAAGGTCACCGCCGTGGCGAGCCGGCTCGGGCGCGCCGAGGAGAAAGCGATTTCCCAGGCCAGCGCCGAAGGCACCACCAAGGTGGCAATGCGAAAGACCTGAATGTCGGCGCGCGCGCGGAGCTCGTTCATCGCGCGGCCCCCACGCCGCGCGCGCCGATGGCCCGCAGCCGATCCCGCACCTCCGAAGCCGAGATCCAGAGCCGGTGACGAAGCACGTCGGGCGCCATGTGAATCAAGTCCTCCACGGTGACGAACTCGCGCCCCGAAAGCATCGCGTGCGCCTGCGCCGCGCGCATCCATGCCAGCGTTGCACGCGGGCTCACGGTGTGGACGTTCTGGGCGCCGCGTCGCAGCCCGTTGACGTAGTCGACCGCAGCGCGCTTGACCTCGGGCGAGGCGTGAATCATCGGCACCGTGCGCTGCCAATCGAGGAAGGCGTCGATCGAAATCACCGGCGCCACCGAGGCCACCACGGGATCGGGAGCGAGGTGCGTGTCGAGCACCCGCACCTCGTCGTCCGGCGAGGGATATCCGATCTCCAACATCACCATGAAGCGATCGATCTGCGCCGCCGGCAGCGCGAAGGTGCCGTCGTGATCGATCGGGTTCATGGTGGCCAGCACCTGGAAGGGATCGGCCATTCGATGGGTGGTTCCATCGACGGTGACGGTGCGCTCCTCCATCACTTCGAGCAGCGCCGATTGGGTCTTCGGCGTGGCCCGGTTGATCTCGTCGGCCAGGAGGATGTTGGTGAACACCGGCCCCGGCCGGAAGACGAATTGCTTGTTGTGCGCCTCGTAGATCGTCGCCCCCGTGAGATCCATGGGCAGGAGATCGGGCGTGAATTGCACGCGGCCGAAGCGCACGCCGATGGCGGCGGAGATCGCTTTGCAGAGCTGGGTCTTGCCCACGCCGGGCGAGTCCACGAGGAGCACGTGTCCGCGCGCGGCCATGGCCGTGAGCACGCGCTCGACGACATCGCGCTTGCCGATGATGACCCGCTCCACCGCCTCGATCACTTGAAGGTGCTCGGCGCGAATGCGCTCGACCCGAAGCCGCAGGGGATCGCGCACCGGAGGCGCGATTTCGGGCTCCGGCTCGTTGTGGCGATAGACACTCTGTTGCATCGATCTCTCCTCGGGGATTGCGGTCTCTTGGTGCCGCGGCAAGGCACCGACGAGCCAGCGCGCCACGCGCGACGCGGCGCTCACGGGCCGCGGGGCGGGCGTCGTCTGGGGCAGCGCGATCTGCCAAAGGCCGAAGTACGAGAGCGCGACGCGACGACGCAACGGCTCGTCACCGGCGACTTCCAACAAGAGCTGTCCGACGGCGGCGCGCATCTCCTCGGGGACGAGCGGCGCCAGCTCCTCGGGCGTGGTGACGACGAAATCGCGTTCGAGCAACGCCGGGCGACCGAGCTGCGCGAGCCCCTTGTTGGCCCTCGAGAGCGCGTGCGGAGAGACCGAGCCCCCGGCGAGCAGCACGGTGGCAACGACGCGCCCGACTTCGCGCACGTCGCGCTCCGCCGCAGGCGAGATGGGATCGCGCAACTCCGAGCTTGGATGGGACGGGTCGGAGTTGGTGAGGGTTTGTGTCATGGGCGGGCTCGATCCCGACGAGCAGATGCGTGCGGGGTTCCGCGACAACGCGGGATGCCTGCACCGCATTCCGGACACGGCTTCGCGAACGTTCTTGGGCTCGGGCTCCGACCCGCGCGCGGGCGTCATGTTCCCGCCCGCGGTACGAAACCCGATCCTCACCGCCGAGCGTAGGCCACGAGGCTCGAGACGCGGCGGGAGATCCGCGGGAGAAGATGTGGCCGTTTCATGGAGACGCCGCCCGAGGCGACGCCGGGCATCCCAGCGTAGGATGCTCGATATGTCGTTCTCGGGCCCGATCCGCGCCTTCGTCGTCGCGATGGCCGTGGCCGGGTGCGGATCGCACCCGAGGCCGGATGGTGTGTCCAGCACGCCCGCGCCGAGCAGCCGGACCGAAGCCGAGAGCGCAGATGGAGGCACCGTCGCGCCCTCGCTCATCGATGCTGGGCCCGAGGAGGTCGCTTGTGATCTTCTCCTCCAACATGGCCGACTAATCGATGCGGCCAGCGGTCGTGATGGATCATTCGACATCGCCGTCACGGGCGGTCGCATCACGCGGATCGCGCCCACCATCGCGGCGACCCGCGCAACCATGGTGATCGACGCGAGCGGCCTTTGGGTGACACCGGGCCTCGTCGATCTCCACGTCCACGTCTTTCATGGGCCCGAGTCGGGCAACTACCTCTCTCACAGCCCGCTCGCGGCTCAGGTCGACGAGGTCGCGCCGCGGAGCTGCACCACCACCGTCGTCGACGCGGGGAGCGCCGGTCACCGCACCTTCGCCACGTTCGCTCGCGAGATCATCACGCCTTCTCGGACACGCGTGCTCGCGCTCCTCAACATCGTCGGCTTCGGCATGCGCGGCGGTCGCTTCGAGCAGGATCTCGGGGACATGGATGCGGCGGCCACCGCGGCGGCGATCCGCGCGCACCGCGATGCGATCGTCGGCATCAAGGTGGCGCACTACGCCGGCCCGGGTTGGGAGCCGATCGATCGCGCGGTCGACGCCGGGCAGCGCGCGGGCGTCCCCGTGATGATCGATTTCGGCGGCCACGTCCCCGAGCTCTCCATGGAGGAGCTGCTCCTCCGGCGCCTCCGGCCCGGCGACATCTTCACCCATCTCTATGCGAGCGTCCGCGGTCGCACGGCCGTGATCGATGCGCAGGGCATGGTCCGTCCCTACCTCCGCGCGGCGCACGATCGCGGCATCGTCTTCGATCTCGGGCACGGCGGCGCGAGCTTCGTTTTTTCGCAGGCGATCCCGGCCATTCGTCAGGGCCTCTTGCCGGACACGGTGAGCACCGACATGCACCGGAGCAGCCTGCGCGGATCGATGCACGATCTCGTGGCCGTGCTGTCGAAGCTGTCGAGCTTGGGGATCCCGCTGCCGGATCTGATTCGCCGGACGACCATGGTCCCCGCCGATGCGATTCATCGACCCGAGATCGGGCGTCTCGTCGAAGGCGGAGAAGCGGACATCGCCGTGCTCGGCGTGGAGCGAGGCCGGTTCGTCTTCACCGACACATCGGGCGCGAAGCACGAGGGCACGGAGCAGCTCACGTGCGAGCTCACGGTGCGGGCTGGGAAGATCGTTTGGGATGCGAAGGGACGCGGGACGCGGTGAGCGTCAACGTTTGTCGCTGCCGAAGAACATGTCCTCGAGCTTGTCCGCGAACGTACCCACCGAGCTGACGTTGTTGGCGAACGTGTACGGATCGAGCCGTCGTCGCCGGAGGATGGTTTCGACGATCACGAACTCGCCGTCGGGCGCGGCGAGCTGCACCAACGCGACGCGAATGTGGATGGCGGAGCCCACGGCGCGCATGCCGCGCGCGAGATCGAGCGCATCCGAATAAGGACCGACCAAGCTGGAGATGTGAACCCAGGCGTCGCCGGCGCCCATGGTGGAGACACGCACGACCTGCGAGCGCGGGAGCTTGGGATAGTCCTTGGAGGGCGGCGTGCGCACTTCGAGGTACCAAGCGTCGGAGGCTTTGCCCTTCTCCAACGTGCACTTGAGGCGCTTCTGCGCTTCGGTGGCGAGCTCCTCCAGCGGGAGGAGCAGCGTGGCCACGCGGTCTTCGTGCTTTTGGGCGAGCTCCTTCACCTCGACGAGCGGACCGTCGGCGATGGTGCGGCGGACGCCGAGGTGCTTTTCGAGGAGATCGTCGAAGCCCTTGGCATTGGCATCGTCGGGGACGAGGAACTCGATGGCGCGTTGGTTGGTGATGGGCGCGCCCCAACCGATGATTTGAGCCTGCGGTCCGATGGCCTTTTGCCAGCGGGACGTGTGGCTGCCCTGGTGACAGGCGCTCATCACGAAGAGCTTCACCGTGCCTTGCTGGGCGACGTCGGCGGAGATTTGCTCGGGCGCGATCCAGCCGCCGTCGTGGGTGGCGATGGTGCCGTCGTCGTCGCCGTGGCCGCCCCAGAAGACGCCGGCCGTGGGCGCACCGCCCGCGTCGGGGTACTTGCCGGTGAGGGCGGCGTCGAGGGTCGCGAGATCGCCGTGCAGATCGACGATGACACGATAACCGGCGGCGCGGAGCGCGGCGACGTCGTCACCGATGTGCTCGATGTCGGTCATGCGCATGGCCACGTCGACGTCGAGCGTCGAGATGAAGCCGAAGAGAAAGAAGAAGACCTTGCCATTGCCCGGACCGCTGCCGGTAGGCTCGTAGATGAGGCCGCGCGGCAGATCGCGGATGCTGCCCGCCGTCGGGCGCGGCGCGGCCCCCGACGAGGTCGCGGCATTGGCTGCGATGGAGGGCTGCGCGGGCTGCGCGGCTTGCTGCGAGACGGGCGCTTCGCGGACGACCGAGGAGGCCGGCGCATATTGCGGGTGCGCATTCCACCCGACCGGCGCAGGTGCAATGCCCGGCATGGGCTGCGCGGGCGTGACGAGCGGCGCGAGGGCGTGGAGCGGCACCCATTGTGGGGCGCCGCCCGCGTCCCAGCGGACCTGCGCATAGCCCTGCGCGAGCGCGACGATGGTCGCCGGATACGTGCGGCCATCGGTCCACGTGACCAGGACGCGGGCGCCGACGTGGGGAACGGGAGCGACGTTCATCGGCGCCGAGGATACGACGAGAGGCCCGCGAGCGGCGGGGCGAAGGCTGATCCGATGCGCCCCGATGGCGATGGAGCGATGGCTCGCTCACCAATCCAGAATCACTCGTGCCCGCCGGGCGCCGTGCAACCGGCGTACGCGGGCTCGACCTTGTCGAGGCGGTGAATGGGGGTCTGGTCGGCGATGGCTTCCGCCACGCGGAGGAGCTCGAAGCCGAGCAGGCTCTCGGGCGAGCAGCCGGGCAGCGCGTCCGCGTCGGGGTTGGTGTCGACCTGATACGACGCGATCACCACGGCGCGCCACGTGGCGCCGTTGAAGTGCAGCATCTTCACCTCACCGGGGCTCATCGCGACGTCGCCGTCGTCGGTCTTGAAGATGGCTTTGCGATACGACCAGACGAAGATGCCATCGGTCTCGCTCGCGACCTCGTCACCCGAGCGAACGAAGCCCTTGCCGAGGCGCGACTCCGCAGCGGTGATGGCGGCGCCGTCGCCGAAGACACCCATGTACGCGGGGCCGTCGGCGTCTGCGACGAACAGGCTCGGCCCGGCGAAGCCGCCTTCGGTGGTCTCGATCTCCATCGCATCCCCCGCGAGCTTCGCGAGAGGAGACGCGCCCGGCGAGTGCACGGTGATCGAGGACTGCTGACCCGAAGCGTCGACGGCGAGCGTGAAATCGCGCTCGGATCCGGACACGCTGATCTTGCCGGACAAGGTGGTCGGGCTATGGGAACCGCCGGGCGGCGCGACGGCCAGCGCTTCGAGCTGCTCGGGCACGGTGCCGCTCACGCTCGGGCCACTCCCTCCGCAGCCCACGAGAAGGCCGAGGGCCGCAACGCTGAACGCCAAAGCAAAGGGGCTCTTTCGCATGAATGTCTCCTCTTGGTGCGCGGCGCCGACTGCAACGCGTGTGCCCATCATCGAGGATCGTGGATACGGCGCCATGGCCACGAAGCTGTGTCATCGTGGGCCGCGCGCCGGAAAGCCCGATCAGCGGCGCGCCGCGCGATGCCTCAAACGGCCCCGAACTGTGCCGTCATCGAGGGCACGAGCGGCGGCGCGTCCGAGCTGGGCCTCCGCGCGATCGTCAGGAATGTCCCGTCGGCGCGGTGACGCGGCCGCTGGCACCGTGCCGTGCCGCGAAATCGTTTGAGCTCCAACGATTTCGCTCACGCCGACAGTCGGCGCAGGGCCAGCCGCGCGGCGGTGCGCAGGGTCTCGACCACGCCGACGCCGCGCGCAGCGTCACTCTCGACCTCGGGCGCGCCCATGGGGTTGAGGAGCGCGCGCAGGCGTGTGATGGGCTCGATGTCGTCGAGATCGCGCTTGTTGTACTGGAGGACGCACGGCAGCGCTTCGAGAGGTGTGCGCAGCTCGGCGAGGTTCTCGCGCAGGTCCATCATGGCTTCGAGGTTGGCGTCGAGGCGCGCCGACTGCGAGTCGGCGACGAAGACGACGGCATCGGCGCCGCGCAGGATGAGCCTTCGGCTCGCGCGATAAAACACCTGGCCGGGGACGGTGTAGAGCTGGAGCCGCACGGCGAAGTCACGGACTTTGCCCAGATCGAGCGGGAGGAAGTCGAAGAACAGGGTGCGCTCGCTCTCGGTCTTGAGCGACACGAGGTTGCCGCGGACGGCGGGAGGCGCGCGCTCGTGCAGGCGCTCGACGTTGGTCGTCTTCCCGCACAGGCCGGGGCCGTAATAGACGATCTTGCAAAACAGCTCTCGTGAGAAGGCATTGAAATAGGACATGAGTCTCCCTCGTCGCCGTGGGCGCGCGCGGGCCACACCGAGGCCTGTCTCGGCGCCGCAGCGCACACCGATTCCCTCGCGGTCAGCGCGCGCGAACGGCTGCGGTGAGCGCGCATGGCGGGCCCTTCGGCGAGCGCGTCACGGGCGAATCGACCGTCAGCTCGACGAGCGCGACGACCGCGTCACGTGAGCCGAGCGTCGGCGAGGCCCTGCACGGCAGCGATGACGCCGCCGAACGAAGCTTCACGCGCGCCGGCGTGCTTCACGAGCCGGATGTTGAGCTCGATGAGCGATCGCACCTCGGCGGTCGTGCCATCCATCCGCGAGAGATCGTGAATGGTTCGTCCGAGCCGCGGCGGCGGATCGAGGCACGCGAGCGCGGACAGCGCCGTCAGCGCCTTCGCCGGATCACCGGCGCCGAGCCCTTCGCGCGCGGCTTGGACCAGCGCCGCTGCGAAGGTGGCGTGCATGGCGATGAGCAAGCGAGAAGGCCCTTCGGGCGCGTCATGGCCGGCGACGATCGGCGCGCGCGAAGCGTGGCTCCAGATCTGCGCGAGCAGGTCTTCGAGCTCGGCGAAGAGGCCGGGATCGATGAACGAGAGGAAGACATCGACGCCGTGCGCCTCCCATGCGGATCGCGTCGCGAGCTGATCGGCGAGCCAGCCGAGGAGCGCGGGATCGAGGGCTCCGCTGCGCACGGCGCCGAGCGCGACCTCCACGAGAGGACGGCGTGCGAAGCCGCGCTGCGAGAGCCAGCCGAGGAGCGCGGCGCGTTCCTCGGCGCTGAAGGCCTGCCGGGCGCGCTCGAGGATGGCCTCGGGCGCCTCGTCGGCCGAGATGGGCAAGGCCTTCGAATCCAGCGGGAAACCAGGGTCGTCGAGCGCACCGGCGAGGAGCGCGGAGAGATCGATGGGATCGGCCGGCGCCGGCGGCTCGGGATCGCGGAGCGCGTGACGGCGACCGCGGGCGAGCAGTCGTTCGTAGAGCGCGTCCGATACTTTGCCGCGCACGAGATCGGTCATCTCGATCCACTCCTCTTCGACGAGATGGAGGCGGGGCGCGCGGAGGAGCTCGTGATCGAAGCGGACGGGATCTTCGAGGGCAATCTGCGCGAGGCGGCGAATCACGGCGCCCGTGAAGCCGGTCGCGCAGCACGATCGCCAGGCGAGGAGATCGGGAATCGTGAGGACGTCGGCGTGCTCGATCAAGAAGGCTTGATCGTCGTCGTCGAGCGCGGGTTGCCGGAGGACGTGAAAGAAGGCCACGGGATGGGCCCGGCCCCGGTGCGCACGCACCAAGGCATCGATTTCATGACGTCTCATGGGTCCCTCCGCCGGAGGGCTCATTCATGCAGAAGATCCGATGATCGAGCGCGCTGCGCCACGCATGCGGCCAAGCGATCTCCCCGATTCCAGGGTGATCGCGGCGTTTTCAGCACGCCACAACGCCCATGACGAGCGACATGCTCTCACGTAAGAGATGGGAGCGAGGAGCGGGCTTGGGACGCAAAGCCCCCAAACATGCCTGTCGGGATGCAGCGCAATGCGCATTGCCAACGGATCGAACCGCTGAATCGACTTCCGGCGATTGGGTTGATCGTCGTTGCTTGCAGGCAAAGGGCGCAGATGACCTGCGGAACCCATGCATGCAACAGCCCGTCATGACTCGCCGGTCGGTGGAATGACGGATCCTCTGCCAGACCGGTGATATCGAGGGTACGAATCGAGGTGCCGACTGTCAAGGCACATGATTCGCGAGGGCGCGAGGAGCGGTGTTCCGTCCGCTATGCGCCGGTGTCGAGGGGAGCGGTTTCGATTTGCACGTCGGTGGTGGTCATCAGCTTGTGGACCGGGCAGCGCGCGACCGCGGCGTAGAGCTTGGTGCGCTGCTCGGGGGTGAGCGGGCCGTGGAAGGCGAGCCGGACCTTGAGCACGTAGACGCCCTGACGCTCCTTGGAATCGTCGCGCTCGACATGCGATTCGACGCGCTCGAGCGGGATGTTGTGCTGCTTCGCGTACCAGGTGGCCGTCAGCGTCTTACAGGCGGCGAGCGCGGCGTCGAAGTAGTCGTGCGCCCCGGGCGCGGAGTCGGTGCTCCCAAGCTCGGCGCCGACGTCGGCGCGGAGCTTGTGCTCGCGGATGCGGATCTCTTGGGGATACTCGTTGGGTCGCTCGGTTTCACAATCGATCATCATCGCCTCTCGAAGGTGGGGTAAGGGATGTGCTCCCGATCGTCGCCGGGGATGCGCGGAAACGTCTGGTCGCGCCAAGCGGCCTTGGCTTGCTCGATCCGCTCGCGCGTCGAGTGCACGAAGTTCCAATCCATGAAGCGCTTGCCGTCGAGCGGCGGGCCGCCGATGACGACGACGCGGCTCGGCTGCCGCGCCACGAGGCAGAGCTTCTGCGCCGGCGCGGCGACGAGCAGGCGATGGCGCGCGAAGGTGCGCGAGCCGGCCGAGACCTCGCCCTCGACGATGTAAACGGCGTGCTCGCCGCCTTCGTTCGGTACATCGAAGATGGCGCCGGCAGCGAGGTCGACGTCGATCATCACAGGGCGCGCCGGGTGCTCGATGGGCGCAGTGACACCGAGCGCCGAGCCGAGGAGGACGCGGGCGCTCACGCCGGCGGCGTCGACACGCGGGAAGGCGTCGCGATCGCGGTGCACGAACCAAGGCTCGTCCTCTTCGCTTTCCGTGGGGAGCCCGAGCCAGAGCTGCAAGCCATGAAAGGTGCCGCCGCGCGCGCGCCACGCGGGATCGGATCGCTCCGAGTGCACCACGCCGCGCCCCGCCGTCATGAGGTTGATCTCGCCGGGCGTGACCACCTGCACGCTGCCGATGCTGTCGCGGTGCACGGCTTCGCCTTCGAGGAGATAGGTGACCGTGCTGAGGCCGATGTGCGGATGGGGCGCGACGTCGAAGCCGGCGCCGGGCGCGAACGTCACGGGGCCCATGTGATCGAGGAAGATGAAGGGGCCGACGGCGCGCCGCTCCCGCACGGGCAAGAGGCGCGCGACATCGATGTTCCCGACCGGGCGCGGGCGCCCTTCGATGACGAGGTCGATCCCGGCGCAGCCTTCGGCGGCGCAGAGCGGGTCGAGGGTGTCCATGGTGCTCACGGCGCGTGAGTAGAGCACGCGAGCGCGCCTCGACCAAACCCCTCTTGGTGCGGGACATCACGGGGAACGAGGGCGATCGACGATCGCGTCGCGATCGCGACGGAGACGCTCTCCGAGGACGTTGGGAATGGTGGCCGCGAGCGCGTGGGCGCGATCGAGCTCGGCGCGCGCTTCGATCGTCACTCGGCGCAGGTGGCGCGCACCGCCGCGAGGCGCTCGCGCACTTCGGGCAGAGATTCCCGGCCCACGTAACGAATGACGTTGGGGCTCACCACGCCTTCGTTCCACGGGTGCGCCGGCATGATGACGAGCCCGCGCGGACGCCACTCCAGCCAGCGATGCACGTAGGTCGGCCAGTCGTCGACGAGGACCTTGCCGTACACGAGGCCTTTGTCCTGCGTGATGGTGACTTGAAGATCGGGCACGTGTTGCTGGCACCAGCGCATCTTCTCCGTCCACGAGCTGACCGCGGAGGCCGGGCCCTTGGTCAGCACGTGGCACTGGAAGCCGAGGGCGCGTGCCTCGGAGAGGATCTCGAAGCCCGGCGGATAGCGCTCCAGCGCCTCCCACCAACCGGGCTGACGGCGGATCAGCTTCTGGCGCTCTTCGAGATACTCCGCGTGACGCTCCCCTTGCGGAGCCCATTCCGGCTCGCCGGGCGATTGCAGGAGCCGCATGTCTCGCCGCATGGCCGCGTCGTAATCGGCGAGGGTCCCATCGAGATCGAAGAGGGCAATCGGCTCGGCCAGCTTGGTCATGATCACCTCGGGGAAATGGCGCGAAGCACGAGCCTATCCCGATGGAAGCAGCCGAGCCAGACGGGCGACGCGTCTATCCTCCGACGGGTGCGTGTACCGGCGCCTTGATGTCCACCTCCACCCGCGTGCCTTTCGGCGTCGCCGAGAGGCCGAAACGGAAGCTGCCCGGATGCGCGGGGCGCTCGCCGAAATGCACGCCGTCGAGGCTCGTCTTCACTCCATCGCGATCGATGCGCACGAAGAAGCGGCGGCGCGCGCGCAGGGAGAGCGCCGGCGCCGCGGGCGCGAGCTCGACGAGATCGCTCGTGAGCGAGAAGTCGACGGGCAGCGTATCGCCCTCGGCGAGCTCGATGATGAGAGGGCGATTCTTGGTGTCGAGGACCGCGCCGTCCTTGCCCAAGTCGGCCGCGCGGACGCGAAGAGGCTCGGGAGAGGCCGCGCAACCGGCGAGCGAAACGAGCGCGAGAACGAAGGTCACCACACACGAGGTCTTCAATGGACATCTCCTTTGTTTACTACCGTCGTAGTAGAAACGAGCGTGCGCAAAACCGATCGCACGCCGTCGCGTGCAATCAGATGTGTCCGCCCAGCGTCGAGCGCAGCGCGACCGCGGCGATCCAGGCGATGAAGAGCGCGCCCACCCACGCGCGCTCGAGGTGGAGGCGCGGGCGGGGCGCGCGGCCGAGGAGGGCCTCGATGCGACGTGCGAGCTCGGCACGCGGGCGCACCAGGGCCGACGCGGCGGCGGTCGAATCCGAGGCGAGCGCCTCACGAACGCAGAGCAACGCCGTGGCCAAGGCGACGGGCGCAGCACCCGCGCGCACGGCGGCACGATCGGCGAGGTGCTCGGTCGCGGCATCGAAACGACGGCGCACCACGCGTGTGGCCGGCACGAACCAGAGCAGGTCGCCGAGCACGTCGAGCACCGTGGCGAGGAGGAGATCGCGATGCGCGACGTGCGCGAGCTCGTGCAAGAGCGCAGCCTCGCGCCCTTCGGGCGTGAGCATGGCGAACGTGGCCGCGGGGAAGCACACGTAGGGCCGCAGAAGGCCGCCGGTGAAGGGCGCGCCGTGGTGTCGTGTCGAGACCAGCACCGAGACCTCGCGCCCGCGGACACTCCGCGTGTCGATGAGGCGCGCCGAGACGAGGAGTCGATCGCGCTCCCCTTCCCCATGCACGAGGCGCGCGATTCTCCGCGCGACGCGCGCAGCGCCGATGACGAGAACGACGGCCGCGATCACCATGGGCGCCCGCGGCGCCACGTGACGAGAGAGCCCGACGGCGGCGAAATCCGCCACCGTCGAGGCGAGCTTGCCGCGATCGGTGGTCGAGGCGAAGGCGATGTGGAGGCGCGGGACGATCACTTCGAAGCCGGCGCCCGCCATGAACGAGCCGAGCCGCTGCTCCACGCCGTCGAGGCGCGCCCAGAAATACGAGCCCTGGGGGATGCCGTGCGCGGCGTCCCAAACCACCTTGAGGAAGGGAATCGAGAAGAGGGCTTGTTGCACGCGGCCCGGACCGACACGAAACGCACGCGCCGCGAGGCCCACGACGAGCGCGCCCACGAGGAACGAGCCGATCGCGTTCACCAGGAGGTGAAACGCCGCGAGGAGCGCGACGGAGACGCTCACTTTCGCTCCTTGAGCTTCTCGTCGATCATGGCACGCACGGCGCGGAGCTCCTCGGAGGAGATGTCCTCGTCTTCGAGCAGCGCCAGGATGGGCCGGGTGCGATCGTTGCGAAAGAGGCTTTGGTGCACGCGATCGAAGATGTTTTGGGCCACGCGCGGCGCGCTGCGGGCAGGCGCGTAGAGGAAGCGCGCGCCCTGCTTCTTCCGCGTGACGAGACCCTTCTCGAGCAGGCGCACGAGGACCGTCATCACGGTGGTGTACGCGAGCTCGTCCCCGGCGCGCGCGAGCCGCTCCTGCACGGTCGCGACGGGCAGCGGCTCGTCGGCGTCGAGGAGGCCGAGGACCTTCATCTCCAAGGGACCGAGCTCGCGCGCCGATGTCACGAGCGAGTTATTACTACGCCAGTAGTAGACGTCAAGCCGTCCGCGACGAGGCCGTCACAAAGGCGCGTCGCAGGAGAACCGGGCGACGCGGGCGGTGGCCGGCGCCGGGGTGTCCCGATCCGACCAGGCGAGCAGAATGGATGTCCCCTCCGGCGAGGGGAGCAACGACAGCGACGGATCGTAGAGCCATGAAGGTCCGGTGTTGATGGACGTGCCGGCCACGCGTTGCCCCGCGTCGTCGAAGAGGTCGAGTCGCAAAGTGGGTGTGGAAGGATCGGTGGCGTCCACCCATGCCACGGCGAGAAAAGGCCCCATGGCCGCCGCGGCGATGGGCCCCGACGACAGACCATCGCCGACGGCGGTGAAGACGGCTCCCACCTGAAACCCTTGTTCGTCGAGGCGCGCCGCCACGACGGGCGACGGTTGGAACCCGCTCGATCCATCATTCTGCCAGACGACCCACGCGCCTTCCTGCGCCTTGGCGAGCGCGACGTGCGCGAGAGGATCGGTCTCGTCGAAGACGGACGAGAGGGAGAGCCCGGGACCTTGGGCATCGAGCCTCATGATCTGCAGTTGGTCGGCGGGACCGGGGATGCCGTCGTCGAGCTGGCAAGTGTTGAATGGGCGTCCCGACGCGGTGGCCACGAGAAAACCACCCTTCGCTTCGGTGACGGCGGCCGGGAACGGCGCGACGGCACAAGCCACCTCCGTGAGAGGTGTGATGCCGAGCGCCTCGTCGACGAGGGTGAGGCTCATGGACACGGCGGAAGCAAACCCCATCTGGTGGGCCGCGAGGTGAAATGCCGAGCCGCGGGCGAGGGCCACGGCCCAAGCCGGCTCCCATGCGTTCCAGGAGATGCCTTTGGGGAGTGGGTCGTACGATTGATCGGGCGCCGCGCTCGGCGCAAAGAACATGTCCGACGGGAAGGCGTCCGTGGGAACGAAGAAGAGGGTCGATATACCGGGTTGGGCCGCGGGCCGCGCGGGCGCGACGGCAAACCCCTCTCCGCCGAGCCAGGCGACTTGATGCTCGGTGCCGAGGGTCGAGGGCCACTCGCCCCAAGGTGAGAAGGTGACGTTGGCGATGCGCGGAGGATTCCCAGTCGTGCCATCCACGGCCGTGCGTGCATGGATGACGCTCACCGCTGCGCCGTCGTCGGACACCGGAACGAGCACGGGGCGACTCCCATGCTCGGCCTCCGTCGCGCCATAGGTGATGGGCGGGCCGGAGAGGGACAGCGCGGGGCACGCGAAGGGGCTGCCGCCGGAACCGCTGCTGGACACGCTGGATACGCTGGTGCTCGATGCGCTCGTGCTCGACGCGACCGAGGCCGCGCCGCCGGCCGACGAGGCACCGTCGAGGAGCGGGGAGCGACTGCCGCACGCAACAGCGAGCACCGAGAGCGCGAAGGCGCCGAGCAAGGTCGTTTGAAAGCGAAGCATGATGAGAGAGGTATCACGAACGGGAGAGCCGCTGTCAGCGATGCGGCGCTCGGAGGAAGCGAGTCATTCGAGGAAGGAATCGTTCGTTCCGAGCAGACGGCGCTCAGCGATGGACGTCCATGGCCTCGAGGGCTTCGGTGATCGACGCGTCGTCGGCGTCGTCGGCGAGCTTTTCGAGCACGTCGCGGAGCTCCGGCTCCGCGCCTTCGGCCACGATGCGAATCGCGGTCCGCTCGGCGTCGTCGGCATCGTGGGCGAGCGCGACGGCGGCAGCGGCGCGATCGACGGGGAGCGAGCCGGGATCTTCGACGATGCGGAGGAGACGATCGCGCGGCACGAGCGCGGTGCGCGGGCCGGCTTCGGCGCCCGATCCGAGGGATCGCAGCGCGGTCACCCATGCTTCGATGGATCGATCGCGACGCCGCACCGGCGCCGGATCGGGCGGAGGCTCGGGGTCGGATTCGATCGCGGGCTCCGGCTCCGGGGCTTGGGAACGAGCATCGGTATCGAAGGCCTCGACGAGGGTACGCGCGTCGGCCTCGCGACGAACCTCGAGACGAATCGTGGGGCCGGACGAGCGATCGATGACGACGATGGGCCGCTCGCCGGGCTCGACGGAGATGCCGGTGATGTGAGCCCGATGGACGAGCTCGGCGTCGATGCGAAGGCCCCTCCGCTCGATGCGCGCGCGCACCTTCGAGCGCATGGTCGTGCCTTCGTTCATGTTCCAGAGGATGTGACCGGCCCAGAAGATCACGAGCCCCATCGCCAGGAAGATCTTGATGTCCGGCTGTGGGAGCTTGCTCGCGAGGAAAACGAGGAAGAGCCATATCACGCCGAGTCCACCGAGCACCGCCCTGGCAGGAGTTTTGTCGGTCGGGACGGGCACGTTCATGTAGCCCGTGATCGATCGATGTGGCCCTTCCTTCGGCATCAACACCGCTTGGCGAGCCGCACGGCCACGGCGCTTCCTACCGTTCCTCCCCCTCCCCATCAATCCACCCCGCGGGCGAGCATCACCACCGAATAGCCGACAGCCTTCTTGTCACCGTGGTTGTGATAGGAGTGCCGTTGATCGCCGCGGAAGACCACGACGTCGCCGGGGCGCACCTGCCAGCGCTCGCCGGAGACGACGAGCTCGATCTCGCCGGACTCGCAGGTGAGGTATTCGCGCGTGCCGGGGGTGTGGGGGACGCCGGTCATGCGGCCGCGCGGGGCGATTTCGATGCGCTCGATCTCCATGCCCGGGACGGCGTCGGGGAGGAGCTTGCGGACCACCGCTTGGCCCGGTGAGCGCGTGGGGAGCGTGTCCTTCGGATAGAAGCGGGCCGCGGCGCGCGGGGCGGAGAGCAGCTCTTCGATGGTGACCTGGAGCGCGGCGGCCGCGCGGCGCAGGACCGCGAGCGTCGGGTTGGCGGCGCCCGATTCGAGGTTCGCCCAGGTCGCGCGGGGGACGCCGGCGACCTTGGCGAGCTGCTCCTGCGTCAGGCCACGCGCCTCGCGGAGCTGCTTCACGTTGAGGCCGAGCCGCACCGAGACGTCGAATCCTTCATCCGCCATCTCCGGCAGGATGGAGCCTCTCCAATCCATTGGCAAGCGCTCCAGTATGCGAGCGAGCACCGATTAGGTTCCACCGCAAGGAAGGGACCTCACGATGAACCGAACGAACGATTCCTCCGCAGTGTTGATCACGGGCGCGAGCCGCGGCCTCGGAGCGGCCTTGGCGAAGGAGCTCGGGAGACGTGGAAAGAGGCTCGCGCTGGTGGCGCGCGAAGAGGGGCCGCTCGCGGCCGTGGTCGACGAGATTCGCGCGGCGGGCGGCGAGGCGCACGCCATCGCGGCCGACGTGGGCGACAAGCGCGCCGTGTATGCGATCGCGGGGACGGCGGCGGCGCTGGTCGGGCCGATCGACGTGCTGGTGCACAACGCGAGCACGCTGGGGCCGACGCCGCTGCGCCTCTTGCTCGATACGGAGTGCGAGGATCTGGAGCAGGTGTTGGCGGTGAACCTCGTCGGCCCATTCCGGCTGACGAAGGCGCTCGCCGGTGCGATGGCGCTGCGACGAAATGGGCTCGTGGTGCACGTCAGCTCGGACGCGGCGGTGAGCGCTTATCCGCGCTGGGGTGCTTATGGAGTGTCGAAGGCCGCGCTCGATCATCTGGCGCGGAGCTGGGCCGCCGAGCTCGAAGGCACGGGCGTGCGGGTGCTGAGCGTCGATCCGGGAGAGATGGATACCGTGATGCACGCGGAGGCCGTGCCCGATGCGGATCGACGAACGCTGGCGGATCCCGCGGTGGTGGCGCGGCGCATCGCCGACATGATCACGCGGGCCGCGGCCATCACGAGCGGCGCGCGCCTCGAGGCTTCGTCGTGGGAGGCGGCGTCGTGAGCCCGGCGACGTGGCCGCGCGAAGATCCGCTGTCGGAGCGGCTCCTCTGGATCGATCCGCGGGCGGGCACGCTGCGCGATGGGCACGTGCGCGATCTGCCCGAGCTCCTGCGGGCGGGGGATCTGCTCGTGGTCAACGACAGCGCCACGCTGCCGGCTTCGCTGCGCGGCGTAACCGGAAACGGTGCGCCCGTGGAGGCGAGGCTCGCCGGGGCGGGCGAAGGGGATGACGTCTTTCGCGCGGTGCTCTTCGGGGCGGGCGATCATCGCACGCGCACCGAAGATCGGGCGCCGCCGCCGGTGCTCTTCGCGGGGGATCGCATCGCCTTCGGGCCGGGGCTCGCGGCCACGATCGCGCGGGTTTCCCCGATCTCGTCGCGCCTCGTGGATCTCGCGTTCGACACGAAGGGAGCGGCGTTGTGGACGGCGCTGTATCGACAGGGACGCCCGGTGCAGTATGCGTACGTCGCCGCGCCGCTCGAGCTCTGGCACACGCAGACGCGCTATGGATCACGGCCGTGGAGCGCGGAGATGCCGTCGGCGGGACGACCGCTCGGGTGGAGCTTGATCCTCGAGGCGATCCGTCGCGGGGTGACGATCGCGCGGCTGACGCACGCGGCGGGGCTCTCGTCGACGGGCGATCCGTTGCTCGACGCGGCGCTGCCGCTGCCGGAGCGCTTCGACATTCCCGAAGAGACCGTGCGTGCGATCGCGGAGACACGGGCGCGGGGCGGGCGCGTGATCGCGGTGGGCACCACGGTGGCGCGCGCGCTCGAAGGGTCGGCTGCCCTTCACGACGGCACCGTGATGGCCGGCGAAGGCGTGACGGATCTCGTGCTCGATCACACCTCGCGACCGCGCGTCGTCGACGGCTTGCTCACCGGCATGCACGAGCCGACCGCGAGCCACTTCCACTTGCTCGAAGCCTTCGCGTCGCCCGCGCTGCTCCGCCGCGCGCATGCGCACGCGGAGGAGATTGGCTATCTGGGGCACGAGTTCGGCGACTCGACGCTGGTGCTTCCGGCGTAGCTTGGAGCCTGGGATGGGCTCTCAACCGACCCAGAGACCGGCGACGCGATACACCACGAAAGCCGCGACGTAGGCCGCGGTGTACGTGTAGGCGAGCACGAACGCCGGCCACCGCCAGGTCTTCGTCTCCCGGCGGATGGCGGCCACCGTGCTCATGCACTGACAAGCGATCACGAAGAAGGCGAGCAGCGCGAGCCCGGTGCGCGTGGAGTAGGCGAGCGTTCCGTCGGGGCGGCGCGCTTCGCGCAGGCGGTGCGAGAGCGGGGCCGGATCCTCGGAGGCATTCTCGAGGCCCATGATCACACCCATGGTGCCGACCATCAGCTCACGCGCGCCGAACGATCCGATGAGGCTGACGTTGATGCGCCAATCGAAGCCGATGGGCGCGGTCACCGGCTCCAAGGCGCGTCCGATGGCGGCCGCGACGCTGTGCTCGATCGGCCGCGGTTTCTCGGCGCTTTCGGGCGCGATCGGCGTGCTCTCCGGCGCGGCGGGCGCGGCCGTGTCGGCGGGCTTTGCGCTCGAGGGTGCGGGCGCGCTCTCGATCTGCGCGGCGGAAGCCGCGGGTGCCGGCGAGGACGAGGAGGATCCCGGCATCGGCAGCGTGAGCAGGCCCCAGAGCACGATGGATGCGATCAGGATCGTCGTGCCCACGTCACGCAGGAACCGCCACGCGGCCTGTCCGGCCTTCTGCGCGATCACGCGAGCTTGAGGCGCGCGGTACGCAGGCATCTCCAGCACGAGCGGGAGCGAGCGGCCGCGCATCGCGGTCCGCCGCAGGACGAGCGAGGCCACGAGGCCCGCGAGCATGCCCGCGAAATAGAGCGAGACGAACACACCCGAGCGAAACAGGGCGCTCCGATGCGCGAAGAACGCGGTGAGGATCAGCGCATACGTCGGGATGCGCGCGGAGCAGGTCATCAAGGGGATGACGAGGATGGCCGTGAGGCGCTCGCGCGGATCGCGCACGATGCGCGTCGCCGTGATCGCGGGCACCGCGCACGCATGGCCCATGAGGAGCGGGAAGAACGAGCGCCCGGAGAGGCCGAGGAGCTGCAAGAGCCGATCGACGAGGAACGCGCCGCGCGCCAAGTAGCCGGTGGCCTCGAGCAGCTCGAGCGCGATCGTGAGGATCACGATCTGCGGCATGAACGCGAGCACCGTGCCCGCGCCGTCGAGCACGCCGGCGGAGAGGAAGGATGCGAGCTTCCCCTCCCCGAGCCGCGCGGTGATGCGCGTGCCGAGCGCGCCTTTGATGGCATCGAGCGCGCCCGTCACCGGATCGGCGATGAGGAACACCGCCGCGAAGATGCCGACCGTGAGGGCCAAGAAGAGCAACGGCCCGAGCACCGGTTGCAGGAGCCAGGCATCGATGCGCTCCGTGCGCGAGCGACGCTTCTGCGTGTCCAGCGTGGGCTCGGCGTCGACGACGACGCGCGCGCCGAGATCATCCGGGCTCCAGCCTTCGCGCAGCGAGGGCGCGGCGGCGTCGGCTAGCGCTTCTTCGATGGCCTTCAGCACCTCGGCGCGGGCCGCGGGCTCGCGCGAGCTCACCACGATCGCGGGCGCGCCCACCGTCTCGGAGAGCGCGGCGATATCGACCTTGCGGCCGTCGTGATCGAGCACGTCGCGCTGGGTCACGAGCAGGAGGAGCTTGAGCCCGCGCCGCACCAGATCACGCGTGAGCCGCAGGCCGAGCGGCATCTGCGTGCCGTCGATGACCTGCGCGAGCACCATCGGGCGGCCGGACTTCGCGGCGTCCTCGAGGAAGGTGCGCGCCACGCCTTCGTCGGTGGTCGGATCGGTGAGAGCGTCGAGCGCGTAGAGGCCGGGGAGATCGGCGATCGTCGCCGCTTCACCGCCGGGCAGCGTCACGTCCGCTTCGAGGATGTCGACGGTCACGCCGGGGAAATTGGCGACGTGCGCGTCCCTCCCCGTGATGCGGTTGAAGAGCGACGACTTGCCCGAGTTGGGCCGGCCGAGCAGCAACACCAGAGGTTGCTCGCGCGGACCGCTCTTCGGGCTCGCCGCGACCTCCTGACCCGCGCAGTGATCGCTCACACGCTGCCTTTCGGCTCCTCCGCGCGCACCGGATCGACGTGGATACGAAGCGCGAGCGAGCGAGCCACGGCGAACTCACCGCCCGTGTGCGTCCGCAAATGAATGGGCCCACCGAACGGCGCGCGCCGAAGGACCGTCACGCGATCGCCCCGGTCGATCCCGAGCCCCGCGAGCCAACGCAACAGCTCCGGCTCGAGCTCGATGGCCACCACCGCACAACCGTCGCCGGGCGCGATGGCGGCCAGCGAGCAGAACGAGCCTCTCGCCGCGTCGGAGGCAGCCTCCCAGCCAACCGAAGGGGACGGGGCATCGACGATCACGGAGGGAACCTACCCTTGTTGAAAGTCACTTTCAAGGACGTCGGGCGCCGGATTGCTCCGTCCAGGGTAGGCTCGCGCGCAATGGCAAACTCGTTCGCTGCGCTCGTGTACCGTCCCACCGAGATCCCCGATCGCGCCCTTGCGCAGGGCTTCGCCGTCGCGCTCGCCGGCTGGGACGTCCCCGCGCCGAGCTTGCAAATCGCGCCGCTCGCCGGTGTGCCGGGCCATGCGGTCGCGTTTTTCGAGACGGGTGAGAAGGTCGTGCGCGGCGCGGAGGACGAGGCGTTCGACGGCGTCTGCGAGATCTTCGAAGACGAGCTCCCGCCTGCGCTCGCCGTGCTCGACGCAGCAGCCGAGCTCGGCCAGACGAGCGCGCGCGTCTACGCCATCACCTACGCGGAAGGCATCTTCCACGACGACGTGTGGCGCTTCGACGCCGATGGGTTCGAGCGGCATTTCGTGCACGAAGGCGAGGACGGCGTGGAGGCCGGGGAGGAGACGCCCGAGGGCGCGGAGGACATCGATCTCGCGCTGCCCGAAGGCAACGGCGACGCGCGCGCCATCGAGCAGGTGGTGAAGGCTCATCGCGGATCGACCTTCCTCGCCGCCGAGCTCGGCGCGCCCGCGCTCGCGGCCCTGGTGGGTGCGCTCTATGCGGTGGAGCGCCGCGTGATCGTGCGCCTCGTCGATCCTGCGCCCGACTCGATCGCCGCCGAAGTGGAGCGCCTCGATCGCGCGCTCCATCGCACGCCGGGTCGAGGCGCGTTCGAGCCGCCTCCCTCGGTCGCCGGACGCGCCACGCCCGCTGCCTATGCCGCTTTCGTGCGCGCCTACGATTGGGCCGATCCCAACGACGCCGCGGATCTCTATCGCGAGCTCGCCATCGGCTCCATCGAGGGCACGCTGCGCTTCCTGCGGCGCGAGGATCTGGCGCGCCTCGATGCGGACGAAGCGCTTCGACGCGCGGGCGTTTATCCCATCGCCAAGCTCACGTCCTCCGCGCTCGGCGGCGGCGGCCCCGAGGCCGTGATCGCGCTCGCCCAAGGCGATGATCGCCTCGTGATCGTGCGACCGGGGAAGGCTCCGATCGAAGCGGGGCCGACGTTCGGAGAGCTCGTCCGTTACCTCGCTCTCGGCTGGTCGAAGCGCAGCGATTCAGAAGAGGAGATGATCGGCGCCCTCATGCTTCGCGCGCGGATGCGATGCGAAGCACCAAAGCCCTGACACCCTCGGAGGATTACCCGGAAGGCCGGTTCGGCGGCCCACCCGCGCGCGGAAACGCGCTTGATCGTCTCGGGATCACGAGCGAAGAAGCGCGCCGCTTGGCTTGCTTGTCGCTTCGCTTCGCTGCGGCGAACGGATCCGATCGGTGACGACGAAGACAGGCGTATGCTGTCGCTGCGGAGGACGACATGACCTTGCAGCCGACGCTTGCCTCTCTCTCGTGCGCGCTTCTCGTCGGTGGCCTTTTGGTGGGCTGCGGCGGCAGCGAAACCGGCGGGTCGAGCGGCAATCCCTACACGAACCCGACCGACGGCCCGCCCGCGGGCAACGCGGACGGGAAATGCGATGTCCCCGACGAGGCCGAGATCGTGGACACCTCCGCGCCCTCGCAGGTCGTCGGCAGCGGCAAGCCCGACAGCTGCACCTCGGCCGCCTTCGTGGCCGCGGTGGCCAAGGGTGGTGTCATCACCTTCGATTGCGGCGCCGATCCCGTCACCATCACGCTCGAAGAGACCGCCAAGGTCTTCAACGACACCACGCCCGAGATCGTCATCGACGGCGGCGGCAAAGTCACGCTGAGCGGCGCCGGGAAGAATCGCATCCTCTACCAAAACACCTGTGACGAGGCCCAACACTGGACCACGGATCATTGCCAGGATCAGGAGACACCGAAGCTCACGGTGCAGAACCTGACCTTCGTCGATGGCAGCGCCAAGGGCCTGGAGGAAGGTGGCGGCGCCATCTTCGTGCGCGGAGGCCGCTTCAAGGTGGTGAACTCGCGGTTCTTCAACAACGTATGTGACGACACCGGCCCCGACATCGGTGGTGGGGCCATTCGCGTGTTCGATCAATACCAGGGCGAGCCGGCGTACGTCGTGCGCAGCACCTTCGGTGGCAAAGAGGGTTTCGGCAACGTCGGCTCCAACGGTGGTGCCCTCTCCAGCATCGGAGTCTCGTACACCGTCCTCAACAGCCTCTTCTCTCACAACCAAGCCATCGGCAACGGGGCCAATCCTGCCAAGGACGGCACCCCCGGCGGCGGCAGCGGCGGCGCCATCTACAACGACGGCAACACCTTCACGCTCACCCTCTGCGGCGTGAAGATGAAGGACAACACCGCCAACGAGGGCGGCGGCGCCATCTTCTTCGTGAGCAACGATCAATCGGGCGAGCTCGTGATCGAAGACTCGGTCTTGAGCCACAACCCCAGCAAGGGATTCGAGACACCGGGGTATCCAGGGATCTTCGTGATCGCCGACGGCGATCCGCAGGTGTCGGGTTCGACCATCGAGTGACGCTGCTCATGGGCCCGGACGAGCCGTGTTCACCGAACGAGCGCCAGCGATGCGAGCAGATGTGGAGATGGGCATGATTGCCCATCTCCGCGGAGACACGATATCAAGGCCTTCCAAAGCGTTGGCGGCGCTGGCCCGGTCGGCGACCTCGTCCAACGTCGTCCGATGGAGCTTGGGCTCGGTCGCTGCCAACGGCATCGCCCTTGCTCGCTTTCGCTCTCTGGAGGGAGCCATGGCGAAGACGCTGCATGGGAAGAGAGTCGCCATTTTGGTGGAGAATGGCTTCGAGCAATCCGAGCTCGCGGAGCCGCGCAAGGCGCTCGATCAGGCTGGGGCCGAGACGATCGTCGTGTCGCCGGTGAAGGATCTCGTGAAGGGATGGAAGGGTGGCAATTGGGGTGAAGACGTGAAGGTCGATTTGCCCCTCGAGGGCGCTCGGGCGGAGGATTTCGATGCGCTGCTGTTGCCGGGCGGCGTGATCAACCCCGACAAGCTCCGCATGAACGAGAAGGCCGTGGCGCTGGTGAAGGCGTTTTACGACACCAAGAAGCCGATCGCGGCCATCTGTCATGGGCCGTGGACGCTCATCGAGGCAGGCGTGGTGCGCGGCAAGCGGATGACCGCGTGGCCGTCCGTGCGGACCGATCTACGCAACGCCGGTGCGCTCGTGGAAGACGCCGAGGTGGTGACCGATCAAGGCATCGTGACCAGCCGCAAGCCGGCGGACATCCCCGCGTTCTCGCAGAAGATGATCGAGGAGTTCGCCGAGGGGAAGCACGACAAACGCAAGGCGGCGTGAGAGCTCTATTGGACTAGGCGCAGAGTCACTTCGGGCAGCCGAGGCGCTGGGTGCCGAGGGCGACGTCGTCGATCCAGAGGACGCGGGCGTCGTCGGCTTGATAGGACTCGAAGCCGAGGTCGATGCGCTCGAAATTGGGGGCCTGCCAGACGAAGTCGGCGGCTTGGCTGACGCAGCCTTGGCCTTTGCCGGTCATGGCGAGATCGGGAATCTCTTGGCCGTTCAGCCAGAAACGCATGGTGTTGTTGGGGCCGTCGAACAACCATTCTGCGCAGGACCAGGCGCCGACGGGGACGACCTTTTGATCGGCGTGCAGCCAGCAATCGCTGGAGGGGCCGACGGGCGGGTCCTGGTAGGCGTCGGGCGTCTCGTAGTTCGCCATCATCTGGCTGCCGACGAAAGTGTCGTTGGCGTCGGTGACGGGGTGCTGGCCGCCGTAACGATAGGCGGCGTGGTACCCCTGCCCGACCACGGGGCCGGTTCCATCGATGATGGTCCAGTGAACGGTGCCAGTGGGCGCCGACTCCAGATAGAACATCATCCGCCCGTAGATGACGTTGCCATCGACGGGGAGAAGGGCGGGGTCGTAGAGCGATATCATGGCCGAGCGATAGCCCGTGGCCGCGTCGGCGCTGATTTTGACGGCGTTCTTGCCGCTCTTCGCGCGGCCCGTGTCGACGGCGACCGTACCGCCGCTTTGGTTGTTCTCCCACATGCCGCCGGGCGGAGCGCCGGTGGCGTGGGCTTCGAAATCGTCGCAGAAGAAGGTGTTGGCGCAGGGGTCGGCGCTGCCGCCGCTCCCGCCCATTCCCCCGTTCGCGCCCTGTCCGTTCGTGGATGAAGAAGCGCTCGTGTCACCGCCGTGCCCGCCGCTCCCGGTGGTGAGGGCGCCATAGCTGCTCATGCGCGGGACGTCGTCTTTGCCGCTGTAGCAAGCGCCGATGAGGCCGAGGACGGCGACGCCGAGGGTGAGGGCGCGAGATGACGTCATGGAGAACCGCCTTTCGCCGAGGTCTCGATCCAAGAGAGGATGCAGCTCACTTCCGTGTCGTCGAAGGGGGTGCCGCCGAGGGGCATGCGACTGCCGAAGGGCGGTAGATCGGTGACCTTGGTGTAGAGGACGCTCTTCTCGGGAGCGTCGAAATCGAGGAGGAGGCCGCCGTTCGTGGCCTCTTTGCCGGCGAGGCGACCGGCGATGTCGGAGGACGCGAGATCGAGGCCGGAGGACGGGTTCGACGCGCCATGACAGTTGGCCGTGCCACAAGCGGTGTTGAGCAGCGTGGGGACATCGGGGCAAGTGCCGAATTGCTCGGCGAAGCGCTCCGGATTCTCGAGGCTGCCCGGGCAACCGGCGAGCGCGACGGCGAAGAAGGAGAGTGCGAAGAGAGGGCGCTTCAGCATCGGAGCCATCAGAGGAGGAGGGTGGCGAGGAGCTGGGCGCGGACGAGGTGATCGAGCGCGCCGCCGGCTACGTAGAGATCGCCGACCTCGGGGTGATACGAATAGAAGGCGCGCGTGTAGACGGCGGTGGCGCGCATTTCGAAGATGGGGACGATGGGCACGGCGAGGCCGCCCCCGAGCTCCAAGGCGGCGAAGGAGGTTTGGCGAAAACGATCGGCGAGGGCGCCGCCTTGGATGGCGGGCAGATAGGCAATTTGCGCGAGAATGGCAATGGGGCCGGCGCGGAGCCGGCCGTCCGCGCCGACACGCCAGAAGAGATAATCGACGTCCGGGAGCCAGGAAACCAGGCTCTTGTCGCCGTCGAAGGCAAAGCGCTCTTTGACGACACCGCCGTGAACGCCGAGCACGAAACGGGCTTCTTCACCGAAGGCTTGGCGGAGGCGCAAACCACCTTCGGCGCGCCACCACGTGGTGGAGACGGAGGTGCCATTCGTGGTCTCCGAGCTGACGCCGAGCGCGTGCTGGAAACCGCCATAAACACCGAGGCCGCGCAGGACGGGGACGTCGAGGCGCGCGAAGGGGTAGACCTCGGCGGAGAGCACGAGGTTCGGCGAGGCGGGGAGATCGTAGGTACGGAGCGCGGGGCTCAGGCCATCGTGATAACGAACGATGCGGGCGCCGGAGCCTCCGCCGGCCGCGAAGACGAGGATGGATCGATCGATTCCACCCAGCGTGCTGCGAGCGGGCTTGTCGGGGCCGATGCTGATGGTGGGGGCGCCTTCGGGGACAGGCGCGGCGCGCATGGGCGCGGGAGCGATCGGTGCAGCGGGCTCGGCCGCGGATGCGATGCGCGCGAGCGCGGGTGCGAGGGCGGGAATCAGCTCGGCGCCTTCATCGGAGAGGGGGACTTCGACGGTGGTGTCGAGGGCCGGTGTGGAAGAGCCCGATACGACGAGGAGCAGAGAGACGACGCGGGTGCTTTTCTTGGGCGAGACGCGGACGAAGAGCACGGCGCGCGCGCCGGATGGGCCCGCGACGGATTGGGCCTTGTCGACGAGCGCGGCGCGCGCAGAGGCGTTGCCCATCGCGACCGCAGGAGCGGTTCGCTGACCGGAGGCGGTGAGGGCTTTGCGAAATGCGGTGTCGTCGCCGACGCGCCACGGCGCAGGGAGCTTTGCTCCGAGGCCGGCGATGGCCTGACGCGAGACGGGTGCATCGGCGACGACGACGAGGGTCGCCGGTGCGGTCGAAGCGCTTGCCGGCGGACCGGCATGGGCGCGTGATGCGGGCAGCGCGGCGACGAGAGCGGCCGCGAGCGCGAGCCGGCGAATCACGGCCGAGAGCCGGCCGAGCGCGGGGGATGACGACGGCTCCTGGCCCGACGAACGAGGCATCTCCTCCAGCAACTAGCAGGATGCGGGCGAGCGCCACAAGCACGCTCTCGCGACGGAGCGACGCGCACGAGCAGCCAAGGTGACAATTGCCGCTCGGTACGGATCACGGGCGCAAAAGCACGAGAAACAAGGGTATCCCCGGATTGAGACGGTGGATGAAAATCGCCGATTGGATGCTCGTCAATCGAGCGAGGCGCGCGCGCGGGCGAGGGTGCGGGCGTTCTCGGGGACGCGATCGAGGAAGGTTTGCCGGAGGGTGGGATCGAGGATCTTGGCGGCGCGCGCGAAGAGCAGATCGCGCGCTTCGACGAGGGCCGAGCGCGCGGCCTGCGCGTCGCCCGCGGCCGCGAGGGATTCGGCATAGACGAGGCGGATGAGGGACTCGCCCTCTTCGATGCCGTCGAGCGAGGTGAGGATCGACATGGCGCGCTCGGCTTCGGCGAGGGCTTCGACGGGGCGCTCCTCGGCGAGGTGGAGGTCGGCGAGGATGGCGCGCGCGTAGGCGCGAAATGCAGGTGTGCTGTCGGCGCCGTCGGCGACGGCGAGGGCTTCGCGCGCGGCAGCGGAGCGCTCTTCCGCGTGCGTGAGGATCAGGGCGAGGTAGGTGCGGGCGATGGCTTCGCGCGGACGATCGGCCTGCGCCTGGAAGAGGGCGAGGACATCGCTCGCGACGGCGCGGGCCTCGGCGATGCGGCCTTGTCCGAGGAGCGCGGGGCCGAGGTTGAGATCGGCATAGGCGCGCGCGCTGCCGAGGCCCATGCGATCGGCGCCGGCGCGTGCTTCGTGGAGGATGCGCTCGGCCTCTTCGTAGGCGCCGAGCTCGAGGTAGCCATGACCGGCGTTGAGGGCTTGGATGCAGTCGCTGCGGAGGTCGCCGGCGCGCGCGAGGCAGCGACGCGAGCGCTGCACGAGCGCGAGGAAGCCGGTGACGTCGCCGGCGGCGAGGACGCGGAGCGAGCGGGCCCAATGCACTTGGCCGGCGACGGCGGGATCGTCGTGGGCGCGCGCGGCGATCTCCTCGGCGCGCGCGAGCAGAACCTCGGCGAGCGCTTGGCGGCCGGCGGAGAGCTGCAACGTCATGGCGGCGCGCGCGAGCGCGATGGCGTGCGAGGCATCGGCCTCGCGATCCGGAAGCCATTCGAGGGCGTCGCGATCGAGGGCGAGGAGGGCTTCGGCGGTGGCGATGACGCGATCGAGATCACCGAGCTTGCCGGAGAGGTGGACGACCTCGGCGGCGGCCTCGCACCACGATGCGCCGCCGCTCGGGAGCAGGCGCATTGCTTCGACGGCGCGTTGCTCGGCGTCGCGGTTGTTGCCGAGCCAGCGGCTGGCCTTGGCCTGCACGAGACGCAGCGCGCCCGCGAGCGGGCTCTCCGCATCACCGGCGCAGCGCAGGCCGCGCGCGGCGCGGAGGAGCGCGGCGTCGAGATCGTTGCCCTCGAAGGCTTGCTCGGCGGCGCGACGATAGAAGGCCGCGGCGCGCGCGGGCTCCCCTCCCCGCTCGAAATGCTCGGCGAGCACCATGGCGTCGCGCTCGCCGGACTCTTCCAACCACTCGCCCGCGAGGAGATGACCGACGGCGCGATCGGCGTCGGTGAGCATTCCATAAGCGGCCTCGCGGAGGAGCGCGTGGCGGAAGCGAAAGGCGTCGCCGCCTGCGGATCGGCCATCGTCGCCGGAGGTGATCACCTCGCGCTCGGCAAGTGCGGCGAGGCCCAGGCGCGCCGAAGCTCCGCCGAGCAAGGCAGCGACGCCGCCGGCGCGGAAGGCCTGGCCGAAAACGCTCGCGGCGCGGAGGATGCGGCGCTCGTCGGGATCGAGCGCTTCGAGGCGAGCCTGCGCCATGGCGAGGACCGACTCGGGCAAGGTCGCGCCGCGACCCGCAGCGACGGCGCGGATCAGCTCTTCGAGGTAGAGAGCGTTGCCGTCGGCGCGCTCGACGATGTGATCGACGACCTCGTCGGTGACGCTGCGACCGAGGACGTCGCGCGCGAGCTGCGCGGCCGCGCGGCGCGGAAGGGCCGAGAGGTGCATCTCCTGCACGCCGCGGCCGGACCAGAGGCTCGGAAAGATCTCGTGCACCTCGGGGCGCCCCGAGGCGAGCACCATGAACGGGCGCGCTTCGAGGTGGCGCAGCGCCGCGTCGACGAGCTTCACGGTCGGGAGATCTCCCCAGTGTAGATCTTCGAGCACGAGGATCACGGGGCGCACGCTGCAGGCGGCGCGCACGAAGTCCTCGAAGGCGCGGCGCATTTGATCGCCGAGGAGCACGGGATCGCGGCGCGCGGCCCGGAGCTGGACGCTGCCTTCATCGGGAAAGGGCGCGCCCACGAGCTCGCCGAGGAACTCGGTGATGCGCGTGATCTCCGAGGCGCCGGGGTCGCCGGGAGGATCCCGCGGGAGCGCGCGCAGCACCGGACGCGCGGCGCGCATGCAGGCGGCGACGCGATCGCCGAGGGCCGCGCGGCGGGCTTCGAGGGGCGCGCCGTCGGTGATGCCGAGGGCGCCGCGCAGCGCCGATCCGAGGAGGCCGAAGGCGGAGCCCGCGCTCATGGGATCACCGCGGCCGATCCAGATCTCGGGAGCGTCCGCGCGACGGCGGAGGCGCGCGAGGAGCTCGATGCAGAGGCGCGATTTCCCGAGCCCAGCGGCCGCCGTGACGAGCACCGCGGCCGCCGCGACGTCGGTGATGCAGCGCTGGTAGGCGTCCTCGATCACGGCGAGCTCGCGATCGCGGCCGACGCAGGGTGTGGCGCGACCGAGGAGCGTGCGCCGGCCGTCGAGCGAGGCGCGCTCCGCGCGGAGCAGGCCGCCGGGATCGACATCGAAGGCCGGGCCGAGCAGGCCGAGGGTGGCATCGTCGACGCGCACGCCGATGGCGGGCGCGTCCTTGCGCAGGCCCACGGCGCGGTCGACGAGATCACCGACCCAGCGATCGAGCGAAGGATCGGCGCGCCCCGAGACCACGACGACGGGCACGTCCGGGAGGAGCGCGCGCAGCGAGAGCGCGCAACGCGCGGCGCGGGCCGCGAGATCGGTGGCCTCGCCGGTGCTGCCGAAGACGACGAGCGACGAGCGATCGGCGAGGATCTCGATCTGCCCGCCGTGCCGCTCGACCGTGGCGCGGAGGCGATCGTCGCTCACGGCCGGCGCGCGCGGAGAGGCGAGCTCGCGCAGCGGATCGCCGGTGAGCACGAGCCCCATCACGCGTCGCTCGGACGCGCCGATCTCGGCCCGCGGAGGGCGCGTGGAGAGCGGCATGTCGAGCATCGCCAGGCGCGCGAGCACGGCAGCGCCATCCCGCGGGCGCGCCGCGGGATCCTTGGCGAGGAGGCGCGCCACGAAATCGTCGAGCGCGCTGGGCACGTCGGCGCGGAGCTCGCGGAGGCGCGGCGGATCTTCGACGACGATCTTGAGCAGCACCGAGAGATCGTCGTCGCCCGAGAACGGCCGCACGCCCGCGAGACAGCGATAGAGCACGCAGCCGAGCGCGAAGACGTCGGCGCGCGCGTCGATGCCCGGCGCGCCGCGCGCCTGCTCGGGCGCGAGGTACCCGATGGTGCCGAGCACCGCGCCCGGCACGGTGAGCTCGCGCTCGCCGCGGCGCCTGCGCGCGAGGCCGAAGTCGACGAGCACCGCACGATCGAGCGCGCCGCCGAGGAGGAAAATGTTGCTCGGCTTGAGATCGCGATGGATGAAGCCCCGCTCGTGCACGAACGCGAGGCCGTCGGCGAGCGCGGCCGCGATCTCGCGTGTTTCGTCGACGGTGAGCGGCCCGTGCGCGAGGCGCTCGGTGAGGGTCATGCCCTCGAGCCACTCCATCACCAGATAGTGGATGCCGGACGCGGTGGTGCCGTTGGCCACGTAGCGGACCACGCGCGGATGGGCCAGCGCCGAGAGCGCCTCGGCCTCGCGCTGGAAGCGAAGGGGCCGCTCGACCGCCGTCCCGTGCAGGATCTTGAGCGCGACGGGGCCGCCGCTCAGCCGATCGCGTGCGCGATAGACATGCCCCATCCCGCCGGACGCGATCCGCCGCTCGATCTCGAAGCGCTCTTCGATGACGGTCCCCGGATCCACGTCCGCCCAGTATCGAGCCATCCGCAGCCGCGGTCGAGACGGGGCGCGCGCGCCGCGCCGCGGCGACAGGTGCACCACGGCGCGTCGAAAGCGGCCGCCGCACGGCAGGCCATGTGGACCGGTATGTTTCGGGTGGAACGAGGGATTGCCGAAGCGCGACGCGGGAAGCTCATGGCCTCATGTCAGACAGGCACTCTCCACGAAAGCCGAGGAGCCGATCACGAGATTCATTGTTTCGTCATCGGCTGACCAACAGAGTTTAGGGCTTGGCGCGCTCGTTGATGGGTTGCTTGTTGTCGGCGCGGAGGCCGCGGATGTCGATGTATTGAATCGACAGGGGGCCGGAGAGCTGCACGTGGATGCGCTGGAGCTGCGCGGCGGTGCCGGCGATGTACGTCATGGGATCGGCGACGCACTTCTCGCCTTCCTTGCGGATGTAGATGCCAATCGATCGATCCGAGGTGGCGCGGAGGCGCATCATGACCTTGCTGCCGGTGGCCGCTCGCTGCTCGACCTTCTGGTCTTTGATGCCGTAGCCGGTGCGGTCGAGGAAGTTGAGATCTTCCGTGACCTCCGGGCCCTTCTCGTATTGACGCCAATAGGCGTAGACGGGCTCGTCGCCGATGGGCACGCAATCCTTGTCGAGGCGAATGCCATATTGCACCTCGTTGCGATCGAGGTTCTTGCCAATGACGAACATGGTGCGAATGTCGTGCGGGCCGAATCGGCCCTCCGCGTGCGCCGTCGGCGCCAAAGCCGCGAAACCGACCACCACCCCGAACGCCGCCTGAGCCAGCCTGCGAGTCGTCTTGCCGTGCATGGCGCAGAAGGTAGCGGCGGGCTCCGCGCTTTCACCAGGTTCGCTCGTCGAAATTGTGCTCGAAGCGTGCGAAAAGGGGTTCGCGGTGCTGGGGGTGCGCCTCGCCATGAAGGGTTGGTCACATCCTCCCCATGAATGATTGGTCACATGGCGGTGACCGAAGCGAGGCGCGAATGCCGGCGGCGGCGATGGCTTGACGTCGGCGGCGTCCTCCTCCACTGACGGAGACCATGCCTGCGCTCTCGATCGACATCGTCTCCGACGTGGTGTGCCCTTGGTGCCTCATCGGCGTGCGCCGCATGGAGCAGGCGCTCGAAGCCTTCCCCGAGGTCGAGGCGAACATCACGTTCCACCCGTTCCTGCTCGATCCATCCACGCCCGACGCGGGTGTGGATCTGCGGGAGCGGCTGCGGAAGAAGTATGGCGTGGCCCCGGAGTCGATGTTCGGGCGCGTGGAGGCGGCGGCGCGGGAGAGCGGGATTCCGCTGGATTTCAGCCGCGTCACCCGCAGTGTGGCCACGGTGCGCGCGCACACGTTGCTGCGCCATGCGCTGGCGAAGGGCACGCAGCGGGCGCTGAAGAAGGCGCTGCTCGATGCTTATTTCCTCGAAGGTCGCGACGTCGGTGACGTGGACACGCTCGCCGAGCTGGCCACGGGGTACGGGTTCTCGTCCGACGAGGCGCGGGCGCTGATGCGTGATGAGGCCGAGCTCCGCGAGACGCGCGAGGACGCCGCGCGCGCCTCGGAGGACGGCGTGACCGGCGTGCCGTTCTTCATCCTCGGCGGGCGGCTCGCGTTCGCGGGCGCGCAGTCGGTCGAGACGATGAAGCAGGCCATCCAGCAGGCGCTCGGCGAGCGCGGCTGAGGGCCGCGCTCCGCGCCGCGGCCCAGTGTATCCTGCGCCGCCAGGAACCGGCCGCGTGGATCCCGAAGACGACACCCGCCCCGAGCTGCCCACCGAAGCCGATCGCGAAGACGCGAGCGGCGGCGGCAGCGATGTGACCTCGTCGTCGTCCTCGCTCGCGTTCCTGCGCGCCGTCGCCCGCGCGCCCGAGGTCGTCCCGGTCACGCCGGCGGACGTCGACGAGAGCGGCGCGCTCTTGGCCGCGGGTGAGGATCCGCCGCGCTTCGAGCTCCGCCGGAGGCTCGGGAGCGGCGGGTTCGGCACGGTGTACGAGGCCGCCGATCGCAAGCGCGGCGCGACCTGCGCGCTCAAGGTGCTGCGGCGCACGGACGCGCAGGCCATCTACCTCTTCAAGCAGGAGTTCCGATCGCTCGCGGGCATCGTGCACCCGCGCCTCGTGCGGCTCGACGAGCTGCACCAGGACGGCCAGCGCTGGTTCTTCACGATGGAGCTCATCGCGGGGCGCGACGTGATCGCGCACGTGCGTGACGGGGATCGCGTCGACGTGGCGCGCGTGCGCCTCGCGTTCCAGGAGATCACGGAGGGCCTCGCGTTCTTGCACGAGGCCGGCAAGCTCCATCGGGACGTGAAGCCCTCGAACGTGATGGTCGACGACGCCGGCGCGGTGAAGATCCTCGATTTCGGGCTCGTCGCGGATCTCGACGACACCGCGCCCGCCGCGCGCATCGCCGGCACCCCGAGCTACATGGCGCCGGAGCAGGCTGCCGGCGTTCCGATCGGACCGGCCGCGGACTTCTATGCGGTGGGCGTGATGCTGTGTCAGGCGCTGACCGGGAAGCTGCCCGCGCGGGACGCGGCCACTTCGCCGCGCGCGATTGCGCCCGACATGCCGGAGGATCTCGATCGGCTGTGCCGCGATCTGCTCGCGCCGGACCCGGCGACGCGGCCCACCGCAAGTGAGATCATCGCGCGGATCCAGGGCCAGCGCGAGCCCGCGACGATGTCGCGAAGGCCGCCGGCGGCGCCGTTCGTCGGACGCGATCGCGAGCTCGAGCAGCTCGGTTCGGCGCTCGCGGAAGCACGCGCCGGGCAAACGGTGGTCGCGCTGGTGCGCGGATCGTCGGGGATCGGGAAGAGCGCGCTGGTGCAGCGGTTCCTCGAATCGATCGCTGACGACAAGGCCGTCCTCCCGCTCGCGGGCCGCTGTTTCCAGCAGGAGTCGGTGCCGTACAAAGCGCTCGACAGCGTGATCGATGCGCTCGGGCGGCGCCTCGGACAGGCGACGGCCGAGGAGACCGAAGCGTGGATCCCGCGCGAGGCGGCCGCGCTCGGACGCGTGTTCCCCGTGCTCCGGCAAGTGCCGGCGATCGCCGTCGCCGCGCACACCGACGAGGACGAGAGCGAGATCGAGGTGCGGCACCGCGCGTTCGCTGCCCTTCGAGAGCTCGTCGCGCGCGTGGCGCGGGCGCGCACGCCGGTGATCACCGTCGACGACGTGCAATGGGGCGACCTCGACAGCGTCGCGTTGCTCGTCGAGCTGATTCGCCCACCGGCGGCGCCGCCGCTGCTCGTGATCGCGTCGTATCGCGCCGAAGAAGCGGCCACGAGCCCCGTGCTTCGCGCCTTGCAGACCGCGCTCCGAGGCGAGCTCGAAGGCGGTGTGCTCGTGCGCGAGATCGACGTGGGCGCGCTGCCGCCCGCCGACGCCGAGGCGCTCGCGGTCGCGGTGCTCGCCGGCGTGGAGGGCGCGGATCGGGATCGCGCCAAGCGGATCGCCGCCGAAGCGCATCACAGCCCATTCTTCATTCACGAGCTGGCGCGCCTCCCCGATGATCTCGGCGGCGCGCGCGAGGGTGAGGCCGTCGATTTGGGAGCGCGGATCTCCGCGCGCCTCGCGCGGCTCCCCGAGCCCGCGCGAAGGTTGCTCGAAGTGGTGGCCGTCGCAGGAAATCCCGTGTCGCGCGTGATCGCAGCGCGGGCGGCGCAGGGCGAAGGCGAGGCGCTCGACGAGCCCGAGGCCATCTCCCTCCTCGTGGCCGGACGCGCGCTCCGCGTGCAGGACGCACGCGATCGCGAGGAGCTGCTGCCCTATCACGATCGCATCCGCGAAGCGGTCGTCGCCGCGCTCCCGGACGCGCGCCGGCGCGAGCACCATCACCGCCTCGCGCGCGCGCTCCAAGCGGCGGAGAACGCCGAGCCTTCGCTGCTCGTCCATCACCTTCGGGAAGCTGGCCTCGCCGAGGAAGCCGCGACCTATGCGCTGGCTGCGGCCGAACAGGCACGCGCCGCGCTCGCGTTCGATCAAGCGGCGCGCTACTTCCGCGAGGCGCTCACGCCGGGCGCGCTCGACGCGAGCGCGGCACGCGCGGCGCGGATCGGGCTCGCCGCCGCGCTCGCGGGCGCCGGCCGTCCGCGCGACGCGGCGGCCGCGTACCTCGATTTGGCCGCGCGCGAGGCGCCCCGCGAAGCGCACTCGCATCGCCGCCAAGCGATGCATTTGCTCCTCGCGGGCGGCTACCTCGACGAGGGGCTCTCCGTGCTCGACGGCGTGCTCGCCGAGCTCGGCATCGCGCGCCCGTCGTCGATCCCGTCCGTGCTCGCCGAGCTCTTCAGGCTGCGCGCCGCGCTCCGCCGTCGCGGCCTCGATTTCCGCGAGCGCCGCGAGAGCGAAATCCCCGAGCGCCTGCTCCTCGAGGTCGACGCTTGCTACTCCGCGGCCGCGAGCCTCGGCGTGACCTCGCCGCTCCAGGTCGCGCCCTTCCAGGCGCGGCAGCTGCTCCTCGCGCTCGAGGCCGGCGAGCCGAGCCGCGTCGCGCGCGCCTTGACGCTCGAGTCGATCCAACTCGCGCTCCGCGCCGGCCATCGCGACGATGGGCTCGGCGACGATCTCCTCCAGCGCATCGAACAGATCGCCGCGCGGCCGGATTTCCCGGAGGCGCAATACTTCCTCAGGCTCGCGCGCAGCATCGGCACGTTCCTCCGGGGTGATGTCGAGCGCGCCGAGCCGCTCCTCCGCGCATCGATCGCCGAGCTCGGCGCCCACCGCTCCGGGGGCGGGAGCGGCGTCGACCTCGCCAACGCGCTGCTCGCCACCACGCTGTGGGCCCGCGGCAAGATCCCCGATCTCGCCGCCGTGACGGCCGATCTCCTCGCCGACGCGCGCGAGCGCGGCAACCGCTACCGCGAGACGATGATCCGCCTGAGCACGGTCTACCTGCTCGATCTCGCGGCCGGCCGCCCCGACGCGGCCCGCGCCACGCTCGAAGCCGCCATGGCGCGCTGGCCGCGCGCCGGCGATCACATCCAACACCAACGCGAGCGCTTCGCACGCGCGCAGATCGCGCTCTACCAAGGCGATGGTCCCGAGGCGCTCCGCGTGCTCGCAGCCGGCATCCCTTCGCTCTTCGGATCGGGCGTCGTCCTCCTCCCCGTGCTGCGGGCCCAGATCCACCACCTGCGCGCGGTCGCCGCCCTCGCGGTCGCGACGCGTGGCGGCCTCGCCGCGCGCGGCCTGCATGCCCTCGCGCTGCGCGACGCCCGCGCCCTCGAACGCTGCCCCGTGCGCTGGTGCCCGCCCGTGGGCTGGATGATCCGCGCCGGCGTGGCCGCGCAGCGCGGCCGCATGGCGGAGGCCGTCGATCGCTTCAGCGCCGCCGAGGCGGAGCTCGATCGCGTCGGCATGTCACTCTACGCGGCCGTCGCCAAGCGCAGGCGTGGCACCAGCATCGGCGGCACCGAGGGCGCGGCGCTCGTCGCCGCGACCGATGCCTGGATGAAGGCCCGCACCATCCAGGATCCCGCGCGCGTCTCCGCCACGCTCGCCGGTTGATCTCGATGGCCCGCAAGCGGCCCCGACCCTGGGCCTGATCACCGCGAGGTCACACGCCGCAACGACCGCGGATCACGAGCGAGGCTCACGCGTCGCCGAGAAGCCCGGCCCGCCGCCCCGCCTCGACCAGCTCTTCCTTCACGATCTGGAATCGCTTGCGCAGCCGCTGCGCCTCGCGCGTGAGCGCCGTCGCGTCGCCGCTCGCTTCCTCGCCGAGCATCACGCGCGCCACGTCCTTCCACTCGAGCCCTTTGTCGAGCCGCAGCACGAGGAGCATCCGATCGTCCGGCGCCAACGCGTCGCGCAGCTCCTCCAGCTTGCTCTTGGCCTCGGTGCGCAGGTACGGCCGCGTCTCCGTGCGCACCTGCTGCTCGATGGCGCTGAGCTCGGTGGTCTGCAGGTTGGGCCGCACCCGCCGCTCCCGCGCGCGTTTGTCGCGCGCGTAGTTGCTCGCGGCGTTGCGCGCGTTGGCGTAGGCGAAGGTGCGGAGCGAGCAGGCCCACCCGAACTTCGGCAAGCCGCGCAGGATGCGCTCGCACCACAGCGAGAACACATCGTCCGCGTCGTCCTCGCGCCGGAGGAAGGCGTGAAGGAAACCGAGGATCTCCGGCCCATAGCCACGAACGGCGATCTCGGCGGCCTTCGTCATGGCGCCGCCTTCGCATTGCGCGCGCACCTCGCGCTCGACCTGCTCTCGTTCGACCGACATCTGCGGGAGCATGTTATCACCCTCGAAGCCGTCGCCGTACGCCGGCGATTCACGACGAAAAGCACCGGGGAATCATGGGCTGCGACATCCATCTCTTCGTCGAGCACGGCGTGGACGCCGGCCCATTCTGCGCGCTCGCGGACGGGGCCTTTCTCCTTCCCCGCGATTACGCCCTCTTCGCCGCGCTCGCCGGTGTGCGCGCCGCAGCGTCCTTCGTGCCATTGCATTCTCCGCGCGGCCTCCCGGCCGATGTCAGTCAAGAGGTGTCGGCTCGCTATTTCATCCCGGTCTGGGAAGACGAGCGCGCCCTCGCGTGGGAGGTCGGCGAGCACTACACCCCGGCGCAGGCCGCAGCGCTCGTCGCATCGGGCGCTTCGCATTGGCTTCCGGAAGGCGTGACCACGCCGTTCCTGCAAAGCACGCATGGATACATCTCCCATCCCGACTGGCACGCTGCGAGCTGGCTCACCGCTCGAGAGCTGCGCCTCGCCCTCGACCACGCGAGCTATCCCCTCGAAAGAGCCTCGGACGAATTCCAGGTTCTTTTCCATTACGTCGAAGCCATGGCCTCGAGGAAGGGCCCCTCGACACGCATCGTGTTTTGGTTCGACAACTGAGATCGTTTGGGCCGCATCGAGATAACGTCCGTTGCCAGACGCCATGTCGTCCGAGGTTTGGCGTGATGGGCGACAAGCCACCTCCAGATGTCGTGTTCGAGAATGGCATGCTCGTGGATTGGGCTTTGCGGGCGCGAAGGCGCACGGTCGTGCGAACCGCGTTGCGCAGCATCCATCGATGGGCGTTGCCGACTGCGTCGCGACCGTGGACGGGCGCGCGGCGCTGCGTAGCATGCCCGCGATGACGCGCGCCGGTGACGAGCCACGATCGACGTTCGAGCTGTCGAAATGGTATCTCGATTGCGTGGGTGAAGGCGGTGATGTCTTCATCGCCTATGCCGCCGAGGTCCGCTGGCGAGCGCTTTCCCTGCGCTACACGAGCACGCTCGTGCAGCGGGCCGGCCACGCGACGCACATCGAGGCCACGCTGCGATCGGCGCCGCCGCCCGTGATCGACGGCGGCGTGCTCACGTGGGCCGCGCCGGCGCTCGACGTCTCGGGACGCTGGGAGGCGCGCGCGCCCGAGGTCCGGGACACGGTGCTGGAAGCGGACGACGGCCGGGTCGAATGGCGCTGCTGGATGCCCAAGGCACGCGCGGAAATCGCGCTCGCATCGGGGCCTATTCGCGGGCTCGGCTATGCGGAGCACCTGACGCTCACGGTGCCTCCTTGGCAGATGCCCATCGACGAGCTGTGGTGGGGGCGATTCCTCTCCGAGGATGCGTCGCTCGTGTGGATCGATTGGCGTGGGCCGCACACGCGGCACGTGGTGTTTCTCGACGGCGAAGCGCGCGGCCCGGCGCACATCGACGAGCGCGGCCTCGCGACCGCGGACGGCGCCGTGCGCCTCGCGCTCACCGAGCCGCGCGTGCTCCGCGAAGGCGCGCTCGGCAAGACGGCGCTCGCCATCCTCCCCGCGGTGGACGCGGTGCTCCCGGTGCGCATCCTCGCGACCGAGGAGCGCAAGTGGGTCGCGCGCGGGACGCTCGATCGCGACGGTCACCACAGTGAAGGCTGGGTGATCCACGAGGTGGTCCGCTGGCCATGTTGAAGGGAGCTCTCGGCAAGATCCTCTACGGTGCGCTCTTCGTCGTCGCGCTGCCGGCCGCGCTCCTCGGCTGGGTGCACGCGACGGCCGACATCGTGAACGTGCCGGTGCCGGAGGCGAAGAGCGCGGGCGCCGTCTTCGCGGGGCTCGGTGTGCTGCTCGTCCTCGGTGGATGGCACGCGCTCTACCGGCAGGGCGGCGGGCTGCCCATGAACGCCTTCCCGCCGCCGCGCTACGTCACGCGCGGCGTGTACGCCGTCGTCGCGCACCCGATCTACGTCGGCGCGTGCGTGTTCTGCTTCGGCCTCTCGCTCGCGGTGGGCTCGTCGGGTGGCTTCTGGCTCGCGTCACCGGCGATGGTGCTCGCCAGCACGGCGCTCGTCTTCGGCTACGAACGCCAGGATCTTCAGGCCCGCTTCGGCGACGTCGGCGCGCGCCCCTGGCTCTCGCTCGCGCCCGACGACGACGCGCCCCCGACGCTCGCCGAGCGCCTCGCGCTCTACCCGATGGTGATCCTGCTCTGGGGCGCGCTCTACGAGGCCGTCGCCGCGGCCGGCGTCCCCCGCGATGCGATCTCCACGGTCACGCGCTTCGAGGCGACGGTCCCCGTGATCGAGCAGACGGAGGCCATCTACGCGCTCACCTATCCCTTCGTGTTGCTGGCGCCGTTCATGGCCCGCGCGCGTCGTGATCTGCGGGCGTTCGCCGTCTTCGGCCTCGTGGCGAGCGCGCTCATTTTCCCGCTCTATCTCGCGCTCCCGCTGGTCTCGCCGCCGCGTCCCTTCATGCCGGCGGGCGCGCTCGGGCACGTGCTCGCGCTGGAGCGCGCCCTCGATACGCCGACGTGCGCGTTCCCGTCGTTCCACGTGGTGTGGGCGTTCATCGCGGCGAACGCGTGGGCCTCGCGCTTCCCGCGCGCCAAGATCGCGCTCTCGATGTTCGCGCTCGCCGTCGCCGCGAGCTGCTTCACCACCGGCATGCACTCGCTCGCCGACATCGCCGGGGGCATCGTCGCGTATGTCGCCGTGTCGCGCCGGCTCGTCCTCTGGGGCGCGCTCCGCGCCGTCACCGAGCGCATCGCCAACTCTTGGTACGAGGTTCGTTTCGGCGGCGTGCGCGTGATCAACCACGGCGGCTGGGCGGCGCTGTCGACGTTCGGCGGCTTCGCGATCGTGGGCACGCTCGTCGGGCCGGGACACGTGCTGTCCATCTTCGTGGCCGGGCTCGCGGGCATCGTCGGCGCCGCGCTGTGGGCGCAGATCATCGAAGGCTCCCCTTCCCTCCTGCGCCCTTACGGCTTCTACGGTGGCATGCTCGGCATCACGATCGGATGCATCGCCGCGCCGCTCACGGGCACGAGCACCTGGCTCCTGCTCTCGGCCTTCTGCGTCGCCGGGCCTTGGATCCAGGCCGCGGGCCGCGTGCGCTGCCTCGTGCAGGGCTGCTGCCACGGTCACGAGGCGCCGCCCGTCATCGGCATTCGCTACACGCATCCGCGCTCGCGGGTCGTGCGTCTCTCCACGCTCGGCGGCACGCCCGTCCATCCTACGCCGCTCTATTCGATCCTCTGGAACGTGGTCATCGCGCTCGTGGTCGGCCGCCTCTGGAGCCTGCACGCGCCGCTCCATTTCATCGGCGGGATCTACCTGATGCTGAACGGCTTCGGCCGCTTCGTCGAAGAGGCTTATCGGGGCGAGCCGCAGACGCCGGTCTATGCGCGCCTGCGCTTCTATCAATGGGTGGCGCTGGGCACGGTGCTGCTCGGCGTGATGATCACGGCCGTGCTGTCGAGCGCGCCCGCACCTTCTCCGGAGCCGAACGTGACGAGCGTCGTCGTGGCCGTGGTGTTCGGGCTGCTGATGGGGTTCGGCGCCGGCGTCGACTTCCCCGATTCGAACCGGCGTTTCGCGCGGCTCGTGTGATCACGCCGCGGGGAGCGGCGGCGAGCGGAAGGCGCGCAACCGCAGGCTGTTCGCCAGCACGAACAAGCTCGACGTGCTCATGGCCAGCGCCGCGAGCACGGGCGACATCCGTATCCCCGCGATGGGATGGAGCACGCCCGCCGCGAGCGGGATGAGCGCCACGTTGTAGGCATAGGCCCAGAAGAAATTCTGCCGAATGACGCCGAGCGCGCGCCGGCTCGACGTCACGGCGTCGACGAGCACGCGCAGATCGCCGCGCATCAGGATCACGTCCCCGGCCTCGATGGCGATGTCGGTCCCCGTCCCCATGGCCACGCCCACGTCGGCCTGCGCGAGCGCCGGCGCGTCGTTGATCCCATCGCCCGCGAAGGCGACGATCGCGCCCTTCGCTTGCAACGCGCGCACGGCCTCCGCTTTGTCCTGCGGGAGCTGCTCGGCGAGCACGTCGTCGATCCCGAGCGCATGCGCCACGGCGCTCGCGGTGCGGCGGCTGTCGCCAGTCACCATCACCACGCGGAGGCCGAGCCGCGCAAACGCACGCACGGCCGAGCGGCTGCTCGAACGAACCGGATCGGCCACGCCGAGGATGGCCGCGAGCGCACCGTCGACGGCGACGAGCACGGGCGTCGCTGCAGCGGCGGCGAGCTCGGCGAGGCGATCGGCGTGCGGCGCGAGATCGACGCCGAGACGGGTCAGGTAGCGCTCGGCGCCGACGTGGATCACGTGCTCATCGACCTTCGCCTCGATCCCGAAGCCGGCCTCGGCGCGCACGGACGTGGGTGCCGGGATGGCGATACCCCGCGCTTCGGCGGCCGAAACGAGCGCGCGGCCGAGGGGATGCTCGCTGCGCGACTCGGCGGACGCCGCGAGGCGGAGCACCTCGCGCTCGTCGCCCGCGATCATGTGCAGGGATGCGAGCGCGGGCCGTCCTTCGGTGAGCGTGCCCGTCTTGTCGAGCACCACCGTCGTCGCGCGGGCGAGCCCCTCGAGGGCAGTGCCTTTGCGGAACAAGATCCCCATCTCGGCGGCCTTGCCCGTGGCCACCATGATCGCGGTCGGCGTCGCCAAGCCCATGGCGCAGGGGCACGCGATCACCAGCACCGAGACCGCGGCCACCAGCGCGTGGCTCAACGCCGGCGCGGGCCCTTTCACGAGCCACGTCACGAACGTCACCGCCGCGATCGCGACCACGATGGGCACGAACACCGCCGCGATGCGATCGGCGAGCGCTTGCACCGCCGGCTTCGACCCCTGCGCCTCTTCGACGAAGCGGATGATCTGCGCGAGCACCGTCTCGCTGCCCACGCGCGTGGCGCGGAAGAGGAACGCGCCGCTCGTGTTGACCGTGCCGCCCGTGACCATGGCGCCCTCGGTCTTCTCCACGGGGATGGGCTCGCCCGTAATCATCGACTCGTCGACGAAGCTCGAACCTTCCGTGACCACGCCGTCGACCGGCACGCGCTCGCCGGGGCGCACGACCACCACGTCACCGGCGCCGACCTGCTCGATGGGCACCTCCACGTCGCGTCCATCGCGCCGGAGCCGCGCGGTGCGCGCTTGCAGGCCGAGGAGCTTCTTCAGCGCCGCCGAGGTGCGCCCGCGCGCCAGCGCTTCGAGGTGCTTGCCCGCGAGGATGAAGGTGATGATGGCGCTCGACGCTTCGAAGTACGTGTGCGCCGTGCCCGGCGGGAACACGCGCGGCGCGACGAGCACGGCGACCGAATAGAAGAACGCCGCCGAGCTCCCCAGCACCACGAGCGTGCTCATCCCCGGGCTCGCGTGCCGGAGCTCCGCGAACGCGCGCCGATAGAAGCGACGCCCGGCCCAGAGCTGCACCGGCGCGGCCAGGAGCAGCCCGCCCCAGCCCATGAAGAAATGCGAGACCGGCCCGTGCAACGACGGTACCAACATCGGCGCCATCGTGATCGCGAGCAGCGGTGCCGTGAACGCCGCCGCGATGATCAGCTCAACGCGCGTGGCCGCTCGCTCGGCGCGCTCGGCTTCGTCGGCCTCCGCCATCTGCGCGCTCGCGGGCACGCGCGCCGGCGTGTACTTCGGCTCGTAGCCGGCGTCGCGCACGGCCTCGAGCAGCGCGTCGATCGGCGTCCCGTCACGCACGATCGCGGTGGCGCGCTCGGTGGCGAGGTTGACCGTCGCGCTCTCCACGCCCTCCACGCGGCGGAGGACGCGCTCGACCCGCGCGACGCAGCTCGCGCAGGTCATCCCCGACACGCCGAAGCTGACCTCGCTCATGCGCCTCGCATCGCTCCCGCCTCCACGCGCGCGCCCCTTCGATTCAGCCCGCGCGCTTCGCCTCGTAACCCTCGTCCTGGATGGCGGCGATCACCGCCTTCTCGTCGGGCGAGCCCTCGATCACGGCGCGCCCGCTCTCGAGATCGACGCCCGCCACCTTCGCCACGCCGGGCACCTTGCCGAGGGCCTTGGTGACGGCCTGGACGCAGTGCTGACAGGTCATGCCCTTGATCTCGTACGTTTGCATCGCGCCCTCTTACCTCGCCGGGCGCCGCTCCGCACGAGATCGCCGCGCTCAACGCCGGCCGAACGCGCCGTCGAGCACGGGCCGCAGCGCAGCGCACCGGGCGTCCGGCAGCGGCCGCGCCTCGGTCGGATCCGCCTCCAAATCGCTGCAAACATAGCGTTGATCGTGCCCGACCCAATGAAGCTTGAGCGGGAAGCGGACAACGCCGAACGAGTCGGTGGCGCACTCGCGCGTGGGCGGGCAGTTCCAGAGAAACACGTCGCGCCCGGCCTTCGGATCACGCAGCAAGCTCGTCCCTGACAGCGCGGCCGCGCGCTCGCGCAGGCCCGGCGCATCGAAGCCGCCCGTCAGATCGACGATGGTCGCCGTGACGTCGACCACGGTGACCGGGCGCGTCGCGGCATCGCGGCGCAGGTGCGCGATCGTGGCCTCGGGCAGCGAGCCCTGCGGGACATCGATCCAGAGCGGCACGTCCACCTGCTCCGCGTAGAGATCGAACGAGTGGTACGAGGCCCCGTGCTCGCCCCACGCCTCACCGTGATCCGAGGTGTAGAGGATGATCGCGCGCTTGCCCCGTTCGCTCTGCCGGATGCGCGTGATCAAGTCGGCGACGATGGCGTCCTCGTGCACGAGACTGTTCCGGTAGCGCGTCAGCCGATCGTCGCCGGCGTGCGGCGTGAAGCCGGGCGCCTGCCGATAGGGCGCGTGCGTGTTGGCGTGGTGCACGATCACGAAGGCCGGCCCGGGCGCGGCGTCGAGGAAGGCCACCGCCTCGCCCGTCGTGTCCTCGTCGAGCGAGCCGTCGTCGATGTGCGCGGAGATGTCCCGATGGCGTGCCTCGCGCAGGAGATCGAGGCGATGGCCGCGCAGGAACAGATCCATCTGCTGGAAGAGCAGGTTCTGTGAGGTCACGTAGGCCGTGCGGTAGCCGCGTGCCCGGGCCCAATCCCAAATCAGCGGCGCGCGCGAGAGCGCGGCCGGCGGCGTGGTCGGCGGCAGACCGGTCCACAGCGACGCGGACGCGAGCTCGGTGCACGAAGCCGGTGAGATCGCGCGCGCGTAGCCGATGCGATCGGGCGCGGCGGCGTCGACGGCGGGGCTCCGATCGCATCCGGCCGCGCGCGCGCCGCACACGGCGTCGCGGCGCACGCTCTCCCCGAAAATCAGGACGATCGAGGGCGCATCCGCGGGCGCGGGGCTCACTTCAGGAAGTGCTTCATGACGTCCGACCGGGAGCGCCTTGGGCTTGTCCTGGAGGCCGAACGCATACAACAGCGGGCCGCCGGTGCCGTGCAGGAGCAGCACGTCGGGCGGCAGGCACTGGAGCCCCTGGGCCGCGAGCGGCGCGAACGTCGCCGCCGTGATCGCGAGCCCGGCGCCCGCCGCGACGAGCCAAGGCCGGCGGCGATGCGGACCGAGCCAGCGCGCCCGCGCGCGCGCCAACGCGACGACCGCGATCGCCGGAACGAGGCACGCGGCGAGCAGCTTGGGCGCGTTGTGCGCGATGTAGCTCGACTCGGCGATGTTGGGGATGCCGAGCGCGAGCAGGAGCGCGCGCCGGCCCAGGTACGCATGCGTGAACGTGCGCACGACCACCTGGAGCCCGATGCCGAACGCGGCGATGACGCCGAGATAGACGATGGCCGTCGTCCGCACCGCGCGCCGCGGATGGCGCGCGGCCTCCATGCAGAAGCCCCACACCATCAAGCTGAGGACGGCGCCCGCCGCGTAGGTGAAGAGCCCGTCCCGCGGAAAGCGCGCGCCGCGTACGAAGAGATCACCCGCGAGACAAACGGCGGGGACGACGAGGGCCGAGACCACGACGAGCCCCAGTCTCCGGCGCGACGGAGGCGCCTCTGTCTGCGGGGCGAGCGACATGCGGCGCAAGGGAAACGACGAGCCGAGAGCGACGTCAAGAACGGCGAAGGATCGAAGGCCGGCAAACCGACCGCGCGCGCGCTCGACCTCACCTCGGCGCCCGACGCGGCGCCTGCGCCTTCCACCTTTCGATCGCGCCCGACGTCCCGGGAGATCGCGGCACGACGCTTGCGAACGCGCGCCGAAGGCGTGTGAAATGGCTGCCTTCGCGGCCGCGACGCGGGCATCGGCGCCAGCGTCTGGCACGCGCTGACACAGCCTTCATCTTCGCGAGGTCCCCATGCACGCTGCACTCGAGCTCCGGAATCGCATCGCTCTGCTGCTCGCTTCGAGCGGTCTCGTCGCGCTCCCCGCGTGCGGATCGACCGTGGAGACCTCGGCCACGACCGGCGGCACGGGCGGCTCCACGAGCGCGAGCAGCGGCACGACGGGCAGCACGACCAGCAGCACCGGGACGGGCACGGTCCCGATCGGCTGCGACAACCCGTCCGAGGAGTGCCAGACGCCCGGCCCCGCCGGATGCCCTGACAAGTCGGAAGTGGAGAACAGTTGCTGCAACGTCGCCGCGGCCGGCCCCTCTATCAAGAACGGCGAGTGTTGCTATCAGTTCTGCGAGGGCCCGTGCTGCGGTCGCCCGTTCACCGTCGCCGGCCACGCGCGCACCGCGGGCGTCACCGCGCGCGACGACTGGCACGCGCCGCAGCAGCGCGAAGCTTCGCTCGGCGATGAAGCGCGCGCCGCGCTCGTCGATGCGTGGCTCACCGATGCGCAGATGGAGCACGCCTCCGTCGCGTCGTTCGCGCGCTTCACGCTGGAGCTGATGGCGCTCGGCGCCCCCGCCGATCTCGTCGAAGCCTCGCAGCGCGCTTCGCTCGACGAGATCGAGCACGCGCGCCTCTGCTTCGGGATCGCGGCGCGCCTCGCCGGCCGGACCTTCGGGCCCGCGGCGCTCGATCTCGGCGGCGCGCTCCGCACGAGCTCGCTCGCGGAGGGCGCGGCCCACGCCGTGCGCGAAGGGTGCATCGGCGAGACGATCGCGGCGCTCACGGCCCGTGCGCAGCTCGCCCGCGCCGAGGACGAAGGCATCCGCCGCGTGCTCGCGCGCATCGCCGAGGACGAGGAGGCGCACGCCGCGCTCGCGTTCCGCTTCGTGGCTTGGGCCATCGCCGAAGGCGGCGCGTCCGTGCGACGCGCGGTCGCCGATGCGTTCGCGGACGGCGCTCGCCGGGCGCGCGCTGCGCAGGCCGCAGCCATCGACGGCATCGACGTGGCCACGTGGCATCGCTTCGGTCGGATCATGCCGGACGAAGCCGTCGCGGTGGCGGCCTCCGCGATCGACGACGTCATCCTCCCCTGCGCCTCGATGCTGAGCGCGGGCGACGCGGCGGACACCTTCGCGCTCGACGCGTGAGCGCCTCTCGATCCAACACCGCGCGTCGTGCTCGAGATCGACCGAGCACCGCGACGCCTCAAACGATGTCGATCACCCCGACATCCGGCGGCGCGAAGGCTCGCATGGGCACGCCGACGACGCCCACCCCGCGCGAGACGAACACCGTCGTCCCCTCCCATGCGTGAACGCCGTGCGGGAATCGCCGCGCCCAGCGCCCACCGGGCAGCACGATGGGGATGCCGCCCGGCAGCGCCACCTGCCCGCCGTGCGTGTGACCGCACACGAACAACGCCGCGCCTCGCCCCTCGATCAGCGGCAACGCCGCCGGCGAGTGACAGACCACGACGGTCATCTCGGCGCCCTGCGCGCCTGCGAACGCGCGCTCCGCATCCGGCTCGCCGGCCCAAGGATCGTCGATGCCCACCACGGCCACGTCGTCGTGCGGCGCGCCGAGCCGCGTCGCGGCGTTGACCAACACGCGCACGCCGGCCTGGGCCAGCGCATCTTCGAGCCGGTCGTGCCTCGTCCAGAGATCGTGGTTGCCGAGCACCGCGACCTTGTTCGCCGCCGGAATCGCGCGCACCCGATCCCGAAGCTCGCGTGCCCGCGCGGGCGTGGCGTCGAGGAAGACGTAGTCACCGCCGAGCACGAGCAGATCGGGCTCCGCGTCGGCGAGGTGCCGAAAGGCCGCGTCGAGCGTGATCGAAGGCGTCGTCGGCCCGAGATGGAGATCGGACGCGAAGGCGATCCGCAGCGGCGCCCGTCGCGGCGCCGACGCTCGCATCTGCCGGCGCACGACACGAACGTCGCCCGCCTGCGGGACGTGCGCCCACACCCGCGCCGGCCAATCGCCGACGAACGCGTAGCGCAGCGCCGCTTCGACGAGCCGCTGTCGCGTCGTGTAGCGATGGCCGCGGCCCTCCGCGCGCAGGTGAATCGGCATGTGGACACACGATAGCCGGGCACGCCGGAGCCTGCCTCCGTTCTCGCGAGACCTGGCACAGGCTGACGCACCGGCCCGCCGGCCCTCGCGCGACGAAGCCATTTTCCCGTGCATCGGCGCAGTCTCCGCGCCGGCACGTGCATTGCTCGGAGCACCGGCGCTCGCCTTGGAGGTCTTCATGACACGTGCGCTCGCCCTGCCTCGTTCTTCCTTCGTCCTCCCCATCATGGCCCTCGCGCTCGCTGCGCTCGCCGGCTGCACCGAGCACGTCGACGGCGGCAACGGCGGCGGCGGCGAGAGCAGCGAGGGCGGCGGTGGCAGTGGCGGCGAGGGCGGCGGCGACCCGACGATCTCGCACGAGTGCGAGGAAGGCGAGACCAAGCAGTGCAACGTGCAGGTCACCGAGGGCGTGGACCTCTACGACTACTGCCTCGCCGACGAGCAGGGCAACACGCACTGGTCGGGAGGCTGCAACACGCCGCTCGTCCTCTCCCTCGACGGCGCCCCCGTCGAGTACCTCGCCGACGCCACCCACGGCTTCGACGTCAACGGCGGCCAGAGCCTCATCACCGATTGGCCCACCGCCCGCACCCCTTGGCTCGCCATCGATCGCAACGGCGACGGTCGCATCGCCGACGGCACCGAGCTCTTCGGATCGATGTCGCCGCTCGCGTCCGGCAGGCGCGCCGAGAACGGCTTCGTCGCTCTCCGCGAGCTCGACGACAACCACGATGGCCGCATCGATCAGAGCGACCCGAGCTTCGTGAAGCTCCTCGTCTGGAGCGATCGCGACGGTGATCGCCAGTCCGCCGGCAGCGAGATCGCCGCTGCGTCCTCGTGGGGCCTCGTCTCCATCGAGCTCGGCTACGCCGTCGAGCCGCGCTGCGACGCGCGCCACAACTGCGAGGTCGAGCGCGCCGCCATGCGCTTCCGCGATGCCGCCGGCATCGAGCGCACCGGCGTCGTCATCGACGTCCACCTCGCCGCGCAGCGCTGATCAGCGGCGCGCCCGCGGCACCTTCACGCGGCCACGAACTGACGCTCCACCAAGCGCTTGTAGAGCCCCTCTTCACCGACCAGCGCCGCGTGCGATCCGCTCTGCACGATGCGGCCGCCGTCGAGCACCACCACGCGATCTGCGCCGGCCACGGTGGAGAGGCGGTGGGCGATGATGAGCGTGGTTCTTCCCTTCATCAGCCGATCGAGCGCCTCTTTCACGAGGTGCTCGCTCTCGGCGTCGAGCGCGCTCGTGGCCTCGTCGAGCACGAGGATGCGCGGGTCCTTGAGCACGGCCCGGGCGATGGCCACGCGCTGCTTCTGGCCGCCGGAGAGCTGCACGCCGCGCTCGCCCACGGGCGTCCCATAGCCCTCGGGGAAGCGGGTGATGAAGTCGTGCGCGTTGGCCGCGCGCGCCGCAGCCTCGACCTCGGCGTCGCTCGCGCCGGCGCGCCCGTAGCGGATGTTGTCGGCGATGCTGCTGGAGAAGAGGATCGGCTCCTGCGACACGACGCCGATGTGCCGGCGCAGCGAGGCGGGCGCGAGCCCGCGCAGGTCGCGACCATCGAGGCGGATGGTGCCTTCGTCGGGATCGTAGAGGCGCGTGAGGAGCGCGGCGATCGTCGACTTGCCCGCGCCGGAAGGCCCGACGACGGCCACGACCTCGCCGGGGCGCACCGCGAGATCGATCCCCTGCAACACCTTCGCATCGCGGCGCGTCGGGTAGGCGAACACGACGCTCTCGAAATCGAGGCGTCCATCCACGCCGGCGAGCTCGGATCCACCGGCGACGGGGATCGAGGGCGCGCGATCCATGAGCTCGAAGATGCGCTCGGCGGCGCCGTTGGCCTTCATGAAGTCGGCCCACAGCTCGCTCAGCCCCGCGAGCGCGAAGGCCACGAGGAGCGTGTAGACGAGGAACGAGGTCAAGCCGCCGGCGGAGAGCGCGCCCGAGACGACGAGGTGCCCGCCGTACCAGAGCACCGCGGCGGTCGCCAAGCCCGACGCGAACGCGGCCACGCCCATGAAGGTCGAGGCGATGATCGTGCGCGCGCGGGCCAGCCCGAACGAAGCCATCACCGCGCTCTCGTAACGCGCGGCCTCGCGCGGCTCGGCGGCGAAGGCGCGCACCGTGCGGATGCCGGCGAGCGTCTCGTCGGCGACCTCGCTGGCGCGGGCGAGCGCGTCCTGCACCTCGCGCGAGAGCTTGCGCACGCGCCGCCCGTACGCGACCGCACCCAGCGCCACCGGCGGCACCACGGTGAGCATCAGCAACGTGAGCCGCGGCGACGTGTAGAAGAGCGCGCCCACGCCGCCCACGATGGATGCGACGAAGCGCAGGGCCATCGAGATGTTCACGCTCACCGTGTTCTGCAGAACGGTGGTGTCGGACGCAAGGCGGTTCACCAGCTCGCCCGTCTTCTTCTCGTCGAAGAAGGCGATCTCCTGGTCGAGGATGCGCGCGAACAGATCGGCCCGCAGGCGGGCGACGACGCGCTCGCCGGCGATGGTGAAGAGCGCGAAGCGGATGCCGCTCGTCAGGGCCTGCACGAGGAAGACCACGACGAGCCAGAGCGCGATGCGATCGAGCGCCTCGAGGCCGCGGCCCGGCGCCGTGGCGGCGTCGACGATGCGGCCGATGGCCTGCGGGAAGAGGAGCCCGGCGACGCTGCCGAGCGCGAGGAAGAACGTACCGAGCACGAGGCTCGACAGCTCGGGCCGAGCGAGCTCGAGGATGCGACCGAACGAGACCGATCGTCGCTTGGGCGGAGGCGCGGCAGCAGGCATGCGGGCGGGAGGCTAGCGCCGCCGGTCGAAAGCTCCTTCGAGAATTTCGCGCGGCGGCTTCTTCGATGTTTGGTGTGGAACGACGGGATGAGCTCGACGCCGACGCGCGGACGTGTGGAGGGCTCCGCCGGCGGGGGGAAAGGACGCGAGTCCTTTCATGTGACTCAACGCCGCGGAGCGTTGGCGCGATCGCGAATCAACGCCGCGAGGGCGATGCGCTGCGAGGGCCCGAGCACCTTGCCGGAGACCTCGACCGCCCGCTCGGTGACTTGGGAGAAGGACGCGATCGCTTGGTCGGCGCCCTCGGCGAAATCGAACTCCTCGGCGTCGAAGTCGTCACGCACGAAGGCCTCGCCGGCGGCCTTCATCTTCGCTTCCCAGGCTTCGCGACGGGCCTTGCGATCGGGGAAGACCTTCTCCGATGCATCGCGGACCGCGTCGTGGATGGCCTGCTTCTGCTCGGGGGTGAGGCTGAGCTCGGTGGCGAAGCGGGCCATCGCCTCCTGGCGATGAGCCTCGTCGCGCGGCGCGCCTGGGTTCTCGTGATGAGCGCGGAGGCGCGCGACCAGCTCGGCGCGCTGCCCTTCGTCGAGGGTGTCGTGCACGTCGTTGAGCGCGGCGGCGAACGAAGCCTTGGCGTCGGCGGCCGCGGCGGTGAGCGCGGCCTTCTGCGCGGCGGCCTCCTCCGCATCGATCCGGCCCGACTCGACGCTCGCGGCGAGCGTCTCGGCGACTTGGCGAATGGTCTCGCGGTGGGGCGCGAGATCGGCGGCGAGGTTCTGCTCCACCTCGGCGATGGCCTCACGCTGAGAGGCGCGGAGATCGAGCGCCTCGACCTCGCGGAACATGTGCCGGCCCGGTCCATGCTGCGCGGCCTGCGTGGCCTTCTCCTGCTGCGCGGCAGCCTGGGTATCCGTGGAGGGCGCGCGGCTGCATGCGGCGACGCCGGCGGCGGAGACGGCGACCACCGAAACGATCGAGAGACGCGAGAGGACGTGAGCGAATCGACGGTTCATCAGGGCACCTCGGTGAGCCCAAAGTAGCTCACGCCCGCGCGCCGTCGCGGCCTGAACGGCCTCGTTTGCACTTCTTCACGGGCCCACGACAATCGACGAGATCACCCAAACATGCGGGGCAGAACGGTTCCGGCGCGCGAGTCCCGCGCGCATCGCGCACACGGCGCCTCGGCGCTCCCGAGCTCACGCGATCACGATGGGCCCGCGAGCGCCCCCCACACCGGCAGCGCCGCCGTCGATCAAAGCTTGCAGCGGATCCGGAGGAGGATGCCGGGGTCTCCGCTCTCGCACGAGGTGCAAACCGTCGTCGTGGGCATGGGCGTGGTCATGTCGATGCCCGGCCCACAGTAGTCGGACGACTGGCAATCCTTGTTGCCGCAGAAGTTGCAGGTGAGACCGTCCCAACTGCAGACGGGGCCAGGCCCGCCGCAAGCGGAGTAAGCGTACGCGTAGGTCTCCGAGGCGCTGGAGAAGCCGGCTTCCAGGCATCGCCCGTTGGGCGTGGTGCAGAGCCCCGTGCCGTTGAGACAGCCGATGCTGTCCATGATGATGTTGCAGGTCTTGGTCGTGTCGTCGCAGACGCGGCAGCGGCGGTTCGTGGGCAAGAGGTTGGTGTCGCCGCAGGGCACGCCACACGGCGCGTCCGTGTCGCAGCACGGCTCGCCGGGGCCGCCGCAGCTGCCGCAGTAGCCGTGCAATCCGATCTTCGTGCAGAGGTTGCTCTGGCAATCGCTGTTGGCGTTGCACTTGAACCCGTCCTTGCACCTCGTGCAGCCGTCACCGCCGCAATCGACGTCGGACTCGCTCCCGTTCTGCACGCCGTCCGTCGTGCACATGCCGCCGCTCGACGAGCTGCTCGACGACGTGCTCGGCCCGCTCGACGACGTGCTCGGGCTCCCTCCGCTCGACGACGTGCTCGGCCCGCTCGACGACGAGGTCGAACCTCCGCCCGTCGCCGTTCCACCGGTGCCGGGCCCCTCGGTGTAATCACCGGGGTCGTACACCAAGATGCACCCGCCGAGGGCGACGACGACGGCACCATAGAGCAAGCGAATCGAGCGCATCGGGCTCCCTGACGATCTCGGAGACGGCGCGTGACCACGCCGCCGAAGCATGCCTTCATCCTCGCTTCGGTTCGGCTTGGATGCAACGCGGAACCTCGCCTCCACGCACGCCACGCGCGGAGCCTCGCGTGGCCGTTCGAGCACGGCACGCATCCATGCGTCGCGGCGTCGGGCCAAAGGCGTGATGGCGCGGCTCGCTTGATCCGCGAACGGCGATCCGTTTCTCTCGTGGGCTCGATCTCTCAACCTGCGAGCGAGCCTCATGTCACGTCTCTCTCCGAGCCATGGATTCACGATGCGCGTCTCTGCCGTGCTCCTCGCCGCGCTGCTCGGCATCGGCTGCGGCGACGGCGGCACCACCGGCACGAGCAGCGGAGACACCACCACCGGCATGGGCGGCCACGGCGGCGCGGGCGGCGCCGACGCCGGATCGATGCCGACGGTCTGCGCGCATTCGACGGCATGGACGCCGCCGCCCGCGTGCGGGAGCAACACCTACGCGTGGCACAGCATGATCGCCGACCCGAGCACGCCCGAGTTCGACGCCGCGCTCGCGGCCAAGATCGATCGGTTCGATCGCCAGCACCACGTGTTCAACGCCTTCGCCACCGGCCTCAACTCGGATGCTTCGGTGCCGCCCGCGGACACCACCGCGCGACAGCTCATCGAGGGCTTCATCCAGGAGACGGACGGCTGGGACTTCGACGCGTACGCGATGACCTCGGTGAGCCAGGTCGTGAGCGGTGGTTGGAACCAGAGCTCGGGTGCGTATTCGGGGCCGGGCGCGGCGGCGGATGCATTTCGCTATGGGACGCTGCGCGATCAAGGCGCCGACTGCGACGCGATCGAGCGGGCGCGGGCGCACGTGCTCGCGGATCTCGATGCGCTCCACGTGGCCACGGCGATCACCGGCATCCCCGGCGGGATCGCGCGGGGGCTCGCGCGCGTCGGCCTGCCCGGCGACGGATCGGAAGCGACGACGCCGCTGTTCGACGACATGGGCAACCCGCTCCCGGAGAAGAAGAACAACGGCACGTGGCGCGCGGACAACTCGGGCGGCAAGTTCCCCGACTACATCTGGGTCGACTCCTGCAGCCGCGACATGATCGTCGGTTGGGCCATCGGATACGCGGGTGTCTGGGAGGTGATCCGGCTCGATCCCACCTTCCCCGCCGAGCTCAAGCAGCGCTTGCAAGAGGACGCGGCGGCCATCGTGCGGTCGCTGCGCAAGGTCGGCGATCAGGGCTACGACCTCGAGATCCACGATCCCGACGGGCGCGTGTCGATGTTCGGTTACTTGAACGAGAACGCCATCGACACGAGCTACCTGAAGGGCGCGAACAACGGCTTCCAAGCCATCATGGCCGTGGGGATCGTCGGCGCCTTCGGCTACGTCGCGGAGCAGGCCGACATCGACGGCTACCTCTACGACGAGCTCATCGCGACGCGGAAGCTCGACACGATGGCGCGCGACAACTTGATCGGCGTCGACCTGGGGACGAAGGCCAACTACTCGAACTACAACATGGCCTTCGACGCGGGCTGGCTCGCGCAGCGCTACCTCTGTCAGGACGCGCCGCGCGCCGTGATTCGCCAAGCCATCGAGACTTCGCTCTACGCGCGGCCCGGGCGCGATCGACAACCGGCCGAGCAGAAGATGACGATGTACGACTTCACCTATGTCGCGGCGCACGCCGACGCGACGGCGGACAAGCCGCTCGGTGAGGTCGACGAGGCCGCGGTGGCGCGCGGGATGGAGACGATGGTCGAGTTCCCCGACGCGCCGTTTTGGGAAGCAAACGTCGCAAATTGCGACGAGGCCGAGATCACTTCGGGCCTGTGTACGGCGGCCGACGGCACCACGTTGCACCTGCTCGGCTACGTCGGCCGCGGCGATACGCTGGTGTCCCAAGAGCCCGTTCCCATGCGCACGCGGCCGCCCAGCAACTATTTCTGGCGGACCGATCCCTATCTCGTGAACGGCGGCGGCGACGGCACGCGGCTCCTCGCCGCCAACGATCTCCGGTTCACGTATTGGATGGGTCGCTGGCTCCGCCGCTGACGACCGACCAATCGACACCGAATCGCCATCCTGTTGCGTGATCTCGGGCGCGTCTCTCGCCTATCATCGCCACGATGAACGCTCGTCACCTCACGGGTGCGGTGCTGCTGCTCGCGATCACGGGCGCATGTAGCCGCAGCACGCTCATGGGCGACGATCCCTCGATCGCCGCCGGCGGCGCGACGGGATCGAGCGGCACCGCCACCACCGGATCGACCGGCAGCGCGAGCACCGGCACCAACACATCGGGCGGCGGATTCGGCGGCGCACCCACCGGCACGACCGGCAGCGCGAGCACCGGCACCAACACATCCGGCGGTGGATTCGGCGGCACTGCCACCACCGGCACGACCGGCAGCGCGAGCACCGGCACCAACACGTCGGGCGGCGGATTCGGCGGCGCGAGCACGGGCAGCAATTCGTCCGGCGGTGGCTTCGGCGGCGCGAGCACGGGCAGCAACTCGTCCGGCGGCGGCTTCGGCGGCAGCGCGAGCACGAGCTCGGGCATGGTGAGCAGCTCCGGCATGGTGAGCAGCTCCGGCATGGTGAGCAGCTCCGGCATGGTGAGCAGCTCGTCGAGCGGCACGAGCACGTCGAGCTCCACCAGCTCCGCGTCGAGCAGCACGAGCACGTCGAGCTCCACCAGCTCCGCGTCGAGCAGCACGAGCGCGTCGAGCAGCACGTCCAGCTCTTCGTCGGGTGCCACCACGTCGAGCTCCAGTGCGTCGAGCGCGAGCAGCGCCTCGAGCACGAGCAGCACCTCGTCGAGCAGCACGTCGTCGTCGACCAGCGCGTCGTCGAGCAGCGGCGGCCTCGTGGAGAACTGCACCAACGGGATCGACGACGACGGCAACGGGCTCGTCGACTGCGCCGATCCGGCGTGCACCGTGCTCTTCACGTGCGCGCCGCCGGTGCCGCCCGGTGGATGGGTGGGCCCGCTCGCGTTCTGGATGGGCAGCGGGAGCGCGACGCCGCCCGACTGCGAGGAAGCAGGCGGCTTCCCCACCGAGATGACCAACGGTGGAACCAACCCGACGGGCGTCGCGCCGACGTGCCCCTCGTGCTCGTGCTCGAGCCCGGTGGGCGTCGCCTGTCAGATCGCGCAGGCGCAGTTCTTCGGGAGCCCGGGCTGCGCGCCGCCGGGGAGCGCGCTGACGATCGCGCAGGGCGTCTGCCAGGGCTTCGTGACGCTGTCGTTCGATCCGGCGAGCGTGCGCTGGGGGACGGCGCCCGCGGCGGGCGGCGCGTGCTTGCCGCAGGCGAGCGGCTTCCCCGTGATCCCGCCCGTGCACTGGGACACGCAGATCCGCGCCTGCGGCGACGCCGGCAACGGCGCCGGCTGCGGCATGGGCGCGTGCGTGCCCAAGCCGAGCCCGCCCTTCGAGGACATGCTCTGCATCTACCGCGACGGCAACGTCCCCTGCCCGGCCGGCCCTTATTCGGTGCGGCAGGTGTTCTTCGCGGACGCGGACGACACGCGGCAGTGCTCGAGCTGCCAGTGCGGCACGCCGAGCGGGACGAGCTGCGTGGGCACGATGAAGCTCTACACCGACACGCAGTGCACGACCGAGGAGACCCTCCTCACGAGCGTGTCGCAGTGCTCCGCGCTCCCGCCGGATCCGACCACGCCGCCGCCGCCGTACCTGAGCCAGCGGAGCATCATCTACACGGGCACGCCGAGCGGCAGCGGTTCATGCCCGAGCACGCCGAGCAGCGCGAGCGGCGCGGTGACGCCGGAGGATCCCATCACGGTGTGCTGCACGCCGTGACGTGAGGGCGGAGAGGCGGCCCGGAGCTCCGGCGAAGCTCCGGGCTGATCGCCCGCGGTCCGTCAGCTCCCTACGACGATGAAGTGGAAGTGCCGGTCCGCTCCGTTGCCGCCCGCGTCGCCGATTTTGAAGCGTGCCTTGGTGATGGAGACGCCGACCACCACCGCGTTGTCGAGCGTGTTGCCGGCCGAGTAGCCGAGGTCGCCGTTGTACATCTGCGTGACGACGACCGTTGGCATGGAGCTGAAAGCGACGTTGAAGGTGACGTCGTACACGCCCGTCAGCGGTTTGGTCACGGTGAAGCCGGCCCCGGAGAGGACGGCGCCGCTCGGACCGATCACGCCGCGGAGAGTGCGCAGCGACTCTTCGTTGCAGGCCACCGCGCGGCCCGTGCCGCGCACCATCACCTCGCCGTCGACGTAGAGCCCGGGCTTGGCCTCCTCGCTCGGCCCCGTGAGACGCAGCCCGCGCGGTGAGCTCTGGGCGACGAGGCCCAGTGTCGCCAGGCCGACGTGGTGAAAGACGACCGCGGGCGGCGCGTCCCCGCCGGCGGCGCGCGCCTCGAGCGCGTTGGTGAGGCTCCACCCGTTGGGGTTGAACCGCGCGCCCGCGGGGCCGGTGCCACCGACGATCGACGCGCCGATCGAGCCCACCCCGAGCACGTGCAGCTTGGCCGTGGGCGCGACGCCGACGCCGACGTTGCCGCCGCCCTGGGCCAGGACGACGTTGCCCGGGTTGTCGGTGTTGAGCTGGAGATCGCCGGTCCCGGCGCTGCGCACCTGGAACGCGAGGTTGGCCGGAACGTTGCTGCCCGCGGGGCAGAGGGTCGACCGCACCGGCGCGTTGACGAGGATGTCGGCGTTCGCCGCGGCGCTCGTGAGGGTGAGCATGCCGTCGATGAAGAGCGAGCTCCCGATGCGCGTGGTCGCCCAGTCGCCGCCCCAGTTGACGACGAGCTGCGAGGTGGCGTCGACGAACGCGCGGCCGGTGGCCCCGTGGTTGCCGAGCCGGAAGTCGGTGACGCGCACGACCGCCTGGAAGCTCGGCGCGACGTCGAGCTTCGTGAGCTGCCCGGCGTAGTTGATGTCGCCGCCGACATCGAGCTTCACGCTCGGCGTGAAGATGCCGATGCCCACGTTGCCACCGCGCTTGAGCACGATGCCGTTGCTCCAGTCCGCGTTGCCGTCGGGGAGATCGTTCGTGATCTGGAGGACGTCTCCCCCCTCGGCCGCGCGCGGGTGCAGGATGAACTTCTGGTTGTTGGCGTCGGCGCCCAGGATGATGTCGCCGACCACCTGGAGCCGCGCCTTGGGCGCCGTCGTGCCGAAGCCGACGTTGCCGGAGACGCTCAGGTTGCCGGAGACGTTGGCGCTGCCCGCGCTGACGGTGTTGGTCACCGTGGCGTTCGCTGCGGTCAGCCCGTTGGTCACGGTCGCGGTCCCGGCCGTCAGCCCGTTGGTCACGGTCGCGCTCGCTGCGCCGAGCGCGCCGGTGATCGTGGCGCTCGCCGCCTTCAAGGCTCCCGAGAGTGTGCCGTTCACCGCCGTCACGTCGCCGCCGATGCCCGCGCTCGCCGCGCTCAACGCGCCGCTCACGGTCGCGCTCCCCGTGCTCAGCGCGCCGGTGATCGTCGCGCTCGCCGCCTTCAAGGCTCCCGAGAGTGTGCCGTTCACCGCCGTCACGTCGCCGCCGATGCTCGCGCTCGCCGCGCTCAACGCGCTGCTCACGCTCAGTGTGCCCGTCACGCTCGTGCTCCCCGCGCCGAGCGCGCCGGTGATCGTGGCGCTCGCCGCCTTCAAGGCTCCCGACAGCGTGCCGTTCACCGCGAGGAGATCGCCACCGATGCTCGCGCTCGCCGCGCCGAGCGCGCCGCTCACGCTCAGCGTGCCCGTCACGCTCGTGCTCCCCGCGCCGAGCGCGCCGGTGATCGTGGCGCTCGCCGCCTTGAAGGCTCCCGACAGCGTGCCATTCACCGCGAGGAGGTCGCCGGCCACGCTCAGGCTCGCGCCGAGCTCGGCGAAGCCCATGGCCGTGTCGCCCTTGGCGCGGAGCGCATACGACGCACCGGCGGGCCCCGGCAGCGCCACACCGGAGTAGACGCGCGCGGACGAGGTCAGGACCGCGGCGTTCCCGGAGGTCACCACGATCTTCGCGAGGGTCACCGCCTCGCCCCCGCGGGCCGTGGACGTGACCACCGCGATCGTCGATGTCGCGAGCGAGAAGCGCGTGTTCGCGATGATCGGGCTGTTCGGGTCGGCCGGGTGCGACTCCACCTCGGCGAAGGAGATCTCGACGAAGAACGTCCCGTCCCCGGGCGCGTTCACCGTCTGTTCTGCTTGGAGCACGATGACGCGGCCCTTCGCGTCGATCGCGCTGCCCGGCGACACCTTGACGCCGATGCCTCCGGGCGCGGTGACCACGAGGCCCTCGACCACGCCCGAGACGTGGAGCAAGCGCTCGTGCCTCCGCGCCTGGCTGACGTGATACCGCTGCTCGTCGATGAAGTCGTCGTCGCGAAGGAACTGACCGTTGTAGAAGCGGAGCCTCGATGTGACGTAGTCGGGGACCGTGTATCTATCCATGGTGCCGGACACCTCCAGCACCGAGGCTCGCAGCGGAAGGCGTCGCAACGGAAGGGCCGAGCGCGAGAGCCGGCGACGAACCCGAGGCCTCGTGCGGGCGCGGATCGCTTCGCGTGTCCGTTTCGGCTTCGACCAGCAGCTCTCGATCGGATCAGGATCGGGCGAGCTGCGCGATCAGGGCGAGGGAGCCCCGCGGCGGACGGTGAGGATCTCGCCGTCGCCCATCATGGCTTGGCAGAAGGGCGCGTCGTCGGGGGCAGGCGTCACTCCGGCCCACAACCGGGCGATCGTCGAATCGGCGCGCAGGAGCCTGCGCTTCACCAGGCTCGCGAAAGAAGCGATGGGGCCCCTGCCCTGCAAACCATTCTTGATGGGCGCGACCGGCCCGACGACCACGGCGATGCCTCCGGGGACGATGGCCCACCGAGGCGCCTTGCGAAGCGAATCCTTCTCACCCCATTCGAGGTCTTCGTAGTTCCCGGGGTCGCAGGCCAGGATGGCTTTGCGAAACGCGGCCTCGTCGCTCACCACGTCGCCGATCGCGAGGCGCTTGCCCGACCGCAGGTCGACGACCACCGGATCGGGGCCGAACATGGCCCCGTGCGCGGCGTTCGCTTCGTTGATGTACCCCGAGAGGAACACCGAGAGCACCTCGCTCGCGTTGTGCACGATCGAGAAGCCGCCGCCGGCCTTGACCTCGCCGCCCGCGGGGCATCGCTTCACCGAAGCGAGCACGGAGGGGGAGGCGTACTCGGCGCCATCGTGCGAGAGCGCGACGTTGGCCGCGCGCTCGACGCCCGGGTTTTCGAAGCCGAAGACGCGGGGCGCGCGCAGCTCGAACGTGCACAGGCCGGCGCCGTACGCCTCCTGCAGCGCGGCGAGCGCGGCGGGGTCGCTCGGCAGGCAGATCCCCTCCGCGACCGTCTGCGTCTCCGTCGTCTTGCCCAGCCGAGCGCAGTAGGACGGGACGGGGCTCGTGCCCCTGATGCGCTCGTGGACGACGTGCAGCGCGGTCTCTCCACCCGGGCGCGGAGCGAGGGCGAAGGCGGTCTTCTTGCCCGAGAGCGCGTAGCTGCCCGTGAGCCGTCCGGTCTTGGCCTCGCACGTCCCCTCGAAGCGCCCGGCGCCCTTCTCCACGAGCGAGAACGAGCCGCCCTTGATCTCCCCCGAGAGCTCGATGCCGGGCCCGGGGAGGTCATAGTGCACCCGGCCGGACAGCCGAGCGCCGTTCGTCGCGATCGCGATCGTCACCCGTTCTTTCCCGATCGTGCCGCGGTACACGCGCGCTGCGAAGCAGGCAGCGTCGGGGACGTTCGGGGCGTCGAGGTCGGCCGAGAGCGGAGTCCCTTTCCCGTCTTCATCGACGACCCACGCAGGCGCAGCCGGCGACGCAGGCGCGCTCGCCGAGGTCGAGGCGCTCGGGGCAGCCGCGGCAGGGGCGGCCGTCGGCGCAGGCGCGGCAGGGGGAGGCGCGGGGGGCACCGCGGAGCAGCCCGCCAGCACCAGCGCGAGGAGATGAACGCGACGCACGGGACCGAGCGTACCAGAGCCGCCGCGGATGAAATCACCGGCGTCACGCCGCGTTCGAGGCCCCGGCGAGCGCTGGGGACGACGCGACGTCGTATCGACGGTGCCGATCCATTCGCCGCCGCGCGCTCCCCGTCGAGGCGTGAGCACGACGTCCTTCTTCTCCCCCCGTCGCCAGCCTTCGAAGGCGAAAGGACCGCCTATCGACGCTTCAGGATGTATGGCCGCACATTGCGCAGCTGACAGCCATCCCGGGGATCTCGGTAGAAGGACCAGTGCACGTACACGTTCCCGTCGGGCGACGCGATGATGTCGGGCGCCGGGCCGAAGGGCTGTGCGCGGATCACCGCGTCGAGCACGCCGACGTCGAACGCGGTGACGCCGCTCGTCTTGACGATGACCATCCGGACGATGCTCCCGGTCCGGTGGTCGATGGCCAGCTCCACCGTCGTTTGCAGGCCATCCTGGTTCATCGGGTGCGAGCGCGGCAGCTTCTCCAGGGAGCCGAGGAAAGCATCGGAGAAGGCGGGGTGAAGCCGCTCGTGGACCTGGATCAGGTACCTGGCGAACGGCACGCGCGCGTCGCCGAGCTTGTCCGCGACGGTGCCGACCTGCACGCTCGGCTCGGCGTCGTTCGGGGCCGGCGTCGTGGAAGACGCCGGTGCGCCGGCGGGAGCTGTCGCCACCGGCGCCGCGGAGGCCGCCGGTGCGCCGGCGGTGACTGTCGCAACCGGCGCGGGCGAGGCCGGCGCCGCGGTCGCGTGCTCGGCGGCGCACGACGGCAGGAGGAGCAGTGCTGCAGGGACGAGGCACGCGAGGGCCGAGCGCGCGACGCTGCGGGGCCCGGCGATCGCAGCCTCGGGAACGCGATCGCCGGTGTCGCCCTCGAACGTCGCGGGCGCGCCCTTCACGTCGCCTTCGCGCCGAGCACCGCCTGCGCCGCCGCCAGGCCCGCGCCCTTCGTGAACGCGTAGCCGCCCGTCGCGAGCGCGCGCTCGACGGCGCCGATGGTGGCGAGCGTGTCGCTCGCGGAGACCGCGCCCATGTGGCCGACGCGGAAGTACTTGGCCTTCACCTCGGGGTGGAGGCCGCCGGCGATCACCACGCCCTCTGCCTTCACGCGCGCGACGAGCGAAGCGTCGATGCCGTCCGGGTAGCAGACGGCGCTCAGCGTGTTGGCGGCGAGATCCTCGCGGAGCGGCAGGAGGCGCAGGCCCAGCGCCGACCACGCCGCGCGGAACGCGCCCGCGATGCGCGCGTGCCGCGAGAAGCGCGCATCCATCCCTTCGGCGACGAGCTGCCCGAGGCTCACCTCGAGGCCCATGATCAAGGTCACCGCCGGCGTCGCGAAGTACGCGGGCGCGCCCTTCTCGTAGCCGCTCATGATGGGCAGCCACTCGCCCCAGTCGAGGTACATCGAGGCCACCTTCGTCTTGCGGGCCTTCCACGCGTCGAGCGCGCGCGGGCTCGCCATCACGAGCGCGAGGCCGGGCGGGACGCCGATGGCCTTCTGGCTCGCGGTGAGGCACACGTCGACGCCCCACGCGTCCTGCGCGAAGCGCTCGCCGCCCGTCGCGCACACGCCGTCGACGGCGGAGAGCGCGCCGTGCGCCCGCGCCACGCGCGCCACGCCTTCGACGTCGGCGAGAACGCCGGTGGACGTGTCGACCTGCGTGATGGTCACGAGCTTCGTCGGCTCCGCCGCGACCGCCTTCTCGATCTCCTCGAGGGAAGGCGCGCCGCCCACGGGCGCGCGCACGTGCACGACGCGCGCACCGAGCCGCTCCAAGATGGATCCCATGCGATCGCTGAAGTAACCGGTGTTGACCACGACCGCGCGCTCGCCGGCCTCGATGACGTTGGCGACGGCGAGCTCCATCGCCAGCGTGCCGCTGCCGGCGACGACGAAAGGCTGCCCCGTCGGCGCGCCGAAGACGTCGCGCATCCGCCCGAGGGCGCGCCCGAACACGCGCACGAAGTCGGGATCCATGTGGCTCGGCGCCGCGCGCCCCACCGCACGCAGGACCTCGGGCTCGAACTCGATGGGCCCCGGGATCATCAAAAGGGAGCGTTCGCTCATGGCTGCCTGCATAGGAGATCCCGGGCCGGATCGCGAGGCCCCTCGGCCCGCGCCGCGGGAAACCAAGCCGGCTCGACCAGGGCGTGACGCGGGAGCACGGCGTTCCTCGCCCCGCGCCGACCGGCGAGCACGGAATCCGGCGCTCCCATCGTCGTAAATCACGCGAAGGGCACGGCGCCTCCGACTTCCGTCGCTGTCATTCACCCGGGGAGCACAGGATCGGCGGCTTACGTCACCGTGATCGCTGCGAGGGGCACCCGTCCGTCCACTTACACCGACGTGACTCACGCGGGGAGCGCGGGATCGGCGACTGTCGTCGCCGTCATTCCCCCGGAGAGCGCGGGATCGGCCGCTGCCGTCGCCGTCATTCACGGAAGGAGCACGGGATCGGCGACTGCCGTCGCCGTCATTCACGGAAGGAGCACGGGATCGGCGGCTGCCGTCGCCGTCATTCACATGGAGAGCACGGGATCGGCGACTGCCATCGCCGGCACTGCCCCGCGGCGCACGGGAGCGATTGTTTGCCTGTTTGCAGGGGCCTTGAAGGGCAGGAGATCGGTCACCAGCCTGGCCGCCGGTGACCGATCCATCGGGGAGCCTTGCGCTCCTCGGGCCGCGCGGGCGCGCGTGTCAGCGGATTACGTCGCGCTGCCGGAGCTCACGGAGCACGGCTTCCACCGAGCCGCCGCCGTCCGCGTCGCCGCAGTCGACCATCAGGATCTGCGCGGCCGGGAGCGAGGCGCGCAGGCCGGAGAGCTCGGTCGTGCCATCGGCGAGGAGGATGCTGATGAGGCCGAGGTCCTGGCAGACGGTGGCGGCGCCGATGGCGCGCGGGCCGAGGAGGTGGGCGGTGTAGCCGTCATCCCAGAGGCGCCGCTCGAGGAGCGTGCCGAGCTCCTCGCGCCGCGCTTCGTCGCCGCCCGAGAGCACGATGGCCGCGGGGCGCTGGCCGAGGCGGCGCATGCGCTCCGCGAGGGAGACGCCGCGCGTGCCGGAAGCCTCGATCTCCTGCGGCTCGCTCGCGCCGGCGCCGAGGATCATGCCGGCGCCGAAGGTCCCGTTGGTGAGCCGATCGATGACGATGAAGGCGCCCGTGGCGCGGTTCTGCGCGTACGGATCGAAGAGCAGCGGGCGCGCCGCGGTGAGGGTCACGCGGCCGACGTCGTTCAAGCCGAGCGTGCGCGCGGGGTGGCGTTCGAGGGTGCTCACGTCGACGCGCTCGTGGATCTCGCTCACCTCCGCGGAGACGAGCTTGGTGCCGTGCTTGACGAGGAACGACGCGCCGACCTCGCAGGGGCGCTCGTTCATCCACACCACCATGGCTTCGATCGAGCGGGCCACCTGCGGCAGGTCGTCCTCGTGGACCAGCATGTCGCCGCGGCTCACGTCGATCTCGTCGGCCAGCGTCACCGTCACGGCCTGCGGCGGGAACGCCTCCTCGCGATCGCCGTCGAAGGTCACGATCCGCGTCACGGTGCTGGTGCGCCGCGACGGGAGGCTCATCACCCGGTCGCCCTTCTTGATCACGCCCGAGGCCACCGTCCCGCTGAAGCCGCGGAAATCGAGGTTGGGCCGGAGCACGTACTGCACGGGGAAGCGCAGGTGCGCGACGTTCTTGTCCTTCGCAACCGGCACCGTCTCGAGGTGCTCGAGGAGCGGCGGCCCGGCATAGAAGGGCATGTGCTCGCTGCGCTCGACGACGTTGTCGCCCTTGAGCGCCGAGAGCGGGAGATAGTGGATGTCGGTGAAGCCGAGCTTCTCCGTGAAGGCCGCGTAGTCGCTGCGGATGCGGGTGAAGACGCCCTCGTCGTAGCCGACGAGATCCATCTTGTTCACCGCCGCCACGATGTGACGAATGCCGAGGAGCGAGGCGATGAAGCTGTGCCGCCGCGTCTGCGGGAGGACGCCGTAGCGCGCATCGATGAGGATGATGGCGAGGTCCGCGGTCGACGCGCCCGTCGCCATGTTGCGCGTGTACTGCTCGTGCCCCGGCGTGTCCGCGATGATGAACTTGCGCCGGTCGGTGGCGAAGTAGCGGTACGCGACGTCGATGGTGATGCCCTGCTCCCGCTCGGAGAGGAGGCCGTCCACGAGGAGGCTGTAGTCGATCTCCCCGCCGGCCGAGCTCTTCTTCGCCGAGTCCTTGCGGAGGGCGGCGAGCTGGTCGTCGTAGACCATGTTCGAGTCGTGCAGGAGGCGCCCGATGAGCGTGCTCTTCCCGTCGTCGACGCTGCCGGCCGTGAGGAAGCGAAGGATCTCTTTGTGCTGCTCGCGGACGAGGAACGCCTCGACGTCCGTCTCGATGAGCTCTCGATCGCGCATCAGAAATAACCTTCCCGCTTCTTCGTCTCCATCGACCCGCGCTCGTCGTGATCGATGAGGCGGCCCTGGCGCTCCGAGCTCTTCGTCAGGAGCATCTCGCGGATGATCTCGGGGAGCGTGGTCGCCGTCGACTCGATGGCGCCCGTGAGCGGGTAGCAGCCGAGGGTGCGGAAGCGGACCATCTTCTCCATCGGCACCTCGCCGGGGAGGAGGCGCATGCGTTCGTCGTCCACCATCAAGAGGCCGCCGTCACGCGCGACGACGGGCCTCTTCGCCGCGAAGTAGAGCGGCACGATGGGGATGTTCTCCCTGTGGATGTACTGCCAGACGTCGAGCTCGGTCCAGTTGGAGAGCGGGAAGACGCGGATGCTCTCGCCCTTGTTGATCTTGCCGTTGTAGAGGTTCCACAGCTCGGGGCGCTGGTTCTTCGGATCCCACTGGCTCAGGCGATCGCGGAAGGAGTAGACGCGCTCCTTGGCGCGGCTCTTCTCCTCGTCGCGGCGCGCGCCGCCGAAGGCCGCGTCGAAGCCCCACTTGGCGAGCGCCTGCACGAGCGCATGCGTCTTCATGATCGTCGTGTACTTCTGGCTGCCGTGATCGAAGGGGTTCATCCCCTCGGCCTCGGGCTCGCGGTTCGTGTGCACGAGGAGCTCGAAGCCGTTCTCGCGGACGAAGCGATCGCGGAAGCTGATCATGTCCCGGAACTTCCACGTGGTGTCGACGTGGAGGAGCGGGAACGGGAGCTTGCCCGGGTGGAACGCCTTCTGCGCGAGGCGGACCATGACCGCGGAGTCCTTCCCGATCGAATACAGCATGACCGGGTTCTCGAACTCGGCGGCCACCTCGCGGATGATGTGGATGCTCTCGGCCTCGAGCTGCTCGAGGTGGGTCAGCGCGTAATTGGCCATGCGGCTCGCGTTCTCGGGAGGTGAAGATGCGACGGGGAGAGCGGCGCGCGCGCCGCGCGGACCGGGAGAAGGGCCGAGGAGTCCCCGGCGATTTTGCAGAGGCGAACCGACGACACGCGGCGCACAGCAGCTTTCTCCGTCACACCTCGAGTGGGCCGAAGCAAATACCGCCGGTGCCCGGCCCGGGCAAGCACGGGGCGGCGCGCCCTCGCCTCTCGATCGCGTGGTGGCCCCACGTACCGCACACGCGGCGCTCGTTTTCGCGGCAGACATGCCAGGCCGGGTTACCATCCGCCCATGGACTCCTGGCTCTACCGCACGCCGTCGGCCTTCAAGGGCAAGCGCATCTTCCGGCTGGGGCTCGCGACCAACTACGGGATCGACGAGGACGGCGTGCGCGCGGCCATGGACCGCGGCGTCAACCTCTTCCTCTGGACGTCGCGCGGCAAGAGCGTGAGGAGCCCGCTCCGCGACGCCCTCAAGCAACGCCGCGACGACGTCGCCGTGGTGGGCTTCGCCTCCATCGGCTACTTCGGCTGGACCGTGCGCCGCGCCGCCGAGTCGCTCCTCAAGGAGCTCGGGGTCGACAAGATCGACGTGCTCCTCCTCGGCTGGGTCGGCGTCGGCTCCGCGCTCACCGAGGCGACCGAGAAGGAGCTCGTGCACCTTCGCGAGAGCGGCAAGGTCGGGTCGATCGGCGTGAGCATCCACGACCGGCCGCGCGCCGGAAAGCTCGCCGAGGCGTCACCGCTCGACCTGCTGATGATCCGCTACAACGCCGCGCATCCCGGCGCCGAGCGCGACATCTTCCCGCACGTGAAGGACACGAAGCCCTCCATCCTCGCGTACACCGGGACGGCGTGGCGTCGACTGCTCAAGGCACCCAAGGGTTGGGACGGGCCGGTCATGAGCGCAGGCGATTGCTACCGCTTCCAGCTCTCGAGCCCTCACGTCGATCTCGCGCTCACCGGCCCCGCGAGCCGCGCGCAGATGGAGGAGAACCTCGCCGCCTTGGAGAAGGGCGCGCTCACCTCCGACGAGGAGAAATGGATGCGCGCCTTCGGGAACAAGGTCCACGGGTGATGGCGGCGCGCGGCGCGGTGCGATAAGCCCCCGCCGCATGCCTCGCGTCGACCTCTCTTCTCCCCTCACCTTCCGCAACGGGCGCATCGCGAAGAACCGCGTGTCGCTCGCGCCTCTCACCAACGGCCAGAGCCACGCCGACGGCTCGCTCGGCGAGGACGAGCTGCGCTGGCTCGCGTCGCGCGCCCGAGGCGGCTTCGGGGTGGTCGAGACCTGCGCCGCCCACGTCGCGCTCGACGGGCAAGGCTTCGACGGCGAGCTCGGCGTGTTCGACGATCGCCTGCTCCCCGGGCTCACGCGCCTCGCCTCGGCGATCCGCGAGCACGACGCGCTCGGCTTGGTGCAGCTCTACCACGGCGGCGCGCGCTCCCCCGCGCGGCTCACCGGGCAGCGCGCGTGGAGCGCCAGCGAGATCCCCGGCGACGCGGAGAACCCGCGCGCCGCGACCCGCGACGACCTCGATCGCACCCTGGCGGCCTTCCGCGACGCGGCCGTGCGCTCGCACCGGGCCGGCTTCGACGGCGTCGAGCTGCACGGCGCGCACGGGTACCTGCTCGGTCAGTTCCTGAGCAACCTCAACACGCGCAGCGACGGCTACGGCGGCGCCTCCCTCGCGGATCGCGCCCGCTTCGTGCGCGAGGTGACGCGCGCCGTGCGCGCCGCCGTGCCCGCGTCGTTCATCGTCGGCATCCGCATCTCGCCCGAGGACTGGGGGCAGACGAAGGGCGTCGATCTCGACGAGACCCTCGAGGTCGCGCGCTGGCTCTGCGAGGACGGCATCGACTTCCTCCATCTGTCGCTGTGGCGCTCGGCGAACAACACGGTGAAGCACCCCGACGAGCACCCCATCCCGCTCTTCCGCGCCGTGTGCCCGAAGGAAGTGCCCATCCTCGTGGCCGGGAGCATCTGGACGCGGGCCGAGGCCGACGCGCTCTTCGACAAGGGCGCCGACATGGTGGCGCTCGGTCGCGCGGCGATCACGAACCCCGATTGGCCCCTCCGCGCGACCGATCCCACGTGGGAGCCGCGGCGCCCGCCGCTCACGCCCGTGGAGCTCTCGGAGCGCGGGCTCGGCGACGCGTTCATCGGCTACATGCGCCGCTGGAAGGGCTTCGTCGCGGAGTGAAGCTGGGCCCACGGCGGCACGCAGCACCGCCGCTACGACGCCCATCACGCGCAGCCACCACGCCGCGCGCCTCGGGCTCGCATCCCGGTGGGGCCCACGATCTCCGCCTCTCCCAGCCTGCTCGTGTCCTCGTCTTCCGCGGCGGCGCGCCCTCCGTTCGCCCGCGCCGCGCCCCGATCGACAGCGCCGCGCGTGCCCGTGCTATCGCTGAACGAGCATGCGCCTCGAAGACATCCCCCTGCTCTCGGGAGCGAACCGCCTCGGCCACATGGAGGAGATTCGCGACGATCGCTTCAACTTCTTCCACCGGTTGAACCGCGAGTGCGGCGACATCGGCCGCGTGCACGCGCTCGGCACGCCGCTCATCTTCGCCAACTCGCCGGCGCTCCTGCACGAGATCCTCGTCGAGAAGGCGAAGAGCTTCGTCAAATCACCCGGCCTGCGCGGCCCGCTCCGCCCGCTCGCCGGCGAGGGCCTCTTCACCAGCGACGGCGACCTGTGGAAGCGGCAGCGCAAGCTCATGGCGCCGCTCTTCACCCACGGGATGGTCGCGGGCTACGCGCCCACCATGGCCCACTGCGCGCGCGAGGCGGTGGCCCCGCTCCGCACGGGCGAGGTCGTGGACGTGGCCCGCTTGACCACGCACATCGCCATGCGCATCGCGGGCAAGACGCTCTTCGACAGCGACACGCTCGACGAGGCGGACGAGCTGGGTGAAGCGCTCACGGTCGCGCTCCGCTGGGCCAACGATCAGAGCAGCTCGCTCCCCTACGCCGCGCAGCTCCGGCTCTCCGGGGTGTTCGCCGACGTGGCCGAAGAGCTCCCGGAGCCGCTCCGCGCGCGCGCCAAAACCCTCGCCGAGTCGCTCGTCGAGCCCATTCACTGGCCCGGCGAGCAGACGCGCCGCATCGAACACTCCACCGCCGTCATCGAGCGCCGCGTGGAGCGCATGATCGCCGAGCGACGCGCCGCCGGCCTCGATCGCAGGGACCTGCTCACCGCGCTCCTCACCGCCTACGACGAGGACGGCGGCATGAGCGACAAGCAGGTGCGCGACGAGATCATCACCCTCTTCGTCGCCGGCCACGAGACCACGGCCACCGCCCTCGCTTGGTCTCTCTACCTACTCGCGCGCCACCCCGAGGCCTACGCCCGCGCCCGCGACGAAGCGCGACAGCTCGGCGGCCGCGCCGCGACGATCGAGGATCTCCCGAAGCTCGGCTACTGCCTCAAGGTCTTCAAGGAGTCGATGCGCCTCTATCCGCCGGTGTATTTCTTCGGGCGCCAAGCGAGCGCCGACGTGCGCATCGGCGCCTACGATCTCCCGCGCGGCGCCATCATCCTCATCAGCCTGTACGCGATGCAGCGCCGGCCCGAGGTGTGGCCCGATCCCGAGCGCTTCGATCCCGAGCGCTTCACCCCCGCCGCCGAGGAGGCGCGCCCGAAGCTCGCCTGGGCGCCCTTCAGCGGCGGCCCGCGCACCTGCATCGGCAATCACTTCGCCTTGATGGAGGGCCCCATCGTGCTCGCCACCATCCTCGATCGGCTCGACCTCGCGCTCACGTCGAACGCCGAGGTGCTGCCCGACGACTCGGCCACGCTGCGCCCCAAGGGCGGCGTGGCGATGCGGGTCACCGCCGTCCATCACCGGGATTGAGCCCCTGAAACGCAAACGCTCCGGCGACCGTGGCCGCCGGAGCGCTCTCGTTCGACGAGCGTTTCGCGGCAACCGAAGCTGCCGCGAATCACGCGGGCGACGTCACTGCGGGACGATGACGACCGTCTCGAGGTTCAGGCCGCCCGGGTACATGTAGCTCGTGTACGAGCCGTAGCCGTAGACCACGATCCCGAAGTTGGCGCTGCCGACCATCTTGTGGGTGCCGCCGCTGATCAGGTGGCGCGCCACCGACATGCCCGAAGACCCGATGGCGACGAACTCGCTCTGCGGGATGGTGGCGCCGTCGATGGTGATGTTGGCGCCCGTCTTCGTGACGACGTTGACCACGTTGTACGTGTACGTCGAGGGCGCGAGGAAGGTGTACTCGACGCGGTACTGCTCCGTCGGGATGGCGATGGAGAGCGACGGATCACCCGCGGAGGCCGCGACGCTGCCGAAGTTCTCGCCGACCATGTACTGGCCGACCATGATGCGGTCGGTGGCCATGACGCGGAAGTCCTGCGTGATGGGCCCGATCTCCACCCACTTGCCCTTCTGCAACGTGGTCTTGGCGGCGACCGGCGGATCGAAGGTGATCTCGTTGTTGTCCGCCGCCGAGAGGACGCGCACGAACATGTTGTCCGCCTGCCCCGGCGACTGCGTCACCGAGTCCACCGTCTTGGGCGCGGTGACGATGAGATCCTTGCCCAGCGTCTCCACCGGGAAGAGGCTCTCCTCGATGTGATCGCAGGCGTACTTGTTGAACGGGATGAAGGTGCAGTCGTGGCCGCCGATGACGCTGACGGGCTTGTCCGAGACGATGTGCGAGCCCGTGAGATCGAGCGTCGCCGCCGACGGGCAGTAGACCACGCTCTGGAGCGGGTCCTCCTGGCAGGGCTTGCCCGGCTGCGGCGTCTGCGACGCGGGGCCGGACGCGGTCGTGAGCTGGAGGACGTCGCCCGCGTTGAGCTTGAAGGTTCCCGTCTGGCCCGAGGAGAGCGCGGCCACGCCGCTGCCGGCGCGCACGTTGGCCGTCGACTCGACGGTGACCTGCGTGTTGTCCTCGGTCGCGGTGATGGCGACGAAGCCCGGGAGGTTGATCCAGCTCGTGTCGCCGAAGAACGGATCGACTTGCCCGAGGTGCATCGTCGGGTAGCTCATCACGTAGTACTCGTTGCGGAGCGCCGTCGTGGGCAGGAGGATGGATGCGTCGTTCGTGAACGAGAAGCACCCGCCCAGATCCGCGGCGTTGGGGCAGTCGGAAGGCGTCGTCGCGAGCTGGAACTCGAGCGGGTTGAACTGCCAGAGCGTGATCGGGACGCTCGACGAGAGCTTGTACGCGCCCTTCTTCGAGAAGACGGAGCCGATGCCCGAGCCGTCGCCGACCGTGTCGAAGCCCTTGAGCTCGTCCACCCAAGGTAGGGAGATCGTCTCGAGCCCGCCGGGCTGGACCGTGACCTGCGCGACCATGTTGCCATTGCGCTCGACCGTCACCATGGCGGGTGAGCCGGTCGGGTTCGCGGCCGCGACGGCGAACTCGAAGCTCTCGTAGAGGCCCGCGTTGCTCGTCACCGTCGGCCAGTATTCGCAGCCGATGTAGCTGCGGTTCTTGAGCGCGTCCGCGCAGGTCTGCGGGACGCCGCCGCTGCTCGACGAGCCGCCCAGGCCTCCGTCGATCCCGATGCCGATGTCGCCGCCCTGCCCGGTCGCGCTGCTCGTGGAGGTGCTGCCGCCGCTGCCGCCGGTGTGGAAGGTGTTGGTCGGCGCCGCGGAGCAGCCCGTCGCGAGCTGGAAGCCACCTGCCAGCGCCGACGCCACGAACGCCGAGAGAGCCCAGGGATGATGTCGGAAAGTCATGGTCGTCCTCACGTCGTTGGTGTCAGAAGCAAGACCTTTCGCGTTTACACCCGCTGCGTCGCCGCCGCTACGCCGCTCCGCCATGATTGCGTCACGACGGGGGAGAGGCGTCGGACGCGCCCTCGGAGGGACGTCGGGCGTCGGGCGCGATCAGCCGCCCGTCCCGATGTCGCCCGGTCACGACGAGCCCCTCGCCGCCGGCGGAGACGCCATCGAGGCGCGCGCCCCCAATCGAACGGACGCACCGGCGCCCGAATCCAATCGACCTTCCACCGCAATCGGACGAAGGCTCTTGGCCTGTTTGGCGGCGGTGCCCCAAAGGCCTTTGTCGAGCGCCGTCGGCGCACCGCCATCGGCCTTGCTCTGATGTGCAATCTCGTTGAGGATAGACGATCTCGTGGTTGCTCCGGCTCTTCTCGTCCTCGAGCTTCTGCAGAGGGCTACCCGCGCGTCGCTGCGATGCGTGTCGCCATGAGCCGCGCGAGCCCGTAAATCGACTGCTGCGGATTGACGCCCAAGCTGGTGGGGAACACCGAGCCATCCACGATGTGAAGGTTCTTGATGGTGTGGTGTCGCAAATCCTCCGAGCGCACCACCGAGCGTTGGGGATCGTCCCCCATGCGACAGCCGCCCATTTGATGGGCGGTGAACACGCCGACGCGGCCCGTCTCCCACGGGGCGCGATCGACGCGATCGAGATCCGCCTCGCCGGTGAAGGTGAGCGGAGGATCGTGGAGCGTCGTCACCTCTTTGGCGCCCGCGGCGAGGTTGAGCTCGATGAGCCGCTTCTGCGCGGTGCGGAAGGCCTCCCAGATCCGCGGCACGATCGGATAGTCGATGAGCGGCGCGCCCGAGGGACGGAGACGCACGGTGCCGCCGGGCACGTCGTCGTGGAAGCCGTCGATGGCCAGCGCGATGTGCACCGTGCGGCGCGACATGCCGAGCATGAGCTTGCGGTGCGCTTCGCCGTAGCCGGGGAGCGCCATCGCGGCCAGCACCGGATAGCCGGGCGAGGTCTCCATGAAGAAGCCGACGTCGGCGCCGCGATGCGCGAATTGATGGCTGGCCGCGCTCTGCGGCGCGCCGGCGTGCGCTTGAATGGGCTCGTCGTAGAGGCCGGTGACGCCGATGACGGGGTGGAGGAACGTGCGTGTGCCCACGACGCCGCCGCTGTCGAGGCCCGATCGCAGGAGGAGCGCCGGGCTGTTGATGGCGCCGCCCGCGAGGATGAAGCGCTTCGCCTTCACCGTCGCGCGGCGGCCCGTCGGCGCATAGCCGCCCGCATCGAGCAGCGTGCCCTGCGCCGCCCGGATCTCGCCGGAAGCCACCTCGAAGCGATCCACGCGGCAGCGGAAGAGGAGCTTCGCGCCCGCGTCGATGGCGTCGGGGATGGCGGTGACCAGCATCGATCGCTTGGCGTTCACCGGACAGCCCATCCCGCAGGCGCCCGTCTGCATGCACTGCCACACGTTGCGGCGCGTGGTCTCGACGGCCCAGCCCTTCTGCTTGCACCCGTCGAAGAGCCGCCGGTTGTTGGCGTTCATCGTCGACTCGTCCACCTTGTGGATCCCGAGCCGGCCCTCGATGGCCTCGTAGTGCGGCACCAGATCGGCGTATTTGAAGCCGCCCACGGTGTGCTTCTTGGTCCAGTGATCGATCACGTCCTCGGGTGTGCGGAAGCTCGTGGTCCAGTTGACCACCGTCGTCCCGCCCACGGCGCGCCCTTGGAGGATGGCGATGCCGAGGTCCGCCGTCGTGCGCTGCATCGCCTCTTGGTAGAGGCGCGGCATGCTGTGGGCTTCGCGCATGTCGAAATCTTCATGCGTGAAGTATCCGCCCTCCTCCACGAGGATCACCGAGATCCCCGCCGCCGCGAGCACCGACGCGGCGATCGCGCCGCCCGCACCGCTGCCGACGACGCAGACGTCGGCCGAGAGATCGAGATCCGCCGCCGCCGCCGACCCGTCGATGACGTTGGGACTGGCGCGCACCACCGCGAGCTTCGTCATGGATTCCCTTTGGCGACCGCCTCGACCGCGCCGGCCTTCGAATCGTCGTAGAAGAGCCCGCCGAGCATGGGCGGCCCCGGATAGCGAATGGCGCGCCACATCGCCGGATCGCCGTAACAAGCGCCGAGGCAGAGCTTGCGGATGGCCGCATAGGCGCTGCGCCGGAGCACGATCCGGCTGTCGCGCCAGGCTTCGAGCACGCGGTCCTGACCTTCGGCGTCGAGCTGCGTGAAGGGGCGCGCGCGTCCGTCGAGCAGCAAGCCGGGGAGCGCGTTCTCGAAGAGGCCGAGCACCTTGGCGAGATCGGCGCGCGCCTCGGGCGCGGCGCGCGACAGCGCCTCGTCGACGCGGTGGGTGACCGCCACCACGTCGACGCCCTCGAAGGAAACGACGCGCGCCGCGATCGCGGCCATCACTTGGAAGCCGCGATCGTCGAGCACCTGGAGCGGCGCGACCGGCGACGCGAACTTACGCGTCGGTTGCAGCGCGAGGCCCGCGCCCCCGAGCACGAGGACGGCGCCGCCGAGCAGGCCTTTTTTGAGGAAGCTCCTGCGATCCATGCCTCAGGTGGTCTTCGGGGCTGCCGCGACGGGGATGAACGATCCGCCCTGCACCCGATCGGCGCCGGCCCGCGGCAACGCGCCGAGCCACACCTGCATCTTCGCTTCGCCCACGCACTGGTTGCGGGCCTCGACCCACTCGTTGCGCTCGGCCACCCACGCCAGGATCGCCGCGCGCGCCTCGTCGGTGATGGGCCTTTGATCTTCGGGATCGACGGGCGTGATCGATCCATCGAAGCGATAACGCACTTCCATCGGCCGGTTGGGATCGGCCTTCTTCATCGCCTCGCGATGCGCGGCGCGTGCGGCATCTTCTTCCTTGGCGCGCTTCGCCTGCGCGGCCTCGGCGGCGCGCGTGGCCGCCTCGTCGAGGCGCGTCTCGGCCGCCTGCTCCTCCGCGTCGAGCGGGCGGTTGGCCTCCTTGAGCCGCGTGTTCTGCTCCGGCGTCAGCCCCTCGAAGACCACCCCGAGCACCTCGGTGAAGCGCGGCCGCTCGCGCAGATACGCGAGCGCGGCGTCCTCGTCCGCGAGCTCTTTGAACGACGTGTTCCCGTTGTGCAGATCCCGGAGCTTGAGCGTGATCTTCGACATGCGCGGGATCATCGCCGACCGCTCGTCCGGATCCAACGACAATGCGAAGCTCATGGCACCCGGCTCGATCTCTGCGCCGGGCATGATCGCCGCGAGCTCCGCATGCGCCTCCGTCGCGAGCCGCGCGACCTCCGCGCCGAGCCAATCGAGGAACGCCGCATCCCACGCGAAGCCCTCGGGCCACGCGCGGGGAATGGCGGCCGCGAGCGTCGCATCCCAGCGCTCGTACACGGCCCGCAGCGTTCCATGCGCGCGTCGCGCCGCGACCGCGTGACGATCGCCGCGCGCCTCGCCGCCTTCGCGAAACGCGTCGTCGCACAGGAAGTAATTGCAGGTCTCCGGTCGCTGCTCCGGCGTGATGGTGCAGCCGCGCGGACCGTGAAAAGCACACTTCGATTGCCGTGGGAGATCGCGCGCCTCCCGCTTGCGCACGCGGCGCACCGCGAGCCCGCGCGCGACGGGCTCGACGCGACGGGCGGCGATTTGATCGAGCAGCCAATCTCGACCGCCGTGCCGGACGACGCGGCCGATGTCGGACCAATCGTACTCGGGCGGCGCCACGCAGCAGCCCGCCGGCCCCTGCGGGCACGACGCGCACAGCGTGGAGAGGAGAACGGTGCTCTCACCGAGGAGCGTCAGCCGAATCATGCGCGCGCCGCAGGGATGGCAGGCCCGAGGCCCGGTCGTCAAGCGGTGCGCCGCACCGGCCGGCGAGCGCGGCCGTCACGCGGCGCGCGATCGGCGCTTTCGATCTCCATCGCTTCGCCGTCCGTCGCGTCGTGCGCGAGCCCCACGAGCGAAGGGGCGATTCGATGGCGAAGAGAGGTTTCGATCGCGCCGCCGTGATTGGCAATCACACCCGGATACGCGCCTTCGACGGTCGGGTCTTGGAAAGGCCCAACAGCTCCGATGGCCGCGACTCGAGCGCTTTCAGGCTGACATGCCGGTGCCATTCGTCGGTCGCGTCCTGTTCGTACTCGGAGCCTACCGGGCCCAAGTACCCATAGAAGATGCACGACTTGAAGCCCTTCTCGCGGAAGTAATCGGCGCCCTGCCGCCCCATCGCCTTGTCGAGCGCAGGCACCATGACCCCTCGTTCGTACTGTTCCTGCGTGATCGCGTTCGCGGCCAGCCACCGCGCAAACCGCTCGTTGTTGCTCTCCGCCGAGGCACGGCTGTTGGCGAGCGCCTCGGGCGTGGGCTTCGTGCCGCTGTAACAGGAATAGAACTTGATCACGCCGGGAAACCGAGGGTCGAGCCCGCTGTCGATGAGCCGCTGACACGCGATGGTGATGGGCAGGTTCGTCGCCTCGTCCTCCGAGATCCTCACCTGGATGTACGGAGCGCCCACGCTGCCATGCCCGCGGATGTACACCACGGCCTGAGGGTCGTCGTTGATCGCGGCGAGCAGGGGCTGCTGCTGGATGCTGGGATCGTACTGCACGACATGGAACCGGTTGTTCGTCACCAGGTTCCACTGCGCGGTCTTGTCCAGCCACTCCTGTCCCTCGGCGCCGTCCCAGGGGATGAAGACCACGCGCGTCGTCCGCTGCCGGACGTGGGCGTCGGCTTTGTGCCAGCTCCACCACCCCATGTAGATACCGTCGGGCACGCGTGTCGACATGGGCACTCTCCCGGCCTTCGCCGGCCTCGAATGTAGTGGCGCTGCCCGCGCGCGATCAACGGGCACCGCGTCGCGGATCCCGAGTAGCATGCGCCCCCCATCCGCGGAGACATCGCTCGTGACCCAATCCTCGACCCAGCGCCTGCACCTCGATCTCTGGTTCGAATGCGGGGAGACCTCGCTCGAGGTCCGGCACCTCTCGGTGCGCGAGGCCATCTCCTCCCCGTTCGTGGTCGGCGTCATGGCGCGGTCGCCTCGCTCCACGATCGATCTCGACGGCATCACCGGCAAGGCCGCGTCGCTCACCCTCCGCGGGCAGGACGGCCCGGTGCGCACGTGGAAGGGCGTGTGCAGCCACATCGGGCAGATGAAGGCGATGCCCACCGATCAGCGAGGCTCGCTCTCGACCTACCAATTCGAGATCGTCCCGACGCTCTGGCTCCTCGCGCACCGCACGGGCCATCGCATCTACCAGCACCTCTCCATTCCGGACATCGTCGACAAGCTCCTCGCGGAGTGGAGCATCCAGCCCACGTGGAAGATCGATCGCGGCAGCTACCCCGCGCTCGAATACAAGGTGCAGCACGGCGAGAGCGACTACGACTTCCTGAGCCGCCTGCTCGAGGAAGCGGGCATCGCCTTCACCTTCTCGGACCAGGGCGGCGCTCCCTCGAAGCTCACGCTCAGCGACAACCTCATCGAAGGCGCGCTCCACCGCGACTCGCCGATCCCGTTCCGCGACGACGTCGGCGCCGGCGCGAGCAAGCCCACGATGCAGGACGTGCGGCTGGTCCATCAGGTGCGCCCGGGCAAGGTCACGCTGCGCGAGCACGACTTCCGCAAGCCGGCCTATCCGCTCTTCGGCCGCGCGCTGCCCGAGGCCGCGGCCCCGGAGAATCGCTACGAGCAGTACCGCTACGACGCGGGCGCCTTCCTCTCCAAGAGCACCGGCGGCGCGGACACGCCGGTCGCCGATCGCAAGGGTGTTTACCGGCCGGACGAGAAGCACGGAAATGATCTGGCCACGCGCACCCTCCAAGCCATCCGGGCCGACAAGCGCGTGGTCGCCTACAGCACCAACGTGGTCGAGCTCGCCCCCGGTACGCTCTTCAAGATCGAAGGGCACCACCACCCCGAGCTCCAGAGCGGCACGCTCCTCGTCACCGAGCTCGCGGTGACGGGCGCGCACGGCGACGACTGGAGCATCGAAGGCACCGCGGTCTTCGCCGATCCGAAGTCGCCGTATCGGCCGCCGCGCAAGACGCCGAAGCCCATCATCCCCGGCCCGCAGAGCGCCACCGTGGTGGGCCCGATCGGCCGGGAGATCCACGTCGACGAGCACGGGCGCGTGCGCGTGCAGTTCCCGTGGGATCGCGAAGGCAAGAACGACGACGACAGCTCGTGCTGGCTGCGCGTCAGCCAGGGTTGGGCGGGCTCGGGCTTCGGCATGATCACCTTGCCTCGCATCGGGCAAGAGGTGCTCGTGGCCTTCCTCGACGGCGATCCCGACATGCCCATCATCGTCGGCCGGACCTTCAACGCGCTACAGCCCGTGCCCTACGCGCTCCCCGAGAACCAGACGGTGAGCACCTGGAAGAGCCGCTCGTCCCCCGGCGGCGAGGGCTTCAACGAGATCAAGTTCGAGGACAAGAAGGATCACGAGCTCGTGTACATGCAGGCCGAGCGCGATCGGCACACGCTCGTGAAGCACGACGAGGTCGAGCGCGTCGGGCACACCCGCCACGTCACCGTGGGGAGCGATCCGCGGTACACGCAGGGGCCTCCGCTGCCCGACGACGGCAACGACGATCTCGTCATCAAGGGCACGCACAAAAGGCTCGTTTACAAGGGCGAGCACGTCCACGTGAAGGCCGGCCGGAGCGAGCAGATCGACGGCGCGGTGTCGCTCACCATCGGCCTCGGCCGCGACGAGAAGGTGCTGGGCGCCCACGCCCTCGAGGCCGCGACCATCCACGTCAAAGCGGGCTCGACGCTGGTGCTCGAAGCCGGGATGCGCCTCACCATCAAGAGCTCCGGCGGCTTCATCGACATCAACCCCAGCGGCATCGACATCGTGGGGCTCACCGTCAACATCAACAGCGGCGGTGAGGCCGGCGCCGGCCCCGGCGCGCACCCCACGCGGCCGCTCCCGGCCGTCGAAGCGCACCCCAAAGACACGCCCACGCGCTGAAGCGAGGAGCCCATGCCCCAGGCCGCACGGATCTCCGATCTGCACATCTGCCAAGCCCACAGCGCGCCGGTGCCGATCGTCACCGGCGCGCGCACGGTGAAGATCGGGTTCATGCCCGCCGCGCGCGTGACCGACACGTGCGCTTGCCCGCCCCGCGCCGAGATCGTCGAAGGATCGAGCAACGTCTTCATCGAGGGCGAAGAGGCCGCGCGGCTCGGCGACGAGACGAATCCGAAAGGCGTCGTCGTCACGGGCTTTCCCACGGTGTTCATCGGCTCCACGCCCGAGGTCGACGCGCTCTTCGACGCCGCGAAGACGGGCGTCCCGTTCCTCGATTGCCAGACGTGCCGAATGGCGCGAACGACGGAGACGAACGAGCGATGAAGGCGATCCTGCACGTCGCCTCGGGCTCGCTCTCGGGGCGGCGCGTCCGCCTGCGCCCCGGCGATCCGCTGCGCATAGGCCGCCTCGGTCGGGCCGATGTGGTGTTGTCGCAAGACACGCAGATGGCCCCGGTCCACTTCGAGATCGATTGGGACGGCGCCGCCTGTAAGCTCCGCGATCTGAGCCGGCGCGGCACGCAAGTCGGAGACACGCTCGTCGAAGAGGCCATGATCGACGACGGCACGTTCATCGTCGCCGGCCAAACACGCTTCCTCCTCCGCGTGATTCCCGACGACGTCCTCGCCGGCCTGCCCCCCGCCCTCCCCGGCCCACCGCCGTCCGCCCAACGCCTCGCCGCCCGGGCCGCCGCGCTCGCCGCCCTCGAAGCCGAAACGGAGCCCCTCTTCGCCCTCCTCGACGCCGCCCGCGACCGCCGCATCTTCACGCTGGTCCGCACCTGCGAAGACGATGTTCGCTCCCTCTTCGACGGCGTGCCCGGCGAAGCGATGGCCAAAGCGGCACCGTATCTGGTGCGGCTCGACAAGGGATCAGCGCTCCTGCCCGTGCTCGTCGACGAGGGTTGGGGCGAGAGCTGGGGTGTTTACCTGACGAGCCCAAGGCCCCTCCGCGAAGTGCGGCAGAGGCTCCGGCGATCCTTGATGGTGAGAGATGAAGAGACGGGGATGCCGCTCTACTTCCGCTTCTATGATCCGCGGGTGCTGAGGCCGTTTCTGCCGTCTTGCTCGGTGCGGCAGCGGAGCGAGATCATGGGGACGGAGATTACGGGGTTCGTGATGGAGGGTGAGGCGGGCGAGGTGTTGCGGTTCGGGCGCCCATCTCTCGATGGGCCTCATGTCGATCCGGCGTAACCGAGGAGCTTGAAGGATGCTCACCATCCGGCGGCATCAGTCAGCGCTGTTCGTCCAGATCGCGATCGATCGTTTCGTCGGCGCGCTGGTCGCGCATTTCCGCGAGCACTTACCGCGACATTTCGAGGCGCTCGGCGAGGACGGGACACGCTCGGCGATCCGATATGGAATCGGGCGCGCCCGCTCCTACGGAATCGAGAGCGAGAGCGGTGTGCGGGTCTTCATTCAAATGATGTTCGTCTTCGGGCCCGGCTTCGACACCCATCCGAAGCTGCCGTGGGCGTCTCGTTGCCTGACGGCGGAGGGGGACGAGCGCACGCGCCTCCACGCGTTGATCGCCGAAGCCGAAGATCACCTGAGGGAAGCGGACGAGCGAGGAGGACCTGCACCATGAACGAGCCCCCGCGCTGGGATCCATGGATTGGCCGGCTCGGCTACGCGATCAGCGGCATGAGCCACGAAGAGGCTCTTCAATACATCCGCTTCCGGGTGACGCCGGAATGGGTGAGATCGACGGCGCTGGCCCCGCCCCTGGACAGCATCCGGTTGACGTGCGGCGCAGCCCCGCAACCTGCCGTCGACCCACGCCCTGCTCCCCCCCGTCGCCCCGCCATCAAGCCTCCTCTGGACCTCGGCCAGTGTCTCGCGTTGGCGTATTGGAACCGCGACGCTGACACCGAAGTACCAGTCCCCGTGCTCACAGCGGTGGATCTCGTCGTGGACCTGATGTCCCTCCAATCCGTCGTCACTCTCAAGGCGGAGGGAGCTTTCTTCCTCTGCGAGATGCCCTTTGGGTTCATCGGGCTTCGCGGTACCGTCGAACGCCCCGGCTCGAGCCTCCTCTGCGTCGACCAGGCGGCCTGCATCGGCGACATCCCTGCAGAGCTCGTGAGCCACGAGCCCAACCTCGCGCTCCTGCTCGAGACATGCCGCCGCGAATGCGCGCGTTGGGTGCTGCTCGACACCTTGAAACAATCGTCCATCGAGCGCCTCCAATTGGCCCTCACGCCGCCGGTCCACCTCGCTGCCATCGAAGACGACAACGTGCGGTTCGTGATCGAGCGCAGGCAAGACATCGAGACGATGGTGCTCGTGGACCAGGACATGCCCTGGTGGTGGCCCGAGGAAGCCATCTACGTCGACGAGCAGTGGTCCTGCGTGCAAAGCGTGGGAGACCGCCCCGTCAACATGGTCACCTCCAACGTCCTCACGTGCTGCGTGCTCGTCGGGCGAGGGATCAAGAACGGCGAGGTCCGCATCGGCATGACGCACATGCACGGGCCGTCATGGGAGGAGCACCACGACGACGTCGTCACCTTCCTCGAGGATCTCTGCGATTCCGATGAAATGCTGGAGCTCTGGGTCCTCGGCGGGGCCGAGCCCAAAGGCTATCCGCCCGGGGAGAGCGCGCTCGTCTCCTGCTCCTTGGCCCTCTCTCTCCTCAACCTCCCCGACACCGAGATGCTCCACGGGCGCGCCAAAATCGCAGGGATGTGTCTGAGCAACAAGCAACGGCCCGGATACACGGTCTATGCGCTGACCTGCCGCGGGGACGAGCTCTTCTTCGCAGCCATCCACGACAAGTCCGCTGGAGCCACGTGGGTCAGCCTGCAGAAGCGGAGGGGCCAACGGCAGCAGGTCCCGGGGCTCCGCGCGTACCGATCCATGCGGTAGTCGATCGGTCGAGGTAGACAGCGCCCGAACGATTCAGGAGGCCAAGCCGAGCCGGGTCGAGGTGGCGAAACGCACGTTCGCATCACGAGCACGGCGCGGGAGAGCCTCAGCGGGCGCGCCTGATTTGCACGATGCGCCCGAGGGCCGCCGCTTCGAGGGCGGCCGGCTCGGCCTCGCGCTCGTCGACGCCCGGGTGCACCGCCGCGATCATGCGCACGCGGAAGCGCGCGGAGAGTGGGAGCAGCTCGGAGGCTTCGACCGGCAGATAGGCCACGATCGGGTCCAGGGCGCCGGGCGTGTAGAGGAGCCCGCGCAGGCGCGCGCCTCCGAGCACCGAGCGCCGCTGGTAGCGCCGCTGCTCCACCAGGGCGCGCTCGACCTGTGCATCGACGGATTCGGCGACGGACGTGCGCTTGCCTTGATCGAGCGTTGCGCGGATGCGCGCGGAGAGCGCTGCGGCGACGGCGGACGCGCTGGTTGCGGCGGGAGAATCGAGGAACCGCTCCGCGCTCTCGATCACGCCGGCGAGCGCTTCGTCCTTCGCGACCAGCGGGGTGACGGTGGAGACCAGCGCCTTCAGCGTCTCGACCTCGTCGAAAGGCATCACCAGATCGCCTTCGATGAGCGTGAGCGGCGGCGTCAGCACGCCGCGCTTCTTGGCGGCGCGCGCGAGCGCCTCGTGCGCGCCCTCCACGTCGGTCGCGGCGGCGGCGTCGAGGATCGCGAAGACCTGCGTCCGATCCTCGAGCTCGTCGGAATCATCGGTGAGCGCGGGATCGTCGACCTCGGGATCGAGCGGCTCGTCCTCGAGCGCATCGAGGATGCGCTGCCACTCGGGCTTGCGCACGATCCGCGGCACCATCTTGTGATCGAGCCAGACGAGCGCGAGCCGCTCGTGGGTCGCGACCACGGGCGCGCTCGCGGCGGCCGCAACCCCCTCGCCGGCACGCACCGCGCCGCTCGCCGATGCGTTCACGCCCGCCGCTCCATTCGAGGCCGCGAGCACGGCGCCGATGGTCTGCGGTGCCTCTGCAGGCGGTGCGTCGGGCACCGCCGGCGCGATCGTGCCCGCGGGCGCAGCGCCGGGTTGGGGCGCGGCCGCGGCCCACGGGCTCACGGGCGCGGTCGGCGAAGGCGCGGTGAGCGAAGGCGCGAGCGGCGGCGGTGCGGGCGGTGGCGCCGCAGCAGGAGCGGCCGCGCGAAACGGCGTGGCGGGCGTCATCGCGATGTCGGGCAGCGGCGCCGACATGTCGATCTCGAGGGTCGATCCGGCGAAAGCGTTGAGCGCCGGCTTGGCGACGGGCGCCAACTTGTGCGTCGACTTGGGCGCAGACGGCGGCGGCGGCGGCGCGGGCGGAGGCCCAGGCCGGAACGGCATGGCGCCCGAGCCGTCGGGCAGCGGCGCCGACATGTCGATGGAGATCGTCGAGGCCGCGAGCGGGCTCAGCTTCGGCGCGGGCCGCGGCGTCAGCGGGATGTCCGGCAGCGGCGCCGACATGTCGATCGAGACGGTCGCCGAGGCGAAGCTCTGCGCCTTCGGAGCAGGCGGCCTTTGCGGGAGCGGCGGCGGGCCGCCGAGAGGACGCGCGGCGGCGCGCGTCTGCAGCGCCACGTGAACCTGCCCCTGCTCCTCGGCGTGCGCGAGCGGGAGCTGCCCGCGCCACGTCGCCGTGACCAGGCCGCGATCGGTGTCGATCACGAGCGTGTCGCAGCGCATGGGGAGCTCACGCGGGCCGCCGGCGCGCCCGGTGACGGTCGCGCGCGGACGCGCGCCGGGCAGGCTCGTGATGAGGCGCGCGTGCTCGGGGTGCAGGTTCTCGAGGACGATGCGCTCGTCGTCGCGCAGCTCCGCGACGCGCTGATCGACCGGCGCCACGTTGAAGAAGGTGCGATCGAGATCGTCCGGCAGCGGGCTCGTGCGGAGCGACGCGGGCGTCCACGTCGCCGCGTGACGGCCGAGCTTCTCGCGCCGCAGAGGCCACGAGGGCGCGATGGGCCCGAAGCCGATCACGGGGATGAAGTCCATCGGACTGGACACGACCTGGTCCACGGGCACGAGGTTCGGGACGGTGATCCTCCCGCGGGTGTCGATCGCGTCGGCGCGCATGCCCACGGGGTTCGCAGTGTCGGGGCCGCCCGCCGCGCGCTCGTACGTGAGCGCCATGCGGGTGAACGGCGCGCCCTCCTGGAGCACGCCCTGCTGCGTGAAGACGCGGTCCGCGCAGACCTGGATCGATTTGTCGATCTCGCCCACGACCAGTCTCGTGGCCAGCGCGCGCACCGGCTTGCCGGAGGGCGCATACGCGGAGCCGACGAGCACGACGTCGGCGCCCTGCTTGAGCGGCGCGAGATCGCTCGCCTCGCGCAGGCTGCTCTCGTCGTCGCTCGTGAGCTGATCGTGCTCGCTGATCGGCTCTTGCACGGCGGCGAGCGGTGACTCGATGGGCGCAAGCGTGAAGGTCGCTTTGCACACGACGGTGAGCACCCATGTCGAGGCGCGCGCCTGCCAAACGAAGGACGCAACAGGGACCGACCCAGCCGAGACGACATCCATTGTGCGGCGACGGTATCACCACTCTGGCGCAATGGCGTACGGGCACCGCGTGCGGGCACAGCGGGCACGTCGTGCCGGCACATCGTGCCCGTACGAATGCGTGCATTTCGATCGCATGGACAGGTCGATCATGCTCGCGCGCTTGGGCTCGTGTGATATTGAGTTGCGGCATTGAGGAAACGGCGGGTGCGCGTGACTGGATGGCGAATTCTTGGCTTCGGTCTCACGCTCGCGGCGAGCATTGGAGCGCTCGCATGCGGGCCCGCCCAGCCGGCGTTCACCGCGCCCGACTTGGGCCGCGCCGTCCCGCTGCCGAAGGCCCGTCCGGAGATGGATCGCGCCTTCCTCCTCCCCACGAGCAAGGACGAAGTGGCGCTCGCGCTCCATCCGCGGGTCTCGCTCCGTGAATCCGTCGCCGCCGATTCCGACGAGCGCAGCGCGCTCGACGCGTCCATCGTGCTCACGCTGCCGGCGAACCGCGTCGCGCTGCGCCACGTCGACGTGCGCCTCACGGTGAAGCGCGTCCCCGGCGGCCAGATCGCCGAGACCCGTGACGTGACCTACGACCGCGACACGCGCGAGGACGTGCTCACCGTCGCGCTGGGCGCGCTGAAGAACGGCACCTACGACGTCGACGTCCACACGCGGGCGCGCGTCGACATGCTCGACGACGACTGGACGGTGATGACCGACACGAAGGAAGCGACGGAGCGCGCGCCCCTCGTCATCGGCGCGCAGGCCGGCAAGCGCGAGCAGAGCAAGATGTTCGAGTTCCACTTCGACAGCGACGCCGCCGTGCCCGTCGCCGCCGAGCGCGGCGCGGTGGACACCAGCATCAAGGCCATCGAAGCGCTGCTCTCCGCGCACCCGGACGCGACGGCGCGCGTCGATTGCTGGACGTCGAGCAGCGGAGAAGAGCGGCTCAACAAGGCGCTGGCCGGGCGGCGCTGCGAGTGGTTCGAGAGCGCGGTGTGGAGCCGGCTGTCTCGGAAGACGAAGGATCCGCTGGCCAGCGTCCCTCACGGATCGAACGAGCTCGCCGCGGAGGAGCGCTCGCGCGACGCGAAGGTGCAGAGTCGAAACCGGGTGGTCCGCCTCCGGGTGCGATGGGTCGAATGATCGAGGACAAAGAGATGATGCATTCCGCGCGGGTCGGCCTCGCCATCCCCCTTTCGTGCGCCGCCCTGATCTTCGCGCCGCTCTTGGCGCCTTCGCCTGCCCTCGCCCAGGCCGCTGCGCCCGAAAAGGCCGCGCCGCCGAAGGCAGCGGCGGTGCCCGCCGACGCGCCTCCTCCCACCGCGGAGGAGCGCGCGAACATCAAGAAGAAGGCCGCCGCGGCCTACAAGCGCGGCCGCGATCTCATCGCGGAGAAGGGCGCGTGCGACGCGCGCGGGAGCGTGGCCGACACCACCGAGGCGCTGCACGCGTTCCTCGATTCGCTCCGCCTCATGCCCAAGCCGGGCACCACGTTCCTCGCGGCCGTGTGCCATCAAGCCCTCGATCACATCGAGGAGTCCCTCGGCCTCTACGAGGCTTATCTGAGCATCCCCGGCATCCCGGACGATCTCAAGGTGGAGGCGCAGAAGGCCCTCGTCGCGCTGCGCGCCCGCGTCGGGACGATCGTCATCGAGGAGGCCGAGCGCGGCGCCACGCTCGTCGTGGATGGTCGTGCCCGCGGCGAGATCCCGGCGCTGCCCTCGGTGGTCGCCACCGCGGGCAAGCACCTCGTGCAGGTCTATCTCGCGGGGTTCACGCCCTTCGAGACGACGGTCGGCGTGCTCCCGGGTGAAGTGACCAAGGTCTCCGCGCGCCTCACGGCGCTCCCCAAGCTCGGCCAGCTCGAGGTCAAGGAGCGCGACGGCAAGACGGTCGACGTGGTGCTCGACGGCACCATCGTCGGACGCACGCCGTGGCAAGGCCAGCTCGGCGAAGGCGAGCACGGCGTGGTCCTGCGCGGCGAGAAGCACGTCGGCTCCGCGCCCACCACCGTCACCATCGCGGGTGCCAAAGCGGCTTCCCTCGTGCTGGCCGCCGAGCGGCTCGACGCCACGCTGCGCATCGTCCCCGAGCCTTCGGGCGCGACCGTGCTGATCGACAACACCTTCGTCGGCCGCGGCGCGTTCGAAGGCCATCTGCGGCCCGGCGAGCACACCATCAAGGTCGTGGCCGACGGCTTCCGCGCCGCGACGAAGACGGTGAGCGTCGGCGCCGGCGCCGAAGAGACGGTGCGCCTCGTCCTCGATCGCGAGGCCGCCGCGCCGGTTTGGCAGAAGCCCGTCGACGTGGTGCCTGCGCGCGCCGCGGCGAGCGGCCCGCCGGCATGGGCGTGGGTGATCGGCGGCGCGGGCATCGTCGCGCTCGGCACGGCGGCCGCGTTCGGCATCGACGGCCTGATGACCGCGAAGAACCTCGACAACCTGTGCAACGGCAACCTGGCGAAGTGCGCGGTGCCGAACCAGGGTCAGGCCGACGCGATCGCGCTGGTGAACGCGCACAAGAACCGCGATCTCGGTCTCTTCATCGGCTTCGCCACCGCGGGCGCGGTGGGCGTGGGCGTCGGTCTCGGTCGCGTGCTGAGCAGCCCCAAGGCCCCGTCGAAGAGCGCCGGCAGCCTCGTGCTCTCACCGCTCGCCGGCCCCGGCCTGGGCGGCGCCGCGCTCGGGGGGCAGTTCTGATGACGCGAAAGCGAAGGCTCTCGATCCCCTCCGCCCTCGCGACCACGGCGGCGTGCGTGCTGCTCTGGGGTTGCCCGGACGCCGTGCCTCTCATCACCGGCGGCACGGGCGGCACCGGCAGCTCGAGCAGCAGCACCGGCACCGGCACCGGCGGCGCGAGCACCACGAGCTCGAGCGGCACGGGCGCGAGCAACACCTGCACGACGGACAACATGTTCGCCGCACCGGCCAGCGTAACCGCGGGCATGCACCCCAACGCGCTCGTCGTCGTGGATCTCAACGTCGACGGCAAGCCCGACCTCGCCGTCACGAGCGCCGACAGCGCGCTCGTGACCCAGCTCCTGAACAACGGCGACGGCACCTTTCAGGCCGCCGACTTCCACCCCGCCGCCGAGAACCTGACGTCGATCACGGCAGGGGATCTGAACGGCGACGGCAAGCCCGACCTCGCCGTCACGTACCGCCCGGGGAGCTCGTCGCAGAGCCTCGCGGGCGTCCTCCTCAACAACGGCGACGGTACGCTCGCGCCCATCTCCGAATACCCCACGGGCCTGGACGCCACCTCGCTCGTGGCCGCCGATCTGAACGGCGACGGCAAGCTCGATCTCGTGTGCGTCAGCAGCCTGGAAGGTGTCGTCAGCGTCCTCCTCAACAACGGCAACGGCAACTTCGGCGCGCAGGTCCCCTACCCCGAGGCGAACGCGAACGCGGTCGCGGTCGCCGACGTCAACATCGACGGCAAGCCCGACCTCGTCATCGCGCGGGGCAGCGAGATCGACGGCGCCGTCGGCGTGATGCTCAACAACGGCGACGGCACCTTCGCGGCCGCGATCGACTACCCCACCACCGCGGTGCCCCGCGCCATCGCGATCGCGGATCTGAACGGTGACGGCAAGCCGGATCTCGCGCTCGCCAACGACGGCACCCCCAACACGACCGTGCTGCTCAACAAGGGTGACGGCACCTTCGGCGCCGGTGACGACTACCCCGGCGTCGGGACGGCCGGCGTCTCGGTCGCCGTGGCGGACCTGAACGGCGACAGCAAGCCCGACATCGCCGTCGCGATCAGCGGCGGTGACCTGCTCAGCGTGCTGCTCAACAAAGGCGACGGGTCGTTCACCCAAGTTTTCGCCTTCGTCCCCAGCAGCGCCACGTCGGCGCTCATCGCGGCCGATCTGAACACGGACGGCAAGGCCGACGTCGTCGTCGCCAACGGCGACGGCGACAACGTGAGCGTGCTGCTCAACACCTGCCCGTAGCAGCAGCCCACGCCCATCGTTCACCCGATCAACGAGGCCGCGCGATCGTTCACACCGAAACGATCGCCGTCGCGGCTCATCATTCCCCCGAACGACGAGGCCGCACGCGATCGTTCACATCGAAACGATCCCCGTCGCTACTCGAACTTCTCGTCGTGCTTGAGCGCCGCCGACACCGGCTTCGACAGCTTCGGCCCGGCGCTCCCCTTCGGCGCGGGGGCTTTTCCGACGGTTCGCGCTGCGCTCGACGGCGCGCTCGCCGCGGAGGCAGAGGCGACCGCGGCCGTGCCCGACGGCACGACGGAAGGCTCCGGCGCAGGCGCCACCGAGGCCGTGGGCGCCACCGTCGGCGCCGCGGTCGCGACGACCGTGGGCGCGACCGTCGCGATGGGCGCCGCCGTGACGGCGACCGCCGTCGTGGCCGGCGCCGAGGAACCGCCGAGCCCACGCGCGGCCACCGCCGCGATCGCGATCGCCGCGACAGCCCCGATCCCGATGAGCACCCCGCGACCGCCCTTCCCCGGCGGCGCGCTGGACACGCGCGTGCCTTCCCCGCTGACGGCCAGCGCCGCCATCGAGCCGGCCTTGGGCCCTTCGGCCGAAGGCGTCGTGATCGCATTCGTGGAGGGCGCGGCGATCGTCGCCTCCGTCCCCGGCACGGCCGCGGGCTTGACCGGCGCCTCACCGGCGGGCGCGACCGACGCGCGGCTCGGGGTGCGAACAAAGGGCGTCTCATCGGCGAGCACGCGCGAGATACGCTCGACCGAGATGTGCGAGTTCTCCGCGCCGAAGGGCGCGAGCGCGCGAGCGAGCGCGGAGACCGTCTGGGTGCGGAGCTTCACGTCCTTCTCCAGACACTTGACGATCGCCGCCTCGAGCCCCTCCGGGATGTCCGCGCGAATCTCGCGCATCGACGGCACCGGATCGCTGCCGATGGCCATGAACAGCGCGCCCAGCGACTCGGCCTGGAACGGGCACGCGCCGGTGAGGAGCTGGAAGAGGATGACGCCGATGGCCCAGATGTCGGCGCGCGCGTCGATCGTCTTGAAGCTGCGGATCTGCTCCGGCGCCATGTAGTACGGCGAGCCCATGAGCACGTGAGCCGCGGTGAGGCTCGCGTCCATCGCGTCCGGCTTCGTGGCCTTGGACAGGCCGAAATCGAGCACCTTCACGAGCGGAGAGCCGTCGGCCCGCGACGTCAGGAACAGGTTGGCCGGCTTGAGATCGCGGTGCACGAGCCCGAGCGCGTGCGCCTCCGCGATGGCCTCGCAGGCCTGCAGCACGAAGTCCACCGCCTCTTCGACGGGCAGCGGCCCGCGCTGCTCGAGGACTTGGCTGAGATCGGAGCCCGTGAGGAACTCCATCACCATGTACGGCGCGCCCGTGTCGAGCGTGCCGACGTCCGTCACACGCGCGACGTGCTCGCTCTGGATGGACACCGCGGCGCGCGCCTCGCGCAGGAAGCGCTCCGTCGCGTCCCCGCGCTTCGCGGCCTCGGGGAGGAGGAATTTGACGGCCACCTTCTGGCGCAGCGTGGTGTGGTGCGCGGCGACCACGACCCCCATCCCACCCTGCCCGAGGATGCGGTCGATCCGGTACTTCCCCGCGAGGATGTCGCCTTCTCCGGGAAGCCCCGCCTGCGCCTGCTCTGCACCCTCGCTCACGATCCAGGCTCCCTGCTCGAAAAAAACGTCTCCTCGTGCATACCACAGTCGTCGTCCGGACCGTGAGGCAAGCCGCGAGGGCCCGCGCCCCATCGACGCGCGTCGTCACGCGCACCGATCGGGCGAAAGCGCGGACACGACGAGCGCCGCCGGAGACGCGCCTTTTGCGCTCACTGATAGAGCATCTGCAACTTGGCATACGCCGCGCGCGGCGTTCGATTCCCCGTGACGATGCCCCACCACTCCTCGTTGGCGAAGCCGTCCGCGTAGACACCACCGTTGGTGAAGCCCGCCGTATCGTGCTTGTCCGGCGCCCCCGACTTCCACCACTCGTCGTTCCACTCGTAGGGGCAACCGCCCACGCACACGTTCCCCGCATCGGCGGCGCTCAGGTTCTTGCGAATCTCCAGCGTGAGGCTCTCGAGCGCCTTCGCCTGCGCGCTCTGGTCCTCCGCATTGACCTTGTTGTCATAAGCGTCAGCGCCGTATTCACCGACGAAGAAAGGCTTGGTCGTCTGTGCCTTCCACTTGGTGAAGCGATCCCCGAAGCCGAGATAAGGATAGATGTTGAGCGCCCAGAGATCTGCGTCCGGCACCTTGGCCATGTCCGCCGCCGTCGGCAGCTCCCCCCAGCCCACCGCCACTGGATGATCCTTGTCGATGGCCTTGATGGCGGCGATCACGCCGTTCACCTTGGTGACGCACTCGTCGAGGCTGTGATTGGAATAGAGCTTGTTGTAATTCCACTCGTTGCCCACGACCCAAAGCAGCACGGCCGGGTGATCCTTGAACTTCGTCACCGCCTCTTCCGCTGCCGTGTTGTCGTAGGCGGCGAATACGGTCATGGCCACCTTCATCCCCTGCGCGTGCAGCGCGTCGAGCACGGCGAGCCCATCATCGCTGCGCTCGAACGGGCCATAGGTGCGCACCGTGTTGATGTGCGCGGCCTTCATGAGCGGGATGTCCTCCGCAGCGTGGGCCGCAAAGCTCTTGCCGGCGCCGTCGAAAGGCTCGTTCTCACCCGTCGGGCTCCAGGCGATGCCTTTCATGTCCCAAGGTGCGCCCGCGCCGATCGTCCCGTCGGAGTACTTCGGCTTCACCATGACCTGATATCCCGACATCGAGACCACGTATCCCGTCACCGTGGGTGCAGCATCGGGGCCGGCGTCGAGCGCGCCGCCCGCACCGCCGCCGCTGCTCGATGCCGACGAGGATGTGCTCGCGCCGCCCGTCGCCGCGGACGACGACGACGCGGAGGAGGACGACGACGCGCCCGTGCCCGGACCGCTGGTCTCCGTGCCGGATCCGCAAGCTGCCACCGCGAGCAAGGCACACAGAATGGATGTTCGAGAGAGGTCCATTCCCCGAGACTATCGCGACGACGCTCCCCGCCGCGATGATCTCCATCGAGCGCCCAACCTGCGAGACCGCATGGGAGCAGCGGGTCGAGCATGCTCGTCGATGAAGGCCATCGTGCGAGGGACGCATCCATCCGACGCGGGCAAAAGCCAGTCTCATCGAACGTTTCCTTCGCTCGTAGAAGATGGATTGCGACGCGCGGCCGAGGGCCCCGTCATCGGTATCTCGCGTAAGCTCGGGATGATGCCCTTCGCTTCCCGCGCTTCGTCCACGGCTGCGACGCTGCTCGTCGCTGCCCTCGCGGTGCTGATCGGTGGCTGCAACGCGGTGCCGCCCGATGCCATCCGCGGGCCGAAGAAGATCGTCGCGGGCCCCGGCGGTGCCTGCGCGCTGTGGGACGGCGCGCCGATGCGCTGCTGGGGCGAGACTCCTTACGAGCCCTCCGACAGCGAAGAGCGGCGCTTCGCGAGCCCGAGCTCGGTGCCCGATGCGTCCGACGTCGCGCTCGAGTCGTCGAGCCGCTGGTACGCAGGCCCAGGGTGCGTGATCGAGCGCGACGGCGCGCTCGCGTGCGCGCGAGCGATCATCGAGGGAGGACGCCTCCTGCCCGCGATCCGCAGCGCGCCTTCGATGCGTGACGTGCATGCGCCGGCGGTCGCGGGAGCACGCGTGTGCGCCATCGCGCGTGGAGAGGGCGAGCAGGACGCGTCGGTGTGGTGTCGCGATCGCCTCGGCGACGCCGGCGAGAAGACGCCGCCCGAGGACCTTTGGAAGCGCGAAAGAAACGCCCGCATGCAGGACGAGCGCGGGTGGAAACGCGTCGACCTCGGCGACGTCGCGAGCATCGCCTTGGGGCCGAAACGACTCTGCGCGCTCCTTCGATCCGGACGCGTGCGTTGCACGGAGTCACCGGGCGCGGAGGCACGTGACATCGAGGGCATCACCGATGCCGTGCAGCTCGTCGTCGGCAACGATTTCGGGTGCGCGCGCGATGCACGCGGCGGCGTGCGTTGCTTCGGCGAAGGAGCGCAGGGTCAGCTCGGCGACGGTGACGCGGGCCCGCGTGCCGAGGCGCGCCCCGTCCCGCTGTCGGCGCCGGCGACCAACCTCGTCGCCGGCCATCAACGTGCCTGTGCGATCGTGAACGGCGCGCCGATGTGCTGGGGTCTCCTGCGGCTGCAGGGCGCGCTCCCCGCCGTCGTCGCGCGCACGCCGCAGCGCCTCGCCGACATCGGCGATCTCGAACAGCTCGCCCTCGGCCGCAATTTCGCCTGCGCCACGCGCAGGACCGATGGCACCGTCTGGTGCTGGGGATACGACGCCGACGGCGCGCTCGGCGACGGCTCGATCCTCCCGGGCGCGAGCTGCTCGCGCGAAGGCATCAGCGCGACGAGCGAAGAGCGCGAGCGGCCCGCGGGCCCCACCGCGGTGCGCACGGGCGCGGCGGGCTCGCACCCTGCCTGGCGCCTGCCGCTCGCCTTCGCCGCGGCGCTGCTCGTGCTCACGCCGCTCGCCTCGTTGCTCGCGCTGGCGCGCACCTCCATCCGGCGCCGTCACATCACCTCGCGCGGCGCGCGTCTCGCCATCTACACGAACGCGATCGTGGCCGCGTCGCTCGTCCCCATCGCCGTCTCCCGCGTGCTCCCGAGCGCGCTGGCGTGGTGGGGTGAAGGCCTCCACCACAGCCACAATCTGCGCTTCGCGATCACCACCCTCGGGCCCGACATCGCGCTCGCGACCACCATCGTGGGCTTCGTGCGGCTCTGCGCCGCGCCGGCGGAGCACCTGCATGCGGCCGCGCAGCGCGGCGCCGCCTGGCTCGTCGCGTGCACGGGCCCGCTGCTCTTCCTCGTCACCATGTGCTCGACCGACGTGAACCATGGCGCGCGCGAAGAGCTGGTCTATCTCGTGCGCGACGCGGCGCTCCGCACGGATCCCTTCTTCACGGTGCGCGGTTGGGCCACGGCCCTCTGGCTCCTGCTCGCGGCCCTCGATGGCATCATCGTGCTCGCCTGGACCAAGAGCCCATCCCGGCCGAGCGAGCCAGCCAACGCTCGTTGAGCCCGCGCACGAAGGCTCGTTGGCGCCCACCGCCGTCCACGTGCTCGTAGCGCGAGGCTTGCGCAACTTGTGCAACTCCGGTGCTCCGTGTGGAGTGAGCGCTCGGCACGCCCGACAAAACGAGCGTTCTCCACGCGGCACGGCCATTGCGGAAACGACCTTCGCCTCGCGCCCGACGCGGGGTGAAGGAGCCGCACATGAAGAACACGTCCCAGGTCCGAGCCGCAGAGTCTCACGCGAAGACCGAGCGACTCCGCATCAAGAGCGGTGTCCGTGCGGGTGAAGGCGGAAACCACACCCAGCACAACGAGACGCTCGTCAAAGCCGAGCGCCTCCGCATCAAGAGCGGCGTCCGCGCCGGTGAGGGTCACCCGCAGCACAACGAGACGCTCGTCAAAGCCGAACAACTCCGCATCAAGAGCGGCGTCCGCGCAGGCGAGCACGCTCCCAACCACAACGAGACGCTCGTCAAAACCGAGCGCCTCCGCATCAAGAGCAATGTTCGCGCGGGAGAAGGTGAGAGCAAGCCGCAGCACAACGAGACGCTCGTCAAAACCGAGCGCCTCCGCATCAAGAGCGGCGTCCGCGCAGGCGAGCACGGTCCCAACCACAACGAGACGCTCGTCAAAGCCGAGCGACTCCGCATCAAAAGCGGCGTCCGTGCAGGTGACGGCAGCACGCACCCGCAGCACAACGAGACGATCGTCAAAACCGAGCGCCTCCGCATCAAGAGCGGCGTTCGCGCCGGCGAGCACAATCCCAATCACAACGAGACGCTCGTCAAAGCCGAGCGCCTGCGCATCAAGAGCGGTGTTCGCGCAGGCGAGCACAATCCTCAGCACAACGAAACGTTGCTCAAGGTCGAGCGCCTCCGCATCAAGAGCGGTGTTCGCGCTGGCACGAACAAGCCGCAGCACAACGAGACGCTGCTCAAGGTCGAGCGACTCCGCATCAAGAGCGGTGTCCGCGCCGGTGAGAATTGGCCGCAGCACAACGAGACGCTCGTCAAAGTCGAGCGCCTCCGCATCAAGAGCGGCGTCCGCGCGGGTGATCACCTGCCGCAGCACAACGAAACGATCGTCAAGGTCGAGCGCATCAAGAGCGGAGTGCGCGCAGGCACGATCAACCCGCAGCACAACGAGACGCTCGTGCGCGTGACGCGCTGAGAGCACGCGGAGCAGCGATATGGACACGACATCTCGAACGGCGATGACGAAGCGGCCAGCGCCCCGGCGCGCGCGCAAGGTCCTCTCGACGACGGCCGTCGATCGCGCGGCGGCGGCGTTCGATCGGGCCGTCACGGTGTGGCATGCGGGGTCGCGGCGGCGGGCGCTGGGGCTGGCGACGAAGGCGCTCGGGCGGTGCGAAGCGCTGCTCGGCAAGAGCCACCCGGACATCGGGCCGGTCGCCGCCGAGATTGGCACCATGCAGGAGGAGCTCGGAGAGTACGCGGCGGCCCGCCGGAGCTATGCGCGCGCCCTTCGCCTCGTCGAGCGGGAGACCGGCGACGATGCGGCTTTGCGGCTGGTGGATGCGCTCTGCCGCCTCGCCAATCTCCGTCGTGTCCAGGGAGCGTACGACGAAGCGCGGGCGCTGTTTCGCCGTGCGCTCCCCATCGCCGAGCGCGCGCCGCGCCCGCGCAACGCGCTCGTGGGAGCGCTCAACGGGATCGCCGTGATTGGCAAATACACGGGTCGCTTCGCGGAGGCCGAGCGCCTCTACCGGCGCGCGCTCGTCATCGCCGAGGAGGATCTCGGGCCCGATCACCCGGCGATCGCCACGCTCCTCCACAACCTCGGCGGCCTCGAGCACGCGCGCGGCCGCTTCGCGAAAGGTGAGCCCTACGCGCGCCGCTCCGTCGAGATCCGAGAGAAGGCCCTCGGCCCCGATCATCACGAGGTGGCCGCCGATCGGACCGCGCTCGCCGGGCTGCTCGACGGACAAGGCCGCTTCGACGAGTCGCTTCCCATCTACGAGCACGCGCTCGCGATCTTCGAGCGCGCGTATGGTCCGGAGCACTACGAGGTCGCGGTGACGCTCAACAACCTCGCCGCCATCCATCATGCCCGCGGCCGTTTCGACGAGGCGGAGACACTTTATCGCCGCGTGCTCGCCATCAAGGAGAAGCTCCTCGGGCGCCGCCATCCCGACGTCGCGGTGACGCTCCACAACCTCGGCGCGCTGCTCGCCGAATCGGGACGCCTCGCCGACGCGCAGCGGCTCGCGCGCCGCGCGGTCTCCATCTTCGAGGATGCGGTGCCCGCGCGCGATCCGAAGCTCGCGGCCGCTCGCGAAGCGCTCGCCGCGCATCTCGAAGCCGGATCGAAGCGCGCCGCAAACGCCGCTTCTTGAAGCGCCTCGGGACGCATCTCCGCACGCTGCCTGCAGCGTGACGTCGGGCCTTCCCTCAGAAGGAATGCGCGCGCACGACAACCGCCGTGGCAGCACGCCGCGCATGGCTCCGTGCACGCGTCCGAACCTCGTGGGCTCGGTTGACACGGGCGAAAGGTCCGTCGTCTACTCCACGCTCACCATGCCCGACTCGGATTCCCCTCCGAAACCGCCGTCCGCTGCGCCGCACCCGATCGGCCACTCCAAGGTCCTCATCCAGGTGTCGCCGTGGCGTGATCCCACGCACGGCGTCCTGTTGACGTTCACGCCGCGTGACGCGGAGAGGGCCTGCCTGCGCGTGCTCGCGACCAGCCAGAATACCCTCTTGGAGGGCTCGAGATACGCGCTCGGCACCGAGTATTGGTATGCGACGGGCGAGCCCCCCAAGGGGACGCCGCTCCTCATGAAATACGAGCACGGGCCGTGGACCGTGGAGGAGGCCGTGCGCCGCACGGCCGATCTTCCCCTCGCCTTCTCCGCACCGCAGGACGCCAAAGGGCTTTGGAAATCAATGCGACGCGCGCTCCCCGAGAACGCCACGACCCATCGATTCACGGCCCCCGATCCGGAGAACCCGAAGCAACAACAGATCGGCCTCGAGCTGACCTTCACGTCCACCGAGGGGCTCGTTCGCTGCATCTGGTACCGCGTGAACGAGCCGCGCACGGGCTATGTCTGGGCCGACTTGGTCAACCTCGAGAATGGGCTCGTGTGGACGCCGGCGCCGTCGCTCGACGCGCTCGCCTGGTCCTTCGCGCAAGGCCTGAAACCGCAGTGAGCCCGCGCCGAGCAGCGTGATGAGGCCCCGCCGGTGAGCCGCAAGGCCCCGCCGCGCGAACCGGCGCGCCTGCCGTCGAGCGGACGCTCTCGCGACGGGGACACGCTCCCGGAATCGATCTCGAAAGCGATCTCCGCCGGCACCGTCGAGACATCGGCGGGAGACACGGAGCCCATCGAGCCTCGGGCACTGCCCGAAGCGCTTGCCGAAGCCGATCTGCTCTCGCCCGAGAGCGCCTCTCCCTGGCATCGCTACGAAGATCTCGGCCCCATCGGAATGGGCGGCGGCGGCGAGGTCCGGCGCGTGCGCGATCGGCTCATGGATCGCACGCTGGCGATGAAGATCCTCCGCGCCGACGCCGCCGCATCCCCCGTCAAACGCGCGCGCTTCCTCGCGGAGGCTCGGCTCTCGGCGCGCTTGCAACACCCGGGCATCGTCCCCATCCACGACTGCGGCGCGATGCCGGACGGCCGTCTCTGGTTCACCATGACGGAGGTCCGCGGCCAGACGCTGCGCCGAACCATCGATGCCGCCTACGCCGCCGAGCCTTCGGGCCTGTCGCCCGTGGAGCTGCGCCGCCTCGTCGAGGTTTATGCGCGCGCCTGCGAAGCGGTCGCATACGCGCACCGGCAAGGTGTGGTGCACCGCGATCTCAAGCCCGACAACGTCCTCGTGGGCGGCCTCGGCGAGGTGTACGTCGTCGATTGGGGCTTGGCCCGCCCGCTCGACGAGCTCGACACCGCATCGGGCATGACGGCAGACGCGAGCCGGCGCAGCGCTCGTTTCACGCTCACCGGGAGCATCGTCGGCACGCCCGCGTACATGGCGCCCGAACAGGCGCGCGGCGAGACCGCGCGCATCGGCACACCGAGCGACGTCTATGCGCTCGGCGCCGTCCTCTACGAGATCCTGTGCGGCGCGCGCGCCTACGAAGGCACCGCGCGCGTCGTGCTGAGCGCCGTGGCGAGCGGCCCGCCTCCTTCGCTCAGCGACCGCGGGCGCACGCCGCCGCCCGAAGAGCTCTCCGCCATTTGCGAGCGCGCCATGGCTCGCGCCATGGAAGAACGTTTTCCCCACGCCGGCGCGCTCGCGACCGAGGTCCGCGGCTTCTTGGACGGCGTCCAGAGGCGCGCGCGCGCGATCGCGCTCGTCCGCGAAGCGGAGGCCATCGCCCCCCGCGCGGCCGCGCGGAGAACGGAAGCGGCGGCGCTGCGCGCTCGAGCAGATGCGGATCTCGCTCGGCTGCAAACCTGGGATCCGGTGGAGGAGAAGGCACGCAGTTGGGCGCGCGAAGACGAAGCGCGCGAAAAAGAGGTCTCCGCCGCGGTCGAACAAGTCGCCTGGGAAGCGAAGATCCATTCGGCCCTCACCGAAGCTCCCGAGCTCGTCGAAGCCCACGAGGCCCTCGCCGCCGAGCACGCCCGCGAGCTCTCCTTGGCCGAGGCCACGCGTGACGCCGAGGCCGCGGCCCGCGCCGAAGCGCTCCTCTGGCTGCACGATCGCGGCCGCTTCGCCGCGCTCCTCGGCGGCAGCGGCACGCTCTCCGTGGCCACCGATCCACCGGGCGCGCGCGTGCTCATCGCTCGTTACATCGCTCAAGGCCGCCGCCTCACGCCCGCAGCGCAGAACCTTTTGGGAGAGTCGAATCTCCACGACGTGAGCCTGCGACACGGCAGTTACCTCGTCACCCTCGCGGCCCCCGGCTTCCGCGAAGCACGCTATCCCGTGCACCTCGGCCGCGGCCAACACTGGGACGACGTGCCGCCGGGCGCAAACGGCGAATCCCCATCATCCCGCGCGATTCCCCTCCTCCGCGAAGACACGCTCGACGCAGGCGACGTCTATGTCCCTCAAGGCTGGTATCGGGCCGGAGGCGATCGCTTGGCCGCCGAGAGCCTCCCTGCACAACGCATCTGGGTGGAGGGCTTCGTGATGCAGCGACACCCCGTCACCGTCGCGGCGTATCTCGCCTTCCTCAACGACCTCGTCGCTCACGGTCGAAAGGCCGAAGCCGACGTGGCTTGTCCATCCATCCCGAGCTCCATGGCCGGCGGCGTGAAAGTGCCTCTCTACGGGCGCGACGCCCAAGGCCTCTTCCACGCGCCCGAAACGAGCCTCGACGAGCCCGCCGTGTCGATGACCTGGCACGGCGCCATGGCCTATGCAGCATGGTTTGCGGCGCGCACCGGAAAGCCCTGGCGTTTGCCCAGCGAGCTCGAGCGCGAAAAAGCCGCCCGCGGCGTCGATGGACGCCATTACCCGTGGGGCGATCACCCCGAATCCACCTGGGCCAACGTCGCCGGCAGCGCCCCCGGCTCTCCGAAGATCGCCCCCATCGGCGCCCACGCCCTCGACGAGAGCCCTTATGGCATCCTCGGTCTCGCCGGAAACACCCGCGATTGGTGCATCGATGTTTGGACCCCGAGCGGCCCTCTCGTCGAGCACGGCACCTTGCGCATCCACCCCGCCTCCGCCGAAGACCCCGCCCTACGCTCCATCCGCGGCGGCGCCTGGACCTGGTCCATCGCCATGTGCCGCACCGCCGCCCGGCTCGCCGCGCGGCCCGATGAGCACGGCGCGAGCTTGGGGCTGCGGTTGGTGAGAGGGATTGCGGAGCCCTCGTGATCGCGCTGCCGGCGTTCGCCGTCGCGGCCCATCTCCCGCACGGACCACGACGAGATCGGTAACCGACTGCCTCCCCAACATGCCGACCTGGTCTTGCCGCTCGCGGTCGTGGTGGGAGCTCTGAAGCTCGTCGTCTTCGGGATGCTGTGTCGGGCCGTGATGAAGCGCGCGGACGAATCTCCACGGTGACCAAGGGCGCCGGACGGCTCCCTCGGCCACGTCGGGCTTCGCGCCGTCTCCTTCCCAAACACGATGTCTCCCGACTCCATTGCACGACTGCGATCGTCCGCTACGCTCCGTTCCACCGGGGGGATAACCCGAAAGAGGAGGATTCTCATGGAACGAGCGAGGGAAGAGACCAGCGCTGAAAGCAGGTTGAAGCGCAGCGCTTTCACGACGGCGGGGGTCGGCGCCGACGATGACGTCGCGGGCCGGGAGCAGGGGCTTGCGACCATTCATGCGACCGTGAAGAAGGCGGTGCGGAGCCGCGACGATCTCGCGGAGGAGGTGCAAAAGAAAGAAGCCATCCTCACCGTCAAAGACCGGGCTTGTGACGCGACCATCGAGGACTTCGAGCTCCGGCTCCTCGCCCTCGTGCGGAAGGATCGGAACGATCCGCGTTATCGTCGTTATTTCCCGGCCGGCCTACGGAGCATCACCCAAGCCGACATGCGGGACGAGGAGCCTGACATGGTGGCCGACATGCTCAAATCGATGGCGGAGGATGCCGCCGATCCGTTGATTGGCGCGCTCGTGAGCGAAGCTCGGCCCAAGCTCTCTGCCAAGCTCGCGGACGTCGAGACCGCGGATGCGGCGCTCACGGCGCTGGAGAAGGATCTTGCCTATCTCGAAGAGAAGACCCTCCCAGCCCTGCTTGCGACGTGGGACGACGAATACAAGAAGCTCCACGGCGTCCTCGTGACGGCCTTCCCGCGCGATCCGGCGCGGGTGGAGAGCTATTTCAAGCCGTTCCGCAAATCCCGCGCGAAGGCGAAGAAGCCGGTCACGCCGAGCACGCCGTAAAGCCCCCCGAAGCTCGCCGCCTCCGCCCATCTCACCTTCGCGGCGGAGGCGGCGCCTCCCTACGACGGCTGCCTTGGACAGCGACGAAGGCAGCGCGCCCGCCAAACGCCCTTCCAGAATAGGCTCCCGAGCATCGCCCATCACGCTGTCGCTCCCCGACAGCGCATGGGGCCGCGGAGATCTTCGCGCCCGGGCGGCGCCGACATTCCACGGCTCGAAGGGCCTCTCGATGGAGGCGGCCGCGGCGAGCGTGGGCGATCGCCGCGCGGCACAGCGCCTTGCGGAGCCGCGGGCGCTGCGTAAAGATGCCTCCGTCATGAACCGCTCTCCGCGCGCGCGTCGATTTATCGGCCCCCCGACCCTGCCTGGGCGAGGGATGGCCGCGTTCGCACGCAAGACTCGGTAGCGATCACAGACCACCTCGACGCTTCGGGCTCGGTCCGGGGGCTCCCGGAACGCGCCGTCCGCCTCTCCACGACGGGCGGCGCCGGTTTTCGTCCTCTCGACCCGAGGTGATTCCATGCGTCCGTCCATTCTCAGCGCCGAGGCCGTCCGGCGTGCGTTGTCGATTCGTGATCTGACCCATCCGGCCGAAGGCCCCCACGCTCTGCAAACCATCGTCGGCGACATCGTCGCGGCGCTCTCCGAAGCGTGGTCCTGCGAGGCCCGCGTGCACCGCGCGAGCCCCATCGTCTCCATCGCCGACAACTACGATCGCTTGCATTACCCGCCCGAGGGCGCCGCGCGCGATGCGCGCTACACGCGCTACGTCTGCGACACGACGCTCCTCCGCACGCAGACGTCGGCCATGATTCCGCCGCTCCTCCGTGACCTCCGCGAAGCCCCGATCGCCGACGTGATCCTGGCCTGCCCGGGCGTCGTCTACCGGCGCGATTGCATCGATCGCTTGCACACCGGCGAGCCGCACCAGCTCGATCTCTGGCGCGTCCGCCGCGGCGCGGCGCTGGGCATCGGCGATCTCCGGCGCATGATCGAGATCACCGTCGCCGCCGCGCTCCCCGGCCGCGCGCTCCGCGTCACGCCGGCCGCGCACCCGTACACGACCGATGGATGCCAGATCGACGTGCGCGAAGGCAGCGCGTGGATCGAGATCGGTGAGTGCGGCCTGGCGCTCCCCGCGCTCCTCGCCGAGAGCGGCCTCGACGACGCCACCGGGCTCGCCATGGGCCTCGGCCTCGATCGCATCCTCATGCTGCGGAAGGGCGTCGACGACATCCGCCTGCTGCGCGCCACGGATCCGCGCGTCGCCGCGCAGATGCTCGATCTGTCGCCGTACCGGCCGGTCTCGGTGATGCCCGCCGTGCGGCGCGATCTCTCGATCGCGACGGCGGCCGACATCACGAGCGAGGAGATCGGCGACGCGGTGCGAGGCGCGCTCGGCGATCGCGCGGAGCTGATCGAGAGCATCGAGGTGATCTCCGAGACGCCCTACGAAGCGCTGCCGCACGCCGCGGTGACGCGCATCGGAATGGCGCCGGGCCAGAAGAACGTGCTGCTCCGCATCACCCTGCGCGCCGTCGACCGCAGCCTCACGCACGCCGAGTGCAACGGGCTCCGCGATGCCATCTACGCCGCGGTCCATCGGGGCACGGCGTGGCAATGGGCGGCGGCGCAGCCGTGATCCAAAACTGACAGCCCGCCTCGCGAGGCGCGCGGCGGGCTGTTGCTTGCACGGCTCGAGGTCGTTCGCACACGGTCACGGTGAGCCCCGAGGCGCCTTCGGGCTCACCGCGCCGCGGCGCGGCCGGTCCCGAGCACGTTGCTGCACCGCCGTGACGCGGCACGGCCGGTCCGGAGCGCGTTGCTGCACCGCCGTACCGCGTCACGGTGAGCGCGAACGGCGGTGATGCCGCTCCGTACCGCGTCACGGTGTGTCCGAAGGGTCCTCTGGACCCACCGTGACGCGGCACGGTCGTGCGTCGTGATCTTGCGGGCCGGCCGCGCCACGGTACGGCGCACGCGAACATGCCTCCGGCACCGCTGCGCCACGGTGCGCGGCCCGAACGTGCGCGAGCGCGACCGCACGGCGCCCGATGTGCGGACGAGGGCCGGCGGGAGCGCGCGCCGTACCGAGCCGCGGAAAGGCCGCGCATGCTGCGGCGGAGATGCCGGAGACGTGGAGCGTGGGAGTCGGATCAGCGGCCACGCCGGCGCCAGTGATACCGGCTCGCGCGCGCGTCTTCGTGAAGCATTCGCCTGACCACGGCGGGGTCCAGATGCACCGTGGTCGCGATGAGGAGGTCCGCGAGCGTGCGCGCGGCGTCGGGATCCTCCGCGGCGCGCGCGGCCGCGCGATGGATCGGATGGCTCTCGGGGAGCGGGCCGAGCGCCGCTTCGGCGAGCGCTTGATCGGGCGCGAGGTGCGCGAGCGCGGCGAGGCGCTCGGCGCCGAGCAGGGCGGCGTCGAGCGCGATCTTCGGATCGATCCGCATCGTGAGGTCCACGCCGAACCGGCGCACGCGACCACCCGCGCGCGCGATCCGGAAGCGCAGCGCGCGCGTGCCGGCGACGTAGAGCGACGGCGAGCCCGCGACCTTGAGCGCCGTTCGACCGGGCACGATGCGGCCCACGCGACGCGCGGACCACAGCTCGAAGCTCGGCTCGACGGTGACTTCCTCGGCCTCCGTGATGTCGACGGTCCCCTCGGTCATGGTGGCGGGGAAGCGCACGCGTCGCGCGAGCACCTCCCAAAACTGGTTCCCGGCGGCGACGGCCGCGAGCTCGGGCTCGCGCGCGAGCACGTCGAGCCAGTGGTGCAACGTCTCGTCGGACACCGAGGGATCGACCCACTGACGGGGGAGATCCCGAAGCAGCTCCCCTACCCGCCTATGAGCCTCGTAGGCGTCCGGCTCGCGCGCATGCACGCGGCGCGCGAGGTCCAGCATTGCTTCCCAGCGGGCCGGTCCGGGTGGCAGCGCGCCGATCGCGCGGCGTGCCGAATCGAAGGTCGCCGCGTTGGAGGCCCGCTTGGCCGCGTCGGGGAGCTGCGACCACACACGCCAGAGGTGTGCGGCCCGGGCCACGAGCGGCTCGAGCTGCGCGCCGCGCTCCTCCGCCGGCGCGCGGGACGCGGCGTCGAGCGCGTCCACCAACGGGCGCACGTGCGCCCGCTCGAAGGCGATGAAGTCTTCGAAGCCGAATTGCTCCGACGGCTCGTCGTACGTGTGAACCTCGGCGTCCGGATCACCGAAGTCGTCGAGCGTCGCGAGGCGCCACTGCTCCTCGTCGAGCTCGACGATGCTCCGATCGTTTTCGTCGAGGCCGGCCCGCGCACGGATCCACGCGGCGATGCCGTGGCGTCGCCGCGGCACGAATCCAGGCAGATCGATGACGAGCCAGCGCCTCGTGGAGGGCTCGACGCCGCCCGTGGGGGGCTGCGCGCCGCGGAAGAACACGCGACCGGCGCCCCACGGATCGTCCACGCTGGCGCGGCCGCCGAACGGCTCCGCGACGATCAGGAGCTTCACGAGCCCACCTCCGCGGCGAGCCGCTGGAACCAAGCCAGGCGGTCGATCGCCTGCGCGAACATGCGGGCCGCCTGGTCGGGCTCGCGGCCGACGCGCATGGTCGCGTAGCGGTTCGTCATCACGGCGCTCTGCACGTACCAGATGCCGTCGATCCCAATCTCGCCGGGCGCGCCCGCGGGCTCGCCCAGGTTGAAGACACGCGCGTGCCGGCGCAGCGCTCCGACGAGCGCGCGCGGTTGGAACCACGGCAGATCGAGGATCAAGGGCACCTCGGGATCGAGCTTCGCGAGCGCCCCGACGATCGCTTCACCGTCGTACCGATGGTAGCTCTCCGCGCCGAGACGGCCGAACGTGGTGAGCGCCCACGCTTCGATCTGCTCCTTGTCGTCGGCCAGGTGCGCGAGCAGCTCGTCGAGCGGGATGCCGGGGCGCGCGTCCACGCCGCGCTCGTGCGCGAGCAGCAGCGCCGTGGGGTGAGCGCTCGCGAGGATCGCCTGCAAGAGGAAGCTCGACCACTGGAACACCGCGGCGGGCATGAGGAACGTCACGGGGCCCGGCGGCGGCAACAGCTCGGCGAGGCGGGCGCCGAAGGCACGGAGGAGCGGCGCGAGCAGCGGGCCGATGAACATCTCGCGGGTCGCGCGCGGCGCCGCGGCGAACGCGTTCACGACGCGGTGGAATGGCAGATCGATCCCGACCTCGGTGGTGAGCCGCCGCGCGCGCGCGCCGAGCGCTTCGGCGTGACGTTCCTCGAGCCACGGCGACCACTCGGCGAGGCGGAGCAGCGACTCCACCACCGACACGCCGCGCACCGCGTGCTCGCGGAGCCGCGCGACGTCCGCGCCCGCATCGTCGAGCCGCGTCCGCGTGGCACCGAGGAGGCCGAGGAGCACCGTGATCGGGAGCGGATGCGCGGAGGCGTCGAGCGCATCGGCGAGCTTCGCCGCCCCTTCGCGCGCCGCGAGCCGCGCGCGCACGAACGTGCCGGCAGGCTCGAGATCGAGCTCGGCCGCGCGCTCCGGGCTCGGCAGCGTGCCCTCGAAGCAGAGATCGTGAATGGCCCGCTCGCGCTCGCCCTCGAAGCGGTAACGCAGCAGCGCCGCGGAGGCCTTGATGGCGCTGCGATAGCGGAGCACCGCCACGCCCGGCGTGCGCGCGAGGATGGCGCGGAAGAGCTCTCGAAGCGCCTCGTAGCGCGGCTCCTCCACGAGCCGGAACGAGAGATCGCGCCGCCAGCCCGTGAACATCGTGGCCGCCGGCTTGATCACGGCCGTGGGAAACGCGAGCTGCCAGCCGAGCGGCAGCGCCGTGAGGAACGCGCCCGTGGCCTCCTCGTCGCTGCGCGCCCACGCGTCGAGGGCGAGGAGGAGCTTGTGATCGTTGAGCAGCCCGCGCGCATGCCGTGCAAGCGCGCCGCGCCTTGGCGCATCGGCGCCGCGCACGAGGTGCCACGCGCGCCGGAGGTGCTCGGCCTCGGAGAGCGTGCCGGTGGCGACGAGCTTCTCCGTGAGCGCGGCGTCGAAGAGCGGATCTCCGGTCGAGAGCGGGACGCTGATGGCGCGATCGTAGATCGGCAAGAGGCGGTGCTCGGCGACACCGGCGAGGTAGCGATGCTTCAGCTCGGCGATGGAGGGGACCATGCTGGCAAAGAAAAAAGGCCGCCGGGTACATGGGTCCGGCGGCATTGGTACGCGTGAACGCTCCGCCGTACGAAGGTCGCGGAGCCCCATCAACGTATCGAGCACGCGCCGCGCGCGCAACGGCGGAGAGGCGCTGCCCGCAATCTCGTGTGGAGCGCGGTGCGCACGTCGCGTCGGCGTCATCCCTCCGGCCTGCGCGTGAGCGACACGATCAGCGGCATCGATCCGGACGACCAACGCCTTCGAGAGAAGCCCCCCGTGAACCGAACCCGCAGGGCTGAGGATTCCAAAGCCCTTTGACCTTCGTGATGCGATATCAGGCGCGCTTGCATCGCGTATCGCCGACATCGATCTCCACGACGTTCACACCTGCTCTTCGCTGGCACGTTCGCTGAGCTTCTCGGAGCCGAGGGACGACGCCACGACGTATGCGCCGAGAAAGAGATCCGCCGCGAGCTTTGCGATGCTCGCAGCGATGGCCCGTCGAACACCCCAGTCGTGATGAACCAGGATGACTTGGCCGAGCGTGTCGAGTCGATCTCGGGAGCAATGCTGATGCCCGCGCGCCCCGCGTCTCATCCACCGGCGTGGTGTGCTGGGCCACGGGCGACAGGATCGCGGATCTCGCGCGTCCGGGCCTCGGCGGCGCCGTGGTAGGGTGCCTGTGCGTGGCTCTCGGATCTTTCGAAGCGCTGTACCGTGATGCCGATCACACCCTGGCGGCGGCCACGCCCCTGCTGATTCAGGTGCGGCGCGGCGCGATGACGCTCGAGGCGCTGACCATCATCGACCGGCGGATCCGCGAGCTGCGCGCGCGCACGGTCGGGCCCGGCGCGCGCGTCTGCGTCGTAGCCGTGCTGGAAGAGGGCGCGCCGGTGGTCCGCGATGACGTGCGCGTCGCCCAGCGCCGCGTCGTCCACAGCTTGCTGGAGGGAGTCGACGCGCGCATGGCCGTGGTCGTCGTCGGCGACGGCATCGGCAGCACCCTGCAGCGCACGGTGGCGCGCGGCATCGCCTTCGCAAACCCGCGCGTCCGCATCGTGAAGGCGCCCGAGGAAGCCGCCACCTGGATGGCACCGCACGCCGGCGCCACCGCCGCCGAGGTGCGCAGCGCCGTCGAGCACGCCCGCACGCTGCGCTAATCTGTGCTGCCTGACCGAGGGAGCACGATGCACGAAGCCATCACGAGACACACCCGGCGCTTCCTGCGCTTGGTGACGATCGCCGTCGCTCTCTCGACATCCCTTGGCTGTCGGACGTCGAAGCCCTCGTCGCTCGGGAGCGGATGGGAGGCTCTCGTCGTCGCTCCCGCCAACCTGACCTTGGGCGCGCACGACGCGCGTGCGGTGTCTGGTACCGCCGCGGTTCTCTGCCTCCACGCGCGTTGGGGCAAGTCACCGTTCGTGACCGAATACAGCTATGGGCAATTCGTCGCCGAGATCTCTCCTGCGTTGACGCCCGGCACGATCACCCGATTCGCCGCGGGCTCTCCACCGGGGATGTACCAGGAAGGTGGCATGGTGCTCGTCTATGACGGGCGCGTGCTCGAGGGCACGATTCAGGTCGTCTGGAGCGACGCGACGTCGGTCGATCTCGCGGTGGACCTGATGGTGAAGTCGCCGTCGCTCGATCGCGCGGGGATGGGCGCCATCCCCTTGCGCGGCATCGTCAAGGCAACTCGCGAATCGAACGTGGAACGCTGCGGCGGCCGTTGAGCCGAGCCTGGTTGGGATCAGCCCCGCTTGCCCGAATAGAATGGGCTCTCGAGATCCCTCGCCATGGCGCGGGTCCGCCAGGAGATGGCTCCTTTGGCATCCAAGTCCACGTGCCAGCGGTTGAGGTTCATCTTGTAGCCACGCGATCGCGAGGAAAACTTCGTGTCGAACGCGAGATCGAGGGCCCCATCACCCCGCGTCACGGCCGCGGGTAACCGGACCGGATGCGCAGCGATATCTTCCTGGTGGAACCAAGTGGCGAGATCATCCAGGTCGACGATGACGTTTTCTACGTGCGCCGACTGAAACCAGACGAGCAGAGCCGCCAACTCGAGCGGCGCCAAGAGTGAATGTGCCGCCGCGACGAATGCCTTGAGCTCACGGGTATCGTCGAGGTGGAACATCGCATCTCCCGGCAACATGGCCACGCCATCGACGTTGCCGGCGTCGCTCTCGATGCTGTAGAGCCGATATCCCGGGCTGCGCGCGATGATTTTGAACCTCTCGACGGGCCGCACATCCCACGAACCAAAGGTCGTCACGGAGACGAGGTCCTCCTTCTCGACGACGTCGGTGATCTTCAATCCATATTTGCAGAAGTAGCGCTCCACGAGCCTCACGGCGTCATCTCTCAGGCTCATGAGGGTCCTCACCTCCGGCGAACGAGCGTGAGGATCTGCATCGATGACGCGCCGGCGTCCATCGCCCCGGCGGCCGTCAGAGCCGCGGTGGATCCTTTCCCAGGCGCCGCTCGACCCAGAAGTAGCCGACGACGATCTTGGTGCAGGCGAGCAGCGGTGTGGCCACCACGATGCCGGGGAGCCCGAAGACCGCGGCCACGAGCATCTGCCAGAAGAGCAGCACCGCGGGCCGCAGGCGGACCGAGTACTTCATCACGAAGGGGACGACGAGGTACCCCTCGAAGAGGTGCACGAGGCCGTAGACGATCATGGCGTAGACGAAGTGCAGCGGCGACTCCGCGAGCCCGATCAGGAGGCCGGGCACGGCCGAGATGATTGCACCGACGTACGGCACGAAGGTGCCGAGGAAGGTGATCAGCCCGAGCAGGAACCACCCTTGGATCCCCGCGATGTACAGGCCCAGCGCCGCGAGGGTGCCCATGGTGAGCATCGAGATCAGCACGCCCCCGGTCCAGTGCCGGAGCGTCGTCCCGAGGCGCGCCCAGGCCTCGTCGAGGAGCGGCTCGTCCTCGCGCGGCACGAACGCGCGCAGGCCCTCGTGGTAGCTGCTGGGCGAGTACGCGAGGAAGAGCGCGAGCACGAAGACCAAAACGGCCGTGAACAGGGCCGTTCCGACGCCGATCGCGAACGGCACCGCGTGCGTGAGGAGCGACTCCGCCTCCTGCACGACGCGCTCCGCGAGTCCCGGGCCCGGCACTTCGGGCACGGCTTTGCTCCGCTGGAGGTAGGCCCACCACGCCGAGAGCCGCGTGAGGGCGACCGGGATCTGCTCCACGAAGCCCGCCGCCTGCCTCACGAGGATGGGGACGGCGATCAGCAGGATCCCGACCGCGGCGCCGACGACGAGGACGATGGTGAGGATCAGCGCCGCCACGCGCGGCATGTAGCGGGCGAAGAAATCGAGCGGATACGAGAGCAGCGTCGCCAACAACACCGCGAGGAAGCCGAGGAGGATGATGCTCGCCGCGCTCGCGAGCAGGTGCAGCGCCCAGAACAGGACGAGGACGGCGAAGGCCAGGGCGATGGGGTGGCGGAGCAAGAAGGACCGCGGCTGACCCTGGGGCAGTGCCTCCACGCCGGGATTTCTAGGCCGCGCTGCGTGCAATCGGCAGTGGCTCGATCTCAGCGCGCCTAGACGCTCGTCCAGAACGCGATGACGTCGTCGAGCTGGTCCGCCCGCTGCACGGGCGGCAGCGCCACGATCGGCGCGGTCCCGTAGCCGCATCATCGGTCGAGCTCGCTCGACACGAGATCACCCGCGACGAAGCGAAGAAGCTGGCCCGGCCGGCGCGATCATGTCGAAGCTGCCACCGCCTGCATCCGCGAAGAAGCGCCGCGCCGCGAGCATCGCGGCGGGCAGCATGGCGGCGGCGGGCACGGCCGCGCTCGCCGCGTACCTCGTCGGGCGGCGGTGACGCTCACGCGGCGTCCCACGCGATCGCCCCCGTACATGCCGCGCTCATCGACGAACATGGCCATCCCGGCGAACGCATCGAGCAGCATCGCGTCGATCGCGGGCGCCTCGTCGAAGTCGAAGAAGTGCGCCGGCGCGTCCACGCGCGTGCCGGCATGTGTCATGAGCACGACCTTCTCGGGGTCGTCGCCGTTCATCGCGGTCGTGAACGGTCGCGTGATCGAATGGGCTCGTGCTCCGCCCACTCCGGACGGTCCGAGAGCACAAGCTCCGATCATGAAATCGACGTGCGAACGACACCGCACATCGCATTGTTCCTTCCAGCGCGCGGCTTGCGAGGACGCCCACGATGAAGCGGGCTCCTCGCAACGTGCCGCAGCGCCATCCTCGCCGGTGCGCACCGCTCGCCCGGCCAGCGCACGCCGGCGCGGGCGGGCATCCCCTCTCGGGGCTCGCACGAGGCTAGCGTTCACCGCCGCATCACCGACGCCATGCGGCTCGAAACGGCAGCGCTGCTCAGGACCACGGCCGTCCCCAGCACGAGCAAGGCGACGAGCGTGAGATCCACGGGAGCGAAGCCGGCGAGCGCGAGGATGCCGAGCACGACGGCGGAAGCGCCGGCGAGCACCTGAATGCCTGCGGCGGCCTTGGTCGCCTCATGGGTGATGTGGGCGAAGCGCAGGTGCTTGGTGGGCTCGTCGACATGGCCTAGCTCGGCGGTCTCGCCGCTGCCAAGCAGGAGCGCGCCACCCAAGACCATCACCGCGATCGCGCTGAGCACGGGGGTGGCGATGCCGATCAGCGCGAGAATGCCGAGCACGATGCCCGCCACGCCGCCGACGAGCTCCGCACCCATGCCGCCGCCGAGCTCGACACGACTGCTCCGGTCATAGGCCGATGCTTCGTGGAGCAGCTCGCGGAAACGCGCCGCCACGGCGCCGCCGCGCGCCACCAGCGCAGCGCCGAGCACGATCGTCGCGATGGGCGCGAAGTATCTCGGCAGCGCGCCTGCGAGCGCGATGATCGCCAGGACGACCGTCGCCACGCCACACAGCGCTTCCGTGATCGAGCCGCCGGCGACGACCTTGGCCGACGTCGCTTGATCGTGCTCGCTCCGCGCGCTCGTCAGCGGGAGACCTGCCTCATCCCGCCGAGCGAACCGTTCACGTTCTTCTGGTCCTCTGATGGTCATGACCCCTCCTCCAGCGCTCGAAGTGTTCCGCGCTGTGAGGGGGAAGATGGGTGCATATGCCACGCCGTACGGCACCCATGTCTCCAGCACGACGAAAGCTCACGCGGCCTTCCGGCGTGTGCTCTTTTGCTCGATTCGGAAGAGCCGCTCGGCGTTGGTCCGGCCGATCTTCAGGCGATCGTTCTCGCTGATGGGGCAGGTGTCGAACCAGGGAGCGAGCTCGGACATGGATTCGTAGGGATAGTCCACCGAGAACAGGATTCGGTCGGAGCCCACTTCGAGCAGCGCGTCCAGCAAGGTTTGGCTGCGGAAGACGCCGCTCGTCGTGAGGTAGAAGTTCTCGCGGAGATACTGTGTGGGAGGCTTCTGGTGCTTGCCTTGGGTCTCTGGGCGCTGGTGGCGCAGGCGGTGCTCGACGCGAGGCAAGGTGAAGGGGAGGCCTTCGCCGAGGTGACCGAGGATGACGGTGAGCTTCGGGTGGCGATCGAAGAGGCCGCTCAGGATGAGCCGGAGCGCGTGCGTGGCGGTCTCGACGCCGAAGCCCCAGGCTGAGCCCAAGAGGCCTTCGTAGCCGCGGTACATCCGCTGCTGGTTCGGAAGCGGAATGCGCGGGTGGAGATACACGGGCACGCCGAGCGCCTCGACGCGTTGCCAGAAGGGCTCGACCTCGGGCTCGTCGAGATAACGTGCGGTGTTCTCGTCACCGATGTTGCTGTAGCCGTTGACCATGGCGCCGACGAAGCCGAGATCGCGTACGGCGCGATCGAGCTCTTCGGCGGCTTTCTCCGGTGCCTGCAGCGGGACGGCGGCGAACGCACGGAGCCGCGTGGGGTGGCGGGCGACGAGCTTCTTCGCGGCGTGATCGTTCATGCGACGCGCCATGTCGACGGCCTTCCGAGCATCGGTGAGGCCCTCGATGCCCGGTTGGGTCAACGATAGGATCGATACGCCGATATCATTCTTGTCCATCTCCGAGACACGCTCGTCGACCTCCCGCAAACGGCGCTGAACGTCGGCGAAATAGTCGGGGCACGTGAAGTCGTGGCTGCCCGTGGCCGGGAAGTCCGCAGACTCCCAATGTTCCTCGAGAGCAATCTTGTCGCGCATGCGATCGATCTCCTTCCCCGAGTGGAGCGATGATTCCGGGCTTCCATGGGAAGGGACGCGCCGATGTGGAAGCGGCGCCCTCATCGATGCTTCACGCGTGCTCGGTAAGGGGGCGGCCTCCGCTGTTCGACGACGAGGCGCGAATACGGCTCGAGGAGCTGGCGGGAGAGTGGCCCATGTGCGCTCCGGCCGAGGCGCTCGTCGGTGGCAATGCCTCGTTGGGCAAGTGCGTCAGTTGTCGCAGCTCGCTTGCGGGCCGCCCAGGTTGGGGGCGTCCGGCTCGTTCGCGAAGCGGAAGTCGGTGGCAGAGGAGAGGTCGGTGAAATACCCCTCTTGTTCGAGGACGTTGACGGCCCGCACGTAAAAGTAGTGATGGAGCGTCTCTTCGCCGGGCGGAGGGGTGAAGACGAGATCGGTGGCCGTCGTCGGGGTAGCGTTCACGGGGGTGAACGAGTGCCACCAAGCATCGGCCACGTCGTCGGGGCAGACCGCGGTGTTCATGTGATGATTGATGTGGTAGACGCGAAATCCCCGGAGCGTGGTCCCGTTCGACCATTTCCACGAGACGTGGACCTTGCCGGAGGGCATGACGGCGGTGGAGATCGACTCCGGGCGATCAGGCATCGAGGTGGCATAAGGGCTCGGCCCACTCTCGAGACCGGCGGCGTTCAGCGCGGTGACCCAATAGAAGCGCAGGGTGCCGTCGGTGAGGTCGTCGGTGGTGTCCTCGAACGAGCCGCCGGACACCGTCGAGAGGACTTTGCCGCCACCGCCGAGCTCGTTGCCGCGGGCGCGGTGCACACGATAGGTGAGGCCGGAGACGGCTTTCCACGCGAGCTTCACGTCCGTCGCGCTCTCGACGGATGCGACCATGCCGGAGGGCCGATGAGGCTCGCTGAAGACGGCGTTCGAGGCCTGCCCGGCGCTCTCCGAGACTACGCGGTAAGCATGTCCGTCAGTGTCCACGGGCTCCGTGTAGCTGCCACCGGCGGCAGCGCTCTTCACCTTCTCGAAGGGAGCCGGCGAGCCCTTCGTCGAGGCGCGATAGATATCGACGGGTCCGATGGCCGCGTCCCAGGAGAGCTTCACTTCCGCGGTCGAGACGGTGATCTGGACGTCGAGGGGGCGTGTCGGACGGGGCGCGCCGTCGAGCTCCACTTTGCAGACGTAGAGCTCGCGGCTGAGATTCGGGCGATCCTGATCTCCGTCGCGGCCACCGCCCAACATGACGATTTCGTCGCGGTCCGTGTCATAGGCCATCATCCCCGTCATGGGCGGGACATCGCCTGTCACCGGGAGCTTCTCCCAAGCGGCCTTCTCCACGTCGAAGGACCAGAATTCCGCATCTTTCCAGGAGGCGTAATCCTTGTCGCAGGTGGTGACCGGGACCTGGTGGAGGATCATGCGGCCGCTCGCGGCGTGCCAGACCATGGGGAGCTTCACCATGTCGAGGAGCGGAATGCCGCGCGGCGGGGAGATCGCGCTGGTGACGTCGGTCCAGGTGTCGGCGGCGGGGTCGTAGATCCAGGTATCGGCCTTCACCATCGTATCGTAGAGCGCGGCTTGATCACCACCGCTCTGCTGCCAGTTGCCGCCCGAGCTGCCGCCGAAGACGACGAGCTTGCCATGGAAGGGATCGGCGGCGATGGCGTAGCCGCTGCGCAACATCAAGGCATCGGGGATGGTGCGGCTCGTGACGCGGTTCTGATGGCCGCTGTAGAGCGTGACCGCGTTGCCGTAGAGGCCAATCATCTGATCGGTGCTGCCGTCCCAAGCGACCTGCATGTGATTCTTGCGGGTCCACTGGGCGGGGAACGTGCGCGCGTCCTCCCAAGTATCGGAGACGCCGTCGTAGAGAAAGGGACCGACGGAGTCGCCGATGTCGATCTTCGTGTAATTGGCCTGGATGCTGCCGTACGGGATGGTGCCGTGTTGCGAGCCGCCGTTGACGTACGCCGTGCGCTCCACCGAAGCGATGAAGGCAGCGTCGACCAGGCATTGGCGGGGGCCGGGGCTCGGCGCGTGAGAATGGGTGAAGGTCTTGTCCTCGGTGCGGTAGAGGAACGTGAAGCGGGACTGGGCGTAGGCGCCCCAGATGTGGCCGCCGTGGCGGATGACCTGTTTGCTCCGAGGGTCGTAAGCGACGCTGCTCTCCCACATGCTGTTGGGAATGTCGGAGAGGAGCTTGGTGCAGGAGATGCCTGTCGGGCTCCCGAACGAGGTCGGGTGGGGCGCGCTCCCGCCGGCGGCGCCCGTGCCGCTCGCGGCGGTGCTGCTGGTGCTGCCGGTGTTGCCAGCGGTCCCCGTCCCCGAGGGAGTGCCATTCGACGAGCAGCCGACGCTCGCGATGTAGCCGAGGAGACACGCGACGAGGACGATGCGAATCGTGATCTTCATGGAGGATCTCCGCGGCGCCGCGCTTCGCAATGCATGTGCCATGCGGCGGATCCCCAGGGCCCGGCACGTCGATGAAGACATCGAGGTCTCGACGCGAGGAGTGTCGGGACATGGATGTCCATGGCGGCTGCGCGACGGTGCGCTCGGGGCGGCTCGCGGGGCCGGAGGGATCTCGGTATGCCCTTCGTCGAGGCGACCTCCGCCGCGACGAGTGAGCCTACTTCTTGCGGATCGCGACGATCGATCCGTCGCCTTGCATGGTCGCGTAGACGGTGTCGGCGTCGACCGCGACGTCGAAGGGGTACTCGCCCGTGGCGAGCGTGACGATCGGCCCGCCGCCCTTGGGCGCAGCGCGCACGCGGCCGCCGCTCGCCGCCTCCGCCCAGTAGACGTAGCTCGTGTCCACGGCGATCCCGCGCGGCGAGATCGCGTCGCTCGTGATCACCACCGGCTGCCCGCTGGGGCTCGACTTGGCGAGCCGCTTCACGGTGCCGTCGTTGCACGTCCAGTAGATGTCATCGGTGTCGACGACGAGGTCGGTCGGGCTCATCTGATCTCCCGCGAACACCTCTGGCGCGCCGGTGTCCGCGCGCATGATCGCGAGGAGCGAAGGGCTCACCCAGTAGGTGGTGCCGCCGTCGAGCGCGAGGCTCACGACCTGGCCTTGCATCGTGGCCACGGGGACGCGCGCGCCGCCCTGCGTATCGCCGCGGAAGATGGTGCCCTGGCCCTCGTTGCTCGACCAGGCGATGACCGTCCCCTGCATGGTGATGCCGAGGAAGTTGGCCGAGTTCTGCTTGTAGCTCTCGAGGGGCCACATGGTGTTGCCCCCCTTGCCGTAGGTGCTGATCGTCGAATACGTGGCGAGCGTGTGCTGCACCGCGGACCACACGCTCGTCGGCGTGATCCCGAGGCCGTGCAGCGCCGGCTGATTGAAGGCGATCTGCGCGGGCTCGCCGCCCGACTTCGCTACCTTCATGATCTGCGACTGCCCTTCGCTGAGGCCGTCGTTCACCCAGAAGACCGTGCTGCTGTCGAGGACGATGAAGCTCGGCCCCATCTGTTCCGAGGCCAGGGTGACGGGCGCCTCGAACGGCGCCGTGTTGCTCGCCCCGCCCGAGCCCCCCGGTCCGCTCGACACGCTCGTGCTGCTCGAAGAGCTCGCGCTGCTCGACGCGCTCGCACCGCCGCCGTCCGCGGGGTACGGCTCGTGCTCCTCGAAGCCGAGGACGAGCGCGCAGCTCGACAGGAGCGCGGCGCAGGCGCCGAGGATGCTCGTCGCGAGCCACGGCGACGTGCGCGCGGATTTCGACGACCGACTCACGGATCACCTCCCATCGTGAGCGGCGTTGCGATGCCGATCCGAACCTGCGCTGCGGCGGAGGGCTTCGGCGGGCGCGGGATCGTCAGCGCCACGATCGTCTCGTCGGCCAGGGCCGCGCCGGACGCGGAGAACGCGATCGTCGAAGCCGTCGCGGAGAAGCGGCCGTCGCGCCATTGGTTCTCTCGAAAAGGCTCATGAGCACACCACCCTAGGGCAAATGAAACGTGAAATGCCAGGGCAGCGCACGCGTCTGCATCGCATCTTCATGAGGGACATGGATGTCCCCGACTTGGGACATCCATGTTCTGCTCGGCCTCGCCGCCGTTGCGGGGGCGCCGCGCGCCCGCGAGCGCCTCCCACGGCGCCACGGCGGCCGCGTGGATGTCAGCGGCGCGCCCGATGGGCTCTTGATGAATCCGTTCCGGTGCCCGGCACGCGAGCCATGCCATCGACCCGGATCGGGGTGTCTCGCGGCGACACGTCGCCAACACGGGCTCCGCGCCTTTGTCGTCGATCACATCCTCAGCCGAGCACGCCGGCGATCTCGCCGTAGCCGCCGGGGATGAAGAAGTCCTTGCCGGCCTCCAGCCCGAAGCAGCGCAGGACGGTGGCGGCGGCGTCCGAGGCGCGCGGCACGCGCTTCGACGTGGCGCTGCCACCTTCCTCGATGTCGATGATGTCGACCGGCACGCCGAGCGGCGACGTCTTCGCAATGTCGATCGTCTCGTCGTAGCCGCCGATCATCCGGTTGCCGTTCACGTTCCCACCGAGGAGCATCATCGTCGTCGCGGGGTGATGATCGCTGCCCTTCGGCGCCCACGTGCGCCCGAAGTCGCTGAAGATGTGGACCTGCGTCTCGTCGAGCAGGCTCTTGCCGGGCTGGCTCTTGCTCGGGGTCATCATCATCTCGAGGAACAAGCGGCCGAGCACCTCGAAGGTGCCACGGAGGTTGTTCACGTGCGGCTCGTGCGCGGGCGGATCGTGCGTGTCGTAGGAGTAGTTGCCCGCGCCCGGAACACGCATCGTCACGCTCGTCGTGAGATCCGATTTGAGGAGGCGCAGGGACAGATCGAACATGCCGTCCCAATACGTGTTCGAGCCGCCGTCCGCATAACCGATGGTGTACCCGAAACGCCCGCTGTTCGGCGCCCAGGGGATCTTGGCTGGCAGGTACTCCACGCCTTGGGTCTTGTTGAGGATGTCGACGACCTCGCGGGCCAGCGTCCGGCTCACGCCCTTGTACGTGTCGTAGAGCCCTTCGAGCATGGCGTCCGTGCCCGCGCTCGATCGGCCCCGCTGCGCGCGGATCGCCCGGAGCGCCTCGGCCTCCACCACCGTCGCCGGCAGCTTCTTGCCCATCATCGCGCCCGCGAAGTCGAGCTCGTCGATGTCGTCGCGCTCGCGAAGCCCAGCCCAGGCCGAGTCCGGCGTCTGCGAGAGCGTGTAGGTGAGCCCTGAAACCGAATCGAGGAAGATGGGGTTGGCGTTGCTGGAGACAGGGATCGAGGTCGTCGTGATGGCCTTGGGGTTCAGCGGGTTGGGCCCGAGGGACACGCTCGGGAGCGCCCGATCGGGGAAGCGTGTCATCATCGCGTTGGCCACCACCGCGGCGATCGCCGGCGCACGGAACTCGGCGCTGGCCACACCGCAGAGCGCCGCGATCTTCCCGCTGCCGTGCGCGGCCGTGCCCTGATCGATGCCGTGGATCAGGAGCGCGCGCTCGAACACGGCCTTGGTGGTCAGATCGCGGCTCGCCCACGAGTATCCCCACGGCACGTACTTCTGCCCCCGTCGGAATCGGGGTTCTCGGCGCCGGCGTCGTAGGCCCCGTTCATCGCGGGGTTTTGCGGGTTCCACCAGATGGGCCCGCGGAACTTCTGATAGGGCCCATCGCCGCCCGTGGTGCCGTCGTAGTTCTTCACCATCTTGGCGTTGTAGAAATACGGAGTCGCCCCGCCCGTGGGCGCGGGGATGTACTTCGCGACCCCCGCGTCCGACAGCGGACACCAGAGGAGCTCGTGGTGGAGCCCGCCGGGGATCCAGATGGAGAGCAGCTTGGTCGGGGTGTCGCTCGTGGGCCCCGCCTTGGCTCGATTCATCCCGAAGCGCTCGAGGAGCGCGATCTGGGTCGCACCGAGGCCAAGGCCGAGGAGGGCTCGTCGTGAGAGTTTCATGTCGGTCGGACCCTTTCGATCAGTAGAGAACCCACCTGGGATGACGGACGAAGTACGCGCACACGCCCGTCCACGCGGTGGTCGGATCGTTCTCCGCTTCCAGCGGCACGAAGACGTTTTGGAAGACGTTGTCGATGTCCGCCGCCGCCGCCGGCTCGCCGAGGAAGTGCAGGTGCAGATAACCGATGTTCTTCTTGATGGCGTCGGCCGCGTCCGTGCTCTTCGCCTTCGGATCCACCTCCGGGAAGAGCAGGGTCTTGTTCTCGGCCTTGGCGATCCCGAGCCGACACCATGCCTGCGAAATCGGCGTCAGCGCCTGCGCGAAAGAGGCGGTGATCGTCGTGTCGGCCTGGCGCTGCTCGAGCGCCGACGAGCCACCGAGCGACGCGTAACGGAATTTCTGCGGCGTCTCGTAGGCCGAGGGCGCCTCGTCGGCGCCGTAGATGGGATATCGGCCCTCACCCTTGCTGGCCAGCGCCGGGGTCCCGTGCGTCTGGGCCGCGAAGAAGAAGTCGTCGTGCGAGAGCCCGAGCTGCGCATAGAGCGTGGCGCGGATCTGCAAAGCGCTCTGCCGCGCCACCGTGATTGCCTTGGGATCAGGCTTGTCGTTCTTGACCTGCGCCGACAGGTTCTTGATCCACTGCCGCACCTCCGCCATCGACACCTTGGTGTTCCCGCCCTCGGCGAGCTTGGCGAACGACTCGCCCGAGATGGGCATTTGCTTGAAGGTGCCTTGTCCTTCCCCCTCGAGGAGCTTGACGAGATAGCTCTCGTCCGGCTTGCCGGGGACCACATATTTCTCGTTGTAGACGAGCGTGTCCTGGAACGCCCCGAGCGACGCGAAGAAGGGCGCGTTCCCCTGCAAGTGGCACCCCTCGCAGGTGGGCGCGAGGGCCTTCATCATCGCCTCGTTGGGGGCGCAATCCGCCTGGGTTTCGCGGCTCGCGCCGGCGCCCGTGCCCGAGGACCCGCACGCGAAGAGCGGGAGCACGGCGGCCGCCGTCAGAATGGTTCGTACGGGTCGCATGATCACAAGCCCCTCCGGAACTCGTCGGACATCATCAGGTCTTTGAGGAAGGGCCGGACGCGGCGCCCGCCCTTCACGAACTTCTGGGCGAGCGCGTCGATGTAACCGGCCTCGCTCGAAGGATCGAGCGCCCGGCCGCCGAACCGCTCGTGCAGCCGGCGCACCGCGCAGCGATCGAACGCCCCCGAGGAGATGAGCAGCTTGCCGAACCCGAGCGGGCCCACGGTCCCGTCGCTCTTCTGGCCGAGCAGCGTTTGGTCCGGAGGCAGATAATCGATGAAGCGCACCTCCGGATTCGCGTCCGCGTCCTCCTGGCTCACGGGCGTGAGCTTCCGCTCCGGCGCCCACCACTGGTTCCAGTGCGCGAACGGATCACCGCCATAAGGCGATTTGCCCGTCGCCCAGGCGTCGGGGAACGTCCAATTCCCCACGCCGAGGAGCATGTAAGCGCCGCGATCGAGGTCGATGTCATAACCAATCTTGGCGAAGCGCTTGAAATGGATGGCCGCCGGATCGATGCGGGTATGGCACGTCTGACAAGGGCCCTGCGTGGCCGGATCATCCACGTACTTGTTGAAGGTGGCCGTGGCCGGCGGGGGGATGAACGCCTCGCAGGCGAACATCTCCAGCATGCGCGCCGCGCGCACGCGCTCCCGCGGGTAGGCGCCGAGCATGCCGATGCTCGTGAGCGCGCCGGCCGCCGGCACGCCCTTCATCGAATGGGCCGGCTCCTTGCGCGGATCGAATTTGTAGTCGCGATCGGCGAGGAGATAGGGATTGCGCTTCGCCACCTGGAACTCGCGCCAGGCCGCCGGATCTTTGGCGTCGTGGTCCGGATCCACCGGCGCGGTCCACCCATCCGGCCTCCACCAGCTCTGGTCTTGATCGAGCGCCACGGCGCCCGCTCGGCGCCCCGCGCGCACGTACGCCGCCTGCAGCTCGCGCGGCCCGACGGAGTAATCGCCGATGACGACGTCCGAGAGCGGGCGATCATACCAGGCGATGTGGGCCAGGAGCCGAGAGGGCTCCTCCCAGAGCATGCGCCGCTGCGCCTCGGGATTGCCAATCACCCAAATGGCGTAGTTGGCATAGCCCACCGAGGCGCTCGGGTGGCAATACACCAGGTTCGGCCCGCAGCCGCAGCGGGGATAAGAGGCGTTGGCGTTGCCCTGGAGGTAAGCGCCGCAGTCGTAGGTCGGCCCGTTGGGCCCGGTGACCGGCGCCGTCGCCGCGTCGCTCGCCGCGATCCCCACGACAGCCACCTTGGTGCCCGGCGCCCACCAAGGTTCGATCTCTTGATAAAGCGCGGCGCTCCCGTCGATATCCGTGCCGGAGCAAGGTGCCTTGTCGGCCGCGAATCCGTTCCAGAACGCCAATGCGCCCTCGTACGGGGTGCCCGCCGGGCAGGGCGCGATGTTGCGCATCTGCGATCCGGGGTAATCGGGCTCATCGGCGACCGAGGGGATGGACGGGATCGCGATCCAATCGCGCCCGAAATCCTGCATCGTGTGATAGAAATCCTTGGACGCGAGCCCATCGTCGATGGCCTTTTCGAGGATCGCGTCGCGCGCGTCGTCGTCGGAGGCCGCGAGGATCGCATGGTAATCGGCGGCCACCGGCGCTCGCCCGCCGAGCGAAAGGCGAATGCGCCGGAGCAAGCGCGTCGGCGTGAGTGGATCCTGGGGCGGCGGCCCCGGATCGTCCGGTGTCGAGCAGGAGCTTCCGCCATCTCCGCCGTGGCCATCTCCTCCGCTGCCCGTTGAGTGCGTGCCCGTGGGCTCGGAGCAGCCCACGAGCGCGACGAGCAGCGCGACACCCAACGGCAAGGAGTCACGCCTCGTTGACAGTACGCCGGAAAGAGGCCCGGCATCACGGCCCTTGATCGACATGGCCGGCCCTGACGCAACCTGCAGGCCACGCGAGATGCTCGCGGAATCGAAGCGCGGCTCGATTGGCCACGGGACGCGCACGTCTCGATCCCCGCGCGCATTGGGACGTCGATGTCCCATGCCCACGCGCCGCCGCGGGCGGTCACCGGCGTGTTGGGTGGCGACGAGGGGCGCGTCGCTGCTCTCCAGGCGGGATTCGCTGCGCTCGCGGGCGAGCCCGCCTGAACCGGCGCCCGTGGAGCGAAAGGGGCAGCGCCACTTTCCCGGGACTCGAAGCGCGACCGAGAAAGCCGACGTCAGGCCCGAAGCGGCGCGACGTTCAAGCAGGCGTGGGTGGTTCGGGGTATGGGAGGCTCCAAGAGCTTTGCTCGTGGAGGGAAAGGGGCAGCGCCACTTTCCCGGGACTAACTCGATGCGTCCGCTTCGTGCTTCGACGCGCCGGAGAGCACGGCTTCGAACAGGTGATGGAGGACGATGCCCGCGATCATCGCGACGACGAACACGATCGGGCCGGCGCTGCCCGACACGAGCGACACCAGGCCGGGGCCAGGGCAGTAGCCGGCGATGCCCCAGCCGATGCCGAAGAGGGCCGCGCCGATGACGAGGCGAGGCTCGATGTCGTTTCGCTCGGGGAGATGAAAGCGGCCGCCGAGGATGGGGCCGGAGCGACGCAGCGCCCGGCGGAAGACGAGGAGGTTGAGGCCGATGGCGCCGATCATCACGAAGGCCAGGCTCGCGTCCCACGCGCCCGTGAAATCGAGGAAGCCGATGACCTTGGAAGGCTGGGTCATGCCGCTCACGGCGAGGCCGACGGCGAAGATCATCCCGGCGAGGAGGGCGACGGCGTTGTGTCTCATCGCGCGCCTCCACCGAGGTGATGAACGACGAGCACGGTGATCGCGCCCGTGGCCATGAAGGTCATCGTGGCCACGATCGATCGTCGGGAGAGACGGCTGATGCCGCACACGCCGTGGCCGCTGGTGCAGCCGTTCGAGAGGCGCGTGCCGAAGCCGACGAACAGGCCCGCGAGCACGATGGCCGCCCACGAGGCCGGCGGCGCTTCCGCGAAGGCGCCCGGCCACAGGCGGAGCGCCGCGATGCCGCCGGCGACGAGCCCGGCGAGGAACCAGGCGCGCCACGCGACGTCCCCCGGCTTCGGGATCACGATCCCGCCGAGGATGCCGCTGATGCCCGCGATCCGACCATTGAAGAGCAGCAAAATGGACGCGCTCAAACCGATGAGCAGGCCACCGATGAGCGCTGAGAAAGGGGTGAAGTGCGACATGGCCCTGTTGTGTCCGGCACCATAACGGATGCTCATCCGTTATGGCGGCACGAGGCGCCGGTGGCAACCTCGTTCAGCCGTTGCGGAAGTCTTTGATCAAGAGGGCCTGCGAGTAAGCGGGTGAGAAGCCCATCCGCTCGAAATTGCGATGCGAAGCGCTGCCCGCCGCGGCTCCCGTGCAGGCGAGATCACAACCGGCGTTGCGGGCGAACGCGAGGCGCGCCTGGATGAGCGCGGCCTGGACACCTCGGCCGCGGTGGGCGGCGAGCGTGCTGGCCGCGAAGAAGTAGGCGATGGGACCGTGCAAGAAGAGCGCGGCAGTGCCGGCGATCGCGGCGCCGATGGAAGCGACGAAGTAGACGGCGCTGGGGATGGTGAAAGCGGCCTCGAAAACGGCTGTCCGCTCCTCCCGGCTCGGCCCGTCGACGGCGCCGAAGCCGGCGAGCGATGCCGCGACCCACGCGGCCGCATCCTCGGGACGCGCGACGGTGACCTCCACGGAGGACGCGCCGATCGCGGAGCCCTCGGCGTGATCCAGATCGATCGGCCGGAGGAGGATCGTGTCGAGCTCGTCGAGCCGAAAGCCGCGGGTGCCGAGCTCGCCGAAGAGCGATCGATCGGCAAAGGGCGACACGAAGATGCGCGCGCCGGTGCCGCGCGATCGGTAGAAGTCCTCGAGCGCGTCGATGTCTTCGCCCGTCACGGGAGCACGCATCCCGAGCCCGGCCGCGCGCGAGACGGAGATGTCGCGGCCGACGAACGCAGCCACGCCTCCCGCGACGGCGAGCGAGGCCGCGCCCTGCGCCGGCAACGTGGCCGAGACCGCGCGCACGAGCGCCGAGAGCTGCACGACCTCCACATCCTCGATGCGGGCCGCGAGAGCATGATCGATGAACGAGGAGGCACGCGGGCGCATGGCGATGGCAGAGCCTATCCCAGCACCGACGACGCGCGAGCCGATTCCAAGAGCTTCGCGAAACGCAGCGCGAACAGACCGAAGCCCGATCCTTCGGCGATCTCCCGTCCCTCCGCGATCACCGCGCGCGCTTCGTCGATGCGCGCTTCCGCGAGGGCGACGCGGGCCGCGACGTCGAGGCACCGCAGCACCACTTCGACCTCGCCCGTCGCCGCCGTCCAGCGGCGCGCGGACACGAGGTGCGCGCGCGCCGCGTCGAGGTCCGGCGGATCCACCGCGAGGCACGCGAGCGCGAGCACCGTCTCTCCATGCGCCGCGTGCCCTTCCCAACCGAGCTCGCGACAGACCTCCACGTTGCGGGCGGTCAGCGTGCGCGCGGCTTCGATTTGCCCGATCTCCAAGAGGTGCTCAGCCTCCCAGAGGCCACGCCGCGCGAAGGGATCGTCGCCCATGGCGCGCACCTCGGCGAAGCCCGCCGCGGCCTCGTCGACGCGCCCGAGATCGTGCAGGACGCTGGCCCGGAGCGCGAGGGATCGCACCACGTCGGCGCGCGATCCCGCGCCGTCGGAGACGTTCACGGCCGCCGTCGCGAGCGCGAGCGCATCGGCGAGCGCGCCGCGCAGACGCTCGGTGTACGCGAGCGTGCGGAGGCCCGTGCCGAGGCCCGGCAGATGGCCCGCCTCGCGGACGATCTCGTTGTGCACGCGATAGCAGCGCACGGCCCGATCGAGGTCCCCGAGCGCGCCCGCGAAGAGGCCGAGATCGTAGGCGATGCGCGCGCGCACGTCGCCGGGCATGTCGGCGCGGATCCGCGCTGGATCGCCGTCCTCCGCGAAACCTTGCAGTATCCGCGCGCCGCGGCGCATCTCGCCGAGCTGGAGACCGAGGTTGCCGAAGCCGCCCATCGGCCGCTGGTAGATGATCCATGCGTCGACGGCGCGGCCCGCGGCGCGCGTGTGCACGAGGAGCTCCTCGTAGGCATCGAGGAGCGTCCCCTCGGTGGCGCCGACGCGATGGACATCGAGCCGCGCAGCGAGGACATCGCGCGTCACCGCATGGATGCGCGCCGCCGGGACACCGAGGATCGACTGGAAATACTGGGCCACGAACGGATGCGCGGCCCAGCGATCGGCGCCCCGCGCCGCGAAGATCAGGCCGAGACGTTCGAGGCGAACGAGGCTCCGGCGGAGGCCATCGCGATCGAGGCCATTCGTTGCACCTCCAACGATTCCACCGGCCTGCGCGATCGCTTCCAGCACGTCGAGCGTCGCGCCCGAAGGGAAGAGCGAGAGCCGCGCCACGAGATCGCGCGCCGCATCGGGCAGCGCACCGGCATAGGCTCGGAGCACCGAGAGCAGGCGCCGAGCCGCGGCATCGTCACGCGCGGCCGGCTCGAGATCGATCGCGCCGGCGCGGGCCGCATCGCCGCCGAGGAAGGCGCCGGCATACGATCCCATCATCGCCACCGAGAGCGCGTGCCCGCCCACGCGATCGATGAGCGGTGAGAGCGCGGCTCCATCCCCAGCGATGCCCCAACGCCCGAGCAGCTCGACGCCCTCGTCCGCGGAGAGCGCGCCGAGGTCCACCGTGAGGAGCCCCGATCCTTCCCACGCCGCGAGATCCGTGAGCGCGAAGCGCGTGGTGCAGAGCAGGCGCGCGCCGCCGATCCCGCGCGCGATGCCGGTGAAGAGCCGGCGCAGCGCCGCGTCCTCGATGCGACCGAACGTGCTGCCCGGCGCGCCCGTCCCCTGCACGATCTCCAAGCCATCGAGCACCAACAGATGCGGCCCGCCGCGCAGCGCCGCGACCAGCACATCGAGCCGCTCTCCCGGCTGCGTCGCCACACCGGGCGCGAGGTACGCGAGCGCATGATCGAAGAACGCTTCGATGCGCGGGTCGTCATAGAAGCTGTACACGAGCACGCCGCCCCGATGCGGCCCGTCCCCGAGCTCCGTGACGAAGCGCTCGACGATCGACGTCTTCCCCTGCCCTCCGAGCGCCACGATCGCGACCACGCCGCCTGACTCGCCCGCATGCCACGCATGCAATCGCTTCAGGATCGCGACGCGCCCCACGAAATGCTGGGCGCGCGGCAGGGCGTGCACGTGATGCACGAAGAAGCCTGTGGGCCGCGTGATCTCGTCGACCGGCGCCGAGGCTGCGCGCTCGGGTGGAGAGGGCGCATCGTCGATCACGGGTGACGCATCGGCCCGCGTGACGATCAGGTCTTCCTCGGCGATCCCGAGCTCGCGCGCGAGCCGACGGAGGATGCGCCGCCGGCTCGGGTGGCGCACCGCGAAGCCCTGCGTCGGATCGTTGACCTCCCCCGACTCGTAGCGGCGGTACGTGCGCACGTCGACGCCGGCGGCGGCCGCGGCTTCCTCCTGGGTCAGCCCCAGATCGAGCCGGGCGCGGGACAACAGCGCGTGATCGAAGAACGTGGGCACGGGCGCCTCGGATCCTGCGGGATTTTCCGCTCGTTTGTCCACCTCTGCCCGGTTCTGCCCGGTCTCGCCCGGTTCGATCCTCGTGGGGATCGGCGCGCGGACGCACCCTCGGGTCATGAGCAAACCCCAACGCACCGAGATCCTGGGCGACCACATTCAAACCATCCACGGCCTCTTCACGACGGAGGAGTGCGACGACCTCGTCCGCCTCGCGGAGAGCATCGGCTTCGATGCGGCGCCCATTACCACGCACCGTGGCTTCGTGATGCGGCCCGAGGTCCGCAACAACACGCGCGTGATGCTCGACGATCACGCCCGCGCCCTCGCCCTCTGGGAGCGGCTCGGCACATGGGTGCCGCAGAAGCGCGACGGCGGCGTCGCCATCGGCCTGAACGAGCGCTTCCGCTTCTATCGCTACGCGCCGGGCCAATACTTCCGGTGGCATCACGACGGCGCGTTCCACCGCGCGACGTACGAGCAGAGCATGGTGACGGCGATGGTCTACCTCAACGACACGTTCGACGGCGGCAGCACCGAGTTCCACTTTGGAGACGAAGTCGAGCGCGTCGTCCCCGAGCGCGGCATGGTGCTGCTCTTCGATCACCACCTGCTCCACCAAGGCGCCCCCGTCGTCCGCGGCCGCAAATACGTGCTCCGCACCGACGTCATGTACCGCTTTCCCCAACCCGAAGCGCACGCGTGAACGCACGATACCCCGCCCGAGGCGCGGCTGACCTACCATGGATGGATGCGTATCCGCCGATGGCTCTTTCCTCCGGTCGCCGCGATCCTCGGCGCGGCGGCCGTGACGCTGGCCGCCCCGCGACGCGGGCCCACCGCCTCTCCTTCGTTCACGCCGAGCCCTGCATTTGCCGGCGATCCGCAAGCCGCGCCCGGCCCCGCCGTCGCGCTCTTGGCCACGCGTCCAGGCGGATCGCACACGTCCCTCTACCTCGCGCGCCCCGGTGACACGACGACCGCGATCGCGCCGGTCGCCACCTTCACGCATCGCGAGGACGCCGCCGTTCGCGGCGCGACCGTGCCCGGCACGAGCACCGTGCTCGCCGTCGCCGACACGCAGGAGACCCGCGATCTCTCCTTCGCCGCGAGCCTCTTCCGCGTCGCGCCGCATCAGCCGCCCGTGCGGCTCTGCGAAGGCGTCGTGCACGCGAGCCGCCCGCTCGTGACGGCCGGCGGCCGCGTCTTCGTCTCGCGCGGCGTCGCCGGCCCCGATCACGAAGGCGCTTTCCGCGCCGACGATCTCACCATCGACGAGATCGATCCCCAGAGCTCCACCGCCCGCACCGTGCACGCGTTCCACGGCTATCTCGCCTTCCTCGCGGGCGCGCACGGCGCGGAGATCCTCGTGTATCGCGTGGGCGCGGGCGGCGCCGATCTCGCGAGCGTCCACCCCGACACCGGCGCCGTGCGCGTCCTCGCCAAGCTCCTGCCCTTCGCGCGCGACTTCTCGGTCGGCGACGGCGCCGTGATCTTCCAAGAGCGCGACGAGCACGACAGCCGCGCCTTCACCATCGATCGCATCGATCTCGGCAGCGGCGCACGCACGCGCCTCCACACCGGCCCGAGCGCGACGCTCGCCCCCTTCGCTTGGCCCGGCGGCGGAATTGCTTGGAGCTCAAACGATCAAGCCGGCCTCTCGATCCTCACCGGCGATCGCCCGCTCGCCGCGGCTCCGCTCGGTCGCGGCGTCGACATGGTTCGCGCCGTCTCCGCCGATGGATCCTGGATCGCCGCGCTCCACACCGTCGCCGGCAAGCTGCCCATCCCCTTCGCGGTCGACACGCGCACCGGCGCGGCCGCGGCCATCCGCGCGGTGCCGGATGCGCGCGTCGAGATCGCGGGCTTCGTCGCCGGAGGTGCCTCGTGAAGCGCGCCCTCCCCTTCGCAGCAGCCTTCGCCATCCTCGCCGCGGGCCGCGTCGCGAGCGCGTACTGTCCGTCGTACTCGCCCGACAGCACGTACAACACGCACGACTGCGGCGTGGCCGCGCACGCCGGAAAGAACCCCACCACCGCCGAGTGGCAGCCCATCTTCGATCTCGTGAGCCGCGGCCCCGCGGCCTGGGGCGACGCCGGCCCGACCGTGACCGACATCGGCCAAGGCTGCGGCAAGCCCGAGCCGCTCCACAGCGTGCCCGCGCGCTTCCCCTGCGAGCTGCTCCAAGCCATCGCCATGACCGAGTCGAGCTGGCGCCAGTTCTGCGTGCCCGATCTGCCCGCGGATCAAGTGGGCGGCGAGTCACGCACCATCATCTCCTTCGATTGCGGCTACGGCGTCGGACAAGTCACGAGCGGCATGCACACCGGCGAAGATCCCGGCTTCGATCGCGACCGCGTCGCCTCCGACCCGACGTACAACCTCGCCACCGGCACTCGCATCCTCGCCTCGAAATGGAAAGCCACCGAGTGCGTCGGCGACAACCAACCCACCATCATCGAGCACTGGTACAGCGCCACTTGGGCCTACAACGGCCTCGCCTACGTCAACAACCCGAACAACCCCAACTACGATACGAACCGCGGCGTCTGGGATCCCGACGTCGGCGGCGCCGCCCCTTATCAAGAGAAGGTGTTCGGCCGCATGGAGCACACGGGTGGCAAATGGACGGCCACCGAGCTCGCTTATCCAAACCCCGGTGACATCGGCACCGACGGCTCACCCAACGAGCTCCCCGAGCCCGACTGCGCCTCCCCCACCGATTGCGCCAAACACCGCTCGACCCACGCGACCTCCTGTAAAGATCCGACCGGCACCGGCGGCTCCGGCGGCGGCACCAGCAGCAGCACCACCAGCGGCAACGGTGGATGGAGCACGAGCACGACCACCAGCGGCAACGGCGGTCACGGCAACGCCGACGCCGACGGCGGCCCCGGAGCCGGCGGCGACAACACCGGCGGAAGCGGCGGCTCACACGAAGAAGACGGCGGCTGCGGCTGCCGCGCTGCAAGCACCGGTGACACCACCCCCAGCACCTGGGCCGCCATCGCCCTTGCCATCGCAGTGAGCGCGCGCCGCTCGCAGCGGCGCAAACGCTCTCACGGACGGTGATGCTCGCAGCGAGCATTCACCGTCGGCCCATCATCTCCAAAGTCACCTCATAGAACGTCCCGCGGTCATTCGTATGCCGCCTGCTCCACCGGATCAGCAGGCGGCTCGGCCGCGCTGCGCTCTTCGGCGGGCACAACCACGGTCGTACGAAGCAGAAACGTCACGAGACCATACTGCTTCTCGATCCAACCGTAGTGGCATGAAGGATCGCGCTCTCTTCGGAAGACGGCATTCCCTCTCGCCGTCTCACTCCCCAATGGACCACCGCCTCGGGACTCGACCAAAGACAACTTCCCAAGACAGCAGCCCATTTCCAAACACGGCCCCTCGCCCCCCTGCGAAGAGCCGTGTGCCCGCTCTCCCAGCCCTCTTCATCCAACCACGGACATCGGTCCGCTCGCCATCACTTCTTCTTCGCCGTCATGCTCGATCGCCCCTTCTGCAAATCGTCGGGGGTCACCCGCTCCACGGGGGCGAACCCGCGCGCCTTCTTGAAATCCATGTGGTGGACGAAGTTTCGCATCGAGTCCGAGCAATCGATGCGATCCAGGTCGAGCTCGACGAACGTCTCGCGGGCGACGGCGACGGACAGCACCGTCGTCGGCCCGCGCCGGCCGGTGGCGGAGTCGAGGAGGGGAACCTGGACGTGCACCAACACCATGCCGATGGGCAGGGTCGCAAAGGCTTCTCCTGCGACGCGTAGGGCCGCGCTGCACACGTGGTCTTGGTACAGCTCGTTGAAGCGCGAGGCGGGCATGGGCTTCGTCGACACCGTCCCGTTGGCGGCCAAACGCTTCTCCTCGGTCGGGATCGTCTTTTCGCCGTAAAGCTCGACGTCGAATTCCACCACGTCGGAGCGCTCGATCTTGGGCGTGACGGAGGGGCCGAACTCCAGCATCTCGGCCAAAGGAGTCAGGTACGAGAGCGCGGCCCGGTATGCTTCCGACTCCCCCGAGAGGACGCCGCGACAGAGGTGCTGAAACCACTGCCAGCGCTCGTGCTCCTGCTGGTGCTCGGCGAGCTGCTTTTGGTACCACTGCGCGTCCGCCTGACGGCTCTGCTCGACGTCGAGCGCCAAAGCGCGCTGCGTGGACTCGACCTTTCCCATGGCGCGGTCCATCATGCTCGGGCTATACGCCCGCTGTCGCTCGAGCGCGGCCGTCTCACAGGTTCGTGTCGGCGCCGGGGCCGGCGGCGGCGGCGTCATGGAGATCGCCTGCCAGTCGTAGAAATACGACACGTCCTTGTGCAACGACTTGACCAGATCGATGTGCGTCGTGTGCACGTCGACCTCGTAAGCCGCTCTGCGGTTCGACTCCCATTTCAATGCTTCGCGCTCGTAAGCCTGCAGCTCGCGGTGGCGGCGCTTCGCCTCCCGCTCCTGTGCGCGTTCGGCCCGTCGCTGGGCCGCCATCATGTCGCGAACGACGCCTCGCCATCCCATTTCGAGCTCCGCTTCCGGGCTCTGCTCGCCGAGCACGTTGCGTCATGCTCCGTCGAAACCAGCCCATGACGCCACGATGCTCTCCAAACCGCCACCACCTTGCAAGTCCGATCCTTGGCTCCCCAGCCACCCATCACGCCCGAGACGCAGCGCCGCGCCGCGGCGGACCGTGGCCCACTCGCTCCCACCCAATCATCGCTCCCAAAGTCGGCGCCGGCGCGTCACGCGGCGCCGAGCATTCAGGCCACGGGTTTGTCCGCCCACGAGCGCCGGTAAAAGGGCCACGCGTCGTACAGGTAAATGGCAAACGGGATCCACCACACCAGATCGTTGGTCAAACAAAGCACCGAAGCGCGCCACGGCCACTCGCCTCGGGCGATGAGCAGGGCGAGCCCCATGGGCCCCAGCACCTTACCGAGCAGGCCCACCGCGGCCAGCAGGAATCCGCGCTCGGGCACGCGGGCGACCTCGGCGTAGAGCACCCCGTACACGCCCACGATCATCCCCACACAAGCGAAGATCGAAGGGTGGTTGAGGGGCGCGAGGCCGGTGAAGCGGAACAACCATTGAGGGTCGAGGGCCGCGTACAAGCCCCACAATGGATTGTAGATCGCGGCCAGGATGAACACGGCCCGATGAAAGCGCCGGCGAGGGATCATGCCTTCGCCCACGGGTAACGGAACCAGCGCGGGCCGAACGCAGCACCCAAGTCACGCACGCCGGAAGCGAAGACCCCGGCCGCCATCAAAGGCAGAATCACCCGCAGCGCCGCGGGCGCCTCCCAAGGCACGAATCCCGTCGGGCGCGCGGTGCCGGCGATGATTTCCGGCGCGAGGTGCGCGAGTGCCGCTCCATAGATGATCCCCATGATGGCGTGGGTCATGCGCTCGCCGGGAAAGACACCTCCGAGCGGGCGGCGCACGGTGTCTTCGATCACGAAGTCGCGCAGCGTGATCACGATCTCCACGGCGACCAGCGCGGCCAGCGCATAGGCCGCGAGCCCCTCCCAACGAACGAGCGCGAGCGTGCCGAAGAGCACGGCATAGACGAGATCGCGCAGGCCGTGGAGCACGAGCTCGGGCCGCGTGCCCGGAAGGCCGCCCGGGAGGCGAGCACGCCACTCGTGATAATAAAGGGTGTCGAAAGCTCCCAACGCGCCTTGCGCGGCGAAGAGCCAGAGCGCCGTGATCACGAGCCCTCCTCCGGGGTGACGGCACCTTCGTAGGCGACGAGCAAACCCACCATCGGTGCATGAATGCGCACGTCGACGCGCACGCGATCCCCCGCGGGCTCGGCCCGCCCTTCGATGCGAGGAGACAAGAAGCGCGGGAGCGGCAGTGAGAATCGCCGAGCCCCGAAGGTCGCGCGCACTTGATCGAAGATCAACGATCCTCCGTCGGCCCGGAGCCGAAACCAACACTGCACGAGCCCGAGCCCCTCGACGAGGAGCCCGCCGCTCTCCCATTGCACCGTGACGAGCGGCCGATCACCGAAGGTCCGCACCCAGCGCTCGCCGGCCGCATCCTGCTGGACCGCGAGCGTGATCGGTGTGGCCTCCGCCGCGGGCGGCATGCCGAGCAGCGCGCCGACGAGCCGCGCCGCCATGCTCGTGCCGCGCCGCACCGCGAACACGCCGCGCGCCACCACGGAGCCCGCGTGAATGCGCTGCACGAGCGGCGCCACGCTGGCCCACGACGGCCCGAGCAAAGAGGGGTAGAGCGAGGACATCGTGATCGACGGAGCGTACACGAATCCGCGCGCGGAGAACGGCTTCGCTCGATGACTCCCGATCGGCTCTCAGCGATACGGTGTGGCCAAGGCCGCGCGCACGTCACAGCGGATGTCTTCGTAATCGAGGGTGATCACCACGGCGCGTCCCGCCTCGAAGCTCACGAAGACACCCGGCCACGAGGCGGCCCAGGTGTCGTCGATCGTGGTGGGATCGATCTCGATCGCGGGCAGCGAGCCGCGGCGATCGAAGCGCACGCAGCGCGCCGAGGCGTGCCCTTCGGAGAGCCAGCGCATGCACCCCATCGGGCCGCCGCGGCGCGTTCGATCGGGGCGCAGCCAGCGCGCGATCTCCACGGGTCGGTGCCGGTCCTCGCGATCTTCGCGCAGCGCCATCAGCTCCGCCCCGCGCGAAGGCTCGACGAACTCGTCCACGAAGCGCGCGAAGAGCACGCGCGTGCGCGCAGCGGACGCCGTCGAGAGGACCACGCCGAGATCGCTCAACCGATCGCGCTGGTCCGACAGCGTGCGGAAGCTGCGCCACGACCCAACGTTGCTCGGCATGAGGCCATGATACCGCGGGCCCCACGCGCTCGCCCGCGCTCTCGCGCATTGCGCACGACGCGCGACGTACCGGACGATCATACGATGGACGCCCCCGTCGAAGGGTGGCACGACCGCAGCATGGCGGATCCCCTCCTCGTCACCATCACCTTCAGCCACTATTGCGAGAAGGCGCGTTGGGCGCTCGATCGCGCGGGGATTGCCTATCGCGAGTCAGGCCACCTGCCCTTCTTCCACATCATGGCCGTGCGCCGCGCGGGCGGCGCGCGCACGACACCGCTCTTGGTCACGGAGGACGGCGTGCTCGCGGACTCGAGCGACATTGTCCGCTGGGCCGATCGCCGCCGCCCCGCCGCCAACCTCTTCGGCAAGACACACGAGGATCGGAACGAGGTCCTTCGCCTCGAAGACGACTTCGACGAAAAGCTCGGCCCGCACACACGCCGCTGGGCCTACGCGAGCTGTCTCTCCGATCGCGATCTCTTGGTCTCCCTCTTCGAGGCACAGCGCGAAACACCCTCGTTTCAGCGTCGTGCCTTGGCCGCCGGCTTCCCCGTGGCCCGCGCGGTCCTGCGCCGCACCCTGGGCATCGACGACGCCGGCGCCGCGCGCTCCGAAGCCAAGATCGACGCCGTCTTCGGCACCGTCGCCGATCTCCTCTCCGACGGCCGCCCCTACCTCGTGGGCGACACGCTCACCGCAGCCGATCTCACCTTCGCTTCCCTCGCCGCCCCCGTGATCTTCCCCGAAGAGCAACGCACGCGCCTCCCTCGCTTCGAGGCGCTGCCCGCCGCCGCGCGCTCGCGCGTCGAAGCCTGGCGCGCGCACCCCGCTGGTGCCTTTGCGCGGCGGATGATCCGCGATCATCGTCACGTCTGATCGCTTGCGGAAGACCTCATGAAGCTTCGCTCCTCCACGTACATCGCCCGTCGCGACGGCGGCATCGATTGCCTCTCTCTCGTCGAGCGCCGCGGCGAAGCCAATCGACGCTTCCTCGTCCAGACCCACCACCGCGTCCGCGGGTGACGGCGTCTCCTTAACAAGAGGAGAGGACTCACCCGGTCGACCGAAATGCTCGCGGCGCCCGCGTCAGCATCGTAACGGCACCCACGTTCCGGCCGAGGATCGTCGCGCAAAACCACTGGAACGTGTCTTGCTGACGGGGCCGGCATGCTCCGACGATCGTTCGTTTTTCTAACGTGCCTCCTGATCGGCTGTAGCTCCGAGCCTTCGCCGAACAACGAAGATCCCGAGAAGGATGCCGGTGTCGCCGACGCGCCGACCGACGCCCCGACCGATCCGAAGACGATCGAAGACACGCCCATCACGCCGCGCTACCAGGCGCTCGTCGATTCCATCGAGAAGGAGCGCGCCCAGCACGGCAATCCCGGCGTGGCCGCGCTCGTCCTGGAGAACGGCAAGATCACCTTCGCGCGCGGCTTCGGCAGCAGGGATCCGGACAAGGACGATCCCGTCCACGCGACCACGCTCTTCCGCATCGGCTCGGTCACCAAGATGCTGACCACCACCGCCGTGTTGAAGGAGGTGGCCGCGAAGAAGATCGCGCTCGAAGACAAAGTCACGACCCTGATCCCCGGATTCAACATCGGCGGCGAGCCGGGCGAAGATTCGCTGACGCTCTTCAACCTGCTCTCCCACTCGAGCGGCATCAACGATCTGACGCTCCTCTACGGAGAGAATGGCCAGCTCCAAGACACCTGGCTCGCCAAGTTCACGACGGGCGGCTTCAAGACGCAGGGCTATTTCATGGCCCCGCCCGGCCGCATGTACAACTACGCGAACCCCAATTTCGCGCTGGCTGGGCTCGTCGCCGAGCGCTCGTCGGGCACCATCTACCGCACGACGATGCAGAACAGCGTCTTCGATCCGCTGGGGATGACGCGCACCTTCTTCCTCGGCACCGACGTCGAAGCCGATGGTGACTACGCCTCTGCCAACACCATCAACCTCGAGACCAACAAGCCCGAGAAGGTCGGCCCCACGAGCTACGATGAAGCCTGGTCCCGCCCTGCCGGCTTCGCCTGGTCGTCCGTGCGTGATCTCGCGGTGTTCTTGCAGTTCCTCATGAACGGCAACCCCCAAGTCCTCCCCGACGAGCTGCGCCTCGCGATGCAGAGCCCGCAGATGTCGACGAAGCTCCTCAACGACCACAATTCATATGGATTCGGCCTCACGGTCGCGGACGCGGAGCTCCTCGGCAGCCCCTCGCAGCTCTATCCGATGAAGGTCGTGTCCCACGCCGGCTCGATCCCGGGCTACTCCGCCAATTTCGCGATGCGCCCCGATCTGGGCTTCGCCTTCATCACGTTGAGCAACACCGACGATGCCTATTTCCAGGACAGCTACGAAGTCGCGCTGAAGACGCTCACCGATCTCCCCGCGTCCGTCCCGATCGACGAGCTCAAGCCCGATGCGAGCTTCTACGACAAGTACGCCGGCGAGTACGACGACCCGTGGAACGCCGGCAAAATGACGGTCACCCACACGAATGGGAAGCTCATGATCGACATGCCCGATCTCGACACCTTCGGGATCGCGTACGAAAAAGAGCTCATCGCCACCGCCAAGCACAACTTCACCATCGGCATCCAGGGCGGCCGCTACGGCCTCACCTTCATGTTCGACGACAAGGGCGAGGTCGACTACGCGCGCGTGCGGTTCTTCGTGGAGAAGCGGACGACGGCGGCCACCTCCAAGACTTCCAAGGCTGCTCCGCCGAACCCGAACAACCTGCTCCGCCTCCTCAAGAGCCCCGTGCGCGAACCCACCCGCATGCCGCGCGGGCTCGTCGCCGCACCGAAGTAGCCGCGCACGACAGGGCATCTCTCCACGGTCTCGTCGCAGAGATGCCCTGCGCACTGCGCATCCATGTCTCGTCGCGAAGAACGGGTGACATGGATGACAGGAATGGTGCCGAAGAGCACCGCGCGGTTACGTGAGCCCCGCCCCACTGCTAGGCTGTCGACCGAAGCGCCCGAGACCGAACCGTCGAGCGCACCGGCACGACGCACGTGAACGCATCACTCGATCCCCAACAAGACCGCATCGCCGGAGGCCTCCTCGGGCTGCTCGTCGGTGACGCGCTCGGCGTCCCGTACGAATTTCATCGCGCGGCCGACCTGCCGCCGCCGGAAGCGATCGACTACACCCCACCTCCAGGCTTCGCGCGATCGCATGCGCGCGTCCCGCCGGGCACGTGGTCCGACGACGGCGCCCAAGCGCTCTGTCTGCTCGCATCCTTGCTCGAATGCGACGGCTTCGACGCCCGCGATTTCGCCGAGCGGCTCGTGCGTTGGTACGAGGAGGGTTACCTCGCGGTGGATGAAGTCGTCTTCGATGTCGGCGTCACCACCGGACGCGCCATCCGCGCGCTGAAAGCCGGCGTCGCCCCGCTCGAGGCCGGGCCGTCGGACGCGCACGACAATGGCAATGGCTCCCTCATGCGCGCCCTCCCGCTCGCGCTCTGGCACGCCGGATCCGACGAAGATCTCGTGCGCGACGCCCACGCGCAATCCCGCGTCACCCACGGTCATCTGCGCTCGCAGGTGTGTTGTGCCCTCTATTGCCTCTGGGCCCGGCGCACGCTCGCCGGCAGCGCGGCCCCTTGGGACGACGCGGTCCATGCGCTGCGAAGCATCTATCACGCGAGCCCAGATGCCTTGGAAGAGCTCGAATGGTCCGTGCGCCCCGACGATCCGCCCGAAGGCAAGGGGTCGGGCTACGTGGTCGACTGCCTTCGTTCCGCGCGCTGGGCCTGCCGGGCAGGAAGCTATGCAGACGTCGTCCGCAAAGCCATTCTCCTCGGGAACGACACGGACACCACCGCTTGCGTGGCAGGCGGGATCGCCGGCCTCCGCCACGGCATGAGCGCCATTCCCGATCCCTGGCGCGCCGGCCTCCGCGGCCGAGACATCTACGATCCTTTGCTCCATCGACTCCTGCAATGTCGGACGCGAGGAGCCTGACCCGATGATCGTTTCATGGAGACACCTCGTCGCCGTGGCCGCGCTCGCCATGACGTTCGCGGCCTGCCGCAAATCCCCGGCACCGACGCCGAGCGATGAGCCGGCAAAGCCCGCTGCGAGCGCCGGCGCCGAGCCTCTCAAGCCATCTCCAACACAGGATGCCGCGGTCGAAGGCGGCGCGGCGCCGTCGCTCGCCAAACCGTGTCCCATGCAATTGCCCGAGGGAGCGGCCGACAAAACACCGCTGCCCCTGGATGGCAAACCCGACCTGCCTGCGCTGATCCAGGCGGGAAAAGAAGGCCATCCTCGCCGGGTCCGGTTGCACTTCCATCACCCCGCTGCGAGCAGCGTGTCCCCGGCATTCTCGGCCACCGACTACGTGGCCGACGCCGAGTCCGATCATCCCCTCTCCGGCATGGTTCAGGCCATCTTCCCCATGCCGCTGCCCGAGGCCCACCGATATCGCCGCAGCAGCGGCTATGGCTACACGGAGTACGACGTCATCGGGTACTTCAGTGGGCGCGAGATCGACACGTACGAATGGCACCAGCTCCAATACGGCAAGCCCGCTCCCCCGCCCAGTGACGAAGAGCGGCACCTGTGGCCCGACAAGCACCCCGAGCTCTGCGTCGAGTCCTACTGCGCCACGCCCAATCCCAACCGGCGTGCCTATGCCGCGCCGACGCCGGAAGAAGAGGCCGAGTTTCGGAAAGAGTACCAAAAGGAGCTCGAGCGCATGCGCGCCGATCACGTGCCCTTCTGCGTGAAGGGCAAAGGCCCCTGATTCACGAGCGGCCCGGCAGGCCCAAACATCCGATGGCGACGGGCCTCTGAGCGGGCTCTTCCGGGCGCCGCGAAAAGCGCAAGGGCCGTCAAGCGAGGCCTCCCGGCGGCTGGTAGATTGCCCGCCGATGAAGCCGGAGACGCGGTCTTTCTACGAGCAATCCATGGCGCGCGCGGTGGAGCGGGTGATCGCCGATCTGGACGGCGCGCTCGATCTTCGCGCCTTGGCGCGCGGCGCCGCGCTGTCGCCGTTTCATTTCCACCGTGTGTTTCGAGGCTTGCTGGGTGAGACACCGCTCGAGCTGCATCGTCGCCTCCGCATGGAGCGCGCCGCCTTCAGCCTGCTTCACGAAGACACGCCGATTACCAACATCGCCTTCATGGCCGGCTACGAAACCCACGAGTCGTTCACCCGCGCCTTCCGCGCGCACTACGACTGTTCCCCCTCGGAGGTGAGGCAGCGCCGGCGAACCGGCGATCTCCCCTGCGCGCGGCCGTTCTCCATCGAGCTCGCGGCCCGCTCGGGGATTCATTTTCGACCGCATCGATCCGAAGCCCCCGTGATCCATTTCATTCGAGGAGACGAGCACATGGACGTGGACATCAAGGAGCGGCCCGAGCTGCGCGTCGCCACGACGACGCACATCGGTCCCTACCATCGCATCTCGGAGGCGTTCGCGCGCCTCGGCCAGACGCCGGGGATTCATGCCCTGTTTGCCCAAGAGCCGACCATGCTGGCCATCTATTACGATGATCCCGAGTCGACCCCTGCCTCCGAGCTGCGCTCCGAGGCCGCGGTCGCCATCGCGGCGGACGCCAAGGTCCCCGAGACGCTGAGCGAGCGACGGATCCCGGCGGGCCGTTATGCATGCACCACCCACGTGGGCCCGTACGATCAACTGGGCGACGTGTGGGCGCGCTTCATCGGCGAATGGCTCCCGCAGAGCGGGTATCGCATGCGCGACGAGGTGAGCTTCGAGATCTACCGCAACACGCCGGGCGAGGTGCCGAACGAACAGCTCCGCACCGAGCTCTACATCCCGCTGCAATAGAATCGAAGTCGGAAGAGGGGGATATTGGTGTCGCCCCGAGGACACCGAGGATCGATGGCCAGGCGGCAAGCCGGCAAGTCCGCACGAGCTCGCGATTGCGCCTCATGTGGCGAATCGCGACACGACACGGCACCTGGGTGTTCGTCGATCTGCGGAGGATCGGCCGCGGCACGTCTCGTGCGAGCCCGAGCGATGGTGATCGAGAGACTCCATCGCACGGAGCGAAACATGAAGACATCGACGCTGGCGCTCGGGATTTCAGGCCTCTTCCTCACCTGTCTGTGCGGCTGCCCGCCGGCCGCGCAGGCGCCGCTGGGCAAGGGCGCGCGCTCTCGCGGCGCGGATCTCGTGTCCTCCGATCCACAGCGCTCGGAGCAGGTGGAAGCCAAGGAGAGGGCCAAAGACGAGACCGACAAGGCGGAGGAGAAGAAGGAGGTCAATCCAAACCTCCCGCCTCCTCCACCGCCGCCTCCGCCCGCGCCCCAACCCCCTCCGCCGCCACCGCGGTGAGCGCTCTGCCGATGAGGCTCACCCGATCTGCGTGACACCGTGTCTCCGCGAGAGCCTTGACCACGGCCTCGACGTCACCGTACGTCGAGCGCCATGGCGTCCATCCGGCTCACGATCGAACCGACGTTCGTCGGCCCTGCCAGCGCGGGCACGGTGCGAGTCATCGAGCTCCTGCGAAGACACCTCGACATGAGCCTCACGGAAGCGAAGCGCCATGTCGATGCTTGCGTCTTCGACGGCGCGACCGTCGAGATGGCCGCGCCGAGCTTGGAAGCGGCCGAAGCGCTCGTCGCGGCCCTGGCGGAGCTCGAGGCTCCGCCGCGGGTCGACGCGCGCGTCGTGCGTTCGTGAAGACTTACAGGGCTTACTGCGCTTCGGTGCGGCCGAACTTCGCGGTGAGGGCCTCGCACACCACGGGAGGCGCGTAATGGCTCACGTCGCCGCCGTGACTCGCGATCTCGCGCACCAGCGATGACGACACGAATCCATATTTGGTCCGCGTGGGCAGGAACACGGTGTCCACGCCCGGCACCATGTCGGCATTGGCGTGCGCGATCTGGAGCTCGTACTCGAAATCGGTCACGGCCCTGAGGCCGCGCACGATGACGCGCGCGCCGATGCGCTCACAGAAATGGATGAGCAGGCCGTCGAAGGAGTCGATGCGGACATTGGGGACGTCCTTCGTCACCTCGCGAATGAGCCCCACACGCTCCTCGAAGGAGAAGAAGGCCTTCTTCGTCGCGTGACGGCCGACGGCGACGACCACCTCGTCGAAGAGCTTGGACGACCGCTCGACGAGATCGAGATGGCCGAGCGTGATGGGATCGAAGCTGCCCGCGTAGACCGCCAACAGACTCATCGTCGTCTCTCCTGATGAGCTCGCTACTTCTTCGGAGGTGCCTTGTCGCTCTTCGGCGGCGCCGGCTTGTCGCCCTTCGGCGGAGCCGCGGGCGGCGTGTCGCGCACGTCGACGGGGCCGGCGGCAGGCGGGGCGCCGGGAGCGCCGGGCGGGTTCGGATCCATCCCGAGCATGCGCAGCGCCGAGGTGCCGTCCTCGACCCAGAGGACACGGCCCGAGTCGGCGAGCGTACAGCGGAACGTGTAGAGGAAGCCCGCGCCCATGAGGCCGTCGAGATCGACGCCCATGGCGCGCTCCATGTCGGTGAGCGGCACGCCGGAGATGCCCTGCACGCGCGCCACGTCGAAGGCGCCGAGGCGCATCATCGGGATGAGGCCCTCGCGCATCTTCTGCTCGGGATCGCCGGGGATCACCTTGAGCGAGGCCGCGTCGAAGCCCGCCTTCTTCCACCCGTCGCTGTCGAGCGCGACCTGGAACGGGCGCGCGGTGTCGACCATCAACGTCTCGCGCGGGCCCTTCTCGCCGCCGACGGCGCTGCGAATGAGGAGGCCGCCGCCGCGCGCATAGCGCAGATCGACGCGCGTGGCCGAGGGCGGCGGCGGGGCCGCGAAGTTGCGCACCACGAACTGCCGGCCGTTGAAATCGAAGGTGGCGTTGAGGTGGCGCAGCAGGTTGACGCCGAGGAGCGCCTTGATGGGCGCGCCGAGCTCCTTGGAGATGCCCGAGAGATCCTGCGCGAGCGCGGGCACGTCGCGCACCTCGAGCTTCTCGCCGAAGCGGAGCGAGACCCAGCTCGGCTCGGGGCGCGTGGCGCTGTCGAGCACGACCTCGGCCGAGCCGGTGGCGATCATCGCCAGCGCGGCCTCGCCGTCGATCTCCACGGGCACCACGAAGAACGGGGCCACGGGGCTCACGTGCACCATCTCGACCGCGGCCAGCATCGCGCCGCCGAGGTTGAAGGGCGTGCGCCCCTGCCCGCGGCGCGCGAGCTTGGAGGTGGACTTGGCCCACTCGTCCTTGACCTCTGGGTCGTTGAGCATCGTCTCGAGCTCGTCGGCCGCGGCGTCGAGATCGCCCTTGTACCAAAGGGCGCGGCCACGCAGGCGAGCGGCGTCCGTCGTCTTCACGCCCTTGAGGAGGCGCAGCACTTCCGCGTAGTCGAGCGCGGTGAGCGCGACCTCGGCGGCGAGCGTCTTGACCTCGGGATCCTCGGGGACGATGGCGAGCGCCTTCTGCGCGGAGTCGTGGGCCTCTTCGAAGTCGGCCTCCTTGAACTCCTTGGCGGCGCGGCGGTACCAGACCTCGGCCTTCTCGGGGCGCGAGCTCGACGGGGAGTTGACGCCGTCGCAGCCGGCGAGCGTCGCGGTGACGAGAGTGGCGGAGAGGATCTTTGCGAAGGTTCGATGCACGTCCGGTCTCACGTTGAGTCGTCTGAACCGCCGGGGCCTTTGCCCCGCGTTTCAGCGGGCTCGATCGCGAGGATGCGATCGGCCCGCAGCTCGCGGCGGCTGCGAGACGGGAGCAGATAGCCGAGAACCCGCGGTGGGTCGAGGTCCGTTCGCACTCCGGTGATCCGGAAAAAGAGCGCCTCCGGGGCGCGGTGGGCCGGGCGGTAACGGACCGTGACCGGCGATTCGCGATCGAGCGCCGCGAGCGCCGCAGCTACGATTTGCGGGCGCGCGTGGCGCTGCCCGACCCGAACGTGCCAGAGGTCGCGAGGCGTCGCGGGCGCGAGCACCTCGACGACGCGGCCGAAGACGACGCGCAGCGCCCCCACGTCGTCCGCGGCACGGTGGGCGCGGGCCCGCACGATCCCGAGCTGTTCGCAGAGCGCGGACAGCCGGTGGCTGGGGAAGGCGAACGCACGTCGCGAGAGCGCGAGCGTGTCGAGGAAGTGCGGAAACCGCTGCGCTCTCCCTGCGCGGGCGAGCTCGGCCTCGAGGAACGCCACGTCCCACGCCGCGGCGTGCGCCACCAAGATCCCGCCCGCGAGCACGGACTCGATGCGCGGCGCGAGCTCCGCGAACGTCGGCGCGCGCTCGACCTCGGCCGGATCGATTCCATGAATGTGCGCGTTGCCGAAGACGCCGCCTTCGGGCTTCACCAGCGACGTGATCGCGTCCTCGACGACGCCGCCGCGGACGCGCTCCACGCAGACCTCGATGACGCGATCCTCCGCGGGGCGCAGGCCCGTCATCTCCAGATCGACGAAGCAGAGCGGCGCCTCGGCGATGGAGTCGTCCCACGGCGGGCCCGCGGGGGGATCGCCGGGCCCCGATCGGTCGCTCGTGGGACGCGCGCTCATTCGCTCTTCCTAGGCCCGGCATCGCCGGCCTGGGGTTTGGGGCCGCTCGCGGCCCCATCGTGACGAGGGCCGCGCATGGCGGCGATCATCGGCTTGATCGCGTCGGGCGGCATCATCGCGAAGCGGTTGAACTCGCCCGCTCCCGCGAGCCACTCGCCGCCGTCGATGGTGACCACGTCACCCGTGATGTAGCCCGAGTAATCGCTGACGAGGTAGGCCGCCAGGTTGGCGAGCTCCTCGTGCTCGCCGAAGCGCTGGAGCGGGATGCGATCCTTGCCGATGCCCTCGATCGATCCGCTCGGCACGAGCGCGGCCCACGCGCCCTCGGTGGGGAACGGCCCGGGCGCGATGCCATTGACGCGAACCTTGTACTTCGCCCACTCGACCGCGAGCGATCGCGTCATCGCCATCACGCCCGCCTTGGCCGCGGCGCTGGGCACGACGAACCCGCTGCCCGTCCACGCATACGTCGTGAGGATGCTGAGGATCGAGCCGCCGTTGCCGCTCGCGATCATGCGGCGCCCCGCGGCCAACGTCGCGTGGAACGACCCTTGGAGGACGATGCCGACCACGGCCGCGAAGCCGCCCGGCGTGAGATCCTCCGTGGGGCAGAGGAAGTTGCCGGCCGCGTTGTTGACGAGGATGTCGATGCGCCCGAGATCCTTCTCGGCCTGCTCGACCATCGCGTCGACCTCCTCGAACTTGCGCACGTCGCACTTGATCGGGAGGGCCTTCACGCCGTGCGCGCGGATCTTCTCGCAGGCGGGCTCGATGTGGTTCGGGTCGCGGCTCGTGACCACGAGGTTCGCGCCGAGCTCCGCGAACTTGAGGGCCATCGAGAGGCCGAGGCCGGTGCCGCCGCCCGTGACGATGGCGGTGCGGCCGGAGAGGCAGCGTTCCTTGAACATGGTGCCCCCCTTAGTACAGGTAGGGCGCCATGTCCGAGCTTGTACGCGCTGGCAAGCAGGCGAGCCCCGAGCCGTTCCCGTGGCAACTGGGCGACAGCCGAGCGGAAGGGGAGCCGCCGCGCGGGTTTACGTTCGCGGCGCGGGCCGGGGATTGCTAGACTCCAGGCGTGCCAAGGGGAAGAGGAGCGTCCACCACGGCCCACGCCGACGATGACGGGGCCGTCATCGAGCAAGACCGAGCCGTCGCCGTGCCGTCGTCGCACGACGACTTGCTGGATGATGACGACATCTTCGAGATCGCGCCGCATCGCGATCGAACGCGCGGTCACGACCCGCTGGGCCTCCCGGTCCTCGTGGTCAACCGCTTCTTCCAGCCCGTCCAGATCACCAGCGCTCGCCGCGCCTTCCTGCTCTTGTACGGCGGCGCCGCGCTGGCCATCGACGAGAGCGGAGAAATGCACGATTTCCCGACGTGGCGAGAGCTGCCCGTGCGCGACCGTGATGATGGCCTGCCCATCATCGGCGGCTCGCTGCGGGTGCCGCGCGTCTTGCACCTGCGTCGCTACGAGCGTACGCGCCGGCCGGTGATCCGGCTCTCGCGCAAGAACGTGATGCTGCGCGACGCACACCAATGCCAGTACTGTGGTCGCCGCCCGCCGGTGCGCGATCTCAACATCGATCACGTCATGCCCCGATCGCGCGGCGGCGCCGACTCGTGGGAAAATCTCGTGACCGCGTGCCGCGTGTGCAACCTTCGCAAAGGTTGGCGCACGCCGGAGGAGGCCATGATGCGCTTGATGCGCGCCCCCGGCCCGCCGCGCTGGTCGTCGACGATGCAGATCCTGATGGGCTCTCCGAGCCCGTTCGAGGAGTGGGCTCCTTTCTTGAAAGCAGGGTGACGGGTGGATTCGTCGAAGCGATGGACGCGCGGCGCAGCCGCGATTTCTCTGTTGGTGCTGGGTGTGGCCGCGCCGGGCGCGGCGTTCGGTGACGAGCCGAAGGTCGACATCAAGACCTTCGCCGTGCCGGGCAGCGACACGCCGAAGATCGTGATGACCGCGACGCTCGACGTGCCGCCCAAGAAGGTCTGGGCGATCGTCAGCGACTGCTCCCGCTACAAGGAGCGCATGCCGCGCATCGTGGCGGCGAAGGAGCTCAAGAAAGAGGGCAACGTCCACACGTGTGAGGTGACGATCGACATGCCCTTCCCGCTCTCGAACCTCACGGCCGTGACCGAGGCCGTGCACGAAGAGAGCGACAAGGGCATGGCCCGAAGGTGGAAGCTCGTACGCGGCGACTACAAGTCCAACACCGGGAGCTGGGAGGTCAAGCCCGCCGATCCCGAGGGCAAGACGAGCTTCGTGACGTACACGGTGCACGCCGAGCCCAACACCGTGGTGCCCGCCGCCATCCGCGAGGCCGCGCAGAAGAGCGCGCTCCCCGATCTGATGAAGCGCGTGCGCAGCGAGGCCGCGAAGCTCCCTTGACGTTGGGGCCGCAAGCGGCCCCAAACCCCGCGCTGGACGAGCCGGCGCTGATCACGATGGGGCCGCAAGCGGCCCCAAACCCCGCGCCGGACGAGCCGGCGCTGATCACGATGGGGCCGCAAGCGGCCCCAAACCCCGCGCCGGACGAGCCGGCGCTGATCTCACGAGCACCCGAGGCGAGGGCGCGCATCACCATGCTGCCCTCGCTTCTGCTCGCAATCCTTTACATGTGAAGGGTCGTCAGGGCGTGGCGATCAAGCCGCCGTCCTCGTCACACGAGCACGCGAGGCGAGCGCGCATCATGGCGCTGCCCTCGCTTCTGCTCACGATCCGTCACATGTGAAGGGTCGTCAGGGCGTGACGATCAGGCCGCCGTCTTCGTCGCAGTAGGCGACCGCCTGCCAACCGTTCGCCGTGCACATGTAGAAGTCGGCGCACCCCGTGAGGCACACCTTCTCGGCGCACCCGAGCGCGGCCTCGACGGGACAGTCGGGGTCTTGGAGATCCGGCGTGCAGTTTTGCTTCTGCCCCGTGGTGTCGATCTCCACCGGCGTGCACGGGCCCGCGTCGGGGAGGCCGCCGCCGCTGCCGCTGCCGCCTGCGCCGCCGTCGGGCGCTTCACAGACCGCGACGCTCACCCACGTGCCGTCGACGCAATCGTAGAGGCTCGTGCAGGTCGGATCGTCGCAGGTGCCGCCGCGCCCCGAAGGGCAACCGCCCGACGGGATCTGACCGCAAGGCACGGGCGCGGGCAGCGTGGGACAGCCCGCGACGCTCACGAAAAGCAGAAAAAGGCCTGGAATGAGGCGCAGCGCGCGCATGGGGCTCCACCGTAACGCAAACGCGTCTACTATGCGCGCCATGCGAGCTTGCGCCACCGCCAATGCCGTCTTCCTCGGTCTCGTCCTCGCGACGGCGTCCTTCGTCGCCTGCGCCGGCGGATCGACGCCGCCCGAGGCTCCGCCTGCAGGCCCCGCCGCGAGCGCCGTGGCCACGACCACGACCGCCCCGGTGCCCACCGTTGCCCCGGTCGAGGCGCCGAAGAAGGCCACGCCGCACACCGCAGCCGACTGCAAGAACCTCGTGAGCGAGATCGCCAACGATCCGCCCGCGAACGGCGTGCCCGTCAACAACGCGATGACCACCAAGGACGCGGGCGCGGCCGATCGGCTCGAGCCGCTCACGGAGCTCATCAAGTCGAAGCGCGACGGCTTCCGCTGTTGCTTCGACATCTACGCCAAGTCGAACCCCGGCGCGCAGGGCGCGATGAAGCTCCACCTCGAGCTGAAGCCGGATGGGACGTTGACCCAGGTCTCGTTCCTCGACACGCCGAACCGCGTGAACGCGCCCGAGGTCGAGTCGTGCATGAGCGATCTCGCCAAGGGCCTCACGTACCCGAAGTCGCCGAGCGGCAAAGAGACGAAGTTCACCTATCCCTTCGACTTCAAGGCGCGCCGCTGAACCCGACGTGACCACCGAAGCGCCGATCCTCCAGCGCGCGGCCGCGGGCCGCAACGCTTACGCCGAGCTGCTCCGCGACACGCGCGGCCTGCGCCGCGAGCAGCAGCAGGCGCGCGAGGCGTGGTTCGCGCGCCTCGGCGCCGACAAGAAGGACGACACGCTCTTCGAGCTGGAGATCCTGCTGAAGGGCCTCGCGTGCTTCGCCAACCCGCGCAACCACCCGGGCGCGGGCCGCCGGCAGACGACCGTGAGCCTCGACTTCCGCGAGCACCTCGGCCTCGCGCAGGGCGGCATGGCGCGCGTGGTGCAGCTCTCCCGCGCGCTCCTCGGCGATCAGGATCGGGCCTTCGTCTTCCAGCGTTACTTGGAGACGGTGCTGCCCGAGGACATCGCGCGCACCAAGCTCCTCCACGCCGCCATGGCGCAGGAGACGCCGGAGGCGAGCCTCTTCGTGCTGCGCCACGGCTTCACCAACATGATCGAGGTCGGCTCGGGCCTCTTGCGCCTCTCGCGCCTGCCCTTCCGGCTCTTCTACGCGCACCTCGCCACCGCGATGCGCGAGATCGCGCAGAGCGCCTTCTTCAACCCGCTGAGCGCGCTCGAGTTCCGCCCCGAGTTCGATCGCATCGCCTCGGCGCAGGTGCTGGAGCTGATCCAGAGCGTGCCCGGTGAGCAGGCGCATCGCCTCGTGGCGCTCACCTTCCTCTCGCTCTTCCGCATGCTGCGCTACTGCCGGCTGCTCGACGCCATCGCGATCGATCACACCGATCGCCGCGTCGCGGGCCGCGCGTACCTCGTCTTCGCGGTGATGCGCAGCGACGCGCGCGCGCTCGGCAACTTCCTCCGAAGGCGCGCGGGCGCGCTGCTCTCGGAGAGCTTCGAGCGCGATCTGTTCCGCATCCCCGCGCGCGAGCTCGACGGCCGCTACGAAGAGATGCTCGCCGAAGGCCACCGCCTCATGGGCATCAAGGGCGCGCTCGCCGGCGTGGCCGCGAACCTGCGCCTCGAGATGCGGCGCACCTTCGAGCACGAGCTGCCGCCCGCCGACGCGAGCACGCCCGAGCACGAGCTTCGAAACCGCCTGCGCGCCGTGGTCGCGAACCTGCGCCCCACGCTGCAGAACGCCATCTTGTTCCTCGGTCGCTCGCTCGGCGCGCGCCTCGAAGAGGGCCGCGTCTTCGACGATCAAGCCGCCCGTCGCTCGACCAGCGAGCGCCTTCGCCGCGACGTGTGGATGTTCGCGCAGATCACGCGCGCCTTCGCCATCAAGGCGCGCCACACCGATCCGCGGGCCGACACGTGGTCGACAGCGGCGAACCTCTCGTTCGTGCGGGAGTTCCTCAACTACTTCCGCGCCATGGGCTACCCGCTCCTGCGCGTCGGCGACTACGGCCGCGTGGACGCGTTCACCGCCGCCATGAGCGGCCTCGCCGACGCCGACCTGCTCGATCCCGCGCGCCTCTCCGCAGCAGCGGCCGAGTGCGAGGCCTTCCACAAATTTCTCATCGAGCTCTTCGACGCCATCTCGCAGCGCGAGGAGCTCATCGGCGTGCCCTTCGATCGGCCCGCCGCGGCCCGCGCCCTCAAGCTGTATCTGGGCTCGTGATCCGCCGGGCCCGCGAGCCCGCGAGCCACGCGAACGCCGACACGAGCAGGGCCGCAGGGAGGAAGTACATCCCCACCTGCAAGCCCCGCGCGCCCGAGCAGAACGCGCGCGCATCACCGGCCGCATCGGAGATGTGACCGATGAGCGGCGGCGACACGAGATCACCGAACAGGTGAATCATGAAGATCGACACGGCCATCGCCGTCGCGCGCAGCGCTGGAGGCACCGTGTGCAAGACGGCTGCGTTCACCGGCGACACGCTCGTGAAGACGGCCAGCTCGCACGCAGCCAGTGCCACGAGGAACAACGTCGCCGTGGGCATGCGCAGCGCGACGAACGCGAGCGGCGCGGCGATGAACGAGGTCCACGCGCACACGCGCAGGTAGGCCTGCGATCGATCGGCGCCCGGCCAGCGCTCCGCGAGCACGCCACCAATCGCGGTCCCCGCGAGCCCCGTGACGACGGTGATCGTCCCGAAGTACGAGTCGGCCTGATGCAGCTCGAGGCAGAGCTTGCGATACAAGAACGGCGCAGCCCACGCCGTGAACCCGCCGAGCGCGAACGTCTGCGCCACATACCCGACCACGGTGAGCACGTACTGCGGCGAGCGCGCGAGCTGCTTGTACGCGACCATCGCGGGCTGCTTCGCCTCCGTGGTCGCCACGCGCGGCGGCTCGCGGAGCAGCAGCGTGACGAGCGCGAGCAGAAGCCCCGGCCCGCCCGCGATGAAGAACGCCGAGCGCCATCCATAGCGATGCTCGAGCAGACCTCCGATGATGAAGCCCAGCGCGGAGCCCACCGGAATGGCGACGTAGAACGTCGTGAGCATGCGGTTCTTCGACGCCGGCGTGGCGAGATCATCGATGATCGTCGGGCCCAGCGTCGCGTAGCTCGCCTCGCCCACGCCGACCGCGATGCGCGCCGCGATCATGGCCCCATACGTCGGCGCGAGGCCCGAGAGCACGGTCGCGAGCGACCACAGCGCGACCCCTGCGGCGATGAGCCCTTTGCGCGGATAGCGATCGCCGAGATACCCGAAGATCGGGCTCGTGACGAAGTACCCGAGCATGAACGCCGTCGTCACCCACCCGGTCTGCGCATCGTCGAGCTTGAGGCTCTCCTGAATGCGCGGGCTCACCGCCATCACCAGGAAGCGATCGAGGTAATTGACGAGGTTCAGCGCAGTCAGGATCCCGAGGATCACGAGGCGATGCTGGATCACCGGAGGAGGCTACCCCGGAACCTCGATCGCGGGGCAGCGCCGTGACGCGCCGCTCGGATCACAGCCGAAAAGCCGCGTAGACGACACGAATGGACAAAACACGAAAGGACGGCTGGCCATCGCCACACCGTCCGTTCGTGGAAACCTTGCAGGCTCTCGTCACATCACGGTGACGCCTCTCAATGAAGAGAGGTTCGCGCCCGCTTGGGCCTCGCACGAGCCTCCCGACGAGGCCGCTCTCACGAGGCCCCCCCGGTCAGCTCCGTCCTTCATTCGGACTCGTCGTGCGCCGGTGCAGCAGCAGGAGCAGGCTGCTCGGCGGGCTTCGCCGCCTTGGAGCCACGCTTCGCCGGGGCGCGCTTCGCCGTCTTCTTGGCGGCGCCGCGCTTCGGAGCCGCGCGCTTCGCCGTCTTCTTGGCGGCGGCACGCTTCGGAGCCGCGCGCTTCGCCGTCTTCTTGGCGGCACCGCGCTTCGCCGCCGTCTTCTTCGCGGCCGGCTTCTTCGCGACCTTGCCCGCCTTCGCAGCGGCCGGCTTCTTCGCGGTCTTGGTCACCTTCTTGGCCGACTTCTTCGCAGTCTTCTTGGCAGCCATGGGAAATCCTCCTGAGGTCGCCCCCACCCGTCCACAAACCCCTGATCGGGACGGCGAGGCAACAGATGTTGCAGGACATATATTGCCACGCATGGTGATGCGTCAAGGAAAATCTTGCGGGCCATAAACCCGCGTACACGGCGACTTCCGTGAGGAGGGCTCCGCAAGCGTTGCGGAGGGAACGCCGGATCAGGGCAAAACCACGGGATTTCTTGACAAGAAAACCGTCCGCAACAGGGCCATTTGCGATCCAATTGTCTTGACAATCAGTCCATATTCGAGGGTGACGTGGCAGATCGCGCTGCACGGGACGCGCTTGTGGCCCGGGTCTCTCCCCGCTAGGGTCGCCGCTCGCGCAGGCGCAAAAGGCGTGCGGAGGAATGGGAGACATGGCGAAACGTCGTTCGTCGCGGATGTCGCTCGGGCTCGCGGGCACCGCTCTCGTCGCCGCGCTCGGCGTCGGCTGCGCGCACTCGGAGGACGAGTGGCAAGCCAAGCTGCGCGAGGTCTCGGACCTCAAGGCCGAGATCGATCGCGAGAAGGGCTCGTCGAAAAAGGCGCTCGCGGACGGAGACGAGAAGCTCACCCGCTTGGAGCGTGAGCTGCGCGCCGCAGGGATCGATCCCGCCAACGTGGCGCCGAACGCAGAAGCCCAAGCGCGCGCGCTCGAGGAGCACCGCCGCCACGCGGAGCAGCTCGAGGCCGCGAAGAAGCGGTTCGCCCTCCTGCGCGAGAAGCTCGCGCCGTTCGCGAAAGACGGGCTCGCCGTCGTGGTGCGCAACAACCGGATCGTGATCCGGTTGCCCGGCGACACGCTCTTCGACAACGGGCGCGAGACGTTGAGGCGCGACGGCAAGGAGCTGCTCTCCAAGGTCGCCGAGGTGCTGCGAAACGACAAGGGCCTCGCGGCCCGATCGTGGCAGATCGCCGGCCACGTCGAGAGCGGCAAGCCCGGTGGTGCGTTCAAGGACGCCTGGGGCATGAGCGCGATGCGCGCCCGCGAGGTGGTCGCCTTCCTCGTGCAACCGCAGGACAAGGGCGGCGGCGGCCTCGCCGCGGGACGTTGGAGCGCCGCGGGCTACGGCGACGCGGATCCGATCGATCCAGGCGACTCGGCGGAGGCGAAAAAGCAGAATCGCCGTTGCGAGATCGTAGCCGTGCCCAACGTCGAGGAGACGATCGAACTCAAGGATCTCGGGAGGTGATGGCATGCGCGTCGCGACGATCGACATCGGCACCAACTCCGTCCTGCTCCTGATCGCCGAACACCGCGGCCCGGAGCTCGTTCCCGTGCTGGAGCGAGCCACCATCACGCGCCTCGGTCGCGGCGTGGACCGCACGCGCGCGCTCGACGCCGAGGCCGTCGCGGCGACGCTCGCGTGCCTCGCCGAATATGCCGCGGAGATCCAGCGCGCGGGCGTGGAGCGCGTCGACGCAGTGGGCACGAGCGCGATGCGCGACGCGCAGGGCGGCGAGCAATTCCGCGCGCGCGCAGCAGAGATCCTGGGGTGCGAGCCGCGCGTGATCTCGGGCGACGAAGAGGCCGATCTCACGTTCGCCGGCGCCCTCGCCGGGCTCTCGATCGAAGGCCCGGTGGTGGTCTTCGATCTCGGCGGAGGCAGCACCGAGATCATCCGCGGCCGCGCGAGCGCACGCGGCGATACGCCGGATCGCGGCGTGAGCCTCGACATCGGCAGCGTGCGCTTGACCGAGCGACACTTGCATGCCGATCCGCCGCGCGCGGACGAGATCGCGGCCGCGCGTCGCGATGCACGCACCGCGCTGGACGGGCTCGGCACCGATTGGCTCGGCGACGCCGCGGGCGGTGCCGCACGCCTGGTCGGCGTCGCCGGCACCGTGACGACGCTCGCTGCATACGCGCTCGGCGTAGCGCCCTACGATCCCTCACGCGTGCACGGCGCGCGGCTCGATGCGGCCACGATCGCGCGCGTCGCGGCCGATCTCGCGCGCGTATCGCTCGCCGAACGACGCGCCCTTCCAGCCATCGATCCCAAGCGCGCAGACGTCATCGTGGCGGGCGCGACGATCGTCGAAGAGGTGCTGTCCTGGTCCGGCGCCGCTGAGCTGATCGTGTCTGACCGCGGCGTGCGTTGGGGTTTGGCGAAGCGCCTCGCCTCCTGACGACGCGACCGCGAGGGCGGCGGCGCGCCGCGCATCCGCTGCGAAATCGCCGAGAATCGTCGGGGCGAACGCTCTCGCATCGAGCGCGCCTTTCGACGTCGCAGCGCCTGCGCCCGACAGCGAGATGCGGCCGGTCGAGCCGGGCAAAAGGGGTCCTCTCGGGCAATGACCTCCGGCAGGTCCCCACTCGACGCGACGGGATTCGTCCCCACAATGTGGCAGGCATTCCCGCCGCGCCGCCGATGCGTCGCGATTGGGAAAGGGTCGGTGCAGCGCGGCCGACCGCAATGAGAAGGCGACGAAACCGCTCGGAAAAGACCGCGAAATCCGGCCATTCTGGCTCGCCTCGGCCGCCTTTTTATTTGACACAAATGGCCGCTCTAACTAGAGTGCGCGCGCCTGGCGCAAACTACCCCTTTCCGGGGGTACCCTTCGACACGCGGTCCTCCTGCTGACCTCCCGGGAAGCTACCGGAGCAAGGCACACCGAAGCTCACGTCGTCCGTTCGACAGTCTCGGTTTGACCTGCCGGGCCCGTGTGCCCAGCAGACTGACTACGTGAAATGACGGTGTGCAAAGCGCGCGTGCACGTGCAGTTTTTGGGAATGTCTGCCGGAGGTCGTCGGTTTCCGGCCGGACCATAGTGATCCAAACCCTGGGGCCGGTGCCGCCGGCCCCATCGTCGCCGAAGGCCGGCGGGGCGCCGACCTCACGCGACGATTCGATTGCCGAGACGTTCGGAGAGGCACGGCGCCCGCCGTGGCCTTGGTCGGTGCACCGACAGCAAAACGGTTAATCCGTCCGATCGGCTCGGGCAAGAAAAAGGCACGGCGGGGCGATGGGCAAAGGAGACGATATGCAGGCTCGTTCGGAGATCCAGTTCAAGGTGGGCGACAAGGCGGTCTACCCGGCCCAGGGCGTGGCTGAGGTCGTGAACATCGAAGAGAAGGACATCGCCGGGAACCGTCAGCGCTTCTACGTTCTCAGGATCCTCGACACCGATCGCAAGATCATGGTCCCCGTCAGCAACGCGAGCGCCGTCGGCCTTCGTCAGGTCATCTCGGAGCAGGAAATCCGCGAGATTTTCGACATCCTCCGCGAGCGCACGATCGCTTTCGACAACCAGACGTGGAACCGCCGCTATCGCGGCTTCATGGACAAGATCAAGACAGGCTCGATTTACGACGTAGCCGAGGTGCTGCGCGATCTCTACCGGCTGAAGACGGACAAGCAACTCAGCTTCGGTGAGCGCCGCATGCTCGACACCGCGCGCTCGTTGATCGTGAAAGAGATCGCCATCTCGCGCGACCAGACCGAGGATCAGGTCAAGGCCGAGATCGAAGCGATCTTCATGGCGAACTAGAAAAGCCCCGCGCCTCGGGCGCGTGAAGGCAACTGCCACGAACGAGGGCCGCCGAGCGCGGCCCTTCGGCGTTTGTGGGCTCGAAGCGAAGCGCCTCGAGCGAGCAGCCACGGCCGGCGCGTCGCGACCTCTCGAGCAAGCAATCAGGGTTGGCCGCTGCCAGGTCGCATCTGCACGGGCGGGAGCGGAGGCAGGGCGAGCTCGACGCGCCAGCCGCCTTCTTCGAGGACGCAGGAGATGGTGGCGCGATCGCCGGCGAGCAGGCCGACGACGTCGACGCGAGCCAGCGGGCCGGCGATCTGCGCGGTGTAGCGCTGCGGCTCGAAGCGAAGGAGAAAGCGGGACGGGACGATCATCGCCTCGGGCGCGATGGCCTTGCCGCTCGCGGCGCTGTAGCGCTTGGCGCGCTCGATGAGGTTCTGCTGCGCGCGCTTGCTCAGGAGCTCGTAGGCGGCTTTGGCTTCGGCAGGGTCGCCTTGCACGCGGCGCAGGCGCTCGACCAGCTCGCGCACGGCGCCGTCGGGCGTGGTGTTGGGCACACGTCGACCACAGCCGGCGAGCGCTGCAAAGAGCAGCAGCACGGAGAGGTTCACACGCAGATGGGCGAGCGCGCTCATCGTCGGGGCGAGGCGTAGCCGCGCGGGACCAGCCCGTCCAGGGGGAGCATCAGCCGGGCGCGACGACGTCGAACGCTCCGACCTGACGAAGCGCTTCGTAGACGACGATCGCCGCCGCATTCGCCAGGTTCAGCGAGCGGACCGGACCGAGCGTGGGGATGCCGAACACCGCGTCGGGATGACGATCGAGGATCTCGGGATCCAAGCCGACGCTCTCCTTGCCGAAGACGAGCGCATCGCCGGGCTGGTAGTCCGCTTCGAGGTAGCTCTTGTTCGCGACGGCGCTGAAGAGGCGCAGGCGCGCGCGCGGATGTCGATGCGAGAAGTGCGCGAGATCGAGGTGCTGCTCCAGCTCGACGAGGTGCCAGTAGTCGAGGCCGGCGCGACGCACGGACTTCTCGTCGATGCGAAAACCGAGGCGCCCGACGAGGTGGAGCGGGCTCCGCGTGGCCGCCGAGAGGCGCGCGATGTTGCCGGTGTTCTGTGGGATCTCCGGCTCCACGAGCACGATGCGGAACGGATTGTCGAGGGGTGCTGCGCGGAGGCGCGGCTTGTCGTCCTTGGCCACGGCGCGTTCTTCGGCGATGCAGACGCCGCGGGCAAGCCCCGGCACGTGCGACTTGCGCCGAAGCCCGGAGAACGCCGCACTGGAACAGGAAAGACTGGGGCGCGGCGGTGTTCGCTTGACGTACGAGCGAGCAGACACGTAGCCTCCGGGCTCAGAGACCTCGGTATGCGAGCATTTGGCTGGCTGGCATCGGCAGTAGCCCTCGTGGCGGCGGTGGTCGTCCCGTGCACGGCGGCGGCGGACACGATGGATCCTGCGCTCGCCCGACTGGTGACGAACAAGGGTTGTCGCACGGTCGGCGCCGGCGGCGGCGTGTACTACAACCCCCAATCGGGGTTCACGCCCTGCTCGCTCGACAACGCGGCCTTCGCGAAGCTCGTCGCGCAGTATGGCGTCGCCATCGCGCCGACCGCGATGCACTCCGCGCGCACCACGGGCTACGGCGGCTTCGAGCTGGCGATCGAGGGGGCCTACTCCACGATCGACAACAAGGCCGACTATTGGATCAACGGGACGCAGGGCCCGCAGGAACCGACGACCAAGAACTTCTCGGTGCGGAACAAAGAGCCGCCCGGGATGATGCAGCTCTACACGTTCAAGATCCGGAAGGGCTTCCCCTTCGGCATCGAGCTGACGGGCAACTTCGGCTACCTCGCGCAGACGAGCATCTACACGCTCGGCGCCGACGTGCGGTGGTCGCTGTTCGAAGGCTTCCGCACGGGTATTCCGGCGATCTTCCCGGAGCTCTCGGTGGGCGGCTCGGTGCGCACCATCACGGGCACGGATCAGTTTCAGCTCACGGTCGTGGGCGTGGATGGGCAGCTCTCCAAGCCGATCCCGATCGCCGGGACGACGGTCCTGACGCCGTGGATCGGTTACCAGTTCCTGCGCATCTTCGGTGACTCGGGCCTGATCGATCTGACGCCCAACACCGATGCGGTGAACACTTGCGGCTTCTCCGGGACGAACACGCCCGCGAACAAGGACCCGTCGAAGACGTACGCCGATGGGCAGCCGGTTTGCGCGAAGAATGGGTCGAGCGCCGACTTCAACAACACCGCGGTGTTCGCGCCCGCGCGCTTGAACCGTCATCGCATCGTCGCCGGCCTGCAGCTCCGCGTGCAGATGGTGATGTTCGGCGGGCAGTTCATGTACGACGTGGTCGATCCCGGCGACGCCAACAAGCCGAGCTCGGGTGAGAACATCTACAAAGACGTGAAGCGGCAAATGACGCTCGCCTTCGACTTGGGCGCAGTGTTCTGACCACGACGAGCCGTCGCGCGGTGGCGACGGCTCGTTCTCACGAGCGATGCGCGCGCAGCGTGCGTCGCTATCGATGCGAGACGAGCGCGTGTTGCGCCGCGATGGATCTTCGCGATGCTCGTTCTCGCATCGATGTGCTCGCAGCGTGCATCGGTATCGACGCGTGACGAGCGCTGTGGAGCTTCGCGATGCGAACGACGACCGACTATGGAGCGGTCGAGCGCAGCGCGAACAGCCCGATCGTGGTCACGGCTTCCTCGATCCGGCTTCGGGGAGCGTGTAGCCGAGCTCGCCGATGATGACGCGGAAGGTTCGATCTTCGTCGCGGGCGATCATCAGGTGCTCCATGAACTTCTTGAAGTTGCCGTCGGCGGCGGCGTCTGCGGCGCGCTCGCAGTTCTCCAAGACGAGGAGCAGGTGCGGGTGTGCTTTCGCGACGGAGGCAGGGACTTCCATCTTGCGGCCGACGCGCGCGCGCGCTTCGGCGAGGGTCTTCACGACGAGGACCATCTCCTTGTCGTGGGTCCGCGGCTGGAGCATGTCGCCTTCACGCCGAGCTTCGTCGAGCATCAGCGCGGCGCGATCGAGGTAGCTGCCCGCACGTACGGGCGACGCGATCACGAACGCGAAGACGAAGGCGAAGAAGGCGAGGAAACGGCGCAGGGACGAGATCATCGGCGTTCTCCAAGAGCACGGATGCGGCGGCTCGGAATGCTGAGCAAGCGGTGTCGCTGAGCAGTGCAGAGTCACGAAGGATGGCGCGCGCTCAACTGCGCGTCGCGCGAGGGGCCTTCTCGAGCCCGTCTTGATCGGCGCGCGCGGCGACACGCGCTTCGATGGCGACGCGCGCGGCGGACTGCTCGGCGAGCTTCTTCGAGCGGCCGCGACCTTCGCCGAGGACGATGCCATCGACCTCGACCACGACGACGAACTCGCGCCGGTGATCGGGGCCTTCGGAGGCGACCACACGGTAGCGCGGCGAGCTCCCGCCCTCGGCTTGCACTTGCTCTTGAAGCTCGCTCTTCGCATCACGGCCCGCGCCGGTGACGAGGCGCCCGAGCGCCTCCGACACGACGGCGGCCGCCAGCTCGCGCGCGGATCCGACGCCGCGATCGAGGTACACCGCGCCCACGAGCGCTTCGGCAGCATCGGCGAGGACGCTGTCTTGATCGCGATCACCGGCCGCGTCGGCGCCGCGACCGAGGCGCAGCGCAGGCCCGAGGCCGACCGCGCGCGCCCACGCCGCGAGGGCCTCCGTGCTCACGAGCTGGGAGCGCATCAGCGAGAGCTCGCCTTCTTTGGCCGCGGGCAGGCGCTCCATCAAGAGCTCGCCCACGAGCAGGCCCAGCACGGCGTCGCCGAGGAACTCGAGGCGCTGGTTGTCCGCGCAACGCCCGCGTTGCTCGTTGGCGAAGCTCGAGTGGGTGAGCGCCTCTTCGAGATGAGGGAGATCGCTGTCGAGCCGGAGGCGCTCGGCGAGATCGCGGGGGATGACTCCGTCCTCGAGCATGCGTCAGCCGGCGAGCTCTTCGGCGCGCGCCGCCATCTCGGTGTCCAGCGCGGTGACGCCGCCGGCATCGTGCGTGGACCAAACGACCTTCACCTTGCGATATCCGACGTGCAGATCGGGATGATGATCGCGAGCCTCGGCCGCGAAGCCGAGACGAACGACGAACGCGATGCCATCCGCGTAGCTGTCGAACGAAAACGTGCGCACGAGCGCCCCCTCGACCCGCTCCCAACCGGGGTGTGCGGCGAGGAAACCAGCGATGGCCTCGTCCGTCAGCTTCGCGCGATTGCTCATCCTCGCCTCCAAGGCGGCCACTATAGCAGGGGCAAACTCACGTTGGCGCGGGGGATCTCCCGTCGTTCGCGGTGCGGACGAGCGTGCTCGCTCCCTGGTCACGGGAGTGGGCGTCGATCGCGGACGCGCGTCAGCCCGAGGCAGGACAGCGTGCGCGGCGACGAGCACGAAGGGCAGCCCGCGTCGGAACCACGGCGGCGCGCGGTTGTCGCTTGCGGCAATGGGCTATGCTTCCGTCCTCCCGATGAGCGATCTCGTCGCCTGCCCGTTCTGTCGCCAGCTCTTCGAGCCGGGCGAGGCCGCCGCGTGCCCCGATTGCGGCCTCGGCCTCAAGGATCTGGGCAAGCTGCCGCCGTCGTACGACGCGCAGGTCGAGTATCCGGATCTTCCGACGCCGCCGCACATGGAGACGCTCCCGTGGACGTATTGGGGACGTCATCGAGCGTTGCTGCTCGCGCTCTCGGTGCTGGGGCTCGCGATGTTCTTCGCGCCGTGGGTGCACGAGACGGCGCCCGAGCTGCGGCAGCTCTCGGGCTATGGGTTGGCGCGGATCAGCGGGTTCTTCTGGGCGCCGGCGACTGCGTGGTTCGTGCTCATCCCGCTCGTGCTCACCCGGCGCAGCATTTACAAGATGCGCGGCGCGCGCGTGGCCGTGGGCTTCCTGGCCGGCATGGCCTTGATGACGGTCGTCACGCTGCTGTTGCGAGCACCGCAGTCCTCGTCGCATCGGCCGGTGCGCTTCGAGTGGGGCTTTGGGTTGTATGCGTCCGCGTTGATCGCGATCGCCACCATCGGGACCGCGTTCCGCTTCGGCGGCAAGCTCGAGGATCTCCCGACGACGCAGGCTCGACGCGGCGACGAGGTCCTGCACTGAGCTGGACGTGACTGCACGAGGCCCCGGAACGCCGCGCGTTTTCGCACGAGCGTACGCGGCGATCGACGCCCGATCCGCGGGCCACATCCCAGCACCTCCGCGTCGTCGTAGGCGCCGCAATGTCGACAGCACCCCGCGGGTCGCGTACGATCAGCGGTGCTGACGACGGCACCAGGAGGTGCGCCATGGGCAGGAACCAAGCGGGCGTGCGCCGCCGGGCGCCGCGCGGAGAAGACGATCCGCTCGACTCGTTCTTCGACGTCCCCGCAGCGGTGCTGTGCGCGACGTGCGGCCAGGCCGATTGCCCCGGCTGCACGGCCGCGAGCGAGCAAGAGTCGGGCGTGCTCGCCATCGTGCCGTGGGAGCGCAGCGGCGGCACGTGGTCGCGCCTGTGGGCGACGGCCACCGCGACCACGCGCGGCGCGGAGGCGTTCTTCGCGGTGCTGCCCGATGGAGAGATCCCGCCGGCGATGCGCTTCGCGGTGCTCGCCGAGCTGCTCGCGGTGGCTTCGATGGCGGCGATTCTGCTCCCGCTCCTCGCGTTCGCGCTGCCGGGCCTCACGCTCGCGGTCGTCTCCGACCCGACCTTGCGATGGCATGCCGCACGTTGGATCGGCCTCGGTGTGCCGATCATCGCGCTGTGGATGGTGGCTGCGCACGTCACGCATGGAGCGGCGCTCGATGCCGGCGCGCGGCGCCTGGGTGCGCGCGCGCAACGCCGACGCGCGGTGCGCTTTGGGCTGTATGCCTGCGGGTGGGATCTGATGGCCGGCCCGCTCGGCGCTGCGGTCACCCTCGTGTCGCAGGGGCTCCGCGCGACCATCGAATTGTTGGAGCTCGCCATCCGCGCGCCGAGCCGTTCGTCGCGCGCGCTGCTCCAAGGCGTCTATCAGATCGCTCCCGCCGACATGCCGCGCGCGCGGCGCGCAGGTACGGTGGCCGCGTTGGTGATCGCCATCGCTTCCGGTGTCCTCGTGTCGATCGCGCTCGCGCTGGCGCTCGCATAGCCAGCGACGCGCGTGGCGCCTCGCAACAGCGAAAGCGAGCGAGGAATACCGCTGAATCTCGTGCGAGATCGATCGGCGATGCAGATGCGCGAGGTGTCTACCGCAGCGAGCCGGGTGCGGGGGTCGGGCTCGCGGTCGGGCGCTTGCCCGAGGGCATCGTGCCGGGACGGCGAACCGGCGTGATGTCGCCGGTGCCGGTCACTTCGACCGCCTCGATGAGATCGGGGTTGTTCTCGCGCACCCCGCTCTTGCGCAGCGCTGCGAGGGTCTCCTTGATCTTCGCCTCGGTGCGTTCGTGGAGCAGGATTTGTCGGATGGATCCCATCTCCATCTCCACCGGGCGATCGACGCCGGCCACGCTCTGGCGCCGCCACACGACGGCCCAACGATCGCCGTCCTTCACCGGCTCCGGCACGAGCTCGGCGTCCTTCACGGCGGAGGCTGCCTTGAGGACCTCGGGGCTCACCTTGAGCGCGGGATCGTTCGTCGTCCCGTCGGGGAGCACGAAGCCGTAGTTGCCGCCGCGCATGTTGCTCGCGCGATCGAGGGATCGCTCGCGGGCGAGCTCGCTCCAGCGCTTCGGAGTCGAGTCCTTCTTGAGCTCGGCGAGGATGTCGAGCGCTTCCTCGCGCTTGGCGACGACGATCTGCCAGAGGCCGATGCGCGCCGGCGTGCGGAATTTGGCGGCGTTCTTCTCGTAGTACGCGCGGATGTCGCCCTCGTTGGGCTTCTCGTTCTGGGCCACTTCGGCGCGGAGCTTGGCGATCATCGCGCTCCGGGCCACGCCGCGGATCTTCTCCTTCACGTCCTCGCGCTCCGCGAGGCCGCGGGCCTCCGCGCCCTGCGTGAGGAGCGCTTCGCGCACGAGCACGCGCTCGAGGAAGTTCTTCTTGATCTCGTCGGGCCCATTTCCGAAGCCCCGGAGCTGGAACGGCGGGACCATCGCGAGCCGGCGCTCGAGCTCGGCGGCCGTGATCGTCCGCGCGCCGACCTTGGCGACGACGGGCGACGTGTCGGCCTGCACGCCGCGGCTCTCCCAAGCGAGCATGGCCACGCCGATGCCGGCGGCGAAGAGCCAGGACGAGCGAGCGGCGCGGACGGCACGGCGAGGAAGGAGACCGAACGGATGCATCGGCGGAGGTGTTAGCCCCGCCTTGCCGCGCGGGTCAAGCAGCGCCGCGGCGACGGGCCGGCGGAATGCCGGTGCGACGGAGGCCGGGACGGGAACGATCGCCGCGCTCGGGCAGGACTCCGGCCGCGTTCAGGGTCTCGACGTCGAGGCCCACGAAGGCATAGGCGTCGGCTGGAAATGCGTACGCCTCGTGGATGCGGCGGACGCCCTCGATCACCTCGGGGGTCGCCTCCACCGGCCGCGGCTTGGGGCAGGCCTTGCGGATGGAGGCGAGCGGCTCGCCCAACGCGAGGAGCTCCTGCACGCGGGCCAGCACGTCGATCGGCTTGAGGCCGCGCTTGCCGCCGCGGGTGGCGCCCTTCGAGAGCTCTTCGAGGAGCCGGCGGCGACGGCGTTCGGTGCGCCCATCGGCGCGGCCGCCGCGGCCTTCGCCGAGCATCGCCTTGTTGAAGAGCCGCGCGGCGCGGCGCTTTTCGACGGCCTCGGGGCTAGCGCGACGGTTGTCGGCGCGATCCGCGGTGGGGGCGGACGTCCGGGCCCTCACGGTCGAGGTGGTGCTGCGCTTGCGCGCGCTCTTGGGCTTGGGCTTTTCGCTCACGGTCGCGGGCGATGATCGCACGCGCCCGAGAGCAGACCCAAATTCACCGCTTGAACAGGCGCCCGAACAGGCTGGGGCGCCCCTTCTCCACCGGCTTCGGCGCGAGGACGGCGAGCTCGCGGGCGGCATCCGCGTGGCTCGGGGCGAGCTCCAGCACCTTCTCCAGATCGCGGACGCAGCCGGCCTGATCGCTGATCCGTTTACGCAGCATCGCGCGGTAGTAGCGCGCGGTCACGTGCCCCTCGTGCGCCACGAGCACGTCGTCGAGCTCGACGGTGAGCGCCTTCGCCGATGCAGGGTTCGCCTGGAATCGCGCCCACGCCGTCAGCGCGATCACGTCTGCGTCATCCGGCGCGGCCTTGCGCGCGGCCTCGCACGCATCCACCGCGCCCTTCGCGTCGCGCGCCGAGAGCCGCTCGCGCGCCGCTGCGAGCAGCTCCGCCACGCTCTTGTCGGCGAACGGATCCGGCGCCGGCGGCGAAGGCGGCGCGGCGGCCCGCGTGTCCTTCGGCGTCTCGGACCGCAGCGTCCCGGTCGGTGATGCGTCCGCAGGGACGGCGACGATGCCGAGCTCACGCGCCGCTTCGACGAGGGGCGATGCCGGCGGGCTCGGGTCCGAGCTCACCGACGATCGTGCGGTCGCCGGCGTCTCCTCGGGGCGCGACGACGGCGGCTCGACGGATCGCGGACCGGAGCTCGTCACCGACGAATCCGGCGCGCAATCGGCCTTCGCGCTGCCTTCACGCGCCTTGCGCGAGCTCGTGCGGCTCGCCACCGTCGTCCCGCGCTCGCCGTCACCGGGCGCGTCGGGCGCGGCTGCGCCCACGCGGTGCACCGTCGATTTGAGCTGCATCCGCGCCACCGCCGCGGAGGCCTGGGCCACGCTCGGCGTCGCATTGCTGCGCGCGGGCTCGCTCGCGCCGAGCGGCAGCGCGCCGGCCCCGAGATCGATCTGCCGCGTGATCAACGCCGCATACGCGAAGCGCCGCACCATCTCGGGCGGCGCGGCGCCGAGGGCGTCGAGCTCGGCCAGCGTCACCGGCCGCGACGCGAGCAGCTCGGCGAGCTTCGCCTCGGCCTCGTCGAGACCGCACCGAGACAACGTGGCCGCAGCGTGCAGGCGCATGGGCTTGTCGCCGAGGAGCGCGAGCGTCGTCTCCATCATCGCCGATCGCTCGCCGTGCATTCGCAGCCCGGCCCAGATCAGCGCGAGCGCGTCGACGCACGCGGGATCACCGCCCCAATCGGACAGCTCTTCGTGGCCGTCGAAATAGGCGTAGGTCGTCTCCTTCGGCAGCTCGAAGAGCCGCACCATTCTGCGGATGAACTGCTGCTCTGCGATCTGCTCCAGCGTGTCGCGCTCGATCCGGCCCGCGAGGAGGAGCACGTCGCCGAGGAGCCCCGCGGTCGCGAGCGCGGCGTCGAGCGTCGCTTGGTCAATGGCGCCCGCCTCGACCAACATTCCTCCGAGGAGCGCATACGCGTCCCCGGGGCGCACCTTCACGGGTATCCCGCGGGCGAGCCGCACCACGTGCTTCGCCCCATCCGGCGTCGTCAGGAAGAGCGCGCCCGTGAGCCGCCGATCCAGCGCATAGACGAGCAGATGTGCGATCGGGCTCCGCCCGAGATCACCTTCGGCAGTGGCCGACGCTTCTGCCATGATGGCGAAGCTACCATAGCTCGTGCTCGATTGACTCGTTCTCGACGTCAGCCCGGGCAGGGAGGCGTCGCGTCGGCGCCGCCGAAGAACTCTGCGATCAGCGCGGCCCAGGCCCGGCGATTTTCCTCGGGCCCGCATTTGAACGGCGGCTTGCGCGGCTTCTCTCCGGCGAGCGCGGCGCGCTGCTCGATGAAATACCGGAGCGCGAGCTCGGCGGCGTATTCGTGCACCGACTCACCGTTGTCCGGCTGAAAGGCATAGTACGTCCCACCCCGGACCATCGTGTCGCCGGGTGCATAAGGCCGAAGGCACGAAACGCGGGTGCCACAGCGCGCGACGATGGCGTCGAAGATCGCGCCCAGCGCACGCTTGGACCAATCGTCGTGATCTTGATCATTGAGGTGGAAGACCTCGTGAAAGATCGTGTCGCGCACGGCTTCGGCGGAGGCGTGCAACGAGCCCGATACGTTGTACGAGACCGTCCAGCCCTCGGCATAGGCGCTCGGCGTGGTGCGCCCGACCGAGCGAAAGAAGCGGTATGCGAGCGGTCGATGACGATAGCGCACGGGCGCGGTGGCCTGCGGCGCGATGGCCGCGAAGAAGGCATCGAAATCGCGACGAGCCCCGGCGATCCACGCGAGGTGCCGGCGGTGCTTGCCCATCGGCGGCTCGGGCACGAGGTGGATGCGGCCGCGGAATCCGCCATCCATGTCCTGCTCGACCTGCACACCGGCGACGTCGCCCGAGGACTCGTAGAGCTCCCAAGCAATGCGCAGCGCTTCGGGATCGGCCTCGTAGCGCGCGCCGAACGAGCAGCGAGCCCGCTCCCCTTCGGCGGCGATCGCTGCACATCGCGCCGCACCGGGCAGCGTGGTCGCGGCATCGGGAAAGAGAATGGCAGCGACATCGAACCGAGGAGACGTCTCGGGCGGCGCCGCATCGATGTGATCGATCACGCCTCCATCCGAGCCAACGTGTGCCAGCTCCGCGGGGGCAACGGGGACCGAGACCGACGCCGGCGGCGACGTCGACGGTGGCGGCGGAGGCGGGCCGGACGAAGGGCAACCCGCAAAAATCAGCGAGGATATGGCGATGATCGGCAGCGCGAGGCGAGCCACGGAGAGAGCATGCCCCCGGTCACCGGGCTGAAGCCAGTGGGGCGGCATGGTCATTGCGAGATTGGTTCAGCCCACAAAGCCTGAGCACATCTCCGAGAGGTTCTCATGAATCGAACGTCCCATTCTCTTCGTGCAGTGCTGTTTGCAGCATTCGCGGGCCTGTCGCTCTTCACGGCCACCGGCTGCAAGACCTCGGTCAACGGCGGCGGCACGGGTGGAACCGGCGCCACCGCGAGCAGCAGCACGGGCGGCACCATCGCCGACGGTGGCAGCTGTGGTATCGGCGGCAGTTGGGGTGACGGCGGCAGCAGCGGCGGTGACGGCACCAGCACCGGCAATGGTGGAAGCGGCGGGCAAGGCAGCGGGTGTGTTGCCGGCGGGTGCAGCGGTCAGCTCTGCGTCGAGGAGAACTCGGACATCGGCACCACGTGCGAGTGGCAGGAGGTCTACGCGTGCTTCCACGCGTTCGGCGTCTGTGAGCGCGGGGCCGGCGGCGAGTGCGGCTGGCGCCAAACGAAGGAGCTGGAGGCGTGCATCGACGCCGATGGTCGCCTGCCCGCGACAGGTCAGTGCGTGCGCAACGCGGGCGACGCGTGCAGCAGCGACGACGACTGCAGCGCCGGCGGCTGCGGCGGCGAGGTGTGCTTCAACCCGTCGCTCTCGAGCGGCGTGTCCACGTGCGATTGCACGACGCCGGCCAAGGCGAGCTGCGGCTGTGTGGAAGGGAAATGCGCTTGGTGGAAAGATCTCTACTGAAGCGCGGAGCAGCAGCGGAGCGCGGCGCCTGCGATCACGAAACGATCTGAAATCCTAGGGGATCGCGCTCGTCCCCTCCCCTCACCGTCGGCGGAGAGCGAGCGAGCAGCGACGGCACCGGCAATCGCACGAGCGGCCCGCGCGGCCTGCATGAACGCGCGGGCCTGCGGGCGGCGCGGTGCCCCACGAAGGCCGGCGTTCGCGGCCGTGCCCGCGCGCGGGTTTGATCTGCTACCGTCCCCCGGCCATGCCGCGCGGCCACATCCTCGTCCTCGACGACGAGCCCTCGATCCTCACCACCCTGCAAAAGACCCTCACCCTCGAGGGCTACGGCGTCGACGTCGCCGGGGGCATCGCGATCGCGGAAGAGCGCATCGCCAAGCGCAGCTACGATCTCGCCATCTTCGACGTGTCGCTCCCCGACGGCGACGGCGTCGAGCTGCTCAAACGGGTGCGCGCCGCGGGCAACGATCTGCCCGTCATCATGATGAGCGGGCACGCCACCATCGACGCCGCCGTGCGCGCGACGCGCCTCGGAGCGCTCGATTTCTTGGAGAAGCCGCTCTCCACGGACCGGCTGATCCTGGTCATCGACAACGTGCTCCGGTTGGTGCGCGCCGAGGCCGAGGCCAGCGCGCTCCGCGCCCAAGCGGGACGCGCGGGCGAGCTGCTCGGCGAGAGCCGCGCCATGGTCGAGCTGCGCGAGCAGATCGCGCGCGCGGCGAAGGCGACGGCCACGGTGTTCGTCACCGGCGAGCGCGGCACCGGCAAGGAGCTCGTGGCGCGCGCCATCCACACGTCGAGCAAGCGCGCCCGCGGTCCGCTCGAGAAGATGAACTGCGCCGCGGTGCCGAGCGAGCTCATCGAGAGCGAGATGTTCGGCCACGAGGCAGGCGCCTTCACGGGCGCCACCAAGCAACGACGCGGCAAGTTCGAGCGCGCCAGCGGCGGCACGCTCTTCCTCGACGAGGTCGGCGACATGCCGCTCGGCATGCAGGCCAAGCTGCTGCGCGTGCTGCAGGAGCGCGAGATCGAGCGCGTCGGCGGTCACGAGACGCTCAAGGTCGACGTGCGCGTGGTCGCGGCGACCAATCGAGACATCGAAGCCGCCTGCAAAGAAGGGCAATTCCGGCCCGATCTCTTCGATCGCCTCAACGTGCTGCCGCTCGCGCTGCCCCCGCTGCGCGCGCGGCGCGAGGACATCCCCGAGCTCGCGCGCCACTTCTTGAAGCTGGCCACGCAGGCCAACGATCGGCCCGGGATGTCGCTCTCGCAGGCCGGGGTCGACGCGCTCATGTCCTACAGCTTCCCGGGGAACGTGCGCGAGCTGAAGAACGTGATCGAGCGCCTCGTGATCCTCACCCCGGACGAGACGATCGACGAGAGCGACGTGAAGAACTGCATCGGCGGCGCCATGGGCCCGGGCGACGTGCAAGGCCTCTTCCGGCCGGGCGTGCCGTTCCGCGTGCTCGTGGAGGAGGCCGAGCGATCGATCCTCGAGAAGGCGCTCGTCTACCACGGGGTGCTGAACGCCACGGTGGCGCGCGCGCTCGGGATGGATCGCAGCTACCTGTACAAGAAGTGCAAGGCGCTCGGCGTGCGCGGCATGAAGGGCGACGAGGACGAATAGAACGACGCGAGCACGCTGCCGCGCGTGCTCGATGCGCGTCGCTCGACGTCAGGTCGAGGGCACGGATCGATGCGCGTCTCGCCAGCGGCCACTCGCGATGCGCGGGCGGCCCTCGACCTGCTCGGGCCGCAGAAGATACGCCTCGGCACGACCGCCGCCCGCGAGGTGAATCGCTTGGCGACGATAGAAGTCTGGATGCCCTTCGTACTCGTCGAGGGCCGCGAGCTGCGCGAAGGGGACCACGTAAAGCTCACCGTGCACGGCCGTCGTGCCGCCGGGAACGAGCGCTGGATACGGGCCGAGATCGACGAGCTCGTAGGCCGGCGTCGTGATCACGGCGCGCACGAGACGCGCATCGGCGAGGAAGCGATGGCCCGGCTCGCCGTGGAGGAGCGTGCCGTAGACGAAGATCCGCCGCGAAGCCGAGCGAGACGTCGAGCTCACGGCGCGGAGCGACGAGCGTCGCGCACGAGCGTGCTCACGGGCTCGATCCGCCGGTGCCACCCGTGCCTGCACCACCGGTGCCCGTGGCACTGCTCGATGTCGCGCCGCCCGTGCCCGTGGCGCTGCTCGATGTCGCGCCGCCCGTGCCTGTAGCGCTGCTCGATGTCGCGCCGCCAGTGCCCGTCGCGCTGCTGCTCGACGTTGCGCCGCCCGTGCCCGTCGCGCTGCTCGACGTCGTGCCACCGCCGGTACCCGTGGCGCTGCTCGACGTGCCGCCGCCTGCGCCGGTCGCAGTGGCGTTTGGCATGCAGCCGGCGGGCAGGCCGAGGGCCGCGCAGTCCGATGCGCTCTTCGCGCAACCGACCATGGGGATCGCGACGGCGAGGAGGAGGAGGGACGCGGAGGCGAGCGCCGCGAGCATCGATCTCGAGATTGCTGCGCGCATGATCAAAACGCTCCTCGCATCCACAGACCGGCACCATCGGGCGAGACCACCGGCGCGAACGAGATCGACGCCGCGCGCGGGGCGCTCGTGACGGCGCGGCCGGTCGCGGGCGTGTCCGATCCGGTGAAAGCCCAAACGCCGGTGATCACGGCTGCTCCCAAGAGCACACCGCCGCCGATGAGGAAGCCGGTGCCGACGTTCATCAAGTTGTCGTGGTTCTTCCGCAGGCTGAGCAGCGTGGAGCAGCCGGTGTTGCTCGGCTGGCACGGCGTGTCGCCCTGACCGGCATGCGCGGACTTCAGCTCGGTGAGCAGCGAGTCGGCAGCGGAGCCATGCGCGAACGACGCGGCATACAGCGCCGCGCCGACACCGCCCGCGACCAACGCGGCCCCGCCGAGCACGAAGAACGGCACCTTGGTGCGATTCGCCGAGGCGTAGCGGTTGCCGGTGGAGGTCGACTGCACGAGCTCGACCTTCACCGCGGCGGTGCGCTGCGCGGCGACTTGCACGCTCTTCTGAGCTTCCTCGTAGCCGGCGCGCTTCACGACGATCAGCGTGCTCTTGCCCGGCGTCACGAAGACCTCACCCGGGAGCGGTGATTGGCCGACGACCCGATCATCGACGATGACGTCCGCGCCGTCGACGTTGACCGCGATCGTCACGGACCCGACCTTCTTGCGCGCCTCGGCGAACGCCTCCTCGAGCGGCTTGCGGTCCGGGCCTTCCTCCTTCACGCGGAGCGCGGCGGCGTAGTGATCGGTCGCGGCGGCCCACTGCCCGGCCTTCGCTTCACAGCTCGCCAACGCGCCGAGGGTGTCGGCGTCGCTCTTTCGCGCGATGGCGGCCGTCAGCATCGTGAGACCTTCATCCGTCTCGCCGCGCTCGCACGCCTCCGTGCCGCGCTTCACCAGATCGGCGAGCCGCGCTTCGGTCTGCTTCGCGAGGATCTTGGCGGCCTCTTCCTTCGCCGGATCGACCGGCGCATCGGCCTTGGCTTTGCCGGCGTCCGGCTTCGCGCTGTCGGGCTTCGCGCTGTCGGGCTTCGCTCCATCCGACTTGGGCGGAGGCTTGGATGCGTTGGGCTTGCCCGCGTCCGGCTTGGGCTGGGCCAACGCGGGCGACGCCGACAACGCAGGCAACACGGCGAGGACGGTAGCGGTGAGGACCGGAGCGAGTGATGAGCGAAGACGCATGGTATGGGCTGGGCGCGAAGCGCGTCGCGACCATAGCACCACTGTGTCAGCGCGGCGCACCAGAAGCAGGTTCGCTGTGCTCAGCGAAGCGGAGATGGCGCGATCACCGCTTCGACGGCTTCCCCGGCTGCATCGGCATCGTCGACGGTGACGACTTCCCCCCGGCTGCATCGGCTGCATCGGTTGAGTCGGTTGCGTGGGTTGCGTCGGCTGCGTCGCTTGCGGCGACTGCATCGGCCGGGACGCCGGCGACGTCGTCGTGCGCGTGGGCGCGGGTCGACGATGATCGTCGGCGTACATCGTGTAGAGGACCACCGCCGTCGTGATGACCGACACGATCGCGAGCACGAAGAAGAAGATCTTCCAGAACGACCACGGCGCCTTACCGACGACCTCGCCGGTCTGTCCGTTCACGAGGAACTGGTAGGGCTTGCCGTTGTAGCGATAGGCCGCGATCCAGATGGGCAGGAGCACGTGCTTGAAGGTCACGTGCGAGAAGTGGTTGTTGACGTAGAGGTTCCGGTGCGTGTCGCCGGGAACGTCGCGCGCGCAGCGGCCCTCCTGCGTCTGGCTCATGCTCTGCTGGCCCTTGGTCCAGGCGGGCATGAGATCGATGGCGTACGACTCCGCGCGCCACCCAGCGAGAAACTCCGGGCGATACGGCGTGAGCTGCTGCGTGTTGAAGGTCTGGAACTTGGCGACCAGATCCTCGGGCAAGCCCTTCGACGCACAGACGAGCGTGTCGTCGAAGAAGTCCTGCCGCCAACCTGAGGCCGGCTCCCAGCGCGTGTGCTGCACTTGGCGCGACTGCTGGTTGCCCTCCGAGTCGGTGTAGTACTCGGTCTCGTAGTAGTAGTAGCCGGCGTCCGCGCTCCAATCGGATCGCACCCACGCATCGAAGGTCCAGAAGGGGATGTAGACGCCCCCCATCTCCTGGAGCTTCGCCATCTTCTTCAGGTCGTTGGGGCGGAACCAGAGATCGCCGAGCCACTCCTCGAACTTCTTGTTCGCGGCGGCCTTGTCGACCTTGAAGGGCACCATCGACTCGGGCGTGATCGGGTTGCCCGCGGCTTCCTGTTGGAGCACCTGCTGCGATCCGCAGAAGGCGCACTTGGCGGTGTTCTCACCGGGCGTGACGTTCACGGTCGCGCCGCAGTCGTTGCAGCTCACCGTCGTGACGGGCGTGCCGAAGCCGCGCGCGGCCATGGCCATGCCCTGCTCGATCGGGATCTCGCGACCGCCCGGCGGGCCACCGCCCTGCTGCCCCTGCTGCTGCTGCGGCACGGCTTGCTGCGTGCCGCAGTACGGGCACTTCATCGCCTGCGCGCCGGCGTCGTAATGCAGCTTGGCGCCGCAGTTCTGACAGGGGAAATTGTCTCCGGACGACGCGGGCTCGGTAGGCGGCTGGTTCACGGCCGCGGAGTATATCGAAGTCGGGAAGAACCTGCGCGTCGCGCAGCGCGCTCGAACGGACGAGCGCGCGACATCGGAAGAGGGAGGCTAGGCTCTGTCCGACGACTGCTGCGTGCCCCGCATCGTCGGTCGAGCTCGCTCGAAATACGAGCCTAGCGCTTGAGCGGCGGGGGCGTCTTCCGCTGGCGCGGGATGCCTTCGGCCGGCGTGTTGCGGCTCACGCCGGGCGGAGGCGGCGTGCTGCTGTTCGGGCGCGAGGGCGGCGTCGCCGCGCGGCTCGGCATCGGCGTGAGGCTCTTGACCCGGAGGACACCGGTCTCGACCTCGACCTCGACACCGAGGCTGCGGCAACGCCGCACGACGCGCTCGGGCTCGATGTCCGGTTGAATGAGGAGACCACCGGGCGGCGACGGATCGACGAAGACCTCGCTCGCGGGACGCCGCGTGCGGAGCAGCTCGCGCACCTCGGGATCGTCGACCCAGAGGAAGCCCGAAGCCCCCACCAATTGCCCGCGACCGATGACGGTGCTGGCCTGCACGAGGAGCCGCGAGATGGTGTCGGGGAGCGGCGCGATCTGCTCGATGCGCGTGCGCACCGAGTCGCTCTCGAGACCGGCGGAGAGCGCGCGCGCCAAGGCTTGGGGCGTGAGCAGCAGATCGAGCTCGGCGCCGACGCGGCCCAGCTCGGCGAAGGGCGCGATGCCGAGCACGTGCGCGATGCGCGCCGATTGACCGACGCGCAGCGCCTGCGTGTCGATGAATTTGCTCGGCGTGGGATCGATGGTCGGGCGGAGCCCGCTGAGCAGCGCGCGGCCGCGCGGCGTGAGACGGACGGTGGGCGCGCCGGCGGCGATCTCCTCGGCGCTGCCGCCGAGGTCGATGATGCCGAGCGCGGGCAACGTCTCCAGCGCGACGCGCCTCGTGACGGTGAGCACGTCGGGCACGTCCACCGCGGCGCGCTCGGCCCAGCGTCGCAGCAAGCGCTCGATGCCGGGCACGCGCTCGTCCGCAGCGAGGTAGCCCTCGAGCGAATGCCACGGGACCCAGCGGCCTTCGCCGAGATCGGTGAGCGCGTCGATGACCATCTCGCGCAGCGCGCCGATCGGGCTCGCGTCGCGGTTGCTCTCGGCGACACGCAGCACCTCGCGCTCGGCGCGCGCCTCGTCCCACGCGCCGCCGCGACGCCACGTGGTGAAGAGGATCTGCGAGAGCTCGTACATCGCGAGCACGCCGGGAGGCGTAGCCGGCGACGCGGCCGTCGGATCCCAGAGACCGACCGCGCGCGAGAGCGCGGCGACCAGCGCGATCGTCTCCACGTCGCGACCGAAGCGCTGCGCGAGCTTCAAGAGCAGCGAGCGCGGCGTGCCCACGCCGGCGCGCACCTCGCTCCCGGGCTCGCGCACGCAGAACGCCATCGCCACCGCGAGGAACGCGGGATCCGACGCGAAGCGCGCGCGCCGCGGAGCGTGATCCTCCTCCAGCACGAAGGACCGGATCTGCGCGCGCCGCGTCTCGCGCATGCGCCGGCGATCGGCGCCGACGATGTTGGCCACCTCGGTGGGCACCACGTGCCGGTTCGGGTGGATCGGAATGAGGAAGGCCCGGCGCTCCAGCGAGAAGCCGGCGCCGCGCCGGGTCGCCGTGACGCCGCCCGCGCCGCGCAAACGCAGCGGCTCGCGCTCAAGATCGAGGAGCTCCTGCGTGTCGACCTCGCCGCCGACGGCCTCGATCGATTCGAGCAACCGGCGCTCGACCGGGGGCACCTTCTCGAGCTCCTCCTGCAAGCGATCGGGATCGCTCAGCACCTCCCACGCGGGCTCGAGCGAGAGCGCGATGGGAGGGTTCGCGGGCCGGCCGAGGTAGTGCCCGGCGATGGCGCTCAACGTCTCGAACGGCGCCTGCGCGAGCAGGGCACGGAGCGCGCGCGGATCCTCACCTTCCCAGCTCTTCAACTGAAGGAGGAAGGCCGTGGGGAGGACCAGCTCGATGCCGTGATCGATGCGGCGGCCGAAGACCACGCCGCGCGCGAGCAACGGCTCGAGGCCCGCAGGCAGCGACGGCACGATGAGCGAGCCGCCGGCCTCGGCGATGCGGTGAAGGAGCTCACGGCTCGAGGCCGACAGGCGCGAGGTGTCTCTCACGTCGGGGATGCCGACCAGCGCGCGTGCCGCCTGCGAGGGTGTGTCGATGCGCTTCCCTGGATCGACGCGGATGCCCATGCGCCCGATGAGGGCGTTGAGCTCCGAGTCGGGGAGCGCGCGAAGAATGACGTCGAGACGCCGAGCCATCGCGTCCAGAGCCTCTGCTCCGGCGACTTCTCGCTCCCCCGATGTCGCGGAGGAGGAGGGCTTACCGGGTCTCTCGTTGACCATGTTCATAGGACCGCCAGAACCCCCGCGCTTTGCCCATTTTGTGTCGCACAGTTCAGGGGCAGCTTCCAAACTAGCATCGGTGCGTCATCCCACCCACGCGAAATCCGCAGCGTCTCCCGCCTGGGGCGCCCACACGAAGCGAGCGGCGCCGCCCGAGCCCGCACGCCGAATCGAGATCGCACCGCACGTTGCGCTTTTCGGCACGAGCCGCCCGCGTTATTCCCGGACTCCGCAGATGCAGTTGGTAAGGACTATCCCTATCGGAGTAGCCGCAGTCCCCCGACCGTCGGACGAGCGCGCTCGCCTCGTCGCGATCGATGCACCCGCGAAGCAGGAGCCGACCCGATGATCCTTCGTGACCCGGTGCACGGGCTCGTCGCCTTCGAGAGCGAGGAGGACGCGATCGTCGTGCGGCTCCTCCAAGCGCGTGAGGTGCAACGGCTGCGTCGCATCCGGCAGCTCGGGCTGACCTCGTTCGCGTTCCCCAGCGCGGAGCACACCCGCTTCTCGCACGCGATCGGCGCGGCCCACGTGATGAAGCTCTTCCTCGCGCGGCTCCGCCAAGTCGATCGGGATCTGCCCTTCTGGCAGCGCGTCACCAGCGAGCGCGCGCGCGACGCGATCGCGGCCGCCTTCCTCCACGATCTCGGACACGGCCCGCTCTCGCATCTCTTCGAGGAGGCGATGCCCGGCGCCCCGCACCACGAGGCGTGGACCACGCGCATCCTGCTCGATCCGAGCTCGGACGTGCACCGCATCCTCGTCGCCGACGATCCGTACCTCCCGCAGCGCGTGGCCGATCTGATCCACGGCAAGCACCCGCTCCCTTACCTCGCCAAGGCGGTGAGCGGCACGTTCGACGTCGATCGCTGCGACTACCTGCTCCGCGACGCGCACGCGACGGGCGTGCGCTACGGCGAGTACGATCTCCCTTGGCTGCTCCGCAGCCTCCGCTTCGACGACGCGCCGCAGCCCGGGCTCGCCATCGACGGCACCAAAGGCCTCGCGCCCATCGAGGCCTTCATCCTCGCGCGGCTCTTCATGTTCCAGCAGGTCTACTTCCACAAGTCGACGCGCTCGGCCGAGTGGATGATCGGCGCCATCCTCCGCCGCGCGCTCGCGCTCGTGGCCGACGGCGTGCGCCTGCCCGCGCTCCCTCCGGCGCTCGCGACCGCAGCGGCCGGCGATGCACCGACGCTCGGCGAGTACCTCGAGCTCGATGATCAAGTGCTCCTCGTGGCCATCCACGAGTGGGAGAACGCGACCGATCCCATCCTCGCGGATCTGTGCAAGCGCCTCCGCGCGCGCGCGCTGTTCAAGACCATCGAGCTCTTTCACGAGCGCGGCGGCTACGTGATCCCACCCGACGAAGCGCTCGCGAAGGCGCGCGAGATCGCGGCCGCAGCGGGGCTCGATCCGCAGGTCTACGTGGGGATCGACACCGCCGAGGACACGCCGTACGCCGACGACGCCTCGCTCAAAGTGGTGTTCCCGCGAGGCCGCGCGCGATCGCCGTCGGAGGTCTCGTTCCTCCTCGATCGGCTGCGCAACGAGACCTTGACTCGGGTGCGCGCGATCTTCGCGCCCGAGCTGCGCGACGCGATGCGGGAGGCGCTCCTCCGTTGAAACGCACCCTCGTCTCCGCCGCGCTCGCGCTCGCAGCCGCGCTCCTCTCGCCCAAGGAGGCACGCGCCGACGGCGACGGCGTGTACGGTCGCCTCGAGGGTGACCTCGGCCTGCGCCTCGGCGCCGGCGCCGCGCTCTCCGCCGGCGGGCCGATGCTCGCCGTGGAGGCGGGCTTTCGCTACCTCTGCACTGCCGGCCTCTTCGTGCACTACACCGATGCGGTGGGCACGAACGGCCCGCGCATCCAGCGCTCGATCGCCGGCGGCATCGAGATCGCGCCCCTGTTCCTGGCGCGCTACCTGACCAACTTGCAGAGCGGGAAGCCGTACCTCGATCTCTTCGTCGACTCCTTCGCGTTCGGTCTCGGTGCCTTCTGGGACGAGCCGCGCATGGGCTCGTGGCCCACGAAGCCCGGCGTCGAGCTCTCGCTCGGCTTTGCGTTCCCGATCCTTCCGCGCGCGAGCGGGCCCTACCTCGGCGTGCGCGGCGCGCTCCGTTGGCGCGACGGCGATCTCACCGGCAACCACGGCGGGCCCGACATCATCGAGCGCGGCGCGCTTCTCTCGATCACCCTCGGCTGGCAGCAGCTCGTGAGCACGCACCTCGTCGACTCCGGCGACGGGCGGCCGTGATGACGCCGCGAGACCTGCGACGGGCGCTCGTCGGCTCGTTGCAGGCCACGCTCGCAGCCTTGGATCCCGCGCGCATCGTGCACGACGCGCTGCCCAATGCGCCGGACAACACCGGACGCGTGGTGGTGATCGCCGCAGGCAAGGCCGCCGCCGCGATGGCGACGGGCGCCTTCGCGCGCTGGCCCGATCGCATCGACACCGCGCTCGTGGTCACCGTCGCACCGCACGCGAGCGCATCGACCATCGACGCGGGTGGCCGCGCCGTGGTGCGGGCCGCGGCGCATCCCATCCCCGACGCGCGCAGCGTCGCCGCCGCCGAGGAAGCGCTCGCCCTCGCAGCGGAGCTCGGCCCCGACGATCTTTTGCTGACCTTGATCTCGGGCGGAGCATCCGCGCTGCTCGCGTGCCCGCCCGCGGGCATGACGCTCCTCGAAAAGCAGGCCGTGGTCGCGGCGCTGCTCGATCGCGGCGTCCCCATCCGCGCCGTCAACCTCGTGCGCCGTCACCTCTCGCGCATCAAAGGCGGCCGCCTCGCCCAGCGCGCGGCGCCCGCAAAGACGATGACGCTCATCGCCAGCGACGTGATCGACGGCGAGATGCACGACATCGGATCCGGACCGACGGTGCCCGATCCCACCACCATCGCCGACGCGCGATCCATCCTCGAAACGGCCGCAATCCCGCTGCCGCGATGGCTCGATGAATCCCTGAAGCCGAGCGATCCCGTGCCGCCTCCGTCAGCGCGCATCATCGTCGATCCAGCGCGGTTCGGCCGCGCGCTCGCGGACGAGCTCACGCGCCGCGGTCTCCGCGCGATCACGGATCGGCCCGATGAAGGCGATGCGCTCGCCGTCGTCGAACGACGCCTGGCCCGCGCCGCCGACCTCGCTCCCGGCGAAGCCATCGTGATCCCGTGCGAGCCGACGATCACGCTGCCCGCGCAGCGCGGTCACGGCGGCCGCGCTGGGTTCATCGCCCTTGCCGCCATGCGCCGCCTCCCGCCCGACGTCGCGCTGCTCTGCGCGGCCTCCGATGGCATCGACGGCAGCTCGGGCGCAGCCGGCGCGATCGTCATGCGCGACGACGCCACGCGCGCCGATCAAGCCCTCATCGACACCGCGCTCGCCGCCTACGACGACGCCTCCGCGCATCGCGCCCTCGGCACTCGTCTCGCCGGCGGACCAACGGGCCACAACCTCGCCGACGTACACGTCCTCGCACGACGTTGAGATCGAGCGCGCCTCAAAACGAAAACGCCGCGATCGGAATCGCGGCGTTCACGTTGGATGAGAAAGCTCCGCTCGGCGGAGCCTCCATCATTGTTGCGGCGGAACGGTGGCTGCGTTCGTGTCGCCCATCGCTTCGCGCACGGACAGCGCCAGCGCGCAGCTGTTCGCCTGCCGTTGCCGCGCCGCCATCACGTCGGAGTCGATCGCCGGAGACGCGCCGATCAGCTCCCCACCCGCAGGCCTGCGGATGCGGAGCAGCACCTTGTCGTCGCTCAACCGAACCACGAGCACGCGCGACTCGTGCGCAGCGCCCTGCACGACCTCGTTCGCCGTCACGCCCGCGTCGGCCGCCGGCAGGGCGAGCCCCGGCGGCGTCTCGTCGAGCACCACGAGGAAGTATTGCGCCTGCGCCAGGAGCTCGGACGCGAGCGGCATGTCGTCGCGAATCGCGTCCTCGAAATGGGTCTGGTAGAGCCGGAGCCTGAGCTCCGCGTCGACCGCTTGCACCTCGCGGACCCAGTCGTCCGACAGGATCTGCATCGTGCGGTAGGCGACCCGCAGGTTGAACGGCTGCGCCGGCTTCGAGCAGTGATCCTGCTCGTTGCAGAACTCGCGCGCCGGGCAGTCACGCGTGCGCTTGCACTCCTTGCCGGCCGTGGCGCTGGGGTTGGGCACGCGCATCAAGCACGCCGTGAAGCCGTCGCGCAGCGAGCTCTTGGCGCCGGTGCGGATGGCCTCCGGCGTCTGCGCATCCTCCGCCCGAAGGCGGAGGTAGATGCCCGAGCGCGTGCGGAAGTCCCACTTCCCGAGCCCTTCGCGATCGATGATCTCGGGGCCTGCGCTCCTCGCGAGATCGGTCGTCCACTTCTCGAGCTTGTCGCGCAGCGGGAGCCAGCGCGGCCCAAGCTCGGCCGCGACGCCGCGCTGATCGGCGAGCAGCTTCTGCTTGCCGCGATCGACGTCGTTCGACGTCCACTTCCACTGCAGGATGAAGCCCACCACCAGTACGAGCCCGGCGTATCCCCAGAACTTCGGAGACGGCGAGCGCGTCTTCCCCCCGCGCGCGCTTCACGGGCCTCCTGGATCGAAGGGAGGCCCCGACTGCGTGGCTTTTGATCCTTGTCCTCGCCGGAGGGCATGGGATGGATGTCGGCTATTCGCCGCCGGCTCGCGGGAGCTTGCCGACCATGAAGCTGACGTTCGGGTAGCCCGCGAAGGCAGCCGTCTGGAAGACGCTCTTCACGACGAGCGCCGGGACGTTCTGATCGATCTGCAGGATGCACACGCCGGGGAACGGCTTGTTCGGCTGCACCTGCTTCCAGAGCTCACGCTTGCTCTTCAACGCGGTGAAGAGCTCGTCGATCTTCTGCAGGCGACCGAGCTCCTCGACGGAGCGGGTCGAGCCGGCCTGCACGCCGTCGACCAGGATCTGCGTCCCGTTCACGGCGACCATCGGCGCGTCGACGACGTCGTCGACGTTCTCCGCCTTGGGCAGCTTCACGTTCTTGTCGACGGTGATCTCACCCGACGCCGAGAACGACGAGAGGAGGAAGACGACGGTCGTGACCAAGAAGTCGATGAACGCCGTCAGGTTGAGCGCTGCGTTCGGGCTGCGCTTGCCGTGACCGACGGCCTTGTTCCACACGTACTTCAGCGGGATGTGGTGCATCAGCCGCTTGCCGGGCTGATGGATCACGTGAGCGTGCGGGTTCTTGTGGTGCCTGTTCTCGAACCTATCCATGGTGCCTCGAACCTCAGCGCACGGAGAACGTCATGTTGAAGACGGGGACCTTCTTCACCTGGTCACCGAGCTTCATGTCCCGCTTGGGGGAGTAGAGCGCGTCGATGACGGCCACGAGCTCGCGGAAAGGCGTGCGGTTGTCGCTGTACAGCGTGCACTGGTCGAGCTTCTTGTCCGCCACGTCGAAGTGGCCGCGCTGCTGCTTCCACTCCTCCTCGATCTTCTTCGCGAGATCCGGGTAGCGCAGGATCTTGTTGCCGGTGCCGCTGTCCACCTCGAACGGCGTCTTCGGCACCTTGTTCTCGCTGACCACCGTGGCGCCCTGCTTCCACACGAGCGAGAACTCGTTCTCGCTGATGTGCAGATGCAGCACCTTCTCCGGGGTCTGCGGCTGCAGCTCCTTCTGAGGATCCGGCGGGCCGGGGACCTGCGCGTCGGCGTTGATGCGCGAGTTGGTCACCCACACCGCGGTGATGAGAAGAAACGCGATGGTGCACATCAACAGGTCGATGAACGGGACCATGTTGACTTCGCTGTTCGTCGATCGTTTTTTTCCGCCGCCTTCGCCGACGTCTACGCCGCCCATGATCTGCTCCCTGTCTCTACGAGGCCACGCGCCCCATTCGATCCTTCGACATCACTTGGGGGATATCGTTCCCCCAAAGGGTGCAGCGGGGGGCCGCGCCGTCGCGACGCCCCGCTGCCGGGCAAGCCTCACGCGGCCTGCACCGCCGCCACGTTCACCTTCTGGCGGTTCGCGACGACGAGGTTGAGGATCTGGACCGACGCCTCGTTGATGTCGTCCTCGATCTGCTGCGTCTTGCCGTTGAGCACGGCGAAGCCGACGAGGCCGATGATGGCGACGCCGAGACCGAACGCGGTGCAGTTCATGGCCTCGGAGATACCGTTCGCGAGAATGGCCGCCTTCTGGCTCGGGTCGACGGAGGCACCGGAGACCGCGCCGAAGGACTTGATGAGACCCGTCACCGTGCCGAGGAGGCCGGAGAGCATCGCGAGGTTCGCGAGGAGCGCGAGGTACGACGTACGCGCGCTGATCTTCGGCAGCTCGCGGAGAGCAGCCTCGTCCATCGCCGCCTGAACCTCTTCATCGGGACGGTTCACCTTCACCAGGCCAGCCTGCACGATGCGCGCGAGCGGAGCGTTCGCCGCGGAGCACATCTTGACGGCCTTGGCGACGTCACCCGCGAGGATGCACTTCTGCATCGTGGCGAGGAAGACGTCCTTGTTGATCGACGAGCCGAAGAGGAAGAGAGCGCGCTCGACGATGATGCCGATCGTGAGGATCGACCAGAACAGGATGGGCCACATGCCCCATCCACCCTCTTTGAAGTGTTCGTACGCTCCGTGCATCTTACTTGTCCTCCAGTTCGCCTCGCGCCTACGCGGAGAGTTGGCTCCGCGGTGACTCTTTGCTTGCGGGGACGAGCCCCGCGGTGACCTTCAGCGCCCGGGGGCTGTGCCCCGCGGGCTCATCGTCGCGCTTCGCCTTCATACACGACGATGTGCGTCGACATGAAAAGACAGCGCTTCACGCCACGTTCGACGCCCGTTCGACAACGGTTCCCAGATCTGGTTTCGCTCTTCCAACGTGCGCGCTGTCGCGAGCTCGTTCCGACCGCAGCGATCAGCCTCGACGGCTCGCGGGCTCGCACGGTAACCGAGGTGCCCCGATCATCGCAAGGGCCCCGCGCGGCCCGCTGTACGAGCTGTTCCTCTGCGCCGACTGCAAACTCTGCGACCGACAGCACGCGCCTTCGCGGCATCATCGCGATTGAGACGCGATCAGGTCAAGCGGGATTTGGCGGGCTCGGATGATCGCACGCGAGCGAAACTTTGCAGTTTTCGAGCGCATCTTCCAGCCTTCGAGCGAGTCGAGAACGTGCGCGGCGTGCTGGACCAGTAGGCGTGAAATCATCCGCCGCCGCGCGATCGACGCGTGTCCGTCACGCAGCCAGCGCGCGCGACATCCTTACGTAGCTCCGATCGGCCCACGATTGGTGGCCCACCCGACCTCCGTGCCGGCCTTCGCGACCCGTGTCGTCCCGCCCCCATGTCCGCACTTCACCGAGCTTGCGCTCCGAATCCGACGACAGCTATAGTCCCCGCGGATGCGCAAAAAGGCGCATTTTTGCGTCGTGTTGGAAGGCGATCGTCGGCGGCGCGTGTAGAAAGGGACAGCGAGGATGCGTCATCTGCTGATGTTGGCGGCCGAGGGTGGTGAGGGCGGGATGTGGGCCGCCATCAAGGACAACCCCACGTTCCTGGTGCTCAACATGGTCGTCTCGGCCGTCGTGATCACCATCATCGTGGAGCGGGCTGCCTTCCAGCTCGGCCGTTACCGCGTGAACTCGAAGGAGTTCTTCGCGCAGATCAAGAAGCTCGTCGCGGCCGGCAACATCGACCGCGCCATCAAGTTGTGCGACGCCAGCGACTATCCGATCCTCCAGCTCGTCAAGGCGGGGCTCACCCACGCCAACAAGGGCGCGGACGAGATCGACGCGGCCCTGAGCGAGAAGCTCTCGGAGCTGAAGCCGCAGGCGGAGAAGCGCATCGGCGTCCTCTGGTCGCTGGCCAACATCGCGACCCTGGTCGGCCTGATCGGCACGGTGTCGGGCCTCATTCGTACGTTCGCGTCGATTGCGGCGCAGGGCCTCTCGGCGGCCGACAAGCAGCGCATGCTGTCGAACGGTATCGCGGAAGCCATGTACAACACGGCGTTCGGTCTGAGCATCGCCGTGGTTTGCATGATCGCGCACGTCTTCTTGCACACGCGCGCGAAGACCATCCAGCACGACCTCGAGTCGACCACCGAGCGCGTGTTCAACCTGCTCACGGTGAGCAACAAGTCCGGCTACTAGCCGCGGCCTCTCTCCCATGGCTGACCAGGAAGAGAAGCTCAGCGCGGCCCAGCGTTCGCGCATCCGACGGCTATCGCAGCCGAAGGAGGCGGAGCCCGGTGAAGAGGCGGGGGAGCTCAACGTCGTCCCCTACCTCGACATCATCACGAACATCATGATGTTCGTGCTGGCATCGGTGTCCGTCTCCTTCATCGGCTCGATCGACACGACGCCGCCGTCCATCGGCGGCAACAAGGTGCGCGCCGACGTCTCGACGAAGGCGCTCAACCTCTCCGCGTGGATCACGTCGCAGGGGGTGTCGCTCAAGACGTCGACGGGCAACATCTCCACCGGCTGCAACGACGTGGGCAGCGGCGTGACGGTGCCGAAGGTCAACGAGGAGTACGACCTGAAGAGCCTCACCGCCTGCGCGAAGCGGCTCAAGAACGCGGCTGCCTCGTTCAAGGAGGAGACGCAGGTGACCATCACGGCGAACCCGGGCATCGAATACAAATCGGTGATCGACGTGATGGACGCGCTGCGCGCCGACGGCGAGGAAGAGCTCTTCCCTGACGTTCACTTCGGGGTGGCGCGATGAGCGGCGACAACGAGCGCGGAGCCAAGACCGCTCAGCCGAAGCAGGCGAGCGTGGTGAAGTTCAAGGCGGCGCTGCGCAAGTCGATCCGGCGGAACGCGAGGGAGCCGGAGATCGACTTCCTCAACATCACCGCGATGCTCGACCTGATGACCATCATCCTGGTCTTCTTGCTCAAGAGCATGGCGGCGTCGTCGGCGTCGATCCCGCAGTCGAAGGATCTCTCCCTGCCCGACTCGGTGATCACCACCGAGGCCGCGCAGGAAGGCGTCGTGATCATGATCTCGAAGACGCAGATCTTGGTCGGCGACGATCCCACGCCGATCGTGCTGCTCCCGACGCGCGAGCAGCTCGCGCAGTCCGGCGTCGACTCGCGCTACAAGCGCAGCGGCCCGAATGATCTCTACATCGTGCCGCTCGCCAACGCGCTCTCCCACGCGCGCGAGACGGACAAGGCCATCCGCATGGCCAAGGGCCTCGATCCGTCGACGTCCGAGGCCGTGATCGTGGCCGATTCGACGACGCCTTACCGCCTGCTGATCGAGGTGCTCTTCACCGCCGGTCAGAGCGAGTTCGGCAAGTATCACCTGATGGTGAAGAGCGGGAAGAAGAAGTAGCCCGCTGCCACCAGCAGACGACGCGAGAGGGCGGCCGAAAGGTCGCCCTTTTTGCATTTGGGCTCCCCTCCCCCGCCACCGCCGATCCTCGCCGAGGGTGCCGGTCATCACGACCTCGATCTCCGGGCGGTCGGGAAGCTTCTCGAGCGCATCGTGGAGACGCACGCAGCTCTCACGCCCCTGATCGAGTACCTGGGCTACGTGGTCGCGCCCCGTCTCGACGCGATCCCGATCCTCCTCGACGCGGGCGCGACGCTCCCCACCGTGGTCCAAGACCACGGTGACACACTCGCAGCTCACGCTCACGCGAGCGCAATCATCCCCATCCTGGTCCCAGACGATGGCGACGTCATCCCCGATCACGGCGGCGTGATCCTCGCTTCCCGCGACGAGATCCGGATCGCCCCCACGCGATCCTGACACCACGGCAGCGTGAGCCAGCACGACGCCGGCGAAGTCCACGACCACATGCCCGCGGCTATCGATCGAGCGGAGGCGATCGCGAACGTCGGCGCCATGGTCCACCACCACGCGCCCGTGATCGGCGACCACGCGCCCGAGATCCCCGGTTCGCGTGCACAATCCACCGATCACGCTCGCGCGATCCGGGGTCTCGTCGCCGTGGTCTGGGCTCACGAGGGCGTACTCGCATCCCGCCCCGCCATTTTCGCCGCTCACGCCGCCGTTCCCACGAATCGCCCCACCAAAATCCAAAACTCATTGGAATCACACATCCGTCTCGCCCAATGAACGCTCCGGCACGCCGCCGCTCGTCGCGCTCGCGCTCTCGCGTGGATCGAGGAAGCACGCCCGCTCACCGGCGCGCGGGAGACGATCAGCTACAGCGGCGTCGACGGCGATCTCCGCGCCCTCCTGCTCCGCCTCCCCAGCGCGCAGGCGGACGAGTGGCTCGCGAGGATGCAGGGCGATACCGACCGCGCTCGAAAGTCTGATCCTCGTTGGAGCCCGCGCGCATCGAGGCCGTTGCGAGCAACATGGCTCGCGCAGGGCGCCTACAAGGCGCCGCGCGGCGAGGAGAGCAGAGGGTCGTGAGGGAGGAGAAGAAGGCCGCCGTGAGGCACGTGGCGGCCTTGGGGAGGGGTTTCAGTCGAGAGCGAAGAGCTCTTCGATGTCGGCCTTGGTGAGCTTCTTGGCGCCGCCTTGGTCCTCGGAGAGGACGCTGGCGACGAGCTCGCGCTTCTTGCCCTTGAGCTGCTGGATCTTCTCTTCGATCGTTCCGGCGGCGACGAGGCGGTAGGCGGTCACGACCTTGGTTTGGCCGATGCGGTGGGCGCGATCCGTCGCCTGCTGCTCGACGGCCGGGTTCCACCACGGGTCGAAGTGGATCACGGTGTCGGCGGCGGTGAGGTTCAAGCCGGTGCCGCCGGCCTTCAGGCTGATGAGGAAGACGGGCACCGTCGGATCGCTCTGGAAGCGATCGACGCGCTCGGCGCGATCCTTCGTGGAGCCGTCGAGGTACTCGTAGGGGACGCCGTCCTCCTTCATGGCCTTCTCGATGAGCTTGAGCATCATCACGAATTGGCTGAACACGAGGACCTTGTGGCCACCTTCGACGGCCTCCTGCACGAGCTCGCGCAGGGCCACGAGCTTGCCGGAGTCTTCGTCCGTGAAGTCGCGCGGCAGGCCGAGGAGGCGCGGATCGCAGGCCGCCTGACGCAGGCGCGTGAGGCCGGCGAGGATCTGGAGCTGGCTCTTGGCCAGGCCGACACGCTCCACCTCGCCGAGCACCTGGGCGCGCACCTCGCGGGCCACCTGCTGGTAGATGGTGCGCTGATCGCCCGTGAGATCGCAGATCTGATCGGTCTCGATCTTCTCCGGGAGATCCTTGGCCACCTCCTGCTTCGTGCGGCGCAGGATGAAGGGGTGGATGGTCGAGCGGAGGCGCTGCGCGGTCTTGTAGTCGCCGCCTTCGATCGGGCGGCTGAAGCGCTGCTCGAACTTGTCGAGCGGGCCGAGCAGGCCCGGGGAGACGAAGTCGAAGATGGACCAGATCTCCGAGAGACGGTTCTCGATCGGCGTGCCCGTCAGCGCCAGGCGACGGCGCGCGCGCAGCTTCTTGGCGGCGGCCGCGGTGGCGCTCATCGGGTTCTTGATGTGCTGCGCCTCGTCGAGGATGGCGTAGGTGAGATCGAGCTTGGAGAGGAAGTCCTCGTCGCGACGGAGCAGCGCGTAGCTCGTGATCACCACCTCGGCCTTCTGCACTTCGTCGGCGTTGGCGTGGCGATCGGCGCCGTGCCAGAGGGCGACGGAGAGCGTGGGCGCGAAGCGCGCGAGCTCGCGCTCCCAGTTGGTCACGACGCTGGTGGGCGCAACGATGAGGGCGCTCATCGGCTTCTCTTCCTGCTTCACCGCGAGGAGGAGGGCGATGGTCTGCACCGTCTTGCCGAGACCCATGTCGTCGGCCAGGACGCCGCCCGAGCCGATGTCGTGGATGAACTTGAGCCACGAGAGGCCGGCCTCCTGATAGGGGCGCAGCGTGGCCTTGAGGGCGCGCGGCTTCTTCGTGAGGGTGATCTCGTCGATGTCGCCGAGCTTGTGGAAGAGCTCGCGCGCGCTGGCGCTGACGTTCGATCCGGCGGCCTGCTGCAGGAGCTCCTGCACGCGGCCGGCCTGCGCCAGCGGGAGCTTGCCGGTCTTGCCCGCGGCGGTCATGAGCTCGATCTCGCGATCGAGCATCTGGCGGATCTGATCGGCGTCGAAGGGCGCGAACGATCCGTCCTCGAGGCGGACGTACTTCTTGCCCTGCATGAGACAGCGGCGGAGCTCGTCGCGATCGACGCCGACGCCTTCGCTCTCGTAGGCGAGCTTGACGTTGAGCCAGTCCATCCCGCTCGTGACCTTGGCGAAGACACCGATGGGCTTCTGGCGCACCTGCGTGTCCACGAGGTCTTCGGGGACGAAGAGATCCCACGTGTCGGGGAGCTCGGCGAGGCCCTCGCTCCAGAAGCGGATGGCAGCGTCGCCGTTGGCCACGAAGGTCTGGCCCGTCTCGTCGGGCTTGAGGCCGAGCGCGCTCAGCTTCTCGGCTGCGTCCTGCTGCGCCGCGATGTCGACGCGGATGCAGCGCGCGCGCTTCATCCCCTCCTCCGGCGGCTGGATGATGACGGGCGGCGTGATGCCATCGGCGCGGACCTGGATCTCGAGCTCGCCGTACGCGGCGAAGAGCGAGACGCTGGCTTCGATGAGCGAGCCGCCGGCGCGCATGCGGAAGGTGGGGACGAGGTCGACGACCTCGGCGATCTGCGCGAGATCCGGGAGCTCGGCGCCGACCTCGAGCGCGACCTTGGGCAGGCCCTGCATGATGAGCTGCGGGAGCGAGCGCATGGGCTCGCCGATGGTGGGCGAGCGCAGGAGCCTCCGCATGGCAGCAGGCGAGACGCGCTTGTCGACGCGGCGGGCGATGCCCTCCTGCGTGTCGATGTGCCAGCTCGGCCAACCTTCGAACCAGCCGCCCTGCATGAGCGAGAAGCGGCGGCGCTCGTTGCCGCGCTCGAAGCTCGCTTTGACGATGATGGTGTCACCGCCGACGAGCTCGAGATCGAAGCGCGGCTTGACCGCGTCGTCGCCGAAACGGAGCTGCATGAGCGCCGGCTCCAAGAGGACGCGCTGGCCTTCGAGCAGCGGGAGCAGCTCGGCCACGTCCTCGCCGCGCACGTCGACGGCCGGGTGCCGCGGATTGCCGCTCTCGAAGCGCGCGAGCAGGCGGAGCGCGTCGCGATCAGGCGTGGGGAAGAGCGATTGCCAAGCGAGCGCCACCGAGGGCAGCACCGGCACGCGCGCTTCGGCGTCGAGCACCGTGACCGTGAGCGCGCCCTGGCGGACGTGCAGGCGGAACTCCACACGACGCGCGCCCGCGACGCCCTCGGGCGGCAGCCAAGCGCCGATGCCCGTCTGGCGCGCGGTCGCGTCCGCCGCGACGGCGTTGAGCGTCACCGCCGATCCCGGCGGGCCCATGGCCGCCACACCTGCGGGCGCCGTCGCCGGCGCGCCGCCCATCCCCATTCCCCCCATGCCCATCGTGATGACCTCCGGTCGCCCGCGCCGATCACGTCGCCGCACGCGCTTCAGCGCGTCGCCGCCCCTGCGTGCGCCGTCTGCGGCACCATGGCAGGGATCGGCGGCTCGCGCCGTGGCTGCGCGGCGCGCGCTTGATCGCGGATGCTGATGAGCAGCGCCGCGACGTGCTTGCAGTGCTGCCCGCCCTTCGCGAACGCGGGGCAGTTGCAGTGCGACTTGATGCCGTCTGCGGCGAGCTCGACCTTCACCGGATACGGCTCCGAGTCGCTCGCCCGCACGGTGCCGCTGGCGGTCGTGTCCTCGACGTTGATGTCCTCGACGACGCGACGACGGAAGTACTCCAGGCCGCGGAGGAACGTTCGAGCGCCAAGCAATCGGCGTAGGCCACGATCGCTCAGGGTGGAGAGGGCGTCGGAGATTTGAGGCACGGTTCTCTGGGGCTTTTCCCTCTCCCTCTTCCCTCACCGTCTCCCCTCTCGCGCGCCCTCTCCCTCTTCTCTCCCCTTCCCTCTTCTGCCGTCCCCTTTCTCCGATGTGATGCGGAGCGAGGACAGAGGCATTGAGCGAAGAACGGAGCAGAGAGGCAGAGAAAGCAGGCAGAGGACAGAGGAAGAGGACAAAGGGAGAAGGTATGGGGAGAGGGTTGCTCCGCGATTCTGTCTATGCGCTCGGCGCGCTCAGACGAAGAACGGCAAGAAGACGATCGTGACCACGGGCAGCATTTTCACGAGGACGTGCATCGCAGGCCCGGCGAGATCCTTCAGCGGATCACCCACCGTGTCCCCGACGAGGGCGGCGCCGTACGTCGGGTTGTCCACCCGCGCGCCGGACTCGTCCACCAAGTGGCGCCCGCCGTGCGCGCCGGTCGCGATGTACTTCTTCGCATTGTCCCAGGCGCCTCCCGCGTTGCCGAGGAGGAGGGAGCCCAGAACGCCGGCCATCGTCCCGGCCATGACGAGGGCCGCGACGGCGTCGGCTGCAACGAGAGGATTATCCTCGGCCCGGGCGAAGCGCAAGGCCACACCGACTGCGATGGGCACGGCAGCGGCCGCCACCGCCGGAGGGATCATGTGCCGCAGAGCCGCCCGAGAGACCATCTCGAGGCAGGCCTCGTGGTCCGGTACGTAGCCGGAAGGCCGATCTTTGAGCTGACGGCGTGCCTCGTCCATCACCCGTCGAGCCGCGCGCGCCACGCTCACGAGGCAACGCCCCGCGACCCACAGCACGAGCAGGACACCGATGATGGCGGCCGCAAAAACTTCCGGCCGATCGAGCCGGAGCACCGGGGCCGATGCCGCAATCGATGCATGCGGTGACGCCTTCACCAAGCCGAGCCCGGCCGCGCGATGACCAATTTCATCGAGGAACCCAACCACGAGCAGCAGTGAAGCCAGAGCCGCGGCGCCGGCCGCCCAGATCTTCGTCAGCGATTTGACCGTGTTTCCCACGGCATCGAGGACCACGGTGCGCCCGCGCACGTCCGGCCGCTCGCGGCCAACCGTCATCTCGACGATGCCAGCAGCGTTATCGACGATGGGCCCGAATCCATCCATGGCCAAGAGATAAGCGGCTGGGCCGAGCATCCCCATCGTGGCGGCAGCGAGGCCGAAGAGGCCGCCGTGCGCGAGGCCGGTGCCTGCGCCGATGTGAAACGCCGCCGCCGCCGCGGCCACCACGGCGAGGAGCGGGACGATGGCGCCTTCGATGCCCGTCGCGATCCCGAGCAGCACGGAGATCGTCGGCCCCCCGCGCGAAGCTTCGGCGAGCTCGCGCACCGGGCGATAACGATGCTCGGTGTAGTACTGGGCCATCGCCAAGAAGCCCACGCCCACGATCACGCCGATCGCGCCGCACGCGAGGAACTGCACCCACTCCGCGCCGAGCAGCCATTTGGCCGCGCCGGCGAACCCGACCGCGTGGAGCACGGCGGTGACGTAGAGCCCGCGCGACAGGGCGCTCCGCGGATCCTCGCGATCGTCGGTGCGCACCACCATCACGCCGAACATCGCGGCCAGCACGCCGAACGCGCGCGTGACCAGCGGAAACAGCATGAGCGAGAGCACGCTCTCTTGGCGGGGATCGTCGCGGAAGACGATGGCGCCGAGGATCATCGCGCCCAGGCTCTCGGCCACCGTCGATTCGAACACACCGGCCGCGCGCCCGGCGCCGTCGCCGACCACGTCGCCGGCGAGATCGGCAATCACGGCCGGGTTCTCGCGCTCGTCCTCGCCGAGGCCGAGCTCCTTGGCGACGAGATCGGCGCCGAGATCGGCGGCCTTGGCGAACGCGCCGCCCCCGATCTGCGCGAGCAGCGACGCGAACGACGCGCCGAGCGCGTAGCCCGCGATCATGAACGGGACCTTGGGCGCGAGGCGGAGCGCGGCCGCCGGATCGCGCCCGAAGCCGCCCTTGTACGCGAGCACCATGGTGAAGAGCCCGCCCAGCCCGAGCAGGCTCGCCGAGGTCACGAACAGCCCCGAGACCGCGCCGCCGCGGAGCGCGATCTGCACCGCGCGATCGGTGGATCGACGCACGCCGAACGCCGCGCGCAGGCTGGTCCGCAGGCTGATCCACGTGGCCACGCGCCCGGCGAGCACCGATCCCGAGACGCCGATGGCGAACGAGATCGTGAGCCACACGCCGAGCTCGAGGGCGGGCACGGGATCGCTGTCCCCCGCGCGCCGAAGGAGCCCGTACGCGAGGAAGATGGCGCCGCCGAGCACCGCGCTCACCGCGCCGATGATGCTGCTCTGCTTGGCGAAGAAGACCTCCGCGGCCATGCGCACGAGGCCCGCGATGCGCACCATCTCGGCGTCATCACGCGGCAGCGCGGGCGCTTGCCGCGAAAGGCCGAGCGGGCTCGCGGGCGCGGGAGGCTCGTCGGCAGGAGGGCACGCGAGCACCCAGCGAGCGAGATAGCCGGCGAAGGCGAGGCCGAGAACGCCGACGGCGAGGATCAGAGCGAGCTCGGTCATGGGCGCAGCGACGGCACGAGACGCGGAAGCGGCATGAGATGCAGCATCGAGTGTGCGCGGGGATCCGGCGGACACGGGAAGTCGCGCAGCACGAAGCCCCAGCCGCGCGGGTGTACCGCGGGAAGCGTGGTTTGGAAAGCGCGGGGATCGGGACCGCGTCGTCCGGCATGGGGTGTGGGGCCGCTCGCGGCCCCACCGTGATGGCCAGTCGGGCCGATGGCAGCCCCGCCAAACTGGCCTGTAGGGCCGCCCTCGGTGTCACCGTGATAGCAAGTCGGGCCGATGGCGGCCCGCGGTGATGGCGTGTCGGGCCTCTCGCGCCCCACCGAAGCTAGAAGACGCGCGGCTTCCTGCGGTCGAGCCACTCGAGGGCCCGAGCATGGCAGACGGGATCACCCTGGCGCTTGCAGATGGCCGCGAGGAGGCGAACTTCCTCCATCGATGCGCGGCCGCGCCACATCTTCGCCTCGAGCTCCCGACGCAGCGACACATCGACGGCGGCCGGCTCGGGCTGCGGCTCCTCGACGGCGGGCATCGGCGCGCGCAGCGCGAGCGGCGCCGGGTCGGCGAAGAACGGCTCCTGCGTGGACGCGGGCACGACCTCGACGACCACCGGCCGCGGGCCTCGCACGGCCAACACGCCGACGGCGAGCGCCGCCCCCGCGACCGCGAACGTGAGAACCAAGAGCCGCGACGCCCACGCCGTGTGCACCGGCCGCACGCGATGCCGCAGGATGCCCGCGAGCACCAGTTGATGCCGCAGGCGAGCGATCTCGGCATCACGTTCGGCGACGGCGACGTCCTGCTCGAAGAGGGCAGCCTCGCGCTCCGCGAGCTGCGCTTCGAGATCGGCGATGCGCTGTCGGGCGGCATCGCGGTCGGAGCGATACTGCGACATGAGAGAGATGGTAGCGGTCCTGGCAAAGAAGGAAAGGCGAGGATCGCTTTCCCGGAGGCCCGAGCACGCCCGAAAGGCGCACAAGACGTCGTCCAGCGGGTTCCAGCGCACTTCGAGGCGGACGGGATGATCCCGGATGGCCCCGGCGCATAGGGATGATTCCGGATGCCAAAGCGTGATCGAGATCAGCGCCCGCTCATCCGGCGACCGCTCGCGGCCCCATCATCATGATCCAGGACGCTGGCGGGCGGATGTGATGATGCCAGGCGGCTCCCGACGCGATCGAAGCCTCTCCGCAGCCTCTCGCTGCGACCTGCGTAGCGGGAAGCTCGGCCCTCTATCCCGCGAGCTTCTTTCGGATCTCGTCCAGCACTTCGTCTGCGCGCCGCTCGGTCTCTTCGCGGGTGCCGCCGTTGTCGATGACGTAGTCAGCCGCCGCCACTTTGGCTGCGAGGGAATGCTGCGCCGCGATGCGGGCGCGCGCCTGCTCTTCGGTGGCGGCGTCGCGCGCCATCGCGCGCTTCACCTGCACGTCCTCGGGCACTGCCACCACCACGAGCGGCCGGAACGCATCGGCGAGCCCATTCTCGACGAGGAGCGCGGCCTCGTAGCAGGCGAGCTTCTCGCCCGCAGCGTCGAGCGCAGCGATCCGCTCCGCAGTCGCGGCCCCGATGCGCGGATGCACGATCCCGTTCAGCGTGCGCCGCTTCTCCGGATCCTGAAACACGATCGCCGCGACCTTCGCGCGGTCGAGCGATCCGTCCGGCGCGAGCACCTCGTCCCCGAAGGCCGCGACGACGGCGGCGAGCCCCGGCGATCCTTTCTCCACCACTTCGCGCGCGAGCAGATCGGCGTCGATCACGGGCAAGCCGCGCGCGCGAAAACGCGCGGCCACCGTGCTCTTCCCCGACGCGAGACCGCCCGTGAGGCCGAAGACGCGAATCGACATGGCTACTCTCCCGGCCCAGGACGGAAGGGCCAACGCCGCGTGACGCCCGCGAACGCGTAGCGCCCCGGGCCGACCTCGCGCACCACGTGCTCGCTCGTCAGCCGCTCGCCGATCATCTGCTCGTCGATGCCCACGCCCAGGATGGCCTCGTACGCGCGGGCCGCGTCGGCGATGGTGAAGGCCTCCGGCAAGAGCGCGAAGGCGAGCTCGTCGACACGCTGCACGAGCCGCGCGACGGCCGCGGTCACGATGTCGAAGTGATCGAACGCGAGCTCCGTCACCGGCGCGTCGCCGCGCGACAGCGTGAAGCCCTCACCGAGCGGCCCGATGCGCAGATCGAGCCACGCCGTGGCCGCCGCATCATCCCCGGCGCGCGCATCCGCGAGCCGATCGGCCGGGACCGGCGCCAGGTGCGCGACCGTCACCACCCATCCACGCGGATCGCGCCCAGGCTTCGAGAAGCACCCGAGCTCCTCCACGCGCACCCGATCGAGCGACGTCTCTTCGCAGAGCTCGCGCGCCGCCGCTTCGGCCACGGTCTCCGTCGGCTCGACGAAGCCACCCGGCAGAGCCCAGCGCCCCGCGAATGGATCACGCGCGCGCTGAATGAAGAGCACCTTGAGCCAGGCGCGTCGATCGGCCGGCGCTTCGAGCGCCACCACGACCACGTCCGCGGTCAGGCTCGGCCGCGGATACTCGGTCTTCCCTTCGCTCATCGCGCGTCCTCACCGAGCACGCTCGCCGCCGTCGCGAGCTTCACACCCTTCGCCGCCATCGCATCGAGCGCATCACGCGTGCCCTCGGGCGTGATGCCGGCGATCGCATCCGTGAGCAGCGTCGTCCGATGGCCACGCTCGCGGAGGCCGAGCGCAGCGGCCTTCACGCAATAGTCGGTGGCCACGCCGTACACGATCATCTCGGGCTGCCCGCCGGCCTTCCGCACCAGCGCCGCGAGGAAACGCGCTGCCAGCGGATTCGCGAAGAGGCTGTACACCTCCTTCTCGAAATACGCTCCCTGCGTCGCCCCCGAAACGATCTCGTCCACGATCGTTTCGATCGGCGCGTCTGCCACGTTGGGCACGAACCGGAAACGCGGCGGCAACGTCCCCTCGACCTTGAGCCAGCCGTGGGTGCCCTTCACGCAGTGATCGGGAAAGTTGGGCTTCTCCCCGTTCGGCCCGCGATGCTCGTTGCTGGCGAACTCCCACGCATCCCAAGCATGCGAGTCCACCGATCCCAGGATGGGGATGTTGCGCGCCACTGCGAAGCGGGTGAGCGCTCGATAGAGATCGTTCGGCGATCCCTTCACGTAGAGCGCGCCCTCCGGCTCGCAGAAGTCGTTCTGCACATCCACATCGATGAACACGCGCTCGGTCATCGTCTCCTCCTTCGTCATCGGCGGGCCCTCACCACGTCGCGATTCCATCGCGCAGGCAAGGATGTTTCGCCGCTTCGGGCCTTCCGTTCGTCGCCTCGGGATGCGTGAATCAACCGGCCTGCACGCCCACGCGCGCGCGCACCGTCTCGACCAACGCGGAAAGCCGCGGTGACGTGCTCGGAAGGAACGGCGTCCACATCGGCGTGGGCTCGGGGATCTCGAGGAGCTCGGCCGGCAGGGCGGCGAGCTCGGCCTGCGCACGCGCGCGGATGGTCGCGATGGGCTCGGCGGTCTCCGTGCGTTTGCCCCCTGCCATCACGGGCACGAGCAGCGCTTCGGCGCGCTCGCCGTCCGCGAGCTCGGGCTGCTCGTCGGCGAGCGTGATCACGTCGCGCAGGAGCCGCCCGCCTGCGTCGCGCACGCGATAGACCTGATGCGGCCCGGGCAGCGTCCCCTTGCCCTCGGAGAACTTGGCGATGGGCATGGCCACACCGTCGCGATCGAGCTCGACCAACTTGTAGACCCCACCGAGCGAAGGCGCATCGATCGAGGTCACGAGATCGGTCCCCACGCCGTACATGTCGATGGGCGCGGAGGCCGCGCGCAGCTCGGCGATGCGGTACTCGTTGAGATCGCCCGACGCGACGATCTTCGCGGTGGAGCAGCCGTTGGCATCGAGGATCTTGCGCACCTCGCGCGAGAGCGCGAGCAGGTCGCCCGAGTCGAGCCGCACACCGCGGAGCTTGTCCTTCGCGATGCGGGCCGCGCGCTCCGCGCCGCGGAGCGTGTCGTACGTATCGATGAGCAGGATCGACGCATTGGGGAACGTCGCCACGTAGCCCTCGAACGCGGCCTCCTCCGAGGGGTGCGCCATCGTCCACATGTGCGCGGCCGTGCCCATCACCGGGATGCCGAAGCGCATGCCCGCCTCGACGTTGGACGTGCCCACGAAGCCCGCCGCATACGCAGCCCGGGCCGCGTCGACCGCCGCATCGGGATGGGTGCGCCGCGTACCGAACTCGATGACCTGCGCATCACCGGCGGCGAGCACCACGCGCGCACCCTTGCTCGCGATCATGGTCGCGTGGTTCATCGCCGAGAGGAGGAACGTCTCGACGATCTGCGCCTCCACGATGGGCGCACGCACGCGGACCAGCGGCTCGGTCGCGAACACCGCCGTCCCTTCCTTCGCGGCCCACACGTCGCCGGTGAAGCGAAAGCGCCGGAGGAAATCGCAGAAATCGGGCGACATGGCGTCGCGCAGCGCCGGCACCGTCCCGAGGTACGCGATCTGCTCTTCGGTGAAGGAGAGCTCCTCCAAGTAACGGAGCACACGCTCGAGCCCCATCGACAGCAGGAAACGCCGCCGCCGCGGAAGGCGGCGCACGAACATCTCGCACGTGGCCGAGGCCGAGACGAGGCCGCGGTGGAAATATCCCGCAGCCATGGTGAGCTGATAGAGGTCGGTGTGCAGCGCGTCCACGACCCAGGGGTAAAGGGTCGCGCGGAAGGGGTCAATCGTCGCGGACCGATGGGCCTCCTCGTGCGGGCGCCGCGGCGATCACGCGCGAAGCTCGAGGTAGCGCATCATGGCGCGGGTCAGCTCGTCGCTCAGCACCTCGTCGGTGACGACCACCTCGGCCACACCACCGGCGTCGAGCCCGTTGCGCTGCTCCAGCACGCTCGTCACCATGCGCAGCGCCATGCTCACGGCGAGCTCCGGATTGGGGTGCCCGATCTCGTTTCGCCGTGGCAAGAGCACCCCGAGGAGCGCGTGCGCGATGGCCGCAGCGGCGCGCGCGCGCCGCTCGGCGAAGCCTGGATCGGACGCGAGCTCCGCCGAGAACGCGAGCATCATCGGCCGGCGCTCGGCGAAGAGCCGCACCGAGAAGCTCACGAACGCTCGGATCAACGAGGCCGTGGGCACGCCTTCCCAACGCGCCGGGTCGAGCGCGCTCTGGGCCGTGAGCACCGACTGCTCGCACGCGCGCTCGTGCAGCGTGCGGAGCAGCGCTTCCTTGTCGCGAAAGCGACCGTAGAAGCTGCCCACCGACGACTGCGCCGCCTGCGCCACCGCGGGCACCGTCAGCGCGGTCACGCCGCGCGTGCGGATGATCTCCTCGGCCGCGTCGAGCAGCCGCGTGAGCGTGCGCTTGCTGCGATCCTGCTGCGGCTCGCGCACCCACCCGAGCGCCCCCGGCTCGGTCGCCTCTGCTGTCGGCGGCCGCGAGGGCCTCGACGAATCGAGGCGCTCGGCCGCGGCTGCGCGATGCGCCACGATCAGTACCCCACCAGGCTCTTCAGGTGGAAGTAGAGCGGCGTCTTGCTCTTGTCGTTCTTCCGCTTGAGCGGCCCGTTCATGAGCGGCAGATACGAGACGCAGCGCTCGCTGGCTTCGCCCGTCACCGAGGCCAGCGCGGTGCGGTGCCACATGCGCCCGTCGTGGAAGGTCAGATCGCCGGCCTCGGCCGTGATCGCGAGCTCGTTCTCGTCGGGCACGTCGTCGACGAAGTGCATCTTCTGCGTGAGCATCGAAGCGATGCTCTGGTTGTGCGTACACGGCAGCACGCGCAGGCCGCCGACCTCGAGCGGCGAGTCGCTGAAGTAGAAGCCCACGTTGAGATAACGGCGCGGCTTCTCGAAGTAGAAGATGTCGCGCAGGCTGTCCGTGTGCCAACCGAGGCGGTCGTACTTCGCGCCCGGCTCGTTGCGGAAGCGGTTCACCACCATGCCGTCGCGCTCGTCCTCGCCGATGCGGAAGTCGGAGCCGGCCACGTTGCAGATGGCCTTGAAGCGCGGGTCCTTCAAGAACTCGTGGAGCCCTTCGCTCTGCAGCGAGGCGAAGGGGATGCGCTGCACGTAGCGCGTGCCGTCCGCGCGCGTGCCGAAGATGAGGGGCACGCCGTTGATCTGCTCCTTGCCCGACGCGATGATCGCCCGATCGATCTCGCGCACCGCATCGTAGAGCGCGAGCGCGCGGGCGCGCGGCACGAAGCGCTTGAAGCGGATGAACCCGTAGGTCTCGAAGAAGTCGGCCTGCTCCGGCGTGATGCTGTCGCCGAACTCGAACTCGGGGATGTTGATGACCCGGTTGGCGCGCGGAAGCGCGCGGGAAGCAGCACGAGGAGCAGTGGACGTGACGACCTGCATGGGAGCCTCCAAGAATTAGAACTAGAACCATCATTCTAATTTCGAGACGCGCTGTCAAGGGCGATCGAGCGCACACTTCGGGACTGCTCGGGTGATCACCCGTTTGTAATGGCGTGCAATGCCAGAAACGGTGCCTCCTCGCGTATTGGTGGAACGAGCCGGCCAGCGGGCAGGTCGGCGTGTTCACCAAGCGGAGGCCCCATGCTCAACAACGAAGGTTACGCGCTGCTCATCGGCATCGACGACTACAGCGCCTTCGATCGGTCGCGCGAACAGGAGCTCGGCACGAGCGATCTCCTCGGGAGCCGCAACGACGTACGCACGTTCTGGCGTCTTTGCCGCAAGCTCGGGATGAGGCCCGAGAACATCCGCGTGCTGGCGAGCCCGCCCCTCGCGTTCGACGAGCTCGAGGGCGCCATCCCCGAGAACGTCGGGCCGGCAACGGCCACGGAGATCCTCGACAAGGCCGGCTGGCTCGCGTCGATGCTCAAGCAGCCTTCGCGACCGACGGGCTTGATGACCTACTCGGGGCACGGGGACATCGAGCCTGCGAAGGGCCTCGTCCTTTGCCCGACGGACATTTGTCACGATCGGGGTGGGGTGCTCGAGAACGCGGTCTCGCTCCGCACGCTCAACGAGATCATCGACGGCGCGGGGGAGAACCTCACCATCGTGCTCGACACTTGCCACTCGGGCAGCGCGCTCGCCGCGGAAGACGCTCCGCAGAAGGGTCGTCCCCTCTCGCTGCTCCAGCGCTCGGCGTCGGAGCTCGGCGCGACGCTCGGGCTGACACCGCCGCTCGACACCATCGACGCGCGCGTGCTCGCGGCGGCGCGGCACGATCAAGTGGCTTATCAGTCGGAGCTCGATGGACGCTTCCGCGGCGTCTTCTCGTGGGCCGTGTGCGCCGCGATGGAGCAGTGGAAGATGACGCCCGAGGGCAACACCACGCGCCTCGACGTGAGCTACGGCAAGCTCATCGAGACCACGCAGCGCCTCGTCTCCGCGCTCTGGTTCGATCAGAAGCCGGAGCTGCGCGGGCCTGCGGGGCTCGCCGATCTCGCCGTCTTCCACCCGGGGCTCGAGGGGCACGCGCACGAGACCCACGATCGGCCGAACGCCAAGTTCCTCACGCAGCAGATCGATCCGGGCTGGAAGGATTACACGCTCTACTCGGTGAGCCTCCCCAACGGGACGTCGATCGGCAAGGTGCTCGTCACCAACACGGCCGGCGCCGGCTACACCGCGAACCGCGAGTATTGGTACCTCACGTCGAACCCGACGATGAGCAACGGCCTCGTCTTCACCGGGGCGGCGCCGGAGTACTGGTCGAACCCGCCCTCGGGCCTGGGCACGCTCTCGTTCAAGACCAACCGGACCCCGACGTGGACGAGCGGCACGCCGAGCTCCAGCACCAGCATCCTCCTCGAGACGAACGCGCTCACAGGCGATCGGATCGGGATCAACTGGCAGATGACCGCATCGCACGGCACGTGGGGTGGATCGATCACCTGGTGGCACAACAGCCAGACGAACATCTTCGCGCCGAGCACGACGGACACGCTCACGTACGGAACCCCCGCGTCGGGGACTTGGTACTACTACACGACCGCGCCGCTCCCCTGAGCCGCTCGGCATCGAGATCACGGCGGGGACACGCATCTTCGCCGTGCGCTTCGTGTGGCTTCGCTTCGATCGGATCGCCCGCGCCTCATGCCCCGAGCGCGGCCGATCCTCGCACGATCCATCGAGATTTCAGGCACGCTTCGCAGGAGCGGGCCCGACGTTCGCCTCCGCCGTCGAGCCCCTTCTGCGCTGCGTGTCCGAGGCCTTCTCGTCGCTGCGCGCCGGATGGTGCTCATGCGAAGACGCGCGCCGCGCGTGAATCAACGTGATCGCGTCGTCACAGGGAGCGCACGAGGCGCATGCCGACGCTCACGCGCCGGAGATCGGCGCGCGCGGCGAAGCGGAAGGCGGAGCGGCTCGTGTTGAGGGGGCTCATCCAAGCGCCGCCGCGGACCGAGCGCAGCGCGTTGCCGTCGGCGGGCTCCTCGGCGAGCGAGAGGCGACCGTCGTCGACGCGCGGGCCCTCGCGCCGCCAGATGTTGGCGCACCACTCGCGCACGTTGCCCGCGAGCCCGCGAATGCCGTACGGGCTCTCGTCGAGCGGATAGTCGGTGACACGGGCGACGACGAGCTCGCCGCTCTTGCTGTCGGCGGTGCACGCGAAGGTCGCGTCGAGGTGATCGCCCCAGGGGCCGAAGCGGCCGTCGACGCCGCGCGCGGCCTTCTCCCGCTCGAGCTCGTTGGGCAGGCGCCACGGCTTGCCGGTGCGCTTCGCGAGCCACTCGGCGTAGGCGGTCGCGCTGTACCAATCGATGGCCACCACCGGCGCGTCCGCATCCTGCTCGCCGGGCGTGAGCAGGAAGCGGCCCTCGGGATCGCGGCGCAGCGCGAGCTCCGCGGCGCGCGCGTCGCCCATGCCGATCGCCGATTTGGGGCACGCCGCGATCGCATCCGCTTCGCGCCGGGCCGCGACGAGGTCGTTGAGGAAGTCGACGTACTCCTGGTTCGTCACCGGGAAGCGACGCATCACGAAGCCGTCGATCCACACGCGCGACGCGGGCAAGCTGTCGCCGGCCTCGGAGTCACCGCCGATCCAACAGAAGCCGGCGGGCACGTAGCAGTCGTCGGGGCCGAGCTCGCCTTCGACCGGGAGCACGAGCGGATGCGGCTCGCGCTCACCGGGCGCGCACGCTTCCCAGTGGTTGCCGCGCTCGATGAGGACCGGATAGATGACCTCGGCGCGGCCCGGCGCCTGGACGCGCAGGCGGTAGCTGCCGCGCACGATCGGCACGGCGCGGAGCGGCGTCGTGCCGAGCACGCCCTCGTCGATGGGGACGAGACGACGATCGTGGAGCGCATAGCGCTCCACCCGTACGACGGCGCCCGGCGGCTCGGTGCTCAACGTGAGCGAGCCTTCACCGCGGAGGAAGGCCGTGTGCCGCCCGCGATCGTGGGCGCGGACCAGCGCTTGGTAGCGCGCGGCGTCCTCGTCGTGATGCGCGAGCTCTGCGGCGGAGAGGCGCTCGCTATAGTGATCGGCGAGGAGCGCGTGCGCTTCGGGGAGCTCGGGATAGAGGGTGAGCGCGCCGTGCACCGTCTGCAGCCACTCGGTCTCGTGCAGCGCAGCCTCGCGACCGAGGCGCGCGGACTCGTCTTCGAGCTCCCAACCCGGGCGCTTCTTCTCGATCGGATCGAAGGGCTGCACGCCGGCGAGGAGCGCCTGCGCCTCCTCGCGACGAAGCGCCGCGCGCCGCCGGAGGTCGGCGATCTTCGGCTCGATCGCGCGCGCCTCGGCCAAGACGGCGAGCGCTTGCTCGCGACGGCGCGCGCCTTCGAGGAACGCGAAGAGCTCACGCGCGAGCGGCTCGGCGTCGGGATAACGATCGCGGATTTCGCGCGCCATCGCGCGCTCGCAGAGAGCCACGAGCTCCGCGGGCACGGGCGGGCGCGCCACGAGCACCTCGGCGAGCGGCGGAGGCGGCCCGTTGATCACCTGGCGGAGCACGCCGACGCTGCTCCCGTCGTAGGGAACGCGGCCCGAGAGCAGGTGGAACAAGATGGCGCCGAGCGCGTAGACATCGCTGTGCGGCCCGTGCAGCTCGCGCTGCCCGCGCGCCTGCTCCGGCGGCATGTACGCGGGCGTGCCCAAGATGTCGCCCATGCGGGTGAGGCTCGCGGGCAGGTCCTCGGAGACGAAATCCATGTCGTCTTCCTTGGAGCCATCCATGGTGTCTTCCTTGACGCCCACGCGACGCGCGAGGCCCCAGTCCATCACCAGGACCTCGCCGAACTCACCGACCATGAGGTTGTCGGGCTTGAGATCGCGGTGCATCACGCCGCGGCTGTGCGCGAAGGCGACCGCTTGGCAGATGCGCGCGAACGCATCGAGCAGGCGGCGGAACGTCCATCCGCTGCCGGCCTCGCGGAAGCCATCGACGTCCGAGGCCGCGTGGACCTCGTTGATCACGTCACGCAACGTCCGGCCGCGGACTTCTTTCATGGTGAACCAGAGGCGGCCATCATCGAGCTCGCCCTGGTCGTGAACGGCGACGATCCCGGGATGCTGCAAATCTGCAGTAATCCGGGCCTCGGTGAGGAAGCGGGCGCGGAGGTGCTGGGAGCGGCAGAGCTCGCTGCGCTGGACCTTCATCGCCAAGACGCGATCGAGGACGCAGTCGTTGACCCGCCACACCTCGCCGAACGATCCGGAGGCGATGCGCCCGACGAGCGCATAACGCGCAGGAAGGACGACATCGCGCCCGGCGATCTCCGCGGCGTGGCTCTGCTGAACCAGCGGCGCTTTGAACGTCCTGGCAACGGCGCTGTGCGCGCCGGGAAGCGTCTCCGGGATGGGCACCGTGGGAGGCCCGCGTTCCGCCACGCTCCACACCTATCACGGCGGCGATTGCAGGAGTAGATGAGCCGGCGTAGCGTTCAGGCTGCGGTGGGCGTCCTCAAGCAGTCGGGATTGGATCAGGGCTTCACGATGGGGTCGCGGTGCCTGCTCGGGCGGCACCCGGCCTGCGACGTGCTGGTCGACAATCCGCGGGTTTCCGCGGAGCACGCCAGCGTTCGCTGGGTCGAGGGGCGCTGGGAGCTACGGGACCTCGGGAGCCGGAACGGTACCTTCGTCCAGGGCCGACGGCTCGGGCCGGGGGAGCGCGCCAGCTTGGCTCCAGGCACCATCTTCTCACTCGGAGGCGAAGTCGATCTGGTCCTCGCAGACGACACGCCGCCGGTGGCCAGCGCGCGCCACGCGAAGACGGGCGTGATTCGCTTCGCCACCGACGGGATGTTGGTGCTGCCCGACGAAGATCGTCCCGAGGTGAGCATCTTCGAGGACGCCATCGGCCGCTGGGTCGCCGAGCACGGTGACGAGACGCGCGTCGTGCGCGCCAACGAGGTCGTCGTCGCCGACGGCGATGGTTGGATCGTCGATCTGCCGACGACCGCGGGCCCGACATGGGAAGCGAGCGCGTTCGCGCCCACGCTCGAGTCGATCACGCTGAGCTTCGCCGTGAGCCGCGACGAGGAGCACATCGAGGTGACCGTGCTCCACAGCGGCAAAGCCGAGAAGCTGCCGCCGCGATCGCATCACTACCTGTTGCTCACGCTGGCGCGCGCGCGGATCGACGACCCGTCGTCGTCGCCCGGCGAGCGCGGCTGGGTCGATCGCGACGAGCTCTGCCGCATGCTCGCGACCGAACCGGGCATGCTCAACGTCGACGTCTTCCGCGCGCGCCGCCAGCTCGCCGAAATGGGCGTGCACGGCGCCGCGGGCATCGTCGCGCGCCGCCCGGGGACGGGTCAGCTCCGTCTCGGGACGGATCGCGTGGTGGTCGGCAAGCTGTAGCGAGCAGACGACGGGCGTGGATCGATTCGGCCTCGCCGGTTAAGCTGCGCCGCCATGGCGGCTCGGATCATCGATGGGAAGGCGATCGCACAGAAGGTGCGCGACGAAGTGAAGGCCGAGGTCACGCGCTTCGTGACCACGCACGGGCGGCCGCCGGGCCTCCACGTCGTGCTCGTGGGCGAGGATCCGGCGAGCGTCGTGTACACGCGCAACAAGGAGAAGGCCTCCAACGAGGTCGGCATGATCGGGCACCTCCATCGCTTGCCCGCGGGCACCTCGGAGGCGGAGCTGCTCGCGTTGATCGCGCAGCTCGTCGAGGACGACGCCGTCGACGGCATCCTCGTGCAGCTCCCGCTGCCGAAGCACATCCGCGAGGAGCGCGTGCTCGACGCCGTCGATCCGAAGAAGGATGTCGACGGCTTCCACCCGATGAACGCCGGCCTCCTCTCCTCGGGGCGCGGCGGTCTCGTGCCGTGCACGCCGCGCGGGAGCATGCGCCTCCTCGCGGAGACCGGCATGTCGCTCGCGGGCGCGCGCGCGGTGGTGGTCGGGCGCAGCAACATCGTCGGCAAGCCGATGGCGCAGCTCCTCCTCGCGCAGCACGCCACCGTGACCATCGCGCACTCGCGCACCAAGGATCTCGGCGCCCTCTGCCGCGAAGCCGACGTGCTCGTGGCCGCGGTGGGCAAGGCGAAGATGATCCAAGGCGACTGGGTGAAGGAGGGCGCCACCGTGATCGACGTGGGCATCAACCGCACCGCCGAGGGCAAGCTCGTGGGCGATGTCGACTTCGACGCGGCCCGCGAGCGCGCCGCGTGGATCACGCCGGTGCCGGGCGGCGTCGGGCCGATGACGATCGCCTGCCTGCTGGAGAACACCCTCTTGGCCGCGAAGGCCCGCGTGGGCGCGGCCTCGTAGCGATCCGTTCGGCGCCGTGGCGCAGCCCTCGCGTTGCGCCACCGCACGCGCTGCTCGTGCGGCTATGGAATATCGATGCCTGCGAGCGTGGCGGCGCCCGTCGCAACCTGCACCGGGACCTCGTACGTCTGCTGCGTCGAAGTATCCTTGAGCACGATCTTCGAGAGCGACGAGAGTCCGGCGTTGAAGAGGATCACCGTCCCGTTCGTGCCGGTCGCGGTGGCCGAGTCCGAGTAGCCCGAGCCGTTGTCGTAGGCGATCTTCGCGCCGCCTGCGCCCCCCACGACCTGCACGCCCTTGTACGGCGCGTTGGCGTGATAGACGAAGAGGATCACCTGCGCCGCGAGCGTCGACACGCCCTGCGACGAGACGGTGGGCAAGCTGTACGCGATGTTCTGCATCGTCCCCAGATCGATGATGGGGAGCGTGAAGTTGCTCAACACCGGCAGCGACGCGAACGAGATCGTGGAGAGGACTTCGCCCGTGCCGCCGGTGTCGTCCTGCACGAGGAACCACGCCGGCCCGCTCGGGATCTTGGTGAACGAGAACGTCGTCCCCGCGGCCCCACCATACATTGTCGACACCATGCCGCCGACTTGAGGCAGCGCGACGATGGTGGCCGCACCGGTGTACGGCTGCGTGCTCGTGTCATCGAACGTGCTCGAGACGATCCGATGCACCGTGCCGGTTTGATCGATCGTCGCCGGCGCGCCGCCTGTGCCTCCCCCGCCCTGACCACCGTCCTTCTCCGGCGTGCTCCCGCCGGAGATCGAAGGCGTGCAGGTCGAGCCTTCGCACCCGGGAGGCGCGGGATAGAGATCGGTATCCTTCTGGCAGCCCGCGAGCGCGATCCCAGCGGCCAGCGCCGCGACCCCGAAATTCCAGACGAAGCGCATGCGGCGAGGATACGCCTCACGGTCGCGCGGGGCCAACGAACCCGATCCTCGGCGCGTCGGGGCTCTACGCCGCGGCGACGGCCGGCAACGCGGGGCGGCGGAGGCGCACGTGCAGCGCGAACGCGAGCGCGACCAAACCGACGCCGATGAGCTGCGAGGTCGAGAGGCCCACGAGGCCGCCGCGATCGTCGTCGCGGAAGATCTCGAGGACGAAGCGACCGATCGCATAGAGCCCGAGGAAGGCCACGAAGACCTGACCGTCGTAGCGCTTGCGGCCATGGAGCCAGAGCAGGCAGAAGGCCGCGATCCCGAGCGACATCGCCGACTCGAAGACCTGCGTCGGCAGCACGCGGAGCGAGTGATCGGAGGCGCTGTGCAAGAGGCCCGCCTTGAACTGCGCTTCGCTCGCGGGGCTGTGGCCCGGGAACGAGAGGGCGATGCTGCTCTCGCTGCGAAGCCCGTAGCAGCAGCCCGCGAGCAGGCAGCCCATGCGGCCGAAGCCGAGGCCGATCGGGATGGCGAAGCCGGCCATGTCCGCCGCTTTCCAGAACGGGAAGCGATCGCGGCGCAACACGAAGACGGCCATCAACGACGCGCCGATGAAGCCGCCGTAGTACGTGAGGCCGCCGGCCCAGAACTTCGCCCACGCGAAGCAGTCGGTCGAGCGCGGGTGACAGACGCCCTTGGCCGCGTCCCAGATGCCGTGCAGACGCCCGTCGCACACGGCCGGCTCGACCTTCCAGTCGACGAGCGAGGGATCGGTGCAGAGGTGCACGTAGTCCCAGAAATAGCCGTCGGCGAAGACGTGGAGCAGGCGGCCACCAACGACGCCCATGAGCAGGCAGGCGAGGCCGAGGTCGACGATGACGTCGGGATCTTTGCCGATGCGTCGTGCCCAGAGCGCCCCCGCCGCGGTGGCGAAGAGGAACCCGCTCAAGAGCAGGAGAAAATACGCCGGGAACGCGATGTCGAAGACGCGGAACAGCTCCGGGCGCATCGGTCGGTCAGCCTTCGCTCAAGTCTCTTTGGGCGCGGCTTCGCCGGCGGGGGGCGCCGCGGGCTCGCGGGCGATCTCGTCGGTGGCGACCGGCGCGGTCTCGACCTTCGACTCGCGGCGCGGCGTGAACATGTCGATCGCCATCAAGCCGACGCCGACGACGATCGCGATGTCGGCGACGTTGAACGTGGGCCAGTGCGAGCTCGCGCTGAACAACTTCACCCACTTGCCCTGGTAGTCGATGAAGTCGACCACGTAGTTGTACTGGATGCGGTTGACCAGGTTGCCGATCGCGCCGCCGAGCACCAGCGGCAGGCCCCACTTGAGCGCCCACTGCTGCGGCGTGAGCTTGCGATAAAGCGAGACGATGAAGGCGATGGCGAGGACCGAGATGCCGAGAAAGAACGGCCTTCGGATCGACTCGGGCTCGCCTTGGAGCAGGCCCCAGGCGCCGCCCTTGTTCCGCGCGAACGTGAACGCGAGGTGTCCCTTGATGACGTCGATGTGCCGCTCGCTGAACATCGCGTCCTCGAGCCGGCTCTTGGCCCACCACTTGGAGCCGAGATCGGCCGCGAGGGTGACGACCGAGACGATGACCAAGAAGGGGTAGCTCGGGCGCCATGCCGGGGCAGCCGGCGGCGCGGCGGCGACCTTCGCGGAATCGCCGGAGCCTGAGGCTTCGAGCGCCGCGGGAGCGCCGCTTCCGGCCTGCTCGTCACGAGGCTCCGCGCCCTCGGGCGTGGAGGGGGCTTGGCCATCGGCGGACGCGGGCGGTTCAGCTCGTTCGGTCATGCGGAGCACGTCGATCTACGACAACCGCCGCGCCTCCGCAAAGCGCATTCGCCCCGGACCGTACGCGGCGGACGCAGGGCGGGGCACGCTCCGCGCCCGCGCCGCCCTTCGGATCCACCGACTACCATCGATTCCAGCATGACCAGGGTCCCGGGGGCGATCCGACCCATGGTCCGCCGGTCGCGCTCCCAACCCGGCGACGGCCCGGACACCCGCCCTCGAGACGACGCACGGAAGCGTCCGTCGGCGTCGTTGGGCGCCGCCACAATTCGTTTGAGCTCAAACGATCGCTAGACCACCGGCGGCGCGACGGCGGGAGCCGCTTCGGGGGATTCGAGCACGCGGCGCGCGCGCAGCATGTCGATGCCCATGAGCGCCACGCCCACGACGATGGCGATGTCCGCGACGTTGAACGTCGGCCAGTGATGATCGCGGCCACCCCAGCGCATCGAGAAGTCGATGAAGTCGACGACCCAGCCGTAGCGCATGCGGTCCACGAGGTTGCCCATGGCACCGCCGAGCGCGAGCGGCAGGCCCCAGCGCATCGCCGTCTGATCGCGGTGCACCCGCTGGTAGATGGAGATGATGAACACGATGGCCGCCGCCGAGACGACCAGGAAGAACGGCCGGCGCAGCGTGTCCGGCAGGCCGCGGAGGAAGCTCCAGGCGCCGCCCGGGTTCTGCGCGAAGATGAAGTCGAGGTGGTTCTTCCACACCTCGAACCGCTTCGGAGCGTGGATCTTGGCGTCGAAGCCGGAGAGCTTCCCCTTGGCCCAGCCCTTGGTCACGAGATCGGCCGCGAGCGAGACCGTGGTGACGACGACGAGGAACACCGTGCCCGCGCTCTGCGACGGCGGCGGCACCGGGCCCAACCCGAAGGGCAACCGCGCGGACGAAGGGCCACGCGACGCCTCGCCGATCGGGCTCGCGACGGGAGCATCGGCGCCGGTGAACGCAGCCTGATCCACCGGAGGAGCGCCGGCCGCGAGCGTGAGATCGACGCCGGGCCCCGCAGCAGGATCCTCGGCGCGACGATCGGCGGCGAGCGGGTCGGGCTCCACGGAAGGGGCCGGCGAGGTGTCGAGGGCGGTCGGCTCGACCGGCCCGGGGTCCTGATGCATCAGGGGGGCTTTCTACGCGATGGGGCAAGAATCGTCGAGCCCGTGTCACCGGCGATCTGCCTCACCGCCCATCGCGCGATGTGGATGAGCTGCCCGCGGCCGGGATGCTGCATGCCGGGGCGTGGACATGCAGCGATCACGAGGGAGGGGTCTCATGAAGTTTCTGCCCGTTCTCGCGCTCGGCGTAGCCGCGCTCGCCGGTAACCCGAGCGCGCGCGCCGCCGATGCGCCGCTCCAACAGGTCGAGTCGGAGGCCGCGGCGATCGCGGAAGAGGCGTTCGTCTATGGATATCCACTCGCCCTGATGGCGGTGACCGAGCAGCAAATGACCACGGCGCCCGCGTCGAGCTGGTTCGGCGCGCCCCTCAATCGGTTCCGGCACGCGGACCGCACGCCGGGGCCCGCCGATCGCATCGTGATCCGGCCCAACACCGACACGCTGTACTCGAGCGCATGGCTCGATCTCTCGAGAGGGCCGGTGCTCCTCCGCGTGCCGGACAGCGGAGGCCGCTACTACGTCCTGCAGATGATGGATGCGTGGACCAACGTGTTCGCGGCGCCGGGCACGCGGACCACGGGCGACGGCCCGCACACCTTCGCCATCGTCGGGCCGCGCTGGGAGGGCACGCTGCCGCCCGGGATCGAGCCCATCCAAGCGCCGACGAACACGGTGTGGATCATCGGCCGGACGCTGCTCCGCGGGCCCGAGGATCTTCCGGCCGCGCGCTGGTTCCAACAACAGATCACGCTCACGCCGCCGTTCGGATCGACGCCCGTGACGCCTGGGCTGCCCCTCCGCGGCACGCCGCCGGAGGTGGTCGCCGCCATGGATGGGACCACGTTCCTGCGTCTCCTCGCCGCGCGGATGCGCTTCGATCCGCCGCCTCAGCGCGACGCGCCCCTGCTCGCGCAGCTCGCCCGCATCGGCTTCGAGCCGGGCATGTTGTTCACGCCGCGCCCGGACGTGGCCGCGATCCTCGATCAAGCCAAGCTGCGCGCCGAGGCGCGCATCGCCGCCACGACGAACCGCCTCGGCGAGGACGTCAACGGCTGGCGCATGATGGTGCGCGGCATCGGCGAATACGGCACCAACTACGACGAGCGCGCGGCGGTCGCCAACTACGGCCTGGGCGCGAACCTGCCCGCGGACGCGGTGTATCCGGCCACGTCCGTCGATCGCACGGGGCAGCCGCTCGATGGGAAGAACCGCTACGTCCTCCACTTCGCGCCGGGAGCGCTGCCTCCGGTCGACGCGTTCTGGTCGCTGACCCTCTACGACGCCGACGGCTACTTGGTGCCGAACACGATCGCTCGCTACGCCATCCGCGATCGCGACGCCCTCCGCTACAACGAGGATGGCTCGCTCGATCTCTACATCCAGAGCGATTGGCCCGGCGAAGCGCTGGAGAGCAACTGGCTGCCGGCGCCGGCCGACGCGCCGTTCACCCTGCTGCTCCGCCTCTATCAGCCGCGGGCCGAAGTGCTCTCCGGCGCGTGGCGGGCGCCGCCGGTGGAACGCCGCTGAGCCGCGCCGCGCAAAACCTTCACGCGCCCCGATGTCCGCCGCATCGGGGCGCGTGAAGGCGAGCGATGTCCCCGCGTGCAGCGAGCTCGGCCCCACGCCGCTTCGAGCGCTTCATGCAGCTCGATTTCAGGCGTTTTGCAGCGCTTCCGGAAGCTCGGTCACCCTCGCCGCGAGCCGCATCGCTGGCCCCGCACTCGCCATCCGTTTAGTATCGGGGCCCATGCCCCGACCTCCGTGGAGCACACCCGTCGGCATCGACGGTGTCATCACTTCGTGGCTCGCCTCCGGCTACGTCCGCCCGTGCCTCACCGCCGATCGACGCATCGCCGCCAGCCCGGGCTCGTTCGCCGACGTGCCGGAGACGCTCGCGCCCGGCCTGGTCACGGCGCTGCGCGCGCGGGGTGTCGAGCGGCTCTACGATCATCAAGCGCAGGCCTTCGAGGCGGCGCGCGCGGGCAAGCACGTCGTCATCGCCACGCCCACGGCGAGCGGCAAGAGCTTGTGCTTCCACCTCCCGGTTTTGAACACGCTCGCGCGCGAGCCCGATGCGAGCGCCATCTATCTCTACCCCACCAAGGCGTTGGCCCGCGATCAGGAGGCCAACCTGCGCGCGCTCATCGGCGAGGCCGGGCTCGGCATCCCCGCGGTCGTCTACGACGGCGACACGCCGGGCGACGCGCGCCGCGCGGCCCGCGAGCGCAGCCCGATCGTGATGACCAACCCGGACATGATCCACGCGGGGATCCTCCCGCATCACGCCCACTGGGCGCGCACCTTCCAGAAGCTGCGTTACGTGGTCATCGACGAGCTCCACACGTACCGCGGCGTCTTCGGATCGCACGTGGCCCACGTGCTCGCGCGCCTCCGTCGCGCGGCCCGCTTTCATGGATCGGAGCCCATCTTCCTCTGCGCCACGGCCACCATCGGCAACCCGCGCGAGCACGCGGCGCGCCTCCTCGGCGTGCCCGAAGAGACGGTGGCGCTCGTCGATCAATCGGGCGCGCCCCGCGGTGAACGCCGCCTCTTCGTCTACAACCCACCGGTGGTGAACGAGGAGCTCGGCATCCGCGCCAGCACGTGGAAGAGCGCGGTCCACCTCGCCGCCGATCTGGTGAAGGCGCGCGTGCCCACCATCGTGTTCGGCCAGTCGCGCAACGGCGTCGAGGTGATGCTCAAGTACCTCCGCGATCGCCTCGCCGATACCAAGCTCCCCGAGGACGCCGTCATGGCCTACCGCGGCGGCTACCTGCCCGAGACGCGCCGCCGCGTGGAGCAGGGCCTCCGCGACGGCGAGATCCTCTGCGTGGTGGCCACCAACGCGCTCGAGCTCGGCATCGACATCGGCGAGCTGTCCGCGGTCGTGTGTGCCGGCTACCCGGGCTCGGTGGCCGGCGCATGGCAGCGCTTCGGTCGCGCCGGGCGCCGCGGCGAGTCGAGCGTGGCCGTGCTGGTCGCGTCGAGCGCGGCGCTCGATCAATACGTCGCGCGCGTGCCGGAGACGCTCTTCGACGCCGAGGTGGAGTCGGCACGCATCGATCCGCACAACACCGAGATCCTCATTCAACACCTCAAGTGCGCGGCCTTCGAGCTGCCCTTCGTCACGGGCGAGCCTTATGCGTCCTTGCCGGGCGAGGACACCCACAGCGCGCTGCGCTTCCTCTCCGATCATGGAGTCGTCCACGAATCGAAGGATCGCTTCCACTGGTCGACGGACGCCTATCCCGCGAACCACGTGAGCCTGCGGAGCGTGGGTTGGGACAACTTCGTGATCATCGACAAGTCGACCGGCAAAGCGCTGGCCGAGCTCGATTGGCGGGCGACGCCGACCATGCTGCACGAGCAGGCCATCTATCAGCACGACGGCGAGCAATACCAAGTCGAGCGTCTCGACTGGGAGAACCACAAAGCCTTCGTCACCAAGGTCGTGCCCGACTACTTCACCCAAGCGATGACGAATCGAAAGGTGAGCGTCATCGAAGAGACGGCCCGCACCAAGCTCGGCCGCGGCGAGACCGCTTGGGGCGAGGTGAGCGTGGTGGAGAAGGTCGTCGGCTACAAGAAGATCAAGTTCCACACGCACGAGAACGCGGGTTACGGCGACGTGCGTTTGCCGGACACGCAAATGCACACCACGGCCTTTTGGCTGACGGTGCCCGAGAAGCTCCTGGAAGAGCTGATGATGGGCCGGGCCGCCGCCATCGAGGGCCTGCGCGGGATCGCCGTGGCGCTCGAGACGGTGAGCGCGCTCGGGTTGATGTGCGATCCGCGCGATCTCGGGCAGACCTTGGGCGACGACGGCGAGGAGAACGGCGCCCCGGCCGGCGGCGGGCGGGTGCCGCAAATGGGGTTCGATCCCACGCTGTTCCTCTTCGACAACGTGCCCGGCGGCGTCGGCTTGGCGGAGCGGATCCACGAGCGCGGCGCCGAGCTCGTGGCCCGCGCCCGCTCGCTCATTCGCGGCTGCGGATGCGACGGCGGCTGCCCCGCCTGCGTGGGCGCGACCGAAGCCGCGCCCGGCAGCCCGAGCCCCGGCGGCGCCCGCAAACGCGCCGCGCTCGCGCTCCTCGCGAGGATCCTGGAAGAGGCTTGAGCAAGCTCCGCCTCTTCCGGAGCGAGGGATGGAGCATCCATATCGTCCGGTGAATCGAAGCGCCGGCGAGATTCGATATCACGCCAACCGCTACAACAGGCACGCTCCAGATTGGCAATCTCCCAGAGCTCCCTATCGCGGAGCCGACAACGAGAGAGCCTATCTCGGTCGACCGGAGCCCGAGCAATGAAGGCGGGCTCCGCGTCTCCGCGGGCCGGCAACGTGGCGTTTTACTGGGAGAGGCTGGACACGCGCGCCGCGAGCGCGCGCAGCACGGGGAGCGCGCGGCCGGGGATGCCGATGTGGCCTTGCGGCACCCGAGCCTCGGCCACGTTGATGCGGATGAGCAGCCCTTTTCCATCGGCGACGATGCGCTCGGAGAAGGTGCGCACCGTCGCGATCGACGTGCCCGCGCCGCACTCGATCACCACGAGGCGCGCCTTGCGCTGCGCGATGGTGTCGAGCCAAGCGTAGAGCCGCCGGTATTGCGCGTCGGTGACGCTGCGATCCCAGCGGGCGTCGGCGAACATGAGGACGTTGGGCCGGGCCAGCGCGCCGCACGATGGACACGCGGGCAAAGGTCGCTTCGCGCAGTGGGTCGCGGGATCGACCTCGACGCGAACGCGCGGGCGGAAGAGGCCCACACCGCACGCCGCCGTGCACTGGAGCAGGTGCATGGTCCCGTGGCATTCGACGATGCGCTCCGGATCGAAGCAGGCGCCCTGGAAGTGCCGATCGAGGTTGGAGGTGAGCACGAAGTGGCCCTCCGACATGCGCCGGCAAAGCCCGCGCAGGGCCATGAACCCCGCGTGCGGGCGGGCGCGCTCGCACAGGTTCATCAGCTCGGTGTAGAAGCCCCACGCCCGCGCGCTGTCCGCGGTGAGACCATGCGGGCTCATGAGGCGAACCATCTGCGCGCCGAAGTCGGTCTTGCCGTCGCGCGCGCTCCACAAGCCGTCGTTCCCGCGGAAATCGGGCAGCCCGGAGTCGACGCCCATGCCCGCGCCCGTCGCGATGACGAGCGCGCTCGCCTCGCGAACGGCGCGCGCCGCCTTGTCGATGACGGCTTCGTGCAGATGCGTGAATGGCCCCGAATCCGCGGGAGGCAACGAGAGCCTCAACCCCGGGTGCTGACGCGTCATCCCTCCCCCTCCCCATCGATCATGCTGCCCGAGGTGCGCGCGCGGCGAAACCACGTTGCGCCCTGGGCGCGACGGATTTCGGAGGAGCTCGAAGCGCCGGTAACACGAAGGTGCATCGGGAGATCCCTCACGGACAGATCGGCACCGCGTAGTCGCCGTCGACGTCGACACCGAACTGGACGACGCCGGTGTTCGATCCGGAGATGCGCACGACGATGGTCGCGCCGTCGTTGCTCAGGATCTCGAGCTGGCCCTGCTTGAAATACCCGCCGCCGCCGAAGCAATCGCTCTGCTTCTCGGCGGCGACGAGCACGCTGTAGGACGTGAAGATGTCGAGCTGAGAGAGCGGGAAGATGGTGCCGGCGCTCTGCTGGTTGGGCGGGATGCCAAGCCTGACCTCCCAGAGCTGGACGGTGCCGCAGGGCCCGTGAAGCTCGTTTCCGCAGGCCGGTCCGTAGTTGCCGATGCGCACGAAGAGCATGTGCGGATCGAAGCCGGCGCCGCCGGCGACCGTCGACGAGGTGCTCGGCTTCGGCGGGAGCGAGGAAGCGTATTCGGCAATCGCCGACGTCGGGCCCGCGACGCTCCCGCCGCCTTGCCCCCCATTGCCACCTGGGCCGCTGGTCCCGAAGCCACCCTGTCCTGCTTTGCCACCAGGACCGCCGCTGCTTCCGAAGCCACCGTTGCCACCGAGATCGCCGTTGCTCCCGGAGCCGTTGCTGGTGGTCTCGAGAACGGCGGTCTCACAGGCGACGGCGCCGAGCGCGGCCGCGAGGAGGAGCGAGATCGAAAGAGATGGTCTTGAAGACGAGCGCACGGCCGCACCGAGAGCACGGTGCGTGCCGATCACGAATGGGCGGGAAAGACAGCGATTGGCGCGCGCTCTGCGATGGGAAACGCGGCACAGGGCGACACACGCCGAGGCGGAAGCGGCTCGTGAGCGCGTCGGAAGCCTGAGCACGTTGGAAGCCACCCTGGCCGCGTCGGAAGCTCGCGAGCCTCCGACGGAAGCGATGAAACGTGCGCCGGAAGCTTCAGTGACAGATCGGCGCCGTGTAGTCGCCGTCGACGGGCACGTCGGAGAAGCCGGCGTTCGAGCCCGCGATGCGCAGGACGATGGTCGCGCCGTCGTTGCTCAGCACCTCGAGGGTACCGAAGCTGAAGGTGCCGCCGCCGCCCCAGCAGTCGTCCGGCGACCCGTTCGATCCGGTTTCGGAGAACATGCCGATGAACGGCTCGTCGCCGAGCTGAACGACGGTGCCCGCGGCCTGCAGCTCGGGCGGCAGCGTCAGCGAGAGCTGCCAAACCGTGGTGGTCGTGCAGGTGAAGGGGCTGATGGCGGAACCGCCGCACGTGGGGCCGTAGTTGCCGATGCGCACGTGGAGCGTGCTGGGATCCTCGGGCGTGGTGCCGCCACCGGTGGTCGACCCCGTGTCCGAGGGCGGATCCTGCACCGAGCTCCCGTACTCGGCGATCGCAGACGGCGGGCCGACGACGATGCTGCCCCCCTGCCCGCCGCTGCCACCGGCGCCGCCGGCACCGCCGCCGCCGCCACCTTCGCCGTCGTTGCCACCGATGACGGCGGTCTTGCAGGCAGTGGCGCCGAGCGCGGTGGCGAAGAAAAGGATCGAGAGCAAGCGGGAGGTCGTGGAGGTCATGAGCATGGCCGCCCCTAGAGCACGGGGTGTGCCGCCGGAGAATGTCGAAGATCCACAGCAAATGCGCGGCGAGCCGCGCCGTTGCGATCACGAGCGCGGCACAGGGCGACACAGCGGCGGGGGGCCGCGAAACCATGGGCCGGGCGCGCAATGAAGACGCGCAGCGGTCGGCGTCGACATCGTGATGGAGGGCCGCGTAGATTGGGCGCGCGTGCGTGCTCCTCCCCTGCCCTGTCGAGCCGTCGCGCTCGCGACGCTCGCGGTCACGCTGCTCGCCGCGGCGCCGGCGTCCGCCGAGATGACCGACGCCGAGGTCGCGCAGCGCATCGCCTTCCTTCAAGACCGGCTCGTGCGCGGCGAGCGCTCGGCCAAGCTTTGGTGGCACCTCTGGTACTCGGGCTACCTGACGCTCACCGTCGGCCAAGGCATTCTCGCGGGTGCCGTGAAGGATCCCGGGTTCCGCGCGGAGCGGGCCGTGGGCGCGGTGATGTCGTCGCTCGGCGCTGGCGCGCTGGGCGTCTTCGACTTCCCGGCGCGGTATGCAGGCAGCGCGATCCAAGGCATGCCCGAAGGCACGCCGGAGGAGCGCCGGCGCAAGCTCGCCGCCGCCGAGCGGCTCTTGCAAAAGTCCGCGGAGGGCGAGGCCTTCGGCCGATCGTGGCTCTCGCACGCGGCCTGCGGCGCGGTGGCCGTGGGCGCGGGCTTCCTCTTGGGCTTCGCGTACAAGCGTGGCTGGGCCGCGCTCACCACCGTGGCCGGCAGCCTCGCGATCAGCGAGCTCCAGATCTGGACGCAGCCGACCGCCGCCATCGGTGATTGGAAGGCGTATCGCGAGGGCGCCTTCACCCTCGCGCCGAACACCCTCGCGCCGAAGCCCGCGGAGAAGGCGCAGGCCGCTTGGTGGCAGATCTCGGTGATGCCCAACGGCGTGGGCATCGTCGGCGGGTTCTGAGCTTCGCGCGCAGCGAGACGCGCATGCGATGCTCGAGCGTCAGCGCTTCGCGCCGGCGAGCGCATCGGCGACGAAGGCCGCCGCTTCGCTGTGGATGACCTTGGCCTCACCGTCGAGATCGACGGGCACCGGCCGGCCGAGGAGACGCTCGACGGCGTGGGCCGCATAGCCGCGCACCAGCGGATACTCGCTGGCCATCAAAGGCACGAGCGCAGGCGCGACCTCGCGCGGGCCGCGCTCGCCGAGCACGGCGGCCGCGGCGATCTGCTCGTGTGCCTTGCCCAGCGCCACCGTGGCGAGGAGCGCGTTCACCCCGAGGTCGTCGCCGTAGAGGCGGCGCAGCGCCGCGCGATCGAAGCGCTTGTTCCACCAGCGCTCCATCGTGTCGACCAGCGAGGCCACGGATTTGTCGGCGTGGCAGAGCGCGCATTCGATCGGGCGATCGCGCTCCACGCGGGCCGCATCGGTGGGCGATCCGATGCGATGATAGCGCGTGAGCCGATACCCGAGACCCGTGTTCTTGCGTGGCATGTGGCAGCCGACGCAGGCGCTGCCGTCGCCGTCGGGCGCGTGATGCGTGTGTGCCGCGAGCGCCTGGGGCGCGCGCTGGCGCTCGTGGCAGCGTGTGCAGGCGTCGTTGCCGGCGATGGTGCCGAGTCGATCGAGATCCTCGCGGCGATCTTCGCGATGCGGATCATGGCAGGCGCTGCACGCGAGCTTGGACGTGCACGCGCCGAGGAGGAAGTCGCGCGCCTCGCCCGAGTTGATGCTGCTTCCGCCGGGCGGCGGCCGCTTGGACGAGGGATCCGCGCTCGCGTTGCGCGGGCGGATGCCGCCCTCCCACGTGAAGGGATAGCGCGAGAAGAGGACGGTGTGACAGCGCGCGCAGACGTGGTTGATCTCTTCGGCGCGGCTCGGCGTCGCATCGGTGCGCGCCGGGTTCGGCGAGAGATTGGCGATCGCGGGGCTCCGCGGCGCGAACGTTGGCCGCTTCGAAGGATCGTCGACGTGCTCGCGGGCGCCGTTGTGGCAGGCCTCGCAGCCGATGCCGACCTCGACGAGCCGCTCCTCGCCGAAGCGCTCCCAGGTGGCGGCGATCACGGCCTCGAGCGCATCGCTCGCGGTGGCCTCCGCGCGAAGCGGAGGCGCGCCGAGCACACCGAGCTCGGAGGACGCGGCGCGGACGATCTGCGTCGGATCGGCGATGGTGGTCTTCCACAAGCGATCGGCGGGGAGGAGGCGATCGCTCACCGAGCCTTGGTACGAGCGCCCGCCGCCGAGCAAGTCGTCGTAGATCGTCGCCAGGTAGGGCGCGGTGTTGTGGCAGAAGATGCAGGTCTGTCTCCAGGGCGCGCCGTGCGTTCCGAGGTGCGGCCGCTCCTTGACCATCACCGAGTAGCCCTTGTATCGCCACGATTTCGCGAACAAGAGATACGACACGGGGAGCACCGGCTCGTCGCTCGCATCGCCGACGGGCGGGCTGTCCGCGGCCGTGCCGCTGACCTCGCGGCCCACGTAGTCCTCGCGATAGCGGCCGCCGATCACGCGGGTCACGCGGAAGAGCTGCGGGGCGCGGCCCTGCGCCTCGACGCGCATGTAGCGGCGCCCCTCTTCGGTGAAGGCGGTGACGCGATCGCCTTTGAACCGAAACACGCTGCCGTCGAACGGCGCCCGGATGACGGGCTCCCCGCTCTCGCGCGCGAGCCGCGTCATGTTGCGCATCGGCGAGGCGCGCCACGCTTCGTAGATGGAGGCGTGGCAGCCTGCGCAGCGCAGGGATCCCGCGTAGTCGCGGCGCTCGACGTTGCTCGCGACCACGCTCGGGCGGGCGGGCTCGGGGCGCGCGGGCGGCGCGACAGCCGAGGCGCAGCCGGCGACGGCGAGCGCAAGGCCGAGCAGGCCATGGAGGGCGGGCGATCGGGAGCCTACGGGCAAGACCCGATGATACCTGCGGTGACCTCATCGAAGGCACCCGGAAGCGTTTATCGAAGCTCCAAACGCGGCTTTCGTCACCGTCCACGCAGGGACGATGTGTCCTCGCTCGCCTCGTCACCGATGCTCACCGAGGAAACTGCCCGCGCTGCGGCTCCCCTGATAGGATGGTCATGATGCGAGGAGCCTCGACGAAGCGGAGCGATCTTCGATGATCGTGCTCAAGACGCTGCTGTCGCAGCTCGCCCGGCCCGAGGTGACCGAGGTCGTGCTGCAAGGGGGAAAGCCGCCGTCGCTCCGCATCGGTGGCCAGATCGAAACGGCCACCGAGCGCCCGGTGTCGGGGGACGAGCTGGTGCAGCTCCTCTTCAGCGCCGGCGGGAGCCGCTACGTCGAGTCGCTGAGCGCGAAGCCGACACAGTGGCGCACGCGTATCGAAGGCGTCGGCGCCGTGGTGGTCACCGCCACGCAGCACGGCGATACGATCGAAGCGCATTTCGCGCTGCGAGACGCGCCTCCCGTCGCGTCGCCGCCGCCGCGCACGCGGGCCTCGACGGTGCCGCCGCCGCGCGGACCGAAGACGGTCCGCCCACCGCGCGCTGATGCGGCCGCGCCGGGCTCGAAGCGCAAGCCCGGCGCGCGCGCCCCGGAGCCCGCGGTGGAGACGCCGCGCGTGCCGGCCTTCGAGAGCAGCGCGCTCGCGGCGCGATCCGTGGAGCCGGCGCCGTCTCGACGCGAGTGGCCGGAGGCTCCTTCACCGTTCCCGCCTCCGGTGAAGCGCGGCGAGCTGCCGACGTTGCCGAGCGACATCGAGATCGATCTCGACGTCGACGCCGACGACATCCCGCGGCCCACGCCGTTCGACGACGTCATCGGCGCGGCGCACGCTGCGGCGTCCGATGCTCGCAGCCCGAGCCCCGCGCCGCGTGCCCGTGTGGGCATCGCGCCCGACACCGGGCCCGCCTCGCGCGCCGCCACGGTCGAGCTGGCCGCAGCACAAGAGGCCGGTCCGCGTACGCCCACCGTCGAGCTCGAAGCGGCTCCACCGCGGCGCAGCACGGCCGCGCGGATGTCGGCCATCACGGCGCCGGCGCTCCACACCAACATGGCGCGGCTGACCGAGACGGCGGAGGGCTCGCTGCGGCCACCGCCGGCCGCGAGCGCGGCGCCTTCGCTCGCGCCCAAGCGCGGCGACGCCTTCCGCACGCTGCTCCAAGCCGCGCGCGAAGCAGGCGGGAGCGATCTCCATCTCATCGCCGGACGCCCGCCTCTCCTGCGCATCGCCGGTCAGCTCGTCCCGCACGGCGAGCCGCTCGATCCTCGCCTCGTCGAGGACATGATGCGCCCGCGCATCCCCCCGCGCCTCACGGCCACCTTCGAGCGCGACGGCTCGTGCGACTTCGCCTTGGAAGAGCCGGAGCTCGGTCGCTTCCGCGTCAACGTGTCGCGCCAGCGCACCGGCCTCAAGGCCACGATGCGCCTCATCGCGGCGGAGATTCCCACGCTCGCGGCGCTCGGCCTGCCCGACGCCATCGCGGCGGCCACGCACCATCATCAAGGCTTGATCGTCATCAGCGGGCCCACCGGGCACGGCAAGACCACCACGCTGGCCGCCCTGCTCGACACGATGAACCGCGAGACCAAGCGGCACATCATCACGGTCGAAGATCCCATCGAGTACGTCCACCCGCAGAAGCAGGCGCTCATGAGCCAGCGCGAGGTCGGCACGCACACGCGCTCGTTCCAAGCCGCGCTCAAGGCCTCGCTGCGCGAGGATCCCGACGTCATCGTGATCGGCGAGCTGCGCGACACCGAGACGGTGCGCGCGGCCATCGCCGCCAGCGAGACGGGTCACCTCGTGATCGGGACCATGAACACGCCGAGCGCGGCCAAGACGATCGATCGTCTCATCGATCTCTTCCCTCCCGCCGATCAGCAACAGGTGCGCATGACGCTCGCCGGAGGCCTCCGCCTCGTCGTCAGCCAGCGCCTCCTGCCGGACGTGGGCGGCCGTCGCATGGTCGCGGCCGTCGAGGTGCTGCCCGGCGTCGTGCCGTTGTGGAACTTGATCCGCGACGGGCGCACCTACCAGATCCCGAGCCTGCAGCAGCGCGGCAAGGGCTTCGGCGTCATCCGCCTCGACGACTCGCTCGCGGAGCTGGTGCGCGCGGGCCGCGTCACCGCAGCGGCCGCCGTCGCCGTCGCCGATGCGCCCGAAGATTTGGAGGCGGCCCTCGGCATGCGTCGCAACAGCCAGACGGGTCAGCGCGCCGTCACGCCGCCCGCGGTGCCTCCGCCTTCGCCCTCGGGCAGCGGCGGCCGGCCCACCGACGGACGCGCGACCGATCCCACGCGAGGCTTCTTCGAGCGCGCCGGCGCGCTCTTCGGCGGCAGCGGGAAGAAGGGTACTTAGGCATGGCCCGCATCGACGCGCTCTTCGACGAGCTCCTCGCGCGCAAGGGGAGCGATCTGCACCTCGGCATCGGTTACCCGCCGCTCGTGCGCCGGCGCGGCGAGCTCGAGAGCCTGCGCGACAGGCCCATCGACGCCGACGAGATGGAGGCGCTCCTCTTCGAGATCGTGAGCCCCGCCGAGCGCGCGCGCATCACCGGCGATCTCGATCTCGATTTCGCCTATGCCCACGGGGACAAGGCCCGCTTCCGCGCCAACTACTTCTACAAGTCGACCGGGCTCGCGGCCGTGTTCCGCACCATCCCGAGCCGCGTCCTCTCGCTCGACGAGCTCGGTTGTCCCGAGGTCGTGCGGCGCATCGCCGACCGCCGCGCCGGGCTCGTGCTCGTCACGGGCCCGACCGGATCGGGCAAGAGCACCACGCTCGCGGCCATGATCGATCACATCAACCGATCGCGCGCCTGCCACGTGCTCACCATCGAGGACCCGGTGGAGTTCGTGCACCAGCCCATACGCGCGCAGATCACGCATCGCGAGGTCGGCCCCGACGCGGGCAGCTTCGCGGCCGCCATCCGCAGCGCCGGCCGCGAGGACGCGGACGTCATCCTCGTCGGCGAGCTCCGCACCAACGAGACCATGAAGCTCGCCCTCCAGATCGCGAGCTTCGGCGTGCTCGTCTTCGGCACGGTGCACACCAACAGCGCGCCCGCGACCATCGATCGCATCATCAACGCCTTCCCCGCCGAGGAGCAGCCGCAGGTGCGCGGCATGCTCGCGGAGAGCCTCGCGGCCATCGTCGCGCAGCAGCTCCTCAAGACCGCGGACGGCGCGGGCCGCGTCGCCGCGCACGAGATCCTCCTCGGATCGAGCGCCCTCTCCGCCATGATCCGCGAGGGCAAGACGTTCCAAATCCCGAGCCTCATGCAGGCCGGCGGCGCCGTCGGCATGCAAACGATGGACGCCGCCTTGGAGCGCCTCGTGAGCCGCGGCCTGGTGACGCCGGACGACGCGATCGAGAAGGCCATCGACAAAGAGTCGTTCCAGAAGACCGTCACCCGCCGCACGGGCGCGCCGCCCTTGGGCTGATCCGAACGCGCGCGCCCGACGAGCGGCCCCCGCGAGCGACGCCTGCACACGTCGGCCAGCACCTCGCGCCCCTCCGCCCTCGGATCCGTGTGCGCGAGGACGGGTCACCCGTTCCCGCGCTCTCGGATCTGTGTGCGCGGAGACGGGTCACCCGTCGCGCCGCTCTCGGATCTGTGTGCGCGAAGACGGGTCACCCGTCTCCACGCACTCAACTTTGTAAGGGATTGCACAGTCGAGCCTTCCCGGACACAGGAGGCTGTGTGCCTCGGGGCGCCCGAGCGTTGGCGGGCGCTTCTTCCTTCGCATCGGAAGGCGCCTCCGTCTCACCGAACGCGATCGCGGAGCGGAGCGGGAGCTCGACGGTGCACCGAAAGCAACGCGGCCTCCTCAGAAAACACCGAGCCCGCCGAGAGCATGCGCTCCGGCGGGCTCGTAGGACCTTCAGACGATCACGACGCGATCAGCGCCAGTGACCCTCGACCCAGCGGTACCGGCCGCGGTGCTTCTCCCAGTGGCCGTCGACCCACACGCGGCCGCGCTGCTGCGCGTCCCAGCGGCCGCCGACCCAGACCCAGTCGCTGCCGCTCCAGCGGTAGTAGCCCTTCACCCAAACGAAGCCGTTGCGGCTGCGCGGCACGGGCTCGGAGCGCGGCGGCGGTGGCTCACGCGCGGCAAAGCGGTTCGTCCAGTGACCGGAGACCCACACGTGCCGGCGGTTGACCCAGCTCCAGTGACCCGGGGTCCAGTAGTAGTCGGCCTCGACGCCCGGCGCCCGGGGGCGCGTCTCCTGCTGCGGAGGCGGGGGCGCGGGCTCCTCGTCCGTGGTGTTCACCGTGGCGGCCGCGGAGGCGGAGGCCGAGGCCTCGGTGCCGGCCGGCGCGGGCGCGGGCGCCGGGGCGGCGGTCGCGGCCACGGTGGCGGCGGCGGAGGTGCTCTCGTCCTTGGCCGCTTCCTTCTTGCACGCGGCGACGTTGAACGCGCCGATCATCAATGCTGCGGCGAGAAACTTCTCTCGATCCAGTTTCATGTCCTGCTCTTCCTTCCCGTTTCGCCGTCCGCAGCACTCGGCGCGGAGCGGGCAACCTCGACGTCATCGAAAGGCACGATGCGGTCCCGGAGGATCTGCGTCTTCTCGTGCCCTTTCCCCGCGATCACCACGATGTCGCGGACCCCGGCCCAGGCGATCGCCTCGCGGATCGCCTGGCCTCGATCCGTTATACGGATCGGCGGGTCGAATCTTCCTACGACCCCCGAAAGAATTTCTGCGGCGATGTCCTCGGGACGCTCGCCTCGGGGGTTGTCCATGGTCACCACCACCCGATCCGCGAGCTCGGCGGCCACCCGTCCCATCTCCGGGCGCTTGCCCCGATCGCGATCGCCGCCGCAGCCGAACACGCAGATGACCCGGCCCTTCTCGGCTTCGACGAGGGACCGCGCAAGCGCCAAGGTCCGCTCCAGGGCGTCCGGCGTGTGCGCGTAGTCGACCACGACGAGCCGGCCGTCCGGGCGATCGACCTGCTCGAAGCGCCCCGGCACGCCCGCGAAGGACGCGAGCGCCTCGCGAATCGCCTCGGGCGGATACCCGAGCGCGTCGGCCGCGACCGCAGCGGCGAGCGCATTCTCCGCGTGAACGTGCCCGACCACCCGCAGCGCGAGCGCGCCGCCGAGTCGATCGGCGAGCGGCGAAGGCGCGAGCTCGATGCGCGTGCCCCTGCGATCGACGGTGACACGCGCCGCGGAGAGCGCGAGCGGCAGCGACACGCACGCAGGATCGACGGCGCGCGCCGCATACGCGACCACGCGAACGGCCGGCGGCGTCACCTCCGCGAGGAGCGCGCTCGCGGGATCGGCGGCGTTGACGACGGCGACGCCGCCCGGGAGCAGCGTCATGAAGAGCTGCGCCTTGGCGGCGAGGTACGCTTCCGGTGTGCCGTGAACCCCGAGGTGATCGCGCGTGAGGTTGGTGAACACGCCCACCGTCGCGGGCAGCTCGTGCGCGGCCCCACGCGAGAGCGCGTACGACGTCGACTCGAGCACCATCGTCCGCACGCCGGACGCGGCCGCGAGGTCGAGCGTCCGCTTCATCGAATCGAGGCTCGATTCGTTGGACGTCGGCTCACCGCGAACCCACGCGCCCACCGTCGTCACGCGCGCGCTCGCTTCCCCGGCATGCATCGCGACGGCGTCGATCATCGACGAGGTCGTCGTCTTGCCATTGGTGCCGGTGACACGAACGATCCGGTAAGGCACGACGATCCGCGCCACGCCGCCCCCGTCGCGGTGCGCCTCGGGCGACCTCGCCGCCGTCGTCTCGATAGAAGGCCCCGGCACCGCACGCAGAGATATCCCAAGATGCCTCGGCGTTGCTAGGGCAGGCACGGATTCGACGCCATTCCATGGGCTTGCCCGTTACCATCCCCGCCATGCAGTTGGTCACCTCGCCCGATCTGGCGCCGGCCGAGGTCGTCGCCACGCACCGCCCGGATGGCACGATCCTCCTCGATTCCGCGCATCCGCTCGGCGCGCATCCGCGGCATGTCGGCGATCGCCTGCGCCATTGGTCCGAGGTCGAGCCGGATCGTCTCTTCCTCACGGAACGTGACGAAGCGCGCAGCGTGCGCCGGATCACGTATGCCGAGACACGCCGCACGATCGAGCGGCTCGCGCAGGGGCTCGTCGATCGCGGACTGTCGGCGGAAAGGCCGCTCCTGATCCTCTCGGACAACGGCATCGATCACGCGTTGCTCACGCTCGCGGCCATGCACGCGGGCGTGCCTGCGGCGCCGGTCTCGCCGGCGTACAGCCTGCTCTCCGCGGATCTCGAGAAGCTTCGGGCCATCGGCAAGCTCGTGCATCCGGGGATGGTGTGGACCGCCGACGCCGATCGCTATGCGCGCGCGCTCGATGCGCTGGCCTCGACGGGCGCCGTGCTCGCGGCGAGCCGCGGGGCCAAGGGCGATGTCCTCCCAATCGATGCGCTCGCGCAGCGCGATCCGAGCGATGCGCTGGAGGCGCGCTTCCAAGCGCAGACGCCGGACACCGTCGCCAAGATCCTCTTCACCTCGGGCTCCACGGGCCTGCCCAAAGGCGTGCTCAACACGCAGCGCATGCTCTGCTCGAACCAGCGCGCCATCGAAGTGGTGTGGCCGTTCCTCACGCGCAGGCCGCCCGTGGTGCTCGATTGGTTGCCGTGGAGCCACACGTTCGGCGCCAACCACAACTTCAACATGGTGTTGTTCCACGGCGGGACGCTGCACATCGACGACGGCAAGCCCACGCCCGATCTCGTGACCCGCACCGTGGAGAACATCCGCGCGAGCTCGCCGACGCTCTACTTCAACGTGCCGCGCGGCTTCGACATGTTGCTCCCGTTCTTGGAGCGCGACGAAGCGCTGCGCGACGCGTTCTTCCGTGATCTCGACGTGATCTTCTACGCCGCGGCGTCGCTGCCGAAGCCGCTCTGGGAGCGCCTCGAAGCGGCCTCGCGCATGGCGCGCGGCGAGGTGGTGCTGATGCTCTCGGCCTGGGGCTCGACGGAGACGGCGCCGCTGTCGACGACGGTCCACTTTCGCATCCAGACGGCCGGCGTGATCGGCAATCCCGCGCCGGGGACGACGATCAAGATGGTGCCCACCGCAGGCAAGATGGAGCTCCGCGTGAAGGGCCCGAACGTGACGCCGGGCTACCTCGATCGGCCCGATCTCACGGCGGCCGCCTTCGACGACGAGGGCTTCTACCGCACGGGAGACGCGGGCAAGCTCGTCGATCCGGAGCGCCCCGCCGCGGGCATCGCCTTCGACGGTCGCATCGCGGAGGACTTCAAGCTCGTGTCGGGGACCTGGGTCCACGTGGGCGCGGTGCGCATCGCGGCCGTCGCGGCGGCGGCGCCGATCGTGCAGGACGCGGTCGTGGCCGGCCTCGATCGCACCGAGATCGGGCTCATGATCTTCCTCAACCCGCTCACGTGCCGCGAGCTCTGCCCCGGCGTTTCGCCGCGCGATCTGGGCGCCGAGCCCGTGGTGCGGGCGCGGCTCGCCGAGGCGTTCCAGCGCTACAACGAAGCGTGCCCCGGCTCGAGCCAGCGCGTGGGTCGCGTGCTGGTGCTGGCGGAGCCGCCGAGCATCGACGCCAACGAGATCACCGACAAGGGCTACATCAACCAGCGCGCGGTGCTCGAGCGACGCGCCGCGCTGGTCGAGCGGCTCTACCAAGACGACGCCGAGGACGTGCTCCGCTTTCCGCGCTGACGGGGGTGCGTCCACGCAACCCTCCGGCGAGGCGCATTCACACGACCCGAGAACCAGGCGTGAGCGATGCGAAGGATGGGCTACGCTTCGCGCACATGGAGAGGTCCCCTTTCCGTGCTCGGCGGCTTGCGCCGGGCGACGTGCGCCGCATCCTGCGGCGAGCCGCCGAGCTGGCCGAGCACGATGCGAGCACGAGGTCGACGGAGCGATCGCTCACGCAGGACGAGATCGAGCGTTTGGGCGTGGAGCTCGGGCTGCCCGCGACGGCCATCCGCGACGCCATCCGTGACGACGCGGAGCTCGCGGACGCCCTCGCCGACGGCGACACGCCCGGCAGCACCACGCGCGATCAGCGCACCGATCCTCGGCGAATCGTGCTCGAGAACGAGATCGAGGGCGAGATCTCCGCTTCGTACGACGAGGACGTGGTCGAGACCATCGCCACCACCTTCGGCGACGGCGGCCGCACGCAGCTCATCGGCCGGACGCTCACGTGGACCCCTACGCCCGAGCCGAACAACCAGCAGCGCCAGCTCACCATCAGCGTGCGCACGCGCGACGGCTACACGCGCATCCGCATCGACGAGCGCCTCACGCAGCTCTACTACGGCCTCTTCCTGGGCATGGGCCTCGGCATCGGCATCGGCGGCGGTGTCGGCGTGGGCCTCCCGCTGGCCATCGCGCTGCGCGCGCCGGTGTTCGGCCTGGTCATCTTCCTCGCCTTCGCGCTGGTGGGTTGGATCCTCCCCTACCTGATCTACGGCGCGGTCCGGCGGCGGCGGATCAAGGCCCTGCGCAAGCTGATGGCCCATCTTCGCGCCGAGATCCGCAAGGGCATCGATCTCTCGCGCGAGCACTCGGTGACGCGGGCGCGCATCGCCTCCGGCGAGGACGCCTTCGATGACGAAGAGGCCGAAGCCGAAACCGAAGCCGACGTCTCGCGCATGCGCCGGCGTTGAGCGCGAGGCCTCGCAACACGCAGGATTTCCCGCCGATCGGCTCGCTCGGCGTCGTTGCATGGACGCAACGATCGGTTGCGGCGAGGGTGGCTGATGGCGCGGCCCACACGACTTACGGTGGGAGGCCATGAGCAACAGCACTCGCAAGGTCTCGCGCATCGTCACCGCCCACCGGCAAACGGAGGGCGCAGGCTTCGTCGTTCGCCGCCCGTTCCCGAGCGCGGGCTTCGACCTGGCGAACCCGTTCCTCATGCTCGACGAGATGGGCCCCGTCACGTACGCGCCGGGCAAGGCCGTGGGCGCGCCGGATCATCCGCACCGCGGCTTCGAGACGGTCACGTACATCCTCGACGGCGAGACCGAGCATGAAGACTCGGCCGGGCACCGCGGCGTCATCGGCGCGGGCGACGTGCAGTGGATGACGGCCGGGCGCGGCGTGATCCACTCCGAGATGCCGTCGCAGAAGATCCGCGAAGAAGGCGGCCGCATGCACGGCTTCCAGCTCTGGGTGAACCTGCCGGCGCGCGACAAGATGATGCCGCCGCGCTACCAGGAGATCCCGCGGGCTCGCATCCCCGAGGCGACCTCGGCCGACGGCCTCGCGAGCGTGCGCGTCGTGGCCGGCGAGGCGCTCGGCGCGCAAGCCGTCATCGAGACGCGGACGCCGATCGCCTACCACGACTGGACGCTGCGCCCCGGCGCCAACGTCGAGACCGCGATCCCCGCGAGCTTCGCGGCCTATGTCTACGTGTTCGGCGGCGTGGTGAACGTGGACGGCAAGCCGGTCGCCGATGGACAGCTCGCGGTCCTCGGCGAAGGCGATCGCGTGCGCTTCGAGGTGCCGAGCGAAGCACCGCAGACGGCGCGGTTCCTGTTGTTGGCCGGCGAGCCGCTGAACGAGCCGGTCGCCGCGTACGGTCCCTTCGTGATGAACACGCGCGAAGAGATCATGCAGGCCATCCGCGACTACCAGTCCGGGCGCATGGGCGAGATCGTGCGCACCGCGACGCCCTGACGCTCCGCGGATCACGCGAGGCGCCGCCGGTGGATCACGCCGGCGGCGCAGCCTCGTTCAGAAGCGGACCTCGGCGGTGTGCCGTTCGATGATGGCGCGGATCTGCGCGGCGCACGGGGTCACGTTCGTGCCCTCGAGGATGAGCATCATGAGCTCTTTGCCGCCGCCGAGGTCGTGCCGCGGGACCACCGGCTGCGTGTGGATCTGCGCCGGCGACGAGGCGTCGTGGACATCGATGAAGAGCCAGATGCCATCCGGATCGGGGCTCGGGACGCCGCTCGACCAACCGCCGCGCGCCGTGGAAGCGTGCGTGTGGTGGTCGTAGACGATGCGCGCGTCGGCGGGATCGAAGTGCCGGTCGACCTCGAAGCTCGCGAGCTGCGGGCACGTGCGCGAGAGGCGCGCGATGTCATGGGCGATGGCGAAGAGGAGGCCCGAAGCCTTCGGTCCCAGATCGCCCGCGGCAGGCGTGGAAGGAGCATTGCGCGTCGGCATGTGACACCCGGCGACGACAGCGATGATCCCGACCAGCGCTCGCCTCGTCACCCGGAGAACGTAGCCGATGGGAAGGGCGTCCGCTCGACCGAGGATTGTCGGACATTCCGGCGCGGACCGAGCAGAGGCGCGGACCGGACCGCAGGCGTCGCCGAGATGCTAACCTCCCGCCCCCATGGCGCACGAGGTCCGCACTGCTTGCACGCGTGATTGCCCGGACGCTTGTCAGATCATCGCGACGGTCGAGGACGGTCGCATCACCCGCCTCCGCGGTGATCCGACGCATCCCATCACGCGCGGGTTCCTCTGCTATCGCACGGACCATTATCTCGATCGCCAGTACTCGCCGGAGCGGCTCACCACGCCGCTCGTTCGGCGCGGCGGCAAGCTCGAGCCGGCCACGTGGGACGAAGCGCTCGGCCTCGTGGCCGCGAAGATCGCCGAGGCCCGCGATCGCCATGGATTCGAGTCGATCCTGCGCGTGGGCGGGGGCGGCTCGCTCGGGATCCTGAAGCTCGTCAACCGCCACTTCTGGGAGCTCTTCGGGCCCATCACGCACACGCGCGGCGACATCTGCTCGGGCGCGGGCGAGGCCGCGCAGGAAGCGGACATGGGCATCTCGGACGCGCACGATCTCGAGGATCTCGAGAACAGCCGCGCCATCGTGCTCTGGGGGAAGAACGTCGCCGAGACGGGCGTGCACCTGATCCCGCACCTCAAGCGGGCCCGCGCGCGCGGCGTGCCCATCATCCAGATCGATCCCGTGCACAACGCGCAGACGCTGAAGCTCTGCGATCGACACTACGCCGGGCGCCCGGGCTGCGACGGCTTCATCGCGCTCGGCGTGGCGCGCGCGCTGCTCGACGGCGGGCACACCGATCCGGACGCGCCGTCGTACTGCGACGGCTTCGAGGCCTTCACCGCGCTCGCGCAGCGCCGCACCGTCGCGGAATGGGCAGCCCTCGCGGATCTCTCGGAGGCCGCCGTGCGCGAGATCGCGGACCTCTATGCGCAGCACAAGCCCACCGCGACGTTCGTCGGTTGGGGCATGGGAAGGCGGCTCCATGGGTCGGCCACCGTGCGGCTCGTCGATGCGCTCGCGGCCATCACGGGCAACCTCGGCGTGCCCGGAGGCGGCGCGACGTACTACTTCCAGCGGCGCGGCGGGTTCGACACGTCGTTCGTCAAGCGGCCCGAGAACCGCAAGGCGCGCACGCTCCTCGAGCCTCTCCTCGGCGAAGAGATCCTCCGCGCCGATCCCAAGGTCCGCGTCGCCGTCGTCGACAACGCCAACCCCGCGAGCCAGCTCCCCGAGTCGGCGACGGTGGCCAAGGGGCTCGCGTCGATCGATTTCCTCGTCGTGATCGACGCCTTCCTCACCGACACGGCGGAGCTCGCGCACGTCGTCCTGCCCACCACGACCATGCTCGAAGAGCACGACGTCGTGGGCGCCTACGGGCACCATCACGTGCAGCTCGCGCAGCCCGTGGTGCCGCCGCCCGAAGGCGTGCGCTCGGATCTCGAGATCTACCAAGCGCTCGCCGATCGCCTCGGCTTCGGGGAGAAGATGCGCGGGCACGCCGAGGCGTGGATCGATCGCGTGCTCGCGCCCATGGCCGATCGCGGGGTCACGCGGGACGCGCTCTCGCGCCGCTCCCTCCGCAAGCCGGACGCGCCGCGCGTGCTCTTCGAAGGGCGCCACTTCCGCACGCCGAACGGACGCTTCCAGCTCGTCACCGATTTCGTCGAGGCGCCGCACACCCTGGAGGCCGGCTATCCGCTGGTGCTCATGTCGAACTCCAGCTACCGCAACCAAGCCTCGCAGATGTCGCGCGCCGAGCAGCAGGATCCGGCGCCGATCACCGTGCACCCCGACGCCGCGCCCGGCCTCGCCGAGGGTGATCTCGCAATCCTCGAATCACCTCTTCATCGCGTGACGGTGCGCCTCCGCTTCGATGCGAAGCAGCGCCGCGACGTGGTCATCTACGCCAAGGGACGATGGGGAAAGTTCGGCGGCCCCAACGCCCTCGTGCGCGCGCGGGAGACCGACGCGGGCGGCGGCGCCGCGTACTACGATCAAGGCGTGCGCATCGTGGCGATCACGATGGGGCCGCAAGCGGCTCCAAACCCCGGCCGGACGAGCCGGCCTTGATCACGACGGACCAGCAAGCGGCCCCAAACCCCGGCCGCACGAGCCGGCCTTGATCACGACGGACCAGCAAGCGGACGAGCCGGCGATGCCGAGCCGTTGACGAACGAACAACCGATCGCGAGCGCCGCGAAGCGAGCGAGCTACGCTGACGAGCCTCGTCGGCGAACGCCGGCGCGTCGCGATTTCCGGGGAGAATCACCGCATGCGTTCGCGACCGTTCGGCAGCTGACGCGGGTCGGGATATTCTCCCCGAGATCTCCCCAAAGCAGCCCAGCGTGCCACGCTAATGGACGGCCCCGATGAGCGCTTCGAAGACCTCGATCCTCCCGAGCTTCCGTGACCTCGACGTTCCTGGCCGCCGCCGTCTCCTCGCGGAGCTCTGCGCGCTGCCCGAAGAAGATCTGCGCGCCGCGCTCGACGACGGCGGCCTCGCGCTGCCCATCGCGGAGCGCATGGTGGAGAACGCGGTCGGCATGCTGGCGCTGCCGTTCGGGATCGCGCTCAACTTCCAGATCAACGGCGTCGACTACCTCGTGCCCATGGCGGTGGAAGAGCCGAGCGTGATCGCGGCCGCCTCCCACGCGGCCAAGCGCGTGCGCAGCGGCGGCGGCTTCGTCGCCGAGACCACCGAGCCCATCATGGCCGCGCAGATCGAGGTCCACGACGTGCGCGATCCCCAAGGCGCGCTCACGCGCATCCGCGAAGCGCGGGCCGAGCTCCTCGCCATGGCCGACAAGGCGGTGCCCGGCATCGTCGAGCGCGGCGGCGGCGCCCGCGACATCGAGGTGCGCGACATCGGCGGCGGCTTCGTGGTCACGCACGTGCTCGTCAACGTCTGCGACGCCATGGGCGCGAACCTCGTCAACACCGTGGCCGAGGCCCTCGGCGCGCGCGTGGCCGAGCTCGCCGCCGGCTCCCTCGGCCTGCGCATCCTCTCGAACTACTGCGATCGCCGCCTCACGCGCGTGACCGCGCGCCTGCCCGTCGAGCAATTCGGCTGCGCGCGCGCGAGCGGCCGCGAGGCCGCGATCGGCGTCGCGCGCGCGAGCGAGTTCGCGGAGCGCGATCCCTACCGCGCGGTGACGCACAACAAGGGCATCATGAACGGCATCGATCCCGTCGTCGTCGCCACCGGCAACGACTGGCGCGCCGTCGAAGCGGCCGCGCATGCGTACGCCGCGCGCAACGGCACGTACGGCCCGCTCGCCACCTGGCGTCTCGTCGACGGCGGCGAGGTCCTCGAAGGCCGCCTGGAGCTTCCCCTCGCCCTCGGCGTGGTGGGCGGCGCCCTGCGCGCCCACCGCGGCGCGCGCCTCGCCTTGCAGCTCGTGGGCACGCGCTCCGCCGCCGAGCTCTCGATGGTCGCCGCCGCCGCCGGCCTCGCCAACAACCTCTCCGCCCTCCGCGCCATGGCCACCGAAGGCATCCAGCGCGGCCACATGGCGCTGCACCATCGAGCGACCAACGGCACGCACAAGGGTTGAAGCGAGCGGGACGCCGGGTGTTGCACCACGGCTCGGGACGGGCGCCGGCAGATGGCTTCCGGCACCGCTCCGACGCCGTGACGGCCCATCAGCCCGGATTGCCCATCAGAAGCACGTTCTTGATGTTGCTATCCCGATCCACCATCTGGATGCGCGGCAGGAAGGCGTCCCACGACACAGCCAACGAATAACACCCGGTCCACTGTCCGAAGAACAGTGTCTCGTGCATGAAGACGTTCATGTACGCGTTCGTGCCGACGACCTGGCCCGTCTCTGCGCTGACGACTCCGTTCTTCGTTACTGCGGAGGTGTCCAGAATCCCTGTCCCGGCAAAGTCCCCATCTTGAGCCGACTTGTCGGTCAGAAAGGTCTCTTTGATGCTCTTCGGGACGCAGATGAGCAACACCCAATCACCGGACGCGCCTTGCAAGGCTTTGAGGAGCATCTTTGCGTCGGTGTTGCTCTCCACCTCGAACATGCTGACGAAACCGCTGTTCACCCAATCATGGCTCCCGTCGAGGTTCATGTGCCTCCACGGGCTGACACGAATCTTGGGGATGGGTGAGAGCCCCTTCTGCGGGCCTCTCCGGACCATGAGGCGATAGAGCGACGGATTGATGTTCCTCATGGGCGCAGCCGCGCCGCCCGCGCGGGCTGCGCTGGCCGCGGCGCCCGCACCGGCCGCGGCGCCCGCAGGCATGCTGGGCGCCCTCATGGCCATGTTGGGCATCACGGGCTTCGCCGCTGCCGCCCCCGCGGGATGGGCCTTGAAATCCGCCACCGGCGACTTGGGCCCTGGAGCAAAAGGTGCAGGAGCGGGTCCGGTGCCGTGCACCGCACTGAGAAAGGCGTGCATTGCGGCACTGTTCGGGGCAACTCGGGCGACCTGATTCGGCGTCGCCGCTGGGCCTTGAAAGACGCTGGTGTGCGTGATCGGCAGGATGGATTGGAGTTCCAGCGTGCCGAGCGTGGCGTTGCCCCCGTAGTCCTCGAGCCACGCGACGGTCATCCCCTCCTTGAGGGCACTCCACACCTGAGCGTTCTCGGTGACCTTGAAGAACTTGAAGGTCCGCTGCCCCGCCGTGACCTCGACGACGCCGTTCTGGTGAATCTTGGTGACCGTGCCTGTGGCCATGTACCTCCGAGGTGGAAACGCGAGAGCTGACCGCCGCTTCCGGCGAGCCCACGATCCAACGGGGAGCGCAGCACGGCAAGGTCGAATGCCAGGGGACGCGATGTCGCGGCGTGCCGGCCCCGACTACTCCTGCTTTCGCGCGTCGTACTTCGCCGCCACGCTCGTGAGATCACGCCCCTTGAGGACCGCCTCCAGCATCGGCGGCAGCAGCTTCGGCGTGCACGCGAAGCTCGGGACACCGACGTTGGCGAGCTTCTTGGCGAGGCCGGCGTCGTAGCTCGGGGCGCCCGAGTCGGCGAGCGCGAGGAGGCACATGGCGCGGACGCCGCTCGCGGACATCTCGCCGAGGCGGCGCACGAGCTCGGCTTCGTTGCCACCTTCGTAGAGATCGGTGAGCAGGATGAACAACGTCTTTTGCGGGTTCTTGATGAAGCCGCGGCAATAGCCCACTGCCCGGTTGATGTCGGTGCCGCCGCCGAGCTGGATGCCGAAGAGGAGATCGACCGGGTCCTGCAGATCGTTCGTCAGATCGACGACCTCGGTGTCGAACGCCACCACGTGGGTCTCCAAAGCGGGCAAGCTCGCGAAGATGGATCCCATCACGGAACCATAAACCACGCTGTCCGCCATGGATCCTGATTGGTCCATGCAGACGATGACGTTCCACTCCTTGCGGCGGTGTTGGCGGGCGTAGAAGAAGAACCGATCGGGGATGATGGTCTTGCGGCTCGGAACGTAGTTCTTGAGGTTCCGCCCGATGGTGCGCTTCCAATCCATGTTGGGCAGGCTGGGGATGGGCTGGTGGCGCGAGCGATCGAGGGCGCCGCGGACGGCGCGCTCGATCTCGGCTTGCATGCGCTTCTTGATGTCCTCGACGACGGCGCGGATGACTTCGCGCGCCGCCTCTTTGGCCTTGTCGGGGATGAGGCCTTTGAGCGACATCAACGTGCCGACGAGCTCCACCGAGGGAGTCACTTGGCTCAAGGACTCGGGCTCGAAGAGGAGCTGTTGCCAACCCTTCTTCTCGATGGCGTCCTGTTGAATCACGGCCACCACGTCGCGCTCGAAATACTTGCGGACGTCACCGAGCCAGGCGCTCACCTTGGGGCGGCTCTTGCCGAGGCCCGCGCTGCGCTTGCCCCGCTCTTCGGGCTCTTCTTCCTCGAGGTCGTAAATGGCGCCGAGGGCACCATCCATCTCCGACATCTCTCGCGAGAGCGTGCTCTCGCCCGCGGCGCACAGGCCGGCGGCCGCGCGGCCACCGGCCATTTGATCTTCGACGCGCTTCCCGAGGATGAGCCGCCAGCGTTGATATCGATCGAAGGCGAGCGGGACCGGGGCCGCGGGCACCGACGAATCGGGCTCGGCGGGCGTCGTCGGAGGAGCAGCCTTCGGGGCTTTGGTCTTCGCGCTGGCCATGATCAGAGATCCAGATCCTCGAGCCCTTCGAGATCGCTTTGCAGCGACGCGAGCTCGGCCTCGTCCACCTTGGTCTCGATTGCTTGCACGAGCGCCGCCGCGCCGCCGCCCCACACGTCGGCGAGGATGGTCGCGATCTTGCGCGCCTCGCCCATCTCGAAGGCGGCGAATGCGCGGCGCAGCGCGACCACGGCGCGGCGAAACGCGTCGTCGTCCAGGCTCTCGATGAAGGCGCTCATGGCGGCCCAAAGCGTCTTGCGCGAGAGGAGCGCATAGCGGTTCCGCGTGGCCAAGCCCTCGAAGAAGCCGGCGCCCTGGCCGGGATCGGCGCCGGGCGAGATGCGCCGGGCCACGCGGCGATCGAGGACCTCGTCGGTGATCACGCCGCGCTCCAGGAGCAGCGCGCAGGCCACGCCCGCCACGTGCGCGTCGCAGAGCTCGTCGTCGGCGATGGCGTCGAGCGCGCGCGTCCAGCGATCGAGATCGATGCTCGCGTCGTCCTCGCTGAGCAAAGCCACCTGCTGCACGTCGGCGAGGCCCTTGCCGATCTTCTTGCCGGCCTCCTCCGAGCAGCGCGACGCCTCGGGCGCCATCAGCACCGCGCGCAGGAAGAGCTGCGAAACGAGCGGCCCGAGCGGCCCGAGATCGATGCGCCGCACGTCCTTGTAGCGGGCGAGCTGCTTGAGATCGACGGCCGCGCCGGCCACCCCGGCGAAGTCGGAGTCATCGACGGCGAGCGCCTGCACCTTGCCGAGCGCGGACACCATGGCATCGGGCAAATCACACTCCACCGCTCGGCGGCAGAGCTCGGCCGCGCCCGCGACGGAGGTGATCTCGGCGAGCGTCTCGTCGAGCTTGCGAATCGCGGCGATCTCGATGGAGTCACCGCGGAGCGCGTTCTCCACGAGCTCGATCTCGCAATTGGGCGTCCACCGCGCGCTCCACACCTCTTTGTAGGTGCTTTGGGCGCGATCGTCGTCCGAGGTCGAGTCCTCGGCGAAGTGAATCCCGAGCGCCACGAGGCGGTGCAGGAAGATCGATCGATTCCGATCGCGGAACGCCGCGTCGGGAGACTTGGCGAAGCGATCCTCGCGCAGATCGAGCCATTCCTTGTTGGTCGATCCTTTGATGATCTGCTTCTTGTCCTCGAGATAGCTCTCGAGGCGGAGATCCTTCATCCACCGATAAAAGTCGTCCTGAATCGACGTGCGCAACACACCGTCGGGCACCTTGCCGAGCGAGGATCCGACGGACACGTCGTCGAGCCACCGCTCGATGGAGGTGCCGTCGCCTTGACCGAGGCACGTGACCGCGGCGTCGCGCAGATCGCGCAGCGTCGGAGCCGTGGAGTTGCCATCGAGGGCCGCCACGGCTCGAGCCAGGCGCACGGCCTCGATGACCTCGGCGCTCGATCGCACGTTGCCCGCGCGGCGCAGGCGGCCGGCGACCTCGGCGAGGTAACGAATGCCGAGCCGCTCGAGACCGGCGGTCCCTTCCCTCGCCTCCTCCCAGAGCGCTTGGAAATACCCTGGTGCGTGATTGCCCGCGCCATAACCCGATTGCGCGCTGAGCCGATAATAGCTGTACGGCATCAGCGTTTGCACGGTGGGGACGCGGGGGAGATCGCGAATCTCGGGGTCCGTCATGGCCGGCTCTTCGGCGGTGAGAACGGGCGCGTGGTAGGCGCCGCAGACGACCACGATCTTCTCGGGATCGTGCCCCTCGGCGATGGCGTCGCGGATGCGGCGGCGCATGAAGGCTTCGCGGAGGAGCGTCTCGGCACGGCGCCGCGGAGACTCGTAATCCACGGTGCGCAGGCCGGCGCCGAACTCGAAGATGGCTTGTCGATAAGCATCCTCGGAAGTGGTGTGCTCGAAGTGCTTTTCCCACCACGTCTCGTGATCGGGCTCGCCCGTGAGACGGGCAATGGCCTCATAGGGATCGCGGAGATAAGCCTGCGTGTCGGTGGGAGGTGCCTCGCCTTCTTCGGGCTTGGCTTCGTCGCGCCGCTCGATGGCGAGGAAGGTCTCCGCCGGGAGATCGATGAAGCGCGCGACCCGCTTGTTGCGGAGCGCCCACGTGAGCGCCACCCACTCGGGCGAATACTCGGCGAGCGGGAAGAGGATCGATCGGACCGGGCGCTCCTTGGTGAAGGCCAGGATGGCGACCGGCGGCTTCGTCTTCTTGTCGACGAGGTGGACGATGTTGGGCGTCGCGTCGCTCGGGCCTTCGACGAGCACCGCCGTCGGCTTCACGTGCTCGAGGTAGCGCTGGAGATGGAGCGCGCCCATCGGCGAGAGGTGGCGGACGCCGAACACCTTCGCGAGCAGGCCGGATTCAGGCGCGGCGGGCGCGCCCTTCGCGGCCGTGCCCGCGGCTTTCGCGGAGCCCTTTGCGGAGGCCATCGCCGCCTACACCAGCTCTTTGCAAGCCTTGTAGAGATCGGCCCAGTCGCTGCCGCGCTTCTTGATCACGTTCTCGAGGTACTCGACGAAGACGGCCTCGTCCTTCGAGTCCTCTTTGACGACGGCGCCGAGGAGGCCGGCCGCGAGATCGCGATCGGTGACCTTGCCGCTGCCGAAGTGACCAGCGAGCGCCATGCCGTTGCCGAGGACGGAGATGGCCTCGGCCGTGGAGAGGACGCCCGAAGGGCTCTTGAGCTTCTGCTTGCCATCCATCGTCTGGCCGCGGCGCAGCTCTTGGAAGATGGTGACGATGCGGCGCACCGCCTCCTGCGCGGGCGGCGCGGCCGGAAGCTTGAGGCTCGTGCCGATCTCGCGCACGCGCTTCTGCACGATGCTCACCTCGGTGTCGATGTCGGTGGGCACCGGGAGCACGACGATGTTGAAGCGCCTCTTGAGCGCGGCCGACATGTCGTTGACGCCGCGATCACGGGTGTTGGCAGTGGCGATGATGTTGAATCCACGCTTCGCCTGCACGTGCGTGCCGAGCTCGGGGACGGCCAAGACCTTCTCCGAGAGGAGAGTGATGAGCGCGTCCTGCACCTCCGAAGGACAGCGGGTGATCTCTTCGAAGCGCACGATCTTGCCTTCGGCGAGGCCGCGATAGACGGGCGACGGGACGAGCGCGCGGGGCGACGGGCCCTCGGCGAGGAGGAGCGCGTAGTTCCACGAATAACGAATCTGCTCCTCCGTGGTGCCGGAGGTGCCTTGAATCAACATCTGCGAATCGCCGGCGATGGCGGCCGCGAGGTGCTCGGAGAGCCAGCTCTTCGCCGTACCGGGCTCGCCGATCAGCATGAGCGCGCGATCGGTGGCGAGCGTGGCGATGGCAATCTCCACGAGGCGCGGCGCGCCCACGTATTTGGGAGAGATCTCGACGTCACCGGCCTTGCCGCCGAGCACGTACGTGAGCACGGCGCGCGGCGAGAGCTTCCACCCCGGCGGCCGCTCGTGGGTGTCGGTGGCGAGCAGCGCCTCGATTTCGTGGGCGAAGAGCTTCTCCGCCGGCTCGCGGAGGGCGTCGGATCCGCTCTTCGGTGCGTCTTCGCGGGGTGCGTCTTTCTTCGTGGCCATCGTGCCCGCATGCGAGCACGAACCCGTTCCCTTGCCAATCGCTCAGGCGACGAGAACATGCTCCGCACCATTTCGAGAGAACGAGAGGAGCGCCGCGTCACCGTCGAGACAAAGGCGCAAACCGTCTCCCAGCGCACCGCGCCGGCAATGGAGCTGGTAGGGTCCGGCGATGATCGAGACTCGCCTCCTCGCGCCCGATGAAAGGATCGCGCTCGTACCGCTGTTCACCGAGCTCTACGGACACTACGGCGAGGTCGTTCCCGACGAGGCCACGCTCACCCGCGCGATTGCGGCGCAACCACCCGGCGTGGAGATGCTCGCTGCCTTCGCGCCCTCGGGCCCGGTCGGCCTCGCGTGCTTCAGCCACATCTATCCGGCGACCTCGGGGACGTCGCAGATCTACATGAAGGAGCTCTACGTCTCCGCGTCCGGCCGCGGCGCGGGCGTGGGTGAGATCCTGATGCGCGCGCTCGCCCGCATCGCCCTCTCGCGCGGGTGCACGCGGCTCGATTGGACGACGGCGCGCGAGAACCTCGGCGCGCAGGCGTTCTACCGGCGCATCGGCGCGCACGTGGTGGAGACGAAGGTCTTCTTCCGCCTCGAGGCGGACGCGCTCACACGGCTCGCCGACGAGCCCATGCGCTGAGGCCAACGAAGCTCACCCCTTTCGGCGCACCTTGGCGTCGACCTGCGCATGCCTCTCGAGGAAGTCGAGCACCGCGCGGACACGCGCCGGCAGATGGCCTGTCTTGCCGACATAGACCGCGTGAATGGGCGACAGCTCATGCGGGTTGTGCTTCTCCAACACGGGCACGAGGCGCTTCGCATCGAGATCGGCTTGCACGTGATAGCGCGACAGACGCGCCAACCCCACGCCGGCGAGCGCCAGTTGCCGCAGCGTCTCGCCGTCGGCCGCGCGGATGCCGTTGCCGGGTGCGATCTCGAACGCGCGCCCGCCGCGTTGGAGCGGCCAGCCGGCGACGCTGCGGCGGTAGCTCCACGAGAGGCGATGGTGCTGCTCGAGCTGCTCCGGCGTGCGCGGCGTCCCGTGACGCGCGAGGTACGCAGGTGAGCCGACGATGAGCTGCCCCGTCTCGCCGAGGCGGCGCGCCACCAACTCGGAGGGAGGGAGCTCGCCCCAGCGCACCGCGATGTCGGTGCGCTCCTCGATCAAATCGATGATCCGATCCGTCAGCGAGAGATCGAGCGTGATGAGCGGATGCTGCTCCACGAGCCGCGGCACCAGTGGGACGAGCACGTGGTGCCCGAAGGCGACGCTGGCGTTCACGCTGACGCGCCCGCGCGGCGTGGCATCGGCCGCGGCCGCGCGCTCGGCCTCGTCCAGATCGGCGAGGACGCGCACGCCGCGATCGTAGAACGCCCGCCCCTCGGTGGTGAGCGTGAGCTTGCGCGTGGAGCGGTGAAGGAGCTGCACGCCGAGGCGCGCCTCCAGCCTGGCGATCAGCTTGCTCACCGCCGAGGGCGTCATGTCGAGCGCGTGCGCCGCTTCGGAGAAGCTGCCGCGATCGACCACGTGAACGAAGGCTTCCATCTCGCCGGAGCGGTTGACGTCGAGTCGAGGCATCGTGACTTCATCTCACAAGTGCTGGTCCGGATGGCATTCTAGTCACGAACCAGGCGAGCGCGCACATTGGCCGCACGATGCCTCTCGCCCTCCTCGCCCTCACCGCCGGCGCCTTCGGAATCGGCACCACGGAGTTCGTCATCATGGGCCTGCTGCTGCAGGTCGGCGGTGAGCTGCACGTGTCGATCGCCGCCGCCGGCCTGCTCATCTCGGGCTACGCGCTCGGCGTGGCCGTGGGCGCGCCGGTGCTCACGCTGGCGACGCGGCGGCTGCCGCGCAAGACCGTGCTGCTTGCGCTGATGGCCATCTTCACGCTCGGCAACGTCGCCTGCGCGCTCGCGCCGAGCTACCCGCTGCTGATGGCCGCGCGGGTCCTCACCTCGCTCGCGCACGGCACGTTCTTCGGCGTCGGATCGGTGGTGGCGACCGGCCTCGTGCCGCCCGCGCGCCGCGCGTCGGCCATCGCCGTCATGTTCACCGGGCTGACCGCGGCGACGCTGCTCGGCGTACCGGCGGGCGCGTGGCTCGGTCTGCATTTCGGCTGGCGCGCCACGTTCTGGGCGGTGGCCGCGATCGGCGTCGCGGCCGTGATCGTGCTCTCGGCGCTGGTGCCGCGCGACCGAGAAGCGCTCGATCCGACGCCGATCCGCGAGGAGATCGCGGTGCTCGCGCGACCGCAGGTGCTGCTCGGCCTCTCCATGACCGTGCTCGGCTTCGCCGGTGTGTTCGCCGTGTTCACGTACATCCAACCGCTGCTCACGCAAGTGACCGGGCTGTCCGAAGCCGCGGTGTCCCCCGCGCTGCTCTTGTTCGGCGGCGGCCTCGCCGCCGGCAACTTGCTCGGAGGCCGGCTCGCGGATCGCGCGCCGATGCGGGCGATCCTCGGTACGCTCGCGGCGCTCGCGCTGGTGCTCGTCTCGATGCGCTGGGCGATCGGCCGGCCGGCGACTGCGCTCCTGTTCGCGGCGCTGCTCGGCGTGGCGGCGTTCGCCACCGTGGCCCCGCTCCAACTCCGCGTGCTCGAGAAGGCCGCAGGCGCGGGCCAGAACCTGGCGTCGAGCCTCAACATCGCCGCGTTCAACTTGGGCAACGCGCTCGGCGCGTGGGTCGGCGGCGTCGTCATCGAGCGTGGCCCCGGCCTCGTCGCGCTCGGATGGGCAGCGGCGATCCTCACCGCGATCGGCTTGGCCCTCGCCTTCTGGAGCCGCGCGCTCGACACCCGTGCGTCGTCTCCCGCAATCGTGACCCATTGATCCACATCACCCAAAGGGTTCGTCATGGAACATCGTCAACTCGGTCGATCGGGCTTTCAGGTTCCGGTGCTCGGCTTCGGCGCCGGCACCTTCGGCGGCAAAGGCCCGTTGTTCAGCGCGTGGGGCAACACCGATGTCAGCGGCGCACAGCGCCTCGTCGACGTCTGCCTCGATGCCGGCGTGACGCTGTTCGACAGCGCCGACGTGTACTCGGATGGTGAGTCCGAAGCGATCCTCGGCGCCGCGCTCGCCGGCCGCCGCGGGCGCGCCATCGTGTCCACGAAGATCGCGCTGCGCACCGGGCCGGGCCCGAACGACGTGGGCACCTCTCGCCACCACCTCCACGAAGGCATCGACGCTGCGCTCAAGCGCCTGCGCACCGACTACATCGACATCCTGCAACTCCATGCCTTCGACGCGTTCACGCCGGTGGAGCAGGTGCTGCGCACGCTCGACGACGCAGTGCGCGCCGGCAAGGTGCGTTATCTCGGCGTCTCGAATTTCTCCGGCTGGCAGCTCATGAAATCCCTCGCGGCCGCCGATCGCCTCGGCCTCGAGCGCTACGTCGCCAATCAAGCCTACTATTCGCTCATCGGTCGCGACTACGAATGGGAGCTGATGCCGCTCGGCTTGGATCAAGGCGTCGGCGCGCTCGTCTGGAGCCCGCTCGGTTGGGGACGGCTCACGGGCAAGCTGCGCCGAGGCAAGCCGCTGCCCGCGCAAAGCCGGCTCCACGAGACCGCGGGCGCCGCGCCGCCGATCGACGAAGAGCGCTTGTATCGGGTCGTCGACGCGATGGAGGAAGTCGCCGCGGAGACCGGCAAGACCTTGCCGCAAATCGCCATCGCTTGGCTCCTCGAACGACCGACGGTGGCGAGCGTGCTCATCGGCGCGCGCGACGAGGCCCAGCTCCGCGAGAACCTGGGCGCCGTCGGCTGGCATCTCTCGGCAGCGCAGCGCGCGAAGCTCGACGCCGCGAGCGCCGTGACGCCGCCGTATCCCTATTACCCTTACTGGAACGGACAGTTCTCGGAGCGCAGCCCCGTCGCGGTGGCGCCGGAACGATCACGAAGGTGAGCGCGGATCAAAGCACCCGCAGGCGCCGCCGCGCGAGCAGCTCGGCGGTGTCGGCGGCGGAGCTGTGATCCTGTCGATCGAATTGCTCGGTGGCGTCACCCCCCGAGTAGCCGCCCGGCGCAGTGTTGGCGCCGGCGCTCGTCATCGTGATGCAGAGCGGGATCAGGTGCTCTTTGTAAGCGACGCTCTCCCGCGACGAGATGATGAGGTTCGCCCGCGGGAGGAAGAGCCGCGTCGCGAGCAGATAACGTGTGTACACCTCGTCGCGCACCTCCGGCACCTGCTCGAAGCCCACGGCCGGGCGCATCCGCGGCAAGGAGATCGTGATCTCCGGACTTTCGTAGGTCTCCTCCAAGTGCCGCGCATGAAGCCCGACCATGAAGGCATCGGTCGCCGCATCGGAGAGCCCGAGCAACGCGCCCACCGACAGCTTCCGGATCCCGCCGCGCGCAGCGCGATCGAGCGCATCGAGACGATCGTCGTAGCGGCGCTTCCTCCCCTTCAAATGCACCTCGCCATAGCGACGGCGATCGTAGGTCTCCTGATATACGATCACCGCCGACACGCCCGCACGGCCGAGCTCCGCATACTCCTCTTCGGCCAATGGATAGACCTCGATCCTCGTCCAACTGAGGAGCGGCGCGAGGCGCCGTGTGACCTCGGCGAGGTAGGCGACCGGTGTCGCCACGTAGTCCTCCCCCGTCAACAGGATGACGCGCGAGATGCCTTGTTCGAGGAGGATCCGCGCCTCCCGCTCGGCCTCGTCCACGCTCAGCGTGCGACGCTTGATGTCGTTCTCGAAGCTGAAGCCGCAGTACGTGCACACCGAGTGGCACGTGTTGGAGAGGTAGATGGGCGCGAACAGCGCGACCGTGTCGCCGAAGTGCCGGCGCGTGAGGCGCTGGGCCTTGTCGGCGAGCTCGTCGAGCCGAGGCGCGGCCGCGTCGGAGAGGAGCGCGAGGAAGTCTTCGGCATCGAGCCCCGATTCCCAGCGCGAGAGGGCCCGATCGACATCGGCCGCCGTGAACGCCGGCTCGCGCAGCCGCTCTGCGATGGTGTCGTAGTCGTGGTGCTCGAGGACGTCGCGAAAACGCATCAAGTCAATCTCCATGCAAACCGTGTCGAGAAGCAAACGCGCCATCGTCGATGCCAATCGGCGCGTCAATCCGAGAGATGCGCGCGGCGCTCGAAGATTCACGTCATCGTGCCCGCATTTTCGCGCGCGAAGGGACGTGACAGAGAAGGACGGTTCGATCCACGATCACGAGACGCATTTTGCTTCCGTGACGAATGGAGACTTTCATGACGTTCCCCACGATGCTTGGCCGAACCGCGCTGCTCCTCGGCCCGTGGTTGGCCATCGTTTGCGGGTGCGAGCCCTCGATCAGCGACAGCGCCGCTGCCGGCAACGGTGGCACCGGCTCGGGCGGCCAGCCGGGCTCGTGCGTTCATTCGTCCGAAGAAGCACCGGCAACCTTCGATGCGTACAAGTCGGGCGCGGCGACGGCCCCGGCCTGCGGCGGGCAAACGTGGGATCCCCTCCCCTGCGGCGGCTGTTCCGACAACGCGGTGTGCACCGTGTCGCACGCGCGCGAGTGCTGCGGTGTCGCGCCGTCCGCCGGCGCGCCCAGCTCACCGATCGATGCTTGGCTGTGTAGCTGCGAAGACGGCGCCTGGCAGTGTTGGGTGCTGTTCCCCGCGGCCAGCGCATGTTTCTGCGCGGCGGACGCCGGCACGGATTGAAGGGCCGTATCCCCACCGGTTCACGCGCCGCATTTCCATCCTTCCCCACCCGGTCGAATCTCTGGAAGAGCGGGTCTCCACGAGCGACGAGACCTGCGTTGTCGCGCGAACGGTCGCGATGACGACCAAGTGATCTCCGGGCCTCCAAAGCACGCAGGGCCATACCCGCCGTCGCACAGCCACCGTGCGGCGACCATCGCCGACAACGAGCGCCGATCGTTTTGGCACTCTGCCCCGCGGACGCACTTCGTCACGATGCCGCATGTCCGTGCATCGAATGAGTCCGATGCCGGCGCGACGGACGGTGCGCGTGTGTGCGCCCCGGGCCGCCGGCGTGCTTTGGAGCAAAGGAGTCGTCACTATGCTTGGGAAGATCGGCACGCTCGGGGGGTTTGCGCTCGGAATCTCGTTCGCCGGTTGTCTGATCGCGCCGACCAGCGATGATTCCACGGCGTCCATCGGAGAGGCTCGGAGCAGAGACAGCGCCACGGCCGCACCGACCGCCTCCGGCACCACCAGCCCGACCGGCGCTGCTACGCCCGTGTTCGGAGGCGCCACGCCGTCCGCATCCGGTACGGCACCGGCTCCGTCCACCAGCTCACCGCTGCCCGTGTTCGGCGGCTCGGCCCCGCCTGCGGGCAGCGGCACGGCACCTCCGGCGGGCACCGGCTCGGCGCCCCCGGCCAGCACCGCGCCGCACCCGCTCTGGGGCACCGTACCGCCTTCGTCCACGGCCGTCGCCGCTCCGTCCGCGACCACGCCGTTCTGGGGTGGTGTCGCCGGTGCTGCACCGCCCACGTACGGTGGAGGCACGGGCGCGCCCGCGACGGGAACGCCGAGCGTGGCGCCGCTGTATGGCAGCGCGACCCCCGTGTCGCCGACGTGGGGAGGCGGCGCCACTGCGCCGTGGGCCGGCGCCACGCCCCCTCCCGGCGGCACGCCGCCCGCAGGTTCCGGAGGTACGGGCGGCAGTGGCAGTGGGAACGGTCCCTGAGCGCCGAGCACGCATGAGCCTCGGCGCTGCGCGCATCGCACCGAACTGCCACTCGAGCCCACGCGTGATGCGCGCGATCCCGTGAACGAGCTCGCGCCGGAGCGGCCTCTCGCGGCGCGAGGATCACGAAACGTTCATGGCCGACGCATCGCCCGCATGCGCGGCGGGCGCCCCAATCACCTTCTCATCGACCACCATCACGCGCGACCTCGCGACGCTCGCTCTTGCAGGTCATGAGGTTGCCGCACCGCGCGCACGCCCGCACCTCGATGAAGCATTGGTCCGGCCAATCGCGAACGAAGAGGCGAATCTCGCTGGGCGTGATTCGCTGCGCGAGCGCGAGCGCGCCCCAGAGGGCAGCCCCGTATTCGGCGCCGCAAGAGCAACGTCGGAGCATCGTCACGCGCCGGTCGAATCGTCGGCGAGCGGCGTTTGCCCCATGATCTGCGCGCCGGCCGCCGCGAAACGCACCACGTCTTCGAGCCCGAGGAGCAGAATCTGCCGCAGGGTCGCGCGATTGACGTTGAGGTGCACGAGCGGCGTTTCCACCGCCCGCCCGCGCTCCTGCTCGTCGACATCGATTCTGTGCTTCTCGACGAGATGCGGGTCCAGCATCGCCGTGAAGGGACGCGGGCGCATCGCCGTAGCCTCGAACAGTGCATACAGCGCGGGAGGCAGCGCGCTCCGCAGGGCATCGGCACCATCGGACTCGATGTGCAGTCGATATCCCTGCGATCGCTGTCCGGGATGGGCCTCGCGCTCGAAGACCTCGACATCGATGCTCGCGTGACTCGCGTGACTCGCGTGACGGAGCGCCTGCGCGAGGCACAACCCACCCATGCCCGCGCCCGAGACGAGAACCTTCAGCTTTCGCATGTTGGACGTTCCTTTCCTGAGAGGGAAAGGACGTACCGGAGTGCCTCCCACTGACGGTGTGGTCGGCCCGTACGAGCGCAAACGCCACCCGGACTACCTACCGGGCTGTGACTTTCGCACGTCCTGAGGTTGGGGAATAGTCTCGCATGCCGCGTTTGTCAATGGACCAGCCCGACGACAGATGGCCAGGCGTCCGTGCTCACATCGGGGATTAGGGGGAACACCGAGGTGTCGTTTGCACGGCAGCTGTCTTCCGGAGCTTCGGTGTCGAGCCAACCATCGCAGATGGTAGAGCCCTCCCCGAAGATTGGTTGTGCGGAGCTCCCGAATCGACGCCGCCGGACACACGGCATTGACCACCGTCAGCCGAGCTGCAGGGCGCCAATCACGCTGCACGCGGCGAGGGTCTCGCGCCGCCTCCGACGACGATTGCGAGGTGGTCGCGGCCTCCGCTACCGTCGCGCGGATGAATGTTCGCGCTGAGCAATGCTTCGTCCCCCGGACGTTCGAACGAATGGATACCATGTCTACGCGCACGACGGCGGCGTCCTCGTGCTCCCTGCCATGCGCGGTGTGGAGCTCACGGCCGCGTGGTGGGCCCCCGATGGCGTGAGCTTCGTCGAGGCACCGCTCGACTTCGGTTCCATCGAGATCGGGCCGAAGCCGGTCATCGACGTGCTCAACAACCGTATCCAAGCCGCGTCGGCGACCGCGAACGGCATCGGCTTCTTCCGCATCGAAGGTCACTTCGTCGAGGCCACCATCGGCCCGCGCGTCACGTATAGACGCTCCGTCTATCGCTCACCTGCCGAGTTCAAGTTTCGTCTCGAGGCCCTCACCATCGATGAACGCGGCACGTGGTGGGCCTCGGGGCACCTGCCCAACGACGATTTGATCGGGCTCGTCTACCAGAGCAGCGACGGCATGACGTGGCAGCCCGTGAGCGCGAAATTCGAAGGCTCGGTGATCCGCCTCTACCGCGACGGCGAGACGCTCGTGGCGGTCCACAACAAGCAAGTGAGCACGATCTCGCCCGCCGGCGTGACCAAGCTCTGCTCGATGAAAGACCATTTGCACGGGGCTGTCGTCACCCCCGCCGTGACGCTCGGCTTGGGGCGCGGTTTCATCGGCGTGCTCCCCGCCGGCGCGAAGCGCGCCAAGTACACCACGCCTCCCGCCGGCTACGCCGATTTCGACGTCATCGCCTTCGAGGACGGATTCCTCATGGGCGGCGACAAGGGCCTCTTTTCCTCGTCCGATGGCCTGACCTGGCAGCCCGTGCCGTCGTTCACGGGCTCCGTGTCGGCAATGGTGCCCTCGGCATCGGGCGTCATCGTGGTGAGCACGGGCTGCGAAGTCTACGTCGTGCGCGCCGCCTGAGCGCGCTCCCATCCATCAAAAGAGCACCACCGCATGCAAAACACGCATGCCGCGCCCCGCCGCGCGCTTGCGTCTTCTCGGCCAGCTCGCACTCTACTCGTCGTCGCGATAACGGGAGTTGGGCGTCTGGTAGAAACGCTCCGCCGCGCCGATGAGCACCCGCGCCACCCGCGGGAAAGGGTGAGAGGGCGCGAAGCTCTCGAGATCCCTTTCGAGCATGCGCTCGTAGCCGCGCCGCTCTCCGTCGACGAAAGCAAACGCGCGCTCGGGGGAGAGATACCGCTCCATCACGAAGAGGCCATTGGAAAGGCTCCCTTCTTTGCGCTCCTTCTCCGCGCTGGCGAGGTCGTTCCGGAGCCGCATGGCGAGGCACAGATGGCGCAGCGCCCGGCGAAAACGAAGGTCCCCGGCGATCGAAGCGAGCCCGAGGCCGTAGGCGAGCGAGAGCGAAAAGACAGTGTGGTGAACGGCGATGTTGTGCTCGCCGTTCTCTTGATATTCGGCCCAGGACAGGGTGCGCTCTCCGCGCGAGACACGCTGATCCTCGCGCGACGCGCGCAGCACGTCGGCGAGGGTCTCGGACCAGAGGCGGTGCTCGTCGAGGTGCGCCGCCGCGCGCCGAAAGCGGGCGCTGAGCCGCGAGAGACCGAGCGCTTCGGGGGTGGTCGCGAGGGCGCTCCCGAGCCCTCCCGCGAGCGCCTCCCAATCACCGTTGATCCCGGGCCCGCGCACGTCGAACCAGTCGTCGACCCACAGAATGCAGGCCATGTCGAGACAGGACAGGAGGAGCGCCCGCTCCCCTCCTCTCCCGATCTCCGAGAGGCCCTCCGCGAAGGCCTCGGCGAACATCTTCGCGTGCGCCGCGTGCGCGGGGCGAAACCCGGGGAGATCGCGCCCCCACTCCATCGTGGCTTCGATGATCCGTTCATTCAGGGTCATGCGATCCTCACGTGATGCGCCGTCAAGATGTGTCGATAATCATCGACACATCTTCAGCCCTGGAGCCGAAACTTCAAGAGCCTCACTTCGATTCCGCGCCGCCGCCACGCATCGTGGAAGTAGCCGTGCCAGTGAATGGATCTCCGGAGTCGCGCCGTCTCGTCCTCCGGGAGCCCTCCGGCCTCGAGGGTACGTTCGCTCCAGGCGATGCTCTGCGGCCAGAACTCCGTCGTCTCCTCGGTCAAGTCGAGGTTCACCTCGAGCTCGAAGCCGGCCGCCCGCGCGGCCTGCACGTACTCGCCGACTGACCCGACGCGCGTATGCCAATATCGATCGAAGGGCTCGCGGCAATCCGGCAGGCCGAGAAACGTGTCCTCGATGCACACGACGCCGCCCGGCCGGAGCAACCGAGTCAGGTGCGAAAACCAGCGGTCGCGCGGGAAGTAACACGAGCTCTCCATGGCCACGACCGCGTCGAACGGCTCGGCCGCGCGCACCTCGCAGGCATCGGACAGCATCGGATGAACGCGATCTCCCACACCCGCGCTCCGCGCGAATTGCGCGATGAGGGGAATGTGCTCCTCCGCGATGGTCACCGCGGTGACGTCGGTCTGGCCCTGCTCTGCCCAATGGATGGCGCCTCCGCCCAAGCCACAACCAACGTCGAGGAGGCGCCCGGCAAAGGCCCCCGGCGCATCCCACGCGGCGGCCGCGCGCAGGACCACCTCTTCTTGGGCCCGCGTGATCCGCCGGCGCAGCGCCTCCGCGCTCACGGTGGTGTCCGGATGACCGTGAAAGCAACCGATGTGAAAGTGGACCCGCGGCCCCGGGCCATACTTCTCGAGGATCGAAGCCGTCTTCCGGCCGTAATAGGTCGCCACGGCTGCGTTGTCGCTCTCGACGGAGGCTCGCGTGCTCACGTCTCCCTTGGCGAAGACGCCTGTCGTCTCACCGTCGTTCGTCGAGACGCGAGGCCCTGATTCGATCCGATCCCCCGACGCGATGGGACGATCGTAGGCCTCCGCCTCGACCGCCGCTTGGGATGGTCGCCGTTCATGCAACATGGTTTTCCCCTCTTTCGCCGCGCGGCCACTCGGACGCACGTCACGCGATGGCCATCTCGAAGATGGCCGTCCTCGATCACCGCTTCACCGCATGTCGCTCAAGCAATCGAAGTGCCGCGCGCCAAAACGCGGTGCGCACGCCGGCGTGCCGCGACAGTCCTGCGCGACCTGCGCGACAACGGATCGAGTTGCGCAATCCCCTGCACCATCTCTCGATCCACGAGCATCGGTGTCCCAGGCACGCAAGCGACCGACCAGCCCTCCAGGCGCCTCACGGACATTTGTCTACATCATCGAGCATCCGGCCCAGCGACCCAATACGCTGACGCCCTTGCAGCACCGGGGCCATCACCACAGGGCTTCCCGTTCACGGATTGTCAATCACGCGCGCCAACGCATCACATCGACGACAAGCACGTTGGACTCGTTGGCATGACGACACTTCGGAGATGGCCTCTCGCGAGAACCTCGAACATATCGAGTGGACGCGCGCGGCAATGTCCTGTGCTCTGCCATTCGACGAGGAGCATGCGCGCATCGGCGTCATGGGGAGCGGGGCAACGCAGACGGCGAAGCGACTTCCGATGCGGCGGCGCGGCTCGGTGCGTGAGGACGCGTGCTACCTCGACCCCCGATGCTCGGGAGGCATGACGGAGAGCATCTGTCTTGAGATGCAGGCGCTCCGTGGACATTCATGCATTTCTTCGCGTTCTTGCGGGCTCTTTCGTGGGGCGCGGGAACGGTTCCTGCCAGCGTCATGGCACGACGAGCGATGACCGACGGTGGTCGCCGATCATCTCGTCGCTTCGAGTCGCGTGCTCCGGGCGCGCGCTCGTGGAGGAGTGTCCATGAAACGATATCTGTTCGCCACGCTGCTCTCCCTTGGTTTCTGCGCGACGGCGTGCGGCTCCAGCGATCCTGCCGGGAGCGGCGGGAGCGGCGGTGGGACGGGCGGGAACGCCGCGGCGCCGGTGCCCGAGAGCGCGTTCGCGGAACAGCTCGCCACGGTGAAGTGTGACCTTCTGTTCTCGTGCGGATGCACCGGCTCGTTCTCGTCCAAAGAGGTCTGCGTGAACCAGACCCGCGCCATGTTCCAAGACATGCAAGCAAACGCGAAAGAATTGCACCTCAGCTACGACGCGAGCTGCACGGGGAAGCTGATCGCCAAGCTCACCGAGCGCGGATGCGCTCCGACGCTGAATTGCGATCCCGACGTGTGCTGGCCCTATTACGGCACGACCACGCTCGGCGGCGCGTGCGAGCCGTCGCAGACGAGGTTCACGACGAGCTGCGCGCAGGGATCGACCTGCTGGTATCACGACTCCGGCACGGCCACGTGCGGTGAGCCGTGCTCCGTGAAGGTCTTGCCCGAAGGCGAGCAGTGCATGAGCTTTCAAGGCGACAAGCTCGGTGACTGCGAGAGCGGCTTGAAGTGCACGCTCGAGCCGGGCGGCACGTGCGTGCCGGCCGCCAAGCCCGGTGAGCCATGCCCGCTCCCGAACGACTGCGATCAGACGAGCCGCTGCGACTCCAGCAATCCCGCCGCTCCGACGTGCGTCGCGCTGAAGCAGAACGGCGAGGCGTGCACGAATAGCGGCGAGTGCGTAGGCAGCCTCTGCACGAACGGCAAGTGCACCGAGTGGACCGCGATCTGCGATCCCAACGACTTCCCGCGCTGAGCTGATCGCACCGCGAATCCAGCGCTGCGCGCTGGGGCCAAACCATCGTTCGCGACGAGGCAAAGCCCCGAGCGCGCAGCGCCGCGTGCTCTCGGAGAGCGCGTGGGCTCACGCCCACTGACGCGTTTGACGTTCTCGTCCAGACGAAGGAGGGCTGTTCTCCAAACCCGACGAGCGCGCGCAAGGTCTCGAGAACAGGCTCCCTCGATACCTGCGTTGCGCGCTTCCTTGCCCCGATCGAGCCGCGTCGTGTGAAGTCGCGACGGACTTCTTCACGGATGCGCAAGGCAGGCCACGATGGGATGTCGCCGAAGAGCGCATTTCGTGCGAGCGTCGTACAGCGCACCTCCAAGGCACGTCGTTCTTGTGAGAACCTCGCCCCACGGCGCGGCGATGCGCGAGGGGAGGAGACCATCATGATGGAGAGACGTGCGGGTGAAGGGTCGAGCTCACATGCCATCCTCCTCGGCGCGATCGTCGCGCTCTCGATGGGAGGATGCGGCAGCGCGGGCAGCGTGGAGAGCAGCACGGGCAGCGGCACCACGAGCAGCAGCGGAGGCTCCGGCGGCGCCACGAGCAGCAGCGCCGGCGGCAGCGGCGGCACCATGGTGGATGCGGGGCCGCCGGAGATCACGCCGGGAGAGCCCATCGAGGGTGACGACGGCGCGTGGACTTACGTGGCCATTCCAGAGGGGTATTGCCGCGACGGTGTCCCAGCGCATTTGATGGCGCACCTCAATCACAGCTCGAAGAAGATTGCCATCTACCTCGAGGGCGGCGGCGCCTGCTTCAACGATGCTTCGTGCAAGCTGCTCACCTTCGATTTCCCCTCGTACGTGCTCGGCGGCGGCATCTTCAACTTCAACCGCCCGGACAATCCCATTCGGGATTGGAACGTGTTTTACATCCCCTATTGCACGGGCGACGTCCACGCGGGGATGAACGCGGCCGGCGAGCCCGGCCCCATCACCGGGAAGCAGAATTACACCGGCTACTCCAACATGAAGCTCTATTTGAGCCGCATCCTCGCCACGGTGCCGGACGCGACGGACGAGCTCCTGACCGGCAGCAGCGCGGGCGGCTTCGGCGTCGGGCTCACGGCCGATCTCGTGGCACGCAACGCGCCGGCAACCGTGGAGCGCTTCACGATGCTCGACGACTCCGGACAACCGATGTCGTCGCAATACATCGTGCCTTGTCTCCAGGATCAGTGGCGCAAGGTGTGGGGCTTCGACAACACGTTCCTCGGGGATTGCGGCGCGAGCTGCCCGACGTCGAACGACTACGTGTTCGATTGGATGGGCTATCTGATGAACAAGTATACGAAGGGGCCTTTCGGCAAGAAGTTCATGGGCGGCCTCATCTCGTGGACGGGCGACGGCATCATCAGCACCTTTTATGGATTCGGCGCCAACAACTGCAATGCCGCGGTGCCGGTGCCGCTCTCGAGCGCGAAGTTCGAGGCGGGGCTCCTCGAGTTCCGAGGCAACGTGCAGACGCAGACGAACGCCTTCGGCACCTACTACGCGGGCGGCACGTCGCACACGTTCCTGATGCAGGACAGCTCCGGCATCGTGCAAGGGCTGGGTCTGCTCGGCGGGCTCTACGACACCGAGGTCAACGGGGTGAAGCTCGTCGACTGGATTCGCGATCTGCTCGATCACAAGCAGGCGGCCCACATCGGACCTTGAGCCCGTTGGGCACGCGGAGACGCGTATCGAAGGTCGGGGGATTTCGAGAGGGCCGAAGACGATGCTTCATCCGGAGAGGTCGTCTCCGGATGAAGCCGTGATCACGATGAGGCGTGATTAGACGCCGGCGGTGAGCGCGCGGTCGCGGCGGAGGAAGTCGAGCAGCTCCTGCGTCTCGGTCTTCTCGCGCTCTTCGAGGCGCTTCTTGCCTTTGAGCCAGGTCTCGAAGCCGGGGGCGAGCGCGGCGTCGTCGTAGGTCCGCATGGCGCGGTAGACGGTGCGGCGGCCCCAATAGCCTTTGAGCTCGTCGAGGAAGCCGAGGAGGTGCGGGACGATGCGCGCGTCCTTGTAAGCGATGAGGACGTGGAGCATGCGCCAGGCGTTGATGTGCTTGCCGCGCTTTTCGGCGAGCTTGAGCACCGCGTCGAGGGCCTTGTCCGACTTGGCGGCGGCGAGGACCTCGAGCGCGTCGGAGCCGAGGCTCGGGTGATCGAGGAGCGCGATGGCCGCGTCGAGCCAGCGCGGATCGGAGCGGAAGATGGAGGGCTTCTGCGGGGCTTTGTCCTCCGCGGCTTCGACGGCGGCCTCGTCCTCGGGCTCCTCCCAGGCGTCGTCGTCGTTGAGGTGGCTCAGGATGGTGTCGGCGAAGGAGATCTGCTCCTTCGACTTGAGGTTCTGCGGAGCGAGGAAGGGGCCGAGGCGCTCGAAGGCGCGGGCGGGATCGCGCGAGATGATGCCTTCGATGAACTCGGTCTGCACGTCCCACCCGGCCTTGAGCACGCTGGGCGAGAGCTCGTCGAAGGCGCCCGCGTAGCCCGTCTTGAGCAGGGCGCGCGCGGCGGCCTCGCGCACGTCCTTGATCTTGTGCTCGCGGAAGACCTGGAGGACGGTGGCGGTGGTGTCGCGATCCTTGCGGGCCGCGAGGAGATCGATGACCGCTTCGAGGAAGGCGACCTTCGCGTCGTGCTCCTTCTCGGCTTTGTCGTTGGCGGTCTTCTTGGCTTTCGTGTCAGCCTTTGCTGCCTTGAAAGGTTGCAGGCCGAGGAGCTCCGGGGTGAGGAGCGCGGAGGCGCGCGTGGTCGCGTCCTCGTGCTCGATGCGGGCGAGCGCGTGACCGGCGGCGCGGCGCAGATCGCCGCCCTTTTCGAAGGCCTCGAAGAGGGCCGCGAGCGCTTCGTCCGAGTGGCCGGCGCCGAGCGCGGAGACGGCCTCCTTCTTCACCTCGACGGATCGATCCGTGGCGAGCAGGCGGAGGGCGATCGGCTCCGCGGTGGCGGGATCGATGTTGCCGAGCTCTTCGATGGCGGCGGCCCGAACCTCGGGCGAGCCCTTCTCGGTGGCTTCGACGAGGAGCGCGCGGGCGCCGGCGCGCTCGATCTCGGCGAGGACGCGGAGCTTCTTGGCGTCGGTCGACTTGCCCGAGAGCTTCAGCGAGGCGCGCAGCTCTGGAACGATGACGCTGCCGAGCTTGGGGAGGAGCTCGTTCTGCACGACCCAGCCGACGCCGGAGTCGCTCAAGGCCTCGACGCAGAACGGGAGGATGCGCAGATCGCGGACTGCGCCGCGCTCGACGGCGTCCGAGATGGTGCTGGGGCGATGCCTGGCGTCGGGCGCGTTGGCGAGCGCGCCGACGAGGGCCGAGAGCTCGACCGACGAGAGCGGCGAGCCGATGCGCTCGGTGCGCGGGAGGGGCGCGAGATCCCCTTCGGGCGCGGCCGCGGGCGCCGCCTGCGCGCCGCGGACCTGCGCCATCAACGCGGCGAGGTTGAGGAGCTCGGCGGCGGCCGCTTTGGGGGCGGCCTTCTGGAGCTTCTCGACTTGCTCGACGACCTTGGCGATGGCCGGCGCCTTGGGCGCGAGCGGCGCGAGCTTCTGCTTGGCCGGGTCCAGCGCGGCGTCGGTGCGGGCCACCTGCGCGCCCGCGAAGAGGAGCCGCTCGGCGTCACGATCCAGCGTCTTCAGCGTTTCTTTGGGCATGTTCGTCGCGCTCCTCTCACAACCCGAGCCGGATGTGCTCTTCGCCCGCGAACAGCGCGAGCGCCTGACCGAACACCGATCGCTCCACCGGATCGAACCACAAGCGCACCGCGAGCGAGGCGGGCACGCCCTCGCCGGTGAAGGCGCCCGCGGCGTAGCGGAGGTTCCTCGCGGTGGAGAAGCCGGTGCGCCGCGGATCGCGGATGACGAGGCGACCGCCGGCCCGATCCTCGGCGACGAGAACGTCGCCGGCGAGGCCGAATCGTTTGACCTCCAACAATCCTACCGCGTCGGTGGGGTTGAGCGGGTTCTTGATCTGGTTGCGCAGGGCTTTGACGAGCGTGTCGAGCGGGCGCGCGTGCTTGTGCAGGGCGGCGTAGTCGGCGGGCGCGCGCGGGCGCTCCTCGGCTTGCTTGTCGTCCCAGCGGACGCGGCGGTTCACGAGATCGCCCGGGTAGAGCGCGGCTTCCTTGAGGGTGACGATGCCGGGGCGCGAAGAGCGCAGCTTCTCGAACTTGAGGGCGCGGTACGGGAGGCTCGACTGCTCGCGGTGCACGCTGCCGTCGCCGAGATCGAGGAGATAACCGGTGGCGCTCGCCATCTCGGTGACCGGGTCGTCGCCCTTCTCGTGGGCGAGCTCGACGAGGGTGCGATCGGTGATCCAGTAGCCGGCCTCCTTGAGCTCGGGGAGCTGGAAGCGGCGGCCGAGGATCGACTCGACCTGCGCGTCGGCCTCGCTCTGCGAAGTGCCCTCTTCGAGCTTGCCTTCGAGCGCTTTCTTGCCCTTGCGCACGGTGACCCAGAGCTGCGTGACGAGGGCCGCGATCTGCGCCTCCCGCTCGTGGGAGAGGCCGCGGGCGGCCTTCTTCTCCTCGTCGTCGTCGTCGTCATCGTCGTCCGCGGAGACCAGCGCCGAGAGGTGTTGGAGCGCGGCGGCGGCGCCCCAGACCTGCGCGTCGGAGAGGCGCTTGGCCTGGGTGTCGATGGCCTTGATGTGCTTGCCCGTGAGGCCGCCGAGCCCCCCGTGACGAGATCGATGACGAAGGTCTCGAGCGTGTCGAGCGCCGCGCTCTGCTCCTGCGTCTTCTTGGCGAGGGCGGCCTTGTTGACCTTCTTGGGCTCGTCCGCGGGCGCGCTCGCTTTCTTCTCGGCGCGCGCCGCCAGCTTCTGGCGCTTCTCCAAGAGATCGGCCGGCGGCGCGGCCACCGGGAAGGAGGCGCCGTTGGCGACGAAGGCGAGCATCAGCCCGATCTCGTGCTTGCACGGGAACTGACGCGAAGGGCACGTGCACCGCACGGTGGGGCGATCACCCCCCGCGGCGAGGTCGATGGAGACCTCGTAGGGCGACTTGCCCGATCCTTGGCAGAGCCCGAACACGAGCGTGCCGTCGTCGTTCTTGGCGAGCTTGCGCAGCGCGCCTTTCTTGACGAGGCCACGCCCATCGAGGAGCGCCTTCGGATTCGGCGCCATCTCTGCGACCACCTGCTCAGTGAGGACGATCGTCATGGCCCCGGACGCTATCAGATCGGCGTTTCCTCGGTGTGGATCGCGGGCGCCGAGATCGTGCCTCGACACCGCACGAAACTGGTTGCCCACGTCGGGCGCTCGGGCGTAGGTGTTTTGGGACCATGCGTCCTTGGCTCCTGTCCGGATTGGCCCTCTCCGCGCTGATGACCACGGGCTGCGCGATGTCCATCCCCGATACGACGCCGTACGTGCCGTCGGCTTCGGAGCCGCTGCCCGGCGCGTCGCTGTGCTCGCGCACCGAGACCGCGGCGCGCAGCCTCGCGAGCTCGCAGGCCGCGGGCGGATGGGTGTTCGCGAGCCTGGGCGTCGCGGCGACCGGCGGCGGCGCGATCGCGACGCTGGTCAACGTGCAGGAGGGTAGGCGCATCGCGGGCACCGCGATCACGCTCGGCGGCGTGGCGCTGGGCGCGGTGGCGTACGTGCTCTTCATGCGATCGGCGGCGTCGAGCCGGCTCGCGCAGGCGGCCAACATGGCCATGCTGGAGCGCGACGATCACCACGCGTGGGATTCGTGCGTGCGCGCCAAGGCCGCTTGGTCGGGCTCGAAGGGGAGCGCCGACGCGGTCACGGCGGAGATGCTCGCGCAGCGCGAGCGCGAGAACAAGAAGCTGGAAGAGCAGATCGAAGAGCTGAAGAAGAAGGCGGGCGAGCCGAGCAAGCCGGAGCTGCCGCCGCCGCTCGCCCCGCGACGCTGAGCTCGTGGAGGCGAGGAGCGACGGCGAAGCGCTCCGCAGCCCCGGTCGAGCACGCTCGAAAACGGCTACATTTCCCGCGTATTTGTGAGCTTTCGGGCGCTCTTCGCGACGTCGGATGGGGGCCTGTCGCGGGACGCGCGGCGGCCGTCGCACGGGGTCGAGAGGACGGCGAGGCGAACGAGCGCGCGCGAGGCGCGCGGCGGAAGGCCGCGCCGGACGATGAAGGTCGGCTTGTGCGCGGAGGGGCCGGCCACTACCTTCGTGAGCCGAACATCTCCGGACGTCGATCGCGACGGCCGAGAGACGTCGCCGAAAGGGGGGCGATGGTGGTGCCGTCGAGGCCGCTCGGAGGCCTGCGCACATTGGCTTCGTATGCGCTGGTCATCCTCGTCGTCGTGACGATCGCGGCAGCCTCCATCCACTTCCGCGAGAGCTTCGGCGGACGCTCGCCGGTCATCGAGCTGCTCTTCGTCGTGATCGTCGCCGCGCTCTCGGCCGGCGAAGGCCCGGCGTTGCTGGCCATGCTGCTCGGCGCCGCCGTGCTCGCGTACTTCTTCATGCCGCCGGTCGCCACGGTCAACGTGACGCAGCCGGTGGATCAGCTTCACCTGGTCCTGTTCGTCGTGGCGGGCGGGCTCGTCGCGCTCACCACGGGGCAGGCCCGGAGCGCGCGGCGACGGCGCCGTGACGAGCGCGAGCGGATGGCGCGGGTGGACGAAGAGCGCCGCCGAGAAAGCGCGCAGACCGAGCGTATCGAGCGGGCCCTCCACGACAGCGAGGCCCGCCTCTGCCGGCTGTGGGACGCGAACATCATCGGCGTGCTCCGCTCCAACGCGGAGGGCGACATCATCGACTCCAACGATCTCGGCCTCAAGATGCTCGGCGTCTCGCGGGAAGAGCTGCGGAGCGGGGCCATCCGCTGGCGCGATCTCACGCCCGCGGAGCACATCCATCGCGACGTGACCGGCATCGCCGAAGCGCGCGCCCTCGGCGCCTGCAAACCCTACGAGAAGGATTATCTGCAGCCGGACGGCCGGCGGATCCCGGTGCTCATCGGCTACGCCCGCGTCGACGGCGAGCACGAAGAGTTCATCTGCTTCGTCCTCGATCTGACCGAGCAGAAGCGCGCGCAGGCGGCGCTCGCCGAGCAGATCACCAAGGCCATCACCGATCACGCCGGCGCCGCCCTCTTCATGGTCGACGGGCAAGGGCGTTGCACGTTCATGAACCCCGCCGCCGAGGCCATGATCGGCTTCGCCTTCGACGAGATCGCGCAGCGGCCGCTGCACGACGTCGTGCACCGGCGTTGCACCGCGACGGCGGACGGCGCCTGCGCGCTGGAGCGCGCCCTCGCCACCTGCGCGCGCGTCGGGACCCACGACGACGTGTACGTCCGCAAGACCGGCGACGCCTTCCCCGTCGTCTGCTCCGCCAGCCCCATCGAGCGGCCCGGGCGCCCGCCCATGCTCCTGCTCGAGGTTCGCGACGTCACCGTGCAGACCCGCATCGCGGCCGAGCGCGAGATGCTCCTCGACTCCGAGCGCGCCGCGCGCGCGGAGCTCGAGCGCGTCGGGCGCGCCAAAGACGAGTTCGTCGCCATGCTCTCCCACGAGCTCCGCACGCCCCTCAACGCCGTCCTCGGGTTCGCTGCCCTCGCGCGCAGACCTGGCCAATCCCAGCAGCAGCTCGAAAAGGCCCTCGCCGTCGTCGAACGAAATGGAAGGCTCCTCGCCCAGATCATCGCCGACCTCTTCGACGTCAGTCGCATCGTCTCCGGAAAGCTCCACGTCGAGCGAGGGCCCATCGATCTCCCAGCCACCATCGACGTTGCCCTCGAAAGCATGCGCGCCGCCGCGGAGGCCAAAGGCATCACCCTCCGCACCGCCGTCACCGACGTCGGCGCCGTCGTCCTCGGCGACGCCACGCGTTTGCAGCAGGTCGTGTTGAACCTGCTCTCCAATGCCATCAAGTTCACGCCCCGAGGCGGCCGCGTCGAGATCGCGCTCGCGCGCCGAGGCGCCGCGATCGAGCTCGTCGTGAGCGACGATGGGCAAGGGATCGAGCCTGAATTCCTGCCTTTCGTCTTCGATCGGTTCCGTCAGGCCGAGGCCTCCATGACGCGACAGCATGGTGGGCTCGGCATCGGGCTCGCCATCGTCAAGCACTTGGTCGAGCTGCACGGCGGCAACGTCCACGCCGAGAGCGAAGGCCCGGGGCGCGGCGCGCGATTCGTCGTCACGCTGCCAACGCAGCCTCTCGCTCCGACGCTCGTCACGACCACGAAGGCGCCGTGCACCCTCGCAGGCGCGCGGATCTTGGTGGTCGACGACGAGCCCGACGCCCAAGAGCTCGTCAAACGCTTGCTCGAAGAGCAGGGCGCCCGGGTGGTGACGGCGGCGGCCGCCGCGGAAGCGCTCGACGTGCTCGCCAGCGTCCGCTTCGACGCGGTGGTGAGCGACATCGGAATGCCAGGCATGGATGGTTACGAGATGATTCGCCGCGTGCGCGCCGGATCCGCTGCCCGCGCGGTCCCCGCCGTCGCGCTCACTGCCTACGCAAGGCCGGAGGACCGCGCCCGCGCCCTCGATGCGGGCTACCAAGCCCACATCGCCAAGCCCGTCGAGCCCACCGAGATGTTGGCGATCGTGGCGGGCTTGATCTGCGCCGTCGCGGAGGCGCGCGACGGCGTGCAAACGACGAAGTCGGCGTGATGCGCGTCGCGCGCGCAGACGATGCATGAAGCACAGCGCGCTCACGGAAAGCGCGCCATGCCTCATGGATCGGCGCAGGGACAGGTGAAGCGGAACGTCGTGCCGATGCCCACGCGGCTCTCGACCCAGATGGCGCCGCCGTGCGCCTCCACGATGGCCTTGGCGATGGCGAGGCCGAGCCCGACGCCGAGGCCGGCGCCATCGTGCCGCCGCGCCTGCCAGAAGCGCTCGAAGACGTGCGTCACCAGCTCCGGCGGGATCCCCGGGCCCATGTCGGCCACCGCGATCTGCACGCCCTCGCCTTCGGGCTCGGCCGAGACCATGACGCGACCGCCCGGCGACGTGTGCTTGATGGCGTTGTCGACGAGGTTGCCCAGCACCTGCAACATGCGATCGCGATCGGCCAGGATCGGCGGCAGGCCGGGCGACACGCTCGACGTCACGTCCACGCGCTTCTCCTCCGCGGCCGATCGCTGCAGCTCGATCGTCTCCCAGACGAGCAGCTCCGCATCCTGCGGCCTTCGCTCGAGCGACATCCGCCCGGCGGTGAGCTTGGCGCCGTCGAGCAGCTCCTGGATGAGCTTGGTCGCCCACCCGGCCGCGCGCCGGATGCGCGAGAGGTGCACCTGGGCGCGCGCGTCGCTCGTGTACATGGCCGCGAGCTGCGCGGCGATCACGATGTTGTGCAGCGGGTTTCGGAGATCGTGGGAGACGATTCCGAGGATCTCGTCGCGATCCTGAGCCGCGCGCAGAGCCTTTCCGTAGAGGCGCGAGTGCGAGACCGCGAGCGCAGCCCACTCCGCGATGGCCTGCGCGTAGGCGAGATCGGACGGCGCATAACGCCGGTCCCGGCGCAGCGACAGGAACGAGAGCACGCCGGCGGGGCGACCGCCCACGAGGAGCGGGACCATCATCACGGATTGCACGTCGAGCGCGCGCGCGGCCTCGAGATCGGCTTCGCTCGTCACGGCGGCGCGGAGCCACGCATCGTCCACCGCGGACACGAGGAGCGGCTCGCCGGTGCGTCGTACGCAGTCGGCGCCCGCGAGCCGCAGATCGGCGGCGGGCCCGGAGAGCGCGGCATCCGCGTGCGCGACCGCGACCCGGCGCATCACGTCGCCGTCGACGAGATCGACGGTGCTCACGTCGGCGAGGCGCGGCACGACGAGGCGCGCGAAGCCCTCCAGTCGATCGTCGGCCACGAGGCGACCCACGATCTCCTTGCCGGCGTCGGTGAGGAACCGGCGATCGTCCTCGGCGCGCTTCTGCGCGGTCAGATCGGCGACCGTCGTGAGCGTGCCGAGGAACTCGCCCTCGTCGCTGACGAGCGGACACATGCTGATCCGCGCCCAGATCTCGGCCCCATCGGGGCGCCGGAGCCGGCCTTCGAGCACGCTCGCCGAGCTCGCCTCGCGGCCCGCGAGGAGCGCCTCGGCCTGCTCGCGCGCCCGCTCGTCCACGAGCAGATCGAGGAACCGGATCGGCAACAACGCTTCACGCGAAGCGCCGAGCATCTCGGCCATGGCGCGGTTCACGTACTCGGTCTCGCCGCCTTCACCGGTCGCCCAGATCCCTTCGTTCGAAGCGTCCACCAGCCGGCGGAAGCGCGTCTCCTGCACGTCGACCTCGCGCTGCATCCGCCGCACCTCGGTGAGATCGCGGAGGATCGTGCAAGCCCGCGGCGCGCCCTGGGCATCGACGAAGAGCACCGAGCTCGCCTCGGCGAGGAAGCGCGATCCATCGCGACGACGAAACGAAAGCGCGCGCTGGAATCGACCGGTGCGCGTCCGCTCGGCCAAGGCGGCGCTCCAGCCGGCATCATCGAGGTGGGCGACGCCGCCCATGGCGATCAGCTCGGATTCGCTGCAATGGAACATGCGACAGGCCGAAGGGTTGACCGCGAGGACGGCGCCCTCCGGCGTGGTGAGGAGGACACCGTCGATCGTGTTCTCGAAGAGCGATCGATATCGCTCTTCGCTCTCGCGGAGCGAAAGCTCGGCCACGCGCTGGGCCGTGATGTCGCGGAAGTAGACCGAGACGCCTTCCACCGATGGATACGCGGAGACACCGTACCAGCGCTCCGACAGCAACGCGGGCGCGGTGAATTCGATCGATCGCTGCTCGGCGACCGCGCGCTCGAGCTCGCGTTGGTACACCCCGCCGACCGCCACGGGGAGCTCGTCCCAGATGCTTTTGCCCAAGAGGCTTTCACGCGTCCGGCCGAAATACGCTTCGGCGCGACGGTTCAAGTACGTGAAGCGAAACGTTCGATCGAAAGCCACGAAGGCATCGGTGATGCGCTCGAGGATGTGACGCAGCCCCTGCTCGACGTCGCCGGTCGCGGACGCGAACCGGATGGACTCGACGGATGGCCGCTCGTCACCCTGCGGATCATAAGACATGCATTCCCCCCAAAGGGGGGAGTCTAGGGATCGATCCTTCGTCCCTGCCAGGAAAATCCTGGTGTCCGATGGTGAGCATGATGACGCCCCGAGCGCGCCACGACTGCGGCAGAGCATGCCTGTCGGCGGCGCGCATCGATGTCGTCCACGTCTCATTCGACCCGTGAAATCGAGGCGTTCGCGCGCATTGGCATCCTCCCGAGACGGCTCGGTGAACGGATGCCGGCACCATGCGATCAAGCACGAGCGGACCGTTCGGCGCGGACTTGGGCTGGCTTGTAGGGCTGGAAAACCCTTGTTACCCTCGAACGTCCGGACGCCATCAGCATCGCGTGCTGCGCTGCTGTGCATCCGTCGGGGGGGAATGCAGTGCTGGCGAAGCGCACGACCATGGCGCGAGCATTGGTTGGACATGCGCTGGTCGTCGTGTTGGTCATCGCTGTGACAGCAGCGGGGGTGCATTGGCGGGGCGACGTTCACGAGCGCTGGTCGCTCGCGGGGATCGGCGTCGTCGTGATCGTGGCCGCGGTGCTCGGCGGTGAGGGCCCTGCCCTCTTGGCCACGGTGCTCGGCGCGCTGGCTTTCGAGCTCTTCCTGCTCGCGCCGACACGCGCGCCCGCGTCGACGGGCAACGTCGATCACGGTCATTGGGCGCTCTTCATCGTGACGGGCACGCTCGTGAGCGTGGTGGCCAGCTTGAGGCGGCGCTTGCAGGAGCAATCCGCGTCCGAGCGCGATCGCGTCGCCGCGTTGGAGCGCGAGCGCGCACGGGCGGTCGCGGACGCCGAGCGCGCCCTCCTTGCAGAGGAGCGGCGCTTCCGGGCCGTCTTCGCGGCCCAGCTCGCGCCGCTCGCCATCGCGCGCAGCGACGGTCCCGTGCTGGAGGCGAACGACGCCTGGCTCCGCCTCGTGGGCCGCACGCGGGAAGAGATCGCCCGCGGCGCCGTCACCTGGCGCGAAATCACGCCGCCCGAGTGGTACGGGGTGACGGTGGACAGCATCCTCTCGATGGCCAAGCTCGGGCGCTTCGGTCCGATCGAGAAGGAGTACGTGCGCCCCAACGGCCGGCGCGTCCCCGTGCTGGTGTGCGGCGCGCGCATGGCAGGCGAGGCGGACACCGATCTCGTGTGCGCCATCGATCTGACCGATCAAAAGCGCCTGGAACGTGCACTCCACGCGCACGAGGCCCACCTCGACTCCGAGCGCGCCGCGCGCACGGAGCTCGAGCGCGTCGGGCGCGCCAAAGACGAGTTCGTCGCCATGCTCTCCCACGAGCTCCGCACGCCCCTCAACGCCGTCCTCGGATTCGCTGCCCTCGCGCGCAGACCTGGCCAATCCCAGCAGCAGCTCGAAAAGGCCCTCGCCGTCGTCGAACGAAATGGAAGGCTCCTCGCCCAGATCATCGCCGACCTCTTCGACGTCAGTCGCATCGTCTCCGGAAAGCTCCACGTCGAGCGGGGGCCCATCGATCTCCCAGCCACCATCGACGTTGCCCTCGAAAGCATGCGCGCCGCCGCGGAGGCCAAAGGCATCACCCTCCGCACCGCCGTCACCGACGTCGGCGCCGTCGTCCTCGGCGACGCCACGCGTTTGCAGCAGGTCGTGTTGAACCTGCTCTCCAATGCCATCAAGTTCACGCCCCGAGGCGGCCGCGTCGAGATCGCGCTCGCGCGCCGAGGCGCCGCGATCGAGCTCGTCGTGAGCGACGATGGGCAAGGGATCGAGCCTGAATTCCTGCCTTTCGTCTTCGATCGGTTTCGTCAGGCCGAGGCCTCCATGACGCGACAGCATGGGGGGCTCGGCATCGGGCTCGCCATCGTCAAGCACTTGGTCGAGCTGCACGGCGGCAACGTCCACGCCGAGAGCGAAGGCCCGGGGCGCGGCGCGCGATTCGTCGTCACGCTGCCTCCTCATTCCGGGCTGGCGTCGAGCGCGACGGGGCCTGCGGCGACGGCGGCCAACCTGTTGGGCGCGCGAATCTTGGTGGTCGATGACGAGCCCGACGCCCAAGAGCTCGTCAAACGTTTGCTCGAAGAGCAGGGCGCCCGGGTGGTGACGGCCTCCTCGGCGACCGAAGCGCTCGACATGCTCTCGGAGACACCGATCGATGCAGTGGTGAGCGACATCGGGATGCCGGGCATGGATGGTTACGAAATGATTCGCCGCGTGCGCGCCGGCTCCGCTGCACATACCGTCCCCGCCGTCGCGCTCACCGCCTATGCGAGGCCGGAGGACCGCGCCCGCGCCCTCGACGCCGGCTACCAAGCCCACGTCACCAAACCCGTCGAGCCCGCCGAAATGCTGGCAACGGTCGCCCACGTCATCGAGCACACGGCCGAGATGCGCGCCCACATGGCGTGATCGTCGCGCGGCCGCGGAGAGTGGCAGTCTTCACGGCCCACGATAAGCGTGCTCCAGAATCGGTGAGAGCATGAGGGGCGCATGCGCGGCAACGGAGAGTTTTCAGAATGGCAATCACAACACTTGGCCACAAAGACACGAATCGAGCCCAACGAGCGAGCCCCCCTGTGGAGCATGGGAGTCTCGGAGGTATGCAAACCAGCTTTGGCGCGGCTCAGGAGCGTTGCATGAAGAACTCGATGGCTTCGCCCATGTCGCTGCGACGGACGACGATGACGAGCGCCATCTCGGCGTGCACGACCGAGGCGCCGCGCGGGGCCTCCATCGGGCCGCCGTCGGACATGGCGGCGAAGACGCAGGAGCGCGGGAAGGCTGGATCCACCGCGAGATCGGCGATGGTCCGGCCCACGGTGCGCGAGCCTTTGGGGACGACGAGCTCGATGGCCATCGACTCGCCGTTGCCGAGGATCATCGAGTGACGCACGGCCTCGTGCTCGATGGCGGTGGCCAGCGCGCCGATGAGGACGTCGGTCTCCGAGAGGATGCGCTGCACGCCCGCCGCGGCGTAGACGCCTCGATACTCGGTGTCGCGCATGCGCACCATCACGCGGCGCACGCCGGCCGCCTGCGCGAGCAGCGCGGCCGCGAGGTTGTCGGCGTCGCGGCGGAGCATGGCCACGACCACGTCGGCGCGGGCCACGTCGGCGTCGCGCAACAGGCGGGCGCTGGTGGCGTCGCCGGTGAGCGCGACCAGGCCATGCCGCTCGAAGGCCCGCCGCGCCGCGGTCTCGTCGCGATCGATGACGGTCACCGCATGACCGCCGGCGCGGAGGTGCGCGGCCACCGCGATCCCCGCTTCCCCTGCGCCCGCGATGATCACCCGCAGCATCACGGCTCCTCTTCTTCTTCACGCTCGAGCGCGATGAGGGACCGATCGATCTCGGCGACGCGCGCCTCCGCCGCCTCGGCGTCCACGATGCCGCGGCGCGCGGCGTCGAGGATGGCGGCCTTCTGCGCGGAGAGGACCGCGCGATCGACCACCTCGTCGCGCGCGGCTTCGCCCGTGGGGCCGCGCAGGATCTCCTCGGCGTCGATCACCTGGCGCTGCATCTCGGCGCGGCGCTCCGCGTGATCTTTGCGTGAGACGAGGCCCGCGGCGAACAGCTCCTCGAGCTCGGCGAGGCCGCGCCGCGCCGCGACCAACGTGACCTTGGCGCCGTCGATGGCCACGTCCGCCGAGGGCTCGGCCACCCGGAGCGCGCGCAGGAGCCGCGCGAAGGGGAGCGCCTGCATCACCAGCGTGGCGAAGGTGACGCCGAAGACGATGGTGACGAGGCGATCTCGGTACGGGAGGCTCGCGGGCAGCGCGAGCACCGCGGCCATGGAGAGGGCGCCCTTGATGTTGCCGAGGACCATCACGTGCTGCCAGCGCATGGGCACGCGCTCGCGCGAGAGCACGCGGAGGATCGCGGAGCATCCGTACACCGCTACCGCGCGCCCGGCGTGCAGCGAAAAGAGCGCGAGGACGATGGCCTGGATCTCGGCGACGAGCGAGCGCGTGTCGATCTGCATGCCGACGAGGAGGAAGAGGACGACGTTGAGCCCGAAGCCCGCGATCTCCCAGAAGCCTTGGAGCGCGAGCACGCGCCCGGGCTCGAGGTGACGGCGGGCCGCGCCGCCGACGACGATGCCGGCAACGACGACGGAGATCACCGGCGAGGCGTGGACGCGATCGGCGATCAGCGAGGTCGCGAAGACGAGCACCGTGGAAGCGAGGATGGCGGTGAGATGATCCGGCGTGCCGCGAAGGAGCATGGCGCCCAGCGCGCCGAGCGCGAGGCCCACCGCCACGCCGCCGAGCACGGCCACGACGAACGCATGCGCCGCCTGGAACGCGTGGAAATGCCCGCTCGCGGCGACGGCGGCCGTCATGCTCACGAGCACGAGCGCGGTCCCGTCGTTGAAGAGGCTCTCCCCTTCCATGATCGCGGCGAGCCGATGGGGCACGCGCACGCTGCGAAAGGCGAGCAGGACGCTCACGGTGTCGGTGATCGAGAGCAGCGCGCCGAGGAGCATCGCCACCGAGAACGGCAGCTCGAGGGCCAGCGTGGCGATGGCCGCGGTGCCGAGGAGCGAGATGACGACGCCGGGCACCGCCAGCGCCCAAATGGGCCGCTGCGCGGCGCGCATGGCATCGGCATCGGCGAAGAGCGCGCCCTCGAAGACCAGCACCGGCAGGAACACGAGGAGGACGATCTGCGGATCGAGCGGTGTCTTCGGGAGCACGTCGGCGAGCACGAGGAGCAGCCCGACGATGACGAGCGCGGCGTTGTAAGGCACGAGCGCGCGCTTGGCGCCGATGGCCGCGAGCGAGCCGACGGCGAGGACGACGAGGAGGCGCTCGAGCTGCCCGCGCATCGAAGCGATCGTCGAGCGCCGGCCCGCCTTCGTCGACCGCCTCCCCTCGCCGAGCGACCGCGGTGAGGCGGCCTCCGCCGATCGGGCCACGCATCCTCCGGGCTTTTGCTACCATCCGCGACCTCATGTCCGAGAGCCGCTTCGCGCCGCTTCTGCGCACCGATCTCGCCGAGCTCCACTCCTACGAGCCTCGGCCCGGCACGTTCGCGGTCCGCCTCGATGCGAACGAGTCCCCTCCCCTGCTCTCTCCCGAGGCCGCCGCCGAGCTCGCCCGGGCCATGGTGCCGGAGAGCTACAACCGCTATCCGGACGCGCGCACCACCGCGCTCCGCGAGGCCATCGCCGAGCACGCCGGCGCGTCGCCCGACGAGATCTTGGTCGGCACCGGATCGGACGAGGTGATCGCGCTGCTCCTCACGGCGTTGGATCGCCCGCAGGGGAAGAACCCGGCGCCCACCCTCCTCGTGCCCACGCCGACCTTCGTGATGTACCGCCAGAGCGCGCGGGCGCGCGGCTTCAAGGTGGTGGAGGTGCCGCTCGACGCCACGTGGGATCTCGAGGTCTCGAGCATGCGCACGGCCATCGAGATCATGCGGCCGAACGTGATCTTCATCGCCACGCCCAACAACCCGACGAGCCGCCTCGTCTCGCTCGACCGGCTCGAGGCCGTGATCACCGCGGCGCCCGACGCGCTCGTGATCGTCGACGAGGCCTACGTCGATTTCGCATCACGCACACAGATCGATCTGCGCAAGAAGCACCCGAACGTGGCCGTGTTGCGGACGCTCTCGAAGATCGGGTTCGCCGCGCTGCGCGTGGGCTGGCTCATCGCTCCGGCCGAGCTCGTGCGCGAGCTCGACAAGGTGCGGCAGCCCTACAACGTGCCCGTGCCTTCGCAGCGCGGCGCGACCTTCGTGCTGCGCGAGCTTCGAGACGAGATGGCCCGCATGCGCGCAGAGGTGATCGCCGAGCGGGCGCGCCTCGCCGAAGGCCTCGAGAAGCTCGGCTTCGCGGTGACGCCGAGCGACGCCAACTTCCTCTGGACCGAAGCGCCGCGCCCGGCGAACGAGCTCGTGGAGGCGCTCGCCGCGCGCGGCGTCCTCGTGAAGGGCTACGGCGCTTCGGGTGGCCGGCTCCTCCGCCGCATGCGCATCACGGTGGGCTTGCCGGCGGAGAACGATCGGCTGCTGTACGAGATCGCCCAGTGCACCTAACCCGTTCGGTCGTCGCGCTGATCGCCGCGGTCGTGCTCGCGGGCTGCGGTGAGCCGGTCGTGGTGCGCGTCGTCGACGGGCGAGCCGTGCCGGGCCGCTTCATCTCGGAGTATGCGTATGCGCTCTACGGTCGCGGCGCCGAGGCCGAGGCGCATGGCGATCTCGCGGGTGCGGTGCGCGCCTTCGCGCTCGCCGCCGAAGCCGATCCCGAGAGCCCCGAGATCTGGACGCGCCTCGGCTCCATCCGTTGCCGGGTCGCGCCTGCGGATGCGCCTCTCCCCGCGGATGCACAGGCCGACTTCGCGCGCGCCGAGCAGATCGACGCGGCCTTCGGTCCCTTGTGGCGCGAGCGCGCGCGCTGCGCCCTCACGCACGGCGCCGCCGCCGAAGCGCTCGCCGCTGCAGAGCGCGCCGTGGCGCTCGATCCCGACGACATGACGTCGTCCATCCTGCGCGCCTCTGCGCTGGAGCGCGTCGGTCGCGTGGAAGAAGCGCGCCTCGTGCTGCGCGCGCTCACCGTGCGTCGCTCGGGATCTTCCGAGCCGTGGCGCGCGCTCCTCGATCTCGCGAACCGCACGGGCGACACCGCGCTCGCGCGCGAAGCCTCTCCGCACGTGACGCCGGATCGCGCGACACCGTCGCAGAACGCAACACCCGCCACGGCGCGCTTCGCCGCCGTCGACGCCGCCCTCCTCGCCGATGATCTCGCGGGCGCGCGCCGCCTCGCACACCGCGCGAAGCTCTCGTGGTCGGAGCTCGCGATCCGCGCCGCAGCGCTGGGCCGCGCCGCGCTCGCGCGCGCCCAAGCGACGCTGATCCTGGACGCCGATCCCGCGGACGCCACGGCGCGCATCGCGCTCGCGGCGGCCGCCGATCTCGAAGGCAACGGGGCCGCGCTCTCCGCATCGATGCGCGCAATCCCTGCGCGCACCACGTCACCGTCGCCCCTCGCGCGTCTGCTCTTCGCCGAGACGCTCGCGCGTCGCAGCGGCCTGGACGCCGCACGCGCATGGCTCGGCCCCGCTTGGGAAACAGCCATTTCCAGCGACGATCCGCTCGTGCTCGCGGCCGCGCAGCGCATGCGCACGCGTATGTCGGCTCACTGATCACGATGGGGCCGCAAGCGGCCCCAAGCCCCGGGCCGGACTTGATCACGAACGGGCCGCGCGCCGAGCGAGGTCGACGATGCATGCGCCGCCGCGTAGAGTGCGCCCCAATGCTTTCTCGCAGCGTTTTCCTTTGGCTGGTTCCATCGCTCGCCGGATCCCTCATGCTCGCTGCCGGCTGCGCCACCGGCGGTGATTTCGGTGTCGGCGGCGGCGGCAACGGCGGCAGCCCTCTCACTGGTTCGAGCAGCACGACGACGAGCGGCGGCGGCGCCCCCACCACGACCTCATCGAGCGGCAGCAGCACGACCACGTCGAGCAGCACGACGACGAGCAGCTCGTCCGCATCGAGCACCGCTTCGTCGAGCTCGTCATCGTCGAGCAGCGCCTCGTCGAGCTCGTCCGCATCGAGTAGCTCGTCGTCGAGCAGCAGCTCGTCTTCGAGCAGCAGCTCGTCGTCGAGCAGCAGCAGCTCGTCTTCGAGCAGCTCCTCCAGCGGCGGGACCTGTAGCCTCGCGCATCTCGTGATCAGCGAGGTGCGCAGCCGCGGGCCGGGCGGCGCCAGCGACGACTTCGTCGAGCTCTACAACCCGACGAGCTCCCCCGTGACGCTCGACAACACCTGGAAGATCGAGGGCCGGAGCAACACCGCCGCCGCCTACAACAGCCGCTGGGCGGGCACCGGCAAGGTCATCCCGGCGTACGGTCACTTCCTCATCGCCAACACCGCGTACACGGGGACGACCGCCCCGACGAGAACCTCTCCTCCGGCATCACCGACGCCACGAGCCTCCGCCTCGTGCACTCCGGCACGACCGTGGATGCGTTCTGCTACGGAGATACCGCCGCCACGCAGGCCGCCTTCATCGGCGACTCCAGCTACTCGTGCGAAGGCCAGCCCGCGAGCAACCCGAACGGCGGCGATACCAGCATGGAGCGCAAGCCCGGTGGAGCGGGCGGCAACTGCGTCGACACCAACGACAACGCCTCCGACTTCGCCACGGCGATGCCCTCCACGCCCCAAAACGCCGCGAGCGCACCGACGCCGTAGTCGTCTTCTGCGACGATCCTTTTCGTGTCATTCATAGATGACGCGAAATGAATCGTGCGCCCCCCACCGCGAAACGAGCCGCGATCGGGATCGACTGCGGCTCGCTTCGTCCTGGAAAGCGCAGCGGGAGGGCGATGGGGCAACGGAAGCTTCAGACGGAGAGACGAGATCCATCATCGCGCGCGTCGTGTCGTGGACCGCGAGGACGTGCCCCGACGTGGACACCAGACGGCGGGTCGGGTAGCTCACGCTCGACCCTGACGGGGAGCGCTGCGATCACGCACGGATCCTCCCTGGGTGAACCACGGATGGGCGTCCGGTCCGGCCGGAGGAGAGGCCCCTTCGACACGCTGCCTCTTGGCCATCCGCCTCCGGTGGAGTTACCTATGCGCGAGCTCGGGATGGAGATGCGGACGTGAGCGCAAACGAACCGCTGGCCGGCGGCCAGGCCAAGGAGGCCGCCCAGGCACGGGCGGCGACCCTCGTGGGCAAGACCCTCCGCGATCGGTACCGGATCGAGGAGATCGTCGCCATGGGCGGCCTCGCCACGGTGTTCCGCGCGACGAAGCTCAAGGGCGGGCAGGAGGTGGCGATCAAGATCCTCCACCCCGAGATCGAAGGCCTGCCCGAGCTCATCGAGCGCTTCGAGCGCGAGGCCATCGCGGGCAAGCACATCCTTCATCCCAACGTCGTCGCGGTCCACGAGATCGATCAGATCGACGACGGCTCCTGGTTCCTCGTGCAGGACTACGTGCGTGGCCGGACGCTGCGCGACCTCATCGACGAGGGCCCCGTGGAGGCGCGGCGCGCGGCGCGGATCGCACGTCAGGTGGCCGCCGGGCTCGTGGCGGCACACGACATGGGCATCGTCCACCGCGACATCAAGCCGCTCAATTTGATGATCGGGCACGAGCCTGACGATCTCGTGCAGATCGTCGACTTCGGCCTGGCCAAGGTGCCCGTCGACGATCTCTCGGTCCTCGACGGCGAAGGGCGCCGCTCGCTCACGCAGGCCGGCGTGGTCTTCGGCACGCTCGCGTACATGGCGCCCGAAGCCGCGCTGGGGATGCGCAACATCGATCGGCGCTCCGATCTCTACGCCGTGGGCGTGGTGCTCTACGAGCTGCTCGCCGGCCGGCATCCCTTCACGGCCACCGCGCCCGCGGCTCTGTTCGCCCAGCAGCGCAACGAGATCCCGCCGCCGATCGGGCAGCGCTCCCCAGGCGTGACCGTGCCGCCCGCGCTCGAAGCCGTGGTCCACCGCCTCCTGGAGAAGGATCCCGACCAGCGCTACCCGAACGGTCGCGCCCTCATGGTCGCGCTCGACGCCGCCCTCCGCGAGATGGAAGCGCCGGCTACCCTCGCTACGAAATCGGTCCCCGCCGCCGCAGCCTCGCTGTCCCGCGGCCGCCTCGCGGCCCTCGCGCTCGTGGCCGTCGCGGTCTTGGGCGCGGTGATCTGGGCGGTCGTCTCGCGTCACTGAGACGCTCGATCGAGCGCCCACGCGGCCTTTTCGGTCGAGCGGCGACAGCGGAAGATCTTACGCGCTCCGAACCGCGAGCCGATTCGTTGGAGCACCAACGATTGGGCTCGTGCCGCGCCGTGCCTGCTGGTCACGCGATTCGTTGGAGCTCAAACCAATGTCGCCGGCGTGAGGCCAGCGCGGAAGCCATTCGTTGGAGCTCAAACCAATGCGGCCGGTGGGCGAGAAGATGGGCGCGATGCGTTGGAGCTCGAACCAACGCGATCGTGCCGATCGGTGCCGGCGCGGGAGCGAGCAGCGGGTCGGTGTGGGGGCTAGGAAGGGCGCGCCAATCGTTGGAGCACCAACGATTGGGCGCATCGATGGGAGAGAGGGATCCGTCGCGTCAGCGGGGAACCTTCATGCCGGGGGCAGCCCCGGTGCCTGCGCGGAAGCGGACGCGGACGGCGCAGTGCCCGGCATGTCCTTTTTGGCGTCGAACTTGAGCGTGACGTCGAGCTTGTTCTCGCCTTCCTTGATCTCGAACTCCTGCCCGGAGCTCTTGCCGATCACGGGGAGGAAGACGTCGACGCGCACCTTGCCGACGGGGACGTCCTTGATCTCGTACTGGCCGTCGAGCCCCGTGACGTCGTGCGTGGGGTACATGAGGACGAAGACGTCGGCCACGAGGCCGCTCGGCATGGTGTCGCGGAGCATGTAGTGCCCCGCCTGCGGCGGGTAGAGCTTCACGGCTTCACCGCCGGGCACGGCGACCATGCCCGCGCGGGAGGGCGCGCCGTCGAGGTAAGGGACGTACGAGTCGAGCTTGTCGAGGTTCGCGACCTCGACGCGCTGGCCGTACGTCGCGACGATGGTGCGCTTGTTGGCGGCGCAGCCGTGGATGGTCGCCTTCGCGGCCGGGCCCGACGCGGGGATGAAGCCTTTGTAGCCGGTGACCGTCACCATCGCGTCGGCGAGCGCGTTGTCGAGGCCGACGCGGAATACCTTGGCGTACGTGGCCTGCGCGTCCTTGCACTTCGGCGAGAACTTGAGGCCGGTGTCCGGTGACGGATCACCCTCGATGCGGATGCGCCCCTTGAGCGTGCCCTTCGGGCCGGAATAGGGCTTCTCGTGCGTGGGGTTGAGCGCTTGGACGACCTTCGTGGGATCGCCCGGGAGGCCGACCTGCACGCCGTACGTTTCGACGGGAGCGCTGGCGCTGGCCGCGGGCGCAGAAGGAGCCGCCGAGCCCACGGGAGCGGGAGCTTGCTTGCCCTCGCAACCCGCGAGGGAAAGACCGAGGAGAGCGCCGATGAGGAGGGGTCGCATCGGCGGGGAAGCCTAGTGCTCCCCGCCGAAACTTGCACGAGGGATCACTTCACGGCGAGGGCCGCGTCGATCGCCATCTGGAGGGAGGTCGACGGCCAGAGACCGAGCACGACGACGAGGATGGCAGCCAACACCAGGGCGGTGGCGACGTAGCCGGAGCGCATCGGCCGGGCGATGGGCGCGCCGGGGGCGGGCTCGCGCATGTACATGAACACGAGGACCCGCAGGTAGTAGTAGGCGCCGAGCACGCTGTTCAGCACCAGGATGATGGCGAGCGGATAGAGGTTCGCTCCGATGGCCGCGCGCACGATGTAGAGCTTCCCGAAGAAGCCCGCCGTCGGCGGGATGCCGGCCAGCGAGAGCAGGAAGAGCGAGAACGCCATCGCCGCGAGCGGGTGACGCTTGCCGACGCCCGCGAGATCCTCGTAGCTCACGGCCTCGGCGCCGCGGCTGCCGCAGAGCACGAGGGCGCCGAAGGCACCGATGGTCGAGGCGGTGTAGGCGAGCAGGTAGAACATCACGCTCGCCTGCGCGTCGCCGCCCTGGCGCATCGTGGCCACGAGCCCGACGAGCACGTAGCCGGCGTGCGCGATGCTCGAGTACGCCAGCATGCGCTTCACCGACTCCTGGCGGCCGGCAATCAAGTTGGCGACCGTCATGGTGAGCACGGCGAGGAGCGCGAGGATCGGAGGCCACCCGGAGCCCCACGAGGCGAGCTCGGGCTGCCCGAAGGCGACCAGCACCACACGCATGAGCGTGGCGAAGGCCGCGCTCTTGACGGCCACGGCCATGAAGCCCGTCGCCGGCGTGGGCGCGCCTTCGTACGCGTCGGGCGTCCACATGTGGAACGGCACCGCGCTCACCTTGAAGACGAGACCCGCGAGCACGAGGAGGAGCGCGATCGCCACCAGCGCGAAGTTGGTGTTGGCGCCCGCCGCCAGCGCGTCACGGATGCCGACGAGATCGGTGTGCCCCGTCGCGCCGTAGAGGAGCGCGCCGCCGTAGAGGAGGAGCGCCGCCGCGAACGAGCCGAGCAGGAAGTACTTCACCGCCGCTTCGGTGCTGCGCTGCGACGCGCGACGGAAGCCCGTGAGCGCGTACACGCCGAGCGACATCGTCTCGAGGCCGAGGAAGAGCGAGAGCAGATCGCCCGAGGCCGCGAGGACGATGGCGCCGACCGTGCTGAAGGTCAGGAGCGGATAGAACTCGCCGCGATCGAGCTTGTGCTCCGGCAGGTAGCCGCCCGCGAGGAGCGAGGTGAGCGCGCCGCCGAGGCAGATCACGAACGTGAAGAAGAGCGTGAAGCGATCGACGATGAGGTATGGCGCCACGCTGTCCGCGCCGTCGAGCTTCTCCGGACCGACGAACCACACGCCCGCGGCCGCGATCGCGCCCGCGAAGAGCGTGATGGCGGTGCCGATGGCGAGATCGGCGGAGGGCCCGTTGTCGCGCGTCTCACCCTCCTCGCGACGATGCGAGAAGGCCTCGGCCACCATCAGGAGGAGGCCGCCGAGCGTGACGATGAGGAGCGGCGCGAGGCCGATGTACGCACCGGATTTCATCGGGCACCTCCCGCCACCGCGCGAAGATGGGGACGCTCGGCGCCTTCGGGCGCGTCGTTACGCGCCTCCGCGGGCTTCTCGCTGCCCTTCGGCTCCGGCGCGCCCTTGAGGAACGCGGGGGAGAAGAGCTCGGCCGGCAGCAATCGGGCGCCGCGCTCGTCGAGGCCGCGCTGTTCGAAGACCGTCTTGAACTGCCTGTGCGTGAGGTCCACGCTGTCCTTCATCCGGTCGAGGAAGACCGAGGGGAAGAGACCGATCACGAACACCAGCGCCACGAGCGGCGCCAGCGCGAGGGTCTCGCGCCGCGTCAGATCGGGCAGGTGCTTGTTCTTCGGGTTGTTGAGCGGGCCGAAGAACATCTTCTGCACCACCGAGAGCATGTAGACCGCCGCGAGGATGACGCCCGCCGCGGCGCCCACCGACTGGAGGCCGCTGAAGACGCCGAGGACCTCCGAGACGTACGTCCCGGTGATCACCATGAACTCGCCGATGAACCCGTTCGTCCCCGGTACGCCCACCGACGCGAACGTGACGATGACGAAGAGCGCCGCGTAGATCGGCATCACCTTGGCGAGGCCGCCGAACTCGTCGACGTCACGCGTGTGGCGCCGGTCGTAGATCACGCCGACCAGGAGGAAGAGCGCGCCCGTCGAGACACCGTGGTTCACCATCTGGAGGATGGCGCCCTGGATGCCCGAGGTCGTCACGCTGAAGAGACCGAGCATGACGTACCCGAGGTGGGCCACCGAGGAGTACGCGACGAGGCGCTTCACATCCTTCTGCTTCCACGCCACCAGCGCGCCATAGATGACGCCGCCGAGGATGGCGAAGCCCGCGAGGTTGCCCATGAAGCCCCACGCCACGCTGGGGAACAGGCCCATCGAGAAGCGGAGGAAGGCGTAGGTGCCGAGCTTCAGCATGACGGCGGCCAGGATCACGGAGCCGGCCGTCGGCGCCTGCACGTGCGCGTCGGGCAACCACGTGTGCACCGGCCACATCGGGACCTTGATGAAGAACGCGATCGAGAAGGCCCAGAAGCACAGCGTCGCCGCGTTCTTCCCGAGCATCATCCGCGAGAGCGCGAGGAAGTCGAACGACCACTGGCCCGTGAGCTTCTGGTACGTCCAAACCATGTAGACGATGGCGGCGAGCATCAGCATCGAGCCGGCCATCGTGTAGAGGAAGAACTTGACGGCGGCGCGGATGCGGTCGACGCCGCCCCAGATGCCGATCATCAGGTACATCGGCACCAGCACGACCTCCCACCACACGTAGAAGAGGAAGAGGTCGAGCGACACGAAGACGCCGACCATCGCCCCTTGGAGGAGGAGGAACGCGAAGCAGAGCTCCTTGATCCGCGTCTTGATCGAGCCGAACGAGGCGTACGCCGCGATGGGGCCGATGAAGGTGGTGAGCAGGACCAGCCAGAGCGAGATGCCGTCGATGGCGACGTGGTAGCGCACGCCGATCGCGGGGATCCACTCCTTGATGTACTGGAAGTGCCAGCCCGGCGTCATCGGCACCGCGAGGAGCCACAGCGAGGCGATGAACGTCACGCCGAGGATCGCGAGGGTGAAGCCGCGCAGGACCGAGAGCATCTGCCGCGGGATGAAGAGCACCGCGGCCGCACCGGCGATGGGCAGGAAGATGAGGACGTTGAGCAGGTTCGGCCACTCGGTGCCGGTGCTCGCCCCCTGCGCCTCGCCGGGCCAGAGGGCCTGGACGAGCAGCGCCATGAGCACCGCCACCGTCGCGAGGCCCGCGCGCTCACGCCCGCGGCCCTCGCCGCGCGGAATGGCCGCGGCCACCGCGCCGGCCGCGATCGCCGGCCAGTGCTGGAAGATGACGTCGACGGCGCTCACTTCGGACCTCCGATTTCGACCACCGTCGGACGCTGCTTCGCGGCGCCGGGACGGCCGACCGGGAAGGTCTCCCGCGCCACCGTGTTGAAGGCGTTCTTCACTTCGAGCACGACTTCCTTCGACTCTCCGGGCTGGAGGGTCACCGTGACGTCACGGCTGAGCGGCGAGAAACTCTTCGCCCCCGCCGTCCCCGGCACCTCCCAGCGATAGCTGTACCCGAGCCCCGGCGCGGCCGAGAGCTTGAGCTCGCCGGTCGTGCGGAGGTTCCTGTCGTCGATCGAGACCGTCGGGTGCGGCCTCACGATGAACCAGCCCATGCCGATCATCCCGACCACCATCGCCGCCGAGTAGGCCTGCACGCGGCCCGTCTGGAAGGCGCGCAGCACGGTGCCCGCCGCCCCGACGATGGCCGCGGAGACCCGCGCCAGGATGCCGTCGATGATCCACTTGTCCGCCATCACGAAGATGTCGGCGAGCGCGTCGACGATGCCCACGACCGTCGCGTCGTAGAGCTCGTCGATCCGCCACTTGTCGTAGATGAGCTTGTAAAGGCGGGGGAAGCTCTGCGCGAACGCTTGCTCCTGCGCGCCGCCGCCTTGGTAGTAGATGACGAACGCGAGGCCGCCGCCGACGAGGAACGCCAGGATGCCCGGCACCATCATCGTGAGCTCCATCTTCGCGACGTCGGGCGTGCGCAGCGCGATGGCGTGGTGCGCCTTCTCGAACACCGGCTCGAGCAGGTGACCGAGCGGCTCGAGCGCCTTCACGTGCGTGGCCTCGGCGTTGAGGAAGCCCGCGAAGATCGCGAACGCGCCCAGCACGATCAGCGGCAGCGTCATCGGCAGCGGCGACTCGTGCGGGACGGGCCCCTCGATCGGGCCCTCCTCGTGGTGATCATGGTGATCGTCGTGACCGTGGCCGTGCCCGGGATCCTTCCACCCCTTCACGATCGTCCAACCGCGGAACTTGCCGTGGAACGTCATGAAGTAGGCGCGGAACATGTAGAACGCGGTCATCGTCGCGGCCGCGATGCCGACCCAGTAGATCACCGGGCCGAGCCAGTCGGGCCACGTCCACATCGGCAGATCGGAGGTGCCCTTGTTGGTGGTCACCTTCGAGGAGAAGGCCTTCCACAGGATCTCGTCCTTCGACCAGAAGCCCGCGAGCGGCGGCACGCCGGCGATCGCGAGGCAGGAGACCAAGAAGGTCCACCGCGTGATGGGCAGGTACGGCGCGAGGCCGCCCATGTTGCGCATGTCCTGGGACTTGTCGGTGTCGTGGATGCGCACGTGCATCGCGTGGATCACCGAGCCCGCGCCGAGGAAGAGGCAGGCCTTGAAGAAGGCGTGCGTGAAGACGTGGAAGAAGCCGGCCGAGAAGGCGCCCACGCCGACGCCGATGAACATGAAGCCGAGCTGGCTCACCGTGGAATAGGCGAGCACCTTCTTCAGATCGGTCTGGAAGAGGCCGATCGACGCCGCGAAGATGGCCGTCGCCGCGCCCAGCACCGCCACCGTCGCCATGGCCGCGGGCGAGAGGACGAAGACGAACGAGAGCCGCGCCACGAGGTAGACGCCGGCGGTGACCATCGTGGCCGCGTGGATGAGCGCGGAGACCGGCGTCGGGCCGGCCATCGCGTCCGGGAGCCAGATGTAGAGCGGGATCTGCGCGCTCTTGCCGGCGCAGCCGAGGAAGATGGCGAGGCCGACGAGCGTCGAGGCGTAGACCATCTTCGGCTGAGCCGGGATGATGATGTTCGCGACGAACCGGGGCAGCGTCTCCGGCGAGAGGTTGCCCACGGGCCAGATCTTCACGCCGGTGAGCAGGTTCGAGGCGTTGGCCTCGATGCCGCTCCACTTCAGCGAGCCGCAGTAATAGACGATCATCGAGATCGCGATCAGCAGGCCGAAGTCGCCGATGCGGTTGACGATGAAGGCCTTCTTGCCGGCCGTCGCGTTCTTGTCCTCGCCGAACCAGAAGCCGATGAGGAGGTAGCTGCAGAGACCGACGCCCTCCCACCCGACGAAGAGGATCGCCAGGTTGTCCGCCATGATCAGCGTGAGCATGGCGAAGCAGAAGAGGTTCAGGTACGCGAAGAAGCGGTGGTAGCCGTCGTCCTTCTTCATGTACTCGGACGAGTACAGGTGGATGAGGAAGCCGACGCCGGTGACGACCAGCATCATCGTCGCGCTCATGCCGTCGACGCTGAAGGCGACGTCGATCGGCACCTGCTGCTGGTACTTGCCGGTGATGGAGAACCAGCGCCAGGCCGTCCACGAGAGCTTCTCGCCGCCGTGAGGCAGCGAGAGGAACGTGGCCAGGCTGGCGATGAAGGCGCCGCCGATGGCGGAGAGCGCCATGAGGCGCACGCCCTTCTTGCCGAGCCGCTTGCCGAAGACGCCGTTCACGAACGCACCGAGCGCGGGGAGCGCCAGCACGAGCGCGAGCAGCGTGAAGTTCGACGCGGGGAACTGTGAATTCAACGTGTGCACGCTAGTTCCTCAACAGATCGGCCTCGTCGGAGCGGACCGTCTTCTTCACGCGGAAGAAGCTGAGCACGATGGCGAGGCCCACCGCGGCCTCGGCCGCCGCCACGGCGATGACGAAGAACGCGAAGATCTGCCCGCCGTGATTCGTCGGGCGATAGCGGTTGTACGCGACCAGGGTCAGGTTGACCGCGTTGAGCATGAGCTCGATGCTCATGAGCAGCACGAGCAGGTTGCGCCGCAAAAGGAAGCCGACCGAGCCCGTGACGAAGAGCGCGGCGGCGACCAGGAGGAAGTACTCGAGGGGGATGCTCACGACGCGGACTCCTTCGCCAGCACGGGGGACTTGGCGGCGTTGCCATCGGCCTCGGGGGCCTTCGTCTTCGCCGGAAGCATCGTCGGATCGACCTGACGGCCGCGCGCCACCGCGATGGCGCCGACGACGGCCACGAGGAGCAGCGCGCTCGCGATCTCGAAGGGCGCGATGCCGACGGTGTAGAGCTCGCGGCCCACACCCTCGACCGTGCCGAGCGCCGGGCTCGCCTTGGGCATCGCCGTCACGCCCGTGCTCACGCCCTTGAGGAGGAAGAGCGCCACCGCGCTGCCGAGGACGAAGAGCCCGGCGCCGAGGTAGCGCGAGCTCCAACCGCGCGTGTCGCCCTCGCCCGTCGCCGACGAGCCGAGGAGCATGATCACGAACAGGAAGAGCACGACCACCGCGCCCGCGTAGACCATGATCTGGATGGCCGCGAGGAACTCGGCGGAGAGCAGGAGGTACATCCCCGCGATGCCGACGATGGTCGACAACAGCCCCATCGCGCCGCGGATCGGGTTGCGCGCCGCCACCGTGGCGATGCCCCCGACGAGCGCAAAGAGCGTGCAGATCCCGAAGAAAAGCAGCTCGAGCGTGTTCATGAAATGGCTCCAGCGGGGCCGGGCACGCCGATGGTGAGGCGCCCCGTCGCCGACTTGCCCCGCGTCTTGATGTGCTCCTCGAACTCCTTGCGGAACTTCTGCAGGAAGCCGAGCGCCGGCATGGCCGTGCCCTCGCCGAAGGCGCAGATGGTGTTGCCCATGATGTTGTCGGCGATCTCGCTGAGCCGATCGAGCTCCTCGAGCGTGGCCTCGCCCTTCACCATCCGATCGAGGATGCGGTAGAGCCACGCGCTGCCCTCGCGGCACGGCGTGCACTGGCCGCACGACTCGAAGCGGTAGAACCGCATCAGGTTGTGGAAGGCGAGCACCGGATCGGCCTGCGTCGAGAGCACCGTCGCGCAGCAGGTGCCGAGCATCGTCCCGAGGGCGCGGAACGTGTCCACGCCGAGGGGGACGTCGAGCACGCTCTTGCCGTGGTACGGGTGGAGCGGGCTCTTCTCGTTGGGCGCGCTGACCTTCTCGTCGGCGCGGAGGATGGGGCACGACGAGCCGCCGGGGATGACGGCGAGCAGGTCGCCGCCGACCACGCCGCCGCCGAAATCGTAGATGATCTCGCGCAGCGTGACGCCCACGCAGGCCTCGAAGATGCCGGGCTTCTTCACGTGGCCGCTGACGCCGAAGAGGCGCGCGCCGCCGTCCTTCAGGTGGTGCAGATCGCTGAGCTTCGAGAACGCGTCGCCGCCCATCTCCAGCACCGTCGGGACGATGGCGATCGTCTCGAGGTTGTTCACCGTGCTCGGCATCCCGAAGGCGCCGGCCTGTGCGGGGAACGGGGGCTTGAGGCGCGGCTCGCCGCGCTTGCCCTCGAGCGAGTTGAGGAGCGACGTCTCCTCGCCGCAGATGTACGCGCCCGCGCCCGTGTGCACGTAGACCTCGACCGGATAGTCGATGCCGAACGGCTTCTTGCCGAGGTAACCCTTGGCGCGGGCCTCGTCGATCGCGGCCCAGAGCCGATCCTTCGAGAGGTGGAGCTCGTCGCGCACGTAGATGTACGCCGCGTGCGCGCCGATGCCGAAGCAGCCGATGATGCAGCCCTCGACGACGGAGTGCGGGTTCAGCTCCATGATCGTCCGGTCCTTGAAGGTCCCGGGCTCGCCTTCGTCGGCGTTGATCACGAGGTAGTGCGGCTTCTCGGGCTTCGGCGGCCAGGGCATGAAGCTCCACTTCACGCCCATGGGGAAGCCGGCGCCGCCGCGGCCGCGGATGTTGGCGGCCTTCATTTCGTCGACGAGCGCATCACGCGTCATCGACAGAGCACGCTTGGCCTGCTGGTAGCCGCCGTCGCGCTCGTAAGGGCCGATCTTCCAGCCCTGAGGCTCGTTGTAGCGCTTGGAGAGGTAGTTGGTGTAGCGCAGCATCGTTCGTCCGCGGTCGGCAAGGGCCTTCGGCGGCGAGCGCCCCGAGCCCGGAAGCCGCCCTTCTAGGGCCTAGTCCTTGAGCAGCCGATCGAGGATCTTGTCGACCTCGGGCACCGTGAGCCGCTCGTGATAATCGCGGTCGACCTGGATCATCGGCGCGTTGCCGCAAGCGGCCAGGCACTCCGCGGTGCGCAGCGTGATCTTGCCGTCCTTCGTCGTCTCGCCGACGTGGATGCCGAGACGCTTTTCGCAGTGGTGGAGGATGCCGTCGCTCCCGTTGAGCGCGCAGCTCAGCGTGCGACACACCCAGACCTGGTGGCGGCCGACCGGCTGCTTGTTGAACAGCGTGTAGAAAGTGACGACGCCCTTCACGTGCGCAGCCGAGACATCGAGCCGGTTCGCCACCCACTCCACGATCTCGTCCGAGATCCACCCGTTCTGCTCCTGGCAGAGGTGGAGCACGGGGATCGTCGCGGCCATGCGCGTCGGGTACCGAGTGAGGATCGCCTCGAGCTGCTTTTCTCGCTCGGGGCTCAGAGCGAATGAGGTCATGGGAGGGAGAACCGTTCTGGTCGCGCAGCCGCGCACTGTGGGTGCGCGGTGAGCGCAGTGGACGTTGCTCGCGCCCGAACTTTCGAGACCGAGGAGGCTTCACCGGCGCTGCCGGCACCGCACTCCGCCCGCCCGTCGATACCGCGTTCCAGCGTGATGCTGGCGCGCGTGACCGGGGCTACGGCTTCGGGACGCGCGCGGACGCTAGTGATCCACCCGGGGCGGTGTCAAGGCGCTCCGACGCTCCCTGCGCCGTCGCCCGAGGAGATAGTCCGGGCTGTCTGCAAGCTCCCGTTCCGAAGCCTGGACTCAGCCCCCTCCCACGGCGCGCCGACCCAATGCGTGGGCCGCAAAACGCCTCGCTCCGATTCGACGGCAATCCGCCACGTTATCAAACTCACTTCGCTTTCGCTTGTAGAAACGCCCGTCCTTGCCGTACCCTCGCGCCACTTCGCGTGTCGCGGCGATTTCGTGGTCGCGCTGCGTTGGGGTGGCCAGCGATTCGCTGACGGAGGTGGTGCGTGTTCTGTCCGAACTGTGGGACGCAAAATTCGGAAGCGGCGTCCACGTGCACGAAGTGCGGCTTCAATCTCAAGGGAGCCGCCGCCCCGAAGTTCAAGGGCACGATGCTCATGAACCAGGCGCCGGGTGCGCCGCCTCCGGGTAGCCCTGCGGCGCCGCCCGGTGGTTATGGCGCTCCTCCCGGCATGCCGCCGGTCGCCCCGATGAACCAGGGCCTCGCCGGCACGGTCGTCGGTGTGCCGCCCGCAGGTCTCGGCGTGGCTCCCGGCGCGCCGCCGGCTCCGCCCCCGCCCGGCGCTCCGGGTGGCTACGGCGCGCCGCCCGCGCCCGGCGGCTATGGCGCTCCGCCTGCTCCGGGTGGCTACGGCGCTCCGCCGCCCGCGCCCGGTGGCTACGGTGCTCCGCCTGCCGCGCCCGGCGGCTATGGCGCTCCGCCTGCTCCGGGTGGCTATGGCGCTCCGCCCGCTCCGGGTGGCTACGGCGCTCCGCCGCCGGCTCCCGGTGGTTACGCGCCTCCCGGCCAGCCCGGCGGCGTGAACCCGCTCGGCGGCACGATGGCCATCGACCAGATGCCGAACTTCGGCCCGCCCGGGGCTCCGCCTGCTGCGCCTCCGGCGCCCGGCGGCTACGGTGCGCCGCCTCCGCCCGCTGCGCCCGCGGCCTTCCCGCCGGCGCAGGGTGCGCCCCCCGGTGGTGGCTTCGGCGCGCCGCCTCCCGGCGGCGGCTTCGGTGGCCCTCCGCAGGATCAGGGCTTCGGTGGCCCTCCTCCCGGTGGTGGCTTCGGTGCGCCGCCTGGGCAGCCCGGTTACGGTGCTCCTCCCGGCCAGCCCGGGTATGGCGCGCCTCCCGGCGGCCAGCCCGGCTACGGTGCGCCCCCTGCGCAACCTGGGCAGGATTTCGCTGCTGCTGGGGCTGCCTTCGGCGCCGCTGCCGGCGGTGCGTTCGGCGCCATGACGGCGCCCGCGCCCGCCGCCGGCTCGAAGCCGACGGTGCGCAACCCGGTGACGACGCTGATCATCGCCTTCGGCATCCTGATCGGCATCAACATCGTCGGCGGCATCCTCGTCGGCATCCTGGCAGCGTTGATCTCGCCGGCGCTCGCGTCGTTGAGCTCGCTGTTCTCGCTCGCCGCGTTCCTCGGCTACGGCTTCTACATGAAGGGCATGCTGCAGGAGCTCGGGGCGTACACCGGCGATCAGGACTTCAAGTGGTGGTTCATCCTGATCCCGCTGCTCAACATCTACTTCCTGTGGATCAAGGTCCCGGAGCAGGTCACGAACGCCAAGACCAAGGCCGGCGTCCTGCAAGCGAAGCCGACCAAGGGGATCGTGCTCTACATCTTCGTCGCCCCCTGGGCGCTCGCCAACGATCTGAACGACATCGCGCAGCCCTGAGCCTCGCGCGGATGTGAAAAGGGGCTGCCCCGCTCGCCGGGTGCAGCCCCTTTCCTTTTGAGCTCCGAGCAAGCTCGAGCGATCAGCCCATTCGTTTGAGCTCAAAGCATCGCCGCCGCTCCGAGCGAGCTCGAGCGATCCTCCCATTCGTTTGAGCTCAAAGCATCGCCGCCGCTCCGAGTGGTGCGGGCGATCACCCCATTCGTTTGAGCTCAAAGCATCGCCGCCGCTCCGAGTGGTGCGGGCGATCACCCCATTCGTTTGAGCTCAAAGCATCGCCGTCTTCGAGCGGTTCGCTCGTTCAAGCTCGAAGCCATGCTGCGGATCGTAGTCGAGCCGCGCTCACACCGACGCGGCCGCGGGGCGGCGCCGGCCGGTGCCCTCGCGCTCGATCATGCGACGACGCGCGAGCGCGCGGTCCGCCGAGGCCGGGGCCACGGAGACGCGGGTCGCGTGGGCGCGCTCGATCTCGGTGCCGATGCGATCGAGCGCCTCGTCGGAGAGCGCGCGCTTCGCCTTGGGGAACATCCAGTCCTCCTCGACGTGCACGTGACGCTTCCAAAGTTGGTGGAGCAGCTTGAAGCGGGCCGCGAAGCGGACGTCGGTCGCGCGCGTGCAGAGGAGGTTCAGCGCGGCGAAGCGGAGCAGCGCGTGGTTCTCGAAGGCCTCCCAGAGGCGAGCCTCCTCGCCGCCGATGCGCGCGGAGAAGGCCGCGTAGAACACGGTCTCCTCGACGCGCGAGTGCGCCTCCACGGCCCGCACGAGCTGCGCCACGAGCGCGGTGCGGCGACCTGCGGTCTCGGCCGCGGTCACGGCGGCGAAGAGCTCGCCGAGGTCACGGTGCTGCTGCTCCAACAAGTCCAATGCGTCCATTCGGATCCCCTTCCTGTCCGCGCGGCGGCCCCGTCTCGACGGGGGGCGCCGCTCCGGTGAGCAGCGCCTGCACGCCCGGATGCAAGCCGGAGAACCGATGGCAAGGTTCAGGCCGCCGGCGCGACGGCGCGGGGTGACGCTTTGCGTGCCCGCGGCATGCCGAACGAAGCACGCGCAGCGCCGCGGACGTCATGAGGAACGCGATCGAGCGCGGCGCGCATCTCGCCTGCGCCGTTGAAGCGTGCGTCCGGATGCTTGGCCAGGGCGCGCCCGAGCACGCGATCGAGAGCCACCGGCGCGTCCCGCCGCACCCGGCGCAGCGGGACGGGCGCAGCGCGCACGACGGACACGATCACGTCGCGATCATCCTGCCCGCGAAAGGGGACGCGCCCCGACAGGGCGTAATAAACGAGCAGGGCCACGGCGAAGAGATCGCTCTGCATCGTGACCGCGCGCCCGCGCGTGGCCTGCTCGGGCGCCATGAACGCGAGCGTCCCGACGAGCGAGCCGGGGCTGTCGGCGGTCACGCCGTCGCCCGTGTCGACGCCGGGCTCCTGCGCGAAGCCGAGATCGAGGATCACCGCGCGCTCACCGCTCGCGTCGCGCGCGATGAAGACGTTGTCGGGCGAGAGATCACGGTGCACCAGGCCCGCCTGATGCACCGCCTCGAGCCCCGCGAGGATCTGCGCGCCGAGGCGGAGCCCGCGCGCGATCGTCACCGGCCCGTGGCTCCGCACCATGGCGCCGAGCGTCTCGCCCTGGAGCAGCTCCATCACGAGGAAGGGGCGCCCGTCGTCGAGCCGTCCCGCGGCGAGCGCCGTCACGACGTTGTCGTGACGGATGCGCAGCGCATGAACGATCTCCCGCTCGAAGCGGCTCACGATCCCCGCGTCGTGCGCGTGCCGCTCCATGAGGACCTTCACCGCGACAGCGCGGCCATCGGGCGCACGCCCCGCGTGCACGACGCCGATGCCGCCCTCCGCGAGCGTGCGCTCGATGCGCACCTCCATCGCGTGGCCGTCCGCCGTACGCCCCACGACCACGCGTCCCGCGAGCCGCTCACCGTGCTTCACGTCCGCGGAGCCTTTCGGCGAGCAAAACGCGCACGCGTCATCGAAATCATCCGTTCGCATACCGAGGCCAGCCAGGAATCTCCCGACGGATTCTTCACGCCCGCATCGGTAAGGGCAAGCCCGAGATATGCGAGAAATGCGCCGCCTATGGCCGGAACGGAAGATCGGTGTCCAACACACTTCCGAGGCGCGAAAATCGCGCGATTTGCGGCCTTGCACACGCTCACAGCCGTCGCCTTTCACCCTCGAAAAGGCGCGTGAGCGTGCTCCGCACCGCGCACCGCGAGCCACGCGCGGTGCGCTCGTCGATCTCGCGGCGCGGGGTTTGGGGCCGCGAGCGGCCCCATCGTGATCGAGATCAGTAGAAGGAGCGCGAGAGCTGGATCGTCGAGAGACTCACGAAAATCAGGCCGTTCATGGCCCCATCCGTGACGACGATCTCACCCGTGGGCGGGAGGAACGAGAGCGATTGCGGCTGGAGCGACGACGCCGTCGTGGCATCCGCCGTGAGGGTCACGAGCAGCGGCGTGAAGGAGCCCAGCGTCGTGAAGCGGAAGAACTTGTCGCGATCGGGCCCCGTCTGCGAGGGCGTGCCGCCGTTGCCCGCGTTGAGCCCGAACGTGAACATCGGGTTCTGAAACACCAGGAGCCCGTTCTTCTTCTGCTCGGCGGAGAGCTCCTCCACCCACGTGCCCGAGGCCTTCACGCAGGCGTCGGGGGTCAGGATCTCGAGCTTGCCCTCGCAGATGTTCCGTCGCTCGATGATGCGCGAGTTCAAGCGGCTCTGCGCGGGATCGCAGCTCTCGCGGCACTCGCCCGTGGGCGCTGCGACCACGTGATGGAAGAGGCCGCTCGAGACCCCGCTCGTGGACCACTGGCCGCCGGTGCGCACGTTGAACGCCACGGCGTCGGGGAAGCAGCACTTGATGTCGCTGAGCTCCTTCAAGCTCGGATCATCGGCAGAGCCACCGGGCTCGGGGCGCTTCGCCAGCACCACGTGATCCTGATAGGCCTCGATGATGCGGAGATCACGGGCGGTGCTCGGGGTGTCGTTGGCGCCGTAGGTCTGGAAGCAGTCGGTGTACGTCAACGGGCGGAAGCCGCTCGCGCTGGTCTCGTCGGGGCGCACGCAGAGAGGCATGTCCGGATCGTGGGTCGGGTTCGTTCGCTCTTCGTAGCGAAGCTCGATCCGGCTCCAGTACGCGCTGAGATCGCTCGGGAGCGGGCTCGCGATCTGCACGTAGTCGCCGAGGCGCGCCCACTCGCCCTCCGAACGCTTGAGCTCGCTCCCGTAGCGCTCGCGCATCGCCGTCGTGCTGAGCACGCCGAGATCGCAGAAGCGCGCGCCGGTATCGTAGATGCCGAACTCCTCGTTGACCTGGCAGACGCCATTGGCGCTGCAGGTCTCGCCGCCGGGGCACGCCGCGTCCTTCGTGCACATCGGCTGCGCGCGCAGATCGCTGAGCCGATCGGTGAAGCCCGGGAGCGCGCCTTCGAACGCGATCGTCCACTCCTGATCGACGATGTGCGCGCGCGGCTCCTCGACGCTGAGCGCGAGGTTGTGCGACTCGGGCTCGTCGGTGACCGGCGTCGTGCCCTCGGGCGCGAACATTTGCAGCGAGGTGGTCGCCCACGGGATGGTCCCGCCGTTGGCATCGAAGAGCTGCGGGAGGTTGACGATGCTGGGCGCGTGGTTGCCGGCGATGTCGTTGTTCAACACGTAGTTCGCGGAGCGCGGCGTGTTGGGCTCCACGGCGTTGCACGAATCCTCGGCGGAGGTGTTGAGGGCGTGGTCGATGTCCTTCGCGCAGCCGGCCGCGACGCTGGGCTGCGTCGGTGCGCGGCAGTCGCTGTCGAAGTCGTCGATGTCGATGACCGCGAGGCGCCCGCTCGTGAGGGCCGCGAACGCGAAGGTGCCGCGCAGCCGCGCGGGGCCCGCGCCGCTCGTGTACGTGCTGCGATCGGTCACGTACTTGGTGCCGAGATCGCACGATTGGGAGACCTCGGTGCACGCCGGCGCCGAAGGCTCGGGGTTGCAACGCACGCCCGCGGGCGCGAGGCCGGTGGCCGGGTTGATCTCCGGCTCGTCGCGCTGGAGCACCATCACGTCGGCGGCGGGCGCGCCGTACTGGATGCGATCGGCGGGTTGGAACGGGTTCCACTCCGGGTGCTTGCGCTGCAAGGGCCGACGCGTGGTCGACGTGGAGCTCACGTCGAAGACCATGAGGCTGCCCTCGTCGATGTCGGTCGCGTAGAGGAAGCGCTGCAGCTTGGGCGTCGGCTGCGGCGAGACGGACACGCGGCTCGTCCTCACGACGCGCGACGGATCCGCCACCGAGGTCGGCGCGAGCGGCGCGCTCTCCCTCGGATCGCAGGGCGAGGTCATGCTCACGACGTGAATCACCGGCGCCGCGGTGTCGGCCACGTAGAGCGTACCGTCCGCGTAGGCGAGCCCGCCCGGACGCGCCGTGTACGGCTCCATGAGCGCGGGCTTCGGCAACGTCGGATTGACGCAGGCAGGGCCTTCCGGCGGCTGCGGCTGCGGCGTGTCGAGGCCGGTGGTGTCGACCTCGAGCTTCAACCAGCGCTCGACGGTGCACGGCTCGAACGATCCGGGCTCGCGATCGTAGATCTCGTTGGCGTCGAGGACGGCGATGCCGCCGAGGGCCGGCATGGCCACGACGAGCTTGAGGCGGCCGCGTTGATCGTTCCCGTTCAGCGGATCGAACCCGACGTCGTAGTCGCCGTCGCACGTCTCGCGCGAGAGCCCCTCTTCGTTGAGGGGATCGGTGACGAGGATCATGTCGCCGGGCGCCGAGGGCAGCGAGCACGACGGCCACGAGCTGAGCCGCTGCACACCGGGATCGAAGCCAGCATCGGCGTTGATGTCCGACGCGGCCGCGGGCCGGATCTTCTCCGAGGGCAACGCGAAGATGCCCGCGCGACCGATCTCGGCGACGGTGACGAAGCTCGCGATGCTGCTCGGCGTGGAGACGATGGCGGTCGGCAACGCGCCGACGGGGAGGAAGTTCGCCCCCGGCTCGACCGGGTTCTGATCGAGCACCGATCGCTGCGTGGAGCTCACGTCGATGACGGCGACCTCGCCGCGCTGGGTCTGCGTCACCAGTGCGTAGAGGTGCGGGAGGCTCCCGCTGCCGGCGTCGACATTGCCGGCGTCGTCCTCGTAGAGGTACTCGTTGATGTCGGTGAACTGCTGCGTCGAGCACGCCTCGAGCGGCCGCTCGACGGGGCTCGAGGTGTCGTTGGGCGAGCCGAGGCAGACGAACGACGTGCGGCCCGATCGCTCGAGCGATCGCACCGGCACCGTGACCGTCTGTTGCTGGCAGCCGGCGCCGTGGAGCGCTGCGCCGGTGGTGAGCGCCGCGCTGGCGAGCAGCACGACGAGCGGGCGAAGGCTCCGCTTGGCGGCGACGGGCCGCATCGAATCAAGCGCCTTCATTTCGACTCCCGGGGCGGCGTGGGCGTGCCGATGGACGCGAACATGGTGCCGAAGGTGGAGTGACGCATGTCGAGGTCGACGACCCCGAGATACGAGTCGGTGAAGTGTCCCACGTAGAGGTACGAGTGGAGGCCGTCGCCGTCGTCACCCGTATCGAAGGCGAGCGCGTGAGGGCCACGTCCGGTGTAGATGACCGCGTCCACCGTGCCGAGCTCGGGGTCGTACGAGTAGATGTAACGCGGGTCGAAGCTGACGGTGAAGATGCGCCGGGATCGCTTCCCGCTCTGATCGATGACCTCGCCGAGCGCGACCTTCGAGACGCCGATGGGGAGCGGCGTGACGCCGTAGATCTCGGGCTTGTCGAACGCGCCCGTGAGCGTGCCGTCCGCGCTGGCGACGGGCAGCGTGCGGATGCGCGCGATGAGCAGCGACGCCGGCGCGCGGTTGGCGATGAACATGTCGAGCGGGATGTCCATGCAGTCGCGCTGGCACGCCGAGGGATCCGCGAGCGTCGTGCAGGTCGCCTCGCACGCGTCGCGCTTCGTCGAGTCGATGGCGACGCCGCGCGAGTCCTTGCCGTCCGCGTTGGTCGCCACGCCGCCGATGGCCGCGCGCGTGATGAACGGCTTCGGCGGAGCGCCCATCGTGTCGGGGTTGTACTGGACGATGTCGACCTGGGCCGCGCCGCTGTACGTGACGACGAAGCCGAGCTGGTAGGCGAACGGCTTGTTCTCCTCCTTCATCGCCTTCATCTGCTGCTTGACGAAGGCCGACATCGGGATGCGCGCGACCTCGCTCGGCCCAGCGGGAACGTTGACGTTCAAGCTGTATTCGAAGTTGGGCCGGCGCGCCCAGTCGTTCACCGAGAGGCCGATCGCCGGCGATCCGCTGATCTGGTGCGCCGACACGAGGACGGTGCCGTCCTCGGAGACGTCGAGAGACACCGGCTCGACCGGGAGCCGGAGCGCCCGCAGGTTGTCGTACGGGTTCGTGCCCATACGGAACTCCTGGTCGCAGCGCCGCTCGTCGCCCGACTGACCGCACTCGAGCTTCGACACGTCGCCCGTGAAGCCCTCCACGTCATCGGCGACGTCGAACCACGTGATCGACGGATCGCCGCGGACCGGCACGAAGAGCCGCGTGCCCTCGCCGTCCGGGTTCTTCGCCAGGACGGCGCCCGACGCGAACGCGCCGATCGTCGCGAACGTGCTGCCGTTGGCCGCATACGAGGGCGCGGTGGGCGTGCAGGCGCTCGGGGTGAGGGTCGTGTTGGTGTTGGCCGCGAGCATGCACACGCCCGTGGACGTGTTGCAGTGGCCGCCGAGGCAGTCGTCGTTGGTCTTGCACGCCGCGCACTGCGATTCGACGCAGGCGCCGCTCACGCACTCGGCGCGCTGGCTGCACGCGGTGCCGTTGGCGAGCCCGCCGGATCCGCTGCGGAAGGGGATGGCGTTGCAGACGTCGTCGATGAGCGGCGTCGCGCCGGTGCTGCCGATCGCGTCACACGCGTCGCCCGCGCCCTGCACGCAGCGGATGCCGTCGAGCAACGAGCGCAACGTCTTGCGTGTCTCGCGCAGATCGACCACCTGCACGGTGCCGCCGTTGAACTGGAGATCGAAGTCCGAGTTGGCGACGTAGAGCGCGCTGCGCCCCTTCGAGACCGCGAGGCCCGTTGGGTAATAGAAGGCCTTCTCGGGCGGCGGCAGCCCTTGATCGGTGAAGTAACAACCACCCGCGGACAGCGACGCCAGCGCCGCAAGGAGCCCGGCGGAGCGCCGTGCATGAAGATGGATCGGCGATCGGGCCGGAATCATGGCGGGCGGAGCCTAGTCAGAGGCGGGTGGAGTGGCAACCGGCATGGGGTGAGCGAGCCCTCGTTCTCGCGGGCGTCGATCCGCGCCGCGGTCCGCTCGGGGCGGGGCTCCGGAGATCGGGGCTCCTGGGAACCGCGTTCGATGCCTTTCGACGAGCCGCACGGCGGCGTGACATCCCCCTGCCCCGCCCGCTACCTTGAGCATCCATATGGGCGCACGCAGCCTTCGGTCGTGGCCATGACCAAGCACGTTTTCGCCGATCGCACCGCCTTCGTCCTCGCCGGCGGCGCCGCGCGCGGCGCTTACGAGGTCGGGGTCATGCAGCACGTGATGGAGGACGTCGCCCGCGATCTCGGGCACGACATCCGCCTCGACGTCCTCTGTGGCACCTCGGTGGGCGCGCTCAACGCCTGCGGGCTCGCGGCCTTCGCGGATCTGGGGCGGAACGCCATCGACCGCGTGGTCGACGTGTGGACGAAGCTCCGGGTCGCCGACCTGGTCCGCCCCGACACGCGGGGCATCTTGAGCATGGGCGCGCGCCTCCTCGGGCGGAGCGGGGCCGCCGCCGATCTACCGCCCCCGCGCGAGGGCGGCCTCATCGATCCGGAAGGATTGGAGCGGCTCGTAGCGAGCAGCATCCCGTTCCATCGAATCCACGAGAACCTCCTGGCCGGCCACCTCGACGCGGTCACCGTCTCGACGACGCACATCGGCAGCGGCCGCACCATCGTCTACGTCCACCGGCGCGAGCCCGAGCTCCCCACGTGGAGCCACGATCCCACCACCGTCGCGCGCGCCTGCCACCTCACCGCGCAGCACGCGCTCGCGTCGGCCGCCATTCCGATCCTGTTCCGCGCCGTGAAGCTCGACGGCGCCTTCCACTGCGACGGCGGCCTGCGACAGAACGTGCCCCTCTCACCGGCGCGACGGCTCGGCGCTGGGCGCGTGCTCGTCATCAACCCGCGCTACATCTCGACCGCTCCGCTCGACGATCGCGGCGCCGAGGATCTCTTTCCGAGCCCCCTCTTCGTGCTCGGCAAGACGCTGAACGCTCTGCTCCTCGATCGCATCGACACCGATCTCGCCCGCCTCGAGACCATCAACCGCATCCTCGGCGCCGGCGCCCGCATCTACGGCGACGGCTTCGTCGGCGCGCTCAACGCGGAGCTCGGCTTCGCCGCCGGTCAGGGGATGCGGCCCATGCGCGCGCTCCTCGTGCGGGCCTCGCAGGACATCGGGCGCATGGCCGCCGAGTTCGTGCGATCCCCCGCGTTCGCCGATGCGAGCGGCCTCTCGGGGCGCCTCATCCGGCGCCTCGCGGACTCGGAGTCGCGCCACGAGGCGGACCTCCTCTCATACGTGCTCTTCGACGGCACCTTCGCCGGGCAGCTCATCGAGCTCGGCCGCGCCGACGCGCGCGCACGTCACGATGCCTTGTGCGCCTTCTTCGCGAAGACGCCCGTCGATTGCAGTTGAGATCGCCTCGACGCCGTGGCCTCCACGCTTTATGAACGGGCGCCATGTCCGCTCCGATCGTCGTCGATGCGCACGTGCTCGTGCCGGCTTCGGCCGTGCAGGTGACGGCCGTCCGCGCCTCGGGCCCGGGCGGGCAGAACGTGAACAAGGTCTCGTCCAAGGTCGAGATGCGCGTCGACCTCGGCGCCGTCGTCGGCCTCGATCCCGAGGCTCGCGTTCGCCTCGCCGCGCTGGCCGAGCCGCGCCTCGACGCCGAGGGCCGGCTCCTCGTCACCAGCCAGAAGACGCGCGATCGCGAGCGCAACCTCGAGGACGCGAGCGAAAAGGTCCGCGTCCTCATCCGCAAAGCAATGGTGAAGCCGGTGCCCCGCAAACCGACGCGGCCGACCAAAGGCTCCGTGAAGCGGAGGCTCACCGACAAGCGCAAGACGGCGGAGCGCAAGCAGGGCCGCGGGCGCGTGAGCGAATAGACGACGCGGGAGCCGGGTCGAGGCTCGGCGCACGGTGCGAATATCGAGCGCGCGCGGCTTCGTGACGCGCACCACGAAGTAGTGGAAATCGCAGCGGACGATTGTGACATCGGGGTGTCGGAGACGCGCCCAAAACGGAATCCGACCCACGAATCACGGCTTTCGTCTATCGTTGCATGCATCTCCCGGGGCGCCTCGGCGCCGGGCCCAGCACTTCGAGGTACCATGAAGCGGCTTTCGTCGGCACTTGCACTCTCGATCATCACGTTGGCCCCCGCGGCGGCCTTCGCAGCGCCGCAGAAGCTCCTCCTCACCGAGGTCACGGCGGCGCCGACCGAGGCCGAGCACGTCGCCATCTACAACCCGGGGACGACGACGGTCGATCTGACCAACTACTACATCGCCGACGTCGAGACCTATTACAAGGTCGTGACGAGCACGGCGCCGGGGAGCTCCGATTTCATCGCGCGCTTTCCGGCCGGCGCCTTCATCGCGCCCGGGCAGACTCAATACGTCGCCATCGCCGGCGCCGTGTGCTTCAAGAGCGCCTGTGGCACCGCGGGCAACTTCACGGGCTACGGCGTCTCCCCGACCTACGAGCTCCCGTTCGAGCCGCTCAGCGCGACGAAGAACGATCCCAACGTGCTCGACATGATCTCTCCCTTCACGGGCGCCATCGGCTCGGCGCGCACCCTCACCAACGGTGGTGAGCCGATTGTGCTCTTCTATTGGGAAGGCGCCGCCTCCGGCAACCTGGTCACCGACATCGACTACGTTTACTTCGGCACGCCCAGCAGCAATCCGGCCGTGAACAAGACCGGCGTGACCATCAATGGCAGCACCTATCTCCCCGACACGGCCGATGGCGCCACCCATCATGCGCCGATTTCGGCCACGCCCGTGGTCAACACCTGTCGCGTGATGCCTTATTCGGAAGGCACCCAGATCATGACGGGTGGCAACGGCGTCAACGGCGCCGACGAGACCAGCGAGAACACCGCGACGACTTGGACCGCGTGCGCGACGGTGGCACCGACGGCGACCGACATCGATGGTGACGGCGTTTTGGAAGGCGTCGACCAATGCCCGCTCGAGGCCGGCCCGGCGGCGAACATGGGTTGTCCGGACACCAGCTCTTCGAGCTCGTCCAGCAGCTCTTCCTCCTCGTCGAGCAGCAGCTCGTCGTCGAGCAGCTCTTCCTCGTCGTCGAGCAGCAGCTCTTCTTCGTCCAGCAGCAGCTCTTCCTCCTCGTCGAGCAGCAGCTCGTCGTCGAGCAGCGCTTCCTCCTCGAGCAGCAGCTCGTCGTCGAGCAGCAGCTCGTCGTCGAGCAGCGCTTCCTCCTCGAGCAGCAGCTCGTCGTCGAGCAGCTCTTCGGGTGGCACCGGCGGCTCCGCGGGCACGGGCGGCGCACCGGGCACCGGCGGCTCCGCAGGCACCGGCGGCGCACCGGGCACGGGCGGCTCCGCGGGCACGGGCGGCGCGCCCGGCACCGGCGGCAGCACGCCTGGCACCGGCGGCACGGGCGGCGTGCCCGGCACCACGAGCAGCTCCAGCAGCAGCTCCGGCACGGCCACCACGGCTTCCGGCGGCGGCACGGGCGGCGACGGTTCGTCGTCGAGCGGCGGCATCGGCGATAGCAGCGGCTGCGGCTGCGTGGTCGCCGGCGGCAGCGACGACGATCGCGGCCCCGCGGGCGGCTTGAGCGCGCTCTTGGCGCTGGTCGGCGCCGTGATCGCGCGCCGTCGTCGCCGCTAATCACACCGCCTGCACACGAGTCTCCGACACCGGAGAAGACTCGATATGGAGACGCAGAGAGCCCAGCGCTCTTTGCGTCTCCGTCGCTTTGTGCCGCGGCCTCGATTCGACCCCGGCGCGCGGCCTCGGATGCACGCTTCCTCACCCATCATCCGTCCCGGGCCAGACGGCGAATGGCCTACGTGCCGGTCGAGCAGAAGCGCGCTTCGAGATGGGGAGTCGGCAAACGAGATCGCCTGTCCCAAGGCCGGTGTCCGGGACAGTGAGATATCGAATCAATCCCTTCCGCCGGTCGATTTACTCATCCTCGTGCCTTGCGCCTCTCGGTCCGACCTACCACCCCGTGGGGGATGAAGAGGCTTTTCTCGGCACTCGCATTCTCCACCGCGCTCGCCCCTGCCGTGGCCTTCGCGGCGCCCCAAAAGCTCCTCATCACCGAGGTCACCGTAGCGCCGTTCGAGGCGGAGCACGTGGCCATCTACAACCCGGGCAGCACGACGGTCGATCTGACCAATTACTATCTCTCGGACGTCAACAGCTATTACAAAGTCGTCACCAGCACGGCCCCGCTCGCCAACGATTTCATCGCGCGCTTCCCGGCCGGCGCCTCCATCGGCCCGGGGAAGACGCAATACATCTCCATCTCCGGCGCGGAGTGCTTCAAGAGCGCCTGTGGCGCGGCGGGCAACTTTGCGGGCTTCGGCGTCTATCCGACGTACGAAATCGCGCTCGTCCCGGCGAGCGACACCAAGAACAACCCCAACGTGCTCGACATGATCTCGCCCTTCACGGAGGCCATCGGCGAAGGCGCGAACCTCACCAACAGCGGTGAGCCGGTGGTCCTCTTTTATTGGGAAGGGACCGCGTCCGGCAATCTGGTGACCGACATCGATTACGTCGCCTTCGGGGTGCCCTCGGCCGCCAATGCCGGCGTGAACAAGACCGGTGTCACGGTCAATGGCAGCTCGTACCAAGCCGACACGGCGGACAGCCCGGCGCACCATGCGCCGCTGTCGGCGGCCACGGACACGCTCAACACCTGTCGCGTGATGCCTTATTCGGAAGGCACCCAGGCCACGAGCGGCGGCAACGGCATCAACGGCGCCGACGAGACCAGCGAGAACACCTCGATGACCTGGACCGCGTGCATGTCGGTGACCCCGACGAGCACCGACATCGACGGCGACGGCGTGGAAGAAGGCTTGGACCAATGCCCGCTCCAGCCCGGCCAGGCCTCGAACATGGGTTGTCCCCCGGGCTCTTCGTCGAGCTCCTCATCGTCGAGCAGCAGCGCGTCCAGCGCCTCGTCGAGCAGCGGATCGTCTTCCTCGTCGAGCAGCTCCAGCGCCTCGTCGGCGAGCAGCGCCTCCTCGTCGAGCAGCTCCAGCGCCTCGTCGTCGAGCTCGTCATCGAGCAGCTCGTCATCGAGCAGCGCGTCGTCATCGAGCTCTTCATCGTCTTCGTCGAGCAGCTCCAGCGCGTCGTCGTCGAGCGGCTTCAGCGCGGTCTCATCGAGCGGCATCGGCGGCGGCATTCCCGGCACCGGCGGCGCGCCCGGCACCGGTGGTGGCAACACGGGCACCGGCGGCGCTCCGGGCACCGGTGGATCAGCGGGCACGGGTGGTGCGCCCGGCACCGGCGGCAGCAGCGTGGGTGGTGCGCCCGGCACCGGCGGTGCGCCCGGCACCGGTGGCAGCAACACGGGCACCGGCGGTGCGCCCGGCACCGGTGGCAGCAACACGGGCACCGGCGGTGCGCCCGGCACCGGCGGCAGCATGGGTGGCAGCTCGATCAGCAGCTCCGGTACCGCGACGGCCAGCGGCTCTTCGAGCGGCGAGACGGATGATCCGGGCTCATCGTCGAGCGGCGGTCCGCGCTCGAGCAGCGGCTGCGGCTGCGTGATCGCCGGGGACGATGCCGATCCGCCGGCGAGCGGGCTCGGCGCGCTCCTCGCCCTCGTCGGCGTCGCGGTCGTGCGTCGCCGGCGACAGTGACTCTCCGCGATTTCGGGGCTCGCGTTCCTCCCCTGCCCGATCTACGCCGTTCCCGTCTACCCCGAACCGAGTCAGGGCTGGCCTGATGTTGCAATCGGGCGGCTCACGATGTCTCGTTCCGCCGGGGTCGCCTACTTTCACCGACCATGGGCCCACGTCCGGTGCTGGTCGTCGACGACGACCCCGACATTCGAGAAACGCTTCGTTTCGTGCTCGAGGACGCCGGCTATCCGGTCTACAGCGCGGAGAACGGGCAAGAAGCGCTGGAAGTACTGGGCGGCAGCGAGCCGCTGCCAGGGCTGATTCTGCTCGACCTGATGATGCCCATCATGAGCGGCGACGAGATGCTGAAGGCGCTGAAGAGCGTCCACGCGCTCGCCGGCATCCCCGTCACCATCGTCACGGCCTCGGGCGCGCCGATGCCGCCGCTCGCCACCGGCCTCCTGAAAAAGCCGGTCGATCTCGACGTGCTCCTCCGCATCGTCGAACGAAACTGCGGCGCCGCGCAGAGCGATGGCTCGCTGCGCTGACGCCGCATCACGACATCCTTCGGGGCACCGCGCGTGACAGGACGCGCGATGCCCGCGTGCTCACATCGCGCTGATGCTGGGCCCTTCGGAGCTGTCTTTGACCTCTTCGTCCACCGCGCGGATGTTGAAGGTCATGAACGATCGCAACGACCACCAGAGCAGGTTGAACCACGTGGGCCCGGACAACGTGCGGCTCTTGGCGGCCTCGGCCAAGCCGGCCGAGACGAAGAACACCGGGAGCAGCGTGCCGAGATCGGCGCGATCGTCGAGCGCGACCCGAATGTCGGTGTTGATGGCCGCAGCGGCGTGCGCCACCGCGCGCGCGACGCGCGTCGGGCCGGGATGATCCTCGGGGCGCAGCTCCGGGATGGAGCGCCCGCTCGCGTCACGCGCGACGCGGACCAGCTCGTCGAGCCGGCGCGCCAACGCCTTGGCGTCGAGCGCGCGCTCGTCGTCCTCGACGATGATCGATCCCGTCGCCGGACGCGCGCTCACCTTGGCGAACGCGCCGCCCGCCGCGAGCGCGCGCGCGACACCGTCGAGCGCGTCGGGGTGTCCCGCGAGCCGAGGCGCGCGCAGGTGCACGCGACGCGGCAGCGCGTGGACGATCTGAGCCAAGCCGCATTCGTCCATGGGCCTCTCCTTCAGTTGCGCACCACGCTGGGCCCGTTGACGTACGGGCGGTGTCCGTTCATGTGCTGCGCCTCGCGCTGGGTGCGGGCCACGCGGCTCCGCTCGCGCACGCGATCTTCCACCTCGGCCCAGAGGTCTTCGAGGCTCTCGCGCTGGCGCTCGACGAGCCCGTGACCGAGCCGCGCGAGGTGCACGCCGAGCGCGGAGATCTCCACGATCACCGGGCGCAGCCGCCCGCGCGCGGCGAAGGCAGCCGAGGTCAAGCCGACCCCGAGCAGAAACGAAGGCGGGTGAAACCTCATCGGACCATCTCCTTTTCTTCGTGGTTCGTGCGTGGTTGAGCTTCGTCTCCCGCGACGAGCACCGAGCGGGCATCGGCGCGGGTGATCACGATCTCGTCGACGGCGAAGCCCTCTCGGGCCCGCCGGATCGCCGTGGGAATCGCGCCCATCGCGGCCGCGAGCGCGAGGAGCCCCGCGGGCGTGCCCCCGACGCCGAGCGCCGCGCGCACCGGCCCAAACGAGAGCGCGCCGAGCTGCAACGCGAAGCTCCCGAGGAGCGCGCGCCGGAGCAGCGGGTTCTCCGCGGCGGTCGAGGCACGACACGCCTGCGTGTGGAGGAGCTGCGCCGTGATGAGCGACGTGAAGGCCATCGCCGACGGCGAAGCGCCCGCGCCGCGGAGCGCGCCGCCGATCGCGAGCGCGCCGAGCGACACGCCCGCCATGCCCACCGAGGCGCGGCCGAGGCGGCGATACTCGTGCGGCCCGAAGAGCTCTGCCTGCGGATCGCGCGGCGGTCGCTCCATCACGCCGGGCTCGGCCGGCTCGACCGCGAGCGCCAGGGCCGGCACCGTGTCGGTGAGCATGTTCAACCAGAGGAGCTGCAGCGGCGACAGCGGGCTCTCGCGGCCGAGCGCGCCCACGATCATCACCATCACCTCGCTCATGTTCGTGGCCACGAGGTAATCGATGGCGCGCCGCACGTTGTCGTAGAGCCTCCGTCCCTCGGCGACGGCCTCGGCGATCGCAGGGAGATCGTCGCGCGAGAGCACCACGTCGGCGACCGCGCGCGCGATGTCGGTCCCGCGCTGGCCCATGGCGATGCCCACGTCCGCGGCCTTGAGCGCCGGGCCATCGTTCACGCCGTCGCCCGTCATGGCCACGACGCGCCCGCGCTCTTGAAGCTCGCGCACCACGTCGACCTTGGCCTCGGGCGTGACGCGGCTGTACACCGCGTCCTCGTCGATGCCGAGCGACGCCGCGATCGCCTTGGCCGTGCGCTCCTGATCGCCGGTCACCATGTACGTGCGCACCCCTGCGCGCGCGAGCGCAGCGATCGCTTCACGCACACCGGCGCGCGGCGGATCGCGCAGCCCGACGAGCCCGAGGAACGTGTACGGCCGCCCGTCGTGCGCAACCTTCGGCCGCCACGCGGCCGCGAGCACGCGCAGGCCGTGATCGCCCATCGTCTCGTTGCGCGACAAGAGCTCCGCCGCCTTCTCCGCAGGCAAATGGCAGAGCTCCACCACCTGCTCGGGCGCGCCCTTGACGAGCTCGATGCGGCCGAGCTCGGGATCGTCGTGCACCGTCACCATGAACGATCGCTCCGCCGAGCGGCGCTGCTCGCGCACCCGACGCGCGCGCTTGCGTGCGCCCGCGACCGGGAACCCCGCAGCGATGGCCACCTCGACCAGCGCGCGTTCGGTGCCGGTGGCGCGCTTGATCGCGCCTTCGGCGTCGATCTCCACATCGGCGTTGAGCGCCAGAACACGCGCCAAATCCCGCACGGCGTGCGGATCGGGCGCGCGGCCGTCCGCGCGCTCGAGCTCCATGTGCGCGCCGTCCTGTGACCACGTGACCGCGATCGCGCCGTCGCGGGGGAGGAAGATCTCTTCCACGCGCATCCGGTTCCACGTGAGCGTGCCCGTCTTGTCGGCGCACACCGCGCTCACCGCGCCCAACGTCTCCGCGGCCGCCAAGCGGCGAATCACGATCCCTCGGCGAAACAGCTTGCGGCTCGCGAGCGCCAGAGCCGTCGTCCCCGCCGTGGGGATGCCCTCGGGGATGACCGCGACGCCGAGCGCGACCGCGCTCCGGACGAGCTCGCGCGCGCCGCGACCGCGGAGAATGCCGAGCGGCACGATGGCGCCCGCCGACAGCACCGCGGCCCCGGCGAGCCGCTTCCCCAATGCATCGAGCTGCCGCTCGAGCGGCGCCACCCGATCACTCGCGGCCGCGAGCGATCGGCGGATGGCCCCAAGCTCGGTGCGCTCGCCCGTGGCCGTGACGATGGCCGCGCCCGTGCCGCCGGCGATCACCGTCCCCGCGAAGACCATGCAGCTTCGATCCGCCACGGTCGCGCCGTCAGGCACCGCATCCAACGTCTTCTCCGCGGGCTCGCTCTCGCCCGTCAGCGTGCTCTCGTCGGCGCTGAGCTCGCTCGCGCGTAGCACGCGCGCATCCGCGGCGACGGCCTCGCCCGCGCGCAGCACCAGCACGTCGCCGGGCACGACGTCCGCCGCATCGATGGTGATCTCCCGGCCTCCGCGCAGCACCCGCGCGCGCTCGGCCCGGAGCTCGCCCCACGCATGGAGGAGCTCTTCGGCCCGCTGCTCGGTGAAGTACCCAATGGCGACGTTCGATCCCACCACGGCGCTGATGGCGACGGCCTCGAGCACGTCGCCGAGGAGCAGCGAAAGCCCCGACGCCGCGCCGAGCACGGCCGTAGGCACGGTGAACACCTGCCCGGCCACGATGGCCACCGCGCTCCGCGGCTCGATGCCCGCGAGCACGTTGCGTCCCTGCGTGCGCGCGCGCTGCTCGGCCTCCGTCGCGCTCAGGCCGACCGCCGGATCGACGGCGAGCTCGGCGGCCACATCGGCCGCATCGAGCGCATGAAACGCGAGCGCCGCAGGCCCCGGCTCGAGCTCGACGGCATCGCCGTTCTTGCGTCGTCCCTCCGCGAGCAGCGCCTTCGCGACGCCGGCGGCCGCACGCAGCGAACGCATCGCGATGCGCCGCGCCGAAGGGGCCTCGGGCCCCAGCGCGTCGGACTCGTCGGCGACGACGGCGCGCGCCTCTGCGTCGGCATATCCCGCGTCGAGCGTGATCAACACCCGCCCCGTGCGCGCGCTGGCCCGTGCCTCGCGCACCCCGGGAATCCCGCGCAGTCGCCGCTCGATCCGACGCGCCCGCGCTTCATCACCGAAGAGCCCGGCCACCTCGAGGCGCAGCCGGGCCGGCGCTTCCGCGTCGGCGTTGCCTTCTCCCCCACGCGCCTCGTCTCCGCGCCGAAGCCTCGGTGCGTGGCGCGATCGTTTGACCTCCAACCAATGCACGCCCCGCCCACCACGGCAAGGTCCGCGCCCGGCTGCCGGCGAGCGCGCCCCGCACACCGCGCGGACAAACGTGCACGGGCGCGCGATCACGACCGCGCGCCGCGCGATCTCGCTACTTCACCTCGAGCCGATAGCGCTTCCAGCTCACGCCGCCGCGATCGTCGCGCAGCACGGCCCACACGATCACGGGCCCCGCCTCCTTGGGCGCCGTGAACCCATTGTCCGTCGCGGCCTCGGCCCCGCCGTCGACGAGCCCGCTCCGATCCGCATCGAAGGTGCCTTTGGTCGCGAACCACGACAGCGTCAGCACCTCGGTCCGGAGCGCGAGCCCGCGCGTCACGGGATCGTAATACACGTAAGGCTCGGCGCCGCCGCAGCCCTTCGGCGTCGTGCAGTCGGCGGGGCACTCCACGATGTTGGTGTTCGGCACCGCCGCAATCGCCTCTCCCGGAGAGCACGCTCCATCGCCGCACGCCGGGAGCTGCGAGCACGCAGGCCACGATGCGCGCAGCGTGATCTTCTTCCCGGCGGCGACCTCGAACGCGGAGCTCGTCCCGTCATCGGGCGCGAGCGCCGTCTCCTCCTTGCCGGAAATCACGCTCACGCCGGTGATGCTCGGATTCTCGTTCACCTTGTACTTGAGCTTGAACTCCGAGAGCACATCGGTCGTCGCGCCCGGCAAACCGCACACGAGCCGCGACTCCCCTGCTCCGAGGAGAGGCACCTCGTCGGGAACGATGAGCCGCACCGGCTGGTAATAACCACCCGTGAGATCGGGATCGGCCGGCCGGCCCGGTGGCTGTCCCGCCATCGCCGGCGGCACGTCGGGCCCGAAGAGGCTGCACCCCGTGATCGGCAGCTTGCCCTGCGCCGTCGGCCCTTGTCCGAGCGGAGCGAGGAACTCGGCTCCATACGTGAAGCACTCGGGCGCCACGTCGTCGAGCTCGCTCAAGGGCTTTTGCAGATTGCAAAAGGCCCAATCGATGGGCACGTCGGGGCGCTCTCCATTGGGATCGACGAGCAGCGCCGCATAGCTCACGGGCAAGCCCGGCGACGTCTCCGCCGGCGTCATCTGAATGGCGAGCAGCCGCAGCCCCTCCACGCTCGACGAGCGCGCGCCGAGATCGGGCTGACAGCCAAACGTGAGCGCCACGAGCGCCGCCAGCGCCCCGCGCTCAAAAATCGAGGCGCCCACCGAACACCGGGAGGATGGGGAGCCCCGTGATGGTGCTCTGCTTCTTGTAATCATAGCTGTAGATGAGATCCTCGGCGTTCTTCTTGTTCGTGACGTTCTGCACGTCGAGGTAGATCTCCGCCTTCACCCGGCCGAAATCGAAGCGCTTGGCCGCGCGCACGTCGAGCTGGACGAAGGCGGGAATCCGCACCTGGTTGGGATTCGTCTTGTCGAAATAAGGCTCGTAGATGTCACGACGCGAGTCGTAGAACGCGCCCAGCACCGCCGTGCGCGGGAAGCCGGACGCATAGCGGAAGCGCGCGCCGAACTCGAAGCCGAGCCCCGGCTCGTACGACGCCACCACCGTGAGCACGTGCGTCTGATCGTTGTCGAAGAGCCGCCACGCGCGGTCGGGGTGATCGCGCCGCTCGCTGCGGATCAAGCTGTAGCTCGCCCACCCGAAGAAGCCTTTGGCCAGCGACTGCCGCACCAAGATCTGCCCGCCGAACGCCCGCCCCTCGCCCTCGTCCACGAGCGCCTGCGCGAGGAGCGGCGACGGCGCGTCGCTGCGCGAGGCGAGCCCGACCGACCGCGAGAAGAAGCCCACCGCCTCCACCATCAACGTATCGGTGATGTTGTACGAAGCGCCGCCGAGGACGTGGTGCGCCACCGAGGCACCGAGGAGCGGATTGCCGAAGTACGCCGACAGATCCTGAGACAGCGGCGCTTGATGGTAAATGCCCCAAGCTGCCTTGAGCATGAGCGGCTTCACCGGATTGAAGCGCACCGAGAGGCGCGGCTCGATGGCCGTCTCCTCGCGCGCGAACCCGATGGAGGGCGTATCGCCGACGATCGGTGTCTTGCGGCTCCCCGCGACCAGATAGGGCTCGAAGCGGAAACCAGGAATGATGTGCAGCTTGTCGCCGGCCAGGGACCAATCGAGCTGCGCATACGGCGCCACGGTGAGCTGCGTCGTCTTCCACGTATCGGCGCTGACCTTGTCGGGCGCCGGCTGTCCGAAGACGTGAATGTCGCCCTCGCGCGGCGGCGACGCCACCGCGCCGCTCCGCGCCAGATCCGCGAGCGAAGCCTCCACGTCGAGGCCGGCTGTGACCACCATGTTGGGCCCGACGCGCCCGCGCCAGCCGGCCCGCAGGCCGAAGATGTTGGTCTTGATGTCGAGCGTCGAGGGCGCGCCGCCGAAGTTCGATTCGAGCGTGCTCACGTCGCGCCCCACCGAGGGCGTGACCCAGAGCGTGGCGCCGTCGGGCATCTGATATCGATACTTCAGCACCACGCGGCCGAAATCGAAGCCCGTGCGCTCGCTCTTCACCTGGGTCGGGTCGGCGCTGTCCACCGAGCGCGTGAGCCGATCGCTCGAGCCGAACGCGAAGAGCTCCAGAGACTCGTTGTCTCGGAGCTGGCGCACGAGGCGCACCTGCCCGTCGTAGTAATTGGGAATCGGAAAGAGGACGCTCACGTCCTTCTTGGTCGTGAGCGAAATCACGCGATCGAGGTAGCTCTTGCGCGCGCTGACCATGAAGCTCGTCTTGCTTCCGATCGGCCCTTCCAGCATCGCCGAGGCATCGGCGACGTCCGCCGAGGCATAGCCATGGATGCCATCGGTCTTGGGCGCGCGCGTCTCGATGGTCACGAGACCACCGATCCCGCGACCGTACTCGGGGCCATAGCCGCCGGGGATGAGGTCAATCGATCGGACCATGTCCGAGTTGACCGTCGCTCGGACACCACCGCCGTGATAGAGCAGCGGAATCCGCACGCCGTCCACGTAGACGCGCGTGTCCTGCGGGGCCGCGCCCCACACCACGAGCGCGCCCGATCCGGTCGCTGCGCGCGCCACGCCGGGGAGGTTCTGCACCACCTTCAGCGTGTCGCCCTGCGTGCCCGGCACGCGCCGGCCTTCGGAGGCCACGATTTGCGTGGAGACGACCTCCTTTTGCACCTTGGGCACGACGACCACGACCTCGACGTCGGCGGCGTCCTCGGCCTTCTCTTCTTCCTTCGGCTCGACCGTGTATTTCGCGTCGAGCTTCTTCTTCTCCTCGATGGTCTCTTCGGTCGTCACCGGCGTCACGCCGGGGCCCGCGATCTCGACGGAGTGTTTGCCGATGGGAACGTCGGTGAAGGAGAAATGCCCCTCCGCGTCCGTCGTCGCCTTGAGCTTGCCGTCGATGGTCACGACGGCGCCGGCCATGGGCTTCTTGGTGAAGCGATTCTTCACCACGCCTTCGAAGTTCACCACCGGGCCCTTCGGCTCTTCCTTGAGCACGAAGTCGTATCGATAGGTGATCTTCACCGGAGCAGGCTTGTTGTCGAACTCGGCCGGCTCGAAGACGAACTGCTTCACCGCCGCGAGCGCGGCCGCGTCGAACGCGGCCCCCGCGGATCCGACGACGGCGGCGTCGACGACCGCGCCCGTCTCGGAGATGGCGATTTCGACCGTCACCGACGCGGCGCGCCCCGTCTTCTTCTCCTCCTCGGGATAGGCTGCCTCGACGAACTTGAGCAGCTTGGGGAGCTTCGTGAGCTTGGGCTGCTTCTGCGCGCCGGGCGCGGCGCCCTGCGCGAAAGCCGGCTTCGCGGGCGCGAGGGCGACGAGCGAGAGTGCAAGCGCCGCGGCGCGCCCGAGCCCCTTGTGACCAAACGATCTCATCCTCATGTGATCTCGCGACGCGGCCCTAATCCGGATTGCGGACCGTGATCGCCACCACGAGCCGACCTGCGGCCGCACGCCCGCACTTGCTGCCCGGCGTGGCCTTCATCCTCTTGGCGGCGGCGATCGCGGCCTCGTCGACCGCCCCGCCGAGCCCCGCCATCACCCGCACGCTCGTGACGTTCCCGCTCTCGTCGATCATCAGCTCCAAACGAATCTTGCCTTCCACGCCGCCGGCGGCCTGCGCCGCGGACTGAATCCCACCCTGCGAGATGGCTCCAATCAGCTTGGGCTTCACCGCCTCTTCCGAACACTCGTCCTTCGGCTTGGCTTGAGCCTTGGGCGCCTCCGCCGCCTGCGGCGCCGCCGCGGGCCCATCGAGCCCTTGAGGCACCGCGATCCCCGGACCGCCCGGCCCACCGGCCATCGAGATACCGAGGTTGGGCAGCGCGGCGAGCACCGGATTCGGCGCCGGCGCGGCCTTCGCAGCGGGCGGCGGCGGAGGAGGAGGCGTGTTCTCCGGCGCCTTCGGCTTCGGCGCGCGCTTCGGCGGCGGCGGAGGCGGGGGCGGCGGAGGCGGCGGCTCGTCCTTGAGAGGGTCGTCCTTCTTGTCTTCTTTCTTCTTCTTCTTGTCGATGACCGCGACCGTGGTCTTCTTGTTCGCGACCTCTTTGGGCAACACGGCGACACCGGCCGCCACGCCGACGTGGAGCGCCGCGCTCAGCACGAATCCCCATTTCGCCCAGCGCATACGCATCTCGCTTTACTGCGGGGTCTCGACGTTGATGGCGAATTTGCTGATGCCTTCGAGCTTCGCCAGATCGATGACGTGAACCACGTCGCCGTGCATCGCGGAGCGATCGGCGCTCACGATCAAGCTGATCTCGGGGTTCTGCTTCACCGCGCCGCGGAGCTTCGCCACGAGTGACTTCTCGTCGACCTGCTCCTGGTTGAAATACAGCCCTCCGCCCTTGGCCACCGTGACCGCGGCGATCGACGCCGTTTGCTCATCGGTGCTCTGCGACTTGGGCAGCTCCACCTTGAGGCTCTGCGACACGATGTATTGCGCCGAGACCATCATGATGACGAGGAGCACGAGGACGACGTCGACCATCGGCGTGACGTTGATCCCGGTGATGCCTTGGGCGCGGCCGCGCCCGCCCGATTGCATGGTGCCGGCCATGTCACACCCCCATGGCGTCGGTGGCGGTCGCGGTCTCGGCGCCGTCGTCCTCGGCCTCTTCGGTCGAGAGCGTCGAGAGCTCCGGCTCCTCGATGAGCTTCGCCTTCTTCGCCTTGGGATCGTACTTGAGCAGCGCCAAGAGGTGCTTGCCAATCGAGGCCACGTTGCCCTCGATCTCGGTGATCTTCTTCTGCGCCACGTTGAAGGCGACGACGGCGGGAATCGCGACCACGAGGCCGACGCCGGTGGCGATGAGCGCTTCGGCGATGGCCGACATGACGTTGCCCATGGCCGCCTTGTCCTGCCCACCGCCCGCGTTGCCGAGTTGGCTGAAGGCCTGGATGACGCCGAGCACCGTGCCGAGGAGACCGATGAAGGGCGCGTTGTTGCCGAGCGTGCCGAGGAAGGTCATCCCATTCTCGAGCTCCTTGCGCTTCCTGCCCATCTCCGCCTCGAGCGCCTCCGCCAGCGCGGCCGGCCCGCCATCCATCCACGTGAGGCAGCGCCGCAGCACCGAGGCCTCGATCATGTTGCTCTCGTTGAGGAGCTTCTCGGCGCCCGCGCGATCATCCTTGTGAAGGAGGGCAACCAGCTTGTCGCCCAGCGCGAACGCGTCCCCACGGTGCTTGTAGAAGAAGGCGAGGCGCTCGATCATCACGCTGATCGAAAAGAGGGAGAGCAGGATCATCAGGTAGAGCACCCAGATGCTGCCGCCGGAGAGCGCGACGTGTTCTAGCTTCTTGATCAGCATACTTCTCTTCCCCTTCTGCCTTCAGTACGTGAGCTGCCCGATGAAGAGCCCGGCGCCCGTCGCGCCGGCGTCCCCCGGTGCGATCCCGTTGTCGGCGTCGATGTCGAGGAGCCGTCCCTTGATGGTCTGTTTGACCACGCCGTCCTCGCGCACCGTGACCACGAAATTGGCCGCCGGCGCACTGCAGGCGGCGAACATGTCGACGCGCATCAGATACACGCCGGGGAGCGGCGCATCGGCGAACACGATGTCTTCCTCGCGGAGCCCGTCCTGCGTGCAGCTCCCGTTGGAGTCACGGTTCAGGACGCCGGTGCCCGGCGGGAAGACATAAGGGTCATCCGAATACGTGCCACCGTCGATGGGCTTCGCGTTCGGGTGCTTGGGATCGATCTCCGAGCCGTCCGGATTGACGAGGTGCAGATCGAGATCGGCCGGCGAATCCCAGCGGAGCGAGATGACCACTTTGCCCTTGGGCGCGCTCGACTGCACGGTGAGATCGAGATCCTTGGGCGCGCCCCAATTGCCCTCGGCGTCCGAGACGACGAAGCGGAGCGTATGCGTCCCCTCGGGGATCGCCGAGGAGAAATTGCAGCTCATGTCCCACGTCAGCTCGCCCATGGTGGCCGGATCGGCCGCGCCCACGGGCACCGACCAATAACCGCTCCCCATGTCCGTGAAGCGCGCCGCCACCGCCATGGCGCCCTTCTGGGCGTTGCCAGAGATCTTCTTCCCACCTTGTCCGGCGAAGAGCAGATTGTTCTGGCTGTTCAGGAGCGTAATCTGAGGCCCCTTGTCGCCCTCGGGCAGATCCCCGGAAAAGAACTGGCCATTCTGCACCTGGAACGGCTCGTAGAGCCCGCGCGAGGCGGTGTATCCCTCCTCGCAGCCGGAGAGCAACGCCACCGCCGTCGCCAGCGAGAGCGGCAATGCGGAGAGCAGCGCGCGGCTCACAGGTTCACCTGCATGCGAAGCGTCCACGTGTCGTTGCGCAGGTCGGCGGGGACGCCCTGCGGATCGCGTCCCATCTTGTCGCGAATGACATCGTATTGGAAGAGCAGCCGCGCCCGATCGGGGATGGCGAGCCCGACGATCGGCGAGAACGTGCGCACCGTCTGCGAGACCGGGAGCAGCTTGCCCCCTTGTCGGTCCTGCGCATCGGCGTTGGGATCGTACGAGTCGAAGCGGAAGCCCACCACGCCGTAACCGAAAATCTCCTGCGTCACCGACGCGAGGAAACCGAGCTCCCGATTGTCGACGCCGGTGAACACGGGATCGGCGATGAACAAGCCTCTATCCATGTTGTTCGCCAGCACGATCGAGCCGTCGACGATGGTCTTCCCGATGGGGGTCTTGAACCCGAGCCGCAAATCACCGCCGATCGCCCAACGATTGAAGGTCTGCGAGGGCACCGCGGTCGTCGACGCGATCGGCTGCAGCTCGGTGACCTGGATGAACCCATCCTCGTTGATGTCGTTCCACTGAATGACACCCTTCGTGGCGTCTGAACCGGCGTGAAAACCCTTGCCGGTGAGCGCGGAGACGCCGCCCGTGATCGAGAGCCACGGGGTCGGCTCGATGTCGATGCCCGCGCGCACCAAAACATCCTTGCCCGAGTTGGGATCACGGAGCGGGAATCCGGTGCGCGATCCCAGCGGCTCACCATTGGTGAGCGCCACGGTGGCGCGGAACCAGCCCAGCGCGCTGGTGAGTCGCACGCCCAAATCCGGCTCGGCCGGGAAGAACGAGCGCGAGAGGAGCGACCGCTCCATGAACCAGCGCTGCTGAGGGTTCTCGAGCAGCTCGCGCCCGAAAGGCACGTCGAACAGACCGAACGTCAGCTTCATGATCGGCGCCACGCCGATGGGGCGATTGCCGCGGTAGAGCACCGAGGCCTCCGCGTGCTGGAAGTTGACGCTCGGCCCGCGCACGGTGCTCCCGTCGATGTCCATGAACACCGACGCGTACTGCCACTCTTTCTCGATGCGGACGCGCGCCCGCCGGAGCACGAAGCGATTCTGATTCAGCGGCTCGCCGCCCGGGCGGAGCTGATCCTCGGAGTCTTGATGACTCTCGTACTGCGCCTGGACGTGGCCCGAGATGTTGAGGCCCTTGAGAAAGTCCGGAAGGATGGAGTCGAGCCCTTTGAGGATGGGCAGCTTATCCATCACCGAGGGAGCCGGAGAAGCGGGCGCCTCGGGCGCACTGGGCTTCTCCGACTCCTTCTGCTTCTCCGCCTCTTTCTGCTTGGCGCTCAACGTGGCGAGCGCCTTCTCGAGAGCCCGAATGCGCGTCTCCTGCTCGGCGAGGTCGGCTTGCTGCGCCTCGACCTGCTTGGCGAGCCGTTCCTCGTTGGCGTTCGCCGCAGGCTGCTGGGCGAATGCCGGGGCCGGTACGCTCGCCCAGACGGACAGGGCGAGAGACGCGGCAATGAGCTCTCTTCGTCTCACGGAGTCTCCTGGCTGCTATCGAATCAGGGGAGATCGGGAAGCGTGCCGTCGTCGTTGAGGAGCGGCAGCTTGCCCTTGTTGTCGAAGGCCTGGCACGTGAGGCCGTTGCAGGCGTTGAGGAAGTCCTCGTTGGTCGCCGGCGTGCCGCTGAAGCAACCACCACCGCCGCCGGTGCCCGAGGAGCTCGAGCTCGTGGCCCCGCCGGTGCCCGACGCCGTCGACGACGAGGTCGTGTCGCCGGTGCCGGACGAAGCGCTCGACGACGCCGGTCCGACGATCATCGATCCGCCGCTGCCGCCCGTGGGCGTCGGGTTGTTGTCGCCGCTGCCGCAGGCCACAGCGAAGGTCACGGCCGCCGGGAGAATCAGCGTCACGAGGACGCGCCGCAGAAGCATCGTAGTCTTCATGTCAGTTCGCCTCGCAGTAGCCGTAACGGCAGTGCTTGGAGCTGCCCGTGCAGTCCGCGTCCTTGGTGCACGCCATGCAGCTCGTGGAGCCGTTGGCCGTCTTGTCGAAGTAGCAGCCGCAGGGCTCCGCCGGCGTGAACGACGCGACCGCGCCGAGCTCGCTCGTGCGCTTCACCTTCATCGCGCACTCCGGGACCGTATAGGCCTTGATCTCGAGATCGAGCAGGTTGACGTTCGCGGGCGTCGCCACCTTGCCCGTGAAATACCCAATCAGGTTCTTGGCGTCCGTCTTCACCGGATCCTTGTTGGCGTCGACCTTGGCGAAGAAGTGCAGCGGCCCCCAGAGCGGGTAGTGGCCGTCACGCACGTTGAGCTTGTCGAACGACGTCGACGACGAGTCGGGGAGCCACGCGCAATCCTGCTTGAAGTGCTGGTACGCGAGGACCTTCACCTTGTCGCGGTTCGCGTCGGCGACGTCCGCGGCGAGGATGCCGATGGTCGCCTCGGGCTGCGCCGAGCTCGCGATCGCGGTGAGCATGTTGCCGGAGCTCGACTGCGAGACACCCTTCCACTTGGCGGGAGGCACGGTGATGGCGGCCGCGAGCATCGATTGCGTGCCCGAGCTCGCGCTGCGCTGGAAGATGAACTGGTCATTGTTCCAAGGCGTCACGTTGCCGTTCATGCCGAAGCCGAACACGAAGTAGGCCGCCTCGGCGCTGATGAGCGATTGGCTCGACGCCTTGGGGACGGCGAAGCTCATGACCTGATTGGGCCCGTAGAAGTCGCCGACGTCCGCGGGCGGCGCGCCGAAGCCGGCGCAGCTCGAAGAGAACACGTCGGAGACACCCACGTCGGCGACGTCGCCGCCGGTCGTGAGATCACAGGTCTGCTCGGTGCCAGTCGCGTCCCAGTAGCTCGCGGTGCCGGTGATCTTCGTGCCGTTGAAGACCGCGTCGACACCCGTGCAAGACCCGGTGCCCTTGTAAATGATGGTGCTGGTCACCGGGCTGGCGGACGCCAACGCCTTTGCGAGTCCAGCCATGAACGGCTTCACCGCCGTGGAGCCCGTCACGTATGTCGTGCCGGGCAGGTTCGCGCAGGGGGCTGCTTGGGCAGTCTCAGCGATCGCGCCGGTCGCGGCGGTAGCCGCAAGACACACGACTGCCTTCATCCAAAGCGTGGGCTTCATGGGATAAGAGGGCTCCTTTCGGCCTTTCGGAGAAGTCCGAAGTCGGCGCGACTGTGGACTAACTTCATGGCGGGAGGGTGTCGCGTCCGTCGTGGCCAGATGGCGTGCCCGTGTCGCTCCGATGGGCTCGTCGCGTCCGTTCCATGATCGGCGCCCGCAAATTTCAGCGTTCTCGGCGCTCTACGGGCACATGACACGCGCGACACGAGGGCCCAGTCGCAGCATCACCATCCGTCCCTGTCCCTCCGGGCCGAAGAACCGATTCCGTATTTTCGTGAGGGTGCAAACAACGCTCGATAAGAGATCTGCGCGGCCCGCTCAACCGCCACGGAAATTCACCGTGAAACCAGATATCGAGTCTTCCTCAACCAACCTCGTGGTGAACACGGTGGGAGAATGGGAGACACAATCCCATCGCCGAACCCCATGTCGAGGCACGAAGGCGAAACGGGCTTTGGTTTGCGGAAGCTCGGTCGACCGAGGAGAGGCGGCTCGACCTGCGATGAGAGATGGGAGAGAAGCGGTCTCGATCCGTGGGATCACGGTCAATTGAGATATCGCTTGTCCTTCGGCGGCTCGGTGCGGCCGCCCGGAATCACCTTGAGGTCAGGCCCGCCCGTCCGGCGCCGCGGTGACTTGTCCGCGCGCAGCGCCGCCGCCTCGGCCTGGAGCCGCCGGAGCTTGCGCTGGAGCCACCAGCGCCGCAGCGGGCCCGGCCCTGCCCCCGCGCTCCCCGCGGGCGCCGTCAGCGGATCGACGAGCACCGTCCCCGGCGCGAGCGTGAGCCGCTGATACGACTGGATGGCCGACATCACGAACAGGAGCGCGAGCAGCGGATGGCGGATGTACGCGCTCAACGCGGCGAGCACGACCGCGAACCCGAGCGAGACCTGATACGTCGTGCGCGCGCGCCTCGGCCCGAGCGCGTTTTCGAGGATGTGCCCGCCGTCGAAGGGCAGCACCGGCACCAGGTTGAGCACGCTCCACGCGACGTTCATCCACACCATCACGGAGAACGCGAAGAGCACGATCGGCGACGTCCCCGGCGGCAGCGCGCGCCCGCCGAAGTACACGAGCGCGCCCAGCGCGAACCCGGCCATCGGCCCGGCGAGATCGATCATCGCCCGCTGAAAGCGATCGAGACGCGAGTCGTCCGACGTCGTCGTCCCGCCCATGGCGTGCAGCGTGATCGCCGGCGCGATCCCATGTCGCCGCACGGCGAGCGCGTGCCCCAGCTCGTGCACGAGGATCGACACCAGCATCGAGAGCACGATGATCGGCACCGCCCACACCCCGGCGACATCGATGCTGCCGAGCGAGAACAGCACGGCCGTGATCCAGAACCAGCCTCGAATCGTGATGGGAATACCGAACAACCGGAAGCCCATGGCCATCTCCCGCGCGACCCGACCACTCTGACACACCTCGCGTCCCCACGCCTCGTAACCTGAGCCGCCCCGAGAGCACGGACACTCGCGAGCCCACCCACGCAGCGCGCTCCCGTTCCCACGCGACGCACACCACGCTCACGACAACGAGGCCGATCGAAGCTCACCCCACACGCATCGCTGCGATGCCTCAACCACGACGCCACTGCACCGCAGCGAGCGACACCTCGCCGCGCTTCAGGCGCTCGCAGGTGGCAACGCCGCGACGCCTCGACCACGAAGCCACTGCGCCGCAGCGAGCGAACACGCCGCACGCATCGCAGCAACGTCGGTCGAGAAGCGGCACCGCAGAGCCACTACGCAGCGAGCGACGCATCACCACGCTTCAGGCACGCAGCGACGCTCGCAAGTAGCAACGCCACGCGGCGGCCCGCAGGTCGTCCCGATGGGGCCGGGGCCCCATCGGACCACTCACCAGATGGGGCCGGGGCCCCATCGGACCACTCACCAGATGGGGCCGGGGCCCCATCGGACCACTCAAAAGAAATTGCCGATGGTGAACTGGAAGTCGCTCACGTTCTCGTACGGCAGCCGCTTGAACGGGAAGCCCCACTCGAAGCGCAGCGGGCCGAGCGGCGAGAACCAGCGGATACCGAAGCCCCACGACGTGCGCACGTTGAAGAGATCCTTCGCGCTGAAGCAGGGGTTCGTCACCGAGTACGGCGAGGCGGGAGCCGCGTTGCAGTAGAGCTGCTCCAGGTTCCACGCGTTGCCGAGATCCGTGAAGACGACGCCGCGGATCTGCACGGCGTCGATGATCGGGAACTCGAGCTCGACGTTCTGGTAGTACATCAGGTTGCCGCCGATGTTGGCCCCGTTCTGGATGGCCGCGGCGTTGGGATCGAGGGCCCCCTTGAGCGGCAGGCGCGGGCCGACGCTGCGGAGCGGGAAGCCGCGCAGGTCGAGGATGCCGCCCAGGAAGAAGCGCGCGAAGATGGGCACGCCCGTCGGGTTCGGGCTCGTCACGAGACCCGCCTCGGTGTTCGCCTTGAGGACGACCGACTTCGACGCGTTCACCGGGTAGTAGAAGCGCCCGGTGTACCGGTAGCGGACGAATTGGTTCTCGCTCCCGATGTACTTCGACGCGAACTCCACCGACCCCTGGAGGAACACGCCCTGCGCGGGGAAGAGCTGGTTGTCGCGCGTGTCGAAGGTCACCGTCGGGCGGAAGCTCGACGTGATGCCGTCGTTGAACAAGTTCGCCAGCGGGAGCCGCTGGAAAACCGAGACCGCCGACGCCGTCCCGAGGAACGTCGAGGTCGTCGAGGTCGACACCTTGTCGCGCTGGAGCGTGTACGCGAGCGAGACGCGCAGCTCGGGCGCGATGATCGGATAGCCGAAGGTCAGCGATCCACCGGCCGACGTCTGCGAGAACTGATCGTAGATGCGGAGCTGATCGAAGACGTTCGCCGACACGCTGAACTTGGTGTCGAGGAAGTACGGCTCGAAGAAGCGGACGTCGACGAGCTGCCGGAGCCCGGAGATCTGCGCCTGGAGGGCGAGCGACTGCCCGTTGCCGAACAGGTTCGCCTGCTGCACCTGCGCGGTGGCGATGAAGTTCTCGATGCTGGAGAAGCCCGCGCCCACCTGGAACGTGCCCGTCGGCTTCTCGCCGATCTCGACGTTCACGTTGATGTGTTGCGGATCGTCGCCCTGCTCGGTGGAGAGATCGACGCGCTCGAAGTAGCCGAGCGCCGTGATCCGCCGCTTCGATCGCTCGAGACGCGTCTCGCTGAAGAGCTGCTGCTCCTCGATCTCCATCTCGCGACGGATGACCTTGTCGCGCGTCTTGGTGTTGCCCTTGATCTCGATCCGGCCGAAGTAGACGAGCTGGCGCCGCTTGATCGGCACCACGATGTCGACCTCTTCCTTCTCGGGATCGAGCTCGGTCTGGGGCGCGGCCTCGACGTTGGCGTAGCCGGCGTCGCGGTAGAGCGTCTGCACGCTCCCGAGATCCTTCACGAGCTCGGCGCGGTTGAAGTAGTCGCCCGGCTTGGCGCGGATCATCTCGCGCAGGTGGCGACGACCGCCGAGCGGCTCGATCTCCTTGCCGTCCTCGTCCTTCTCGAAGATGCGAAGCTGCCGGATCTTGTACCGAGGGCCCTCTGTGATCGCGAGGGTGATCTCGATGCCCGTCCGATCGGGCGTGAGCATCACGCGCGGCGTGGCCACCTGCACGGAGAGGAAGCCGCGATCGTAGTAGAGCGCGTTGATCACGAGCACGTCGCGCTCGAACGCGTCTTGGCGGAAGTTCGATCCGGTGCCGAAATCGAGGAAGCTCGACGCGCCGGTGAGCATCACCTCACGCAGCTCGGAGTCCGGGATGTTGTGGTTGCCGATGAAGGTGATGCGGCGAACGCCGACCGGATCGTGCTCCTTCACCGTGAACTTGATGGAGACCTGGTTCTCCTTGAGAGGCACGACCTCGTAGGAGACCTCGGCGAGGAAGTACCCTTCCTCCGCATACTTGTCGCGGAGCTTCTGGATGCCGCGGCGAATCGCGGAGTACGAGAGGATCGTCCCCGTCTTCAGCTCGGCGCTGAGCGCCTCGGTGAGCTCGTCCTTGTCGAGCTTCTCGTTGCCGGCGAACTCGAGCGTTTTGACGTTGGGCCGCTCGCGCACGAGGATGCGGATCTGCACGCCTTCGTCCCGGCGGTTCAGATCGACCTCGACGTCCTCGAAGTAGCCCGAGTCCCACATCTCCCGGATGTCCTTCGCCAGACCTTCCGGGGTGAACGTCTTCCCCGGTCGCATCTGCTGCAGATACCCAGCGATGTCTTCGGAAGCGACGCGCCGGTTGCCCGCGAGCGTCACCTTCACGATGGGCAGGCCGCGCGCGAGCTCGGCCTCGGTCGGCGTGAGCACGATCTCGGGCGGCTGCTCGGGCGCCGCTGCGGGCGCGGGCGCAGGCTGAGCCGGCGGCGCCGCAGGGGCGGCCGACTGCGCGGGAGGAGCCGCTGGGCGGCCACGCGGATTGCGCGGCTGCGCGGCTCCACCGCGGCCCGGTTGCCGCGGACGAGGTTGCCCGAACGCTGGAAGCGGCGCGCCCAGGGCGGCGCAGATCAGCGTGGCAACGAGGACGCGGAAGCCGAAGCGCTGCGCCCAGTTCATGAGCCCGGCAGCGACGGCGCCCTGGAAAGACCGGGCGGCGCGGCGACTCGAGCGAGCAGGATCAATTCGGCCAGGCGCGTGCAAGGCGCCACCCCGTAGCTCAGCACGCGAGCGGTCTCAAGGCGCAAGCGCGTTTTCGGCAGTCCGCCGCACGAACGCCTCGCTCTGTGCGGCGCTTTTCCTCGCGTCAGCCCCGGTCGATCATCGTCGCGTCGCGCGACTCGTGCGCGACTCGCGATCACGCGAAGCTAGGACACCCAATGCCCGACCCGCGTCGTCGCCACGACTTGACCCATTGGTGAGCCCGTGCGTAATTGCACATTCGCGTTCGACCACTGAACACGCGTGCAAGGACGCAATCCGAACGAGTTCAAAGGGATGGCCACTTCACGATCGCAAACCCAGAACGGTGAGCCGGCGCGCGCGCGTCGCGGCGGCGGCGGCCCCGGAGGCAGCGCGCCTCCGCCCCCGCCGGTCCCGGACACCTCGCTCGCCGACGAGGCGCAGCGCCGTTACCTGAACTACGCGCTCAGCGTGATCACCTCGCGCGCGTTGCCCGATGTGCGCGACGGTCTCAAGCCCGTGCAGCGGCGCATCCTCTACGCGATGCAGAACGATCTGCACCTGAGCCCCGACAGCAAGCCGAAGAAGAGCGCGCGCGTGGTCGGCGACGTGATGGGTAAGTACCACCCGCACGGCGACGTCGCGATCTACGACGCGATGGTGCGCATGGCGCAGCCCTTCGTGATGCGCTCGCCCCTCGTCGACGGCCAAGGCAACTTCGGATCGGCCGACGGCGACGCGCCCGCAGCCATGCGTTACACCGAGGCCCGCCTCCGCCCGCTCGCGGGCGAGCTCCTCGGCGAGCTCGGCCGCCGCACCGTCGACTGGCGCCCCAACTACGACGGCACCACCTCGGAGCCGATCGTCCTGCCCTCGCGCTTCCCGAACCTCCTCGTGAACGGCTCGCAGGGCATCGCCGTCGGCATGGCGACGAGCATCCCGCCGCACAACCTCGGCGAGGTCATCGACGCCTGCGTCGCGCTCATCAACAACAACCACGAAGAGCTGCCCACCTCGCAGCTCCTCAAGCACATCAAGGGCCCCGACTTCCCCACCGGCGGCCAGCTCCACGCCACCCGCAAGGAGCTCGAGGCCGTCTATTCGAGCGGCCAAGGGTCGCTCAAGCTCCGCGGCGAGTGGAAGACCGAAGGCGACGGCGATCCGAAGAAGCCGCCGCTCATCGTGATCACGAGCGTCCCCTACGCCGTCGAGCGCAAGGTCATCGTCGAGAAGATCGCCGAGATCATCGTGGGCAAGAAGCTCGCGAGCCTGGTCGACGTGCGCGACGAGTCCACGGCCGAGGTCCGCATCGTCCTCGAGCTGAAGAAGGGCACCGACCCGCAGCTCGTGATGGCCTACCTCTACAAAAACACGTCCCTCAGCGTGAGCGTGCAGGTCAACCTCACCTGCCTCACGCCCACGGACAACGCGGAGATCGCGGCCCCGAAGCGCCTCGCCCTGGGCGAGATCCTGCGGCACTTCCTCGACTTCCGCTTCCAGACCGTCACGCGCCGGGCCGAGTTCGATCTCTCCGAGCTCAACAAGCGCATCCACCTCCTCGAAGGCTTCGAGAAGATCTTCGACGCCCTCGACGAGGTGATCCGCATCATCCGCCGCAGCGAGGGCCGCGCCGACGCCGCCGAGAAGCTCATGGCCCGCTTCAAGCTGAGCGAGGAGCAGGTCGACGCCATCCTCGAGCTGCGCCTCTATCGCCTGGCCAAGCTCGAGATCCTCCTCGTCCAGAAGGAGCTCGGCGAGCGCCGAGCCGACGCCAAGAAGCTCGAAGCCCTGCTCAAGGATCCGAAGAAGCGCTGGGCCGTCGTCAAGGACGAGCTCGAAGAGATCAAGAAGCGCTACGCGGACAAGCGCCGCACCAAGGTCGTCGGCTCGCTCGACGAGCCCGAGTTCGGCGAGGAGGACTTCATCCTCGCCGAGGACGCCAACGTCATCCTCTCCACGCAGGGTTGGGTGAAGCGCGTCCGCGAGGTGAAGGATCTCTCCGCCACGCGCCTCCGCGAAGGCGACAGCGTGCTCTCCGTCGTCGCCGGCTCGACGCGCTCCGCGGTGGCCTTCTTCTCGAACCTGGGCGGCTGCTACGTGTGTCGCATCCACGACGTGCCGCAGTCGACCGGCTACGGCGATCCGGTGCAGAAGCTCTTCAAGCTCGACGACGGCGAGCGCATGGTCACCATGCTCTCGTTCGATCCGCGCGCGCTCGAAGTGCAAGCGCCGACCGAAGGCGCCGAAGAGCCGGAGCCGCCGTACGCCCTCGCGGTCACGCGCAGCGGCTTCGGCTTCCGCTTCTCGCTGCGCCCGCATCGCGAGCCTTCGACGCGATCGGGCCGCCGCTTCGCCAAACCGAAGGACGGCGACGAGGTGCTCGCGGTGATGCCGGTCGGCGATCGCGACATGGTCGTGTGCGCCTCCGGTGACGGCCACGTGCTCGGCGTGCCGGCCTCCGAAATCCCGGCCCTCGCCGGCGCAGGCAAGGGCGCAATCGTGATGGATGTGGACGAGGGCGAGCGCCTGGTCGGCGCGACCCTCGCGCTCTCCGAGGACGACAAGGTGACCATCGAAACGGAGAAGGGAAAGCCGAAGGACGTGCGCGTGAGCGAGGTCCTCGGCCACCGCGCCAACAAGGGGACCGCCATCGTCAAGCGCGATCGCTTCACGCGCATCGTGCTGCCGGCGCTCGTCGTCCCGTCGCTGGAGGTGAGCTGACATGGCCACGAGCCCCACGACCCGCCCCTCCACCGCGCGCCCGCCGCCGCCGGCCGCCGGTCGCGACTACACGGCCGCGAACATCAGCGTCCTCCAAGACGCCGAGCACGTGCGCCTGCGCGCCGCGATGTACATCGGCGACACGGCCAAGACCGGCTACCACCACCTACTCTGGGAGCTCGTCGACAACTCCATCGACGAGGCCATCAACGGCCACGCCAAGCGCATCGAGGTCACGCTCGACGCCGACGGCAAGGGCGCCACGGTCGCCGACGACGGCCGCGGCATCCCCGTCGACATGCACCCGGTGGAGAAGCGGCCCGCGCTCGAGCTCGTCCTCTGCAAGCTCAACTCCGGCGGCAAGTTCGGCAACGGCAACTACAAGGTCTCCGCCGGCTTGCACGGCGTCGGCTCGAGCGTCGTCAACGCGCTCTCCGAGATCCTCGAGGCGCGCGTCCTCCGCGACGGCTTCGAGCACACGCAGACGTACTCGCGCGGCGTCCCCACCAGCAAGCTAAAGAAGGGGCAGCCGACGCGCAAGCACGGCACCATCCTCCACTTCCGGCCCGACCCGCAGATCTTCGGCGAGAAGCTCCGCTTCGACGTGCAGGTCGTACGCGATCGCCTGGAAGCGAAGGCCTATCTCCACGCGGGCCTGACGCTCACCTTCAAAGACGAAGCGACCGGCGAGTCCGTCGAGCTCGTGCACCCGAACGGCATCGCCGACTACCTGCCCAAGCTCGTCGCCCAGCGCGGGAAGGCGGTGACGCACCCCACGCCGTTCTTGATGTCGAAGGAAAACGGCATCCGCCTGGAGGCCATCCTCCAGTGGACCGAGTCCACCGACGAGTACGTCCGCTCGTACGCCAACGGCGTCCCCACGAGCATCGGCGGTACGCACGAGAGCGGCTTCAACACCGCCATCGTGAAGGCCGTGCGCGCCTTCATGGAGGCGAAGAAGATCCAGCCGAAGGGCGTCACGCTCAACGCCGACGACATCCGCGAGGGCATCGTCGGCATCCTCTCGGTCTACATCCCCGACCCGCAGTTCCAGGGCCAGACCAAGGATCGCTTGAACAACCCCGAGGCCGCCGGCGCCGTCGAAGGCGCAGTGCGTCCCGCGCTGGAGCAGTGGCTCCTCGAGAACGGGAGCGCCGGCGAGTCCATCGTCGCGCGCGCCATCCTCGCGGCCCGCGCGCGTGAAGCACGTCGCGAGGCCACGCAGCAAGTCCTGCGCAAGACGCCCATCTCGCATCGCCTCAACTTGCCCGGCAAGCTGGCCGACTGCGCGTCGACCGATCCGAGCGAGAGCGAGCTCTTCATCGTCGAGGGCGACAGCGCAGGTGGCTCGGCGAAGCAAGGCCGCGATCGACGCACGCAGGCCATCCTCCCGCTCCGCGGCAAGGTGCTCAACGCCGAGCAGGCTTCGGCCTCCAAGGTGCTCGGCAACAAGGAGCTCCAGGACATCGTCAGCGCGCTCGGCTGCGGCTTCGGCACGGACTACGACGAGTCGAAGCTCCGTTACGGCCGCGTGTTCCTGCTGATGGACGCCGACAGCGACGGCCAGCACATCGCCACGCTGCTCCTCACCTTCTTCTATCGCCACCTCCCCGGCCTCATCCGCGGCGGGCACGTGTATCTCGCGCAGCCGCCGCTCTATCGCATCGACGCCGCCAAGGAGACCTACTGGGCGCTCGACGACGCCGAGCGCGACCGCATCATCGCCGGCCTGCCGAAGTCGGCGAAGCCCGAGATCTCCCGCTTCAAAGGTCTCGGCGAGATGCCCGCGGAAGATCTCAAGGCGACGACGCTCGATATCCGCCGCCGTCGTCCGCTGCGCGTCGTGATCGGCGATCCGCTCGAAGCCGATCGCGTCATGAACGAGCTGATGGGCAAGGACGCGCAAGCCCGCTTCCGGTTCATCATGGATCGCGCCCCGAACGCCGAGATCGACGTCTAGAGACCCGATCAACTAAGAACCAAGGAAGATCGATCCCTTACCCACCGCGGGATCGACACCGGCGCGGCCCTCTGATCAAACCGGAACTGGAGGTGCCGCATGGCCACGCTCTGGAAGCCGCCGGTCGAGCTGTCGTCGTTGGAAAAGAAGATCGTCGAACGTTGTGGGAAGCGACGCGTCTTCGTGTTTCTGCGGGAGCTCCGGCACCTCATCTTCGATGAGGAGATGCAGCGGAAGTTGCACACGGCCTACGAGCGTGCGGACCGCGTACCGCCGGTGCAGTTGGCGCTGGCGTCGCTGCTGCAAGCTGCGCTTGGCGTGCCGGATCACGAAGTCGTCGAGCTGACGGTGATGGATCGGCGTTGGCAGATGGTGCTCGGTTGTTTGAGCGCCGAGGAGCCGCTCTTTTCGCAAGGGACGCTGTTCTACTTCCGCCAGCGCATGATCGAGCACGACCTCGACCGCGAGCTGTTCGACAGGACCGTGCGGCTGGCGCGGGAGACCGGCGGGTTCAGCGCGACGCACCTGCGCGCGGCGTTCGATGCGAGCCCGCTGTGGGGCGCGGGGCGCGTCGAGGACACGTTCAATCTCATCGGTCGTGCGGCCAAACACGTGGTGCGTACGGCGGCCGAGCTGACGGGCAGATCGTTCGAGGAGGTCGCGAAGGACGCGGGCATCCCGGTCGTCACGGCGACGAGCATCAAGACGGGGCTCGACATCGACTGGGACGATGCCGGCGCGAAGAAGCGGGCGCTGGAGAAGCTGCTCGCACAAGTGTCCGCGCTCGGCGCGTGGATGAACAAGCAGCTCGCAGAGCACCTCGGCGCACCTCCGCTCAAAGAGCAGTGGGAGCTGGTCGAGAAGCTCGTCGCGCAGGATACCGAGCCCGATCCCGACGATGGCGGCGGTCGGCGCATCAAGCACGGCGTCGCCAAGGATCGACGTATCAGCGTCAGCGATGCGGACATGCGCCACGGCCGCAAGAGCAAGAAGAAGCGCATCGATGGCTACAAGCGGCACATCGCCGTCGATCTCGACACGCCCGGGCTCGTGTGCGCCGTCGCGCTCACGCCGGCCAACCAGCCGGAGCGCGTCGCAGCAGCGGAGCTGTTCGCGGATATCGAGCGTCAGGGCGCCGACGTGCACGAGCTGTTCATCGATCGCGGCTATCTCGGCGACGAGAGCATCGAGTCGCATCGACGCCGTGGAATGGCGGTGCGCTGCAAGCCGTTCCCGCTGCGCAACGGCGCGCTCTTCTCCAAAGCGGACTTCACCATCGATCTCGACGCTGGCACCGTGCGCTGCCCGAACGACGTGGTGGTGCCCTTTGCGCTCGGCCAAACCCTCCACTTCCCCGCCACGCGCTGCGCGGCTTGTCCGCTCCGTGTGCGATGTACGCAGGCCGCAGGCAAGCGAGGGCGCAGCCTCTCGGTTCACCCGAACGAGCCTTTCCTCGTCGAGCTCCGCGCGCACGCCAAGACGCCTGAAGGCAGAGCAACGCTGCGCCAGCGCGTCGGGGTCGAGCACGCCCTGGCCACGATCCACAACCGCCAAGGCGACCGCGCCCGCTACCGAGGGCTGCGCAGGAACCTGTTCGATCTGCGGCGCCAGGCGGCGCTCTCGAACCTCTGCGTGGCCGACCAGCTTGCCAGGGTTGCGGCTTAATTGGTCAGGTCTCTAGCTCCACCTCTGCCCGACCATCGACCCGCTCGAGAGCGGGTCGATCACGCCGCGCGCTCGTGATCGCGAGCGCGTTCCCCCCAGCTCCACCCCTATCGAAGCACCGGATCGCGCTCGCGCGGGTCGATCACGACGTGAGCGCTCCCTCGCCCATCGCGCTCATCGACGCGTGACGCCGGCGCACGTGAACGCGGCCGCACACCTCCGTCCGCGTTTCGGTGACCGTAACACTCGGCGTAACACCGAGGCCCGATCGTAACCGGGGCGATGCGCCCGCTGATTCACGTGAACCGGTGACTACACCCATCAAATCGAAAAACCTCGGCAAAATGAGGGCTGGCCACGTTTGCTGACCACCGACTCGGAAGCGTGAGGCCGTCGCGAGGTTCGGCCCGAGGGTTGCAGCAGGGCCTCCCCGAGCGTCACCGAGCCGCGCGAAGCGGCACGACCCGGTGAACGCTGGGAGAGGTCACCGTGAGCAACGCGCTTCCCTTGTCGATGTCGAACGCCAACGTGTCCGTGAACGCCCCTGCCGCGCCGCGGTCGCAATGGAACATGACGCCGGCCAACCGCGCGGCCGCACGTCCCGCCCCGATGGCGCACTTCCCCGTGCTGGTCCCCGCGCCGGCGCCCAGCGCGATGACGATGGCCGAGCGCATGCTGATCGCGCGCTCGCGCATCCGCGGCGCCGCCGAGGCCGGCCAGCGCATCCGCTCGTATGAGGTCGCCCTCGATCTCGACCTCTCCGAGTTCCACTTCGCGCGGCAGTTCCGTGCCGCATTCGGCCGCTCGCCGCACGTGTTCTACGACGAGGTCCGTGCCGAGCGTGCGCGTGATCTCCTCCGCGGCGGCATGAGCGAGAGCGACGTTGCCCGCCGCGTCGGCTTCCGCCGCCCCGCCGAGCTTCGCTCGCTCCTCTCGAAGCGCTCCGACGTCACCGCCGAAGCGCGCTGACCCGCACGGCTCTGCGTCGCGCCGAGCGAACGCCGCTTCCTTCGTCGCACCTCATCTCGCTCGGATCCGCGGCGCTCGACGCGCCGGACAGCGCGCCGGCCTTTGCTCGAAGCGAAGAGCGCGCGCTTCCCGTCTCTTCGCTTCTGCCTCTGCGACCACACCCACGCTACGGCGTGACGCGGTACACCGGTCCCTCGGCGCCGGTGGCGCCCGACGTCGACTCGAGGCCCTGCACGAACACGCTCCCGTCCTCGAGGAGCACCGGGTAGCGGTAGACGACACTGTTGTCCCGCGCGTTGAGCAGGATGGGCGTCACCTTGTTCGCGTTCAGATCATAGGTGAAGAAGCCGTCTTGGCCGATGTACCCGACGAGGCTCTGGCGGCGCGCGAGATCCTGCTTGAAAAGGTGCGCGCTCGCGAAGGTCGTGTTGAGGCTGAAGCCGGAGCTCTCGATGCCTTCGGCCACGTCGATGAGCATCTTGTTCTTGTAGCCGTAGAAGAACGGGCCGGACGCTGTGCCGAGGAGCGCGCCCGTACCGTCCGCATACACGCTGGATGCTTCGGTCTTGTTGCCGAGCCACGTCGACTTCTTGGCAGCGATGTCGAGGCTCCAGACGCGGCCGCTCTCGATGAAGGTCATCGTGTTGCCATCCACGCCGAAGTCGAGGAACTCGCCGATCTCGGCCCCCGTGTCCTCGAGGTTGAAGAGCGACTTCGGCTGCCCGCTGCCCGGCGTCCACCTCCACAGCGTCGTCGCGTCCGTGGTGATCACGTAATAGACGTCGGACTTGTCGGGCGCGTATGCCCACCAGCGCACGCCGTTCGACGGCGCCGGGAGCTTGAGATCGTCGACGGCGTGGTTCGACTTGCCGATTGCATACGCGTGCAGGACGACGGTGTCGCCCTTCGGCTCGGCGGTGACCACGAGCTTGTCGCTCGCGCGGTAGTTGTATTTGTCGCCGCTGCCGATCGAGAAGGCGTAGTCGATCGTCTGGCTCGTGGCGGCGTCGTAGCTGTGAAGCGACGGGTCGAAGGTCGGGAACTCGAGCCAGAAGAGACGCGTGCCCACACCGGCGAGCTCGGACGCGCCGTCCTTGAAGACCTCGCGGTGCTGCTCGAGCTTCGCCTGCAGCGACTCGTATTGCGCGATGTCCTGCTCGGTGGTGTCTCCGGTGCTGGGACCGGAGCCGGTGCTGTTGTTGCCATTCGCGAAGATGCAGCCGGCGAGGCAGGGCGCAGCGGCGAGCGTGACGGAGGCGAACAACACGCGCTTCGAGATCATCGAGTCTCCCCCACGGCGAGCGCCGTGTGCGCGTACAAAACGCAAACACGCGAGGAGGGTCAAGCGCCGCCCCGCGCGAGCACGTTTCCGTCGGTGAGCAGCGTGACGGGCTCCGTCCGCGACTGTGCTCAGCGACGCATGAGGAGGACGACGATCATCGCCACGAGCAGACCGATCCCCACGGCCAGCACGAGCATCGGCAGCTTGCTCGACGGGTTCGGTTGCGCGACCGGCGGAGACGAGCTCGGCGGCGGCGCGAGCTCGGATGCGCCTTCGTCAACGTCTTGGTCGTCATCGCCGGCTTCGTCGTGCAGATCGGCGCCGGCTGCGGCGGCCTTGTACTCGGCCAACACTTGGAACGTCTGCGTGAGCGTCTCGGCGTCGCGCGGGATCGCGAGGCCGTCGCCGCCGACCTCGGCGAGGACGACGGTGATGTTGTCCTCGCCGCCGCGCTCGTTGGCGAGCGTGATGAGCTCGCTGCACGCTTCGTCGAGCGACTTGGCGCGCTCGATCGTGTCGCGCATGTCGTTCGCGGTCACCATCCCCGAGAGGCCGTCGGAGCAGAGCAACAAGCGATCGCCGCGACGAAGCTCGAGGCGCCCGAGCGCGACCTGCACGTCCGCGCGCTGCCCCATCGCCTGCAGCACGACGTTCTTCATCGGATACGACTCGGCCTCTTCGGGCTTGAGCGCGCCGGAGTCGACGAGGAATTGAACGAAGCTCTGGTCGCGCGTCATCTGACGGATGCGGCCGTGGCGGATGAGATAGGCGCGCGAGTCGCCGACCTCGGCGATGTGCGCCTGGTTCTTGTGCACGCAGACGGCGGTGACCGTCGCGCCCATCCCCTTCTTTCCGGGCTCTTTCGCGGCGTCCCACACGGCGCGGTTGGCCTTCTCCACGGCGGCCTTGGTGGCCTCGTCCCAGTCGCCGCCCTTCGCGTTCATCATCGCGTCGCGGAGGGACTGCACGACGAGCGCGCTCGCGACCTCGCCGGCCTCGGCGCCGCCCATGCCGTCGGAGACCGCGAGCACCACCGCGTGCTCGCCGGCGTCGAAGGTCACGACCTCCTCCGGCATCATGCCCTCCGCCGCGTTGGCGAGCTGGGAGATGAGGAAGGCGTCCTCGTTGTTCTTCCGAACCCGACCGGCATCGGTGAGGCCGAAGGCCGTGACGGTGACTTGCCCGCTGCGGTCGGAGGTCTCGCTCATCGGTCTTTCCCGAGGTTTTGATGACTGTATCACCCGCGCCCGAAAAAGGGTGCGCGGCGATCGGATCGATCAAACGAGGCGGCGATGTCGCAACGAAGGGAGGCTCTCGCGGACGTGCGCCAGGTACGTGAGATCGATGGATGCCGTGATCACGCCCTCGCCCTCGGAGGCCTGGGCGATGATCTCGCCCCACGGGTCGATGATGCACGATTTGCCGTAGGTGGCGCGGCCGCCTGGGTGCTTGCCCCACTGCGCAGCGGCGACGACGTAAGCCTGCGACTCGATCGCCCGCGCGCGAAGAAGCACATGCCAATGGTCTTTCCCCGTCGTCACGGTGAACGCGGCGGGCACCACGAGCACGTCGGCGCCGCGCGCCGCGAGCGCGCGATAGAGCTCGGGGAAGCGCAGGTCGTAGCAGATCGAGAGCCCGATCCGCAGGCCCCCGGCTTCGATCACGACGGGCTCGTCGCCGGCGGTGACGGCCGCCGATTCACGGTAGCTGCGTTCGAGGAGGTCGACGTCGAAGAGGTGGATCTTGTGATAGGCAGCGTGGACGCTGCCGTCTTTCCTGAAAACGGCGAGCGTGTTGAAGGGACGGTCGGGGTCGCTCGACCGCTCGGGCATCCCTCCCCCGAGGATGTCGATGCCGTGCGTCCGAGCGAGGCCGGAGAGGCGGCGGGCGATGGGCCCGTCCGCCTGCCCGAGATCCTCGGCGACCGCGCGTTTGCTGGCCTCGTCACCACCGAGATAGGCGAAGTTCTCGGGAAGGAGCACGATCGCGGCCCCGCGGCGCGCCGCCTCGGCGATCAGCACCTCGACCCGGTCGAGGTTTCGCCCCACGTCGGCCTGGCTGGAGAGCTGAACGGCGGCGATCACCGTGTGGTCCATGCGCCGAAGATAGCAGCATGACCGGCGTTTCGGCGTGCCCCGGTCGATCACGCGCAACACCCCTGCCCGCGCGGCCGAAAGCCGCGCTATCCTCGCGCCCGTGTCGACGCCGCGTGGCAAGCCCCCTCATCCGCCCGGTGCGCCCGAGCCGCCGCCTTCGGCGCCGGACTCGGCGGCGCCCTCGTTCCGCCCCGGTCCTCCCGCGGGCTCGCGCGTGCCCCCGACGATCCCGCAGCAGCCGGCCACCGTCTTTCGCGAGGTGCAGCCGGCCGCAGCGGCGCGCACCACCGCGACGATGCAGGTGTACGGCGTCGCCGCCTCGCCCGATCGCCAAGGCACGCGCGCAGGGCTCGTCCTCTTGTATGCGCCCTCGTTCACGCAGTTCGCGCCCGCGTACCTGCTCAACGAGCGCGACCTGACGATCGGCCGCGATCCAGCGGCGGGCATCTGCATCCCCGAAGCCGCCGTCTCGCGGCAGCACGCGCGCGTGCACTACAAGGACGGGCACTGGATGCTCACCGATCTCGGCGGGCGCAACGGCACCATCGTGGATGGTGAGTTCGTCCACGAGGTGGCGCTCGAGCCGCTCCACGAGATCCGCGTCGGGGACGCCATCTTCAAGTTCGTGCAGGCCGGCGCCGAGAGCTACGCGCACTACCGCATCGACGGCACGCTCTTGGGCGGCGGCGATCCGCGCGCGCGTCGTGGTCGCATCGTGGGCGGCTACCAAATCGATCGCCTCGCCGAAGCGCTGCGCCGCGTGTCCCGCACCGAGCTCAGCGTGATCATCCTCGGCGAGAGCGGCACCGGCAAAGAGGTGTTCGCCCAGCAGCTCCACGAGTGGAGCGGCCGGCGCGGCGCATTCCAGGCCGTCAACTGCGCGGCCATCCCGGCCACGCTGCTCGAGAGCGAGCTCTTCGGTTACAAGCGCGGCGCGTTCTCCGGCGCCGATCGCGACAAGATCGGCATCGTCCGCGCGGCCGACGGCGGCACGCTCTTCCTCGACGAGATCGGCGACATGCCGATGGAGGCGCAGGCGAAGCTGCTCCGCATGCTCCAGTCGAAGGAGATCGTCCCCGTCGGCGCCACGCACGCGGAGCGCATCGACGTGCGCATCGTCTGCGCCACGCACCGCGATCTCATGAAGCAGCAGCAGGACGGCAAGTTCCGCGGAGACCTCTTCGCGCGGCTCAACGAGTACAACATCCTGCTTCCCCCGCTCCGCGAGCGGAAGGAAGACATCTTCATGCTCTGCCGCGCGCTCCTCGAGCGCCACGGCCGCCCCGAGCTCGGGCTCAGCTTCCCGTTCATGACGGGCCTGCTCCACTACGATTTCCCGTTCAACGTGCGCGAGCTCGAAGCCTTCATCAAGCGCGGCATCGCGCTCTGCGACGGCACCGAGCTCGACACGCCGCACCTCCCGCAGGAGATCAAGGAGCTCATGAAGATCTACGGCGTGCGCCACAAGCCGCACGCCGCGGGGCATGCTCCGATCGCCATGCCTGCGCATCCCGGCGCGCCCCTCGCCGCCGCGCCTCCGCCGCCGCGCGCCGGTGTGCCCACCGAGGCCGAGCTGCGTGCGCTCCTCTCGCAGCATCGCGGCAACGTCGCCGCCGTCGGTCGCGAGTTCGGCAAGGAGCGGATGCAGGTCCACCGCTGGATGAAGCGGTACGGGATCGACGTCGAGGAATACCGCTGAGCATCGTTTCGAGCGCGCGGCCACGCGCAGAGCGCTCCGCGTCGAACGGGTGACTGGGCGCCATGCACCACGAACAGCTCGTCTTCCTGCTCTCGCTCGCCATCCTCCTCGGCGTGGCGCGGCTGATGGGCGATCTCTGCCAGCGCGTGCGCATCCCCGCCGTCGCGGGTGAGCTGCTCACCGGCGTGCTCCTCGGCAAGACGATCCTCGGGCGCGTCGCGCCGGGCGCGTATGCCTGGCTCTTTCCACCGGGCTTGCCGCAGACGTTGCTCGGCGGCTACGCCACCATCGCGGCCGTGCTCCTCCTGGTCGTGGCCGGCATGGAGATCGATCTCCGCATCGTGCGGCAGAGCGGGCGCATCGTGATCCTCACGAGCCTCTTCGGGGTTGCCGTTCCCTTCCTGCTCGGGATCGGGCTCGGCAACGTCCTCCCCGACGCGGACCTCGCGAACCCTGCGCAGCGCGGGCTGCACACGGCCTTCCTCGGCATCGCGCTCTCCATCTCGGCGCTGCCGGTGATCGCGCGCACGCTCATCGACGTCGGCCTGATGAAGACCGATCTCGGCCTCATCATCCTCTCGGCCGCCGTCATCGACGATCTCCTCGGCTGGACGGGCTTCAGCATCCTCTCCGGTCAGATGCGATCGGCGCACGTCGGCGGCCTCACGCCTGCGCTGCGCGCGCTCGCGCTCACCGTGGGCTTCGTGGCGGTGGTGCTCATCGTCGTCCGGCCGCTGCTCGATCGTCTCCTCTCGCGCATGAACACCGCGGAGGACGCCTTCAACGGCCGCATGCTCGCGCTCCTCATGGTCGCGGCGCTGTTCGGTGCTTCCGCGACCGAAGCGATGGGCATGCACCCGGTCTTCGGTGGGTTCGTCGTCGGCATCGCGCTCGGCGACTCGCGTCACCTCAGCCATCACACCCGCGGCATCTTGAGCGCCGGCGTGACGAGCATCTTCACGCCCGTCTTCTTCGCCAGCATGGCGCTCCGCTTCGACTTCGCGACCGCCCTCGATCTGCCGCTCATCGTCGGCGTCTTCGCCATCGCCTGCATCGCCAAGATCATCGGCTGCGCCGTGGGCGCGCGCATCTGCGGGGTCGCGTGGCGCGAGTCGTTCGCCATCGGCTTCGGCCTCAACTCCCGCGGGGCCATGGAGATCCTGCTCGCGCGCCTCGCCCTCGACGCGGGCATCATCAGCGTCCGCGTCTTCGCCGCGCTCGTCATCATGGCGCTCGGCACCTCGCTCATGTCGGGCCCCGCGCTCTCGCGCCTGATCCGCGGCGCGCCGAGCCCGATCGCCAAGCTCCTCGGCGCCGGCGTGGTCGATCTCGATCCCGTCGCTGCGAGCCGCGAAGACATCATCCACGCCCTCACCCGCGCGCTCGCCGAGCGCCTCGGCCGGCCGGCGCTAGGGCCGGCCTGGGCCGAGCGCGTCCTCGCGCGCGAGCGCAACGCGGGCACCGGCGTCGGCGACGGCGTGGCGCTTCCGCACGCGGAGATCGACGAAATCGATCGGCCGGCGCTCGCCTTCGCGCGCATCCCCGGCGGCCTCGATTTCGACGCCCGCGACGGCGAGCCCGCGCGCCTCGTCTTCTTGATGTTGCTGCCGCCTCGCAACTACGGCGACGCGCTCAAGCTGCTGAGCAGCCTCGCGCGTCTGCTCACGCAGCCCGCCGTCCGCCGCGGCCTGCGCGAAGCAACCACCACGGAGGCGGTCCTCTCGAGCATCAACAACGCGACCGGCACCGCGCCGGGGTCGGTCATCGCCGCGGCGCGCGCCCAGTGACGGCGGCGCTCAAGCCCGCTCGAACACCAGCGCGCAGTTGTGCCCGCCGAACCCGGCCGAGGCCTTGATCGCATAGCGAACGTCCGCGCGCCGTCGCTCCCGCACGAGATCGATCGTGAACACGGGATCGAGTTCGTCGACGTTGATGGACGGATGGATCGTCTGATCCACGAGCGAGCACACCGTCGCGATCGACTCCGCGCCGCCCGCGCCGCCGAGCAGGTGCCCGATCATCGACTTGGTCGCCGACATCGGGATCGACGGCAAGCGCTCCCCGAACACGCGGCGGAGCGCCAGGAACTCGGCCACGTCGCCTTGCTGCGTCGAGGTCGCGTGCGGGTTGATGTAACCGACCTCCGCCGGCGCCACGCCCGCGCGCTTCAACGCGCGCTCCATCGCCCGCGCGAGGCCCATGCCCTCGGGGTGCGGCCGCGTGATGTGCTCGCCGTCGCTCGTCATCCCCCACCCGGCCACGTAGGCGAGGATCTTCGCGCCGCGCGCCTTCGCGTGCTCCTCGGCCTCCAGCACGAGCGCGCCCGCGCCCTCGCCCATCACGAAGCCTTGCCGCCGCTTGTCGAAGGGCCGGCTCGCCTTCTTCGGATCGCCGTCGAGCGCACGCGCCAGCGCACGCGCGTTCCCGAAGCCGGCCACCGTGTTGAGCCGCGTCGCCGCCTCCGCGCCGCCGGCGACCATCATCTCGGCCTCACCGGCCTCGATCATCATCGCGCTCGTCGCGATCGAGTGCGTGCCCGTCGCGCAGGCGCTGGCGATGTTGTACGAGGGGCCCATCAGGCCGTAGCGCATCGAGACGAGCGCCGTCCCGCTGTTCGGCATCACCGCCGGGATGAAGTACGGCGACACCGCCCGCGGACCGCGCGCATTGCTCTTCGCGATCTGCTCTTCGAAGACGTCGACCGAGCCCTGCCCCGTCGAGATCAAGCAGCCGATCAGGCCGCGATCGATCCCCGGGATCTCCGGCTGCGGCACCTCGTCGTCGTCGCGGTACAGGCCCGCGAGCCCGGCCTGCGTCATCGCCTCCACGGCGGCGGCGAGGCTGAGCTGCGTCACGCGACCGTAGATGTCGGTCTCTTTCGGCGACAGGTAGCGGCCCGGCTCGAAGCCCTTCACCGCCGCGCAGATGTCGCTGCGCAGCTTGTCGGTGGGGAACTCGGTGATGAACCCCACGCCGGACTCACCGGCGAGGAGGCTCTGCCAGAACGTGGCGACGTCGTTCCCGACGGGGGAGACGACGCCGAGCCCAGTGATGGCGACGCGACGGCGCATGGCAGCTCAAACCTGTGGTGGGGGTCGAGGCGGCGACGAACGCGCCACCGCCTCAGGGAAGATCGCAGGGAGGATCACGCAGCGCCGAGGCGCTGCTCCACCTTGCTGCACAGATCGCCGACCGTGGTGATCTCCACCAGGTCCTCGTCGGGGATCATCACCCCGAGCTCCGTCTCCATCTCGCCGACGATCTGCATCATCGAGAGGGAGTCGATGCCGAGCTCGGTGATCACCGAGGCGCGCGTCACGTGCGGGAACTCGCGCTTGTCCACGCGAGCGGCAACCTGCTTGAACATCGAAAGGACGTCACGGGAGCTGTTCATGGTCAGTCGATCCTCTTGAGCTCCATCTGGACCAGGGAGCTGTAGTGGATGTCGAAGGCACGGACGCAGGTCGCGAGGTAACGATCGTAGTCCTCGAACACCTTGTCGCCCCACTTCTGGCGAATGGTCTTCTCGTTGAGCCGGAGGCGCCGCAGCCACTCGGCCGTCGTGCGCTGGTAGTGCGTGCGGCGCGTGTGCGCCTGAACCACCTCGAAGTAAGGGTTCACGGCTTGAATCAGCTCCTCCAGCCGGGGGTTGAGCCCGCCCGGGAAGATCACGTGCGTCGCGAAGTAGAAGTCTTCGAGATCCTTCTTGGTGTCCGCCGCGAGGCTACCCCAAGGCCGCATCTTCGGCGTGCGATTCCGCAGGATGGCCTGGAAGCCGAACTGTGCGCCCGGCGTGGTCATCTCCCAGCACTTCTTGAAATACGAGCGGTAGATGTCGACCGCCTTGCCCTGCCGCGCCTCCGCCGGCGAGCAGAGGTGATCGATCATGCAAATGGAGATGAGCGCGTCGAACTTCTCCTGCGTCTCCCACTTCATGAAGTCGGCGCCCACACACTCGACGCCGGGCAGCTTGCGCGCGTTGACCTCGTCCGCCATCGCCGACGAGAGCGTCACGCCGACGGCGCGCTTCACGTCGCGCGCGGTGACGAGGTACTCGAGACAGGCGCCCCAGCCGCAGCCGATGTCGAGCACCTTCTTCTCGGGCGTGACCTTGGCGAAGTCGCTCAGGATCTTGAGCTTGTTGAGCTGCGCCGCCTCCAGCGACTGCGTCTCCGACTCGAAGACCGCAGAGGTGTAGTTCATGCGCTCGTCCAGCCAGAGCCGGAAGAACTCGTTGGAAACGTCGTAGCTGACTTCGACTTCGGACTTGCTGGATCCCATCGTCGTGCCTCAGAGCATGGGGGTCAGGGGAGCGCGCGGTGCGACCTTCGCGCTGTGGGCCTGGGAGCTGTCGCCGGGCGGAGGCGCGGCCGTGTCCACGCTGTCGGCGTCGCTCTCGCTCACGAGCTCGAGCTCGGAGACCTCGAGCCGCCGCTTGCATTCGCGCCGGCGCACCTTGCCGCTCGACGTCTTCGCGAGCGTGCCGCGCTTGATGAAGTGGACCTCGCTGATGGTGAGCCCGAGCTCGCTGCGCACCGCCGAGATGATCGCCGCCGCCATCCCGGTCGTGTTCTTGCGCGACTCCGCGACCACCACCCCGATCTCGCCGCCGGACGCGTCGAGGCGCGAGAACGCGACGCACTGTCCATCACGCACGCCGTCGATGCGCGAGACGATGCGCTCCACGTCCTGCGGGTAGTAGTTCTTGCCGTTGAGGATGATGAGATCCTTGGCGCGGCCGCAGATGTAGAGCTGCCCTTCGGCCTGGTAGCCGAGATCGCCGGTGCGGAGCCAACCGCCGCCGAACGTCTCCTCCGTCGCCTCCGGGTTGCCGAAGTAGCCCGCGGTCACGCTCGGCCCGCGCAGCCAGACCTCGCCGACCTCGCGCTCGCCGAGGCGCTTTCCGTTCGGCGCCACGATGGCGAGCTCGTGCCCGGGGAACGCCTTGCCGCACGCCACGAGCTCGAGGCCCTGACCTTCGGCCGCGGGCTTCGCCTTCCCGCTGCGCATCGCCTCGATGTCGACGCGATCCGTGTGCAGCTTCGCCGTCACGTCGTGGAACGTGATCGCCAGCGTGGCCTCGGCCATGCCGTAGCAGGGGAGGATGCTCTCGGGCTTGAGGCCGTGCTTCGCGAAGCGATCGAGGAAGCCGCGCATCACGTCGGCCTGGATGGGCTCCGCGCCGCAGCCGAGCGCGCGCATGCACGACAGATCCCAGCTCTTGGCCTGCGCCTCGGTGACGGCGCGCGTGGCCAGGGCGTACGCGAAATTGGGCGCGAAGGTGATGGTGCCGCGGAAGCGGTGGATCGCTTCGAGCCAGAGCGAGGGCCGGCGGATGAAGGCCATCGTCGGCAGGAACATCACCTGCACGAGCGCGTAGAGCGGCGCGATCACGAAGCCGATGAGGCCCATGTCGTGATAGAGCGGCAGCCAGCTCACGCCGCGATCGGCGGGCGTCGACTTGAGGCCGTCGAACATGATCGCGTGGCTGTTCACGCTCAGGTTCTCGTGCGTCACCATCACGCCCTTGGGCCGCGAGGTGCTGCCCGAGGTGAACTGGAGGAACGCGAGATCCGCGAGGGAAACGGGCTCCGGCGCTTGCCCCGTGAACCCGGGAGCTTCGCGCACGTCGCGCTCGACGATGACGCGCGAGTCGTCGCCGGCCAGGTGCTCCTGGATGAGGGGGCGCAGCGCGTCGCTCGTCACGAGGAGGCGCGCGCCCGACGCCGCGAGCACGTGGCGGACGGTGTCTCCGTACGCCTCCATCTTCGCCAGCGTGGCCGGCGGATAGATGGGCACCGCCACGATGCCCGCGGTGAGCGCGCCGATGAACGTCAGCACGAACTCGTCGGGCTCGGGGAGGATCAGCGCGACGCGATCCCCGCGCTTGAGCCCCTGCGCGAGCAGCGCGTGGGCACGGCGCTTCGCCTCCATCCACAGCTCGGGATAGCTGACGACGCGCTCCTCACCGGCGACGCGCACGAACGTGACGGAGCGATCCACATGGACGGCATTGTCCCGGAGCACATCGATGAAGGTTCGCATGGGCCTCGCGTAGGTTGCGTGCTTACGCCCGCGTCGAGATTCTGACGGGGTGCGGGAAGGGATAAGCGAAAGGTGGGCCAGGTCCAAGAAAAAAGAACAACCCTGCAAATCCTCGCATGATTCGCGATGACAGAGAGGGTGATGACGAATGTCCCTGACGACAGCTGCGTCGAAAGTTCGTCACCCTGACGAAGACATGAGCAGCGTCTTACACGGCGCGTCGTCGGTGCCCTTCACGATGTTCGGGTCGATGCGCACCTCGCAAGCCGTGCCATCGCCCACTACCGAGCCGTACACCCTGACTGCAATCGCACCGAATTCCGCTCGCGATGCCTTCCTGGAAGCCGCTTCCTACCGAAATCGGCACGCGGTGCCTTCCTGGGAGCCGCTTCGTACCGAAATCGGCTCGCGGTGCCTTCCTGGGAGCCGCTTCGCACCGAAATCGGTACGCGGTGCCTTCCTGGGAGCCGCTTCGTACCGAAATCGGCTCGTGGCGCCTTCCTGGGAGCCGCTTCCTACCGAAATCCGCTCGCGATGCCTTCCTGGGAGCCGCTTCGTACCGAAATCCGCTCGCGATGCCTTCTGCGGGAGCCGCTTCGTACCGAAATCGGCTCGAAGCGCTCCGAGGTGAGCCGCCCACGCATGGCCTCCGGAAACCCAGGCTCCATGGGCGACGCGCTCCCATCGCCGAGCGGCTCTCGAGCGTTGCTCGGAAGGAGGCGGGACCGCTCGTCCGCGCGGTGTTCTCCCTCGACCCAGGGGCCGACCTGACTACCATGGCGGCCGCATGTTCGAAGAGGCCCGGAGCATTTATCTCGCGACGCGCAAGCGGCACGATCAGGTCTTCAATCACTACTTCATGCGCCCGCTCGCGGCCGGCGTCGTGTCGGTCCTCGCGCCTACCTCGGTCACGCCGAACCAGCTCACGCTGCTGAACCTCGGCATCTTCGTGGTCTCGGCGCTGCTGCTCGCCGCGTTCCCCGAGTACGGCGGCGGTGTCGCCGCGGTGTTCGTGTTGGAGTCGAGCTACCTCTTCGACTGCGCCGACGGCATGCTGGCCCGGCACAAGAAGATCGCCTCGAAGGAAGGGCACCTCTTCGACTTCTTCACCGACGAGATGAAGGCCACGCTCCTCGTCGCCGCGCTCTCGGTGCGCCTCTACCGCAGCGGCGGCCTCGGGCTCGATTTCGCGATGCACGACATCGGCACGCCGATGTTCCTCATCGCCGGGCTCGTGGGCACGGTGGTGATCGCGTCGGCCATCTCGATGACCAACTTCCTCCGGCGGCCCGAGCTGACCGGGAAGGACACGCCCGTCGAAGCCCACTACGAGACGGTCGCCGGGGCCAAGCGCGAGACGCCGGCGCAGTGGATCAAGTGGGGCGTGACGACGTTCCTGCGCTTCCTCAATCATTATCCGAGCCACCTTTGGCTCTTCGCCCTGCTCGGGCGGCTCGATGTCTTCTTCTGGGTCTACATGCTCATCAACGGTGCTTATCTGGCGCGGGGCTGGCTCGGCATCGTGATCCGTTTCGGGGCCGCGCCGGCGCCGCAACCGCAGGCCGCGGAGACGAGCACCGAGCGTCCGGCAGGCTGAAAACTGGACGCGCGCGGTGTCTTCTGCGATCCCTCGCGCGCCCATGTATCGCCCGTCGTGGAGCCTCGCCCTCGTCCTGTGCGCGGGCCTGATTTCGCCCGGTTGCCGCCGTGACAAAGATAGCGCGCCCGGGCTCTCGTCCGGCGCGCCTGCCGATGGCGCCGCGCTCGATCCGAGCGGCTCGGCGGAGGCCCCCTCCGCGAGCGGCAGTGGAGACGCCGATCCGCCTCCGCCGCCGAGCGGGCCGACGCTGGTCGATCTCAAAGGCAACGCGCACCCGCCCGCGCCCATCCCCGACGGTGCGCCCCGCATCGCGAGCACGACGATGCTCACCGAGGTGCGCTCGCGCCCCGATCCCAACGCCACCAAGGTCGGTTATCTCCGCGCCGGCGCCGTGGTGGAGACCGAAGCCGGCGAGCACGGCCGCAATGGTTGTCCGGGTGGATGGCGCAAGCTCAAGCCCTACGGCTACGCGTGCGTGGGCCCCGAGGCCACGCTCGACCTGGCGCACCCCATCGCGCGCGCCCTGACGCGGCGGCCCGACTACACGCAGAAGCTCCCGTACATGTACGGGATCGCCACGCGCGGCGGCCCCGTCTACGCGCGGCTCCCCAACGAGGCCCAGCTCAAGGAATACGAGCCTCACCTCAAGAAGCACCTCACCAAGTGGGCCAAGGACAAAGAGAGCGGCGCGACGTACGGCCTCGATGTCTGGCTCAAATGGCGCGCCGACAAGGACAGCGTGCCCGCGGCGCTCGACGCCATGGAGGGAAAGGTCACCGACAAGGAGATCCCCTGGTTCCTCCAAGACGGGAAAGCGGTGCCCAACCTCTCCGGCAAGGTGAAGACCGCGGACGCGGTGAAGATCGACGATTTCGCGCACCACAACGGCGTGGCGTTCGTCGAGTCGTTCCTCTGGGAGGGGCGCCGTTACAACGTGTCCACCGATCTGCGCGTGCTGCCGGCGGATCGATTCCGGCCCATTCGAGGATCGGAGTTCCATGGTTGGGTGATCGGGGAGGACATCGACTTTCCCTTCGCGCTCGTGCGCAAGAAGGGCGCGAAGAAGTATCGCTTCGACGGCAAGAAGATGGTGAGCGCGGGAGACCTCGAGTGGCGCTCGGCCGTGAAGCTGACCGGCAAGCAGAAGATGGAGGGCAGCCGCCTCTTCTACGAGACGGCCGACGGCTTCTTCGTCGACGATCGCAGCGCGGGGCGCGTCGATCCTGCCAAGAAGATGCCGGGCTGGGGGAAGAAGGGCGAGAAGTGGATCGACGTGAACCTGAGCAAGCAGGTGCTCGTCGCCTACGAGGGCGAGAAGCCCGTGTACGCCACCCTGGTGTCGAGCGGCGAGGCCGGGCTCGGTGATCCGGAGAAGACCAAGAGCACCAAGCGCGGCATCTTCCGCATCCACACGAAGTACATGTCCATCACGATGGACTCGAACGTCGTCGGTGAGGAGTTCGAGCTGCGCGACGTGCCCTACGTGCAGTATTTCGAGAATGGTTATGCGCTTCATGGTGCCTATTGGCACGACATGTTCGGCACGCCGAAGAGCCATGGTTGCGTGAACCTGGCCCCCGAGGACGCGCGCCGGCTGTTCTTCTGGACCGAGCCGCAAATCCCCCGGGCTGGCAGGGCGTGGCGCGCTCGCTGACGGGAACGGTGGTGTTCGTCCACCAGTGACGGCCCCGTCCTCTGCGGCTCCCACGCGGTGAGCGCAGCCTTTGCGGGGCCTGTACTGGTGCGGCCCTCACACCACGTGAAGGCACGTTTACGGTCGGCGTCGCCGCGCGGGAAATCATGGGTGATCGGGCTGCGTGAGCGATGGCGCGCGGGTTGCTGTTGGTGCTGGCCATGAGCCCCACATTCCCCCGCCCCACGCTGCCCTCGCAAACTGCGCGGATCCTCGTCGCGCTCACCGCCTTCGCCGCGCTCGCGCCCCTCGGGTGCATGAGCGCCGCCATCGACGATCGCGCCAACGCACGGGTCGCCGAGGTCCGCGCCGACACCGAAGCCGCCGTCGTCAACACCTCGTGCATGGATGGCCGGGCGCTGGGCACGAATTGCGGCCTCATCATGCGCCGCCTCGCGACCGACGACTTCCGTAAGCTCTTCCGGGAGAACTTCTGCAAGGACATCACCGCGGAGGCCTGCCAGACGCGCTACGAGCGCATGATCAACGCCCGCTTGGAGCAGCGGTATTACGCGGCCAATCAAGAGGCGGTCGCCCGCACGTGCGACGCGAATCCCGGCCGGTGCGAGGATCCCATCGCCTACGAGATGCTCATGCTCGACTCGCACAACGGCCGCGTGCTGCAAGAGGGCGCGCGGGCCGAGCTCAAGGTGGAGCACGCCCGCCGCCGCGCCCACGCGGCCGACGTCAACGCGACGCTGGCCGTCACCGCCGCCGCGCTCGGCGACGTGGCTTATGCGACCCACAATGGGCCCAAGTGCCGCACGTATCCCAGCCTGCTCGGTGGGACGAACACCGTTTGCAGCGACGGCCGGCGATGACGGGAGATAGGCACGCTCGAAGCTTCGAGCGGAGTCCGATGAAGCGGCCTTCCGAGCTTCGATAAGACCAACGGCGGCGCCACGGCTTCGTGGAGATGGGTTTGCCGGCCGAAGCGCAATGCACGTTGGGTCGCCCCCAATCGATGCTGCTCATCGCATGTCAGGCCGAGTTGCCCGAATGGCAGCTCGAGCGGTCATGGGCTGACCGCTCCTTGCGGTGGCAGGCGAGGTGGTGCGTCAGCCGCCGGCGAGCACGCCGCCTTCAGGCTCGGGCGCGGGTGCGGCGTCGCTCGGGGAGCGCAGGCCGAGCGACTCGGCGGCGGCGCGGAGCAAGCGGCGCAGCGGGTGCTCGGCCTCTTGCTCGGGGCTCTCGGGAGGCCAGCGGAGGGGCACGTCGAACATGAGTGTTTGACCGTCCTCGGGGAGCAACGTGGCGCCGACGTCGGTGAGCAGGTGGCGCATGCGCGTGTTGTCGGCGAGCACGGTGCCACGGAAGCTGTGCACCGCGCGCTCGCGGGCCACGCGCGCCAACGCGCGCAGCAGCAAGCGTCCGATGCCTTTGCCCTGCGCTTCGTCGACGACGGTGACCGCGGCTTCGGCCACACCGGGTGATCCTTCGAGGCAGACGTAGCGCGCCACGCCGAGGCCGATCTCGGACTTGAGATCGCACGAGTCCGTGGTGGCCACGATGGCCACGTGACGATCACCGTCGACCTCGGTCAGGTAGCGGACCATGTCCTCGTTGAGCTCGGGCAGCACCGCGAAGAAGCGTTGATAACGCGATCGCATGGAGAGGCGACCGAAGGCTCGGCGCAGCTCGGGCGCGTCCTCGGGGCGGATGAAACGCAGCGTGACGCGTGTCCCGTCGGCGAGGACGTGATCCTCTCGGAAGGTCGCAGGCGTCGTCACGGTGCTCCAGGATGTCTCTGTTGCTGCGTCGCGTCAATCAGGTCGAGCCTGGACGATCGTCATCGAATTTACGACGGGTGACCTGATCGTCTGCGTGCCTGTCGGCAACGAAGCACGCGTCGTGAAGGCGTGAATGCCGTCCGCGGCAGAGCCCATGGCGTGCGCACCGGAAAGCGCGGTGACGGCGCTGGTTCGAGCACGGATCGTCGCGTGCGCGCTCGCATCGATGTCTGCGGCCGCGCACAGATTCCGGAGCGGCGAAGCGAGCGGCCCATGGTATACGGGGCGCCATGCAGCTTGCAGTCGTTGGTACGGGATACGTCGGCCTCGTGGCCGGCGCGGGGTTCGCCGACTTCGGCAACGACGTGGCTTGCGTCGACGTGGACGCAGGCAAGATCGCGCGGCTCCTCCGCGGCGAAGTCCCGATCTACGAGCCGGGCCTGGACACGCTCATCGCCAACAACGTCAAGGCCGGCCGGCTCAAGTTCTCCACCGACGTAGCGGCCGCGATCCGCGGCGCCGAGGTCGTGTTCATCGCCGTGGGCACGCCGCCCGCAGCCGATGGATCGGCCGATCTCTCCGCCGTCTTCTCCGTGGCGCGGACCATCGGCGAGAACATGAACGGCTTCAAGGTCGTCGCCACGAAGAGCACCGTGCCCGTGGGCACCGCCGATCGGATCAAGGAGATCCTCTCCGGCTCGACCACGCACCCGTTCGGCGTCGCGTCGAACCCCGAGTTTCTCAAAGAGGGCAACGCGATCAACGATTTCATGAAGCCCGATCGCGTGGTCATCGGCTCCGATAGCCAGAAGGCGCGCGACGTGCTGCGCCACCTGTACTCGCCCTTCGTGCGCACCACCGATCGCATCCACACGATGGACGCGCGCTCCGCCGAGCTGACGAAGTACGCGGCCAACGCGCTCCTCGCGACGCGCATCTCGTTCATGAACGATCTGGCGATGCTCGCCGAGAAGCTCGGCGCCGACATCGATTTCGTGCGCCGCGGCGTCGGCGCCGATTCGCGCATCGGGCCGAAGTTCCTCTTCCCCGGGCCGGGCTTCGGCGGCTCGTGCTTCCCGAAGGACATCTCCGCGCTCCAGCAGACGGCGCAACAAGCGGGCTACGAGCTCGCGGTGGTGCGCGCCGTCGAAGAGGTCAACGCGCGGCAGAAGAAGGTGCTCGGTCACAAGGTGGCGAAGCACTTCGGCGACGGGCTCGCCGGCCGTCGCATCGGGGTCTGGGGCCTCGCGTTCAAGCCGCAGACGGACGACATCCGCGAGTCGCCGGCGCTCACGCTCATCGACGATCTCTTGGCCGCGGGCGCGATCGTGCAAGCGCACGATCCCGAGGCGATGGCCAACGTGAAGGCCATCTACGGTGATCGCGTGACCTTCGCCGACACGATGTACGGCGCCGCCGAAGGCGCCGACGCGCTGGTGCTCGTGACCGAGTGGCACGAGTACCGCTCGCCGGACTTCCAGCGCTTGAAGAAGCTGCTGAAGGCGCCCGTGCTCTTCGACGGCCGCAACATGTGGGTGCCGGACGAGGTGCGCGAGCTCGGCTTCCACTACAACGGCATCGGCCGGCCGTAAGGCGTTGTCATGATGGGGCCGCGAGCGGCCCCAAACCCCGTCTCGATGGGGCCGCAAGCGGCCCCATACCCGTCTCGATGGGGCCGCAAGCGGCCCCATACCCCGCGCTGGACGAGCCAGCGCTGATCACGACGAGGCCGCAAGCGGTCCACGTGCTGGACGCGCCGGCGATGATCACGGTGGGGCCGAGATCGGCCCCGTTTCCTGCGCTGATCTCCCGAGCGCGCGAGCGCGCTTCCATGCGTCGATCGCGTGCATGCGATCGCGATTGCATGCGCATGCGTCGGGGCAGCACGCCGGGTTGTCACGAGGATGCGTTCGCCCTAGGTGGACGCAATGGCCGGCGCCCCATCGAGCAGCGAGTCCCCGAAACACTCTCCCTTCGCCGCGCTCCAGCACCGAGACTTTCGCTTCTTCGCGGCGGCGCGGTTCCTCGCGACGGTCGCGGTGCAGATGCAATCGCTCGCCGTCGGCTTTCAGGTCTATGCGCTGACCCATCGCAAGATCGATCTGGCGTACGTCGGGCTCGCGCAGTTCATCCCGATCATCAGCCTCTCCATCGTCGCGGGGCAGCTCGCCGATCGCGTCGATCGGCGCGCCATCCTCATGGCCTGCGACGTCGTCTTCGCGGGCTGCGCGGTGGCGTTGTTCGTGCTCGCGCGCTCACCGGCGCCGAACCTCGCGGCCATCCTCGTGGTGCTCGCGATGCTGGGCGCGGCGCGCGCGTTCTATGGCCCGGCGGGCTCGTCGCTCCTCCCGGCGCTCGTGCCGCGCGAGCACTTTCCCAATGCGGTGACGTGGCAATCGACGCTGTGGGAGATCGCGGCCATCGGCGGGCCGAGCTTGGGCGGCGCGGTGTACGGGATCACGGGCGCGCCGGCGCCGGTGTATCTCACGTGCGCGGTGGTGCTGGTGATCGCGGGCGTGCTCGTGCTCGGCATCCGCAACAAGGGTGATCGGCTCGATCGCAAGCCCGCCACGCTGGGCACGGCGCTCGCGGGCGTGCGCTACGTGATGAGCCACAAGATCCTGCTCGGGTGCATCTCGCTCGATTTCTTCGCGGTCTTCCTCGGGGGCGCGAGCGCGCTCTTGCCGGTGTTCGCCACCGACATCCTGGAGGTCGGCCCGCGCGGGCTCGGCGTGCTGCGCGCGGCGCCGGCCGTGGGCGCGGGGCTCACCGCGATCTTCCTCGCGTTCCGGCCGCTGCAGGGGCGAGCCGGCGTGAAGATGCTCACGGCCGTCGGCGTGTTCGGCGTGGCCACGATCGTGTTCGGCCTGTCGCACAGCTACCTGCTCAGCCTGGCCGCGCTCGCGGTCACCGGCGCGGCCGACATGGTGAGCGTGGTGGTGCGCTCGACGCTCATCCAACAGGCCACGCCGCCCGAGATGCGCGGACGCGTGAGCGCGGTGAACCTGATGTTCATCGGAGCGTCGAACGAGCTCGGCGAGTTCGAGTCGGGCACGGTCGCCGAAGCGCTCGGCGCCGTCCCCGCGGTCCTGTTCGGCGGCGCGGGCACGATCCTGGTCGTGCTCTTGTGGGCGTTCAAATTCCCGCAGATTCGCGAGGTGGATCGCCTCGAAGACGTGAAGCCGGAGGGTGCCCCCAAAGGCGCTTGAGGCTCAAGGGCCCATCAGCAAATCACGCGTGTCGAGCTGCAGATCCATCGGCATCCCGTCGCGAACGATCGTCACCGTGATCTTCGACGGCGCTGGAGACGCGAGGGACCAAGCGCGGTTGGCCGCCGGAATCGAGCTCACCGGCGCGCCTCCGATGGCGGAGACCTCGTCGCCGATCTGAATCCCCTGCTCCTCGGCGGAGCTGCCGTCGAGCACGGCGGTGACGTGAATGGGGCTCAGCGCCCGCTCCAAGCTGATGCCCGCGAAGTAGCCGAAAGCAGGCTCGACGAAGGTGTCGCCCTTGTATCCATCGAGGCGCAGCGTCTCCTTCGGATAGTCGACCGTGACCAAGAAATGCCGCAGGAAGCCGGAAGGAACGAAGCCCAACATCGTCGTCCCCGCGGGCACGTCGAGGCCCGTGAAGAACGTTTGAGGCGCCGTGCGCGTGGTGATGTGATCGACCTTCTTGCCGCCGACCTCCATGGTCCCGAGGGTCGATAGCCGAGACCAGAAGGTGCCAGCGGCCGCCGGGGTGTAGAAGCCATCGAGCGCGGGCCGCGGGTGCGCAGTGCTCAATGAATCGAACATGGCATCGGGCACGAGGCCGAGCGAAGCGCCGGTATCGAGCAGGAAGGTGCCGGAGACGCCTTCGAGCGATCCTGGCACCATCAGGTAATCGTGCGTCGTATAGGCCACCGTGGCCGGATCACCTTCCACGTGATCGCAGGCGCGGAGCGAGGCTTCGTCGATGGTGTCGTCGAGCCACAATCGCTGTCGTGCGTAGTCGACCGACAAGGCGAAAGCGCCGAGGAAGTCCGTGCCCAGAATGCCTGTCTGGCCACCGACGGTGGTCCAATTGCTGGGCAGGTTGACGGTTCGGGATCGACCCGCCACCGTCACTTCGTGCATCCCCGAGCTGCCGACAGATTTGGCGATGGCAGAGGTGGGCGCGCCCGTGTCGACGATGAACGAGTGGGGGCCGGTGCCGTCGATCATCACGTCGACGGTGATCTTGCCGGCGTAATCGCCGATCGCGACACCCTCTGGGCACACCGCGGGCGCAGCGCCGCCGGAGCCGCCGGAGCCGCTCGACGATGACGCGCTCGACGATGAAGAGGTCGAGCCGGAGGGCGCCTCTCCACCGCCTCCGCATCCCCAAAGAGCCAAGAGAGCAGCCACGAACGCGGGCCCGATGGTGCATCGAATTCGCATGCGCCGTGGGTAGTGCGGCCTGCGCCGGCGCGCGGTGCGAATCCGGTGAATCGCAGTGCGAAAGCGATCACGACGCAACCGAAAGCGCGACCGCGATCAGGTGGCGTCGCGGCGAAACTCGCCCGGTGAGCATCCCCAGCGCGCGCGGAACATGCGGTGGAAGCGGCCGAGATCGGTGAAGCCGGCGGCGAGCGCGGCTTCGATCACCGAGCAGCGTCCGGTGCGGAGCAGCGTGGCGGCGTGCGCGAGACGCACGTCGAGCACGTACCGATAGGGGCTCTTGCCGACCTGCTCTCGGAAGAGACGGCCGAAATGGTGCGGGCTCATGCTCGCGGCGCGGGCCAGATCGGCGATGGAGAGCGGGTGATCGTAGCGCTCACGGATGGCCTCGACGGCGCGGCGAATCCGCGGATCGAGCGCGCGTTGCGAGGTGGCGGGCCGGGCATCGTGGCGAAGGAGCTCGATGGCCAGGGCTTCCGCGAGGGCGCTCGCCGCGAGATCTTCCCCGGGCCCAGGGCCGCGCGCTTCATCGAGGAGCAACCGCGCCAACGCCGCGACGCGGGCCGGATTGCGCACGAGCCCCGGCGCCAGCGTGCGCCCGCGCATCGAAGGCCCGACGGCGTCGGCGACCTGCTCGATGGTGTCCTCTCTCAGATACACGGTCGCGGATCGAAACCGCCCGAAGCTCGTCGCGTGCTCGACCCACGCGGGCACCACCATCGCATGACCGCGCTGCACCTCGATGGGCGTCGCGCCGATGCGATAGGTTGCGTGGCCTTCTTCGATCCAAGTCACCTCCACGCCGGTGTGCGCGGTCGTGGCGCCGACGACCGCGTCATCGCTCGCGTGATCCCAGAGGCGCACGCGGACCTCGGGGCTCACCGTCCGATCGAGGGCGATCATGGCATCGTAGTCCGAGCGATCGGCCATCGGGATCGCTCGATGCTAACGCAGGACGAGGCCTCGCCGGGAGCCGTTCCCCGGTGCGAGATACGATGTGTCGAAGCTAGCCGCCCAAGAAGGGCGCGAGGAATGCGTCGGCCTCTTGGAGGATGCGATCCAACGAGGCCGTGAGCTCGTGCCCGTCATCGACCTCGACCAAACGCACATGGCGTTTGCCTTGGGCCCATGCGCGCGAGAGGCCGACATCGACGACCGCGTCGCCGCGACCGTGCACGATCAGCGTCGGTACGCGCACGTCGGGCCAACCGTCGTCGACGGCATCGACGGCGATGGCGTCGCGGATGAAGCCGAAATCGACGCGGCTGCGGCGCTTCTCGGCGTAGTCCTCGGTCTCGAGCCAGCCGGTCTCCTCCCAAGCGCGAAAGCCTTCTTCGCCGATGCGCAGGCGCCAGCGCTCGGCGAGGCGGAACGCGGGCGCGAGCAGCACGAGCGCGCACACGCGTGGATCCTGGGCGGCGACGCGCGTGGCGGTGAGGCCGCCCAGGCTCGATCCGAAGAGCACCGCGCGATCGCGATCGCCGCCGATGGCGCCGCGCACGGACTCGATGATCACCGAGAGGCGGAGGTGCTCGAGCGACGGCAGGCGCAGGTTCAAGCGCTCGACGGCGACGCCGCGCTTCGCGTAGTGCGCGGCGACGGCCACGCCCTTGTACGACGAGGGCCCGGAGGCGAAGCCGTGCAGGTAGAGAAAACGCGGTCCAGCGGTCTCGAGCGGCGCGGGGATGGCGGCGATGGTCACGAGCGAGGCGTGCCGGAGGCGCGGCGCGGCGGCAAGGCATGAACGGCGCTCGCCATCTCCGCTACGCTGCCGGCCCAGCGCATGACTCCTCTCTCCCCTCGCGTTCGCGCGCTCGCTGCCATCGCGGCCCTCGTCCTCGCCGCGATCGTCGGTCACATCTGGGCGCGCCCACCCGCGCCGGTGCCCGCGTCCGCGCCGGCGAACGAGTTCTCCTCGGCGCGTGCGCTCGCGGAGCTCGCCGAGATCGCGCGCCGGCCTCATCGCATCGGCTCGGCGGAGCATGCCCGCGTGCGCGCTCACCTCGTCGAGCGGTTGCGCGCGCTCGGTCTCCAGGTCGAGGTCCAGGAAGCCGTCGTGGCGCGGAGCCGCCGCGACGAAACGCGCTTCGCCATCGTGCGCAACATCGTCGCCGAAAAGCCGGGCACCGGAGGCGGCAAAGCGCTGCTCCTCGTCGCGCATTACGACACTCGCAGCATGACGCCCGGCGCCTCCGACGATGGATATGGAGTCTCCGCGCTGCTCGAAACCCTGCGCGCGCTCGGTGCCGGGCCGCCGCTCTCACGACCGCTCATGGTGCTCTTCACCGACGGTGAAGAAGAAGGCCTGCTCGGCGCGCGCTCCTTCGTCCGCGGTCATCCACGTGCGGGCGAGGTCGGGTTGGTGCTCAATTTCGAGGCCCGCGGCAACGCCGGCCCCGCGTTGATGTTCCAGACCAGCAACGACAGCGGGGCCCTGATTCGCACGCTCGGCGCGGCCATGCCCGCGCCGGCGGCCAACTCGTTGTCTCAAGCCATCTATCGGCGGATGCCCAACGACACCGATTTGAGCGAATGGCTGCCACGCACGCCCGCGCTCAACATCGCCAACATCGGTGGCTTCGAGCGCTACCACGCGCCCACCGACACTCTCGAGAACGTCGATCAAGGCACGCTCCAACATCATGGTGCCTATGCGCTTTCGCTCGCGCGCGCGTTCGGCTCCGCCGAACTGCCGCCGCCGGCCGAGCCGGATCCAATCTTCTTCAATGCGGGCCCCGCCTTCGTTCGCTACCCGGGGACGTGGACCATGCCGCTCGCCGGCGTCGCGGCGGGGCTCCTCGTGATCTTCTTGGCGCTCGGCACAGTTCGTAAAGCGCTGCATCCCGGCCGCGCGCTGCTCGCGGTGATCACGGTCGTCGTGGTCGTGGTGCTCTCTGCCGTGATCGCCGCCGTGCTCTGGCTCGTGGTCGAATCGGTGCGACCGGACTACGCGCTCATCAATGCGGTGCGACCAGTCGTCAAAGACATGTACCTCGCGGCCTTCGTCGCCGTCGCCTTCACGCTGGCCCTCGGCGCGCAGTCGATCTCCGCGCATCGCCTCCGGCCCGCCGAGCTGTTCGCGGGCGCCGCGACGCTCTTCTGTGCGCTCGCGCTCGTCACTGCCACCATCCTTCCCGGCGGCGCGTTCCTCTTCACGTGGCCGGCGATCTTCGCGCTCGTCCTCGCCATCGTTCTCCTCTTCGCGGGCGGCTTCGAGAGCGACGCGCCGATCGCGGTCCTCCTTCAGATTGCGATTCCGATCCCTGCGTTCGTGCTCGTCAGCCCCTTCGTCACGCAGCTCTGGGCTGCGTTCGGGCCGGTCCTTGCGCTCGCACCAGCAGCGGTCGCGGCCCAGCTCGCCGTCATCGCGTTGCCCGCGCTCAGGCACGTGCACGTGCCCGGCGCACGCACCCATGTGGCGACGCTGAGCGTGGCCGTGGCGCTCACGCTGGCGGCGGGTGTGCTGCCGCCGTTCGATGCGGCGCACCCGCGACCCGACACGCTCTTCTTCGCAATCGACGGGGACACGGGGCGATCCTCTTGGGTGAGCCCCGATCGCGCGCCCGATGGTTGGAGCTCAAACGTTCTCGCGCACGCCGCGCAGCGCACGGGCGTCCCTCTCCCCTTCCCGCTCGGCGAAACGCAGAGCCTCCTCGTGAGCGAGGTCGGCAAGGTGTCCGAGCCCGCGCCGGAGATCCGCTGGTCCGACGACGGCCTCCATGCCCGCATCGTCCCGCCGGCCGGCGCCGAGATCCTCGCCGTGTCCGCCGACAATGCCCGCTTCGTCCGCGTCGCCGGCGAGACCACGAGCGGCACCTCGTTCCGCTTCTACGCGCCGCCCGCGAACGGCGTCGACGTGGAGCTGCGCCGCCTCGACAAGGGCCCCGTCACCCTGCGTGTCGTGAGCCAGAGGCCCGGCTTCCCCGACGCGGCATCCCCGCATCCGGGCGCGCGCCCGCCGGGATTCATGGCCAAGCCGGGAATGATGCCGCCTTGGGATGATTTGCTGGAGAGCGACATGACCCTCGTCGCCAAGACCTCGACGCATTGACCTCGCCCCGAACCAGGATTTCTCCGTGGAGCTTTGCATTCAGAACCTCGAGAAGCGTTACGACAACGGCGTCCAAGCGCTCGCCTCCGTATCGCTCACCATCCCCGCCGGCATGTTCGGGCTGCTCGGGCCCAACGGCGCCGGCAAATCGACGCTGATGCGCACGCTGGCCACCTTGCAGGAGGCCGACGCGGGCCGCGTCACGTTCGATGGCATCGACGTGCTCCGCGAAAAGGATCGCGTGCGCCGCGTGCTCGGATACCTACCTCAGGAGTTCGGTCTTTATCCAAAGGTCGCCGCGGAGGAGATGCTCGATCACTTCGCGCGCCTCAAAGGCATCGACGATCGCAAGGTCCGGCGCGACGTCGTCGCCGGCCTCCTGCAAAAGACCAATCTGTGGGAGGCGCGGGCGCAGCGACTCGGCACCTTCTCGGGCGGCATGAAGCAGCGCTTCGGCATCGCCCAAGCGCTCCTCGGCGATCCCAAGCTCATCATCGTCGACGAGCCCACCGCCGGCCTCGATCCCGAGGAGCGCGTGCGCTTCCACAACCTCCTCGCCGACATCGGCGAGGACATCGTGGTCATCCTCTCCACGCACATCGTCAGCGACGTCGCCGATCTCTGTCCGCGCATGGCGATCCTCGATCATGGCAAGGTCGTCCTCGAAGGCCAGCCGCTCGCGCTCGTCGAGGCGCTGCGCGGCCGCATCTTCCAAAAGCAGGTGACGAAGGACGCGCTCGACGCCGAAAAACAGCGTCACGACGTCATCAGCGTCAAGCGCATCGCCGGCCGCCTCGTCATCCACGTGCACGCGGACGCGCTGCCCGATTCGTCGTTCGTCGAGGCGACACCCGATCTGGAGGACGTCTATTTCCTCGCCATCAAACGCCACGCCGCCGGCCGCAGCGCGGCCTGAGGAGCGAATCCCATGCTGTGGACCATCGCTGCCTTCGAAGCGCGCCAGCGTTTGCGACTCCCATCGACGAAGGTCTATTTCCTGCTCAACTTCGTCTCGGGCCTCTTGTTTCTCATGGCCTCGGGCGGGGCCTTCAAAGGGGTGAACGTGGGTATCGCGGCGGGCGGCCGCACGCTCGTGAACTCGCCCTTCGCCCTCCACACGTTCATCACGCTGACGAGCTATTTCAGCCTCCAAATCACCGCGGCCTTCATGGGGCAGGCCATCGTGCAGGATTTCGAGTCCCGCGCGGCGCCGCTCTTCTTCACCATGCCCGTCACGCGGCGCGAATACCTCGCCGGCCGCTTCCTCGGCGCGCTGGCCGCGCTCGTCGTGGTCTTCTCCAGCATCGGTCTCGGCTGCTTCGTGGGCACCCTTTTGCCGGGCGTGCAACCGAGCCTCCTCGGCCCCAATCGCCTGATGGCTTATGTGTGGCCGTACGTGGTGGGCGTGCTGCCCAACGTGCTCTTCACGGGGGCCATCTTCTTCTCCCTGGCCGCGCTCACCCGCAAGATCCGCAGCGTCCAGGCCGCGGGCGTGGTGCTCCTCGTGGGCTATCTCATCGCCGCGAGCCTGATGGCCAAGATCGAAAACCACGCCATCAGCGCGCTCGTCGATCCGCTCGGCCTCAACGCCACCTACTTCGCCGTCGAGCATTGGCCCATCGCCGAGCAGAACACCCGCCTCGTCCCCTTCACCGGCCTCGTCCTCCAGAATCGGCTTCTCTGGCTGGGCATCGGTGCGGCCATGTTGGCGCTCGCCTACGCGCGCTTCCGCTTCGATCCGAGCGCCGACGCCGGCGCGGGGCGACGCGCGCCGAGCAGCGAGCCCCGAGCGAAAGAGGCGCCGCTGCCTCTGCCCTCTGCGTGGTCGGCGGGCCCGGCCCCCGCCGCGATGACGCCGATGCGCTACGTGCGTCTGCTGCTGCCGCTCACGTGGCTTACGTTCAAGGAGACGGTCAAGCACCTCAACTTCCTGATCATCATCCTGGCCGGGCTCCTCACCATGATCCTCGGCGCGCAGTCCATGGGGGCGATGTTCGGCACGGCGACGCACCCGGTGACGTATGCCGTGCTGGAGATCACGGCAGGGACCTTCTCGCTCTTCCTCACCGCGATCATCATCAGCTTCTCCGGCGAGCTCGTGTTTCGCGAGCGGGAAGCGCGCCTCTCTCAGATCACGGACGCGCTCCCCATCCCCACCTCGCTGCCCTTCGCCTCCAAGCTCCTCGCCTTGTTCATGGTGCAAGCGCTGCTCATGGTCGTGGTGATGGCCACGGGCATCGGCATCCAGCTCGCGCACGGATATACCCATTTCGAGCTCGGCCAATATGCCACCGAGCTGTTCGGCGTGAGGCTCGTGCGGCTCTGCCTGGTCTCCGTGCTGGCGCTGACCGTGCAGACGCTCGTGAACAACAAGTATGCGGGCCACACGGTGATGGTGGTCTATTACGTGGCCGTCGCCTTCCTGCCGCGCTTCGGCTTCGAGAGCCACCTTTATCAATACGCCACCGTTCCCCGGTACGTGTACTCGGACATGAATGGTTATGGCCACTTCGCCCAAGCCATTCTGTGGTTCTCGCTCTACTGGACCGCGGCCGCCGTGATCCTCGGCGTCGTCACGAGCCTCGCTTGGATCCGCGGTGAAGATCACGGGATCCGCGCGCGCCTCCGCATCGCCAAGGAGCGCCTGCAAAGGCCCGTGTTGGCCGTCATCGCCGTCGCGGCGCTCGCGTTCGCGGGGCTCGGCCGGTACATCCATCACAACATCAGCGAGCTCGGCCGGTATCGCACGCAGACCCAGGCCGAGACGCTCGGCGTCGAGACGGAGCGGCTCTACGCGGCGCGGGCCGCAGAGCCTTCACCGCGCATCGAGGGCGTCTCGATCACCTGCGAGGTCTTCCCCGCGGAACGACGCTTCGAGGCGAAGGGCACCTATCGTTTGAAGAACCGCACGGACGCGTCCATCACGCGGGTCCTCGTGCACGTGCCCGCCGACGCCGCAGTGAAGCGGCTCTCCCTCGGCAAGGTGGAGAAGGCCGCGCGCCCCGACGCAACGCATGGATATTGGGACTTCGATCTCGACACGCCCCTCGCGCCCGGCGCGGAAACGACGCTCGATTTCTCGCTCGGCTACCACGCGCGCGGCTTCGCCAACGAGGAGCGGGAGCGGAGCCGCCTCGCCGAAAACGGCACCTTCATCGACTCCAGCTTCTTCCCGCGTCTCGGCTACATGCGGGCCGAAGAGATCTCCGACGACGACATGCGCAAGAAGCACGGCCTCCCGCCGCGCCCGCGCATGGCCGATCTCGACGACCCCGCGGGGCGCCAGCACAACTACGTCTCGGCGGACGCGGACTTCATCGACTTCGATGCCACGGTGATCACCAGCGCCGATCAAATGGGCGTCGCGCCGGGGACTTTGGATCGAACGTGGGAAGAGGGCGGGCGCCGCGGCTTCCATTATCGCAGCCCGGGGAAGATCCTCGGGTTCTGGGCCATCCTCTCGGCGCGTTGGGCAAAGCACGTCGACCGCTGGAACGGCGTGGCCATCGAGATCGATCACCACCCGACGCACGGCTACAACGTCGCGCGCATGGCGGAAGCCGTGAAAGCCTCGCTCGCCTATTTCACCGCCCAGTTCGGCCCGTATCAGCACGACATGGTGCGTATCCTCGAGTTCCCGCGGTATCAGGCGTTCGCCCAGTCGTTCCCCAACACCATTCCTTTCTCGGAGCGCGTGGGCTTCATCGCCAAGGTCGATCCCGCGAAGGAGGACGACATCGATTATCCCTATTACGTGACGGCCCACGAGGTGGCGCACCAGTGGTGGGCCCATCAAGTCATCGGCGCCGACGTGCAGGGCGCGACGCTGCTCTCGGAGACGCTCGCGCAATATTCGGCGCTCATGGTGATGAAGGAGCGCTACGGCGCCGGCAAGATGCGGCGCTTCCTTCGCTACGAGCTCGATCGTTATCTCATCGGCCGCGGCACGGAGAAGAAGAAGGAGCTGCCGCTCGCGCGCGTCGAGAACCAGACGTACATCCACTACCAGAAGGGCAGCCTCGCGATGTACGCGCTCCAAGACAGGATTGGAGAGGCGGCGGTGAATCGCGCGCTCGCCGGGCTCGTGCGCACGTGGGGCTTTCACGGGCCGCCTTATCCGCGCTCGACCGATCTCGTCGCGGCCCTGCGCGAGGTCACGCCGCCCGAGCAGCGGAGCCTCGTCGAAGATCTCTTCGAGACCATCACGCTCTATGACAACCGGGCGATTTCGGCGTCGTGCACCACGCACGAAGAAGGCGGAAAGCGCATCACGCTGCGCGTCTCCGCGAAGAAGCTGCGGGCCGACGAGCTCGGGGCCGAGCACGAAGTGCCGCTCGACGAGCTCGTCGACGTGGGCGCGCTCGACGAGCACGGCGAGCCCATCGCGCTGGAGAAGCGGCGAATCACGACCGGCGAGCAGGAGATCGAGCTCCACGCGCCGCGCTGCCCGCAAAAGGCCGGCATCGACCCGTTGAACGTGCTCGTCGATCGCGTGAGCGACGACAACGTGGTGCGCGTCGAGAAGCGCTGATCACGCTGGCGTCCCCGCTCGGCTGACGCTACGGCACCAGCATGGCAGCCCACCAAAACCGCCTGGCCTCCTCGTCCTCGCCGTACCTGCTCCAGCACGCGGACAACCCCGTCGACTGGTATCCGTGGGGTACCGAGGCGCTCGAGAAGGCGAAGCGCGAGGACAAACCGATCCTGCTCTCGATCGGTTATGCGGCCTGTCACTGGTGCCACGTGATGGAGCACGAGTCCTTCGAGAACGAGGACACGGCGCGCCTGATGAACGAGCTCTTCGTCAACATCAAGGTGGACCGCGAAGAGCGGCCCGATCTCGATCAGATCTACCAGCTCGTCGTGCAGCTCATGGGCCGGAACGGCGGCTGGCCGCTCACGGTGTTCCTCACGCCGGATCAACGCCCCTTCTTCGCCGGCACCTATTTCCCGCCGGCCGATCGCTACGGGATGCCCGGCTTCCCCAAGGTGCTCAACGCGCTCGCCGACGCCTACAAGAACCAGCGCGGCGAGGTGGCCGAGCAAGCCGAGGAGATCACGAATGCCATCGCCCGCGTCGGCCAGACGCACAAAGGCGCCGGCACCATCGATCAAGAGGTGCTCGGCACGGCCACGCGCAAGCTGGTCGCGCGCTTCGACGATCGCAACGGCGGCTTCGGATCGCGCCCCAAGTTCCCCAACACCATGGCGCTCGACGTCCTCCTCCGCCGCGGCGCGCTCGAAGGCGATCGCGTGGCCAAGGACAGCGTCGAGCTCGCGCTCGATCGGATGCGCGCGGGCGGCATCTGGGATCAGCTCCGCGGCGGCTTCCATCGCTACTCGACGGACGAGCGCTGGCTCGTGCCCCACTTCGAGAAGATGCTTTACGACAACGCCCTCCTCCTCCGGCTCTACGCCGATGGATATCGTGTCTACGGCAAGGAGGTCTACGCGGAGACGGCGCGCGCTCTCGTGGCTTATCTCTTCGCCGAGATGCGCGACGACGCGCACGGTGGCGCGTTCTTCGCCTCGCAGGACGCGGACTCCGAAGGTCATGAAGGGAAGTTCTTCGTCTTCACGCCCACCGACCTGAAAGCGGCCGTCGCCGGCAATCAACGCCTGTACGACGTCGCCGCCCAGTATTTCGGCATCACCGAGGAAGGCAATTTCGAAGAGAGCGGCGCCACGGTGCTGTCCGAGGCACGCACCCTCGATCGCGTTGCGGCGACGCTCGATCTGAAGCTCCCCGAGGCGCGCGCCGCGCTCGCCGAGGCCTCGCGCCTCATGCTCGCCTACCGAGAAAAGCGGCCTCGTCCGCTGCGCGACGACAAGGTGCTGGCGAGCTGGAACGGGCTCATGATCGGCGCGCTCGCCGAGGCGGGCCGCGCGTTCGGAGAGCCGTCGTGGGTGAAGGCCTCGGCCGGCGCATTCGCCGCGTTGGAGAGGGGTTTGATCCGTGACGGCCGCGTGGGCCGTTATCTGAAAGATGGCAAGCCGGCCTCGGCGGCGCCGGGCTTCCTCGACGATCATGCCTACATGGGCAATGCCGCGCTCGACCTCTACGAAGCCACCGGCGACGCGCGCTACGTGAGCGTCGCGCACGCAATCGCCAAGGCCATGGTGGAGCATCACGCCGACGAGGCCGAAGGTGGTTTCTGGTTCGCGCCGGCGGATGGTGAGGCGCTCATCGCGCGCACCAAGGATGCTTTCGATCAAGCGATTCCCTCGGGCGCGTCGATGGCGGCCCTCCTCTGCCTGCGCCTCGGGACGCTCGTGGATGAAGGCTTGACCGCGCCCGGCGAGAAGCAATTGGAGCTCTCCGCCGGATCGGCCCTGGAGAACCCGTTCGGCATGGGACAAGCCGTGCTCGGCATCGATCGCTTGGCCCACGGCAGCACCGATATCGTGGTGGTCGGCCCGCGCGATCAGGCCGAGGCGCTCGTGGCCGCGGCATACCGTGTTTATCTGCCGAACCGCACCATCGCGTGGGTCGATCCGAGCGACGCGGCCAGCGTGGCGGCGACGCGGGTGCTCGCCGCAGACAAGCCGGCGCACGCCGGAAAGGCCGTGGCCTACGTGTGCCGCGGCCGCGCCTGCTCCGCGCCCGTGAGCGACGCGGCCGCGCTGGAAGCGATGCTGCGCGAAGGCGAGAAGCGCGCGGCCGACGCCGGCTGAAGACATGACCGAAGAGCGCCGCGCGCGCCGCGCGGCGACGAGCCCATCCATTCTCCCGAGCCGTGTCTCGGCGACGTCGACAGGCCCCGCGGCGGTGCTCAGCCGCTCGTGACACAATCACCGCACCGCTCGAACCAGCTGAGATCGGGACGAAACTTTCTTCGCCCGTCCCGCGTCACCGACACGGGGCAGCTGCGTACTGCCGACCAGAGGCGGCGATCGCGGCGGTGGTGGCCATGATTGGTTCGCGGCGGCCGCAGAAATCGCTCGTTCGAGAGATGGAAGATGAGATCGAAAGCACCCCTATCGTCCGGCACGCTGTGCATCTTGCTGTCGGTCCCAGGCGCTGCTCGGGCGCAGACTCCCGATCTGGCCGAAAAGCTCTTCGTGCAAGGCACCAACGACATGGATGCCGGTCGCTACGAGACCGCATGTCCACCGATCGAGGAGAGCTACACGCTCGACCCGCGGCCGGGCACGCTGATCACGCTGGCCGAGTGCGAGGCCAAGCGCGGCCGCATCGCGACGGCGGTGAAGCGCTACGAGGACTATTTGACGCTGCACGCGGCGCTCACCCCGGAGAAGAAGAGGAAACAGGGTGACCGCGAGAAGGTCGCACGCGAGCAGAAGGCCATGCTCTCACCCCTCGTGCCGGAATTGCTGTTGACGCTCCCGCGAGCGCCGCACGGGACGGTGGTCTCTTTGGACGGCGCACCCCTCACGCCCGCCGCGCTCGGCGCGGCCGTCGTCGTGGATCCCGGAGAGCACGTGATCACGGTGCGCGTCCCTCAGCGACAGCCGCGCGAAGTGCGCGTGGCCATCGGCCGAGGCGAGAAGAGATCCTTGTTGCTCGAGGTGCCGCCCGCGCCGGCCGTGACGACATCGTCTCCCGACGTCACGGTCACGCCGCCGATGCCGCAGCGCCAAGGACCGAGCGGCCAACGCATCGCATCCATCGTGACTGGCAGCGTCGGCATTGCGGGCCTCGTCGTCGGTGCCATCACGGGTGCAGTCGCGGTGAGCAAGAAGGGTGTGCTCAAACAGCACTGCGGCATCGGCGGAGATCCGACGGCGTGCGACCACGAGGGCAAGCTCGCCGCCGATGGCCTCGAGACGTCCGGGTTGATCAGCACGATTGGCTTCGGGATCGGCATCGCCGGCGCGGCGACGGGCATCGCCCTGTTCGTGGCCGAGCCGAAAGCGCAGCCAGCCGGCGCGATGGGCGCGATCGTCGGCGCACGCGGGGTGTGGTGATGCGCGCCCTCGGCGCGCTGCTGCTCGCGGTCGGCGTCGCGACGGCGGGCGTCGGTTGCACGCTCATCCTCGGCGCCGATGAGGACTATCACGAGGTCGACGGAGGAAGCAGCACCGGCTCGATCGGCCCCGGCGGAGGAACCAGCGACTCGGCCAGCAGCGGCTCGGTCGGCCCCGGCGGGAGCGGTGGAGGCACATCGGTGTCTTCGACCGCTGCCACGTCGAGCACGAGCAGCACGGGCGGCCCGACGATGTGCCGGTTGAAGCACGACGCGGAGGACTGCAAGACCGGCGAGCGCTGCACCATCGCGGATCCGGATACGGGCTCGACCAAGTGCGTGGCGATCACGGCCACGCCTTCGACGCCGTACGCGGCGTGCACGACAGATGAAGTCTGCCCCGCCGGCACGTGGTGCGACGCGCGTACCGCAACCTGCGCGCCCTTCTGCGCGTCGTCGAACGACTGCGGGGGCGGCCTCTGCGTTGCCGCGGAGGCCTCCAATCCCAATACGACGACGCACACGGTCCCCGGCGCGACGGTGTGCACGGCCAACTGCGATCCGGTCAGCGCGACCTCGTGCGGGCCGAACGCGGCGTGCAACTATGACTTTCTCGCCGGTGCATTCGATTGCTTCCAATCGCAGAACCAACCCATCGGCAGCTCGTGCTCGTTCGCCGAGTGCGCACCGACGCTCGTCTGTGGCTCCACCTGCCTCGCGTGGTGCTTCCCCGCGGGGGCCCCCTCCCTCGCGTGCCCCGGTTTTGCTGATTGCAACGCGTTCAGCAACCTGACGCCGATGTACAACGGGGTCACGTACGGTTACTGCAATCCATGAAATCTCGGTGAAGGCGCGCGGGCCGGCGCCGGGCAAGTCCGCATGAGTGACCATGTCGCGCGCCTCTCCGCGGTCCGCCCTACCGCACGACACCGCGAATCTCCGCGCCTCTCGCGCGCCTCGTCATCCCATCAAGTGAGCGGGAACGCGCCCGCCTCGCGCGGGAAGGTGGCGGGGAAACCGGCCGCGTGCGGGAACGCCGCATCGCGCGGAAACGGCGCGGGGAAATTGGCGGCGATCGGGAACGCGCCCGCCTCGCGCGGAAACGAGGCGGGGAAACCAGCGGCGACGAGCGTGCCGAGGGCGAGAGAGCCGATGATGGCTGCGAGAGACTTGTGGTTCATGGGGACTTCCTCTCCGTGCCTCTGTTGGACAGGCACGCGCACCGATTCAGCGAGGCCCCTGCCAGCGTGCTCGAACGATGATCGAGGTACAGAATCGATATCTGAAGAGGTGAGAATCGGCCGTGACCGGCGCATCGTGTGCGAAGAGGTCCATTGCTGCTCGAGTTGCGCAAGGCTCGCGCAAGCGACGAAGGGCAAACGACGGATGACCACGAATCGCGCGCTGAATTGGGCGGTACGGTGATTGCTCGAGGGCGCCCGTCGCTTGAATCCGACGGTGGAGGACGCCCCATGCTCATCGAGAAGTTCAATTGGGACATGACCTATGCTTGCCCGCTGCGCTGCGCGCATTGCTATTCCGAATCGGGGCGGCGCGCCGCGCGCTCGCAGCGCGACACGGTGTCGGCCATCGCCGAAGTCATCGCGGCAGCGAAGCCGAACCGCATTTCGCTGACCGGCGGAGAGCCTCTCATCGTCGAGGGTTGGGCGAAGGCTGCGCGGCGCATCCGTGATGCCGGAACGCAGGTGACGCTCTTCACGAGCGGTTGGACCGTGGATGAGGAGGCCGCCGCGGCGCTCGCGGACTCGGTGACGAATGCGGTGGTGAGCGTCGATGGAGCGACGGCGGCGACGCACGACGCGCTCCGCCGGCGCGAAGGGGCGTTTCGTCATGCGATGGATGCCATTGCGCTGCTCGCCGGCTACAAGCGTGCTCGCGTGGCCCGCGGCGAGCCTTGCTATGCGCTCGGCGTCGATTGCACGGTGACGAGGAGCGGATTCCAAGAGATGGATCGGCTGGTCGCGGAGGTGACCGAGCTGTTCCCCGAGGTCGACTTCATGCGCTTCGCCATGGCGCTGCCGTCCGGGCCCGCCTCCGAAGAGGACTTCGTCGCGCGCGAGCTGCTCACCGACGAGGAGAGCGCGGCGCTGGTCGCGGCCGAAGGCCGGCTCGCCGCCGCGGCCAAGAGCGCCGCGAAGGTCTCGGTGACGGACATGGTTTGCTTCCTTCCCTACGTCAGCAAGGGTGATCCCGCGCTGTCGCTCCTGCACGTCGAGCCGGACGGCGACGTGCGGGCTTATGCCATCTACGAAGCCAAGATTGGGAATGTGCTCGAAGAGCCCATCGAGACGCTGTGGAACAAGGCGCTCGCGTGGCGGCGCGATCCGGAGATCGTGGCCGAGCTCAGCTCGATCAAGGGCAACGCGGATTGGGCCCGCGTGACGCGCACGCTCGACCGCCGTTATGGATCGTCGGCGGACAAGGCGCGGATCGCGCTGCGCGTGAAGCGCGAGTCGCGCTCGGCGGCGTGACGTTCGGGAGCCGCGTCCATGCGCCTCTGGCAAAGCGTGCGCGGGCTGCCGCGCGAGGTGTGGCTCCTCTGCGCGGCCATCCTCATCAACCGCGCGGGGCAGATGGCTTTGCCGTTTCTCTCGCTCTACACGACGCGACACCTCGGCGTCGCCGGTGACGCGGCGGGGATGATTCTCGGCCTCTACGGCGCGGGCGTGCTCCTCGGCGCGCCCATCGCGGGACGCCTCTGCGATCGCATCGGCGCCGGGCGGGTCATGGTCGGATCGCTCTCGATCGCGGGCGCGCTGCTCCTCTCGTTTCCGCTGCTGCGCGGCGTCCCGGCGCTCGCGATGGGCACGCTCGCGCTCGCGACGGCAGCCGAAGCGTTTCGTCCGGCCAGCCTGCTCGTGCTCACCGAGTTGGTGCCCTCCGATCAGCGCAAGCCGGCTTATGCGCTGTCGCGCGCCGCGGGCAACGTCGGATTCGGCATCGGCCCGGCCATCGGTGGTGTGCTCGCAGGGCTGTGGTTCCCGGCGATCTTCATCGCCGACGGCGCCACGAGCTTGCTCGCGGCGCTCTTGCTCGCGTCCTCACCGCTCTACCACCGCCGCCCCTCGGAAGTGCCCCAGGCTGCAGACGGCGCGGGTCGCTCGGCGCTCCACGATCTCTCGTTCGTCGCGCTGCTCGCCGGCACCACCGTCGCGGGCATGGCGTACTTTCAGATTCAATCGACGATGCCCATCCATCTCGTGCGGCACCTCGGCCTGCGCGAGAGCACGTATGGCATCCTCATCATGCTCAATTCGCTCTTGGTCGTGCTCGTCGAGGTGCCGCTCAACGGCGCCCTCGCGCGCTGGCCGCACGCGCGCTCGCTCGCGCTCGGAGCGGCGTTGATCGGCGCGGGTTTCGGCGCGCTCGCGTTCGTGCGCGAGGCGGGCTCGGTCGCCGTCACGGTCGTGGTCTGGACGTTCGGAGAAATGATCCTCACGCCGGCGGCCACCGCCGCCGTGACCGATTGCGCGCCCGAGGGACGCACGGGCGAATACCTCGGCTGGCAAGGCACGATGTTCGGTCTCTCGATGGGGCTCGGGCCCTGGCTCGGAATGGCGGTGCTGGAGCGGTTCGGCCCTACGGTCTTGTGGACCTCCGTGCTCGTCAGTTGCGCGGCCGCAGCGGCGCTGCTCGGCGCGATCACGGATCGGCGGACGGCGCGTGCGACGAGCGAGCAAGTCGGGTGAGGCGCCTCAACCCGCCACCTCGGAGACCGTCACTTCCACGCTCATGGTCTCCCGCGCCGGTGTGTAGAGCGTGCCGGACGTGGGCGTGACGTCGCGATAGTGCCGCCCATAGCCGATGCGCACGTGGCTTTGCTCGGGCAGCACACCGTTGGTCGGATCGAAGCCTCTCCACCCGAGGCTCGGGAGATAGAGCTGCACCCATGCGTGCGACGCGTCCGAGCCCGCCCGCTCCCCACCGACGTTGCCCGTGAAGACGTATCCGCACACGTACCGGGCGGGAATGCCGAGGAGCCGCGCCATGCAGATGAAGAGATTGGCAAAGTCCTGACAGACACCCTTCTTGTTGACCAGGACGTCATAAGGCGTGGTCTCGAGGTTGGTCGAGCCGGGCGCATAGAGGTATTCGCGAAAGATGGTTTCGTTGATGTCGAGCAAGGTGGCCATCAGGTCACCGTCGTTCCGAGCGACGAAGGACATCGCATACCGGAAGATCTCGGTGAGCTGCGTGTCGGGCAGCTCGACCGGACGGAGATAGGGCGCGAGCATGGCCTGCTCCCACGGCATCCACGCGAGCGGAAACTGGGGCCGCGAGCTCGCGCCCGCGAGCGTGCGCGGATCGGGCCTCCGCACCTCGACCAGCGAGTCCGCGGTGATGGTGAGCTCGGTATAGGGAGCGTTGATCTCGAACGCGGTGACCCAATTGCCGAAGACGTCCTCGAACCGGGTCACCGGAACGTCGGGGCAGAGCGTGAGCGTGTGGGAGAGGACGCGCTGCTGCCGATCGTCGATGGGGTGGAGATGGAGCTTGTGAACGCTCCGCTCGACCGGCGAATCGTAGAGATAACGGGTGGTGTGCACGACCCGCAGCTTGTGAATCGTCTCGCCCATCGGTGCTCACTGGAAGATGTGAAAATGCCCGAGGACGACCCATAGCACCACGAAGACGAGAATCATCCCCACGAAACCACCGCCGAGCTTGGCCGCGCCCCAACCCGCAACCGCCCCTCGTAGAAGCTTGCTCATCGTCTTGCACCATCCTTTCGAGCGATCCCCTCATCATGGTGCGTGCCAGCGCGGCGGCATCGCGGAACACACGCCGCCCGCGTGCCGAGCGGCCTTCCATCGCGCTCATGCGGTGTGGCGCCAATGCGAAGTGAGGCGCCGTTGCGACGCTGCTCGTCGGCTTGCCGTGGCCAGCTCCACTTGGCTATTGTCAGCCTCACCCTGGCCGTGAGACGCCTTGGGGCATGTCGCCCCCCTTCCCGGATCCGGCCTCGCTCATCCCGCCCATCGGCGCCACCCCGGCGCCGGAGCGCATGTTCCGCGTCAATTGGGCCGCGAACCTGCTTCGCTCGCCGGAGGGCACACCCCAGCATTCACCCCATTTCGTGGCGAAGCAGGGGCGCCGCGTGCGTCTCGTCGACCTTCGCGAGGAGCACGAGATCGTGGGCCCGTTCGGGTACATCCCCGGATCGGATTGGGTCCCCGAGGGCCAAGCGCAGAGCCTGCGCCTGCGCGTCGACGAGGACGAGCCGGTGATCCTGATCTCGAATCACGCCGCGCGCGCCGACGCGGTGGCGCGTGATCTCGAGCGCTCCGGGCTGCGATTCGTGGCCTCGATGGCGGGCGGTGTCGGCGCGTGGCGCGACCTCGGATATGCCACCGTCCGCGATCGAGCCATCCTCGGTCGGCGCGACGTGCTCCATCGCGTCGTCGTCCACCCGCTCGCGGAGGGGCAGGATTTGACGCGCGATCACGTCGCCGAGCACGTGGGCGACACGGCCTCGGTGCGCTGGGTGAAGATGGCGGCGCTGCTCCTGCACGGCCGCTTGTCGTGCATCGATGGACGCGACGACGCGAGCGTCCTCGGCACGCCCGGCGGCGACGCAGGGGAGCTCGTGCTCGCGCTCTCCGCGCTGGAGAAGCTCACCGGCCAGGCGCTCGCGCAGGACGAGATCGGCGCCGTTCTCGCGCGTCGTCTCGAAGTGCTGGGCCGCTTCTACTACCACACCGACGTCCGCGCCTCGAACCACGCCATTGCCCAGCTTCGCGCCGATCGCCGCTTCGACGAGGCCCTCGCGGGCGTGTCCGAAGCGCTCGAATGGACGCGCTTCTGGAGGCGCCCGCCCGCGCCCGTCACCGATCCTCTCCTCCAGTACGCCGTGGAGCCCGCCAACATCGGTTGTGGCCACCTCCGCCTCGCGCTCACGCAGAGCGCGGAGTACGGCACCCGATCCGAGCTCGTGAAGGCCGTCCTCGCCGCGTATCACGGCGAGCGCTGGGCCGGCTCCGAGGAGACGGAGCTCGTCGTGCTCGGCGGCGATCACCACGAAGGCGCCGTGCTCATCGTCCGTATCGCCGGCGAGATTCACCCGTTCACGCGCATCCCGCTCGTGTCCCCCGCGGCGTTCGGCAAACAGATGTTCGTCTATCACCCGCAGGTCGCCTCGTATCTCCGCCGGCAGCTCGCGGAGATGATCGTCGCTCATTGCGATCGCCTGCCCTCCATCGTCTCGGCCGCCGCCCTCCACGCCGAGATGGAGCGCATCGCCGAGATCCAGCTCGCCTCCACGCTCCGCGCGCTCGCCCATGGATTGCCGATCTTCGAGATCACCTTCGACACCGCCGGTCGCGCTACAATCGCCGAGAAAGGCAGAGCATGACGACCGCCCCCCGCCTCGCGCTCGGCACGACGCTGGCCATCATCGTCGGAGCTTGTTCCTCCTTGCCGGCGGACACCGGCTCTTCGAGCGATGCCTCCACCAGCAGCAGCTCGGGATGGCACCCGCCATCGCAGAGCGCATCGAGCAGCGCGAGCGGGAGCGGCGGTATGGCGAGCAGCAGCGGCAGCGGCGGATGGGGCGGCAGCACGGGCACGACGAGCAGCAGCGGCAGCGGCGGCTCCGGTGGAATGGCACCTTGCACCGCGACCGTGCCCGGCCCGCCTGGGCCCGCGTCCTATCCATTCACGCTCGGTGGTCAGGCCGCGTGGTCTCATGACGACGGCTTCCCCGGCGGTTTCTTCCACACCTACGACGGGCTCCAGGTCGCCGGCCCGAGCGACGCCCCACGCAAGGTGCATGTCTTCCTCCCGCGCGATTACGACCCTTGTGGCCCACGTTATCCCGTCGTGTATTTCAACGACGGGAACACCACGTTCTGGCCCGGCGGCATCGGCAACAAGACATGGGACGTCGCCGATGCGCTCGGCGAGCTCTGGGCTGGAGATGCCGTCCCCGCGCTCATCGCGGTCGCCATCGAGCCCATCAACCGCGAGCGCGAGTACACGCACGCCCCCTGGGCCGATGGCCACGATTGCTGCGGCGTCGAGGAATACACGGGCTACGTCGCCGATCACGTGAAGGCCTTCATCGACCAGAATTACCACACGCGCACCGACGCCCCGAGCACGGCCATCATCGGCTCTTCGCACGGCGGGCTCGCAGCGTTCTACATGGCGAATCGGCGCCCCGACGTCTTCGGCAAAGCAGGTTGCCTGTCACCGTCGTTCTGGGCCGGCCTCGATCCCGTGCACGGCGGCACCTTCCCCGGCGGGCCGCTCGCGACATCACCGCTGGTCCAGACGCTCAAAGCAACGTTGGAGAGCACGGCGACACGCCCGCGCGTGTGGATCGATTGGGGTCTCGTGCGTGATGGGCAGTTCCACAACAGCGTCATCGAGGCCGCGGCCACGACGCGTGGAAAGGAGATGGTCGGCCTGCTCCAAGGCACCTATGGATACGTGGAGGATCAGGATCTCTTCTGGGCCGAAGATCCGCTGGGCGAGCACGACGAGATCTCGTGGGGCCGCCGCTTTCCCGATGTGATGAAGGCGCTGTTCGGCCCGATGTGACCGCGCGCCTGTGACGGCGGAGCGCCCGCCGTCATGCCGGTGACTCTCGAAGATGCGCTACGGCCAGTTGGGGAATCCGGGGCCGCCCTGATTCCCGTGCCCGGCGTCCGACGCGGTGACGACGCAGGCGCCGGCCTTCATCGAATACTCGGCCTGCACCATCCAACCGGCGACCTCGCCGGCATCGGACTGGCAGACGTCTCCGATCTCGCCGTTCTGGTCATCGTACCAGGCCAGGAACGAGGCATCGTTCTTGGCGTTGGCGATGCCGATGGCCGGATCGGTGATGGCTTCGACGAGCTCGTGCGACGAGATGATGGTGGTGTTCTGGAGCTTGTCGCTCGTGCCGCCGCAGGCCGTGCAACCACCGCTGAAGTCGGGCATCACGCCGTAATAGACGTTCTTGCCGTCGTTCGTGAACGTGCCGTGATAGGCGCAGAACTGCTGGCAGGAGTGGCTACCTTCCAACTCGATGGCCACGCCCGCGGGGAAGTGGACCATGTAGAGGGTGTCGGCGTCCGGCGCGGGGACCTTGCCGGTGTCGATGAGGCGCCCGAGCTCCTTCTGGATGTCCGGGTCCTTGAGGCTCGTGCTCGCGGGCGCGCCCGTGTCGACATACGAGGCGAGGAAGCTGCCGCGCCCGATGGATTGCTTGTCGGTGTTGTATTCCTTGAGCCAATCCATGTGCGGGCTCTGCACGATGGCTTGATAGAAGCTGTTCAGCTTGCCCTGATTGGGAACATGGCTGTTCCAGAAGACCGTGACCACCTTCACGTTGGAGATCACGGGCCCGCCGTGATGCGTGAAGTTGTAGCCGCCCTGGCCGCCCCAATCGAAGCCGTCCTGCGACGTCTTCGGGCGGGCGCGGCTCGCGTCGGGCAGCGGCAGGAGGTGCGCGCGGCTCGCGCCGAGCGCGGTGACGTCGAGCTCGCTCGCCGACGCCTCCTCGTTCGTCTCCATGTCTGCCGGACCCGCGCAGGCGGCGGCGAGGAGCAGAGTCGCCGGAAGCAAGGAGATCAGGTGGAGGCTCGCTCTCGTGGTCTTCATGGGTACAAAGCTCCTCGTTCTCGGGCAGACGCCCGTGATCGAGCTCGGGTTGCGATCATCGCGAGTCAGGGGCTCGCGGAAGAAGCGAGGTTATTCCTGATCGATTGACACAACGTCAATCGAATTGTCGGCTCGGAATCGCAATGTGCTTTTCGCCCCATGATTCCGTTTGCCGGCGAACACGGTGCGACATGGGATCACCACGTCTCGGAGATCACGAGTCCGGCCGCTTGTCGGAGATGACGAATCAGATTCGTTATTTGCCTCGCGGCGCCGAAGGAGGTCAGTCGCGCTTCGCTGGAGACAGGCATTCTCCCGTACGACAAGGAGCCCCGCCCGGCTCGCGGGCACAAGCGCACTCCTTCACGGGCGCGGGCGCGCCGCGGGCCGCGCAGCCGCGGGCGATGGCCGCGGCGCGCTCGGGGGACGACGCGCACACGAGCTCGCGCGTCGTCCCTTCGTCGTCGGTGTCGGTGAGGTAGGTGCACGCGCACGCGTGCGGGAGGGCCGGATCTTCGCGGCAACCGGCCGCCGCGATCATCACGAAGAGGATCGCGGCGGCGCGGCGCGCGGGGCCGCGTGCGGCCCCATCGCCATCACTGCGACGCCGGGGCGGCACCCTCGGGCTTGTCGCCGGTGACGCCGGCCTGATCGGTGATGTGGAACTCGACGCGACGGTTGCGCTGGCGACCATCGTTCGTGTTGTTGTCCGCGAGGGGACGCTTGGGACCGTAGCCCTTCGCCGAGAGGCGCCCCCCGTCGATGCCATGCTCGACGAGGTACTTCATCACGGCGTTGGCGCGATCGTTCGAGAGCCGCTCGTTGAGCTCGTCCGAGCCGCGGTTGTCGGTGTGCCCCTCGATGGCCAGGTGCTTGATGTCCTGGTTCACCTTCATGAGCCGCACCACCTCGTCGACGATGGGGAAGCTCTTGTTGAGGATCACGGCCTTGCCCGTGGCGAACTCGATGTTCTTGAGGAGCTGGATCTCCGTCGAGCCGCTGATGCGCCGGATGAATTTGGGGCAGCCGTTCTTCTTCGGATCGGGATCGGCGTCGCCCGGCTCCTTCGGGCAGGCGTCCTGCGCGTCGGGGATGCCGTCCTTGTCGGCGTCGTCCTCCGGGCAGCCGTCCGCGTCCTGAATGCCGTCGAAGTCCTCCGGGTTGTCCGGGCACTTGTCGACGTTGTCGGGGATGCCGTCGCCGTCGCGATCGGGGAGCGCGGGGCAACCATCGTCCGGGTTCGGCGGCTTGCCGTCCTCCGGCTCGGTCGGGCACAGATCGATGTCGTCCGGGATCTTGTCGTGATCGGTGTCTGCGCCGTGCTCGGCAAAGCGCTCCGCCTTGAAGCGCTTTCCAGGCGAGGGCGGATCCGTGTCCGCGACGTTGAACGCGTAGCCGACCAGCGCGACGAGCCGGAAATCAGGTGAATACCCGGGCGTGAGGCGCGTGCCGCCGCCGACGCCGAGCCAGCCGCGCTTCTTCTCGCCGAGGGCGAAGCGACCTTCCGCCATCCACTCGAGCGGGAGGTTGGCGACCGGATACGTCTTGCCGCCGGAGAGGCCGACGCTGCCGAAGATCTCGCCGCCGATGCGGATCCGACCGTCACGGATGGGCGCGAAGACGCCGACCGCATAGCGGAACTCGTTCTTGACGAGGAAGCTGTTGACCGCGCCCGTGGGCCGGAACTGGAAGCCGAGGTTGCTCGTGAGGAAGAACTTCTTCCAATCCCCCTCGATGGAGAGCCCGAGGCTGCCGGAGGCGCTGCCATCGCTGCCGTACGCGGTGCGATTGCCCGTCGGGATCCACACGCCGGCCTCGGCGCCGAGCTTGAAGCTGCGCGAGTCGTTGCGATAGACGACGGCGCGCGCGTCGAGGCGCAGATCCATGAGCGCCGCCGGCGACGTGGGCGAAGCGACCATGTTGGCCTCGGAGGCCTTGCCGGTGGGATCGTTGGTGGCGCTGCCGGCCTGGTAGAGGATCCCCGGGAGCTGCACCTGGAAGGCGAAGCGATCGAGGATCTCGACGCCGACGTCGCCGTACGTGATGAGCTGGTGCTTCACCGGCTGCCCGCGCCGCTGGGCCACGAAGGACCGCTGGAGCGGGCTCTTGATCTCGTTCTCCATCCGGAACGGCTCGAAGCCGAAGCCGAAGCCGAGCTGACCGTAAAACCTCGTTTTCTCGCCCATTTGCGGGCGCCAGACGCCGATGGCGTCATCGGGCGCGCCCGCCATGAACAGGCGGTCGAGGTAGAAGGTCTGAGCCTGTGCGCGCGCGACCGCCGGCGATGCCAGGATGGCCATCGCGCCGAGCGCCGCCGTGATCGCGCGCGCCGCGCGACCTCGCCGCGGTCCTCGGGGGGCGTTGCCCCGCATCTCCGTCACCTGGTCAGCCATCCCTGTCACCTCTCGAAGCGATGCCCCGCCAACGGGGCGAAGAAGGGCTCGGTCGATCGCGCGAATAGGGGAGACCCTAAACGCCTAGCCGGCGAGGGTGCGGAACGCCGACGGGTGCGAGACTACACGAGGTTCTCTCCGAGGTGGGAGAGAGTGTTGGAAATGACTGGAACTGGTTGACCTGCTCCGTAGGCTGTGCTTTCCTCCGCGCCCCCCGCGCCGGGACGGCGCCGAGCCACGAGGACAGATCGATGAAGCGGACTTATCAGCCCCACAACACGCGCCGCGCCCGCACGCACGGCTTCCGCGCCCGGATGGCCACCTCCGGTGGGCGCAAGGTGATCAACAACCGCCGCCGCAAGGGCCGCGCGCGTCTCGCGACGACGACCTGGCAGAAGTGACGGCGAGCGGCGGGCGCGGTCTCCCGCGCACGCAGCGCATCCGCAAGCGTCCGGAGTTCATCCGGATCCAGGACAGTCCCGTCCGCGTCAACACGCGGCACCTCCTACTCCTGCTCGCGCCCGCTGCACATCGCGACGCGATCCCACGCCTCGGCGTGGTCGCGTCGCGCAAGGTCGGCTGCGCCGTCATGCGCAACCGCGCCAAGCGTCTCGTGCGCGAGGCCTTCCGCCATCATCAAGATGCGCTCCCGCGCGGCGTGGACGTGGTCGTCATCGTGCGGCCCGGCACGCATGCGCTCGGCCTCGCGGACGTAGCCGGCGAGCTCGTCGGCGCGGTCCCGCAGGTCGCGCGGCGCGCGCGCGAGCTCGCTCGCGCGGTCCCTGCACCGCGTGAATGAGGCCGCCTCCTTGCGAAGGTGGGCCGGGCGACCCAAGCTTCGGGCCGTCGTCACCGGCGAGGCATGGTCACTCGGCTCCTGATAGCGCTGATCCGCGTCTACCAGCTCACGCTGTCGCGCCTCATCCTCGCTGCGTTCGGTCCTGTCTGTCGCTTCGAGCCCTCGTGCTCGCGCTACGCAGCGGCCTGCCTCGAGGGGCACGGCGCCCTGCGGGGGAGCTTGCTTTCGCTCAAGCGGCTGTGTAAGTGCCACCCGTTTCATCCCGGCGGATACGACCCGCCCCCTCCTCCCCCACGAGGGAGAGCCGACGCCATCACCGCCAGCACGACGAGGCCGGCTTCCGAGCCCGCCCGAGCGGCCGAAGCGCAGCCCGACGATCACGATCGGGCCGCTCACTCCGAGGTCTCCGCGTGACGACAGAGCGGGCCCTCCGGTCCCCCGAAAGGATTCATGGAACGCGGTAGCATCACGAAATGGCTGCTCCTCGGCCTGGCGATCTTCTTCCTGGTCACACAGGGCAAGAGCCTCTTCGGCTCGAAGGTCAGCGAGAAGCAAATCCTCCTCGATGACATGAGCGCGCCCGCGACGCGCGCTCCCGAGCAGATCTGCACGCTTTCGGGGCCGACCTTCCGCGCCGAGCTCTCGACCGCCGGCGCGTCGCTCCGCAAGTTCGTCCTCTCGGATCATCGCTTCGAGTCCGACAAGAAGCCGATGGACCTGGTGACGACCGCGCGCGAATCGCGCATGCCGCTGCGCACCGATCTGCGGCTGCCGGAGGACATGCGCGCGCCGAAGGGCGAGGCGCCGAAGGGCCAGGTCGCGTACGACGATCTCGACTGGAAGCTCCAGCCGGGCGACGGCAAGAGCTGCGTCTTCACCTTCGAGGACGCGACCACGTCGCTCAAGAAGACGGTCTCGCTCACCGACAGGCCCTACGAGCTCGCGATCGAGCTCGACGTGAAGAACCTCGGGACCGCGCCGAAGAAGCACCGCTTCGCCATCGAGCAGACGGGCTACCAAAAGAAGAAGGACGTCGAGGGCGGCTTCATGTCGCGCCCCTCCGAGCACGTGAGCGAGACCGTGGCCGTCGGCACCAAGGTCGAGCGCCACAGCCCGAGCGACTTCGAGCCGGGCGAGTTCAAGAAGCCCGAGTTCACCCCGGAGCACTGGCGCCGCGCGCCCGGCCCGGGCCAGCTCGCGGCCGTGAGCAACGTGTACTTCACCAAGCTCCTCTCCCCGCAGGCGGGCCAGACGCCGGCCGCGGAGACGCTCATCGAGGACTGGTGGAATCAGAGCATCCCGAAGAAGGAAGACGATCCCAACTACGGCTACCTCTACCGCGCGCGCCTCGCCTACCCCGAGCAGGAGCTCGCCCCCGGCGCCAGCGCCACGTACAAAGTGCTCGCCTTCGCCGGCCCGAAGGAGCGCGATCTGCTCGCCAGCGTGTCGCCGGCCGCGACCGAGGTGCAGAACCTCGGCACCTTCGTGACGATCGCGCGCGGGCTCGTCTGGTACCTCAACAAGCTCTACAGCTTCACGAGGAGCTGGGGCCTCGCGATCGTCCTGCTCACCATCACGGTGCGCCTCGTCCTCTTCCCGCTGAGCTTGTCGCAGATCAAGAGCAGCATGGCGATGCGCAAGCTCAAGCCGGAGATGGATGAGATCAACGAGAAGTACAAGGACGACGCGGCCCAGCGCGGCCTCGCCATCCAGGAGCTCTGGCGGAAGAACGGCGTCTCGAACCCGGTGATCGGCTGCTTGCCGATGCTGCTCCAGATGCCCGTCTGGTGGGCGCTCTACACGGCGCTGCAGACGGCGGTGCAGCTCTACCACGTGCCGTTCCTGTGGTTCCCGGATCTCACCGCGCCGGACCGGTTCTTCATCATCCCGATCGTGCTCGGCGCCTCGAGCTTCCTCCAGCAGAAGCTCATGCCGGCGCAGGGTGATCCGCAGCAGCAGAAGATGATGCTCTACATGATGCCGGCCATCTTCACCTTCATGATGCTGTTCCTCCCGGTCGGCCTCGGGGTGTACATGCTGACGAACAGCCTGCTCGCGATCGCGCAGCAGCTCCTCGTCGAGCGCTACCTCAAGACCCACGAGCCCGCCGGCTCGGGTCGCATCGAGGTCCGCGAGAAGAGGTAAGGATTTTGGGCGCCGGCGACGAGCCGGCGCCTGCTCTTGGAAAGGGAAAAGCACGTGCCCGTGGATAACGAGCTCTCCAAAGAGGGAGCGGCCGAGGCGGACGATCGTCCCCGCACCGAGGAAAAGGAAAGCGAGCCCTTCGTCGAGGACGGGCGCGCCGATACGGCGCTCGACTTCACCATCGACGTGCTCGCCGGGATGGGGATGGACTGCACGGTCGATCTGCTCGAAAACGACGAGGAGGATCCCCCGAGGACATCCGCCTCGAGATCGAGGGCAAGGACGCCGGCCGCGTGATCGGCAAGAAAGGCCAGACGCTCGCGGCCCTCCAGTTCCTCGCGAACCGCGTGGTGAACCGGCCGGGCAAGCACCGCCGTCACGTCATCATCGACGCCGAAGGCTATCGCGCGCGCCGTGAGGACACGCTCACGTCGATGGCGCGAAGGCTCGGCAAGCAGGCCGTCGACGAGGGGAAGATCATCACCTTCGAGCCGATGAACCCGCAGGACCGCCGCGTCGTGCACCTCGCGCTCGCCAAGTTCCCCGGCGTCGTCACCAAGAGCGACGGCGAGGGCGAGGCCCGCCGCGTGCAGATCATCCCCGTCCGTCGCTGAATCGGCGCGCCTCTCTCACGAGACGAAAGGCGAAGACGCAGGGCTCGGCTCGAGCCTCTGCGTCTTCGTGTTTCTCGTGCCGGCGCGTCAACCGAGTCACCTCCGAGCCTGATTTTCCCTGTGTTTTTCGTCTGCCCCGCCCTGTGGAAAAACGTCCGGCCGGTCACGTCCGACCGGGGTTGACCTCGTGGTCGGGGTATGCATAATGCCGCCTCCCATTTGCCCCCCGGCCCACGTGCGCCGGGCGGTCTCGCCGCCGGATGGGTCGACACCCGCGCCGGCCGCCTAAAGAGGATTCCGCCATGCTCACCTCCCCTGTCCTTGCGAAGATCGAAGCACCGATGACCCGCGAGGGGATCCCCGACTTCCGCGTCGGCGATACGGTCCGCGTCCACTACAAGATCGTCGAGGGCGAGAAGGAGCGCGTCCAGGTGTTCCAGGGCGTCGTGCTGAAGCGCCACCGCGCCGGCATGCGCAGCACCTTCACCGTCCGCAAGGTCAGCTTCAACGTCGGCGTGGAGCGCATCTTCCTCCTCCACAGCCCCCGCATCGAGAAGGTCGAGGTCGTCTCGCGCGGCGTCGTGCGCCGCGGTCGCCTCTTCTACCTGCGTGACCTCGCCGGCAAGGCTGCCCGCGTCCGCGACGCGAAGGACTGATCCGCACGGCGTGCCCAGCGCACGCCTCTCCTGCGATCGGTCACGGACCGCGCGATTCCTCGTGGATCGCGCGGTTCGGCACATCTTGCGATCCTGCGCGCACCCGCGCTGCGTGTCGTCGCGACACCCGCCCCACCCTCCGCGCTCCGGACCGGGCCCGCATCTCGCCTGCTGCGAGCTTGCTCCGTCGTCCTGCTCACTTCCTTCTTGATCCACGGCCGAGCGGCCACGGTATGCTCCCGTCGTCGACGGCGGGCTCCTCGCCGGCCACCGGGCCCGGCAAGCACCCGCGCGCGACGCTGTACGCGTCGCGTGCTGTCGGCCCGCGTTCGGTCTGCACGAGAAGGGTGAACATGATCTGTCCGCGTTGCGGCGCGCCCGCGACTCCCGCCGATAAGTACTGCGCCATCTGCGCGTCTCCCATCGGGCCGCCGGGGCCGCCGGCGTTCGGGGGGCCGCCGCCTCCGCCGCCGGGCTTCGGGCCGCCGCCCCCGCCGCCGGGCTTCGGGCCGCCGGCGTTCGGGGGGCCGCCGCCTCCGCCGCCGGGCTTCGGGCCGCCGCCGGGCTTCGGCCCGCCGCCCCCACCGCCGGGCTTCGGCCCGCCGCCGGATCCGGGTGGATTCGGGCCCCCGCCGGGCGGGCCTCCCGGTTTCGGTCCGCCGCCCCCGCCCCCGGGCTTCGGGCCGCCGGATCCGGGTGGATTCGGGCCCCCTCCGGGCGGGCCTCCCGGTTTCGGTCCGCCGCCTCCGCCCCCGGCGTTCGCGCCGCCGCCGGATCAAGGTGGCTTTGGTCCGCCGCCTCCGCCGCCTTTTGGTCCGCCGGGCTTCGGCCCGCCTCAGGCCAAGCCGGGATATCCGCCCCCGCCGGGCGCGGATCCGGGGTACCCGGCGCCTCCGCCCCCGCCGCCGTTCGCGCCGCCTCCCGGCCCGCCGCCGGGCTTCGGGCCGCCGACGCAGCAGGGCGCGCGCTGCGTGCAGGGCCATGTCATCCCGCCGGGCGGCTCGTTCTGCCTCGAGGGTGGCCACCCGATCGCGCCCGAAGGCGGCAAGCCCGATCAGTTCGGGCCCACCGCGTTCGCGCCTGGACAACCGCCGATGGGTGCTCCGCCGCCGCCTCCACCGATGGGCGGTCCGCCGCCTCCGCCGATGGGTGGCCCGCCGCCGTTTGGCCCGCCCGGAGGACCGCCGATGGGCGGCCCGCCGCCGTTTGGTCCGCCTGGAGGACCGCCGATGGGTGGCCCGCCGATGGGGCCGCCTCCGCCGATGGCAGCGCCGCCTCCGCCGCCGTTTGGGCCGCCCGGAGGTCCGCCGATGGGGCAGCCGCAGTCGGGCATCACGCCGCCGAAGTCGGATCAGGCGCAGGGCCGGCGCGCGCTCGCGGGCTTCCTGGTGAGCTACCAGGACGACGCGCTCGGTAAGTTCTGGCCGCTCTGGCAAGGCAAGAACTCGGTCGGTCGCGCCGACACCGGGCAGAAGGTCGACATCGAGATCGCGCACGGCACGACGTCCACGCATCACGCGACCATCGAGTGCGATCCCCAACGCTTCATCCTCTCGGATCTCGGCTCGACCAACGGCACCTTCCACAACGAGGAAGCCATCGGCTTCCAGGGCAAGCGTGACGTCCGCGACGGCGACAAGATCCGCTTCGGCGGCTACAGCGTGATGGTGGTGAACGTCGTCGCGCGCACGTAGTCGACCGCCGCCGTGAGGGACGCCGTTCATGATGGGGCCGCGCGCGGCCCCATCGCGGTGAGCCCGGAGGGACCACGATCGAGCCGACTCCACGAACCATGATGGGGCCGCGTAGCCCCGAAAACCCCCGGGCCGGCAGCGCCGGCCGCCAGACACGATGGGCCACAGGAGGCCCGAAACCCGGGCCGGCACGCCGGCTCAGGACCCCCTGGGGCAACTGCCCGCCCGCACCGGGGGCGCCCAGGCAAGCAGCGCGGCGGGCGCTCGTCCGCCGCCGGAGGATCGCACGATGAAGTTCGGAACCGGCCGCTCCACCTCCCGGAGCGGCGCCTCCTACGGCCCCAGGTCGACATCCGGGGTTTTGCCCCTTGCGGCGGGCGCCCTCGCGCTCCTCGTGGGCCTGCTCGTCGCGGCGCCCCGCGCCGAGGCGGCCCCCGAGGCTCACATCCTGCGGATCGATCCGCGGGCCAGCATGACGGACGGCGCGCCCGTGCTGACGACGGTCCTCGAGGTCGTCCAGAACAAGCGCATGTCCGACGTCACGTCGAAGTGCGCGACGCTCAGCGGCGACGCCAACCTCGACTGCGTCGCCAACGCCTTGGAGCAGCCGAGCGCGCTCTATTCGTCCTTTGATTTTGCCGACAAGAACGCGGTCTTCACCGTGACCGTCGACGGCGCGGACACCACCGCGCACTTCGAGTCCAAGGCGCGTTGGGGCGAGAGCGCGGGCCAGCCGGGCGTGGGCACCGCGTGGCTCATCCTCGTCGACGCGGCCTCGTCGATGGGCCCGCGGTTCGACGAAGCGAAGCTCGTGGCGAGCTCCTTCGTCAACGCGATGGGGCCGAACGACATCGTCGACGTGATGCTCTTCAACGACAAGGGCGTCGTCCAAGACTCGAAGTGGGTCGCCAACAAGACCCAAGCGCAGGCCACGCTCAACGCCGTGCCGCGCGTCTTTCCCTCGCAGGGCCGCACGCGCCCGCTGTTCAACATCATCAAGCAGGCGGCCACCGACGGCTTCAAGGAGCTCGGCAACAGCGGGCAGAACGTCACCGCCCCCATGCACCAGGCCATGGTGGTGCTCTCCAACGGATCGGGCGGCAACGACGTCAGCTCCAACGCCGGCGCGGCCAACGTCCTCAAGGACTACCTCACGAAGGGCCGCTTCCCGGAGAACAACGACGTCCTCCCGAAGACGCCGGTGCCCGTCATCTCCATCTGGTTCCCGAGCAAGGCGATGGAGGAGTTCTCCGCCAACGCCCGCGAGTTCATGGAGAACCTCGCCAACCACGAGATCGGCGGGTTCTACAGCATCGTGCGCGATGGGCAGCACTCGCGCGCCGCGAACATCGTCAACGCGGTGCGCACGCGCTTCAACAAGATGCACATCGTGAAGTGGCGCGTCTCCTGTGTGGCGCCCAGCATCACGCAGACCTTCAAGCTCGTCTTCGTCAACACGAGCCCGCAGATCGCCGGTGACGCCACCTTCCAGAACGTGCCCGTCGGCATCGATCCGACCACGTGGCCCATCGACATCGATCGCGAGGCCACCGAGCGCGCCGCCAAGAAGGACCCGATCTACCCGGGCGGCACGGTGAAGATCTTCGGCAACTTCTGCTGGGGAGGCAACGCGAACCGCGCCGAGCTCTACATGGTGCCGAAGAACCAGGCACCACCGGCGAGCATCGCCGGGCAGAACATCGACGAAGCGAAGAAGGCCCAGCGCACGCTCGTCGAGGGCGGCATGCGCGGCAAGGCCTCGACGGCCGGCGAGTCGGTGGTCGAGTTCGAGATCCCGAGCACCACCAAGTTCCTCGTGGGCAAGGGCGACAACATGACGGCGCGCCTCGTCGTCTACGACAACCAAGCGCGGCGCACGAGCGCCATCACCGCCGACAAGATCCTCACCCTCAAGGCCCGCGAAGCTCCCCTTCCCTACCTGCTCATCGGCGGCGCCACCTTCGGCGGCGTGGTCCTCGTGCTGCTCGTGGTCTCCGTCGTTCGCGGCGGCGGTGGTCGCAAGCGCGGCGGCGCGTCCGCGGCGACGCCTCCGCGTCCCGTGATGGCCGGCGGCCCGCCCGGCTACACGCCCGGCCCGCCGGTCGCGGGCGGTGACTTCGGTGGTGGCTATGGTGCGCCCGCGCCCATGGTCGGCCCGACCCGTGCAGTGATCTCCGGCGCCGCGGGCGTGTTCACCATCACGCCGGGCCTCGAAATGCGCGTCGGCAGGGACGGGGCAAACTGCCAGATCCTGCTGACGGAGCCGCGCGTCTCCGGCACGCACGCGACCCTCAAATTCGAGGCGGGCCAGCTCGTGGTGCGGGACGAAGGCTCGAACAACGGCACCTACCTCAACGGCCAGCGCATCGGGGCCGGGATGTGGACGCCGATCCCGCCGGGTGCCGCGCTCCGCTTCGGCCCCGTCGAGTTTGCCGTTCGTTTGGAGTAGGGTCTTTTCTCGCTTCCCGTACGCCAGCTCGGCGTGACGATCGACCGTTTGCCCCATGATGCAAGAGCCCCGGGGATCCAGCCGAATCAAGATCGACTTCGCCCAAGCGAGCGATCCCGGACGCGATCCCAACAAGCAGGTGAACGAAGACTCGTGCGGCTACGCCGAGACACGCTTCGGGCACCTCTGCGTGCTCTGCGACGGCATGGGCGGCCACTACGGCGGCAAGGAAGCGAGCCGCACCGCCATCACGACCATCTTCGAGATGTTCGATCAGCTCCCGCTGTCGATGCCCCCGGCGCAGGCGCTGAAGCAATCGATCGAGGAAGCGGGCCGTCGCGTCTATCGCCTCGGCGGCCCGCCGGAGAACCGCACGCGCCCCGGCTCCACCGTGGTGGCGATGCTGCTCCACGATCGCGGCCTCGACGTCGCGCACGTCGGCGACAGCCGCGCGTACATCATCCGATCGAACCAGATCTACCCGCTCACCCGCGACCACTCGATGGTGCAGGGGATGATCGACGCCGGGATGCTCACCGAAGAGACGGCGATGGGTCATCCCGACTCGAACAAGATCACCCGCGCCCTCGGGATGAAGCCGGAGGTCGAGGTCGAGCTCCGCCCCGACACGATGGAGCTCTTCGCGGGCGACGTGCTCATGCAGTCGAGCGACGGCCTCACCGATCTCGCGCTCGGCCGCGAAATCCTGGGCGCGACGCGGCAGGCGCTCTCCTCGGGCGGCGTCGATCACGCGTGCACCATGCTGGTGAAGATGGCCAACGATCGCGGCGGCCACGACAACATCACCGTGCAGATGGTGCGCATCAGCGACGTCGCGAAGGCCAACACCATCCCCGATCATCCGCAGGGCGCCGCCGGCCCCGCCTCGAGCGCGCACGTGCCCGCGCAACAGCCGGCCGGCCCCACGCCGCCGATGACGCCGCTCGCGCCTCCCTCCGCGCCGCTCGAGACGGTGCAGATGACGTCACCGGGCGCGCCCGGCCTCGGCCCCTCGTACCAGAGCAACCATCAACCGCAGGCTTTGCCTCTGCCTCCGGCAGCGGCCGCAGGCCCCGTCTCCACGGGCGGCATGGCGTGGGCGCCGCCGGTCCCGACGACGCCCGATCCGGCCCTCCCGCCCGCGAGCCTCGCGCCCTACGGCGCCGCGCCGCACGCGGCTCCCGCCTTCGGCGCGCCGCCGGCCCCCGGCTCCAATCCCGGTCAGGGCGCGCCGCCCGGCACCGGGCCGACCCTCACCGAGCCGCAGCCCCACAGCCAGGCATGGGGCGCTTCCCCATACCAGCCTCCGCCCGCCGCGCCGGCCGCGCCCGTGCAAGGCCTCGCGCCGTATCGCATCGACGCCACCCCCGGCGGCCTCCCGCTCCCTCCGCCTTCGCTGCGCCCGCCGCCGCAGGCCGGTTACGGCGCACCGCCCGCCGCCACGCCGATGGCGGGCCCCGGCCTCGGCTCGCAGATGGCTGCCTTCGGCCCGCCTCCGCCCACGCCCGGCGCCATCCAAACCCCGATGGGAACGAGCGCACCCGAGCCCGCGGCCAAGGGTGGATTGGTGTTCTTGATCATCGGCCTCTCGGCGGTGATCGCCATTCTCATCCTGGTCATCGTCTGGGCCCTCTGGCTCCGGTAGCGACGAGCACGTCGATACCCGAGAGGCAGCCGCCACCTCAACGCGTTGACCCTCCGGAGACGGGAGGGGCAGCCGCCACCTCAACGCGTTGACCCTCCGGAGACAGGAGGGGCAACCACCACCTCGACACGTTGCCCCTCCGGAGACGGTAACGGCAACCGCCCCCTCGACGCGTTGCCCTTCCGGAGACGGTAACGGCAACCGCCTCCTCGACGCGTTGAGCATCCGGAGACGGCAACGGCATCCACTCGCTCAATCCGTTGACCTTCGAAGCACGGAGCGACATCGACGCCCTCGACGCATGCGCCGCTCGCCGATGGAAAGCTCATCGACGACCTCGATCCGTCGCCCCTCGAGAGACGGGAAACGCAGCGCGAGCCTCGATCCATCTCGCCTTCGGACCTCTACGGTCCACACCTCACGAGGCCTGAGGATTTGCGGGCTTCCGCGCGTATGCGATGCGGGGGCCGTGTGGGTCTCCGCGTTGTCGGCCACCTCGCGCCCGAATGCTTGCTGCGCCGCAGCGTTCGTGCTGAAAGCTCCGGGTGATCCCTGGCTTCGGCAAGCAGAACCTCACCGTTGGCAGCTTGCCCACGTGCGACATCGTGCTGAGCGGCGACGGCATCCAGCCGGAGCACGCGCGCATCGTGCACCTCGGTGGGGGCAAGCTGCTCTTCGTGTGCGGCCCCGGCGTCGCGCATGCGGGAGGGCGGCAGCTCGCGCCCGGTGAGCAGGCGCAGTTCGATCTGCGCACCCAGTTCACCGTGGGCCACGCGCAGGTGCCCATTCCGCTCCATCACCCGGCCATCACGCTCGCGCTCCTCGCCACGGGCACGCTGCCGGCGCCGCCGGGCCAGATCATCATCGGGCGCGATCCCAGCAAAGCCTCGATCGTCATCCAGCATCCGAGCGTGTCGAGCCAGCACGCCACCGTGATCGTCGATCGCATGCTGGTCATCGATCACACGTCCACGAGCGGCACGTACGTGGGCACGAGCCGCATTCCCTCGGGCACGCCCACGCCCATCGAGGCCAATGCCATCCTCGCGTTCGGGCCCGTTCCCGTGCAGATGGCGCTCCTCGGCCGCCTCGCGCAGGCCGTGGCCGCGGCGCCGCGGCAGCCGCTCGGCTCGAGCGCCATCATGGCCTCGCCGTTCACTCCGCAGCCTCCCGGCGCGATGATGGGCACGGGCGCCATGCAGATGCCGCAGGATCCGATGCGCGGCTCCCAGCCCGCCTACGATCCCATGCGCGGCTCGCAGGCCGCCTACAACGCGCCGGATCCACGCGGCTCGCAGCCGGCGCTCGCGGGCGCGGCGGCGGGCGCACCGGCGGCGGGCGCGCCGGGCAAGAAGAACAAGACCGTCCTCGGCCAGCTCGACTTCGCGCACGGCGGCCGCGCCTTCAAGACCATCGGCCGCACGCCCGACAACGACATCGTCCTCTCGCACCCGCAGGTGTCGAGCCGACATGCGTTCTTGCATCAACTGCAAGGCAAGATCTTCGTCGAAGACCGCGGCAGCGCCAATGGCACCTTCGTCCGCGGACACCGCATCTCGCCCGGGCAGAAGGTGCCCGTGCAGAGCGGGGAGAAGATCTACATCGGCCCGATGCCGCTCCAAATCGAGCAGAGCGCGAGCGGCGCCGCGGAGATCGTCCAAGAAGAGTACTCCGCCGATCGCTGGGCCGGCCGCCCTCTCTACGAAATCGAGGCTTGGAGCCTCCTCCTCGAGGTGCCCGATCGCGACAACCCGAGCGAGATGAAGATCCTGCTCGACAACGTCTCGTTCAAGGCCCTCCCCGGCGACATGATCGCCCTCATGGGCCCTTCGGGCGCCGGCAAGACGACACTGCTGCTCGCCCTGAATGGTTATCTCCCGCCCTCGAACGGCGTCGTCCGCATCAACGGCGAAGACCTTTATACGATCTACGACAACCTCCGTGGATCCATCGGATACGTCCCCCAAGACGATCTCGTCCACGCCGAGCTGACCGTCTTCGAGGCCATCAAATACTCGGCCAAGTTCCGCCTCCCGCCGGACTACAGTGATGAAGAGATCGACGCCCGCGTCGAGCAGACCATCAAGGATCTCGGCCTCGAGCAGGTGAAGAACCTCGAGATCGGCAAGCCCGAGAAGAAGGTCTTGTCCGGCGGGCAGCGGAAGCGCGTCAACATCGCGCTCGAGCTCGTCACCGATCCCGTGATCCTCTTCCTCGACGAGCCCACGAGCGGCCTCGCGGCCGACGACACCACGGCGCTCATCACGCTGCTCTCGGACCTCACGAAGCAGACGGGCAAGACGATCATCATGACGATCCACCAGCCCGCCAAGGACGAGTTCGAGAAATTCACGCACTGTCTCGTGATGGGTTATGGCGGCGTTCCCGTCTTCTTCGGCCCGACGAAGGAGTCGTATCGCTTCTTCGGCACCTGGAAGGAGCGGCAGCGGCAGCCCAACGACATCGACAACCCCCGCGACATGTTCGAGATGATCGCCGCCCGCGAGCGGCCCATCTTCGACGCCATGCGGGCGCAGAATCCGAACGCCCAGCGCGGGCACGCGCGCCGCATCGCCGCCGTCGAGTGGCGCAAGGAATACGAGAACCCACAGAACCCCGTCTATCGACGGATGTACTCGGGCCGCCGTGAGATAGGCACCGGCAACGGGCAAAGGGGCTTGCCGGCCGGGCGCGCCACCACGAGCGGGCAGCTCGGTTTGCTCCTCTCACGCTATTTCAAGGTCAAGGTCCGCGACGTCAGCGGCACGGCCATCATGCTCCTCCAAGCGCCCATCATCGGCGCGCTGCTCGCCGTCGTCTTCGGCGGGCAGGAGAAGCAAGTCCCCGCTTGGTGCCTGGGCGCGCTCCAACAATGGAGCCGACCGGGCGCGCCGCCGCTCAAGCTGATTCCCACCGCCGACAACACGGCGGCCATCTTCTTCCTCGTCCTCTCCGCGGTGTGGTTCGGCACCTCCAACGCCGCGCGCGAGATCGTCAGTGAGCGGGCCATCTACCTCCGGGAACGGATGGTGAACCTCGGCCTCGTCAACTACGTCCTCTCGAAGTATCTGCTCCTCGCCTTCTTCTGCATCGTCCAGTGTGCTTGTCTCCTCGGCATCGTCTTCCCCGCCCTCGGGCTCCCGGGCGGGATGGAGGCCTTCGGGAAGATGCTCGGCTCCCTCGTGGCCACCTCGCTCTGCGCCGTGGCCCTCGGGCTCCTGCTCTCCACGGTGGTGGCCTCGGCCGAAGCGGCCATGGCGCTCACGCCCATCGCGCTGATTCCACAGGTCGTCCTCGGCGGCCTGCTCGTGCCGATGACGTCGACGCCCAAGTACATCAAAGCCGTCATGCAGGGCATCCCCGCGCGCTGGGGCTTCGAGGGCGCCATCTCGCCGAACCGCGTGGCCTTGGCGACCGACGAGTCGTGGCTCATCGATCTCGGCAACCCCCAAGCCAAGGCCGAGTTCATCGAGAACGGCAAGTTCAAATGCGCGCTCGCCCAGATGGCCTCCGACAGCCAAGTCGGGGCCTGGGGCTTCACGCAATACGATCAAGTCTGGATGCCGTATGCCGTCCTCGGCGGCATGACGGTCGGCCTCATCATCCTCCTCTCGGTGCTCTTGAAGCGCCGTGATCCGGTGTGATGAAGCGCGTAGCCCCTCTGCTCCTCGCGCTGCTCCTCGGCGCACCCCGCCCGGCGCTGGCGCAGGCCCCGCCGCAGGACGGGCCGACGAACAACGCCGTCCCGCGCGGGGGCGCGGGCGCCATCATCAAGCAACAGGACGCGCCCCCGAGCGACGCCGGCAAAGGCGGCATCACCATGCCGCGGCCGCGCAACTACGCTCCTCCCGACTACCCGCCCGAGGCGCAGAAAGCCGGCCTCGAAGCGCAGGTCACCCTCTTTCTCGAGATCGACAAAGAGGGCAAGGTCCAGAAGGTCGAAGTGGCCGAGCCCGTCGGTCACGGCTTCGACGAGGCCGCCGTCGCCGCCGCGAAGAAGCTCGAGTTCGAGCCGGCCCGCAAAGCGGATGGGACGCCGTTCGCCGCCCGCATTCGTTATCGCTACTCGTTCACGCTCACAGAGGCTCCCGCCGAGCAGCAGAAGGCGCCGGCGAGCACGGGAGTCCTCTCGGGCCTCGTGCTCGCGTCCGGCGGTGACGCCGCCATCGCCGGCGCCAAGATCGTCCTCGGGCCGGGCAACCTGGAGACGACGACGGACGAGAAGGGTGCTTTTCGCGTAGCCGATCTCGCCCCCGGCAAATACACCGTCTCCGTGCGCGCGCCGGGCTATCAAGGCCTCGACGTCGCCGAGGAGATCTCCGCCGGTGAAGGCACGGAGATCAAATATCGACTCCTCCCGAGCGGCGGCGCGCTCGAGGTCTCGGTCCGCGGCGAGCGCCCGCCCCGCGAGGTCGTCAAACGCACCCTCGAAGCGCGCGAGATCGCCCGCATCCCCGGCACCAACGGCGACGCCTTCCGCGCCATCCAGAACCTGCCCGGCGTGGCCCGCCCGCCCGGCGTCCTCGGCCTCCTCATCGTCCGCGGCTCGGCGCCGCAGGACACGCAGACCTTCGTCGACGGCACGCCGGTCCCGCTCATCTACCACTTCGGCGGCCTCTCCTCGGTCCTCCCCACCGAGCTCCTCGACAAGATCGATTTCTATCCCGGCAACTTCAGCACCCAATTCGGACGCGTGCAGGGCGGCATCGTCGACGCCGGCCTCCGCAGCCCGAAGAGCGAGTATCACGGCCTCGCCCAAATCGATCTCATCGACGCCCGCCTCATGTTCGAGGGGCCGATCCCGGGCCTCCCGGGGTGGACGTTCCTCGCGGCCGGCCGCCGCAGCTACGTCGACGCCTGGCTCGGGCCCACGCTCAAGGCCGCGGGCGCGGGGGTGACGCAGGCGCCCGTCTATTACGATTACCAATTCATGATCGCGAACAACCCGACCCCCGACTCGTCCTTTCGAGTGACGTTCTTCGGGTCGGACGACGCGCTCCGCCTGCTCCTCGACACGCCCTCGGGCAACGATCCGGGCCTCACCGGCAAGGTCGGTCTGCACACCGCCTTCATGCGGCTCCAGACTCGATATCAGAACAACCTGTCGAACGGCGACAAGGTGAACGCGGTCGTCTCCTTCAACCGCGACAACATCGATTTCGGGCTCTCCTCGCTCTACTTCCTCCTCGATCTGCGCAGCGTCAGCGGCCGCTTCGAGTACACGAAGAAGCTCACGAAGGGCATGGTCCTCGACGTCGGCGCCGACATGATCGTGTCCGCGTACGACGTCAACGTCCGCCTCCCCGCGCCGCCGGTGCCCGGGCAGCCGCCGCAAGGCCCCTTCTCCACGCGCACACCCCTCGAGGAGCACCTCACCGGCACCACGCTTCAGCCGGCCATTTACGCCGAGATGGAGATCGCCCCCGATCCGCGCGTCCGCGTCGTCCCCGGCGTGCGCCTCGATTACTTCGGGGTCACGAAGGAGACGACCTTCTCCCCCCGCGTCACGGCCCGCTTCGACATCCACCCGGGTTACCCGCGGAGCACGCTGAAGGGCGGCGTCGGCCTGTTCCACCAGCCGCCGCAGTTCCAAGAGGTGTCGAGCACCTTCGGCAACCCGAAGCTCGGCTCCAATCGGTCGATTCAATACTCCCTCGGCTTCGAGCAGGAGGTCGCCCCCCAAATCACGGCCAGCGTGGAGGGCTTTTACAAGCAGCTCGACAACCTCGTGGTGGGCGCGGCCTCGCCCTCGGGCGCGGGCATCCAATACACCAACGACGGCGCCGGCTGGGTCGTCGGGTCCGAGTTCCTCCTCAAGTACAAGCCCAAGCGCGATAGCCGCTTCTTCGGCTGGATCGCCTATACGCTCTCGCGCAGCGTGCGCCGCGACGGGCCGAACGAGGAAGAGCACCTCTTCGCCTACGATCAAACGCACATCCTCACCATCCTCGGCAGCTACCAGATCGGCCATGGCTGGGAGATCGGCGGCCGCTTCCGCCTCGTCTCCGGCAACCTGGTGAGCCCGTACGTGTGCAACGCGTTTGCGGAGAGCTGCACGCAGAACCGCACCAATGCGCTCTTCAACGGCGCCTCCGGCGTCTACGTGCCCATCCCCCTCGCCGGGCCGGCCAGCGAGCGATTGCCTCTCTTCCACCAATTCGACATCCGCGTCGACAAGACGTGGCAATTCAGCCGCTGGAAGCTCTCGGCCTACCTCGACGTGCAGAACGCCTACAACCAGGCCAACATCGAGGCCATCGCCTACAACTACAACTACACGGCGCGCTCGTACGTCGCGGGCCTGCCCATCCTTCCCAGCTTCGGCGTGCGCGGAGATTTCTGACATGGGACATGCCCTCTCCAGAAACGCCGCCAAGAGGCCGCTGCGCCGCTTCGTCCTCGGCGCGCTCGCGCTCGCGCTCCTCGCTGGACCGACGGCGGCCTCGGGCTGCGCCGGCGGCTTCGCGCCCATCAGCCAGGTCGACGGCCTCCGCATCCTCTCCGTTCAAGCCGACAAGCCGTATGCCGATCCGGGTGACACGGTCACGTTCCGGATGACGTACTCCGATCCTCCGGCCGGATCCCTGCCCCTCCAGATCCTTTGGCTGGGCGGCTGCGTGAACCCGCCGGGGGACGCGTACTACGGTTGTTATCAATCGCTCCAAGGCCTCTTCACGGGCGGCTTCGACCTCGACGATCTCCTCCAGAAAGGCCTCGTCGGCGTCGGCAAGACGTATTCGGTGAAGCTGCCCGAGACCATCATCTCGAGCCGCCCTCCGGCGCAGGGGGGCGCGCCGAGATATGGTGTCGCCTACGTCTTCTTCATGGCCTGCGCCGGCACGCTCGAGCCGATCCCGCTGGAAGGCACGGGCGCGGCCGAGTCGTTCCCCATCGGCTGCTTCGACGCGCAGCACCGCCGCCTCGGCGCCGAGCACTTCGTCCCCGGCTTCACGCAGGTCTACGCCTTCGAGGATCAGCGCCCCAACGAGAACCCCACCATCACGGGGATGACCAAGAACGGCGAAGCGCTGCCCGAGGACGACAGCCACGCGCCCGACGTCGAGGCCTGCCCCGTCTCCGAAGAAGAACGCCTCGGCCCGCCGAGCTGCGGCAAGAAGGACGCGTTTCAGACCTGCCCGAGCTACGACATCTCCATCACCGTTCCGGCCAACGTGGCTGAAGACGATCCTTCGAGCACATCGCCCGACGGCACGACGTTCAAAGAGACGGTCTGGGTCGATTACTTCGCCGATCGCGGCGACTTCGATGGCGACGCCCGCCTCGTGAGCGACGCCACCGAAGGCCAGCGCACCGACTTCGCGGTCACGTGGATCGCGCCGCCCGAGCCCGGCCCGGTCCGCATCTGGGCCGTGATCCACGACAACCGCGGCGGGCAGGACGTGATCGAGCGGGTCGTGAACGTGAAGTGACGATCCGCGCTCCGCGCGTCACCCGCGCGCCGACTCCGTGCCTCGCTGCCAAGGCCAGCGACCTTCGATCTCGAGCTGCAAGGCCACGCTCAGGAAGGTCCGAATCAGCACGATGAGGCCGAGGATCACCACGTTTTGCAGCGTCGGCGCCACCACCACCGTACGGATGATGTCGCCCGCGACCAAGAGCTCGAGCCCGAGCAGGATGGATCGACCGAGGCTCTGCCGGAAGGTCCGATAAGCCTCCATCGGATCGCGCCCCGGCCGGCGCAGGCGGCCCACGATGGCCCCTATCGCGCCGACGAGGATCACCAGCACACCCACCGAGTCGACGAACATGCCGACGACATCCATCACGGCACGAAACTGCAGCATCGTTACCTCGGCCAGGCGCCGAGCCGCGTGCACGCGCTCGGCGCCGGCATCGAAATGTGACCGATGAAGCTGCCATGCGCCCCGCCTCGTCGGTCGGCCTCCCTCCAAAGCTCATTTCCTGTATTCGCATGAAATTGCGCGATCCCACACCGACGCGCGATGGCCAGAATCCGAGCACGCGGGCCACTTCTCGTCGGCACGACGAGCCCGCGCGTCCGATACCGATGCTCCGATACGACCCATGAGAACGCCTGCCTCGTGGTCCCGTCCACGATTGCCACCCTCGTGAAACATCGGGCGCGCTCGCCGGTGCGTCACGCGGGTCCCCGCATACCCTCCTTCACGCTATGGTGGCGACCTCGCCGGCGCGCATCCGACGACTCGAGACCTCATGAGCACAGAGCCCCTCGCCGATCTCCACCGTCACCTCCGCCCGGCCACCGTGGCCGAGCTCGCGGCCCGCGCAGGCGTCGCCGTCCCGGCCGACCTCGTCTTTCATCGAGGCATGGGCCTCGAGGCCGCGCTCGCGCGCTTCGACTTCACCCTCTCGCTCTTGCAAGAGCCCGCCGCCGTCCGCCGCATCGCCGCCGAGATGTGCGAGGACGCCGCGGCCGAGGGCGTGACGACGTTGGAGATTCGGTTCGCCCCCCAGCTCCATCGCGGCGCGCCCATCGAAGCCATCATCGATGCCGCGCTCGAAGGCGCGGCCGGCCGCGCCGGCATCCTTTTGTGCGGCCTCTACGGTGAGCCGCCGTCGTTGCTCGCCAGCCTGGTTGCCGCCGCCGCGAGCCGTCCCGGCGTCGTCGGCATCGATCTCGCGGGCGGGCCCACGCCGGGGCACGACTTCCGCCTGCACGATTATGCGGCTCCCTTTCAGCGCGCTGCCGAGATCGGTTTGGGTTGCACCGTGCATGCCGGCGAAGGTCGCCCTCCGCAGGAGATCCGCGTCGCCGTCGAGACGCTCCTCGCTCAGCGCATCGGACATGGCACCACGCTCCTCGACGACGGCAGCGTCGTCGATCTGGTGGTGTCGCGCGGCGTGATCATCGAAGCGTGCCCGACCAGCAACGTGCACACCGGCATCCTCGCGCACGTCACGGATCACCCGCTCCCCCGCTGGCTCGATGCGGGCGTGCGCGCCTGCGTGTGCGCGGACAACACGCTCCTCTCGAGCACCAACGCCCGCGCCGAGCTCGCCCACGCGGCCCGCATGCCGGGAATGACCGAGCAAAAGCTCGCCGCCGTGGTGGCGACCGGCCACGCAGGCGCCTTCCGGCGCGGCTGACGAGGCCCTCGGTCGGCCCGGCGTCCTGCGACGAATCGATTTCATTGCATTGACAAACAACAATGGTCGCCTCATCCTCCGAGGCACCTCCATGCGAGACCAGTTCGACGAAGGTGGCATCGTCCTCGAGAACGCGCTCGCCTTCTGGGCCAACCGCTTCTCCGAGGTGACCCGCCGCGGGATGTACCGGGCTTTCGCGGCCCACGGCGTCGAGCTCACGCCCGAGCAGTGGATGGTGCTGGTCCGCCTCTGGGAGCGCGACGGCCGCACCCAAAGCGATCTCGCCGCCGCCACCCACCGCGACGCCCCCACCTTGAGCCGCATCCTCGACTCGATGGCCAAGGCCGGCCTCGTCGCCCGCGCCGTCGACCCGAACGACGCCCGCGCCCGCCTCGCCGTCCTCACCCCGCGCGGCCGCGCCCTGAAAGCCACGCTGGTGCCCGTCGTCCGCGATCTCGTGGCCGGCTTCGAGGAGGACATTCCCGAGCGCGACCTCGAAATCACCCGGCGCACGCTGCGCCGCATCGTGGAGCGGAACGGGTAGACCTCTCTCTTTTTCCCAATTACTTGCAATGACAATCATACCCTCGGAGACCTCCATGACGAGCACCATCGACCGTGGATACCGTGACCTCGACGAGACCACCGCTCCCGACGCGGCGCGGCCCATCCTCACTGCCACGCGGGCGCAGTTCGGCTTCGTGCCCTCCGCCGTGGCCCGGCTCGTGGCGTCGCCCGCCCTCTTCGCGGCGTTCCGCAGCGCCACGAGCGCCTTCGACCGGACCTCGCTCGACACCGTGGAGCGCGAGGTCGTCATCATGGCCTATGCGCGCGAGGTCGGCTGTGATCTGTGCGTCGCCCTCCACACGGGCGAGCTCGCCAAGATCGGAAAGGCCTCGATCGCCGCGGCGCTCGCCGCCGGGGAGACGACGGGCGATCCTCGCCTCGACGCCCTCGCCCATTTCACCCGCGCGCTCGCGCAGACGCGCGGCGACGTCGATCTCGGCACCTGGGAATCGTTCCTCGCCGCCGGCTACACCCGAGCCCAAGCGCTCGAAGTCGTGCTCGGCGTGGGTGCTTATACGATGAGCACCTTTGCCAATCGCCTCACGGGCGCGCCCGTCGATCTCCCGAGCCACGCCTGATCGGGTGGCCGAGCGCCGCAAAGCGCTCTCCCCATCGGGCCATCTCCCTCCTTCGGCCGCACGGGTGAGGGCGCGCCGTCGCGCAGCGAGAGACCAAGTTGTGCAAGGTCTGCTCGAATTGCGCACGAGCCCCACGCATCTCCGTCTCGGATTCACGGGTCCGGCGGCGCCGCACACTGGCACGAGGGCTGCCAAAGTCTCTGGAACGCCCCGCGCGAACATCGTTCGCCTGCGGGCCTTCCTTGGAGCCATCGTGAAAGATCGTGATCGATTGGATCGCCCCGACCGGCCGGAGGTCGAGGGCAACGCCGATGTTCCGCCCCTTGGCATCGAGCCCGGAGACGCGCTGCTCATCGTGCCTCCGTGGGCCAATCTCCTGATGCCCTCGTTGGGTGTGCACGTGCTCCAAGCCTCCGCGCGCGAGGCCGGGCTCGCCGTCCGCGTGCTCTATGCCAACATCGCGCTCGCGAGCGTCATCGGCGAGAGTGCCTATGTCGAGCTGGCTTGTGGATACAACACCACGCCGGAGCTCATCGGCGAGCGCTTCTTCGCGCGCGCCGCCTTCGACAAGCCGCCGCTCGGCCTGCCGCCGGACGGCTCCGGCGACGACGCCTTCGTCGCGTCGATCCACACGTATGGTCTGTGCCGCCCGCTCTCCGAAGTGCGCGCCTGGGAAGAGCGGCTCACGCAATGGGTCGAGCCCATGGCCGAGGCCATTGCCGCGCTGGGCTTTCCCATCGTGGGCGCGTCGACCACCTTCGAGCAAACCGCGTCCAGCATCGCGCTCCTCCGGGCCATCAAGCGAAAGCGGCCGGAGACCATCACCATGCTCGGCGGCGCCAACTGCGAAGGCCCGATGGCCGAAGGCATCCTCTCGACGGGCGCGGACATCGATTACGTGTTCTCGGGCGAGAGCGAGACGTCCTTCGTCGAGCACGTGCGCGCCATCCGCGCCGGCGCCCGCCCCGCGGACCGCCTCGTGAAGAACCCGATCCGAAGCGACATGGATGCGCTGCCGCGCCCCGATTACCAAGAGTTCTTCGCGCAGCGCAAAGCCTTCCTCCCGAGCTCCGCGCACCCGCCGGAGGACGCTTGGCTCCTCTACGAATCGAGCCGCGGCTGCTGGTGGGGAGAGAAGCAACACTGCACCTTCTGCGGGCTCAACGGCCTCGGGATGCGCTTCCGGGAGAAGAGCGCCGACAAGGTCATCGGCGATCTGCGCGCGCTCGTGGCCGCGCACCCGACGAAGAAGATCTGGCTCACGGACAACATCATGCCGCAAAGCTACTTCCGCACGGTGCTGCCGCGGCTCGCCGCCGAGGCACCGGGGCTCGAGCTCTTCTACGAAGAGAAGGCGAACTTGAGCCTCGACAAGGTCCTTTCGTTGCGCGACGCCGGCGTGGTCGAGATCCAACCCGGCATCGAGGCCCTCTCGACACCGCTGCTCGATCGCATGAACAAGGGCGTCTCCGCCGCGCAGAACATCGCCTTGCTGCGCTACATCCGCGCGGCCGGGATGATGGTCGCCTGGAACATCATCTATGGATTCCCCGGCGACGCGGCCAGCGACTACGAAGAGACGCTCGCCCTCCTGCCGCTGATTCGGCACCTGCACCCGCCGCAGACGCTCGGGCGGCTGCGCATCGATCGCTTCGCGCCCTATCACGAGCGCGCCGCCGAGCACGGGATTCGCGACGTCGCGCCCTTCGCCTCCTATGGCGCGGTGTTCCCCGAAGGCGCCGACCTCGACCATCTAGCCTTCTATTTCACGGGCGAGTACGCGAGCGGCCTCGATGATCGCGACGATCTGATCACCGGCATGAGCGACGCCGTCGAGGCTTGGCGCGCCGCGTGGAAAGCGCCGCCGAAGGACATCCCCGTGCTGTCCGTGACTCGCGCCCGCGAGGGGCTCTACATCCTCGTCGACACGCGCGGCCTGCCCGGGGCGCCCCAGGTCGGCTTCCTCGACGAGAGCAAGGCCGCCGCCGTCCTCACGGGCTCGCGCGCAGCCGCCGGCGCGCCCACCGCGGACATGCAATGGGCGCTGGCGCGACGATACGCCGTCACCCTCGACAATCGCCATGTGCCGCTCGCCGTCGCCGAGCCCGCCCTGCTTCGCCACTTCGAAGCGCAGGCCAAGAGCCGCCGCCTCCCCCTTCTCGACACCGGCACCTGAAGACCACGCGGAGAACCTCTCATGTCCGAAACCATCGTAGCGCCTCGCATCGAGGCGACGGCGCCCGCCTACACCGCGCGCGCCGATCTCAGCACCACGGTCCAAGACGGCGAGGCCGTCGTCGTCGACCTGCGCGAGAATGCCTATTTCACGCTGAGCCCGACAGCCACGCTGGTGTGGGTCGCGCTCTCGGCGGGCCAAGGCCTCTCCGCCGCGGTGGATGACATCGTCTCCCGCTTCGACGTCGATCCGGCCCAGGCGCGCGCCGACGCCGAGGAGTTCGCCGACACCTTGCTGCAACAAGGCCTCCTCGTCTCCCAAGGCGCTTGATCGGAGAGGCCGATTCGACACCCGCCCCCAGATTCCACCGTTCGTCATTCCAAACCACGTTCACAAGAAAAGGAGATCCATCATGGAGAAGAAGGTCTCGTACGAGTTTCCGCGCATGATCCGTCACGACGGCCTCGTCGCGGTCGCCCAGGCCCAGCACGCCACCGGCCCGCAGGGCCCCGGCGGCCCGGCCGGATTCGCCACGACCAAGCCGCCGTTCCCCCAAAAGGGTTAGCCGGTAAGCCGCCTCGGCGCGAATCCATCCTTCGCGCCGAGGCGGCCTTTCTTTGCGCGGCGCCGCGCGCGATGCCGAATGCGCGCGTGGCGGCGATGCGCTTCGGTGTAGATTCGCGCGAATGCGACGCGAATGGATCTTCAGCGCTGCCCTCGTCCTCTTCGGTTGCGACGGCGATCCGGGCCCCCAAGGCTCGACGGGCGGCGGCGGCGCCGGCACGGGAGGCAGCGCGGATGCCGGGATCCCGGACGCAACCGCACCGGCGCTCGAGCTGCTCGCCGTCGTGGATCTCCCGCGGATGGAGACGACCCAAGGCCTCTCGGGCACGTGGTTCGATGCGGCGACACACACGCTGTTCGCGATTCAAGATCTCGCGCCGCGGCTCGTGCCCTTCACGGTCAGCGACGATCTCCACACCTTCACGCCCGGCGATCCCATCGATCTCACGGGCCGCCCCGACACGGCCTGGGACGGCGAGGCCGTGGTGCGGCTCGGCGACGAGCTCGTGGCCGTGACCGTCGAGACGGCGCCGCTCGTGGAGCGCTTCGACGCGACGGGGCATTACCTCGGTGCCATCGAGATCCCTGCCCTCTTCAGCCAACAGACCTCCAACAACAAAGGCCTCGAGAGCCTGGCCCGCTCGCCGTCGGGCAACTCTCTGTTCACCGTCAACGAGGCGGCGCTCACCATCGATGGGCCGCAGCCTTCGAAGAAGGTCGGCACCACCGTGCGCATCCTCCGGCGCGCGCTCGATTCGGTGCAAGACGAGCAACGTGCCTATCGCACCGAGCCTCTCGGCGAAGGCACCGGCGGGGACGTGGGCGTCTCCGATCTGCTCGCTTTGAGCGACACGGAGCTGCTCGTCCTCGAGCGAGGGTTTCAATCCGACTACGGCAACACGGTGCGCATCTTCCGCGTCGATTTCGCGGCTCCCGGCGCGGTGGACGTCTCCGCCGTGGCCTCGCTCGACGCTACGACTCCCGTGCTCGAGAAGACCCTCGTCGTCGACATCGGCGCGCTCCCCGCGTCCGGTGCGACGCATCCAGGCATCGAGCCCAATCCGCTCCTCGACAACTTCGAAGCGCTCGCGCTCGGGCCTACGCTCGCGGACGGCCGGCGCGCCATCTTCGTCACCTCCGACGACAACGCCAGCGCGACGCAAGTGCCACGCATTCTGGTGCTCGCTGTTCCGGGGCTCTGATTGAGACTGCGAGGCGCGCGCGAACGGTTCGATTCCTCAGACCACCTGTCGGGAACGCTCCCGTGTCACGGTGCCGTGCCGTCGATTCCGAGAGCGCGCCGGAATGCCGCCTCGGCCGCGCTGTAGGCCGCCTCCTGCTCCAAGAACGCGTCCTGCGTCTCGGGCAAGGGGCCACTCACGAGACACTCGGCGTAGCGCGAGAGGCGCGCGCCATCCACCATCCGGTCCACGGGGATCCACGCGTCGCCGAAGCGCGCGCCCAGCACCGCGCCGGCGATCGCGCCGACGGTGTCCGTGTCGCCGCCTTCGCGCATCAGGCTGCCGAGGAGATCTTCAGGGGAGCCTTGGGGCCACAGCGCGACGGAGAGCGCGTGCACCCCACCGATGAGCGCGAAAGGATCGTTGACCGATGCCGACGCGCGGGCCGCCTCGCCGAGATGCGGAGACGCGTTGGCGAGGATCGCCTGCTGCAAGTGCTCGAGATGCTCGTGACGGGTGGCGAGCAGCGCTCGAAGCGTGTCCGACACGGCGTGCAGATGGGTGTAGTCGACGCGAAAGCTGGGGAAGCGGCGCGGCCACGAAGCCTCCGCGTCGTGGACCAACGTGGGCAATCGCTGCTGCACGTCGGTGGCCGACGCACCATCGATGAGCATCCAGCAGGATGCCGCGACCGCGTAGGCCAATGCGGCGGCGCGCACGTCGGCATGGGTCACGCAGCTGCTCTCGAAGACCACGTCGCGAAGGCGCTCGGCGTCGTCACGAAGGAGAGCGGCAATCGGCGCGACGCGCATGGCCGCGCCGACGCCGGCGCTCGGGCTGCCCGCCTCTTCCAGTGCTGCGCCCGAGGCGAGGCGCTGGACGGACGCGCGGAAGAATTTCCCGGTGCCGCGCCAAGCCCCCCGCGCTTCGCCGGCGACGAGAACCTCGGCCCAGCGATCGGTTCGCCATCCGTGCGGCGCCTTGCCGACGTGGATCAGCGCCAGTGCCTGTTGCGTGTCGTCGGAGTGTGCGCCCAGCGGCCGGAGGTGACCGAAGATGCGCGGCTCCCTCGGGATGCGCGCGAGCGGGTACTCGGCGGGCAGATCTTGGTAGTGGCCGAAGACCTCGGCGATCAGCTCCCGCGTCCAGAACTCGATAGGACAGCCGAGGACGTCTCCCCAAGCAAGGCCGAGGAGCGAGCCGCGGATCCGGGCCTCGTGCGCCGCGCGTCGATCAAGCAACGTGGATCCCCGTCCTCGTCGTGAACGCCGCGATGGCCTCGGCCGGCGCGGTCTGCTCGAGCGCGCCGACCTGCGTGAGGATGTCGCGCAGAAGCTCGCGAACGCGAGGGTCGGTGCTCTCCATGTCGCGGACGAGATCCGGTGTGTAGACGTCGTCCTCGTCGCGGCCGCTCTCTCCCATCGCGCGGCGGAAACGGTGCAGCGTCGCCGCCCAATGAGAGACCTTTCGATCTCTGGGCCAAGCTGCGTACTCCGAGGGAAAGCGGCGTCGGGCGAGCACTTGCTCCAGCACCTCGTCCGCCGCCCACGCATCGGGATCGTGGACCACCTTGTCGATGCTCGTTACGCGAAGGCCCGCGTCGTCGTCGACATCCATGCGGACGTGCAGCTCGCCGGTGTCGGGATCGAGGAAGGATGTCGAGGTCACCGTCACCCGCTCGACCTCGTGCGCTTGCCGGTCGACCGCCGGCAGCTCTCGCCGCCGTTCGTCGAGCGTGAGACAGCGCCCGAGGGCCGTGTCGAACTCGAGCTCTTCGGTCTTGCCGTCGGGCCGAGCGAGGCGAGCGACGTAGCGGCCCTTCTCCGGCAGGAAGCAGGCAGAGATGGGGTTTCGGCCGCCGAGCGACGCGACGAAGCGCGGCGGGAGCTGGTCGAGAGAGATATCGATCATGGGATTTCTTTGAGCACCACCGTCCCGGTGGCGGCATCGACGCGGATCACACGAAGCTTGACGCCCGGCGGGATGATGGCCTCGGAAGTATACGGTTGCTTGCCGATCACGCCGTGGAAATGAACGCCGAAGGCGAGATCGCTGATATTCCGGGCGCTCTCGGTCCGGATGATGAGGCTTCGCGGCGCGGAATAGGCGTTGGAAGGATCAGGGCCCGTCGACCAGAAGGAGTCCGTCGTGACCTCCGCGTTCAAGGCGAACTTGGCGTCGAAGTCGGCGACCTCCTGGGCCGAGCTCAGCCGGATGCCGCGATACTGCGTCTTCGCGCCGCGCGGCATCTTGTCGATCCCGGACTTCAGGAGCTTGGCGAGATCCTTGGCTTCCATCGACGTGCCCGCCTCGAGCATGCGATTGAAGTCTCGATACCAAAGCTTGGTGGTGTATCCATAGATGGTCTCGGCCTCGGCGCGGGTCAGCTTGGGATACTTCACGAGCGCGCTGTCCACGAGCAGGCGGTGATCGATCCCGCGCGCCATCTCCCCGGCGTAGAAGTTGATGACCTCGTCGGGGTGGATGCCTTTCGCGTTCGCCACCTTGGTGACGTACTCGGCCTCCAGAATCGTCGTCGGCGACGGGGGCAAGGCACGCACCGGCGTACGCCCACCGAGGACGCCTGCCATCGCCACTTCTTCGGGGACCGACGACAAGGGCCCGCTCGCGACGACCCTCGTCCCCGTGCCGGCCGGCGCCATTCGATACCAGCCCGTCTCGTCGACCATCACGAACTCGGGCGATCCTGGGCGGCTGAAGCGGAAGCCATGCTCCCCCAAATTCTCGACGACGATCGCGGGTGCACCCGCGCCCGGCGAGCCGCCCTTTCCCGCCACCACCATGGCCGTGCTGGTCTCTGCAGCGCGCGCCCGTGCGCTGGCCCGCGTCGCGGCCCCGATCTCCGAGGCCAGGACGCTCACCCCTTGTCCGGCGATGCCGAGGAGCTCGATCGCGACGTTGATCTTCGCCATGGTGTGCTCGGCCATGGCAGCGTCGACCTGTCCCTCGTACACGAGGCCGGTATCGGTGGTGACCTGCGCTTGACGGAGCGTCGCCATCGATTGGTAACGGCCCTCGGCCACGCGCTCCTGGCCAAAGGCCATGCCCGCTCCGGCGAGCCCCAACACGAGCCCCGCCGTCCCGCCCGTCGCCAGGATCGACGTGATCATGATGAGGAAACCAACCCCGGCCGTCACATAGCCCTCGAGGGCTCTGGCGTCGCCGAAGCTCTTCACGTCGTTGTGCAGGACCCAGCCATAAAAAGGCTCGTTCCACGCGAGGCTGCCGCCGCTCGCCAGGAGGCGATCGTGAATGGGCAAGAGCTCGCGATAATCGATCTCCCCTCCTTTCAGCTTCCGGCGCGCCGTGCCGATGTCGTCGAGCGCGCCCTCGAGCAGCACGCGCATCTCGTCCTGCATCCCCGGGGATTCTTCTCCGGATCCGCGGTCGCGAGATCGAGGGAGAATGGACCGCCTCTGTTCGCCGCGGCGATCAGGACTGGATTCTGATTGAGGATCGCATTCAACAGCTTCTGGGTCTCGTCCCATTGCTGCTTGACGTACCGATGGCTCGTCATCGGCACGGTGCCCGAAGGGGCGCTCTTCGTCGGGGCCGCCGAGGACGCGAGCGGCCCAGGCACGGACGCCACCGCTTCGTCGAAGAGCTTGAAGTCGAGCAGGGGCGGGCGCGCCGGGTTGAACGGCTCGCCGCCCAAGCCCACCGGCGTCCGGCGAATCCTCTCCTGGAGCTGCTGCAGCGCCAGCACTTGTCGCGCGAGCTTCTTGGTCTTCTCGAGCTCTGCAATCTCCTGTTGCGGGAGCGGAAAGTACTGCGCCGCCTGCTTCTGGAAGCTGTCGGTGAAATTGACCTGCTTGTCGGGCGACAGGCCATATCGGAGAAACTCTGCCTGGACCAACCTCTCATTGGTGTCGAGGTTGGAGAAGGCGACGCTCATGACGTCCTGCTTGAGCTTCCCGCGATAGGTTTTGAGCGCAGGCAGCTCTTCGAGCTCGATCCCTTGCTCGCGACACTGGTCCCAGAGCTCGAGATGCTGGCCGGCGACGGCGCCGACCTCTTCGCCGAAGCTCTGCCAGATGGCCGAGATCGTGAACGAGTAGCTCGCTCCATCCCCGAGCGCGATCTCGATGAGCGCGATCCGCTCGGCCTGCGTCGCCCTCGCATAGTCGCTGATCCATTGGACGTCGCCGGGCGCACGTGACGTGAGCGCCTTGTCGATCAGCGCGCGCTGCTCCGCTGCGGCGCGGGCAACATCGATGACCGCCGGCGCTCCACCTGCGCCGCCGCCACCCTCCGCCGAGGCGCCCGACGTCCCATCCGCAGGAGAGCGCTGCACGCTCCCCGCCACGGGGCTGAGCCTCGCCACCGTCCCGCCCTTGACCGCCGCATCCGCCGCTCGGTCGGCCTCCCGCTCGTACCGGTCCTCGCCGAGCCCCGCGCCCTGCACCAAACCCGCGCCGCCCGACTGCTGCACCACGTGCGCGAGCTCGTGCCCTATCAGCTTGTCACCCGCCGGCGTGCCCGGCCGGTACTCGCCCGGCGCAAACGCCACGTCGCGGCCCACCGTCACCGCCCGCGCGCCGAGGGTCGAGGCAGCATGGCTATCGCGGTGCAACCGCACATCGCTCAAATCGTGCCCATAGGCCTGTGAAAAGCGCGTGACGACCTCGGGCGCCATCGACTCGCCCTCACCCAGATGCTGCTGCACGCTCGCCGGCGAGGCCGAGGATGCCGCCATGCCCACCTGCGGCTTGGCCTGCACTGCCGGTGCGGCCGACCGTCCGATCCGAGGCTCATACCCATTCAGCGGATTTTCGGCGCGCATCCGGGCCGCGTGGACCACTCGATCCATCGCATGGCCTGTCTTCCAGCGCTCGTGTCCGGCAAACGGATCTTCAGCGCGCATCCGGGCCGCGTGGACACCGTGATCCACCGCGCTGCCCGGCCAATACTGCGAATTTGGTTCCAACGCAGGTAAGACCGACGATGGCGCAACTGGCGATCGCGCTGGCAACGGAACAGGGGCGTGCAAAGGCTCGCCAGCGAACTTCCGCATCATCGACTCACCTCTACCATGGTGCTATCAGCCGCTTCACAAGCGATCAAGAACGGATTCACCACATGGCCTGATGGGTGAATGAGATGACGTCGATGGCCAATATCGAATCTCTGCTCCGGCCATCTCATCACCTGATCACCTCATCCACCCTCACGCTCGCCCCGCCGCAGTTCGCCCGAGTCGAGGTCGAGCTGCGAGCTCGTCCCGCGCACGGCAGGCCAACGAGCGGCGACGCGGCCGATGGTGGAATAAGCCTGGCAGGTGCTCGGTTCGAGCGATGGCCCGAGCGACTCCAACACAGGACTCTCTTTCATGATCAGAGCATGGATGTTCGGAGCGCTGCTCCCAGGGCTCCTGGCAAGCGCGACCGGTTGCGGCAACGACGTTTACACGCCGGGGAGCGGCGGCGCCCCGTGCATCGGGATGGTCGAGCTCTCCGAAAGGGCCGCATTGCCAGCGGGGAATGCCCCAGCGGGATTGCAGCGGCGGACGTCGATGACGACGGCAAGCCCGATCTGGTCGTCACGAACGACCTGGACCACACCGTGAGCGTGCTGCGCAACAATGGGAACGGCACCTTCGCTCCCAAGGTCGATTACCCCACGGGATCGAGCCCCTTCTCGGTCGCGGCGGCAGACCTCGATGGCGACGGGAAGCCCGATCTCGCCGTCGCGAACGCCGGCAGCAACACGGTGAGCGTGCTGCGCAACATCGGCAATGGCACCTTCGCCCCCAAGGTCGACTACCCCACCGGTCATCGTCCCGGCTCGGTCGCGGCGATGGACTTCGATGGGGATGGCAAGCCCGATCTCGCCGTCGCCAACGGCTTCGATCAGACCGTGAGCGTGCTGCGGAACGGTGGCAATGGCACCTTCGCTCCCAAGGTCGATTACCCCATGGGCGGCGCGCCCGGCGCGATCGCGGCGATGGATCTCGACGGCGATGGCAGGCCCGACCTCGCCGTCGCCAACCACGACACGAACGCCGTGAGCGTGCTACGCAACATGGGCAATGGCACCTTCGCCCCCAAAGTCGACTACGCCACCGGCGCGTTCGCCTTCTCGGTCGCAACGGCGGATCTCGATGGTGACGGCAAACCCGATCTCGCGGTCGCGAACCATGACGGCAATACGGTGAGCGTGCTGCGCAACAACGGGGATGGCACCTTCGCAGCCAAGGTCGACTACCCTACCGGTCATCGTCCCAGCGCTGTCACAGCCGTGGACTTCGACGGCGATGGCGTGCTCGACCTCGCGATCACCAATGGCTTCGACGCGACGGCGAGCGTGCTGCGGAACAACGGCAATGGCACCTTCGCCGCAAGCATCGATCACGCCACGGGCGGCGAGCCCAACGCGATCGCGGCGGTGGACCTCGACGGCGATGGCCTGCCCGACCTCGCTGTCTCCAACGCGGACGACGACACCGTGAGCGTGCTGCTCGCGACTTGCTCGCCTTGATGACCAGTCGATTTCGGCGGCGCGCTCCGAATCGTCGGTCGCCCCCGCTCACCATCGTATCGTCGGTCGAGCTCCATCACCGGCGTCGGACCGAGAGCATCGAGCGACGGGAGATTTCGTAGGCCCGGGGGCGCCATGCAGCCCGTGCATGGTCGTCATTCACCGCACGACGTTGCGATGAATCGAGGGCGTGCGCATCGTGCCGCCACCTTTCCACGGGAGGCCATCATGTTCGTCATCGCCGGTGTCACGGGTCATGTCGGTTCGGTCGTCGCGGAGAAGCTCCTCGCCAGCGGGCAGAAGGTCAGGGTCCTCGTTCGCAATGCAGAGAAGGGCGCCGCGTGGTCGCAGAAGGGCGCCGAGGTCGCGGTGGGTGCGCTCGACGACACGGCGTTCCTCACGCGGGCGCTCGAGGGCGCGAGCGCCTTCTTCACGCTGCTGCCGCCCGATCTCTCGGCGCCCGACGTCTATGCGTATCAACGCCGCATCGCCGATGCGATCACCGGTGCGGTGAAGGCGAGCGGCGTCGCGCACGTGGTGCTCCTCTCCTCGGTCGGCGCCGATCTCGCCGAGGGAACGGGCCCCATCAAGGGCCTTCACTATCTGGAGAACGCGCTCCGTGCGACGTCCGTGAAGCTCACGGCCATTCGCGCCGGCTACTTCCAGGAGAACATCGGCAACTCGCTCGCGCCCGCGAAGCACCTCGGCATCTTCCCCAACTTCACGCCTTCGGCGGATTATCCGACGCCGATGATCGCCACCAAGGACATCGGCGCGCTCGCCGCCGAATCGCTCCTCTCGCCCGCGGCACGGAGCGAGATCATCGATCTGCAAGGGCCCGCCTATTCGATTCGCCAGCTCGCCGAGAAGCTCGGCGCCGCGCTGGGCAAGAAGCTCGAGGTGGTCGACATCCCCGAGGCTGGCTGGATCGATGCCATGACCCAAGGCGGCCTCTCCAAGCACGCCGCCGAGGTCTTCGCCGAGATGTACAAGGGCTTCGGCAGCGGCGCGATCCGGCCCAAGGGCGATCGCCTCGTGCAAGGCAAGACCACCATCGACGAGGTCATCAAGACCCTCGTTTGAGCCCGGGGACACGAGGCGTGCCCCGCACCAAGGCCGGGTGCGCTCGTTCTCGATCCACGCAATGATAGCCGGCGTCGTCTCGGCCCGTGACGATGCCGGCCGCGTTTGCCTCCATCCCAGGCGGCTCCAATCGTATTATCATTGGATCCCTTGGCGGCCGTGCACCGTTGACGAACGACGCGTGCGCACCGCAATGGAGAGCGACCTTGCTTCGATTCAGCGACCGCACCGCATCCCATCTCGCCGTTCTCCTCACCGTCCTGCTCGCCGCATGCGCGGGCGAGACGGGAGATCCACACGACACCACCGGCAGCGGCGGGAGCGGCGGCACGTCGTCCTCGTCGACCGGATCCTCGGGGGGATCGACCACCAGCGGACCGGGTGGCGGCGGTGAAGGAGGCATGAGCACCGGAACCGCGGTGGCCAATGCGGGGCCCGATCAGAGCGTGTTCCGCGGCTATTTCGTGCAGCTCGCGGGATCCGGGAAGGTCGCGTCCGGCACGCCGACGTTCCTGTGGACGCAGGTCTCGGGCGAGCCCGTCACGCTCGACGATCCCACCGTCCTGAGCCCTTCCTTCATCGCTCCATCGACGCCGGGGCCGCTCGTCTTCGGGCTCGTCGCGTACGACGGCGACCTCCCCTCGATGCCGGACGAGGTCACGATCGACGTCGTCAATCGAAGCCCCATCGCCAACGCCGGTCCCGATCTCGGCGCGCTCGGAGGCGCCATCCTCACGCTGCAAGGCCAGGGTGGCGACATCGACGGTGACCCCGTCCAATACACGTGGACGCAGGTCGCAGGTCCCGCGGTCGCGCTGAGCGATGCCTCGCTCGCGAAGCCGACGCTCGTCGTGCCCGAGGGGCTCACCGAGCCGCTCGTCTTCGCGCTCACGGTCTCCGATGGATTCGCCACGTCGGCGGAGGACTGGGTCAGCGTTCGCCGCCTGACCGGGCCGGACAGCGATGGTGATCTGCTCGAAGACGATCTCGAGCTCGGCCTCGGCACCGACCCCCACGCGCCCGATACGGATCACGACGGCATCCCCGATGGATGGGAGGTGCTCGGGCACGAAGGCGTCGATTATCCGGGCCTGGGCTGCGATCCGCGGCACCGTGATTTGCTCGTCGAGCTCGACGTGCACGAGTACGAAACGAACGGCGTGCTCCACAGCGCGCGTCCTTCGCCCATGATCGAGGCGGCCTGGGGCCAATTCTTCGCCGACCTGCCGCTCGACAATCCCGACAATACCCTCGGCGTGGCGCTCCACGTCGTCGTCGACTCGCTGCTCGACGCGTCGTTCAGTTGCAAGGTCACCGGCGACGATACCTTCGGCGACGTCGGCAGCCCGCCGAACTTCCTCTTTCGAGAGGCGTTCCACCGCGTGGAGGTCTGTCTCGGCGACCCCAAGGGATATGCGCAGATCGGCGGCACGCGCATCAACATGAGGGTGCCGGAGCCGAACGCGGATCCGAGCGACGATGGCACCGAGCCCGCGGCGTATCTGTACTACTCCATCTTCATCCACGAGATGGGCCACAACCTGGGCCTCCGGCACGGTGGAAGCATCGACTTCAACTACCAACCCACGTATCCGAGCCTGATGAACTACGCTTACAGCGCCGGCTTCGGGCCGGAGACGATCGAGGGATCACTCCTGTCTTTCTCCAAAGGCCTCTTGCCGATGATCGACGAGTGCGCGCTGATCGAGCAGGGCGTCTTCGCGGGGATCCCGCCGGAGAACCTCACCTTCCTCGCCTCGTACACGGGCCCCGACGGACAAGGATGGACGGTGGAGCCCGACGGCAGCGTGGATTGGAACCACGACGGCGTCATCTCGAGCGCTCCCTATTCGTTCATGATCCACGTGCCCAGCGAGGGTGATCCCACCGTGTGCACGTACCTGAACGACAACGACGACTACCTGACCATCGCGAGCGGGCTCGCTGCGTATCTCCCGTCGAACCCGATTACCGCCAGCCCGCTCCCACTCCCGATGACGATTCGCCCCCTCCCCCCGTCGGCGCCTTAGGCTCTGTCCGCGCTCACCGACGCTGAGGCTCTCGCTCACACGCTCACAGAGGAAGCTCGCTCGACCAGCGCGCGATCGCGTCCGCGATCTCGCGCGGCGAGTCCTCCTGGAGAAAGTGCTTTCCCGCGACCGTGACCTCGGTTTGCTCGGGCCAGCGACGACACGTCTCGCGCGCCTCGCCGACCAGCACGCGACCAGGATCGGCGTTCACGAAGAGCTTCGGGATCCGCGTCTCCGCGAGCCACGCTGCGTATTCGCGCACCACCGCGACGATCGCGGCGGGCTCGCCGTCGAGCGGCAGCTCGCGCGGGAGCGTCAGCGTCGGCCGGCGCGCTTCGCCGCGCTCGAGGAAGGGACGGCGATACTCGTGCATTTCTTCGGGTGAGAGCGTGCGGAGGATGCTCGCGGGCAGGATGCGCTCGACGAAGAAGTTCTCGTCGAGGACCATCGCCTCGCCCGCCGGCGATCGCAGCTTTTCGAACGCGGCCCGCGGTCCCGGCTCCCATTCGCGCGTGCTGAGCGGTCCCGTGATCGCCTCCATGTACGCGATGCCGCGCACGCGATCGGGATGGCGGCGCGCCCAATCGAAGCCGAGCGCCGATCCCCAGTCGTGCAGCACGAGCACGATGGGCTCATCGTCGACGACGATGTCGAGAAACGCATCGAGGTATGGCCGTTGATCGAAGAAGCCGTGAGTGCCCGGCCCCAATCGCGCGAGCCGATCGGAGTCGCCCATGCCGACGAGGTCGGGCGCGATGCACCGGAAGCGAGGCGCGAGCGGCGCGATCACGTTCCGCCACAGGAACGACGAGGTCGGGTTTCCGTGGAGGAACACCATCGGCGCGCCCTCGCCCAGCTCGACATAGGCCATCGTGAGGTCGTTCACCTGCGCGCGCTTCTTCTCGATACGAATCGACATGTGCTCTCTCCTCCGCGCGCCCCATCGTCGAGGTCGCGCGCTTCGGAGAGGTGAGAGACCGAACGAGCGCGAAGTGTGACCGCAATCAGCTCATCGAGAAGCTCGTGGTCTCGTCGAAGAGCGCGCGCACCCGCGCCGCGAAGCTCTCGGTGGGCTCGAAGTCCGGCTGTGCCCGGTAGATCTCGAGCGATCGGCGAATGTGCCCGAGCTCGCTGCGCGCGCGCAGCGCTTCGACCGTCGAGGGGATGTGCGCGAGCGCATAGTGGAGTCGCGTGGGGTCGACGCGCTTCCGCGCGACGTTGTGGTTCACCTGATGGGCGCAGCGACATCGGTTGGCGGGATCCGCGATCCCGCAGTGCTTGGCGAGGAACGCATCGAGCCGCTCGCGCGCCCGCGAGAGCCGTTTGCGGAACGTGGCCTCGGGAATGTCGAGCACGAGCGCCGCTTCCTTGGCGTCGAGATCGCACAGCGCGCCGAGGACGAACGCGATGCGCGCCTCGGGCTCGAGCGCCTGCAGCATCGCTTGGGTGCACCCGACGAACGTCTCCTCCTCGAGCAACCGCGCCTCCGCGTGCGCGAGCGATTCCGGGTCGATCTCGTTCGCGGGCTTGCCGAGATCGTCCTCCTCGAGGCCCTCGAACGTGAAGCGCCGCACGCGCGCGCGGGCGCGCATCAGGTGGCGGGTCGCGATCGTGAAGGCCCATGTCTTCACCGAGCTCTCGCCGCGAAACGTCGAGAGGTGGGTGACGACGAGGACGAGGATCTCCTGGGTCGCGTCGCGGGCAGGCTCGGTGCGCCCGAGCATGCGCAGCGCGAGCCGGTAGAGCGGGCCCTGGAGGCCACGCACCAGGCCTTCGACGGCGGCGCGATCACCGGAGGCGGCGAGCAGCGCGAGCGAGCTGAGCGGATCGAGGTTCGTCACGAGCGACTCCATCTTGGGCGAGGTCGGGACGAGAGTCCCGGCTCGAATGGAGAGACGCGTCGCGGTCAGGCTGTGACCGTAAATCGACCGGCGTCGCATCTGCCGCATCCCGAGCTCGGCCCCCAACCGAGCCCCGATATCGCGAAGACGTCAGCCGCCGGTGGGCTCTCGGTGAAAGACGATGTGCGATGCCCCGCCCGTGTTGTCGATGTAGGCGCCGAACAACGAGCCACCGTTCCAGGTGAGGCCCATGTAGTCGCCGAACCACGTCGCGGTGGAGCGCATTTGATCGTAGAGAATGGGTGTGCGAACGACGGTGCTCGGGCCGAACGTCTTGCCACCGTCCGTCGAGCGCGCGTGTCGATACGATGCGTTCAGGTCACCGCTCCCGGCGCCGGCGTAATAGGTGATGCCGAGCGTGCCCGCGCCTTCGGAGGCGATGCGCGGCAAGAGGAAATAGGCGCCCGCCGCCGCGTCCTCGACCTTGTAGCGTGCATCGATGGTCGCGCCGCCGTCGCTCGAGTGCGCGATCTTGATGTGCGTCAGGCGCGGGATTTTCTGCGAGGTCGAGGCCTCGTCGGTCACGCCGTAGACGGCCCAGACCTCGTCACCGGCCGCGACACAGTTGCCGTCGAGCGGAACGGCGAACTTCTCTCCCGGCGCGACGATGGGCTTTTGATCGCTCGGGTTCCACGTCTTTCCGCCGTCCGGGCTTCGCCAGAGCACACCACCGCTCTTGTTGGTGTCGAGCAAGAAGAGATAGGCGCGGCCGCTGTCCGGAGCGACGCACGCGTGGGCGAGGTTTTGATAGAACCCCGCGTCCACCGGCGCGCCCGGCGCGGACTTCGTCCATGTCTTGCCGCCGTCGGCGCTGTGCTGCATGACGATCCACGACGAGCCGTAATCGGGCGGGTATTGGCCGTACGTGAGGAGCAGGCCGCCGTCCTTCATGACGGCGATCCCCGGTTGATCGTACACACCGACGTCCTCCGATGGGTCGGTCATCTCGGTGGGTGCGGCAAAGGCAGCTTCGCCGGGGTCGAGCCGCGAGAGGTACACGCGCTGGTGGCTGCGCTCTCCGCTCGTGGCGACGTGCTCCGCCGCCCAAGAGAGGAAGACCGTGCCGGCGGCGTCGGCCGCGAGCGTGGTGTTGAATCCGATGTTGTCGTCCGCGGGGAGCGGGATGGAGCTCACCGGCCCCCAGGTCGTCCCTCGGTCGTCGGAGACGCGATAACCAACGTGGTAGTAGTCTTTCGCGTTGGTGCTCGCGTCGACCCAGCTCACGACGACACGCCCGCTGTTCGTGACGACGATCTGGGCCTCGTGCTCGCTCTCGGTCTGCGATGGAGTCGAGATGATCTGATCGATGACGACGTCCGGGCCGCCGCCCCCTCCGGCGCTGCCTCCCGTACCCGAGCTGGAGGACGACGTGCCCGTGGTGCTGGTATCCCCGCCGTTCGAGCCGCAGCCCACGGCGACCAGCGTGGCCAGGGCCAGCGGGCCCGCGAAGAAGATCGGGGGGAAGCGGGGGAAAGAGCGATCACGCCGGAGTCGGCGCGTGAGAACGAAGTTCGTACGAGTCATGGCGCGCGCGTGTGCAGCGGCTGTGCCGGGGCGCCCACGCGCTGACCTGCGGTGTCGGCGCGACAAACACGCGGATTGCGGCGGCCCGCGCTGCGCAAGACTCGAACACTGCGCAGCGTTCGTTCGATGCTCGCGCGATGTGCGTCGTGAGGATCGGCGGGGCGCGCGATGTTCGAGATCGGGAGTGTCGGCGAGCCGCTCGCACGCCAGCGGGTGACGAGAGGCCGAGTCACACCGCAGGCCCGAGACAGCCAATCTGGGCTCCTCGACCGGATGCTGCGAGCGCGGCGCGGATCCGGCGCTCACCCTCGGATGCTACCGCCGGGGCCGCGCCTGATCCGCGATCATGGTCAGTGAGAGAGAACGATGTAGGGGGTTTGTGTGCCGTTGACATCGAACGCGCCCGCGCTGGGCACCGTCTCGCTCCGACAACGCAGCTTGGCCGAGGATTCGCTTTCGGTCTGCTCGACGTAGTAGTGACACGACACCAGGCGACCGTCCTTCTGCAACGCCAGGAGGGCGCTTCCGGTGCTGACCAGCGCGGTCGCGCCTCGGATCGCGCCCACGCGCGCGGGCACGAGCAGATCGTCGTCGACGCCGTCCTCGCCGCCCCAACCATTTCCCCAGCACCAGACGGAGCCGTCCTTTGGGCGCGCACAGGTGTGGGAGCTCCCCGCGGCGAGCTCCACGACGTCGGAGATGCCGTTGACCCGAACGGGACGGCGTCGAGGCTTCAGGGTGCGATCGCCGAGCTGGCCATAGTGGTTTCCTCCCCAGCACCAGACGGAGCTATCTTGTCGGCGCGCACAAGCATGCCCGCCGCCCGTCACGATCTCGACCACGCTGTCGAGCGAAGGGACGGCCGTCGGCCGGACATGCTCGGAGATATCGTCGTAGCCCCAACAAGCGACATTGCCGGAACGGCGCAGGGCGCAGCTCAGATGGGGGCCGAGGGCGACCGAGCTGACATCGTCGAGAACGTGCACGGGCTTGTCGCGGCGCACGTGCGTTCCGTCTCCGAGCTCGCCGTAGTTGTTGTCACCCCAGCAATCGAGTGAGCCGCTCGAGCTCAGCGTGCAAGCACGGTTGAAGGCGACGAAGACGTCATGGTCTTTCGGGGCGGCGCCGAAGCTCGCGCCGGGGACGTTGGCCCAGACCGCGGCCGAAGAGAGCTGCAGCTTGCCATCCCAGCAGGAAAGGAAGCCTGGCGCGCCGGGCTTGCACGTCACCGCCGAGCTGGCCGCTGCGGGCAGGGTCGCGAGGCCGGACACGGCCAATGCGGCGAGGGAGAGCAGAGCGCGGAGGTTCATGATGGTTCGATGTCCATGAGCTTCGGTGGTCGAGTGAGGCAAAGAATCGGCCCCCGGAGGGTTTGCCGTCATCGCTTCTGCACGACACGGAAGAGGGGAGCGCCGTCCGCCGGAGCGATGAGCTCGAAGTACTCTTGCGACGACTCGTAGCCTCGAATCGCGAGGACGCCGTGATCGAAGTCGAGCTCGACGCGGTTCCGGTAGATGCTGTGCACGATGTCCTGCGCGAGCTTCAGATCACCGCGCCAGCGCACGGCGCCGGTCTTCGCGTCGAAGGCGATGAGCGAGGCGCCGGCGGCCATCCGATCGTGCGAGGCCACGAAGATCATCCCGTCCTTGCTCAGGGCGCGCGCGGCTTCTCCCAGAGGCTCGGGCGAATTCCACTGCACGTGGCCGCTGCGATCGAGGAGCTGCGTGGACGGCCTCGTGACGAGGAGCCCGTCGAGGTCATCGGCTTCGTTGCGAACGGTCGCGGCCACCTCGGCACCGACGCGCGCGGCGACCTTGCCGGCGTCGAGATCGATCACGAGGCTCTGCGGGTTGCCCTGCGTCGTCGCGGCGACGGCCCAGCGCGCGCCACGCTCGCGCACGTAGCTGCTCCCGCCGAGGTTTTCGTGCAACGAGAAGCGCACGCCGAGCGCCGCGTCGATGCAGAGGGCATGCACGTCCACGCCGTTGCCCTCGGCGGCGCAGAGCTCCGCGCCGCGCTCGACGAAGGACGAGCCGAGCTCGAAGGGTGTCGGAACGAAGGGGAGCTTCACCGTGCCGCGAACCGCGAGGCTCGCGCCGTCCAGCGCGTCGAGCACACCATCTTCGTGCAACGCGATGAACCCCGCGCCGAACGCGTGCACGGCAATGACGGCCCGCCCCGGAGCCACTTCGCGGGACGTGCCTTTGGCACCATCGTAAAAGGTCGCGCCCGGCGCTCCACTGCTGTACCGGCCGACGAGCACGCCCGCCGCGCCTGCGGCGATGTCGCGGCAATGCGCAACCGGCTTCGACCAACGCAGCTTGCCGGTGGCGAGGTCGTACGCGTGCAGCTCTTGAATCCTCTCGTCCTTCGGCGGCGCCGCCCAGCGACCGACGCAGTGATACAGCGTGGAGCCGTACGCCGCGCCGTCGCCGAAAGCGTCCTTCGTCAACGTGCGGACGACGGCGCGCCCCGCCACGTCCACGACCGCGCGACCGACGAGCATGGGCGGCGGCGCGGGGACTGCGCTCCGGCGCGGAGCCGCCTCGACCTCGCTCGTCGCAGTGGACGACGCCGGAGTCGTGACCGACACCGCTGGAATCGTGACCGACGCGGGCGCCGCCTCTCCCCCGCATGCGGCGAGCACGAGCATTCCTAGGCCAAGCACGCCGCGTAAGGGTGTTGCGAGATCGCGAGCCGTTGCTGTGCTCGACGTCGGGGCAGAGGTCATGGCCGGCATACCGCACGCCTTTCAGGGAGGGTCGCTCCCGTACCATGGATGACGTTCGAGCCAACCTGCTCTCCTGGGCGGAAACGTGCTCTGTCCGCCGTCGTCGCCGATCGGCGCGGGAGCGAGCTCGTCGAGGCCGTATGCCCATTTCGAACAGCAGACTTGCCACTGCGCGCGCCCGATGCGTTGCCGGGGTTTCGCGGAGCCGACGGTGGATACGCCGTCGGCTCCTTGGTGGGTAGGGCGACGCTCGCTCTACAGCTCGAGCGCGCCCAGGCGGGCGAGGATGACGTGGGCTGCCCAGGCGACGGCGCTCGCTGCGGCGCCGTCGACGACGGCGTGCATGAGGCCAGGCCATGATACGAGCGGCCGTAGCGGGCTCAAACCGGCGAGCGACAGCGCGAGGCCAACCCAGAAGCCGAAACACATGGGACAAATGAGGAGCGCGCGGAGGGGAGAGGGCGCCGCCTCCCGGATCGGGCGCGCGATCCGGGAGACGGTCACGATCTGCGTGATGCCGTGGACCGCAAGGGCCCATACGAGGATCAGCGACATAAGCAGCCATTGGCGCAGCGACGCACGAGGCTTTGCAGCCAGCGAAGACGCTTCGAGCTCATGAGACCTCCTTTCGAGCTTCAAGATAACACCCAACATCGAGCCTGGGCCCAAACGGGATTTCGACTTCGGACATTGTCGTTCCGACAAGACATCTGAATCACGCAATTCGACAACTGCGCACGAGCCCTCTCGGACAAGAGACGACGTCTTCACGAGGGATCTCGGCGTCACATACACGTTTACAACCATCGGCCATCATCAACGCACGAGGGCACATGAGCTCCACACGACATCTATCGTGACGCGTTGACTTCAGGGCACGAGAGCACGTGTGTGCTTACGACAGGCGCCCGGATTCACGCGTGGTGCTTCTACAGCGCGCGCACCTGCGTTCCCACCTGACTGGGCAAAGGCACCATCGTTCCAAGCTCAGGCGCTCGGCGCGGGCGCTCAATACCAGACGCGATCGATCGCGGCTTCGAGCGCTTCATCCTCGGTGTCGAGCAGGTCGGCGTGATGTCGGGTCGCGGCGGCGTGAGCCCGGCCGAGGCCGGTGCGCGCGGCGACGATGCGGGCGGCCGCCGCGTCGCGATCACCGGCGTCCGCGAGCGCGAGCGCGCCCTCCAAGCGCACGAGCTGCGCATGCCAGCCGGCGAGCCCGGGCCCGGTGTGATCCGATGCAGGGACGCGATCGGCGAGGGCGAGCGCCGGCCCAGGCTGCCCGGTCCGGCGCAGCGCGCGACAGAGGGCGCGTGCGAGGCTGACCTCCGGGTGCGTGTCGATGAGCGCGCGGCTCCTGAGCAGGCGCGCAAGCGAGGATGGGACGCGCAGATCGAAGATGCGCGCCTCGTCGTTCGCCCATGCGAGGGCGCCTGCGCACCGGCCCAAGGCCACGAGCCCCCGCACGATCACCGCGGCGTTGAAGCGCTCCTGCACCTCGTCGCCTGGGCGCGTGGAGAGGCCCATCGCGCGCGTCTGCTCCGCGAACGTCGCCGCGTCGCCGGCGCGCGCCGCGTCGAGCGCGATGTAGCCGTGCGTCGCGGGCGCGACCTTGCGGAGCGCATCGCTGCGCGCATGGATGGGGAGGTTTTCGGCGCGGATGCGGGCCGCTTCGCCGAAGCGGCCCGACATGCCCACCGCCTGCGCCAACATCCCGCGACAACGCAGCTCGTTGCGGAGCTTGAGGAAGGGCGACGCGAGGCGCGCCCGGAGCGCCGCGATGGTTTCCTCGATGCGGAAGTCGTCGAGCGCGGTCGCCCAGCACTCCAGCTCGTAGCGCTCGGCGGCCTCGGCGCCGATCACCGCGCGCTCCTCGTCGAGCAGCACGCGCGCCTCCGCGTGCAGCCGCGCGGCCTCGCTGCTCTGCCCGATGTGCCGGTGGAGGGAGCCGAGCTCCAAGAGCACGCGGGCTCGATCCGCGGGCGCGAGGGCGTCGCGCGGGAGGGCCGAGAGGAGGTCGATGCCGCGATGGGAATCGCGATCGGCGTGGACGCGCTGGAGCACGGCGTCGACGTGCAGGTGCCGCACGTCGGGGGCGACGGGGCCGTCGCCGAAGACGATCGCGAACGCCTCGGCGAGCGTCGCCGCGCGATCGGCGCCGCGCGCGAGCGGCTCGTCTGCCGGCAACAGAAGGCAGCCGACCTCGCGCTCCGCAGCGGCGATCGAGAGCTTCTCGGGCATGTGCCCGACGCGCTCGATGCCACCATCGCCGAGCGCTCCGGTCGCGAGGATCGCGGAGAGCGGCGCGCGCCGAGGTGCGTAGTGCGCGACGAACGCGAGCGCGGCCGGCAGCCCGATCGAAGATCCGGAGATGGAGATCCACTCCTCGAAATCGAACCGCAACGCAGGCAGGCTCGGCGCGCGGAGGAACGCGCGCGCGGCTTCGAGCGCGCGATCGCACGCCGCTCGGAACACTGGATCCGCCGCACGCGATCGTCCCGGTGAAGGCTGGAGCGGCACGGCCGCGCCGAGGCCATCGCCGATCGAGACGAGCGCGTAGATCCCCGGCCGCAACACCGCGTCCTCCGCGCGGAGGCGCAGGCGGTTGGCCGGCGCGCCGCGCATCGTCCCGAGGACGTTGCGCGCCGACGCGCCCGCGCCGCTCGCGAGCAACCACTGCGCGATCTCCAGGCGAGCTTCGTTCATGGGCGATCGTTCGGCGGCAGCGCGATCTCGACGACGCCGCCCGCGAGCGGCAGCACCAGCACCGCGCGCCCCGCCGAAAGCAGCGTCTCGTCGGCGTGGATGGCAAACCGCTCCTCGGCCCCCGCGACGGACACCGATGCGACGACGGATCCATCCGCGCGGCGAAGCGAAGGCACCGCGCCCGGCGCGCGATCCGCCACCAGATCGATCACGAGGGTGTCGGGCGCCGACCACGACACCTGATAATCGCGCTCGTCGAGCAGCGTGATCTCCTCGTCCCGCGTCGCCGCGGCCAGCGCCACGACCGCCCCGGTGGCAGCCCGCGCCGCGTCGGTCCGCCGGCGCAGCCACCCGCGCAGCGACACGACGGTGGCCACGCGCCGTTCGCTCGCGGCCTCGTCCCAGGTCCGTTGCGCGGCGACGAGCGCAGCGAGCATCTCGGCCGCCGCAGGGAAGCGCGCCACGAGGTGCGCGACCGCGGGCAGCGAAGCGACGGCATGGGGCGCGACGTCGGCGCCCTCGCACCACCACCAGAACGTAGCGCGATGCGCCGGCGCGATGCGGGCGAGCGCCTCGCGGCGCAGATCGTTGAGCTCGGTCAGGCGGAAGAGCGCGGGCCGCACCAGCGACTCGAAGACGATCAACGCGCTCTCCTCGGCGGCGCCGAGCTCGGGCGCGCGCCCCAGGATCGTGGCCGCGCCCAATCGTTGGAGCTCCAACTGATCGCGCGCTCGAAACGCCTCACGCACGCCGCGCGAGAGCTCCTCGTCCGTCACGTCGCCCTTCCCCAGCGCACGCCGTTCGAGCAGATCGTGCAGCGCCACGGCGGCATCCTCGATGGCCTCGAAGCTGCCCGTGCGCGCGGGCGCCTCGGCAATCGAGCGCCCGCGATCCGCGCGTCCCTCGGCCCAGGCGATCACCTCGGCCGGCGCGCCCATCGTCACGAGGCGCCCCGCGGCCTCCAGCACGGCCGCCGCATCCATCGCCTCTGCTGCCGCGGCGAACGATCGCGAGGCTTCGTGCAGCGCCTCGGCTTCGGCCTTCCATCCGGTGCTCACCATCGCCCGCCTCCCTGCGGCCGCGCGCGCTCGTGCCGATCGAGGCACTCCGCGAGCTTCACGTGGACCCGCTCGCGCAGCTTGAACACGAGCTGCTCCGCCTTCTTGGCCGCCGCCGGATCGCCGCCCTCCGCGGCCAACCCGATGCGCGCCGCCAGCTCGCGCGCGCTGAGATCGGGATCTTCCACCAGGGCGTAGAACACCTCGCGCAGGTGCTTGTGCCGGGCCAGGTGGGTGTCGGCGCACGTCTGCGCGAGCCGCAACCGCTCTCGATGCACCACCGCCTCCTCTTGGATCGGCGCGGCCGGCATGTCCGGCGCCGGCGCGCTTGCGTCATCGCCGGCGGGCGCCGCGATCGGATCGAAGTGTCGTGCGACGTCGAGCAGGTGATGGATTGCCACCGTCTTGGCCCACGCGAGGAGCACCGCCGCAGCGGGTCGATTGCCGGGGTTGTCGGGTGGGTGTGTCAGGAGCTTCTCGAACACCCGCTGCACCACGTCGTTCTCGTCGATGCGCCCACGTCGGAGGAGCGTCTGCTGCCGCCTCGTCACGGCCCGCACCGCCGGCTCCAACGAGGGCACGAGACCGGCGATCGCCGCGCGGATCCGGGCCGGATCGCGCGCGTGCGCGGCTTCGAAGTACGCCTCGGCCGCCGTGTCGAGCATGTGCCGCGACGGTACCAAACCGGCCCAATCCGCCAAAGGATCGCGGCCATCATTTTTTCTGTCAGGTCCGGGCCGGCCGGCCGTCGGTGCAGGGAAACCAGGTCGCCGAGCGCGACCGCGATCCCACGGCGAGCACCATGGAAACGTTCCTCAAGTACCCGGACATCGTCACCCTCGACAAGCGCCCCGAGATCCTCGGCGTGAAGCAGGTCGTCGCCACCGAGAAGCTCCACGGCAGCAACTTCCGCGTGTTCTTCCCGGCCGGGATGACCTCGCTGGACGAGGTTCGCTACGGCGGCCGAAACGAGATCTTCGCGATCGGCGACGACGGCTTCTACGGCGGCAAGGCCGTGCGCTGGTTCAAGTCGCGCCCGGCGCTGTTGCAGAAGATGGTGGAGGTCTTCGCCGCACACGGCATCAGCGACGTCGCGGTCTACGGCGAGATCTGCGGCGCCGGCATCCAGAAGGGCGTGCGCTACGCCGCTTCGGACGAGGCGCTCTTCCGCGCGTTCGACATCCGCGTGGGCGAGTGCTTCGTGACCTACGACCTCTTCGTCACGCTCTGCGACGAGGCGGGCCTGCCGCGCGTGCCGGAGATCTGGCGCGGCGAGCCGAGCCTCGCGGCGTTCGACGCCCTCCTCGAGAAGCCCTCGACGGAAGGCCTGCGCAACGGCGTCGCCGGAGAGAGCAACCTCGCCGAGGGCGTGGTGATCCGGTCGACGCCGCTCCTCCGCGACGTGTTCGGCAACTGGCTCATCATCAAGCACAAGTCGGAGGGCTTCTCCGAGACGGCGCACAAGCGGAGCGCGCGGCCCGGCGAGAAGGTGGAGAACAAAGAGCCGCTCGAATCGTTCGCCGCCACCTACGTGACGCGCGGCCGCATCCTCAACGCCGTCGGTCGCCTCCGCGACGCGGGAGCCAAGCTCGCCATGGCGATGGAAGACATCCCCGTCCTCACGCAGGCGGTCGTCGTCGATCTCCACAAGGAGGAAGAGCCCGCCTGGCATGCGCTCGTCGCCGCGGGCTTCAACGACAAGCAGATCCGTGCCGCCGTCACGCGCATCGTCGTCTCGGTGTACCGGCGCGTGCTGCTGGAAGGGATCACTTGATCCCACGAGCGCTCGATGGCGCGGCCCCGTCGCAACGCAGCATCGTCACGATGCTCGGCAACGGGGTCGCGCTCGCGAACCGCAGCGCTCGCCGATCGGTCACCGCCGCGAGAAGCGCACCTTGATGCCGCTCTTCGGGCTCGGGACCGGGATGTGGTTCATCCGCAGATCCTGATCGGGCAGAAGCTCCCAGCGATACCCGCGGAGCATCAACGCGACGATCACGCTCATCTCGACCATCGCGAGGTGCTGCCCGAGGCACACGCGCGGGCCGCCGCCGAAGGGCACGTAGGGGCACGCCTCGCGCTTGTGCTCGGCGCGTTCAGGGCCGAAGCGATCGGGATCGAAACGTTCGGGATCGGTCCACGGTGTGCTCGCGTGGTGCGTGCCGGCGAGGCACAGGGCCACCGTCCAATCCTTGGGAATGCGATAGCCGGCGCAGGCCACGTCCTGCGTGGTGGCCCGCGTGGCGTTGGCCACGGGCGTGATGAAGCGCATCGCCTCCTGAACCGTCTGGTTGAGGTACGGCATCGACTTCAGGTGATCGAGCGTGAGCCCGCCCTCGATGGCGATGCCGTCCTGCTCCTCGCGGCAACGACGAAGCACGTCGGGATGTTGCGCGAGCAAGAGGAGCAAATTGCCGGTGGCGGAGATGGTGGTGTCCTGACCGGCGATCATGAGGTTCATGATCTCGTCCACGATCGCCTGCCGCGAGAGCGGCCGGTTCGCGTCGTCGCGCACCGAGAGCATGCCCGCGAGCACGTCGTCGGGCTGCGTCGCGAGCTTCATCCGCCGATCGACCACCGCGCCGAGGAGCGCGCCAATCTCGCGCTTGGCCGCGAGCGCCCGGCCGAACGCTGTGCCCGGCAGATCGAGCGGTATGGGCACGACGAGGCCGGCGAACCAATCGTGGCAGAGGCGGCCGAGGCGCGCTTGATCGACGGGCTCGTCGCTCAGGATGAGCGTGCTCAAGATCTCCAGGATCATCGCCCGCACGGCGGGGACGATCGTCAGCACACCGCTCTGCTCGGACCAGCGCGCGAGGTGCTTCTTCGCGATCGCCTCCATGGTCGGGACGAACCCACGCATCGCATTGAACGCAAAGTGCGGCCCGAGCACGCGCCGCCGCTCCTTGTGGACCTCGCCGACGAGCAGGTTGGTCCCCTCGGCGCCGAAGAGGCGGCGCATGCTGTAAGGCCAGCGCTGTTGCAGATACTTGTTCTCGCCGGCGAAGCTGAACCGCAGCGCATCCGATCCGATCAGGAACACCATCGGCGCTCCGAGGAGGTGCGTGCGGAACACGTTGCCGTGCCGGCGGTACCGGCGCCCGATGAACTCGGGCGGGGACCGCAGGTATTCGAGCGTCTCGCCGAGGAGCGGGAGCCCGAAGGATCCAGGCGGGAGCGGAAGGCGGGCGATGTCGCCGGCCGAAGGTTGGGGATAGATGACGCTGCTCACCGGTGCGGTCATGGAGTCTCCAGTCGCGCGCAGCCCGCGTGGATCCGAGTGCGCAGACGAGGCGAATCGTAGCCAGAACCGAGGACGATGCGCATCGTCGATCCAAACCCGAGCCCGGATCCGTCGCGCGCGGTCGGTTGGGAGAAGCGTGGGACGATCGCCATCCCGTCGCGCACGCACGGATCGTCGCCGGCCAGCCTGCGTGGCGACCGGCGACGGCGTGCCGTTTCGCTACGCTCCCTGCGGCCTGAGCTCCCGGCGCGCCGCGCTCAAGGCTTCTCGGTGACGATCGCTTGCCCGAATTGGTATTCGATTCGAATCTCGCCCGCCGCCTCTCCCCGCTTCATGGGGAAGGTCACGACGTGGCGCGGGGGCTCGCCGGCAGCGGCGCGCGGGCGGGCTTCGTCTTTGGCCGCCGGCTCGCCCAAATCCGAGACCGCCGTCTTGCTGCGATTGGAGAGCTGCGCGACGCGCTCACAGAGCTCGGCGACCACCACGAGGCTTCCGCCTGCGCCTCCATCGGAAGGCGCAGAGACACGCGCGAGCACGAGATCCTCGTGACCGACGGGATGCCAGCGCCAAGCCTTCTCGACGGTGTACTCGCCGCCGTCGTCGGTCTTGAGCTTCCCATTCCGCATCGCCGACTGCACGCGCGCCGCGAGGGCCGCATCGAGCGGCTCGACGGGCTCGAGCGCCGGCCGCGCGTCGTGATCGATCTGCACCTTGCCTGCGTTCTCGGGCCCGCCGCAGCAGCGGAAACCGATCTTCGCATCGCCCTGCGCAGGCGGCGCCGCGCGCACCGCCGAGCAACGCAGGTGGGCGAAAGGCTGATCACCAAAGCCACCTCGCAGCACGGCGCTCCCCGCACCGTCGGTGTCTCTCTCCCAGGCGCTCGACGTCCACTCGAACGCGAACCCGTGCATGGCATGGACGCCGAACGCGCTCACGCACCCATCGAGCGCACCGACCGGGCCGCCGTTCGGCGTGGTGCCCTGGGTGCTCGAGCACTTCTTCACATCGAAGCGATCGCCATATTCATACCGCGTGTTCCGCGGCCCCTTGCACGCGCGCTCCCACTCCAAATCCGTGCACAGCCGGCGCCCTCGTGCCTTGCAGAGCGCCGCCGCCTCGTCCCGCGATATCGATGTCTGCGCCGGCTTGGCAGGATCGTTCGGATAGGGATACGCATCGATGGAGAACTCGCCCATGTCGATGGACGCCCCACCGAGCTCCTCACTCGGCAGCCGCGGGTGATCGCCGCACGCCGTGCCCGCGGTCAGCTTGCCCGCAGGGATCGTCACCACCGGCCCAGCCGACGCGGCCGGCGCGCTCGTCGCAGCAGCCGTCACCACCGGCGGAGCGCTCGCCCGCCCGCTCGGCGCGGCGGTCGTGGTGGCCTCTGGTGATGACTTGGAACCGCATGCGGCCACGAACCACAGCGCCGCGACGGCAACGGGGGAGTTGAGCTTCACGCCGCGCGGTGTCGGCCGGCGCCGGCGCGTCGTCAACGGCCTTTGCGGATCAACCACCCTCCGCTGCGAGGCGGCTCGCCCCTTTGGCCTCTTGGCGCGCGCGACGCACGCGCCGGTGAGAAAGCGAGACGCTCCCTCAACGCTCCTGCATCTGCATGGGAGCAAAGGATGCTGCGAACGGAGCCTACTCGATGCTCAGGAGCACCTGCCAAAGCGACCCCGTATCGACTTCGGGCTCCCAAGGCCGGAGGGAGACGAGCCGCAGCCACCCCCTCCCGCCTTCGCCTGCCGTGAACGTGATCTCTTCGATGCCCCCGCCTCCCACGGCGCCATCGGGAGCGGGGTCGCGGGTGTACGCGTGACGCGTCAGCCGAACGAAGGAGTCATCGAGCCCAGCGATGAAGTGCCAGCCATATCCCGTCGACCGGCTCGCCGGCAGCCGCACGATGATTGTGCCACCGGCCGCGACCGACACTTCCTTTCCCTTGTCGGACTCTGTCAGGATCAATTCGTTCGCGCTCATGTCCATCCTCCGGAGATGCGGAGACGAGCGTACGCCGCTCGAGCGATCGATACGACGAGATTGTGTTTTGGGTGCGCGCGCCGCTCGGTGTGAGCACGGATGCCCCCGGCGCTCGAGGACGACCTCCAGAATCTCGATCGATCTCGTCACATTTGCCAGCGCCATCCGGTCATCCGGGGGACATGAAAATCTTCATCCTCGGCGCGACCGGCAGAACCGGCAAACACATCCTCGATCTCGGCCTCTCCCGGGGCCATCAGCTCACCGCCTTCGTGCGCTCTCCGCAGAAGATCACGCGCCGCGAGCGCGCGCTCACCGTGGTCTCCGGCGATCCGCTCCAAGCCGATCGGCTCGCGGAGGCGCTCGCGGGGCACGACGCCGTGCTCTCCGCGGTCGGTCCCTCTCCACGCGAAGCCTTTCGACCGAGCACCCTGAGCACGGAGTGCGCCGCCAGCACCGTGGCCGCGATGACGATGGCCGGCGTCGATCGCCTCGCCATCATCTCCGCGGCGCTCCTGTTTCCGGACGATCGCCTCAGCTTCAAATTCTTCCGGTGGTTCATCCGCCATCACCTGCGCGACCTCACGGCCATGGAGACGGTCGTGCAAGCGAGCGATTGCGCCTTCACCATCGCTCGGCCTCCACGGCTCGTGGACACGCCCGACGAGGCTTATCGGAGCGAGCCCGAGGCGCTCCCCGCGGGCGCGGACGTCATGTCTTTCCGCGCCGTCGCCGCGTTCATGCTCGATTGCGTCGAGCAACGGTCCCACGCCCGCGCCGTCGTCGGTCTCGGTGCAGGAGGTCGCGCATGAGCCTCTATACCGTGATGCTCGCGCTCCACGTCATCACCGCCGTCTCCGGCGCCGGCCTCCTCGGCGCCATTCCGATCGCGGCCCGATCCGCGCGCCGCGCAGGCCCGTCCGCATCGTCGGGCGCCACGCTCGAAGCGCTGCTCCGCTACACACGTGTGAGCTTCTTCCTCCTGCTCGCGACCGGCGCCGCCATCGACTTCTCCGTGAACGGCGCCTTCCACGGGACCGGCTGGTTCCGCGCTTCGTTCGCGCTGCTCGTCCTCGTGGGCTTCTCGCACGGTCGCGCCCGCGCCGCCTTGAAGCGAGGGCTCGCGCCCACCGGCGATCCCGAAGCATCGTTGCGGAGCGTCGAGCGTCTGGGCTACGCGATGTGCGCCGCGGTCGCCTTGATCGTGGTGCTCATGGAGGTCAAACCGCTCCCATGACAACCTCGTCCTCCGCCCGCCGGCTCGCCGAGTTCGAGGCCTGTCGTCACGATCTCGTCGCGCTCGCCTACCGCATGCTCGGCGACATGGGCCGCGCCGAAGACATGGTGCAGGAAGCGTGGTTGCGCTGGGAGCGCCACGACGTCGCCGCCGATTCGCCGAAGGCTTACCTCACCACGGTGGTCACGCGGCTCTGCCTCAACGAGCTCGATTCCGCCCGCGCGCGGCGCGAAGAGAGCCGCCCCGATCGGCTGCCCGAGCCCGTCGATCTCGACGAAGGCGGCCTCGCCCACGTCGAGCGCCTCGACGAGATCTCCATGGCCTTCCTCGTGATGCTCCAGCGACTCACACCCGCGGAGCGGGCCGTGCTCCTCCTCCACGACGTCTTCGATTTCGATCATCGCGAGATCGGAGACCTCATCGGCAACAACGCCGCCGCCTGCCGCAAAATCCTGGAGCGCGCCCGCCAGCACGTCGCCGTGGAGCGCCGCCTCTTGACCACCAGCCCCGACGAGCACCAGCAATTGCTCCACGCGTTCCTGCGCGCCGCCTCGGCCGGTGACACCCGCGCGCTCGTCGCGCTCCTCGCGGACGACGCCGTCATGATCACCGACGGCGGCGCCGAGGGCCGCGTCGTCGGCCGCCAGCGCAACCTGCCGCGCCCCTTGCACGGCGCGGCGCGCATCGCCGCCTTCGTGGCCACCGTATCGGGGAACGGCGACGGCCTTCTCCACATCGAAGAGCAGAAGCTCAACGGCCAACCCGCCGCCGTCTTCTGGTCCGGCGATCGCCCCTTCGCCGCGCTGCTCCTCGCAGTCGCCGACGGCAAGATCCAGCGCGTGTTCTTCCACGGGGACGTCGATCGGCTCCGCTACGTCGGCCATCGCTCCGACGCGCCTCGCCCCACGCGCAATGACGCCTGAGCGAGCACCGGCATCTCCGACACGCGCTTTCGTCATTGTAAATGATGCCATTACAATTCCAGACGAACAATATCGATTGTCCGTCCTCGACCTCACGGCATAGCTTCGGCGCCGGAGGTCCTCATGAAACACCTTTGCTTGTCGCTCTCGATTCTCACGCTCACGCTCGCCGGCTGCAGCGGCGGTGATCCGCACGGCAACACCACATCATCGACCTCGTCGTCGGCGTCGGCGTCATCCTCCGGCAGCACGTCCTCGAGCGCGGGCACCGGCGGAACGGGCACGGGCGGCGCAGGTGGTGGTGGCAGCGGTGGCATGGGAGGCACGGGCGGCGCCATCGACCAGGCATTTTGCGCAGCCATGGAGTTGGTCGAGCTCTCGAATCCCGAGATCTCGACCGACGGCGCCACCTGGGCTCCCGGAAAAGCCGCGCTCCTCACGGTCACCGCCACCTCCCCCCAGGACAACACCTTTTACGTCGGCATGAACGTGCATCACGAGACGCCGGGCGTGACGCCCGCGGACACGACGGTCCACACCTCACAAGTCCTCTTCGCCGGCACGCCGCTCCCAATCCCCGCGACCTTCATGGCCGACACCAATGTCGCGCCGGGGACCAAGGTCTCTTTCCACATCACCGTGGCCCCCGGGGAGGACTGCCCGGGGATTCACAGCATCGATTTCGAGACCACCATCGAGTGACACCCGAGCTCTGGGCTCCCCACGATCGACGTCGTTCGGAGTCAACTCCCCAGCTCGATGCGGTGCCCGTGAGGGCGACCCTCAGTTGGCTTCTTCGGCGCCCTGCGGCTTCTTGAAATAGCGAATCCGCTTTTGCTGGAGCGGATACCACACGTCGAAAGGCACCACCGGCGTGTCTTGAAACACCCGCCGACCGCCTGCGCCCTCGGCCCGCGCGAGCCGCACGGCCCCTGCGCCCGACGGCGGATGCACCGGGTTGCCCGCCCAATCCGAGTCTCCACCGAGCGCCACCGGAAGCGCCTTGGGGAGCAAGAGCCGCGACGAGCAGCCGAGCTTCTTCAAATACTCATTCAAGAGCTTCCCATCGGCGGCTGAGAGCTGCGCAGGGGGATTCTCGATCTCGATGTAGAACAGCATCCCGCCGTCGTCGCTCACGCCCACCGCGGCCGCAGCGGGCGCCGCCTGACCGGCCTCGCCGCTCGCGATGCGCACGGCCTCGGGCACCGGCGGTTGCGCGCCGATCGAGAAAGCACCCGCCGAATGCCAGAGCGACGGAACCTCGCCGGCCGGCTTGTCGCCGGCATCGACGATGGCCACCGTCTTGCTGCTCTTCCCCTTCCCCGCGGGCTCGGCGTTCACCATGCGCGGATCGATCTGAAGCACGCGCGCCTTGAGATCGGCGCGGGCCCCGTCGGGGCGAATCTCGGTGAGCGCCACCGCGTAGGGGAAGCCGTGTTGGGGCAAGCCCTTGAGTCGCCACTCGCCCTCTCCGGCGAGCGGCGTCTTCTGCACCACGGGCACGAGCGCCGGCCCGGGGAGCACGTGGCGCAAGGTCATGTAGAAGTAATCGCGGCTCTCCTTCTTGATGTACCGCGGGAAGTTCATGAGCCCCATGCCGCGGATGAGGCGCCTCGCGCGGAACTTCCACCCATTCAACCCGGGCACCTCGCCCTCGTGCTGCCAATCGAATTGGAGCGGTTGTTTGAGCGGCTCGAACTCCTCGGCCGGAGCGACCTTGTAGAACTCGAGCCCCGAGTGCCCCGCATTCATGTCCAGCGCCAGACCGAAGGAGCAGCGCGTCTGGATCATCGCTTGTGCGAGCGCCTCGGGCGAGAGATCGGCGCCGTAGAAATAGGCGACGAAACGCTCCTTCGTCAGGCAGATGCCGGTGCGCACCGTATGGGTCTTGTCGGCCCAACCCGGCGGCGTCCCACCCCACCACGTACGGTTGTAGGGATTGAACTTCTCGTCCTCGACCATCACCGTCATGTTCTGGCGATAGGAGAGGATCGTCTCCGGAATGCTGGTGTCCTGAGGCCAAGTGCCGAATCCGGTGGAGCCGTCGCGCAGCACCGAGACCGTGGCCGCATAGGGCTTGGGCGGCAGATACACGACGCCGTCGGCCATCATCCCGAACTCGCCGTGCAGCGCTTGGAAACCCGCGTTGGAGGCGGCGACCACGCGCTTCAGCACTTCGGGCGTGCGCGGGATCAAGCCGGGCCCGGCCTCGCCGGTGGCGCCTTTGGGCTCGACGGTGCCGGCCATCATGTGCAGCTCGACCTGGCGCGGATCCCAGAGCGCGACGTACACGCGCGTGGCCTTGCGGGTGCGATCGGTGCGGATGAACGTGGTGAGGAACGCGGGCGGGAGCCCCTCGTTCTTGCGAACGTAAGGGTCCTTGTCGAGCGGGTTCCACTGCCCTTCACCGCCGAGCGCGGGCACGACCCAAGGCTCGAGCGGCGCGGGCGGCCAACCGATCTCCGGATCGGCCGGGATGCTACGCACCGCCGGCTCCAGCTCGTTGGTGCCGAGATCCTTGGCGATGCCCTCGGCGCCCGTGTCGCCGGTGACACTCTCCTTGTTGCGCAGCACGAAATCGAGCGCCGTGAAGGCCACTGCCTTCACGGTCTGCATGGCGTCGTCGCCGACCTCGTTGCGCACGCGATCGACGGCCCACGTCGCGAGGTTGCCCGGCCGGCTCAGCTCGGGTGACTCCGTGCGGATCCACCCCGGCACCGTCCCCGCTTTGTCGAGCGCGAGCGTGGCGACGCGCGCGCCCGCGCGGATCGTCAGCATGCCGCTCGCGAGCTCGACGGAGACGTCGCGGGTGGCCTCGGTCTTCGCGGGCTCGGCCTTGGTGGGATCGGCCTCGCCCTTCTTTTCCTCGGCCTCGACGGCGAAGGTGCGCTTGACCACGCCGCGGAGCTGCCCCGTCGCTTGCGCGTTGGTGAGCGCGTTCTGCACGCGCTCGAGCCGCGTCCAGCCCGCGGTCGCCTGCGGCGGCTGGCCGGCGAGATCGATCACGTGAACGGTCGAGGCCACCTCGGCGAGGAGCGGGTGCGTCACGTAGGCGATGCGCTCGCCGCGGATGACGGGCCGCGCTTCGTCGGCGCTGCTGGTCTCGGTGAGGTTGAACGCCGATCCCACCGCGAGGAGCACGCCCTCGGGCGAGAGCCGGGTCTCCACCACGAAGATGTCGTTGGGCTCACCCCTGGAGGGTGCGCCGCGCACGATGGCGCGCGCCGCGCCGCCGAGCGGAGCCCCGGGCCGCTCCAGCCAATCGCAATCCTCCGGCGTGGTGACGATGCCGCGCTTCTCGAGCGCGTGCGCGAGCGCGGAGCGCCGATCCGATTCGGGATCGGCGCGGCGCGGAATCACCGCGGCGCCCGCGGCCCCGAGCGCGACGATCCACGCGACATGACGGAGGCGACCAGTGAACGAAGAGCGCATCGTGCGAGCCGAGAAGACGACCGGCCCGGCCGGTGGTCGCCGGCCCATATCACTTCGCACAGGCCGCGCCTAGTTTGCGGACGGGCACCCAAGGAAGCCCCCGCCCGACGCCCCGTGGATCCCGGTGAAATCATTCGCCGCCCTCGGCTCGGCGTGATCTCGCGCACCCATCCCGATCACGAAGCGGCCCCACACCCCAGGCTGGACGAGCCCGCCTTCGATCACGCCCTCGCCTCCTTGCGCCTCGCCACCGACTCGGCTCCGATCGCGCCGCATGCCGCCGCGCCGCAAGAAGAAGCCGCGCCGCGCCGACGAGGCGCTGATCCCGCTCGGCGCCCGCCTCGCGCGAGCGCTCCGCGGCCCCCGAAGCGACCGCGGATCGGGCCCCGCCGTGGCGCGCCTCTTCCATCGCCTGCTCGCGCTCGTCTTCCTCGTCGCGTGGATCTCGCTGGGCCTGCAGGTCGACGTCCTCGCCGGGACCCGCGGCCTCGTCCCCGCCGCCCTCCAGATCCAAGCGCTGCGATCGCAGGACATCTCCTTCCTCCGCGCGCCCACGCTCTTCCTGCAACTGGGCGCGAGCGATCGCGTCCTCCACGGCGGCATCGCGGCCGGCGTGGTGCTCGCCCTCCTCGCCTTCGCCGGCATCGCGCCGCGCGTGGCCATCGCGGCCGGCACCGCGCTCTACCTGAGCTTCGCCGTCGTGTGCCGGCCGTTCATGGCCTTTCAATGGGACAACCTGCTCCTCGAATGCGGCCTCGTCGCGGTCCTCCTCCCGCGCGATCGGCGCGCGCCGTGGGCCCATTTCCTCGTCCGCGCCCTGCTCTTCAAGCTCTATTGGGAGTCGGGCGTCGCCAAGTGGCAATCACCGCTCCACGATTGGCACGATGGCAGCGCCATGACCTTTTATTACGAGACCGCGCCCATCCCCGCGCGCCTCGCGTGGCATGCGCACCACCTGCCCGCGTGGTGGCACGCCTTCGAAGGTTGGTTCACGCTCTTCTTCGAGCTCGTCGCGCCGCTCGCCATCTTCGCGCCGCCGCGCCCGCGCCTCGCCGCGCTCGCGATCTTCACCCTCTTCCAAATCGTCAATCTGGCCACGGCCAACTACGGTTTCTTCTGTTATCTGGCCCTCGCCCTCCATCTCTCCCTGCTCGACGATCGCGACGTCGTCACCGCCCGAATCCACCTCACCCGCCGCGCCCCGTGGATTCGAAGGCTGCGCGCACGCGAGCGCTGGCTTTCGATTCGGATTCACCGCCTCGTCGCCCGTGCATGGTCGCTCGCGCCATCCATCCCTGCTCCCCGGGCGCGCGCGATCCGCTGGGCGGCGGCCGCCGCGGCCGTGATGGCCTATCTCGGCTTCTCCACCGTCGAGGCCTTGATGCACTTCTCCGGCTCACCCGCGCTGACACGCGATCTCGCGCCCCTCCAAGAGCGCTTCGCTCCCTTCCGCCTGATCAACACCTATCACCTCTTCGCCGCCATCACCCGCGAGCGCATCGAGCCGGAAATCCAGGTGCAAACCGAAGACGGATTCCGCACCTTCGATCTCTTCCACAAGCCCGGTGATCCGCGCCGCGCACCGCACCTCGTCGCGCCACACCAACCGCGGGTCGACTTCCAGCTCTGGTTCTACGGCCTCGGTTTCCGCCGCGGCGCCCCGCCGTACATCAACGCGCTCCTCGATCGCGTCTGCCACGATCCCGCCGCCGTCCAAACGCTCTTCCGCGAGCATCTCCCCGATCGGCCGGCGAGCGTGCGCCTCGCGTTCATGCGCTACACGTTCACGAGCCCCGCCGAGCGGCGCAACACGGGCGCATGGTGGAAGCGCGAGCCGGTCACCACCCTGAAGCCCGTGCCCTGCGGCCGTTAGCCGGATCGTGTACCTGGCACATCATGGCCCGCCCCTGCGATCCGCAGATCCGTCGGCGGGCGCCCCAAGCGATGTTGGTCCGGCCTCGATTCGGGGCTCCATCGCGTTGGCCCTGCGATTGCTAATGCGATTGCTAATGATGAATGATTGCTGGTGAAAGGCACCTCCCGAAACCGACCATCATGGGCCGGGCCGGTTCGGCACTCCTTCATCATCCCTCGAGGTCACCCCATGAAGACGGCGCTCCCTCTCGTGCTCGGATCCTTCCTCTTCGGCATCCTCGCTGCGGCCTGCAGCTCCAGCGTGGAGACCACCAACAGCGGCGGTGGAGGCAACGGCACCGGCGGCGCGAGCACCAGCAGCGGCACCGGCGGCGAGATCCCCGTCTGCACGTTCGAGGCGCCGCCTTGCTGCGCCGACTTCCCGAACGACCCGTGCTGTAAAGAGTGCCAGCCCACGAGCAAGATCTGCGGCGGCATCCTCGACGCGCCCTGCGCGCCCGACGAATACTGCGATTTCCCCGATGATCTGTGCGGCGCCACCGATGGCCAAGGCATCTGCATGCCGCGGCCCACGGCGTGCGACAAGAACCTCGATCCCGTCTGCGGCTGCGACGGCGCGGTTCACGACAACGCGTGCGACGCTGCGGCCGCCGGCGCCGACGTCTCGCTCCTCGGCGGGTGCAAGGCACCGCAGGGCACGTTCGCATGCGGCTCGCATTTCTGCACGCTGGGCGCGCACTATTGCGAGTACGTCATTTCGGACGTCGGCGGCGAGCCTTCGACGTACACGTGCCAGCCTTTGCCCGCCTCGTGCAACGGCGTCACCACCTGCGCCTGCCTCGCCGACCTGCCGTGCGGCGGCCCCGGCTGCGAGACGACGAGCGACGGCGGCGCGCAGGTGAGCTGCGGCGGCGGCTGATCACGCGCCCACGACATCGCTGCTCGCGCGGAGCATCGATGTTCGCGCGACCTGCCTCTGCCCGCGTCGGACTCGACCGATCGCGGGCACCTCCCTGCGAGATCATCGGCCAGACGGCCGGCGACGGCGGCGCCCTGGTCACCCGTGGAGGCGGCGGACGCACCGGCGCCCTGCCGCGGCGTTCCCTTCGCCCCGAGCCGGTGCTACACCGGCGAGCCTCTACGCATGGATGCGCCCTCGAATCCGCCCATCACCATCGAAGAGGCCCAGAAGATCGCGCGCCTCGCGCACCTCGCGCTCGCGCCCGACGAGCTCGAGCGCCTGACCCGCGATCTCGCCGGCATCCTCGGCTACGTCCGCCAGCTCGAAGAGCTCGACGTGAGCGGCGTCGCGCCCACCACGGGCGTGCAGCTCGATCGCATCGCGCTCCGCGAGGACGAGCCTGGATCGAGCCTCGGCCGCGAGCTCGCGCTCCGCGAAGCGCCGCGCGTCTCCATGGATGGCTTCGCCGTCCCCGCGTTCGTGGACGAGGGTTGATCGATGCGCTCGCTCCTGCGCCAATCGATCCCCGATCTCGCCCGGCTCGTGAGCCAAGGCGAGGTCAGCGCCGAAGAAGTCACGCGGGCCGCGCTCGATCGCATCGAGCGTCACGACGGCCTCTACGGCGCCTTCCTCACCGTGCAGGCCGAGCGAGCGCTCGACGACGCGCGCACCGTCGACGCCCGTCGCCTGCGCGGCGAGCGCCTCGGCGCGCTCGCGGGCGTGCCCATCGGCATCAAGGACGCGCTCTGCACGCGCGACACGCCCACCACCGCCGGCTCGAAGATCCTCACGCGCGCCGCCCGCAAAGGCCAGCCCGAGCGCGATCCACGGCGCGGCTGGTGCCCGCCGTACGACGCCACGGTCGTCTCGCGCCTCCGCGCCGCCGGCGCCATCCTCGTGGGCAAATGCAACATGGATGAGCTCGCCATGGGCTCCTCCAACGAGAACAGCGCTTTCTTCCCCGCGCGCAATCCCTGGGACACGACGCGCGCCCCCGGCGGCTCTTCCGGTGGCAGCGCCGTCGCCGTCTCCGCGGGCATGGCCGCCGGCGCATTGGGCTCCGACACCGGCGGCTCCATCCGCCAGCCCGCGGCCTTCACGGGCACCGTCGGCATCAAGCCCACCTATGGTCGCGTCTCGCGCCACGGCCTCGTCGCCTTCGCATCGAGCCTCGATCAAGTCGGCCCCTTCGCCTCCGACGTCCGCGGCGCCGCCCGTCTCTTGGAGGTGATCTCCGGCCACGATCCGCTCGACGCCACCAGCCTCGACACGCCCGTCGGCGATTACGAAGAGGCTTGTGGCCGCGACGTCGCGGGCCTCCGCATCGGCGTGCCCGAGGAGTATTTCGGTCAAGGCCTCGCCCCCGGCGTGGAAGCGACCGTGCGCGAAGCCATTCGTCGTTTGGAGCGGCTCGGCTGCGTGGTGCGCCCCGTCAACCTCGCGCACACCCGTTATGCCGTGGCCACGTATTACATCATCGCCACCGCCGAAGCGTCGTCGAACCTCGCACGCCTCGACGGCGTGCGTTTCGGCCTGCGTGTCGAGCCGCAGGGCGGTGATCTCTCTGCGCTCTACGACGCCACGCGCGGCGCCGGCTTCGGCCGCGAGGTGAAGCGCCGCATCCTCCTCGGCACCTACGTTCTCTCGGCCGGGTATTACGACGCGTACTACCTCCGCGCCCAGCGCGTCCGCACCTTGATCCGCCGCGATTTCGACGATGCCTTCAGCACCGTCGACGTCATCGCCGCGCCCGTCTCTCCCGTCGTCGCGTTCAAGCTCGGCGAGCGCATCGACGACCCGCTCGCCATGTATCTCGCCGACGTCTACACCTTGCCTGCGAGCCTCGCCGGCATGCCCGCCATGAGCCTCCCGTGCGGCCTCACCGCGCCTCCCGAGGGCGGGAGCCCCTTGCCCGTCGGCCTCCAGCTCATCGCCCCTGCGTTGCAGGAAGAGCGCCTCTGCGCCCTCGGCCACGCCTTCGAGCAAGTCGCGCCTCGCACCGCCTTCCCGCCCGAGCCCACGTCATGACCGTCCCTGCCCCGCTGCGCACCGAGCCCGCGGGCCCCGAGCACCTCGATGGCCTGAATGCCCTCTTCGCCGCGGCCGGCTCGCACTGCCATTGTCGCTTCTGGCATTTCGCGGGCACGAACAACGATTGGCTCGATCGCTGTTACAACCAAACCGACGTCAATCGCTCCGAGTTCGAGGACGCTTTGCGCTCCGACGGCGACGAAGCGCGCGGCGTCGTCGCCCTCGACGAGCACGGCACCCTCATCGGCTGGCTCAAGGTCGCCCCTGCGACCGTGATGAAGAAAGCCTACGATCGTCGCTTCTACCGCAACCTCCCCTGCTTCTCCGGCGATCGCACCGGCATCTTCCTCATCGGCTGTGCCCTCGTCCACCCGGCCCACCGCCACCGCGGCGTGGCCACCGCCCTCGTGGCCGGCGCCGTTCGCATCGCCCCCCAATGGGGCGCCCGCGCGCTCGAAGCCTTCCCCCGCCGCCCCAACGCCCCCGTGAGCGACGACGAGCTCTGGACCGGCCCCATGGGCGTCTACGAGAAAAACGGCTTCATCGAAGTGCACACCTTCGAGCCCTATCCGGTGCTCCGCCGCGAGCTTTGATCGACGAGCGCCCCGCCTCCGCGAACATCGTCCTTCGCGATCTCGAACGACGCATCTCTCCCCGGCGACACCTTCCAATTCAACACGGAATCGTGCCGAAAGGGACGCTCAACCCGCGGTGGCAGAGGGGACCGTGGAGGGCGGTTGTTGGGAGTTGTTCACTGGATAGACGTATCGAAGATACAGATAGAAGAACCCCAGCGAGAGGGTCAGGATGAGCACACCGAGCACGGGGGACGACACCTTCAACCCGGAGAGGCCGAGCTCCACCTGAGACGCGACGGACGCGGCACCTCGCACTGCTTTCGCGCCTTCGGTCGAGGTCTTCTGCGCCGCTTGCTCCTGCTTCTCCCCCACTGCTTCGTCCTTCGGCTCCACCGGTGACGGCTTGTCTGCGGGCGCTGGTTGGGAGGACGCGCCGGTGTCGGGACGCTGCATGTCCCGTTGAAACTGCACGTACGCGAAATAGACACCGATGAGGACGAGCCCAATCACCACGGTGAAGACGATCCGTGAATCGCGTGACTGCGCCTCGTACTGCGCCTGCGCGTGCTCGTAACGAAACTTCTCGTACTTCCAGCGCTGCACCTCGGCCTCTTGCTCGGCGTCGCGAACGGCCGAGCTCACCGGCGCAACGTCCGCTCGCTCTCCGTCGGACGCCGGTTTCATCGCGGGCGGCTCCGGCGGCACCTGCGCCACGAGCACGCGCGGTCCCGTCTCCGACCGCGCTTCCACCGCACCACCGAAGACCAGGACGAGGGCGAGCCCCAAGCCGGCGACACGGACGCCGAAGGCGCTCACTTGCACTCCGCCGTGAGCCCATAGCTCACGCAGATGAAGCCCAAGCGACCATCGATTTGATCCTCCAACGTTTTTGCCTCCGGAGGATCTTGATACGTCGTACCATTCCCCACGGCGACCAGCGAGGCCACCGCCCAGAGCTCGGAGTTCAGCTTGCGGAGATGGCCGTTGCGGGCCTGGAGAGCGCCGTCCGACGCCTCGAGCTTTCTCTGCAGCTCTTTCAACGCCACGTCCGCGGCGCTCCCTGCCGGCACATCGACATCTCGACACGACGGGCAGTTCCGCACGCGCCAGCGCCCCATTTGGTTCGGCAGCTCGGAGCGCACGAGCCCCGAGTCCGCGACAGGCGCGATCGTACGCGCGGGCTGCGCCAAAGCGACCGTGGTCGCGCCGGCGACGAACCCGACGAGCACCCCCACCATCACGCCCATCATTGGATGACGATTCATCGATGTCCCCTCCAGTCGAGGCGGCATCCTACGAGCCCCCGCCCCAAGCCGCTCAGCGTACCTCGTGCCAGCGCAGGTCCGTCAATGAAAACGCCTTTGGGGCGACACAGCCGCTTTCCTCCGCGATCCCGCGATCCACGGCGCGCCCCCACCTCCATCTTTGCTCGCCGGCGGCCGCTGCCGGATGCGCGGCCGCCGCAGCGCACATTCGTTTGAGCTCAAACCATCTCCCGCGCCCCCTTTTCAGCCTGCGCGCCTCGTGCTGTCGTGACCACCGATGATCTCGTCTTGGGACGACCTCCGTTATCTCGAAGCCCTCGATCGCCTCGGCGCCGCCACGGCCGTGGGGCGTGAGCTCGGTGTCGCGCCGTCGACGGTGTACCGGCGCATCACGGCGCTGGAGCAATCCGTGGGCTTCGCGTGCCTCGCGCGCGGGCGCGGCATCACGGCGGCCGGGCGCGAGCTCGCGAGCCTCGCTCGGTCCACCGGCGTGGCGCTCTCGGGCATCGCGCGGCGCGCGCGGGAGCAGCGCGAGGAGGTGCGTGGCACCGCGACGATCACCACCATCGATGGCTTTGCCCCGCTCCTCGTCGCGCCCCTCGCGGAGCTCGCGGCGACGTGCCCGCACCTGCGCGTCGACGTGCACATCTCCGACACCGGCCTGAGCCTGCGCAAGCATCAAGCCGAGATCGGCATCTCCCTCTTGGAGAAGCCGCACGCGACACTGGTCGGCCGCAAGCTCTTCCCCGTCCGCTTCGCCGTGTATGGCACCCGCGCGCTCGCGGCCGATCCCGAGGAGGCGCGTTGGATCACGCTCGGGGCGCCGCTCCACACCTCGTGGCTCGGTCAATGGGAGAGCGCCCACGTCCCCCGCAATCGCATCGCCCTCGCCACGGCCTCGCGGCGCCTCGTCGTCGATCTCGTCGCGGCCGGCGCGGGGATTGGGCTCCTGCCCTCGCGGCTCGCCGCCCTTCATCCAGACCTGGTCGAGATCCCCTCGTACAGCGCCTCCACCGCGGCGCTGACGCGGCCCGCCTGGATCCTCACCCACCCCGACGTGCACCGCGACGCGCGCGTGTCCGTCGTCATGAAGCTCGTGACCGAGCACCTCCGCTCCAAATCATAGCGCAGCGCCTCTCGCATCGATGCGAGCAACAGTTGCATCGTTGCAACTACCGTTCGCTCGCTGCCAAGCCTAAGCGACGACGGATGAGACACGGATGGCGCGGTCCCCGCCAATCGAAGGCGAGCCGTGCTCTCGAGGCGTGCCTCGCGAGGCAATAGCCGGTTTGGGCGACGCCTCTTTCATCGCAGATCGATTTCCGATCCCACGCGTCGAGGGCCCCATGACTCCCAAGCTCATCCTTCGCGTCGTCGCCGCGCTCGCCTTCGTCTCTCTCGCTCCCGCCTGCGCGAAAACCACGCAGAGCCCGCCCGATGCACCGCCTGGCTGCGCCGTGCTCGAGCCGGGCCATGGCGTGGGTCGCTTCACGCTCGGCACCCAGCTCAAAGCACCCGAGTCCGTCACACCGGACACGCGTCCAGGCTGGTTTCGGCCCACCGCGCTCGACGCGCCGGACACCCACCTTCGCTTCGACGGCGACAAGCGCCTCGTCGAGCTCGAAACACCGCTCCCCGCCTGCGTGACGCTGGCCGGCCGCACGCTCGACAAGCCCGATCCGCAAAAGCTCGCGGCCGCCCTCGGGACCTGTGGGCCGATGGAGATCCTCGAAGGTGGCAATCGCATCCCATGCGACGGGCTCGTGATCATCAGCGGCACCTTGGGCCCCGATGGCAAGATCGCGCCTCCCATCCTGCACTTCGGCGCGAAGACGGCGGCGCCGAAGCCCGGCTGCAACATCTACTTCGACAAGGATGCTCGGGTGGACGACGGCGGGGTGAAGGCCGTGAATACGGTGAAGCTCGGCGAGAAAGACGTCGTCTGCGTGGCGGGCCAAAGCAAACCGCTCACCACGGCCACGCGCCCGGCCGACGTCAACCACGCTGGGTGCCGTGAAATCCCGCTCCGTGGGGGGACGCGGGTCCAGTGCGGCGAGCAGACATATTCGTTCGCCGGCCCCATGCTCGTGCTCGACACCGTGACGATCGGTGCCGAGCCGTGAAGCGCGCGCGGCCCACGCCCGAAGACGCGAGCCGCGCCCGAGATACCGTATCCGTCAGAGCGCCACGAAGAAATCGGCCGCCATCCCCGTCTCCAAGAGCGGGGACGTCTCCCCCGAGCCCTCGCGCCACCATTTCTTCGTCTTGCCCATGTAAATGGGCTTCGCGGCCGCGCCCATGGAGCTCATGAAGGTCAGAGGATGGGCCATGACGAACCCGTACGCGGGATACAGGAAGAATTCGCCGATGCTCTTCACCCCGGCCACCGTTTGATTCTTCGCGCCGACGAAGTTGGTGACGACGGCGAGACCTTGAATGGCATATCCCCAGGCATAGGCCGGCCGGCGCTTCTTGAGCCGCTCGGTGTAGATGTCTTTGCCGACGGCTTTGGTCTTTCCCCACGTGCTTTCGGCCTGCTCGCCCCCGGCGGCGAAGACTCCGGTCTCCTTGTCGAAGCCCGCCGCCCGGAGCGCGTCGTCCGTGATCGGCGCCTCCTTGCCGACCCAGCCGCCGATGAACCCGCCGGAGATGATGCCCATGAAGCCACCGAATGCAAGGCTCGCCCAGAAGCTCGTGGAGCTCCAATTCTTGGGCAAGGTGAGCACGTTGAGCGCACCGGAGGAGGCGGCGCCGGTGAACATCCCCGCCACGGCCCACGAGAGGAACGGGATGTCCTCGGGCAAGCCCACGGCAAGGCCGATCCCGATGACGGCCAGCCCCACGTCGATGAGCAACGCTTCTCCCTGCGTGAGCTCCCCGGTGGGATCTACGAGGCGATTGGGCAGCCCACCGACGTAGACGTAGGGAGAGGCATATTCCTGCTGCGGATCAGGCGCGGAGAAGCGTCCGAGCGCAGGATCGTAGAGCCGAGCATTGAAGTTGTAGAGCCCCGTCTCGACGTCGAGCTCGGCGCCGGTGAAGCGGAGAGGGAGCCAGTTGGACGAGGGCTCGCTCGGAGGCGAAGCGGGCGCGCCGTACGCGAGGTAATCGTAGGATGCGACGACCGCACCGCTCGTGTCGAAGACGGCGCGCACCGAGCCGAGCTGATCGGTCGCGACGGCGTAGCGCGCGCCTCCCTGCGACATCGCGACGATCTCGTGGGCACCGTAGACGAAAGCCACCGCGGTGCCATCGCTCGAGACCTGCGCGAAGGGCCGGTGTTTGCCGGGCACGCTCAAGGTGGTTCGCGCGTGAACGCCCTTCTCGATCGATCGCTTGCCCACGCGGTGACCGCGAATGTCGTAGGCGAGCTCGAGCGTCGTCGATCCCACCGTGATCGTCGCCGGCAGGATGCCGCCCTCCACGACGGCGCATTGCCAATCAGGGAGATGGGCGGGCGGCGCCGGCGAAGACACACGCCCGGCGAGCACGCCGTTGGCGAGATAGGTATAGCGCGTGGTCGTCGATCCATCGCCCCACACCGCGCCCACCACGCGGTTGCGATCGACGGCGAAGCGCCCTGCGTTCGCGCCCGTGACCGCGCGAACGTTGCCATTGAGGTCGACGATGCCGCGCTCGTCCGTGTAGCTGAAGCCCTGTCCCGGGCCGGTGTCCTCGCCCGGCGTCGCGCTCGTGAGCCGGTTGATGCCATCGTATCCGAAGGTGACGGCGGTGCTCTTCGCCGGCACGCTGCTGCCCGCCGGCACCGTGAGTGAATCCGTCTGCGTCTGGAGCGTGCCATCGTCGAGGAGCGTTTGCTGCGACGAGAACACGGCCCCATTGCCGGTGTCGGTGAGGCCGAGCTGAGTCCCCGCCGAGTCGTAGCTCCGCGTGCCGGTGATGGCTTTGGCGACCTCGGCGGAGCTCACCGCCTGGCCCATGGCATCGTAACGAAAAGCCGCGATCCCCCGGCCTTCGTCGTCGGCGATGGCGCGGAGCTTGTCGAAGCCGTCGACGAGGTAGCGCACCGTCGTGAAGTCGACGCCGGACAGCGTCGGATACGTGATCGACGCGAGCTGATCGAGGTTGTCGTACGAAAAGCCCATCGTGAAATCACCGTCCAGCCCCTGACCGTCGAGCCATTTCGTGACGGTCCGGGAGGACACGAGGTTGCCGTGGTCGTCCCACGTGAAGCGGCTGGCCACGGCCGCAAAGGCATCTGCTCCGCTGACGACCGATTGACCGGTTCGGGTGACGCCCTCGACCAACTGACCCGCGCTGTTGGGATCATGCCCGTCGCCGTCGTAGAAGCGCTGTGTCTGGAGGGCGAAGACCGTATCGCCGCCACCGTGGAGGGGCCACCCGGGTGAATCGAGGTGGTTTTGAGCGAGGTCGAGATCACCGGAGACGATGCCGCCCGCGATCTCGCGCCCGCGCACGTCGTACACGAAGAAGGCGAAATAGCCCTTCGCGGCGCCCTCCGCGTCCTGCACGAAGCGGCGGTTGCCGGCCGCATCGTAGAGCGTGGTGGTCTGTCCGGCGTCGGGCGAGGTGTGCTGGACGATGCGCATCAGCGGGTCGTACTGCGTCGTCACCACCTGCGCCGGCGCGTCCGCGAAGGCCTGATGGGCATTGGGCAGATACGTGGTGGTGAAGGCTCCTCGATTGTCGAAGTCGAGGACGCAGCCGAGCGTCGGGCCGCCGCTCATCCCGCTCCCCGGCGCGGGAGACACCGCTTGTCCGATCCGCTGAGATTGGTTGTCCTTGACCGTGCTCTCCACCACGCCCGTGCGCTCGCGCCGGCTCACGACCTGGAACTGTCCGGCCGGCAGGCTCGGGAAAGGAAGCGTGATCGACGCGTTGTTGCCGTACGTCCATTGGATGGTGTTGCGGCTCGAGGGCGCGCTCGTGAACGGATCGATGATGGCGTAAGCGGCCCCGGCCTCGCCGACCTCCACCGTGCGCTGGAGCGGCGAATCCTCCAAACGGCGCCGCGAATAGGGATAGTGGCCGTCGTCGGTGCGGCCACCGGCCGGATCGGATCCGTCGTAATAAACGTTCACGTCACCGTGCATCTCGCCCGATCCGCCGAGGCTCACTCGGAAAGCCTCGGTGTCGACGAGCGCATCGCGGTATGCGAGCGCCGGCAAGTCGGCGCCGTGCCCGAACGTGCCGGGGATGCTCTTGGTCTTCACCACCTCTTTGCCGAGCGCGTCGCGGATCACCTGGCTGACGAGGTATCCAGCGCCGCTCAGCATGTGGGATTGGCGCGTCACTCCGGCGCCGTCTTGGAGCTGCCATTGCAGACTCGGCCCGTGAGCGAGGACCAGATTCCGCAGCGCCACAGCGTTGGCGCCGGTCACCAGCGCGGGCGCGCCGCTCACGGTCACGGCTTGGCCGAAGAGGAGCTGACCATCCTGGAAGAAGAGCAGCCATGAGCCTTCCGCACCGCTCTTCTCGCGCGTGCCCGTGAGGACGAGGAGAATGGATGAAGGCGATCCGCTCACCGGACGAAGGCTCTCGATGGGCGCACCCGAGCCGATCGAAAGCGTCCACTGGCTCCCATTCCACGTCACCGCGGCGGCCGTCCCCACCTCGAGCTGGAAGCCGGTGCCGAGGGTGACCGGCTTCATCGGCGCCGACGGATCGCCGAGCTCGACGTAGACCGCATAATCGATGGTCGTGCCCTTTGCAGAGAGGGTGTCCGACGAGGTCGAGGAAGCATGGATGAGCGCGCCCGACACGAGCGTCCAAGCACCGGCGTCGCTCGGCTTCCAGACCTTTTGCCAGGCGTCGCCGTCACGCGCGGTGACGAGGCTGCCGCCGTGTTGGCATTTGACGCTCAGGCTCGCGTTCGGCGCAGCCGGATCGAAGCGATGGGACAGCGGTGTCGCCGGCAGCGGCGCCGTTTGGCCGCCGAGCCACGCGAGGTAACCAGCCCAGTCGTCACCGAGGCTGCGCCATTGCGTATCGATGTTGCGCACCTGATCTCCGAAGCCGACGTGGCAGACCGGCTGTTCCGTCGAGCCGTAGGTGATGCGCGTGACGCGGTTCGTGCCGTTGAGCCGAGCGATGGGGCGGGAGGTCGCTGGATCGTGGACCAGCATTTCGAGGCTGCCGTCACGGGGCGAGAAGCGAACGTCGTCGATCCACAGCTCGGGCGCGTCCCCCATCGTGGTCGAGAGGGAGATCGAGAGCGCGGCCTCCGAGCCCGCGAGGCGATGATAGGCGGCGAGATCGATGGGCGCTTGGGCATAGCCCCAGACGCCTGCGGGGCCGCTGAAAGGAATCGTGATCGGATCGCCGACCGCGGTATCGCCCTGCGACACGGTGACGACCCATCCAGCGCCCGTGGCCGGAGCGCTGCCGCCGATTCGATACCAAGTGGAGACGAGATAAACACGCTCGTTGCCCACCGGCGTGAGGGGCGCGCGGCTCGCGCTCCCGCCCGCGGGGAGATGAAGGCTCTGCGTCCCGGTGTGCGCGATGGTGTCGTCGAGCGCGGCGCCGCCGCTGAACGTCCAGGCGCTGAGATCCTCGTTTTGCTCGAAGCCCGAGGCGGCCGCCTCGTCGCCGCTCGAGCTCGCATTGTCGGTGACGACGAGCGGGACCTGCCCGACGTATCGCCCATTGGCGAAGTCGCGCACCACCGATCGTACGGCCCCGGCCGCATCGCGCGTCTCGGCGACGTTGCCGCGGGCATCGCGCGCGGAGACGATCAAGTCGACCTGCCAATCGTCGGTGGACGGCGTGGTGCCGAACGGGAAGACAGCGGATTGCGTGGTGTCACCACGATAGTTCCAGGTGCCCGCGAGATCGAGGATGGAGAGGCCGTCCGGGCCCGGCCACACCTTCCAATCGGAGGCCTTGGCCGAGATCTGATAACGAGACCCGCCGTCTTTCTGCGCCTGGGTGAGGAGCTCGGCGACCGGCGAGAGCACGTTGGCGCCATAGAGCGCGGGATAGATCTGCGCGCCATACGTGGTGGTCTGTGCGTAGCTCACGGCGACGCCATCGATGCCGTAGCTGCTCCACGCCTCGCACACGATGCCGCTCGACAGGGGCGCCGAGAGGCCCGCTGCCACGTAGCCGAGCGAGCGGACGAGCGGCACGCCGTCGGTGGTGCTCGTCGAGGCCACGTTACGCGCAAAGGCACCATGGAGCGGGACCACCGCCGCGCTCCGCGGGCCGGCGGCGCGGGCCGTGTAGAGCGCCCAAGCGCTGCTCTGTGACTGCACCACGCGCCCGACATAGCCCTTCAAGGCACCGGGGTCCTCGGGGTCGAAGCTGCAATCGAGGTTGTAGCTCATCCCCGTCCCCGGGTCCTCGATCACCCAATAGCGATAACCCACCTCCTCCTCGGCCCATTGGCTCGGCAGGAGCTCGTGGGCGCACTCGGCGGTGGCCGCGGGGACGGTCAAGAGGACGTATTGCAGCGTCGCCTGAGACGAGAGCGGCGGCGTGCGCAGATTCGCGAAGAGGGCCGCGAGCGAGGCGAGCGCCGGCGTGTCCGCGATGCTCACCGGAGGTTGATTGGGCGCCGCGGCGGGATCGAGCCCATACCCCGGCTGGAAGGGCACGGCGAAGAGCGTGGCGCCCGCGAACGAGATCTGTTGGAGCTGCTGCCCGTCCAGCATGCTGTAGCCGGAGGCGAAGAGGTCGTTGAGATAGACGCTGACCTTGCGCCCATAGCGCGCGCTCTCCGCGTCCCGGCTGCCCGGGTACGTGGTGGATCGATAGTATTTGACGACCTCTCCCGAGCTGTCGCACGACGCGCTCTTCGTGTCGTAGGCATAGGCCGTCCATTGCTCGTCGCCATAGCCATTGAAGACCTCCATGGAGATCACCGGGAAGGCCCGGATCATTCCCTGGATGTCCTCCCCAGCGAAGCGATGAATCGTGTAGCGCTGCGCCTGCGAGAAGAGGCCGCTCCCCTCGTCGGCGTAGAGGGTGATGGTGCTCGGCCCGGCGGGCTGTTGTCCCGGCGCGGGGCTCGTCAGCTCGGCTGCGTTGTAGGTCCCGCGCAACGTCTCCGCGCGCACCACGTGGCCATTCTGGAGGAGCGCCACGGTGGCCTCCTCCGCCGTGCCCACCGTCTGCGTGTAGGCGAGGAAATTCGGTGCTTGGTCCACCAGCGTCACCGAATCGCTCGCCGTGGGGATGCTGCCGACGGCCACGTCGATCGCGTTTGCCCATCCCCATGCGATGGCGCCGTCCTGGCTTTGGCCACCGCGGTAGAAGACCTCGTTGTTGGCGACGATGAAGTCCTGACTCTGCGCGTGCGGGAAGCCCGCCGTCTGGCCGCTGACCGAATTGTTCGCCGGCACCGCGACCTGCGAAAACGTGCCCGTGTCGGGGTCATAGGCCATCAGCGCGGAGCTCACCGGGTGGCCCGAAGAATTGGCCGCTTGCACGCCCACGTCGGCGCCGTACGAATACGCGAGCCAGGAGAGCCCGCCGGGGAGTGAAGACGTATCGAAAATCCCAGGCGTCCAGCCCGCGCCGGTGAAGCGCCAAACCTTGCTGCCCGCGGCCACGCTGGTGTTGCTCACGAGCACGGGGAGCGGCGGCCACGCGCTCGCGCCCGCCTCTGCGGCGGTCACCGTGCGCGCGTCGCTCTGCGTGTCGGTGAACGCATAGGCGTTGGTCCAACGCACGATGTAGAGCGTGAACGAGCCCTCCGTGCTCGCCGTCGGCCCAGCGGAAGTGGCCACGGTGAAAGCCGCTATGGAGGCATCACCCGCCCACACCATGCGCCCATCGTTCTCGTTCAGGCTGAACCCGTTGTAGACGAGCGTGCCCGTGGGGTCGTGGAAGACGCCATGTTCATCGAGGTAGCTCACCGACAGCGTGCCGCGGCTGTCGAGCGCGTCGATGGCCATGGTGAGGTAATATTCGTCGTGCGCGAGCACCTCGAGCTGCTCGGTGCTGCCCGTGATCACCGGCGCGTCGAGACCGCTCCAACCATTCGTCTGCCAGCGATGGACATACCGATACAGATCCCACGTGGTGCCATCGGCACCATCGGTGGCCGTGACCGCGACGAGGAAGCGCGCGCCGGCCGCGAACGAGACGCTGGTGACGCCGGAATACGTGACGTAGGGCTTACCGTCATTGTCGAGCGCCTGCCAGAAGGCTTGTCGGTGCGGATCGCGGTTGAAGAGGTAGAGATAGGGGACGCCGCCCGCCGTGAGCGTGAGCGCGAAGGTGTCTTGGGTCGCGAAGAAGCCCAGGGTCGAAGGGTCGAAAGCATCGCCGGTGTAGAGCGCTTCGCGATCGATCGTCCAGCGCTGCCAGCGCCCCACCCAGGTGTGCACCATGAGCGTCATCATGCTGCATGCGCTGTTGGTCCACACGCTGACGACATAGTCCGAACCATAAAAGATGTACGGAACCGCGTTGTCGCCGAGGAGCGCGTGCGGGGCGGCGATCACCTGTTGCCGGCGGCACACGTGCAGATCCTCGGCGGCATAGGTGAACCGCCCTCCCCCGCCCTGCGGGAAGACGATGCTCTTGATCGCGCCCAGATTCGGCCCTTGGGTCGCCCAATGGTAGTCGAAGCGATACCCCGGTTGCGCCACGCCCGCGCCGTTCACCGGCGTGATGGCGACGAGATAGCTTTTGCACATCGCGGCCGCGAGCGGGCCCGTCGGGTTCGCCCCCGCGGCGACGGAAACGGTGCTGCTCGTGAGCCCGCTCGCCGCCTGGAACGTCACCATCGCCGTCGTCAAATCAGCCGCCCCCGGGCGCGCGCTGAGCTGCAACGCCGCGCTGCCTTCGTCGGTCACGCTGCCGGGCGTGGCCAATGCGGTGAGCGACGGTGAATCGTCACAAGCTCGCTGCAAGAGCTGGAGCGCCTCGACGGCGCTCGTCCCGCGCGGCACCGGTACCTCGACCGTCGCGCTCCCGTTGCTCACCGCGACGGCCACGCGAAGAACGGTATCGTCCGTCGCCTGGCCCGAGAGCTGGAGCGACACGCCCGCCGGCTGCCACATGACGTTGGTGGGCGGCGCATAGGTGAACGCATATCCATAAAGGGTGGTGCCGTCGGCCGCGCTCACCGTCACGCGATCGAGGAGCTGCGTCTCGTAGCGATCCTGATATGCATTGGGATCGTCGATGCCCGTGGGGAGCGTGCCCGGCGCGCTCGCGGGCGAAAGCACCTTGTGCGGATCGACGTACTCCTGCGCCGTCGCGGTGTACGTCTTGTTCTTGTATGCGAAGCTCACGGTGCGGCCATAGGGGTCCGTGATCGTGCCGATGTAACAAGCCTTGGTGTACGGGAGCCCGCCCGTGCCCACGAGCTGCTCCGAGCCGCCGCCGAGGACACCGTCCGTGCGATCGAAGCTGTTGTAAGCGTACGTGATGCGGTTGCCCCAGCGGTCGATTTGCACCGAGAGATTCCACCCCGTCGCGTATTGCGTCTGCCCCGTGGTGACCGTGCTGCTGCCCGTCCAGCTCCCGGAAGCGCCGCCCCATTTGACGCCCCAGATGACGCTGTTTCCGCTGCTCGTCGCATAGGAATAGCCGGACACCGTCGACTTGCCGCCGCCGAGCACTTTGACGTTGCCGCTGTCGTCCGTGATCTCCCAGCGCTCGAAGGGCGCATAATAGGCGATGCGCCAGAATTGATAGCTCTGGAGCTGGAAGAGCGCGCCGCCGTCGAGCACGTGGAGCGCGGCGGGATCGCCTTCGAGGCTGAGCACGTAAAGGTGCTCGCACACGTCGTCTTGCACCTGCCATGGCCCATTGCCCGAGAGCGTGGCCGAGGCGCTGAGCGGTAGACCGGCGGCGAGGAACGCAGTCACCAGCGCTGCCGGGACGGTGCCCGGAACCAGGGAGTCCGCGAGGGTCGCGGAGAGCGAGGCGCGCAGCCAAGGCTCCTCGGTGGGGATGAGCGGGCTCGAGACGCCACTGCCCTGATAGTTGTAGGTGACCGCGGACGGCGAGAGCGCGCCTTCGGTCTGCAAAAGGATCTGCTCGACAGGCAGGCTCCACCCCACGCCCAGCGTGCCCGTCGGTTGATCGACGTTCCACCCCGTGACGGCTTGCCAGACGTTGCTCTGGAGGAAGAGCGCGATCTGCACGGAGAGATCGCTCGTGCCCGAGCTGTCGTCGAGCTGCACGATGGGCAGTTGGTAATTCACGTCCCCGCGGAACAGATTGACCGCGTTGCTCAAGCTGCCTGTGCTGGAAGAGCTGAATTGATTGCTGTTGAGAGCCGGCGTGCCGTTGGAAGCGCTTCGCATGATGATTCCTCGATCGATGGGGCGGTCGGAAGATGGAGCTCGAGCGCACGGCCGCGGCAGAGAGGCGGCCGTCGTCCGCGCGGCGGCGGAGAGGCCGCCGCGCGGAGCGCGAAGCTCACGACGTGTACGTGTATTGATCGGCGGTCACCACCGCGGAGATCCCCGACGTGGTGAGGACACGGACATCCACGGCGCCCGTCGCGGCGCCGGCGGGAACCGTGGCCGTCACGGTCCCATCACCGTTCATCGAGACGTTCGTCGCCGGCATGCCACCGAAGCGGACCATTTCGACGTTCGTGAGGTTCTGCCCGCTGATCGTCACCGTGCCTCCGCCGGCGAGCGGGCCCGAGCTCGGGCTCACCGCCGTGACGATCGGACCGGCGAGCGCCAGATAGAGGTACGTGACGCCATAAGACGCCGCATCAATCTGGGCCGTGCTGTGGTCTTCGTTGACACCGACCAGGCTGAGCGTCGAGGTGAACGAGAAGCCGCCCGAGGCCCCGAGCGTCACGCCGGAGGCGCCGAACTCCATGCTATCGAAGAGCGGGCCGTCCTCTTGATCGTCTCCGGTGATCCGGAATTGGAGATAGTACGATTGGACGAAGACACCGACCTGGGTGAGCGGAATCGACTGCCACGCGGCGGGGAGCGCCGGCGTCACCGTGCCATTCGGGGCCATGATGCTGGTGACGAAGCCCGGGAGCACCTCCGTCGCGGTCGTGGACAGCGCGATGAGGCCGATGTCGACCGTGTTGGCCGCGGAGTATTCGTTGCTGACGCCGGAGTAATCATCGTTGTCGCCGGAGATGACCTGCGCGCTCGCCACCGGGAAGGCCTGTGTCGAGGTCGAATAGGGGGTCATCGCCGCGCCCGCAGCCGCGCCGATGCCGTACAGGCTGGACTGCTCGGTCGTGGGCGCGAGCGAGAGCGCGAATCCGGCGAGCACACCCGCGTTGACCCGGGCGATGCCCTGGATTCCATAACCGCTCGTGTCGGGCGCCTGCGACGTGATCGCGCCCGTGGTGTTGGCCATCGCGAGCATCACGCTCGTGGGCGTGACCGCCGGATTGGTGGAGCTCGCGTTGGGATCGACCCACGCGAGCACGGTGATGGACAGCGTCGCGCTCACCTCGCCTTCGTACGGATCGAACGGCAGCGTCTGATCACCGTACATGACGCTGGGCGTGAGGGTGATGGTGCCACTCTGGTTGTCGGTCTCGACCGAGATGGACACCTTGATGCCGCCGAAACCCAGCGTGTCCTCGGAGCTCGAGAGCGAGAACGAGGTGATACCGTACATCCACGATCCCAAGCCTCCCTGCTCGCCGTAGGCGAAGACGAGGGGCGAGCCACCGGTCGTGAATTGCTGCGTCTGCATGAAGAATCCCATGTTCTTCTCCTTCTCTCGGTGACGTCGCCTCAGGCGAACTGGACGAGGACCTGGGCGGTCAGGGCCGCGGTGTCGATGTACGTGTTGGAGCCGCGATCACCCCAGATGTTGAAATAGAGACTCCATGTCTGCGTGCCGCTCTCGGTGATCGGGAACGTCGTGCCGCCGGGGAAGCCCGGGCCGCCCGTGACGCCGGCGGCGAGCTCGGCGATCTGCGCCGTGGAGCTGTTCTTGAAGCTCGCCGAGAAGGACTCGATGAGCGGAACGGCGGCGACGATCTTGGTGAAGCCGCTCGGGATGTCGATCGTGGCGGAGAGCGTGCCGGAGATACCGCTCTTCTCGTTGGCATCGTTGAACGACGCGGTCGCGCTCACGAGCGCGAGACCGCTCACGGCGCTGGTGAACGACACCAGCCCGACGTCGGCGAAGCTGTCCGGCGCCGTGCTGTCGCCTTGCAAACTGGTGGTCGACTCCAGCGTCAGCGCGGTCCCATTCTCCACGCTGCTGCTGGCCGAGACGGAGAGGCCGTTGAGATCGACCGCGTCATCCGAGAAGGACGCGGCGAAGCCCGTGAGGAAGGCTTTGTACGTGGCCGCCGAGTTGATGGTGACCGGCGCGGGCGCGTCGCTCTGGATGCCATACGCGTTGAGGAGCTGGAGCGTTTGGCTCGCCGGAACGCTCGTCGACACCCACGCGAGGACGCTGGCCGTGAGCGTGCTCGTGCGCCCACTGACGTCCTGAGACTCGGAGCCCGCGCTCCCGTTGCCATCGCTCAAAAGGAGCTGCGGCGTGACGAGCACCGTGTCCCCAACCAGGTTGGGGACGAGCCGCACCGCGACCTGTCCGACGGGCTCGGAGTCGTGGCTCGAGTCGGTGGCGAAGCGCAGGTCGAAGGAGCTGAGCGCGACGGCATACGAGATGATGGCGCCGCCGCCGCTGAGATCGAACGTGAATGGCAGTGTCTGTCCGAACACGATGTTCGGAGAGCTCATGGTCTGGGTAATGACTTGAAGCGCCATCGATGGAGTCTCCTTGTCGCGCGGCACGTGCGACGCGCCGGCAACACCCCATTCGCAATGGCCGTGCCCATCACCATTCTCGTGTTTTCAAGCCGAGCGCTCTTCGCGGGTCGACGCAATGCCACTGGGAATCGCGGCGCTTTCGGCGATCGCGCTTCGGGCCCGCGTCGGGCACGTGCCCGGCACGCGTCGGGCACACTTCGGGCACGTGCCCGATGCGGGCACGAGGCATCGCTTCATGAAGGGCCCGTAGGCCCTCCCGACTGTGAAGGTGGCTCGATGGCTGGATCGCCAGCCGAGCAAGAAGGTGGGATCAGCGCGCAGCGTGCCTTTGCGGCTCGGCGTCACGCCCCAGAGGGGGCGCGAAATTCAGGTGCTCTCGGCCAGCGCGGCGACGGCGGCGCCGTCGAGCGCGTAGGGCTCGTCGTATGCGACGCGCCGTTCGACGAGCTGGATCAACATGCCGCCGGAGGTGCGGGGATCGACGAACACCTCGCGCAGGCCGGGCGCGGTCTCGACGGGTGTCCCGAGCATCGCGAAGCCGCGCGTGCCGAGCTCGGCCATGGTGCCGTCGAGATCGTCGACCCGGAGGGCGAGGTGGTGATAGCCGGGCCCGTGACGGCGCATGTGATCGTCGACCGGGCCGGGGCCCGTGGGGGCGTTGACGTGAATCTCGGCCTCACCGACACGGAAGGAGCGAATCGCCATGCCGGGGAGCGCGAGCGTGGCCACGGGCTCGGCGCCGAAGAGCCGCTTCAAAGCTTCGGCGGCCGCGTCCGCGTCCGGCACGATGGCGGTGATGTGATCGAATTTCATGGCCCTCACCAGCGAATCGCCGCAGCTGCGTAGGTGTATCCGGCGGCCGGGCCGAAGAGCAGGACGTTGCTCCCGCGCTTGATGCGGCCGCTCCGGCGCGCTTCGTAAATGGACGCGGGGATGCCGACGGAGTTGATGCAGGCGTATTCCTCGAACGTGTCGTAGGCGACGCCGTCCTCGAGCGAGAGCACGTCTTCCATGAAGGCCTTGTTCCAGCTCATCGGTTGATGCGCGATGAAGGTCTCGAGATCGTCACTGCGCATCCCCGCGCGCTGGAGCGCCTCGTCACAGACCGTCTTGGCGTTTCCGGCGATCTCCGACATCACCTCTTCTTGGAGGGCGGGGTCGAAGCGGATCTGGAGACGCTCCGGCGATCGCTCCCACCAGCGCGCCGGCGGCTCGCCGCCGGGCGTCCCCCACGCGAGGCGGATGGCGCCGTGGAGCCGGCCGTCCGTGCGCCACGACACGGCCATTTCGGTGCCGGGCGAAGGGCCGAGGACGAAGGCACTGGCCAGATCGGCGTCCTGGATGTTGGTCGAGGAGGCCGGATCGCTGACCCGCGAGTAGGCCGTCGATTGCACGCAGAGGATGTGGCGGCCGAAGCCCGAGACGATCAGCGAAGAGCCCACCGTGAGGTGAATCAGCGCCGAATTGCAGATGCTGTCGATCTCCCACGCGGGCGCGTGGCGAATGCCCAGGTTGTGGGCGATGATCGCCGAGTTCTTGGGCTGGAACTGATCGGGCAGGAACGATTGCACGAGCACCGCGTCGATGTCGGCGGGCGTGAGCCCCGCGTCCGCGATGGCCTTCCGCGCGGCCTCGGTCTCGGCGTCGCTGACCTTGAGATCGTGCGGGAAGAGGCGGCGCCGCAGCGTGCCGCGATAAGGGTCACGGAAGCTCTGCTCGATGGCGGCGATGGCGCGCGGATAACGATCCGGCGACAGCACCATGCCGGCGATGCGGACCGTGCCGTCGTCGCCGCGCATGCCGCGATACGGGTCCTTCACCTGGGCTCGGGCGAGGTAGCGATCACCATAATGATCGTTGGTGATCACCTCCCCTTCCCAAAGTCCCATTCCCAGGATGCCGATGTCTCGAATGATCACAAGAAACCTTCGTGCGGTAGAGGGTAGAGCGGCCGGGCGCAGCGCGCGCCCAGCATCATGGTAGGTGGGGAAGCGCGCCGCGCAGAACGAGGCTCCGAACGCCGGAGACGCGCTGGAATCGAGGCTCGGCGCGTGGAGCGCGGCACCGTCGCACAGCACTGTGCGGAGAACTGCCCCGCTGGGCGTTCGATGCAGAATGGTAATGGGGTTGCGCCTCGCCCCGGGACGAAGATGCCTTCGGGCGAAGCGACGCCGATGCCCGGCTTCGAGTTAGGCGCGTTTCGGGCCGACAGGCCGCGACGACGGGCTCGAGGGGCGCGAAGAAGAAGGGCTGGAGGGGCGCGACGACGGGCCCCCGGGGCGCGACGACGGACCGGCTGCGGGCCGCGACGACGGGCGCGGCTTGTCGACCTCGGCTTGAACCTTGGCGGATTCCTCGGCGATTCGCTCCCAACGCGAGGGAGGTATCTCGAGATAGAGGAACGCCTGCTCCAGCTCGGAGCTGTTGAAAGCCTTGATCTTCGGGTTGAACCAACTGAACGCGGTGATGATCCCCCGGAGGAGCGGAGAATCCGAGACGACCGCGGTGGTCAATTGCCGGCCGGCGAGAGCGTCGTTGAGCTCCTTGCGCTGCGAGGCCGTGGGCGCGCCGCCCTTCGTGAACGTCAGGACCTTCACCGTCTCGAAGTTGAGCGTCTTGAAGATCTCGAGCGACGCCTTCGCTTCCTCGTCGGTCGGCGGGTACTCGTTGTACGCGCAGATGAGGTACCGACCGCTGAGTCTGAATGCGACGTTCTTCATCGGTGCCCTCCGACGGAGAAGGCGCTCCAGTCAATCGCAGGACGCCAACGAAATCGCAGACTGGAGAGGACCTACACTGACCCCCGAGAGAACCACAAGTCCTCGGGATGGTACAGACAAAACGGGGTCGTAGTCGGCCTCACACATCGGCGGTGGCGGAGCGCGCGGATCCCATCGAAATCAGCGGCGCGGGGACCATGAGCGAGGCAGCCCCGCGCCGGTTCACTCACACTTCAACCATTCTCGGACGAGGGATCGTCGGCGTCGGCGTCACGTGGAGCGCTCAGGCCGTCGAGCTTCGGCAGCGCCGGCGGCGGCGGGACGAGGGCGCGCGTGAGCGAGAGGCCGCGAATGCCGAGCGGCGGCGTCGATTGCGGGACACGCACCGAAATGGGCGGGGCGTCGGCGACGGGCGGCGCCGGGGGCGTGACGCCGAGCGGCGAGCGCGAGCTCAACGGCGCGCGCACGCCGAGGGGCGAGCGCGAGCTCAGCGGCGCGCGCGCCGAGGGGGGCGGAATGGAGCCTGGCCGCACCGACGAAGCCTTCATCGGCGGAGGCGCCGCGGACATGTGCTGGAGCGCCTCCACCCGGCCGGCGCCGCGAATGCGCACACCGGGGTCGTGGCGAATGTCGAGCACGACGGGGAGACCCTTGGAGGTGAGATCGTCAATCAGTTGGCGCGTGATCTGGCCGGGCCGATCGATGCGCGCGCCGGGCATGCCCATCGAGGCTGCCCAAGCGACGAAGTCGACCCAAGGCGTCTCCCACGCGGCCTCCTTGCCGAATTGCTGCTTGTAGCCGTGATAAACCATGTTGTAGCGCGCGTCGTTGAAGACGGCGTACACGATGGGGAGCTTGAGCTTGAGGGCCACGAGGAGCTCGCTCCCGGCCATTTGCATGCCGCCGTCGCCGCAAATGCAGACGACGCGGCGATCGCGATTGCCGGCGGCGTGGCCGATGGCGGAGCAGATGCCCGAGGCCATGCTCCCGAGCGCGAGGTGGATGACGAAGCTCTTGGGGCTCTGCGCGGTCAGGTAATGAAGACCGAAGAGCATGTGCTCACCGATGTCGGTGATGTACGTGGCGTGCGGGCCGACGGCGGCCTCGAGATCGTGGATCACCCGGTGGGGCGCGATGCGCGGCGAATCGTCGGTGCGGAAGCTCTCGCAATCGAAGGGCGAGCCCTCGGTGGCCTCGGCCATGACGAAGCCGGCCTCGCGATTGACCAGGTTCATCTCCCGCGCGACCTCGCGCAGGCGGGTGGCGAAGGCCCCGAGCTCGCAGGTGATGCCGAGGCGCGTGGGCACGTTGCGATTGAAGACCGTGGGGTCGAGATCGACGTGGATGAGCGTGCCGTCGGGCGCGATCGGCTGCGTGGGGCCGACGGAGACGTCGTCGAGATCGGTGCCGATGACGAGGCAGACGTCGACGCCGGGCTGGGTGTAGCGGCGCGCCCACCACGAGGCCGCCATACCGCCGTTGCGAAGCGAGTAATGGTGATCTTCGCTGATGATGCCTTTGGCGGCCGGCGTGGTCATGAAAGGCACGCGGAGGGCCTCGATCATGCGCTGCACGGCCGCGGCGTGCGGGCGACAGCCGGCGCCCACCACGATGAGCGGGCGGCGCGCGCGGGAGAGCTGCTCGGCGACGTCGACGAGCACGTGATCGTCGATGTGGCTCGTGACCGCGGTGCGAATGCTCTCGATGTGCTGCCATTCGCTGGGCTGAGACCCGCAATCGATGGGGAGCACGAGCAGCGCGGGGCCCGGGTTCTCCACGGCGGTGGCGGCTTTGACGGCAGCCATCGTCTGCGAGGCGGCCGAGCGCGGGAGCGCCACGCGCACGGCCGCGCGGGTGACGTTCTTCAGCATCTCTTCGATTCCGATGCCCTCGCGACCGAGCGATTGCAGGAGGCGGCCGCCCGACGAAGACCAAGCCACGTCACCGGAGATCACCAGCATCGGCACGCGCTCGACGTGGGCGGACACGATTCCGGTGATGGCATTGGTCGCCCCGGGGCCGGCCGTGACCACCACCACAGGGACCTTGCCCGTGGCGCGGTAATAACCAATGGCCGAGAAGACAGCATTGGTCTCGTGTCGGGATTCGATGAGCGTCGCGTTCGGCGAGGCCAAGATGGCGTCGAAGAGCGGCATCACCGGGCCGCCCGGGAGGCCGAAATACGTGTCGATCCCCGCGGCTTCCAGCGCGCTGACGATGTGCGCCGCGGCCGTCCCCAGCTCGGGCTCGACTTCCGTCACCACCGGCGGAATCGCAATCGACACCACCGCAGACTCCGGCGCGAGTGAAGATTGCTGAACAACATCGATCGTATCGGACGAATCGGAAGACGACAGCGACGAGGCGCTCGGATCCGGCATTTTCGCACGCTCCTCAACGAACGAGAGCCCCTGGGGCGCTCGACGAACCAATCACGCTCACCGGGCGATGGCCCATGGCGGCGTGACACCGCAAAGACACGTTGGCGTGCGCCTAACTCTCCGGTGCGGTGCGAAAACCTCGATGAAAACCGCTCGAATCTTCCTACTGGGTTGATGAGCGCGAGGGCCTCGCCACAATGCTTCCGTGCACCAGTTCAATCGTACTGAAGGGTAAAACGGAGCACACTGTAGGAGGCGACACGCGGTTCGTCAACCAGTCCTTTCACGCGATCACGCGCAGGAGCCCACACGAAGATCGCGCAGAGGATGCGCGTAAGAGCCTGTCCCGATCGCACGGCGCGCGTCGCGCCGAGGACACGCGAGCATGCAACACGCGAGCATGCGACACGCGAGCGTGCGAGGCGTGAGCGTGCGGCGCGCGCACGTGGAACGAGGGCCGGCCGGCGCTGCAGACACCTACCAGGAGAGGCCGCAGCACGAGATCCGGAGTGGCCCGCCCAAGACGCAGAGGAGCGCTCGCGGCGCGCTCCGCGATCATGCGCGCCACGCGAAAACCATCGACCGCGACACGGAGACGTCGCACTCTCGGTCGGTGTGTCTCGATCGTCGATCGCCGTTCCGTCGTGCCCTCGTCATGGAGACGACGCCATGGTGACAGCGCTGGTGGTGGACGACTCCGCCGTCGATCGCCGCCTCGCGGGCATGCTGCTCTCGCGCGCCGGGTTCGAGCTCCGCTACGCGGAGAACGGCGCCGAGGCGCTCTCGCTCATCGAGGAGAGCCCGCCGGAGATCGTCGTCACCGACATGCAGATGCCGGAGATGGATGGGCTCGCGCTGGTGCGTGAGGTGCGCGCGCGGGGCGTGCACGTGCCCGTGATCCTCATGACCGCGCACGGGAGCGAAGAGATCGCGGTGAAGGCGCTCCAGGGCGGCGCCGCGAGCTACGTGCCCAAACGCAGCTTGGCCCACGATCTCGTGGCCACGGTGGAGAACGTGATCGAGCTGGGCCGCGCCGCGCGCGCGTCGCTGCGCGTGCTCTCGTGCCTCGATCACATAGAAACGCGCTTCTTGATCGACAACGATGCGTCGGCCATCCCCGTGATCGTGGGTCATCTGGAGTCGGATTTGACGCGGCTCGCGCTGTGCGACGAGACGGCCTTGATCCAGGTGGGCGTGGCGCTCCGCGAAGCGCTGGTGAACGCCATCCATCATGGGAACCTGGAGCTCTCGAGCACGCTCCGCGAGATGGACGGCGGTCGCGCCTACCAAGAGCTCGCCGAGCAGCGCCGGAGGGAGCTGCCCTATCGCCTGCGGCGCGTGCGGGTGCTCGCGCGCATCACGCGATACGAGGTGACGTACGTGGTCGCCGACGAGGGGCCGGGGTTCGATCCTTCGAAGCTGCCCAATCCGACCGATCCGGCGCAGCTCGAGCGGGTGAGCGGGCGCGGCCTCCTGCTCATTCGCACCTTCATGGACGAGGTGCGACACAACGAGCGGGGCAACGAGATCACGTTGATCAAACGCCTCCGTTCCCCGTCGTATCCGCCGCCGCGCGCTTAGGCTGAGAGCGAGCTCCAAGCGATTCATCACGCAGTGGAAGCCGCTTCGCCGCGAAAACGGAGGAGCGCGGGGAGGAGCAAAGCCATCTCGCGATCGAGATGCGCCGCCGCTTCCTCGGCGCCGGCGAGCGAGCCTTCGCGGCCCATGTGCTCGAGGTCCTTGGCGACGCTGCGCACGCGGCGCCCGCCGCAGCTGTCCACCGCGCCCTTGAGCGTGTGCGCGGCGCGCTTGAGCAAGGCCGCGTCGCCCGCGGCGATGGCCGCGTGGATGTCGCCCATCCACTTGCGCTGCTCGTCCATGAAGACGTCGATCAGCTCGCGGAGGAGCGCTTCGTCGCCCGCCAAGCGCGCGATGGCCTCGGCGCGCTCGAAGACACCTTCGGGGGGCTCGGATGCAGGAGCAGCCGCGGAAGGCGCGGTGAGGCGAGCGCCCTCTTCGTCGATGGCGGTGGCTTCGTTGGGCGCTCCGGCGCGCGCCGGCGGGCGAGGAACGGCGGCGTCGATGGCGTCGAGCAGCTCGCGCACGCTGATGGGTTTGCGCACGTAACCATCGAATCCGGCCTCCAAGAAGCGCTCGCGATCACCGCGCATCGTGTACGCGGTCATGGCCACCACGGGTTGGTGCGCGCCCGGGCGCTGGAGCTCGCCGGCGCGGATGGCGGCGACGGCTTCGAGGCCGTCCATCTCGGGCATCTGCACATCCATCAGGACCAGATCGAAGGCCGCGCGATCGAGGGCGGCGAGCGCCTCGCGGCCCGTGCCCACCACGGTGGTGCGGTGGCCCGCGCGCTCGAGGAGTCGCACGGCGACCATCTGATTGACGGCGTTGTCTTCGGCCAAGAGGACGGTGATGGGCGGGCGCGGCGCGCGCGGCGCCGGGTCTCTGGACGAGGGCGTCTTGACGGCGCCGCGCGTGGAGATGCCGAGCGCGCTGGCCACGGCGGCGATGAGGTACGCCGGCCGAACGGGCTTGGTGACGAACTCGAGGATCTCGAGATCACGGCAGCGCGCGGCGCTCGGACGGCGCGCGACGGCCGTCATCATCAGGAGCACGGGACCGGTGAGATCGGCTTCGCGGCGGAGCCTCGCGGCGAGCGCGTCGGCGGTGGTCTCCGGCAGCGTGGTGTCGAGGACGAGGAGCTGGAAGGGCGCGGCCCGCGCCGAGGCCGCGCGCGCGGCGGCGAGCGCTTCGTCGGCGGAGGCCGCGGTGGTCACGTCGATGCGGAAGGCGGCGAGCGCGTCGCGGACGATGGATCGCGCGGCGGCGTTGTCGTCCACGACGAGGACCCGATGGCCGGTGAGCTCGGGGATGACGGGCGTCACGAAGCTGGAAGCGCGGTGGAGGCCGAGCTTCACCGCGAGGTGGAAGGTGCTGCCCTTGCCGGGCTGGCTCTCGACCCAGAGCCGCCCGCCCATCATCTCGGCGATGCGGCTGCAGATGGCGAGCCCGAGGCCCGTGCCGCCGTAGCGACGCGTCGTCGATCCATCGGCCTGCGAGAAGGGCTCGAAGATGACCCGCTGCTTCGCGGGCGCGATGCCGATGCCGGTGTCGCGCACGGCGACGTGCAAGCGCACGTCGGTGGAGCCTGCCTCGGTGTTCTCGTCCCGCGTGACCTCGACCACGATCTCGCCGACGGTGGTGAACTTGATGGCGTTGCCCACCAGGTTGACGAGGACCTGCTGGAGCCGCAGCGGGTCGCCGACGAGCACGTCGGGCACGTCGGGCGCGATGCGATAGAGCAGCTCGAGCCCCCGTTGATGGGCGGAGAACGCGAGCATCTTCAAGGTGCCTTCGACGAGCTCGTCGAGGCTCGTGGGCACCTCTTCGAGCTCCAGCTTGCCGGCCTCGATCTTGGAGAAGTCGAGGATGTCGTTGATCACCTGGAGCAGCGTGGCCGCCGATGATTTGACCTGGTTCAAGCAGTCGCGCTGCTCGCCCGTGAGCTCGGTGTCGAGGGCGAGCGTGGTCATGCCGATGATGCCGTTCATCGGCGTGCGGATCTCGTGGCTCATGTTGGCGATGAAGTCGCTCTTGGCGCGGTTCGCGGCCTCGGCTTCCTCCTTCGCGGCTTGGAGGTTGGCCGAGTATTCGCGCTCCTGACGCAGCGACTCCCGCTCTTGGAAGAGCCATTGATCGGAGATGCGCCGCGTGGCCAGGACGACGTACGTGCCGAAGCCGATGATGGCGAGACAGATGACGCCCGAGGCGAGGGCGAAGCGGGCCGCGAGCGAGCGCGTGCGCGAGAGGATCTCCGCGGTGGAGTTGACGGTGGCGACGCACCACGATCCGCCGGCGGTGTGGAAGAGCGGGGTCTGGATGGACGCGAAGGTCGCGATGGCCGGCGCGGTGCCGAGGCCGATCCGCGCGGCTTCGTCGGCGTCGATGCGGACACCGCCCGTCTCGGCGCGGCGCATGCGATCGATGAGCGCGGCGAAGGCGGGGAGCGCGGCGCGATCGTGATCGAGGCGGGCGACGGCGCGGGCGAGCTCGGGATCGCTCATCGGAATGGTGCGACCGCCGAGGCCGATCACGAGCAGGCGCGACTCGCTGTCGGGCCCGAGCAGGACGAGCTTGTCGAAGATGGCCCGGGTGTCGACGAGCAACGTCACCACGATGGGCGCGCCGCCGGGCTCGCGCGGGTCGAGGCGCGTGCCGAACACGCGGAACCAGCCGCCGTATCCGCTCACCGGCCGTGACGTGACGAGCTCGCCCGCGGCGCGCCGGCTCGCGCCGAGCGCCACCTCGGCAGTGGAGGTTTCGATGTCGCGCTCGGACAGCTTCGTGCCCGTCCCCTCGTCCGGCACGGAGAGGCCGAGCGCGCCCGTGTCGTCGTAGACGCGGACCTGCTTGTAGTGGGCCACGACGCTCAGGAGGGCCCGCAAATCCCGGGCGGCGCCGCGATCCTTCTGCACGAAGCCGCCGGCGATGGCGAGGTCGCGCTGGATGGTGGCGAGGTCGGCGTCGATGACGTGCACGGCCTCGCGGATCTGCTTGGCGCGCTCGAGCTCGAACTGATCGATGAGCTCCTGCCGATCGCGCCGATAAAGGTGCACGGCCCCAGCCACGATCATGGCCACCGAGGCGCACACGAGGAGCAGCGCCACGAGGTTCGGGCCGGTGATGATCCGCCCGCCGAAGCCTCGACGAAGAGGCGCGAGCGAGCCTTGCCGAAGAGCCCCCATGCGCCGAGCTTAGCCCGGATCACGCGGCGGACGACGCTCGCCGACCCCGAGAAACGAAGCTCGATCCGCATGCCGTCCGCGACGTCACGCGATCATGCGCGACGCCGATCGCGCGTGCTCGCGGAGACGCGCTGTCGTGCTCGCGAAGCGGATTGTCGCCGCGGCGATCACCGGACATCGATATCGCGGCTCGGTGAGGGACGGACTTCGTGTCGAGCCTCCACGGCGCGATGCTGGACCAGCAGCGGCGGGCGGCTCCACGCGATCGACGAGCAATGGCGCGCGACGAAATAGGATCGCGCCCCCGGCGCATCCAAGGCGGGCGGGCATTGCGCGCGTTTCACGTGCAGCGCTTTCGCGCCTCGCTGTACGTGCCCTCGGTCGTTCGGCACCACGCAATCATCGTTCTCCCGCCCACCGTGAATTTATTGACGGTCATGATCCCGCGGAGTTCGCGGCCGGCAATGCCGCGGGACCCTGCTTCCGCCTTGCCCCATGAGGGAAAGGAGCCGATGATGCGACAGGCGCTTGGCGGAGGCCGGAGGCCGGCTTGTTTTCGAAGGTGATGGGCGTGCTTCAACGGGTGTGGTTCGACATCGAAGTGAGCTCCGGACGACAGCGCGCGTCGCGCCGGAGCGATCATTGAGAACCCCCATGATGGCCGCCGCGCAGCCTGCGCCCGCGCCGCAGCAGGACGACGCCGTCTCGCGCCGCGCCCGCGCGCGCGTCGGCACCGTGCTGCGCGACAAATGGCGCATCGATCGCTTGATCGGCGTGGGCGGGATGGCCGCGGTGTACGAGGGGACGCACCGCAATGGCAAACGCGGCGCCATCAAGATGCTCCACCTCGAGCTGTCGACCGACACGGAGGCGCGCGCCCGCTTCCTCCGTGAAGGGTACATGGCCAACAAGGTGGCGCACCCCGGCGCCGTCAGCGTGCTCGACGACGACACCGCGGAAGACGGGTCGGTGTTCTTGGTGATGGAGCTGCTCCGCGGCCGCAGCGTGGCGGCGGTCGCCGAGTCGCGCCCCGGCCAGCGGCTGCGCGTCGGCGAGGCGCTGCGCTATGCCGATCAGCTCCTCGACGTGCTCGCCGCCGCCCACGAAAAGGGCGTGGTGCATCGCGATTTGAAGCCCGAGAACCTCTTCGTGACCGACGAGGGGACGCTCAAGATCCTCGACTTCGGCTTGGCCGGCGTGATGGAGACGTCGGGCGCGGCCAAGGCGAAGATGACGCGGACCGGCAGCGCCATGGGCACGCCGGCCTTCATGCCGCCGGAGCAAGCGTTGGGCGAGTGGAACCGGGTCAACGCGCAATCGGATCTGTGGGCGCTGGGCGCGTCGCTGTTCACGCTCATGACCGGCCGGCTGGTGCACGAAGCGCCGACGTTGAACCAGATGTTGCTGAAGGCGATGACGGCGCCGGCGCCGTCGATCCGCAGCATCCTGCCGGGCCTCTTCTCCGACGTGGCCGACGTGGTCGATCGCGCGCTCGCCTTCGAGCCGAAGAGCCGCTGGGCCGACGCGCGGGCCATGCAGAAGGCCGTGCGCCGTGCCCTCGAGACGATCGCGTCCAAGGGCGAGCCCGACATCGATCCGATCCCCGCGGCAGCAGGCAGCGTGTTGGGCGGGGAGAGCGTGCAGGTCACGCACGTGCGCGTCCCCGCGGGGCGCGCGGGCGCCGGTGTCCGCTGGCCTCTCGTGGCCGGCGGTGTCGCGGTCGTGCTCGCGACCGTCGTGACCGCCGTGGTCTTCCTGCGATCGGGCAGCGACGCGAAGCACGCCGAAGCGGCGACGAAGCCGACGGCGGACACCAGCGCGACCGCGAGCGCGAGCCCCTCTGCGAGCGCGAGCGCCTCCGCCTCTGCAGCGCCCACGGGTGACGTGCCGCACGTGACGACCGGGCCGGAAGCCTCGGGCGCACCGAGCGCCGCGAGCGCGGTCCCCGTCGCGACGGCGACGCCCACTCCGAGCGTGCACCCCGCGTCGACCGGCACCGTGCGCGTCGGGCCCAAGCCGAACACCAAGGTCAACCCCAACTTGAAGGAATGGAAATGACGGCCGTCCTGCGCCGATGCGCAACCGGTCTCGGTCTCGCGGCGGCGCTTGCTTCCTTCGGGGGAACAGCCTCCGCGCAGGATCCGAAGGCGCGCGCGCAGCAGCTCTTCCAAGAGGGCATCGCGGCCATCGAGAAGGGCGACTCCGCCACGGGCTGCGGCAAGCTGCGCGAGAGCCTGAGCCTGTTCGCCGTCTCGAACACGCTCTTCAACGTCGCGCAGTGCGACGAGAAGGAAGGCAAGCCGGGCGCGGCGCTCGAGCATTGGAAGCGCGGCCTCGGGCTCATCGACGCCACCGATCCGCGCTCCAAGCTCGCGAAGGAGCGCATCGCCGCGCTCGAGCCCAAGGTGCCGCTGCTCCGCATCGTGGTGCCGCTCGGTCAGGCCGAGACCAAGGTGACGCTCGACGGGCAGGAGATCGCCGCGAGCGCGCTGGAGACGCGCTTCCCCGTCGATCCGGGCAAGCACACGATCGTGATCCGCGTGGCGGGGCGACAGGATCGCAAGCACGAGGTCGTGCTCGCCGAGGGCGAGCGCACCGAGCTCGTGGCGACGCAGGGCCCGGCGCTCGCCGCCCCTCCGCCTCCCCCCGGCAACACCGGGCCCGTCGCGGTGAAGGGGCCTGGTGCGCCGCCCGGAAGCGAAACGCCGCCGCCGCCCCCGTCTTCATCGTCGGGATTGCGCGTCGGTGGGTTCGTGACGCTCGGGATCGGCGGCGCGGCGCTCATCGCGGCCGGCGCCACGGGGGCCATGGTGCTCGCGCACCGATCCACGGCCAACGAGATGTGCGGCCCGGAAAAGAACGCGTGCCCGCCCGGCTTCGCGTCGCAGCTCTCGAGCGACAAGGGCCTCGTCGTGGGCAACACCATCGCTTGGAGCGTCGGTATCGCCGGCGTGGCCACGGGCGCCATCCTGCTCATCGTGTCGTCGCGCAAGAGCACGACCACGACCACGACCGGCAGCGTCATGCCTGCACCGCTCGCCGTGCCGGGCGGCGGAGGCATGAGCGTCGTTGGGAGGTTCTGACATGAACGGGATCCGCGTGCTCGGCGGAGCGGCGCTCATCAGCCTCGGTGGCTGCATCCTGCTCTACGACCCCGGCGGCTACAGCGTCGGCAGCGGCGGCGCCGGCGGCGGCAGCGTCGTGGCCTCGTCGAGCACCGGCCACGGCGGGACCACGAGCTCGACCGGCGGCGCCGGCGGCGACACGAGCACTGCCACCGCCACGGCCGCGAGCACGGGCGTGGGCGGCTGTCCGGGCACCTCGTCGTCGAGCAGCAGCGGCGCGGGCTGCATGGGCATGGCCGGCGTGTGCGTCGCCGTCCCCATCGGCGCGTACGACACCGCGTCGGAGCCGCGCTATCTCGCGGTGGCGGGGTCGAGGCTCTACGGCGTGAAGCCCTACGACGGCAACGCGAGCACCTTGAACGGCGAGGTGTGGGCCATCCCCCTCCCCGGGAGCTCGACGACGTCCACCTACGTGGCGGTGAAGGGGATGCTCCCGCTGTCTTTCAGCGCCAACGAGCACGGCTTGTTCTGGCTGCAGGGCGCGACGCTCCCGACATCGAGCATGGGCGTCATGCAGGCGCCGCTCGATGCGAAGAACCTGCCTCTGGGAACCACGCTCTATGACACCGCGGCGGCGTCCGGCGCCGTGTACGCGTTCGGCGGCACGCTGTTCTTCGCCATCAACGGCACGGACACGAAGATGGGGCGGCAGCCGATTGGTTGCGGCGGGCTCGACGCAGAGGTGCGCTCGCTGGGGTCGGACGTGAACACCTCGCTGCTCGCCGCCGACGACCAGTACGTCTACTACGACACGGTCGACACCATCCGGCGCGTCTCGGTGACGGACTTCGAGACCACGCAGCCCTTCGTGCCGGCGAACAAACAAATCCTCAGCCTCGCCGTCGACGCGAGCCCCCAGGGGTTGGTCTATTGGACGCAGCTCGACGACAGCAGCAATGGGGGGAGGGGCTCGGTGCACCGCGCGACGAAGGCGTCGCCCCCCCAACCCGACACCATCATCACCGACCGCCTGCGCCCGAGGGGCATCATCAGCGACGGCAAATCCATCTATTGGATCGAGGGCCCGGAGGACGATTGCAAGTCGGCCACCTCGACGATCCAGCACTGGCCGGCGCTGACGTCGGACGGCGACGGTGGGACGGACTTCGCCTCCGGCCTCCGATGCCCGACGCTCGCGCAGGACGCGGGTCACGTCTACTGGACGAGCGGCGGGACGATCTACGCCATCGAGAAGCAGTAGCGCGCAGCGTACGGCGCCCGGTGTGTGCAGTGGCGCCGAGCCCGGCGCCCCTCGAACCGACGAAAGCGCCTACGAAGCCCAAGGACGCGAGCCGAAGCAAGCTCACGACAGGCGCGCACCGTCGCATCGGAGCGCGCGCCGAGCCGCGTGGAACGAGCCGATCAGAACGGCGCGCCGTCGACCGCCTTGCCGATGCGCTCGACGAGCGGTTGCCGCAGATCGGGGAGCGGCGCGCGCGGGACGACGCGGCCGACGTCCACCGCCACGGCGGGACGCGGCGGGCGCGCCTTGATGTGGGTCGGCTCCACCGTGATGGTGCCCTTGGCCGGCTTGGCCGTCTCGTCCGCCGCCGCCGCCGTGCTCCACAACCCCACTGCCAGCACCACCGCCGTCCCGATCTTCGCTGCGCGCATGGTCGCCTCCGGTGTCTCCGAGGCTATCACCCGAAATGGCACGCGTCAGTAGGGCCTGGTCGAAAGAACCGAAGCTTCCGAGCCGTCGAAGGCGGCCGCCGCGATGCCGATGCTGTTGCCCGAGCCCCCGGGACATCTGCGTTCGAGAAGCGTTTCGAGCCGGCACGTCCGGGGACGCCGACGCTCCAACGCTGCTTTGAGCCGCCGGGTCCCAGGAGATCGGTGATCAAACGTTGCTTTGAGCCGCCGGGTCCCAGGACATCGACGATCAGACTTTTTTCTGATCCGGCATGTCCCAGGACATCGGCGATCAAACCTTGCGTTGATCGGGCACGTCCGAGGACATCCGCGATCAGACTTTTTTCTGATCCGGCATGTCCCAGGACATCGGCGATCAAACCTTGCTTTGATTGGGTACGTCCCGGGACGTCGACGCACCTCGTGCGTGCAGTCGGGACCCTCGGTGACACTTTCGGGGTCCTCGGTCCCCTGCTCCCGGAGGTGTGGAAGCAGGCGCCGAACGAAAGGGGTTATTGGGGATCGGGAATGGGGGTCGCGGGCGTGGCGGGCAGGGGCTCGGGAGCGTCGCCGGCGGCGGAGGCGTTGCGGCGGGACTGCGCCTCGCGGTAGTCGTCGATGGGGCGCAGGGCTTTGCGCACGGTCGCGAGCGCCTCGTCGTCGTCGCCGGCCATGCTCACCACGGCGATGCCGTAGCTCGCGATGGCGCGTGAGAGGGCACGGCGGTGCTCCGCCAGGTTGACGGACTCCGCCTGCGGTATCGGTTGGGTGACGCCGATCGCGATGCCGTACGCCTCGTGAGCGCGCCGGATTTCGGTGAGGAACTCGGGGCCGGCCAAGGCATCGACATCGGCGGCGAGACCGCCGTCGATGCGCGCGAGGCGCTTCTGACTCTCCGCCCACTCGGAGCCGTAAGGCAGCTTGAGCCACTCGCGATCTCGGGAAATCGCCTCCAGGATTTCACGCGCGCGAGCTGCCTTGGGGAAATCCTGGACGGGAAGCGAAGCATACGCTTCGAGCCGATCGAGGAGCATGCCCCACGCGTTGTCGATACGGATGTCGGCTTTGCGTTTGTCGGCCGGCGTCGCGGGGATATCGCTCTTGGCCCACGCGGCCTGGAGCCCAACGACGCTCTTGCGCAGCCGCTTCGCGGCCTTGTCGACGTGATCCGGCCGCGGCTTCGGAACCGCCGAGAGCAACGCGACGCTGAGGGCGACGCCCGAGGGGATGTCGATCTTCGGCGGGCGGACGTAGGGAGTTGGGTCGAAGTCGTCGGACACGGGATCCTCCTTCGCAACAAGGTTGTGGCGCGGTCTCAGGAAGGGAGACGGCGCGCGACAAGCTTTGAAGGAAGATTGGATGTGTCAAGGGCGCTTGGGTTTGGATGTATTGAGAGCACGAATCCAGCGCGCGAGGGTCGGGCGGAACGCGGGAGACGAGATCGAGAGAGAGGGCGCGCTCACGCGAGTGGCCGTGAGGAGGAAGGTGTCTTTCCGCCCCGCCGGCGGTGGGTGGTGCGTTGCTTGACAGCGTGATGGGCGGGAGCGCAACGTCGCCGCGATGAGGCTCCGGCGGGGATGGATCGTGTCGATGGCAGTGGTCGCGGCGGCGTGCGCGGCGCCTCCGCCGGCTGCGCCGCCGCATGGGCCGATGCCCCCTGCCCCGCCGGCGCTCGCCGCCTGGAGCCCGCTCGAGGCGCCGCCGCGGAGCGGGAAGGTGCGGGCCCTCGTGCGACACGGCGATCGCGAGCTGCGGCTCGATGCGTCCGACACGCGGTGGCTTCATCGGCCGGGCGCGGCGCCGGCGCACGCCGCGACCTTCGAGGGCGCGCCGCTCGAGGCGATCGCGCTCTTGGATCACGGGGTGCTGGCGGTGGCCAAGGGCGGGCGCGTGCTCCATGCGGCGGACGATTTGGCGCCGTTCCAGGTCGTCGGTGATCTGCCTGCCGGCGTGGACGCGTCCACGGTGGGCGCGTACCGAGGTGCGATCACGCTCCATGGAGCGCGCGGCGTGGCGTTCGTGCGAACGGATCGAGAGGCGATGGCGAGCGCGGTGAAGGAGCCGCTCTGGCTACCGCCGTTCGAGGGGCGCCGCGCCGTCGATGCGCGCATCGGCGCCGATTGCGCGGGGCTCGTGGTCTTCTCTCCGCAGCGGCTCGCGAGCACGCGGGACTGCGGGCGGAGCTACCAGCCGATCGACGATCGGGGTGTGCACGCGGCGTCGCTCCTCGTCGACGGCGATCGGGTGATCGTCGCGCCGGGCGGGGATCACGACGTGTTCGCCCGCGCGTTCGCGAACGGCGGAGCGCGGCTCGAGCGGTCGCTCGTGCCCGCGGGGGACAGCCAAGCGGCGAGCGGGACGCGCGCGCCGAAGGAGGTCGATCCGCGGAGCGCGCACCAAGCGGTGGATCGCGCCGTCGACACGGGCACGGCGATCCGCGCTTCGTGGACGGACCTCAGCAGCAGCGAGGAGACGAAGGTCACGGCGGACGGTGATCGGATCTTCTTCGTTTCGCGGTTCGTTCCGCTGGGCGAAGGGCGGCTCGGCGAGGGCATCACCTGGTGGCATCGCGAGAAGCATTGGCCCGGGTGCTCGTACGAAGCGGTGAGCTTCTCGGCGTGCGGCGGGACGCGCGTCCTCGCGTGCGGGAAGGCGGTGCACGCGTGGACCGGAGACGCGCCGGGCAAGCCCATCGAGGCGATCACGGCGGCGCTCGGCGGCCGGCTGGCCAAGAGCGTCGCGCTCTCGGGGCCGCATCAGATCTTCTTCACCAACGACCAAGGGACGTGGCGCGCCGATCTCCGCGGCGGCGCCGCGCCCATCCTGGTGCGGCCGCGTGCGGCGGGGGACGAGCTGAGGACGCGTTGCGACGCCGGGCGACGCGGGCCGCTGTGGATTGGCACGAGGAGCGTGATCCCCACGAATCGCGCGTGGGCCGACGCGCCGGCCGAGAGGGACACGGTGATCCAGGTGGACCGGCCGGTGTCGTTCCGAGGCAAGACCGTGGTCCTCGGGACGGCGCGCGATGGCAGCCTCCTCGTGCGTGACAGTGGGTCGAGCGCGCTCGCGGTGCTGCACGAGGACGGGCGGGCCGAAGCGCGGGCGCTGCCCGTGACGAGCGACGTGGCCGTCGCGTTCGACGGCGAGGAGCACGGGCTCGCGATCGAGCGCGCCACGGGGCGCGCGTTTCAATCGAACGACGCGGGCGCGACCTGGGCCGAGACCCGCGGGCCGGGGCGGCCCATCGGGGACGCGGGCCTCGAGTGCACGGCGTCGCGCTGCGAGGTCGAGGATCTGTTCGTGCGCCGCGGCTGGGACGAGGCGAGCCCCGCGATCGAGCCTCCCCCGCCGCCGAGCCTCGCGACGAAGGGCGCGGCGCCTTTCGCGTGCGAGGCGGATCCCGCGTCCGCGCCGCGGCTCCCGGCGGGGATCTCGCCGCTCGGGCTCGAGCCCACCTTCGGTCCGAGCGGCGCGCTCTGGGCGGCGATGGCCGTGACGTCGGGCAAGGAGGACGACGACGCCGGCGCCGCCGGTCCCATCGGGCAACGCACGCTGACGATGCTCGTGGGCGGCGCCGACGGGAGCGTGCAGAAGACGGTGGCCGCGTCGTGGAAAGGTCCGCGCGCCACCACCACGTCGATGGTGCTGACCCGCGAGGGCGCGCTCTTTCTCTGGATGGATGCGCGCGGCATCGGCCCCAACGTGGTGAGCGCCCAGCCCAACGCGCTCGGCGCCTATGCGGCCGATGGACATGCGCCTCCGCGCCGGACCAAGGCTCGGTTCGACGAGGTCGCCTACATGCAAGGCATCTTCGCGATTCGCGACGCGCCGTTCATCGCCGACAGCGGCCTCGCCGTGCTCGAAGCGCGGAACCGCAACGTGCTCTGGTTCGACGAGCGCGGCGCCGTCACGACCCGGCCCTGGCCCGACGACGCGATGGGCGTAGAGGACGACGACGCCGTCTCCGTCGATGCGCTGGCGAAGCGCAGCGACGGGACGTGGATCGCGATCGAGGCCGGCCGAAGGTGGGCGCGCGTGATCGCGATCGCGCCGGATTTCGTGATCCGAACGCGGATGATGGCGCGCGAGCGGATGGAGGAGCAGGGGGTCGGGATCCTCGCGAGCGGGGCCGACGTCGACGTGGCGCTGGTGGAGCGGGATGCATCGGGCGCGTCGGTGCTGCGGCTGCATCGCGTGGATGCCGATCTGGGGCTCGGTCCGCCGCGCACCATCCCGGGGACGGAGGCGGCGCCGGGCGTGCCCATTCCGCTCGCTTCGTGCACGGGCGCGAAGCTCCCGGGGGTGATGGATCTCGCGACGTCGATCGTGGCGCGGATCGGCGGAACGACGGCGCCGGCCACGCTCTCGCGGAGGGTGCGCTTCGATGCGGGCCGCGCGTGCGTCGAGCGGACGATGGTGACGACCACGGGCGAGCAGAGCGCGCGCGTCGTGACGCTGGGCGCGCTCGATGGGCCCGGCGTGCTCTCCCAACCCGAGCAGCCGATCAGCGGCGCGCGTTGCGGCTCGCTTCGATGATCTGGGCCGCTTGCGGCCCCATCGTGATCACCGTGGATTCGTGAGCCAGAGGCCGCGCGGCTCGAGCTCGTGGAGGAACGCGCGCGCCTCCGGACAGCGATCGGCGCACGCGGGGCTGCGTGCGAGCCGCTTGAGCGCCGCGATCCCTTCGCGCTTCGAGTCCGCGTGCTGGGCGAGGGCGAGCGCGGGTGCCTCCGCTTCCACGCCGGAGGCGCTGGCCAAGCGGCGGCGCGCGCGCTCCTGCGACTCGGCCTTCCACGCGGTGCGGGTCTTGTGCTTGTTCTGCTCCCAGAAGGCGCGCCACCCGGTGACGGCCGGCGCGATGCGATCGTCACCGCTCGGCCACCGCTGCTCGTAAGGCTCGAGGTAGGTGAGCCTCGTGAGCGCGCCGTTCATGGCGTCGACGTCGCGAAAACCGATGTACGAGGCGCGCGGATCGCCGAGGTGGCTGCGGACCGCGAGGCGCTCGAGCGCGATGATGAAGACGGGCACCAAGTCCTCGCGTCCGGTGGCCGCGAGCGCGTCGATCATGGGCACGAAGGTGTCGACGCCGCGGTCCCCGATGCGGCGCGGCTCGTCGAGGACGTCGAGGATCGCCGCCGCGGCGTCGCGGCCGAGGCTCGCCAGCGTGACCTTGAGCGGCCCGCAGGCACCGTCCGAAGAGGAGGTGCCGCCGCCGCGTTGTTGGTAGAGCGCGGAGCAGAGCGTCTTGGCCCGCTGCGCCGCGGCGACGGCGAGGCGCGCCCGCACCGGCTCGGAAGGCGGCGCGATGCCGTGGCCCTCGAAGAGGCCGACCAGCGTGGGATCATCGGCGCGCGCCGGCGAAGCCGCGAGCACAGAGGCGACGACGGCGCTCCACGTGAGGGCTTTGATCATGGCTTCACCGCGTGGCCCGCGCTCACGCTACCACGGGCCGGTACGAGCCCGCGCGCGATCACGATCTCGTCCGCGGCCTGCACGATCCCGAACGACGAAGCCACGTCGTCGCTCATGCGCTGGTAGACGACCTCCCAGCGCACGGCCGCGCCGCGTTGCTCGGGTGGGATCGCGAAGCGCAGGCGGCGCTCGGATCCGGGCTGCCCCGGGGGCGCGAGGCGGGTGTCGGCGACCTCGACGCGCTGGCGCGCCATCTCGATCGGGCGATCGCGATGGATCGGCACGTCGAGGAAGCGCCGCGCGAGAACGACCGGGCGCTCGAGGGGAGCCTCGTGGTGCGCATCGGGGACGAGGAAGGTTCGTACGACGAGGCGGCGGAAGAGATCGCCGGTGGGGACGGCGTGTCCGACGAGCGCGCTCTGGAGCGTGAGGGTGACGTCGCTCTCCCCACGCTCGGCCACGACGCGCACCGCGCGCGAAAGGACCTCGGGATCGCGCACGAGGAAGCGATGGCTCCGGTGCTCGCGCCCACCGGCATCGCGGACGCGCGGCATGTGGCAGGTGTTGCACGAGGTCGATGCGTACGAGGACGCGGCCCACTCGCGGGCGGTGCTCTGCATGAGGATCGGCACCACCTGCGCAGACGCTTCGGGGAAGAGGAATTGATGGCAGCCGGCGCACGCCGACGCGGTGGCCCGGCGGGTGTCGACGCGCGTGGCGTGAGGGCTCGTCGCGATCGTGGACGCGGAGACGATGGCCCCGTCGACGACGTGACAGGTCGCGCAGCCGACGCCCTCGTCCGCGGCGGCGCGCGTGGGCTCGCGGCGCGGATCGCTCTCGGGCGCGTGGCAGCCGCGGCAAAACGCGAGGCGCTCGACCGCATAAGCCTTCTGGAACAATGGATCTCGCCACGCGTCGCCGTGCGCCGAAGCGCGCCATTCGGCGGCGATCTCGGCGTGGCAGGACGCGCACGAGGCGGCATCGGATGGCCCACCGGCGAGCCGATGCGGCCCTTGGCCCGAGGCGGCCGGCCCGGGCAGGGGCGCGGGGGCACCGGCGATCGACGTCGCCGATGCGAGCACGACGATCGCGAGGATCGCGCGCGCGGGAGGCCGCCCCTGCGTGAGCACCGGCGGCATTGTACCTCGGACGCTTCGCGCCCCGGTGCGACGCGCTGACGAAGTAACACGACCGCTCGCGATCAAGCGGCGCGCATTGCCTCGATGGCACGGGCCCGTTCACGGGCGCTCGAGAATGCGCCGTGGGCCGAGGCTGGCTCGTGCGTTGCCTCGCGGCGTGCGTGCTTCGCGCGTCCCCGCACCTCGCCAAGCTGCACCGCTGCCCCCATTGCCAGACCGAGCTCGCGGCTCACTCGGGGTCTCGGCGTGTGCGAGGGATTCGACATCGGGAGGTGAAGGAGCAGAGAGGCAAATGGGAGAGGTGGAGTGGCCAAGCCTGCTCAGGGCAGCTCGCCAATCGCCGGTTGCCATTCGGTGGCATCGGTAAAACGGATCACGATGCCAGTTGCTTCGGGTCGTGAGGAGTCGCGATCACCAATATCGATATCGCTGGCAGAGGACGACATTCACGAGCTCGTGCCGCTCTGCACGTCTCCATGTCTCTACGGCGCGCTCATGCATCCATCACGAGCTCGCTCGAAGTCCTTCCGCGCGAGCACGCCCGCGAACGCTGATGATGGGGAGGCCGGCGCGCGTGCCGACGAAAGGGTGGGATCAGGGGCGCGAGGGGACGTGGCGGCAGACAGGTCGCACGCCGCTCACGTGTCCCCGGCAGCCTCTTGGTCGAGCACCCACACGACGCGGCCCTTGGCGCGTTGGAGGATGCGCGCGGGGACCTCCTCTTCGCTCCCGGGTGATCGCGCCGCTTCGATCGGGCCGCGCTTGCTCGCGCCCCGCGCCAGCAGCACGGCGAGCTTCGCTTCGAGGATCACCGGGGTGGTGAGCGTGACGCGCGCTTCCAGCTTCTTTTCGGGCTGCTCCCGCACGTGGGCCACGAGGCGATCGTCGACGGCGACCGCGCCGGTGCCGGGAAACAGGGAGGCCGTGTGGCCGTCGTCGCCGATGCCGAGGGTCATGGCGTCGAAGGAGACGGCGGAGGCCACGCCGAACGAGCGGCGCAGGAGCGCGTCGTAGTGGGCGGCCGCCGCGTCGAGATCGCGCTCGCCCTCCATGCGAAAGGCGCGGCCGTGATGTCCATCGGCGAGCGAGAGATCGCGGGCGGCGGCGGCGTAGTTGGAGCGAGGGTGATCGGGGGGCACGCCGCGCTCGTCGACCCAGTACCATTCGATGCGATCGAACGGCAGCGAGAGCGCGGCCAGGCGGCGGTAGGCCTCGGCCGGCGTGGTGCCGCCGGAGAGGGCCACGCGCGCGAGGCCGCGGGCGTTCACGGCCTCGGTGATGGCGCGGCCGAGGAGCTCGGCGGCGAAGGCGGCGTGCTCCTCCCGGCTCTTGGCGACGAGGATTTCTTGATCGGAGGAGGAGATCATCGCTCGGCGTCCTTGGCCCACTCGGCCGCGGCCATGACGGCGGCGCGATAGACGCCGTCGCCCTCGGTCGCGTCGATGGCCTTGAGCAACACCCAACCTTCGTCGCGGAAGCCGAGCGGGTGCTTGTGGTGGGCGGCGCGGGGGCCGGACATGGTCCAGCTCACGCAGCGCCCGCCGTCGTCGCGCCCGACCTCGCAGAAGAGAGGGCGGTTGTCGATGGCGGTGGTGATGTGAACGGCGGAGAGCTCGCCGGCGTGCAGATCCTTTCCGTGCGGAGCGCGCACGACGATCTCGATGGGCATGCCCTGCGCGTCGACCGCGCGCGACTTGCTCTCGAAGCGCCAGCCGAGGCGCGCGGCGAGCCATCCGAGGATCAGCGCGGCGGGGTCACCGCGGTCGGAGGGGGTGCGCTCGATCTCGATGCGGCCGATGGCGCGCTCGGCGCCGGGGGCCTCGTCGAAGAAGCGCGCGATGAACTCGCGCCACGAGAAGGTGCGCACGAAGGCGCGATCGCCGAGCGGCGCGCTGGTCTTGCCGGCGATCTCGGCGATGCGCACCGCGCTCGTGTGGGCCGAGTCGACGATGATGCGATCGGCGACCTTCACCAACGCATCGACCAAGGGCGTGGGCGCGCTCCGGCCGATCTCCACGATGGTCGGCACCTCGGAGAGCGAGAGCGCGGAGATCACCGAGGTGGCCCGCTGCGCGGCGCCGGCGCCGAAGTGGAGCTCGATGCGGTCGTAACAGACGATGGAGTCGCCTTCCTTGTGGCAGACGGCGCTCACCGCCGACTCGATGGACCAAGGCTCGAGGCGTCCATCGAGCGTGGCCAGGAAGGCGCGGCCGGCGCGGGTCTGCGCGAGATCCTCGACGGCGGCGCGCAGGCGATCGACCTCGGCCGGCACGCTCACCGCGATGAAGTTCATCGTGGCGGCGCGCGCCTTGGGGTGGCCGCGATCGTCGGCCTGCGACGCCCAGAAGGCCGAGAGCTCGGCCTCGACCTTGGAGACGGTCTCGCTGACCGCCCCGGTGGTCACGGCCGCCTCCAGGTGTCGCCGGGGGCGAGGAGCGCGTCGGATTCACGCGGGCCCCAACTGCCGGCTTCGTAGAACGCGAGCGGCGCATTCTGCTCGCGCCAACCATCGAGGATGGGATCGATGAAGCCCCATTGGGCCTCGACCTCGTCGTCGCGCGTGAAGAGCGTGGCCTCGCCGCGCATGGCGTCGAGGATGAGCCGCTCGTACGCCTCGGGCGTGCTCGATCCGAACTCGGTGCCGTAGCGGAAATCCATGGCCACGTCGCGCACGGCCACGCCCTGCCCCGGCACCTTGGTGGCGAAGCGCAGCGAGATGCCTTCGTCGGGTTGGATGCGCATCACCAGGCTGTTGGGCTCGTCGCTCGCGCCCGGCATGCCGCGGAAGAGGCCGTGCGGGAGCGGCTTGAAATGCAGCACCACCTCGGTGAGCCGCTTCGCCAGGCGCTTGCCCGCGCGCAGGTACACCGGGACACCGCCCCAGCGCCACGAGTCGAGCTGGAGGCTCATGGCGACGTAGGTCTCCGTGAGCGACTCGGCCGCGACGTCGGGCTCGGCGCGGTAGCCCGGGACCTTGTCGCCGCGCACGGTGCCCGCTGCGTACTGCCCGCGCACGGTGCGCGTGAGCACGTCGGCGCCGCGGATGGGCCGGAGCGTGCGCAGGACCTTCACCTTCTCGTCGCGCACCGCGTTCGCGTCCCACGACGAGGGCGGCTCCATGGCCACGAGCGAGAGGATCTGGAGCGCGTGGTTCTGCACGATGTCGCGGGTGATGCCGATCTTCTCGTAGAACTTGCCGCGGCCCTCGACGCCGATCTCCTCGGCCACCGTGATCTGCACGTGATCGACGTGCTGCCGCGACCAGAGCGGCTCGAAGATGGTGTTGCCGAAGCGGAGCACCATCAGGTTCTGGACCGTCTCTTTGCCGAGGTAATGATCGATGCGGTAAATCTGGCTCTCGGCGAGGTGCGTGAGGAGCTCGCGGTTGAGGGCGCGGGCGCTCGGGAGATCCTCACCGAAGGGCTTCTCCACCACGACGTGCTCGTAGGGCGCGTCCTTCTCGTCCGAGGGCGGGAGCACGAGGCCGTGCTCGCGCAGGCCGCGCACGATGGTGGAGACCTGATCGGGGCCGACCGAGAGGTAGAAGACCCGGTTCTTCGCGGTGCCGCGCTCGGCGTCGAGGCGCTCGAGCTCGGCCTTGAGCTTCTCGTAGGTGGACGCCTCGTGGAACTCGCCCTGCACGTAGGAGATGCCGCGGGCGAGCTCGCTCCACGTCGTCTCGTCGACGGGCTTGCGGCGCGAGAACTTGCCGACGGCGGTCTTCAAGTCGTCGGCGAAGGTGGGCAGCGGGCGGCGCGCCACGCCCACCACCGCGAAGCCGCCGGGGAGCAGCCGCGAGAGCGCCAGGTTGTAGACGGCGGGCACCAGCTTGCGCTTCGTGAGATCACCGGACGCGCCGAAGATCACGAGCGCGCACGGCCGCGCGGTGCGCTCCTGCGGCATGCCTTCGCGGAGCGGGTTTTCCTCTCGAGTCGTCATGCGCCCTTGCTCCAGTCGGTGTGGATGTCGCCCTCGCGATCGAGGCGGCGGTAGGTGTGCGATCCAAAGAAGTCGCGCTGCGCCTGGGTGAGGTTGGCCGGGAGCCGCTCGCGCCGAATCATGTCGTAGTAGCCGAGCGACGCCGCCGTCCCGAGCAGCGGGAGGCCGTTCGTCACGCCGAGCGCGACCACGCGGCGCCAGCCGTCCTGGCGCGCGGCGATCTCCTCGCGGAACGAGGGATCGAGCAGGAGGTTCGGGAGCCGGTCGTCCAGATCGTACGCCGCCTTGATCCGCCCGAGGAACTGCGCGCGGATGATGCACCCATCCTGCCAGATGCGCGCGAGCTCGCCGAGCTGGAGGCCCCAGCCGTACGCGTCCGACGCGAGGCGGAGGAGGTTCATGCCCTGCGCGTAGCTGCATGCCTTGGCGGCATAGAGCGCGGCCCGCACGTCGGCGATGAGCTGCTGCTTGTCGACGCCGGCCGCCGGCCGCGGCACGGGCCCCGAGAGGAGCGACGACGCGTGCACGCGATCGGTCTTGGCATACGAGATCACGCGCGCATCCACCGAGGTGGAGATGGTCGGCACCGGCGCGCCGAGATCGGCGGCCTCCTGGATGGTCCACTTGCCGGTGCCCTTCTGGGCGGTGGCGTCGAGGATCTGATCGACGAGATCGCCTTTGCCCTCGGGATCTTTGACGGTGAAGATCTTGGCGGTGATCTCGATGAGGTAGCTCTTCAGCTCGGCCTCGTTCCACGCCGAGAAGACGCGGGCGATCTCGGCGTTGTCGAGGCCGCCCAGGTTCTTCAGCACGTCGTACGCCTCGGCGATGAGCTGCATGTCGCCGTACTCGATGCCGTTGTGCACCATCTTGACGTAGTGGCCCGAGCCGCCCGGGCCGATGTACGTCACGCAGGGCCCGTCGGCGTGCTGCGCGGCGATGCGCGTGAGGATGGGCGCGAGCTCTTCGTAGCCTTGGCGATCACCGCCGGGCATGAGCGAGGGGCCGTGTCGCGCGCCCGTCTCGCCGCCGGAGACGCCCATCCCGAAATAACGAATGCCCGCCTCGGCGAGCTCCTTGGTGCGGCGCTCGGTGAGCTTGAAATACTCGTTGCCGCCGTCGACGAGCAGATCGCCCGGCTCGAGCAGCGGGCGGAGCGCGGCGATGGTCTTGTCGACGACCTCGCCCGCCTTGACCAGCATGATGATCCGGCGCGGCTTGCGCAGCGATCGCACGAAGTCGGCGAGCTCGTGAAAGCCGTGGATCTGCTTGCCCTGCGAGGCGGCGACGAACTTGTCGACCGGCTCCGGCCAGGCGTCCCACGCGGCGACGGAGAAGCCTTTCTCCTCGATGTTGAGGGCGAGGTTTCTGCCCATCACGCCGAGCCCCACCATCCCAATCGCCATCTCGCTCATCGATGTCTCCTCGATTCTGTGGCGCGGGGAGCCTACAGCGCCGCGCGCCGACTGCATACGGTGTCCTCTCCGCGGAAAGGCGGAGGATCGAGCACGAGCGACGCGTAGGGTCGAGCGCTGGTCGAGGCGCTGCGCGCCGCGCGGATCGTGACGGCGGCCGAGAGGTCGACTAAGGTGCGCCGCGCCATGGCCGAGCCGCTCCTTTCCCGCATTCGCGTCCCGCATCCGCACGTGCGCGTGGACGCCGCCGTCCTCGGTGGCAGCCCTCACGTCGCGGGATCGCGCGTGCCGGTGCGCCGGCTGTGGGCGTGGCACCGCGGCGGCGCCTCGGTGGAGACGTTGGTGAAGCGCTACCCGAACCTGGGCGCGGCGCGCATCCTCGACGCGCTCTCGTTCGCGTACGACAACCAGGATCTCATCGAAGCCGATCTGGCCCGCGAGCAATCGCTGTTCGCCGACGGCGGGCCCATCGTGGGCGCGCGGCCGCTCTCGCAGCTCGCGCTCCCGTTCGACGAGAGCGCGCCTCCGCCCGCGCCCCCTCCCCCGCCGGAGCCGCCGCCTCCCCCGCCGGAGCCCGCGCCCGCGCCGAAGGGCCGAGGCTCGCGCCGCCGCTGATTTCGAGCGTTTTCCATCACGCCGAGCGCCGCATCGCGAGCGAGCTCGACCGATGATGCGAGGCGCACCGCGTTCGTTGGATCGCTGAATGAAGCTCAGCGGCGACCGGCCGCCGCGCTCTCGACCTTGGCGCGTGCGTGCGTGCCGCTGGTCGGGCCGCTGCCTTCGCTGGCCGCGGCGCGCTTCTTCGCGGCGATGAGCCCGAGGAGCTCGTCCTTCGTCACGCCGAGGCGCGCCGCCGTCTTGTGCGCCAGCGAGGTCTTGGCCACGCCGGGCACGAAGCCGTAGGTGGGCCGCTCGTGCGCATCGAGCTCGACCTGGAAGACTTCGAGCGCCTCGATGGGACGATCCTGGGCGAGCCGCTCGGCGAACGAGAGCAGGTGCGTGGTCACGAAGACCTGCGCGGAGAGCTCGGGCAGGAGCGAGATCACGAGCCGCGCGATCTCTTCGCCTTCGGACGGGTTCGTCCCCGAGCACAGCTCGTCGAGCAACACCAGCGAGCCCATGTCCAGCGTCTCGAAGACGCGCCGGATGCGGAGCAGCTCCATCCCGAGCTGTCCTTCGGGCTGATCGGCGCGCGACTCTTGCACGAGCGATACGAAGAGCCCCGACACGCGCGGCAACGTGGCCGCCGCCGCGGGCACGAAGCAGCCGGCCTCCGCCAGCATCTGCGCCAGCGCGATCGCTTGGAGGAGGCGCGTCTTCCCGCCGGAGTTCGGCCCGGTCACGATCACCACCGAACCGGCCCGCGCGATGCGCAGATCGCAGGGCACGGGCACCGATTTGTCGCCGATGAGGAGCGGATTGAAGAGCCCGATGAAGCGCATCCCCGCTTCACCGTTGGCGACGAGATCGGGGAAGCACACCGCGAGGCCCTTGGCCATGGCTCGATCGCGGAAGCCGAGCGCCGCGAGGTGGAGCTCGATGTCGCCGACGAGCTGGAAGAGCATGGCCACGCTCTCCTCGAGACCGGAGAACACGTCGTCGACGAGGCGCTCCACGACCTCGCCCCCGTTCATACGAAAACCACGGAGGAACAAGGAGATCTTCGCGATCCATCGGCCGAGCGGCGAAGCATGGAACGGGTTCGCGGTGTTCTCGCGGACCGCGACGATTTGGAAGGTGCGCAGCTCGCCGTCGGATCCGACCCCGACCCGCAGGTCGACGGTGCCGAGGTTGGCCTCGTGATCGAGGAGCGCGTCGAGCCGCTTGTAGGCCTCGCCGGCGATCACGTGCGCGCCGAACGCACGCAGGCGCGCGAGCCCCGAGGTGGCGCCCGTGAAGCGGTTCGCGAGCGAGGCGAAAAGCGCGTGCACCGCGCGCAGGATCTCGAGCCGCCGCAGCCACCGCGATGGCTGTCGGCCCGCGCAGAGGAGCCCGCGCAGCGCCACGATCTCGATGTAGATGCGCTCGAGATCGGCCCGCAGATCCGGGACCTCGACGAGCTCTTCGAGGATGGCGCGGCGGAAGGGGACGACCGCGCCATCCCGCGGCGGCTGTGAGAGCACGCGGAGCAGATGCGCGACCGAAGGCTGGTAGACGCGACCGGCGGCGCGCACGGGGAAGCCGCGCTCGACCAGATCGTGGAGGAAGAGATCGCGCTCGAACTGCTCGGCGTCCCACGCCGAGGCGGGGAGCGCGGCGCCGGCGAGCGCGCGCTCGAACTGATCGATCTCGCCGCTCGTCGCGAAGGCGAACACGATGGTCTGCCGGAGCTCCGCGAGATCGACCCGGATCGTCGGCTCGGGCGAGAGGAGATCCGGGATGGGGCCGGCGTCGCGGGTCGGCGTGGGCATGGGGTGTCGAGCGTACTCCGACAGGCGGCAAAGAACGATGTTCCGCCGCGCAGCGACGCGCCCCGACGACTGTGCCCTCGGAGGATCTTTACCGGCGCACGACCAGCGACGGCGCCCATCGAGAGAGCGAGCTCACCGGCGCAGTTGTCCGCCCGGTGAGCCCCATCTCCGCTAGAAAGACGGCGATGAGCAAACGCAAGCGCACCGTCCGCCGCGAGGAGGACCGCGCCATGGCGAAGATGGCCAAGGACCTCGACAAGCTCGCGCTCCACGCGCCGGGCGGCAGCCCCGAACGAGCGATCGAGATCACGTCGCCGTCGGAGGTGGAGGTCCAAGCCCGATCGACACCCTGCCCCATTTGCCGCGGCGAGCTGCGGATCGAGGAGCACACGGCCGAGACCATCGACGGCCTGCGCGTCCGCGTCGCCAAGGTGCTGTGCACGGTGTGCCGATCGCGGCGCTCGCTCTACTTTCGGCTCGCGGGCACGATGTTGAACTAAGTCCCGGGAAAGGAGCGCCGCTCCTTTCCCTCCACGAGCAAAGCTCGTGGAGCCTCCCATACCTCGAACCACCCGAGCAGGCTTGAACGTCGCGCCGCTTCGGGCCTGACGTCAGCTTTCTCGGTGACGTCCCGAGTCCGGGAAAGAAGTGCTGCGGAACGCGCGCGCGGCGATCAGGAGATGCGCCGCAGCTTGCGCTGGAGCGTGCGGCGATCGATGCCGAGCAGCTTGGCAGCGCTCGCCACGACGCCGCCCGATTGCAGCATCGCCTTGCGGATGGCTTCGCGCTCGAGCTCGTCGAGGTTGTACACGGGCGCATCCGGGTTCGAGGGCGCCGCGGCGCGCGGGCGATCGGCGACGGCGCCGGCCTCGCGCAGCAGGCGATCCGCGTCGACCGGCTTGGTCATGAGCGTGTCCGCGCCGGCCTTCACCGCGGCCACCGCGAGCGGGATGTCGCCGTAGCCGGTGAGCATGATGATCACCGACTCCGGCTGGAGCCTGCGGAAGCTCGTGAGCGCGCCGAGGCCGTCCTGACGCGGCATGCGGTAATCGATCACCACCAGATCGGCGGGCTCGTACTCCAGCGCCACGAGCCCCTCGGACACGGTCGCGGCCGTGCGGGCGCGCACGCCGCGGCGGCGCATCGATCCTTGGAGCATGGTGCGGAACGCGTCGTCGTCGTCGATCAAAAGGGCGGTCTCGATGCGGCGGCTCACGGTGCCTCCTTCGTCCTCGCGGGCTCGGCGCAGCCCGGCTTGCTCGGGACGCCCCCGAGATCGAGCGTCAGCGTCACGCGCGCGCCGCCGCCCTCCGCGTTCTCGGCGCGCAGCGTGGCGTGCATCTGCCGCGCGAGCACCGTGCTCACGTAGAGCCCGAGCCCGAGGCCTTCGCCCTCTTCCTTCGTCGTCTGGAACGGCTCGCCGAGCCGCTCGACGATCTCCGGGCTGAACCCCGGGCCGTTGTCGGTGATGCTCACCTCGGCGACGTCGCCGCGCGTCGCGATCGCGATCTCGATGCGACCGTCGCCGCCGTGGTGTCGCTCGCTGGTCGCGTGCACGGCGTTGGCGAGGAGGTTGCGCAGCACCTGTGCGAGGCCCACACGCAGCACCGCCGCGGACACCGGATCGGGCGCCGACACCACGCGTGCGCCCGAGAATCCCAGGCGATCCAGCTCGCGACGAGCGATCTCGGGGACGATGCAGGACAGGTCCACCATCTCGGCACGCTGGTCCGGGCGGATGTGCCCGCGCAAGAGACCGATGATGTCCGTGGCGCGCTCCGCCTCCGCGGCGATGGCGTTCGCGAGCTCGGCGGCCTCGGGGCTCTCCTCGCGGGTGATCTCGCAGAGATCGCGGCTGCCGAGCAGGATGGTGCCGAGCGGCGTGGCCAGCTCGTGCGACATGCCGCCGACGAGCCGGCCGAGCATGGCGAGCCGCTGGTTGCGCTCGCTGGCCTCGCGCAGCTCGGTGAGCTTGCGCGCGTAGACCACCGCGAAAGCCCCCAAAAACAAGCCCAGGGAGACGATCGCGGCCAAGCGGCCCAACATCTCCACGACGGCCGCGCCGAGGGGCGCGCCTTCGAGCGGAAGGCGCGGCGCGAAAGCGAGCACCGCCGTCGACACGCCCGCGAGCAGGCCGACACGCGCGGTCGTGCGCCCATCGCAGAGCGCGCCCGCGAGCGCGATCTGAAACGTGAGAAAGAACGCGAACGGGTTGTGCAGCCCGCCCGAGAACCAGAGCAGCGCCGTGAGCAGCACCGCGTCGCAGAGGATCTGCCGCGCACGCTGGTCGCCCGATCCCTCGGCGCCCGCCCGCACGAGCCGCGTCCACGCGAGGTTCGTCGCCAGCACGGCCACGAGCACGATCGCGAGCGGCAGGGTGCGGAGCCCGGGCACGAGCATGCGCGCGGTGATCACGGTCGCCGTCATCCCCGCGAGGGCCAGCCAGCGGAGCTGAACGAGCCAGCGATCTTTGACCTGGGCCGGCGAGGCGAGCGGCGCCGAGAGGAACACGCCGAGCCGCGGGCGCCGCAGGCTCGCCCAACCGGAGCTTTCATCCGGCGCGCTTCCGGCCTCGTCCGGACCGAACGAGGCTCCATCCGGCGAAGCCGCAGGAGCAGGGGGCGAGATCAACGTAGTCAGGTTGCGTCTCCCACCGCGGGGCTAGTCCGAGAGGCCCGGACGTGCAAGCCGGACCCCGCGGCTCCAGTGTGGAGGAAGCGGAGGCCGAGGAGAAGATGCTTGGTTACGCGCGATTTCGAGGCGGGCCAACGATCTCCGCCAGGGGCGAACGCGACGGCCTGCAACGCCTCGGCGGAGAGAGCGCCAGAACACCGTCGACAAACGAGCCGACGCCGAGCCTGAAGTGGCTCGGCGTCGATGATGCGTGAGAGGTGCGGGGGATGGAGGAAAGGGGCGGCGCGCCCCTTTTCCTGCGGCTCAGTGGTGGGCGGGCTCGGTCGTCCCAGCGGGCGCGGCGTCCTTCTTCTCGCCGTGACCACCGTGGGCGCCGTGCTCGGCCTCGGCCTTCTTCTCGGCCTTGCCCCAGCGCTCCTTGATGAGCTGCTCGCTGCGGGTGCCGGCCCAGGGCTGCTTGATGTCGACCGGGCGATCACCCTTCACGACGTCGTTGTTGTGACCACGCGTCTCGGTGTCGAACATGACGAAGGTCACGAAGACACCGAGGAAGAGCAGCCCCATCACCAGGATGATGGAGTGGAATTTGTGGTCGAAGAACAAGTGCATGAAGATGAGCGCCACGACGCTCGCCTTGATCGTCGCCACGAGGAGCGCGATCCACACGTTCGCCGCCCCGAAGTCGATGTAGCTCACCCCCACCGTGATCGCGGTGAGGACGAGGAGCGCGACCAGCGTCGCGAGGTAGGTCGAGAACGGCAGGATGTGAGGGACGTGGTCCTTGCCGTTCCCGTGACCGTGTGCGTGCGCATCCATTGCGATTGACCCTCAACCGATCAGGTAGAGCAAGGGGAAGAGGTAGATCCACACGAGGTCGACGAGGTGCCAGTAGAGCCCCACGCCCTCGACCGGCGCGTAGTACTTGCCGCTGAACTCGCCGCGATTGTTGCGGATGAGGATCCAGAGGATGAGCCCCATTCCGATCAGGATGTGGATGCCGTGGATGCCCGTCATCATGAAGTAGACGGCGAAGAACATCCCCGGGTGCGCCGAGTGGAAGCCTTCGGCGTGGAAGAGCGCGCCGGGCAGGAGGCCCTCGTGGAACTTGTGCGAGTACTCGAAGTACTTGATCACGAGGAAGGTCGCGGCGAACGCCAGCGTGAGCGCGAGCATCACGTTGGTGAAGCCCTTCTTGCCCTGCTGCGCGCCGCGGACGCCGAGCGCCATCGTGAAGCTCGAGGAGATGAGCACCACGGTGTTCGTCGCGCCCATCACCTTGTCGAGGTGATGGTGCGCTTCGACGAACGAGTCGTAGTACCAGCTCCGGAACACCGCGAAGGCGACGAACAGACCACCGAAGAAGAGGATCTCGGTGACCAGGAAGAGCCAGATGCCCATCCGGCCTGCGTCGAACTGGGTGTCGGCCTTGTCGAAGTGGTGCGCGACGTGGAACTCGTGCGCTCCCTCTCCGTGGGCCTCGGGGGCGTGCGCGCTCACGAGGACGATCCTCCAAAGTCGTAGGGGCCGGTCTTGACGATCGGTTGGCCGTGGAAGTTCTCGGTGATCGGCGGCGACTCCGCCTCCCACTCGAGACTCAGGCCGCCCCAGGGGTTCTTGGGCGCCTTCGCGCCGTTCTTGAGGGAGCTCAGCAGGTTGTAAAGCATGATCAAGAAGCCGACGCCGAGGAGCCACGACCCGAAGGTCGAGAACGCGTGCAGCGGCTGGAACTGATCGAGGTAGTTGTAGTAGCGGCGCGGCATGCCGCGGCTACCCATGATGAACTGCGTGAAGAAGGTGACGTTGAACCCGATGAAGTAGAGCGCCGCCGACACCCGGCCGAGCTTCTCCGAGTACATCCGGCCCGTCATCTTCGGCCACCAGTGGTGGAGCCCGCCGAGGAACGCCGTCACCGTGCCGCCCATCATCACGTAGTGGAAGTGGGCCACGACGAAGTACGTGTCGTGCAGGTGGAGGTCGACGCTGAGCATGCCGAGGAAGAGGCCCGTCAGACCGCCGATGGTGAAGAGGAAGAGGAACGACAGCACGAAGAGCATCGGCGTCGTGAACGAGATCGACCCCTTGAACAGGGTGCCGAGCCAGTTGAACACCTTGATGCCGCTCGGCACCGCGACGAGGAACGTCAGCGCGGAGAAGATGACCGCCGCCATCTCGCTCTGGCCGGCCACGAACATGTGGTGGCCCCAGACGATGAAGCCGACGAGCGCGATCGCGATGCTCGAGAACGCGATGGCCTTGTAGCCGAAGATCTTCCGGTGCGCGTGGACGCTGATGAGGTCGCTGATGATCCCCATGCCCGGGAGGATCATGATGTAAACGGCCGGGTGGCTGTAGAACCAGAAGAAGTGCTGGTAGAGGACCGGGTCACCGCCGAGCGCCGGGTCGAAGATGCCGATGTGGAACGCGCGCTCCATGATGAGGAGGAGCAGCGTGATCGCGAGGACCGGCGTGGCGAGGAGCTGGATGACGCTCGTCGCGTAGAGCGACCAGAGGAAGAGCGGGACCTTGTACCAAGTCATCCCCGGGGCGCGGAGCTTGTGCATCGTCACGATGAAGTTCAGCCCCGTGAGGATGCTGGAGAACCCCATGATGAACGCGCCGAAGGTCACGCTGATGACCGCGGTGTTGGTCGTCGACGAGTAGGGGACGTAGAACGTCCAGCCGGTGTCGAGACCGCCGGTGATCACCGAGGAGAGCGCGAAGATCGCGCCGATCCAGTAGAGGTACAAGCTCAGGAGGTTGAGCTTGGGGAAGGCGACGTCCTTCGCGCCGATCATGATCGGGAGCACGAAGTTCCCGAGCGCGCCGGGGATGCTCGGGATGATGAAGAGGAAGACCATGATCGCGCCGTGCAACGTGAACGCCTGGTTGTAGGCGTCGGCGCTCATGATCGTCCGCTTCGGCGTGAGCAGCTCCAAACGCAGGGCGAGCGCGAACGAGCCGCCCAGCATGAAGGCGGTGAGCACGCTCACCAGGTACATCAGACCGATACGCTTGTGATCGACGGTCGTGAGCCACGACCAGACGCCGCGCTCAGCGTTGAGGTAGTTCTTGCCGCCGGAATCGGGGGCGTGGGTTTCGTCGGCTACTGCGCTGACACTCATGTTGCGGCCTCCGCTCACTTCACCGTCTTGAGGTAGGCGATGAGGGCGTCGATCTCCTTGTCCTTGAGCTGCCCCTTGTACGTCGGCATCACGGCGGGGTAGCCCTTCACGATCTTCGCGTTCGGCTCGAGCAAGCTCTCGCGGATGTAGTTCTCGTCGACGGTGATCGTCGCGCCGCTCTCCAGGGTCTCGGTACGCCCGAAGACGCCCTTGAACGTCGGGCCCTGGATGCGCGAGCCGTCCGTCGAGTGACAGGTGAAGCAGTTGCGCTGCGTGAAGAGGAGCTTGCCGCCTTCCGCGGGCGACATGCGATCGAGGACGTTGGCAGCGTCATCGAGCCACTTCTGGTACTCGGCCTCGGGCTTGACGATCACCTTGGCGAGCATGTCGGAGTGGCTCGTGCCGCAGAACTCGGCGCACTCCACCACGACTTCCTTCGCCTCGGTGGCGTTGAACCACATGGTCGTGTACTGCCCGGGCACCACGTCCTGCTTGATGCGGAACTCGGGATGAAGAAGCTGTGCACCACGTCCTGCGAGCTCATGAGGAGCTTCACGGGACGATCCTTCGGCACCACCAGCTCGCCGGCGGACACGAATCCGTTCGGGTAGGTGAAGGTCCACGACCACTTGGCGCCGGTGACCTTGATCTCGAGGGCCTCCGCCGGCGCGACGAGCGCGTTGGCGTAGCCACGGAGACCCACGAAGAAGAGCACAGCGAGAAGCAGCGTCGGGAGGACCGTCCAGGTGACCTCGAGCACGGTGTTGTGCGCGACGGTCGACGTCTTCTCCCCTTCCTTCCGGCGCCGGTACTTGTGCGCGAAGTAGAACATCGCGCCGACGATGCCGACGAAGAAGACGACGCAAATCCAGAGGACGACTTCGAAGGCCCAGTCCACCTGTCCCGCGGTGGTGGAGCTGGCTTTCGGCAGCCAGAACGAGCCGATGTCGATGGGGGTCATGCTCATGATCGTCGCTCGAGGGCCGGCTCCGCCGGCTCGGGGAATGAAGCCGCGTGCGGCCCCATCGTGACAGGGAGGAGATCACCCGGTCCCTTGGCCGGGAAGTCGTCGTGGGGGCGACCGCTCCGCGAGCGGCGCCTCTCGACGCGCCAGAATCGAACCAACAACGCCCCCACGAGCAGCATGATGACGACGCCCCCGGCCTTCATGAGCCGCAAGGTCGCCAGCACGTATCCGCGCGCCGCGGGGTCGTAGTGGAAACAAAAGAGGAGGAACTTGTCGGAGACGGTACCGACCTTCCCCTCGGAAGCCTCGAGCACTGCGAGGCGCATGTCGGGGAACGACATGCCGTAGAGCGTCCGCGAAATCTTGCCCGAGGGCATGAGCACGAAGGCGCCGGCCGCGTGGGCGAACTGCTTCTCGCGCTCGTCCCAGCGGTAGGTGAAGCCGACCGCGTTGGCGACGGCCTTCACGTTCGCCTCGTCGCCGACGAGGAAATCGAAGCCGCGCCCCTTCACCTCGCGGTGATAGGCGTCGACGTGGTTGAGCCGCTTGGCCGCTGCCTTGGCCGGGGTGTCCCGCGGATCGAAGCTGACGATGACGACGCGGTACTCCTCGCCCGCCGTCCACGTCATCTCCTTCATCGAATCGAGGACGCCCTTCAGCACCAGCGAGCAGAGCATCGGGCACTCGTAGTAAGCGAGCGCCAGCACCACCGGGTGCTTGCCGTCGAAGTAGTCACCGAGCTTCACCGCCTGACCGTTCTGATCGGTCAGCGCGATGTCGCGCGGAACCTCGCGGCCCGCATGATCGTCGATGCCGATGCCGCCGAGCTCGCCGGGGGTCGGCGCGTCGGGCGGCGTCGCGCCGATCGGCGTCGGGGGCGTCGCGAGGCTCGAACGCGGCGCGCCCGCGAGGCAGACGATCGCCGTCACCGCCGCGAGCGCGGCGGAGAGGAGGCGATTCGTCTTCTTCACGGGCGTCGTCACGTCAGTGTTCCTTCGGCGCGTCCTGCTTCTGCTTCGGGGCATCGCCGTGGGCGCCGTCCTTGGGGGCATCGCCGTGCGCGCCGTCCTTGGGGGCGTCGCCGTGCGTGCCGTCCTTCGGGGCATCGCCGTCGTGCTTGGGAGCGTCAGCGCTGGCCGAGCCCGCCGGCGCGTCGGCCTTGGGGGCCGCGGGCTTGGGCGCGAGCGCAGCCTGCTTCGCGCGCTCCTTGTACTCGGCCAGCGTGACCGAGATCGCGCGATCCAGCGGGATGCGGACGACGCCGTCCTTCTTGCTCACCCACTGGTACCGGCCGAGCTTCGCCTTCTCCTCGGCGCGCAGATCGCGGAGCTCGCTCGACTGATGCGAGAGCACCTTGCTCTGGACCTCGTCGATGAACGCCGAGCGGAAGATCTCGCGGATGCCGAGGAGCACCAGCACGACCGACACCACCGTCGTCACGATGGTGACGGCGATCAGGCCGTTGCGCGGGCGATCCTCCTCGACCTGCGGCTCTTCGCCGTGGCCGCCATCGTGCGCGTCCGCGTGCACGTTGCTCGCCGCCGCGGCGGGCGCCTCCTCGGAGGGCTCGTCCTTGGCTTCGGAGGGCTCGTCCTTGGCGCTCGCCTCGCCTTCCGCCTCGTCCTTCGACGCGGACTCTTCGCCCGCGTCCTCGCTGGACTTGGCCTCGGCCTCGTCGGCCTTGGCCTCGTCCTTCGCTTCGGCCTCGGCCTCTTCGCCGTCGGCCTTCTTCACGACCTCGTCGCTGTCGCTGCTCATGGTCGTCGCGTCCTCACAGGTTCTCGAGCTTCAACGACTCCGCGAGGCGCGGATCGCGGAGCGGGTACAGCGGGCTCGCCTTGGCGCGCATCGCGAACGCCAGGGCGCCGGCGCCGAGCGGCCCGAGCAGGCCGGCCAGATCGATCCAGCTCGGCTCCGCGTGGTGGGCGAAGTTCGGCATCACGAGCCAGTAGATGTCGACGTAGTGCATCACCAGCATCAGCACGGCCACGGCCGAGAGCATCTGCGGGTTGCGCTTGGCGTCGCGCGAGATGAGCGCGAGGAACGGCACGATGAAGTGGCCGGCGAGCAGGAGGATGCTCACCACCGCCCACGAGCCTTCCCAGCGGTGCTTGTAGAAGATCGTCTCTTCCGGGATGTTCGCGTACCAGATCAGGATGAACTGCGAGAACGCGATGTAGGCCCAGAACACCGTGAAGCCGAAGAGCAGCTTGCCGATGTCGTGGCGGTGCTCGACGGTGATGATGCCCTGGAGCATCCCCTTCTTCTCCATCTGCACGGCGAGGATGGCGAGCGCCGAGAGGGAGCTCGTCGCGCCGCCCGCGAAGACGTAGACGCCGAAGATCGTCGAGTACCAGTGCGGGTCGAGGCTCATGAGCCAGTCGAAGGCCGCGAAGGTCAGCGAGAGACCGAAGAGCAGCATCGCCGGCGGGGCCGCGTTCTGCATGCGCAGCGTGAGCTTCGGATCACCCGACTCGTCCTGCTTGCGCGAGTTGCTCCAGTAGAAGAGCGAGAGGCCCGCCCACACCACGAAGAAGACCACCGCGCGCACGTAGAAGAACGACGTGTTCAGGTACGCGGCCTTCTTCTGGATGATGGGATCGTGGTGCGCTTCCTCGCTCATCCAGTGGTGGTAGAGGTCGTGCGAGAAGGCCACGAGCGGCAGGAACAGGAACGCCGTGACCGGCAGGATCCCGCTCACCCACTCCATCGCCCGGCGCGGGATGACCGACCAGCCGGCCTTGGTGAGGAACTGGATGATGATGAAGAACAACGCGCCCAGGCCGATGGTCGCCACGAAGGCGAAGCCGGTCAGGTACGAGAACGCGAAGTGCTTCGGATCCGTCTTCCACGCCACGCCGCCGAGCAGCACGCCCAGCGCGAGAACGCCGATGGCGGCGTTCATCCACATCTTGCCGGTCGCCTCGGGGAGGCTGACCTTCTCGAGCTTCTTGGTCTTGGGGCTGCTCATGGCGTCCCGCTCTCCGCGTCGATCCGGTCGCGCTGCTCCGGCGGCACGTCACCGATGGCCGCGTGCTGGCTGTGGTTGAGCACGCGCACCCAGGTGACGATCTTCCAGCGATCCTCGACCGGGATCTGCTTCTTGTACGACGGCATGTTGCGCACGCCGTTCGAGATGACGTTGAAGATCTCCCCGTCCGGCATGGTGCGGACGCGGTCCGATCCGAGATCGACGGGCAGCGGGTAGCCGCGCTTGATCACCATCCCGTGACCGCTGCCGCTCTGATCGTGGCAGGGGGCACAGTAGATGTTGAAGCGATCCTGCCCGCGCTTGAGGGTCGCCTCGTCCACGGTGATCGGCGCGGTGGCGACGAACGAGCCGTCGGTCGCCTTGCCGCGCCAGTAGACGTCGTCCTCGCGGAGCTGGCCCTGCGCCACCGTGCCCTCGACGAGCGGGCGCTGCGCGCGGCCGTCGGGGAACAGCGGGCTCGCCTGCTCCGGGAGGTACTTCTGCTGCCAGTCCATGTCGCCGATCACGTGGATCGGCGGGTCTTCGCTGACGGCGCCGCGGCAGCCCGCGCCGACGATCGCGAGCCCGGCGATGAGGAGCATGCGCTTCACGTCCGCACCTCCTGGAGCTCCTTGACGCCGAGGTTCTCGAGCATCTCCCTGGTCTTCTCTCGGTCGAACTTGGGGTCCTTGGCTTCGACGCTGATGAAGAACGCGTCGTCGCTGTGACGGTGGAACGAAGGGTGCTGGAACGTCGGGTGGAAGAACGTCGGCAACCGGAGCCACGCCCACAGCCCGAAGAAGCACGTCAGGCCCGCGAGGAGCACCGTGAGCTCGAAGAAGATCGGGATGTACGCCTGGTACGAGAACGGCAGCTTGCCGCTGATGTTCTGCGGGTAGTCGACGGCCTGCGTGTAGTACGCGAGCGCGATCGCCCCCGTCAGGCCGGTGACGCCGCCGCCGAAGACGATGAGCGGGAACTTCGTCCGCGGCAGGCCCATCGCCTTCTCCAGCCCGTGGACCGGGAAGGGCGTGTGCGCGTCGAACTGCTTGTACCCCGCGTCGCGAAGCGTCTCGCACGCGTGATAGAGCTCGGCCGGCGTGGTGAACCAACCCATGAGCCCGAAGAGCTCGTGGTGCTCGATCTTCGTCGCCTTCTCCGGATAGGGATCCGCCTCGGCGGCAGCAGTCTGCACTGCTGCCTCCTCGACGGGCGCCTTTTGAGCGGGCGCGGGCTTCTCGGCGGGGCTGTTGCCGGCCGACGCCTTGCGCTTCTTCTTCTTGTCAGACACGGCTGGCCTCCGGGGCGTGCGCGTGATCGTGATCGTCGCCGTGGTCGCCGTGCGGATCGGCCGCCGGCATGATGCCCTTCACCTCGCTGGCCGCGATGGCGGGCAGGAAGCGGAGGAAGAGCAGGAACAGCGTGAGGAACAAACCGAACGTCCCGAAGAACGTCGTGATGTCCGTGATCGTCGGGCGGAAGTAGCTCCAGCTCGACGGGAGGAAGTCGCGGTGGAGGCTCGTCACGACGATGACGAAGCGCTCGAACCACATGCCGATGTTCACGATGATGCTGATCACGAACATCGCCGGGATGCTGGTGCGGATCTTCTTGAACCAGAAGAGCTGGGGGAAGATCACGTTGCAGGAGACCATCGTCCAGTAGGCCCACTTGTACGGACCGAACGCGCGGTTCGTGAGCGCGAAGGTCTCGTAGGGGTTCCCGCTGTACCAAGCGATGAAGAACTCCATGCCGTACGCGTAACCGACCATGGTGCCCGTCGCGAGGATGATCTTGTTCATGTTCTCGAGGTGGCGGAGCGTGATGAGCCCCTCGAGACCGAACGCCTTGCGGGTCAGCACCATGAGCGTGACGACCATGGCGAAGCCGCTGAAGATGGCGCCCGCGACGAAGTACGGCGGGAAGATCGTGGTGTGCCAGCCGGGGATGACGCTGACGGCGAAGTCGAACGACACGATCGTGTGCACGCTGAGCACGAGCGGCGTCGAGAGGCCGGCGAAGATCATGTAGGCCTTCTCGTACGTGAGCCAGTGCTTGTGCGAGCCGCGCCAGCCCAGCGAGAAGATGCCGTAGACGATCTGGCGGAGCCGCGTCGGCGCGCGATCACGCAGCGTCGCGAGGTCGGGCACGAGGCCGACGTACCAGAAGAGGGCCGACACCGTGGCGTAGGTCGAGACCGCGCACACGTCCCAGAAGAGCGGGCTCTTGAAGTTCGGCCAGAGGCTCATCTGGTTCGGGATCGGGAAGAGCCAGTAGGCGAACCACACGCGGCCGACGTGGAACGCTGGATAGATGGCCGCCGAGAGCACGGCGAAGACCGTCATCGCTTCGGCTGCGCGGTTGATGCTGGTGCGCCACTTCTGCCTGAAGAGGAAGAGGATGGCGCTGATCAGCGTCCCGGCGTGGCCGATGCCGATCCAGAACACGAAGCCGGTGATGTCCCAGGCCCACCCGACGGTGGTGTTGAGACCCCACACGCCCGTGCCCTTCGTGACCAGGTGGGTCAGCGAGCCGAGCAGGATGAGCAGGATGCTCAGCGCCAGCGTCAGCAGGATCAGCCAAGGCTTCGGGGTCTTCATTTCCACGACGCCCGCGACCCTGTTGGTCACGGCGTGGAAATCCCTGGCGCCGAGGACGAGCGGCGTGCGCTTGGCGGGGTTTTCGTCCAGAGTCGGAGTCGCGGTGCTCATGCGCCCTCGAGCGCGGGGTTCGGGTTCTTGACCTTGGCCATGTACGAGACACGCGGCCTGACGTTGATCTCCTCGAGCATGCGGTAAGTCCGCTCTTCCTTCGCGCGGTGCGCGACCTTGCTCGACTTGTCGTTGAGATCGCCGAAGACGATCGCCTGCGTCGGGCACGCCTGCTGGCAGGCCGTGACGACGGCGCCGTCGGCGACGCGATCATGGCCTTCCTTCTTGGCGTCGATCTTGGCGTGGTTGATCCGCTGCACGCAGAACGTGCACTTCTCCATCACGCCGCGGGTCCGGACGGTGACGTCCGGGTTCATGCGCATCTTGTCGATCTCGACGAGGCCGTTCGTGTAGTTGAAGAAGTTGAACTTCCGAACCTTGAACGGGCAGTTGTTGGCGCAGTACCGCGTGCCGATGCAGCGGTTGTACGCCATGTCGTTGAGACCTTCGGGGCTGTGCGTCGTCGCGCCGACCGGGCAGACCTGCTCGCAGGGCGCGTTCTCGCACTGCTGGCACATGGTCGGCTGCGAGTGGCTCGTCGGCTCGTCGGGGCTGCCCTCGAAGTAACGGTCCACGCGGATCCAGTGCATCTCGCGCGAGCGCGAGACGCCGTCGCTGCCGACGACGGGGATGTTGTTCTCCGCCTGGCAGGCCGTGACGCAGGCGTTGCACCCGACGCACGCGTTGAGGTCGACGTTGAGACCCCAGGCGTGGCCCTCGTAGGTGAACTCCTTCCAGAGGCTGAAGAGCTGCGGCTTCTCGGCCTTCTTCTGGGCGAAGTCGGGGTCGTGGAGGAACTCCTTCAACGTCCCCTCGCGCACCATCGGGCGGCCTTCGGTCGCGAAGTGCTCCTGCGTGCGGGAGAGCGCGCTCTTCACGCCCGTCTTCGACACCTGGCCCGCGGTCACGTCGAAGCCGCCGCTCGTGCGGAGCGACGTCGTGTCGACGCCGACGCCCTTGCCGACGTGCCCGACCGTCTTGCGGCCCTGACCGATGGTGATGGCGATCGACTTGTCGGCCTGCCCCGGCGCGATGAGCGCAGGGAGCGTGACCTTCGCGCCGCCGGCCGAGACGTCGAGCATGTCGCCGTCCTCGACACCGAGCTCCTTCGCCGTCGCCGGCGACACGAGCGCGACGTTGCCCCAAGTGAGCTTCGTCATCGGATCGGGCAGCTCTTGCATCCACCCGTTGTTGGCGAAGCGACCGTCGTACGCGTGCGGATCGCTGTGGAACGTGATCTCCACCGCGTCCACCGCGGCCGGCAGCGCCTTGAGCGCCTTGGCCACATCACCCGCGGCGGGCGTCACGGTCTCGACGACCGAAGCGCTGCCCGTCCACAGGCCGTCGTGGAGCGCGTGGCGCAGGCTGCGCTCGAAGTCGAGGCCCGCGTGCTTCGTGCCCTGCCACGTGGAGCGCACGATCTCGTACGACTTGCGACCGCGGCCGAGGATGAGGTCGAGGACCTCGGTGTCGGTGCGGCCGCTCCACAGCGGCGCGATCAGCGGCTGAATCAGCGACGCCGTCCCGTCCTCGGAGGCGGTGTCGCCCCACGACTCGAGGAAGTGCGCGCGGTTCAGGTGCCAGGTCGCGGCGGTCGACGTCTCGTCGATGTGCGACGAGAGGTGCACCGCGGTGATGCCGGCGAGCGCCTCGCCGAGCTTCGCGTCGGCCGGCGCGTTGAACACCGGGTTGCCACCGAGGATCACCACCGTGTCGATCGCGCGCGAGCGGATGTCGTTCGCGAGCTTCACGAGCTCGGCCGGCCCCGACACCGTCGGCGAGACGGGCGGCGGCGGAGCAGGCGGCGGCGGGGGCGGAGGAGGCGGCGGCGCGTCGGCAGCAGCACCCTCGGCCGGCGGCGGAGGCGGCGGCGCGGGGGGCGGAGGCGGCGGCGGCGGAGCATCGAACGGCGCCACGTAGGACACCGTCTTGCCCGTGTTCCCAAGCCCGTGGTTCATCAGCGCCACGAGCGCGTGGATCTCGGCGGGCAGCGCGCGGCCCGCGATCACGAGGCCCTTGCCCTTGTTCTGGAGCAGGTCCTGCGCGATGGCCTTCACGTGCTTGCTGGCCTTCTCGTCGAGGGCGGGCGCCGCGTTGACGGCGGCGGTCACCTCGCCGAGATCGACCCCGCCCTTCGCGAGCTCACGCGCGAGCGCCTGCGCGAACGCGGGCATCTTGCTGCGGGAGAGGCGGAGGCGGTGATCGGCGGCCACGCCCGTGAGCGTGAACGTGCTCTCGACGGCGTAGAGCCGGTTCATCCCCGGGCCGAGCTTCTCGCCCGTGCGCCCGCCGGCGAAGCCGCGCGATTGCTTGATCGCGCTGCCCTCCGTCACGAGGATGTCGGCGTCGATGGCGACGATCGTCTGCGCCTTGGCGACGTCGAGGACCGTCTCGAGCTGACGCCCGAACGCGAGCTTCGCGCCCTTCTGCGCGTTGTCGCGACCGAAGGCCTCGTAGCGAACGAGGCGCGCCTCGGGCATCTCCTTCTTGATCTCGGCGAGCAGCGCCGCGACCGTCGGAGAGCGGTGATCCTCGGTGAGGATCGCGAGGCCCTTGCCCTTCTTCGCCTTCGCGCCTTCGCCCAGCTTGCGGAGGAACGTGGACGCGTCGTCCCAGCTCCTCTGCTGGCCCTTCTCCTTCGGCGTGTCGCTCCGATCCGGATCGTACATGTCGAGGATCTGCGCCTGGAGGAAGGTCGTCGAAGCGCCCAGGGTCTCCGGGTGCTTCGGGTTGCCTTCGATCTTGGTCGGGCGACCTTCGTGGCTCTCGACGAGCAGACCGAACGCCGTGCCCATGAACGGGATCGACGTCGCGAAGAAGAGCGGCTTGCCCGGGATGACCTCTTCGGGCGCGCGCGAGTACGGGACGATCGTCTCTTCGGGACGACGGCAGCCGGCGAGGCCGGCGAGCGCCATCGACGCGCCCATCACACCGAGGAACTGACGACGACCGAGGCCCGTGGGCGGCTCGGAAGCGCCCTCGGGGAACTCGCGCGGCAGCGACTCCTGGAACTCCGGCGAGCCATTCAGCTCGCCGAGGCTGCGCCAGTACAGCTTGCCGGACTCGTTCCGGCTGAAGGGATACGGAGCTCGTTTACTCATCGGTGGCACCCGGAGCAGTGGGTCGGCGGGTGGACGGTGCGTCCGTTGATCGTCGCGACGCCCGTCGACACGAGGACCGCCTTGGAGGGGCCGGTCCAATCCATCTTCGTCACCTCGGACTTGTCGTCGCGGAGGTGAGCCGTGGGATCACGGTGGCACTCGAGGCACCAGCCCATGCTGAGGGGCTTCTCCTGTTGCACCCGAACCATCTGGTCGACGCGACCGTGGCAGCTCGCGCAGCCGACGCCGGCATTCAAGTGCGCGCTGTGGTCGAAGTAGACGTAGTCGGGAAGGTTGTGGATCTTGATCCACGGAATCGGCTTGTCGCTCGCGTAGCTCTCACGCACACCGAGCAGCTTGAGGCTGTCGGTGCGGACCTTGGCGTGGCAATTCATGCACGTCTCGGTCGGAGGGATCTGCGCGAAACCCGATTTCTCCACCGTCGAGTGACAGTACCGGCAGTCGATTCCCAGATCGCCGGCGTGCAGCTTGTGGCTGTACTCGATGGGTTGAACGGGCGCGTAGCCAACTTCGAGGTGTTTGTTGGTCCCGTAGTACCAAAGGCCTCCGACCAGTGCGGTGCCTACGGGACCGAGCCCGAAGAGAACCGCCATCGGCAAGACCTTGTTGGACCAGCGGGGGAATAGATATCTCGGCATGGTCGTTCGCTACCGCCGCCCCCCTAGGGCGTGACGCGTGCGGAGGATTAGCGGCGTCCCCCGGGGTGACAAGTCGACAAGGTGCCGCACCCCGCGGCAGCTTGCCGCGGGCGGGTCCGGGGATTGCAGATCCGCAATACCGGCATCTCACGCCGAAACACGGCCCATCCCCGTGAGCACACCCACCGTGGATCGCGTGCGGCGAGCCAAGATGCGCGCTGCGGGCACGTGCCGGGCACGTGCCGGGCACGTGCCCGGGGGGTGCGAAGGGTGACGTAGGGTAAGGGCTCGCGCAACCCTTGGGGATTTTGTCGGCTGCTTCCCGGAGGATGGTCCGGAATTGCTGGTATCGGCATTGCTTGGGCGCACGCGCCCGGAGTGTGTGCCGGGCCACGAAGGGGCAGCGACCATGACGGCGAAGGCAACGATCCCGGCGAATGCGGAGTCGGCCATCACGACCCTGTTCGAGTCCGCGATCGCGGCGACGCGCGTGTTTTGGGCCCAGCGCGCGGATGGCTCGCTCTTCTGCGCCGACTGGGAGTGGTGCTGCCCGGAGATTCCCGCGGTGCTCGGCGGCATGGACGTGGTGGTCTTCATGACGCGCGGCCCGTCGAGCGCGCGCGTCGCGCGGAGCGGTGTGCTCGTGGTCTCGCTGGATGCGTCGCGTGTGTGGGGCCGCTGGCAGCGCGTGCTCTCACGCGTTCCACACGACACGCGCGCGAGCACCTGGGACGACCGGCTCGAAGTCGAAATCTAGCGCCGGCTGCGCGCGCCTCGGGCAAGCTCTCGCGCAACACGATGCCGGAGCGCCCTGATCTCGAGCACGTCGTCCCCATCCTCGATCGCGAGCTTCGTGGGCAGACGATCACCGACGTGCGCGTCGACAAGCCCGTCGTGCTGCGCGTGGCGCTGCGCGATCCGGTGACCGTGATCGTGGGCCGGAGCATCACGACGGTGCGGCGGCGCGCGCACTTCGTGATCGTCGGCCTCGGCGGCGATCCCGCGCTCGAGATCGTGGTCGCGCCCATGCTCGCTGGCCGCTTCACCATCGCGAAGCCCGACGATCGCCGCCCCGCCGATCTCGCGCTCACGCTCTCACTCGGAGACGGGCGCGAGCTGCGCTACCGCGACGACGTGCAGATGGGGAAGGTGTACGTGATCGAAGCGGGCCGTTGGGATCAAGTGCCCGGGCTCGCCGCGATCGGCGTCGACGTGCTCGATCCCAAGGCCTTCACGCGCCCGGCGTTCCGCGCGCTGGCGAAGAAGCGCAAGGATCAGGTCAAGGTCTTCCTCATGGACAAGGCCGCGCTCGATGCGATGGGCAACGCCTATGCGGATGAAGTCCTCTGGGAGGCGCGCCTCCATCCGAAGACGTTCGTGCGGAGCCTCTCCGAGGCGGAGATCGACGCGCTCCACGACGCCATCGTGAAGGTGCTCTCCAACGCTCGCGACGAGATCGCGCGCCGCGCGCCGCCGCTCGATCAGAAGCTGCGCGACTTCCTCGTGGTGCGGAATCGTCACGGCGAGGCCTGCCCGCGGTGCGGCGCCAAGATTCGCAAAGCCGGCGTGCATGGGCACGACGCGTTCTTCTGCCCGGAGTGCCAACCCGACGAGCGCGGCGCGGCGATCGTCGACTTCCGCCGCGCGAAGAAGTGACCGCCGTACGCGGACGAACGTGGCTGCGGGTCGCCGTCGTCTTCGCGGTGCTCGCGATCACGGGGCTCGCCCAGGCGGGGCGATGGGTAATCCCGCCGGGCCAAGAGGCGCTCGTCGGACGGATGCTGGGCGGCGATCTGCCGGGCGGTTGTCGCTTCGCGGGCGCGTCGCTCGAGAAGACGCAGGTCCTCGCGCGGTATGCCTGTCCTGCCGGCGAAGGGCGGCTCATGCTGCGCCATCCGAGCGACGCGAGGGACGCGGTCGTGCGATCGCAACAGCTCGCCGTCGTCGTCGCGACGGATGCTCCGGTACCGGCCGCGCTGGTGACCGCGCTCGGTGAGCGGCTGCGCGCCGAAGAGAGCGCGTGGCGCTGGATGGCGGAGGGCCGATCGCTCGGACGCACGATGGAGGAAGCCGGGCTCTCGGCGCGCACACGCAAGCTGGTGGTGCCGCTGGGCGCTGCGGCGGCCGTCGCGTTCGCGGCCACGCTCGCGGTCGCGCTGGCGATCGCGCGGTGGATGGCGCGGCGGTCGCCGCCCGCGGAGACGAGCGCGAAGAATGGGCTCGACGATCTGCGCGCCGCAGCGGTGACCATCGCGGCGGCATTCGCGTTCCTGAAGATGACGTATCCGGCGGCGCCGGTGCATGCGGACACGACGCGCGATTTGCTCATGGCCGCGGATTGCCTCACGGGGCACGGGTGCGATCATGGGCCGCCGACGACGCTCGGGGTGATCGTGCAAGGCGCGCTGTGGACGCGCTGGCTCGCGCTGGGCCGAACGTTGGGGCTCGGGATTGGAGCGGTGCAGACGGCGACGCATGCGCTGTTCGCGCTCTCGGCGGGCGTGGTGCTGCTCTCCGCGCGCCGGCGTTTCGGGCGCGATCTCGGGTGGCTCGCGGCGGCGCTCTACGTGATTGGCGCGGCCACGTTGCTCGACGTGCCCATCCTTTGGAATCCATCGCTCGCGCCGCTGCCGCTCGCGATCTTTCATGCGCTCTTGGTCGAGCTCGCGTGGGATCGCGATGGTGACGGCGGCGCGGCGCGCTCGATCGCGCTCGCGGCCGGGGCCGCGTTCGGGCTGGCGCTGGCCATCGATTGCCATGTGCTCTTCGCCGTCCTGGTGCCCGTGTTGTTCGCTGCGATCGCCGGATCCGCGCGCCGGCCGTGGGCGGCGACGGTCACCGCTGCCGTCGTGTTGACGGGCACGCTGCTCGTCGATTCCCGCACCGCGTGGCGGGTGAATGCGCGCGCCTTCGTGGACGCGGGAGCCGCGTTGCCGCTCGCGGCGATGGTCGTGCTGGCGGCGGTGTGCGCGGCGATCGCGCGCCCACAGATCCTCGCGCTGCCGCCGCGATGGCGGGCGTTCGTATTCGTTGGAGCAGCAACGATTTACACGACGGGGGCCACCATCGCGCTGTTCGCGGTGCTCGGGCCGGCGGCGGGGCATCGCTATCTCGTGCCGGCCGTGCCCGGGCTCGCGCTCTGTGCAGCCGCGCTGGTGCGCGCCGGCGCGCGACGGGCGATCGCCGACGTCGAGCGCGTGACCGCCGTCGGTGCCGCGATCGCGCTCGTGGTGACGGCGGGTGTGCGGAGGACACGAGCGCCGATCGCCGCGGAATGGACGGTCGCCGAGGTCGAGGCGATCGCGGGCGAGGTGTATCGAAGGGCGCCTTCGTATCGAGAGGTGTTGGGACGAACGCGGGCGCGCACGCCGGTGGTGGTGCCGGCGCTCGGGATCTTCGAGCCGAGGACGCCGGCACAGGGAGGCGATCCGCGTGAGGAGATCCTGCTCTTCAGCATGGCGAAGGACCTCGCTCCACGCCGCAGCCCAAGCCTCACCGTGATGGACCTCGGAGCGCGAGCCGTCGTGATCGCGGGCGTGCAGCCGTTCCTCGAGCGATCGCGCGCCATGATCTGCTTCGCACCGCGCGCCTTTGCGTCGGAAGAGATGGGCTGCGCCGACGGCAATCCGGCGCGCGAGGCGAGCGGCCCGGAGTCACCCGAGGAGCGGGCGTATCCAGCGCTTTCGGCGGCGCGCGAGGTGTTTCCACCGGAGGTCCTGCGTCGGTTCGGTGGGCTGCGACAAACGGTGAGCATGCCTGTGAGAGCGACACCGGGAGCGGCTCATCGGGTGGTGTTGCTCGACGCAAGCTCGGGGTATCGCATCGAGAAGGTGACCGGGGTGAAGAGCCGCGGCGCGCTTCCAGGCATGCAGGTGACGATCGAGAGCGGCGAGGGTCGGGGCGAGCTCTTGATCGGGCGGGAGGACGGCGGCGAAGAGCGCGGCGATCGCTATTGGATCCCAATGATGATGGAGGTGCCGGAGGACGATGCCGAGCTCCTTCGGCTCATCGAGGACGCGCGCGTGCGCTGATGAGCAAGCCTGACGCTTGCGCGTGATCGTGCACGCACGAGGATTCAGTCGACGTCGATCTCGATCTCGTCCTGACCCATGCCGTCGACCTCGACGCGCATTCGGTGGTGTCCGGCGCGCAACGGCCAGGTGATCGCGAAGGGGGCACGGGCGGGGTGCACGATGCCGTCGATGACGAAGCGCACGTCGGTGATGCCGGCGGGGACGTCGGCGCGAATGCGGATCTCTTGGCGTGCGGAGCTGCTGGGATCGATCGCGAAGTGGGCGCCGTCCGTCGGGAAGGCGATTCGCAGGGCGCCGCGGGCGATCGATGACGAGCTCTCACCGGCCGACGGCGGGCACAGCGGCGACCAGGCGTCGGGCACCAGCGGGCGGCCGGCGGCGCGGGCCCAGGCGGTGAGGCGAGCGTCGTAGCGCTCCAAGATGCGCGGCTCGACGAAGGCTTCGGAGCAGTCGCGGCCGGCGCGCAGGCCGTTGCGGCGATCGATGCGGACGCGCTCGTGCATGGTGCACGTGCTCGCGGGCGCGGTGCTGCGAGCGTTGTCGACGGCGAAGACTTCGCGGCGGCGATGCGGGCATGCTTCCGTGGGACGGGTGCCGGAGAGAGAGCACACCTCGGTCTCTTCGATGAGCTCCGCGGGGCGATCGAAGGCGCGCACGGGCCGGCCGCGTACGGCGGCAATCATGGCATCGTGGAACAAGGGGCCGGCGCCGCTCACGCCGCTCACGCCCTCCATCGGTGAGCCGTCGAAGTTGCCGACCCACACCGCGACGGTCACGTCAGGCGTGAAGCCGACCGTGTAGTTGTCGCGAAATGCCTTGGAGGTGCCCGTCTTCGCGGCCACGGGGAACGGGAGCTCGAGGACGTTGCCCTCGCCGAAGGAGGCGAGCCGCGCGGCCTTGTCGGCGAGGATGTCGGTGATGATCCACGAGGCGGCTTCGTCGAGGACGCGGCGCGGCTCGGCATGAGGCCATTCGATCGCAGCGCCGTCCTTGCCGGTGCCGGCCTTCACGGCGATCACCGGTCGGAGCACGCCGCCGCGCGCGAGGGTGGCGTAGGCGTTGGCGAGATCGAGGAGGCGTGCTTCGCCGTCGCCGAGCGCGATGGCGGCGCCGTAGAACGAAGGGTCTTCGGTGAGCGAGGCGAGGCCGAGATCACGCAGGCGCGTGAGCACGCGCGCGGGACCAAGCGCGTCGGCGGTCCACACGGCGGGCACGTTGTACGAGTTGGCGAGCGCTTCGCGCAGGCGCACAGGGCCGTGGAAGCGACCGTCGTAATTGTTCGGGCGGAAGGTGCCATCCTTGCTCGGGAGGATCAGCTCCACATCGGGGAGGACCGTGGCCGCGGTGAAGCCGAGCCGCGCGAGGGCCAGCTCGTAGACGAAGGGCTTGAGCGTCGAGCCGGGCTGCCGCGCGGCGAGCACGCCGTCGTTGTGACCGAGGCGCGCGAGGTCTTCGATGTCGGGAGAGCCGACGTAGGCGAGGATTTCGCCGGTCGCGTTCTCGAGGACGACGATCGATGCCGCGCTCACGTGCTTCGACGAGAGGGCGCGCACGGTGCCCTCGGCGAGCACTTCGAGCTCGCGTTGCAGGCCGCGATCGATGGTGAGCGTGAGGGACGCGGCGCGGTTTCGCAGCGAGGCAAGCGCGGGATCGAGCGTGCCGGTCATGAGGGCGCGGACGAGGTGCGGTGCCCCCTGCCCCGAGCCCGCGCGGGAGATGACGATGGGCTCGGCCTTGGCGCTGTCGACGTCCGCGCGGGAGGCGAAGCCCGCGTCACGCATGCGGTCGAGCACGCGATCGCGACGGCGGCGCAGGCGATCGGTGCCCTTCTGCGGATCGTAGACGGCGGGGCCGCGGGGGATGCCGGCGAGCGCGGCGACCTCGGCGAGCGAGAGATCCCGCGTGGCCTTGTCGAAATAGAAGCGGCTCGCGGCTTCGATGCCGCGCAGGCCGGGCCCGAAGGAGACGCGGTTCAAATACTGCTCGAGGATCTCCTGCTTCGAGAGCGAGGCCTCGATACGGAGCGCGAGCGCGGCTTCCATGAATTTGCCGCGCAGCGTGCGCGGGCGCTTCACCACGTTGCGCGCGAGCTGCTGCGTGATCGTGGAGGCGCCCGAGACGATGCGACCATGCGTGACGAGCTGGCCCGCGGCGCGCAGGACGGCGAGGGGATCGACGCCGGGGTGATGAGCGAAGCGGCGATCCTCCGCGGCGAGGATGGCGCGCTGTGCGCGATCACCGAGGCCTTCGAGCGGGACCCAGCGGGCGCGGATGCCGTCGTCGGCGCGCAGCTCGCGCAGCACGACGCCGTGGCGATCGCGAAGGACGACGCTGGTGGACGGGAGGACGTGGGCCGCGAGCTCGGGCGGCAGCGGCGTCATGGCGGCGGCCACGACGAGCGCGAGGCAAGGGGCGATCAGGGCGATCAGGATGAAGCCGAAAAGGCGGCGAAGGGACGGCCGTCGCGCGGAGAGGATGCGGCGGATCCGCGCGAGGGCCATCGATCACTTCGCGACGACGCGGATGGAGTCCGCGCCGGTCCGCCCGAAGACCTCGGGCGTGTACATCTCTTCGACCTTCGTCGGCGGGAGCACGAACGTGCCGAGCGACGTCGCGCGCGCGAGGTAGCGGTAATGGAACATGCCCGCGCCCATGTGATCGACGAAGAAGAGCACGCGATCGTCCCTGATTTCCCGCACGAAATGGCTGGGACGGTAGGCGCCGCCGGCGGCGATCTCGTCGTCGTCGCCGTCGTCGTCCGTGCCGCTCTGCGCGGCGGCGCGATCGACGTCGACCGACGCGCCCGTGGTGGCGAGGCGCGCGTCGACGGCCTCGAACCCGGCCGGGAGCGGCTCGTCGATGACCACGAACGCGCGCGGTGATGGCGTGACCACCACGACGTCGCCGAGCACCAGATCACCCCCGCGGAAGGCCCGCGCGCTCGCGTCGGGGACGAGCTTGAGCGCCTCGGCGAGGGCCTCGGGCTTCACGGCACGGAGCGTCTTCTTCACGTAGAAGCCGCGCTCGAGCGCGTCCTTCGGCAGGGTCTTCTTCGCATAGCGGAGGCGCGCTTCGTAGAAGAGGCGACCCTGCCCTTCCACCGTGAAGCCGAGCGGCGCGCCTGCCATGGCCACGAGACGCGCGGCGGGGACCTTGGCGCGCGGCTGCTCGAAGCTGCGGCCGCGGAAGGTCGCGCTCTGGATCTCGGCCTCGCCGATGAAGACGTGGGCCACGAAATCGGGCTCCGTCTTCTCCTGGACCTTTCGGTAATCGTCGAGCGCGAGCAGGCTCCACGCGGTCTCCTGGGTGTTGCGCCAGGTGCCGCCCTTGCGCGCGCCGAGGAGGCCCATGGCGAGACGCGCGGCCATCGCATGCTCGGGCCGCGCGGCGAGCAGGGCCCGCAGGACGAGGGCCGACGTGCGCGTGTCCGAGTCCATGAGCACGGCGTAGTGATCGCCGGTGTTCGTGGCGACGCGGGCCACGTTGCCGTCGAGGCGGACATTCCCTTCGAGCTCGGAGACCGCGCTGTCGATGCTCTTCGGATCGGACTTGCTCAGCACCATCGCGTGGAGGAGCTGGGCCTGCGCGAAGAGCGGCAGCTTCTCGCGACGCTCGAAGACGCGGGCCACGCGCCCGGGATCCGGCTGGCCGGCCTCGGCGAGCACGTCGAGGATGAAGGGCGCGCTCGCGAAGAGGATCTCGTTCTTCTCGAGGTTGCCGAGGTTGTCGCGCAGGTACTGCGTCGCCGATTTGAGGCTCTGATCGGAGAGGGTGACGCCGCGCTGCTTGGCGATCGTCAGGCCCCAGAGCGCGTAGGCGGTGATCCACGGCGAGCTCTGATCCGACGCGGCCCACATGCCGAAGCCGCCGTCGCTGCGCTGATGCGTGAGGATCTCGGCCACCGTGCGGGCCACGGTGACGTCGAGGTCCTTGGGCATCTCGACCTTGTAGTCGCGCGCGAGATCGCGGAGCGGCAGGAGCGGCACCAGGCGGCTCGTGAGCTGCTCGGTGCAACCGTAGGGATATTGCACGAGCTGCTCCATGCCGCTGCCGAGACCGACGAGCGCGGTCGAGGCGAGGCTCACGTCGAGGCCGCCCGTGTCGTCGCGGATGGCGGAGAGATCGCCGAGCTTCTCGGCCGCCTCGTGGGTCGTGTCGCCGTAGAGCGCCGCGGCCTCGAGCACCAAGGGAACCTTGATCTCGCGGGTGATCTCCACCCGATCCTCGGCGCCGCCGCCGTGCGCGCGGAACCCGATCTTGGCCGTGCCCGCGCGCGGCGCTTCCAGCGCGAAGCGCACCTCGGCGGATCCACCGGCGTCGAGATCGACGGCCTGCTTCGGCTCGCCTTTCACGGTCACGCCGTCCGCGGTGATCTCCACGTCGATGCGTGATCGCGCGAGGCCCTTCGAGGTCAGCACCACGCCGGCCTCGATGGCGTCGCCCGCGCGCATGAAGCGCGGGAACGCGGGCCGCGCCATGAGCGGGCGGCTGGCGACGACGCGATCCTCGCCGTAGCCGAAGCGATCGTCCTCGCTCGCGACCACGGCCATCACGCGGTACGTGGTGAGCGAGTCGGGGAGCTTGAAGCTCGCATGAACGCGGCCCGCGGCATCGGTGGCGAGCGCCGGGCCCCAGTACGCGCTGGCGCGGAAGTCACGGCGCACGCCGTTGTCGCCGCCACCGCCGCCGCCGTCGAGGCCTTTGTCGATGCCGAGATCGGCGAGCGGGTTCTGCACCTTGGCGAGCGAGGCGCGTGCCTCGAGCGTGGCCACGCGGAGCGCCTGCGGCGCGCCGAAGGTGCTCACGGGATCGGGCGTCTTGTAGCCGATGAGCGAGAGCACCCCCTCGTCGACCGCATAGAGCGTGACCTCGCCGCGGGCCGGTTTTCCCGCGCGATCTTTGACCTCGACGTCGACCTCCAGCGTGTCGCCGGGACGCAGCTCGGTCTTGCCCGGCTTGACTGCGACCGAGAGCCGACGCGCTTCGGGGTTGATCGGCAGCGATGCATACCCGAGCCGGAATGCCGGCGCGCCCACGTCGGGAGCGCCGAGCTTCGCAGGCGGTGCTTTGCTGCGACCGCGCAGGAGGAGCACGGACACGAAGGCGTTGGGCCGGAGATCGTCGGTGATCGGAACCTCCACCGTCGGCATCGGGCCCGTGAGGGTGATCCGCCGCTGCGAGTACACGCCGCCGCGCTCGACGGTGACCAGCGCCTCAGCCGATTTGAAGGGCGATTTCACGAGCACGCGCGCGGTCTGTCCGACCTCGTAGCTCTTGCGATCGGCGACCAGCTCGACCTTCGACGTGTCGTTGTCGGGCCAGCTCGTCTCGCCGGCCTCGCTCGTCGCATAGAGCCCCGTGGACGCCGCGATGACGTTGCCGCGCCGATCCTTGGCGGAGGCGCGCACCAGGTAATAGCCCGGTCCGCTCGGCTGCACGGCGCACGCCGCGGGCTGCGTGCCCGTGGTCGCGGTGCAGCTCGACACGACCCGATCTTGGATCTCCGTGGTGGTGCGGAACCCGCCGCCGACGGCCTGCCTCGCCACGCTCCACCGCCGCTGCAGGAGCTCGACGGTGACCGCCACGCCGCTCACCTTCGTACCCTTCGGCTCGACGGCGAGCACCTCGGGCTTCACCGGATCGGAGGCCTTGACGAAGAGATCCGCGGACGGCTTGAGCGCCACGTAGAAATCGCCGGGGTGCACCAGCGCGCTCGTGCTGCCGGCGATGGTCTGGCGCGAGAGATCGGTGACGTCGGCTTCGCACGTGACGAGCTCGGGCCCGCGTTGGCCGGGCAACGCGAGCGTGGCCGCGATCGTGGCCGTGCCCTTCGCGTCGAGCTTCGTATGATCGTTCTGCACCTCGTAGCGGCCTTCGCCGTCGTTGGGCTTGCCGGCGAAGAAGGTCTCGTCGTCGGTGACGAAGCCCTCGAGGCCCGGCGGCGTGAACGACGTCTGCGCCCGCGTCACCCGGAGCCACGCCTCCGCGCCCGACATCGGCGCGCCGAACAGGTAGTCGCCGCGCGCCGTCCAGCTCGCTTTGTCGCCGCGCGCATACGTCGATCGATCGCTCTGCACGCCGACCTTGAACTCGGCGGGTCGATACTCGGCGACCTCGAAATCACTCGACGCATCGGCGTAGTCGCGCGGGCTTCCCTGCACGGTGGCGCGCATGGAGTAGGTCCCGAGCCGGCCGGTGTCGGGCACCTTGAGATCGACCGCGAGCGTGCCGAACGCGGAGAGCGCCACGCTCTGCCGCGAGAACGCTTCTCCATCCGGCGTCTCGAAGACCAGATCGACGGTGCGGCCCGCCGGCGTCACGAGGCCGCGCGCGGCCTCCTGCCGGAACATGCCCTTGATGTGAACGGTGTCGCCGGGCCGATAGATCCCGCGATCGGTGAAGAGCATCCCGAACGGGAGATCCGGGCCGAGGTTGATGGATACGCCGTGACGATAGCCGCTCAGGAGATCGCCCGCGCGCCGGTAGGTCCAGTCGTCGCCGAGGCGAGCGAGGATCACGCTGCGATCGAGCATCTCGCGGGTCGCGGACCACGCGCTCTCCGGGACGACGACGAAGCCGTTCTTGTCGGTGACGAAGCCATCGGCGCGCGAACCGTCGGGTCGCGCGATGCTCACGCGCGCGCCCTCGACCGGTGCGGCGCTGCCGAGGCGGGTCACCCAGATCAACGATCCGTGCCCCGAGACCTTGGCGCTGATGGCCAGATCGGTGACCTGTGCGACGACACCGCGGGCGGCGCTCCGCGCGCGCGACGTCCCTGGCCGATCGACGAACGAGAGCGCGATGCCCACCGGACCGCGCCGATCCTTGCCGCCGAGCACGTCGTCAGGCGAGACGAGGTGCGTCGCCGGACGGTTGGCGCCGCCCGAGGGATGGAGCGTCTCGACCTTGGCGCCTCGCAGCTTCTGCAGATCGTCGATGCGCGGCTCGCGGCCGGGCGCGTGCGCATCGGTCTCCAGCGCGATCACCGTCGCCTCGTCGAGCGGCGCGGTGGCGAGCTCGAGATCCTTCACGTTCACGGTCGCCACGGGGATCCCGCGGCGCGCCGCCGGCTCCAGCATGTCCCCGCGCAGGCCGATGGCAGCGGCGGGCCAGAGATCGTCGAAGGCCACGTTCTTGGTGAAGGCCCGCGCGAGCGTCTGTCCATGCGTGTCGCGCAGGCCCGCGACGCTCACGCGATAGCTGCGACCGGGCACGAAGCGCCCCCACGCCGAGATGCTGGTGGTCGGCTGCGCATCGTCGAGCCACGCGGGCCAGCGCACCTTCACCGGCGGATCGATGCGCAGCGCCTTCTTGAGATCACCGAACTTCACCGCGCCCGACAGCTCCAGCGAGAACCCGCCGTCGACGGTGCAGAGCCCGCGCGGACCATCGTTGCTGCACTCCAGGCGCTCGACCACGAGCGGCCCGTAGGTGCGGAAATCGAAGCGCGCCGGCTCGTTCGCGAGGAGCGGCCCTTCGCGCCCGCGGAGCCCCGCGTCGGCCACGAGGTGCACGGCGCTGTCGAGCGGCAGCGGCGTGCTCGGCACGATCTGCGCGAGCTGCTCGTTCTTCGGATCGGGCCGCCGCACCGTGAACGCGACCGGCAGCGGCGCCTCTTGCCGGCCGCGCGCGGGCTCCACCGTGAGCTTCACGGAGCGCGCGATCTCGGCCTCGTCGACGGGCTGATTGAAGCGGAGCACGAGCTTCGACGAAGGCTCGAGAGAGTCGCGTCCGCCGGGATCGGCCGACACCGATTCGAGCTTGGGGCGCGCGGTGGAGAAGCGCAGCACATAAGGCTTCTCCATCACCGATCCATCGAGCGCGCGCGTGCCCGCGGGGACTTCGACGGTGATCTCGGTGGCGCGCGGGAGCTGGCCTTCGGGGTTGAAGCTGAGCCCCGTGGTGCCGACCCAGATCCAATGTCCGGGCACTTGGGGCTTCATCACGATCGGCGGCGGCGTCTCCTGCCCGGCGACTTCGAGCGCGCGCATCGGCCGGTTCCACACCAGCGTGATCTCGCTCGGATCCACCGTTTGCCCCTTCGGTGAAGCGAACACCACGCCGAACGGCCCTTCACGCTTGGCGAGCCCCGCTTCGCCGTCCCCCGGCGAGAGCGTGCCGCGCGGCGCCACCGAAGGCGGCCGCGCGCCTTGAAGGCACGAGACACCGAGGGTGACCAGCGTGAGAACGACGGGCGCGATGCGAGGACCTCGAGCAGCCATGTGGGCGGACTCAGCAACGGAGCCGCCGCGAAAGCAAGAGGGCGAATGCGGGCCGCGCCATCGGGCGAGCCCTGCCTGGAGGTCATTTCGGCGCGCGCATCATGGCGTCGAGGCCGAGAGGACGATGCTCATCGTGTGCCGAAAAGTCGAATCCCCCGGCGAGCTTCCATCACGCTCGCTCGCCGGGGGATGGGCTGCCTTCGCGGGTGAGGCTCATCCGGTCTGAATCGGTCCGTGATCGTCGCAATGCCCCTCGTGGGGATGGTGCAAGTGCCCGTCCACCAGATAATCCGTGTGATCCCCGTGCGGGACGCGCGCGTGCCCGCATTGGTCACTGTGCTCGTGGGCGGCTTCGTGGGAGCCGCAGGTGTGCTCGGGCGTGCACCCGGCGGCGTTTTTGCCGCCGACGGCAAGCACGTGCTCGTCCACGTGATCGCCGTGAACGTGGTGCAAGCAGCCGTCGTGCAGATAGTCGACATGACCTTGGTGGCGAATGGCCGGGTGCCCGCATCCCGCACCGTGCTTGTGCGTGTGCCCCTCGTGCTTGCGGTGCTCTTGCATGATTCCCCCTCTTTGGCAGAGCCGTCCGGGCTCATCGGGCGCGCGGGAGCCGCGCACCGTCGTCGTTGGGCCTCCTGCCGACGATCCACAAGCCTGCAAGATGACGAAAGCTGCCCGCTCGAAAGCACGCTCGCGGCGGCCTCTCCGCTCGATATCACCACCTCTCCGGGCCTCTTCGCGGAGCACGGCGGACAACCATTCTCATCATCGATGGTCGCCCCGAGCCCGCGCGGCCGCCTTGCAAAATCGAGCAACCTCGGCGCCGCCGGATATCCTATTTGCCCGACAAGCACGCATCCGCAAAGGCAGCTTCCACCCACGACTCTCGTCCTCTCGCCTTTGTCCGACTCGTGATCTCCTCGGTCGCGTCCCCTCGCTTCGCCCTCTCGTGACGCCGGCTCCCCTCTCCATTCCACTCGTACGCGACCGCGTTCCAGCCTCACGCGACGGCGTTCCACCCTCACGCGATCACCGCCTATTTCGGCGCGTTTCGCGCGCGTTCGCCGTTGCGCCGAGGGTGCTCCGGCCCTCATGCTTCCATCGATGTATTCGTCCGGAACGTTGATTTGTCGTGGCTTCGTCGATTCACAGCATCTCGTTCCGGTCCCGACCGTGATCATCCGGGACGGCGCAGCGCTCGTTTCGTTTCGCAGCATCGCGCCGCCGGTGGGCGCGCCCGAGCTCTTCGATCACATCGTGTCGGCGGTCGACGTCGCGGGGATTCCGCTCTTGTGGCTGGAGACGGCCGGAGGGCGGGGCGGCTTCTTTCGTGGGGATCTCGTGGCCGTCGGCGAGCAGGACGTGCGCCACATGGCAGCGTCGGTGATGGCGCGCGCCGGCGGGCACGCGCTCGAGGTGTATGCGGCCGTCGTGCGCGTGCTCTTGGCGCACGAGATCGGGCACGCGGTCGCGGCCAAGATCGGCCTCGTCGAGCGCGGCGTCGGCTCCGAGCTGGAGGCCGATCTCACGGCCGGCTTCATCGCCGAGTCGCTCGGCTTCCCCGAGCACGAGGACGCGCTGGTGCTCGACACCGCCGGCAGCCGCGCCCCCGCCGAGGTGTCGACGCACCCGAGCTCCATGGCCCGCGTCGCCGCCTATCGCGAAGGGCGCCGCCTCCGCCGCGCCCGCGCGGGCTTCCGTTGGTGATCCCGCCCAACCATTCTCGGCGACGACCATTCTCTTCAACCATTTCGACGGAAGCATCGGAGTCCGCGTTCGGCTGAGTAGGTGGCTCACCCGATCTCCGACTCCCGTGCTCGGCGCCTGTCGGTGATTGGCAATCTGCCCTTCGCCCGGCCTCGAACGGCCCCGCACCGATCCGCCGCACAGCAGGCCCACAAGCATCGTGGGGCATCCGACAAGGCCGCAAAGATCTACTCGCGCTCCGCATATTTTCACGGGCGGAGATTCAATGCACCGTTGCGAGAGACGTGGATCCGGCTAGGGTCATCCACCCATGTCCCTCCGGCGCTCCCTCACGCTCCCTCTCCTGTTCCTCCTTGGTGCATGCGGTTCGCAGGGTGAAGATCCCGAATCGACCGCATCCGCGCAACAACCGATCATCGGTGGGATCGCCGACACGTTTCGCACGTATGTCGTCGGCGTGGGCGATGCGTCCGGCACCTTCTGCACGGGCACGGTGATTTCGCGGCGCACCGTGCTCACCGCCGGTCACTGCTACTCGCAGAACCAGCCCAAGGGAGGAATCACCCGGGTCTATTTCGGCAACAGCGTGAAGCTCGCCGATGCGCCCGTGTCGGTGAATACGGCTCAGGTCGTGCGCATGCCGGGCTACAACGACAACACGCTTCACAATGATCTCACGCTCGTCCAGCTCGCCGAGGACGCGCCCTCGCAGCCCGTGCCCCTCCTCCGGGAGACGCTGGCCAACACGTCCGAGTGGATTGGGCCCAACTTCACCTTCGTCGGTTATGGCAACGACGGCTCGTCCCATTACGAGACCCGCCGCGTGGTGGTGTTTCCCATTCTCGAGGTGGGTCCGGCGAGCGACGTCGGCACCGACACGGGCACGGGGCCCATCGACGAGACGATGTTCTATTTCCGGGTCCCCAAGAAGAATACGTGTGACGGCGACTCGGGCGGTCCGGCCTTCGTGGTTCGCGACGGCGTCGAGCGGCACGCGGGCGCGACCTCCTACGGCGACGGCCCGTGCAAGGTCGACGGCGTCGATCAACGCACCGACCTGCCGACCATCAATTCGTTCATCCAAGCCACCATCGATCAATTCGAGGGCAACGATCCCTGCCGCGCGAACGGCGTCTGCGACGAGTCGTGCAACGTCGACAACACGCTCGTCGATCCGGACTGCGCCCCCAACCATTGCGGCGCCGATGGGATGTGCGTGCTCTCCTGCGTCGACCCGCCGGATCCCGATTGCGCGCCCGTCGACCATTGCGTGGCCGACGGCGTGTGCGATCCGACCTGCGCCAACGACGTCGATTGCCTCCCGCCCTCCGACGGCGGCGTCACCAGCGGCAGCACCAGCGCGAGCAGCGGTGGTGAAGCGACCGGGACGAGCAGCAGCGCGATGTCGTCGAGCACCGCGGGCACCGGCGGCGCCTCCGGCAGCGGCGGCGCCGGCGGCGAAGGCGGCGAGATGACCAAGGACGAGGACGCGGGCACCGGCGGCAAGTCCATGCGCAGCGCCGAAGGGTGCAGCTGCGCCGTCCCGGGCACCTCGGCGCCAGGCACCGGCACCGTGCTCGGCATGGGCGCGCTCGGGATGGCGCTCCTGCGCCGGCGGCGGAAGCACTGAAACGATGAGGAGGACGACGGCGTGCCCGCGTCCTCCCAGCTCGTCCCAAGGCGCCGATCGCGCGCCCCCGGCCCGGCTCCGGCACGGAGCGGGTCGTCATGAGGGCCGGAAGGCCCCTCCTCCCCGATCATCCCTTGCGGTTCTTTCCCGGGCCGCGACTCAGGGAATGATCCCGCCCGCTTCCTGTTATAAGGCCGCCGTGTCCGCCCCCGGGGGCCCGTGCCTCCGCGGTGGAAGCGCGACACGACGACGGGACGATCGCCGTGATCGAAATCACCGACCTCCACAAATACTACGGGGAGCACCGAGCGATCGGGCCCCTCTCCTGTTCCATCGCGACGGGTGAGATCGTCGGTTTGCTCGGCCTGAACGGCGCGGGCAAGACGACCACCCTGCGCATCCTGGCCTGCGATCTCCTGCCCTCCTCGGGCACGGTCACGGTCGACGGCATCGACGTGGTCGAGCGTCCGCACGAGGTGCGATCGCGCATCGGCTACCTGCCCGACTCACCGCCGCTCTATCCGGAGATGACGGTGCGCGCGTACCTCACGTTCGCGGCCCGCCTGCGCGGCATGTCGCGCACGGACGCGGCGCGGCGCGTGCCCGAGGTCGAGGAGCTGACCGAGCTCGGGGACGTCGCGGACGCGCCCATCGCGTCGCTGTCGCACGGCTTCAAGCAGCGCGTGGGGATCGCGCAGGCCATCGTGCACCGGCCTCGCCTCCTCGTGCTCGACGAGCCCATCACGGGCCTCGATCCCGTGCAGATCGTGGAGATGCGCGAGCTGCTCCGGAGCCTCAAGGGCGATCACACGATCCTCCTCTCGTCCCACATCCTCTCGGAGATCAGCGAGACCTGCGATCGCATCCTCGTGATCAAGGACGGGATGATCGCGGCCTCCGGCACCGAGTCGGAGCTCACGAGCCGGCTGCGCAGCGGCGGCTTCCGCGTGGTGATCACGGCGCTGGGCGAAGGCGAGGAGGCGACCCGGATCGTGCGCGAGGTGAGCGGCGTGCGCCGCGTGGAGGCGCTGGCCCCGGCGGAGACCGGCGAGGGCGTGACGACCTTCGCGGTCGACGCCGACGACGACGTGCGCGTGGCCGTGTGCAAGGCGCTCGTGGAGAAGGGCCTCGGCATCCTCCAGGTGGGCGCGGGCGAGCGCGAGCTGGAGTCGGTGTTCCTCGAGCTGGCCACGCCGGCGCAGCGCGACAAGGCCGCGGCGAGGAAGGCGAAGCGCGCCACGAAGCAGGCCGCGCCCGCCGCGAAGACGAAGGACGACGGAGGGAGCCATGAATAACGCGCTGCTCTTGGCTGGGCGCGAGCTGCGCGCGTATGCGCGCTCGCCGCTCGGCTACATCGTGGCGGCGGTCGCGCTGCTCATCGAGGGGATCTACTTCTACGCGTTCGGCCTGGGCGCCAAGGCGGCGCTCTTGTCGGCGCAGGTGCTGGCCGTCTTCTTCGAGGGCGCGAGCGGCGCGACCATCATCGTCGCGGCGCTCCTCGCCATGCGCCTCCTCGCCGGCGAGAAGGAGACAGGGACGCTCGTGCTCTTGAACACGGCGCCCATCCGCGAGCGCGAGATCGTGCTCGGCAAGTTCCTCGCGGGCCTCGCGTTCCTCGCGTTGCTCGCGCTCCTCACGGCGTACATGCCGGCCTTGATCTTCGTGAACGGGAAGGTCTCGATCGGGCACATCCTCGTCGGCTACCTGGGCGTGGTGCTGCTCGCGGCGGCGGCGCTCGCGGTCAGCCTCTTCGGCTCGGCGATCGCGCCGAACCAGGTGGTCGCGGCGCTGATCTCGGGCGCGCTGCTCGGGACGCTGTTCCTGCTCTTCTTCGTCGCGCCGGCGACCGACCCGCCGATCAACGGGTTCCTCTCGGCGCTCTCGATCTTCCACGTGCGGCAGCGGTCGTTCATGACCGGCGTGCTCAAGCTGGAGAACGTGGTCTACAACGTGGCCATCGCGTACTTCTTCCTGCTCGCGGCCACCAAGACGCTGGAGGCGCGGCGATGGCGCTGAACGACAAGGATCAGGGGGCCCGCTACGGCGCGTTCCTCCTGCCGGTGTACCTCGGCGCGCTCGTGCTCACGTTCGTGGGCGAGCGCATCGTCGCGAGCGACGGCATGCGCTACGCGCTCTCGGGCGCGGGCTTCGTCGGCATCCTCGGCACCACGATCGCGCGGTGGATGCTCGCGACCAAGGGCAGCGACGAGCGCCGCCGCGCGGAGCGGGCGCTCGCCATCGCCTCGACGGGCGGGCTCCTCGCGCTCGCGCTCTACTTCACGACCACCGATCGGGCCAAGGCGCTCCTCGGCATCGCGGCGATGAAGCCCGACGCGCGCGCCCGCATCGAGGGCGCGACCACGGTGGGCTGGGTTTCGCTCCTGCTCATCGCGCTCGTGCCGCTCGTCATGGGCGAGATGGCGCTCGCGCCCATGCGGCGCGCGGCCATGATCGAGGCACGTCGCGTGCGCGCGGCGATCGCGGCGGGGCTCACGCTCTCGTTCGCGGCGGCCTACGCGGCGCTCTTCACGTACGCGGCCGGCGAGCTGGATGCGAAGGTCGACTTCTCGTACTTCCGCACGGCGCGGCCCAGCGAGTCGACCAAGAACATCGCGGCCTCGGCCACCGATGCGATCAAGGTGCGGGCCTTCTTCCCGCAGCTCAACGAGGTGGGCACCGAGGTCTCGGGCTACCTCCGCGAGATCGCGGCGGCCGCGCCGAAAATCGAGATCGAGGAGCACGATCGGCTGCTCGTGCCGGCCCTCGCCAAGGAGTCGAAGGTCACGAGCGACGGCGTGATCGTCCTGTCGCGCGGGCCTGCGCGGGAGACTTTGACGATCGGCACCGAGATGAAGGGCGCCGCAGGCAAGCTGAAGACGCTCGACGGCGACTTCCAGAAGGCGCTCGTGAAGGTGCTGCGCGAGGCGCGCATCGCCTACCTGACGATCGGTCACGGCGAGCTCAACGAGGCCAAGACCGAGGCCGATGGGCGCACGGCCAAGTCGCTGCGCAAGCTGCTCGAGTCGCAGAACTACACGGTGAAGGATCTGGGCCTGACGCAGGGCCTCGGCACCGACGTGCCCGCCGACGCGACGATGGTCGCCGTGGTCGGGCCCTCGGCGGCGCTGCTCCCGGAAGAGGTGGCCTCGCTCAAGCGCTACACCGAGCGCGGCGGGCACCTGCTGCTCGCGCTCGACCCCGACGCCAAGGTGAGCCTCGGGCCGCTCGCGGAGATCGTCGGCCTGCGCTGGAGCCCGACGCGCCTCGCCCACGAGAAGCTGATGGTGGCGCGCCGGCACAACAAGTCGGACCGCGGCATCCTCGTGTCGAACCGCTATTCGTCGCACGCGTCGGTCTCGACGCTGAGCCGCAACTCGGCGCGCGCGCCCACCATCTACCCGGGCGTCTCCTCGCTCGAGAAGGGCGACGGCGACTTCAAGGTCGACTTCGTGGTGAAGGCGCTGGAAGGCACGTTCGAGGACGCGAACGACAACTTCGACTTCGATCCGGGCGAGAAGAAGGGCGCGTACAACCTGGTCGCGGCCGTGAGCAAGAGCGTGCCCCCGCCGCCCGGATACAAGGGCAAGGACGCGCCGGAGCTCAGGGCCTTCGTGATCGCCGACGCGGACGCCATCAGCGACGCGGCCTTCGGCAACGAGCCGAACATCTTCCTCCTCGCGGACGCGCTGCGCTGGCTGGGCGGCGAGGAGAGCTGGAGCGGCGCCATCGCCAACGCCGAAGACGTGCGCATCGAGCACACGAAACAGAAGGACGTGATCTGGTTCTACGCCACGATCCTGGGCGCGCCCGGCGTGGTGCTCGGGCTCGGCCTCGTCTTCGCGCGCCGGCCGCGCCGCGCGCGGAAGAGCGACACCGCGAAGCCCGAGGCGTCGAAGGAGGAGAAGGCGGCATGAGCACGCAGAGCAAAGGGACGCTGATCCACGCCGCCGTTCTCGGGGTCTCCGTGATCGCCGCCGTAGGCGTGTGGACGCGCGAGAAAGAGCCGAAGGCGCTCGCCCAAGGCGACGTCACCGTGTGGTCGGGCCGCTCGGCCGACGTCGAGAAGATCACGTACGAGAACAAGACCCGCAAGGTCGCGATCGAGGCGAAGAAAGACGCCACCGGCCGCTATTTCGTGGGCACGCTCGAGCGTGAGAACGCGCCGGCGCTCGGGCAGGCCGACGGCGGCGCGCCGCCGCCCGCGCCGAAGCCGACCACGGTGAGCTTCGTGTCGGTCGGCCCGGGCGACAAGCTCGCGGACGCGCTCGCGCCGCTCAAGGCGCTGCGCGCGCTCGGCAAGATCGGCGACGATCGGGCCGCGGAGTTCGGCCTCAAGGAGCCCGAGGCGACGGTGACGATCAAGGTCGGCGGCGCCGATCACAAGCTCGTCGTCGGCGGGACGACGCCGGGCGGCGGCGATCGCTACGTGCGCGTCGACGGGAGCGGCGAGGTCTACGTGCTCAAAGGCGAGCCGCTGCGCAACCTCGAGTCCCCGGACTCGCTGCTGCTCGAGCGCGAGCTGCACGAGTGGAAGGACTCCGAGGTGCAGAAGGCCCGCGTCGAGGCCGCCGGCAAGGGTCGCGATCTCGTGCGCGGTGGGGCCGAAGGCAAGCGCTTCTGGGCCGACGGCGCCACGCCGGAGACCAACGACGAGACCCTCGGCAACTGGATGAGCAAGCTGGATCGGCTGCGTCCGACCGAGTTCCTGCTCAATGGGCCCGACGCGAAGGAGACGCTCCTCAAGGTCGAGTACACGGGCCGGAAGCCGCTCGGGTTCGTCGAGGTGATCAAGGTCTCCGGCGGCGAGAAGCCTGCGTTCTATCTACGCACGGAGCGCACACGGCTCTACGGCAAGGTGGTCGGGACGCTGGCCGAGCAGCTCGAACAGGATCTCGGGACGATCGTCAAGTAGCCGCCGCCGTCACGGAACGCTCGTGTCGTGGGAGCCGATGCGAGCCCGAATGTTGGCTGGGATGGGAAAATTTCCGGGGCTCTCGGCCGCAGATGCCCGGAGGAAGCGCGTTCCCACCCTCTCGGGAACGCTCTCTACTTGCAGCACGGCCTCGCCTTCTGCAACGCTCCCCCTCGCATGTCTCCCAGACTCCCGAAGCTCCTCGCGCTGACCATGCTCGCGGCGGTGTCCGCCGGCTGCCCCAAGCCGCCGCCTCCGCCGCCTCCGCCGGCTCCCGTCGAGCCGCCGCCGCCTCCGAAGTGCGAGTCGATCGGCGAGAAGTGCGAGGCCAAGGCGGACACGAAGGCGAAGGTCACGAGCTCCGATCTGGCGTTCACCCCGGCGACGGGCTGGGTCTACGCGCAGCAGTCGAGCGCCACGATCGCGCAGGCCTCCGAGAGCGGGCCGGCCATCGCCATGATGGGCTACGAGTCCGATCCGAAGGACGCGAAGAAGGACGCCGCCGTCAAGGACGCCGCCATGGCGGAGCTCGTCAAGCAGCTCGGGCTGAACCCGCTGAAGCGCAAGGTCTCGTGGAAGAAGCCCGACGACACCAAGGCCATCGGCGCGATGAAGCTCGGGCTCTGGCAGCTCGAAGAGGCGGGCGTGCGCGGGACGAAGAAGGGGCCGCTCCTGGTCGTGGCGGGGCCGACCGGTGAGGGCAACAAGGGCGTCATCGGCGTGGGCTTCGTGCCGGAGGACGACAAGAGCCAAGCGGACGTGGCGATCATGAAATCGATCGAGTCGCTCGGGAAGGCCCAATGAGCGCGCCGCAGCTCGCGCCCGGCACCGTCGTCGCGCAGAAGTACCAAGTCGGCGCCTGCCTCGGGTACTCCGGCTCCTCGGCCACGTATCAAGCCGCCTCCGCCGATGGGCGCGAGGTGGTGCTCAAGATGTTCGACCCTGGGATCCGCCAGCGCGCGGACATCATGGCGGCCATCGAGCAGACCTACGCGGCGACCAACGCGCTCCCGCAGGACGTGGCGGTGCCCTTGCTCGACGCGGGCTACGACGCGGCCACGGGCGCGCCGTTCAGCGTGGGCGAGCGCATCCCCCTCCCCTCGCTGCTGCAGCTCGCGGCGCAGCGGCCGCTCACGCCGGAGGAGGTGTCCAACGTCCTCGGCGTGCTGTCGCAGCTCCTCGATCGCGCGCACGCGCGACAGCTCTTCCACCACGCGCTCAAGCCGAGCAACATCTTCGTCGGCCAGCAGGGCTACAGCGTGCGCGTGACGGACTTCGGCGCGGGCCTGCCGCGCGCGGCCGTGCCGACGCAGGAAGGCTATGCGGCGGCCGCTCCGTGGATGGCGCCGGAGCAAGTCCAAGCGACGGTGCCCGCGGGCGCGCCGGCCGACGTGTTCGCCGCGGCCCTCGTGGTGTTCTTCGCGCTCACGGGGCGATCGTATTGGCTCTCGTGCCAAGGCGAGGTGAACCTCAACGGCTGGCAGCAGGAGCTGTTCGGCCAGCGCACGCCGCCGTCCGCGCGCGCGCTGCAGCTCGGCGTGCAGTTGAGCTCGGCGTTCGACGGCGTCCTCGGGTGTGCGCTCTCGGTCGATCCGAACCAGCGCTACCGCTCGGTGAGCGAGTTCGCCTCCGCGCTCGACGGCGTGGTGACAGGCAAGGCCCCCGAGAGCCAAGCGACGATGGCGTTCCCCGCCGGCGCGATGGGGATGGGCGGTGAATACCCGCCGGCGCCCGCCGCGCAGGCGCAGAGCCCCTACGGCGCGGCGCCCATGCAGCAGCAGATGCCGCAGCCGCAACAGCCGGCGATGGCGCAGCAGCCCGAAGCAGCGGCCGGTTATCCGGGCAACGGGCCGTACGTGTCGAATCAAGCCGCGCCGCCGCAGCAGCCCACGGGCGGCCTCGGAGAGACGGCGGCCGGCAGGCCGGTCGATCCGGCCGTGCATCAGCGACGCCCGCCCGCGAGCCGGATGGCGCCGATCCTGGTGGCGGTCGTGGCGGTGTTGCTCCTCGGCGGCGCAGCCGCGGCGTTCGTGGTGCTCGGGCGCAAGCCGGCCACGGATCCGACGGCGGCCGCGCGTGCGAGCGCGAGCGCTCCCGCCGCGGAGCCGACGGCATCGGCCACGGCCAGCGCCGCCGAGACGGCCAGCGCCGCACCGAGCGCGAGCGCCGCGCCGGCCGAGACGGCAGCCCCCGCCGAGACGGCCGCACCCGAGGTGCCGCCCACCGAGTCGACGCTGGCGTGCGATCCGGAGTGCGACGAGATCAAGCTCGACGACAAGCCGATCGAGCTCGGCAAGCCGCTCGTGATCCCGGCCGGCAAGCACACCATCGTCGCGACCAAGGCCGGCTACGTGACCGTCAAAGAGACGGTCACGGTGAAGCAGGACGAGAAGATCGAGAAGACCTTCAAGCTGAAGGAAAAGCCCACCGCCGCCCCGGCGCAGGCCCCCGCCGCTCCCGCCGGCGGCTCGAAGCCCTGCGGCAAGTTCCTGAAGCGCTGCAAGTAGCTCGACACGTCACGGCTCGATCCCAAGCCGAAGAAGATTTCAACGCCAAGACGCCAAGGCGCAAGAGACGCAAAAAGGCGCGGGAGAATCAGCCTCTCTCGCCTTTTTGCGTCTTGGCGTCTCTTGCGCCTTGGCGTTGAAATCCGATCGAATACCACGCTGAGCAAAGGGCCATCGACGCATCGAGGATGCGAGTCGTCACTCGTCGTCGCTCGAGCTGCCTCGGCGTGAGCTGTTGCCGCTGCTCGGCGGGTCCTCGCCGGTGTGGCGATCCCATCGGCGCTCCAGCACCTTGCGGTCCACGCCGATGAGGCGCGCGGCAGCGGCCTTGTTGCCGCCGCAGGACTCGATGGCGTGATGCAGCACGGCGCGCTCGATCAAACGAAGCTTCGATCCCAGCCGCTCCGGGAGCGCGAGGAGCGAGCGCGCGAGGCGATCGATCTCCGCGGCGGCGTCCGTGACGGGGCGCTCGGCGGCGAGGTCCTCGAGCACGGGGACGTCGATGAGATCGCTGTCGGCGAGCAACGCCAGGCGCTCGACCAGGTTGCGCAGCTCGCGCACGTTGCCGGGCCACTGGCGCCGCATCAGCCAAGCCATGGCCTCGTCGGTGAAGTGCAGCTTGCGCGGGAGCTCGGCGCAGAAGGAGTTCAAGAGCTCGACGAGATCGTCGCCGCGCTCGGCCAGCGAGGGCAGATACACGGTCACCACGTTGAGCCGGTAAAACAGGTCCGATCGGAACTGGCCCTCTTCTTTGCGCTGCTCCAGATCGACGTGGGTGGCCGCGAGCACGCGCGCGCGGAGCGGCAGCTCGGACTCCGCGCCCAAGGGGCGGAAGCGGCGATCTTCGAGCACACGGAGGAGCTTGGCTTGAAGCTCCGTGGGCATCTCGGCGATCTCGTCGAGCAGGATGGTGCCGCCGGCGGCGAGCTCGAGCTGGCCGCGCTGGCGGCGCTCGGCGCCGGTGAAGGCGCCGCGCTCGTGGCCGAAGATCAAGGACTCGATCAACGTGCCGGGCAGGGCCGAGCAGTTGACGGCCACGAAGGGCTCGCCGCGACGCGACGACATCTCGTGCAGGGCGCGCGCGACCATCTCCTTGCCGGTGCCCGTCTCGCCGCGGATGAGCACCGTCGAGCTCGACTCGGCGACCCGCTCGACGAGGCGGCGGACCCGCTCCATCGCCGGCGACGATCCGATGATGGCGCGCGTGCCCCAGGTTTTGTCGACGCGCTCGCGGAGGCGCATCACCTCGCCCTTGAGCTGGAGGCGCTCGCGCTGCCCTTCGACGATGGGCAGGAGCATCTCCGGGCAGAGCTCGTCCTTGGGCACGTAGTCCTGCGCGCCGAGACGCATGGCCTCGCGCACCTCGGTGAACTCGCTCATCGAGGTCACCATCACGGCCGGCGTCTGGCGGCCGGAGGCGCGCACCTTGCGAAGGATCTCGAGCCCACCGCGATCCCGCGGATCCTCGGAGAGGCGGATGTCGAGGAGCAAGAGGTCCGGCGACGAGCGCTCGACCACGGCGAGCGCCTCGTCCTGCCCGGCCGCTTCGAGGATCTCCACCTCGGCAAGGGACGAGAGCATCTGCTTCAGCACGCGTCGACCGCTGCGCTGGTCGTCGACGATGAGGATCTTCATGCAACCTCCATGTCCGATCCGCCGAGGTCGACGAGATCGGTGTGGGGTACCTCGATGACGAAACGCGTCCGGCCGTCGCGGCGGTCCGGATCGATCTTCCAACCATGCGCGCGCACGATGCGCTGGGTGATGGAAAGGCCCAGGCCCGTGCCGCGCGGCTTCGTCGTGTACCACGGCGCGAAGATGCGGGCAGGATCGCCGGTGAACCCAGGTCCGTCGTCCCACACCACGAGCTCGCCCTTCTCGTGCCCCGCGGTGAAGGTCACACCCACGCGCCCGCCCGGCCCCGCCGCGTCGAGCGCGTTGGAGACGAGGTTCACGAGGACCTGCGTGGCCTGATCGACATCGCAGCGAATGGCCGCTTCCGGCGGGAAATCGACCTCGAGACGACGGGCGTCGAGCTGGTCGCGGAGCAGGCGCTCCACCTTCACCAAGAGCTCGCCGACACCGACCGTGCTGCGCGAGAGGAGGCGCGGCGCGACGCGACGCAGGCCGGCGACGAGACGCTCGAGGCGCTCGACCTCGTCACAGCCGATGTCGACGTCCTCGGCGTCGACGCGGAGCTCGCCCTGTCCGCGCACGAAGAGCGATCGGAAATAGTTGATGGGATAGCGGATCTCGTGGGCGATCTCTGCAGCTACCGTTTCCACCAGCGCTTCGCGCTCCCCCCGCCACGCGGCCGCCTGCTGCTTCCGGCGCAGCTCCAGCTCCTGGTAGGTGTAGGCGTGGGCCAGCGCAAGGGCCGCCTGGTTGGCGATGGTTCGCAGGAGATCCACGTCCTCGCTGGTGAAGAGCGCGCCGCCGCGCTTCTTCCCCACCCGGAGGACGGCGAGCGGGCTGCCGCGGAAGAGGACGTCGATGGTCAGGTGATCGGCCGGCGCGTACTCGCGATCCGCGGCGCGGGCTGGGCTTCCGTCGGAGGCGCGCACGCGGATGCCGCTCACGGTCTCGGCGTCGTCGCTGCCGAGATCGGGCCGCGGGCCGACGGGGAGGAACTCGACCTTCTCACACGGGAGCCAGCGCCGCACGGTGCGCTCGACGGCGTGCGCGACCTCCTCGGGGACGTTGATGATCGTGAGATCTTCGCTGAGCTGCTCGATGGTGGGCTTGTAGACCGCGCGCGCCGGGAAGAGCGCGTGATCGCCGAAGCGTAGAGCGGGCGCCACGAAGACACCGGCGAACAAGCCCGCGCCGGAGGCGGCGAGGAGGGCGCTCGTCCACGGGACGTGGAACGCAGCGGCGAGCCCCGTGCCGAGGCCGACCGCGCCCGCGCACACGAGGCCGATGATGACGACGCGGATGAGCACGCGCGAGAGGAGCGCGCGGCTCCCCCAGAGATCGTGGCGGATGAGCGCGAACACGCTGGAGAGCGGCGTGAGCGCGAGCGCCGGGACGACGAGCAGCATGCTGGTGCCGCCGCCGAGCTCGAGGACGCTGAAGACGAACGCGGTGCCGATGACGGCGTGCGCCGGCACCATGGCCACGAGGAGCGCGCGCAGCGTGGCGCGCCGATCGCCGCGGGCCCGCGCGAAGCGCACGAGGAACGTGACGACGAAGAACGTGAACGACGCGCCGAAGAGCGTGGAGCACACGGAGCGCAGCGCCATCGTGGTGCCGCCGGTGAGCTGCGCCGCGATCATCCCGAAGCCGAGCAGGAGGCCGACCGCGTCGAGCGCCGCGGGGATCCACGGGTGCCTCTCGAGGAATGGCACGTCGTCCGGGAGCCGCAGCGCGAGGACGAAGAAGCCCATCGGCACCATCGCGAAGGCGAGGTGGAACAGCGGCACGAGCTGCCGGGTCGTGTGGTAGTCGAAGAGCGTGAACAGGAAGAGCGCCGCGAAGAGGGTGGTCTTCGCGAAGGTGCGCGCGAGGCGCCCGCGCGGGCTCGAGAGCAGCGCGACGAGCGCGCCCGCGACGTAGAGGAGCGCGATCCCGATGGGCACCACGCCGATCATCCAGAAGGCGCTGGGGTCGAGCTTGGTGATGGCGAGATCGTGCGCCTCGATGCGGTCGTCCGGCTTGCGCACGCGGACGTGCACGCTCGGGCGATCCGCGCGCGCGGCCGCGGCGATGGCCTCGTCCCACGCCAGCGCGCGGAGGGCACGACCGCCGGACGGAGCCAGCGGCCGGCCGTCGACGTCGACGATCTGATCCGGATAGCCGAGCTTCTGCCGGAAGCCGTCCCACGAAGGGATGCCGAAGGTCGACACGACCCCGTCGGGGTCGAGGAGGATGCCGGCGAACGGATGCTCGTACCAAGAGACCGCGCTGCGCACCGGTACCATCGCCAACGCGCAGATGACGAAGGCCGAGAAGAAGAGGATCCGGTGATGCTTCGGCGGCGTGGACATCCGTTTGGAGCGGCCCTTCGGGACCCTCCCCCAGCGTCGGAGGTTACGCCGGAACGCTCTGTAGAATAAGGGGGCTCGTGCGCTCCCGGACGAAGCCGAGACGCGCGCTCGAACAGGCCTGCACAGGCCTGCGCACACCCTCCGCAATCACCTTCGGGACGGTCCGCCGGCGACGCCCGTGAGCCACTGTTTCGCCTGGACGGCGAGTGTTTCTTCGAAGCGCACCACCTGCTCCGCGTCGTCGGCGATCGCGGCGAGACGCAGGCCCATGCGGTCGAGCTCCGCGCGCACCGCTGCCCCAGGTTGTGGTCGCGCCGACGTGAGGCGGCGCAACGAGAGCCGCAGGAGACGCACGATCGCGCCGTCGCCGTGGGCGCGCACGCGCGCCGGATCACGCGCGACGAGACGCAGGTGACGCACGATCACGCGGAGCGCCCGCGCACCGTCGCGATCGGCGAGCAACGCGCGCACCGCCCAGCGCGCGAAGCGTCGCGAGTACACGCGTCGATGACCTACGTAAGCGCGCGCCGCCGCGTCCTCGCCGACCGCGAGCAGCGCGGCGCACACGGGATCGGCGGCGGCGAGGCAAGCGCGGCCCGCGTCGAGGCGCCCTTCACCATGCTTCGCGTCGTGCCCGTCTCGGTCGGATGCGATCGGCAGCGCGTCCGCAGGATCGGCGAGCGCTTCGCGATCCGGCGGTGACGTCGCGACCTTCGCGATCGTCGCGTCGAGGACGGCCGCGAGCTCGCTGCTGCGGAGCGATGGATTGTTGGCGAGCACCAAGAGCAGCACGCCGGCGGCGATCGCGCTCGCGCCGCTCGACTCCGCATGAAAGAGCCGCGCCGGCGCGAACGGATAAGCGATGTCGTCGCCGGGCGCGAGCCAGCGCACGGCCGGGCCGCGGTTGGCGAAGGGGCGCAGCTTCCCGCGGCGATCGCGCCAATAGAACCAACCGTCACCGCGCGCGCCGGGCGCGATGCAGAGCACGCGCGGATCGGACGCGGGCTCGCCGAGGCCGAGCGAGAAGCTCGCGTGCAACGACCCCGGTGGGCTCGAAGCCTCGCGCCCCGTGGGCAGCACCACGGCCGCGCCGCGCCCGCGACGGCCGAGACGCGCGGCCACCTCGATGGCGTCGTCGAGCATCGGGCTCGTCGATCCTTCCACGTAGGTCGCGCACACGATGACGTCGGCGCCGTCGAGCGCAGCCCGCGCGATCGCGAGCGGCAGCGCGATCAAGCTGCGCCCGGGCTTGGGGATGAGATAGAGCCGCCGCGACGCCTCGGGCGCGACGCCCGCGAAACCATGCGCGCCCGAGGCCCACGCCACCATGAGCGCGCCGTGCGTGCTGTGCCGCGGGCGCTCGTCGAGATCGACGAGGACCTCGGCGTCGAGATCGAGCGCCTCGGCCATGAGCCCGTCGTCGTCGATGACCGCGAGCCGCGTCCCCGCGCCGCGCCCTGTGCACGCACGATCGATGGCCACGCCGCCCTCGTCGTCGCGCAGGAACCACGTGCCCGCGGATGCCGGCTCGATCGGCTCAGCGCCGCGCGCGCGAGCAGGCCAGGCCTCGGGGCGCGCGACGGGCGCGTCGCGACACGAGAGCGGCGCGCCGAGCGCGAGGCTCGGTCGCTCCGCGGAGGCGACGTAGCGATGCGCGAAGCCCGCCGCGCGGAGCTCGGCCGCGATCGCGGCCGCGACCTTGGGCTCGTCGAGGTCCACCATCGTCCAGAAGATGGGCGCGCGCGCCATCACCGTGGTCGCGCGCGCGCCATCACCGAGGATCTCGACGAGCGCGCGAGGATCGATGGACGTCGGGGTAGCGACGACGACGCTTTGCGCGGCTTCCGGCGGGCCGGCCGCGGGCGTCACGGGCATGTACCCGAAGTCCCACGGAGGCCGCGCGCCGCTCACCTCCGAGCCCAAGGCGCGCGTGCGTCGCTCATTGCGGCAACACGGCCTTGGCCCAGTGGGAGAGCGCGTGCGCGCGGTTGGTCTGCCCCGGGCTCTCGGCTTCGCGCTCCGCCAGATCGCCGAGGTGCACCTCGCGATCGCGGGCCCAGGCCGCGAGCGCCGTGAGCCCGAGCGCCTCGGCGCGACGCCGCGCCGCGCGGAAGCTCCGCGCCGCTTCGTGCAGCATGCGCGTCAGCGCACCCGACTCGAGCACGAGCCGCCGCGTCGACACGGGCACCGTCTTGCGATCGCGCGGATCGACCCGCACCGGCGCGTGCGCCGCGATCGAGGCCGCCCACGCGCCGCCGCGCGACAGGTCGGACTCCCAGTCGATCACGTCGTCGTGGAGCTGCAGGCCGATCCACACCGACTCGAGCGTCCGCGTCAGCGCGATGCGGCGGCGCGCGTCCCAACCGGCCGCGCGCGCGAGCGCGAGCGACGCCGGCAGACCGAGCCGCTGCTTGCCCCGCGCCACCGCCAAGTAGCGCGCCCATGGCACCGACTCGCCGCTCCGGAGGATGGCTTGCTCCGTGCGGATCGCCGCCGCGGTGTCGGCGTCGGCCCGCGCGAACGCATCGCGCTCGGCGTCGCCGGCGAGCGCGAGCACGCGCGCCAAGGCCTCGTCGCGCGCCTTGCGCGCGTGCTCGAGGACACCTTCGAGCGCCGGGCTCGGCTCGACCTGCCCGTCCAAGATTCGATCGGTGCCGAACGCTTCGATGATCGCCAACAGGTGCGCGAGCGAGGCGTCGCGCACCGCGCTCTCCGGCAAGCCCGTCATCCCCTCCGCCGCGAGCCGCGGCGCACCGAGCGTGACCTCGTGAGAGAAGACTTCGCTCCAAGGGATCTCGCGACTCGGCGCGAGCTGCAGCACCACCGGGAGCGCCGCGGCCGTCTCCGAGAGGGCCGCGGGGAGCGTCTTCACGAAGTCGGCGTAGAGCTCGTCAACCCAACCATGCGCGTTCAAAGGTACCTCACGACGCTCCTGTGGAAGAGGCCGAGATCGCTCATCAGTAGATGTTCGACTCCTTCCACGGAGACAGCGAAACGTTGAAGCGCTCTTCTACCACGATCGCGCGCCACTGAATCACCTGTGCGGCAGAGAGCCCGTCGAAGCGACCACCGATCCAGGAGCGGATGCGCGCGTTGAGCCGAGAGCGCACCTCGAACGCGTCGTCCGGCTCGTCGTCGCCGTGATCGCGCGGTACTTCGTAGAGCGCGAGCAACTGCTTGAACTCGTCGAAGTTCTCTTGGCGCGTGAGGAGAGAGAGATAGAGCGCGCGGAGCTGGGTATGAGGATCGGAGACGTTCAGGATCGAAGACATGAGGAGACCTCCTTCCCGCCTCGTCGTTTCGAGGCGGGGCTCGGGGCCCGATGCGGCCAGCATGAGTGAGCCGTCGCCGCTCTCCCGAGCCGAGGAGGTGTCGATCCTCGATGTCGGATGCTCGGATGGAGCGCGACGAGCCGGCCGCAATGCACAGCCCAGGCCGTCTCCGCGGATGTAAAAATCACCGACGAATCAGCCGAAACGCGCGCGCTGGCCGGCCGGCCGGTTGCCCGGAAACGGGCATCCCTCGCCCGGAAACGACCATTTCGACGAACGTGCGCGCGCGCATCGAAATGGTCGCTGCGCGCGCCCGCCGACGACGCAATCGAACGTGATTCGACAGAAGCGCGCGACCTCGGTTTGTTGGCCCCGTCCCACCGAGCTGATAGCGCGGAGGAGGCGCTCGTCCTGCGCGTGTGAAGCCGCGCGGCGCGGCGAGGCGCGCCCCATTGCGCGCGCTCATTGTCGGCCCGTGGACCGGGACGGAAAGGAATCGATCATGACGATCGAACGACGGAAGCTCGCGCTCGTGCTTTCGCTCTCTGCAGCGCTCGGGGCGCATGCGGCGCCCGCCTCGGCCACGCCGCGGGACGATGCGTCCGCCTCGGTGCATCAAGCCCGCCGCGCGCGCACCCCGGTCACGCTCGCCGAAGCCACGAGCAGCGTCGATCCGAAGAGCACGCGCCTCCGCGACGTCATCGGCCTGCTGCGCGAGGACGCCGCCGCCGCGCTCGCCGCCATCGACTGGAGCACGTTGCGCCTCTCGCGTCGCTATGCGGTCTCGGCATCCATCATGCGCCTCGAGACCAGCACGACGGGGGCACGCGCGCTCTCCTCCGCATGCGCGGTGTCAGTAGCGGTGCGCGATCTGGAGCGCGGTACGTTGCTCTTCATCGTCGAGGGCCGAGCCCGCGCCGAGGACGCGCCCGACGCAGCGGAGCGCGCCGAGCGTGACGCGCTCCGCGCCGCCGTGAACAACGCCATCGCCGCCGTGCCCAATGGCCTCAAGCGCACGCAGTGATTGCATGCGCGATTCGTGATCGAGCGCGCCCATTGCGAGCGCGCCGGCGCGCATTCCCGATAACGGAGGGCGCGCGCAGCGCTCAGCGCCGCAGCACCAAGAGGCGCGGCTCCGTCATCTCCTCCAGCGTGAAGCGCGGGCCCTCGCGCCCGAGCCCGCTGTCGCGCACGCCGCCGCAGGGCATCCAATCGACGACGCGAAGAGCCGGCGCATCATTGTGAATCAGGCCGCCGACCTCGATGCGCTCCCAGGCGCGCAGAATGGCCCGACAGGCAAGCCCACCACCTCTGCGCGCATCGAGCCCGCGTTCGAGCGAGCGAGCGAGATCTTCCCGCTCGGCGAAGATCGGCTCGGCGATCCGCTCGAGAATGCTCGCCCGCGGCTCGACGCGGGCTGCGCGGCGATCGCGGCCTCGTCCAATACCTCGGTGGTGCCGAGCGTGGCTTGGACCACGACTTTGCCGTCGAACGGGCTCCGAACCGGAAGGGCCTCCCCATCGGTCCGCGCCGCGCCGCACGAATTCCCGAAGCCATCCATCGGTCCCTCCGCTCCTCGGGTCCGCGCACCACAGCGCGCGGGCACGCGTGTTCGTTCGCCTCTCCAGGCGGGGCCGCGTCGACCGGCCGGCGAAAGACGGCTCGCCGTCAGGGGCGTCCCGGTCTCGGGACCGGCGGCGCGCGGTCGCGTGCCGATTTCCGGCGCGTTGAACCTTGCGTCGAGGGCCGGCCCCGCGTCTACTCTCTCCCCATGCAGACCCGGTTCGCCGGGATGACCGATACTGGCCTCCTGCGAGAGCACAACGAAGACAGCCTCCTCTTGCTATCGGAGTACGGCGCCGTCGCCGTCGCCGACGGCATGGGAGGGCACCGTTCGGGCGACGTCGCCAGCCAGCTCGCCATCTCCACGCTTTCGGATTTCTTCTCCCTGATCGTCGGCCGGGACGGCACTTGGCCATTCCCTGCCGACCCTGACTTGACCGAGGAAGAGAACTACGTCGTCACCGGCCTGCGCCTCGCGAACCGGCGCATCTTCGATCGCTCGCTGCGAACGATGGCCGACTTCGGGATGGGCACGACCATCGTCACGGCCATCTTCAGCAAGACGGCCGACAAGGTCACCATCGGTCACGTCGGCGACAGCCGCTGCTATCGCATCCGCGGCGCGGACATCGTGCAGATGACCCGCGATCACTCGCTCATCAGCGACGCGCGCCACATGGCTCCGTGGATGACGGAGGAAGAGGTCAACCAGCTTCCCCCGAACGTCATCACCCGCGCGCTCGGCATCCGCGAGGACGTGATGGTCGACATCCACACGGAGGACACGAGCCTCGGCGACGTCTACCTCCTGTGCTCCGACGGCCTGAGCGGCCTCGTGAGCGACGAGCAGATCCACGAGATCGTGACCAAGGCCGCGACGCTCGAGGACGCCTGCAAGACCCTCATCGATCGCGCCAACTTCTTCGGCGGCACCGACAACATCACCGCCGTCCTGGCCCGCGTCGAAGAGGGCGACGAGATCCCCGCCGGCCGCAACAAATAGAGCATCGCCGCGCGCGCGCTCTCCGAAGGTGTGACCGAAAAAGCGTCGCGAGCGGGCCGCGGTCAGGGAGTGGGGAGCGAGGAATACTCCCGTATTTCGAGCGACCCCGACCGACACCGCGGGCCGCGCAGCAGCTTTGTCGGTTACATCTCTCGTCCAAAGGAGCCGCAGAACCGTAGTAGGTGGACGCCCCTTCGCCGCTCGAGAGCCCATGCCGCCTGCCGCACGCATCACGGATCTGCACACCTGCCCGGCGCACGCCGGCGGGCCCATCGTCACCGGCTTCCCCACGGTGCTCATCGGGCACAAGCCCGCCGCCCGCGTCACCGACAAAGCGCTCTGCGCCGGCCCAGTCGACACCATCGTCACCGGCTCGTCCAACGTGATCATCGGATACCAAGAGGCCGCGCGCATGGGCGACAAGACCATGCACGGCGCCGTCATCGCGACGGGGTTTCCGACGGTGATCATCGGGACGACGCCGCAGGCCACGGCGCTCGCCGGCGCGGGCGGCGTGCCCTTCTGCGAAGAGTGCGAACGCGCGCGGCGCATCGCGCAGGAGCGCGCCGAGCTCGACGCCAAGGAGAAGGAGCTCTCCGAGCAGCAAGGCGACGACGCAGGTGAAGACGCCGGCGCCGATCAAGAAGACGAAGCGGACACGCCCGCATCCGCGGACGAGCCGACCGAGGGCGAAACGAAGCAGGCGAGCGCGCCCGGGAACACGCCGGAGCAGCGCGCGGCCCGCGAGAAGGTAGTCCGTGACTTCTACGAGAAGAGCGGGCTCGGCTCGGCGCGCGCCGACGTGGATCTCGGGGTCTCCGGCCTGCCGCCGCGCCCCAACCTGCATTTGAAGGGTTTCGGCATCGATCTGTCGAAGCCCCTCAGCGTGGTGCAGTTGCCGGAGATGTTGTCTCAAGTCGTGCCCAAGGGCGCGCTGCCGGGCAACGTGTTCGATCCGCGCGGCACGCCGCTCGGCGATGCGCTCGGCCTCGGCGCGCTGCCGAGCGTCGACTCGTTGAAGACGTTCTTCATTCCCCCGGGCATGGGCCTCCTCTCCACGAGCGGGCCGGGCGCGGGGCGCATCCCCGGCGTGCCGCAGATCACGGTGCCCGACGCCGTCCTTCGCCTCGTGACGTGAGCCGATGCCTTCGATGATCGCAACGTTCGGCGACCTCGATCGCCGCCTCGAGAGCGCACGGAAAGGCGTGCGCGACGCGATCGCGCGTCACCCCGAGATCGACGTGCTGCCCGAAATCGGGGCTCAGCTCGACGCGCTCCACGACGAGACCCGCGACGGCGCGCGCCCCTCGCACGCGCTCCGCGATCGGCTCGATTTCGGTCAGCTCGCGAGCCGGCACCTCCACGCCGCCGAGCCGGCGCTGGCTCGCGATCTCTACGAGATCGCGAGCTGGGTCGCCTACGCCTGAGGTCTCGCATGTCGGAGCGCCACGCGATCCTGTCGTTGCTCTGGAGCCGCCACGGAGGCCGGCGCGTCGTGCTCCGGCCGGGAGACGTCCTCCGCATCGGCCGCGACACCGAGGCCGACGTGGTCGTCGACGATCGCGAGCTCTGCCGCGTGCACTTCGAGCTCGATTGGGACGGCGAGCGCGCGGAGATCCGCGATCGATCACGTCACGTCGGCGTGCGCGACGGCACGCGCCTCGATGGATTGCCGACGCGACAAGCGTGGGTCCGCCACGGGAGCTGCATCGAAGCCGGCGCCTCGCGCTTCCTCGTCCACTACGAGGCAACCACGCCTCCGCGCGAGCCGCCCGATCCAGCCCTGCGCGCACCACGCGCCCGCGCCCTCGCAGCGCTCTCGGCCGAGCCCGATCTCTATGCCGTGCTCGACGCCTCGTGCGACGAACGCATCCAGGTCCTCCTGCGGGAATCCATCGACGAGCACGCCTCGCTCTACGAAGGCCACGCGGGGCACGTGATCGCCGACGTCGCGCCTTACCTCGTCCGCTTCAACCCCGGATCGCGCCTCCTCGACGCGCTCATCACCGAAGGTTGGGGACGGAGCTGGGGCATCTTCCTCACGACGCCGCTCGGTTTCCGCGAAGTGCGGCGCCACCTTCGCCACTTCCTCATGGTGCTCGACGAGAGCACGGACACACGCGTCTACTTCCGCTTCTACGATCCCCGCGTCCTGCGCGAGCTCGCGCCCATCCTCACGGATCGGCAACGCGCGCAGCTCTACGGCGAGCTCACGGCCTTCCTGATGGAGGGCGATGATCTCGAAGTCCTTCGCTTCGACGCACCGGAGAACGCGGAGCCCATCGCAGCCGCGCTGGTCGAGGCCGACGCTTCGTCTTCGTGAGCAACATCGACGCGAAGTGATGCGCCCACGTGCGTGCAGGTGGCGTTGCAGCGCACGCTCAATGCGGCGTGCGCGTTCCGAATAGAAGACGGCTCACGAGCCGCGAAGACGCCGAGTGATGGCATCGCTCGCGTGCTTGGAATGCTTCGATCGGTGAAGCATTCTCAGATCGCAGGGAGCGCTACGTCGCTCGCGACCGCTCCACGAACCGCACCAACGCGAGCACGCGAAGCGCATGCGGCGCCGTCTCGGCTTCGTCCTCTTGCAGATGGACCTCGGCGATCATCCGCGCGGAGAAGCGCGTGTACATCGGCAGCTTCTTGGCCACGGCCTCGGGCGCGTAGAGCACGAGCGGCGCGTCGTCGCTGCTGCGAGGCCCGCCGTCGTCGCGCTCGCGGAGCAGGAGCCGGAGGTGCTTTTCGCCGAGCACCTCGCGCCGCTGGAAGCAGCGCTCCTCGCGCAGCGCGCGGCTCACGTGGGCGTCGAGCAGATCCAGGGAGAGCTTCTTCTCTTTGGCGAACGCCTCGCGAATGCGGGTCGAGAGCGCCCGCGCCGTGGCGCGCACGCTCGACGTCCCGCGGTTCTTGAGGAAGCGCTGCGCCGTCTCGATCGACGCTTCGAGCTCGCGATCGTCGCTCGTCACGAGCGGCGTCGCGGCCGCGATGCTCGCTTCGAGGTGCGCCATCTCGTCGAACGGCGTCTCCACCTCACCCGAGACGAGCACGATCGGAGGCACGAGCTTGCCGTCGGCGCGAATCGCTCCGTCCAACGCAGCGCTCACGCCGCGGGCATCGGTCGCCTTCGCGCGCGCCGCGATCTCGAAGACCTCGCGCCGATCTTCGACGAGCATCGGATCCGCCTCGGCGGCCGGATCGTCGAGCTCGCGATCGAGCGGCGCCGATTCGAGCGCCGCGAGCAGCGGCTTCCATCGAGGCACGCGCCGGATGCGGGGCACCGCCGCCTCGTCGAACCACACGAGCCGCAGCGCACCATTCGCCGCGACCGAGGCCGGCTCGATCTCCGCCGACGCGACGGCCCGCAGCCCCGACACGCTCGGCCGCGCCGCAGTGCCGCCCGCCGCCGCATTCGATACGGCCGCCACGCCGCGCGTCGCGATCTCACGCAGATCGAGCGACGATCCCGGACGATCGGGCGAAGGCGCGAACGCCGAAGATGCCATCGGCGCCATCGCCGGCGGCGCGATCGGTGCCATGGCAGGCGGAGGCGCAATCGGCGCCATTGCAGGAGGCGGCGCGATCGCAGCAGGAGGCGCGATCGGTGCCATCGCAGGAGGCGCTGCCATCGCAGGAGGCGGCGCGATCGCGGCCGGTGGCGCGAAGGGAGGCGGCGGCGCAGCAGCGGGAGGCGCAGCGCCGTCGGGCGAGGCCGCGGGGATCGATCGCAGCCAGCCCACGCCGCTGCTCGTCGGGGCGCGCGGTGCCGTCGACATCACGGGCGCGGTCATGCCCGGCGGAGGCGGCGGAGGCTTGGGCGGCTCGGGCCGAAGGCTCGGCGGCGCAGCCCCTTCCTTCGGCGCCTGCGCTTCCGCCGGCCGGAGCCCACGAAGCGCATCGCTGGAGGGCGACGACGACTCCCCTTCTTTCGACGCCAGCCACGCCGGCCACACCTGCGGCGAGATCACCGGCAACGTCGCGGCGCGCGGAGGCTGCGGCGGCGCCATGCGCGGCGGAGCCTGCTTCTCACGCACCTCTGCAGCGCGCGCCTCGGACCGCGCGGGCGGCCGGCTCGCGACCTCCATCCCCACCACCACGCGTCCTTCTTGATCGCGATCGTCGAGCGCCAGATGCCCGCGCCACGTGAGCGTACAGATCGCGCGATCGGTGTCGATCCACAGCGTATCGCACGTCATCGGCAGCCCCACGGCGGGCGCGCGCGGTCGCTCGACGATCGCGCGCGGCTCCCATCCCGCGAGGCTCGCCACGAGCCGCTCGTGATCCGGATGCAGGTTTTCGAGGACGATCTGCTCGTGCGGCCGCAGCTCGTCGAGTTGTTGGTCCGCGGGCGCCGACATGAAGAAGCGTTGATCGAGCCACTCGGGAACCGGGTCCGTCGCGAGCGCCGCCTGTGACCACGCGCCCGCCTGTGCGCCGAGCCGATCACGCCGCGCCGGCCAATCCACCGCGATCGGCGCGAACCCGATCGGCTCGATGACATCGCTCGGGCGCATTACGTTGAGCCCCGGCGGCTCCAGGTTGGGCAACGGCGCGCCGCCGCTCATCGCGCGCGGCACGCCCACCGGGTTCGCCGTGCCGGGCCCGCCCGCCGCGCGCTCGTAGCGCAGCGCCATGCGCCGGAACGGCAGCGAAGGGCGCAGCGATCCATCCGGCAAGAAGGTCCGATCCCCATGCACCACGATCGACTTGTCGACCTTGCCCACGACGAGCCGCGCCGTGAGCTTCGTCACCGGCTCGCCCCGCGGCGCGAACGCATTGCCGACGAGCATCACCTCCGGCGCCGGCTTGAAGGGCACGAGATCGCTCGGCGAATAGAGGCTCCGCCGCGGATCGTCGTCCCAGTGGTTCTCGTGCTCGTTCGGATCTTCCTGCTCCTCGGCGAGCGCGCACGTGCCGGCCGCGAGGCGGTACGTCGCCTTGGCGATCACCGTCACGGCCCACTGCCCCCGCTGCGCCTGCCAGCGCAACGACGTGACCCGCAGCGGAGAGTTGGAGACCACCTTCATGCGCGATCGAGCCTCCGAAAACGTGCACAACGGAGCATCGAGCGATGCTAATCGGGGCGCGAAAACCGCCGCAAGCCCCGTCGTCGCTCACCGCACGGGCACCCATCGACGAGCCTCGACGCAGCTCTCACGGCGAGCCGCTCCCTCGTTCGCCGTTCATCTCGGCAAGCACCGAGCCTCGAGCTCTCGGCGCTTCACCTCGGCGCGCCAACACCGATCTCTCGCGTCTCTTGCGCCTCGCGTTGCAATCGCCCCCGACCCGATCGGACGCTCACGAGAAGCGCCTTCGCCCGCTCGGAAGGATCGGCACACGACGCTCCCCAAACGCAGCTTTCTCGCGAAAGCCTGCGTTCAGAGCACGAAGTGATCGCCGATCTGGAGCACTTGCAAATTCAGCCCTGGGAGCGCGGCGCACTCGCGCTCGACCTCGGACTGGAACGCCGGCTTGATGTGGTAGAGCAGCGTCGGCAGATCGCGCGGGGCTTTGTACTTCGCCATGTCCTGCGCCAGGGTCTGCGGCGTGTGGTGCCCGCTCACCGTCGCGAGGCGCTGCTCGCGGTTCGGGAAGCTCACCTCCATCAAGAGCGCGCGCAGATCGGGCTGGGCGTTGAGCACTTCCCACATTCGGTTCGTCGGGCCGGTGTCACCGCTGTAGCCGATGGCACCGTCGCGCCCTTCGATGATGAAGGACGAAGCCTCGATGGTGTGATCGACGAGCACCGCGCGCACCGTCTTGCCCGCGAGCTCCATGGGCTTCTCGGGGCTGAGCTCGACGTACTCGATGGTGTTGCCGGAGCCCGCGGGGATCTGCGAGAAATCCGGCCACAGCACGTTGTTGAAGAAGTGGCGGCGCAGCGTCTCCAAGGTGGCCGCGGTGCCGGCCACGATGAGCGGCGGCGCGCGCATCTGACAACGGTTGTCCGCGAGCGTCGCGAGATCGCGCACGTGATCGAGGTGCGCGTGGCTCACGAGGCAGGTCGTGAGGCGAACCTGGGCGTCGAGCTCCATCCCGCTCGTCAGCGAGCCGGCGTCGATGGCCAGCGTGTCGTCGATGACGAACGCGCAGGTGCGGTGCCGAGGCGTCTCTCCGCCGTGACAGCCGATGACCCGGAGCTCCACGGTGCCGCTCAGCCCTCCCCGCTGAACTTCTGCGGCATTTCGAGGAACTCGAGGAAGTCTTGCAGGCGGTCCACGTCCGCGACGAGCAGCGAGCCCTCTTCTTCGGTCACCAAGCGGAGCCGGCGCAGCCGCGCCATCACGTCGCGCGACACCTCGATGCCGACGCCGACCTCGCGCGCGATGTCCTCCGCGGTGATGCGCACGCGAATGCCGTCGTCCGTCGGCTCGCCGAACGCGTCGGCGTGACGGGCCAGCGCGAGCATCACCCGCGCCTTCGGATCCTTGTGCATGAGGATCTCGACCAACGTGTCCGCCGAGTCGAGCCGCTTCGCCAGCTTCTTGATGAGCCGCAGCGCGATCTCCGCGTTGCGCGCCACCATCGACTCGAGCGTCTTGGCCTCGATCACGAGGCAGCGCGTCGGCTCCGTCACGGTCGCCGTCGCCGTGCGCGGCTTGCCGTTCAAGATCGCCATCTCGCCGAGGAACTCGCCCGGACCGAGCACCGCGAGCACCTTGTCCTCGCCGGCCACGGCCTTCGAAATCCGCACGGCGCCGGACTGGATGACGAACATCACATCGCCGGACTCGCCCTCGTGAAAGAGCACGTCGCCCGGCTGATACTCGCGACCAAATCGGGCGAAGAGCGGATCGGACATCGCATGTTGATGCTAGCGCCCCTCCCCACGAGCCCCAAACAAAACCGCGAGGGATCGTCGGCGAGCTTCCCGCTCCATGCGCTCGGAGCGCTGCTCGTGCGCGCCGTGCTCGCCGGCCGCGGCCTCGCGCGCGAGCGAACAAAAGCCGAGAGGCCCGGGTCGTGACCCGAGCCTCTCGATCCTGCGGCGTGTGATCCGGCTCGCCGTCGCGCAGCGGGAAGCCCGCCGCGCGCCGCGCGAGACCATCAATCACATATCGAAGTCGCCCATGCCGCCCATGCCGCCCATGCCGCCCATACCACCCATGCCGCCCATCCCGCCCATGCCACCGCCGCCACCGGCGGCCTTGGCTTCTTCCTTCTTGGGCTTGTCGGCGATGAGCGCCTCGGTGGTGAGCATCAGGCCGGAGACGCTGGCCGCGTGGCCGAGCGCGTGGCGCACGACCTTCGCCGGATCGATGACGCCGGCCGCGAGCAGATCCTCGTAGGTGTCGGTCGCGGCGTTGTAGCCGAACGTGCCCGAGCCCGTGCGGACCTTCTCCACCACGACCGAGCCCTCGCGCCCCGCGTTCGTCGCGATGTTGAAGAGCGGAGCCTCGGCCGCGCGGCGCACGATGCGCACGCCGAAGTCACGCTCGTCGCCGAACTTGAGCTTCTCGGTGGCCGCGAGAGCGCGGATGAGCGCCACGCCGCCGCCGGGGACGATGCCCTCCTCGACGGCCGCGCGGGTCGCGTGGAGCGCATCCTCGACGCGGGCCTTCTTCTCCTTCATCTCGGTCTCGGTGGCCGCGCCCACGCGCACCACCGCGACGCCGCCCGCGAGCTTCGCGAGGCGCTCCTGGAGCTTCTCGCGATCGTAGTCGCTGCTCGTGTCCGCGATCTGCTTGCGGAGCAGCTCGATGCGGCCCTTGATGGCGTTCTTGTCGCCGGCGCCGTCGACGATGACGGTGTTGTCCTTGTCGATCTCGACGCGCTTGGCCGTGCCGAGGTCCTTGATCGAGGCGCTCTCGAGCTTCTGGCCGAGGTCCTCCATGAAGGCCGTGCCGCCCGTGAGGATGGCGATGTCCTTCAGCATCTCCTTGCGGCGATCACCGAAGCCCGGCGCCTTCACGGCTGCCACCTTGATGGTGCCGCGGAGCTTGTTGACGACCAGGGTCGCCAGCGCCTCGCCGTCGACGTCCTCGGAGAGGATGAGGAGCTCGCGGCCCATCTTCAGCACCTGCTCGAGGAGGGGGAGCAGGTCGGCCATGGCCGAGATCTTCTTCTCGTGGATGAGGATGAGCGGGTTCGTGAGGACCGCCTTCATCTTCTCCGGGTCGGTGACGAAGTACGGCGAGAGGTAGCCGCGATCGAACTGCATGCCCTCGACCGTCTCGAGCTCGGTCGTCATGCGCTTGTTCTCTTCGACCGTGATCACGCCCTCCTTGCCGACCTTCTCCATGGCCTCGGCGAGGATGTTGCCGATCTCGCTGTCGCCGTTGGCGCTGATGGTGGCGACCTGGGCGATCTGCGCCTTGTCCTTGGTGGGCTTGGCGCTCTCCTTCACGGCCCCGAGCATGACCTCGACGGCGGCGTCGATGCCGCGCTTGAGATCCATCGGGTTGTGGCCGGCCTCGACGAGGCGGAGGCCCTCCGTGTAGATCGACTGCGCGAGCACGGTGGCGGTGGTGGTGCCGTCGCCGGCCTTGTCGCTCGTCTTCGACGCGACCTCGCGCACCATCTGCGCGCCCATGTTCTCGAGCTTGCCGGCGAGCTCGATCTCCTTGGCCACCGTCACGCCGTCCTTGGTGACGACGGGCGAGCCCCAGGACTTCTCGATCACGACGTTGCGGCCCTTGGGGCCGAGCGTGACCTTGACGGCGTCGGCGAGCGTGTTGACGCCCTTGAGGATCGCGGCGCGGGCGCCGCGGCTGTAGACGATCTGCTTGGCGGACATGGTTCTTTGATCCTTCCGGTTGTTCTCGGTGCGTCAGCTCGCCGCGGAGTCGGTCACCGCGAGCACGTCGTCCTCGCGGAGGAGGACGTGCTCCACGCCGTCGAGCTTGATCTCGGTGCCGCTGTACTTGCCGAAGAGCACCACGTCGCCGACCTTGATCTCGAGCGGCGTGACCTTCCCGTTCTTGAGGACCTTCCCGTTGCCGACGGCGACGACCTTGCCCTCGACCGGCTTCTCCTTCGCGGAGTCGGGGATGATGATCCCGCCCTTCGTCTGGGTCTCGCTCTCGAGACGCTTCACCACGATGCGGTCCTGCAACGGCCTGATTTTCATGTTCGCTCCCTCGTCTCGTTGACTCTCGTCCGCACCGGCCAGGGCTCTCGCAGCGCGGAGCCCTCCTTGAAGGAGCCCCCACTGCCTCACCGGGAGCCGCCCCCTGACGACCCGGCGGGCTTTTGGCACTCGCCCTGCTCGGTGGCTAAACCGGCGCGCAAGGTAAACCAGGAGGAGCGGTCGTCAAGTGCGGAACCACGAGAAGGAATGCCGCACTTTCACGCAAGCCGCCGAAGTGGACGAGTGCCAGGAGGCGCCCCTCCCCTCCCCCTGTTCCTCTTGAAGCAAGGTGAAGTCTGACCGGACGCATTTTTCGGTTTGACTTGTCCGGCATTGCGGGTAGTCTCTCGCGCCCTGGTTGCCGCGGCGGTCGAAACAACCGAATCGGTTTCCACTTGATTTCATTGGGAGATCGTCTAATGGCAGGACGCAAGGTTCTGGCCCTTGCTATCGGGGTTCGAATCCCTGTCTCCCAGCCGGGTCCGCTCAGCCAGCTCGGACCCTCTTAGATTGAGCAGTACGCAGTACGTGAGAAAGCAGTACGGTCCCATCGTCTAGCGGTTAGGACGCCGGCCTCTCACGCCGGTAACGCGGGTTCAATTCCCGCTGGGATCGCAGAGTCACCCAATAACATTGCAACAGGCGAGGTCCACATGACCTCGCCTGTTTGCTTTTGTCCCATTGGTCCCATTTTCCTCACGATTTCGTCGCTCCCCAGCGCAAGGGCTTTTTCCACGATTCCCTCGGTGGCCCACCCATCGAGGCCAATCGCTCCCTGCCCCAAAATCAAAATCGTTGTCGCTCCGCGTTGGTCAGGCACCGAACCACGCAATGGCAACGGGCAGCACCCTTTGGGGTCTGCTCTCCATCGCTCGCGGCCACCGTCGCCGGCACCGCTCGGGCACGAAGCACGGTGTCGGCTGCGGCTGGGGTTGCGAGCGCGCATTCGCCGCCCAGTCGGGCACGCGCCCACGCACAGCCGAGCAGCCGCGAGCGCCAGCGAGCGGACCCCACGACGCGCCCGTCGTCGCGAGCAACCGGAAGCATGCACTCGCAAGCCGCTCGATGGGCTCGAGCGGTGACGGCTCAGGTACCGAGGGCGCGAAGGAAGTCTTCGATGAGCTCGTCCTTGGCCTCGATGCCGACGGAGACACGGACGAGCTCGTCTTGGATGCCGAGGGCGCGGCGCTCTTCAGGCGCGAGGCCAACGTGCGAGCTCTTCGAGGGCAGGATCACCAGCGTCTCCACGCCGCCCAGGCTCGGCGCCACGAGCGGGATGGTGAGCCGCTGAAGGAAGGTCTCGGTGGCCGCGAGACCGCCTTTCGGCTCGAAGCTGAGCATGCCGCCGAAGCCGCGGAACAGGGACGCGGCGCGCGCGTGGCCCGGATGCGACGAGAGACCGGGGTAATGAACGCGGGCCACGGCCGGGCTCTCGGCGAGGGCGCGGGCGAGCGCGAGGGCGTTCTCGTTTTGCGCGGCGACGCGGAGGGCCAACGTCTTCATGCCGCGGTGGAGGAGCGCGCAGGTCTCGGGGTTGAGGCAGCCGCCGAAGTGATTGAGCCGATGCGTGATGGCATCGACGCGCGCGCGTGATCCCACGACGGCGCCGGCGACGAGATCGGAGTGACCGTTGAGGTACTTCGTGCAGCTGTGGAGCACGATGTCGAAGCCGTGCTCCACAGGCCGGAAATTGAAGGGGCTCGCGAAGGTGTTGTCGATGATGGAGACGAGGCCGTGCGCCTTGGCGAAGGCCGCGACGGCGGGGAGATCGGCGACCTCCACCAGCGGGTTCGTGATGGTCTCGACGTAGACGGCGCGCGTGCCGGGGCGCAGCGCGGCGGCGAAGGTCGAGGGCTCCGCGGCGTCGAAGAGATCGACCTCGATGCCCAGATCGCGGAGCTCGCCCATGAGAAAGCCATGCGTGCCGCCGTAGAGGCCGCGCTGCGCGAGCAGGCGATCGCCCGGCTTCAAGAGGGTGAGCAGCGTCGTGCTGATGGCGGCCATGCCGCTCGCGGTGATGAGCGCGGCCTCGGCGCCCTCGAGCGCGGCGAGCTTCTCCTGCACCGCGACGTGGTTGGGCGTGTTGTTGAGCCGGATGTAGCGGAGATCGTGGTAGCCGCCGGTGTCGCCGTACTCGAAGGTGGCCGATTGGAAGATCGGCATGGCCACAGCGCCCTGGATGCGCGGGTGCGGCTCGCCCGCGTGGATCGCCTGCGTCTCGATGCGACGGTAGCTCTTCGCCATGGGCGCCGTCGTGAGGCGGGCGGCGACGCGCGTCAATGCGGGCGAGCTCGACGACGTTTCGAGGACGACACTGCGACGAGCGGGCGGCGCCGGCGACGACGACGCGACCGAGGCAGGCGAGAGCGGCGGCGCGCGCGCGGATTGGCTATATCGCAGAGGTGAACTTCGTCCTGCACCACTTCCTGGCGACGCGTGATTTGGGCGCGCCGATCGCGGGAGCCGGCGCGATGCTGCCCGATCTGTGGCGCATGGCCGATCGGCGCGTGCGGCCGAGCGCGACCGTGAGCCACGAAGGTGCGAGCGACGATGCGCTGGTGCTCGCCGGGGTCGCGCATCACGTCGCGGTCGATCGGTGGTTCCACGCGGATCCGGTCTTCACCGACGGTGAGCGCGAGGCCGCCGATGGTCTGCGCGCGTCGGCCATCGCGGCGCCGCGCACGGTGCTCTTCGCCCACGTGCTCTGGGAGCTGTGCCTCGATGGGGCGTTGATCCAGCGCGTCGGCTTCGGCGCGATGTTGGGCTCGCTGCGCGCGGGCATCACGGCGCTCGCGAACGGCGCGGGAACGCGCGCGGCCACGCGGCACCATTTCGATCGCGTGGCCCGCAGCGCGGAGGAGCGCGCCGTGTTCGAGCGGCGCCTCGCGCGCATCCTCGACGCCATCGCCGAAGGGCCGTGGATCGAGGGCTACCAAACAGGAGAAGGGATCGCGGAGCGCGTCCAGGGCGTGCGCACGCGGCTCGGCCTCGCGCCCATGGATGCCGCGGATCTCACGCGTTTCGCGGAGGTCGCGCGCGGGCTCCTCGGGCGCGCGGACGCGGCGGTGGAGCGCGTTCTCAGCGACGCCAAAGCTGTGTAGCATCGCGGCCACCGACGCGCGGAAGCGATCGAGTCATGGCCGACGACGCGCCCTCCCCCACTTGTGCTGCCTGCGGCGCGACCATGCCCGCGAACGCGCGCTTCTGCCCGGCGTGCGGCGCGGCCACGGGCGTCGTCGTGCGAGCCGGGGATCACAGCCCCGCGGCGCTCGCCGCCACCATGCTGCGCGGCACGGACACGAAGCCTTCGCGCCCCCCGCGGCACGAGACGACGTCACCGCTCGATCGCGATCGCAGCCCCATGCCACGCGCTGCTTGGGAGCTCGAGTACGAAGGCTCGCCGACGCCCGGGCCGAGCAGCGCGCTGCCGCCGATGCGCCTGCAGGCGGGGACGAAGCTCTCGGTGTACCGCATCGAGTCGGTGATCGGTGAAGGCGGCATGGGCGTCGTGTACCGCGCGCACGACGAGGCGCGCGGCCGCACGGTCGCGCTCAAATGCCTGCACACGAATTTGGCGGGCGACGCGGGGATCCGGCGGCGCTTCGCGCGCGAGGCCAAGGTCCTCGGGGCGTACGATCATCCGCACGTCGTCAAGGTGTACGACTTCGTCGAGCACGAGCACATCCTCGCCATCGTGATGGAGCACGTCGACGGCGCGAGCCTCGTGGCCCATCTCGGGAAGTGGCGCGGGCGCATGCCGTACGCGGAGATCCGCGCGCTCTTCGGTGCCGTCCTCGACGCGGTCGGGCACGGGCACGATCGCGGGATCGTGCATCGCGATCTCAAGCCCGACAACATCCTCGTCACGGACTCGACCGCGGGGCTCGCGCCCAAGGTGGTCGACTTCGGGATCGCGAAGATCCTCGAAGGGACGACGTACACGGTGACGGGCGCGCTCCTCGGCACGTGCCGCTACATGTCGCCGGAGCAGGTGGCCCGGCCCGACAGCGCCGATCTGCGATCCGACGTGTACTCGCTCGGGGTCACGCTCTACCAGATCGTGACGGGCACCGTGCCGTTCGACAGCGCGAACCACTTCACGGTGATGATGTCACACGTGCACGACACGCCGCGCCCGCCGTCGGCGCTGCGCAACGACATCCCGCCCGCGCTCGAGCGGCTCGTGCTCGACGCGCTCGAGAAGGATCCGGCCGCGCGCCCCACGAGCTGCGCCGAGTTCCGCGCGCGCCTCGACGCCGCGCTCGCCGACTATGCGCCGCCGCCCTCCGCGAAGACGGAGCTCGCGCCGATCCTGCGCGGCAAGGACGCCGGCGAGATGATCCTCGTGCCGGCCGGCCCCTTTCAAATGGGCCAGGATCGCCGCGCGGTGCACCTCGATGACTTCTACCTCGATCGCACGCCGGTGACGAACCGCGAGTTCGCCGCGTTCGTCGACATCACCGGCTATCGGCCCGAGGACGAGGACGCGAGCCGCTTCCTCCACCATTTTCGGAGCGGCAAGCTGCCGCCTGGGCTCGACGAGCATCCCGTCGTCTACGTGTCGTGGGACGACGCGCGCGCGTACGCGGCCTGGGCGGGCAAGCGGCTGCCGACCGAAGCCGAGTGGGAGAAGGCCGCGCGCGGCACCGATGGCCGCAAGTATCCCTGGGGTCGCACCGAGCCCGGACCGACGCGCGCCAACTACGGCAAGCTGCGAGGCGGCACCACGCCGGTGGGCACGTTCCCCGAAGGCGCGTCGCCGTATGGAGTGCTCGATCTCGCGGGCAACGTCTGGGAGTGGTGCGAGGACGTCGACGATCCGAGCTTCTACGCCGACGGCCCCCCGCACAACCCGCGCAACGTGAGGCGGCGCGACAAGGCGCACCTGGTGATGCGCGGCGGCTCGTGGCTCTATGGGCCGCGGGCGCTGCGCACGTTCTTCCGCACGAGCTACGAGGCGCACTACCGCTTCGCGGGCGGAGGCTTCCGGTGCGCGCGCAACGCATGAGCTAACCTGTCGATCATGGCCAAGCCCAAGCCGCCCCCGCGGGTGTGCCCCTGCCACTCGGGCCGCACCTACGATGCCTGCTGCGCGCCCTACCATCAGGGCGTGCGCGAAGCGCCCGATCCCGTGTCCCTCATGCGCTCCCGCTATGCCGCCTTCGCGCTCGGCGAGGCCGAGTACTTGGTGCGCACGCTGCACGAAGATCACGCCGACCGCGCCCTCCCCCGCGCCGAGCTCCTCCGCTCGCTGCGCGGCGCCCGCGATCGCCTCCGCTACCCGAGCCTCGCCATCCTCGACAGCCGCGTCGGCGACGGCACGGGCGAGGTGCTCTTCGCGGCCGGCCTCACCGAGGGCAACCGCGATCAATCCTTCGTGGAGCTGTCCGACTTCGCGCACGACGGCACCGGCTGGCGCTACGTGTCCGGGATCCTGATGCCGCTCGCGGAGATCAAACGGCCGACGGAGGGGCTCACGATCGATGCGTTCCTGGCGCTGGCCGGCGGGTATTGAGGCGAGGGAGACGGCGAGGATCCAAGGGGCCTCCGAGCGCCGTTCACCGAGCGCTCGAATCGTTTGAGCTCAAACGATCTGTCCTGGATCCTGATGTCGCCGGCCGCCTCCAAGGACGCTTCACCGAGCGTCCGCGATCATGGTGAGAGGCCGCCCGTCATCGCCTGCGGCCCCGTGTAGTAGCCGACGAGCCACGCGAAATCCGCCGCGCCTTGCTCGTCGTTGGCGGAGCGAGAGAGAAGAAAGAGCGGCTCGGCAAAAGCCACCGCGAGCCCGGCGCGCGTCACGACGTGATCGAGCGCGAGGCGGGCGGCGCGGGCGTTTCCATCCTCGAACGGATGGAAGAAGCAGACGTCGAGGTAAGCGCGCGCCGCGCGCACCGCGACCGGCGCAGCACCGTCAGCTTCCGCGAGCGCGGCGATGAAACGGCGCTCGGTCTCGTCATCGAGGCCGTAGCGCTCGCGCCCGCCCTTCGCGAACGCGTCCGTGGCGCGGAAGGTGGCCTCCTTGCCGAGAACGATGGACTGAAACGCCGCGAGGCGCTCGAAGGTGAGCGACTCGCCGCGAAGCGCGGACGCACGACAAGCCTCGAGCGCGGCGCCCATGCGCGCGGCGCGCTCGGGATCGCGGGCGCGCTCGGGCCCGTCGATGAAGCGGCGATGATCATCGGCGGTCACCGGATCGCGCTCGAGCGAAAGGGGTGGGCGCACGAAGGCGCGCTCGCGGACCTCGATCCACGCGGCGAGCGCGTCCGACGTCACCGGGGGCACGGGCCGCGCGACGCGCCCCACCTCGCGGCCGAGCTCGGCGTACGCCTCGCGGGCGACGTCGTCGTCGGGCACGATCCAGCTGCCGAAGCGGCCGCCGATCACGGTGCCCACGGCATCGCGAAAGCCTGCGGGATCGTACCCGGCGGACTCGAGGTACCAACCGAGCACGGTCCCGAAGGTCGCGTACCACGCGTCCTCCGCCGAGGTGCGCGCGACGATCATCGGGAGCAGGCTCGCTGCGGCGCGCTCGATCCCTTCCTCGATCGAAAGGCCCGACGTGCTCGCGCGGAGCGTCGCGAAGGTGGACGCGAGCGTCTCCAAGAAGGATCGCCACTCGGCCACTGCAGCCGTGACGCGCCCGACCGATCGCATCGCGTGGGGAGGGTCGTGCCAGCAGAGGCTGTCCTCTGCGCAGCACCACGCGCGCAGCGGGCCACCATCGCCCGGCTCCCCCTTCGACCAGCGCCAACCGGCCATCCACACGCCGTAGGCGCCGACGAGCGCGCGATGGATCGACTCCTCCAACACGCTCGGCTCCAAGCGAGAGGCCGGCGCACGGCCGCCGTGCGTCTCGCAGGCGCCCAGGATGTGCTCGATCGCGATGGCCCGTGCGGCCGCCGGATCGAAGGCGCGCGTCGTGGGGTCGATATCGGACCAGCGGAGATCGTGCAACAAGACGGGCATCGTCGGCCGCCATGGTGACATGGTGGGAAGGAGCGTGGAAGCGTGCCCCTTCCCGTGTGCTCGAAGCCGGATCCAATCGTTTGAGCTCAAACGATCTATCAGGGATCCGCGAGCGGCTCGCTCGTTCAGCTCGGGAAGATGCCGACGCTCCCCAAATCGCGGTGGAGCAGGTGGAGCTTCAGGATCGCGGCGAACGCACGGAAGCTGAGCGCCTCGTAGGCATCGAGGAGGAGCTTGCCCGCGGCGTCGCGCAGCTCGTCGCCGTCGAGCCAGTGCAGGTAGAGGCCGAGCGCGTGCGCGTACGCGGGCCGGCCGGCGGCGAGCTCGACGCGCGCGTCCTCGATCCAACGCGCGAGCTGCTCCTCCGATGGATCGGTCATCGTCGAGCCGAAGCTGGGGACGTGCGGCGGCACCTGGCCGGCATCCGGACGAAGGGCGAGCGGAGGGCTCCCGACGGGATAGCCAACGGTCCGCGGCCAGGGACACGCGGGCTCGTCGTCCCAGGTGCGCCCGACGATCTGCGACGCGAGCTCGTCGACGTGCATCTCGACCACGCGGAGCGCGCGCCAGCGGCGCAGGGCGTAGCCACGCAGCTCTTCGTCCGCCGACGTCTGGAGCTCGCGCGTGGTCGCCTCGACGAGCTTCGCGATCCGGCTCCGCAGGAAGGAGATCATGTCGCGCTCGTCATCGATCCACGTCTCGGCGCTGTCGCGCGCATAGTTGTGCGCGATGACGGGGAAGTGATCGGGGCTGTCGTACCAGAAGCCCCAGTGCAGGCCGTCGGTGTCGCCGCTCAGGAACGTGACGAATTGGGGTGCGTCGCGCCGGTAACGCATGTCGAGGCGCGGATCGAGCGGGCCTTCGCCGCCGCTCGGGACCACTTCGTGGAGCACCGATGCGTCGTGCGTCGGGCGCTCGAGCCCGCCCGGCGCGAACCACTCGGAGAGACCTCCGACGCGCATCGCGAGCGAAGCATCGAGCCACGCTCGGCCACGCGCGAGCCCGGCCTCCGGCGGCGGCGCCCACGGGGCATGCTCCGGCGGAGCCGCGGGCATGGTGCCGAGGGCCGCGACGAGCGCGGCGAGATGCGCGATGCCAGCGGGCAGCTTCAGTCCATACAGGCTCTCGTAGCGCGCGCGGACGGGCGCGAGCCGATCGAAGGCCGCGGCGATGCTCGGTGCGGCGCGCTCGGCGATCTCCGCCGGATCGAGACCGAGCTCCGCGAGGTATGCGTCCCATCCATCGTCGTGCGCGGGCTCGGGCTGCGCCGCCTGCCCGATGCACACCTCTTCGAGCGAGACGGTGTCGAAGCGCTCGAGCCAAGTGGCGCGCCTCGCCTCGAAGGCGTCGAGCCGCGCCTGCCAATCCGCCGCGTCGAGGGCCTCGGTGGTGAGGACGGGCACGTCCATCTCCACGTGATCGGTGAGCGTCTCACCGTCGTGCACGGTCCAGACGACGGTGGCCGACAGCGCCTCTCCGGACCAGAGCGCGCCCGTCGGCGGCGGCTGCAACGAGAGGGTCAGCCGCTCGTCCCCACGCTGCACCGAGGCCGGAAAACGTGAGAGATAGTCGTGGATCCGATGGAGGCGCGTGCCGAGCGGAAAAAGCGGCGTCACCACCTCGTCGTCGATCTCGTCGAGCACCACCGCGTCGGGAAGGACCTCGACGAAGCCGTCGAGCGTCACGCCGCCCTCCGCGATCCGGACGATGAGCCGCCCGTCCTCCTCACGCGTGACGGACGCGGTTCGGGGCGCGCCCACGAGCTGCGCGATCAAGGTCTCGAAGAGCGTCATGGATTCTCCGGCAGCCATTGGCGGCGCGGAGAATACGTCCGCACGCAGGCAGGAAACACGAAATTCACGGCGCGGATCTCGTGGCCGTCGATGCGGCGATCGACGGCCACGAGAGCGCTCGAAGCATTCGTGAAATGGATTCACGAGCGGCCCGACGAGGCCGACGGCGAGCTATCTGGCGAGCGCCGTGCGCGCGGCCGCCACCAGCGAGGTCAGGAAGGATTGCACGTTGCCGAGGTCGGTCACGCCCTCGCGGGTCGCCTCCCACAGCACGGTGGTGTCGCCCTTCTTCTTGCCGATGAGGAAGGCGCCGTCGCGGTAGGCGAGGCGGGTCTCCTTCTTGATGAGCGCGACGGCTTCGTCGGCCCAGCCGGCGAGATCGAGGCGCTCCATGTCGCGCTCGAGGGTGGCGAGGCTCATGTCGTTGAGCAGGCGCGCCTCTTCACGGCTCCCTACCACGACGATCTTGTAGACGCGCTGTGCTTGCGGCGAGCCGAGCACGCTCAGCCAGCCGTGCGCCTTGGCCATCGCGTCGGGGGCCTGTTCGCCCATCTGCTCCAGGATCGTGGAGGCATAGCCCCACGGCCCGAAAGGTTGCCCGGCGAGGACCTCGTCGGTCCACTCCGCCAGCACCTTGTCGAGCGCGGCTTCGAGCGGCGTGCCGCGCAGACCGGCGAGCGGCTCGTCGACCTGACGACGGAAGGAGATGTCGCGCGGCGCGGGCTTGGGCGCAGGCGCGGCGGCCTTCTTCTTGGCGCGCGCCTTGGCCGCACCGGCCGCCGCAGGGAAGCGCGCTTCCAGCCGATCGATGACCTCCTCGGACAGCTCGCCGCGCTTGCGCTCGCCATCGAGCATCGCGCGGGCCGTGGTCCCCTTGGGCCAGCGGCGCTCCCCCGTCCCGGTGAAGCGGTTCACGAGCTTGCGATCGGGATCGGCGCCGGCAGCGATGAGCTCACCGATGAAGGCCTCCCACTGCGCCTGCGAGGGGTTGAAGTCGGAGTCTTCATCCTCCGACGCGTTGGCCCAGCAATCGAGGGCGTAGTGGAGCAGCGTCTCCCCGTGGCTGATGTTCGAGTTGCCGCTCGCGCCGCCGGCGAGCGCGAGGCGCATGGCGGCGAGGTCGCCGCGCTGCATCCAGTACTCGAGGAGATCCTCGTCGACCTTCACGACATCGCCGCTCGCGGGCGGCGCGGCGAGATCGGTCTTGGCGCGGAGGGCGCGCACCATGAGCGGGTTGGCGAGCGCACCGGGATCGCGGCCGGCGAGCCAGGCGCGGAGGTGCGGCGCGACGACGACGGGATCGAGGACGTCGAGCCCGTCGATGCCCCCCGTGGAGAGGCCGTCGTCGGCGAGGATGTCGAGCATGAAGGCGATGGCCTCGGGATGGTCCACCTTGCGGAGGATCGCGACGAGCATGTGAAGGACGTCGCGAGGCTGCTCTTTGCGCCGCGCGGCGAGCGCCGTCACCCGCTCGCGTGCATGCGGCGAGTAGACGTGGCCAGACGGCAGCTTTCGCCAAGCCTCGAGGAGGAGAGCCGAGTTCCCCGAATCGGTGGGCGTGGCGAGGGTCTTGTCGACGGCGTCGAGGAGCGGTTGCTCCTCGGGGGTGTGATCGGGCATGCGCGAGCAGAAACGCGATTGAAGGGATGCGTCAACGTCGCGGCAGTGTCTCGTCGCGCCGACGCGCGTCGACGACACGCCGCCGCATGCGCTTCGTCACGTTCGTGCCTCTGCGCCCCGGCGATCCGGTCCGATCGTTCGAGCTCAAACGAATTCGTTTGACCTCAAACCATCTCCTGATCGGCACCGGCTCGTCCGGCGCGGTGTGAGGCCGCGCGCGGCCCCATCGCGATCAGCGGAAGCGATCCGTGGCCTCGATCAGCTCGTGCAGGTTGCCGGGCTCGAAGGCGGAGTGGCCCGCGTCGGGGACGATGCGCAGGTCGGCCTCGGGGAAGGCGCGGTGCAGGGCCCACGCGCTCTCCATCGGACAGACGACGTCGTAGCGGCCCTGCACGATGACGGTGGGGATGTGCCGGATCTTGTGCACGTCGTCGAGGAGCTGCGTGTCCTTCTCGAAGAAGCCCTTGTGGTGGAAGTAGTGGCACTCGATGCGGGCGAACGCGAGGGAGAACTCGTCGCCGGCGGTGCGCGCGATCAGATCGGCGTTCTGGTGGAGGCAGCTCGTGCGGCCTTCCCACACGCTCCACGCGCGGGCCGCATCCTGGCGCACGGCGGCGTCGGGGCCGGTGAGGCGGCGGTAGTAGGCGCTCAGCAGATCGCCGCGCTCCTCCGCCGGGATGGGCGCGAGGTACTCCTCCCACGCGTCGGGGAACATGGCGTCGCAGCCGCGCTGGTAGAACCAGTCGATCTCCTGCTTGCGCAGGAGGAAGATGCCGCGCAGGACGAGCTCGGTGACGCGTTCGGGGTGCGCCTCGGCGTAGGCGAGCGCGAGCGTCGAGCCCCACGATCCGCCGAACACCTGCCAGCGCGCGAGGCCGAGGTGCTCGCGCAGGCGCTCCATGTCGGCGACGAGCGCCTGCGTGGTGTTGTCGCGGAGGTCGGCGTAGGGGCGGCTCTTGCCGCAGCCGCGCTGATCGAAGAGCACGATGCGGTAGGCCTCGGGATCGAAGAAGCGCCGCTGCTTCGGCTCGGTGCCGCCGCCCGGACCACCGTGCACGAAGACGACGGGCTTGCCCTTCGGGTTGCCGCTCTCCTCGTAGTAGATCTCGTGCAGATCGGAGACGCGGAGCATCCCGACGTTGTAGGGCGCGATCTCGGGGTAGAACGTGCGGCGCGCGGCAGGCGTGGTGCTCATGGTCCTCGCGGGGTGCAGGAGCCTTGGGCCGGTGTCAAGCGACCGGGCTCGGAGAACGGGTCGAACATCGCATCGATGGCCGTACGAGACGTACACGCCCGCACGTCATCGGCGTGACGCGTGCGGCGCGTCGTCTCAGCTCGAGGCGACGCGGTCGATGCGCAGCTCGACGGCGTCGCCGCCGCGCCAGGTGTCGAAGCGGAGCTGGCCGATGAGATCGGCGCGGCGGCCTGCGAGGCCATCGGCGAGCGGGCCGAGCTCGAAGCCGAAGGCCGTGAGCGAGCGGCGAGCCCACGAGAGGTCGAGCTTGAGGTGGCCCTTCAGGTTCTTCGCCGAAGCGACGCGCGCCCCCGAGAGGAGGACGCGAGGCGCGCGGTTGGCCTCGCCGCAGGGCTCGAGGCGGAGCAGATCGCGCGCGACGGCGACGAGGTCGTCGCGATCGTCGAGGCGGACGTCGGGATCGGCCTCGTTCTCGGCGCGGCCGCGCGGGGTGGCCACGTGCGCGTCGCACCACGCGTCGCGGAGCGCTTGCACGCGATCGGAGCGCACCTCGACGCCGGCCGCCGCTTGATGACCACCGAAGCCGACGAGCGCTTCGCGGCAGCGGGTGAGCGCGTCGTGGAGGCGCGAGCCGGCGGGCCCGCGCACCGAGCCGCGTCCCTTCTCGCCTTCGAGGCCGACGACGATCGTGGGCCGGCCGAAGCGCGAGGCGATGCGACCGGCGACGATGCCGACGACGCCCGGGTGCCAGCCTTGGCGCGCGAGCACGATGCCCGGCTCGTGGGCCCAGCCGGCGGCGTGGATCTCGGCGAGCGCGTCGGCGAGCATCTCGTCTTGGATGGCGCGCCGCTTGAGCGCGAGCTGCTCGACCGCCGCCGCGATGGCGACCGCGGTGGCGGGGCTCTGCTCCAAGAGGAGCGCGAGCGAGAGATCGGGATCGCCGAGCCGACCGGGCGCGTTGAGGCGCGGCGCGATGCGGAAGGCGATGTCCTCTGCACGAACGCCGGCCGCGAGATCGACGCGCGCGTTGTCCGCGAGCGCGCGCAGGCCCGGACGAGCAGGCGCGCCGCCGAGGGGCGCGCCCGTCATCACCGCGAGGCCCGCGCGCACGAGGGCGCGGTTGTCGCCGTCGAGCGGCGCCACGTCGGCGATGGTGCCGATGGCGACCATGTCGAGGAAGGGCCGCAGATCGAGATCGGCGCCGAGCACCTTGCGCACGGCGGCGCCGAGCGAGAGCGCGAGCCCGCACGAGGCCATGCCCTTGTAGGGGAAGCCGCACTCGGGCCGGTGCGGGTTGAGGAACGAGAACGCCGGCAGCGGCTCGGCCGGGACGAGGTGATGATCGATGACGATCGCGTCGACGCCGCGCGCGCGCACGGTGGCGAGGCGCTCGTGGTCGCTTGATCCGCAGTCGCACGTGATGAGCAGCGACGCGCCCGTCGCGAGCACGCGCTGGAGCGCCGGCGCCGAGAGGCCGTAGCTGCCCTCCATGCGCGTGGCGAGGAGCGGCACGACCTCGGCGCCGAGCGCGCGGAGGATGCTGGTGGTGATGGCCGTCGAGGTGATGCCATCGCAGTCGTAGTCGCCGAAGACGCAGATGCGCTCGCCGGCGCGCACCGCGCGGGCGATGCGCTCGGCGCTGAGATCGCGATCGGCCATCGCGTCGGGCGGCGTCAGGTGCGAGAGGCGCGGATCGAGGAAGCGCTTCGTGGCGTCGTCGGCGCGACGGCCGCGACGATGGAGCACGTCGGCGGCCGTGATGCTCATGCCGATGGCGCGCGAGAGCTCGATGGCGGCCGGCGTGGCCTCGCCCGGATCGACGATGTGCCCCGGCAGCGGCGAGGAGATCGGAGCCACCGCGGGCGTCGTGGGCGTAGGCGGGAGCGAGGGATCGGCGCTCGCCACATCCCTCCAACGACCCGAAGCACCCATCGAATGCCAGCGGTAGCCCATCAACACCAAGGCGTCGACCCTCTCCCAACGTACGGCATCGTGTCCCCAACATCTTGTGGCAGCTCGCAAACGAGCCCACAACCGGCAGGGTGCCTCACCGACGCGGCGCGATCGTCGCGCTTCGAGGTGCGTCGTCGCGGCCGCCGGATGCGAGGCGCGTCACGCTCCTCCCGGAGCTCCGTCGCTCGTGTCGTCGCCGGGCTTGGCCGCGCCGAGCAGGAGGTACGCGCACGGGACCGCGAGCACGTTGAGCAACGTCGAGCTCACGAGGCCGCCGAGAATGACCACGGCCATCGGCTGCTCGAGCTCTTGGCCGGGCCGCGCGCCGCCGGCAACGAGCGGCACGAGCGCGAGGCCGGTGGCCAGCGCGGTCATGACGATCGGGGTCAAGCGCTCGCGCACGCCGCGGAGGATCAGATCGACGCCGAAGGGCACGCGCTCTTCGCGCTCGAGGTGGCGGAGGTGGCTCACGAGCATGACACCGTTGCGCGCGGCGATGCCGAGCACCGTCACGAAGCCGACGAGCGCGCCGAGCGAGACCACGCCGCCGGTGAGGAGGACCGCGACGACGCCGCCCACGAGCGCGAGCGGGAGCGTGGCGAAGACCATGAGCGTGAGGCGCAGGGTCTGAAACTCCAGATGGAGCACGAGGAAGATGCCGAGCAGCGCCGCGACCGCGAGCAGCGCGAGGCGACCGCGCGCTTCGGTGCGCGCGGCGTGCTCGCCGAGGACCTCGGCGTGATGACCGGGCGCCATCGGCAGCGCGGCGACCTTCTCCTGCACGTGCCGGGCGACGGTGCCGAGATCGACGCCGGCCGCGTCGCAGGAGACGTCGATGCGCCGCTGCCCGCCCTCGTGTTGCACGGTGTTGGGCGCGCTGCCGAGGGCGATGTCCGCGAGGTCGCCGAGCCTCGACTCCGCGCCGCCCGGTGCGATCACCACGAGACCGCGGAGGGAGGCGACGTCGGTGCGGAGCTTGGGCTCGCCCACGACGACGACCTCGCGAAGCATGCCGCCGATCGGCACCTCGCCGACCCGCGATCCTTGCAGGACCGTGCGCAGGAGCCGCCCCACGTCGGCCGCGCTCACACCGGCGCGGGCCAGCGCGTTCGGGCGGAGGCGCACGTCGATCTGCGGCACGAGCACCTGCGGCTCGACCTTCACGTTCGTGGTCCCGGCGACGCTTTCGAGAGCGCGCGCGACGAGATCGGCCTCGTGCCGGAGCTGATCGAGATCGTGGCCTTGGATGCGAACGACGATGGATCCGCCGCCGCCGCTCAACACCTCCTTCATGCGCTCGTGGAGATAGGTCTGCACGTCGCGCTGCAGCCCGGGATAGCCGTCGACGACGCGCTGGACGGCGAGGGTGGTCTTGTCGAGATCGACCTTGGGATCGACGCCGATCCAGAGCTCGGCGAAGTTGACGCCGACCACTTCGTCCGCGGCTTCGGCGCGCCCGAGGTGCGCCCCGAGGTGGCGCACGCCGTCGATGGATCGCAGCTCCTTGCTCGCGCGAATGCTGGTGCGCTGGAGCTCCGCGAGCGAGGTGCCGGGCTTCGCGACCCAGTGCATGAGGAAGTCGCTCTCGCGAAAGTCGGGCAGGAAGGACTCGCCGAGGAGCGGCGCCGACGCGCCCGCCGCGAGCAGGGAGGCCAACGTCACGGCGAGCGCGGCGCGCGGGCGCGCGACGACCCACGCGACCATGGGCATGATCGCGGCGCGAACGGCGCGCGCCGGGGGCGATTCGCGGTGACGGCCGGCCATGCGCGGGAGCAGGAGGAGGCACATCGCGGGCGTCACCGTCAGCGCGATCAGGAGCGAGGCGAGGATCGAGAGGACGTACGCGCCCGCGAGCGGACGAAAGAACGATCCGGCGAGGCCATCGAGGAAGAAGACCGGGAGGAACACGAGGATGACGATGGCCGTCGCGTGCACCACGGCGCCGCGTACCTCGATCGAGGCTTCGAGCACCACCCGCAGCGACGAGCGCGGCGCGGCGCTCCGGCGCTCGAGATCGAGGCGGCGCAGCACGTTCTCCACGTCGATGATGGCGTCGTCGACGACCTCGCCGAGGGCGACGGCGAGGCCCGCGAGCGTCATCGTGTCGATGGTGCCGAGGACGGCGTTCATGGCCGCGGCGGCGGCGACGAGCGAGGCCGGAATGGCGACCACGCTGATGAAGGCGGTGCGCAGATCGTAAAGGAAGGCGCCCAGCACGACGACGACGAGGACGCAGCCGAGGAGGAGCGCTTCGCCGAGGTTCGAGAGCGCGCGCTCGACGAAGGTCGCGGGGCGGAAGATGGCGGGATCGACGTCCACGCCGGGCAGGCCGGGCCGGAGCGCTTCGAGCGCGGCCTCGACCGATCGCGTGACCTCGAGCGTGTTGCCCCACGGCTGCTTCTCCACGATGAGCAGGAGCCCGGTGCGATCGTTGACGACCGCGTCGCCGATGGGCGGAGGCGATCCTTCGCGCACCGTTGCGATCTCGCCGAGCGGGATCGACGCGCCCCGCGGCCGCGGAACGGCTGCGCCCGCGAGCTCGGCCGCGCTCACCACGCCTGGATGAAGCGCGAGGCCGAGCCGCTGCTGCGGCGTATCGACGAAGCCGCCGCTCGCGGGCACCACCGCGTCGCGCGTCGCTTGCAAGACTTCGTCGAGGCGCACGTTGGCGGCGCGCAGGCGGGCGGGATCGACCACGACTTGGATCTGGCGCGGGCGCTCTCCCCAGATGGCCACGTTGGCGACGCCGGGGATCGCGAGCAGCCGCGGGCGCACCACCCACCGCACCAGATCGGTGAGGTCCATCTGATCCTTCGTCTCCGAGGTCAGCCCGATCTTCATGATGCGGCTCGTCGACGAGAGCGGCGGCATGAGCACGGGCGGGAGCGCGACGGCGGGGAGCTGCGGCGCGACGCGGGAGAGCCGCTCTTGCACGAGCTGGCGCACTTGGAGGACGTCCGTGCCGGTGTCGAAGAGGAGCACCACGGACGAGAGGCCGGAGACGGACTTCGATCGCAACGCGCGCCCGAACGGCACGCCGGAGAGCGCGCGCTCGATGGGATCGGTGACGAGCGCTTCGACCTCCACGCTCGACAGGCCCGGCGCTTCGGTCTGCACCTCGACGCGCGGCGGGGCGAACTCGGGGAACACGTCGATGGGGATCCGGCGCACGCGTTGAACGCCGGCGATGAAGAGGACCACCGCCACGGCGAGGATCACGAAGCGCCGGTGCAAGCACACCGCCACGAGCGCGCGCATCATTTGCCCACCCCGAGCTCGACGCCGAAGAGCGAGGAGGCGCCGGTGCGCACGACGCGCGCGCCCGCGGCCGGACCACGCGCGAGCACCGCGAGATCGCCCTCGATGCGCGCGAGATCGATGCGACGACGCTCGTACGCGTGATCCTTCGTGGACATGTAGACCCACGCGCCGCCGACGGCGTCGAAGAGCACCGCCGACGCGGGCGCCACGAGCGACTCCGCGGGGCGGCTCGTCGCGAGCGTGACGGCGACGCGCTCACCGGGCCGGAGCGGCGTGCCCGGTGGGAGCTCGTAGAAGAAGTCCACCGTCGCCGCGACGGGATCGGCCGAAGGCGGGGCCGGCACGGGCAGCGCGATCACGGGAGCACCGGCGCCGAGCGCGCCGACGTGGGCCGGCGCTTCGGATGCGACGTGCGCGGCCTCGCCGGCATAGACGGCCGCACGTACCCAGAGCGCGGGCGCGCCCAGGATCTCGAAGAGCGGCGCGCCCGCGGACACGAGCTGTCCCGAGGCGACCGACACGTTGCGCAGGAGGCCGTCGCGCGGAGCTCTGAGCGGGATGGCGACGTCGGCCTCGAGCGGTGCGCGCTGGATCGTCTCGAGCCGCTTCGTCGCCGCGTCGAGCTCGGCCCGGCGCACGGCCCGCTCGGCGCGGGCCTCTTCGATCTGTCGCTCGCTCGATCCTCCCTCGGAGAGCAGCTTCGTGAGACGCTGCACGCGCGCGTCGACGGCTTCGAGCTGCGCGGCGGCGGCGGCCACGCCTCGCTCGGCCTGCGCGCGGACATCACGATCCGCCGGCGCGAGGGGCGACAACTTCACCAGCGACTGCCCGCGCGTCACACGTGCGCCGAGCCGCGGCACGCCCTCGGGGTCCGCAGAGACGCGCGCCGCGAAGGGCGCGACCAACACCACCGATCCGCCCGCCGGCACCGTCACCTCGCCCGGCGCCGTGATCACCGCGGGCAGCGCCCGCTGCTCCACCGTGCCCAGCTCGATGCCGAGGCGCGCCTCTGCTTCGGGCGCGAGCGTCACCGTCGAGAGGGTCGTCTCGCCTGGTCGCGACGTGACCTTCGCCGCGGGCGCCGGCGTCGCTTCGGCCGCGCGTCGCTTGCACGCCGCGAGCAGGAGGCCCATCGCGATCGTCACCGTGATCGCCCATCGATCAGCGCGCATGCTCTCTCCTTCCCACGTGACGTTCGAGGTGGGCGCGGGCGCGGCGGACCTCGGCCTCGAGATCGATCAGGCGCAGCCGCGCATCCTGTAGCCGCCGCGTCGACTCCAACGCGACGAGGTACGGCTGCTCGCCGGTCTTGAAGCTCTGGTAGGCGGTGTCCGCCGCGCGCTGGAGCAGCGGGAGGACCTCGTCGCGGTAGCGATGCAGCGAGGTCATCGCCTGCGCGAGCGCGAGACGCGCGATGCGCACGTCGGTGATCACGCCCTCGCGCGCCGCGCGGTAACGGAGCGCAGCCGCCGCGAGGTCCGCTTCCGCGCGGCCCACGCCGCCCTGGTTCCAGTTGAAGATCGGGAGCTCCGCTTGCACGCCGGGCAAAGGCAGGAGCGGCGGGCCGCCTTGCGATCCGATCGGCTTCACGTCGAGCCGCGCCATCAAGCTCACGACCCGCGACTTCTCCCAGCCGCTGCGCGCCGCCGCGCTCTCGACGGCGATCTCCGCGGCACGCACGTCGGGTCGCGCGGCGAGCGCGAGCTCCGTGAGCGCGCCCTCCCCTCGGGGCGCGCGCTCGTCGAGCGGCGTCGCACGCGTCCCGAGGCGCCCGCCCAAGGGGCCATCGGCGAGGCCGATCACGAAGCGCAGGCGCTGCAACGCCGCGGCGTGATCCGTCGCGGCCCGATCGCTTTGATCCTCCGCATCACGCGCGTCCGCTTCGGCGGTGGCCGCCTCGACCGCCGCGGCATCGCCCGCGGAGAGACGCGCGCGGGCCACCTTGGCGACGGAGCCCCACGCTTCGGCCAGCGCTCTCCGCGTCGCGACACGCGCTCTCGCCGCTTCGGCGTCGATCCACGCGAGCCGCGTATCGCGCGCCAGATCGAGCCCGCGCTGCACGAGGCCACGCGCCACCCGTTCGACGTCGAGCCGCGCCGCCTTCACGCGGAACGGCCGCTGCACGAGCGACGAGATCGGCGCGAGCACGCTCAGCTCCACCTGCCGCGGCCCGATGGGAAACAAGAGCGAGAACGTCGGGTTGGCGAGCGCACCGGCCTCCGCCAGATCCGCGCGGGACGCGCCGAGCTGCGCGAGCTCCGCACCGAGCGCGGCGCTGTTCCAGAGCGCGATCGCGATGGCCTCGTCTTCGTCCAGCGCGCCCACGTCGCCGATCTGCGGCGGCAGCGAAGGCGCGCGTGTGGGGTCGCCCACGGCGTGCCCCACGGTGGCCTCGATCTGCCGGCCGACCCACGCACGATCATAGGGCGACGACGGCGCGCACCCGAGCGGCACGAGCGCGATCGCACAGCCGATGGACCAACGACGCATGGCCCGCGAACAGACCACACGCACCTTAACGTCACCTGAACGCGGCCGCGCTGCTGCTCACGACGCCGCATGCGCTCGTCCCGCACGTGCGTGATAGACACATCCGATGCGTGTGCTCATCGTGGACGACCACGCCGAGGTCCGCGATCTCCTGGCCCGCACGCTGCGCCGTGATGGTCACGAGATCGCCACCGCGGCGACCGCGGGCGAGGCCCGCGAGCACCTCGCCGATCATGCGATGGACGTGATCGTCCTCGACGTCGCCTTGCCCGACGGCTCGGGCATCGATCTCTGCCGTGCGCTCCGCGGCGACGGCGTGCGCACGCCGGTGCTCCTCCTCACCGCGCATGCCGCGGTGCCCGAGCGCGTCGCGGGGCTCGACGCCGGCGCCGACGACTTCCTCGGCAAGCCGTTCGCCGTCTCCGAGCTCCGCGCCCGCGTGCGCGCTCTCGGGCGCCGCGGCGCCGATCTGCGCCCGCTCGAGGTCCGCTGCGGCGACGCCCGCCTCGACTTCCGCGCGCGCCGCGCCGAGCGCGTGGGCGCGGAGATCCCGCTCACCGCGCGCGAGTGGTCGCTCCTCGAGCTGCTCGCGGCCCGCGCCGGACGGTTCGTGTCGCGCGCCGAGATCATCACCATCGTCTGGGGCGACGTCACCGACGACAGCGGGAGCCTCGACGTCATCGTGGCGCGCATCCGCCGCAAGCTCGGCGAAGGCGCCCTGCGCACCATGCGCGGCTATGGATATGCCCTCGCGATCGCGTGATCGACGGCGCACGCTGACCGCGCGCGTCGCGGCCATCGCGGCGCTCGCGGCCGTCGGCGGCGGCTCGCTCGCGGCCGGCACCGCGCTCGTGATCGCGGACGCCGCCATCACCTCCGCCGAAGCCCGGCGCCTCGGAGACGAGTCCGCCGAAGTCCTCGCGCGCGTCACGACGCTCGAAGGCGGCGCGCTCGCGCGGGCCATTCAGGAAGAGCAGCGCGACCTGTCGCCGGCCGGGCTTCGCCTCGCCGTCCATCGCGACGCGGTCTTCGTCGGCGGCGACGCAAGCCTCCCGCGCGGCGCGACCGGATGCGCCACCAAACGCGGCCTCTACGATCTGCATTTCTGCGTCGCGAGGCGCGGGCCTTGGTCCGTGGTGGTCGCCGCCAACGAGGCCCCCGGTCTCGGTCTCGCATCCAAGCTCGCCGTCGTGCTCGCCGCGGTCGTCGTCGCCGGAGCGATCGGCGCGCTCGCGAGCCGCGCGCTGGCCGTCTGGGCCGTCGGCCCGCTCGTGCGGCTCCGCGCGCGGCTCGGTGACGCGCCCATGGATGAAGCCGTCGATCTCGGCGTGGACGAAGGCGTGCCCGAGATCGACGCCCTGCGCGGCACCCTGCGATCGCTCTTGGATCGCCGCGCCGAAGCCCTCCGCGCCGCGCGTCTCTTCGCCGCCGGCGCCGCCCACGAGCTGCGCACCCCGCTCACGACCCTCTCCGGCGAGCTCGAGCTCCTCGGCGAGGAGCCGCTCCCCGATCCCACGACCGACCGCATCACCGCGCTCCGCGCGACCACCGCGCGCCTCGCCGCCCTCGTCGATCGCCTCCTCGTCTTCGCGCGCCTCGGCGCCGCCGAAGCGATGCGCCGCGACGCCGTCGATCTCGGCGATCTCCTCGACGATCTCGCGCGCCGCCTCCCGAAGCGCGAAGCGCATCGCCTGACCTCGGATCTACGCACGCCGGGCACCGTGCGCGGCGACGAGTCACTCCTCGGCATGCTCTGCGAGAACCTCGTGCACAACGCGCTCATGCACACGGGCGATGCCGCCGTCACCGTGGTGCTCCACGAACGCGGCGACGACATCATCCTCGACGTGCTCGACGAAGGCCCCGGCGTCCCTGCCCGCGATCGCGCGCGCCTCTTCGAGCCTTTCCAGCGCGGCGTCGGGGCCGACCGCGGCGTCGGCCTCGGCCTCGCGCTGGTCGCTCAGATCGCGCGGGCCCACGGCGGCGAAGCGCGCTTCGTCGACGCCGACCGCGGCGCGCACGTCGAGGTGCGCTTGCTGCGGTGGAAGCCGCGCGACGCATGAACGACGTGCTCGCCGAGAGGCGAAGCGCGGAGACCTGATTGTCGTGGAGGAGGTTGGGACCGAGGTGGTCCGATGGAGCGGCGGGAGCGCGTGGCCCCCGCCGTGTCACACCACCGCGCCGGCCTTCTTGGCCGCGCGGGTGCGCTTGATGGTCTTCTTCTGATCGGCGGAGGCGCCGAAGAAGCGGCGATCGATCCACTCGGTGAGCGGCGCGGCGACGTAGATCGACGAGTACGTACCCACGAGGATGCCGACGAGCAGGGCGAAGGCGAAGTCCTTGAGCGCGCCGGTACCCCACACGAGGAACGCGACCAAGGAGAGCGCGGTCACGCCGGACGTGATGATCGTGCGGCCGAACATCTCGGAGATGCTCAGGTTGATCACCGAGGCGAAGCTCATGTTGCGGTGCTTGCCCAGGTTCTCGCGGATGCGGTCGTAGACGACGACGGTGTCCGTGATCGAGTAACCGACGATGGTGAGCATCGCGGCCACGGTGGAGAGCGTGATCTCCTTGCGCGCGAGGACCATGGCGCCGAGCGCGATGCCGACGTCGTGGACGAGGGCCACGATGCCGCCGGGCGCGAAGCGCAGATCGAAGCGGAAGGCGATGTACGCCATGATGAAGAAGCACGCGATCGCGATGCTGCGGATGGCCGCGTCGCGGAGCTGGGCGCCGGCCTTCGGGCCGATCCACTCCACGCGGAGCGCCGACTCCGGCACCTTGTTCGCGCCGAGCTGCGAGCGCAGGCCGTCGAGGAGCTGATCGCCCTTGGACTTGAGCTGGATCTCGACGCGGTTGTCGCGCTCGCTGGCGAGCAGCGGGTTGTTCGCGCCGGCGCGGAGCTGGAGGCCCTCGACGCCGGTGAGCTGCTGCCTGATCACCCCGAGATCGGGCTTGTTCTCGTAACGGGCGGAGATCTTGTCGCCGCCGGGGCTGAACTTGATCTCGGTCGCCGACGCGTTCGCCGGGCAGCCCGCGGGCGCCTGACCGCTCTCGCCCACGAGGCACATCTTCTCGCGGATGATGCCCTTCTCCTTGTCGGAGAGGACGGTGACTTCCTGCACGCGGATGAGGAACCGATTCGGGTTCTGGGCGTCGGCGACGCTCACCACCTCGGGCGCCTCGAAGCCGCCGTGCTCCACGGCGGCGCGCACGTCACCGGCGCTGACCGGCTCCTTGAACGCCACCTCGAGCTCGGTGCCGCCCTTGAAGTCGGTGCCCAGCTTGGCGCCCGGGTAGAAGAACGAGATGACCGAGAGAACGAGGAGCAGGAGGCTGGCGCCGATGAAGCGCCAGCGATACCGCATGAAGTCGAACTGCCGACCAGGCTTGATGAATTCCATGAAACGTCTCGTTCAGCTCAGCCGAGGTGGAGGTTCTTGACCTTGCGGTGACGCACGGCCCAGTCGAACATGAGGCGCGTGCAGACGACGCCGGTGTAGAGGCTGGCGGCGATGCCGAAGATCAGCGTCACCGCGAAGCCCTTGATCGGGCCGCTGCCGTACTGGGCCAGGATGAGGGCCGAGATCAGCGTGGTCACGTGGCCGTCGAGGATGGCGCTGAACGCCTTGTCGTAGCCGACGTCGACGGCCGCGCGCGGGCTCTTGCCGTGGCGCAGCTCCTCACGGATGCGCTCGTTGATGAGCACGTTGGCGTCGATGGCGATACCGATCGTCAGCGTCAGGCCGGCGATGCCCGGCAGCGTCATCGAGGCGCCGATCATCGCGAGGATCGCGATCTGGAGCACCAGGTTGAAGAGCACGGCGATGTTCGCGATCATCCCCGCGCGGCTGTAGTAGACGACCATGAAGACGAGCACGAGCACGACGCCCGCGATCGCGCCCTTGGCGCCCTGGGTGATGGCGTCCTTGCCGAGCGAGGGGCCGATGCGCTGCTCGTTCGACGGCGAGATCGGCGCCGGGAGCGCGCCGCTCTTCAGCACCGTCACGAGCTTGTTCGACTCCTGAAGCTGCTGCTCCGGGCCGCCCGCGCCCATGGTGATGGTGGCGATGCCGCCCGGGATCTTGCTCTGGATGACGGGCGCGCTCTCCACCTTGCCGTCGAGGATGATGGCGAAGCGGCGGTTGATGTTGCGGCCCGTGATGTCCTCGAAGATGTCGCCGCCGCGCGGGTTCAGCTCCATCTTCACGTGCCAGCCGCCGAGCCCGCGATCGCTCTGATCCATCTGCGTGCTGGCGTCGCGCACCATGTCGCCGGTGACCTCGGCGCGGCCGAAGAGGTAGTACGTCCGCCAGCCGACCTCGTCGTACGAGTCCTTCTCTTCGTTGAACTCGATCACCTTGCCGAAGCCGATCTCGTGATCGGGATCGACCTGGAGCGTCCCCGTCCACTCACGGAAGCGCTTCAGCGCGTCGCGCATCGTCTCGTGCTCGAGCTTGGTGATGCGCGCGTAGTGGTTGGCCTTGGTCTTCTTCTCGCCGCCGCCCGACTTGCCCACGGGCGCGTTCTCGATGCCGAACGCGACGCCCTTCGGGAGGTCCTCCTCCTTCGTGCGCGAGATCGCGTCGAAGTAGTCGGTGTCGTCGTCGACCATCTTGAACTCGAGGCGCGCCGTCTGGCTGATGATGTCGCGGATCTCGGCGAACTGCTTCTCGTCGTCGCCGGGCATCTCGATGATGATGTCCTCGTCGCGCACGGAGACAGCTGCCTCCTTCACGCCGAGGATGTCGATGCGCCGGTGCACCGTCTCCTTCGCCTGGGTGACCGCGCCCTCGCGGATCTTGCTCTCCTCGTCGCTGCGGAGGCGGAAGGTGATCTTCTTGCCGTCCGCGGAGCGGAGGACCTGCAGCTCGTGGAGGAACTTCTTGAGGAACGCCTCGTCGACCTTCTTGGAGTCGGCGGCATCCACGAACGTCAGCATGATGGTGTCGGCGTGCTCGCGGCTCTTCTCGACGCGCACCTTGGTGGGCAGCTTGGAGAGCTCCTCGACCGTCGGCGGCTTGTCGCCCGAGTGGAAGCCGAGGGTCGTCGCCAAGGCGCCGCGGAGCTCGTCGTACTGGCGATCGCGCTTGTCCTTGATCGCCTCGTCGACGTCGACCGTGTACACGAGGCGGAGGCCGCCCTTCAGGTCGAGTCCGCGCACCAAGCGGAAGGGAATGTTGGAGCGGAGGAAGGCGCCGAAGCCGAGGTCACCGCGGCGCGCCTTGGTCTCGAGCTCGCTGATCTGATCCGACGACATGCCGGGGTGCTCTTCCCGCCCGAAGCGCTCGTCGAAGTACGTCGGGTAGATGCAGAGCGCCGCGCCCAGCGCGAGGAAGAGGGTGAAGCCCGTCTTCACGCGCCACGAGAGGTCGAGGAGGCTCGTCGCGCAGAAGAGGGCCCACACGGTGCCCAGGCCGAACACCGCGAGCGCCCAGAAGACGTCGTAGTGCGCCGCGATGGCCGCCGAGCCGGCGCTGATGGCCGCGGCGAAGAAGCTGCCCCGGTGCGCCCGCCGCAGGAAGGCGCCGAGGAGGCAGATGCCGGCGAGGCCGGCGAACCCGAACTGGAAGAGGTTGTGGAGCACGATGACTGTGGTGCCTTCCAGCGTCCGGGACGCGACTCGATGCGTCCCGGCGCCGATGAATCCCCGCGTTGTCTGTGAGTTCGATGGGCCCGCGCCCGTGACGGGCGCGCCGCCGGCTAGGCCTTCTTCTCCTGCGGCTTGTCCTTGGCGGCCGTCTCGGCCGGCTTCTGCTCGCCGCCGTCGACGCCGCTGATCGCGCTCTTCAGCATCTTCACGCTGACGCCGGGCGCGATCTCGAGCTTCACCCGCGTCTCGGTCAGGTCGACGATCTTGCCGACGAGACCCGCCTGGGTGAGGACGGTGTCACCGACCTTGAGGCTCGTTTCGAGCTGTTTTTGCCGCTTCCGGTTGCCGCTCGACATCGTCCAGAAGAGGAGGACGGGGAGCACCACCATGAGCAGCATCATGATGCTGCTGCCACCGGGCGGCGCTTGGCCACCGGCGGGCGCGTTGTCGGCAGGTGCGGTTCCGGGCGTGGTCGGTGCCGGAGCTTGAGGCCCTTCACGGCCTGGTGCGGCGGGCGACGGTTGAAAGGCGAACGTGCTCAAAGGGCAACCCTCCAGGGCGGGGACCTCCATTACCCATCTTCCGGGGCCTGCGCAAGCAGCGGGGGGCCTCACATGCCCCGAAGGAGGCTCTGTTCGCCCCCGACCGGCGTTCCGGCTCCCCCCTCCCGCACACTCTCCGGGTCAGCGTCGAGCGGGCGAACGCGGCGCTTCGGGCACGGAAAGCCCTGGGCCCGCTCACCGCATCGCGATCACGCCCCGCTGCCGAACACCAGGAGGCGCTTCGCCCGGTCGCCCGCGACCAGCTCGGCCAGAGCCTCGCGGACCTGCATCTCGGTCGCGGCGCCCTCGAGGGTCGCGAAGACGACCGAGACAATCGTCGGGATCCTCCCCACACCGGGGAAACCGGGAGCCCAGGTCAGCGCATCGGCGAACGCCGCTTTCAGCGTGGTGGCGAGCGGACCGGCTGGAGCGAGGGCCACGTCGAGCGGCTCCAGGACCACGACCGAGCGGGCGCGGGCGATGGCCTTCACCACCTCCGCCGCGAAGAACGGGCGCAGCGCGCGCACACCGACGGCGCCCACGCGCCGGCCCTCGCGCCGCAGCGACGCGGCCACGGAGCGCGCCGCACCGAAGGCGTGGCCGACGGCGAGGATCACCTCCTCGGCGTCCGTCGTCTCGTAGCGCTCGACCGGAGTGAGCGGGCGGCCGGTGAGATCGCCGAGCTCGCGCATGGCCGCGGCCAGCGCGAAGGGGGCGCGCGCCGCATAGCCGCGCTCCCGGCGCTTGCTCTCCACGTGCAGGAACGCGCTCTCGAGCGGAGCGCCGCGCTTCTCGCCGCTCCCGAGGAAGCGCTCGACGAGGCCCGAGCCTGGGAGGCCCATCACCGGCCCTCCGCCGTCGGAGACGATCACGAACGGCGTCTCGCTGTCCTCGGCGGCGCGGCGCGCGGCGAGCGCGAGATCCACCGAGTCCTGCGCGCTCCACGTCACGATCACGCCTGCGCCCACGTCGAGCGCGGGGGCCAGCTCGTCGCGTCCAGGCTGGAGCGCCGTCCCGCCCCCGCCGAGCACGTGCACGGTGATCGGCGTCCGCCCGCGCGCGACGGCGTGCAGCGCTTCGAGCGCGCCGAGGAGCTCGGCGGGGCGCAGCACCGCCGTGGCGCGCTGGCCTTCGTGGGCCGCGGAGGCGGCCGCGAGCACGGCTTCCGCGCCGGTCGCCACGGCCCGCTGGCGATCACCGGCCACGGGCCCGGTGGAGAAGATCGTGTTGCAGACGGCGCCCTCGACCTGGAGGACGACGTCACGAAGCGCGTCGGCGGCAGCCATCCTCCGCGTCGTCGCGCGTGCGCGGGGAGAGGTCAAGAGCATCGGCGCGCATCGCATGAAACGAAGCGGTTCCGCCCGACGTGCAAGGCCGAGATCGCGGAGACGCCGACGCAAGCGCAGCGTCGGCGAGCGCCACGCTTCGAGACAGACCCGAGCAGCGCTCCCGCGTGCGAGACGAAGCTCAGTTCGTGCCGGACGACGCCAGCGCGGGCTTGTCGGCGGTGTCGTTCTTGGCGGTGCGATCGTCGGAGAGCGGCGGGAGGACCGTCTCGACATCGGTCCCCGGCGCGACCTGGTAGATCTCGAAGGTCGGCGGGTAGACGTCGGTGGTGACCTCGATCCGATCGCGGCCGCCCTCGAGGTGGATGACCCGCGTCTTCTTGATCGAGTAGCCGCGGATCCCCTTCTGCTTCAAGCGCGCCTGCCCTTCGGCGATCCCGGCGACCTCTTCGATCTTCCGCTTGAAGGGCGCGGTGCCGACGGTCTCCGTCTCGAAGGTGACCGTCGCCGGATGGCGCGCCCCGAGGAGCTCGAAGACGAGCGAGCCCTTGTCGATGGTGCCGTGCACGACGATGGGGAAATCGTAGGGGTTGCGCAGCTTGAGATCGACGGTCGGGTACACGACGGTCGCGTCGAGGCCCATGCGGATGTAGCCGCTCGGGCGCGAGTGGTTGGCGCGCTCCACGATGTCGACGCCGGCCATGTACGCCGCCGCGTGGAGCGTGCCCGAGACCTGGCACGTGCCGCCGCCGATGCCGGGGCGCAGCTCACCTTTGTAGATCTCGGGCGCCTCGGCGAAGCCGTTGTCCACGCTGCGCGCGCCCACGTTGGCGTTGAAGCCGACCACCTCGCCGGGCATCAACACGACGCCCTCGATCTGCTCGGCGGCGCGCTGGATGTTCTGCGCGCGGCCCGCTTGATCGCCGAGATACCCGAAGCGCGTCTCGAAGCGGGACACCACCGTGGAGACATCGATGGCGGCGACGACCGTCGACGACGCGCGCGGCGCGATCTCGAACGCGGGCGCCGCCGCGGTGACCCCGGCGTCCGTCGGCGCCGCCGCGGCGATGGCTTTGCCGATGGCGTCGACGGCGCCGTACACATCGAGGTAACGCCCGGGCGCGTGCGCCGTCGCCGTGTGGTGCGCGACGTCGAGCTTGGCCGCGAGCGGCGCGGTGTCGTGCTCTTCCTTGATTCGAGCGAGCCGCGCCGCGAGAGGCTCCGCTGGCAGCGACACGTGCACCGGCACATCCACCGCGCCGCGCCGCGCCTCGAGCACGTCGTCGAGCTGGGCCATCACATCACCGCGACGGCCCACCGCCTCCACGGCGCGGGCCAGCGCGTCGACGTCGACGGTGCCGCCGAGATCGGCGACGGTCACCTCGAGAATGGGCGCGCCGGCCCAGGTCAGCGTGACGCGACGATCGAGCGCGCGGCGGGCAGCGACCTCGGCGGCCGCGCGCGGCGTCTGCCCCGCGGCGACGGCGATGCCGCCGAGACGAACACCGCGGGCCACCGCGCCGCCTTGGGGAAGGAGATCACTCCGAGCCCAAGCCAGCGCGCCGGCGCTCGCACCGAGCAGCGCAGCAGCGAGAGCCCAGCGGCGAAATGAAGGGAAAGAGGATGGCATGCGGGAGAGAACGCTCGGCCGCCGATCCTACATCCATGAGGTGTCGCGCGACGCAGATTTCCCGCGCTTCCGCGAAAGAATGGAAGCTCCCGACTCGGGCGCGAGCCCGCCCATCAGGAGGAGACCGCATTCCTCCACGCGATCTCGACATCTCTGCGAGCGATGGCCGCTCAGCCGGTCGACGGCCCGAGGAGGCGACCGAGGCGCTCGTCGATCGCGCGCAGCCGCGCGATGTCGCGATCCAGATCGACCTGCAGCTCGTGCTTCTCGGTGCGCACCAGCTCTCCATCCATCTCCGTGATGCGCACGTCGAGCTGTGCCTTGAGCAGCCTGGCCTCGTCGCTCGAAAGCTCGAGATTCATGTGCCCCTCCGCCTCTCGGCGACACCTAACACCGCCCCCACCCATCGTCCCGCCCCCGCACCTCACCGCCGCCAGCAACAGCAGCCAGCAACGCCCACCAACGACCAGCACCCCCCAGCAACGGCAGCCGCGAGCGCCAGCGAGCGGACCCAGCAAGCGCCCCGGCGCTCACATCCATGCGGCACCATCGGGAGCCGTGCGCTGGAGTCCGCTCCCTTGCGGTCGCGGCTGCTGGCTCGACAAGACCCAACACCGCCCACGCACCTCACCGCCGCCGGGAACAGCAGCCAGCAACGCCAAGCAACGCCCAGCAACGGCAGCCGCGAGCGCCAGCGAGCGGACCCAGCAAGCGTCCCGGCTATGCGTGCTGCTCTACACGGGTCGCGAGCACCAAGTAGCTGTAGCGTCCGATCAGCTCGGCCGTCACCGCCTGGAAGCTCCCCGAAGCAGCCACCTCGGCGGCCACGTCGGACGCGGCGATGCGAAGCTCGGGCGGCGGCCCCGGCGGGCGCTCGGCGTCGACGCGAAAGTCGAGGATGGCGAGGCGGCCACCCGGCCGCGCGATGCGCGCGAGCTCGGTCAGGGCCGCGCCGCGATCGTCGATCTCGTGCCAGACGTTGGCCGCGAAGACGACGTCCTGGCTCGCATCGGCGAGCGTCGTGCGCGTGGCCTCGCCTTCCACGAGCGCGATCGGCGCGCCTTCGGGCACGCGCTCGCGGAGCACCGCGAGCATCTCCGGCTGCACGTCGACCGCGGCCACGTGACCACCGGGCGACACCGCGGTCGCCATGGGCAGCGCGAAGTATCCGGTGCCCGCGCCGATGTCGGCCACGTTCATGCCCGGGCGCAGCTCCACGCGCGCGATCACCTCGTCGGGAGGGAGCCAGGTGCGCCGCTCGGGATCGTCGAGCTTGTGCGCGTGACCGTGGTGGAACCGGTGCTCGTGCTTCCCCATGCGGGGACTATAGACCGATCGTGCCGCGGTAGACCCAGCCGACCTTGCCGTTCGAGTCGACCTTGTACCAGTCGCCCTGCTTGCCGAGGATCTTGACCTTGGTCCCGCGCACGAAGCGATGGACGACCTCGCCGTCCTTCGGCTCCTTGCGCGCGAGCGCCGTGTCCTGGGCGACGACGGCCGTGCCGCTCGCGTCGGCTTCGCTCGTGGTCGCGCCCGCGGCCGGCTCGCCGTCACCCGTGTCGGCGGACGCGCCTTCGGGGTGCTTGCCCGGCGGGTAGAACGTGATCGGGTACTCGAGCACGTAGTGCTTGTGCTTGTGCGGGACCTCGTCGAGCGGGGCCTGCGCGAACTCGCGCGCCGCGCACTTCACGATGCCGCTCACGGTCGCCGAAGGCAGCGAGTTCTTCTTCGTCTTCTTGACGACGACCTCTTTCTTGCCGAAGTCGATCTCGAAGAGGACGCCCATCTTCCCGGACAGGCCGAGCGCGGACGGGCACGCAGAGAGCGCGCGCAGGCGCTTCACCGCGATGGGATCGAAGAGGAGCTTCTCGCAGTCGTCGATCTTCTTGTCCTTCTTGTCGAAGCACTTGACGATCTTGCCGGGGCCGACCACCACGAGCTCGCTGTTCCCCGCGGCCGACGGGGCCTCGGGATCGCCGGCGTTCGCGGACGCCGAAGGCGCCGCCGCGGCAGACGCCGAAGGCGCAGCTGCGGTGGTGGCGCGCGGCGCGGCCGACGCGGAGGGCGAGCCCGAGGCTTCCACCTTGGCGGCGAGATCGGCCGGCACGGCGGGCCCGATCTTCACGCCGGCCACCTTCGGCCACGCGATCCCGATCACGAAGCCGAGCACGCCGACGATCCCGACGCGCGACCAGATCGGCTGATCGCTGGCAGCGGTGGGAATCTCGACCTTCAACGCGCGCTCGGACTTCGACATCGCTCGCCCTCGCTACCACAGATGGGCCCGCGGCCGGAAATAGTCCGCGGAAACGGGGCCGAGGCGGAGCCCGGGTGTGTGAGCCCCGCGAGATCACCGGGGATTCGCGATCCGCCGTCCGGCGCTCACCGCTCCACGCCCGCCGCCTCCAGCAGCGGCCTCACCTTCGCCTGGGAGACCGCGAACGTCGCATCGACGCCGTCCTTGCGCACATAGAGGATGCGCGTGCCCTGAAAGGTGTCCCCGGCGCCGAACACGAGGCGGACCTTCTTGCCGCCGACCTCGATGGCGGCCTCGAGCGTTGGCTTGTCGAGCCCTTCACGCTTCTCGGGCCGCCCGACGGAGACGGCGCCTTCGCTGAAGAGATCGCCGAGCGCCTCGCGCACGCCCGCGGCGCGCGCGTTGGCCACCGGATCGGTCGCCGCGCCCGCCACGTGGAAGGAGCCGCCGCTCGCTTCGAGCACCACGCGCTTGCCGGGTGCGGTCAGCGTGACGCGGGTCACCTGCGCGGCATCGGTGAGCAACGCGGCGCGATCGACGAGCCAGCGGTCCGCGGCCTCCTCGATGCGACGCGTGATCACGAAGACCGCGGGGTCGTCGCCGGTCTGCGCGAATGATCCGGCGGCGCCCGCCGGCGCGCCGACCGAGACCTTGATGGTGCTCGGCTTGCTGCCCGCGTCGGATGCGCTCGTCGCGAGCGCGCCTTCGATCACGAGCCGCGGATGCGCGAGCCCATGCTCCGGACGCGCAGCGCCCACCCAGCGATCGGCGGTCAGCCCGCCGACGGCGTCGCCGACGTCGCGGAGCAGGGCGCCGTCCGGGAACAGGCCGGCACCCTTCGGCTCGGCGAACGACCACGATCCATCGGCGCCGCGCTCGATGCGCTGCACGCGGCCCGGCGCTTCGATGTGCAGGGAGCGGAAGCTCGCGAGATCCTCGCGGTGGATCTTGCGCGGGCGCAGCGCGATTTCGTCGGCGAAGAGAGGCGCGGCGGCCTCAGCGGGGATCTCGGCGATGCTGCCGTCCTCGACGCGGCGGGCGTGCACCACGCCGTTCTGCTCGGCACCGACCTCGATCACTTCGGTGCGCTCCGCGTCGCCGCCGTCGGCGCCGCCCCCGGGCACCAGCGAGACCACGCGCACCGTGGCGCGCGGCGGATCGAGGCCGAGCGCCTTCGGATCACCGCCCACGAGCTTCGTCGCCGAGACGTCGAGCAGCCGGTCCAGGAAGGCCTTGCCCACGTCGGTGTCCACCGGCCGATCGGCGGGCGACTGCTGGTGCCATTGGCTCCCGCTCCGTGCCAGCGCGAGGGTCGTGCCGCCCGAGGCGAGCTTGAGATCGATCACCTCTTCGGCGCGCGCGCCCACGAGCCGGCGGTCGACCAGCGTATTCGTTTGAGCTCCAAGCATCTCGAGCGCGCCGCGCGGTACGCAGGCGCTCATCCGAGCGCCGTGATCGTCGCGACGCACGGCGACCACGTCGTCGGGGTGGCCGGGGCAGGCGCCGCCGAGATCGATGGTGAGCGTGCCGCCGGCCGTCGCGGTGAGCTTCAGCGTCAGCTTGCGATCGAGGGCTTTGTCGGCCTCGGCGTCGGGGAGGAAAATCTCGGCCGAGAGCTTGCCGATGCCGTTCCACACGTCGTCGAGCGCGGCGGCCGACGCGCGCACGCGGCCCTCCGGCGTGGAGCCGTCGAAGCGGAAGCTCCCGCCGCGGGGCGCGAGCCAAGCGCTGCGCACGAGGTGCCGCGCGCCGCCTTCACCGTCGAGCGCGATGGCGGAGACCTCCGCCGGCCCCCAGCTCACGAGAGACTTCTGGCGGAAGCCGTCGGGCTCCGCGATGAGCACCGCGGCGAGCTGCGCGGAGATCACGCCCGTGGCCGGCTCGTCGCCGCCTTGCACCTCGGTGTAGACGGCGCCGGGCGGCGTCGGCGCGGGCCCGCGCAGCGTCACGAGCCAGCGCCTGCGCCCCATCTCCACGGCCACCATGGCGCGCGCTTCGCCGGTGCCCTCGACGCCGCCCTGGACCCAGCGATCGACCACGCCGTCGCGGAGCGCGGCGAGGTATTGATCCACCACCGCCTCTTCGGCCGGCCAGGTGGCGCCGTCGATCTCCACTTGCCAGGGGCGCTGGCCGACGGCGTTCACCGCGCCGCGGAAGACGCGCGCCGTGCGGCCCTGCGTGGTGATCTTGAACTCGCTCACGTCGTCGTCGCGGAAGGACGCGAGCAGGTTCTTGCGGCGCGCGAGGCGCTCGGTGGTCGTCACCGATCCGCGATCGACGACCAGCACCACCACGCCGGCCACGGCCGTGAGGGCGACGATGGCGAGCGTGGTCCCGTGGCGACGCAGCGTCGCGTTCATCCGTCGCCCTTGGGCTCCGGAGGCGAGCCGCCGTCGTCGACCGTTCCGCGTCGCTCTCCGCGGCGGCGCAGGTGCACGGCCACGCCGATGAGCAGCGCCGCGAGCGGCATGTAGAGCACCGTGTAGCGGAAGGTGGCCGCGAGCCAGGCGTCGCTCACGCGCAGGCCGGCGGTGAACGTGGGCTTCTGCGCGATGTCGAGGATCGGCGGCCGGGCCGTGAGCCACGCGATGGCGCTCTCCACGAAGAGCGCCGTGCCCTTGAGATCCTCGCTCTGCCAGTTGGCCGCCTCCAGCACGCCCGCGCTGCCCACGGCCACCAAGCGGCCGCCGTGCGCGGCGCCCGTAGGCGCGGGAAGCTCGGCGGCGAACGCGATCGGCAGCGGGCCCTTGCGATCGCCGGACGCGGGCAGCGGCGGCGCGCCCGTCTTGGCCCAGGCGAAGAAGTCGACCATCCCGAACGCTTGATCGCTCGTCACCAGGAGCGGCACCGGCACCGTCGTCCCGGCGCCCGTCGTCGAGAGCGAGCTCGCCACCGTGACGATGGGGATGACGCCGCGATCGGCGGCCTTCATCAAGGGCTGCGTGACCGGGTGGGGGCGCGGCATGGGCGCGAAGGTCTCGCCGCGACCGCGCGGGGAGCGCAGCTTGGGATCGAGCTCGTAGACGAAGTTCGCGTCGAGCTTCACGCCGAACACGCCGAGGAGATCGGCGAGCCCGAGATCCACGTAGCCGCGATCGCCGGCGTCGGGCTGGGGGCTCGCGGCCACGAGCGCGTTGCCGCCCTTCTCGACGTAGGCCTTGTAGCGGGCGATGTCCTCGGCGGGGACGTGCTCCGTCGGGCCGGCGACGATGAGCACCTTGCAGCCCTCGAGCGAGGCCTTCTCGCCTTTGCGCGCGGGCTCCACGCTCTCCACCTCGTAGCCGTTGCGGCGGAGGTGCTCGCGGAGGGGCAGGCTCCCCGTCTCGCCGTGGCCGGTGGTGAAGCAGGCCCGCGGATGGTCGGTGGCCTGCACCGCGCGGAGCGCGCCCGTGAAGGCCTGTTCGAGGCGCGGGCGGCGCTTGAGGTCGTCGTCGGCGTCGACCTCGATGAGCTCCTGCTGGCGGATGATCTCGCGGCGATCGCCGCGCACCACGATGGCCGCGGCCGAGGGCACGACGCGGCCCTCCTCGCGCTCGACGTCGATGCCGTAGCGCTGCACCACGGCGAGGAAGTCGGCGGGCCGGCGATCGGGATCGATGTACTCGACGGCGAGCTGCGAGGTCTCGGCGCGATACCCTTCGAGCAGGTGCTGCACGGAGAGGGTGAGCGCGTCGCCGCCGGGGAGGAGCACGTAGATGCGGATCGGCTCCTGGATGGAATGGAGCGTGGCGGTGGTCGCGTCGCTCAGCGTGTAGAGGCCGCCGCGCGTCCAGTCCCAGCGGCGGAAGTGGCGGCCGACGAAGACGTTGATCAGCGTGGCCAGCACCATGGCGGCGACGATGCCGACGCTGGCGGAGATCTTGGTGGCCGCGAGAGAGGCGGAGGGAGGCGCGTCCTGGGGCCCGCTCCCTTGCGGTCGCGGCTGCTTCTTCTTGTTGCCCTTGGGCGACGCGCCGGCAGGCGCGGGCGCGTCGGCAAGCTTGGGGGCGTCGGCAGGCGCGGGCGCGTCGGCAAACGGGGTGGAGGCGTCGGCAGACGGGGTGGACGCGTCGGCAAGCGCGGGCGACACGTCTGCCGACGCGTCGGCAACCGCCGGGGATGTGTCGGGACGCGCCGGGGATGCGTCGGCAACCGCCGGGGATGTGTCGGGACGCGGCGGAGATGCGTCGGCAGCCGCCGAGGATGCATCGGCAACTGCCGGCTGCCCATCGGCAACTGCCGGCTGCCCGTCGGCAACCGCCGGCTGCCCGTCGGCAACCGCCGGGGATGCGTCGGCAACCGGGGATTTCGGGTGTTTCTTCTTCATCCCCACCTCCAGGCGTCGACGGCGCGGACGGTGATGAAGAGGGGGACGGCGACGAGGGTGCCGTCGAAGACGAGGCGGCGCAGGTCGACGATGCCCTGCGAGAAGTCGTTCATCTGCCCCCACACCGAGACGTAGGCGCAGACGTCGTGCACGGGGCCGCTGTCGATGATGAACTCCGCGACGCCGACCATGAAGAGGAACATCAGCGCCATCGCGGAGAGCACCGCGGCGGTGAGCTGGCTCGTGGTGAGCGCGCTCGTCATGGTGCCGATGGCGAGGTAGCCGGCGCCGATGCCGAAGACGCCGAGGTAGCTCGCGCCCACGACGCGCCAGTCGACGTCGCCCGTGCGGCCGATGAGCATGATGTAGAGCACCGTCGGCGCCCAGATGACGAGGTACGTGACGAGCGCGGCGCCGTACTTGGCGAGCGTGACGCCGACCGTGCCCACGGGCGCGGTGAGCAGCGCCTCGATGGTGCCGCTCCGCCGCTCCTCGGCGAAGAGGCGCATCGTGAGCAGCGGGCACACGAAGATCATCGGCAGGTAGAGGAGGATCGTCCGGCCGAAGAAGGCCTGTACCGGGCTGCCCTCGGTGATGCCCACGTCGGTCGCGTACTGGTTCGTGAGCAGGAAGAAGTGGATGCCCTGCACCACCAGGAAGGTGGTCATCAGCACCCACGCCAGCGGCGTCACGAAGAGCGAGAACAGCTCCCGCTTGAAGATCGGAAAGAAACCCTTCACGCCTCGCCTCGATCCGAGCCTTCGGAGCCCGCGCCGGTGGTGAGCGCGGAGAACACCTGCTCCAGCGAGGCGAGCCGCGGCGCCACCTCGCGCACGCCGAGCCCCGCCGCGCACAGCGCGCCGACGATCGCCTCGGTCGCCCGCCCGATCTCGGCGTCCTTGGCGAGCTCGATGGAGAGCGCCGTCGTGTCGCCGGTCGCCTCGCGCTTCACCTTGCGCACGCCCTCGATCTTGCCGGCCACCACGGCCGCGGCCGCCGCGTCGCCGCGCACGGTGATGCGCACCCCGCCGCCGCGGCGCAGGGCGCGGATCTCGTCGATCGATCCTTCGGCCACCAGCTTGCCGCGCGCGATCACCAAGGCGCGCGAGCAGGTGGCCTCGACCTCGGAGAGGATGTGCGTGGACACGAGGACCGCGCGATCCTTGCCGAGGGCCTGCACGAGATCGCGCACCTCGCGGATCTGGTTGGGATCGAGGCCGGCAGTGGGCTCGTCCAGGATGAGGATCGGCGGCGAGGCGACGAGCGCGTCCGCCAGGCCGACGCGCTGGCGATAGCCCTTGGAGAGGTGGCCGATCATCACGTCCTCCACGTCCTCGATGCGGGCTTCGACGAGGGCGCGGTGCACGGCCTCGGCGCGGGCGCGGCGCGGGACGAGCTTGAGCTCGGCGCGGAAGGCGAGATACTCGCGGACCCGCATCTCCGGATAGAGCGGCGAGGTCTCCGGCATGTAGCCGATCTGGGCGCGGGCGCGGACGGGGTCATCGGCGAGATCGATCCCGGCGATCTGCACCGAGCCCGACGTGGCGCCGAGGAAGCCGGCGAGGATGCGCAGCGTGGTGCTCTTGCCGGCCCCGTTGGGGCCGAGGAAGCCGACGACCTCACCGCGATCGACGCGGAACGAGACGTCGTCGACCGCCTTCACGGAACCGTAGGACTTGGAGAGGCGGCGCGCTTCGATCACGGGCTGGGGCCGAGCCTTAGCGCAAGCGACCCATCGGGGAAAGCCGAGCAAGCTGGTGTCGAACGGAAGCCTCCGTCGCGCGCTCGTCGCGCCCCTAGGCTCTGGCTGACGAATCCCGGAGGAGAGAAGGAACGCGAAGGCGCAAGGGCTCGAAGGGAGGGAGAGAGAAGGAACGCAAAGACGCAAAGACGCAAAGGCGCAAAAAGGCGGGGAGGTCGAGGCTCGTTGCGCAAGCTCGGGGCGCTGGCTCGACCGAGGCGGGGAGGCGCAAAGACGCAAAAAGGCCGGGGGGATCAGCCTTCTTCGCCTTTTTGCGTCTTTGCGTCTTTGCGACTTTGCGTTGAAGTCCGGTCTCGGCCTAGAGACCCGATCAACTAAGAACCAAGGAAGATCGATCCCTTACCCACCGCGGGATCGACACCGGCGCGGCCCTCTGATCAAACCGGAACTGGAGGTGCCGCATGGCCACGCTCTGGAAGCCGCCGGTCGAGCTGTCGTCGTTGGAAAAGAAGATCGTCGAACGTTGTGGGAAGCGACGCGTCTTCGTGTTTCTGCGGGAGCTCCGGCACCTCATCTTCGATGAGGAGATGCAGCGGAAGTTGCACGCGGCCTACGAGCGTGCAGACCGCGTACCGCCGGTGCAGTTGGCGCTGGCGTCGCTGCTGCAAGCTGCGCTTGGCGTGCCGGATCACGAAGTCGTCGAGCTGACGGTGATGGATCGGCGTTGGCAGATGGTGCTCGGTTGTTTGAGCGCCGAGGAGCCGCTCTTTTCGCAAGGGACGCTGTTCTACTTCCGCCAGCGCATGATCGAGCACGACCTCGACCGCGAGCTGTTCGACAGGACCGTGCGGCTGGCGCGGGAGACCGGCGGGTTCAGCGCGACGCACCTGCGCGCGGCGTTCGATGCGAGCCCGCTGTGGGGCGCGGGGCGCGTCGAGGACACGTTCAATCTCATCGGTCGTGCGGCCAAACACGTGGTGCGTACGGCGGCCGAGCTGACGGGCAGATCGTTCGAGGAGGTCGCGAAGGACGCGGGCATCCCGGTCGTCACGGCGACGAGCATCAAGACGGGGCTCGACATCGACTGGGACGATGCCGGCGCGAAGAAGCGGGCGCTGGAGAAGCTGCTCGCACAAGTGTCCGCGCTCGGCGCGTGGATGAACAAGCAGCTCGCAGAGCACCTCGGCGCACCTCCGCTCAAAGAGCAGTGGGAGCTGGTCGAGAAGCTCGTCGCGCAGGATACCGAGCCCGATCCCGACGATGGCGGCGGTCGGCGCATCAAGCACGGCGTCGCCAAGGATCGACGTATCAGCGTCAGCGATGCGGACATGCGCCACGGCCGCAAGAGCAAGAAGAAGCGCATCGATGGCTACAAGCGGCACATCGCCGTCGATCTCGACACGCCCGGGCTCGTGTGCGCCGTCGCGCTCACGCCGGCCAACCAGCCGGAGCGCGTCGCAGCAGCGGAGCTGTTCGCGGATATCGAGCGTCAGGGCGCCGACGTGCACGAGCTGTTCATCGATCGCGGCTATCTCGGCGACGAGAGCATCGAGTCGCATCGACGCCGTGGAATGGCGGTGCGCTGCAAGCCGTTCCCGCTGCGCAACGGCGCGCTCTTCTCCAAAGCGGACTTCACCATCGATCTCGACGCTGGCACCGTGCGCTGCCCGAACGACGTGGTGGTGCCCTTTGCGCTCGGCCAAACCCTCCACTTCCCCGCCACGCGCTGCGCGGCTTGTCCGCTCCGTGTGCGATGTACGCAGGCCGCAGGCAAGCGAGGGCGCAGCCTCTCGGTTCACCCGAACGAGCCTTTCCTCGTCGAGCTCCGCGCGCACGCCAAGACGCCTGAAGGCAGAGCAACGCTGCGCCAGCGCGTCGGGGTCGAGCACGCCCTGGCCACGATCCACAACCGCCAAGGCGACCGCGCCCGCTACCGAGGGCTGCGCAGGAACCTGTTCGATCTGCGGCGCCAGGCGGCGCTCTCGAACCTCTGCGTGGCCGACCAGCTTGCCAGGGTTGCGGCCTAATTGGTCAGGTCTCTAGCGCCGGCAGGTCAGGTGGAAGCCCTGCAAACCCGGGCCTGCGATGGGCCCGCAGAAGCTCAGACAGCGCGTGCCGGGAGGGAAGCAATCGCAGGAGCGCGCCACGCCGGCCTCGGGGATGCAGGCCGGGGGGAGCGGTTTGCAGGCGTAGTCCGTCGGCGGATCGAGCACGTCGCTGAGCACGATCTCGCAGTAGCTCGTGCGCGCGTCGCAGAAGTGGGGCCCGCAGGCGGCGAAGTCGGGGACGTCGTGGCCGCAGCCGCCCATGACCGCGAGATCGATGCCGGCGGCGTGGGCCACGCGCTCGCTCGCGTACACCTTGCCGTCGCACCCGCAGACGGGTTGCTCGGGCGTCGCGCCGGCCGCGGCGCGGGGCCGGCAGGTGCCCGGCCGCTTCCCCTTCCCGCAGAGGCCGGGTGTGTAAGCGCAGTATTCGTCCGGCCCGCAGGGAGCCGAGGGCCCGCAGGCCGTGCCGGCATCGGGCGCGGCGCGGCCGGCGTCATGCTCGGCGGCGCTGGGGGCCGTCCGGCACGAGGTCGCGATCGAAGCGACGAGGAAGACGAGGAAGACGGACGTCGCGACCGTCCGGCGCTCGCCGTCGATCATCGCCGCCGCGCCCGCAGGAACGAAAGCGCCGCGAGCGCAGCGCCCGCGAGGAGCCACGGCCGCGGCGCGGCGTCGTCGCCGCTCGGATAGCTGCAGTCGCAGCCGGAGCCGATGCTCGGGCCCTCACCGCTCCCGCCGGTACCGGTCGCACCGCCGGTGCCCGCAGGCGCGCCGCCGCTGCCGGCATCGGGCGCGTCGTCGGCGAGCCAGGGCGCCACGCAGCGGTTCACCGAAGCCTTGCAGCCACACTCGGCGGGGCACCCTTCACCGCACTGCCCCTGTGCGGTGACGGCCGGGTAGTTGCCCGCGCGGAGGGCCGCCCAATCGGCGGTCACGTCGCTGCCCTGCGCCGCCGCCGCGTTGATCGCGCAGTGGGCGTTGGCGATGGCGTCGACGTTCGCCTGGCTGCCCGTGTAGGGCGGGTCGTTCGAGACGCCGTCGGGCATGCCGTTGGCCACGCCGGCGGCCTGGAAGATGGGCAGCACCGACTGGCCGGCCCCGAGGCTCACGTAGGCGGTCACGTACTCGGTGCGGCGCGCGTCGGGGTTGTGGCCCTGATCGGCGACGACGTCCCAGGCCATCTTGTCGTGTTGCACCAGATCGAAGACGCGCGCCCAGCCCGCGTATCCCATGGTGGGCAGCTCGAAGATCTGGTCGAACATGGGCACGCGTGGATCGACGCTGTCCCCGCCGGGGTAGAAGCGCTTCTTCTGCGCGGCGGACGCGGCCAAGAGGTTCGCGTCGCCCAGCGACGTCCCGAGGGTCTCCATGATGCGCCAGTCCATCGAGTTCGGGAACGCGCTCACGTGATCGGCCCAGAAGTCGGTCGGCCAGCCGGGGGTGACCTGCCCGGTCCAGTCGTTGATGGTCTCGTGCAGCGCGAGCAGGTAGCCCCAGAACCCCTGGACGCCGTACCCGTTGTTGTAGAAGGCGTCGCCCGTCACCGTCACGCCGAGGCCGCAGCACTCGCTCCCGGTGTGCGCGCCGCCGGTCTCCACCGACGCCTCGAAGGTATAGACGCCCTCCGCGGGGACGTCGAAGAGCGTCACCAGCTCGTCGATCACGTCGTCTCCGAACGAGAAGAACGCCTCCGGGAACGGGCCGTACTTGTCGATCACCGAGGTCTCGACGCACCAGGCGGTCTTCGCCGACTGGTAGACCATCGTCTGCGTGCTGCTGCACGCGTGCGCCTCCGCGAGCGGCACGCCGGCAGCGAGGAAAGCCGCGAGCCCAACCGCGAGACGAGCGTTCGAGAGACGAATTCGGCGCGGCACCATGGCTGACCCTGCCTTTCGGGCCGGATCTGTAACGTGAGCCGCGTCGAAACGTCGAGATCGATCGTCCGTCGACCCGAGGAGGCCGGGCTCGGGACCGCCGTGGAATGGCGGCGCCCGCCTGTCTCTGGTAGACGGGGGCTCGCACGATGGACCAGACGCTGCTCCGCTCGTACTTCGCCACGGTGTACGAGTTCCCCACCCTGACCGGAACGGTCCGCGCCTCGCTCGACGGCGAGATCGTGCAGGATTTCTCGGCGCTGCCGGATCTCCTGACCCGCCGCTTCGCGGTGCTCACGGCCTACAACCCGCGGAGCATGCTCCTGCCGCGGCGGGTGAACGAGCAGCGCCATTTCGTGCTCCGCGACCTCCTCATCCTCGGCTGCTACCGCGTCGAGCCATGCGTCGGCTCCGAGGCCGAGCCCGAGGGGGTGTGGCGCGAGCCGGCGTACCTCGTCCACAACATGGATCGGGAGGAGGCCATCTCGTTCGGTCGCGTCTTCCGGCAGAACACCATCTTGTACGCGCAGAACGGGCGGCCCGAGCTCATCGTCACCGACCCCACGGCGGACGACATCGGCCGCACGTTCCAGGGCAACTGGCGCGTCCGCACGTAGGAGATCGCGAGAGCATGCGTCACCTCGCCACCATGGTCGCCGCGGCCCTGATCGTCGCCGCGGGGAGCGGCTGCGGGCAGAAGAAGCTGACCGAGTGCAACGCGCTCGTCGGCGTCATCAACGCCGGCATGGTGAGCCTCGAGAAGGCGCCCAAGAACGAGAAGGATCCGACCGGGATCGCCGATCTCCGCGCCATGGCCGAGGGCATGGACCGCATCGCCACGGAGGCCGCGGCCGTGCAGCTCACCGTGCCCGAGCTGAAGAAGCTGCGCGACGACTACCAGAAGATGGCCAAGGAGATCGGCCGCGCCGAGCGCGAGCTGGCCACCGCCGCCGAAGAGCGCGCCGCCGCGCGCAACGCGCCGAACGGCGACGGCCCCAGCGAAGCGGTCCTCAAGGCCGCCGAAGATCGCTACACCGCGCGCCGTAACGCAGCCGACAGCGCCATCGAAGCGGCCGTGAAGCAAGAGGACCCGCTCGTCGATCAGATCAACAAGTTCTGCCAGGCGCCATAGCTTGACAGCCCACGCGGGCTGGCCGACCGTGCGCGCCCATGCGCGCGTCGACTTTCACTGCAATCGGTATTTCGGGCTTCGTGCTCGCGGTCAGCCTCGCCGGCTGTGGATCCTCCGGCGGCTCGACGGGCGGCGGCGGGAGCGCGACGACCTCTTCCACCTCCTCGTCCAGCACCACCACCACGAGCTCGACGGGCACCGGCTCGCCGACCACCAGCAGCGGCGGCGCCCAGTGCACCACGGCTGCCGAATGCCCGGCGACGGGCAACGCTTGCATCGTGCCGACCTGCGTCGCGGGCGGCTGTGACACGTTCCCCGCCGCGAAGGGCGAGGCGTGCACCACCATGGGGGGCAAGGTCTGCGACGGCGGGGGCAACTGCGTCGTCTGCGTCAAGGATACCGACTGCGGCGCGGGGAGCTGTATCAACGGCCAGTGCGTCGTCATCGACTGCGCTGACGACGTGAAGAACGGCACCGAGACCGACGTCGACTGCGGCGGCAGCTCGTGCGACCCGTGCGCCAATGGCAAGAAGTGCGGGGTCAACGCCGACTGCACCAGCGGCCTCTGCACGAGCGGGGTCTGCGTCGCCGCCCCGAGCTGTACCGACGACGTGAAGAACGGCGCGGAGACCGACGTCGACTGCGGCGGCGGCACCTGCGCCAAGTGCGCCGACGGCAAGACCTGCAACGCCGACGCGGACTGCCAGAACGCGCTCTGCGCGAGCGGCGTCTGCGCCACCGCGCCCGGCTGCGACGACACCGTGAAGAACGGCGCCGAGACCGACGTCGACTGCGGCGGCGGCACCTGCGCGACCTGCGCCGACACCAAGGCGTGCGCGGTCAACGCCGACTGCACGAGCGGCCTCTGCACGGGCAACGTCTGCGTCGCCGCCCCGAGCTGCACCGACAACGTCAAGAACGCGCTGGAGACCGACGTCGACTGCGGCGGCCCCGCCTGCGCGACCTGCGCCGACGGCAAGGGCTGCATGGCCAACGCCGACTGCGTGAGCGGCCTCTGCACGGGCAACGTCTGCGTCGCCGTCCCCGCCTGCAACGACGCCATCAAGAACGGCGACGAGACCGACGTCGACTGCGGCGGCGGCACCTGCAACGCCTGCCCCAACACCCTCGCGTGCCTCCTCAACAGCGATTGCGTGAGCAATCTCTGCACGAACGGCATCTGCGTCGCGCCCGTGAGCTGCACGGACACCATCAAGAACGGCGCCGAGACCGACGTCGACTGCGGCGGCGGCACCTGCTCCAAGTGCGCCGACACCAAGGCGTGCGCGGTCAACGCCGACTGCACGAGCAACTCCTGCGTCGGCGGCATCTGCACCGCGGTGGCCCCGACCTGCACCGACACCGTGAAGAACGGCGCCGAGACCGACGTCGACTGCGGCGGCGGCACCTGCTCCAAGTGCGCCGACACCAAGGCGTGCGCGGTCAACACCGACTGCACGAGCAACTCCTGCATCGGCGGCATCTGCACGGCGCTCCCGGTCTGCAACGACGCCATCAAGAACGGCGTCGAGACCGACATCGACTGCGGCGGCGGTATCTGCCAGCCCTGCGGCTTCGGCAAGGCCTGCATCCTCGCGACCGATTGCTTCGAGGGCGTGTGCAGCGGCGGCCTCTGCGCCGCGCCGACCTGCGCCGACGCCGTGAAGAACAGCACCGAGACCGACATCGACTGCGGCGGCCCCTCCTGCCCCGCGTGCGCCAACACCAAGGCGTGCAACATCAACGCCGACTGCACGAGCAACTCCTGCGTCGGCGGCGTCTGCACCGCGGTGGCCCCGACCTGCACCGACACCATCAAGAACGGCGCCGAGACCGACGTCGACTGCGGCGGCGGCACCTGCCCCGCGTGCGCCGACACCAAGGCGTGCGCGGTCAACGCCGACTGCACGAGCAACTCCTGCGTCGGTGGCATCTGCACGGCGGTGGTGGTCCCGACCTGCACCGACACCATCAAGAACGGCGCCGAGACCGACGTCGACTGCGGCGGCGGCACCTGCCCCGCGTGCGCCAACACCAAGGCGTGCGCGGTCAACGCCGACTGCACGAGCAACTCCTGCATCGGCGGCATCTGCACCGCGTCGGGCGCGACCTGCACCGACACCATCAAGAACGGCGTCGAGACCGACGTCGACTGCGGCGGCGGCACCTGCGGCGGCTGCGCCACCGGCAAGGTGTGCAGCGTCAACGGCGACTGCCTGAGCGGCAAGTGCACGAGCGGCCTCTGCGTCGATCGGCTCCTCATCAGCCAGGTGCAGACGCGCGGCACCAACGGCGGCAACGACGAGTTCGTCGAGATCTACAACCCGGGCAGCGCGCCGGTCACGTTCGACAGCACCTGGACCGTCACGAGTCGCAGCGCCGTCGGCACGTGTACGAACAACAACGAAGGGACGCGCATCACCGGCACCGGCCAGGTGATCCCCGCGCACGGGTACCTGCTCTACACGAACAACGGCAGCAACAGCTACAACGGCGCGGTCGCCGGCAACGGCACGTACAACAGCGGCTTCACCGATGCCGGGAGCATGGTGCTGAAGCACGGCAGCGTCGTGGTGGACGCGCTCTGCTTCTACTTCGACAACGCCACCCAAAGCGCGCTCACGACCTGCTCGACGCCGTACACCTGCGAGGGCGCCCCGGTGTTGAACCCCCACGACAACACGGGCAGCACGAACACCGACGCCAGCCTGGAGCGCAAGCCGGGCGGCACCGCCGGCAACGGTCAGGACACGAACGACAACGCGTCGGACTTCGTCAGCAAGGCCGCGGCCACGCCGCGCAACCTGTCGAGCCCGGCCGCGCCCTGATCATCGACCCCGGCGGCTCTGCCCGTCGGGGTACGCCCCTCGCATCCCCTCCCCTCTCGTCGGATCGCATCGCTTCGCGCCCGACGCTTCGCTCCTCGCACCAAGAACGAGCCTCGAGCCAGCCGCGCGCTGCCGACCCGACGCCGGAACATCGGCCCTGTGGGCGGCGCGCCGCGGTTTCCGGTGCCGGAACAACCCTCGCAAAGCCTGCGCGGGGCCTGTTCCGGCGCAGGAACAACCCTCGTACAGCGTGCACCAGGCCTGTCCCGGCGCAGGACAACGTCCGTCAACGCGTGACGGCACCTGTCCCGGCGGGGGACAGGCACCGTCCGCGCTGCTGCTGCCGGTCCCGAAACGGGACAACGAGCCCCCACGTCCCTTTGCGCGGGTTGTCCCGGCGCAGGACAACGTCCGTCAACGCGTGACGGCACCTGTCCCGGCGCCGGGACAGGCACCGCGCACGCGAACGGGGTTGGTCCTGCCCTGGGACCATCCCCCTCCATGGAGACGGCCGGCAGTCCCACGCCGGGACAGGCACGGTCCATCGCGATCGAGGTCGTGATCCGGCGGCGGAACACACCATGTCCATCGCCGACGGAGGTTGTCCTGGAGCGCGCAAAGACGAAACGGGAGCGAAGAGGGCGAAGCAGGCTCGAGCGAGCCCGAGGGCGACGACGAAGCCCGCCGCGCCGTGCTCGGAGCCCGCTCGAGCAAGCCGACGGCATGCCCGAGCGGCGCGACGTGAAGAGGGGCAACGCATCCTTCCGGCATGGGGGATGGGGCCCCTGCCGCGAGACAACCGCGCAAGCTCCGTACACCGCTCGTCACGGCGTATGGCGACAAGGCCGTGCCGCACGAGAAGACAACCGCGCAAGCTCCGTACACCGCTCGTCACGGCGTGTGGCGACAAGGCCCGTGCCGCACGAGAAAACAACCGCGCAAGCTCCGTACATCGCTCGTCACGGCAGGTGGCGACAAGGCCCGTTTCCATGAAGCGAACGACCGCACGAGCCATGTACGTCGCTCGTGCGGATAGGCCCGTGCCGCAGCGCAAACAACCGAGCAAACTCCGTAGAAACAAGGCTCGTGCCGCATGACGCACGAGGATGAAGTCGCTGCCATCAACGCATGACGAGACGCGGCTCCGGCTCCGGCAAGCAGATTGCTTAGGGTGGCGTCCAAGTCTCGATATCGCTTCGCCGAGCCTCGTCGAATGGCTCGGTCTCGTGTCCCGACGATGACCGAGCATCGTTGGAAGAGAAGAGGAAACCATGCTTCGATGGACGCAGCGCGCTCCGCGGCTCTTTCTCCCGCTCGTCGGGCTCGCCGCTCTGCTCACGGCTTGCAGCAGCACTTCCGAGACGCCCGGGCCCACCGACGCCGGCGTGAACGACGCGTCCCACCCCGATACGGGTGCGTCGAGCGGCAGCGGCGGCAACGGCGGCAACGGCGGCACGGGCGGCGCCCCGGTGACGCCGCCCGGGCCCGACGCCGATTGGGGGATGGGGAGCGAGACCGGCTCTCTCGAAGGCGACGTGTGGACGCCGGGCCGCGACGAAAACGGCCTCGTCAACGCGTCCTCGTGGGCGCTCGTGCCGGGCGGCCGGTGGATCGAGGTGAACGGCACGCGGCTCGACGGTCTCGACGCCGAGGTGAAGGCTCAGATCCCCGGCTGGAAGGATTACGGCTCGGGTGGGTGGGTGGCCGTCACGCATGCGTGGAACGCGCCCGCCGTCGATCCCGAGGGCAGCCGCTTGTGGTGGGTCACCGCCGGCGGGCACGGCGACTCGAGCAACAACGGCATCTATCGGTTCGATGCGTTCCGCATGACGTACGCCATCGAGCACCTCCCCTCGGACACCACGAAGTGGAGCGACGGCTACAAGCTCCTCCAGACCACGAACACCTTCACGTCGTGCGCGGAGTCGAGCGCGGAGTACAACGCCAGCGTCGACGCGGGCACCGCGGAGCCGGCGGGCGGCTGGTTCTACGACGAGCTCTTCTGGGATCGGCAGCCGACGTCGCGCCACACGTACTCGGGCGCGGTGTACGCGCCGAAGACCGACGAGCTCGTGGTCCCGGTGCGACGCCTCTGGCGCTACTCGCGCGCGACGGGCCAGTGGACGTACAAGCGGCTCGCCGGCGACAGCGCGACGAACAACCTCGGCGAAGAGGTCATCGCCGCCTACGACCAGTACAAGGATCAGGTCCTCATCGCGGCGTGCGGCTCGGGCGGGCCGTGGAGCGACACGTTCGACATGAGCGGCTCCAAGTGGACCGGCGAGGGCACGGCCTGGAACGGCTGGGACTGGAACGGCGCCGCTGACACGCGCGACGGGGATGTCGTCACCATCTTCCGCACGCCGGAAGATCCCGCAAACCAGTACGCGCTCGAGGGCCGCTACGCGACCTTCGACGTGAAGGAGCACAAGGTCGTGCAGAGCGGCCTCGTGCAGTACGCGGGCGGCCTCGCGGCCAGCGACTTCCCCTTCGGCGACGACGGCGCGGGCATGGTGTACGTGCCGCCGCTCAATCGTTACTGGGTGGCGGTCAAGGACAAGTCGGGCTCGCTCGCGTGGTTCGAGCTCGATCCCACGACGACGCCCGCGTGGACGTTCGGCCGCATGACGGCGCAGGCCGGCGCGGTCCCCGCGCTCTCGAGCGGCAGCACCGTCATGCGCCGCCGGATGATCTGGATGCCGAAGCTCCACGCGCTCCTCTTCATGGGCTCCGCGGACAAGAACATCACGTTGTATCGGTTTTGAAGCACCCGAACGTCTCTCGCGCGCGGCGGGAGACGATCGCGAAACGCGGGGAGCGCAATGGGATCTCGCGCTCCTCGCGGACCGGTTCTCACGCGCGAGCCACGCTCGTCTTCCGGCTCCTTCCCTCCCCTTCCCGGAGCGCTTTAATTGGGCTTAAGCACCGCCCGCCGGAGCGCCCGCGACAATGGGGGACATGAAGCCGCGCCTCTGGTCCTCCCTCGTCCTCGCATCATCGATCCTCGCCGCGTGCGGCGAGGTCATCGTCCCCGACAACGGAGACACCTCGACGTCCGACACCTCCACTGGGACGAGCGGCGGCGCCGGCGGCCAGGGAGCCGGCGGCCAGGGCGGAGGCGTCGATGCGGGGCTCCCGCCCGAGTGCCCACTCGAGCTCGCGCCGCCCGCCGATTGCGGCGACTTCGCCGAGGCCTGCGCCGGCGCGATCCCGATCGCCGGCGGCGGCGACACGACCTATGCGCTGAGCCTCACGCTCGATGCCACGCACGTCTACTGGTACGGGTCGCACGGCGGGCTCGGCGTGTGCGGCGACATCATCTACCGCACGCCCAAGAGCGGCGGGCCCTCCGCCCGCTTCGCCGCCGCGCCCGGGCCACAGTCGTTCGAGGTCGACGACACCGCGCTCTACGTCGTCGAGGTCGGCGAGAAACAGGCGCTCCGCGCCGTCGACATCGGCACGGGTGCCGTGACCCATCTCGGTCCGATCGATCCGGACGGCACCGACCCCGACACGTACGCCGCCCCGTACGGCATCACGAGGACGCCCGGCGGCGTGCTCGTCTACGGCAGCGGCCAGTGGACGCCGTCGTTCTTCCGCGCCGCCCCCGCGGGCGTGACGCCGATCGCCACGAACGTCGGGGCGAAAGGCTACCTCGGCTCGGTGCCCTCGTTCGACGGTGCGTCGCTCTTCTTCTCTTGGACGCCGACCGAATGGGACGGCGAGAGGCCGCTGGTGCGCGTCGGCGCGGGGAGCACGGCCACGACCGAGCTCGCCCCGAGCGCGACCTCCCGTCTCTGGCCTTCGGTCGTGGTGAGCGACGCCGACGTCTTCTTCATCACCGGTGATCCCACGGTCGCGTTCGGCAACGTCGAGCACCCGATGGGCATCTCGCGCGTCGCCAAGACCGGCGGAGCACCGACCATCCTCGTGCCGCCGGGCCCCGTGATGATCGACCAGCTCCTCGTGGACGCCACGGACATCTACTTCAGCTCGAGCCCGCTGCTCCCCGGAGGCCCGCCGTACTCGATCCAGTCCGTCCCCCGGAACGGCGGCACGGTGCGCACCGTCTGGTCCAGCAACACGCACCCGGACTCGCTGCGACAGGACGCGGACACGCTCTATTTCGCGCTCCCCGTGACCAAGAACGACAGCGAGGTCACCGGCACCGGGCCCGGAGGGCTCGTCGTGAAGGTGGCGAAGAGCACCGCCGTGAAGTGAATCGAGCCGAAGCGACGAGAGCCGCGAACGCCTTCTTTCTCCGCGTGGTCGAACCGTTCAGAGCGCTTCGCTTCGCCGCTCGTCGATCGCGGCCGCGCTCCGCGCGTGCGTGGGTCGAGCCTCCGCCGCGTGCTTCGCAGGGGCGCGCGCCTCTCCGCGACAGCGTCCGCGTGTGCTTCGACACGAGCTTCTTCGCGATGGCCATGATGTTGCGGCCATCGAGCTTGGCCAGCATGGGGAGGGCCGTGCCCTGGAGGTGCGTCGGGTTCTGCCGCGTGAAGAAGGCGATGTCGGGATCCGAAAGGTCCGCCTCGGTGACGTCGAGGTGGCCGTCGCGAACGTCGCGCATCGCGGCGGTGGCCTGATCGGCGCCGCGCCAAGCGTCGCCGAACATGCGCCGGCCCACGGCTTCCATCAGCTCCCGCATGTCGTCCGGAAGGGGAGCGGCCCGCCGCGGCCACATGTCGACGAACGTCCGCGCGACGTTGAGGTACATCTTGTACGAGAGCGCCGCGCCGAAGAAGTAGCGCTCGGCCCGCGGGTGCCGCACGACGTCGCGCGCGAGCGCCGAGAAGGCCATCTCCTGCATGAGCCCGAGCCCGCGACACTCGGGCAGGAACACGCTGTCGCCGCCGTAGAAGACACGCGGGCGCCGGCCATCGTTCAAGGGGAACGCGTCCACGGCCCCCGACGTCGCGCCGATGAGGCGTCCCGTCGCCCGCTCGCGGATCAGGTAGATATCCTGACGATTGCGGATGCCACGCTGCACGCTGTCGAGCGGGATCTCGTAGACGTACCGGTACAGCGCGAGCAGCTCGCTCCACTCGGCCTCCGTGAGCGAGCTCGTGAGCCGGCGATCCATGGTCACCTGCCAACGATGCAGGCGCTTTTCGGCGCGTGGGGCCGCACGTAAGGACGACGGCCGAGAGGGTGCTTGGGGTCGGACCATGAACGGACTCCTCGGGCTCGGCTTCCGGCGCAGAGGGGACGAAGGCCGAGTCGATCGAGCAAGGGAGATCGGCGTGCGGCCGCAACGATCGTGAGACATCTGCGAGGTGAAGCGCGGCCGCATCGCCCGCGGGTCGCCAGGACGCGAGGGCGAGAGGAAGAAGGTCTCCGAGGCCTCGCGCTCCCCTTCTTTCCGACGTTCATGTCGACGAGCGAGTCGCTCGAGAATCGTGAACGCCGACGCAAGACGTGACCGGCAAAGCTGCTGCGCGGCCCGCGGTGTCGGTCACATCTTCAGGGCGAAGAGCAGGCGGGCTGCATGTTTTCCCAGGTGCCCTCTTTGCACACGAAGACTTCGGTGACGGAGCAGTCGGGCGACGTGAAGTAGCAAGGGTGGGCGAGGCCCCCGGAGAGCGTCGGCTCGACGCAAGACTCACCGGCCATCGGGAGCTCGTCGGGGCAGCAGTCGTCGTGCGAGTCCTTGGTCACGATCCACCCGGCGTCGGTGCACTCGGCGACGGCGAGGGTCGTGTAGCACTCGTCGCTCTGATCGTAGGAGCACGAGACGCCCACGTCGTTGCAGCTCGACATGGGATCCGGGGCGAACGTGGGACACGCCTTCGGATTGCCGGCGTGGCCTCCGCTGCCGCCACCGCCGCTGTCACCGCTGTCGTCGGGTGCGTGCTTGCAAGCGCAGAGCAGCGCGAGGGAGAAGAGTAGTCCGAGTGCAGTGCGCATGATCTCCTCGTCGTGAAGGCACGTTGTGGCGCAGATGAGCACGGGCTGGAGCCCATTCTCCGCGCCGGCGAGCACGGCTCGAACGGCGCACGGGCCTGCACGGCAACGTGCATGCCCGGCGAGGAGAATGTCGCGAGGAGGAACGAAGCGCAGGCGAGCGCTCCGGCGAGGGTCGCTACAGATCGACCTGCATCCCCAGCTCCACGACGCGGTTCGGCGGGAGGCCGAAGTAGGCGGTGGCGGGGCGGGCGTTGCGGGAGACGAAGGCGAAGAGCTGCTTGCGCCAGCGGGCCATGCGCGTCTTGCCGCTGGGGAGGAGCGTCTCGCGGCCGAGGTAATAGCTCGTCCGCTCGGGCACCATGACGAGGCCGTGGGCCGCGCAGTCGCGCAGGGCCTTGGGGATGTCGGGCGTCTGCATGAAGCCGTAGAGGACCGTCACGCGGAAGAAGCCGTGGCCGAGATCGTCGACCTTCACGCGGCGCTCGGGCGGCACCTCGGGCACGTGCAGGCCCAGGACGGTCAGGAGCACGACCTGATCGTGGAGCACCTGGTTGTGCTTGAAATGGTGCAGGAGGATGACGGGCACGCCGTTCGGGTTCGACGCCATGAAGACCGCGGTGCCACGCACGCGCGTGGGCTTCGTGTTGCACAGGTCTTCGAGGAAGAGATCGAGCGGCATCATCGAGCTCGCCATCATCTCGCCAAGGTAGCGGCGGCCCGTCTGCCACGTGGTCATGACCGTGAAGATGCCGGCCGCCATGAGGATCGGGAACCAGCCGCCGTCGGGGAGCTTCACCGCCGTGGAACCGAAGAACGCGAGATCGACCACGAGGAAGAGGCCCGCGAGCGGCATCGCCTTCCACGCCGGCCAGCCCCACGTGCGGGTGCAGACGACGTAGTAGACGATGGTGGTGATGCTCATCGTGCCGGTGACGGCGATGCCGTACGCGGCGGCCAGCGCGCTCGAGCTGCGGAACGCGAGCACGAGGCCGATGCACGCGACGAGGAGCATGTTGTTGATCTCGGGGATGTAGATCTGCCCCTCGGTGTGCTTCGACGTGTGCACGATGGTGACGCGCGGGAAGAAACCGAGCTGCACGGCCTGCTGCGTGAGCGAGAACGCGCCGGAGATGAGGGCCTGCGAGGCGACGACGGTGGCGGCCGTGGCCACCGCGACCGCGGGGTAGAGCAAGGGCGCGGGGACGATGGCGTAGAACGGGTTGTCCACCGTGGCCGGGTGCGCGAGCAGGTGCGCGCCCTGGCCGAAGTAGCTGGCGAGGAGCGCGGGGAAGACGAGCATGAACCACGACCTGCGGATGGGCGTGCGGCCGAAGTGGCCCATGTCCGCGTAGAGCGCCTCGGCGCCCGTGATCGAGAGGACAACCGAGCCGAGCACGAGGAAGCCGAGCCCCCGGTTGTGCACGAAGAAGGAGACCGCGTGGGCCGGGTTCACGGCCATGAGGATGCCGGGCGCGGCCACGATCTGCCGGAGCCCCAAGGCGCCGAGCATGGTGAACCAGAGCAGCATGACGGGGCCGAAGACGCGGCCGATGCCGGTGGTGCCGTGCTTCTGCACCACGAAGAGACCGAAGAGGATGGCCACGGTCATCGGCACGATGACGGGCTTGAGCGTGGGCGTGGCGACCTCGAGGCCCTCCATCGCCGAGAGCACGGAGATGGCGGGCGTGATGACGCCGTCGCCGTAGAGGAGCGCGGCGCCGAAGACGACGAGCAGGACGAGGAGGCCGGGGCCGACGCGCTTCTTTTCCTTGTCCTTGTCCTCGGGGATGAGCGCGAGGAGCGCGAGGATGCCGCCCTCGCCGTGGTTGTCGGCGCGAAGGATGAACGCGAGGTACTTGATCGTGACGACGAAGGTGAGCGACCAGAAGATGAGCGAGAGGATGCCGAAGACGTTGGCCTGCGAAACGCCGAGGGCGTGCTCGCCGTGCAGACACTCCTTGAGCGTGTAGAGCGGGCTCGTGCCGATGTCGCCGTACACGACGCCGAGCGCCGCGAGGGCGAGCTTCCACCCTCCAGCGTGGCCGTGATCACGGGTGCCCGACGCCGAAGCGCCGCTGGGGCCGGCCGTCGCCCCGGTACTTTGTGAGCTCATGCGGGCGCGGAGGATACCAGAGGGAAGGGACGCCCCGGCGACTCTCGTCGGTCGCCTCACCTCGGGGCATGTGGACCCGTGAAGCAAGCCGTGCGCCCGCAGACGCTCGCGGTGACGTCGTCGTGCTCGCGCGTGTCTCCGCGATCATCACGAAGAAACGAGCGCGCGAAGCACGAGATCTCGACGGTCAAATCATCACGTCGTGCACGCATGCACGACGGTCCCCGCCTCGCATCGTGCATGCATGCACGACCGCGGCGACGTCAACGAGCAGACGCACGCGAGCCATGCAAACACGACGTCGATGCGCCGAGCGCTCTCGACGGCGAGACGCGACGCCGGCGCGCGAGATGCGAAGAGGCATTCTTTCTTCGAGCCGTTTGCGTCGCCTCGCCATCGCGACGTCGCGCTCGATCCCGATCGAAGCGCGCTCGCCGCTGATGCGCGAGCGCGTGGGATCGGATCGACGCGCTCATCGCCGAAGCGCGAGTGCGTGGGATCAGAACGTGGCCAAGAGAGCCGACGTCAGGCCCGAAGCGGTGCGACGCTCGAGCAGGCTCGGGAGGGAGAGGGCGCGCAGGGACTTACGACGCGCTCTCGCCGAAGCGGGCCTGGGCAAGCGTGAGCAGGCGCGCGTTCTCCGGCACGCGTTCGAGGAAGACGGCGCGCACGGCGAGGTCGGGGATCCGCGCGGCGCGACGAAGGACGGTGGCGTGCGCGTCTCGCAGCGCGGCGCGGGCTTCGTCGTGCTCGCCGGCGGCTTCGAGGGCCTCGACGTGGACGAGCTCGATCATGCTGCCGCGCAGGCCGAAGCCACGCTGCGCGACGAAGGCGGACATCGCGGAGCGCGAGAGCGCGAGCGCCTCGGCCGCGCGTCCGCGCGCGAGGAGCACCGACGCGAGGTTCGTGGCCGCGAGCTGCCACCGCGACGGCGTCACGACGAGCGCGGCGAGGCTCTGGGTGAGCTCGCGCTCCGCGCCCTCGAGATCGCCGCCGTGGAAGAGCGCGTTGCCGAGGAGCCAGCGCAGCTCGCTGATGCGGTGCTCGTGATGAGGAGTCCGCGCTTCGGCGATCGCGATGCGCTCGCGCAGCATCGAGCGCACCTCGTCGATCGCGCCGAGATCGGTGAGCACGGCCGCGAGGTAGATGGTGACGACGACCGCGGGCATGTGATCGGCGCCTTGCAACGGGAGGGCGCGGAGGCCGCGCTCGGCCTCTTCGTAGGCGCCGAGGTTCCACTGCGACATGGCCACGAAGGCCTGCGCGAGGCGCGCGTGGGTGGCGTCGTGCGCCTCGTCGAACCCGGCGTGCGCCGCGCGCGCGTGGCCGAGCGCCGCCCACGGATCGCCCTCGCCCCACGCGGCCATGAAGGTGCGCGCGAGGCTCGTCCAGCCGCGCGCCACCGGCTCGTCCGCGCTGCGCGGCACGACCACGGTTTCCATGCGCGCGAGGACACCGGCCGCCATCTCGAACTGCGCGCCGAAGCAGAGCACGAGGACGCTCAAGGCGAGCGCCTGCGCCAGTGGGGTGACGGCGCCCTCCTCCGGCTCGGTCGACATGATGGCGCCGAGCGTCTCGATGAGCGCGGCCGGGCGGCCCAGCGTGGAGGCCGCGATCTGCTTGATGGCCAGCGCATCCATCCACGGCGCGCTGCCAGGCGCCGCGCGCGCGATGAGCTCCTCGCAGACGTCGGCGGCCTGGGTCCAGAGATCGTTCCACGCGTACGCCTGGCTGAGCACGCGCAGATGCGGGATGCGCTCGCTCTCGGGGAGGCCCGCGGCGCGGGCGCGCTCGGCCCGCTCGATCGCGAGCGCCGGATCGCCGCCGCGGAGCGCGTTCCACGCGGCTTGCAAATAGAGCTGGCCCGCGCGCGCGCCTTCGCGTGCGAGCTCGAAGTGCTGGGCCAGCACCATGGCGTCGCCTTCGCCGTGCTGCGACAGCCACTCGGCCGCGAGGCGGTGGCCGAGGACGCGATCGGCCTCGGTGAGCATCGCGTACGCGCCCTCGCGGAGGAGCGCGTGGCGGAAGGCTATCTCGCGCTCGTTCGGGAAACGGCTCGTGGATCGCACCACCACGAGCTCCTGCGCGACGAGCACGTCGACGCTGCCCGCACGCGGCACCGAGCCGCCGAGGAGCGCGGAGACACCGCCGGACCAGAAGACCTCGCCGAACACGCTGGCCGCGCGGAGCACGCGCCGCGTGTCGGCGTCGAGGCCGGCGAGCCGCGCTTGCACCATGGCGAGCACCGTGGCCGGCAGCGGGACGTCGCCGGCGCCGCTGCCCTCGGCGACGGCGCGGATCAGCTCTTCCAAGTAGAAGGCGTTGCCGTCGGCCTGCGCGGCGAGGCGCGCGGCCAGCGCTTCGCTGGCGGCGCCCGCGAGCACCGCGCGCACGAGCTGCTCGGAGGCGCGACGCCCGAGGCGCTTCAGCCGAATCTCCTGGAGCGGCTTGCCCTCCCAGAGGCGCGGGAAGACGTCGTGCACCTCGGGCCGCGCCAAGGCGAGCACCATGAAGGGCCGGCGCGGGAGGCTCGCGAGCACGCCGTCGATGAGGCGCGCCGTCGCCGTGTCTCCCCAGTGCATGTCCTCGATGACGATGAGCAGCGGCGCCGTCTTCGTGGCGCCGGCGACGAGCGCCTCCCACGCGGAGGCGACCTCGACGCTCATGATGCGCGCGTCCTGCCGCGCGGCGCGCAGGGCCACGCCGATCTCGCCCGACGCGGGGGCCTCCGCGACCTCGCCGAGGATGTCCGCGACGCGCGCCGCATCCGCCGCGGGGACACGCTTCTCGACGCCCTCCACGAGCCTCTGGCGGCGCACCTCCACGGGCTCGCCCTCCACCACGCGACACGCGCTGCGCACGATCTGTCCGAGCAACGCGAGCGCCGATCCGGCCCGCAGCGGATCACCGCTCCCCGCCCACACCTCGAGCTCGGGCACGCGCCGCCGGAGCGCGCGCACCACCTCGTGCGCGAGGCGGGATTTGCCCATGCCCGCGGGCGCTGTGATGAGCACCGCGCGCGCGCCCTCCTCCATGCACTCGCGGAACAAGGACTCGATCGATCCGATCTCCCAGTCGCGGCCGACCATGGGCGTGGCCTGACCGAGCAGCGTGCGCGCGCCGGTGTCGAGCGGGCGCAGGCCGCGCAGCGTGAGCCCATCGTTGTCGGGCGCGACGTCGAAGCGCGGGCCGAGCAGCGCCGCGGTCACCTCGTCCACGGCGATCACCGCGCGCGGCGGCGGCTCGGGAGGCAGCGCCCACAGCGCTTCCCGCCGGCGTGAGAGCATCTGCGCGGCGCGCTCGATGGCCTCGCCGACGGGGAGGAGCCGCGCCACCTCGCTGCGCCCCGTGGCGAGCGCCATGGGCGCGCTGGGCAGCGCCGTGTGCAGGGCCAGCGCGCAGCGGGCCGCGCGTGACGTCTGATCGGTGGGCACGCCGCCGCCCACGAGCGTGACCACGCGCGTCCCGTCCACGAGCCGATCGAGCTTGGCGCCGTGCTCGTCCGCGATCGCGGAGAGCCGCGCTTCCACCACGTCGTCACCTTCCGGCCCGCGCGTGCCCGAGCTCGGCGGCGCGGCGGACTCGCCGACCGAGTGGCCGATGAGGAGCATCGCCGTCACGCGCTGCTCGCCCTGCGTCAGCCCCGAGAGCATCCCGCTCGGGGGCGAAGGCTCCGCGAGATCGCCGACCGCGCCCAGAGGCCCGAGCCCCACGAGCGCCGCCGCCACCGCGGTGGCATCGGGTGGCCGATCCTCGGGCTCCTTCGCGAGGAGGCGCGCCACCAGCGCGTCGAGCGCCTCGGGCACGTCGGCGCGCATGTCGGAGACGCGCGGCGCATCGTCGAGCAGCACCTTGGTGAGCACCGCCATGATGCTCCGTCCCTCGAACGGCGCGTGGCCCGTGAGGCACTTGAACATCACCGCGCCCAGGGAGAACAGATCCGCGCGCGCGTCGATCTCCCGCTTCCCACGCGCCTGCTCCGGCGCCATGTACGACGGCGTCCCGAGCACGAGGCCGGTCTGCGTCAGCGCCGCCGACGTGATGGCGCCGCGGGCCAACCCGAAGTCGATGATCTTCGCATCCTCGACGCGACCGCCGGGTAAGAACAGGTTCGCGGGCTTGATGTCGCGATGCACGAGCCCCTGCGCGTGCACCACCGCGAGCGCCTCCGCCACGCGGCGCGCGAGGAGGATCGACTCGTTCATGGTGAGGCCCGCGCGCGCAAGCCGCTCGCGGAGATCCTCGCCTTCGAGCCACTCCATCACGAGGTACGCGTGCCCGCCGTCGGCGCGCCCGTGATCGATGTACCGCACCACGCCGGGGTGGCGTACGCGCGCGAGGATGCGCGCCTCGCGCACGAAGCGCGCGGCATGGACGTCCTCCAAGCCGCGCAGCACCTTCACCGCGACGCGCTCACCGTTGATGGTGTCGATCCCGCGGTAAATCGTCCCCGTGGATCCGGAGCCCGCCTGCTCCTCGATTTCGAAGCGACCAAACGCTCGCTGCAACGCCATCCGCCGTGCCCGCTGGGCCGACCGTTCTACGCCTCCTCACGACGAAACGCAGCACGATCCTCGGCGCCCCGATCGATCGGTGCGCCGATGTGCCGAAGCCCCTCCCCTCTCCCTGCCGCGCCGACGTCGAGCCAACGTCGAGCCGACGTCCTACCTAGGACCAAACCCTTTGTTTTCCTTGAAGGATCCAGCTCGTGCCCGGCGGACGTGCCCGCCACCGGGGTAGAATGCCTCCGTCGCTCGTCACGAAGGTCGCATGAGCCATTGCATTGGCCCGCAAAGGGTCGAGGGCTTGCCGTGACGGCGAGATGGGCTCGATCACGGCCGCGGCGATCGCGCCCGAAGCCCCAGCCCTGGTCGCGATCCACGCTGCGATGCCCGCGGTGACCACGAGATCGAGCACGCATCACCGACATCTCGAGCTTGATCGATTGAGCGCGCGCGATGGCGCGCGCCTCGTGCATCGCAACGAACGCGAGGCTGCTACTCGCGCACGAGCCGCAGGTGGCGCGCCTTGCTCGGCGGAATGGCGATCGGGTACTGGCCCGAGAAGCAGGCGTGGCAGTACGAGTCGGCCGGCGGCTTCTCGCCGCCTCGGCCCTCGATGGTGCGCACCGAATCGACGAGGCCTTCGAGCGACAGGTAGCCGAGCGAGTCGGCGCCGAGGAAGTTGCGGATCTCTTCCACCGAGTGGCTGGCCGCGATCAGCTCCGCGCGCGTGGGCGTGTCGATGCCGTAGTAGCAAGGCCAGGACGTCGGCGGGCTGGAGATGCGCATGTGCACCTCGCGGGCGCCGGCGTCGCGCACCATGCGCACGATCTTGCGGCTCGTCGTCCCGCGCACGATCGAGTCGTCGATGACGACGACGCGCTTGCCCGCGATGGCCGTGCGGTTGGGGCTCAGCTTGAGGCGCACGCCGAAGTGCCGGATCGACTGCTGCGGCTCGATGAAGGTGCGCCCGACGTAGTGGCTGCGGATGAGGCCCATCTCGAAGGGCACGCGCGCTGCCGCCGCGTAGCCGACGGCCGCCGGGAGGCCCGAGTCCGGCACGGGGATCACCATCACGTCGTCGCCCGCAGGCACCGGGTGCTCCTCGGCGAGGCGCCGGCCGAGGGCCTTGCGCACCTCGTAGACGTTGGCGTTGTCGAGCGTCGAGTCGGGCCGCGCGAAGTAGACGTACTCGAAGAGGCACATCTTGCGCGGCTGCTTGGCGAAGGGGAACACGCTGCGCACGCCTTGATCCGAGACGATCACCATCTCGCCCGGGAGCAGATCGCGCACGCGCTCGGCGCCGATCAGATCGAAGCTCGCGGGCTCGCTGGCCACGACGAACGCCTCCTTGCCGTCGTCGCGCACGATGCGCCCGAGGCACAGCGGGCGGAGGCCGAAGGGATCGCGCACCGCGAACATCTCCCGCTCGGTCATGAAGAGGATCGAGTACGCGCCCTCGACCTGCGCGAGCGCCTCGGCGATGCGGCCCTCGGCCGCGCGCTGGTTGCTCTGCGCGATGAGGTGGACGATGGCCTCCGTGTCGCTGGCGCTCTGGAAGATGCCGCCCTTGAGCTCGACCCGTTCGCGGAGCTGCTCGTGGTTCGTGAGGTTGCCGTTGTGCGCGACCGCCAGCGATCCGCGGACGTACTCGACGGCGAACGGCTGCGCGTTGCGGAGGTGCGAGCCGCCCGCGGTCGAGTAGCGCACGTGCCCGATGGCCCGATCGCCCGGGAGCGCGGCCAGATCCTTGGGCGAGAAGCCGGCCTGCACGAGGCCCATGCTGCGATGCTCGTAGAGGCGCTCGCCGTCGCTCGAAACGATCCCCGCCGACTCCTGCCCGCGGTGCTGCAACGCGTGCAACCCGAGGTACGCCAGGTTGCTCGCCTCAGGGTGACCGAGGATCCCGAAGACTCCGCACATGCGGCGAGTCTTAGTACGAAAGCCGCGCGGATGCTCCCCGAGGCGACACTCGGCAGAAAACCCTCACGAAATGGTGGAAATCGCGCTCCCTCACCGGGACCGCTCCACCCTCCCGAGCCTCGCGGAACCACCTCGAAGCGGCGCGACCTCGAAGTGTGCTCGCGCACCGCGCGATCGCGGATGCGGCGATGCGCGAGCGGGCTCGGCTGTCACGCCGGCGAGCGAGAACGGTCAGCGATACGACACCGAGCGGACGCGGCCATGGAAGCGCGCGCGTGACGCAAGTCGATCCGCTCTCGCGCGGGTCGTGCAGAGTTGGCGCAACGGGTCGGGCGGGCTCAGCCGCAGATGTGCTCCTCGACGACGACCAAGTAACAGCACGTCTCGGCGGACGAGCTCGGCGTGGGGCCGCAGTCGATGTCCGAGAGCGATGGCTGATCGCAGCACTCGGTAGGCTTGGAAAGGGCGTTGCACACGCCGAGGGCCCCCGAGAGCACGCCCGGGAGCCAGTGCGCCGCCCACCCAGCGCAGCCGTCGCCGATCGGCGGTGGCGGTACGCAGACCTCCGTCATGGCCTTCCCGGTCGTCGATGGGCACTCGAACGCGCCGCCGGTGCCGCCCATACCACCCGTGCCGCCGGGCCCGCTGCTCGTCGTGGAGCCGCCGGTGCCGTTGATTTCCTCCACGTAGACGTCGCCGCTGCAGGCGGCGCTCGCGAGCGCGACGGCCGCGAGCGACGACACGCACGCGATCTCGAGGAGACGGAACGCGAGCCCACGATGTCGAATGGATCGATCGATCATGCTCCTGCTCCTGTGTCGACCGCGCCCGGAGCCGCACGCGCATGGCCGACGTGACCTCGCGCGCTCACCCCAAACGCGTTCGGACGAAAGGCCGGACGAAGCCCGGCAGATTCGATGAGGACGCGGCCCGCCCAGCAAGATCGGATCCGCGCGCTCCTGATGGCGATCCGAGCAAGCCCTCGCTCACGCGCGAGGGTCGATGGACGACGTGCGACACGCGTACGTCTTCGTGCGGGCTCATGCCCGCTTCACGGCCGGTGACGACGATGCCCGGATCGCGCGCGCCGCTGCGATGCGGATTCGCGCCGCGGAGATCGCGGGCTCAGAACTTTCCGGTCACCGTGAGGAAGGTCAGCTTGTCGTTCGTCTCGCGGAGGCGCTGCGTGAGCATGCGGACGACGCTCCAGAGGACTTCGTAGGCGAGGTCCTTGTGGAGGAAGAGGAGATCTTCGAAGGCGTCCTTGGGCAGCGCGAGGAGACGGCAGCGCTCGTGCACGCGCGCATCGGCGGAGCGCGGCGCTTCGTCGAGGAGGGCCATCTCGCCGAACACGGCGCCGGGGCCGAGGACGGCGAGCGCCTCTTCACCCATGCCGGGCACGTCGCGGCTGATGCGCACCTTGCCGTCGAGGATGACGTAGAGCTTGTCCCCCGGATCGCCGTGCTGAAAGATCTTCGTCCCCAACGCGTGCGACTCTTCGGTCGCGACTTTGGAGATGAGCTCGAGCGCGGGGGGCGTGAGCCCGGCGAAGAGCGGGACCTTCGCGAGCTGGGCAATGCGTTCGGCGACGTCCACGGGTCGGCGAGGATAGCCGCTCGGGGCCGCCAAACCAACAGAACGACGATCAGCGATTGAAGCGGACGTTCACCGGCGCCGAAGAGAGGATGGGGCTCCCCGTCTTGTCGAGCGCGGGATTGTAGCGGCGGGCGAGCGCGCACACGCGCGCGGCGCGGCCGAAACCGTGGCCCGGATCGGCCACGACGTTGGCCGAGACCGCGCTCCCGTCGGGCCGCACGGTCACCTGCACGGTGACCACGGCCTGATCGATCTGCTCGGCGTCCGCCTCCGGAGGGAACGGGCAGTTCCAGGTGGCGCCGCCGACGAGCCCGACCGCACGCGAGCGATCGACCTCGGGCGCCGCCGGCGCGGCCGTGCCCGTCCCCTTGCCGCCGGGCACGCCGCTCAGCGAAGCGTTGGGCGCGAGCACCGGCTTGTCGCCCGTTCCGGCCGCGGAGACCTTGCCGTAGGTCGCCGAGCCGTCACCGCTCACCACCGTGTTGTCGGTGAGGTCTTTGGGCGCGTCCGGATCTTCTTTCTGCGTCAGCACCGCCGCGGCCTTGGCCGGCGTGGGCGGCGGCAGGTTCTTGTACGGATCGTCGTCCTTCGGCGCGGGCGCGACGGCCTTGGGCGCAGGCGGCGGCGGCGCGGGATCGGGCTCCGGCGGCGGCTCCGGGGCCTTCTCTTCTTCCTTGGGCTTGTCCTTGGGCGTCAGATCGACGTCGTACTGGCGCCAGAAGAACTCGTGCAGCTTGGCGCGGTTGTCCTCGATGGCGAGGCGGATGTCCTTGAGCCACGCGCCCGCGATCGCGAAGGCCAGCACGGCGACGTGCAACGTCAGCGCGACGCCGCTCGACGCATAGAACGGGCGCGGCCGTTGGACCTCGCCGAGCATGAGCGCGAGCGGATCGCGGGAGTGCATCACCGATCCCGTCGACACGCCTGCGCTCATCGCTCTCGCCGACCTGCCCACCGCGACGCTCATGCTGACCCTCTAGCGCCCCGAATCGTCGGGCGCGCTCTCTCGAAATCCCCGAGGATCCCTCGGTCGCGCTCCTAGCTTCGGAGCGCTCGCGACGTTTGCACCATCCCGCTAGGGCTTCGGGGCCGCGGGAGCCGCGCCCGTGGGTGCGACGGCGCCCGGCTCGGGAGCCTTCGGGCTCACGCCGAACGCGATCTTGGAGACGCCCGCCTGCTTCAACAGATCGAGCACCCGGATGACGCGGCCGTGCTGCACCGAGGTATCCGCGCGAATCACCGCCCGGAGATCCGCAGTCTTGGCGAGCTGCTCCTTGGCGAGCGGCATGATGGCGTCGTCGTTCGCCAGCTTGTTGCCGTTGACGAGGAGGTCGCCGTTCGCGTGCAGCTCGACACCGAACTGCACCTGCACGTCCTGCCCGCTGGCCGCCTTCGGCAGATCGAGCGGGAGCGACTGCGACACGATGAGCTTCGCCGTCACCATGAAGATGATGAGGAGCACGAGGGTGATGTCGACGAGCGGGGTGACGTTGATCCCTTGGACCATCCCGTCGTCGTCACCGGAGCCGGACATAGCCATCAGTCTTCCTCCTCGTCGACCTCTTCGACCTTCTTCTTCTCTTCGGCCTTCTTGCCGTTGCCCTTCGAGGCGGCGGCGGGCTTCTGGGCCTTGCTCACCACGGGCGGCGCGGGCGTCTCCTCCTCCATCGGCTCCGACTTGAGGTGCGCGAGGAGGATGCGGGAGAGCGCCTCGGTGTTGGCCAGCGTGGCCTTGATCATCCGCTGGAAGACGTTGTTCGAAGCGACGGCCGGGATGGCGACCGCGAGGCCGACCGCGGTGGCGACGAGCGCTTCGGCGATGCTCGACATGACGGCGGTGGGCGCGAGCGCCTGCGAGGTCGCGGTGGCCACCGGGGTCTTCGCGGCCTCACCGAGGGCGGCGAAGGCGCCGATGACGCCGATGACGGTGCCGAACAGACCGATGAAGGGCGCGTTGTTGCCGAGCGTGCCCAGGTACGCGAGGCGCCGCTCCAGCTTCATCCGCGAGAGCGCGAGCGCGCCGCTCATCGCCTCTTCGGCGGCGGCGTGACCGCGGTGGGCCATCGACAAGCCTGCGAGCACCACCTGCGCCTCGACGGAGGGCGAGGCCTCCATGCGCTTCTGCGCGGCCTCCACCGAGTCCTCGAGCGAGGAACGTAGCTCCTTGGCCAGCACGCCGAGATCGTCGCGCAGCGACCAGAAGTACCAGGCCCGCTCCAGGATGATCGCCACGGAGACGACGCTGAGCCCGAGCATCAGCCACATCACCCAGGCGGCGCCGAAGCCGACCATGATTCGCTGCAGCCACTCGACAATGTTCATCGCTCTCGGATGCCTTTCAGGGGATGTTCGCTGGGGAGTGTCCGCGTCCGGGCGGTCGCGGTGAGGATCATCGGCGGCCGGAGGCGCCCGGCCGGCTACGGTTCTTGAACGTCGTCGCTCGCGCCGTCAACCGGGTACGTGCCGTCGGAGGCCTCGGAACCGCGCGGACCTCGCTCCATGGAGGCGTCGATCAAGCGGCAGGCGCGTCCCAGAACGGTGGTCGCGTACCCGCCTTTTGGCAGCACGAAACGGACGATCACCGACGCTTTGCCCGCACCCTCCTCGGTCGCCTGGACATCCATCTCGGCCACGGTGAGGCGCAGCGCCCGGCGGGTGCCCTCGCCGAGATGCTTCCAGGCCTCGAAACGGGCTGGATCGATGGCCGACGCCTCGAGCACCTCGCGCTCGATCGCGGCGGGCTCGCCCTCGGGCCAACGCATCTTGGCGCCGAACATGGGCCCCGTGGCCGAGAGGCTCCCGGCCGCGGCCCGCGCCTTGGCGTCGTCGAGCTCCGGCCCTTCGAGCGGCACCGTGAAGAGGCCGCCCGTGTCGTGCTTCTTGGCGACGTCCCCCGGCAGCACGGCGGCCCACGTCCCCGCCTCCTCGCGGCGCGCGAGGACTTGGTTGAAGAGCAACGATTGCAGCGCCGAGAACAAGAGCCTTTGATCGCGCTTGTCGCGCGGGCCGCGATCGCGCCCCGAAAGCCAGGCGATCGCGCGCGCGGGGTTGTCGCCGTCACGGCCGAACCGCTGAGGCCCGAACGCATTCGGGACACCGATGCTCCCGATCTCCACGAGCCGCTCGCAGAGCGCTTGCACCTCCGCCGCATCGATGTCGCGCAGCACGAGCGTAAAGCGGTTACCGATGAGGTGACCGGGCTTGAGCTTGTTGTCGTGGCGCGCGGCCCCGAGGATCTCGATCCCAGGGATGGAGATGCCCGCCACCACCGCCGCCGCATCGCGCGCCATCGGGACGGGAAAGGACGCCGTTTGCGTGGTGACGGCGTGCCGATCCTTCATGCCCGCGGCGCCCGCGGCGCGCGGGTCGACGTCGAGCGCGCGGCTCAAGGCACGGAGCGCATCCGGTGTGGTGAGGCCGCGCTTGCGGAAGGTGATGAAGAGATGCTCGCCTCGACCGCTGGGTGTGTAGGCGGGGATCTCGTCCACCACGAAATCCTCCGGCGAGCGGCGGATCACGGCCGTGACGGTGGGCGCAGGCTCCATCGGGCGCGCAGGGTGCCCGAAACCGCCCGCGACCGCCAGCGTCACGCGCGATCCCCAGCGCGCGAACACTGCGGACGCGGGTGCGCGCGCCGGCAAGAGTCCGTCGTCTCCCCGCCCCCGCGCAGCGCTCGCCCGCCCGACGGGCGCTCATCGAGCCCTCAACGCGCGCTCGATCCGCTCCGGCTCGTCCCCTGTCGCGAAGGTGCCGATGACGAAGGCCGAGGCGCGACCCGCGTGGCGGGCTTGGTGCTCGGAGGTTTGCGCACGCGCATGTCGCGAGGCTTGCTCGAGGGTGCGGGCGGCGCCGGCACGGCGGTCGACTCCGGCGTCGCGTTCCAAAGCGGCGCGACGCTCACGACGGGTGCGGCGCTCGCCGAAGGAGCGCTGGATTCGGCGGCGCCCGGCGCGGGGCTCGCATCGTCCGAGAGCGCGAGGAACGCGACGAGGCCCAGCGCCAGCGCGCTGATGCCGCCTGCGATCCACCAGAACGATCGCGACAGCCGCCATCGCCCGAGGCGTCGCGGCGCCGCGGAGAAGGCCGGCACCGTCCCGTCCACGAGGGTCGGCGCTGGACGGCGCACGGGAGGCAACGGCGGCGGAGGACGACGCATGGGAGGCAACGGCGGTGGCCGAGCGGGCGGCAACGGCGGTGGACGAAACGCCGGGATGTCTTCGGCGGTGAACTCGACGTCGATGTCGTCGCAGTCCGAGGGCGCATCGCGCGGCGCGGGAGGCGCCGAGAGCGGGCGCGCCGCGGCCTCCTCCAAGCGACGCGACACACCGATGGGCAGCACGAATCGGCCTCCGAAACGGCGCGCGGTGACGTGGGACGGCCGCGGGCCGCCCACGGGCGTCGCTCCGAAGAGCTGCTCCGCGAGCCCGACCTCGTCGTCCGGGAGATCGCCCATGTCGTGAATCGATCCCGATGCATCGGCGGATCCCAAGCTCCCCCGCGCGCGGAGCCGCACCGAGACTCCATTGGGAATGTCGCCTTCACGTCCCGTGGAGATCACCGTCCAACGGATGTCCGATCGATACAGCACCGCCGCGATCCGCGCGGCCGTCACCGCGATCTCGCCGAAGGTCGCGTCGTCGTCGTGCACCACCACGATGCGCCGCGGCTGCTGTGCGCCTTCCGTGATCCACGCCGGTCCAGACCCGTTCGACGAGGGCCGAGGCAGCTCCGCGAAGCGCGCCATGTAGCGATCGAGCGCGCTCCGGACCGCGGCCGGCCCCTCGGGCGCGCGGCGCACGTAGTCGCGATACCACTCCTCCGACGCGGCCCCGCCGAGCACCAAGCGATGGAACGCGATCGCCGTCGCGATCAACGTGCCCTCGTCGAGCACGCGATCCACGGCCGCGATGGCGTGCGCGAACGGCGGATCCAGCCTCCCCGCGTGCTCGGTCACGCCGCGGATGCGGAGGCCGAAGAGCAGGCACAGGCCCCCGTGGCCGGGCTCGTGCTGCACGTCGTCGCGCGAGAGGTTGCCGATGGAGAACGCGAAGCGCGCGTGGCTCTCCGGCTCGACGTAGCGCATGAGCCGCGCGAGGTGGCTGAAGTGCTGTCGCGAGAGCGGCCCGTCCGGCACCTCCGGTCGATGGATGAAATCGATCTGATGGCCGGGGACGTTGCCGTGCAGAAAGTGATACCAAGCCTCGCCCTCGGGAGGCCGGTACATGGGCACGACGTAGGCCCGACCACGGGAGAGGGGCTCATCCATCCTGGGCGCTCGGCGCGGCCTCGGCGCGGGCCGGGGCCGATCCCGCTGCGACGCGCGCGGCGGCACCGATCATCCGCGGCACCGAAGCCATGATGATGATCACAATCGACATGGGCATCTCCACGTCCCCCTCGTGGGCGAGCCGATCCCCGATGCAGCGCCGGACAGCCCTCGACGCGCCGACGAGTAGTGAACGCGCCCACGCAGCCGATCAAGCCGCCGAAACCTCCTGACCCCGCAACACACGAAGGCCCGACGCAGACACCGCTGCGGACAACCGCGCACACGTCTCGACGGAGACGAGATCCGATGTCCGGGACCGAGCGGAACGTCCGATTTGCCTTCGACGGCCGTCCCAGGTAGGAGTCGAATCTTCCCTGGTCGTGCCCATGCTTCACCGTCTCCTCCGCCCCCTTCCCCTCGCTGCCGGTGTGATCGCTTTCCTCGCGCTCACCCTGCCGCGCCCGGACGACGCGGCCGCCAAGGGCAAAAACGGCAAGCTCAAAGGCTGCCCCGCGGGGATGTCGCTGATCCTCGGCAAGTATTGCATCGACAAATACGAGGCCAGCACGGTGGAGATGCTCCCCGGCGGCAAGACGCGGGCGCACTCCCCGTACGACGCCGTCGATGGCATCAAGGTCAAGGCCGTCAGCAAGAAGGGCGTGAAGCCGCAGGCTTACATCAGCCGCAACGAGGCCGAGGCCGCGTGTCAGAACGCCGGCAAACGCCTCTGCACCGACGATGAATGGCTGACGGCCTGCAAAGGCAAGAAGCCCACCCAGTTCCCGTACGGCGACGACCGCAAAGACGGTTATTGCAACGACACCGGGGTCTCGTCCTTCAATCACTATTACGGCGCCGGCGCCGAGCCCGACAAGGCCGCTTACAGCTGGGCCAACATGAACGATCCCCGGCTCAACCAGCTCCCCGGCGGCCTCGCCCTCACGGGCAAATTCAAGAAGTGCAAGAACGGCTTCGACGTCTACGACATGGTCGGCAATCTCCATGAGTGGACAGCAGCCCAGTCCGGCACCTTCCGCGGCGGCTATTACCTCGACACGCACATCAACGGCGAAGGTTGCGATTACCGGACCACGGCCCACAACGCCAAGTACCACGACTACTCGACCGGATTCCGCTGCTGCAAGTGACCCTCTCCGCGCCGGCGCGGACGAGAATCCACATCTGAGAATCCGAGTCGCCGAGACTCCGCCAAACGACGTTCGACGCCCGCTCGCGCCGCAAACCGATCTCCTCTCTGCCTTTTTGCGCCTTCGCGTCTTGGCGCCTTTGCGTTCCTTCTCTCTCTCCCTCCCCCGCCCAGCCCGGCAGCCCGGCGCCGGCATCGCGGAGGGCGCGCGGCCGCCTCGCGCCACGAAGTGAAGAAATGACGTAGCGCCGCCGAGAAACGGTGCTTACAAGCGGGTCCGCGAACAGGAGGCGAGACGATGCGCGCGATCTGGATCACGAAGCCCGGCGGACTCGAGGTGCTCGAAGTTCGCGAGACGCCCGATCCCGAGCCCAAGGCCGGAGAGGTGCGCGTCCGCGTGCGTGCCGCGGGGCTCAACTTCGCCGAGGTCATGGCCCGCCAGGGCCTCTATCCGGATGCGCCCAAGACGCCGAGCATCGTCGGCTACGAGGCGGCCGGCGTCGTCGATGCGGTGGGCGAAGGCGTGGCCACGCCCGCCGTGGGCACGCGGGTGATGGCGCTCTCGAGGTTCGGCGCCCACAGCGACACGCTGGTGGTCCCCGCGGGCCAAGCGCTCCCCATCCCGGACGCCATGACCTTCGAAGAGGCCGCGGCCATCCCCGTCAATTACCTCACCGCCTATCACATGCTCTTCCGGGTCGCGAACCTGCGGCCCAAGGGCAAGGTCCTCATCCACATGGCCGCCGGCGGCGTCGGCATCGCCGCGCTCCAGCTCTGCCGCACCGTGCGCGACGTCGTCACCTTCGGTACCGCGTCGGCGTCCAAGCACGACGTCATCCGCGCCGAAGGCTGCGATCACCCCATCGACTACCGCAGTGTCGATTACGCCGAGGTCGTCCGTGATCTCACCGCCGGCCGCGGCGTGGACATCATCCTCGACGCGCTCGGCGGCAAGGATTGGAAGAAGGGCATCGACCTGCTCGCGCCGGCCGGCCTGCTCATCGCGTTCGGATTCGCCAACATGGCCTCGGGCGAGAAGCGCAGCATCCTCAACGTGGTTCGTCAGGCCGCGGGCATTCCGCTCTTCACCCCGATGTCGATGATGGACAAGAACCGCGGTGTCGCCGGCGTGAACATCGGCCACCTCTGGCACGAGATGGATATGCTCAAAGAAGAGCTCGACGCCATCCTCGCCCTCTACAACGAAGGGAAGATCAAGCCCCGCGTGAGCGACGTGGTGCCCTTCGACCGCGCGGCCGACGCCCATCGCATCATCCAAGAGCGCAAGAACGTCGGCAAGGTCGTCCTCGTGCCGTGAAGGCGTCTTGAGGGCGCGCGGCGGGGATTCGTATCCTCGCCGCGCGACTCGATGGTTGCATCACTTGGGAATCTTCTGCACCGTCCCGCCGCCGTGGCCGTTGGTGAAGTAAACCCAACCTGCGTCGAGCGCGATGGCATAAGGGTTGAGCTGCCCGGTCAAGAGCACATCCGGCTTCTTCTTCCCCGGCGGGAGCCGCAGAATCTGTCCCTGACCATCGTTGGTCCAATAAACACCGGTCGTGTCCACCGCGATCCCGGCCGGCGCCTGCTGCCCGCTCGCGAGCGTCTCCGGCGTTCCACCGGCGAGCGGCACCTTCATCACGGTGCCATTGCTCGGGTTCGCCGTGGTCCAGTACACGAAGGTGGCATCGACCGCGATGAAGGTCGGCTGATCCTGCCCGGAGGCGAGGGTCGTGGGTGAGCCGCCGGCGAGCGGCACACTCTTGATCTCGCCGGTTTCCTTGTTGGTCCAATAGACTGCCTTCGCGTCCACGGCGATGCCCTGCGGCGCGCCTTGGCCCGCGGCCAGCTGCTCGGGCGTGCCCCCGCTCTTCGGCATCTTCATCACGGTGCCACCACCGCCGTTGACCCAATAAAGGTTCTTGCCGTCGAGCGCGATGCCCTGCGGGCCGAGCTGCTGGGTCGCGAGCGCCGTCACCGCGCCTCCCGCGATGGACACCTTGCTCACCGAGTTTCCCGTCCCATCGGTGAAATAGAGGTCCGTCGCGTCCGCGACGAGGAACGTCGGCTGCCCCATGGAGGCGAGGATCGCCGGCGCGCCGCCCGCGACAGGCACGCTCACCACGCTCCCCGGAGAGACGTAGTTGGTGAAATACACGCGGGCTCCATCGACCGCGAGGCCATGGGGCAAAGCCTGCCCCGTCGCCAGGGGGATGGCGAGGCATTGCCCGAGCTGGCAGGTGCTGCCCGTGCAGGCGCGCCCGCAGATCCCGCAGTTCGTCATGTCGGTCTTGGGATCGAGGCACGTGCCGCCACAGGCGATCTGCGAGGGGTCTTTGCACACGCACAAGCCCTCCGCACAAGCGATGTCCGCGGGACAGACGTTGTCGCACTGACCACAATGTTGGGCGTCGGCGTTGGGATCGACGCAGGCGCCCGCGCAACAGGCCTCGCTCGCGCCGCAGGCCTTGCCGCAGGCGCCGCAGTTGGCGGCGTCGCTGCCGGTGTCGACGCAGGTGCCGCCGCACAGGGTCTCGGTCCCGGAGCAAGCTTCGCCGCCGCCGCTGCCGCTCGTCGACGAGGTGCCTCCCGTCCCACCTCCTCCGCCACCGCAGGCCGTGGATGCCAACAGGACCAATGCCAGACCGAGGAGCGCGCGTGTTTCCGTCATGATCCCCCGAAACGTAGCGGTCTCGCGGTGCGGCGTACATGCCCGCGGCCGGCGTGCCCCAGCCACCTCTTGCCTCTCGCGCGAAATGGGCGCTTCATGGGCCAAAGCCTCCCGCATGCGCGCCCGCGCCGAATTCTTCCTCGAAGGCCTGCTCTCCCTGGACCGGTACGAGCGCGCCGATCGCCGGAGTGTGTTCCGGCAAAGCATGGCGTCCATCGCGCGCGCGGAGCCCGGGCGATCGCCGCTCGAAGGCTGCGACGAGCAGGCCCTCGTCCGCAGCATGCGCGTGGCCCTCGCCGATGGTCTCTTCGACGATTTGGGTTGGCTGGCCGCGGCGGCCGCGGGCGTCTCGCTCTTCGAGATCGCCGGCGCGCTCCCGCTCGGCGCGGAGCGACGCGAGCTCGGCCGCGTCGTGCTCCAGGAGCTCTACGAAGGGGACGCGGCCACCTTCGTCGCCATCGCCACCCGCATGGCCATCAGCGGATCGGCGCGCGCGCTCTCCGGCGCGGGGATTCGCGCCCGCGTCGCGCTCGCGCTCGGCCTGCCCGCAGGCGCCGACGTCCCCACCGACACGCTCGCCCTCGCGCTCGTGTCGCGGCGCGAGCTCGCCGCCGCGTGGCTCGGCACGAACTCCATCGGCGCGCTCCCGCAGCGCCGCTTGGCCGCGCGCCTGCTCGAGCGCGCCGCGCGTGAAGCTCATGGGCGCACGCGGCGCGGCGACGACGAGCCCGCGCTCCTGTTCCATGCCGTCGTTCGGCGCGAAGGCGAGCCCGGCCGCCCTTCGCCCGACACCATCGAGGGCGCGTGGCGCACGCTCCTCGCCGACCGCGAGACGCTGGTGTGGCGGCACGTCGCCGCCGCGCGCGGTCTGCTCAGCGCCGCCGTCCCCGCGCTCGGCGACGAGATCCGGAGCGCGCTCGCCACGCGCCTCTCGCCCACGGAATGGCGGCGCGGCGCGACCTCGCTCGCGGCCAGCATCGCCGTCGATCCCGAGCGCTCGCTGCGCGCTGCCCTCGAGCTCTTGGCGAGCCCGCTCCTCGAGCGCGATCCGGGCATCGCCGCGGCCTTGCTCTGGGGTCTCCCGCGCGCCGCCGACGCCGAGCCCGAGGCCGCGTCCGCGCTGCTCGACGCGCTCGCACGCAAGGCACCTCTCTTCATCGCCGAAGATCTCATCGAGATGCGCACCGAGCTCGGCGCGCTCGCGAGCGCCGCGACCGCCGTGGAGCGCTGCGCCGCCGCGCTCGTCGCCGCATTCGAGCAGAGCGCCGGCGACGAGGACGTCGCGGCGCTCTCGAAGCGGCTCCGCCTCCACCTCACCGAAGCGCGCCCGCGCGGCTCCGCGGGCGACGGCACGCGCCCCGATCTCCTGCTCCGCGCCGCGCTCGAGGAGGCGGTCGACACCTTCGTCACGACGGGCAGCCGCGAGGCCTACAATCGCGCGCTGATCGCGGTGGAGCACGCCTCCGAAGCGGTCGCGTTGCTCGAGTCGTTCGTCGTCGACGCGGGCGGCATGCCGAGCTCCGCGCGCGGGCGTCATGCCGCCGTCGTCCTGGTGCGCGAGCTCGACAGCTTGTTGCTCGAGTCCGGTGTGCTGAAGAGCCTCCTCCTGCTCAACCGCGGCCCGAGCGATCCCGGCGGCGGCGCGCTCCCGCTCGACGACGTCGACGAGCGTCTCTCGCGCTGGCTCCTCGGCATCGAATCCCTGCCCTTCCCCGGCGACGTGGGCACCCCCGGCGTCACCGGCCACCAGCGCCAGCTCCGCGCGCTGCTCCACCTCATCGACGGCGAGACCACCGAGTTCGAGGAGGATCAGGAGCGCCGCGATCGCGTCCAAGATCGCTGGACCACCACCTCGCGTCTGCTGCTCACGCGCCTCGCCGAGGAGCGCGCCACCCCGCTCCGCCGCGCCGTCGCCGCCACCGTCGCGCGCGCGCTCGACGCGCTCGTGCGCGACGGGGCCGCCGATCCGGCCGACGCGCTCCTCTACGCGGCCTTCCGCACGGGCGGCCCGGAAGATCTCGCCGTCCTCGCCGAGGCCAGCATGAACCCGGAGGTGTGGCGCCTCCTGCGCGCATACTCGGCCTTCATCGAGGCCGAGGTCTCGCGCCCGCTCGACGGCGAGGTCGTGTCCGCGCGCATTCCCTCGCTCGAAGGGCTCTCCGCCGCGCTCCCCGCCGCGGGCACCCAACGTGTCGAAGCGCTGCGCACCGCCGTCACGCGTCTCCTCAAGGCCCTCGGCGCCGTGCAAACGGCGGAGTCGCTCCGCCCGCTCGCCGATCCCGAGTCCTCTCCGCTCCGCGCGCTCGCCGAAGCTTTGGAGCGCCTCGGTCAATTGACGGCCAGCGCGCTCCGTCGCTGCGGCGGCGAGGACGAGCCCATCGCCGCGCTCCCCGCGAGCCCCTACCCGCTCACCGCCGCGCTCGGCCGCGCGCTCGCGCCCGGCGCCGATGTGGCTGCCGCTCTCGGCCCCGTGCTCACCACCTCGCAGGAGCGGGCCTTCGCCTCGATTCCGCGCGCGCTCGCCGCGCTCGTCGCGCGCATCCTCCCGCGCCTCGCCAAGCTCCCCGTCGATCTCGGCCGCCCCAGCGTCATCCCCCTCACCACGCTCGTCGAAGGCCCGCTCCCCGCGTGGATGCCCGCGCGCCGCACCCTCGGCGGCTTCTACGTGCACCGCCAGATCGGCGGCGGCGCCGCCGGCACCGTCTTCATCGTCACCCGCACCGAGGAGCGTCACGACGCGGACGCCGAGCGCTTCGCGTTGAAGGTCCCCGACTACGACGCCACCGCCGCGCGGAGCCTCTCCGAATCGGACTTCCTCAAGCTCTTCCGCGAAGAGGCCGGCGCGCTCCTCTCGATCCCCGAGCACGACAACCTGGCCGGCTTCGTCACCTTCGACGCGGGCGCGCGGCCCAAACCCATCCTCGTGATGAAGCTCGTCGAGGGCACCCGTTGCGACAAGGCCATTGCCTCACGCACGCTCACCCTCGCGAGCGCCTTTGGCATGCTCGACGGTGTCCTCGCCGGCCTCGGCGCCATGCATGGAGTCGGCGTCGGTCATCTCGACGTCAAACCCTCCAACATCATCCTTCGGGACAAGGGTCCAGCGGTGTTGGTGGATTTCGGCCTCGCCGGCCGCCACCTCCGCCCCGGCTGCGGGACGAGCTCCTACGGCGCGCCCGAGGTTTGGGGGATCGTGCCCGACGGCGCCCAAACCACCCCGATGGCCGCGGACGTCTACAGCTTCGGTTGCATCGCCTTCGAGGTCCTCACCGGCCAAACCCTCTTCGACGCCCCCAACGAAGTGGCTTTGATCTCCCAGCACCTCACCCACGATGGAATGCCCGCCGGCGTCAAAAAGCTCTCCGAGCGTCCTTTGACGGCCGGCCTCGCCGCCGTCCTCCGTCACTGCCTGCGGCGCGATCCGCGCCAGCGTGGAAGCGTCGCCGAAATCCGCACCGAGCTCGCCGCCGTCGCCGTCAGCTTGTCCGGAAAGAGCTGGCCCGTATCGCCGTGACCGGCGCCCGCAATACCTTATCTCCCAACGTGCCTCGTCGGCGCCCGAAACACCCTCTCCGCGTTCCTCACCTTCAACGCGGCACCACGAACACGAGCAGCTCCCCGGGCGTGCAGCGCTCTGCAATCACCACGCTGCCCGTCACCACCACTTCGGTCCCGACCGCGCCCGAAACCTCGGCGAGCTCCACGGTGGCCCGGCGCGTCGCGCCCTCACTGCTCGACATCGACGTCACCCGGTACGACGTCGTGTTTTGCACCGCGCCGGGCCCGAGCGCAGGCGCTTCGTCACCGACGAGCAGCTTGCGCTGCACGGGCGGCCCATCACCGCCGCGAACATCGATGTGCGCGCTGATGCCGTAGTCGTCCTCGCCGCCCTGCCATTCCAGCTCGAAGCGCAGCCACACGCGGAAGCGCCGTGCCTCCGCCGGTGTGAAGCGGAGCGTGAACGGCACCCCCGGCCGGACCAACACCGAGGCCACCGCGCGCTTCGGATCGGAGCCGCGGAGCCCCACCATCAGGAGCGGCACGAGCAGGGCGACGAGCGCAAACGCGCCGCCGATGGTGCCGAGCACCGAAGGATCGAACGCCTCCGGCCGGGGCGGCACCACGCCGGACACGATCTCGATCTTCCCTCCGCGATCGAGCCGCAACACCACCCGATCGAAGACCCAGCGATCGTTCACCAGGTGCCCATCGATCGCCAACACCCCCGAGCCGCGCGGCCCCTGCACGGGCACGCTCGCGTCGATCGTCGGGGGCACGAGCTCGTCGTTCACCTCGGCGTCCGCGTGAATCCACCCGCGCACGTCCCAACCAAGCGTCACGGGCGTGCCGATGGCCTGCACCGCAGCGGCATGAGCGCGCATGCGATCGACCGCGAGCCGCGTCGGCGTGGCCGCGCGAATCACCACGACCCGCAGCACCAAGCACCCGAGGATCACGGCCACCGCGCCCGCGACGCGGAGCCCGAGCCGCGCGCGCGGCGGCAGCTCCCCCGCGCTCGGCACCTGCGTCGAGATGCCCGCGAACATCGCCGGGAAGACGAGCATCAAGAGGATCGCCGCCCCCGCCAGCGCCGGCATCGCGATGGGATCCGAGAACAAGTAGAAGAGCTCCGGCACCTCGCCGGTGATGAGACCGACGACGCCCAGCACCACCGGAATGAGCACCGGCAGCCACCCCAAGAGCGTCGTGAGCCGGAGCTGCGAAGGTCGAGCCGTCACCCGCGAATGACAGCAGGGAGCACGCATCCGACGCAAGCCGCCGACGCGCCGCGCCTCGATTCACGCCTTCCGCGCGCCGCACCGCGTCTGCCCACGAGGTGTCCCTTGTCCCTCATCCAATTCACATAGGATGAGCGCTCGAGATTCCAAATCTTCGAAATAGATAATCTCCCACGGATCCCCGTCACCCCCCTTCCCCGGCATTGCCGCATCGTCCCATCACGACATCGACTCCGACGTCGGCCGAAACCCCACATCTGAAAAGTGTGCTGGCGAACGAAATCTCTTTACGGCGGCCAAACCGATAAAGTACTTTTGCGGGTCGATTCGCCTCGGGGTGTGGGCAGGAGAGCCCCCGCCCTCCCCGATGTGACTGGGAGACGACAATGAAGAGAATGTGGCGACCGCTGGTCGCAATGGCCTCCGTGTGTTCGATGGCTGCCGTATCGATGGGCGGCTGCGCTTCCTCTGCGCCCGCACCCGACGGCGAGAATGTGGCCGAGGCCAATCAAAGCCTCGTAGTCACGTGCAAATACCTCGACCAGGCCCAATATCCGACGCCCCTACCTTGGCCCGTCGATTTCGATCGCGAGCTGGTGATTCGCGATCTCAGCGTGGTCGAAGACCCGTGTCGAACCACCTGGGACACGAGCCTCGGCTGCGATCCTTCCACCCTAGGCGTATGGACGTTCGGGCGCCTCATGGAGCAGATGGCCGGCACCACGCCGGTGTCCCAATTCGTGGGCGAGTGGCTCGACACCTTCGAGAACTCGCAAACCGTCAACGGCTTCCCCGTGCCCTCGCGCGCGAACGTGCGCCCGATGCTCATCGATCCTTGGCTCGTGGCCAGCGGCTGCGCCGCGGGCTCGCCCATCGTCGGGCCGGGCGCGTGCACCCTCGACATGCGGTTTTCGCCCTTCCGGCTCCTCGCCATCGTCAACCGCGTGGATCTCTCCGGCCCTGCCTACGGCGCCGAGAGCCCCGGCGAAGCGCGCTTCGTCTTCGGCATCATCAAGCTCCGCGACCCCAAGGAAGTCGAAAAGGAAGCCGAAGCAGCCGCGGGGCTCGAGGCGACCGGCGCGGTCAAGATCGGCGATGGCAAGATCGGCGATGGCAAGGGCGAGGGCAAGAAGGGGCGCCAGCTCCAAGGCGATCCGCTGCGCGCCACGGTCATCCTCGAATACCGCATCCCGCCCACCGTCAAGATCCAGGACTGGACGGCTTCGTGGCACGAGCTCAGCAACATCCCGCTCGGCACCGCGGAGTTCAACCAACATCTCCAGAGCCTCACCGACGTCTTCTCCACGCAGAACGCCGATTCCTCGCGGCCGAACGTCGGCAGCTCCATCGGTCAGGTGCGCACCAACGAGATCTCGCTCGGCGACGACGGCTTGTGGGAGATGCGCGAATACACGCTCCAGGACGTGAAGATGGGCCCGGACGGGTTCGGTCTGCGCAACGACACCACCAAGCAGACGCCGGACGACAGCGAGAACACCGATCCTGCGCTGCACAGCTGGATGCTCGCCGACGAGCCGCTCATCATGGATGTCGATCACGTCGTGCCCAACCAGTTCCTCGGCGGCGTCTCCCGTGAGTCCAGCTTCGTCTGGGGCACCGCGGTGGTCCCGCCGATGGACCCGCTGGCGCGCCACCACTTCGCGCTCTCCACGTGCAATGGTTGTCACACCAACGCGACGGCCACCGGCTTCACGCACATCGACAACCGCCCGCTCGGCAGCCCCGCGGGCCTCTCGAGCTTCCTCGGCGTCTCGCCGGCCCCGAGCGGGGCCAACGACGGCACCCCCGCGACGGTGCACGTCAACGGCGACGACATGTTCCCGTTCATCCCGCGCGAGTACAACGAGCCTTGGCGCCGCGTCTGCGAGGTGAACCGCATCCTCCGCAACGATCCCGATCCGTACACGCGCCAGAACGGCGGCGTCCACTGAAGCATGGTTGAAGGGAGCGCCGGCACCTCACCGGCGCTCCTTCGACGTCGTTCGATACGGCGAAATCACCGCCGCCGGATACGTGTCTTCAGAAATCGTCGTTACAAGCCGTGATCGACGTCCCACAACCATCGAACGTCGACGCCATGCACGCATTGCACGCTTCCGTCGGAGGCTGATGCGCACAGATGTTGTCCCCGCACGACGCCGCACACGTGGTCTCGCAAATGCAATCGACGAGCGCGTCGTAAACGGGCTTGGAGCTCGGACACAAGAGGTGGTGATTTCCTCCATAAATCACCGCCGCGCAGGCGAGACACCCGGGTCCTCCTCCGCCGCTGCCCATCGCGCCGCCGCTGCCCGTCGCACCACCGGAGCCGCTCGCGCTGCTCGAGCTCGCCGCACCGCCGCTGCCCATGGCGCCTCCGGTGTTCATGCCACCTCCGGTGCCCATGCCGCCGCCGGTGCCACCGCCGCCGCTCCCGTCGTTGAAGACGTCGCTCGGGAAACGCAGGCAGCGGCCGCCCACACAATACGAAGGCGGAGCGTCGGGCGAGCACGCAATCCCATCCTCCGAAGGCACGAACATCGGGCTCGCCATGATGCAGACCCCGATTTGGCAAGGGTCGGCGACCGACGGCGGATCTTCGGCGGACGCGGTGGTGAGCGTCCCGTCGGCGCACACCTGGGTGATGCAGTCGCCCGCCAACTGCTCGTCGGGCGGGGCCGTTCCATCGGTCACGGGCACCGTCGTGCAGCTCCCTCCCAAGCACGCGGCCACGTTGCAGGGGTCATCGCTCACGGGACAGTCGTCCGCGGTGATGCAAGTCGCCGTTACATCCGCGCTCGGCCCACAGCTCATGGGCTCGCTCGAGAAGCATCCACGCGAGGACGCACTGCTTCTCTCCTTGCATCCCTCACATTGGCACCCTCCGATGGAGAGCACGGGCAACCACGCGAGGAGCGCAAGCCTCCAGACATTCGGCATGACGAGGACCTCCCAAAAGCGAAGCGAATGAAGCGAGCCATCGCAGTATAGGCGTCTCGCCTTCGCCGTTGAAGCAGTCCCCGCTCTCCGTCGACGCGCCCGATCGCCCCAGACTCGTCCGACGAGCGCCCCCGGCGAGCGGAACGTGAGGCGCGAGGTCTCCTCGACCCACGGCGCGCCTCGCACCGTCGGTCGAGCTCGTTCGAGCCAGGCCGGATTCAACGCCAAGGCGCCAAGAAACAAAGACGCAAAAAGGCAAAGAGGCTCAATCTCCCTCGCCTTTTTTGCGCCTTGGTGTCTTCCGAGAGCGAGACGCAAAGACGCAAAGAGGCTCGTTCTCCCTGCCTTTTTGCGTCTTTGCGCCTCTTGCGCCTTGGCGTTCCTTCTCCCTCTCGAGATCGAAATGCGGAACGATTCTTCGCTCGCTCTCCCCGCGTGCAGGTCGCTCGCGATGTCGCGAACGGAACCTAAAGCACCTTGCAGGCGTCTTCGAAGGCGAGGCGCGGGTTGCGCGGATGGAGCTTGGAGGCGTCGCCGTAACCGAGGTTGCAGAGGAAGTTGGCGCGCCAGGTCGACTCCGCGAAGAACTCCGCGTTCACCTTGCCGCTGTCGAAGCCGCCCATCGGCCCGCAATCGAGGCCCAGGGAGCGCGCCGCCAACATGAAGTAGGCAGCGCCGAGCGTGCCATTGAGCTTGGCGGTGACCTCGGCGGCCGCGGCGTTCTCGGCGAAGTGGGCGCCCATCTTGGGGTTGTGCGGGAAGAGCTCGGGCATCTTCTCGTAGAAGGCGAGATCGTAGGCGAAGATCGCCGTCACCGGCGCGCTCATGGTCTTGTCCACGTTGCCCGGCGAGAGCGCCGGGCGAAGCCGCTCCTTGGCCTCCGCGGACCGCACGAAGACGACGCGCAGCGGGTTGCTGTTGGCGCCGGTGGGCCCGAGGCGTGCGAGCCCCCACACCCGGTGGAGCAGCTCGTCGCTCACCGGCTCGGGCCGCCAGACGTTGTGGGTACGGGCTTCGCGGAACAGCACGTCGAGCGCTTCTTCGTTGATCGCAGGCATCGATTCCTCCAGGGATCCCCCGTGCGGCGTGCGCTCTCTAGCAGACTGCGCGGCCACGCGCGCCCCTTCCCGTACGACCGGTCCCGAGCTAATCCTCCTCTTCGTGAATCGCCCTCGCGGCCCCGGTGGACGCAACGGATCGGGCCTCGATCCGAAGACAGCCGCGCGCCTGCGCGATCTGCTCGACGCGACCGCCCCGCCCACCGAGGTGCGCCGCCCTCCGCCGCCGCCCGCGACGCGGATCGAGCTCACCTACGTCCTCGAGCTCGAAGGCACTGGAGAAGAACGCCGCCCCGTCCTCGCCGTGTGGCAGCGCCGTATCCCGCCCGACGCCCGGCCCGAGCCTTGGGAGCCGGCGCCGGTGACCGCGAAGATCGTCGATCGCTGGCCCATGGGCGACGATCGCGCGCTCCTCCGCGCCATCGTCGATGCCTCGACCAACACGGCCTCGCTGCGCATCGGCGGTGACGAGGGGCCGCGTTCCTCCTTCGCCCTCTCGCGCGCCGCGAGCGCGCGCCTCTTGCCGATGCTGGGCCGGAGCGGCCGCTTCCGCTTGCATCGCCGTCACGAAGGCCGGCCGCTCGTCTACCAGGAGACGCCGTGGGCCTTTCGCCTGCGCGTCACCGTCGTCACGCCCGATCCCGCCGCGCCGCCCGTGTGGGACGTGGAGGGCGTGCTGCGATCGGGGGCCACCGAGATCCCGCTCGCGGCCGTCGACTATCTCCTCGACGGCGGCTTCGTCATCGTCGGCGAGCGCCTCGCGCGCATCGACGACGGCGGCGCGACCTCGTGGGTCGGCATGCTGCGCATGCACAAGCGCATGCGCATCCCGGAGACGCGGCGCACGACCTTCCTCGAAGAGCTGTATGCCACGGTCGATCCGCCGATCGATCTCCCCGACGGCATCGCCATCGATCAGATCGCCGCGCCGCCCACGCCGCGCCTCCTCGTGCATCCGCCGAGCCCGAACGCGCCTTCGGCCCCGCTCTTCGCGGAGCTCTCGTTCCTCTACGACGGCGCCGTCATCCCCTCACGCCGGCCGGGTCGATTGGCCTTCGACGCCGCGCGCTCCGCGATCGTGCGTCGCGATCCCGAAGCCGAAAACAAGGCCCGCGCGCGCCTCGAAGCGCTCGGCGTCGAGCCTCTCCCGAAGGGCCCGGCCGCCGCTCCGCCCGAAGGCGCGCACCTCGCGATCGCGCCGCCGCGCCTCGCCGGAATCGTCTCCACGCTCACCGAAGAGGGCTTCCGCGTCGAGGCCGCCGCCGGCAAGACGTACCGCGCCGCGCGCGATTTCAAGATGCGCATCGCCTCGGGCGTGGACTGGTTCGATCTCGAAGGCGACGTCGATTTCGACGGCCGGCACGTGGCCCTCCCCGACGTGCTCGAAGCGCTCCGCCGCGGCGACAAGAGCGTGCTCCTCGACGATGGATCGATCGGCCTCCTCCCCGAAGAGTGGCTCGGCCGGCACGGGCTCGTGCTCCGCCTCGGCGCGGCGCAACGTGATCGTGTCCGATTCACACGAAGTCAGCTCCCGCTCCTGACCGCGCTCACGCAGGCCGATCCGCGCGTGCGCGCCGACGACGCCTTCGTGGCCACGCACGCGCCGCTCGTGATCGAAGGCGCCGTCGAGCCCCTCGATCCGCCCGAGGGCTTCCGCGGCTCGCTGCGCGCGTACCAGCGCGAGGGCTTGGGCTGGCTCACCGCGGTCGGCCGCTCCGGCCTCGGCGGCCTCCTCGCCGACGACATGGGCCTCGGCAAGACGGTGCAGCTCCTCGCGCTCCTCGCCGGCCAGCGCGGCCGCCCCTCGCTCGTGGTCGCGCCGCGCTCGCTCGTCTTCAACTGGAAGCGCGAGGCCGCGCAGTTCACGCCCGGCCTACGCGTGCTCGATCACACGGGCGGCGATCGCAAACCACCGAGCGCGCATTTCAACGACTACGATCTCGTGCTCACCACCTACGGCACCCTGCGCCGCGACGCCGACGCGCTCGCCGACATCGACTTCGGCTACGTGGTGCTCGACGAGGCCCAGGCCATCAAGAACGATGGCTCGGACACGTCCCGCGCCGCGCGCCGCCTGCGCGCCGAGCGCCGCGTGGCGCTCTCGGGCACGCCCGTGGAGAACCACCTCGGCGAGCTCTGGTCCATCGTCGAGTTCTTGAACCCCGGCATGCTCGGACGCGCCTCCGCGTGGAAGGCCGCGACCGACGCGCGCCCGAGCCCCGACGCGGTCGCGCTCCTCGGCCGCGCCCTGCGCCCCATCCTCCTCCGCCGCACCAAGGCCGAGGTCGCGCGCGATCTCCCCGCGCGCATGGACGAGACCTGGATCTGCGAGCTCGACGCGCCCGCGCGCGCCCTCTACGACGAGCTGCGCGCGCGCTTCCGCGACGAGCTGCTCCACAAGGTCCGCGCCGACGGCATGGCCTCGGCGGGCACCCGCGTGCTCGAAGCGCTCCTCCGCCTGCGCCAGGCCGCGTGTCACCCGGGCCTGCTCGATCCCGAGCGCAAGAGCGAGCGGAGCGCCAAGCTCGCGACGCTCATCCCCGAGCTCATCGCCCTGCGCGAGAGCGGACAGAAGGCGCTCGTCTTCTCGCAGTTCCGCTCGCTCCTCGATCTCGTGCGCCCCGCGCTCGAAGCCGAGGGCATCACCTGCGCGCAGCTCGACGGATCGACCCGCGATCGCGAAGGCCTCGTGGCCCGCTTCCAGAACGATCCTTCGCTCGGCGTGCTGCTCGTGAGCCTCAAGGCCGGCGGCGTGGGGCTGAACCTCACCGCCGCCGAATACGTGTTCCTCCTCGACCCGTGGTGGAACCCGGCCGCCGAAGCGCAGGCCATCGATCGCGCCCACCGCATCGGCCAGACGAAGCCCGTCTTCGCCTATCGCCTCATCGCCAAAGACACCGTAGAAGAGCGCATCGCCGAGCTCCAACAGCAGAAGCGCGCCCTCGCCGAGAGCGTGATTCGCGGCGACGGCGCCCCCCTGCGCGAGCTCTCCGTCGATGATCTCGAGCGGCTCTTGTCATAAAGCGTGCTCGCACCTTCATCGCTGAAGCGCCCGCGCCGTCACCGCTGACATGCTGTCTCCGCGAGCCGGAAGCCCCAAAGACGCTTCCCGCCCGCACCGTGCTCATTCACACGGCTGATGACTCTGTCCGTGAGCGCGTATCTCGATACGACGAGCGCCAGGCCCGAAGCGGCGAAACGCCCTGGAAATTGCGGGTGGATCGCGGGGTGGTGGGGCCCCGACGGCTCCGCCGGTGGGGCGGCGGGGACGCGAGTCCCCGCCGTGTGAATCAAAGCGTGGGGAGCTTGGAGAAGATCGGCGCGAACGAGGCCTGGTACTCGTCCCGGAGCTGGTCGAGCTCATTGGCGAGCTCCACGGCGATCTCGGTCACGCCGGCCTCGGCGTCAGCCGGGAGCTTCAAATCGCCATAGGCGCTCTCCCAGCAGCCGCCGTAAAGCGAGGAGTCGGGCGCGGAGACCTCAAGTGTCGCCCAGCAGGGATAAAACGCGCTCCACCCACCGGCGATCTTCTTGCCGGCGGTGCCCCCGCTCGTGGCGATCTCCTGCTTGAAGCGCACGCTGTAGCTGGTGAGGAGCGACGTGACATCGTCGCTCGCCTGCTTCACCAGGGAATCGATGCTGCTCGCCATCGAAGCCGACATGGCCGCATCGCCGTAGACGGGCTCGAAGCACGTCGAGCGCACGTCCTCCTCGGCGAGATCGCCGAAGCGCGTGTCCGCCCAGCAGCCGAAGAAATCGTCGTACGTACCCGGCGACGGGACCGTCATCGCCCAAACGCAATCACAGACGTGGCTCGCCGGATACGTCGCCGAGGATTGGAGGGTGCCGTCGAGCCCGTGGCTATTCCCGTAGTTGTTACAAGCCTGGGAGCAGGGGAGATTGCTGACGTTCGCGATCTGTTTCTTGACGGTGGCGCCGGCCGAAGCCGAGATGCAAGCGACGGAGATCAGCGCAGCAGTGAAAGAAAAGGCCTTGTTCATGATCCGCTCCTCTCGATTCGATGATGGGGAGAGCGTCTGTCGGAGTCGGGCCGAGCCGCGTCCAAAGCCGTTCATCCGCCGCACGCGGGCGCGAGCACGCGTGTGACGTGATGACGGACATGGCCTCTCGGCACACCCATGCTCGTGACCCGAGCACACGGAAAACACCGTGGCTCCGCGGGCCGAGAACGGGTGCTCCGCTTCGACGCTCCAAGGAAGCCCGCCGCCCAGCGCGGCGAACGAGCGGCCACCGTACGCGCCGCTCGGAGACCGGTCAATTCATTTTTGTAGCCTACAAAATCGATTTTGTAAATTACAAAACACACCGTCGAGACATGGCAAATCACCGGCGAATGCCGCCGTCACCCGCGCTGCGAATGGACCTCGGGACGCCGCCGAACGCGGTCGTCGTTCACGCACGGCGAGCGCGGATCGCTACGCTCGGGGCTTCGGAGAGCGAGCGCGCTTGGCGGTGGGCTTGGGATCGACCTCCGCTTCGCGCGCCGGCGTGCGGAGGGCGTCCACCCAGACGACCAGGCGCTCGAGCAGCGCATCGGCCCGCTCGGCAGGCCGCAGATCACGATGGACGAGGTGCGTGATGCCGAGCCCCCAAAGGGTCGCGAGGATGAGCTCGACATCCTCGCCGTCGGCTTCGTAGCCCGCGCCCATCCCACCGGCGATCAAGAGGCGCACGATCGACGCGCTCTGGACGAGCTGCTCCTGCAGCTCCCGGTTCTCGACGGACGCCAGCACCGCGCTGAGGAGCACGCGTGTGCGATCGCTGTCCTTCGCGGTCGACTTGAGGATCTCGAGGGTGCGCGCGCGGGCCTCCGTGGGCTCGGTCGGCCAGCTCCGGCCCGCGAGGGTCTTGGCGAGATCCTCGACGATGGCCTGAATCGAGCGCTGCGCCACGGCCGCGAGCAAATCGCTCTTGCGGGGGAAGTAATAGGTCAGGTGCCCCTGCGGCACACCGGCGGCGCGCGCCACGTCGGTTTGCGTGAAGTCCGCGCCGGCGTGCTCGCGCATCAAGCGGAGACCGGCGTCGAGGATGCGCTCGCGCGGCGAGGTTCGCTCGTTCGCGGCCTCGTCGATCGGAGCCGCGGGCGCACGGCGTGCGGTGCTCCCCTTGCGCTTGCTTGTAGCGCTCCCCTTGCGCTTGCTTGTGGCGCTCCCCTTGCGCTTCGAGGTCGGCTTCATCAGCGAGCGCGGAGACCCTAGCCCGCCTCGCACGCCGGGGGCAAGGTCGGCGCACACCGCCGCGGTGCCGCTCGTCACATCAAAGGATCTCGTGCCCCGCGCGATCGACGCCCCCTCGTCGTCGATCGCTGGAGCAAGCGCGCGGATGAAAGCTGGTCAGTGCCCGCTGAAACCCGAGCAACGTGGGTCGGCGACGCGGGCCCGCAGACCACCGGCGGGAGACTTCGTGAGGCGCTCCGAAGCCCCCTCGCCGTAGTGATATCGATAGTCCGAGTAGATGTCGCCGGAGAGCGCGGATCCCGAGCCGATGTGGATCTCGACCCCATGCGCCGTCACCCGCGCCACGAAATGGCCCTTCACCGTGAGGTTGGCGAACGCCCGGCGGCCGCCGTCACGGCTCCCGAGCAGGCGGAGGACATCCGCCGGCCCCGGCTCGCCGGCCGCGCCCAAACGCTTCTCCAGGGCTGCCGTCACCCGGCCGATGCGAGCATCGTAGTCACATCGCTCCTCGATGGAGAGGCCCTCGTGCTCGGCGAGCGGGCTCGAGAGGTCGAGCACCGCATTCGCCTGCACGACGAAGGATCCGGGGCTCGTGCCCAACGTCCGGCTCTGCACGTGCCGTCCACCGATCTCGTGTGTCTCTCCCTGCACGCGGTGCCCGCTGGGACGAACCACGTTGATGGCGCATCCATCCAGGTGAGGCGCGATCGATCGCAGCATCTCGCGGGCCGGGACCGCGCCCCGGAGCCTCCAGACGAGGAACGACGCCACGCTCGTGAAAGCCCCCTCCGCGGCGAGGCCACGCTGGAGGACCAGTGAATCGATGGCGTGGATTTGATCCTTGCAGAAGCCGAACGCCGGGCCCGGGAGCAGATAGGGATAGAGGTACGCGGAGAGGGTCTCTCTGCCGAGCGCGAACGTGGCGAGGCGCGGGCGATCGGTGAGGCCGAGCCGATCTTCTTCGGTGTGCCAGAACAGGACCGATCCATCGGACTGCCGGAGCATGCCTGTTTGACAACCCACGTTGTCGTCTTGGGCCCAGAGCGCGAGATCGCCTGTGGAGACGGGCTGTCCGTCGACGTCGAGCGGCTCGTCGAGCCAAGACGCGGCGCCCACCGCGCGGCCCCACACGTCGAGGCAATCGAGGTACTCGTGGAGGCCGCGGCGCACCTCGCGCGCGAGGGTGTCGTCGCCGGCGCGCTCCTCGAGGAAGGCGCGGCTCGCGCGGGCGTCACGGATCTGACGCGGCAGATCGGCGGCGCTCGTGACCTCGAGCCGCCGTCGAATCGACGCGCGCGCCGGGCCGGCGAGGCGCGCGCCGAGCGCGGCGTGCGCCTCCGGAAGCGAGCCCGCCTCGATGGTGAAGACCTCGACGGTGCCGAGCCGGCGGCGCTCGGCGAGCAACGGATCCATGCTCGCCGTGCTCATCGCGCGATCACCGGCAAGCGGGCCGTGCCCCGGTTCACCGCTCGGCGCGGGCCCGCGATCTCCCGCACCGGGACGCGATCCGCGCTCAAACGGACATCGTCCTCACGAGGCGGCAGGCCGAGGCCGAGGAAGCGATCGTTCTCGTGCAGGACGAGACCGTGATCGGCGAGCCCGAGGAGGATCCCGCGCACCTCGGCCTCGGTGAGCTCGGCCCGGAGATCCTCGGGCAGCCCGCGGTGCACGGCCCGCGGCGCGGCGATGTCGCGCACGCCGCGATACACCGCGGCCTCCACGCGCCCGAGCTTGAAGATGACGGGCTCGCGGCCACGGCGATCCTCGACGGTGAAGCCACGCACCGGATCGTCGTTGTCGATGAGCGAGGCGCGATCGTCGTCCCACCGCCTCCGCCACTCGGTGCAGATGCGCGTGAGCGGCACGTAGGTCACGGGATCGAGGACGTCCTTCCAGTCGCAATCGAAGAAGTACGCGACCCGATCGAGATCCACGATGTCGCTGGGATAGATGGCCTCGTACCAAGTCTCGTGACGGACGTTCTCGGCCCAGCGCCCCTTGCGCTCGAAATAGGGGCTGAAGCGCTCGCACTGGATGGGGCCGATGTTCTTCGGCGGATCGAAGTGGAAGATGTACGGCAGCCAGCCCTCTTGTTGCAGGTAGTCTTCCGCGGTCTCGCCGGGGACACGAAGGAGGTAGTTCCAATCCACCTTGATGCCGTATTCGCGGCAGACCTTGAGGACGAAGACGTTCTGAATCCCGGTGACGCCCTTCTCCATCAAATCGAGGAGGCGGCTCGACATGCTCTCGAATCCGGGCTGCACGTGGGTGATGCCCGCGTCGCCGAGCGCCCGAATCTGGTCGCGCTTCAGGTTCGGTTTGATCTCGTAATAGATCTCGAGAAGATGCCCATTCGAGCGGAGCGGCGTCTCCTTGAGCCGGGGGAGCAGCGATTTCCAATACTCCGTGGCCAGGATGTTGTCGCAGGCCTGGATCTGGCGCATCGGATAACGCGCGCTCAGGTGGCTGAGCTCTTCGTAGACCTTGTCTTGGGTCTTGGCGCGGAAGGTCATCCCCTCGGCGTTGAGGCCGCAGAAGGTGCAATTCTGCTTCTGGCCCCACCAGCACCCGCGGGACGACTCGAACATGAGCACGACCCGATCGAGGAAGCCCGGATCCTCGAGGAAGCCGAGGCGCTCGGCGTCGGCGTAGTAATCGTCGTAATCGGGCGGAGGTTGGGCATCGAGCACGGCCGCGCTCACGGGCGTGTGCGGGCGGCCGACCACGATCTCCCCATCGGGCGCGCGCGCGATCACACCCTGGAGATCGCGCGGCGTCTCGCCGTCGAGGAGCGATTGCAGGAGCGGGACGATGACGTCGTCGGCCTCGCCCGTGGAGACGGCGTCGATCCACGTCGCTTTGCGAATCAGCTCGTCACCCATTTCGCTGTGGAACGAGGCGCCGCCGTACACCAGCTTGATCGAGGGCACGGCCTCCTTGAGGAGCCGCCCCAAGGCCAGCGAGGCCGAGGTCTGGAAGAACATGCAGGAGAACGCGGCCACGCGGGGCACGCCGTCCGCGAGGATGCGGCGGCAGCTCTCTTCGAGGAAGCGAGGCACGATCTCGCTGCGGAGGAGGCGGAGCCAGGCGACGGGGTTGGGCACGGATCGCAGGGCCGAGAGATCGTCGGCGTGCTGCTGGATGAACTCGTCCTCGCTCGGCCCCACGTTGCGGCCCCACGCCGAGGGCACGAACAACCATTCACCAAACTTCCCCACTTCGAAGTTGCGCGCCAATTCTTCGTAGGGTGCAGTCCCGACCAATCGGGCGAATTCGAAGTTGAGGTTGTAGAGGCGCGTGTCCAACCCCGCCCCCTGGAGCTGCGCCTTGAAGAGGCTCGGAGCTAGCGGCGCAGGGGAGATAGGCTGAGGGGGCAGATTGAGCAGCACGATCATGGACGTCGCCTCCTGACGAGCCGGCGGGGGCTCGACCATCGGAGCTCGCTTCAGCAACCCGTGTGCCCTCGGCCGCGAATGCCGGTCTGCCTCCATCGAAATGGCAAAGCGGCACATTCGCCGAGGCTCGCTGCAGATGGCGCGGAGCCGCGGGGCCCGGCCAATCGACGGGTGGCCGCCTGAACGTGGTCGGCCACTGGCCGACCAGTGGTCGGCCACCGGCGACCGGCCACCGATAGGCAACCACCCGTACAGATTGCACAAATGAACGTCGCCCCTTGTCCGGCTGGACAAGGCCGCATCGTCCAGTTGAACAACGTGTTTTGCAGGGGCCCCGCCGCCCCACGGGCTCCGCTTCAAGCCTCGCGTCGGTCGCATCGAGAGGCGTGACCAGCCCGCGTCCGCGACCATTGCGTGCCCACGGACGTCCCTCGGCCTCGCAATGCGTGGGCATGCAGAGTGCACGGAGGCGATCGCCACGTGGCCAGCGACCGGCCGCGCGCCCCGACGTACCAGGAGCCGCCTCCCATGAAGAACACGCGCCCCTCCATCGATGTCGTCTGCCACGAGCCGGCCAAGCTGACCCACGCCGATCGGGACGAGATCGAGCGATTCGTCATCCGACACAGCAATTGGAGCCGCCAGCGGCTCGACGAGGCGCTCGACGCGGCGACGTACGTGTGGCTCTGCTACGACGGGCGACGGTTGATTGGATCGACCGCGGTGAAGCGGCTCTCCGCGCGGCTCCACGGCCGCGAAGTGACGGTGATTTACACGTCGGTGGTGGCCGTCGATCACGCGTATCGCCGGCTCGGCCTGATCGCGCGGATGGGGATGAAGAGCTTCTTCATCGAGCGCATGCGCGCGCCGCTCCGCCCGATCTATTGGCTGGCGCTGGCCGGGAGCCCCGCCGGCTACCTGCAGATGACCCGCAACTTCGAGACGTTCTGGCCGCGCGCCGGCGTCGAGATGCCGGACGGCGCCCGCACGGTGCTGGAGCAATCCCTCTCGGCGCTCGGCATCACCGACATCAATCGGGTCGAAGGGTCTTATGTGTTGACCGACGATTTCGGCGTGCTCGACAAGGATCAGGATCCCGAGCACTGGGATCGCAGCGCCGCCGACGTCGACTTCTTCCTCCGCGTCAATCCGGAGTACCGGCGCGGCTTCGATCTCGCGTGCCTCTGCCCGCTCGAGCTCACCACGTTGGGCACGTCGTTCCTGCGCCGCACGTTGCTCCGCCCCACGCGGGCGCGGCGCGCCGTACCGGCCTGATTACAAGGGCACATCCGCGCGCGGATATCGATACCGCACCATCTCGAAGAAGCTCCGCGGCCCGGGCCGATCCGGCTCTCCGCCGATGCTCCAATACGCGATCCCACCCAAACCACCCTGCGCCGCGACATCCACCTTCTCTTCCAAAGAGGCGATGTCGTCGAAGAACATCTCCCGTCCATCCGGGAGCGTCTGATTGGGTGCGCGGCCCGCCTCGAGATCCCCCATCGAACAAGCGTGGCTCGTGGTCGTGCGGTAATCCGTGCCGGCCAGCGCGAGGCACGCGGTCGTGGGGCTGCACAAGGTCGCGCCGGCGCCGACGAGGCCGTAGTTCGGCACCCCGAGGAGGAATTGATTGCGCCGGTGACCGCCGTCGATCGTGCCGATGTACGAGACCACGCCGCGAATCCACCCGAGGGGCGCCACCGGGCCGAGGTGCGGGCCGCCCTCCCAATGGTAATCGTAGCCCATCACGTGGACCTGATCGGCGGCCGCGGCGAGCGCCTCGTAATCGTAAACCTCGCTCGGCCCACTCTCCGCCGGCACCGCCAGCGAGAGCGTCTTGCCCTCGGCGTGGAGCGCCGCCGCGACCTCGGTGACGAACGCGCTGAAGGCCCGGCCCTCGTCCGCGAGCGACTGCCCCTCTCCGAGGGTGTCGGCGAGATGCTCGTAATCGAGGTCGATGCCATCGTAATGGCCCTCTGCGACCAGCGCGACGATGGCCTCCACGTGGCGGCGCCGCAGCGTGGGGTCGTGGATCATCGTGTGGGCGTAGTCGCGATCGGGCCGATCTTCCGCCTGGATGGTGGGGATGAGACGCGTCCGCGCGCCGCCTCGGGTGGTGTGGGCGAGGACGCGGGGATCATCCACCCCGACGGCGCGCGGCGTGATGCGCGTCGGCGCGCTCACGTGAAACCAAGTGGGGTGAACGGCGTCGAAGTCGGCGGCGTGCTCCGCGAAGGTGTCGTAAGCGCGATTCATCACCAGAGGATCGCGCGAGCCGTAGAGCCAACCACAGAATCGATGTTCGGCCGCGGGCTCCGTGATCGGGAAGGCGGCGGGCGGGAGAGACGCGGGATCGTCGGTGCGATCACAGGCCCGAGCCCGGCGATCGCGACGATCGAGAGGAGCAGACGAAGATCCATCATGCGGTGTCGCGACACTACCGAACGAGCCCGCCCACGCAAGCGAGGATTGATGACGAGGTGGGCGCACTGACGATCACGGCGCGGCGCCGCGGAGGCGCGCATCATCCATCAACCCCTGCACGGCGCTCGCGACCTTGCGGTGCAGGCGGAGGAGCGACTCCCGATCTCCTTCGGCGATCGGCCCCTCGGCGAGCGGGTCGATGGGCGCGCCCACGATCTGGGTGATCTTCACGGGAAACGGCGGCGAAATCGGCCAGAGCCCGAGCGGGCCGAGGCCCAGCCACACGGGGATCCGATGCGGCACCCCGAGCCGCCGCCCGAGGGCATATCCATCGTTGAGGCCGATGTATCCATCGTCGATCCCGACGGCGGCGACGGGGATGATGGACAGCCGATGACGCAACGCGAGGCGCAGATAGCCCGTGCGATCGCCCCAGTCGACCTCGTAACGATGCTTGAAGCTGCGGCAGCCTTCGCGCGTCCCGCCGGGCTGCACCAGGATGTGCTCGCCGCGCGCCACGGCCGCAGCGATCGCCTCCCCATCGCCGGTGACGAAGCCGAGGCCGTCGATGGCCCATTTCAGGATCGTTTGGTGCCCGAAATAACCATGGATGATTCCATGTGGGAGATAGCCGAGCTGCTCGCGCAGGGTCACCGTGAGCATGCACAGGTCGTAGGCGATGGGCCGGCCGTGGTAACCGACGATGAGCGCCGCCCCGGGCCGAAGGAGGTGCTCCATCCCGCGCACCTCGTAGCGATGATAGATCCGCGCCAGGCGAAAGAACGCGAGCCACGCGGCCTCCGGCGCCTCGGCGAGCGGCGAGGCCGGATCGGTCCAAAGCGTGGAAGGATCGGCGAGGAGCGAAGCGACGGAGAGCGGCATGGATCCCACGGCACGCTAACCGATCGCTGTCCCCTCCGAAATGCACGTGATAGCGTTCCCGCAAAGTCGCCCCCCGAGGGCGCGTGGAGGTCTCGTGAGACAGCGAATCACCTGGCTCGCCTTGCTAACTGCGGGCGCCGCGGTCGGCGCGTGCTCCGCGTCGCCCAGCACCGGCACCGGCGGCACCGGCGGAGCTCCCCTCATGCTCACCACGAGCAGCACCGGCGGCCCCTGTGAGACGCGCTGCTCGGCCGACCTGCACTCCCTGGTCGACTGTCGCGACAAGGTGATCTCCACGTGCCCAGCCGATCAGGGCTGCAGCAAGAGCGGTTGTATCCCCGCCTGCGACAGCGCCCGAGAAAACAAGAACACCATCGGTTGCGATTACTACGTGCTCCAGCCGGACGTGATCAGCGCGGCGCGGGGCGGCTGCTTCGTGGCCTACGTCGCCAACACGTGGACGGCGCCGGTGACGCTCCAAATCGAATACGGCAATCAGGCGCTCGACGCCGCCAAGGTCACCTACCTCGCGCACGGGTCCGGCAAATCGCTGACGTATGATCCGCTGCCCGACGGCGCGATCCCGGCCGGCGAGGTCGGGCTCGTCTTCCTCTCTTCGGCCGGCAATTTCGCCGCCTGTCCCGCGGGTGTGAACGTGGCCTTGTCCGGCGACGCCGCGCTCCACGGCAGCGGGATCGGATCTGCATTCCACATCGCCACCTCGGCGCCGACCGTGGCCTACGACATCTATCCTTACGGCGGCGGGCAGACCGCGGCCACGAGCGCGACACTGCTCTTGCCCACCACCGCTTGGGACACGAACTACATCGCCGTCGATGCCTATCCGAAAAGCACGTTCCTCCCCGAAGGGCAGCCGTGGCTCGCCATCGTCGCGTCGGAGGACGACACGACGGTGACCCTCTCCCCCACCCCGATCGGCCCGGATGCAGGCGCGCCCAAGACCTATGCGTTGAAGAAGGGGCAAGCGCTGCAATTCACCCAAGACACGGAGCTGACCGGCAACCCCATCCAAGCGGACAAGCCCGTTGGTGTCTGGGGCGGCGCCACCTGCTTGACCATCGCGGTCGACGCGCTCGCGTGCGACTCGGCCCATCAGCAGATTCCCCCCGTCAAAGCGCTCGGCAGCGAGTACGTCGCCGTCCGCCATCGAGATCGCTTCGACGGAAAGGCGGAGTCGCCCCCATGGCGCCTCGTGGGCGCGGTGGATGGGACGAAGCTCACCTACGATCCCGAGGCGCCCGAGGGCGCGCCGTCGTCGCTCGCCACGGGCCAAGTGGCCATCTTCCGCGCGGGCTCGCCCTTCGTGGTACGGAGCCAAGACAGCGATCATCCCTTTTATCTGTCCGGACACATGACCGGCTGGTCGGAGGCCGACCCGAGCGGCAACGACAAGCGGGGAGATCCCGAGTTCGTCAATGTGATTCCCCCACGACAATACCTGAGCTCGTACGTATTCTTCACCGATCCGACCTACCCGGAGACGAACCTCGTGGTGGTGCGCCGCAACGATGGTTTCGGCTTCCAGGACGTGAACCTCGACTGCGCCGGCAAGCTCGGCGGCTGGCAAAAGGTCGGCACCGGCGGCTCCTACGAATACACGCGCATCGATTTGGTGCGGCACGACTTCCAGTCTCAAAATGGCTGTGACAACGGTCGCCACGAGATGCGCAGCAGCGCGCCTTTCGGGCTCACGATCTGGGGTTGGGGCTCGGTGGAGAGCGGCGGGCCGCCGGATGGATTCTCGTCCCAGGCGGTGAGCTACGCCTATCCGGCCGGGGCCAGCTTGCAGCCCATCAATGTGGTCGAGGTGCTGCCCATCCCCAAGTGAAGCCTCGAAAACCGCGGGATTCAGGGAGCGCCGCCGTATCGGCGGGAGCGCGCGCGTGATAGCGTCCCGCCGCTGCCCTGGATACGGCAGAGGAGGTTCGCGTGAGGCTTCGATATGCTCTGCTTGCTCTCTTGGGCTCGGGCGCGGCGGCGGCGAGCGCCTGCTCGGCGACCCCGAGCTCCATGTTCACCGCCGGCACCGGCGGCGGCGGCGCGGGCATGCCGAGCGCGGGGAGCGGCGCGGGCATGGGCAGCGGCGGCGAGAACATCTCGCTGACGACCGGCAGCGCGCCCACGACGGGCACCGGCTCTTGCCAGACGCATTGCTCGGCCGATCTGCACTCGGTCGTCGACTGCAATGGCAACGTGCTCTCCACGTGCCCGGCCGATCAGGGCTGCGGCGCCAACGGCTGCGTCCCCGCCTGCGACAGCGCCAAGGAGAACAAGAGCACCATCGGTTGCGACTATTATTCGGTCGATCCCGACATCATCACCGTCGCTCAGGGCGCGTGCTTCGCCGCCTTCGTGGCCAACACCTGGACCGCGCCGGTGACCATCTCCGTCGAGCGCGCCGGGCAGACGCTGAATGCCGCCAACTTCTCCTACATTCCCACGGGCACGGGGCAGTCGCTCACCTATCAGCCGTTGCCGAATGGGCAGCTCCCGGCGGGCCAAGTGGCCATCGTCTTCCTCGCGACCACGGGTAACTTCGCGGCCTGCCCGGCGGGGGTCAACGTGGGCCTCACCATCGATGCCGCCGTCCACGGCACCGGGCTCGGCAACGCCTTCCACATCGTGACGTCGGCGCCGACGGTGGCTTACGACATCTTCCCCTACGGCGGTGGGCAGAGCGCGGCCACGAGCGCGACACTGCTGCTCCCGACCACGGCGTGGGACACGAACTACATCGCCGTCGACGCCTTCCGGAAGAGCCAAATCGTGGCCGAGGCGCTCCCGACGCTCGACGTCGTCGCCGCCGAGGATGGGACGGAGGTCACCATCAGCCCGACCAGCCCCATCTCCGGCGGCCCCGGCGTGCCGGGCACGGGCCAGGGCGTGCCGATGACTTACAATCTGAGCAAGGGCCAAATCCTCCAGTTCACGCAGAGTGGTTTGGTCGGGAGCCCCATTCAATCCAACAAGCCCATCGGTGTTTGGGGCGGCGCCACCTGCTTGAGCGTCGACGTGGCCAGCGCCGCGTGCGACTCGGCCCATCAACAGATCCCGCCGGTGAAGGCGCTCGGCGATGAGTACGTGGCCGTGCGCTACCGCGATCGCTTCGATGGTCAGGAGGAGTCGCCCCCGTGGCGCATCATCGGCACCGTCGCGGGCACGACGCTGACCTACGAGCCGCAAAAGCCGGCCGGCGCGCCGGACACGCTCGACGTCGGCCAAGTGGCGGAGTTCCGCGCGGCCGGTCCCTTCATCGTGAAGAGCCAGGACGTCGATCATCCGTTCTACATGGCCGCCTACATGACCGGCTGCCAAGAGGTGAGCGCGACCATCAGTGATTGCCGCGGAGATCCCGAGTTCGTCAACGTCATCCCGCCGCAGCAATATCTCGGATCGTACGTGTTCTTCACCGATCCGACCTACCCGGAGACGAACCTCGTGCTCGTGCGCCGCAACGACGGCGCCGGCTTCAAGGACGTGAACCTCGACTGTGCCGGTGTGCTCGGTGATTGGCAGCCGATCGGCACGAGCGGCAAGTACGAATACACGCGCATCGATCTGGTGCGGCACAACTTCCAGCCTCAAGGGAGCTGCGACAACGGCCGCCACGAGATCCACAGCGACGCTCCCTTCGGCCTCGTGGTCTGGGGCTGGGGCTCCGCCGAGACGGGCGGCGATTTCGGCAACAGCGCCGGCGGCTTCTATTCGCAGGCCGTGAGCTACGCCTACCCCGCCGGCGCCAGCGTGCAGCCCATCAATACCGTGGTGATTCCCCCGATTCCGAAGTGATCCGCGCTGGCTCGTCCAGCGCGGGTTTGGGGCCGCTTGCGGCCCCATCGAGATATCAGCGCTGGCTCGTCCAGCGCGGGGTTTGGGGCCGCTTGCGGCCCCATCCTGATACAGGGAGCCGAAGCGCGCTCTTCGGCTCCTGCTCCGGCGCATCGGCCGCACCTCCAAGCCCGCTGTGGAATCGGCGATTCTCTTCTGCGCACGCTGCGTGCGGCGCCGCACCGAGCGCCGCGACGGCCTGCCGATCGCAGGCGGGGCGAGCGACCGGGCGCGCGGCGCGATACCGGGTTAACGTTAACGTCGTTGACATCTTATCAAGAAATTGTACGACGTACCACGAGCGCAGGACGACACGCCAAGGGGTACGCCGGTGGGACCAGTCGAAGGCATCCATATCGCGCTGAGCGCGCTCATGGTCGTGGGCATCGTCTCCGTCACCACCGAGCTGCGCCGGATCCGCGCGCAGATTCGCGAGAGCGACGAGAACCAGCGGGAGCACCGCCAGGAGATGATCGGCTTCGCCGCCGAGGTGCTGCGCACCGCGCTCGACGAGGGCAAAGGCCGCGTCTTGGTCGTGGAGCCGAAGAAGGCCAACGACAACGCCGGCGCCGGTGAAGAGCCGGGCGGTGAGGTGATTCCGCTCCACAAGGATCGCGGGCCCGATCCTTCGAAGGGCTGAAGCGGCGAACGAGATCGCATCGCGAGCGCCTCGCCGTACGAGTGCGCCGGCCGGGGATCGTCGCGGATTTCGAAGGATCGATGTCGAGAGGACGCGCATCACGCGCGTCGAGGAGAGCGCTCAAGCCTTTCGGTGCAGGCCGAGGCCGCGATCGCTGGGGATGGGGGGCAGGTCGCGGGCGACGCGATCGTCGACCACTTCGAGCCCGAGGCAGATGAGGGCGCGGAGGATGTCACTGCGGTTGGCGCGGTGCACGACGCTCGAGAAGAGCTCTTGAAGGGCGTCCACGCGGTCGCGCAGCTCCGGCTCGACGCGGGCCGCGAGGAGGACTTTGACGCCGGCATGGGTCGGCTTGCGAGGCATGCCCGGAGGTTGCCCCGAGTGTTGCCCACCGTCAACAGCGTCGACAGAATGTATCAGTGTGTCCGCGAGGACCGATGAGGGCGGGGCTCAACCGAAGTGATAGGCGGAGACGCGCACACCGAGGACCGAGCCGCTGTAGGCCGTGGTGCCGCGATCGGCGCCGGCCGCGCCCGCGATGACCATGAGAGGCAGGAGGTGCTCTTCACGCGGATGCGCGAGGCGCGCCGAAGGAGCGCGCTCCCAGGCAGCGAGGCCGCGATCGCGGGTGTCGGGATCGGCGGTGGTGGTCTCCCGCAGCCAGGCATCGAAGGCCTCCGACACGGGACGTCCCTGCGGGCCGCGGAAGCCGCGCATGTTGTGATAGGTCATCCCGCTGCCGACGATGAGCACGCCTTCGTCGCGGAGCGGCGCGAGCGCGCGGCCCATGGCGAGGTGCTCGGCCGGATCGAGACCGCGCTTGAGCGAGAGCTGCACCGTGGGAATGGTCGCCTCCGGATAGGTCAGCTTGAGCGGGACGAAGGTGCCGTGATCAAAGCCGCGCTGCGCGTCGGATGCAGTGCTGAAGCCGGCGGCGCCGAGAAGATCGCGGACGCGGGCGGCGAGCTTCGGATCGCCGGGCGCTGGCCACGTGATCTCGTACGACGCGGGCGGGAAGCCGTAATAGTCGTAGAGCATCGGCGGGCGCTCGCTGGTCATCACGGTCGGCACCGCCTCTTCCCAATGGGCCGAGACGACGAGAAGGGCCTTGGGAGGCGTCTGCGGGACACCGCGGATGGAGCGGAGATAGCCGGCGAGATCGTCGAGCTCGGCCTGGTTCATCCCGAGATCGACGAAGGGCCAGGGGCCGCCGCCGTGCGGGAGGAAGACCACCGGCATGCGCGCGCCGCCCGCCGGAGCGCGGCGAGCTCCCTGCGGATCGGCCTCGACGGCGCCGCCTTGCTCGCGGGCCGGCAGGGCCGCCGCCGTGGCACCGGCGATGCCGGCGACGATGGCTGCGCGACGGGTGAAGCCCTGGGTTTGCTGGTTGCTCATGATGGACTCCTCACTGGCGAGAGGCGAATGTGGCACTGCTCGCGAAGCGCCACCAGACGGCGTCGGGGCAACGAGGGGTTGCGCGGGCGGAACGAAGCGATGCCGAACATTGCCTGCGCGCCGCGTGGTCGGATAAAGCTGGGCTCGTTCGATGAGCACGACCTGG